>NZ_CP168688.1:0-2664846 GCF_044051715.1 Levilactobacillus parabrevis
AGAACCCTCACAGGGTTCTTTTTCTCGCGTGGCAACGTCCTATCCTCGCAGGGGGCGATCCCCCAACTACTATCGGCGTGCTAAAGCTTAACTTCCGTGTTCGGCATGGGAACGGGTGTATCCTTTAGGCTATCGCCACCACACTATAAGAGAACTTCTTCCCTCAAAACTAGATATTATTCAATTATCTTCCATTCGGAAACAACCACGTTTTCAACTTGGTTAAGTCCTCGACCGATTAGTACTGGTCCGCTCCACGCCTCACGGCGCTGCTACTTCCAGCCTATCTACCTGATCATCTTTCAGGGGTCTTACTTCCATATAGGAATGGGAAATCTCATCTCGAGGCGAGTTTCACACTTAGATGCTTTCAGCGTTTATCTCATCCATACATAGCTACCCAGCGATGCGCCTGGCGGCACAACTGGTACACCAGCGGTATGTCCATCCCGGTCCTCTCGTACTAAGGACAGCTCCTCTCAAATTTCCTACGCCCGCGACGGATAGGGACCGAACTGTCTCACGACGTTCTGAACCCAGCTCGCGTACCGCTTTAATGGGCGAACAGCCCAACCCTTGGGACCGACTACAGCCCCAGGATGCGATGAGCCGACATCGAGGTGCCAAACCTCCCCGTCGATGTGGACTCTTGGGGGAGATAAGCCTGTTATCCCCAGGGTAGCTTTTATCCGTTGAGCGATGGCCCTTCCATACGGTACCACCGGATCACTAAGCCCGACTTTCGTCCCTGCTCGACCTGTCTGTCTCGCAGTCAAGCTCTCTTCTGCCTTTACACTCGACGAATGATTTCCAACCATTCTGAGAGAACCTTTGGGCGCCTCCGTTACTTTTTAGGAGGCGACCGCCCCAGTCAAACTGCCTACCTGACACTGTCTCCCACCACGATTAGTGGTGCGGGTTAGAGTGTTCACACAGCGAGGGTCGTATCCCACCAGCGCCTCACTCGAAACTAGCGTTCCGAGTTCTACGGCTCCGACCTATCCTGTACAAGCTGTGTCAACACCCAATATCAAGCTACAGTAAAGCTCCATGGGGTCTTTCCGTCCTGTCGCGGGTAACCTGCATCTTCACAGGTAATATAATTTCACCGAGTCTCTCGTTGAGACAGTGCCCAGATCGTTACGCCTTTCGTGCGGGTCGGAACTTACCCGACAAGGAATTTCGCTACCTTAGGACCGTTATAGTTACGGCCGCCGTTTACTGGGGCTTCATTTCTGGGCTTCGCCGAAGCTAACTCATCCACTTAACCTTCCAGCACCGGGCAGGCGTCAGCCCCTATACGTCATCTTGCGATTTTGCAGAAACCTGTGTTTTTGATAAACAGTCGCCTGGGCCTTTTCACTGCGGCTACACTTGCGTGTAGCACCCCTTCTCCCGAAGTTACGGGGTCATTTTGCCGAGTTCCTTAACGAGAGTTCACTCGCTCACCTTAGGATACTCTCCTCGACTACCTGTGTCGGTTTGCGGTACGGGTAATTAATCACTAACTAGAAGCTTTTCTCGGCAGTGTGACATCTGGCGCTTCCCTACTAAAATTCGGTCCTCGTCACGCCTTGTCCTTAGCGATAAGCATTTAACTCATCACCAGACTTGACGCTTGAACACACATTTCCAATCGTGTGCACACCATAGCCTACTGCGTCCCTCCATCGTTCAAACATGATTAACTAGTACAGGAATATCAACCTGTTATCCATCGCCTACGCTTCTCAGCCTCGGCTTAGGTCCCGACTAACCCTGGGAGGACGAGCCTTCCCCAGGAAACCTTAGTCATTCGGTGGATCAGATTCTCACTGATCTTTCGCTACTCATACCGGCATTCTCACTTCTAAGCGCTCCACTAGTCCTTGCGGTCTAGCTTCGTTGCCCTTAGAACGCTCTCCTATCACGCGACCTATTGGTCGCATCCATAATTTCGGTAACATGCTTAGCCCCGGTAAATTTTCGGCGCGGGATCACTCGGCTAGTGAGCTATTACGCACTCTTTAAATGGTGGCTGCTTCTGAGCCAACATCCTAGCTGTCTGTGCAACTCCACATCCTTTTCCACTCAGCATGTATTTAGGGACCTTAATTGATGGTCTGGGCTGTTCCCCTTTCGACGGTGGATCTTATCACTCATCGTCTGACTCCCGGATATAAATCAGTGGCATTCGGAGTTTATCTGAATTCAGTAACCCATGACGGGCCCCTAGTCCAAACAGTGGCTCTACCTCCACGATTCTTAACTCCGAGGCTAACCCTAAAGCTATTTCGGAGAGAACCAGCTATCTCCAAGTTCGTTTGGAATTTCACCGCTATCCACACCTCATCCCAGCATTTTTCAACATACACGGGTTCGGTCCTCCAGTGCGTTTTACCGCACCTTCAACCTGGACATGGATAGGTCACCTGGTTTCGGGTCTACATCAACTTACTGAAACGCCCGTTTCAGACTCGCTTTCGCTACGGCTCCGGTCTTTACACCTTAACCTTGCAAATTAACGTAACTCGCCGGTTCATTCTACAAAAGGCACGCTATCACCCATTAACGGGCTCTAACTAATTGTAGGCACATGGTTTCAGGAACTATTTCACTCCGCTTCCGCGGTGCTTTTCACCTTTCCCTCACGGTACTGGTTCACTATCGGTCACTAGGGAGTATTTAGCCTTGGGAGATGGTCCTCCCGGATTCCGACCACGTTTCACGTGTGTGGCCGTACTCAGGATACTGAACTGAGGGTCAACAATTTCATCTACGGGGGTATCACCCTCTATGCCGAGTCTTCCCAGACTCTTCGATTATCATTGACTTTGGTAACTCAAATGTTCAGTCCTACAACCCCAAAGAGCAAGCTCTTTGGTTTGGGCTATTCCCCGTTCGCTCGCCGCTACTTAGGGAATCGATTTTTCTTTCTATTCCTGCGGGTACTTAGATGTTTCAGTTCCCCGCGTCTGCCTCAACTCAAGTATGTATTCCCTGAGTTGTAATTACTGATTAAAGTAATTGGGTTTCCCCATTCGGAAATCTCCGGATCAAAGCTTACGTACAGCTCCCCGAAGCATATCGGTGTTAGTCCCGTCCTTCATCGGCTCCTAGTACCAAGGCATCCACCATGCGCCCTTCATAACTTAACCTAACGATTACTTCGTAATCGCTGATTAATTGAGTATTAGCGATATAAACTAATTAAAAAACTCAAAAATACGCAGTTGTTTCTCGGTTTTAATTATCTTAATAATTAAAGGAAAATAATTGATAATATCTAGTTTTCAAAGAACAAGTTTGAGGGTAGACCCCTCAAAACTGACCATTGTTTCGACAAAGTATGTGTAGCCTCCGTATATTCCTTAGAAAGGAGGTGATCCAGCCGCAGGTTCTCCTACGGCTACCTTGTTACGACTTCACCCTAATCATCTGTCCCACCTTAGACGGCTGACTCCCGAAGGTTATCTCACCGGCTTTGGGTGTTACAAACTCTCATGGTGTGACGGGCGGTGTGTACAAGGCCCGGGAACGTATTCACCGCGGCATGCTGATCCGCGATTACTAGCGATTCCAACTTCATGTAGGCGAGTTGCAGCCTACAATCCGAACTGAGAACGGCTTTAAGAGATTAGCTTAGCCTCACGACTTCGCGACTCGTTGTACCGTCCATTGTAGCACGTGTGTAGCCCAGGTCATAAGGGGCATGATGATTTGACGTCATCCCCACCTTCCTCCGGTTTGTCACCGGCAGTCTCACCAGAGTGCCCAACTTAATGCTGGCAACTGATAATAAGGGTTGCGCTCGTTGCGGGACTTAACCCAACATCTCACGACACGAGCTGACGACAACCATGCACCACCTGTATCCATGTCCCCGAAGGGAACGTCCTATCTCTAGGATTTGCATAGTATGTCAAGACCTGGTAAGGTTCTTCGCGTAGCTTCGAATTAAACCACATGCTCCACCGCTTGTGCGGGCCCCCGTCAATTCCTTTGAGTTTCAACCTTGCGGTCGTACTCCCCAGGCGGAGTGCTTAATGCGTTAGCTGCGGCACTGAAGGGCGGAAACCCTCCAACACCTAGCACTCATCGTTTACGGCATGGACTACCAGGGTATCTAATCCTGTTTGCTACCCATGCTTTCGAGCCTCAGCGTCAGTTACAGACTAGACAGCCGCCTTCGCCACTGGTGTTCTTCCATATATCTACGCATTCCACCGCTACACATGGAGTTCCACTGTCCTCTTCTGCACTCAAGTCTCCCAGTTTCCGATGCACTTCTCCGGTTAAGCCGAAGGCTTTCACATCAGACTTAAGAAACCGCCTGCGCTCGCTTTACGCCCAATAAATCCGGACAACGCTTGCCACCTACGTATTACCGCGGCTGCTGGCACGTAGTTAGCCGTGGCTTTCTGGTTAAATACCGTCAACTCCTGAACAGTTACTCTCAAGAGTGTTCTTCTTTAACAACAGAGTTTTACGAGCCGAAACCCTTCTTCACTCACGCGGCATTGCTCCATCAGACTTTCGTCCATTGTGGAAGATTCCCTACTGCTGCCTCCCGTAGGAGTTTGGGCCGTGTCTCAGTCCCAATGTGGCCGATTACCCTCTCAGGTCGGCTACGTATCATTGTCTTGGTGGGCCTTTACCTCACCAACTAACTAATACGCCGCGGGTCCATCCAGAAGTGATAGCCGAAACCACCTTTCAAACAGAAACCATGCGGTTTCTGTTGTTATACGGTATTAGCACCTGTTTCCAAGTGTTATCCCCTGCTTCTGGGCAAGTTACCCACGTGTTACTCACCAGTTCGCCACTCGCTTCATTGTTAAAATCAGTGCAAGCACGTCATTCAACGGAAGCTCGTTCGACTTGCATGTATTAGGCATGCCGCCAGCGTTCGTCCTGAGCCAGGATCAAACTCTCATCTTAAAGATGATGCTTGAATAGCTCATCGATTGTTGTTACTTTATTTTCATAAAAGCGAATTGACTTCGCAAATATTGTTTGGGTTTGATACCTAGTATCAAACCGCCCTACACATATTTGGTTTGTCGAAACAATGTTCAGTTTTCAAAGGTCTACTTGTTATCCGCTCTCGCAGACAACTTAATCATCATACCATTTAGCTGATATGAATGTCAACAAGAAGTTTTAAATAATAATTCTTGTCGTTTGTTGCTTCTTAATGAAGCAGCTCAATTAATATACCATTTTGTCAGACTACTTGTCAACAAGCAATTTAACTTTTTAAATTAACGAGTTGCTGTCGTAAAAGACAACTTAGATAATATACCATGCACATCATCTGCCTGTCAACAAAAATTCTAAATTAATGTCGATCTCCCCCACTATTCGCTTGCAGCGGCCCCAGAACCATCTCGCACTCCTCCCTGTTATGGGCCCGAAGCTACCAGTAGAATGTCGCCGTAACGCCTGTCGTCATAACTAGCCTGCAAAACATGTTTCCGGCACCCTCCTCAACCTAAATTCGCCGCCTTGAAAAGATCACTGCACCTACCCCGACAAAGAACAACGCCCATACAAGATTTCCGACACCCAACTGTTGAATCGTCAAATGGGTCACATTCTGCTGGTAGCTGGGATTGCCATACTCCTCCTGCAGGAAGAACATATTAAACGGATTCCATTTCATCACTGGCAGCAACGACTTAAACGACTGCAATAATAGACTGGACACACCCTCACCAACGAAACAAACACCAACACCAATAGCAATCGCTGCTGCACTGTTATGACTGCAACTTGCCAGTAAGAAGACTAGCCCAACAATCATCACACTGCCATACATATCCAATGCTGCATTTGTTACTAAATTAGCCAATAAAGATTGATGGTAGAGATAGATGTTCTGCCACGAGAGGTTTCGCCCACCGCTCCCCTTGAGCAACAGTGTCATGAGGATGACTACCCCATGGAGTAAGACACTATAGCCGAGGACTAAGACATACTTCCCCACAAAAATCGTCCAGCGATGATTCACTTGAATCGCCAACTGCTTGATGGTCCCGTACTCAAACTCCATTGTCACACAGCTAGCGCCAATCACAATAATGAGTATTGTCAGCCATTGGAACCCGCCATACGCCGATGAAACATAAAATTTCTGATCACTGACCGATCCCCCATGTGCCGTCATTGCCAGTCCTGCCTGTAAAAGGACCAAGATGACTGGTGCGAGCCATGCCAATCGCTGATGTCTGAATTTAAAAATCTCCTGTTGTAATAATTGTCCCATGCCCTATGCCTTCCTTTCCGCTAATAAGCGTAACAAGACCGTCTCTAAATCCTCCTGGTACTGGTTCACCTTTAAAATCTGGATATGGGCGTCGAGAATGGTGTGCAGTAAGGGCGTCAGCGCAACCGGCTTGCTCACAATTAAGTCGCTACCCCGCTGTACTACCGGATAGTCCGCCTGTAAGAGCACCCGTAAAGCCCGCGCATTCTCCATCGTTCGTATCATCAAAGATTGCCGCGCCGATTCCTGAAACTGAGCCATCGTTCGTTGCAACAAGACTTGTCCCTGATCAATTAGAATCACTGTATCAATGATCTTTTCCAACTCACTCAAAATATGACTGGAAATTAGAAATGTAGTCCCTTCCCGTGCCAATTGAACGATCAAATGGCGCAATCGCTTAACCGACTGTGGGTCCAACCCATTCATTGGCTCATCCAATATGACTAACCGTGGTCGGTTCACTAATGCCATGGCGATCCCCAGTTTTTGCTTCATGCCTAACGAATACCGTTTGGCCGGCCGGTGGATATAATTTTCCATCTGAAAGGCCTGCACGACCCACTTCATTTGTTCCACAGAGTTCGTTATCAATTGCAAATGTTGCCAGCCACTCAGAAAAGGATAAATCGCCGGACGTTCAATGAGCGCACCTACCTGTTGCGTCACAACTGTATGGGTAGTAACCGACACTGGCTGACTCAAAATCCGAATGTCCCCGGCATCCGTCGCCAGCAGTCCCAGCAATGCTTTCATAATGGTCGTCTTCCCCGCACCATTGGGACCGACTAACCCAACAATTTTGCCGGCTGAAAATTCAAAGTTCACATCATGTAAGACGGTTCGGTGACCGAAAGTTTTTCGTAACCCGACTACTCGAACCATTTTTTCTTGTACGCGTTGCACTAGACATCGTCTCCTTTACTCCCTTTCAGCGTACCCGTTCAAACCGCCGGATGATACGGATGCTAGCGAGAATAGCTTGCTATTTTCTGCTGATTCTCTATGCTAGAGGTAACAGCAATTATTAAGGAAGTGAGGTGCCCCCATGGCATCGACAGAACTAGGCCCGCGTTTGAAACAGTTCCGGCAAACACAACAATTAACCCAAACAGCATTGGCAGATCAGCTTCACGTCTCGCGCCAAACCGTTTCCAGCTGGGAGACCGGACGGAACCAACCGGACATCGCCACCATTACCCAATTAGCCACTCTATATGCTGTTCCAGTAGATGTCCTCTTACAGGGCACAACAGCAATACCCGCAACAAAAACAGTTACCAACCCAAGTTCCATCCTATTAGTGGTCCTGTTCGGCATTCTCCTGGTGGAACGTATCACCCAGTTTTCAACCTTCCCCGGCCTCTACTGGATTGACTTTCTTATCCTCTTGTTGGTTGGTCTGATGATTAATTTAGGCATTGCTCGTCACCACCCGAACATTTGGACAAATCGGGTACATTGGATTGGCTTGTCGGTGTTTGCCATGCTTAGCCTCATTAGTGGGAGTATCAATGCCTTTAACATGGGCTTTGGCCTCATGACGACCTGTCAATTCAGCGGCCTAGTGGTTGTCATCGCACTGGTCAGAAAGTACTGGCAATCTCGAGCCGTTAAGGTTAAACAACACTAAGGTCATTCGAACGTAAAGTTTAATTTAGTTCCTCGCAAAAAAGGGCAACGACCTTCCCACATGGAAGCGCCGTTACCCTTTTAAATTGACCATTCTTCTAATCTTGTTTAGTGGGAGCGTAAAATACACCACTAATTCAACAGCAGCGTACTTCCATCACTATTGGCCACTAAAAACAAATGGCATTAACTTAGCCGGAGGTCGGTCCCAGAATTACGCACCCCCATTCCGAACATTATCGGCTTTAACCCTGTTCAGTCGAGATACGTCGTCCATTCATTATAATCTTGATTTGCTTACGCGCATTCTCTACCTGTGACACCACAAAGAAAGATGCAACAACGCCATAAGCGCACTTGAACCAGTACGTCCATTTCACTTTTGACGTCGCTCAGTTGCCAGGTACACTGTCGCTATGGTCATGCGACCGTCCTTCTTTTATTTTTTTGCATAAAAAAAGAACCCTCACAGGGTTCTTTTGCTCGCGTGGCAACGTCCTATCCTCGCAGGGGGCGATCCCCCAACTACTATCGGCGTGCTAAAGCTTAACTTCCGTGTTCGGCATGGGAACGGGTGTATCCTTTAGGCTATCGCCACCACACTATAAGAGAACTTCTTCCCTCAAAACTAGATATTATTCAATTATTTCCTCGGAAACAACCACGTTTTCAACTTGGTTAAGTCCTCGACCGATTAGTACTGGTCCGCTCCACGCCTCACGGCGCTGCTACTTCCAGCCTATCTACCTGATCATCTTTCAGGGGTCTTACTTCCATATAGGAATGGGAAATCTCATCTCGAGGCGAGTTTCACACTTAGATGCTTTCAGCGTTTATCTCATCCATACATAGCTACCCAGCGATGCGCCTGGCGGCACAACTGGTACACCAGCGGTATGTCCATCCCGGTCCTCTCGTACTAAGGACAGCTCCTCTCAAATTTCCTACGCCCGCGACGGATAGGGACCGAACTGTCTCACGACGTTCTGAACCCAGCTCGCGTACCGCTTTAATGGGCGAACAGCCCAACCCTTGGGACCGACTACAGCCCCAGGATGCGATGAGCCGACATCGAGGTGCCAAACCTCCCCGTCGATGTGGACTCTTGGGGGAGATAAGCCTGTTATCCCCAGGGTAGCTTTTATCCGTTGAGCGATGGCCCTTCCATACGGTACCACCGGATCACTAAGCCCGACTTTCGTCCCTGCTCGACCTGTCTGTCTCGCAGTCAAGCTCTCTTCTGCCTTTACACTCGACGAATGATTTCCAACCATTCTGAGAGAACCTTTGGGCGCCTCCGTTACTTTTTAGGAGGCGACCGCCCCAGTCAAACTGCCTACCTGACACTGTCTCCCACCACGATTAGTGGTGCGGGTTAGAGTGTTCACACAGCGAGGGTCGTATCCCACCAGCGCCTCACTCGAAACTAGCGTTCCGAGTTCTACGGCTCCGACCTATCCTGTACAAGCTGTGTCAACACCCAATATCAAGCTACAGTAAAGCTCCATGGGGTCTTTCCGTCCTGTCGCGGGTAACCTGCATCTTCACAGGTAATATAATTTCACCGAGTCTCTCGTTGAGACAGTGCCCAGATCGTTACGCCTTTCGTGCGGGTCGGAACTTACCCGACAAGGAATTTCGCTACCTTAGGACCGTTATAGTTACGGCCGCCGTTTACTGGGGCTTCATTTCTGGGCTTCGCCGAAGCTAACTCATCCACTTAACCTTCCAGCACCGGGCAGGCGTCAGCCCCTATACGTCATCTTGCGATTTTGCAGAAACCTGTGTTTTTGATAAACAGTCGCCTGGGCCTTTTCACTGCGGCTACACTTGCGTGTAGCACCCCTTCTCCCGAAGTTACGGGGTCATTTTGCCGAGTTCCTTAACGAGAGTTCACTCGCTCACCTTAGGATACTCTCCTCGACTACCTGTGTCGGTTTGCGGTACGGGTAATTAATCACTAACTAGAAGCTTTTCTCGGCAGTGTGACATCTGGCGCTTCCCTACTAAAATTCGGTCCTCGTCACGCCTTGTCCTTAGCGATAAGCATTTAACTCATCACCAGACTTGACGCTTGAACACACATTTCCAATCGTGTGCACACCATAGCCTACTGCGTCCCTCCATCGTTCAAACATGATTAACTAGTACAGGAATATCAACCTGTTATCCATCGCCTACGCTTCTCAGCCTCGGCTTAGGTCCCGACTAACCCTGGGAGGACGAGCCTTCCCCAGGAAACCTTAGTCATTCGGTGGATCAGATTCTCACTGATCTTTCGCTACTCATACCGGCATTCTCACTTCTAAGCGCTCCACTAGTCCTTGCGGTCTAGCTTCGTTGCCCTTAGAACGCTCTCCTATCACGCGACCTATTGGTCGCATCCATAATTTCGGTAACATGCTTAGCCCCGGTAAATTTTCGGCGCGGGATCACTCGGCTAGTGAGCTATTACGCACTCTTTAAATGGTGGCTGCTTCTGAGCCAACATCCTAGCTGTCTGTGCAACTCCACATCCTTTTCCACTCAGCATGTATTTAGGGACCTTAATTGATGGTCTGGGCTGTTCCCCTTTCGACGGTGGATCTTATCACTCATCGTCTGACTCCCGGATATAAATCAGTGGCATTCGGAGTTTATCTGAATTCAGTAACCCATGACGGGCCCCTAGTCCAAACAGTGGCTCTACCTCCACGATTCTTAACTCCGAGGCTAACCCTAAAGCTATTTCGGAGAGAACCAGCTATCTCCAAGTTCGTTTGGAATTTCACCGCTATCCACACCTCATCCCAGCATTTTTCAACATACACGGGTTCGGTCCTCCAGTGCGTTTTACCGCACCTTCAACCTGGACATGGATAGGTCACCTGGTTTCGGGTCTACATCAACTTACTGAAACGCCCGTTTCAGACTCGCTTTCGCTACGGCTCCGGTCTTTACACCTTAACCTTGCAAATTAACGTAACTCGCCGGTTCATTCTACAAAAGGCACGCTATCACCCATTAACGGGCTCTAACTAATTGTAGGCACATGGTTTCAGGAACTATTTCACTCCGCTTCCGCGGTGCTTTTCACCTTTCCCTCACGGTACTGGTTCACTATCGGTCACTAGGGAGTATTTAGCCTTGGGAGATGGTCCTCCCGGATTCCGACCACGTTTCACGTGTGTGGCCGTACTCAGGATACTGAACTGAGGGTCAACAATTTCATCTACGGGGGTATCACCCTCTATGCCGAGTCTTCCCAGACTCTTCGATTATCATTGACTTTGGTAACTCAAATGTTCAGTCCTACAACCCCAAAGAGCAAGCTCTTTGGTTTGGGCTATTCCCCGTTCGCTCGCCGCTACTTAGGGAATCGATTTTTCTTTCTATTCCTGCGGGTACTTAGATGTTTCAGTTCCCCGCGTCTGCCTCAACTCAAGTATGTATTCCCTGAGTTGTAATTACTGATTAAAGTAATTGGGTTTCCCCATTCGGAAATCTCCGGATCAAAGCTTACGTACAGCTCCCCGAAGCATATCGGTGTTAGTCCCGTCCTTCATCGGCTCCTAGTACCAAGGCATCCACCATGCGCCCTTCATAACTTAACCTAACGATTACTTCGTAATCGCTGATTAATTGAGTATTAGCGATATAAACTAATTAAAAAACTCAAAAATACGCAGTTGTTTCTCGGTTTTAATTATCTTAATAATTAAAGGAAAATAATTGATAATATCTAGTTTTCAAAGAACAAGTTTGAGGGTAGACCCCTCAAAACTGACCATTGTTTCGACAAAGTATGTGTAGCCTCCGTATATTCCTTAGAAAGGAGGTGATCCAGCCGCAGGTTCTCCTACGGCTACCTTGTTACGACTTCACCCTAATCATCTGTCCCACCTTAGACGGCTGACTCCCGAAGGTTATCTCACCGGCTTTGGGTGTTACAAACTCTCATGGTGTGACGGGCGGTGTGTACAAGGCCCGGGAACGTATTCACCGCGGCATGCTGATCCGCGATTACTAGCGATTCCAACTTCATGTAGGCGAGTTGCAGCCTACAATCCGAACTGAGAACGGCTTTAAGAGATTAGCTTAGCCTCACGACTTCGCGACTCGTTGTACCGTCCATTGTAGCACGTGTGTAGCCCAGGTCATAAGGGGCATGATGATTTGACGTCATCCCCACCTTCCTCCGGTTTGTCACCGGCAGTCTCACCAGAGTGCCCAACTTAATGCTGGCAACTGATAATAAGGGTTGCGCTCGTTGCGGGACTTAACCCAACATCTCACGACACGAGCTGACGACAACCATGCACCACCTGTATCCATGTCCCCGAAGGGAACGTCCTATCTCTAGGATTTGCATAGTATGTCAAGACCTGGTAAGGTTCTTCGCGTAGCTTCGAATTAAACCACATGCTCCACCGCTTGTGCGGGCCCCCGTCAATTCCTTTGAGTTTCAACCTTGCGGTCGTACTCCCCAGGCGGAGTGCTTAATGCGTTAGCTGCGGCACTGAAGGGCGGAAACCCTCCAACACCTAGCACTCATCGTTTACGGCATGGACTACCAGGGTATCTAATCCTGTTTGCTACCCATGCTTTCGAGCCTCAGCGTCAGTTACAGACTAGACAGCCGCCTTCGCCACTGGTGTTCTTCCATATATCTACGCATTCCACCGCTACACATGGAGTTCCACTGTCCTCTTCTGCACTCAAGTCTCCCAGTTTCCGATGCACTTCTCCGGTTAAGCCGAAGGCTTTCACATCAGACTTAAGAAACCGCCTGCGCTCGCTTTACGCCCAATAAATCCGGACAACGCTTGCCACCTACGTATTACCGCGGCTGCTGGCACGTAGTTAGCCGTGGCTTTCTGGTTAAATACCGTCAACTCCTGAACAGTTACTCTCAAGAGTATTCTTCTTTAACAACAGAGTTTTACGAGCCGAAACCCTTCTTCACTCACGCGGCATTGCTCCATCAGACTTTCGTCCATTGTGGAAGATTCCCTACTGCTGCCTCCCGTAGGAGTTTGGGCCGTGTCTCAGTCCCAATGTGGCCGATTACCCTCTCAGGTCGGCTACGTATCATTGTCTTGGTGGGCCTTTACCTCACCAACTAACTAATACGCCGCGGGTCCATCCAGAAGTGATAGCCGAAACCACCTTTCAAACAGAAACCATGCGGTTTCTGTTGTTATACGGTATTAGCACCTGTTTCCAAGTGTTATCCCCTGCTTCTGGGCAAGTTACCCACGTGTTACTCACCAGTTCGCCACTCGCTTCATTGTTAAAATCAGTGCAAGCACGTCATTCAACGGAAGCTCGTTCGACTTGCATGTATTAGGCATGCCGCCAGCGTTCGTCCTGAGCCAGGATCAAACTCTCATCTTAAAGATGATGCTTGAATAGCTCATCGATTGTTGTTACTTTATTTTCATAAAAGCGAATTGACTTCGCAAATATTGTTTGGGTTTGATACCTAGTATCAAACCGCCCTACACATATTTGGTTTGTCGAAACAATGTTCAGTTTTCAAAGGTCTACTTAGTTAATTGACGTATCAATCAACTTAATAATCATATCATGTTGCTGATGTGATGTCAACAAGAAGTTTGATTTAACAACGTTTCTCGCTGATTGGCTATCGCAAACGCGACAACTTAGTTATCATACCATGATATCAATTCGTCTGTCAACAAGCAATTTCAATGTTTTAAATTGGTCTAGCTTGTCGTCGTGAATTGGCAACGGATATAACTATACCAAGCAGGGGGACAATCGTCAACAAAAATCGCAAAATAATTGTATCTTTTTCAAAAGCCGAATGACTAACCTTACTGGCATTTTTTTGATAAGCGTAGACCGTGTGTTTCCTGATTTAAAGATCATAATGGTTCGTCCACTTTTTTCAGTCCTGGCAGGACCCCCACGGCCACGGCTAACATAATTAAGCCGTTGACCACGGCACAGATTAAAAATAACTGCGAAAAGCCTTGCGATGAACCGACAATCAGGCCACCCATTACGGGACCGATTGCTTTTCCTAATGAAGAGAATGCATTGACTAGTCCTTGGTACTTACCTTCGTTACCAATCGTGTACGCGTTAATTAATGCAGGCACCCCTGGCACGTAGATTGCTTCCCCCAAAGTTAGCAAGGTCATCGCTACGAATAAGACGACCGTACCCGTTGCACTACTTAATAGAAGAAACGAGCTTCCAATTGCTCCCAAGCCGATGATGATTTGGGCCGGTAAAGCCTTGATCCGACTGACTTTAGTCATTAAAGACTGCACGACAATCAAGAGCACGCCATTGTACACCCACAAATGGCTGTACAGACGAATACCCAACCCCTGATTCTGAATATAAACGGAAACGTTACTCATCCACTGCGCATAGGTTAGCCACATCAACGTCAAACTCACGAGAACCAGTCCGATTTGCATAATGCCTAATTGTACCCGCTTAACCGGCGCCTGTGAGGCAATCGCTGTCTTTCGAATCCCCCGGACGGGTTGCGACAGTCGCCCGGCATATTTAGCCCACAAGCCGGTCGCTAACAAATAACACACAATTAATAGAAAGAAAATTGGTTTCAGACTGTGGTGAAATAGAATCCCAATACTTGCTGTTCCTACAACTAAGCCTAAGTTAATGAAAATATAGAGAACATTGAAGACGCGGCCACTCCCCCGACTAAGGTGTGCTGCCACCGCCGTAATCAGTGTCAGCATACCACCCGTCAGCAGGCCAAAGATGATCAGCACAACAGGATACGCCAATCGGCCATTCCAAAAGAAGCCAATCACCGCATCAAGAACTAGCCCACCCAGCAGACCAAGCCCCACTCGTTTGGCATCAAAGCGATCCGTCAAGACCCCACCAAGGTAACCCCCTAACACGTTGAATCCTGAATAGGCCGCGAGAATCACCCCGCTGACAACCAGGCTCAGATTAAGATTATTATGTAGATAAATCGTCGTTAACGGCCACATCACACTATAAGCCGTGTTGACCAGTAATCCCAGCAGTAACAGTGGCCATAGTGAGCGAATCACCTTGTACATGTCGAACGCCTCCCTACAATAACCATCAGTCTATCACGTTTCCCTAGGGTATCGAAACCACCTAGCTAGAGAAAATATATCGATTAATTTAGTAAAGCGTTTCCATTCCCGAAGCTTCCCGAATACCATTTTCAATTTTCACTTTTTTCCTTATTTAACGGGCGATTAGGCTTGCTTATTAACCTAAAATCAACTAAATTTAAGGGAGGTCTGGATTCACAGAACTTTTGAATCAATACTTAATAGGAGGACACAACATGGGTAACAGCAAAAATAATAATGCCGCACCGACCGATCTGAATGATCAGATGCAGGTTCGTCGGGATAAAATGAACAATTTACAAGAACAGGGCATCGCGCCTTTCGGTCACCGCTTCGATAGAACTGACGACAGTAAGTCGCTCACTGAAAAATACGACAAGTATGACAAAGAAGAGCTGATGGAAGACAAACATTATGTTGCTGTTGCGGGTCGGATTACCGGTAAGCGTGGCAGCGGCAAGGCCGGGTTTATCGATTTGCTCGACAGAACTGGTGTCGTCCAAGGTTACGCCCGTCAAGACGAACTTGGCGAGGACAAATACGCCCTCTACAAGACGTTAGACTTAGGGGACTTTATCGGGGCCAAGGGTTACGTCATCAAGACGAATACCGGCGCCTTAACCTTACGTTTCACTGACTTTGAATTCTTATCCAAGGCTTTACGGCCATTGCCAGACAAGTATCACGGTCTGACGAACCCTGAAACCATCTACCGTCAACGGTACTTGGACCTGATTGCGAACCACGATAGCTTTGATCGGTTTATCAAGGTCACCCAAATCAAGAAGGCTATCCGGGAATACCTCGACAACGAAGGCTACCTGGAAGTTGACACCCCTGTCCTTCAAACTGAAGCCGGTGGTGCTGAAGCGCGGCCATTCGTGACCCACTCCAATGCTTTTGATATTCCATTGTACTTGCGGATTGCGACCGAACTCTATCTCAAGCGTTTGATCGTTGGTGGGATGGAAAAGGTTTACGAACTCGGCAAGGACTTCCGGAACGAAGGAACCGACTTACGGCACAACCCTGAATTCAACATGGTTGAAGTTTATACGGCTTATGCTGACTACACCGACGTTATGGACTTAACGGAAAACATCTTCCGTTACGTGGCTAACAAGGTCAACGGTTCTGGGAAATTGACTTACCAAGGTAAGGATATCGACCTCGATTCCGATTTCAAGCGCGTTCACATGGTTGACGCCGTTAAGGACGCTACCGGTATCGACTTCTGGCAACCAATGTCTGATGAAGACGCCCGGAAGTTAGCCGAAGAAAATGGCATTCACTGCGAACCATACTGGAAGGTTGGTCACATCATCAACGCCATCTTCGAAGAAAAGGTTCAAGACAACTTGATCAACCCTACCTTCATCTACGGTCACCCCGTTGAAATCTCACCACTGGCTAAGAAGAACCCTAAGGACCCTCGGTTTACCGACCGGTTTGAGCTCTACATTAACGGTGATGAATTTGGAAACGCCTTTACGGAATTAAACGACCCAATTGACCAACGTCAACGTTTCGAAGCCCAGGATACTGAACGGGCTGCCGGAAACGAAGAAGCCCATGGGATCGATTCTGACTACATCGAAGCCATGGAATACGGTATGCCGCCTACTGGTGGTCTGGGAATCGGTATCGATCGGATGACGATGTTACTGACCGACTCCGCATCAATTCGCGATGTCATGCTCTTCCCAACCATGCGGCCAAACGACTAATTCGAAAAGAGGCAATCGAATGAGAGTAAACCAGCTGATAGCGCTCCTCCAGGAACACAATCTGTATCGGGGAACAACACTATCCGACGACGTTGCCTTTGACGGGTTAGCTTATGACTCGCGCAAAGTTAGCGCCAATAGTCTCTTTGTTTGCAAAGGATTCAACTTCTCCGTGGACTACCTTCACCAAGCCGTAGCTAACGGTGCCAGTTGCTATTTGGCTGAAAAGGACTACGACATTGCCACCCCCGGAATTTTCGTGACCGACGTGCGCAAGGCCTTATCCTTAGCTGCCCAGCTATACTTCGGTTTCCCACAGAATGACCTCTTCGTGATCGGCTATACCGGGACCAAGGGCAAGACGACTTCTACGTATTTCACCAGAAATATCCTGGAACAGACTTTCCCGAAACAAGTTGCGATGTTCTCTACGATCAATCACATTTTGGGTCCAAAACCAGAGGATCAATTCAAGGCCCACCTGACCACAGCAGAATCATTCGATATCTTTCGGGAAATGCGCCAGGCCGTGACTAACGGACAGAAGGTGCTGGTCATGGAAGTTGCCTCGCAGGCCTACCTGTTAGACCGTGTATACGGATTGAAATTCAACGTGGGATTGTTCTTGAACATTTCCCCCGACCACATTGGGGTCAACGAGCACCCGAACTTTGCCAACTATCTTTTCTGCAAAATGCAGCTAATGTTGAACTCGGATAACTGTATCATTGATGCGGACACCGACCACTTCGACGAGGTTTTGGCAGCAGCAACGGTCTCGACGGCGCCCGACCACATCTTCACCTATGGCGTCGACCAGCCCACCGCGACGGTTTCCCTCACCAGTGAGGAAGCCACGTTGACCGCTAGCAAATTCCGGCTGACCGTCAATCAGGACACTGAACAGCTTGCCGACTTGGCAACGACTTACAGTGTTTCGGTTCCCGGCGACTTCAATCAGAGTAACGCTACGGCAGCAATTCTAGCCAGTGCCTTGGCTGGTGCTCACGTGACCGATATGCAAACGGGATTGGCAAACACCACCATTCCGGGACGGATGGAAGTGTTGACCACCAAGCAACACGGAACGGTCTACATTGACTACGCCCACGACTGGGGAAGCATGAACGCCCTCTTGCACTTCTTACACGCTCAATTCCCAGATCACCGTATTACGGCGGTCTTGGGAAGTACTGGCGATAAGGGTGAGGACCGGCGCGAGGGTTTTGCCAAAGCATTGAACGATTACGCCAACGTCGCTTTCTTAACAACGGATGACCCGGGTCACGAAGACCCCATTGCCATTGCCAAGGAAATCGATAGTCATATCGACCACACCAAGGTTCAGACAACGATTATTCCGCAGCGAGAAGACGCCATCCACCACGCCATTGCGACAGCAACGAATGACGACCTCGTGATTCTTGCCGGCAAAGGCCAGGATGCTTATCAAAAAATCAACGGTGTCGATACCCCCTACGCCACGGATCCAGTTGTGGCCCAGGAAGTCATCGATGAACTCGAAGCTTAATTGCTTATGAAACTAAAAAACGTCTAGGACAAGTTGTCCTAGACGTTTTTTAATCTCATTACTTCGTTACTACCGCTTTTTACGACGGTTACGCCGTTGCTTACGGCTGTATTTTAAATGTTTAGCCGGACGCTTCTTGGTTAGCTGACGGTCCGTGGTGAACAGTTCTCGTCCAGTCACGGGATGTGCATTCAAATAGTCTCGTGTGAAGGCGTCCACAGCATCATGATCATTGGCATCGATACCTGCTCGCCGCATAGCCGAAGCCAGTTCTTCATAGAAGCTTTCGAGTTTGGGATTGTACATGGTAACTAGGGCTGTATGATTCTTCGCAACCCACGCCAACAATTCTTGGGACTGCTTCAACTGCTGTTGATCAGCCAAGTAGGTGAACAACGTCGTTAAAGCGAAAGGTACCAGATTAAACAGTTCTGGTACACGATCTTTTTCATCCAACAAGTGGGTGAAGGGGCCAAACATAATGGATGAAACGGCCTCAGCATCCCAGTCGACCGGCTGAAGCTTTTTGCCCGTAATCATCAATTCCGCCGTGGTATGCACGATAGTGACGAACCGTTGCCGATCCGCAGCACTTAAATTGTGAACTTCCGGTTGCGTCCCCATCGCCGCTAACCAGTCTTCAACTAGCGTCACAACCCCCTCGTAAGCTTGTTGTTCCTCGGCAACTTCCGCGTGTTTTTCCACTAAGGCTGGCCGTGCCTGCTTCAATGCTGCCAGTAATTCTGGCAGGTTGGTAGCAGCTTGAGCCTTAAAGTAAGCCATCAGCACTGGAATAACCGCGACATAGTAGACGTGTGGTCGATCGACCAACGTTGGCAAAGCTGCCAACGTGCCGCTGACCTGCTGTGCGGTCCAGGCGCCGGTTCCTAAGTTAACGGCTGCACGGGCTTGCGTGATATCCTGTAGAATATCGGTCGCATACTTTTGCTGATTTGCGGATAACCGCGTTAAGTGCTCCGGGGTCAAGAACTCCGTGGGCGTCATTAGTTCGGCTGTTGCATCTGTCTCTTCCATAACTACAATTCCCCTATCTGTCTTGAATTCCACCCTCTATTATAAGCGATGACTGGCAGAATGGAAAATAACGGCTGTCTTCTATGAAAGAACGACCAACCTATTCCGTACAGAAACTAATTATTAATAATTGCCGCTGATTATTAATAACAATTTAACGAATCTTATCGTCACGCTGTCCATTACACCAAGACCCAAAATATTTAAGAAATGGCCAAATCTCACTGTTTCCCCGTCTAAATTCAAGACAAATTGGCCAAAGTCGGTTATATTTAAGGTTCGAAGACTTATCGGAAAAAGGAGCGCTCATTTACATGGCAGAAGAAGTTGTTATTGTTAGTGCGGCACGGACCCCCATCGGCAAATTTGGCCGCGGTCTGCGGTCAGTTTCAGCCGTCACGTTAGGTACCATTGCCGCCCAGGCCGCCGTCACCCGTAGCGGTCTCGACCCCGCCATGATTCAGCAAACCATCTTTGGTACCGTCCTGCAGGCTGGCCTAGGTCAAAATGTGGCCCGTCAGATTGAACTTAACGTTGGTCTCCCCGTCACAAGCACGGCAATGACCATCAATCAGGTCTGCGGATCAAGCCTAAAGGCTATTCGCCTGGGTCAAACGGCAATTCTCATGGGAGACGCCGATGCCGTTTTAGTCGGTGGTACGGAGAGTATGAGTCAGGCGCCCTATCTCAACCATCAATCACGTTGGGGCCACAAGTTTGGTGACGTCTCACTCACGGACAGCCTTACCCGCGACGGCCTCACCGACGCCTTTACCAACGTGCCTATGGGCATCACGGCGGAGAACGTTGCGGAACGATTCAACGTTAGTCGCGAGGCCCAAGACGCCTTCGCACTAAATTCGCAACAAAAAGCAGTTGCCGCACAACAACATTTCCAATTCAACGATGAAATCGTTCCGGTACCGGTCGGCGATGAGCTGATCACTCAGGACGAGGCTGTCCGCGCCGACACCTCGTTGGAAAAACTAGCTGCCTTGCGACCAGCATTTCGAGCCGATGGCACTGTGACCGCAGGGAATGCGGCTGGCCTTAACGATGGTGCCGCCGCAATGGTGCTGATGCGCAAATCTGCAGCTCAGGCTGCCAACATCCCTTACCTGGCAACACTGACGGGCTACCACGAAAATGGTATCGATCCCGACATCATGGGGTACGCACCAGTCTACGCCATCCAAGACGTTCTGGACCAACATCACTTACGCGTTAACGATATCGACCGCTATGAGGTCAACGAAGCCTTTGCCTCGCAGTCCGTCGCAATTGCTCGGGACCTTAAACTCCCCAGCGAGAAGCTCAACGTGAATGGTGGCAGCATTGCCCTCGGCCATCCACTCGGCGCCTCCGGAACCCGGATCGTCGTGACCCTCTTGCACGAATTGCTTCACAGTGATCTGCATCGTGGCCTCGCCGCCATGTGTATCGGTGGCGGCATGGGTATCGCGCTCCTATTGGAACGCGATTGACCCGTTCTCTGGTATAATGATGCCAACGACTTAGAGAAAAGGAAGCGCGCCATGTTAACTACGGATTTCGACGTTAAACTCAAATTGATCATTCTAACTGTAGTCGGTCTCTTGGCCTTGGCCGGGGTACTCGGCTACGTCTATCACCTGGACCATCACTTTAATCGCCGCTTAATTGGGGTCATTGCCGTCATGGTTGTCTTGGTTTTCGTTCTGATCTCACTGATCTTAATTCATCATTAATCTTCCAAAAAATCTTCACCACAATGGCCTTGGGTCGTTGCGGTGAAGATTTTTTTAGTCTTTCACTTGTTTGCTAGGCACGGAAACCAGGGCTCCCGTAGTCAGCAAGTATAAATACTGAGCTGTAACGGATTGTCCCGTCATCTGTTGAAGCGCCGCCGCGTACAGATTAACCTGACCACTGTACCGGTCGACAATCTTGGCAGTACTCTTTTCAACAGCGTTCGTGTTGACGTGATCTGTCTTGTAATCAAAGAGGATGATGCCGCTCTCCGTTTGCAAATAGCCGTCCACAATCCCGTGGACTAAGACCTGTGAGTCAGCTTCCTTGAAGTCCTGGAAGAGACTCTTAGCCGGCATCAATAGGGAAAATGGGACTTCTCGATGTAATTCCGCAGGGTGGGCAAGGATCTGTTGACCAACCGGCGTGGTGAAGAACTGCAGAATCAGATCTGCCCGTACCTGTGCGGCAACCTCTGACGTCAGGACTTGATCGGCAACTAACTGATCAATCTTAGCCTGAATCGTTGCGACCGTCGGCGTGGTTGTCACATCCAATTGCTGCAAGACTAGGTGGGTCGCCGTCCCAATTTCGGTTGGTAACGGTGCTCGAACAGTCTGTAAGAATTCTGGTCGGGCAAAATCATGCGTCACGAACCGCCGGCCGCGTTGGCCATTACCTACGGGTTGATATTCGCCAATCGTAGCATTATCGGGGTCTTCAAACAATCGCTTTGCCTCTGAGACAGACTGGTAGGCCGTCGTTTGCGTGGCTGCTTCATGGGGATAACTAAAATCCATGACTTGCCGAATCGACTCACTCCCGGATACGGTTTCTGCCGTCTTAGCAGCCACAGTACTGGTTTCTTTGAACCAATCAACCGTTGCCGTATTAACTGCTGGGGCTGGGCCCAAATCGTTGGCTGTTGCAAAGCTTACCTTGAAATTGGCCGGATCTCCAGCGAGAGCAGCTAGCGATTCACCAGCCGGTTGTGAATCATCTTCAAATTTGGTATCCCGAATCAAGCACATCCCAATCCAATCTAAGTAATTCGCTGCAGTGCTTTTCTCCCGTAACGTGGCGTTTAAAACTAGATTGGGACTCTGGAAGGCTTGTTCCCAAACACTCAGTGCCTCTTCCTTCGTCTTATGGGAGCCTACAATATAAATCTGTGATTCCGCACGGGTCAGTGCCACATAAAGTTTACGCATTTCTTCCGCCAAGCTTGCACGCGAAATGGCTTGAGCTGTGACTAGTTTCTGCAAGCTAGGTGCCTTGATCCGACTGACGGGATCTAAGTAGTCGATCCCAATTCCCTGCTTGCCACTCATCACGTAGCTTCCCTGTTGATCCTGCCGATTAAACTGCCGCGATGCATCCATGATGAAGACGACTGGAAATTCCAGCCCCTTACTTCCATGAATGGTCATGACTGACACGGCGTTCTCGGCAGCCTGAACAGGCGCCCCCGCCAAGTCATCGTCCCGTTCCTGCAAACGTTCAACGAATCGAACAAACTGGAACAGGCCCTTAAAACTACTGTGTTCATAGCTCTGCGCTCGTTCATACAAGGCATGTAGGTTGGCCTGCCGCTGTTCACCAGCCGGCATCCCTCCGACATAATCCAAGAAGCCGGTATCCTGATAAATCTGCCAGATCAAGGTCACCAGTTGATTCTGCCGAGCCACATCGCGGAAACGCTCTAACTGTTCTAAGAAGTGACTGATCTTTTCATAAAGTGTCTGTTGAAAATCACTCGCACTTGCCGCTGCGTAGGTCTGCTGGTAGTGCAAAACAGCCTGATAGTAATCCCCCGTCCGCTGATTGATCCGTAACGCTGCCAGTTCATTTTCATTGAGCCCAACAATGGGTGAACGTAGAACCGCCGCCAGTGGAATATCCTGGTAGGGATTATCAATGATTCTAAGAAGAGCCATCATAATCTGAATTTCAGTGGTTTTAAAATAGTTCTGCGCATCATTAACAACGACTGGAATACCTAACCGTCGCAACTCATCCGTAATAATCAGATTATTGGTTCGTGTCGGCGTCAACAAGGTAATATCACCGTACTTAATGGGCCGATTTTTGTGAGCATCACGGTCATAGATCGGTGTTTTCGCTGCAATCAGCTCTTGAATCTTCTTTCCAGTCAGGAGCACTTCACCCTGATGCTTATTATCTACCTGAAAGGTAGCATCCATCGGCTCCTGATCTTCCGAGTCGGCAGGACCAGACGTTTTCTCGTCCCCATCCGTCAAATACACCAATAGCTCGGCTGTACTTGTCACATCTTCAGGGTAATACGTTGCTCCGAATTTTAACTGTGCGGCTCCCGTATAGTCAATTTCACCCAACTCCCGATCCATCAACTGCTTGAAGATCAGATTCGTAAAATCATCGACATTTTTCATGGAGCGGAAGTTCTCGGCCAAAACGATTAGTTTACCAGATTGCTGGTCGGCAGTGTAACGATCGGTCTTGTCCATAAATAACGTTGGATCTGCCTGCCGGAACCGGTAGATAGACTGTTTGACATCCCCCACCATGAACAAATTACCGGTGGGTGCTGGTTTCGCGATTGCTGTCAGAATTGCTTCCTGTAGGCCATTCGTATCCTGATACTCATCCACCATGATTTCGGCATATTGTTGCCGTAGTTGTGCAGCGACTTGCCGTGATTGATCCGTATCACGAGTCAAAATTTCAAGTGCCGCGTGCTCCACGTCAGCAAAATCTAAAACGTGACGCCGTTGTTTCTCGGCCGCATACGCATCCCGAAAGGCTGTCACAGCACGAGCCAATTCACCTACCAATTCACCAGATCGCCGAATCGTGGTCATCGCCTGCTCCTCGGGCTGGATCAAATATCCTTTTTTCAGCGTCTCGAGTTGCTTGCGCGCTGGATCATAGTAGGTTGTCTTGAGATGGTTATACACCGCATAGTCTTCGTTAGTCTTGCGGACACTCGGCATCCGACCCCAATTAAAGTCCCTGACAGCCGCTCTCAGTGCGTTCCAACTCCCATGGTCCACCAGTGCCAAAGTAGCCTTAAGACTACTTATAACGGTTGTCAGATGGTCAAATTGTTTGGTTAGATTGGCCTGCTCAGCTAACTGCTGGGCGCTGGTCAAGTCCGCCTGAATCTGCTGTAACTGTGCCGTGAACAACGGTTGTAGCTGTTCGCGATAAAAGCTGGTTGCAGACAACCGATCGCTATCTAAGTGGTACGGTTCTGGCAAGGCGGTCAGCCATGCCGCAGGATCTGCGGTCGCGTTGGCAAACGTATAGGTCCGCTGTACCAGTTCGGCCAAACCATCATCGTTACGGTCACCAGAAAAGTTCTCCGTCAGCCGGGCAAATAAATTCTGTTCCCCATCTTTTGCCAGCGTCTCGCCCTCAGCATAGAGTTGTTCGCGAACATCGGCCCAAACCTCATCGCGTAGCAAGGCATTCTCCGTCTCATCAGCCAACAAACGGAACACAGGATCCATGTCGATCACGTAGTAGTAGTGTTGTAGAACCCGCAGGCAAAAGGCATCTAAGGTACTGATATCTGCGACCGGCAACTGATTCAGCTGGCGTAAATAGAATGATTGGCGGTCACTATCACCCTGACTCGTCGCTAACTCTTGACGTAAGGCCGTTTGAATCCGTTCGCGCATCTCGGCTGCAGCCGCCTTCGTAAAGGTTACAATCAGCACCTCATCGATACCGGTCCCGGCCTTGAGTTTTTCAATGACACGCTGAACCAACACTCGTGTCTTACCGGAACCAGCTGAGGCTGATACCAGCAGATTATTCCCATTTTCATGAATTGCTTGGTCTTGACTGGGCGTAAACTCAAATTTTGCCATCGGGGTCCTCCTGTTCTAGCTGTTCCTTGATCCGCGTCATAACATCATCTTTTTTGAGCGGCTGTAGATCACGATAATTATTCTCCGTCAGTAAGGGATCAAACTGCATAATCGACTTGTACGGTGAATATTGTAACGCCGTCTTATTTTGCTCCCGCGTTGGTGCCAAATCAACGTGACCATCAAAAATCTCCGTGGCCGCCCGCTTGATTAAGCCCTCCGTGTGCTGTAAGAGT
The DNA here is from genome assembly GCF_044051715.1 of Levilactobacillus parabrevis. Classification (NCBI taxonomy): domain Bacteria; kingdom Bacillati; phylum Bacillota; class Bacilli; order Lactobacillales; family Lactobacillaceae; genus Levilactobacillus; species Levilactobacillus parabrevis. The sequence continues at coordinate 25,091 of NZ_CP168688.1, forward strand.
AAATCCAGCTCACTCGGATTGACCAGCATCTTGCTGTAAGATGTGTAATTTTCCTTGACACCCCGCCGTAAACCGCGGAAGAGTAACGAACTGCCATGGTAATCATCCGTTGCAAATAAGGAATCCAAATTCGTCAGTAAATCAGGATCATCTAACAGCAGTCCTTGGTATTGTTCGGCCTTCAACAGCGCCATTAGCGGATCGTCATCCATCACATCCGCCGCCCGCAGAATCGGATTCTGCAAGTGTAAGTAGACCGCCCCAGCCAGCTCCGCGCGCTGCACGTCTCCAGACTCTCCGGCCAACAGTTCTGGCATATTCTTCTTCACAGCATCTAGGTACGTTAACATCTGCATGGCTTGACCATAGTAGGCGTCCTGGTAACTGAATTTATGCTCGGAACTCTTGTAGTCTACGATACCCAAGAACGTCTTATCCTTGAGTTCTAGTGCATCCAATCGGTCGATTCGACCACGAACTGTCACCTGACGTTTTTTACCGAGATCAAACGACAGAGCCGCCAGCCCATTCTGATCGCCCAAACCAAATTGGACTTCCGTACGCTTCGGCCGCAACTTGGTGCGTCCACTCTGCTCCTGTAACGTCTTGGCCATTTGCCGCATCGTTTTGATCAACTGCTGGCGAATATACAGCATCCGGTGCGAACTCTCCAAGATAGCAAATTGCGGATTGGTCGTCGTATCCAATACATCGTGAATAACCACCGTTGTCAGTTCCTGCAACTGCTGCTCATCAAGATCTGCCAGATTTAGCTTTTGTTGTTTGATCTGTTTCATCAAGCCGTCCATGGTCGCGTGAAAGAACTCACCGGTGCTGGCTGGTGAAAGTTCAAAGACATCGCGCTCCTGTAGGCGCAGGCCATACTTTAAGAAGTAAGCATATGGATTAGCGTAGTACTCTTCCAGTTTAGAAATCGACGTACTGATTTTCTGACCATACAGTTGCGTTACGATGTCCGGCGTCAGATGCTCTGGCACATTACGATAGCTCAAACTCCCGAGTAACTTTGTTGTTAAGTTACCATAATTCGTATCATGACTAAGCTCATTGAGCACATATAGCCATGGCTGCGACAGTGACTGCTCACGCAACTGGCTATCGTGACTCGCCTGCACAAGATGGCGCAGTGTCGTACGTCGCGTTCCTACAAACGGTAAAATATCGGTCATTTCCGCCTTTGGGGCGGCTGGTGCCACAATAATCGGTAGCTTAAAGTGTTGCCGAATACGCTCAACATATGGCGAAATTTGCAAGCCATTGTGATCCTCATCACTCGTAGCTGGATAACTGAAAATTAGCCGCTCACTGCCACTCAGAAAAGCTAAGTAATTGAGATAGGGTTCTCCCGCCAACTGTGTCGCCGCGTCATCTCGTAAATAGCTGTCCTCATCCACCGCCTGCAATTGTTCACTCAGATCATGACGATCATTATCCGCCAACAGGCTCGTCGGGATTTGATTGTCCGGCATGTCATCGGCCGTCGCGCCCATGAGGAACGTCACCTTCCGATTGTTGGCTTGAACGATTCCACTTTCGGTAATCGTCACTTGATCCAATGTTGATGGAATCTGGCTAAATTTAGCCCCCGCAAAGCCGGACTGAAGCAACGCCTGAAAGTCTGCTTGATTGAACGGCAACGGGCCCAAAATGCTATGGCACTCGTCCAACATCTGACAGAACGTCGCCCATGTCTGCTCTGGCTGACCAGCACGCATCAAGTCTCCAGCCGCAATCGCTTGATCACGCCAGGTCATCAACTGAGCACTGACTCCCGTACGATCTAGAAATTGATACATCACCGCGGCCGCATCCGTATACGTTTTAGCAGCCTTTAACCGCGCGAAAAACGGTGGCAGTGTCTGGGCAACAAACTGCCGAATTAAGTTGATCTGTGCTGTAATCTGCTCGTCGTGTGTCGTCTGTACCTGGTCATCCCCCGCTGAGAGTCGCATGTAGACCCAATCCTTCGTCTGAGTCCACCGATGTTGCCCTTCAAGGCCATTCTTTAAGACAAAGTTTTCCGTCAACGCGAGTGCGCGCCGATAAGCAGATAACGCCATGGGCTCGCCATCATCTTGGGGTAAGAGCAGCTCTGACTTCAAGACCCGAAAAACATCGGCATACCGATAATTACGGCGTTCAACATCGAATAAAGCATTGATCAATTCGACAAAGGGATGATCCGCCATCTGAACATCGGCATCATCGAAGTACGGAATCTCTTGGGCCTTAAATATCGGATCAATCACCGTCTGATAGTGGTCTAAATGACGCGCCATGACTAGGAAGTCCTGATAGCGATACTGACCACTGGCGACCATTTGACGAATCTGCGTTGCCACCCGAGAAACTTCCACATAACGATTAGCCGCTTGCACAATCTGAATATGCGTTGGCACCTGGTCAACAGGTTGCGGCTGTGGCGTCATCGCACTCGATGCTTGCCAAAAATCATCCAATGCTTGCAAATCATTTGAAACCCGTGCCGTTCGGGCATATTGATCATTTCTTACGGGAACTTGGCCGGCGCGTGCCACATTGTAGAGTTGATGATAGAGTTTCCCGGACTGAAAGAAAAGTGCCGTGGTATCCGGCAAGTCTTGTGGGTAACCCTTATCCAAGTTCAATGCAACGGTAACACTGTCTGCACGTTCAATTAGTGCCGCCGTCAACTTACGCTCTTGCGCACTTAACTGTGAGAAACCTTCCAAATAAAAATGCGCATGGCTCAAATCAATTTTAGTGGTCAAGAACTCTGCCAATTGATTCAGCAGGTCTGTGTTTTCCACATACTTTCCCAACATCTGTTGCTCAAAGGCTTCATAGATAACCATTAAGTCATGGAGCTTCGCCTGTAAATCAGCATTGTTGGTACTTAGCTGGTCAATTGCACGCATCAAGTCCGCAGCGGTAACTTGTCCCACCTTGAATTCAGCCAATTGCGCCGTCAGCTGACTGACAAAACCTGGCCGATCGACTTCGCCACGAAAGATTGTCAGTTCATCCGCATGACTCTGAATGATTTGATAGATCAGCATGTTGAGCCCCGCAGTTGAGATTCGAGGAATCTGATAAACGGGTTCATTCTTCATAAAGAACCAGGCTAACCGCGTAAATGAAAAGACCTGGACCTGCGTCTGCGCAAACAACGCTTGATCTGGTGCCAGTTTTTTCTTTAAATCAGTCAGGACATCAACTTCAGTTTCAAACTTAATGTGATTAGGCACAATGTAATAACACTGATCTGCGGGCTTCGTGGTAACCTGTTCGGTCATTGCCGCCACCATGGGTGTCCGATGGTCCTGCCCCGCACTACCTAAAATAAATTGCAAACTCATTTGCCGACCTCCTAATTAATGACGCCTATCAGTACAGTCCCACCATAATAGCAGGCTTCGTACACCGCTGGTTCTCATGATACACGCGTCAAAAGACACATGTTGACCAACCGCTCTCATTGTCTAACTTGATTATATTCTAGCACAAAGCAGCACAAAAGCGAACATGTGTTTGCCATAAATTTTGTTGTATTCTTAGCATTGCTTACAGATTAGTCGTCAATGCTAGCTGAGCGTGCTACACTAGGAATTAACATTAAAAATAGATGAGAAAGCAGGCTTTATCCCTATGGAAGATAGTGAACAAATAAAAATTTTACAACAGCTGATTCAGATTAATTCCGTTAACGGTAACGAAGCTGAAGTCGCCACTTACATTCAAAAGCTCTTCGCGGCACACGGTATCGCTGCCAAACAGATTCCTTATGCCGACGGGCGCAGTAACCTCGTTGCCGAGATCGGCGATTCGACCAGCGACAAGGTCTTCTCCCTCTCTGGTCACCTGGACACCGTTGCAACCGGCGATCCTGAAGATTGGAAGTTCGATCCCTTCAGTGCGCACATCGAAGGTCGGCGTCTCTACGGCCGTGGCGCTGCTGACATGAAGAGTGGTCTGGCCGCCATGGTCATCACCTTCCTTACTCTTGCTGACCAGCAGACGCGACTAAATGGTCGGCTCCGCTTTATTGGAACCGTTGGTGAAGAGAATGGTGCCATGGGGTCGCGGATGCTTACGGAACAGGGTCTGGCGGACGACCTCAGCGCCATGGTCATTGGTGAACCCACCGGCGGTAATATTGTCTATGCTCACAATGGCTCCCTCAATTATCACGTCTACTCACAAGGGCTAGGCGCACACAGTTCCATGCCAGAGAAGGGCATCAACGCCGTCACAAATTTAGCTAAATTCATCACGGCCGAAGCTACTGCCTTTGACGATGCACCGGTAAGTCCTGAACTCGGGCCGCTGGTTCACAGCGTGACTGTCTTCAACGGTGGTGAGCAGGTCAACAGCATTCCGGCTAAAGCTGAACTCCAAGGTAATATCCGGCCTATTCCCGAATTCGACAATGCCGCTGTTATCCAGCGTTTAAACGAAGTCGTTGACCATCTCAATCAGGAAAAAGACGAACACCTAACGCTTCACGTGGACTACAGTTTTAAGCCAATCATTAGCCGTCAAGATTCACCCCTGGTCCAATTAACGAAGAAGATTGCTGACCAGGAATTTGGCCGCGACACACAGCTACAAGTTATTCACGGTGCAACGGACGCTTCCGAATTTACCAAGTCGACCAATGACTTCCCCGTCATCGTTTATGGCGCTGGTGAATGGAATGAAGCTCATGCAACCAATGAATACGTCGACCTAGACCAGTTCTTACACGTCCAACACGTTTACCAACAACTCGCTCAAGAATTTTTAGCGTAAAATAAAACGATTGGTTCTGCGAAATTCGTGGAATCAATCGTTTTTTTGTTATTTGCCGACCGTGCGGTAATCGTGAGCACCGAAGTACTGCAACCCCGGTAACGCTTGATTATTTAACAATTGGCTAACCGTAACCAGCTTATAGCCCTTAGCCTTTAGTCGCTTAATAATCGTTGGTGCCGCTGCGACCGACTGTGAATGAATGTCGTGCATTAAAATAATGTCACCACCACGGGTATCCTTCATCACTTCATTAATATCTTTATTTTTATTCAAGTAAGCCCAGTCACGGGAATCCACTGACCAGCGAATGATGGGCTGTTCAACAGCTCGTCCCTCAGCAGCTGTGACGTTCCCATATGGTGGACGAACATACTGTGGCAGCGTCCCCGTTGCCTGATAGATTGCGCGGTTGGTGCGTGTAATCTGACTAACGGTCTTCGCCGTACCGATACGATTAAAGTCTGGATGGTTCCAGGAATGGTTACCTAATTCATTGCCACCCGCCAACACTGCCCGTGAAATCTGTGGGTATCGGCTGACGTTCTGTCCCGTCTCAAAGAAGGTTGCGTGGACCTTGTACTTCTTCAAGGTCTTCAGCAAACGTGGCGTGAGCGTCTTGTCGGGGCCATCATCAAAGGTCAACGCAACCATCTTGGTCGTCTTAACTGCCTTCGTACGATTGGCCTTTGGCAGATAACGATTCAGAACTTTTCCTTTTAATTGGGTGTAAGGAATCGTAATCTGCTTAACCTTAAATGAATTGGCCAATAAATTCATTCGCAATCCCTTAGCGGTTAACGTGGCCTTCTTATTCATATGTCTTGGCAACTTGACCTTGTAAACCGCCGCAACCTTGCTACCTTTGGCATGCTTCTGCTTCAAGATCTGTTGTCGTGCCGCCTGTCTAATTGCCGCCAGCCGCTTAGGATTCTTATTCGTTAATTGACCGAACGTGACGGTCTTAGCCTTAGCTGCACTCTTTGCCTGAGCGGGTAAAGCGCCCATCCCCATGACTAACGCAACTATTGCGACCAGTAACCCTAACTGATGCCACTTTCCTTTTTTCATAACGATCCCTCCTCAAAAATTGCTCCCCTGTAGCTACCTTTATCTTACCAGTTTCGATAAAGATTTCGCCGTAAAACGTCTTACAATTTGTGCTATAAAAAAGCAGCCTAACGGAATCGTTAAGCTACTTAATTCTGGTCGTCATCCGGGGGATTAACGGCCTGATGATTTTCCTTTAAAACTTCGTTGGTATAATATTCCAAATCGGTCAGGACGCTAGCATCATTGGTTTGCTGAGCTGCCATATTTTCCGCAATTGCCCACCGTGCCAGCGCATCCGTGATCGGCACGATATCTTGGATAATCGTCATTTCAGAGTCTTCAGCGTGTTGTTCCTGAATTGCCCGAAAACTTTCAATATCAGTGATAAGCCGCAATGGCTTACCCGTCTTTTTCTCAACGGACTGAAAAATAACGAAGTGGGCCCGTTGATTGGCCTCACCCATCCGCTCTCGAATCGCCTGTAATTGCTGACTATCTATATTTAATGCCAATGACTTCACCCCACTGACCCTATTTTAACAAACAATTGCCCGCAACAAACAATAATTTCAGGGGAAACCCAAAACTTTGCGAAAGGTTTAGCAAATTGCCAGTGACTGATAGTCATAGCCACCGTTAATCACAATCTGTGTCGCAACTGCTGCCACTGTTTCACGTGAAACATGGCCGGCCGGTACTGCTGCACCTTCCTTAATAATCTTAGGTGTCGTTGCTGGGTCGGCTGTCAGCGTAACTGGCCGCAAGATGGTATACGGGAATTCCGCTTCATCAACCAGTTTGGCTGCGTACCGCTGCTGATTAAGATACTCTTTGACGTCCGTAATTCCTGGGTAATCCAGCTCACCCGTAACTTCTTGATCAACGCCCGCCGAACTTAACATGACAAAACGCGTCAGTTGTAGACGCTGATGGTATTGAGCATCGAAGAGCGCTTCGAACGCCAAGTCCACGTCCATCCCCGTCAACGCTGAAAAAACAATCGGTTGATCCTTTAAGGCCTCTTGATAGCTCGCTTCCTTCGTCAGATCGCCCGTAAACTCTGTGACTTGGGCGGCTAAATCTGCTGGCAATTGGGCCTTGGCAGTGTGAACAATCCGAACAGCACTATCCGCTCGCGCGATTAACTGCCGTGCTACGCTCTGTCCCAGTGTCGTTGCACCTACAATTACATAAGTTGTCATCTGTTATTCGCTCCTTTTTCCTTGCCTCCCAGTGTACCAGAAAGTCCCCAATCACTGATAGTCTCCTGACAAACTTCTTACAGTCGTTGGCCTGAATAATCCGGTATAATAAGCGTGTAATACTGTACGCAATATCCATTAATCAATAGGAGGTATACGATGACACACGAAATGGTAACGATTGGTAAAAGTGACGTTCAGACAACCCCACTGGGACTGGGAACCAACGCGGTCGGTGGTTACAACCTGTTTCCCAATTTAAAGGATGCTGACGGTCTGAACCTGGTCAAGACTGGCCTCGACAACGGCATTCAACTTCTAGATACAGCATTTGTCTACGGTCTAGGTCATTCCGAAGAGCTCGTCGGCCAAGCCATGCACGACTTCGATCGTCACAGCTTTGCCCTGGCAACGAAGGGCGCCCAAGATTTCTCCACCGGCGAACAGGTCATTAATAACGATCCTGATTTTCTGACGCAACAGGTCGATGCCAGTCTCAAACGTTTGAAGACGGATTACCTCGATATCTACTACATCCACTTTCCCGACAAGCAAACACCCAAAGCCGAAGCGGTCGGCGCACTGCAACGGCTACGTGAACAGGGGAAGATTCGAGCCATTGGTATTTCAAACTTCAGCCTCGATCAAATCAAAGATGCAAACGCAGACGGTTATGTCGATGTCGTGGAAGACGAATTTAGCCTCCTTCACCGAGACTACGAAGCCGATTTAATGCCCTATCTCAAGGACCATCAGATTAGCTTCGTCCCTTACCTTCCCTTGGCATCTGGCTTGCTAACTGGTAAATACGCTGACGCCGTTTCATTCCCGACTGATGACATTCGTAGCCAGATCAGTGATTTCCAGCAACCTCGGTATGGTCAAGCGCTACAGGCTTTAACCGCGGTCAAACCAATTGCAACTGCCCATCAAGCAACACTTGCCCAGACAATCCTGGCTTGGTATCTGCAAAATCCATTGGTTAGTGTCGTTATCCCCGGTGCCAAGCATGCCGATCAGGTTGCGGCCAATGCTCAAGCTCTGGCTATAACGTTGACCCCCGCAGAGTATCAGACGATTGACACAGCTTTTACGGCCTTCAAAACTACCACCAGTGGAAAATCCCTTGCAGACCCCGACTAAATTCAAATCTAGTTATGCTATTCGGCAGCGTCTTCGACGTTGCCTTTTTTATTTACGAACTTTATTTTTATAATTTATTTTCTAATTCGTAATTGCATTCATATAAAATAAATGTTAAGCTCTTTTAGTAGTGATTTGAGAGAAAAACACGAACAATAGTGATTAACGTTCGTGTTCTACTAAGTTTTAAGGGAGCGCATAAGATGCAGAGAATTGCCAAGTTTTTTCAGTTTGAGGAATTAGGAACCAATTACAAAACAGAAATTTTAGCCGGAATCACGACATTCGTGTCGATGGCTTACATCCTGTTTGTTAACCCCCAAGTTTTAGGGGCTTCTGGAATCAGCCAGGGGGCGGTCTTCACCGCCACGGCCTTCGCTTCCGCATTTGGATGTGCCCTGATGGGTATCCTCGCCAATTATCCCATTGCCATCTCCGCTAGTTTGGGAATCAACGCCTTCTTCGCTTATTCCGTAGTCATTGGGATGAAAGTCCCTTGGGAAACGGCGCTAGCCGGTGTGTTTGTGGCTTCCATTCTATTCATGATTTTAACAGCCTTCAAGCTACGAGAAAAAGTCGTTGACGCTATTCCACGGGACCTCAAGATGGCAATCAGTGCCGGAATTGGGCTGTTCATTGCTTTTATTGGCTTGAGCCAGGGGGGACTGGTCGCCCCTGATAAGTCCACGGTCGTTGCGCTGGGCTCCTTACAGGTCGGCAGTACTTGGCTGACCATCTTTGGTCTACTGGTCACGTTAGTCTTAATGAGCGCTAAGGTGCCGGGCGCCATCTTCATTGGAATGGTCGCTAACTCAATTTTAGGTTTAATTACGGGGCTGATTCCCATGCCCGCTCATATCGTTGCCGGTATTCCTAGCATTAGTTCAACTTTTATGGTGGGGCTGACCCACGTTGGTAGTATCAACTCCTTACAGTTAGTTGTCGTCGTTCTGACCTTCCTACTCGTGACCTTCTTTGACACAACGGGAACATTGGTCGGTTTGGCAGAACAAGCTGGCTTGGTTAAAAACAACAAGATTCCTCGCATTGGTAAGGCTCTGATGGCCGACTCCACAACAATGGTTGCTGGCTCCTTACTTGGAACTTCCCCAATGGGGGCCTTCGTTGAATCCTCCGCCGGAATCGCCGTCGGTGGTCGCTCCGGCTTCACGGCTATCGTAACGGCCATCCTCTTCGTCCTCGGCGCCTTCTTCTCCCCACTGCTGGCTGTGGTCACAAACCAAGTTACCGCACCAGCTTTGATTATTGTGGGGGTCTTGATGGCCCAATCTCTGAAGAACATTCACTGGGAAAAGTTCGAGGTCGCTGCACCAGCCTTCCTGATTGTCTTGGGAATGCCCTTGACCTACAGCATCTCAGATGGGATTGCCTTAGGATTCATCACCTACCCACTGACGATGATTGCTGCTAAACGAGGTAAAGAAGTCGGTCCTATGATGTACGGTTTGGCCGTTGTCTTCGTCCTCTTCCTTTGGATCTTAAACGCTGATTAATACTAAGCACGTGTCCTCATTAAATATGGGGCACGTGCTTTTTTCAATAGTTACTCCCATAAAAAAGCGCGCTCAGTCCCCCAATGGAAGTGAACGCGTTTTGTCTATCTGTAAAAATTATAACCCAGGTTAACTCGCAATTGTCTTCAAATTTCCCGGGTTATTTTTAGTGACGATGTTGCGGATAATGCCACCACCGCCAGCCGCTCGCACCAATCAGGACGATGCTACCGACTAAAGTCAACCAGCACCCCAGAATAAATCCAGGCGTATGGTAAGTTAGCTGAATGTGGTGTTCCCCTACCGGCAAACGTGCGCCGACAAAGCCATCGTTTACAACTTGCGTTTCAGCTGGCCGCCCATCAATCTTCAATTGCCAGCCCTTAGAATATGGAATTGACGTGGTCAGAACGCTAGTCCGTGTCGCTGTCAGATTTCCCGTTACGCGATTAGCACTAACGGTCGCGTTCTTCAGTCCCCGTCGCTGAGCGGCATGGACCTGTTGATCATAAGCATGATCATAGGGCATCGCAATAAGCTTGACTGATTTGAAATCAATCTGGCGAGTCGCATTAAACGTCACATCAATCGTCTGTCGTCGTTGCTTCGAGTAGCCTAGGTTCAGTAGAACCCGTTGCTTAGGCTCGTAATCCGAAAGATTATCAATTCCAAACTGGGAAAAACTATTCGTCTCATTACGCGTCTTTACCTTGACCCAGTAATCTCCCATATCCGGATTTTTAACGGCATCGCGCCAATCATTTAGTTTCGTCAGATTTGAGCGTGGTGTGTTGCCTAAGACGCTGGTATTATCCTGATCCCGCAACTGTCGAGACGTGGTCAGACGTTTCGCACTGATCCCGTCCAAGGCCAAATACAGCTCCGTTCCCTGCGCCCGTTTAGGCCGCTTCAAGGTCAACGTATACTTGATTTGATTTCCCTGAGCATCACTCGCCAGTTGACGTAACCCACGTTGGTTGGCGGTGATTGTATCCTGAAGAATCTGTTGATTAGCCGTCAACACTTGATCTAACTGCGTTCGGTGCTGATTCAATCGAACCTGTTCCGCATATTTCTGCTCATTCTTCTGACTAATCAGCCCGTTCTGGTCAACGGGTAACTTGGGAACGGTCACAGAACTACCAAAGTAATCCAACTGCTTATCATTCAGCCCCTTCTTTTGCCCAGCCAGTGCCTGGCTCAACCGATACTGAACGACTTTATTAGGACTGTCAATCACCGGTATCGTCTCTGAGGTGACCGTGTAGTCTAAGTTTCGTGCTGAAGAGTGGTACTTGGCTGACCGAACCCCTGTCACTTTCGTCTGCGTCATAGCAGCTTGGGTCAAACTTCGTTCCCGATTGACCGCAGATAATTGACGCCATTGCTTTGCCGTCATTGCTTGTGGCTGACTGTAAACCAACGGAAAATTCAGTGATGTTGTGAGGCGCTGAGTTCCCACACCATTAGACAAACCATAGACGGCCTGTTCGGGATAAATCCGTTTCTCTGCATGGTAGCCATACGGTAAGGCGGCGTGGTTGGCGACTTGGTCTTCCCGAGCAAAAATCGTTTTGACACCCAACAGGTGATTCAGACTTGAACGATTGTCGCCTCGACCAATGGGAGAATTCATCATATATGCCGAGTTTTGAATGTCCCGACTGAATTGCCCCACGGCACCATTTTGAACTGAGAAATAAGACATCACGCCGGGGAGATTATGGGCCATCGCCATGTTATTACCCACGGTTCGCAGTAAATTAAAGTTCGGCGTCGTATTACTGCGGGAAAATACTCTCTTTTGCCGAACGGCGCGATCAGCACCATCATAATAATCACGAATATAAGCCGTAGCATCACCCTTACGGAGTTGCTGAGTCGCCTGGGGACTAGCATTGGGATCATAGTAACCCCAAGCATTATTAATCAAATTTATACTCAATACAACGCCGACTAGTGTGAGGGTCAGCCGTGCCGGTTGCTGGGAACTTCCCAGGAGGATTGCCACCGTTGCCAAGAACAGACCATAAGTAATGAGGTTACGCGCCGGATTACTGAAAATCAGGCCGTTACTAAGATACACGAGAGCGAGTAAAACCGCTGCACTCCCGCCAAGCCACCAGCGATCCGCCATCGTTAATTGGGTCACATGATCTAGCAGCACCATCGCTGCCAGTCCCAAAGGAACTGTCACCAGCAACAACCAACGATTAGATGGTGTTGAAAGCACGTTAAAGAAGGCGGCGACCGCCGGAAAAATCAGACCAACCATCACTAGGACTAGGGTCCCCGCTAACGGACGATACTGCCGCCAATGGACAAGGGTGTACACACATCCTAGAAAGGCAATCCCTGTCATGCCAAAGACGGCCCAATAGCTCAGCGGGTTCCCCGTTGTAAGGATTGCATTGCCTAACTTAAGATAATAACTCGCGGGATACAGCCACAGGCCATTAGCAAAGATTGTTCCCGTTCTGGTAGATCCCAGCATCATGATAATTGACGGCACTAACAAAATCCCAGCCAGCAACAATCCGGCCACCGCAGCGGCAACCAGTCGACTGATAGCGTGTCGTAGCGTCTCCCGAAGTTGGCTCTGCTCTTTCAAACTCAAGTACCGAATAACGGCATAAATCAAACTGCCCAAACCTAATATGTAAGCAAAGTAAAAGTTACTCAAGACAGTCAGCCCGGTCATGGTCCCAAGGAACGCCCACCCTTTACCACGCAACACGCGGTCGATTCCCAGAAATAACAGAGGTAACCAAATCATCGGCAGGATAAAGAAGGGATGATGCACGCCAATCATGAGGGAATACCCGGCAAATGCATACATCAATGATCCTAATAACCGGCTGAACGGTTTAAATGTATAGCAACGGGTAAACGCCAAGAAAGCGAGACCCGATGTATACAATCGTAGAATAACAAACCAGCCATATCCCGCTTCAATCAAGTGAGCCGGTAATAATGCCAACAGATAGGCGAACGGGTCCCCCAACACGTAATAGGCTAAGGTCGTGAGTTTGTCTGCGCCCAAACCAAAGGTCCACGACCAGCCCGTCACACCTGCTAGCCCAGATTTTGTCAGTAAGCGGTGAAGCTCCAGCATTAAGGGATAATGCTGTGTCACGCCATCCATATTCCAAATCAACGTACGATTAGCTACGATAAAGATACCAAAACTAAACGCCGCAATCACCATAAAGGCCGCGGAGTATAAAATCCACAACGGCCACCGGTGGTGTGCGATTTCCATGATGAGACCTCCAGTGAATTTCCAAAATACGGGTTCCGATTGAACCACTATGTCTCCAATTTACAAAGCCAGGCGCACAGTGTCAATCTTTCTCGCTAAACGATACGGCATTGTAATGTTTCACATGAAACAGGCTCAATAACACGCAAAAATTTGCTACTATTTTATCAGATTAGAATGAAAATCCTCTGGGGATTCGCCGCTACTGGTGAATCTTCAGAGGATTCTCACTAAATTTAAAATGCGCCACCACCAGAACCGCCACCAAATCCGCCGGAACTACCGCCAGAAAAGCCGCCAGAGCCACCGGAAATGGAACTGTCACTACTAGTATCGGCTGACTGCAATGCGGAAGATAAGCTGTCACTCAGGGCATCCCCCAATGGTAACCCCACCCCACCGTAGAATAAGGGATAGAAGACCACTAGATCAGTGTCCAACGCCTCTGGGCCAAAGTCTACGGCTAACTTGTCAGCGACCTGTTGTGCTAGTCCGAAGGCTGCCGCATACGGTAAGATTTGCTCCCAAAGAATCAAATCGCCAATCTCGGCCGTATTGAAATGACCAATATCTTTTAACATCCGTCGAAACCCAGTTAACTCATTGACCTGATCTAAACCTTTTGCATTGTTTCGATCAATTCGCCGATAGAAGCGACCCACAACTATCCAGAATGCAATCAGGACTATCAGTCCAACTACGGTACCAACTTTACCAACAGTTACTCCCAACAGCCAACTCGCTGCTGCGGTAACGATAATCAAAGCACTCAATCCAAGCCGTGTGCCAATGAGCCGCTCACGTAATTTCAGATTTTTATCATCGTAATAGGTATCTGCTGCATCATCAATCGGCTCTTGCCATTCACTAAACCACTTGTTTAGTTCATCATTTTCATCATGCTTACCAAAGGTTTTCAATTCCTGCAACGTAAAGCTATCGTCACTGCCAACTTGCGCAAAGCATTTCTCCAGAAAGGTATTGGTCTGCTCCCCATTTTTGGTCAGCTTCACTGTTTCCTTACGCCCATCTTTCACTGGTTCTAGCGTAATCTCTTTGCGGGCTGCTGCGGCCAAAATCTCACCGGCTAGGGCATCGGTATTAGGAGACATTCCGTCGGCTAACGATTGCGCTAAGGCTGGGGTAACACCTGGAACATCAAAGGCGTGATTAATCGGCGTTGGATGCGCGTATTTATTCGCCGGATGACGATGGTACCACCACCATGAACGCACGCCACAGCCGACTAATAAAGCGATTAACACCAGGAAGAATCCCCAGCGTAACCACCGCGCCTGCTGGCGTTTCTGATTCGCTTGCCGCGCTAACTTAGCTTCCTGTTGCTGGGCCGCCACTAATCGGTCCTTAGCCACTTTGTTGGGATTGGTTGCCGTTACCGTCGTCGGAAACAACAAGTGACTCTCAACAAACGATTCTGCTGGATTCTGGGCGACCGTCATCACCACCCTACCATGCTGACGATCGACCTGTGTGTGACCAGATAATGGCCCATGCGTCCAGGCTTGAAGCTTAGCAACCTTTGTCTGTGGCAATTGAACTGTAATTTTAACGTGGTTTAACTGCACATCCCAGCCGGTTCCAATGACCTTCCAATTCAATTCTGCAGTGTCGCGATAATTCTTAACGACCCCTCGTAAATGGAAACGATACGTCACGGCCATCTGATCACCGTCACTTACCGTTTGATACAGCTTGACCTTTAAGCGCTGCTTGTTTTGCGTTAATTCATAACTTCCATTTTGACCATCCGTTGCTGGCACCCCGGTCACCATACCGCCATCATTGACGCGATACTGCACACCAGTCAACTTACCACCCTGAATGCCGCGGATGTCCTGAACATTAAATACCCCATGATAGTCGTCATCAAACCGATACGTCATCGTCTGAGTAACGTTGGCATCCCCATCTTTAAGGACCTGAACATTTACCCGATATGGCGAAATCGTATAATCTGCACTTGCTCGCACGGATTGTCCCTGCACACAGAATAGTAAACCTACCAGTAAGCCTAAAATCAAGCCCCAAAGTCCCCGTCGTTTCAGCATCCAACCACCCCTTCTTACTACCCATATTTTAGCATAGCTAGCAATAAGGCCCAACTCACAATGCTGCCTGGTTATTTTAGCTTACCAGACTTGCTCAACCGACACCTAAACACTCGACTCGCAATCGTTTCACCCACTCATTCATCATTTTTGGTGACTGCTTAACGGGTGAAACGAAAGCGAGGCAACATCCTCGCTATCCCCCTTGAACTCCTGTAGAGTCACAGTTAACCCCGAACAGAAAAAGCCCCTCCGATTACTCGGGGGGACTTTCTCTACATATTCACATACTTCATCTGTTGCTAGCACCGGTTACGTCCCGGTGAATTGACCAACAGAGTGGTCTCAATCCAGTTCACCGATTCATTACCTTGGCGCTATCATACACCCAGCTGAGAACTGTGCCAATCAATTAGTCCTCAGAAACCAGGTTTTCGGACGTAACGTTGTCAGGCAATTCCTTGTAATCGAAGTGATCGAACGTAGCGGCTTGGCCGTAACCAGCGTAGTCGACAGCGTATAATCCAACGAAGGCACCGGTGAAGAATCCACCAGAAGTCTGTAAGACGTAGTCGTCAGAGAGAATGGCTGCATCCAGTTCAACTGGAACAGTTTCCCACTTCTTACCGTCAAATGAGTATTCGTAAGTGTAAGATTGCTTGCGAACCTTCGTCCGGAACCAAACGTATTCGGTACCATCAGGAATAGCAATTGCATCGTCCTTCAAGTAAGACGTGTAGTTGTTGTCGTCGTTTTGGGCAACTTCGATAACGTGACCCTTCTTTTCATCCCAAGTGATGAAGATTGAAGAATAGTGCTTGTCGTTGTAGAAGTTAGCCAAACCGGCCATTTGTTGATACGTGAATGGATCAAACTTAACTTTGGTTTCAGCATCAAAGTTGAATGCTTGCCAACGACGTGCAACAAAGGAAACGTCAAAGTTGCTGGATAATGATTGGTTACCAACTAACTTCAATTCACCGTTGCCGACCGTTCCCAACTTCTTGGTGAATGGTTGACGTAAGGTGTTCCAGTTCAAGTCAAGTTCTGACTTGTCGAATTCATCATGTTGTGAGTGGTCTTTAGGTGCCTTCGTCAAGATAGCATCCTTAGGTGCTTCAACCTCAACTTGACCACCATGACCGCCGACAACGCGTGGCCAGCCAGCATCGTCCCATTCAACCTTTTGAATGGAAGTTTCACGACCGAGTGTGCTCCAACCACGTGGATCATAAGCAGATTCGTTCTTGTGGTTCCAAGGACGAGATACCAATGATGCGTAGTACCATTCGCCACCTGGTGTGTTAACTAAGGCACCATGACCTTGCTTTTGTAAGTAGAAGTCTGGCGTATCCATGTTGGTGATGAATGGGCCATCTGGTTCGCTTTCGAAGGATAACTTGTCGAGCGTCTTAGAACGGGCAACAACTTCTTGATGGGTAAAGACAGTCCCACCTTGAGCAGCGAACAGGTAGTAGTAACCATTGATCTTGTACAGATGTGGACCTTCAACCAATTTAACGTCGGTCCCATTGTAAAGGTTCCGTGCCGTTTCTGGCTTCAGTTGCATCGTATCAGTGTCAAATTCAGTCAAGGTAATCCCGTCGAATGGGTGGTGATATTCACGGTGATCCCAGGTTTGTTGAACCAGGTACTTGCGACCATCATCATCGTGGAACAAGGAAGCATCGAAACCAACACCGTTGACCTTGATTGGGTCAGTCCATGGTCCGCGGATATCCGTAGCCGTGGTTAAGTAGTTGGTCATGTCCTTAAATGGACCGTCGGTGATCTTAACGTCGGTGTAGATCAACCAGAATTTGCCATCAGCATAGCTCAAATCTGGTGCCCAAATCCCACCAGAAGCAGGGTTACCAACCATGTCCAACAGTTTAGTTGTTGACAGTGGTGATGGTAATAAGTTCCAGTGAACCATGTCCTTGGATTCATGTAAACGAACACCAGGGAACCATTCAAACGTCGAGTTAGCAATGTAGTACGTGTCGTCAACCCGAATCATGCTAGGATCCGCGTTAAAACCAGGTAAAACGGGGTTTTGAATCTTCATAAAAGAATCTTCCTTTCCTTAACAAAATTAGTTAACTAAAGTTAGTGACCTAAACCTTGTTAGCCTTACGTTCAGCGTTAAGTTCTTCGTTCATCCGCTTAACGTCAGCGTCAGACAAGGTGTACTTGCTCATGATCCACATAGCGATCAGGGCAAAGATGATTGGTAACCAGATCATTGACCATTGGATACCCATCAAAGCACCAGAACTTTGACTCGTCTTGGTCCCATCAAACTTGAAGAAGGCGTTGATGTAACCAGGGATGATACCACCAAGAGCCAACCCAATCTTGAAGAACAGACCCATGATGGCGTTGATGATACCGGCAACCCGCTTCTTAGACTTGTATTCACCGTAAGAAACAACTTCTGGAACCAATGACCACATGTAACCAGTAGCAGAAGTGATCCCCCATTGTTGTAAGAAACGACCAATGTAACCAAGAGCAGTGGCATCCTTGAAGGCTGGCATAGCCCAAGCCCACAGAACTAACGTCCCGACAATGAACAGAGCCAAGAATGCGTAGAAGAATTGACGCTTCCCAATCTTCTTACGGATGATTGGCCATAAGAATACCAAGAAGATACCAGGAATGGAACCAACCAAGTTAATGGAAGCCATCCATTCGGAGTGACCGATGTTGTATTGCATGTAGAATGGCCATACAGTGTTCCCGAAGAACATGAAGGTAAAGCCAATCAGGAAGAAGGAACCCAATACTTGCAGTGGCTTGTTTTGCTTAAATTCAACCCACAAGTCGGAGTACTTAACGGCAGCAGATTCCTTAGCCGTAGGTAAGACCCGTTCCTTGATACCGAAGTAAGTGCACATCAACATGATAAACCCAATGATCATGTAGATACCCATAACTAAGAAGTAAGCCTTCCCAGCTTTTGGTGAGGTGTAATCCCCTAAGTTCATGTGAATTCCGAAGAACCCAATATCCTTAGATTGTGGATTAGGAGAAGCCATCTGAACAAATAATGGCAAGAATGTGTAAACCAATAAGTTACCAATGTTGGCTTCAGTCATACGGACAGTAGTCAAAGTGGAAACTTCATCGTTATCACGCGTTAATGAAGCGTTCAAAGCCCCATAAGGAATGTTAACGAAGGAGTAGATCAAGGCCGTTGCCAAGTAAGCGATGAAGGCATACATAACACTGCCCCGTACAGCATCGATTGGCAAGAAGAGCATTGCGGCGAAGATCGTCATTGGAATCCCACAGTAGATCAAGTAAGGACGATATTTCCCAGACTTGAAGTTGTGCTTATCAACGAAGGCACCAACCCACGGATCCCAGAAAACGTTGACCCAACGAACAACTAAGAAAATCGTAGCACCAACTGCGGCGGAAATTCCGTAAACAGTGGTTAAGTAGAAAAGTAACATTGACCCAATCGTACCAAAGATTAAGTTTTGAGCTAAATCCCCAGCACCATAACTAATACGCTCACGCCAAGAAAGTTTGGCGAACTCATCTTGCGGATTGTCTTGAGCCTTTGTGGCATCAGCCTGACTATTTGAGGCCATATGCGAAAACTCCTTTCAAAGGAAAATGTTTGTAACGTCTTCGTAAGTCAATTTGATTTACGAAGGCGTCCACTAGAATTATGTCATCTGGTTGGTAGATGCAACCAACCAAGGTAGGTAAAAAAATTGCTGAAACTCGCATCATTGATTGAACATCCCGATAAATTTCACGACCAGTGCTAACCGGCTTTCCATTTATCACTCCCTCAAGCCTCATCGCTGAAACTTGAGAACAACGAACTTAGCATGGCCAAACGCTAACCCGCTGTTTTATTTTGTTAGCTAACTACAACTGCATTGTAATCGCTTCCAGAAGAAATGGCTATCTTATTTCATGACTGTTTTTAGTTAAATTGTGACCTAGTTTACAAAATAAAAGCCCGGTAAATTAACCTTTTACCGAGCAAAGCTGTTACTTTGTGCACGTGAAACTACTCGAAGTAGCCACTTTCTTTGACGGTCCGTACCCGCCGTTTTTGCTTCATTTGTCGTTGATATTTGCTTGGCGTCGTGCCCGCCCATTTCTTAAACTGCTTACTAAAGTTGGACACGCTACTTGCTCCCATCAAGTCCGCAACGTCTTCAATCGAATACTCTGGTGACCCCAGTAGCATCTTGGCTTTGTTGTACTTCTGACTTTCAATATAGTGCAGTGGCGTGACGCCATAAACCTTTTTAAACGTCCGATGCCCATAACCACTACTAATTCCAATCTTTTGACAGATGTCGCCGAAGGTAAAGTTGACCGCCTCATCCCGCTCGATACGTTCCTTGATCATCGTTGCAATCTGACGGCTGGTCTTGGCTTCACTCTCCGTGTACTTCTTGCCATTTCGAGACTCATAATTCTGCAGATTTTCCGTCAGATCATAGAAGAAATTCAAAACAGCGATTTGAATTTTCAAGTTAGCTTGTTCCTTGCTCAGCTTCTTATTGGCACTGTAGGCCACCATCTTCTTGGCCGTTCGGACCGCTGACTGCGCAATCGGCTGATCGGCCGGGATAACTGTATTCGCAATCTTACCAATAATTTCCGACTTCAACGCCAAATTTTCGATGTTGAAATGGAAACAAATATAAGTCATATCCTGATCTGCACTACTATTTTGATTCGTATGCAACGTCCCAGGAGAAATGATAATGGTATCCCCCGCACCGTAATCGTACGTGACCAAATTTTTAATTTCTGTTGTTTGGCGCCCATCAATCACACACATCAACTCAAAGGCTTGGTGTTTCTGCTCAAAAAACTGCCAGCCCCCGGGAACCGTTCGCATATGACCGCCAAATAAGTAGAGGCTAGAATCTACGACTGGTAATGAAACAAAGCGCTTCATGATAAAACCTCCTCAATCCTCACGCCGTCTCCTCCCAAATTGATCAAGCGACTCATCCGTTTTGTAACCGTTTTATTGTTATAAGCTTATTATAACCGCTAAGTTGGTAAAAATAAACAACCAACCTTGCTTGGCCGCTTCATCTCGGCCTATTTTCCTTATCAGTACGCCATTGACAAGACAAAAAAACTCCCAGTCCAACGACCGGGAGTTCACAATTTAACCTTTTATAAAATTGGTGATAGTAAACGTGACGCTGTTTGCTTAAATTTCAAATAAAGAGACTGCTGATCGAACTTCTCTGGTGTGATCAGTTCGCTATGCGCCATATCCTTTTCAAAGATGCCCTCTAGTTCACGCGCAATTCCCTCATCGTAGATAAAGGCATTGATTTCGAAATTCAGCTTGAAGCTCCGGTAGTCCATGTTCGCTGACCCCACCGAGGCGATCCGACCATCCACCACAATCGTCTTAGCGTGGATAAAGCCGTTATGGTAATAATAGATTTTTACCCCATCATCCGCAAGTTGGCGGGCGTAGTACTGCGTTGCCCGGTACACGAAGGCATGATCCGGCTTATCGGGAATCATAATCCGGACATCAATTCCGGCCATCGCCGCGATCCGTAGGGAGTCTAAGACACTGTCATCGGGAATCAAGTAAGGCGTCTGAATCCACAGAGACTTCTCCGCCGTCTGAATCAGGCGCATGTAGCCCATCTTGATCTGCTGGAGGTCAGAATCGGGCCCACTTGAGACAATCTGCAGACTCGTGTTCCCCTTGACCTTACTTAATGGGAAGTAACGCGTATCAATTTTCCGATCATTGAAGGGATGGTCCTTATCCGTGGCGTTCCAGTCCAACATGAAGCGGGCTTGCAGTGAAAATACCCCTGAGCCGACAATCCGCAGGTGCGTATCTCGCCAGTAGCCGAACTTTTCCTTACGCCCTAGGTATTGATCGCCAATATTAAAGCCACCAACGTACCCGACCTGACCATCAATTGTCACAATTTTACGGTGATCACGGAAGTTCAGTCGGAAGTCAATGACGGCTGAACGGGTTCCCAGGAAGGGCTCCACGTGGCCACCAACATCCATTAATGGCTTGAAGAACCGTTTCCATGTCCCCATCGACCCCCATGGATCATAGATGACGCGGACCTCAACACCGGCAGCGGCCTTTTTGACCAGTAAATTTAGAATCTCATTTCCAATCTTATCGTTATAAAAGGTGTAAAATTCAATGTGAATACTGGAGTGGGCGCGCTCGATGTCTTCCATCATGGTATGAAAGAGGTCGTGCCCGTCCGTAAAGATCTTTACCCGATTCTGGCGGGCTAAAAATGCTTGATCGGTCTCCATAAACATGTTGACCATGTTGATGACCGAGTGGCTAATTTTATCAGCCGGCATAATCTCCGTGCCCAACTGCTCACGTTGCTGACTCAACCGTTCATTCAGTTGAACCGCCACTTGGTGTTGCAGTCGAAACATCCGGCCCTTTGGTAACTTTCGTCCAATGAAGGCGTAGGCAACGAATCCCACCACCGGCAGTAAGACGAGCACCAACATCCAGGCCCAAGTTGCGGCGATATCCCGCTTTTCTCGAAACACCGTCACAAGGGCTAACGCCGCGTTAATCACGACGACAATTTCAAAGATAAGCATATAATTCACGCTCACGGGTAAACCCTCCTCTGTTCTCTGTCTTTTTATCATACGCCAAAACGTCAAAAAGTCTTTAGTTTTTTTAAAATTTCCACTTATAATTGCTATAAATCATTAGGAGGTCTCCCATGTTTACACAGTTTTATACTTTAATCGGCGGCCTGCATGGGCTCCACTCCGTGCGCGTCTTCCACTGGATATTCCGCGAAAACCCCATGATTGGAACAATTCTGATCGTCGGTTTGGTCCTGTACCTCATCTATCGCTACATGAATCGCCGATAAGTAAGCTTACAAAAAGCGCGTAACTTCCCAGCCGAGAAGTTACGCGCTTTGCTGACAGTCGCTAACTTTAGAACGCAGCCGCCGGATTACCATATTGACTCGTCCCGGTACTGTAGTTAATCTTGACGCCCGCTTGAATGTTAAAGATGTAGACGTTATACGAAACGCCCTTGCTACCAACCGATTGGGCCTGCATATGCACCCCTCGTGCAACTAATTCATTGCCCCGAAAGACCGGTTCGACCTGATAGCGGACGTAATTACTAGGATGACTCTTCAAATAACTTGCCACTGGATTCTCGTAAGCTGTCATCCCCGGATCGTTAAGTGACCGAGTCCCGGTCATCAAATTTTTCAGGTTATTATTCTGACCCGTCAGTTGATAGCCGATCAAGTGACTCCGATTATACAAGTAACCGCGCTTGCCGTTGACCGTATACGGCTTATTCTTCCAGCCGGTTGGGCTAACGTACAGCGGTTCTCGCTTGGCCGTTGGCATTAGTTTTTTACTCAATAAGGCGTTGGCCGTCGTGACCCGGTTCAGATTATCTAACGTTCCGTAAGTGGCCCAACCACCCTTCTTGGTAGACAACTGGGACTGACTAAACGTGGGCTTATTGTGGTTAACCGCAACAATCTGGGTTCCCTGATACTTTTGCTCTGCTAACGCTTGACTTGCGACCGATTGCTTCGGCGCGCTGGTGGCCGCACTGCTAGTCGAATGGCTGCTAGATGATGTCCCGACAACCTTGTTGACAGCGGTCGTGAGGTTCCGAGCTGTCGAATTGCCCTGACTACCCATGCTTCCGATAGCCCCAATAGCGATCAGCAGAATTGCCGCATAAATAGAAATGCGACTCCCCCGGCGACCCCGGCGATAGTGCCGTTTACTCATGATCAAATTCCCCTCTCAAATACCATAACTCGTTTAATTTATATTCTATCAGAAAAACATGTGTTCGTCTTTAGTTTTCCAAATTCCGCCGATTTTGTTACGGGAACTTAACGCTTTTTTAACGGGGCGTTCCGGTTTTTCTGGAAGCCTCCATGCTATACTATTGAGGAACGGGGAGCACGCGATTTGTACGCGGACGCTAAAACTGTTATCATTTTTGATGAGGTGATTGGATTATGAAGAAGACCCGGACACTGGCTGCCGTCTTTAGCCTATTGGCCATCTTGACCATTGGCTTAGCCGGCTGCAGCAGCAAGAGTAGTAAATCGGGGAGTACCCAACAAGCAAGTTTCAAAAACAAAACGACGAAGAAGGCCGACGTGAAGTCCACGTTGACTAAATCAACCAAACTTTGGTATGTGACCGGTGCGGTCAACGCCAAGAGTAATTCCGGGATGGAAGCCTACCGCTTTAACAAGAACGGTAAGGTAACGGTCTACAACGTCAACAAGTTCTACAAGACGTATGCCGCCGCTAAGAAGGCCAACGCCTTGAACAAGTCAGGTGTGCTGAAAGCAACCTTCAAGACTAAGGGTGACGATACTGTCATCAACTTTAAGGGTAAGCTGTCCGACATTCCGATGACACAAAAGTTCACCGTTAAGAAGACGCTGACTGGCACCAACAAGGCCACCAAGCTGAAAGTCGCCGGTTACCACATCTCGCGCGACATTGACAACGATGTCACCCAAGCCGTTATGGTCAAGGTTGGCAACTAATTAATTGGGTAGTCATGTAATTCGAAACGGTGCCACGTCTGTGGTGCCGTTTTTAATTTGGAGGAAGTCGTTATGAACAAACTATTATCTGGATTGGGCGGTCTACTTCTAGTCGGTGCCGTCCTACTCTACCAACAATTTCGTCACGTCAGCGGGATTGCCATGCTAGAAACGGGCGTCTTGGGCATTGCCGCAATTTTAGGGGTGCTGCACCTCATCAGCCACTGGCGTAACCGATAGTTTGTTTCACGTGGAACACAACGGCTGACAGCGTTCACACTTTGGGTTATGATAGGGCCTAAAGGAGTGTGATGACAGATGTTAAAACACAAATGTTTACCGCTTGCTGCCCCACTGGACCAAGAGAATCTTCATCGGTTCACCGACCTAATCAGTGACAAGAACTGGATTATTCCAGTCACGGTTCTCTTGCAAGTCATCCCGGTAACGGTAGCGGCTCATGGCTTTTGGAAGACGCGTCAGTTGAAGACACAGTTACGAATTGAACGCGAACACACGAAACAAATGCAGATCGACCGCTTCCGTCCGGGCTACCACGCCGGTCAACCACAATCACTTGCTGACCACCCCCACCACGGACTCTTACATCGTTAGTCCGCAAACTAACAAACACGACACTTACAGAAAAAAGATCACCAACTTAAATTTAAGTGGTGATTTTTTAATTTAACCAATTAGCTCTTTAATATACGATTGATAAGATTTTTCAATTATTCTCAAATATTATCCTCTAGCACCGCCATAATTCACCCAAAACTATGCGTAAGCAATTAGAAAAAAGTAATCCAACGCCTGAATCGGTCGCATTCAGCCCCCATTCATCCTAAATCTAATTGTTTGTATCACTAATTCATAAATCATCTTCACGATTTCTTCACATTTTCGTTTTAAGATGAATCTAATTCAGAAACCGATTTAACCAACTCAATTTTTGTCATTAACGATGACACGTCATTGCCCCAACCAAGCAATGATTGCCGCCTCCCAACCAGGGGCGGCTTTTTCTATCCCGTAGCAACCAAAAAGCATCTCAACACAACTGTCAAGATGCTCCCAATTACTTTACTGTAAAGAATCCCAAGCTGGTAAAGCCTTAGGTGTTGTGGCCAACACAGCCCGTTGCTCCGGCGTTAAGAATCGCTTGTGGACAACCACCTCATAGACAAAATCATCCATCCAGTCATCCGTCATCACAAAGTAACCTTTATCACCATTCTTCTCGCCCCAGCTGTTTTCAACTTTCCAGCGGGTTGGATCACTGCCAACCAAGTCGACCCCGGTCAACGTCATCGCGTGGGTCACTTCAGCCTCACCCGTGGCCAACCGTTGTGCCTTGGTCAGGCTCAGGTCAACGCCAAATAAGTCGGCCGTCTTAAACAATTGACTATCGAGGAAGCCCCGTTCGCGGCTCATCTGCTGCAAGACATCGTTCCCAAACCAAACGGCTTCGCCACTCTGTAGCTGCGCAATTGCCGTCCGCTTTAACTCTGCCATTGGTAAATTCAAGAAGGTAATGTGCTTACCACCTACGATATTATCCTGACTGGGTAAGCTGTACAACTGATCAAATGGCTTGTCTGGTGAATTAGAAATCACCACGTAGTCATCCAAATCAATATCGAAATACTTTTCAAAGAAACCTTGGGGAGTTAGACCCGCATCACGATGGTACTGGTGCTTATCGTCCTTGTATTCGAGGTCAAACGTGGTTGGTGGCTCGCCAAATGAGTAAGCTGCCATCCGATAAACTTCCTTCAAGGCCTGCGCCCGGGTCGTCGCAATCTGATCCTCGCTGGCACCATCTGCCACCAACTGGCGTAAGGCCAAAGCATCCTTACGAAGTTTTAAGTTCAGCGTGGTAGCGAAGCCAGTCGTATCATTGGTATTAAAGGATTCCGGCATCGCACTGGCTGGAACCACCCCATACTTTTGGACAAGTGCCGCCCCCATGGCCCATTGGCCACCGTCATCGCCGGGGCGGCTCAGATAGAACGCCACTTCTCGGTCATCGAGAGGCTTGTCCGCCGTCCGTAAAATGTTGTCGTAGAAGATATTGGCCCGCTCTACCTTATCCCAGAAGAACAGGTAACTCTGTGACAGCTCAAAATCTTTCACGTTATACTTCGCCGCGAATTGGTGGCGAATCGTGTTCAACGTGGAAAATAGCCAGCAACGACCAGAGTGCTTTTGATTAGAGACTTTCCCCGTATCAAGTTCTACGGAAAAGGTTCGGTTCAACCGTACGGCGGCTTGTGGATCCTCGGCAGCAGCGAGCACCCCATTCTTAATGACCGCGCGACTCACGACATCGTGCGCCGGCTGTTGCTGGAGATCAGCGTGTAGGTCTGCGGTCTCAGCAGCGGTTAATTCATGATCAGTCTTAGTTTCTGACATAAAATGACTCCTCTCTCAAATGGTTTACAAGAAATCTCATTGAAATCTCATAATTTAATCTGAGTTTATTCTAACCCTTTCCCGGGATGGACGCAATTAATCTCGGCCAGCCATGTAAAACGGCATGACAAAGGGACCTGAGGTTTCACCCCAGGTCCCTTACACCACGTCAGTCTCTAGGCACCTTCGTGTGGTGCTAACTTATGGTCAAATTGATCCTTATCATAATCGGGTTGATTTGAGATATGCATCGCTGACTTCAAGCGGACAATCAAGAAATTCCACATGGCCGGGGTAATTCCCAGTTCGTCCAGGTCTTGTTCGGAAATGGTGTAGCGAATCCCAGCCTCGTCGTCAGCCGCAACCTTCTGGACCCAATTAGGCTCCCGCAACATTTCGCGACCCAACGCAACAAAGTCGATGCCGGCAGCCATGACCTTCTCTGCATCGGCCGGCTTCTCTACAGAACCGACAGCAATCAATGGCAGTCGACCAGCGACTTGCCGCTTGATCTTTAGAATTAACGGCTCCGTATCAGCCTGATCATTAAGCGACGTCCGCCAAGCGTACCCCATTGAGATATGCAGGTAATCCAACGGTTGACCACACAACACATCCACCAGATGTAGCGTGTCGGCCAGTCGAATCCCTGGGGTTTCAATTTCTTCCGGTGACAGCCGGTAGCCGAGGATAAATGGGTGATCAGCATACTGTTGGATCACCTCGTGACAGCGCTTGATTACGGCTAACGCAAAACTCATCCGACCGTCAACGTCGCCACCCCACTTATCGGTCCGCCGATTGGAGTGAGGGGAGAAGAACTGTTGGAGCAGGTAAGTATTCGCTCCGTGGAGTTCAACGCCATCAAATCCGGCCTGGATGGCCCGCCGCGTGCCTTCACCAAAGTCCGTGATAATTTGATTGATTTCATCACCAGTCAATTCACGGGGTACTTCGGCGTTTGGCCGTTCAGCAGCAACAGAACTTGCGCTAACGGGCCGCTCGCCACGTAAAATCTTAGAGTTCGACATGCGTCCCGCATGGAAAATTTGCAGAATGGCCTTCGTCCCGTTCTGTTTCATAGCACTGGCCATCTTCGTTAAGCCGGGAAGGTAGCGATCATCGGTAATGGCCAGTTCACCTTCGAATCCCTTACCACTCACGGAAACATTGGCGACGGGAGAAATGAACAGTCCAACCCCACCACTATGCATCCGAAAGTACCGGAGTTCGTCGGACGTAATCGACCCTTCCTCAAAGCCCGAGGCTTCAGTCATTGGGGGAATGACCACTCGATTTTTTACTTTGACACCATTCGCAAACGTATAGGGTTCAAGAAACTTGTATTTTTTACTCATCTGAACTCACCTTTCTCAACTATCTGGAGAAACTCGACTGAATAGTTTTAGTATAGTTCGACAAATCACAAAGTCTAATACTTTTATGATACCGTTTTCAGAACCAAATGGTTATACTAATAGTGAGGTGATTACCATGGCATTCAGTACCACGCGGCTCGCCGAAATCCTAACGGCGGTTAAAAATCTAGGAAGTATCACGGCTGCCTCCCAGCATTTATTTGTCTCTCAACCCTATATCAGTCGGACGATTAAGGAAGCCGAACAACAGTTAGGCATTCTCCTAATCGACCGTACAACTAAACCGACCCGACTCACCTATGCCGGTACGGAATATCTCACTGGCTTACAAAAAATCCAGCAACAACTCAGTGATCTCGACCAGACTATGCACGAACTTGCACAATCCAAATCTGGTCACCTTTCAATTGCTCTATCCGAAAGCATGGCCGCCCAGATTCTTCCTGACCTAGGCAGTCAGTTTCTCCAAGAATATCCTCAATACCACCTCGACATTCACGAGATGCCCTCACTCGCTGCGGAAAAGGCCGTGACTGACAATCAAAGTGACATTTACATCGGCCCTAAATCGGCGCATCACAGTGCGTTTTTCTACCGCATCATGCGCAATCAAGTCTTTAGTGTCCTAGTGCCAACGACGTACCCCTTTTTACTATCGCAAGTTACCAATCCCCAGCAGTTAACCGCACTCCTCCACCAGCCCTTCATTGGCTGCAACCTCCAGATGGTGCTGGGTGAAATCACGCGACGCTTTATGGCGGACCATCACCTCTTCTTACAGCCCATTCTGACGCTGAATAGTCTCTCGACGATTCAACAACTGGTCGAACGTGGCTGCGGTTGGACCATCCTGCCAACGCCGGTAGCGACAGCCCCAACCGTCAGAGCCATTCCCCTTGACCCCCGCCTACTGACCTACCAGCTCATTATGGCTCACCGGACCAGTAAGGAAAATACACCGGAAATGACCGCCTTTCTACGTGTTGCCCAACACGTTTTTGACATCGACCCCGCGACTCAAATTAAACACCGTGACGACTAAAAAAGGCGGCAATCACGCCACCTTTTTAACGTCACTATTTGGGCGCCAAACCCTTTTCTATAAATTCAATAATAAACGGTGCCGCATGTGTCACGTCTTCTGGAAGTAAAACGGCCCGTACCAATTCCGTGAGCATCGTCCCAATCATAAACTGGGCAATCCGTGAATCAGGCCAGTCAACCAGCTCACCACTGGCCTTCAGTCGATCCAACACTGGAAATAAATTATCCTGTAGTAGCGGTGCCGCGTGCGTAATAAATTGACTTCTCAAGTCATTTCTTACCGAAATCTCGCGAATCAGGACTCGCAAGATTGCCCCATTTTCCTTAATAAAAGCGAGTCGATCTTCCACGATTGCACTGATCATTTCGTGGCGCGTTAGGTATGGCCGCGCAACAACCTTCTGAGCAAACTCCTTGATCAGGCTGGGTAAGACCTGCGTCATAAAGGGCGCCAGCACCCCAGCTAGCAACTCATCCTTGTTCTTATATCGCCGATACACGGTCCCTTCGGCAACCCCTGCCTTTTCGGCAATCTGCTTAGTCGTTGTGCTGTCAAATCCCTGCTGGGCAAAGAGCTCTAGGCTTGCCGCCAAGACCTGTTGTTGCTTAGGTGGAATATCACCATTCGCCGCCATGACGGCCTGAAAGGCTTCACTAATACTCGTGTCTTTTTCCATTTTAAACCCTCCGATAGCGTTTCATTCCTACAACATTCAAAACGGTAAAGAGTACCGCAAACAGTACCAGAATGCCTAACTCAACGGCAATGCCAGCGAAGCCCACACCCCGCGTAGCTACGTTCATCAGGGCATTCCCGCCGTAATACAGTGGGAAGATGTGCGCGATCCACTGTAACCAATTGGCCATCTGGTCGACCGGAATCAAGCCCGAGAAGAAGACTTGCGGAATCACGAGAATTGGAATGAACTGCATCATCTGGAATTCTGAATTGGCAAAGGTTGACACGAAGATTCCCATGGACAATGCCACCAGCGCCAAGAGGAAGTTAATCAAGAGAATCAGCCAGACACTCCCGATCATGTGAATCTGGAAGACCGTCAGCGCAAAGGTCACGGTGATCACAGTCTGAACCAGCGCGAACAATCCGTACCCCATCAAATAACCGGTAATGATTTCTCCACGACGTATCGGGGTCGCCAGTAAACGCGTCAATGTTCCCGTTGTCCGTTCGTTTAACAACGAAATTCCTGAGATTAGGAAGACGAAGAAGAACACGAAGAACCCCAACAAGATTGGCAGGAACGTATCAAAGAAGGTTGAATCCGAACTACCATAGAGATAGTGACTCGTGATGCTGTAAGTTGTTGGCGCCTTGAGTTTTGTCTGTTGCGACTGAATCGGCATCGTGCCAGCCTTCGCTCCCTGGGCGACCGCCATCTTCTGTTGTTGTGCGACCAACGTCTTCAGTACCTTGGCCTGTTGTTGCAAAGCTTTTTTCTGCGCTTGTGTAGCGGCGGCTAGGGCCTGGACCTTAATCTTAGTCAGACCACCCTGTAACGCCTGTCGTACCAAGGCTGAGTCGCTAGGTTGACTATTCTGATACGTCACCGTTAGTTTGCCATCCCGTTGCTTGATGAAGGCGGCCAGGTTGTCCTCTCGCACTTTATCCTTTGCCGTTGCATTGGCGTTATAGTGCGTTATTTTAACATGCTTGTTCTTAATGGCCTTGACCACTGTCGTATCTACCCGACTGACCCCAATCTTCGCCACGGTATCCGAACTCGTATTGAAGAGAAAATACATCAACGTCAAGATAAACAGGGGCGCGAGGAACATCAGTGCCAGCGTCCGCTTGTCCCGGATCATTTCACGTAAAACGCGTTTAAAGATTGCGATGACTCTCATCTTGTAGCCGCCCCGCTTTCAAAAAGACTTGTTCGATTGTTGCTACATCATAATCCTTTTCCAACTGCGCCGGTGTCCCTTGCGCTAATGCGATTCCCTCACGAATCAACATGAGGTAATCACAGTGCTCGGCCTCATCCATCACGTGCGTCGTAACCAGGATCGACTTCCCTTGAGACTTGAGTTGGTAGAGTTCCGCCCAAATCTGCTGCCGTAGTTCGGGATCAATACCGACAGTCGGTTCATCTAAAATCAACAACTCTGGGTCTTGGACCAACGCAATGGCCAAAGACAACCGGCGTTTCATCCCACCAGAATACGCTGATACACGGCGGTCCAGAGCATCATTTAAATTCACGACCCGGGCTGCATGCGCGATTGCTTCCGTCAGCTCTGACTTGGGAACGCTCATCAATTCCGCAAAAAACCGAATATTTTCGCGCGCCGTTAAATCTTCATATAGCGCATCGCTCTGCGCCATGTAGCCAATGCGCTGCATGACTTTGCGATTGGGCATCGCCGTTCCCAATACTGTCGTCGTTCCGGCGTCCACTTTTTCCATGCCAAGAATGGCCTTGACCAGCGTGGTCTTACCGGCACCCGAGGGGCCAATCAGCCCCATGATCTGACCCACTGGCAGTTGTAAACTAATTTTTTTGAGTACAGGATTACTGCCGAACTTCTTCGCCACATCCCGCACGTCAATCGTGTTGGTTACCATGTAAACTCCTCCTGACTTGTTTCCTTTAGTGAGTGTGCACTCACTCATTTACAATCCAAGCATAAGACCATTAACGATCTCTGTCAACCCTTTCTTGTAACCGATTTCAGATAGGTGCAGTAAAAATGGCGCCCCGCCTTGCAGTGCGCCACCTTCTTATCTAAATTAACTTAATCTTGCGCTGGTCCCGGTGTCTCGTTGGCCACCGCTGTCAGTGCTAACTGACGAATCTGATCGACTAAAGCATCGTGGTCCGCCGCCGGAATTTCCGTAAGCAGACTGTTCGCGACCTCTTGGCGGATCTTAACAATCTCCGGATAAAGTCGTTCACCACGTTTAGTCAGCGACAGCTCATAGACTCGGCGATCCAGCTTGGACTGGCGCTTACGCACGTAACCCAAGTTGACCAGCTGATTGACTGCTCGCGTCACGTTACTGGGATTGAGATAGGTCAAACTGATCAACTTATCCTGCGTGAGCCGGGGCTGTTCGTGAAGCCGAAGAATATAGTAATACATGCTGGCATTCAGGCGATACGGCTGTAGCCGCCGATCCAGGGCAATCCGCGTATAACGGTTGGCAATCGAGAGCCATTTTACAATGTCTGAGTCATTTCCTGTGGTAGCCATGAGCCGCCTCCTTCCCTAAACTACGTGCGCAAGCATATTCTAAATTAACTAAAAAGTCAAGCTGGTCAGTGGGCCGGTTTCGTTCGGAAATTATGGTGAAGTTGCGGCCAAACGAAGCGATCCGCCAGACCGATCAGCGTCCCATTAAAGAGGAGCGTAAACAGTGTCCCCCAGTTGACCGCATACAGCTGATGCGTATTGAACCAGCACACTAGAATGATGATAACCGGCGGCGTAAACGTCAAGAGCTGGGCAACCACCACGTTATTGTGGCAATAGAGAAAGCGAAGAATGTTCGTCGTGTCATCGTTGGGATGCATGACCAGATTAGCCCGCTGATACAGCGAAATCGCCGCACAGAAAATCATGATCCCGGTAATTGCCAGCAGGAGACGGCCCCACGCCGGCACTCGCATGATTCCCATTTTGGTAAAGGTCCCCGAGAAAATATCAACGAAGTAGCTGAAGAAAAAGACGAAACTGATTTCACCTAATAGTCGTGGCAAGTCCCAGTGACGCAGGAGCAGCTGGTTAACGATTGCAGCTAGACAACTGACCACAAAGATGGCCAGACCCACACTTGTGCCCAGCCAATGACTCAGGTTGACCTCTGAGGCCGTCCAGGGACTGGTGCCCATGTTGGAGGCCACCGACAGCCCATTACCAAACGCGTTGACGACTAACCCCAACACCAACGCCAGCCAGCGCTGTGGCATTGAATTCTTAATCGTTCGTCGCCTCCTCAACAGGACGCACTGCAAAGTTATGCTTGAGGCCCGGCCAAATAAACCGATCCGTCAGGTTAATGATGGTTCCCGTGAAGATCAACGCGAAGACCGTCCCTAAATTAATCGCAAAGAGGTTGTGGGTCACAATCCAACTCACTACGATAATGGTAACCGGTGGAATGAAATTCAACAGTTGCGCATGAAGTACGTTACCGTGACAATACATGAACCGCAAAATATTCGTGGTATCGTCGTTAGGATGCATCACCAGGTTGGCCCGCTGATACAGTGATATCGCGATACAGAAGATAGTGACGCCAGCCACCGCAAGGAAGCCGCGTGCAACCATCGACAGTTTGAGGATGCCCATGCGATAGAACATGTTCGTGAAAAAGTTGACGAAGAAACTGACGAAAAACATGAAGCCAATTTCGCCAAAGAAGCGCCGGGGTTCCCAACGCCGCAGTAAAAATTGGTTGGCGATCGCGGCCAGACAACTGACTACAAACACCGGCCAACCGATACCGATCTTAAACCACTCACTCAGATTAACTTCGGACGCCATCCACGGACTGGCGCCCATATTGGCAGCCACCGTGAGGCCACTGCCAAACGCGTTGATGACTAAGCCTAGAACCAAGGCCGTCCACCGTTGCTTTAAAGTATTCTTGATGAGATTCATCTCCTCAATTCTTTTCATATAACCTCTACGATACTACGATTCTTACGAAATGTAAGCGTATCCTTCAAATTAATCTGACGACCACTACTAAAAAGCGTCGGCAGTCCCAACCCCAATGGCTGTGACTGCCGACGCTCTACATATCCTGTTTAATTTCATTTAGTAAGCTAATGAGTTGATGTTGACCCGCTTGGTCTTGCTAGAAGCCCAGAATGGCACCTTGACGACACCTAAGACCTTATCCTTATCAACGAATCCCCAGTAACGACTGTCGTTGGATACGCTCCGATGGTCCCCTAAGACGAAGTACTTGCCCTTAGGTACGACCGTGGCAATCTTCCCATTGTTTCCACCTTGCCAGTCATTCTGGCGTTGGAGACCGGCTAACGTCCAATTTCCAGTTCCGGAAGTCCGTTCGCTGGTGCTGATGAAGCTCTGGTCGATTCGCTTATTATTTACGTAGACGTAACCATTCTTGCTCTTCACCGAATCTCCAGGCAACCCAATAACTCGCTTGACGTAGTTAGTATTGGGCTTAGCGGCGGGGTCTTCACCGTGTGCATCGAAAACGATGACACTCAGGTGCTTGACCTTCGACATCTTCCAAGCAAAGACCTTTTCGTTATTATTTAGGTTAGGCTCCATGGATGGCCCGTCGACCCGCACGCGCGTAAACACGAACTGTTTGAGGGCTAAGGCAATCGCTAGCCCAATGATGACTGGCACAATCCAACTCAAAATTTCCTTCAAGTTTTTTAAGTTTTTCATGACGGCACTCCTTATTTTCGGGAATCACTAATTATGTTATTATCATACACCACCCGCCGCACTACGAACATTTATTTTAGTTAGCAGGGACGCTTTTCATCATATCATTAACCTTCTCAAAGTCCCACGCTTTACGCAAAATTTACAAGATTGAGACGCAATTGCAAGGTTCCTGTCACTTTCCGGCTTGCAAATTCAATCGTTTCCAGCAATAATAATACAATACGCTTTGCCTTACATAATGACCGTACTGGACCGCCATTCTGCTAGTAGAGTGGCGGTCCAGCGTCGTCATCCCTGGTTATTGCGAAATTTATAATAAGTTGAAAGGGCTGACTGCTTTTGAATCCTATCCTTACACGACGCCGGCAAATCTGGCTCACACTTTTGCTGGGGACCGTCAGTGCCACCGGGCCACTGGCCATTGATCTGTATCTGCCAGCCTTACCGCAAATGCGAACCCAGTTTGCCACGAGTGCTTCGCTGATGCAACTAAGTATCACGGCTTGCCTGATTGGACTGGCCCTCGGTCAGCTGATTGCTGGGCCACTATCGGACCAATATGGTCGCCGCAAGCCACTCATCGCGGGATTTGTCATCTTTGGCCTGGTCTCACTCGCGATGGCCTTTATTCATTCGATTACTTTATTAATCATTCTCCGATTCATTCAAGGGTTAGCCGGGGCAACCGGTCAAGTCATGGCCCGGGCCGTTGCTCGCGACCTCTTCTCCGGGAAGAAACTGACGCGCTTCTATGCGTTGCTCAACACCGTCAACGGCGTCTTTCCAATTATTGCGCCAATCATTGGGGGCTTCATGATCCACTATGTCGACTGGGAGGCCATCTTCATTCTGCTGGCCGTCATCGGCTGGGCAATCGCTCTTGCGGTAGCGCTGGGCTTGCCGGAATCACTTCCCGTTGGCGAACGCCAAACTGGGGGTTTCCAAAGCTCGCTGGGGGCCATGGGTCGACTAGTCGTTCAACCCGCCTTCTGGCCTCTGATTATGGCCACGGGGTTAGTCTACGGTGGTTTATTCAGCTACATCTCGGCCTCGACTTTCGTCTTCCAGACGGGATTCGGGATGGCGCCTCAGACATTTAGTCTGCTCTACGCCTTTAACGGCCTGGGGATTGTGGTCGGCAGTAACCTACCGGGACAACTCTCGCGGTGGTACTCCAACAGACAACAGGTCACGAGCTTGCTGGCGATAGCGGCTGGCGTGAGCCTGGTCTTATTGGCCACGCTCCTCTTCCCAGCCAACGTCTGGGTCGTCAGTGGCTTGGTCCTCGCAATGGTTATCCTAATCGGCGCGCTACTCACGCTGACGGTCACGATCATCATGGATCAAGCCACTAAGAATGCCGGGGGCGCCTCCGCCGTCATCGGCTTGGCACAGAATGCCTGTGGGGGCTTAGCCTCCCCATTAGTCGGTCTGACTGGCCAATCTTACGCTGCCATGGCAGTCATGTTGTTCGTCTGCAATGTCGGTGCACTGGGATTGGTGAAATACCAAGGTAAGACGGCTAAGGCTTAATTTGATTTGAAATTTAGGACATCTAGGTGCGTCTTCCGGATGTTCTTTTTTTGTTGCGTTAGTTTGCTCACTTAAACACGAAGGCTGCAATTCTGTGCGGTTCTTTTACCAAAAGCGTGGCCTTATGTAGATATAACAGGATTATCTTTTATTGTCAGAACGCGATTAATACTTTGAATTGGCAAACCAAAATCACAGCTTTTACCTTTGTGAAATGTTAATCTAATCATATAGTCCATCAATTGATTTGACTCATTAATCATTCGCTTTCAAGGGAGGGGCCGTTCACTATGAAATGGAAACTTAGTTTAATTGTTCTGGGACTTGCGGTTGGCTTGAATCCTCTATTTGGACTTGGAAATAACCGCCATAATTCTGAGAATAGTCGTAATCCAACCGTGGCACTGGCAGATAGTACAACTAACTCTGATTACTCTGGAACGTTGGGTTCTCAAGCTGATGGAACCCTCGTCAAATGGGATTTAAAGAATGGAACCCTAACGCTTGGTGGCGGAACTCTTCCGATTGTGCCTGGACCAGCTTGGAATATAGCGCAAGGACAATTACTCTATAATTTAAAGAAGACTGCCATAGTTTCTGACGGTACGTCACCTGCAAACATTGATTTTGCAAATTTGATCACCAAAGTAAATATTACAGGCAAGTTGAGCGTTAAAAATTCAACTTTTGGTGCATCCTACCTCTTCGCAAACTTAAAGCAGGTTAGCCAGTATTCAAATTTACAGAATCTAGATTTGAGCCAACTAGGTACCACCGTCTCTCTGAGCAATATGTTTGCCGGCAATAACGCGTTAACAACGATAGTCCTACCACGTTTTAATCTGGTAGCGTCAAGAATCTTGTGTAAATGAAATGCCTTCGTACATATAATATGTATCTAACTTAAATAAATGATGCTTCCAAGGTGTCCTGGAGTCCTTTGAACCCTCGGTGGATCCGCTTCAGAGACTTCTCGTTATAAACATTAAACTGAGAAACCAGGAAGCGATCCAGTGAATCTTCCGTTGGAAATTGTTCTTTGTGGTGGGTGGTGCGCTTGAGATGCTTATTAAAGTTCTCAATCAGGTTAGTGGAGTATAGTGATTGCCGGATAGCTGGTGGAAAGTCCATGAAAGTGAGTAAATTCGGCATTTTAAGCAGATCTTTGATTAATTTGGGATAGGTCTGATGCCAGTTGTTGGCGAACTCATTCAGTTTCAGTTCGGCTGCTTCACGGTTGGCGGCCCGATGAACTTGTTTAAAGTCACTGATCACGGCCTTGCGGTCTTTTACGCGAACTTTGTTCATCAGATTCCGCCCAACATGAACCAGGCAACGTTGTCGTTTGGCTTTAGGGAAATGCCGATTCAAGCCTTCATCCAAACCAACTAACCCATCGGCCACAAACAACAGCACATCTTTAACGCCCTGCTTGATCAAGGTTCCCAGCAGTTCAGTCCAGATTCCAGTCGATTCCGTTGGCGCCACTTGGTAGTTCAGCACTTCTTTCGTACCATCTGGACGAATGCCAATCGCAATATGAACGGCTTCTTTTTGAACGGTATCCCGCTTTAACGGCAAGTAAGTGGCATCTAAGAAGATGGCCGCATATTGTGAAGCCAGTCGACGTTGCTGGAAAGCTTGAACCTGTTCATTGACGGCTTTAGTCATGTTGGAAACCGTGGCTTTGGAGTAGTGAGCACCGTACATTTTCTCAATGAGTTCGGCAATTTCAGCAGTGGTAATTCCCTTGGTATACAACTGAATGACCGTTGTTTCTAAATTATCACTGTGCCGACCGTAGGCTGGCAAGGTATGATTTTCAAACCGGCCATTGCGATCTCGAGGAATGGTTAAGTTAAGTTGGCCGTACTTCGTATCAAACGAGCGCTCATAACTGCCGTTGCGGTTATTACCAGTGTTAATCCCAGCGTATGAGTAGCGTTCGTAACCCAAAAACTCTGCCAATTCGGTTTGAAGCAGCTGGTTAATCGCAATTTCGAGGTGGTGACGAAAAACTTCGTCCAAATCTTGCTTTTGGGCTAGTGCAGCGATAATTTCTGTGGTAAGTTCATTCATGGGGAATGCCTCCTGTGATGTTTTCTGTGGTTACTAAATATCATAAGGGAAGGCATTCCCTATTTCTATACAATTCAGAAATCTTTTATGCATTTAC
This sequence comes from Levilactobacillus parabrevis, assembly GCF_044051715.1. NCBI lineage: Bacteria > Bacillati > Bacillota > Bacilli > Lactobacillales > Lactobacillaceae > Levilactobacillus > Levilactobacillus parabrevis. The sequence goes on from NZ_CP168688.1 coordinate 62,636, forward strand.
ACAAGATATTTTACGCTCTCTTTAATCTTAGTCCAAATGCAACAATTGACATCAGTAACATGCTTAATAGCGATGCCAGCTTGGCCAGTGTTGATCTCTCAAATCTTATTGGTCCCAACAATTCCGTCTCTTCAGTAAGTGGCCTTTTCAATAACGATCCTGAATTACGCGAGGTGAACCTCGCAAACCTTAATTTCACAGCTAACAGCACTTACGCAGATCTATTTACCGGCGCACCTCAAATCGCTAAAATCACATTGCCCTCATCGCTGATTCTAGCTCAAGATACTACTGATCCTGACTGGGGAACTATAAATCCTGGCGTCCATCTGACAGGACCAAGCCCAACTGCCGATCTCACCGGCCTTTGGCAAACCATTGGTACTGGGAAGGTTGACTTCGTAAACAATGACCCGACGAATGGTTACCTTAACAATAACCCATTGGGCGATACCACTTACACAAACGACGCGCTCTATGCCTTATACGATGGCACCCACATCGCAGAGCTTCCGGCTAATGAAACCTACGTTTGGCAGCCCACAGAGGAAGCACGGCTCATTGCACCTGATCCAGTCACGCCACCCACACCATCAGTACCAACCCCGACCGAACCCGACACCACCTTTCAACCCTTCGTCGTCACGGCTACCAAGAAAATTGGCCTCTACAGTAGCAAGGACTTCTCGGCTACAAGTCGCCTTGCCTGGTTCGTACAAAAACCGCAGCTGAAACAGCCGACCTTTACCGTTATTGGTACAACTAAATCCACGGCTGGCAATGCACGCTATCAAGTCCGCGACACCAACCTTGCTTCCGCGACTTATGGTCAGACTGGCTACATCACGGTTCAATCAGCTTACGTCACCCGCGCTTACTATGAGAGTGCCCCCAAAGTCGTGACTGTCATCAATCCCGGTGGCATCAACGGTTACGATGCCGCCGCGCTCAAGCAGCCTCGCGTAGCCTACAAGCAAGGCACTCAACTCTCTGTCAAAAAAGTCGTGACGTATAACACTTCGACGCGTTTTCTTCTCACCAATGGCAAATACATTTCCGCTAACAAACACTTCGTCATCGCTGGCCAGTATAAAGTACCGACCAAGGTTCAGGCTAAGACTGCCGTTAATCGGTACGCCACAGTCAATCTGACAAAGAAAAATAAGCATTACCCGAAGAAAACCCATGCCGTCTTCAAAGTACTCGGCTGGGACTACTCGCGCGGCACCAGCACCACGATGGCTGGTACCCTGCGTTACCGGGTGGCTGGCGGCTATATTACCGCTAATTCCAAGTACGTTAGAGCCCTCAATTAAACCCGTTCTATCAAAAATGCGCGTCTCACCAGAAATGGTAAGGCTCGCATTTTTATTTGTCATGATCCCACTGATTCAGCTGGGCCACGACGTTCTTTAAAATTTTAATGCCTAATTGATAATCTGGTTCCGATCCCAGCATTCGAAATGCCAGCGTCCACGCCTCGTGATAGGCGCTCACCGTCAGCTGGAAGTTCGGCATGGCGCGATACGTCCCCGCAAAGTAGATCTGTGTGACCCGAGTATCCCCAAATTTCAGACGCGTATGGTCAACGTGACCGAAATTAGCAAAGGAAACCACTGACTGTTCCCGATGCTTACCGGCCAAACGCCGGACAATTTCTGGTGGCAAGGCCCGGCTCATCCGGTTGATTTCCACCAACGGCGCCAGGTAAGCTAAGCTGTCACGTAATTGGATGATTGTCGCCTGCGTCCGTGTCACCACGTCTTGGAGCGTATCCCCGTCCTGAACCGTGATTGGCACTGCCATTTCACTGGTCAGGTTAGCCACCTGGACCACGTTGGTTGCCGCCACTGGCCCCTGCAAACGCAGATCGACCTGATACGGAATCACCAGTTGGCGTTCACCCGTTAAAGAGAACAGTGACAGCGCGTAAGCTGACAAGAGGACGGCATTCATGGTGACGCCCTGTTGCCGCGCCCGTTGCTGCAAGCGCTGGCTCTCCACACGGGGGATCAAGGCCTCACCCTTATGGTGGTGAACATCCCCCTGTAACTGGGGAAAGCCCTCCGCCACTGGGGCATCAGTCGTTTGTGGGATGGGGCGATGGGGATGTCGTAGATAGTTCAGAATCCGACGAACACTGCGTTCATTCACAAAGTCTGCCAAGTCTTGCCCATCGTAAGCGGCTGCTAGTAGGTACAGGTAGTGTTTAAAGCCCTCGCCATCGGTCAACAGGCGACTCATAATCAACCGTAATTGGTCGTAATCGACGTGATGAATCACCTGGATCTTCAGCTGTGGTCCCTGTAAAACGTCCAGCCGTCCGCGACCCGGATCGTGATTGGCACTGTACTCGGTGATAACTTGGTCAATGCTTGCCGGTTGCTCTTCGAATCGATTCCGACGCAGGTTATAGCGACTGAGAATTTGCGGCACCACAGTCTTGGTTGTCTTAACCGCTTCCGTCAGTCGCTCGACATCAATGGGGTGCATCAGGCTCAACGTGCATTCCAGCAATGGATACGTCTGTGCCAAGTCTAGTGTTGGAATTAAATCCAACGGTTCGCCACGATAATTCACACGATCACCCCTCCTGCATAATTTAGGTTCAGTATAGCAAAGCCGGCGCCCCGACCTCTACGATTCCGCCAAGATATAGCGAAAAGTTAATAATACTGTAACCTAATTTGCAGTCTGTTAGAATGAAGGTAACTGTTAACGAATGGAGTGACGTCTGTGACAACTCAACCTACGCCCGTATCCTGCAATGCCACGCTCATTGTGACCACCCACCGGGTCTTTCAACCAGATTTAAATGAACACCAGACCGTCTTTGGCGGCAAGATTCTTTCACTGGTAGACGACAGTGCCTCCGTGGCGGCCGTCCGCCTCACCCATAAAACCGTCGTCACGGCCTCATTCGATCACGTGAGCTTTCTACGGCCCTTTCATCTCGACGACTCTATGATTCTGGAAGCCTACGTCAGTGGCACCGGGACGCGCTCGCTAGAGGTCTTCGTCAAGATTGTTGGGGAAAACCTGACAACTGGCGACCGCTTCGTCGGGTTTACCTGCTTCATTACCTACGTCATTGACGATAAATCCGTCACGTCCCCACTTCCTGGCGTCACACCGGTCACCGACGAACAACGTTACTTATGTGCTGGCTATCCGCAACGAACCGCGCAACGTAATGAACGCCGTCAGGAACAGGCCGGTTTAAACGCGCACGTCACAACCGACTCACCGTGGCCCAGCGCCTAAATGTTTCATGTGAAACACCACTGCGACTCTAATTGTCCGCGGTGGTGTTTTCGTCTGGGATTGTTCCACGTGAAACGGTCCACCACTCTTTGGCCAAAATGCCAAACTGATACAGGTCGAGCCACTGCCCGTCCTGATAAACGGCTTCGCGGTTGATACCTTCACGAACAAATCCCACGGCTGCGTATGCCCGTAACGCCGCCTGATTATTGGCGTTGACGTCCAGTGTCACCTTGTGCAGGCCTAATTCGTTGAAGGCAAACGACAGGATCGTATTGAGCGTATCCACCCCATAGCCTTGACCGCGATCACTGGCGACTGGTAAGGCAATCCCCAGTTCTGCTCGCCGGTTCTTCAGCTGAATCCCATCGAGAATCACCCAGCCTAACAGACCATCGTCGGCATTGGCACGCACCATAAAGAAGAATTTGTCATCACTATCTGGGTCCGCAGCCAGCTCCGTGTACTCGGCCGCCGTCCACGGATGTAAGGCATCTGCCGATAAATTCCGCAAGAGTCCGGGCTCCCACTGCGTGTCTTGAAGCCATTCTGCATCCCCGTCACGCATTTCTGTTAGATGAACCAACTGTCCCTGAACCACACTTTTCATGATAGTGCCTCCTCGGCGTTTTCTCTTACTCTACCACACCCGCAACCACGTTGAGTCATAATTGTTGGCGGACTTCGCTAAAACCGGTATACTAATCGCAGCAAATACAGGAGGTCCTTTCATGAAAATTGCAATTATTGGTGCTACCGGGATGGCCGGTTCAGCACTTGTCGCGGAAGCATTAAAGCGTGGCCACAGTGTCACGGCGCTGGCCCGTTCGGCGGAAAAGCTCGCCAAGTTGCCGGCTAATCCTAATCTGACGACCAAGGTTCAAGACGCGTTTGCCTTAACTTCAGCCGAGCTCGCCACGACCGACGTGGTGATCGATGCTTTCGCAACCGCACCAAGTCTGGCCTTTCAACACGTTGACCTCGCAGCGAGTCTGGTTGCCAAGTTACGGGAAACGACGCAACCACGCCTCGTCTTCATCTTGGGGGCTGGTAGCCTTCAAACCGGCGATGATCATCATTTAGTCGTCGAGGACATTGCCAAAGATCCTAACGCCGCTGCTTTCTTGAGCATTCCGCAGAACCAATTAAAGGAACTCAACTTCCTGCGCGACGTGGACAACGTCAACTGGGTCGGCGTATCACCGGCAGCGAACTTCCACCCCGGCGATGCGACACCATTCTTGACGGGTGCCGATGAACTCTTAGTTAACGCCAACCAGGAATCTGGAACCTCTGCGGGTACCATGGCCGTCGCAATTTTAGATGAAATTGAACACCCACAGCATCACCAAGCACGCTTTACCGTTGCTGATAAATAAATTTATAGAGGGTTCCCGTTCCCACGGGGGCCCTTTTTTGATATGCTTACCTATGGTCTGCACGACCGTACTTTATGCTTATAGAAAGTTGCGATTACTTTGAAAACTCGATTATCTTGGCGGGAACTCCTATTTATCGGCATGATGCTCTTTGGGCTCTTCTTCGGTGCCGGTAACCTGATTTTCCCCGTTTTTCTGGGCCAACAAGCCGGCCATAACGTTGGTTTGGCGGTCATTGGTCTTCTCCTGACTGGGATTGGCCTACCCTTATTAGGGGTCACCGGGATCGGCCTGACCCGTAGTGAGGGCGTCTTCGACCTAGCGACCAACGTCAACCGGCCTTTCGCTTATATCTTTACGGTGTTGCTTTACCTGACCGTGGGGCCGTTCTTTGCGCTTCCACGATTGGCCACAACGTCCTATCAGATTGGGCTCGCCCCTTTTGTGAGTCGCGGCCATCAGGGCCTGGTCCTAGCCAGTTTCTCCATTTTATTTTTCGTTGTCGCGTGGCTACTAGCTCGCAACCCTGGAAAATTGATGACTTACATTGGTAAATGGCTAACGCCGATTTTTCTAATTCTACTTGGGCTCTTGATCCTAGCCACCTTCGTCAAACCGATGGGTGGCTTCTCAGCGACTGCACGTGGCGCCTACGCAACCAGTCCACTAGCGACCGGTTTTACCGAAGGGTATAACACGTTAGATGCCTTGGCCTCACTGGCATTTGGAATCGTCGTCATCGACAGTATCCGGGCACTAGGCGTCACCGAACCCGGCCAAATTGCTAAGGACGTGATCAAGTCCGGAACCATCAGTGTTGTTCTGATGGGCCTGATCTACACGTTACTGGCCCTGATGGGCACCATGAGTCTGGGCAAGTTCGCGCCCGCTGCTAATGGCGGTATCACGTTGGCACAGATTGCCAACCAGTACTTTGGCACGTTTGGAAATATTCTACTGGCGTTAATTGTCATTATTGCCTGTCTGAAGACGGCGATCGGTCTGATCTCAGCATTTGGGGATACCTTCCACGAGATGTTCCCCCGGTTGTCTTACACCTGGCTAATTGTCTTTGCCAGCGTGTTGCCGTGCCTCTTCGCAAACGTGGGCCTGACGAAATTGATCAGCTACTCCTCACCCGTGCTCATGTTCCTGTATCCGCTAGCCATCGTCTTAATCGTGTTAGCGGTGCTATCACCCCTACTGGGCACCAGCCGCTGGTTGTTCGGCCTAGCAATGCTGTTCACACTGATCCCGGCCATCTTCTCGGCCGTCGCAGCACTCCCCAGCAGCCTACAACAGGCTGGCTGGAACCGTGCAATTCTCACCCTCAACAACCAACTGCCACTGGCTGCACAAGGCTTTAGCTGGGTCGTTCCAGCATTGATTGGTGTGGTTCTGGGATGGATTATGGGACAGGTATTCCGATCAAAAACTGCTTGATTTTACAGAACCGCGTTGTCTCTAGACGACGCGGTTTTTATATTGCAAAGTTTTCACCTTTAAAAAAGGACGTTATTTTGATTATTCAGGCAAAATCCAGCAAGCAACATTCAAAAAAGTGCCATTTTTTGAATGTTCACGAGATTTTTGACCCGCAACATTAAAGAAATCGCGTTTTTTTGAATGTTGCGGGTAATTTTATGCGCCAACATTCAAAAATTCGTTGTTTTTTGAATGTTACTTCCACACCTTTATCATCCCCAGAATCTATGCTAAAATCGACAAAACCAATTCGAAAGGCGCGCTCTCATGAAAAAATACGCAATTATTGACTTAGATGATACCCTCCTTGACTTTACCCGTGGTGAAAACGAAGGTGTTACCCGATTGCTACAAAAATATGGCGTGACCGATGTGCAACGCGGGCTAGCCACCTATGTCAAGATCAACCAAGACGTCTGGCATCAAATCGAGCTGGGCGCAGACCGCGCGCCCCTGTTAGACACTCGTTTCGCCAAAGCATTTGACGCGATGGGAATCACCGTGGATGGCCCCGCCGTTGAAAAACAATACAAAAGTATGCTCGATCACAACTACTATACCCTGCCAGGGGCCACAACCTTTCTGACAGAGCTCATTCACGCTGGTGTGACGGTGATTGCGGGAACCAATGGTACCAAGTCCATCCAACTCAATCGGCTCGCGGGCTCCCAGCTGACCCGCTACTTCGACAGCGTCTTCATTTCCGAGGACGTGGGCTATGACAAGCCAGATGAACGGTTCTTCGCGCCTATTTTCACGCAATATCCAATGATGACTTCTGAAAACACCGTTATGGTTGGCGACAGTCTTCATTCCGATATCCTTGGTGCAACCAACGCCCACCTCGACAGCGTCTGGTTCAACCCGCAACATACTGCGAAATCTACTGATTACCATCCCACTTACGAAGCGGATTCCTATGCCGCCCTCAAACAGCTTCTTCTCGCTTAGATAGTCGAATCGCCCGTTAGCAATCAATGATGCTAGCGGGCGATTTGTTTGAAGATTGGAAACTATTTTAACTTTTAGGTATTAATTTACCCCTTTAACCAGATTTTCTGGTATGATGGTAACAAGTTATAACCGAAATCTCATATTCTCATTTAAGCGAAACGAGGTGAAGACCCATGACCGAAGCCCGCTTCTCAGCAACCTCCGCTAAAATCGGTGTCATTCTTTTAACGCTGGTTCTACTGTTTGCCATGCTGTTCCTTCAGGATCCCAAAATCGTTGCTTTTCTCTGCTTTAGTTCGTTAATCACTGCAATGCTGCATTTTAACGTTTTCGAGAGTACGACCGATGCCAACCCGTTGAATCGGATTGACCTGACGCTTCAAATTATTTTCTTAGTTACCTCCATTGGTAGAGCATTTATCCTTGGTGGAAATTAACAACCGGCCACGCTATCCCCCACGGAAGCGCGGCTTTTTTAGCCCCATTCAATCTTATCAAGATCCAAGTACCCCGTATCTTGCGTGGGCTGTTGGGCCGCTTCCAAAGCGGCCTTCAGTGCTTCCCACTCATGCTTTGCGACAATGACGACCGAACTGGCATCATTGCCGTCCGTGGGTGTCACGACAACCACCTCCTGTTGCTGATTCACCTCATCTAGTATCTGCAGTAATGCTTGCTGCGCGGCAGCCGGTGAATAACGTTTCATATTGTGTCCCCCAATGACTTAAAAAATCCCGTCAGCGTTGACTTTCAGCGTTAACGGGTTCTCCGAATGACCATCTATGCTTCTCTACGTCGGTAAAGTCACCAACGTCCCCAGTAAGACAACTGCCAGCAGGATCTGGCTGCTGACTAAATACCACGCCTGTCGTCGCCACAACGCCCGCGTACCAGCCGGATATTGCCGGTGACGGTGCTGACAATAGCTCATGACAAGCGCCACGCTATCCACCAATAATAGCAGACCAATGACTCGTGGATTCAGCCACGTCGGTCGCCACAGCCCCACCGCAACGTACGCCAAGCCAAGATACAAGAAGCCATGATACACAGTGACGCTCCGCCGCGATTGGCGCACGGCACCTTGCTGAAGCCGATGCAACGTATGGTGGTGTAAGCCATGACTGATCAACACCAAGATAATCCCCAGGCCCAACAGACTCATTCGCATATGTAAAAACTCCCCAGTGGCTTTAATTTAAATACCCCGAGTTCAATTCTACCGAAATTTGTCCGTGATTCCCAGCTAACCATCGTCCGTCCATCAATATCGCATCCCCGTGACAGACGGCTTTTTCGCTCCCACGCGACAGTAACCACCCTAAGCGGTGAAGTTAGCCTGTCATCAAACCGATTAAGTGGTACCCAGTTGTCTCACTACATCATTTAGCTTAGCAAGCCTGTGTGTGGTTTATGCAAAGAACATGTAAAGGTTTTGTATCTCTATTATTAATTAAATAATAATTATTAATAACTAATAAGGCGAAAAAAAAAAGGGAACCACGATATAACTGTCGCGGTCCCCTTTACTATCTTCAAAACTAAATATTGTCAAAACGTCTGCTACTTCACTTTTGCAATCTTTCCTTGTTCGATGTACACACTCAGGATCGCGATATCAGCTGGGTTGACCCCACTGATCCGACTAGCTTGTGCCACCGTTTCCGGTTGGATCTTCTTTAACTTTTGGTGCGCTTCCGTTGCCAGACCGTCAATTGCATCGTAATCGATGTTGGCAGGAATTGCCTTGGCTTCCATCCGCTTTAACTTCGCCACGTTGGCTTCCGCCTTCTTGATGTAGCCGGCGTACTTCAGCGAGATCTCAATTTCTTCCACGATGTGCCGGTCCACCGGCTGTTCTGGCGCTGGAATGAACTGTAGCAACGTCTGGTAGTCCACGTATGGCCGACGCAGGAAGACTGCGGCTAATACACCGTCTTGCAACGGCTTGTCACCGTGGCTCTCGATGAAGGCATTGATGGCGTCGTTCGGCTTGATCCGGATGCTGTTCAACCGGTCAATTTCAGCCTGTAAAGCGGCCTTCTTGGCCAAGAAATCATCGTAGCGTTCGTCACTGATCAGACCCAATTCATGCCCCTTGGCCGTCAAACGCAAATCGGCGTTGTCGTGACGCAAGATCAAGCGGTATTCGGCCCGACTTGTCAACAGACGGTAAGGTTCCTTGGTTCCCTTGGTCACCAAATCATCGACCATGACGCCGATGTAAGCATCGGAACGCTTCAACGTGAACCCAGGCTTGCCCAGTGCCCGCAAACCGGCGTTGATTCCGGCTAACAGGCCTTGACCAGCGGCTTCTTCATAACCGGAAGTCCCATTGGTTTGGCCTGCTGTAAACAGGTTCTTCAATGGCTTAGTTTCCAGGGTTGGCCGCAATTGGTAAGGCGCAACGACATCGTATTCGATGGCGTAACCTGGCCGCATCATTTGTGCGTCTTCGAGACCCTGAATCGAATGCAAGATCTTCTGTTGCACTTCTTCTGGCATGGAAGTTGAAAGTCCCTGAACGTACCATTCGTCGGTATTCCGACCTTCTGGTTCCAGGAAGAGTTGGTGACGAGGCTTGTCGGCAAACCGCACGATCTTGTCTTCAATCGATGGGCAGTAACGCGGGCCGACCCCCTCAATAACTCCCGTAAACATTGGGGCGCGGTTGAGGTTAGCCTTGATAATCTCATGCGTTTTTTGGTTCGTGTAAGTCAACCAGCAAGACAGTTGGTTCTTGAGATCCAGGTAGGCGCTATCTGGCGTCGTGAAGCTAAAGTGGTTCGGCTCCTTGTCCCCAGGTTGTTCCTCAGTCTCGTCGTAGTGAATCGTGTTCCCATCGACCCGTGGTGGCGTCCCAGTCTTAAAGCGTTCCAGATCAAAACCATACTTAGGCAGGTTGGCCGTCAGCTTGTTGGCTGGTTGAGAATTGTTCGGACCAGAGGAGTACATCAACTCACCGATGATGATCTTGCCTCGCGCTGCAGTTCCAGCCGCAATGACAACGGCCTTGGCCCGGTAACGCGCACCGGTGTTGGTGATGACCCCTTTGCAGGCGCCGTCTTCCACGATCAAATCATCCACGATTCCCTGACGCAAAGTCAAATTAGGTTCTCGTTCGATGGTGTGCTTCATTTCAGCATGGTAGGCGTGCTTGTCGGCTTGGGCGCGTAAGGCACGGACGGCCGGGCCCTTCCCGGTGTTGAGCATCCGCATCTGAACGTAGGTCTTGTCGATGTTACGTCCCATTTCGCCACCCAGGGCGTCAATTTCACGGACGACGATCCCCTTAGCTGGGCCCCCAACGGATGGGTTACATGGCATAAATGCCACCATATCCAGGTTGATCGTCATCAGTAAGGTCTTGTTGCCCATCCGGGCTGCGGCCAGCGCCGCTTCACTACCGGCATGACCGGCTCCGACAACGATAACGTCGAAGTCCTGTCCCGGATATTCAATTACTTCAGTCATGGTTCTTTCCCTCCATGCCCAATCGTCGTAGCGGCGGTCAAGCGGTCTCTTTGTGGTTTGAATTTAACGTTATTTTCCTAAACAGAATTGACTAAACAGCTGATCGAGTAGCTCATCTTGGTAGCTATCCCCGGTAATCTCACCGAGTAAGTCCCAGGCCCGCGTCATGTCGATCTGCACCAGATCCACGGGCATCCCCGCAGCAATCCCGTGCATGACATCGTCTAAGGCGTCACTGGCTTGGTGCAACAGCCCGATATGCCGGGCGTTGGTAACCATCACGGTGTTCTGACTGGATTCGATCCCCTCATCAAAGAAGAGATGGGCGATGGTTTCTTCCAACTTATCCAATCCAGCACTCTGTAGGATGGAGGTCTCGATGATCGGACTGTCCCCAGCCGCCTGCTTTAACGCTGGTAGATCTAGCTTCTGTGGCAGATCCGTCTTGTTTAAGATCAGGATCCGCTGCGTGTCGGCCGTAGCGTCCAACAACTGTTTATCCTCGGTCGTTAAGGCCTCACTGGCGTTCAAGACCAGCATGACCAAATCAGCCGTGTTGATTGCTTTCCGCGACCGTTCGACCCCAATCTTTTCGACCTTATCCGTCGTATCGCGAATCCCGGCCGTGTCGATCAGTTTCAGAGGAACCCCTTTAACGTTGACGTATTCTTCAATCACATCACGCGTGGTTCCCGCAACGTCGGTCACGATTGCCTTGTCTTCGTGGAGCAAATGGTTCAACAAGCTACTCTTCCCCACGTTAGGCCGCCCGACAATCGCCGTGGCAAGACCTTCACGCAGAACTTTCCCCTGTTTAGCTGTCGCCAACAACGTCTTGATCTGCTGCTTGACCTCTTGGGCCTTTTCCAGCAGCATCTTAGTCGTCATCGTTTCCACGTCATCGTACTCGGGATAGTCGATATTGACTTCGACCTGAGCCAGCGCATCCAGGATGTCTTGGCGCAGATTTCTGATCAATTTCGACAAGTCACCGTCTAATTGATTCAACGCAACCTTCATCGACTTATCGGTCTTGGCCCGAATCAGATCCATGACGGATTCCGCCTGGGTCAAATCAATTCGGCCATTCAAGAAGGCCCGCTTGGTATACTCGCCGGGTTCGGCCAACCGAGCGCCATAGCTCAGGCACAACTGGAGAATCCGGTTCGTTGCCACGATCCCCCCGTGACAGTTAATTTCAATAATATCTTCTTTGGTGTAGGTCTTAGGGGCCCGCATCACAGTAACCATAACCTCGTCCACTTCTTCCCCATTTTCAGGGTCCATAATGTGGCCGTAATGAATCGTGTGGGTGCCAACCTTCGTCAAATCTGCGCCCTTAAAGAGCTTGCTGGCAACGGCAAAGACTTCCTCACCGCTTAACCGAATAATTGAAATTCCACCTTCACCAGGCGGCGTCGAGATTGCCGCAATCGTATCAAATTCTGTTGTGGTGACTGTCATGAGCCATCCTCCTTCTTATGTTTACTGCTGTCTGAATTGTCTTAATCAAGTTTCAATTTTCGTAACGAGGAGCCGTGTCAAATCGTCTACCGATGCAAGCACTCACCCCGGGCGTATCATTTAACGCCATAAAAAAAAGCACCTACTCCACGCCACCTAACTGTGCGTGGATAAAGTACTTTCACTACTTTATCGTAAACTTGATAAGAATGATTGTCTTCACTATAAGGGGTAACGGCGCGTTTGTCAAACGAAACTTATGCTGGTTCGATGACGACCGCCCGATGGGGTTCCTTCCCCGCAGAGTACGTCGTGACGTAGCGGTTCTTCGACAAAACAGCGTGAATCTGCTTCCGCTCAAACGACGGCATTGGGTCCAAATAAATTGGTTTCCCGGTCGCGACGACCTCGCGCGCCGTACTCTCCGCCAAGCGACTCAACGTGGCCGCCCGGCGTTCACGGTAATTCGCCACGTCCAGCTCCAACTCAACGTGCGCAGCGCCGTGGTGATTCAAAAATAATTGCGCCAAACTCTGTAACGCATTGATTGTCCGGCCGTGCTTACCGATCATCAAGCCTTCCTTATCCGTGGTAAAGACCAGGCGAACTTGACGGTGAGCACCCGCTTCAGCGTCTATCGTAGCGTCTATGCCGAGTTGTTCTACGATGGTTGCCAAATAGTCCTGAACCGCTTCGATGGCTGCCTCACGCCGCTTACGACGCTCCTGCGGGGTCACTGTGGGCTCAGACGACGCTGACGGTGCATCAGTAGCTGTTTCGGCAGCCACTGGTGCTACTGAAGCGGCTGCCGAACTAGCTGGCGCCGTTGAACGCACCACTGCAGCTGACGATTCCGGCACCGGCGCAGCGGATGAAGCTTCCGCAACCGTCTTTAGGACAATGTCCACCATGGCCTCGCGTCGGCCGATTCCCAGCCAACCCTTTCGCGGAGTGGCGACCACCTTAATTACAACTTGGTCGCGGCGACTGTTGAGCGCGGTTAACCCCGCCGCAATCGCTGCCTCTTCCGTTTTGCCCGTGTAGATTGTCATCGTCCATTCCTCCATGTCTTTTTCGCTAAAATTCAGTATACCATAATGCTCGCACCGCACCCCGTAATTCAGCCTGAAAATGATTAGCAGGGCGGAGACCCTAAGAATCTATTAAGACGCCAGAATCAGTGCGACTTTTTTGGCGGAAATTACATTAGTAGTTAGTGTAGCGGTAATTTTTAGTGGCTGAGAATTGGACTGGTCGGAATGCTTGTCGGGGGTTGCGGTGACTTAGAAATCTAAGTTCTCCTACTCGGTACTAGCGTTGATGATTACTCTGGTTTAAATCATCGGACTTTCTCTCACCTGGGTATTCGGAAATATGCGGCCTCTGAAACGAGTTCCGCAAGGCAGGTTCTTCCGCTTAGAAAGCTAAGGCCTCCTGTCCGGCACTGGCGTTGATGATTACTCTGGTTTGAATCATCGGACTTTCTCTCGCCTGTATGCTCGGAAATATGCGGCCTCTGAAACGAGTTCCGCAAACCAGACTCCTGCGCTTAGAAAGCTAAGTGACTCCTGTCCGGCGCGAGTGGTTCTTAGTGGCTACTCTGGCTTAAAGAACTGAATTATCTCTCGCCTTCATATTCGGAAACTTGCGGCCTCTGAAACGAGTTCCGCAAGGCAGGTTCTTCCGCTTAGAAAGCTAAGGCCTCCTGTCCGGCGAAGCCGAACAGAAGACCTTAACTCCCTAATGCTCAGAACCTTGACGCCTTGCTCCACTCTCTGTACAAAAAAGCACAGAACCGAAGTCCTGCGCCGATAAAATGCATTTATGCTAACTTGTTTACTTGCGTTTGCTTTGCTTTGCACGGCGGATTGCTTTCTTGACCGCGCGTTCGTGTTCGTTCTTTTCCTTTTCCTTGGCATCGCGTTCCGCTTGAATCTTCCACGGATTTTGAATTAACAAGGTTTGGCCAACTTGGAACACGTACGAAATCGTCCAGTACAAGGACAGTGATGATGGCACGTTCAGGGCAGTGAAGAAGACCACTACCGGCATCCCGACGATCATCATGGTGCTCATTGAATTGGACTCTGGCATTGACTTGGTGCTTAACCACGAACTAATCAGCGTGGCAACGGCGGCCAAGACAGGCAGGATGAAATACGGGTCTTTGTGGCCTAATTGCAACCACAGGAAGCTCCCAGACCGCAGAACGGCCGTCCGCCAGATAGCTTGATACAAGGCCCAGATGATTGGCAACTGAACCACGGCAGGAAGGCAACCCAACATGGGGTGAACGCCCGCTTCCGAATACAGCTTTTGCTGTTCGGCCTGCATCTTTTGCATCGTTTCGCGATCTTTTGAGGAGTATTTCTTCTGTAAGGCTTTTAATTGTGGCTGTAAGTCTTGCGTCTTCCGCATGCTGCGGGTTTGGAAGATCATCAGTGGGAGTAAGATAATCCGCACGATAATGGTAAAGATGATAATCCCGACACCGTAGCTCCCGCCGAACATATTGGCCAACCCAATAATTGCCCGGGAGAAGTTCAGAACGATCCAGCCGTCCCAAATCCCGGTACTTTGATTGGTGATTGGTGCATTGCTACAAGCGGAAAGGATAAAGACTAAGCTCACAATACCTAGCATAAGTAGGGTACGTTTGTACTTTTTCACTTTTATTCCTCGCTATAGTTGGAATCCAGTAGTTTCGCCAGTTTCAAAACATGAATCAGGCTGCTCTTCGCATCAGTCATGGAAATGCCGTCCGCCCGGGGCCGAGCAATTACGAGGAAGTCCACATCCTGCTGGAGGTAGGGCTTCAACTCGAGTAGACTCTGCCGAATCCGGCGCTTCACCCAATTACGGTGGACCGCGTTCCCAATTTTCTTACCGACCGAAATGCCAACTCGAAAATGTAATTGATCAGGTTTTTCCATTGAATACACCACAAATTGCCGGTTTGCGACCGAATTTCTGGTTTCAAAGACCTGCTGGAATTCCGCTTCTTTCTTAATGCGGTAAGATTTTCGCATGGTGCATCTCCAAAATTCTCAACGATTTGTTGAACAGTCCGCGAGAGATTAGGGTCCCAGTCTTCTCGCAGATAAAATAAAAAGACCACTGAACCATCAGCGGCCTATGCAGACAATACTTTACGTCCCTTTTGACGGCGACGTGCTAAAACTTGACGGCCATTGCTAGTGCTCATACGCTTGCGGAAGCCGTGGACACGTGAACGGTGACGTTTCTTTGGTTGGAAAGTGCGCTTCATCGTAAAATCTCCTCTCTTAACTATGACTATTTTTTATCTGGTGAAGCCAGACAAATACTAAATGCATTTCCTGAACATATTAGCATAAATTTCGCCGAATGGAAATAGGAACTTTGAATTTCCATAAAAAAGTTCTCCCCGGCGAAATTTGTTTCATGCACTTTGACTGTGGATAACTCTAAAATTGTTAAAAAGTTTTTCCGGACTTTCCCACCCAGTTGTCCACCGTTCCACAGCCTGTTTATTTTAGTTTTCTGGGTTCAGTGGATTCTGTGGATAACTTGTGAAACACTTGATACTATGCTGTTCTCGTTCCACAGATAGCTGTGTATAACTTAAATTGCCAAAAACTTTCCACAGGTTTTAGACTCCCTGTGGATAACTCTGTCCACTTTCTGTGAAACAATTATTCACAGTTCAAAATACCCTGTGGAAAACTTTTTTTCTTCATGCTACACTGGACTTACGTTTTCGTTTGGGGGTCTTACGCCCAAATGGGAAATGACTATCTAAATAATTAATAGGGGGATACATCAGTGCCAGATATGGTAACTTTATGGACTGATATCAAGGAGTTATTCGAGGAAAATAACACACCAACGACCTACAAGACTTGGATCGAAACTGCCAAGCCGATTGCCTTAGATGGCAATAAATTGACGTTGGAACTCCCGTCACCCCTGCATCGTGATTACTGGACCCATCAACACCTGGACCAGCAATTGGTAGAATACGCATACCAAGCCGCTCACGAAGATATTCAGCCGATTTTGATCATCGAAAGCGAACGCCAACAACAGGCGACACGTAAAGCAAAGACCGCGACCCCCGAGGAACCGGCCACTGCTGAACCAACACCAACTTTCATGAAGGAAACCGCGCTGAACTCCCGCTACACTTTTGACACTTTCGTCATCGGAAAAGGCAACCAAATGGCCCATGCAGCGGCCTTGGTTGTCTCCGAAGAACCCGGCGTGATGTATAATCCGCTGTTCTTCTACGGTGGCGTGGGCCTTGGTAAAACCCACTTGATGCATGCGATTGGCAATAAAATGCTCGAAGATCGCCCGGACACCAAGGTCAAGTACGTCACTAGCGAAGCCTTCACGAATGACTTTATCAATGCGATTCAAACCCGGACGCAGGAGCAGTTCCGTCAGGAGTATCGTAACGTTGATCTGCTACTGGTCGATGATATTCAGTTCTTCGCTAATAAGGAAGGAACCCAAGAAGAGTTCTTCCATACATTTAATGCACTTTATGATGATGAGAAACAGATCGTGCTGACTTCCGATCGACTACCCAACGAGATTCCTAAGCTACAGGATCGCCTCGTTTCGCGGTTCGCTTGGGGCTTATCGGTCGACATCACACCACCGGACCTGGAAACACGAATCGCCATTCTTCGTAATAAGGCCGACGCCGATCAGATCGACATCCCCGACGACACCTTGAGTTACATCGCTGGGCAAATCGACTCTAACGTGCGCGAACTTGAGGGCGCATTGGCCCGCGTCCAAGCCTATCATCAGTTGATGCACCAACCGATCACGACTGACCTGGCTGCTGAGGCACTTAAGAGTCTCAATCTCGCCAATGCCACGGATGCCATTACGATTCCGGTCATTCAGGACCGTGTTGCCAACTACTTCCACGTTTCTCTCAAAGATTTAAAAGGAAAGAAACGCAAGCAAGCTATCGTCATGCCACGGCAAATTGCCATGTACCTGTCGCGTGAACTGACGGAAGCGTCACTTCCACGCATCGGAAACGAATTCGGCGGCAAGGATCACACCACGGTCATCCACGCCTACGACAAAATCCAGGATTCACTGAAGACCGATGTTGAATTACAAAAAGACATCGATAATCTGAAAGATGAATTACGGCGCTAGGACGAAACCGTCCGAGTCAGCGCGACAAAGTTAGCAGACTCGTGACGGTTTTTTTGTGACCAACTAGGGTATGATAGATGTAGAGCTAACGGAGCGTGTGGATAAAAAGGATAAAGCATTAAAGTTTTCCACAAGTTATCCACAGGTGGAAAACCTAGTAACACAAGTCCTTTCGTCAAGTTATCCACAGAATACACTGCTCTACTACGGCTACTGTCTTTTTCTTTTAATTAAGTAAACTACGCACCACTAAAAAGGAGTGTCTAATCTTATGAAATTTTCCATTAACCGGGCGGCCTTCATTAAGGAACTCAACAATGTGTCACGGGCCATTTCGTCTAAGACCACAATTCCCATTTTAACTGGGATCAAGATCGTTGCTAGTGATGCGGGCCTCTTACTGACTGGTTCTAACGCTGACATTTCAATCGAATCTTTAATTCGTGCGGACGATCCCGACATTGGGCTAACCGTTGACGAACCAGGAGCCATCGTGCTAACGGCACGGTTCTTCAGTGAAATCGTTAAGCGTTTGCCTGAACAGACGATGACGGTGACGGTCAAGGATGCCTTCCAAACGGAAATTACGTCCGGGTCGGCAGCATTTAATATCAACGGGCAAGATGCCAACAACTATCCACACTTGCCAGAAGTTGACGCCGCTGATTCCGTGGTCCTGTCTGGTGCCGTCTTCAAGGAACTGATCAGCCAAACGGTCATCGCCGTATCCAACCAAGAAAGTCGGCCAATCTTAACTGGGGTTCACTTTGTGTTGGCGGACAACCAGTTCTTAGCGGTCGCCACGGACAGTCACCGGTTGTCACAACGCCAGATTGAGTTACCTACACCAAGTAGCGCGGCCTTTGACGTCATCATTCCCGGAAAGAGTTTGACTGAACTTTCTCGGATGATCGGCGACGATGACAGTGACGTGAAGATGCAATTCTCCGAAAACCAGGTATTGTTCCTACTAGGGGACACGTCATTCTATTCACGATTACTGGAAGGAAATTACCCAGATACGTCTCGGTTGATTCCCAAGGAAGCCTCAACCACGGTAGAATTCGAAGCGCCAGAATTATTGGCGGCCGTTGAACGGGCCTCACTGTTGTCTCATGAATCGCGGAACAACGTGGTTAAGCTGACTTTGACGCCAGCGGACAACCAAGTTACCATCTTCAGTAATTCTCCAGATGTCGGGAACGTTGAAGAAGCCTTGGACCCTAAGGAAATTACCGGGGATGATCTCGAAATTTCCTTTAACCCAGATTACATGAAGGATGCCTTACGGTCGTTCGGTCAGACGACGATCCGCGTAGCCTTTACATCAGCATTACGGCCATTCACATTGGTCCCAACGGAAGATACCAGCAACTTCATTCAGCTGATCACGCCGGTACGGACGTTCTAAATTTAAAAGTTAACGGAGTGTCACCTCAAAAGGGGTGGCACTTTTTTTGGTAAAAAAGAGTGCGGAACAAGGCGATTAGAGGCTGTCTTGTGGAGCATGTTTCGGTAATATGCAATTAGGAGAAGGCTCCGAACAAGTAAAAGTATTAGCACACAACGGAGCGGAAAAGGGATCACGCCCCGAAAAACCACTTGAAATATCCAGCTAAGCCCTAGGCCAACCTGATTTCTGAAAATATCGCCAAGTTATCTCGAATTTCCACGTGAAATTCGTTACTTGCGTGCGCATATGCTTCGTGATTTTCAACAACTTTCAAGAAAGCCTGAAAAAAGTCCTGAAAAAACAAAAAAATCGTTAAAAGGCCGCTATTTTTTGATTAGAGCAAATTTACCGGTTTTTATCAAAAATATCAGGAAGGGCTTAAATCGGCTGAGAACGCAAAAATCAAGCAGTTAAACTGTACTTTTCCCTAAAATGCGGTATAATATAATAGAAGAATATAGAGGGGTGAAATTGTGAAAAAAGAAGTTTTCATTGAGACGCCCTACATTACTTTAGGCCAGTTACTCAAAGAAGAATCCATTATCAGTACTGGCGGTCAAGCCAAGTGGTATTTGCGGGAAAACACCGTTAATATCAACGACGAGCCGGACAACCGGCGGGGCCGCAAGCTGTACCCTGGCGATACAGTGGAAGTACCTGGTACAGGATTATTTTTTATACGCTCAAAGCAGGGTGAATAATGTATTTGCAAGAACTGCAGCTGCAGCATTTTCGGAATTATCCCAGTGCTGATCTCAAGTTAGGACCTGGGATCAACGTTTTATTGGGAGAGAATGCGCAGGGCAAGACCAATCTATTAGAGGCAATCTACGTTCTTGCGTTGACGCGTAGTCACCGAACTGCCAACGACCACGACCTCGTTAACTGGGAAGCCAAAACGGCGAAGGTTAGCGGACGAGTTGTGAAAGCGGTGGGGTCAGTGCCCTTAGAATTAACGTTCTCGCGTCAAGGTAAGCGCGCCAAAGTGAATCACCTTGAGCAGGCACGACTGTCACAATATATCGGCCAGCTCAATGTGATTTTGTTTGCACCGGAAGATCTCGCCATTGTCAAAGGCGCGCCGACTGTTCGGCGGCGTTTTATGGACATGGAGTTTGGCCAGATGAATCCGCGCTACCTGTATAACTTGAGTCAGTATCGGACGCTGTTAAAACAGCGGAACCGCTACCTCAAGGATTTACAGCACAAGCAAAATCGTGACCTGTTGTTTTTGTCGGTCTTATCCGACCAACTGGCCGCGTATGGTGCGGAGATCATTGCCCAGCGGCTGCGGATGTTACATAAGCTGGAGCACTGGGCGCAGGCGATTCACGCCGAGATCTCCCAGCAAAAAGAAGAGTTGACGTTTCACTATGCGACCCAGGTGCCAGAGGACCAATTGACGGACCCGGACACCATTTGTGCGGCGTTGACGCAGCTCTACAAGGACCATCAGGACAAGGAGCTCTACCGGGGAACGACTCTGGTGGGGCCGCACCGAGATGACCTGCATTTTCGGGTCAACGGAAAGAACGTGCAGACGTTCGGTTCCCAAGGTCAGCAGCGGACCACGGCGTTAAGCGTCAAGCTTGCTGAGATTGATCTGATGAAAGAAGAGACCGGGGAATATCCGGTCTTGTTACTTGATGATGTCCTTTCTGAATTGGATGATGCCCGACAGACGCATCTGCTGAAGGCCATCCAAGATAAAGTACAGACGTTTATTACCACCACCAGTCTGAGCGGGATTACCCGCCAGCTGATTAAGGACCCGACCATTTTTCACGTGGCAAACGGGACAGTGGTGGCGGATGGATCTGCCCCCAGTGGCGATCCGGCAACAAAGGAGGATTAAGCAGTGGCTGATAAAGAACACGAAACCAAGGCAGAACAAGCCAGAGAATATGATGCCAGCCAAATCCAGGTCCTAGAAGGCCTCGAAGCGGTCCGGAAACGGCCCGGGATGTACATTGGCTCGACCAGTGCCCAAGGTCTTCATCACTTGGTTTGGGAAATTGTGGATAACGGGATCGATGAAGCCTTAGCTGGTTTTGCGGATTCTATTCATGTTACGGTCGAAAAAGATAACAGTATTACTGTTTCTGATAACGGTCGTGGGATTCCTGTCGACATTCAACAGAAAACGGGGAAGCCCGCTTTGGAGACGGTTTATACCATCCTGCATGCCGGGGGTAAATTCGGCGGTGGCGGATACAAGGTCTCCGGGGGCCTTCACGGGGTTGGTGCGTCCGTTGTTAACGCCTTGTCAACCCACCTGGAGGTTCAGGTTATTCGGGGCGGCAAGCGTTACGGGATTACCTTTAAACGTGGTCACGTCAATAAGCCTATGTACGTGATGGAAGAGGGCCTGGACCCAGACCGTCACGGAACTATCGTGCACTTCTTGCCAGATCCAGACATTTTCCGGGAAACGACGACGTTTGATATCAAGACGTTGACGACCCGGGTCCGTGAACTGGCCTTCCTGAACAAGGGCTTGCGGATCACGATTCGTGACGAACGCCCAGAAACGCCAACCGAGGATGACTTCCACTATGAAGGTGGGATTCGCCACTACGTTGACTACTTAAACGAAAATAAAACAACCCTATTCGAACCACCAATCTACGTTGAAGGTGAAGAAAACGGGATTACCGTGGAAGTGGCCCTGCAATACACGGACGACTACCACAACAACCTGTTGACGTTTACCAACAACATCCACACCTACGAAGGTGGGACCCATGAAGAAGGGTTTAAACGTGCGTTGACCCGGGTCGTGAATGATTACGCTCGGCAAAACAAACTGATGAAGGATAACGAGCCTAACCTGACCGGAGATGACGTTCGTGAAGGTATGACCGCTGTGGTTTCCGTGAAGCATCCGGATCCCCAATTTGAAGGTCAGACCAAGACCAAGTTAGGAAACTCCGATGCCCGGACCGCCGTGGATCACACGTTTGCTGACCACTTCATGCGTTACTTGATGGAACATCCCGATATTGCCCGCAAGGTTGTGGACAAGGGGACGTTGGCTTCTAAGGCGCGGGTCGCTGCTAAGCGTGCTCGAGAAGTGACGCGGAAGAAGAGTGGGTTGGAAATCTCCAATCTACCTGGGAAATTAGCCGATAACACGTCTAAGGATCCTGCCATTTCCGAATTGTTCATTGTCGAAGGGGATTCCGCCGGTGGTTCTGCTAAGCAGGGCCGGTCGCGGTTGACCCAAGCCATCCTGCCAATTCGGGGGAAGATTTTGAACGTTGAAAAGGCTTCTATGGATCGGATTCTGGCGAACGAAGAAATTCGTTCCATGTTTACCGCCATGGGGACGGGCTTTGGTTCCGACTTTGACGTGTCGAAGGCTAACTATCACAAATTAATTATCATGACTGATGCCGATGTCGATGGTGCCCATATTCGGACGCTGTTATTGACGTTGATCTACCGCTATATGCGGCCATTGTTGGATGCTGGTTACGTGTACATCGCCTGCCCACCCCTGTATCGGGTTCGGCAAGGGAAGATGCAACGCTACCTGGACTCCGATGATGAATTGAAAGAATTATTAGGGCAATTGCCACCCGCACCAAAGCCTCAGATTCAACGGTACAAGGGGCTTGGTGAAATGGATGCCGAACAGCTCTGGGACACGACCATGAAGCCGGAAAACCGGCGGCTCTTACGGGTCGATGCTCAGGATGCCATCAACGCTGACCAAGTGTTTAGCATGTTGATGGGGGACAAGGTTGCGCCTCGACGGGAATTTATCGAGGACAATGCCACCTTCGCCGAGTTGGATGTTTAGTGAAGAACGGAGGGTAAAAATTTGGCTGATCAAGATTACAATATAGGTCGGATTACCGACGTTGACCTTTCACAAACCATGCGAACATCCTTCTTGGATTACGCGATGAGTGTGATTGTGCAACGGGCGTTACCAGATGTGCGGGATGGCTTGAAGCCAGTCCACCGTCGAATCCTATACGATATGCACGAACTCGGGATTACTCCCGATAAGCCATTCCGGAAATCTGCCCGGATGGTCGGGGACGTCCTTGGGAAATACCATCCACATGGTGATTCTGCTGTGTACGAATCCATGGTGCGGATGGCTCAAGACTTCTCGTACCGCTACATGTTAGTGGACGGTCACGGGAACTTTGGTTCTGTCGATGGTGACGGGGCCGCTGCCATGCGGTATACCGAAGCGCGGTTGAGTAAGATCGCGATGGAAATGCTGCGAGACATTAATAAAGATACGATTGATTTTCAAGATAACTATGATGGGTCCGAACGCGAACCCGTTGTGCTCCCTTCACGGTTCCCGAACCTGTTAGTTAACGGGGCTTCCGGGATTGCCGTGGGGATGGCAACGAACATTCCGCCACATAACTTGACGGAAGTGATCAGCGCCCTGCATATCTTGATGAAGAACCCTGATGCCAGTCTGGCTGAGTTGATGGAGGTCTTACCAGGCCCCGACTTCCCAACCGGTGGGATCGTTATGGGAAAGGCTGCTATTCGTCGGGCTTACGAGACCGGGAAGGGCACCATTACCTTGCGGGCGAAAGTCGATATCGAAGAAGAAAAGAACGGGAAGCAACGCATTGTGGCCACGGAAATTCCTTACATGGTCAACAAGGCGAAGCTGATCGAACGGATCGCTGAGCTGGCTCGGGATAAGAGAATCGAAGGCATTACGGATGTCAACGATGAAACCGACCGGACGGGGATGCGAATCGTCATTGACGTCCGGCGTGACGCCAGTGCCGAAGTAATTTTGAATAACCTGTATAAGATGACGCTCATGCAGACCTCGTTTGGGATCAACATGTTGGCTATCGTCAAGGGTGCGCCTAAGGTGCTGGGCTTAAAGGCCATCTTGCAGTATTACTTGGACTTCCAGTTGGAAGTTATCCAACGACGGACAGCCTTCGAATTACGGAAGGCTGAAGCTCGGGCCCATATCCTGGAAGGGTTACGGATCGCCCTCGATCATATCGATGAAATCATCACCATTATCCGGCAGTCACAGACCGCTGAAGTGGCGAAGAATGAATTGATGACGCGTTACAGTCTGTCAGATAAGCAATCGCAAGCCATCTTGGACATGCGGCTGGTTCGTCTGACCGGTTTGGAACGGGAAAAGGTCGAGAAGGAATATAACGATGTCATGGCGAACATCAAGGATTACAAGGAAATCTTGGCATCCAAGGAACGCCAACAGAGCATCATTTATGACGAATTGATGGAAATTCAAAACAAGTTCGGTGACGATCGGCGGACTGAATTGATGGTCGGTGAAGTCTTGAGTTTAGAAGACGAAGACCTAATTGCCGAGGAAGACGTCGTGGTCTCATTGACTCACAACGGCTACATCAAGCGGTTGCCAACGTCCGAATTTAAGGCCCAAAACCGTGGTGGTAAAGGGGTTCAAGGCATGGGTGTCCATGAAGATGACTTCATCGAACACCTCGTGGCAACATCCACGCATGACATGCTCCTGTTCTTCACTAACACCGGGAAGGTCTACCGGATGAAGGGGTATGAAATCCCTGAATACGGGCGGACGGCCAAGGGAATTCCAGTCATTAACTTGCTTGGTATCAACAATAACGAGCATGTGCAGGCCGTGATTAACGTGGCTAATCCGGGGGAAAATGCCGAACGCGACATCTTCTTCACGACAGTTCAAGGGACGGTCAAGCGGACGCCGGTTGATGAATTTGCCAATATCCGGAGCAATGGTCTAAAGGCCATTAACTTGAAGGATGACGACGAATTGATCGATGTCGATATCATCAATGGTGATGCCAACATGATTATCGGAACTCATCTGGGTTACGCCGTTAGCTTTGCGGCTAAGGACGTGCGGTCAATGGGCCGGTCGGCAACTGGGGTTCGCGGGATTCGGTTACGTGAGAGTGATTACGTGATCGGTGCCAGCGTTCTCAAGCCGGACAGTCGGGTGTTTGTCATTTCCGAAAAGGGTTATGGGAAGCAAACGCCAGCCAGCGAATATCCAATCAAGGGGCGTGGCGGTAAGGGTATTAAGACCGTCAATGTGACCGAGAAGAACGGACCGTTAGCTGGATTGACTACCCTGGACGGTGATGAAGATCTGATGTTAGTCACCAACAAGGGTGTCATGATTCGCTTCAACGGTAGTGACGTCTCCGAGACGGGTCGGGCAACCTTAGGGGTGCACCTGATTCGGCTGGGTGATGATACCGCCGTGGCCACGATGGCCAAGGTCGATAAGGAAGATGACAGCGCTGAGAGTGACGGTGAAGCGACGGACGGTGACGTTCCCGCAACCGACACAACACCAGTGGCGCCGGACTCCGATGCACCGGAAGCTTAAACTAAACAATTGTGGAACTAGCCATTACCTTTTGGGGTAATGGCTAGTTTTTTATAGTAAAGGTTACTGTAAATATAATTTAATTTGTAAATGATTTTAATGGCTTTTCATTTTTGCGCCGGGTATACTTGGTCTAGACCATGACATTTCTACGATGACGATAGTTGGAGGAGAAAAACTTTGAAAATATCTGAAAAGTCCCGTAACCATTCTTGTGGCATATCTGTACTGAAAGTGAGTATGATTGTTGGTTTAGCAGCAACGGGATTGATGATGTGGTCATCACCGATACAAGCGGAAATTATAAATGATAAAGTCACGACAACGAATGCGTCAGCGGATGACAAGCAAGCTATTACCGGAAAAACGGGGACCTGTGAGTGGACCTTACAGGATGGGGTCTTGAAGATTGGTGCCGGCAACTTTGCGAATAATGGCAGTTGGCGGCAGTATGCCAAGCAGATTATAGAGATTCAGTTTACTGGAAAAGTGGTTCTTCCAGCAGAAAGTTACGAGTTGTTTTCGGGGTTGAAGCAGCTGCAGCGATTTAGCGGTGCAGATTTAGTGGATACCAGCCGGGTGACGAATATGGGGTATATGTTTCAGTTTGACGAATCCTTGAAGGAATTGGATCTTCGAAGTTGGGATGTGCGACAAGTCACGTCGATGCCGGAGGCTTTTGCCTGGACGAATTCGCTTCAGGAACTACACGTTGAGAGCTGGGAGACACCGCAATTGAAGTGGGCACGATCATTATTTACTTATTGTGGCGTACGATCGCTAGACTTGAGAAGTTGGTCGGTCACCAAGGTAGATGATCTGTCAGGTATGTTTTTTGGGATGAGTAATTTAACGGATCTGGACTTACGAGGTTGGCAGACGCAGAACGTCACGACGATGGCAGACATGTTTGCGGAAACCCCCGCGTTAAAAAGACTGCAACTGGGGGATGAGTGGGATACCAGTCACGTTACTAGAATGGACGATACCTTTGAGCATACAGGATTGGAGACGTTAGACTTACGGCGATGGGATGTGAGTCACGTGACGACGATGGCGTCGATGTTTCGAAACTGCCATGATCTGGAGACCCTAAATATTGGTAATTGGCAAACGGGAAACGTAACGGATATGTCGTTGATGTTCCGCCAAGTTCTAGCGGAAAAGTTGCCACTGGAAAATTGGGACGTTAGCCACGTGACGAAGATGGATCAGATGCTCGCGCAGACTGGGGCCAGGTCGCTTGACCTTCATCGATGGGACGTGCGGAATGTCGAAAATTTTGAACAATTATTTGCGGCCAGTTTTGCCGAGAATATTAACGTTAGTGGTTGGCAGACATCGCATGCGACTAGTTTTCAAAAGCTTTTTTACCTGGCACGGGCAAAGACGCTTGATCTGTCGGGATTCGATATGACCCATTTAGACTATCATGATAATATAACGTTTTGGAGCAAGGGTCGTGTGGAGCTGATGTTGGGACGTATGCCGAATCTACATATCCTACGTTTGGGGCCCCAAAATTTATTGCAGGATGCCAATAAATTTACGGTTGGACTCGATGCGTCTTCTGAAGATGATTTGGTGCAACACGATACCGATCGTTGGCACGCTGTGGGAGCGGGAACGGTTGATCATCCGCAGGGAGCCGTGTTAACGGCTAAAGCATTGGAGGAACACTATACGCCGTCGATGGCGGGGACGTATGTGCGGGAAGTCCCGGCGGCACCCGTTGTTGTCTATTATCGTGACTTGGTTACCCATAAAGAGCTTAGACAACCGCAGTCTATTCCAGGAGCAGTGGGGGCATCCTTTACGATTAAAACGGATTTTCCGGGTTATCGCTATCAGCGAGCCGATGAGCCTTTGACTGGAATATTTCAGCAATTCCCACAGAATGTGATCTTATATTATTTGAAGTCGACCGCTGATTTAGGAAGTGTGACTATACGAGCCGAAGATGATTGGGGCAATAGGCTGATTCCAGACCGCATTCAGACGGGGAAAATTGGCACGCATTTTCCAATTGTTGCACCGAAGATTACCGGTTATCGGCTTCATCGGGATTCACCGCTACCAACGCAAGGCGTATTCACGCTGGAACCGCAAATTTTAAAGCTACTGTATCGTAGACTTCAGACGGTACGGGTCCGGTACTTGGAGCAATCAACTGGGCGTGAGCTCCATCCATCGGAGACGTTTGAGGGTGAGTCGGGAACGGCCTATCGACTTGAGCAGTTTATGGAAGGCATGGCGGATAGCTTAGCAGGGTATACTTTTAAACTCGGCGTAGGATTACCTGGAAAATATGGCGAGGGCAGTCAAAATGTAATTTTGTTATTTGAGAAGAACGCAGTGGTAACACCGACGCCAACACCAACACCGACGCCAACACCGACACCGACACCGACGCCAACACCGACACCGACACCGACGCCAACACCAACACCGACGCCAACACCGACACCGACACCGACGCCAACACCGACACCGACACCGACGCCAACACCGACACCGACACCGACGCCAACACCAACACCGACGCCAACACCGACACCGACACCGACGCCAACACCAACACCGACGCCAACACCAACACCGACGCCAACACCGACACCGACACCGACGCCAACACCAACACCGACGCCAACACCAACACCAACACCAACACCAACACCAACACCAACACCAACACCAACACCAACACCAGTGCCGCAGGTTGATCCAGAGAAGCCAGGCGAAGCGGTTGAAACCGGTGGGAGTGGTGACGTGATTTCGGGAGGGACGGCTAATCAGAGTTTAGTGAAGCCTAAGGAGCAACGAAAGAAGGTTGCGCAACGACAGAAGAGACGTGGTGCTATCGCTGCTGTAGCTGCCAGCAAAACTAAGAGTCAGCGAAAGCAAACTTTACCCGCAACTGGGGAGAAAAGCGATAACTGGCGAGTAATCTTGAGTGGCATATTACTAGCAGTATTGAGTTGGCGGTGCTGGCGTCGTGAGTGGTGAATCAGTCGCTATAAGGGACCACTGCGGTGGTTTAATTGAGTAGTAGTTGACGTGAATTGAAAATAGAATGAAAGAATAATCGTAAAGGGAATTTACCAACTGGTAAGTTCCCTCTTTTTCGTGGATTATCTACCAGAGGTTAGTTTGAAAGCATCTGTTAAACAGAGACAGATGGTGAGCCTAATAGCGTTGAAACGCGTCAAACTAGTGATTTGTAAGCTGGCTTACACAACCGAATTGTTTATCGGTTATACTTTTATTTTATTTCATCAATTCTCATAGAAATGAAAATTAGTGTTAATTGTTCTGCCGTATAGACATATTGGTGAATGTGTCCTATACTGGCTTTAGACAGATATTGAGATGTGTTACACATGAAAGGGGTAGCGTCATGATTAATAAGTTGGGGAATAAATCAAAACAAAAGTTGACTACTTTAGCGATCTTAGGTGTTATTGCTGGTGTGGGGTACCAGATTGACACGGCGCAAGCGGATGTAGTACCAGGGTCAGATGACAATCCGGGTGTAGAAAATAATAAAGTTGCACCGACGGCTAACGACATTAATAGCAACGAACAAAAGCTCAATGGTTCACAAAAAGGCGATACACCTGCGCCAACTGGTACGCCCGAAGAGAATGATACAGTAGGGGGGACTGAAAAAGATGACTCTGCGGCTGAAGGACAAGGTGACAATGGGGGAATCGACGGTAAGCCTGTTCAAAATGGTGGAAATGAAAACGATACCACTGGGGCGCCTGAAGGACCAGCTAAAACACCAGGTGTAGTGACGTCACCAACAAGAGTAACTAGAGAGAAGACTCCCCCAGCACCTAAAACAGCCCCAGCACCTGAAGTGCCGACACCCAGTAATAAAGGGAATTTACTAAGGGAAGCTACGGTGCCAGCCGTTCAGACTGGAACTTGGGGTACAAGTCCTTGGAGTATGGATGACCAGGGTATTATTACGATTAAGGCGGGGACGCTCGGAACTAGTAGCGAAATGGACGCGGTTAAAGGGAATGTCACGAAGGTTATTTTCGATAGTGGCGTGGTCTTACCTTGGAAATGTTCACACTTGTTTTATGAATGGACCAAGGTTCAATCCTATGAGGGCTTGGCGAATGTCAACGCCTCTAAAGTTAATGTTATGGACAGTATGTTTGCTTTCAACTATGCACTGAAGAACATTGATCTTAGCAGTTGGGACATGAGCAAAGTTAATAATACGCTGGCCATGTTCCAGGGACCAAATGCGGGGCCAGATTTTTCACTTGGTGGTGAAAACTACATGCACCTGACAAGTGTCAAAATGGGAAGTAGTTTGGGTAAGACATCTGTAAATATTTCCGCTATGTTTGAAGGCGATAAGATGCTGACCTCCCTTGATACTGAAAATTGGGATACTAGTAAGGTCAATTTGATGTCTGATACCTTTAATGGCACAGGATTCACATCGCTGGATCTTAGTAACTGGAAGATTAAGCCAGACATCCAGGCGATTAATTTATTTGGTAATATGTACAACTTGACCAACATCAACTTAACCGGTTGGAATTTAACATGGAATGTTTCATCGATGTTTCAGAATGACGTGAAGCTTAGTAGTCTGGACCTGACGAACTTGGCCGGCTCTGCTGTTTATCACCAAGTTTATGGGATGACCGGGTTGAAGCAACTGACCTTAGGACCGAATAATGTGATGTACACGCAGGGCTATCCGGAGTGGACGATGGCGATTCCTGAAATCACCCCTTCCGACGACTACACCGGTCTCTGGCAGTTTGTGGGCACAGGGACAGTCGACAAGCCGAATGGGCCAACCTACACGGCCGCTGAGTTGATGGCCGCTTACGATGGCGCCACGATGGCCGGGACTTACGTTTGGCAAAAGACGACGCCTAAGCCAACGACGCCGACGAACCCTGGGACTGATACGGAGAATACGACTAATCCAACGACCCCAGATGTTGATAACACGACTGATCCAGTGGTGCCGGATACTGATACTGCTACCGATACAGATGATACTGGCGATGTTGTAACTGGTGGGGATGGTGCGACGATTGATGGTAGCGCCGCCGCTAAAGCTAATCCGACTAAGAAGACCACCAAAGTCGTTACTAAAGCAGCTGCGGTTAAGGCCACCAAAGGAACTGCAACGAAGGCCAATGGTCCTGCAACGGTAGTCTTCGCTAAGACGGACAAGCAGGCGCGAGCAACGCAACTCGGGCAGCCGGCAGCTAAGCAACAGAGCCAGACAACTACTTTGCCGCAAACGGGTGAGCAACAATCATCCGGTTGGTGGGCAACGCTTGCTGGTGTTATTGGTTTGAGCTTGCTCAGCTTGAACTGGTTCAAACGTCAAAGTTAAATAGAATAGGTAACAGAAACCGCTTGGCTTAGGCTGAGCGGTTTTATTTATCCAATTAACCCATGTTTAGCAAGAGTATACGACTAAATATGATGGCGATTTACTGCAAAATAAGGTTAGACACCAATAGATTAGGGTGGTTAAGAATCCTTGATATAAAGCCGATTATATAAAGAAAGTAATTTAAATTATTTAAATAATTGTATATAGTTAAATGTGTTTACTTTAGTGTCGCTGTCTGGTAAGCTCAAAACAACATCGATTGGTTAGACCGGTTTGGAGAAAGTGGAAGGGGAATGGAGAGGCCATGGCAACGACCATCATTGACTTTGCGACGGCACTGACGGTATTGGGAAATAACCTAAAAGCTCACCGCCAAGCCCTGGGACTCTCCCAGCAGGCACTCGCCGCGGGGCTATGTGCGCAAACCATGATCGGTAATATTGAAAAGGGGATTGATCTCCCCGATGCAAACTTGCTGGCCAAGTTGTATGAGCGACTATGTTTGCCACACAAGCAGATGCTTAGGGAGAACTACCCTATTCGCCGGCTACCGTCGTTTAGCGATAAGGTTCATCGATTATACGATCAGCAGCGGTACACCGACCTGAAAGCTTATATGGAGCGTCCAGACCGTCTCCAAGTTTTAACAACCGACGAAGATCTAAAAACGTATTATTACTACTACGGTTGCGCAGTTTATCAGGTAACGCATGACGCGACCGCCGCATTGCAGAGTATTCGGACTGCACTGACCATGATGATGCCGCAACACCCGCAGCGTTATCGGACGCTCGAAGTGCTACTCTTTTCAGTTGAAAATTACCTGACAGCGGCGATTACCACGAATCAGCCGAATTATGCTGGCTTTGAGCGCGCACTGACTATCATTCGTGAGCATCGATTAGTGGACAATAGTCAGAATCTCGGCATGGTCTTTAACCAATACGCGCGTAGCTGTCTCATGCAAAGTCAGCCAGAACGCGCGATTCGCATTCTGATCGAAGGTATCGCGTGGGCGGATACGCATGGGTCGGATTATATGCTGGCGGATGATTATGCGTTGCTGGTTCGGGCACATGCGCTGACTCAGCAAATGGTGAATAATCAGCAGATACGGGGAACCGCTACGTCAGCGGTACTGGCAACTAGGTCCTAAATTTACTAGGGGGAATCGATGATGATGAGTGAATGGGCAGCGATTCAAGAGACGTTATTTCTCATGCACGATGGCTTGTTGGTCGAGTCACTGGCTCGTGAAGCCGAGGATGAGGCCGAAGCCAGCGCATCACGAACAAAGTAAAATTAAATCACGCGATCAGGGTACTCCTGGTCGCGTTTCTTGTCAGCATCATTTTACCCAAGAGTGCCGATGTGCCGCGGCTGTGTGGCCATAACTTGGATCAATAAAAATTAATTTTGAAAAATAAAAAATATTTGGACGTTTTTCACGTAGTTAAGTAGTGTAACGTAAGCAGCGCCTGTCGGTCGGCCCCGATTTGCTTAACGAAATGATTTATGCTATACTACTAGCTTGTGAGTATCTGGCTTTCGCTAGAGTCTCTCCTTGCTCCCGCATCGCAGCGGGGGCCTGAAGTCCATAAGGAGGTGTAACATTCATGGAAACTACTAAATACGAAATTACCTACATTATTCGTCCAGACCTTGACGATGCCGCAAAGACCGCTTTGGTTGAACGCTTCGACAAGTTGCTTAAGGATAACGGTGCCAACATCCTTGATTCAAAGGATTGGTCTAAGCGTCGTTTTGCTTACGAAATCGGTGGTTTTAACGAAGGTATCTACCACGTTATTACTTTAAACGCTGATGACGATGCAGCATTGAACGAATTTGACCGTTTAGCTAAGATCAACGACAGTATCTTACGTCACATGATCGTTAAGCGCGAAGACTAATTTGACTTTAAACTTTTAATTTTGAGAGGAGTTATTCAGCAATGATCAACCGAGTAGTACTAACTGGCCGACTGACACGGGATGTTGACTTACGATACACCCAAGGCGGTGCTGCTGTTGCCACGTTTACCTTGGCCGTTGATCGGCGGTTCACCAACAAATCTGGTGAACGGGAAGCTGATTTCGTAAGTTGTGTCATTTGGCGCAAGTCCGCGGAAAACTTTGCGAACTTTTTCCACAAGGGTTCCCTTGTTGGAATTGAAGGTCGGATTCAGACCCGGAATTACGAAAATCAACAGGGCCAACGGGTTTATGTTACCGAAGTTGTTGTCGAGGACTTTTCGTTCCTCGAACCACGTTCTCGTAACGCGAACAACAATGGTGGTAACGCAAACTACGGCGGTAACCCAGCGAATAATGCTCCTCAACAGAATCAGAATCAAAATGCCAATCCATTTACGAGTGGGAACCCGTCTCCGGCGGCCCCATCGCAAAACTCGAATCCAGCCCCAAGTAACAACAACGGCAACAATGCTGGGAACAACTCAGCTGATCCGTTTGCGAACACCGGCGATTCAATTGACATTTCCGATGATGATTTACCGTTCTAAACACTAAAATACGAGGAGGGAATTTCTCATGGCAGGACAACGTCGTGGCGGCCGTCGCCGTCGGAAGGTTGACTTTATTGCAGCCAACCACATTGAATACATTGATTACAAGGATACTGACTTATTACGTCGGTTTATCTCCGAACGGGGTAAGATCTTACCTCGCCGGGTTACTGGTACGAGTGCCAAGAACCAACGTAAGTTAACTATTGCTATCAAGCGTTCACGGATCATGGGCTTAATGCCATTCGTTAGCGAAGAGTAGTCATTTAAGAACTAACACTTAGGTGTTGGTTCTTTTTTTTGTGAATTTCAGAAATAGGGTTCCAGCTAGTGCCTGCTAGCCGGGACCCTATTTTGCGTATCTGGTTATGAGACGTAATTGCTTATAGTCGATTTCGAAAGTGCTGCGGGGACAGCCCAAATTCCTTTTTGAATACGCGGGAGAAGTAGTAACTGTCCGTGTAACCTAGTCGCCGCGCGACCTGTTGAATGGGGACGTTGGTGTATTGCAGGTAATGGCTGGCGCGCTTCATCTTGATGGAGGTAATGAACGCAATCACACTGGCGTTGACCACCTCTCGAAATTTGCGACTGAGATAGCTGGTCGAAATGCCGAGTGCATTGGCAACATCCGCAAGCTTGATTGGCTCGTCGATATGTTGATAGATGTAGTGAATCGCCGCGTCAACGTAGCTACTACCTTGGGTACTGGCTTTAGCCTCATCCATGGCAAGCGTCGCCAACAGGACACCCAATACCTGTGAGACGTAGAAGACGGCATCGTAACTGAACCCGGGGATGAAGGACTTAATCATCTGCCAGAATTGCCGCATGGTCGAATTGACCTGTTCATTCGTGAGGTGATCGATGAAGTGGGCTTGTTTAGGCGAGACGTTGACGTATTCCTCGGCCAATTTTCCTCGAAAATGTAACCAATAAATATCCCAAGGATCGTCTTTGGAGGCATAGTAGGTGTGCTTGATTCCCGGTGGCATGATGATCAGTGAGTATTGATGCAGGTGGTAGGTCGTGTCGTCAACAATCACGGTGCCGGACCCACCCGTGCAGAAGATGATGACCCAACCGGCCGATCCCCGTTCCCGATTCACGTAGTGGTATTGCGCATTGGGAAAAAATCCCAGGTCGGTCACGTAGAGGTTCGCGATAATTGGCGAAAATATGTAGTCTTGAAGGACGTCCTTGGGTAACACAAATAAATATTCGTTATCAAAGTCCTGTAGGCGTCGCAATGTGATGGCCTCCTTTCGCTTGAAACTCAGACGTTCAATCCCCTGAACTACCTCGAGTATAACGTTTGAAACACGGATAATCCATCTTTCTGGTCTTTTAGTGCATTTGAAGAAAGCGCTTTCCATATTAAGCTTAGGCTAGATTGAGGAAAGGAACGATTGTGTATGTTGAATACGATTACGGGCGTTTCGTTAACGGAAACTGAACTAACAATCCCGACATATAAGACAGGCCAGCCGGAGAAAAATCCGATGTTTTTGGAAAAGCGAGTCTATCAGGGGAGCAGTGGGAAGGTCTATCCCTTCCCAGTTACCGAAAGAATTTTTAATGAGAAGCAGGATCACACCTATCATGCCATTATTCTAGAGAACCAATACTTACAAGTGACCTTTCTGCCAGAACTGGGTGGCCGGATCTATCGGGCACTCGACAAGACTAATAATTATGATTTCGTCTACTATAACCACGTGATCAAGCCGGCATTAGTCGGTCTTACAGGTTCCTGGATCTCTGGAGGAATTGAGTTCAATTGGCCGCAACATCATCGACCAGATACGTTCTTGCCAATCGAGACGCAACTTGAAAGTCATGACGATGGGTCGAAGACGTTGTGGATGAGTGATATTGACCGGATGTATGGGACCAAAATTTCAGTAGGATTCACCATGTACGCTGATAAGTCCTACCTCGAGTTGAACGAGCACTTCAAGAATCCAACTGACCTGCCGCAGACGTTCCTGTGGTGGGCTAACCCAGCGGTACCGGTCAACGACCACACCCAGTCCATTTTTCCACCTGATGTGAACGCCGTGTTTGATCATGGTAAGCGGGCCGTATCGACCTTCCCAATTGCAACGGGTGAGTACTATAAGGTCGATTATTCTGCCGGGGTCGATATTTCCCGCTACAAGAACGTTCCCGTGCCGACGTCTTACATGGCGGCGCACTCCGAGTATGACTTCTTGGGGAATTACGACCACCAGAAGAACGCTGGCCTCCTCCACGTTGCCGATCATCATACGTCACCCGGGAAGAAGCAGTGGACCTGGGGTAATGGTGACTTCGGGAAGTCTTGGGATCATCAACTGACCGACAACGACGGCCCTTATATCGAATTGATGGTGGGGACGTTTACGGATAATCAACCTGACTTTACCTGGCTACAGCCACACGAAGAAAAGTCATCGACGGAATACTTCATGCCGTACAAAGATGTTGGGGCCGTGAAGAACGCGACCATCAATGCCGCCGTTAATCTGGAGCGAAACGGTGGCGACCTGCGGATCAAAGCCTACGCGACGTCCGTCTTTAAGGATGCTCACGTTAAACTCTATCAAAACGCACAAGTCCTTATTGATGATGTTCAGACGTTGAGTCCAACGGCAACCTTTGACAAAACGATTGCCAATCCAACGGGCACTGACCACGATTTCCGCGTGGTTGTGACCGATAGCGCCGGCACAGTCTTGGTCAGCTATCAGCCAGCTAAGGATGAGGTGGAACAGATTCCGGATGCCGCAAAGGAGATCGCCGCGCCAGAGAAGTTACAGACGAACGATGAACTTTACTTAGCGGGACAGCACTTGGAACAGTACCGGCACGCCACGTATCGGCCAGTTGATTACTATCTAGAGGGTTTGAAACGCGACCCTGGCGATTACCGAATCAACGATGCCTACGGGTTACTCCTGTATCGGCGCGGGCAATTTACGAAGAGTCAGGGGTACTTTGAAGCGGCCATCAAACGGCAAACAGCGCATAACACCAATCCAGCCAGTGGTGCTGCTCACTATCACTTGGGATTGAGTTTGCGGATGCAGGGTAAAGTAGCCGCCGCTTACGACCACTTTTTCAAGGCGACTTGGTCGCACGAGACTCAGTCCGTAGCCTTTCTCGCATTGGCTCAGATTAAGGCCAGTCGGGGTGAATTGCGCGCCGCTTTGAAATTTGTCGACCAGGCGTTGGTCACTGGTGCACACGACATGGCGGCACGGACCCTTAAAGTTAGTCTGTTGCGGCAACTGGGTCAGACTGCGGCGGCAACACAGCTGGTCGCTGAGAACGCGCAACTGGATCGTATTGACCTAGCCAACCGTTATGAAGCCTATCGTTTAACGACCAATGCCACGACTGAAGGTCAGTTGACAGCTGCCCTGAACGGCAAGCTCAACAATTATTTGGCCTTAGCTGAAGCTTATAGCCGTAGCGGGGCGTACGCCGATGCACTGGCAATCATCAGCCGTTATCCGGGTAAACATCCCCTGAAGAGCTACTATCAGGCCTATCTGGCTGCGAAGTTGGACCGGTCGGCCGATGCGACGGCCTACGCCGCTGCTGGGGCGGAGGCTTCGCCAGATTACGTCTTCCCGAATCGGTTAGAAGATGTCCGGGTCCTGCAGTATATTTGTGAAAATTATCCGCAAGACGGGCTGGCTGCCTATTATTTAGGGAACTTCTTCTACGACCGGCAAGTGTATGACCCGGCCACGAAGCTGTGGGAGCACTGTACACAGGTCAAGCCAGATTATGCGATGGCCCACCGGAATTTAGCCATTGCCTACTTCAACCGCCAGAATGATCCGCAGGCGGCCTTGACCGAGTTAACAATGGCACTCAAGTTAGATCCGACAAACAGTCGGTTGGTCTTCGAGCTGGCGACACTTCACGAGAAGCTCAATGACCCCTTGGCCGACCGGTTACAATTCCTGGAAGATCACCGTGACCTCGTTGCGCAACGTGACGACAGCTATATCTTACTAGTCACGTTATTAAACGAGACGGGTCGTTATCAGGACGCTTACGATGCTGTAATGGCCCACATCTTCCATCCGTGGGAAGGTGGCGAAGGCAAGGTCAGCACGCAGTATGAATACGCATTGGTCGAGTTGGCCAAGCAGGATTTGCGGGCCCACGACAGTGAGAGGGCTATTGCCAAATTGAAGCAAGCTCTGGTTTATCCGCGGAGCTTGGGCGAAGGAAAACTGCCAATCGCCGTCAATAACGTGATTGATTTCTACCTGGGTATGGCTTACCGGGCCAAGGGTGATGAGGCTGCGGCCAAGACGCATTTCGAAGCCGCAACGCAAGGCCTGAGTGAACCGACTGATATGATGTATTACAACGACCAACCGGCCGACACCATCTTTTATCAAGCCTTAGCTGACGAGCAGTTGGGGCGGACGGATGCTGCCAAGGCGCGCTACTACAAGCTGATTAACTTCGGTGAACAACACATCTTTAATACCTTCAAGTTGGACTATTTCGCTGTATCACTGCCAGATGCCTTACTCTTTGACGATGACTATCAGTCGAAGAATTCCGTCCACTGTGACTATCTGATGGCGCTGGGTTACTTGGGCTTGAACCAGACAGCCAAGGCACAGACGTTCTTCAATCGTGCACTGGCGCTTAATAATCACCATCAAGGCGTTCTTCGTCACGTCAACTTTGTGAAACCCGAGGTCTAAGCCATGGATATTACAGTGGAAAAGTATGACCATCAAGCGGGCAAGGACTATTGTGAACTGACGCTGACCAACGACCAGGGGATGCAGGTCAAACTGCTGAACTACGGGGCTACGTTGGAACAAGTGTTATTACCTGGTGAGAATGGTCTTGAAAATGTCATTCTGTCGCTACCTTCCCCGGCTGATTACGCCGTGGCACGAAACTACTTGGGCGGCACGGTTGGCCGAATCGTGGGTCGCGTGCGGCGTGGCCAATGGCGACTGGGCAACCAGCTGATTCAACTGCCGGTGAACAGTGGCAAGAATCACGCCCACGGGGGGACCGGGACGGATACACAGGTCTTTGCCTTTCAACCGCAGATTACGGAGCGCAGCGTCAAAGTGACGATGACTCTAGTCGATCCCAATGGCGCCAATGGCTATCCGGGAACGCTGAAAATGCAGGTGAGTTATGAACTAGATAACCAGAACCGGCTAACTTACCGCATTCAGGCGGTGACGGACCAAG
Organism: Levilactobacillus parabrevis; assembly: GCF_044051715.1. Taxonomy (NCBI): domain Bacteria; kingdom Bacillati; phylum Bacillota; class Bacilli; order Lactobacillales; family Lactobacillaceae; genus Levilactobacillus; species Levilactobacillus parabrevis. The sequence continues at coordinate 100,772 of NZ_CP168688.1, forward strand.
TGACAGTCTTCAATCCGACCAACCACGTGTACTTCAATCTGGATGGACCGGAAACGACCGTGGTGGATCAGCACTTGAAGATTGCGAGCGACTATTATCTTCCTTTGGATGCAGAAAGTTTGCCGTATCGTGGTCGTGCGGCGGTTGCTGGCACCGTGTTTGATTTTCGTCGGGGGAAACGTCTCGGGGATGTCCTCGAGGGGAATGATCCGGCGATTGTGGCTGAACGGGGACTGAATCATCCCTTCATGTTGACGGGACGCCAACCGGTGGTCACGCTGACATCGCCACGAAAGAATCGCGTTATGCGGATGCAAACGACGGCGCCAGCGGTGGTCGTCTATACGGCCAATCACTTTGCCCACACGCCAGGAGTTACGGCCAAGATCGGCCAGTACGGTGGTGTAGCGTTTGAAGCACAGGTCGCGCCCCAGGAAGGTAGTGATCTAACGCCGCTGACGTTGATGCCAGGGGAACACTATGACCGTCAGACTAGTTGGCAATTCGACTTTTAGCTGGTTCTTAGATAAGTTGAGACGCTTAATTTCAGCGAGCAACGATTGGAGAAAATAAAAATGAAAAAGAAAAAACTAAGTTCCTACGTGATCTTAATTTCTTGTGCGGCCGCGTTGGGTGGACTCCTGTTTGGGTACGATACCGCTGTGATCTCCGGGGCCGTCGGGTTTTTGCAGATCAAGTTCGCGTTGAGTAGCGCGGCAGTCGGTTGGGTCACCTCGTGTATCTTGATTGGGTGTGCCATTGGGGTCACGATTGCTGGGGTTCTCAGTGATCTATTTGGTCGGAAGAAGATTCTGGTGCTGTCGGCGATCATCTTTGCCGGTTCCTCAGTCGGGGCTGCCTTGGCCGGAAGTTACATGACGCTGGTCATCTGGCGGATGCTCGCCGGGATTGGGATCGGCCTGACCTCGCTGATTACGCCACTGTACATTGCCGAAATGGCGCCAGCAGAGGTCCGAGGAAAACTGGTTACCGTGAACCAGTTAGCCATTACGATTGGGATCTTCGTGGTTTACTTCGTCAACGCCGCCATTGTCTCCGGGTCTACACAGGCCTGGAACGTCTCTACCGGTTGGCGGTGGATGATGGGGGTCGGCGTCTTACCGTCCGTGTTGTTCCTGCTCGCGCTGATTCCGGCGGGTGAAAGTCCCCGCTGGCTTCAGCAACATGGTAAGGCGGATGCAGCACTGAGCGTCTTGAAACGCGTGGAAGGTGACGATGCCGCAGCGCAGACGCAGTTAGACGACATTGTGGCTTCCGAAAAAGTGGTGGATGACACTTCGTTTAAGGATCTGTTCAATAAGACTTGGCTCCCCGTATTAATGATTGGGGTGTTACTGGCAATCTTCCAGCAGTTCTCCGGGAGTAACGCAATCATGTACTACGCGCCGGAAATCTTTAAGGGAGCCGGCTTCGGGCAGAACGGAGCGTTCATGGCGACGGTCTCCATCGGGGTCATTAACATGGTGATTACGATTGTTTCCTTGGGATTGGTCGACAGAGTTGGTCGGAAAGCCTTACTGGGCTGGGGATCCTTTGCAATGTCTCTGTGCTTACTGGTTGTTGCGCTCTGCTTCTTCATGCAGGCTCCTGGTGCGGTTACGTTGACCTTCATCCTGTTGGCCATCGCGTCCTACGCCATTTCGTTAGCGCCGGTGACCTGGATCATGTTGTCTGAAATCTTTCCCTCTAAGATCCGGGGACGGGCAATGTCCATCTGTACACTGATTCTGTGGCTGAGTGACTTCGCGTTGAGCTATACCTTCCCAATCCTGACTAAGAATATCGGGGAAGGCTGGACCTTTATGCTCTACGTGGCAGTGACTATGATTGCGGCCATCTTCATCTGGCGCAAGGTTCCGGAAACCAAAGGAAAGTCATTGGAAGAAATCGAACTGTACTGGCACCGGAAGAGCGAAGGTGCTACGGCAACGGTTAAGAATTAACGGTAGGATCAAGCATCTTTTAAGGAGACGGCGGTTAATGACCACTGTCTCCTTTTTGCTAGTTGCGGGCATTGGCTATCTTAAGTCGTGTAATCCGAGCCGTTGACCGGTGGGTTTCTCGCGAACTCTTTAGAATGGGAACTAGTTCAATGAGGAGGTATTGGAAATGATTACAGCATTTGCGAGTCCCTCGACCTACGTTCAGGGTGACCGGCTTCTGCAGCACGCGGCCCGCTACATTGCCCCGTTTGGCAACCACGGCCTGTTGATTGCTGACGATATCGTTTGGGAATTGGTGGGTGGACAATTCTATCAGCATCTGACAGCGGATGGGCTCAAGATTGAACATATCCACTTCAATGGCGAGAGTTCCCCGGAAGAGATTGCGCGGATTCAAGCTATTGGGGAGGCCAAGGATGCCAAGTTCGTCATTGCCTTGGGTGGTGGGAAGACCAACGACACCACTAAAGCTGTTGGCGATCAGCTCCACGTGCCCGTCGTGATTGTCCCCACGCTAGCGTCCAATGATTCGCCGTGCACGCGGCTGAGTGTCATTTATTCACCTAATGGGGAATTCTTGAAGTATCAATTTTATGACAAGAATCCCGATCTGGTGTTGGTGGATTCGACCGTGATTGCTGGGGCACCCGTCCGCTTCCTGGTTGACGGGATTGCGGATGCGTTGTCGACCAACGTCGAAGCTCAGACGGTTGCGCGGGCCCGGGCGACCACGCTATTACCCCTGCAGACTGATCAGACGGCCGCCGGGTTGGCACTTGCTGAGAAGTGCGAGTCGTTGTTGTTTAAATACACTGGGCAAGCCGTCTCCGCGGCTGCCGACCACGTGGTTACGCCGGCGTTGAGCCACATCATCGAAGCCAACATTCTCCTGAGCGGTGTCGGGGCCGAAAGCTCCGGACTCGCCGCAGCCCATAGTTTTCAGAACGGCTTGACCGCGTTATCCGGTGACGTGCACAAGCTATCGCACGGGCAAAAAGTGGCGTTTGGTACGCTCCTCAACCTGGTTCTGGAGGGCGCAACCGACGCTGAGTTTCAACGTTACTTGGACTTTGAAGCCGATCTGGGATTGCCGACGACTTTAGCCGACCTTTACTTGGACGAAGCCAGCGACGAGGATTTGATGAAGGTTGCCAAGCTGGCAGTTCAATCCGGGGAGACCATCCACAACATGGGTTTTCCGGTGAGTGCTCGCGATGTCTTCTCCGCGATAAAGGCTACCGATGAGTTGTCTCGGCAGATGCAACGCCAGTTTTAAGACGGACGTAAATGAATACGCGTTTAGCCGCTTTAGTAGTTAAAAAATAATGGACCAGTGCAGATATTGACTGGTCCATTTTAGCTTGGAAAGGGTTCATATTGGTGTGACTACAGATAATCATCTCGAAACTGAGGAAGGTCTCCTCAGTTTACCGGAATAAAAATGAAAGTCAACTGGTAAATCGTTAATACAACGAAATAAATATTTTGCCATTGCCACGAGACGATAAAAAGCAATGCGCCAGCACCAGGGGTCGGATCCCGTGCGGACGCATTGCTCTTTAACAAGGGTTAGAATTCGCGGTGGCCGCCGAGGTAGACCTGTTTGTCGGTCTGAACGACGTTGGCAGTGTCGGCGAGTGGGTCGGCCTTCAGAACTTGGAAATCGGCGAATTTACCGACCTCCAAAGTACCATACTCCTGGTCGACGCCCATCAAGGCGGCCGAGTTCAGGGTTGAACACTGGTAGGCCTGCGCCGGGGTCATGCCCAATTTGGTCAAGAGGCCAAATTCACTGGGTGTTAAGTCGAAACCGTTGAAAGGCGTTCCGGCATCGGTCCCACAGGTGAATTTTACCCCGAGTTGGAAAGCCCGGCGCATGTTGACGTAGGTGTCATCCAGGGCATCGGCAGCCTTTTTGACCTCCCAGTCGGGTAAAACGCCGTGACCCTGTTCGGGGATGACCCATTCGGCAATCAGCGTGGGCGTCAGGTATGTGCCCTGCTTGACCATCTGCTTGGCCTCATCTTCGGTGACGTAGAAGCCATGTTCTACGGAGTCCACGCCGGCGTCTAAGGCGTTTTGGATGCCGGGATTCCCCTCGGCATGGGCGGCAACGACCCGGCGCTTGTGGTGAGCCTCTTCAACGGCCACGTGCATTTCAGCCACGGAGAGCTGTGCGTCTTCCATAAAGTCGTTGGGCGTCATGACACCACCGGTTGCCATGACCTTGATGCTCTCGGCACCATTCTTAAATGCGGTACGAACGGCCTTACGCATTTCATCGGGGGAGTCGACCGCATGCCCGCCGTGAGGGGAATCCCCGTGACCACCCGTCATTGAGAAGGCTTTGCCCGAGGTCAACATATGCGGGGTATGGGGTAATTGGCCAGATTGTTGAAGCTTCTTCAGCTTTACATCGGCATCGTAGCCGGTCCCGCAGCCCCGGACGTAGGTAACCCCAGACTTGAGTAGCGTTTGTAAATTGGTGAAGGCCAGAACGCCAGCCTCGGCTTCGGAGTGTTCCTTGCCTTGGAGTGCCTGCGTATCGGCGGTGACGTGGACGTGAACGTTCATGAAGCCCGGCATGACGTATTGGCCGTTGAGGTCGACGCTGGCATCAGCCGGTGTGGGCGTGCCCTGCCCACGGTCGACTAATTTACCGGAGGTGTCATCGACGGTAAACCACGCGTCGGCTTGATTTTGATCGTTGGTGCCATCGAATAAGGTGAAATTAAAGAAAGTGGTTTTGGTCATATAAATTCCTCCTGAATTTTGTGTCGTGATTATATAGATGAGAATGTATAGAAATCGTTGTAGTTTGGATTGATACATAGTTCTGGTGAAGCGCCGCACAGGCCTGAAGTATCGGAGACCACAGCCGCCGAGAAACATTTGAGGATGTCTTGGTGGTAGCTGTGGACTGGGAGGCTTGGGGTACGGGCGGCTTTGGGACATTGGTACTTTTTTACTTTGGTTTTAAGCATTGTTGCTGGTTAATTTGGTTTAGTTCTTTGGACTTGCTCTCGCCCCTTATATCCGGAAACTTGCGGCCTCTGAAACGAGTTCCGCAAGGCAGGTTCTTCCGCTTAGAACCCTAAGTCCTCCTGTCTCAATGGCAAGTCTAGTTTAAAGAGATAAATTGTCTCTCGCCCTTATATCCGGAAATATGCGGCTTTTGAAACGAGTTCCGCAAGCCAGATTCTTCCGCTTAGATAAATAAGTGACTCCTGTCCGGCGAGGCCGAACAGAATCCCCTTATTTCCCTAATGCTCAGAATCTAAGCGGCTTGCTCCACTCTCTTACTTCCAGTACGCATACTTATACTGCGCACCGTGCAACAGCGTATCCTTCAAGCCCCCAACATCTTTGCTGACAAGCTTTGCCTGTGATGGTTGGTACAGTGGGATGTAGCCCTTGACCGCCATCAGGCGTTGGTTGGCGTCCATTAAGGTGTTGTAGCGGGGCAGGCCCGTTTGGGTTGCGGCCTTGGCTAGGAGCGTGTTGAATGCGGGATCGTTCCAGCCGGTGAAGTTGACCGTGTTATCTTTGGCGGCTAAGTTCAGGAAGTCTGAAGCGTCTAATAAATTGGTGGACCAGCCGGTTAAATTGAGTTCGAAGGTTCCTGCGAAGTCCCGCGCCACGTGTTGGGCGTGGGGGATGGAGGTCGTGGTAACTTTCAATCCCTTGAAGTTCTTCTCCATTACGGATTGAAGGTAGGTCCCCACGTGCTTGTCGTCGTCAGTGTCATCGGTCAATAGATTCAAGGTGACTTTGGTCTTACCGGTCTCCTTTAAATATTTAGCCCAGTAAGTCTTGGCCTTGGCAACATCTGTTGGCAAGAGATTCCCCAGTTGGGTCGCCATGTCTTCTCCCGTCTTGGGATTGGCTTGGTCGCCACGAGGAACCGCATTGAGGGCGGGCTTGGAACCATCGACTAAGACTTTGTTTGTTAAAGTAGAACGGTTAGTCACATAGGCAACCGCTTGACGCAGGTTCTCGGAATTAGTCGCAGCCTTCTTACTGTTGACGTAGAGGTACTGTAGCCGGCCCTGCAACGTTTTGTGGAGCTCCTTGTTGTTGGCATTAGCCCGGACGTATTGACCGCTAACCGTTGTCTCCTGGATCTTGCCACTCTTAAACAACGTGGCGGCAGTGCTCTCATCCTTGGTAACGTTCACCTTGACCTTCTTGATCTTCACGTTCTTGGCATCCCAGTAGTGGGGGTTTTTGACGTAGGTCCAAGTCGAATTACTGCCAGTCCAACCAACGAGCTTGTAGGCGCCGTTACTCATGGTTTTGGCGGCGTTAGTCCCGTACTTTTGCCCGTATTTCTTCACAGCAGCAGTGTTCAGAGGATAGTAGTCGGAGACAAGGTCGTCGAAGTAGGGCACAGCCTGACTCAGGGTGATCTGAAGTTTAGTCTTATTGAGGGCCTTCACGCCAAACGTAGATGGGTCTGCCTTACCGTTTTGGATAGCGGCGTAACCTTTGATGGCGGAAAGCTTGTTGGCATATTGTGCCTTGGTCTTCGGGTCGACCCAGCGGCGCAGTGAGGTGACGAAGTCTTGGGCTGTGACGGTCTGTCCGTTGGCCCATTTGGCCGTCTTACGGAGGTTAAACGTGTAGGTCTTGCCGTTGTTAGTCGGTTTGACCACCTTCGTGGCGACGCCGGCAACGACCTTCCCGGATTGATCATAAGTATAGAGGCCTTCCATGGTCTGGGAGATCACGCTCCCACTATTGGTATCGGTCGACTTGTTGGGGTCGGCGGTGGCGGGTTCGCTGGGAAGCGTGACGTTAAGTGTGCGATTCTTAGTGGTGTTACCGGCAGCGCTCCCGCAGCCACTCAGGGTGAAGAGTAAGAGTAGGGCTAACGGTGCGGTATAAGCGAGATGCTTCATACAAAAACCTCCTAGAATTTCAATTGATTAGAAATACCCTGAAAATAAAAAATGCGCCCCTACGGAAAAAACTCTCCGTAAGGGCGCAGTCTGCACGGTACCACCTTATTTGTGCTACTCAAAAAGTAGCGCTATCCATGAACGGCGAGCTTCCTAGAGGGACGTTCCCAGAGTCTAGGATCTACTGGGAAATCGAACCACACTCGCGATTCACTGCATTGATAACGGTTGCTACCGGTATAGACTTACTTTAATTTCAGCAAACAGCTCCGAAGGGATGTTCACGCTGGCGACCTTGACCCGCTCTCACTAAACCGGGTTCGCTAACAAGGGGTGACCTGCGTTACTGGGCTTCATCATCACATTTTAATTTTCTAATCAATTGTTAATAATTGCTAGTTTATCACTGAAACTTGGATTGTCAACGGGGAAATCTAAAATTGTGCGGTGCGGAACAGCACGTTATCGAGTCTCCTTATAGTAGCGATTTAGTGAAAAATAAATTGGTTGGTGGGAAAGTCCAGCGATGTTTCACATGAAACATTTAACGGCGAGCACCCAGAAATTCGTCACTGATTAAAGGTAATCACTACCCAGTAAGCAAGGAACTTGGTACACTTAGGCTATTCAAATCAAGGAGATGTTTTGCCATGCAATCACGATTGATTCCCAGTATTTCGTTTGAAAGTGCCAAGGATGCCTTGACCTATTATCAAGAGGTGTTTGGCGCAGCGGATGTCTATCGTTTCAGTCCAGATGCTGCCCAGGCTAAGCAGTTCGGGCTACCAGCGGGGGCGAATTTGGATGATATCACCATGCACGCCGGATTCAGTATTCTTGGGATGAGCTTCCAATGTGCGGATGCTTTTCGTGGTAAACCGGAACCCACGAATCAGATTGACATGATCCTAGATATCAATGCTGATGACGCTGCGAGTGCCCAAGCCGCCGAGGATTTCTATCAACGGGTGGTTGCCTCCGGAACGGTGACGGTTGACATGCCATTTGAGCCGCAGTTCTGGGGTGGCAAGATGGGCCACTTTACCGATAAGTATGGGATCTCGTGGATGCTGCACGTGATGCCGTGGAGCCAGATTAAAGATCCGAATGCGTAATTAAAAAATGCTCATCGCTGCTTTTTACAGTGATGAGCATTTATAGCATTACCAAACAAATAGACCGACAATTCCGGCCGACAACAGGGAGACTAGAATCCCTGATAACAGCATGTAACCAACGTTTTTAGCGATCAGATCGTTCTTTTCTTTATCAACTAGGCCTTTGAAGGCTCCGATGATCATCCCGGTCGTTCCAAAGTTAGCGAATGATGTTAGAAAGACGGTTAATACGGCGCGTAGATGGGGCGTGTAGCCGTTGATGACACTACCGGCAACTTTACCCATGACAACAAATTCGTTAGTGACGAGCTTGAGTCCCATGTCCTGCGAGAGAAGCCAGGCTTGGTGTACGGGAAAACCCAGCAACCAGGCAAAAGGAAACATGATGACACCAAGAATGCTTTCGAGCGACAGGGGCTGCCAGATGAGACCCAACAACTTATCCACTAAGGCTGCGAGAGCGACGAAGGCAATAACGTTGGCCACAATGATGAGGGTCAACCGGCCAGCAGTCAGGATGGAGTCGCCTAGAAAAGAGAAGAACGGTTCCCGTTTGCCATTGTCATCCTGTCCCTCAGTGCCGACCGTGGCGATGGTATCTTCTTCGGCGGCCACTTGAACGGGATTCAACAGGTTAGTAACAATAATCGCGTTAATCACGTTGATGGGGACGGCGGTTAAGACGAATTGGCCGGGGACCATCTGGGTATAAGCACCCAAGATGGAAGCTGTCACACAGCTCATTGACATCATGGCGAGCGTTAGATTACGTTCGGCGCGCATTTGCCGTAGCTGAATTCCAGAGATAGCCAGGACTTCGGTGTTGCCCAGAAACATCATTTCAACGGCGAAAAATGATTCGAAGCGTGGTTGGCCAGTGATAAAGGAAAGACCACGCCCAATCCACTTGATGATCCAAGGAAGCACGCCGATATAGGTCAGAATATCAAAGAGGGGCACAATCATCAGCACGGGGAGTAGCGCACTGGTAATGAAGTTCATTGACTTGGCAGTTCCACCAAAAGCTGGTGTGACCCAATTTGGGAGTGCGAAGACAATCCCCTGATAGGACACTTCGACTAACCAGTTGAAGCCATCGGCAGCGGCCTTAACGGCGTCTTGGCCGACACTAAAACTGGTAAAGAACCAGGCTAAGATTAGGTTTAGGGTCAACATGATGCCAATGGACCGCCAGTAGATCTGGTGTTTATTTTTTGAAAAGAGAAAGCCGATGATCAGGAAGACCACCACGCCCACGGCATTGATTGCAAGATACATGGCACATAACCTCTTTCATTTGAAATGGGATTTAGTACATCCGAATGCAGTGCTCAACGAGGTCAAAGAACCCGGCTGTGTTGATGCCTTTTCCAACCTTAGCGTTGGCTGGTTTGCCTAAGACGTTGTTTTCATCGCAGACGGTCCGACCGTAAGAGGGGCCCCGATTGATGTCGACTTCGACAAACATATCCTGCAGGTCGAAGAGCTCTGGGTTGATGAGGTAACCAATGGTGGTGGCGTCATGGATCGGACCAGCAGCTAAGCCAAATTCTTCAAATTGTGTTTTCAGTGTGAACCGTAGGAGGTCACCAAATAATTTTCCAGCTTTGTTGCCCACAGCCTCCATGCGTTTGATGATATCTGGGGTGCAGATGGTTTGGTTCGTCAGGTCTAAGCCCATCATGACAATGGGAGCGCCAGACTTGAAGACAACGTGGGCGGCTTCGGGGTCAGCGAAGATGTTAAACTCAGCGGATGGTGTGAAGTTACCAGTGCCGTATGCTCCGCCCATCAAGACGATTTCTTTAATCTTGGGGATGATTAGCGGTTCCATCCGCATGGCAGTGGCAATGTTGGTCAGTGGACCAGTTGGTACTAGGGTAATGTCGCCATCACTCGCAAGGAGTGTGTCGATGATGAAGCGGACACCGTTTTCCTTTTCGGCAGTCCGGTGTAGTTCGGGGAAGACGGGACCATCTAGACCAGTCTTGCCGTGGACGTTACCCGCTACAACTTGTTCGCGTACCAGGGGTTGCGGCATCCCAGGGTAGATCTTAGTGTTGATATCCAGTAACTGTGCGACGTTTAAGCCGTTGTGAACGGTTTTCTTGAGGGTTTGATTACCGGCGACAATGGTAATTCCCAGTAGATCGATGTCCGGGTGAGCATTCGCCATCAGCATAGCAATCGCGTCGTCATGGCCTGGATCACAATCGAGAATAATTTTACGTTTTGTCATTTGAAAGACCTCCTGAATTATGTGTAAGCCCTTACTTACTGATTGCATTATAGCGGGCTGGTTGTTAAGGTAAGTATGAGAAATCTCATACTTGAGGTGAATTTAACTTGCGAATCATTAAAAATGAAGACTTAAAACAACAGTTTATTGAAGAGTGGGGCTACGACCGCCAGTTCTCCTTTGATGTTGCTCAGGCTGCCCGGCTCTACTTGTTTCCGGCGAAGAGTATCATCGTGCAGGCACCGGATCGGCCACGGGACTTGCTGTACCTGGTTAAAGGGAAGACGAAACTTTACGACACCTTAGCCAACGGGAAGGTAGCGCTGATCGACTTTTTTACGCCGCCCTGCTTTATTGGCGAGATGGAACTGCTCGATTCCAGAAGTCCGTCATTCACGGTGCAGGCCATCGAAGACTGCTGGTGTCTGGCCTTGCCAATGGCGCAATACCAGCAGCAGTTGTTGCAGGACACGACGTTCTTGCGAAGTGTGTGTCAGTATTTAGGCCGGAAAAACTCGCGAAATATTAGGACGTTCTCGCAGAATCAAGCGTTCACCTTGTCGCAGAGACTAGCTGGTTTTATCCTGTTAACGGCGAACAATGAGATGTACGAAGAAAAACACACGCAGGTTGCACAGTACCTGGGTGTGTCGTATCGTCATCTGTTATATGTATTGGCGGATTTTGTGAAATTGGGTTATTTGGAGAAGGTGGGCCACCACTATCGTGTAGTGCACCCCGGGAGCTTGGCACGCTTGGCTCGAGAAGTGGATTGGAAGACCGCCTTCACTGAAAAATAAAAAAACAGCACCGAGCCAATCGCTCGGTGCCGTTTAGGCGTTCAATTTGTCATGGAGAGCTTCGGTCAAAACCTCGGAGAAATTCAGGCCTTGTTTCTTGCCCAATTCGTTGAGGTATTCGGGGATGGAGACGTTCTTTCTGACAATGTGAGTGTGATTCTTGCGGAAGGCCAGCTTCAGTCCGGATGCAGCGCAGGTCCAACAGTTCGGGCTGCCGGCCGATGCTAATCTCGATAATATTACGATTCATGCCGGATTTGACATCTTGGGCGTGAGCTTCCAGTGTGCCGATGCCTTTCGCGGTAAATCGGAACCCACGAATCAGATTGACATGATTTTAGATATCAATGCGGATGATCCAGCCAGTGCTCAAGCAGCTGAGGACTTTTATCAACGGGTCAGTGCATCCGGAACGGTGACGGTAGGATGGGAGACAATATTTCTTAAGAGAAATTGTGACGTCGTTAAGTAGAATTTAACTTCCCTTCCGTTGCTTAAAAACAAGCCAACCGTCAATAAGAACATTTATCATGAGAAAAGTCATTATATTTAGAAACGAGATTTTGAACTGTACAATCATTAAGACAAATGTACATATTCCAAAAGTGATAACGTTTACCCAAATGTTATTAAAAAATTTTTGGTGATTCAGGTAAAAAGTATTTATTTGTTCTTTATATAGCCAAGCAATTAGTATTATTAGGAGAGGTAGTATTGTTAGCGATCGCACAGCAATCACCTCTTTCGTTTAATTTAGACCGGCTTGTTTGGAGAATTCAAGCATTTTTCTTGTCGTTATTGTCATAGAGGAACCTCTTTTTACAAATGAACTATACATAATAGTTGTGTATAAGACAAACGATTGGTTCGATAGAGGCTTCATTTCAAATTAGATGACTGTTGGTTTTTTGAAAAAAGAATGGATGTTTGCTAGTAGGGATTGAATCCATAGGTGATACTTAAAAAGCAAGGGAAAGGAAGTGACAGCTGATAGCATTAATGCTATCATTTGCGTATGGAAAAAATCCATTTTGTTTACGCTGACGAGGGTACCTTTAATCAATATTTAAGGGCGCTCCCGGATAAGGATGCAGCTAAGCTACTGAAGATTATCAAGTGGACCCAGAATAAGGGGATGGCTTTGGCTATTCAAATGAAGTGGGTTAAGAAGTTGGATGATAATTTGTACGAGTTACGTGCACAACAAGGAAATAATATTCAGCGTGTCATTTATTTCCATTTAGAAGGGTCAGAATACGTGATTACGCATGGCTTCACCAAAAAGACCGAAAAGACACCTATTCGAGAAATTAATCGTGGGAAAAGACTACGAGGCATCTTTGTCAGGAGGGATGAGCGCTAATGGTATTAAAAAGAGTGGATGATTATATTCAGGAAAGACAAGCGGTAAGCCCAGAATTTGCTCAGGCATATGACCAGGCGGAAATCGACTTAGAGATTGCCGTTGCCGTTAAACAATTACGAGATAGCTTAGGACTTTCTCAACGAGCATTTGCCGATCTGATTGGCAAACCACAATCGACAATTGCTCGGATCGAGGCAGGGGCTGTGACGGCGAGCAACAAGACTCTTGCAGAGATTGCGCAAAAAACGCATAAACAATTACGAATTCAATTTATTCCTCAATTGTCAAATCAAGTGCAACACTAAGAATCTATTCTTAGAAGTGGTCTAGTTGCTAAGCTAGTTCAGGCATTAGATCGGCTGGGCAACGATAGTTTAATGACCGCCGCAGCCGGTTGTTTAAGGTATCCTGAGCCAGCTGAATATCAATGAGTGAGGCCAAAACCAAGGATCTACCCTTCGGGAAGAACTCGCGCAAAAGGCCGTTAGTGTTCTCATTGGTTCCGCGTTCCCATGGTGAATAAGGATGGGCAAAGTAGATGTCCGTTCCCACCACTTGGCTCAAGCTTGAGAACTCGGCACCGTTATCAAAAGTAATGGTTTTAAAGTACTCAGTTCCATAGTCATATAAGGTGTTCTGGAGGGCTTTCAAGCAAGTGTCGGCATGATAATTGGGAAGTTTAACGATGATTTCTAAACGACTAACACGTTCAGTCAAAGTCATTAATGCTGGCTCAGATTCAACTCGTTTACCTTTGACCAAGTCACCTTCCCAGTGTCCAAGCTCTTGACGTGCTTGAACCACAGTGGGACGCTCTTCGATTGAATGGCCCAGATTCTTCTTATTGATTCGGTGATGCTTTGTTCCGGGACGTTTGACTCGGCGACGGAGTTTAGCTGGTAGGTCTGAATTACGGATAGTTAAACGCTGGTCATCAATGTATCGATACACCGTCGGTGTTGAGGGACAGACAACTCCTGGGTAATTAGTCTTGAATTGGTGAACAAAAGTATCCACACTATGCATTCTGGGGCGAGCTTTTAAAGCTGTAACCAAAGCATTACAGAAGGTTTGACAGTGATCAAAGAGTCCACGATAACAGCTGTTTAGCCGGTGCTTACGATAAACTGCTTCGCCAGTTTCCGCCAGATATGACTGTTCGAAGATACGAGTATTAGCGTTAATCTGTGTTGTTGTCCCCCGTCTTAATTCACGCGAAATCGTACTGGGATTACGATGAAGAGCCTTGGCAATCCGGCGGATGGACCAATCTAAGCCCCTTAGGGCTTCAATTCGACCACGTTCAGCTAAATTGAGTTGGTGATACTGATTAGATATGATATTCTTAATTCGGGTCATGAAGATACCTCTTTCTTGTTTGTGGTGAATTAAGAATAGGTCTTCATGGCCTTTTTGACTAGTCTGAATAAAGAACTGGTCTAGTAGAGCAGGTGTTGCACTTCAATTTTAAATCGAGGAATTCAATTTATTTAAAGTATCCGTATGATAGTTAGTTTAATATAAGCTAGGCAGAAATCCCTTGCTTTCAAGCAAGGGATGAATGCCACTATGCCTTTCGCTGACTGGCAATGTAGTTTTCTACAGTTTTCTTGCTCATATCACCAAGAGTACTCATGAAGTAACTAGGAGACCAGAGATGTCCACCCCCAAACTTTTGAGCCTTTATTTCTGGGTGTAATTCAAAGAATAAGCGAGCCGAACCGCCCTTAAAGGCTTTGACAACATTAGTTGGTGCGTATTTGGGCTTAAAACTTAGTAGTAGGTGGATATGATCAGGCATTACTTCCATTTGCTCAATAGTCACTTCGTTCAGTCGGGCTATTTTCGTTAGAATGTCGGCCATTTCAGTGACTAACTTGGGCGTTGTAAATGCTTCATGCCGGTATTTAGTGACCCAGATCAAGTGAAAATGAAAGTTGTAAACATAACCTCGTTCGTGAATTACTCCGCCAACATCATTGCTCATATGATACCTCCATAAATATTATTATAAATCACTTTGCTATGGATACAGTATACTCATATGGTATGCTTCTATCAAGCAAATGGTATGCTTCTATCAAGCAAAAGGAGGTGGCAATTTATGGCGAAAACAATGGCGCAATTACCTTATCATTATGGGGTTAAAGTTAGAGTCTTTCCTTCAACCGAACAGAAACGGTTGATTAAGCGTAACAGTGACGCTAGTCGATTTATTTATAATCAGATGAATGGCATGAACAATGACCTATTCTGGTTAAAACAAGTGAAGATTCCAATTGCAATTGTCTTGGATCGAATCGTTGATTTGACTGAACGTCTAAAGAAGCCATCAACTGCTATCTCCAATATTCATGGTTGGCTCAATCATCCGGATTTTGACAGTCTGATGAAAGCTAATGCTATCAAAAATTACAAAACTGCCTGGAAGCTATTCCGCCAGGTTCATCAGGCGGGGACGCCTAAATTTCATAAACGTGGTTATACTCAGACCTACCAGACATCTTGTCTCTATGGTGTTAAGGTGATGACACCAGCGATGAACAATGGGAGTGTTAGGTTAACTGATTTCCACCACTTATGGCTACCAAAGCTGGGACGGCTCCGTTTCAAGGGTTTTCCATCAAAACTTTTATCACGTGCCGATGACGTCAGAGTTGGCACGACAACGGTCTCAATGGATGCTGTGGGTCACTACTTTGTGTCCCTGCAGCTTGGATCGGCACAACCTTTCGTTGGCAAACAAAAAGTTGCGAAATCTAAGGCTGGGATTGATCTAAATCTTGATAACTTTTTGACGGACTCCAATGGACAGGTGATTGCTAATCCACGCTATTACCGGATGATTAAGGGAACGCTGGCTAAAGCCCAACGCAAATTGGCACGGCGAGCCAGACGAGCTAAAAAGAGTCAACGACGGCTATCAGAATCAAAGAATTATCAAAAGCAACGGTTACTAGTGGTTAAATTACAGCTTAAAGTTGCTAATCAACGCAAGAACTTCCTGCACCACATCTCTACGACCTTGATCAAAAACCACGATTTAGTCGTAGCTGAAGAACTGCGGAGTAAAAATATGTTACGGAATCACGCTCTGGCAATGAGTATCGCGGATGTTGGCTGGCGAACATTACTGGGTATGTTGGCTTATAAAGCTGATCTGTATGGTCGGAAATTTTTGACTGTCAATCCCCGAAATACCACGCAAACTTGTAGCCATTGTGGGTACATCATGACCGGTAAAAACAAGTTGACGTTGGCTGATCGCAAGTGGACGTGTCCTAGTTGTGGGGTATTCCATGTCCGTGATCATAACGCGGCAAAAAATATATTAGCTAAGGGTTTAGCAACCCTATAAGAAATGAGTCCGTCTGGCAACCTGCGGACCTAAAAGGCTTTGGTAATTAGCGGATAAGTCCTATTCATAGGCTAGCGCTGTATCTAAGTAAATTGTGGTCGCCATGCCATGGGGTGTGGTTCTCACAAGCGTCCGTTTTTAAACGGGCGTGGTTGACAATAATAGGGCTGCTTGGAATTAAAACGAAAGGGTAGAAACACCCGTTAAGGATGGTTCTACCCTTTTTGTGAGACCTTGGTACTACTTGCTTAAAAACATGAGGAACAGACCGGCGATACCGTAAGCAACAGCAGCACCCAGTGTTCCCAATAGAAGGCTGAAGATGATGTGAATGTTATGCCTAGCCAATACGTTGGTCAGGTAGTCAGCAAATAGAAAGAAATCGAAGGTTAGACAACCGAAAGCAAACGTTGCGTATCCTAAGACGCCGAAGAGTAATGCGACCACTAGAAGTACTAGCATAAGGACTAACAAACGGCGGACTGACTTGGGATTATATTGTCGTTTGAGCTCACGGGTCCATCGTTGACCAAAGCCTGATTTCAATTTGGTTCACCTCCAGTGTGTTAGCTGTTTTTGACTTGTGTTGCCTCTTTGTTGCGCATAATTATCGTAACACATTCGCTATCTTTGCTGAAATTAAGGTAAATTTTAGTAGATTAGTGCGCATAACGCTGAATAATGGCCACTAGCGTTTCGGTCGCGTTAGCCAGTCCTACTCGGTCGTTGTAATACCGGGCAAAACGGTCATCGTCAAGGTACATTTGGGCCAGACCCCGGTGGGCCTCAGCTGAGTAATTGTTCCACGTGAAACACAGCCACTGCCGATGCAAATCATAGACTTCGTGGGCGGTGTTGCTGGTCAGATCACCCGTAGTCGCGACGGCTTTAAGCTTGGTAACCAGCCTTTCTTCTGTCGTTTGCATCGCTTGATAGTCGGTTTCAGTAAGACCAGCAAACTTTTTCTGACTAGCGGTGAATTCCGTTTGGCCGTAGCGTTTACGCGATTCTTCACCGAATTCTTGTTCGTTTTGGGTGAGTTGTTGCTGCTTAAAGGCAGCGAATTTTTCCGTATCTGTCATTTGGGGACCTCCGTTGCGGGCCGCTAGTGTGCGGTCCAAAGTATTCAGCAGGGTCGTGAGGTGGTCACGGCTGGCAATCAGTTGACGCCGTTGCGCGGTGAGTGCCGCCGTTTGTTCGGCAGGGGACTGAGCGAGTAAGGTTTGAATCTGCGCTAGACTGAAGCCAAACTCCTGAAAGTAACGAATCAACTGAAGCTGATCGACCGTTTTAGCGGGATACTCACGGTATCCATTCACTGGATTTCGTTGCGCGGGTAACAGGTCGATTTGGTCGTAGTAGCGCAGTGTGCGCGGACTAACGCCGGCGAGTTGCGCTAGTTGTTGAATGCTGTAGGTCATCGTGACCACCTCCGTTCTTGCTTAGAACTTACTATAGAGGTTGCCGTGGCGTCAAGGTCAAGGCATTTAAGAAAATTGTTAGCGCTTTATCGAAATTGCCGAAATTCAAGCCTTATCAGCTTGAAAATAGTAAGCAGGCCCGCCATGCCGGGATTCTGTACCACAGGTAAGTTTTGTGATTACCCCGGAGTGTGATAAAATATAGGTATTATTTGTAACTTTTTGGTCCCCCCGCGGGAAGCCCGTGAAGTGGTGACCAAAACGAATTTTTCCAGATGAATCAGATGAGGAGCAAAATGAAAAAATTATTTTCGCGATCCAACATACCCGAGTTCTTACAGAACCGGCGTCTACGCGGTATCGCTATCATGACGGCTGCTCTGGCCATTCTTGGAATTGTCCTGTCGTTTCTGTTGAACTGGATCTTTGGCGTGATCATCTTAATCCTGGTGGGAATCGCCACGTTGATGGTGTTCAACACCATGGCGGAGATCGGTGACGACACGACGCAGTACATTTCCGACCTATCGTTTCGGATTCAGCAGGGCGAGCAAGAGGCTCTGTTGCGGATGCCACCCGGTGTTATGATTCTGGGCGACAGCGATCAGGTAGAATGGGTCAATCCGTATCTGCAGAACTATTTTGGCGATACCGACGTGTTGAGTCGGTCGATCAATGATGTGGATGCAGAGCTTGCCAAATTGATCAACGATGCCGAACCCAAGACGATGACGACTGTGAAATGGCGCGATAACCGTTTTACGTTGTTTGTGGAGCCGGATTTTCATGCCGTTTACCTCTACGACATCACGCATTACCAGTTGATTCAAGAACAGTACGATAATGAGAAGATCGCCATTGGCCAAGTCTTCTTGGATAATTATGATGAAGTGACCCAGTCGATGACCGATCAGGATATTTCCAACCTGCGAAACTACGTAACTAATGAGTTATCTTCGTGGGTGCAACAGTTTGATATGTACTTAAAGCAACTGGACGATGACCATTACTTCGTTTTGGCCTACGCTAAGTCGTTGGCGGCCATCGAAGCCGATAAGTTTAAAATCCTGGATACCATCCGGGAGACAACGTCGAAGCAGAACTTCCCATTGACCCTGAGTATCGGGATTGCCTATGGTGACCCTAACCTGAATAAGCTGGCGGACCAAGCGCAGAGTAATCTGGACTTAGCCCTTGGCCGGGGTGGGGACCAAGTTGTGGTCAAGGCCGCTGATCAAGAAGCGCGTTACTATGGCGGTAAGACCAATCCGATGGAGAAACGGACGCGGGTCAGAGCCCGGATGATTTCGCAAGCGCTACAAGAGCTAATGAATGAATCCGATCAGATCTTCGTTCAGGGTCATACGCAACCGGATATGGATTCGCTGGGCGCTTGCCTGGGGATTCGCCGAATTGCCAAGATGAATCACAAGACTTGTTGGATTGTGTTGGACAAGGAAACTGTCCATTCGGATGTCCAACGGTTGTTGGATAATCTGAAGAAGTATCCCGACATCGATGCCGCGATCATTTCGCCGCAAGAGGCCTTGGAAAAGACCACGGCGCAGAGCATGTTGCTGATGGTCGACCACTCGAAGCCATCAATTTCCATTTCAGCAGATCTCTATCATCGGTTGGAGAACCGAGTGATGATCATTGACCATCACCGGCGGGGTGAAGAGTTCCCCGAAAACCCACTGTTGGTCTACATTGAACCCTATGCTAGCTCGACGTGTGAGTTAATTACCGAAATGTTTGAGTACCAGTCCCAAGAAGGGGAACCCATCAATAAGCTGGAAGCAACGGCGATGTTGACCGGGATCTTCGTGGATACCAAGCACTTCTCGTTGCGGACCGGGACCCGGACGTTTGATGCCGCGAGTTACTTGCGGTCTGCCGGAGCCGATTCAATCGAGATGCAACAGTATATGAAGGAAAATGTTGACAGTTATCTCCAACGAAACCACTTAATTGAAATGGTTGAGTTCGTCAATGAAGACATGGCCTTAATTGCTGGTGAGGAGGATCAAACCTACGATCCCGTCACAGCAGCCCAGGCGTCCGATGACCTGTTGAACATGTCTGGCGTGGATGCGTCGTTTGTTATTACGCGCCGGGCGGATGGTCGCGTGGGAATTTCCGCACGGTCGTTGGGTGAGATCAACGTCCAACTGGTCATGGAAGACATGGGTGGCGGGGGTCATTTATCCAACGCCGCAACCCAGATCAGCGACAAGTCCGTGGCTGAGGTTAAGCAGCAGTTGCTGGATATTTTGACCCACTCTGATGAACCGGAGCCGGCAACCACGTAGTTAATTGCTTCTAGCGACGTTTCGGCGTAGGATTAGAAGTATCAATATTGAATGATGAGTGAGGAGTGACCGACGTGAAAGTCATTTTTATGAAAGATGTCCGCGGTAAAGGTAAGCGCGGTGAAATCAAGAATGTTCCCGATGGCTACGCTCAAAACTTCCTGATCAAGCGCGGGTTGGCTAAGGAAGCCAACCAAGCTGCGATGAGCCAGTTAAAGGGTGAACGCAAGGCAGAGGAACGGCGTGAGGCTGAAAACTTAGCCGAAGCCCAGGAATTGCAAAAGCACTTGGAAAACGACAAGACGGTTGTCGAAATCGTAGCCAAGGCCGGCGAAGATGGTCGGTTGTTTGGGTCCATTCCAAGCAAACAAATCGTCCAAGCTTTGCAAAAGCAGTTCGATTTGAAGATTGATAAGCGCAAAGTTGAATTGCCAGAACCAATCCGTTCGTTGGGCTACACCAACGTGCCGGTCAAGCTTCACACGGACGTGACCGCCAAGATTCGCGTGCACGTGGCAGCGAAGCAAAAATAAGCGATTACCTAATTGAAAGTCTATGAAAGGTCACCTGATTGGGTGGCCTTTTTTTCAGGAATGGAATCGGTGTGTTGCCAGCTTATTCGGAAAAGGGATGTCGTTATGATGCTCAGAAAAATTGAAATCGTTGATCTAGTTGCGGCCGTTACGTGGCTATGAAGGGGTGATGGTCACATGCTCACGAAATTAAGAACGCATTGGCACAAAATTGGGCTATTCCGAAAAATAATTGAAGTCGTGATGGCGGTCATGCTATTGCTCTCGACCAGTCCTAGCTTGGCGGTTCGGTTTGCCATTTTGACCGATGCGGAACCAGCTTTGGCGGTGTCTTGCCATCCCAAGTATGATCCGGAGGACGCAACCATTTTGCCGGGAACGGTCATTGGTAAATGGTTCTTTCCCACCTACACCATTTATCCGCAGCGGTACACGGGATTTTTCCACGAAGCCACTGAGACGTCTATTGTAGAGTTTCAAGTCTATCGGGTTTTAATTTTTAACGTGGCGTTACCGCAGGTTCCTGGGGATTAAGTTTGTGTCCGAAGATTTCGGCCCAAAAAGCCACGCTAAAATCAACTGAATTTTGCCATTCCATGGTAAAATGGAATTCTAGTTTATGTCGGGGACTTTCCTAAAGAGGTAAATAACTAAGCATGGATAATAACGTACTAACAGACCACACACCACCACAGAACCTCGATGCCGAAAAGGCCGTCCTCGGGGCGATCTTTTTGAGTACCGACGCATTGGTGGATGCGTTGGAATACCTGGCGCCGGAGGATTTCTACCGCCGGGAACATCAAATTATATTTCAAGCCATGATCGACCTCAACGACCGCGATGAAGCCATTGATGTGGTGACCATCACGGACCGTTTGACGGCAAAGAATGAACTGGACGATGTGGGTGGCATCACCTATATCGCCGAACTGGCGGGCGCCGTACCAACGGCTGCCAATGCCACTTACTATGCCAAAATTGTCCAAGAAAAGGCCATTTTACGGCGTCTGATCCAAACGGCGACGAACATTGCTACACAAGGCTATCAGCAGGATGAGGACGTCTCAGACCTGTTAGACAATGCCGAACGCGACATCATGAGTGTGGCGGAGACCCGCAACCAATCTGGTTTCAAGCCGATTCGCGACGTGCTGAACAACTCCTTTGAAGAGATTAACAAGTTATCTGAGCAGGGAGACATCATCACGGGGCTGTCGACGGGGTATGCCGAGCTGGATAAGATGACGACTGGTCTGCACGACGATGAGTTGATGATTCTCGCCGCACGTCCTGCCGTGGGGAAGACGGCGTTTGCGCTGAATATTGCGCAAAACGTAGGGACCAAGACGGATAAGACCGTGGCAATCTTTAGTCTGGAAATGAGTGCGGAATCGCTGGTCAACCGGATGCTCTGTGCGGAAGGCTCCATCGATGCCAACCATCTGCGAACTGGGCAGCTCTCAGAAGACGAGTGGCAGAACCTGATCGTGGCGATGGGAAGCTTGGCCAAGGCCAGCATCTACATCGACGATACGGCCGGGAACAAGATTACTGAAATTCGGGCCAAGTGTCGTCGCCTGGCCAAGGAAAAGGGTAACTTAGGGTTGATCGTGATTGATTACCTCCAGCTGATTGAAGGAACCAACCACGAAAGTCGGCAACAAGAAGTTTCCGATATTTCCCGGCAACTCAAGAAGCTGGCGAAGGAACTTCACGTACCCGTTATCGCGCTGTCGCAGCTTTCGCGGGGTGTGGAACAACGGCAAGACAAGCGGCCTGTGTTGTCCGATATTCGTGAATCTGGGTCAATCGAACAAGATGCCGATATCGTTTCCTTCCTGTATCGTGATGACTATTACGAACGGGATGGCGATGAAGACGGCGGTGGCGGCGGTAACGACAGTGATCCACGTGATGATGGGGATCAAGATGTCGGTGAAGTTGAAGTCATTATTGAAAAGAACCGGTCGGGTCCTCGAGGAACCGTCAAGTTGTTATTCGTAAAATCATTCAATAAATTCTCATCCGTGGCCTACGTGCCGGATGGGCAACAATAAGTTTAATGAGGGTGTCTTGGACGGCTATGGTTGTTCAAGGCACTTTTTAGTGCGATGAGTGGCTGGGGAGAAGGACGAATCATGGTCGAAATAGGTTCGAACAAATTGATATCGGTCAAGTTGTGACCCATAATTGTTGCATTATTCATGAAAATAAGTGGATAAATAGTGTTTATCCGTAAAATTCATAGGGTTGTGCTAGAAAGTTCACATTTTCGTCATATTTTCAGATTACTATGTGAATTATAGAAGTTAACCAATCGGTTGCTTCTACCAAAGATTAACAATCTTTTTTCATGTACTCCTCCTCCCCTGGAATAATGAAAAAATAGTTAACGTCATTAGTATAATGACGTTACCCCTACTCCGATGACCATCGCTTTCCCCGAGCGGTGGTTTTTTCTTGTCTAAAATTAAGCCCCGTACCAGTTATTGGCTGGTGCGGGGCTATTTCAGATGGCGAATGTTTCACATGAAACATTAATTGATGTCGGCTTGAATTCGCTGACGTAGTGTCTGGCAGCTAGGGGGAAGGATTGCGAGGTTAGCCACGTCTTGGGGTCCATCGGCGGTGACGACACCAGTTCCGCAGAAGTCCATTTTTAGCCAGTCGCAAGAGTGGTGGATGGCTTGGGTAATGCCGGTGGCCTTGATTTCGGGCTGGTCAGCACCAACAACCAAGAGGTAGATGCGCTTGCCGGCAAAGGGAAAGTCGTGACTAAAGCTGTCAAACCACCGATCCATGAAGACTTTAAGCTGACCGGTCATCCCGTACCAGTAAACGGGTGTCCCCAGAAAAATGTCGCTAGCCGGAGCAAAGTAAGTGCTCATGAGCGACTCATAGTCATCGGTCAGGTCGCGTTGCAGTTGCGTAGTTTCACGTTGGTCCTGTTCAAAGTTGAGTCGGTAATCAGCTAGCTGGCGTGTTGTGTGTGGGATATCGGTAAGCAGACGGTCACCGAGAGTGGCGGTATTGCCCTGACGGCGTGGACTACCGTTGATGAATAAGATAGACATGTGGAGAACTCCTTTTATGTAAGAAATTTTATAAAGCTTGTGGTCATCAAAATGACAGCGGTTTCCGTAAATTGACGGCTAGTTATTTCCCGGAGGCTAGTGCTAGAATGTAGCTTAACATGCAAATTGCGAAAGGAGGAGCACTATGAAACAAGAAATTCGGCTCCGCTGGCTGTTACTAGGAGCGTTGTTCAGCAGTATCGGTATGAGCTTCATTTGGCCGTTGACCACCATCTACATGCACAATCGGTTGGGGACTTCGCTGACCGAGGTCGGCATCGTCTTGCTATTTTACTCCTTGGCAAACGTGGTCGGAAGTGTGTTGGGTGGCCGGTTATTCGACCGGCTAAATCCGTACTACCTGACGATTGGTGGGGTTACCGTTTCCCTATTGACGCTGGGGAGTTTGATCTTTAATCACGATTGGCCGGCGTTCCCCATTTCGCTAATCTTCCTGGGGTTGGCGTCGGGCTGGACGCTGACGATGGTTAACTCACTTGGAACCACGATTCATAGTCGCGATGGGCGATACATATTTAATATGTTATATTTTGCGCAGAACCTAGGGGTCGTCTTGGGAACGGCAATGGTGGGTTACATTTATAATACCAGTGTGACGCTACTCTTTGGGATTGCGGCGAGCCTGTTTGTTCTGTTTCTGGCCGTTGCGATTCTGTGTTACCATGCGCCAGCTGTGATGCAGCGGCAAGTTATTAAGCAGGAAAATCAACACGTGCACATCGCCCTGCCCAATCGGCGGATTATGGCGGGCTTCTTTATTTCGCTAGTGATCATCTGGATCATGTACGAACAGTGGGTGTCCAACTTATCCGTTTATATGACGGGAATGGGGATTCCAATGAAGGATTACAGCCTGTTGTGGACGCTTAACGCCGGCCTGATTGTAGTTTTTCAAGCGTTGATCAATTGGTTTTCCCACTACATTAGTAACCTCTACATGCAGGTGTACGCCGGAATCTTCTTCGTCGCGGTATCCTTTGTGACTTTGATCTTTGCCAAGGATTACTTGCACTTCGTGATTGCAATGGTCGTTCTGACGATGGGGGAAGCGACGGCCTTTCCAGCCATTCCGGCCATTGTCAATAACTTGACGCCGGTCGCGGTTAAGGGGAAGTATCAAGGCATGGCCAACGCCTGGGCTTCGGTCGGCAAAGCAGTTGGACCGTTATTTGGGGGGATCGTCATTGATCATTCCTCTTACACGCTGCTTTTTATTATTGCGGCGGTCGCGAACCTGGCGATTTTGGCGCTAAACGGGGTCATCATTACCGGAAACCAACACCGTGTGGAAACTTTTAAATGAGTTCTGATACGAATGGTGTATAATGACGATAGGAGACTATCTGGATTATTAGGGAAATAGGGGAAGACACATGAAAAAACGGATAAGGGGAGTTTGTGGTCTGTTCGTTGGTCTCGTGTTCGGTCTGTTGCTGTTTGCACAGCCGCCACGGAACCAATCAACGATTACGGATTCCGTCGTAAAGCCCACATCGGGGCAGACGGCGGTACAAGTGACGAACACAACGGGGAGCGGTCACGTCGAAATTAAGACGCAGACCACAACAAGCCAAGAAGGTAAGACGGTTAGTCGCCAAACAACGACTACGTCGCCAACACGGCAGCAGCAACAACAGAATCAGCCACAACACTAAAATGAATATCTAAACGATTTTGGATGTATTCTTGGGTGTTTAAACGTAAATATACAGGAGAGCTAACCTACAGGGATAAGGGTTAGCTCTTTTTTTACCCGAATATTCAGAAAATATACATAAAAATGAATGTTTATAAAAGCATTGACAGCTATAATGAATGATGATAAATTTAATATCAATATATGAGACCAAGCAATGAAGAGTAGCCTTAATCAATTTGCCAAGCGAGTTCGGGCCGATGGGAGCCGAATCAAACGGTTGGGGTGAAGCGCATCGGAGCGTCGCGGTAATGAAAGTAGTAGTTACCCCTGGGTCGTGCCCATTACCGCACGGAGAGCTGGCTGTGATCAGCTCCA
The DNA here is from genome assembly GCF_044051715.1 of Levilactobacillus parabrevis. Lineage (NCBI taxonomy): Bacteria > Bacillati > Bacillota > Bacilli > Lactobacillales > Lactobacillaceae > Levilactobacillus > Levilactobacillus parabrevis. Next base: position 125,896 of record NZ_CP168688.1, read on the forward strand.
TGAGAGATAAAACAAGGTGGTACCGCGAGTCATTCGCCCTTGTTGGTTTGAGGAAACCAACGAGGATGAGTGGCTCTTTTTAATTGAATGAAATGAGGGATTGGATGATGAAAAAATTAGTAGGATTAAGCTTCGGGTTATTGGCAATTGCAGCGTTAGCAGGTTGTGGGACCACGCAGGCCAAGAGTAGTGATGATAAGGCATTGAACGTTACCATGGTGGGAAATCCGGCCACGGCTAACCCAGCAATTTCTGGGGATTCCAACAGTTCTAGCATCATCGCGCAGACGCAAGAAGGTTTGTATACCTTAAATGAACAGGGGAAGGTCGTCGCTGGCGTGGCTGAAAAGGTCGTCAAGCCTACGAAGAACGGAACCGTTTATACGTTCAAAATCAAGAAGGCAGCCAAGTGGGCTAATGGTGATCCCGTAACGGCTCAGGATTTCGTCACTTCCTTTCAATGGCAGATCAACCCTAAGTCAAAGTCACAAGTTGCAAACAAATTGAAGTTCTTGAAGAACTACGATGCCGTTCAAGCCGGCAAGAAGGCCGTCTCTGCACTGGGCGTCAAGGCACTGGATAAGTCAACGTTGCAGTTGACGCTGTCGAAGGCCCAGCCTTGGTTACCCGATATCTTAGCAACGTCTGAATATCCGATGAAGACGGATCTCTTTAAAAAGTATGGGAGCAAGTATGGAACATCTTCTACCAAGACCATGTCCGAAGGGGCTTATAAGTTAGTTGGCTGGAGTGGCACGACTGACAGCTGGTCCTACGTTAAGAACACGCACTATTGGAATGCTAAGAACGTTAAGATCAATAAAGTTGCCGTACAGGTGGTCAAGGACCCAAGTACTTCTGCTAGTTTATTTAAATCCGGGAAAGTTCAAGAGACAACGTTATCCGGTCAATATATCAAACAAAATGCTAACAACAAGGAACTGAAAACCACGCTAAACAGCTCTATGCGGTTCCTGGAATTTAACGATAAGAAGACAGTTACGCATAATACTAAGGTACGGCAAGCCTTCTCCTACGTGATTGACCGGAACGCGTTGACCAAGAATGTTTTGCAAGACGGGTCGGCCGCAGCCAAAAGCTTAATTCCCTACGGTGATGGTGATGATCCAACTACCGGCAAGGACTTCTCTGAAGATGTCGGTAACCTGTTGAGCTACAATCCTAAGAAGGCAACGCAATTGTGGAATCAAGCGAAGAAGGAACTCGGTATCAAGGGTGCCAACTTGGAACTACTGACGGCTGATACTGATGAACAAAAGCATGCGGCCCAATACCTGCAACAACAGGCGCAAAAGTACATGCCGGGCCTGAAGTTGACCATTAAGTCTATGCCTCTGGCGCAACAGATTGCGAAGGGTTCCGCTGGGAACTTCGATATCGACCTGGACGGTTGGAACACGGGTTGGCGGGATCCATCCGACTTCTTGCAAATGGCTGACGGAACCAGTCCAGTTAACTTTACGAAGTGGGACAATGCACACTACACCAACTTATTAAAGAAGGTTGACGACACCTCCGCCTATACCACGCAACAACGGTGGGACCTGATGAAGGAAGCCGACAAGTACGTGACCCAACAAGCTGGACTCGTTCCGCTCTATCAACAAGCGAAAGCACATCTGGTTTCAAACCAAGTGGGTGGCTTGAAGTACACGATGATGACGGATGCACAGTACAAGTATGCCTACTGGAAGTAATTTGTTAGCGCGTGAATGAACGATCACAAAGCAATCGTAGCCGTGAGTGTTCGCCCTGAGAGACCCCACTCACCAAGTGAAATCCAACCCCTATCTGAGAAAGCTGTACCGCAAAAAATGCGGGCAGCTTTTTTTGTTTATAACCCTAAAAATAGTTGTATCAGAAAACTAATCAGCTAGCGATTAGTTTGTGTTACTATGAAATCAAGGAGGACCTCGGGGAACCGTTTTGGTCGTTGATTTGGGGGAACGTTGACGAGAGTTGGCGGCAAATTGATGACCAAATGGGGTGGGTCCGACCTGGAGGAGGCTGCGCAGTGAGTTTTCAAAAAATCTTGCGAGATCAAGTTGTGCAAACGGTTGACCTATTGGAAATATTCTTATGTTTACTGGTTCCTGTGGTTTTAGCCAAAGGGACTATCGATTATTTGTCGCAAGGGCAATTATTCTGGTTAAGTTATGGTCTTTTAATTTTAAAGAGTGTGGGTGGCTTCATCAGCCTGTTTGCCGTAATCGACCTGTTTGAGGCGGTTCGGCGTTACCACTCACGTTGAAGTGAGGTGCAGTTATCTTTAGGGATAGCTGTTTTTAGTTTAGGCAGGAAAGTCGAGACCAATCTTGCGTTGAAGGAGCTTGCTGGTCTTCTTGTGGGGTTGCTTGGCGGTCACCGTTACCTGTTCCTGGCGGAAGGCCTGATCGGACAGACGGGTTCTGACGGGAATTTTAAGGGTCACCTGTTGCTTCGCCTGTGCGTCAGCGTGGTAGACTTTCCCCCGGAATTTGAGCACAACCTTGCTGTGTACGGGAACTTTGACCGTGGGTTGCCAAGTTTGTTGGCCAGCGGGTGTCTTAGCAGACTGGAGAACTGGCTTAGTGGTCGCGTAACGCTTGGCGGAGACTTTCTTGGTCAGATGGCCATTGGTGACCTTGAAGGTGCCGTAGCCGTGAAATTTGACCCTGAAATGGTGGTGTTTGGCAGCGCGGGCCGATTGTGTGATCGTTTTTCCCTTGTACGTGACCTTGAGGTTCTGAGCGCGCGCCGACTTTGTCTTGAGGAGGAGCTTGTGGGTGTGGCCGTTGTATTGGACTTTGGTGACGGTGAAGGGGGCACGGGCTGTACTGGCCTTAAATGTTAGGCCAGCGCCAGTGCCCACGAGAATCACGGCGGCGAAGATACCTAGGGTTAGTTTGTTCATCGTTAGCCTCCTAGTTTAGCCTTCACACTACGGAAGTTTAGCGGCTAAGTCAACGTTTAACCGCTTTATACGCCAAAGTGTATACAAAGCCGCTTATAAAAAGAGTGCTAAAGCCAATAAAATCGGCGGCTTAGGGAAATTTCCCATGGTCGCCGATTTTGATTAATGGAGCATATCTTCTGTATAAATGTTGTGATCTGAGACGTGTTCAAATAGTTCGTGCCCATTATTCTTGTGAGTGTCCACGAACATCCCTTGTCCGTCGTTGATGACGTAGTAGTTACCGTTAACGTTTTTGGCCAGCATAACCACGATCTCTTCATTCTTAGGCAGAATCTCACTCTCGGCCACGGCCATGTTCTTAGTGCCTCCTTGAGTGAAGGTGACGGTTTTGCCCGTCTTGCCTTTAAAATGATGGTCAATCCGCATTGTCTGGGTCGTGTAGTAGTTCTTGGGTGCCTTGTGATGGCTGACACTCTTGATGATCTCACCCTCGACGATGACACTTGCTGTCCGCTTGATATTCTGGATGCCAGTAATACCGTTGGAATAATCCTTAATGTGGTCGACTTCTAGCTCCGGTTTGGCGGATGAAGCCAGTGTGGCACGCGTCTTGGCTGGGGTCGAATAGGCCTTCTTAACGCCACGAACATCGCAGTTTCGAATCGTGTATTTCCGGTTAGTCGGACCCATAACGCTGACGGATTTGGCGGTATTGTGGCCGAGCCCCATGCCGTGGCCGAGCTCATGAATCGCCACGTTGATCCGCTGGGCTTTGTTGTACTTGTATTTCTTCAGCACAGTCCGGTTGAGGTACATGCCGGCTCCGGTCTGATTGCCCTGCTTATCAAAGGACTTGCCGTTGTAGGCCATCCCGGTCGCGTTAGTCCAGATTCCGGTCTTCTTGCTGACGGTGGTCACGTACGACCGTGATTGCTTATTCTTCGTGGTCGACCACTTGAAGACTTTCTTCTTGTTCCAAGCCGTCCGTGCTTTGCTCCAGATGGAACGGTAGTATTTACTCGTGGATTTGGTGTAAGTGGACGCCTTCTTAGTGGCGTAGCGGTACTTGGTCGTGGGGGTGGGGTTCTTCGTCGCAGCAGCGGCCGGAACGCTCCCCAGCAGGACGAGACAGCTTAATATTCCTAATAAATGGTACTTCATCGTAAAACCAGGCCTCTCTATGTAAAATGGCGGGACGTTAGCAGCCAATTACTGGTCGGTTACGCCGGTCGATTAGATTATGTAGATACAAAACTACTTTAGTACCTTCATTGTCAGAAGTCCAGATAGCTTGGATATAAAAGGCTAAATAAAAAGGGCGACGGTCATCTTCTCATAGTAAAAAGAGAAAATAATCGTCACCACAAAAGTAGATGTCGCGTGGACTCAGGCCAGCGTTAACGTCTGGGTGTAGCGATCTTCCTGGAGCCAGGCGGTGCAAAGCTCACGAGCGATCGTCTGCGCGGTTTCTGGGGTAAAAGTTTTGATTGTGAGAAGTTGGGCAGTGAGATCGTTCATCGTTGTCTTAACGTGGCCGAGTGAGCGCTGCGTCAAATAGGTTTCCAGTGTGGTAATCTCGTCGCTAGAAAAATCGTGGTCGAGAAAAATCAAAGCGCTGGGCCGAATCCCCAATCGGTCACAGATGGCATCGAGAACCTCCAAGGTCAGCATATTCGTTGAAAAGGGTTGGTCGTTCATGTTAAGCTCCTCCTACTATTTAGTTATGGCATGCTTCAAGTGTACCAAATTGATGTGGGGAAGGCTAAAATGGATGGCTAGCAGAACCGCCACTAGCAAGCTGGGTTCTGGGCCAACAATGCAAACTGAATAAACATAACAAAAACGGATATTTATAAATTGAAGACACAAAAAAATCAGCAACCACGAAGATGTTTTCGTGAAAGCTGATTAGTAGTTATGGGCAGTCAGGGGATCGAACCCTGGACCCACGGATTAAGAGTCCGTTGCTCTGCCAGCTGAGCTAACTGCCCATGTGATTGATTTGTTGCTGTTGTATGTCTTCCATATCAACGAGAACTATCATATCATGAGGATTAGGGGGGCGCAACCCCTTTTTGAAAAAAAGTTGATTTTTATTCAAAAAATTGGTTATTCTATGGCGCTAATCCCTTAATTTACCGGGAATCTAACGCGATTGGAAAAAAATAAAATTTTTTTTGGAATTTAGCTGGTTTTAAACCAAAACGGGACGGGTACGCCGTCAAAGGAATCACGAAAAAATTAAAATCGGACAAAATACATCTATGTGTCTAATACTTTTTAACATTTCCCGGGAAATAGTTCTTTAACGCCACCTTAACGCCGCCTGGGCTCTGAACTGAAAGAAACTTCACGATGTGTTATAATTCAGGTAGCGTTGTTTTCCCGACTCTGGAACCTTATCAGGCCGGTCAGCGCACCTAAAAAATACCGGATCAGTGACAATGGCTGATCCACTATTCCTTGACTTTAAACGAGCAACACGTAAACCGTACAATAATCGTAGTGGCCCCGTTGACGATGGTACCTTGACATCCAATGGCTGGCCTGCCGGTAATCCTGCAATTACCGGATCGGACTGTATTTCCCTTTAAGGAGGAAATTTTTAATTATGCCTAAAAAAATTCTAGTTGTCGATGATGAAAAGCCTATTACTGATATTATGAAGTTTAATTTGGAAAAAGAAGGTTATGAAGTGGATGTCGCCTACGATGGCGAAGCCGCGATCCAACAGGTTGAGGACGGCGATCCTGATCTGGTGATCCTTGATTTAATGTTGCCTAAGGTCGATGGGCTGGAAGTTGCCCGGGAGATCCGTAAAAAGCATGATATGCCAATCATCATGGTCACGGCGAAGGACTCTGAACTGGATAAGGTTCTTGGTCTAGAACTAGGAGCCGATGATTATGTGACCAAGCCATTCTCCAACCGAGAACTGGTCGCACGGGTTAAGGCAAACTTGCGGCGGCAGAATACTGCGGCGCACGCGCAACCTGAAGAGCCTGAAAATCAAGACATTGAGATTGGTGATTTAACGATTCATCCCGAAGCCTACTCCGTTTCTAAGCGGGGCTCCAACATCGAATTGACCCACCGTGAATTCGAGTTGCTTCATTACTTGGCGCAACACATTGGTCAGGTTATGACCCGGGAACATTTGCTACAAACGGTGTGGGGCTACGATTACTTTGGAGACGTGCGTACCGTGGATGTCACGGTACGTCGTCTACGTGAAAAGATCGAAGACAGCCCAAGTCACCCAACCTGGTTGGTAACGCGGCGGGGTGTCGGTTACTACTTGCGTAACCCTGATTCTGATCAGGCCTAAGCTAGCGGGCTGCCGCTAAATCTCGCATTGGAGGAGTATGTGACTTCGTGAATAGCAAAATTAAATTTTTCCAGTCGATTCACTTTAAAATCGCGCTGGTCTTCGCGCTACTCCTATTATTAACGCTGGAGATCGTTGGTGCCGTCTTTGTGCGGCAGCTGGAACGTCAAAACTTAAACACGTTCAAATCCCAACAGGTGGTGCAGACGTACATCACGAACCGCTTGTCAGATGAGCTGTCGACGACGAATACCACCAAAGCGGATAAACAGATTAAATCGACCTTATCGGAGATTAACAACACCAACAACGCCCAAATTCGGGTTATTGACAACAAGGGGACCATTCGGGGAACCAACGAAGTCGATAATCAAGGGATCGTTGGCCAAAAAACCACCGATAATAACATTAAGAATTCGATCTACAACAACCGTGATGTGATCCGTACGACCTATAACTCGCAAAATAATAGTCGTTACTACACGACGATTACGCGATTGATTCGCGCGCAAGGCAACAACAGCGAATTGGTCGGGGTTATTTACATGCGGTCGAGTCTCGATTCGGTCTATCAAAATATTAACCAAATCACGCTGATCTACGTCTCCGCAACGTTTGTGGCGATCATACTGGGCCTGGTTATGGCCATCATTATTTCCCGGGCAATTACCCGGCCAATCGATGAAATGAAGAAACAAACGCTCCGGATCGCCCGTGGGGATTACTCCGGGCACGTGCGGGTCTATGGGACCGATGAACTGGGCCAATTGGCCAGTGCCGTCAATAACCTGTCTGTGCGGGTGGAAGAGGCTCAAGAATCCACAGAGTCCGAACGCCGCCGGCTGGATTCCGTGATGTCACACATGACGGATGGGGTTATTGCCACCGATCGGCGTGGAAATGTCACAATTATTAACGAAACGGCTGCCAGTTTCCTGGATACGGAGACCGACAGTGCCGTGGGTAAATCAATTCTGGATCTCTTAGACATTCGTGACGACTATACGTTGCGCGAACTGTTGGAAGACCCGGACGATTTAGTCTTGGACTTTTCTACTAAAGAACACGACCTGATTCTGCAAGCTTACTTCTCGTTGATTCAACGGGAATCTGGCTTTATTTCCGGGTTGGTCTGTGTGCTCCATGACGTCACCGAACAACAGAAGATCGATCAGGACCGGAAGCAATTCGTTTCCAACGTTTCGCATGAACTGCGAACGCCATTGACGAGTGTCCGGGCCTACATTGAATCCCTGTCGGAAGGGGCCTGGAAGGACCCTGAGATCGCGCCGAAATTCCTGAAGGTCACGCAAGAGGAAACTGACCGGATGATTCGGATGATTAACGACCTCTTAACCTTGTCGCGGATGGATTCTGGGACACAAAAGGTTGATCTGGAAATGGTCAATTTAAATGAGCTCTTTAACTACGTCCTCGACCGTTTCGACATGATGTTGAAGCAGGATGATCGGCCTGAAAAGACCTACACCATCAAGCGGGACTTTACCAAGCGCGACCTCTGGGTTGAAATCGATACCGACCGGTTCACGCAGGTGCTCGATAACTTAATGAACAACGCGATCAAGTACTCTCCAGATGGGGGAACTGTGACCTGTCGGCTGTTAGAGACGCACAACAACGTTATTCTCAGCGTCTCTGACCAAGGTCTCGGGATTCCGCGGGCAGATATTCCCCGGATTTTCGATCGCTTCTACCGGGTCGACAAGGCCCGTTCACGGGCCCAAGGTGGGACTGGTCTGGGATTAGCAATTTCCAGAGAAGTCGTCCAGCTCCTGGGTGGCCGAATCTGGGTCGACAGTCGCGAAGGCCGGGGATCAACGTTCTATATTTCCCTGCCTTACAAGCCGTACGAGGAGGAGGATCTTTGGGATGAAGATAACTAAAGCCTTCTTACCACTAGGACTGGCCGCTGCGGTCACCGTCAGCGTGGTCCTATCCGCGATGATTTGGACCAATCCGGCGCAGTACGAGCGGAATCGGCAACGCAGCTCGAATACACCAACGACTGAGTTGAGTACCCGGCCGCAAAAGGACGTCTACCTGCCAACTCAGGTGGTTTTCAGTGATGCCAACGGGAATCAGGAACTCCTGAATAACCGAAAAGTTAATCTGACCACCGAGTTGCGAGAGGCGCTGTCTAAATGGGAATTTCGCCGCGTCAGCAAGGTCAATATTGGTTCGAAGCGTGAGTACATGACGTACTTGACGCGGAAGAGTAGTTTGATGCTATCCTACGCGAGTCCAATTAACGTTAAAATGTTTAATACCGTCTTCAGTAGTACGCTGAATAGCCATGCGACGCGCTTTTCTCGGATCGTCGTGCCGTTGAATGACAATCACCATATTTACTTGCTGGACGATAAGGACCAAGATGTCTATCAGGTTGCGGTGAAGTCGGCGAACGCTACGGCAATTCGCAAGATCATGAAGGAAAACCTCTTTCGGATCAACGTGAAGATGCAGTGGCTGAGCGATTCGGCTACCGCCTACGTCAAGTCGCGTGTGGCCGTGCCGTCGTATAGCTACTTGGTCAACCAGCAGTCGACCGATTACTTTACGACTCGGCTCCTGAACAAAGGGGAGTCGACCAACGTTTCGGCCAAGAAGAATAAGGATAATACCATCTATAGTGATGGGGCTTCGCGGCAACTGACGGTCTACAATAAGCAGGGAACCGCGTTGTTCGAGGATTACAGTGCCTTGCAGGCGTCACTGAGCTTCAGCCAAGCGCTCAAGGCTAGTTATAGCGCGGTCAAGACTATTGGGATTCCGATGGAAAATCTGCGGTATTACGGCTACAGTTCAGGCAATTCAACGGTGACCTACCGGAGCTTCGTTGAAGGCTTCCCGATCTTTAATCAGAGTAACTATGGGGCAGCGCGGATTCAGATGCTCTCGCAGGGCGTTCGCCGCTACAACTTCTCACTGTATAGCTTGCAGGTCCCAGTGCCGACGGATAAAAAGTCTGTCACGTTGCCGGGCACCCAGGCTGTCATTGACCAGTTGACCGCTGCTGGTTATCATAAATCTAAGATCAGTAGCATTCAGATTGGTTATCAATGGCTGACGTCCTCATCATCCGATAAGGTCGTTAACCTGACGCCAACGTGGTACGTTCACTATGACGGTAGCTGGAAGACCTACACGCAACTGTTGAAGCAACAACAGTAATCTGCTGAAAGGGAGGGCAATCTGGCATGGATTTTCGGCGCATCGAGTGGCTATTTTTAGTCGCGTTCATTGCAATTGATATATTCCTGTTCGCAGCGTTTCAACACGATACGACTGGCCAGACGGATGCCACCTCCAGTCGTTCGGCGGATAGTGATACGACGATCATCAAGGAAATGCGAACGGACGACATCAAATTCAGTTCGCCGTCCAAGCAGAGTGGTGAGGGTTACTACGTCTCCACGAGTAATAATGATAGCGTGAAGAGTGAGTTAACGGAGCTGTCGGATCAGACGGTGCGTTACCAAACGGATGGCACCTTCACCTCGACGTTCAAGACCGCGATTTCCGGAGTGGATGTCGATCATCCGGATAAGGCCTTGGATACGGTCGTCAACAACGCCACGTTGATTCTGAACGGCGGCGAGTATAAATATAACAAGCAATTGTCCAGCCGCAACACGGTCGTTTACACGCAACGCGTAACGGACGGACAGATTTATTCGAAATACGGTGAGATTCGGTTTAGCCTGACCAACGATGGCACCGTGACCGGCTATACGCAGGGGTACTTGACGGATGTGAAGACGCTGCGTGAAAAGACGGATACGATTTCTGAACGGAAGGCTCTGATTTGGCTGTACCAATACAACCAAATTGCCAATAACACCAAGATCGTGTGGACCAAGCTGGCCTATACCCGCTACTTTAATTTGAAGAACAGTAGCGTCTACATTCCAACTTGGGTCATCGCGGTCAAGACCAATAGCGGGAGTAACGCGGGCGTCTTGCAGCTGAAACACGTCAATGCCTTTACGGGGGCAATCCTGACGTCGGACAGTAACGTCAAGACCGTCAGCGGAACCGCGACAACCAGCGAATAGAAAGGGCGGCCACGGCCGCTTTTTTAATTGCTTGCGGGGTTTCGGACTAAATGCGGACGGGTTCAGCAGTTAGCGGCCGGTTGGTGCAGGAGTGACTGTCCAATTGGGACCCAGCAATGACGACTGGCTGACGGTAAAAGAAAGTGAATAATAGTTACAAGGCCGTCGAAATGCGGTATTATTACGGTATTGAATTTTAAGGAGAGGTCGAATGGATTTGCGGACGGAAACAGCAACAGCGGATGACCTACGCATCAGCGTGTTATCCAGCGGCAGTACGGGAAACGTGTGCTACGTGGAGAGCCCCAACGAACGCATTATGATTGATGCCGGGTTGAGTGGCAAGAAGATTGAAAAGTTAATGGGTAATATCGACCGGGACATGAAGGACGTGAACGCCCTCCTGGTCACTCACGAACACTCGGATCACCGGCAGGCCGTGGGCATCTTGGCCCGGCGCTACAAGCAACTCGATGTGTACGCTAACCAAGGGACCTGGGACGCCATGAGCTCGAAGATCGGTAAGGTCGATCTGGCCCAGAAGAACTTGTTTGCCCCGGACACCGTCCAAACGTTTGGCGATATTGACGTGGAGAGTTTCTCGGTGTCTCATGATGCTGCGGAGCCCCAATTCTACGCGATTCACTACCACGGCAAGACCTTCGTGATCTTGACAGATACCGGCTATGTGTCGGAGCATGTGGAAGGCGTGATCGCCGATGCCGACGCCTACTTGCTGGAGTGTAACCACGATGTGGAGATGCTGCGGATGGGTGAGTACTCGTGGCCACTGAAGCAACGCATCCTTGGTGACAAGGGGCACTTGTCCAATGAAGAGGGCGCCGATGCCCTGATGGACGTGCTGGGTAACCGGACTAAGAAGATCTACCTGGGGCACCGGAGCCTGCATAATAACATGCAGTCGTTGTGTCACCTGACCGTGGCCTCCATGATGGAGAACAGAGACTTTGGTGTGGGTCACGACTTCCAGTTGATCGATACCAACCCAGAGGAAGCCACGCCACTGGTTGCTTTATAAAGAAAACGTAAACTTTAGGACTTCGGCAACGATTTATCAAAAAAAATTCACACAATCCAGCTATTATAAGAGTTATCAAAAATGCGGTTGGGAGCCTAAACGTCCCGGCCGACGAAAGAGGAGGGTTAGCGCGCGTTTTGCGCAATGCTATGGATAACAATAATAATCAAAACAATCAGACTAATGATAATAACCAGGCAACACCAACACCCACGCCGGAACCCCAACCACGGAAGCGGCGGGGCGGCATCACTTTAACCAAGGTAGCCGTAACGGCGGCTGTCGCCGGACTACTTGGCGGTGGTGTGGCTTACGGTGGTATTTCTTATATTAATAATAGTGGTATTAATGATACGGCTGTTCCTAGTGGAAGTAATTCCACTGGTAACACGAAGACTTCGAACGTGACGGTCAACGTCTCGAGCCAATCGACCAAGGCCTTTAACCAGGTCAAGGGGGCCATGGTCTCCGTGGTCAACCTGCAGAAGCAGAATAGTAGTAGCAACACGCTGGGACAGTTGTTTGGGGACAGTTCATCCTCTGGCTCCAGCAAGTCGAAATCCGAATTGGAAGAGGCTTCGGAAGGTTCCGGGGTCGTTTATAAGAAGGATGGCAGTACGGCTTACATCGTGACCAACAACCACGTGGTCTCCGGCTCATCAGCGTTACGGGTCGTGACCAGTTCGGGTAAGCAGTTGCAGGCGAAGTTAGTTGGGAAAGATTCCGTGACTGACTTGGCCGTGCTGAAGGTTAATGGTGCCGACTTGAAGACGGTCGCTTCGTTCGGAAACTCCGATAAGATCAAGGTCGGCGAGACCGCCTTGGCAATCGGATCGCCACTGGGTAGCCAGTATGCGACCTCGCTGACGGAAGGAATCATTTCCGCTAAGAAGCGGACGATTGAGACCACGAACTCTGCCGGAACTCAGACCGGGAACGCCACGGTTATCCAAACGGATGCCGCGATTAACCCCGGGAACTCTGGTGGAGCGTTGATCAACGTTGGTGGGCAAGTCGTGGGGATTACCTCATCGAAGATTGCCAGTGACGCTGAAGGTACGAGTGTTGAGGGGATGGGCTTTGCCATTCCGTCAAACGAAGTGGTCAACATCATCAATCAGCTGGTGAAGAAGGGCAAGGTTGTGCGGCCAGCGTTAGGGATTACCTACGTCGACTTAGCCAACGTTTCCAGCTCGCAACAGAAGTCGGTCCTGAAACTGCCATCAAGTGTGGACGCTGGGGTCGTGGTCATGAGCGCTTCGTCTGGGTCACCAGCGAAGAAGGCTGGCCTGTCCAAGTATGACGTCATCACGGAGTTGGGTGGTCACAAGATTTCCGACCAGTCGACGCTGCGAGACATCCTCTACACGTATAAGCTGAACGATACCGTCTCGATGACTTACTACCATAATGGTAAGAAGCAGACGACGAAGGTCAAGTTGACCGAGAGCAGTTCGCAGTTAAAGAACACTACCAGTACGACGGAAAACTCAGAAAGTTAGTCAAAATGAAAGCGGTCGTTGGATTTTTCCAGCGGCCGCTTTTTGCGTATGATAAACTATTCAATGAAAAGCCGAAGTTTAGGGTCGGTTAAGGCGGGATGAAAACGTACCCGCCGGTTGGCTGGCCGAACGAACTAACGTGACCCCCCCAACGTAATTCAGCCGCAAAAATAACGGTAATTATATCTGTGGATAACTTAGGGGACAACCCGGACCCCCAACCGGTAGAAAAGTTATAAACAGGACTAGAACGGTATTGATAGCGGTGTAAAAGTTATCCACAGGTGCTGGGGATAACTGTGGAAAGAAAAACTTTATCCGTTCAAAACGGTCGCTAAACGTTGACGTGTCAGGGATTGTAAGCGGGAACGCCGAACGTCTGTTTTGCGTAAAACCGGTGGATAACTAAATAAGGATTGACATTTTAGTAAAAATAGATGTCGTAGGTGGGACGCAATTTACCCCCAACATCTAGGAAGGTAGGTTGTGCACCTGTGGATAACTTTGTGGACAACCTGTGTATAGGAGGATAATTATGAACATCAAATTCGTCGTCGTGGGTAAACTAAAGGAAAAGTACTTCAAACAGGGAATCGCGGAGTATGCCAAGCGGCTCTCCCGTTTCTGCAAATTCAGCATCGTCGAGGTGCCGGATGAAAAGGCTCCAGAAAGCATGTCGCAGGCGGAAATGGACCAGGTAATGGCGGCGGAGGGCGAGCGAATCCTGAGTAAGATTAAGGACCGCGAATACGTCTACGCATTGGCTATCCTGGGCAAGGAACGCTCATCGGAGGAGTTTGCCAAGGAGATCAAGGACCTGACCACCTACGGCCACTCAGACATCACCTTCGTCATCGGTGGCTCGCTGGGACTGACGCCAGCCGTCCTGAAGCGAGCGAACACGCAGATCTCGTTTGGCCGTTTCACGCTGCCGCACCAGTTGATGCGGTTGGTGCTGACGGAGCAGGTTTATCGGGCGTTTATGATTAATGAGGGGAGCCCATATCATAAGTGATGCGGTTATTGGTAAAATAGTGGAGTAGTAGGTAAGTCTCCTAGCATTTGTAGTGATATGATAAAACTATAAATGTTAGGGAATTTGAAGGATAAGGGGCGCTATAGATTGGCAAAAAAAACGAATAACTCAGGTGGTGTTGCCGGATTTAATTTTCAGGATATGGCGGCCCTCTATCTTTTTTTGGATAACGTTGATGAAGTTCAATCATTTGAAGTAGAAGGTAAGGAAGATGTTGTTTTGACTTGGAACGATGGAACAAATTCATTTATTCAAGCAAAAGAAACACAAAATCCATACGACACGTTCAATAAAAAATATGTTATAGATGCTTTGAGAGTCCTGTCGCAAGATGTTGTTGATTATGGATTGGAAAATATTAAAAGTGAAGTTCTATTGACTAATTCAAACTATCTATTTGGGAAACGTGCAGGGCAAGAATTCGCTAATGCACCACATAGGAAATATAGTAGCAGTTCCTTGCCGCCTAGAATGCTAAAAAAGCTGGAGGAGTTTAATAGAACTTTAGATCATAGCGAAATCGACTTTGCTAAACTAAAGGTAATGAAGATTGAATACTCAGGTGATGATGATGAAACGAAACTATCTGAACTTGAGAAAAAGGTTCGCAAGTTTATGGATACTGCGCATATTAATTTAAGTAAATATGATTCTTTACTTAAATCTATGCTATTTTTGGTGTACCGTAGTGCAGAAGATAGTAAAAAATCTATATCTAAAAAGGATTTTGCGAGTTATACAGCAGCTACTTTACTGATTGGTACATCGCAGATTGAACGGTTTTTAACACTTTTTAATATTGATTTTGAAAATGAAGACTATATAAGAAGTCAATATTCAGAATTTTTGAGTCCGAAAGCTTTTGATTTTTCGGTAACTTCCAAAGTAAATATGCTGTTATTTGATTATGGAAAACAGAATCATGGTCTTAGCAGGGACGATAAGGCGAGAGACTTTGTTAATAAAAATTATGAGAAGATATGCGCACCTTTAGGGATAGACATTGAAAATGACGTCAGAAATAAAGATGTGGCAAAGTTTATCCTTTGGCTAATTGTTACTAACAATTCAGATTTTAGTAATATTAAGGAGGCATTGAACTATGAAGATTGATTATTTGTTAATTGATAACAAAAAATTCCAGTTTGATTTGGGAACAACTTTGATATATAGCCAAAAAAATAGTCGCGGAAAAACCTCCTTAATTCGGTTAGTTCTTTACGCATTGGGATATCCAATTCCTTCAACCAAAGGAATTAATTTTTCTAAGTTAAATTTGGAGATTGGAATTATACAAAGAAATCAAAAAATGATATTAAGACGTCATGACACAATTATTAACGTTGAAGTAAATAAGAATATAAGAACGTATAAATTACCAGAGGATTTTACTGAAGTTCTGGCAAATATTTTCGAAATTGAGGACCCGAAGTTGGCCGATAATTTACTGGGACTAATATACTTTGATCAAGATAAAGGATGGACTCTGCTAAATAGAGGAATAGTTATTGGGAAAATCCGGTTTAAAATTGAAACGCTTTTGGATGGTATATCGAATACAGATGCAGAAAAAATTCAAATTGAAATGGATAGTAAAAAAGAAGAACGAAAAGTTTTATTGCAAATAAGGACTCTACTTACTCTAAATATGGAAAGCAGAAAGAATGAAGATGATATAAATTGGTCGGGTATCGATGAGATACAGGATCAGATACGTTCGATTGATATGGATATAAATAAAAAGAAGTTTAAAATTAGTAGACTGGATGAAATAATTAAAAGTAATGATAGATTTTATAAATTAATAGATGATATGCACTTAGTAATTAAGGTAGATAATAGAGCTATACCGGTATCTAAAGAAAATATTATGGATTTTAACTTTAATCAGGCAGTGCTTACAGCTCAAATAGCCAGAGAGAAGAGGGGGCTTTCAGATTGTATAGTTCAAAGAAATAAAATGTCTAAAGACTTAAATAAGCAATTGAGCCTTTTTTCAGATCAGGATCAGATTCGGAGATTTAATGACGCTATAGGAAAAATTGATATCACCCAGGATTCTATGGAGAGCACACTTAAAGAAAACTCAAGAGAGATTAATCGTTTAAAATCCTTACAAAAGAATAGCTTAGGATCAATAAATCAAGTAAGAAAGATATATAATACTATTGTTAAGTTCGCAAAAATATTAGGAGTGCAAGATACGCTTGATGAGGACGAAGATTTTATTTTTACTAGAGATTTAAAAAGATATAGTGGGGCAAAATTGCACCTATTAGTTTTTGCATATAGAATGGCTGTTTTAAAGGTTGTACAGAATCAGGACGATAAAACGTTCCCTATTATCATTGATTCGCCGATGGCAGGGGAAGTAGACGCGGAAAACGTTAAGAAGATGTTTGAACTTTTAGATCAAGAATTTCCAGACAATCAAAAGATATTTGCAAGTATTTACGAATATAATAGAACTTGGGATGCTAAGATAATTTTAGACGAAGGATTAATGAATAGCGGTTCTACTTCAAAAAAAGTATCGAGTGAAGAAAATAATACAACAAAGAATTCTGATTAAGTATGAGAAACGGGTTCATCTGTGATAACTGAAGATGAAGTTAACGTGGCAGGATAGCTAAATAGAGTGGCTCAAAGCTGATCAACTTTACTGTTGGTCGGCTTTTTGATTTAGGATGTATGTGGCAGTCGTAAAATGTAGGAAAATAACAATTAAAAATCGTAGATAAGTATGTAAAAAAATACGGAGTTCAAGTATATTTTAAGGGAGATAATAAGTTGATCAATCCGGCTGAATTTGATGGTAGATGATGGTTTACGTACAAGAAAATATGATTTGTATAAGTGTCGATGGGATCTGAAATGATTCTTTTTTTAAGCTATTGTTATCTTCAAGAGAGTGCGGATTTTCGAATGGATGAATTGATATAAGTAACCGCTGACTGGTTTGTTATGGTTTCCAGTATCATAAGTGACGCTGTTTTTCTTGGGATTAATCGTAATATAAACTTTTTGATGGAATCGCAAGTGGTAGTACTTGTATAGGTGTCAAGACTGATGGGAGTAAAAAGTAGTTAGTAAAAGCTCTAGTAGCCTATCTCTATTAATGCTGTCTCAAATAATATATACTTAGAGAGTCTCCTAAGAAGGTGTTATTAGTGAAAAAAAGTGAAGAAAACCTGGATAAGGCTCATACTGGGGGAGTGTCAAATTTTTTGTGTAAATGGAAGTCCTCTCCCATTAGCTAGCTTCTAATACATGGATTCTAACGTATCTTGAATTTGCTTGAAACCTCGATGCGTTCGCTCAAAATTTTGGCCGTTGTAGTCACGAATAACTGTGACCAGAACGCGTTCTAGTGCTGGTTCATTTGGAAATTGTTCTTTCTTCTTTGTCTGCCGTTTTAGCTTCTTGTTGAATGATTCAATGAGATTTGTGCTGTAGATGCTACTGCGTATCGCAGCTGGAAAAGTGAAACAGGTCAAGAGATGAGGATTATTTTCTAGCTTGCCCGTTACTTTTGGATACGCCTTTTGCCACTTGTCTATGAAGTCAGCTAAGGCCTGTTTTGCGTCGTCCATGGTAGCTGCTTGATGGATCAGTTTGAAGTCGTTAAGGACCTCTTGTCGGTCCTTAGTTCGAACGTGAGCTTCAATGTTCCGACTGACGTGGATCAGGCACTGCTGGAGCTTAGCCTTAGGGAAGTGGTCACCAATTGTGTTGGTAAGGCCGACTAAGCCATCGGCCACGAATAAGAGGACTTCTTTTACACCACGCTGCTGAATGTCCACGAGAAGCTCTTCCCAAACGGTACTGGATTCAGTTGGAGCGACTTGGTATGCTAGGACCTCTTTCATACCATTTGGTCGAATGCCAATGGCGATATGCACGGCTTCTTTAGCCACTGAGTCCCGGCGCAGAGGTAAGTATGTTGCGTCCACATAAATGACTGCGTAACGACTCGCTAGAGGGCGCGTCTTGAAGGCGTTGACCTGTTGGTCAACGACCTTCGTGAGGTTTGAAACCGTTTGTGGTGTGTAATGAGCACCATACATTTTCTCAATCAAATCCGCGATCTCACTAGTGGTAATCCCTTTTTCGTAGAGCTGGACAACCGTGGCTTCTAAACCATCCGTTTGGCGTTGATAGCTTGGAATAGTTTGCGTATTAAAGGCGCCATTTCGGTCGCGTGGAACCTCCAAGTTTAGTTCCCCATACTTAGTTTTAAAGGTTCGCAGATAATGCCCATTGCGTGAATTGCCGCTGTTAAAGCCTTGGCGGTCGTAGGGTTCATAACCGAGGAACGATGAAAGTTCCTCGTGCATTAAATCATTGATGGCCGTTTCCAAATGTTGCCGAAAAACTTCGTCCAAATCTTGCTTTTGTGCTAGTGCTGCCATAATTTCTTTGTTAAACTGAGTCATGGGGAAAGCCTCCTATGTCCTATGAAGTGAGTGTGGTTGCTAACTATCATAAGGGAGAGGCTTTCCCTTTTCAATTGCTTATTTTTCTATTTACACATAATTATTTAAACACTCCATACTGGACGGCAAGCTACTAGTGATACGTATGATATAAAAAAATCTGTAGAAGAATACAATAAATGGTACGTAAATGAAACTCCGGCCATTTATGAAGTGACAAAGAAACCCTTTATGAACGATTCCACAATTACTGAAGTTTCAAAAGGAATTGTGATGGGTGGTTTGAAGATTGAGATAATCAAAAGAAATCCTAGGATAATTCAATTGCTAAGGTTTAGCTGCGATCCAATATTGTCCCCAGATCGTTTGGCAGGCTTGGCAGATCTTAAGCGAGGGACACTAGTCAAGAGTTTGGAAGAAGGAAAGTTGCCTAGGGTTAGTAAGGCATACGATGAAAATGACTTCTCCGATGATCTGATGCGAATTCTATTGGTGATAAAAGGATTTCAGAATGATTTGCCTTCTGAAATGAGTAAGGAAGAGAAAATTAAGTTGAAGTCTGCAATTATTACAGATAGATTAACTAATGCACAGGTTAGTTCAAAAATTAGAAATGCTCAAGAGCCACGTCAGATGAAAGTAATTAAATACGTACTGGGCAGTCTAGGATATAAGAATATTCCAAATGAGGATACTAACATAAAAGCCCTCTATGCAGGCCAATACTCTTTGCGAATGAACGTGGCGGCGAGAAAAGCAAATCAACCTGTGGACGTAGTAATTCATTTAAAGGGTCTCGAAGATTTTCAAATATCTAACTATGTCTTCATTGAATGTAAATCGGCTGGTGACTTTGCTAATGTGAACAAACGGCGAAAGGAAGAAGCTGAAAAGGTATTGGATTTACAGGAGAGTTATCCTGATGATAAGATTGATTTTTGCTTATTTATTGGTGGTTACTTCAATCAAAAATATCTAGACTTTGAACGACAATCAGGAATTAAAATTTTTTGGGAACATTTACCAGAGACACTAAAAGAATATATTGAAGAGAGGGAAGGGTAGTTAATGAAACAGTTAAGTCTTTTTGGTGATGAGAAAAAGGATGATTATCAAGAATTGGGGCAGTATTTTACTCCTGAATGGATGGCACGAGATATAGTGAAATCTATAAAATCATATTTAGATAAGGAATCTGTTGATATTTTGGAGCCTGCAGCTGGTGAAGGCGTGTTCATAGATGCACTACGAGAAGAATTGTATGATAAAAATGTACTCATTTCAGGAGTCGAAATTGATCCTAAACTAAAGAGCAGACTGGATGATAAATATCGAAATGATAGAAATGTGTCGATCTCAAGAAATGATTTTCTCAATGTACATGCAAAGAAGAAAAGTGATTTAATAATAACTAATCCTCCATATGTAAGATCGCAGAAAATAAGTAGATTGCAAAAGCTACGTTTACAGGAACTTTCCGTTGATGAAATGGGAATTGAGGTAAGTGGATATGCTAGTTTGTATGTGTATTTTATGTTACATGCTCATTGCTTTTTAAAACAGAATGGAATGAGTGTTTGGTTATTACCTGGAGATTTTTTAGGTAATAATTACGGTCGCGTTTTACGAGAGTATTTAACAAACAAAGTTGATTTATTACGTATGCATATGTATACATTTACCGAATCTTATTTTGAAAATGCAACGGTGAGCTCTTTGGTCGTAGTTTTTAAAAAGGAGCAACCGACTGGTGATGTTTTAATTACCAAAGGAAGTAGAATGGCTGTTCCAGATGAAAAAATAGATATTCAGAAAAATGATTTGGAAACGGATAAGTGGTTGAAGTTGTTTAACGTCAAGTCAGAAGTAAATATTGTTGGTCAGAGACTAGGTGATTTTGTCGATGTTAAGCGAGGTATTGCTACTGGGAATAATGCTTTTTTCATAAAGGAGTTACCACGTAATATTGCTGAGGACAATATGTTATCTATTCCAGTTTATGATCCAAAACTCTTTTTGAATAAGGATACTATCACAGATGCTAATGTAAACGTATTTAAACATGTACTTTATACACGATTAGATCGAGAGGTGATAGGTCATAAGTATCCTAACTTGGAGGAGTACTTAAAATGGGGTGAAGATAATGATATAGATAAAAAGTATATCACCTCTCATCGAAAGGTATGGTATCAACAGGAGATTAGAAAATCTCCGGACTATATATTTGGTAACATATTCAATGCTAAGAGATTAGAGAGAGCCAGATTTGTGAAGGTAGACACGGATAGAATAATAGCGACTAATAGTTTTCTTTTGATATATTTAAAACCGGAGTTTAAGAACATGAAGGATATTCTTTTTGACAAGCTAACAAAAGTACCACATAGTCAGTTTTTAGAAATTGGCAGAGTTTATGGTGGTGGAATGGTTAAGGTTGAGCCAAAGGAGTTATTAGAGCTACGTATTTAGTAAATAGATACGACTATGCATTAATAATGCGAAGGCGGAGATTAAAGTTAACTCTTCTTGTTTAGTGCTACACGCGGTTTGATAATTCATCTCGTAAGGATTCACTTTTTGATGTCTTCGATATATGGTGTTTTCTTTATAAGCGATGAGGTAAGGGCGATTAGCTTGCGCTGTCGGCTGGTGTCATTTTTGTGTTATGAAGGTCTAAATCAGTGATAACTAAGCCTATTTTTTACGCCAGAAAGTTAAAATCGTAGAGGAAAGCTTTCAGTAATTATCTCATAAGATACAATCTATATCATTTTGGTCTGTGGGGAGCTTGACGTATCAGGTATGTTAGCCAAAGTTCATCTTAGATGATTAGGCGGGAATACCTTAGTTCGATTATCCTCGTATATTTGTTAGGGCCGTCTTAGCTATCGCATCAGAGTGCAGACGCTTCTACTCCTTGCGAAATGAACGCGACCCGTTCATTTCGTAGATCGTTGCAATTGGGGATTTACGTATTTTGAGATTATTCTTGTATGGGTTTGGACTGAGTGTTTACTCTAGGGGTAAGTCAGCCCCAAACTGCCTGATACTCCGGTGATTGAGTTCATTATATAAAAAATGAGCTAGTGGTTAAACTAGCCCAAATCTATCAGCTGTGAGTGATTTACAAATTGCCCTGCACCGGATTAAGTATCTCGCTGGTAAGTAAACCAGAGACACAGCTAAGATGGTGAGTAAAGTATGCATATACATTACCTCTTTCAAGGAATCGTAGAGACAACTTGAGAATAGAGATTGGAATGCAGTGCTTATAACCGGTAATTTCAGATAGCAGGAGTGGAAATCGAACTCACGAGCTCTAAGGCTGTATGTATAGTTTACTTCTGAGAATTATATCATACTTAAATCAATTGATTGGAGTAATCGCAGTCTAACCTGTTACGGATCACCGTATCATAAGTGACGCGGTTTTGGAATTAATCGCTAAGTGGGCAGTTACGGGAGCCCACACCATAAGTAACACAATACGCACAAACAAACAGGTCTCGAAATCGTCGAGGCCTGTTTGTTTGTGTTGCTTACATCACTGCACTGTCTCCAGCCAAATACCGCTCAAGCTTATGATCAATCACCTTCAGCTGTTCCTGCTTATCAGCAATCGCAGCGATGACGCGCTTACGTTGTTCGCGCATTAATTCAATTCGTTGCGGTAAGCTGCTGTTGCCCTCACGTACTAAGGTGGTGTAGTGTTGCAATTCAACAATCGACATGCCAGCTTCTCGCAAATAATGTAAGTTAGTTATCCAGTGTAGGTCTTCATCATTAAAGACCCGTTGATTATTTTCATTGCGCTTTTCTGGTGGTAATAAGCCACACTCTAAGTAATATCTGACTGTTCGAATCGTGACATTAGCGGCTTTCGCAAACTCACCGATCCGCATTAATTTATTATTGTCCATTTTGGCTTGACCTCCCGTTACGTTAGGTTGATATAGTAGGTCCATCATAACAGAAAAGGAAGCTATGGATATGACTATCAAGACATTAATTACGGGCGCTGATCGGAGAGCGTAAAATATCTTGTGTAAATGCATAAAAGATTTCTGAATTGTATAGAAATAGGGAATGCCTTCCCTTATGATATTTAGTAACCACAGAAAACATCACAGGAGGCATTCCCCATGAATGAACTTACCACAGAAATTATCGCTGCACTAGCCCAAAAGCAAGATTTGGACGAAGTTTTTCGTCACCACCTCGAAATTGCGATTAACCAGCTGCTTCAAACCGAATTGGCAGAGTTTTTGGGTTACGAACGCTACTCATACGCTGGGATTAACACTGGTAATAACCGCAACGGCAGTTATGAGCGCTCGTTTGATACGAAGTACGGCCAACTTAACTTAACCATTCCTCGAGATCGCAATGGCCGGTTTGAAAATCATACCTTGCCAGCCTACGGTCGGCACAGTGATAATTTAGAAACAACGGTCATTCAGTTGTATACCAAGGGAATTACCACTGCTGAAATTGCCGAACTCATTGAGAAAATGTACGGTGCTCACTACTCCAAAGCCACGGTTTCCAACATGACTAAAGCCGTCAATGAACAGGTTCAAGCTTTCCAGCAACGTCGACTGGCTTCACAATATGCGGCCATCTTCTTAGATGCCACTTACTTGCCGTTAAAGCGGGATACCGTTCAAAAAGAAGCCGTTCATATTGCGATTGGCATTCGTCCAGATGGTACGAAAGAAGTGCTGAACTACCAAGTGGCGCCAACGGAATCGACTGGAATCTGGACTGAACTGCTGGGAACCTTGATCAAGCAGGGCGTTAAAGATGTGCTGTTGTTTGTGGCCGATGGGTTAGTTGGTTTGGATGAAGGCTTGAATCGGCATTTCCCTAAAGCCAAACGACAACGTTGCCTGGTTCATGTTGGGCGGAATCTGATGAACAAAGTTCGCGTAAAAGACCGCAAGGCCGTGATCAGTGACTTTAAACAAGTTCATCGGGCCGCCAACCGTGAAGCAGCCGAACTGAAACTGAATGAGTTCGCCAACAACTGGCATCAGACCTATCCCAAATTAATCAAAGATCTGCTTAAAATGCCGAATTTACTCACTTTCATGGACTTTCCACCAGCTATCCGGCAATCACTATACTCCACTAACCTGATTGAGAACTTTAATAAGCATCTCAAGCGCACCACCCACCACAAAGAACAATTTCCAACGGAAGATTCACTGGATCGCTTCCTGGTTTCTCAGTTTAATGTTTATAACGAGAAGTCTCTGAAGCGGATCCACCGAGGGTTCAAAGGACTCCAGGACACCTTGGAAGCATCATTTATTTAAGTTAGATACATATTATATGTACGAAGGCATTTCATTTACACAAGATTCTTGACGCTACCGCTGATCGCGGGATGGGTTATGAATTAGCCCTAGAACTTGGTTTGAAAGGCCAGTATATCTATATTGGTTCTAGGAATTTAGCTCGTGGTCAGGCCGCTGTTGCCCGGCTCGAGGCTGCCGGTGTTCAAGCGCAGGCGATACAGTTAGACGTGACCGATCATGAGTCGATTGTTGCCGCGAAAGCAAGTATCACAGCTGGTTTAGATATTCTCATCAATAATGCTGGGATTGCCGTTGATCATGAGACTAAGCCGTCGGAACTGTCACTAGATGCAATTCGGCAAGATTTTAACGTGAATTATTTCGGCTTGATCGACGTCACACAGGTCTTCTTACCACTCCTGAAGGCAGCGCCGGCTGGCCGAATTATCAATATTTCCAGTGCAGTGGGGTCATTGACGCTGGCCAGCGATGCCAGTACCAGCATTCACAGGCTACAAGCATCTGGCTATCAGGCTTCCAAGTCAGCGGTTAATATGTTCACCATCAAACTCGCTGCCGAACTTGAGGGAACGCCGGTCACAGTAAACGCCGTCAATCCCGGTTGGGTAGACACCAGTTTCGGCGGTGGCGGCGGTAATCGGACCGTGCAAGTGGGGGTGGCGCGGACTGTGGAATTAGCCACCTCTAATACGTTAACTGATTCTGGCACGTTTTCAGATATTGATGGTATCGTCCCTTGGTAACCTGTTCAAATTAAGTACGACAAATTAAGTAGATAAAGTCAACTCTAGAAGGGGGTGGCTTTTTCAATATAAAGTGCCATCTATTTTCGATAGCGAATGCGACCATTTTCATCTATTAGTTACCAGCTGCTAACTGGTAAGCCCACCGACAAAGTGCTAAGCTTACCTCATAGTTAGGAGGAAACTACATATGAAAAGATTCATTCAGGGGATGTTGGCTTTAAGTCTGGGGGTAGGCTTATGGCTGGCTGCGACCACGACCGCGTCAGCGAGTCAATACTCGGCCAAACGCGGTAACTCGGTTCGTGTGATTTGGCGGAAACCGATGGGGCAGCACCAGTTTACTGCCAATCAAGGGTACCGCTACTCTAGACACTTAACGGTTCGTTATGAACGAAATGCCTCGGTCAGTGCCACGACTTGGTTTACCGATGCTCACGAGAAGTTTTACCAGAAAAATCGCCATAACTACGCCATCTACTACCATGTGCGTAATGGTAACGGTAAGATGCAGGGCTGGATTTGGCGCGGATACCTCAAGCCAGTTCCCAAACCGGTCGCGCCTAAGGTCACACTAGCTTATGTCAAAACGGAAGCTGCTCAGTCCCAGAAGATCACTAAATTTTTCCCGGGTGTTAAGACCGACAAGCGGTTGACGAGATTGGTTCAGGACTTTGTAGTCGCCAATGACGACGGAGAAACCTACCAAGAAAACTGGGAGTCCTGCGTCGAAAATAATGGCTTCTCACCTAAGGAAGCGCAACAAATCCACCTGATTAGTTCGATGGATGGTTCTGTTGATGGCAACACCCTGACCAATGCCTATAAGGCAGGTAAGCTAACCCTCAAGGATTACTTCTCAAGAATCGCCATGAGCAAAGGGGCACCAATTCCTTCCAAGGACGACTATTCACAGCCAGCTCCGGTGACCTACGCCCAGTTCAAGGGTTGGCGCATTGGCGTTGCAACGGTAACGCAGAATGATACCCGAAACTTAGAAATTGGTTATCCGACTATTTATGTGGCTTTAATCCCTGGGAAATAAGGTCATTTCAGAACATATAAAAGGAGACTTAGTTTTTTCGACTAAGTCTCCTTTTATGCGTAGCAGCAATCTTTGTAGAAGGAATAGTAGCAATGACCATCCAATTATTTAGCCGTCGTCGCAATCCTTTTAATATATAACACAACAATATGGTTAATGTTATTACAAAATACATATGGTGTTCATAAGTTTTTCACATTTCACTGTTATTCTGAAATTACTCGAAAAGAAGACAGCTCGCCACCCGCTTGAAAGATGGAGGATTGCCTCATGAAAAAATGGCTAAGAATAATTTTACTAATAACGTGTTTCGTTGGTTTGACATCGTTTCTACGCACGCAAGCGCAGGAACGGGAAGCCAGTATTTCAACGGCAACTCTCCAGGACAAGACGGGCGGAGTTGTTACGGAAATTACCAGTCACCAACCTCAGGACCTGCAATTGGAACTAGCCATGGAGATTCCTGAGGGCGAGACGGTAGTGACATTGGATAATGAAGACAATGCCAAGTTTAAGCCGGGGAAAATTACTGACTTAGACCCAGACAAGGATATTACAGCTGAAGTTGATGAAGACCACCAGCTTTTGCTCAACAATGAACAAGAATCGGCGCAGAAGGTGAAACTAATCGTGCCTATCAAGTTGGCTGATCCGCTGCTGATCCCAACATTGCTGCTTAAGATAAAGCTTGGCGACACGCCGGTAGATGTTGAAGGTATTCATGAAATTGAAGTTAAGGCTGAGGACAGCGACGCGGATAACGAAGCTACTGAAGAAACGGTAGTGGAAAACCAGGATAAAGATACTTCTACGAAAAAGAAAGACTCGCAAAAGACGAAACAAAAGAAATCGCAGAAAACTGTAACGCCTAACAATGATAACAACGCGACTAAGAAAGTCGCTGAAAAAACGACGACTCAGGAAGATACAAAGGCAACCGAGGAAGTTACAAATACGAATGACGCCAAGAAATCTTCTCTATCGAAGACGACTCTTTCGACACCAACGGAAGATCCAGAGAAACGACTAACTGGCGATGATATTAAGGTTCATCAGGGCCGGGTTCAAATCGGAAGTTGGTCAGAAAAGATGGACATTGGCGGTAGCCTTATAGGTCAAGAGGGCGTTGAGGTTGTTGACAAGACATCAGGTGAAGATGGAACGAATGTTGGGAAATTCTATGTAGGGGATAATTTTAGAAAATACTACTACGTTTCCTACCAGCAAAAAAATAATGCACTGTCGCATGCGGTAGCTCTTCCAGGAAATCCAGACCTTAATAACAAAGCAATCGTCGTGTACTACCCAGAGGTAGGGGCATATACCGATTCTAATCAGGCAGAGAAGCCAGATAAAAAAATGGGCGCTATCGTCAAAATTTCAAATATGAAGTACCGCGATAAGAATAAAGAGCCGAAAAGACTGCAGGAACCTTTCATCGATTTCTCCAGTAATTTCTACTCAGGTATCGTCTACAATGGAATCGAAGAACTCGATATCGATGTAACGTTTACGAACGAAGATGGAACTCAAGCGCTTATCTTCCCTGGGAAAATTGATGATAAGGAGTTTAACGCTTACTTCACGTTTGGTTCGCTAAACGGTAATGAGGATAAAGAACACGAATGGGCTGGTACGCGGCTACCTGGTCTGAAAGGAAAATTATCTGAAAAATCGTTAGTTAAAGAACGTGATAACGGTTGGTATGAAGGTGTTGGTAAAGGTATCTGGGAAGTCGGAGTGTCCTACACCGCAGACAATGAGTGGGGAGATTTCCTAGGCTCGACTAACTACGAAAAAGGTGCTGTTTCCTTCCCGATGATTGGTACAACACAAGAATTCAAATTGAGAAGTGAATCTGGCTTCACTTGGCAGTCGTTCTCTACGGGTACCATTGTTCCACTGAGACCAGAGGAGCCTAGCAAGACTGTCCACCCTACCGATGATTTTGGCCTCGAGTTTAATGATTTAGATGGTGCAACAATCAACCGTGACGAGAATGACCTAAGCAGTTTTTACTACACGGTTTATCAGCCAACGTATGGTATTCCGGATGAGGCTATTGCGAAACCTAATAATATTATCATGACGGATAGATTGCCAGATGGAGCGACACTCAATCCCGAAGCTATTACCCTATATAATACGGACGGAGAACCGATTAAAGTTGATGCTAAAGATCGGGGAGCGCTCGGTATTGATGGTCAGAATATAACGTACACGTTATCTGATAAGGAAATTGAAATGTTGGATTTCAACGGAGACCCATTTGCCTTTCAAATGCGTGTAACGTTTGATGACGACTTTGTGGGGACCTTTAGGAATCGGGCCAAAGTTGCATTTAATTCTGGCGGAAAATACGATTTTGAAAACGAAACAAACGAAGTTGTGACGCACTTCCACAAAGGCCTAACCCTAAAGAAGCTGGGTGACCTCCCATGGGACCCTGCGAAAATGAAAGAACTCGATGGAGTTGTTTTCAACGTTACGTCCAGCGATGGGGAATCTACTAAATTTAAAACTGGTAGCAACGGGGAACTCGTCCTACGCAAGCTGGACGCGAAGAAGACCTACACGATTACCGAAGAAGTTCCTAAAGGCTATGTCTCACCGCAAGAATTCACTTTAACTTACAGTCAGGACAGCAAACGTTGGGAAATCTCTGGTAACTCAGATCAAGTCGTCATCTCCGGCGGTCAGAATGACCAAGTCATCACCGTAACAAACAAGGTTAAACGGGGCGACTACCAGTTCCAAAAGATCGATGGTAGCACAGACAAGGCGCTTGCCGGGGCCGAGTTTATCATCCGTAACAAAGCTGGCAAGTACCTGACATTTAACAGTGACGGCAAGATGACTGGTGTCGTGGATACGCATCAAGAAGCGACTCGGCTGACGAGTACCACAAACGCTCCAATCAAGGTGACGGGCCTGCCATATGGCAAGTACAAGTTAATTGAAGCCAAAGCTCCAGATGGCTACGTCGTCGGTACTACGCATAAGTTTACCGTTTCGAAAAAAATGCAAGGTAAAACAGAGTTGATTAAGAACGACCCTTACAGCCTACCCGTTACTGGGGGCCGAGGAATCATCTGGTTCATCAGTTTAGGGCTCATACTCACCCTATCGGCACTCGCCATTTGGCGCACTCACCCTAGAGGAGGATAACCCATGAAATTCAGAAAACTGCGACACCTGGCCCTGGCGACCTTCGCCTTCTGTGGCCTCACGCTAGGCAGCCACATGACGGCGATTGCCAGCGATACAACAACAGACTCAACGCCTGAAACAGTTACGATGAAACTGCATAAGCTGGATAACATTGGTGTAGGGGATACCCCGCAGAATAAGGATCGCGAGGATATTAAAAACACTGGGGATGAAGTTGAGATTCCCAAAAGCATGAGTCCCTATAACGCCGATCAGTATGGAAAAGTCACTTTTAGCGTCTATGACATCTCCGAACTTTTCGCAGATAAGGATGGCAATAAGGTTCAAATGACAAGCGAACAATTCAAGACTAAACGTGATGCGCTGATTGAAAAAATTACCGCTGGCAAGACTGATCCGGAAGAATTAATTGCCGCTCAAAAACAATTTGCGACGGAGCACAATCTGAGCCCCATTGATACGCAAGAGTTGGAGGGGACCGATGGCATCCTAACTTTTGATAAGCTTCCGAACAGCGGATTCTACCTGATTATGGAAACCGAAGTTCCTGCTCACCATTTAACAGGCATCTCGGCACCGATGATCATCGGGTTACCCCTGAGCGATAAGGACACGATTCACCTGTACCCTAAGAATATTGTTGCCCGCGACGTTGACCCGGAGATTCATAAGGTCGGGATCAACCCCCTGGCACCGCTTAGCAAGAGGCATGTCGCGTTAGAAGGCGTGATTTTCCAGTTGCGGGAGGAAGGTAGTGATGATGTTATCGCCGATCTGAAGACTGATAAAGACGGTAACATCGAATTTGGTGGCCTGACTGTTGGGACTAAATACGTGTTAACGGAACACTCGATTAAAAACTACCCCTGGTACGAACAGCCAGAGGGCAGGGACATCAAGATTTCCCTGACGTTTACCGTCGATAAGGTCGGTAATGTTGAAGTGATCAGTGCCCAACCAGATAAGAAGTTTTTCAAGGTTAAAGGTTCTTGGATTGGCATCGTGAATCACCTGATCCTCGGTGGTGCCAAGTTTGAGAAGGTTGACGCAAACTCAGGAAAAGGCCTAGCCGGAGCGAAGTTTAAAGTTCAAAGCCTCAGCAAGGATGGCACTTCCTGGGCAGTCTTCAAGAATAACCAGTTTGTAAAGTGGGTCAAGAGTAAAGCAAAAGCCACGGAGCTAACCTCCGCAGCCGATGGTACTTTCGGTTTCACCGGCCTCCCATACGTGTACGACGAGAAGGTCAGAGGGGTAACGCAATACAACCTGGTCGAAACACAAGCACCAGCCGGCTATGCCCTTCTGGAAGATGTGATTGCGTTTGACATCACCAATGATAAGGACGCTACAGAAATCAAGGCTAAGACCATCGAAAATGAACGCTACGCCCTCCCAATCACCGGGGGAATGGGTATCTGGCTGTTCCTCCTCATTGGGAGTCTCCTGATGGGTGGCGCGGGTTACCTGTACTACCGGCAACACAAGGCAGCGTAAGCGTAATCGACACTTAGACAGCTAGAGAAGGGGGACCCCCACATGCGCAAATGGCTAGCAATCCTACTATTCTGCTTGGGCTTGGGCCTAATCGGCTACCCAGCTGCAAGTAACGTAGTGGCCCGCTGGCGGCAGCAGGGGGTCCTCGTTTCGTATAAGAACCAGCTCCAAACGGCGAGTGAGAGACAACTCAAGGCGCTGCAACGTTCACTTCAGAAACAAGCAGCCGTTAAGCAGACGGCGACGGTCAAGGATCCATTTAAAAAGAATGAGAAGCAGTTCGTTGAAACGGAACCCCTAGCGCTTGTAGCAATTCCCAAGATTAACGTTGAACTTCCCGTCTTTGTCGGGACCAGCGAGCAGGTCCTTCAGAAATATGCGGGGCTGGTCAACGGAACGGATATTCCGCAAGGGAAGGACAACCAGCACAGTCTAATCACGGCACACGGCGGGTTACCCGGGGCCCAGCTGTTCACTGACCTCTGGCGGGTGGATCGTGGTGATCGTTTCTACCTGAAGAACGCTTATGGCTTGATGACCTATGAAGTTACGGCGATTCGGACGGTGAAGGCGGATACGCGGCAACCGATCAACCGGTCGGCAGCGCGAAATCAGGTAACGCTGATGACCTGCACGCCGTATATGATCAACACCCACCGACTCCTGGTCACTGGCAAGCGAATCCCAAACGAAACGGAGGCGATTCCTCCAGGAAAATTCGTTTGGGACCGATACAAGACGGTGGTCCTGATACTGACGATTCTGGCACTGACAGCGGGCGTATGGCTGGGCTACCGGCGATACAGACGCGCAAAGGAGGCGAGCTAAATGGCGAAACGTAAACGACACAAGAAAAGTTCCCTCTGGTTGCTGCTGATGTTTCTCGTCGGAGCTGGGTTGATCCTCCTTGGACTAACGCAAAGCTTTTCGGTGACCCAGTTAGGCAAGACGGCGCTGAGTGAGATAACGGTCGAGAGTGTAAAACGGACTAAGCGCGAGGCACAGGGGGAAACGGCTCCCTTCAACTACGCGAAGACGTCTCAGCTGAATCCGCTCACGGTCGGGAGTTATGGACTCCGTGAACTGACCGGTACCAGTAACTACGGTGCGGTTGGTCAGCTCCGAGTCCCGGCAGTCGGAGTGGACTTGCCGATCGGTGTTGGTGTCAGTAATGCCGTGCTGGTCCGCGGGGCGGGGACGCTCAAGGCAGACCAGCAGATGGGGCAGGGTAATTACGCGCTGGCGGGGCATTACATGGTTTCTAAACGCCTTCTGTTCTCGCCACTAAAGGGTGTCCACAAGGGAGACAGCGTGTACCTGACGGATAAGCAACAGGTGTATCGGTATAAGGTCACGCGTGTCCAGGTGGTCGACCGTCACAAGGTTGAGGTCATCGATGACGTTCCTGGCAAGAAGCTGGTGACGCTGGTGACGTGTAACTCCGCGAAGCGGGGCGAGCCGAAGCGGCTGG
This sequence comes from Levilactobacillus parabrevis, assembly GCF_044051715.1. NCBI lineage: Bacteria > Bacillati > Bacillota > Bacilli > Lactobacillales > Lactobacillaceae > Levilactobacillus > Levilactobacillus parabrevis. The sequence continues at coordinate 157,478 of NZ_CP168688.1, forward strand.
TGATTCGTGGGGAGTTGCACTCGGTGGAGCGGGCGCGGGTGTAGGAGCTGATACTAATAAAGTGAATAAGCTTACGGCGGTGCCTCGTGAAGGCGTCGCCATTTTTTGTAATCTTTTTGAAGGAAGATTCACTCATTATCGGGTATAGAATATGTTACACTGTGGTTATTAAGGGAAACGGTTTCATATGATATTAGGTTGAGTCATTATTTTGATCTGATCATTGAAAAAACGTAGATGAACTCAGCCAATACTAGGGAGGATGTCGTTCATGAAACGAAGTACAATTGGGATTGCAGTCGCAGCGGGAGTGGCTTTTTGTGGTGTTCAGGTATTGGGAACAGTGCCCGCGCTACCTACGATTGGAACAGAGGTCGTTGCGCATGCATCTGATGCGAAGGTTGTTGATTCGGGAACATTGGGGACCTGTCCGTGGACACTAACTGCAGATGGTGTTATGCATGTTGGAAGTGGTGAGTTACCGGAAGCTAAGCCGGTGCCACAGCCTAGTGGCCCCCTTGGTGATCCAGTGACGCCTTTCTTTGATATTCAAGTAAGGGAGGGCGGAGATCACAACAAGTTTGAGTTTAATACCATTTCATTCGATGGTAAGGTTGCAACACCTAAAAATGCATCGTTTATGTTTTCTCAGTTCTTGATCAGTGTCCCACAGGTTAAAAATTGGCAGAACCTAGATACTAGCCAATCCACAAACTTTTCTTTTATGTTTTATAACAGTGGACTGGATACAATTGATGTATCGGGTTTTGATACGAGTAAGGCAACGAATATGCATGGCATGTTTAGCCAGACTAATCTTGTTACCGGGTATGAGAAGCTGGATACAAGTAATGTCACTGATATGGGCGAAATGTTTGAGGGCTATGGTGATGAGAATAATCCTTCATCTCTGGATTTGTCAGACTTTGATGTTCGCAAGGTAAATTCGGATAAAGGAATTGGCCATTTTGGTAATTCCACGGCAGGAGGATTTTCTAGTATGTTTGGGGTTGCTAATGTTAAAAGTCTTGATATTGGTAATTGGGAGCCCAGCATACCTCTAACTGAAATGTTTGATGGGTCTTTTCAAGCCTCAATAAGTAAACTAACTTTAAGTTCGAAAGATAACTTGACCGGTTCTGAATTAATAGGGCCAGATAAGGATACTACCTATACTGGAAAATGGGAAAACAGTAATGATCAATATTTGAGGCCCGATGATTCCAATAAGACTACTTATACTACGGCCGGTTTGATTTCTGAATATAATGGGAGTACGGCGCCAGCTGGAAATCAAACGTATCAATGGGAACCGACGAAAACGCCAGGAAATCCCGTAACGATACATTACATTAATCAGGATGGAAAAATGATTCAAGCTGACGCGCAGCTTCCCGGTGCTTGGGGAGCTACCTACACGATTAAACCAGCTACCATCAATGGCTATCAGTACGTCAGTGCTACTGAAGGCTCACTGACGGGGACGTATACGTCCGACCCGCAGTCGGTGACGTTATCGTATAAGGTAGCGCCAGTGACGCCACCAGTCACTCCAGGTGGTACTGACTCAAGTTCTTCGAGTGAATCGTCAAGCTCAAGTGATAGTTCTTCAACGGGTGATCAGGGCCATACCGTAGTTGTTGCACAAAAAGATCGCGCAATTACAGCTGTTAAGAAGCTCGGCCTGTATAGTACGCCAGACTTCAGCAAGAAGACGCGACAGTATTATTATGCCAAGCAAAAACGGACATTGCGGCCACAGTTTGTGATTACTGGTGTTGCGCAGTCCAAGAATGGCGTTAAGCGCTACTTGGTTCGCGACGTGACGGCTGGTTCTAAGCGTTATGGCAAGACCGGTTATATTACGGCTAAGCGGGCCTTTACGGTGCACACGTACTATCAGCACAATCCTAAGCGAGTCAAAGTAATTTTGGGCACGAATGCTTATCGCGATAAGGCGCTTAAGCATCAAATCAAGCATTTGAAGCGTGGAAAGGTATTGCATGTTAAAAAGATCGTGCGTCACCATCTAACAACGCGGTTAGTTCTTAGCGACGGTAGTTTCGTAACGAGTAACAAAACAAAAGTGATTGAAAAGTAACCTGAGAGGTGCTAGTGGACCGAAACTTCTCAGTTAGTAATGATGGTATTAGAATAGACAGGTTTGAATCGTAAACTGCGATTTGGGCCTGTTTATTTTTGACGTTGCTGAGAGACCGAACCGTTTGTACTTGAAGGGTCCTCACTTGACTGTAACGTAACGTTATAGCTTATGCTGGGTGACAGTGTGTAAGTTACTTTAAGTTTTAAGGTGGGGAGGCTTCCGTGTGAAACAAGAATCACTTTTCTCAAATCAACCGCAGAACACGCCGTTAGCTAGTCGGGTTCGGCCTAAGGACTTGGATCAGTTTGTCGGGCAGCAGCACTTGCTCGGAACTGGCAAGATTCTTCGTGAAATTATCGAAAATGATCAGGTTTCGTCGATGATTTTCTGGGGCCCGCCGGGTGTCGGGAAGACAACTTTGGCCGAAATCATTGCGCGGAAAACACAGTCGAGTTTTTTGAGTTTTAGCGCGGTAGATAGTAGTATCAGTAAAATCAAAAAAATTATGAAACAGGCAGAGTTGGACCGCGAGATTGGTCAGCGAACGATGGTGTTTGTCGACGAAATTCACCGGTTCAATAAGGCCCAGCAGGATGCGTTTCTCCCCTACGTTGAACGGGGGAGCATTATTTTAATCGGGGCGACAACCGAAAATCCCTCGTTTGAGATCAATTCGGCCTTACTGTCACGATGCAAGGTATTTGTGCTGAAAGCCCTGAAGCAAGATGACATTGTTACCTTACTGAAGAATGCGCTGCGTAATCCGGAGGGTTTTGGCAAGCAGACCATCAAGATTGGCCAGGACGAGATTCAGGCCATCGCCAACTTTGCCGATGGGGATGCCAGAACGGCGTTGAATACACTGGAGATGGCAATTTTAAATGGGGATAAGATGGCCGATGCAACGACGGTTAACATGGCGGATCTCAGTCAGCTGATTGCGAAGAAATTTGTGCTGTACGACAAGACCGGTGAGGAGCATTACAACATCATCTCCGCGCTGCATAAATCCATGCGAAATAGCGATACGGATGCGGCAATCTACTGGCTGTCACGGATGTTGGAAGGCGGCGAAGATCCCCTGTATATTGCCAGACGGCTCGTCAGATTTGCGAGCGAAGATATTGGGCTGGCGGATACGAATGCCCTTAACGTAGCGATTAATGTCTTTCAAGCTTGCCAATTTATTGGGATGCCTGAGTGTGACGTCCATCTGGTTGAGGCAGTGACGTACCTGTCACTGGCGCCGAAATCCAATGCCATTTATAAGGCTCGGCTGGCCGCGGCTAAAGATGTGAAGCAGACGGCGAATGATCCGGTGCCACTCCAGATTCGGAATGCCCCGACGAAGTTAATGAAAGACTTGGGGTATGGCAAAGGCTATGAGCTGGCGCACTATGCCAAGGATAAGTTGACGACGATGAAGACGATGCCGCCATCTGTTGCAGGGCATGAGTATTACCTGCCGACTAGTGAGGGCAACGAGCGACGGTTCAAGGACCGGTTGGTGCAGATCAAGGCGTGGCACGAACAGAATGGCTAGACAAACAAAAGGTGCTCTCAGCAATGAGGGCGCCTTTTTGAAACGGTAGGTGATTTAAACGAGTGGCCTACTGCGGTCAAAATTCATATCCGTTGGCCGAATGACGGGCCAAGTTGAATGGACCACCTTTTGGTAAACGTTGGTATCACCAGTGTAAGCTGTGCCGTCACGTTACAGTCACGGGGAATTTGAGACGATTGTTTCATGTGAAACATTGGCTTGGAGATGGGGTGCCAGCGCTTGGTGAGTCGCTCTGACTACTAAATCAGCGTAAAAATAAAGCAGCCGCAGATGCCAGTTATAACTTCGGCGGTGTCTGCGATTACTTTGGAATTAAAAAGTTAAAGAATTCAGATAATGACTAGTGAACAAACACGCTAATCAAGAGAACCATCAGTAGGCCGACAAAGGAATTTACAAATTCCAGTAGTCCCCAGGTTTTGAAGGTGTCCTTTAAGGAGATGCCGAATGATTGCTGGTAGAGTAAGAAACCACCGTCATACATCAAAGTCGTGGTATTACTCCCGCAGGCACAGGCTAACATCATCAGGGCGGGGTTAACGTGGAACGCCACAACCATTGGTGCCACGATGCCGGCAGCGGTGATCGCGGAAACGGCCCCTTGTCCCGTCATGAGTCGGATGAGGACAGTGATAATCCAGGCAAGAATCAGCGGGGAAATATTAGTGTGGCCCACCAGATCGACAATTTTACTCCCAATACCACTATCGATGATGACTTCCTTCATTACACCACCGGCGGCAATGACCATCAGAACGTTAGAGATGCCAGCAATGGCGCTGGTCATATGATCTGAGATTTGTTTGCCGGACATGCCTCGGCGGTAGCCAAACAGGAGCATGGCAACGATGACCGTGATGAGCATACTAATTTCAGCACTCCCAATGAAGCTGGCAAATTTAAATACCCAGCTGTTGGTGGCTGATAAGGTTTTAGCTAGTGAGGCGCAAATGATGATAATGGCAGGTAGTAGAGGGATGATGATACTGGTTCTAAAACTAGGAATGTCCGTAGCAGCCCGTTTAGGTGCCGGCTTCATCACGTTACCCAGCGGCATGTCTGCCAGCCCCGGAATAAAGTGCTGAATGAGAACACCGGAGCAAATGATGGTTGGTACAATAACGATAAACCCTAGCATGTAGACTTGGGCAATATCGGCATGAAAGGCGGTAACCAAGGCCATTGGACCAGGTTGCGGGGGAAAGATACTATGACCCATGGTGGCCCCAGCAATGGTCGGGATGACCAGCTTCATATAGGGCACCTTGGCTTCCTTGGCAATGTTAATGACCAGTGGCATGGTGATAAGGAAGGCCACTTCGTAGAACATCGACATCCCAAAGATTGTCCCGATGAGGAGTAGCGCATAAGGCAACAACTTAGGCCCCATTGCATTGACAATGGTATCCGCAATTTGCTGTGAGGCGCCGGATTCTGTCATCATTTTCCCGATGATTGCCCCAAAAATAACAATCAAAAGTAAGGATGACATGACGCTGCCGATACCGGTTTCGATGGTCGTTGCGATCTTGACCATAGGTAACCCTTCGGCAAAGGCAATGAATAACCCTGAAACGAGTAAGGCAATAATATTATGTACTTTCGTTTTAACGATTAGGAAAACTAAAAGTAAAATCCCAATAAGCACCCAGAAAAGGGCGAGTAAGTCAGCTGCCAAGTAAATCCCTCCTAAAATAAAAAAGACTAAACAGATATATTAGTAAGCGCATACATTCTACCATTTAAAACAGATAACTACAATAAAGTGAAAAAACATGCATATATTCAAAATAATTATGCAATATGGGGGACATATCCTTTTTAACTGATATATCAGACGTGATGAGAGGGCGTCCTCAGTTGATAATTAGCGGTTTTTATAAAAATATGCTGCTGGTAATCAACGGTGTGATTATCAGCAGCATATTTTAAAGCCATTATTTTTCGTTTTCGAGTTCCATCAATCGTTGCCGCAGGGCGTCATCGTAGGCGGTCAGGTACAGTCCGTATTTCCCACGTTTCATCAGAACGTTTAGAACGTTGGCGATGAACGTTTTGTATTCATCTTGAGTGAATTTCATATCCTTACGCTTCTTGAAGATCTCCTTGTGAGAATATTTCTCGGGGATGATGGTCATCGTGTCGGTGGCCTTGTCGTAGCCGAAAGATGGGCCGATAATCATGCCGACGTAGTTCAGGTCAAAGCCTTGAAGGGTGTAGATCGTCCCAACCTGGGTGATGGAACCCTCACGCTTGGCCCAGTGCGTTCGCTGTGGGTCCCACTCGTCCCAAGGTAAATTGAACGTATCCATCTCGACGTTGTGGCGGCCGTTGATCCGTGGAAAACCAGAGGTCGCAACGACGCGACTCATGCCGACTTCTTTATTGCGCTTCTTGATGTTTTCGAAGAGTTCGCCAGCGGTATCAAACATTTTAAACTTGAAGTCACTGTTTTTGGGGAAAGCCTTCAGTGGTTTTTGCGCGGTTAAGTCGTCCATCCAGGCAACTTGTTCGTCGCTGGCGACCATCCGGTATTGGAAATTCATATCAAACATTTTATATGGGTGCGAGCCAATCGTCTTGAAGAGGAGGTCCTTGTCCCAGTACATCTTGGACTGGAAGACTTGGTCGAAGTCATAGACGACGACAACAACTTTGGCTAAATTCATCAGATCGGTGAGTTGGTTCTGCCCGCGGTAGTGCGCGTAGGGTTCTGACTTGGAGTAGAGCAGGTGGGCTTCATCAACGAAAATGATATCGTATTTTTTATGATTTTTTTGTGCGTAGTTGATCAGTGAGGTTGGCCGGCGAATCGACTTGACCTTCATGTTGGGAATGGATTCTGCGAGGTCCTGGTAAGCTTTATACAGTTCGGGATGGTTGACCACCAGTGAAGTCTTGTAGCGGCTGTCGGTCATGTACTGACGCACGAGCTCCATCAGAACAACGGACTTACCGGTTCCGGCAGCGCCTTGGATGATGGCGACTGAGGAAGTGTCGCCGGTGAGGCCTTGCTTAATATAGTCGTTAATATTGGTGATGACCGTCTTTTGATCGTCTGAAAGATCATCGACGAAGAATTGTGCTTTTAGAATTTTATTCATTCTGGAACTCCTTATGCATTAATTGGTTTCGCGTGGGCGCTAGTGTTGACGCCCGCGGAAAAAGCTATTGTTATTATAGCAGTTTAGCTGGGGGTCGCTGGATATTCTTGGAAATTATGGTTTAGAATTGGCTGATGAGTTTGCTGGAGAATGCATGATTTTCTTAATTGATTGTTAACCTAGTGCTATACTCATGAAGTAAACGGAAGAATCAAATACATATTAGGCGGGGGAAAATATGAAAAGTATAAACCATATTATTCTAGCAATTGCGTTAAGCTTAGGGTTGGCGGGTGCCATTACGGCGACTGCCCAGCCAGCGAGTGCAGCTACGAATAATTCTAAGTACTACAAAACGTATAAGGCGATTCCTAAAGTACTGCGGGGAACGTGGCAGACTAAGGGCTACACGGAGTACAGCAGTCTCAGTAAGAAAAAGGTACGGTCAATTTACACGTTTAAGAAGAACTCTTATACCATGAAGATTGACTTCCAAGGAAAAAGGAAAACCAAGACGATTCATTTCCTAAAGAAGGAGGTCCAGGACATTGACTACCGCTACAAGACGAAGCAGTATGAAATCTATCCAACTGGCGCGGCGATGAGTAAGCGCGCCTACGCGTCGATCCTGTATCTGAAACCAGTTCGTCACAATGGCAAGAAGGCCATCGCTTCATATCCAATCGTCGGAAAGCATATCGCTTACCTTTATCGGAAATAACCGAGTAAAGCCTGATTCGTAAATGAATCAGACTTTTTTGATGCTTTTATTTGTCGAAGTGATCAAGGGTGCTGTAATAAGGGTAAAACAGCCAGAATTAAAGGTGCCAATACAAACTCCAGTAAAAGTTCAAGCAAATCCGGAATGATCCGTGACTCGCGTCCTGTGTAGTCATGGATAGGCATCAGCGGCCAACCAGCCGCGTAAATCATGGCCTTGGGAACAGATGAATTGGCTCCAGAAGTATGTTTAACCAGACTATTCTTAAACCTTGCGAGAGGGACGTGAATCAAAGGGAATATCAGATAGCAGACGGTTAGGTACCATGAGGTGAAATTCCAGGTAAAGATAAATCTGCCTACGATAAACTGGCAATTTAACAAGATTAGGATGATGAACGCTGGTAGTGACTTTAGATATAGGGAAAGATATTTGAAAGCTTGGGTAGATTCTAAACCGGCTAGGGGAGCGTTGGACATATGATAGGCATATTTCATTGTTGCCACCTTCTTGGGTATGATTGCGCTCAGTATAGGCTCAACAGAGACACTGAGAGTATCAGGACATCCGAGTTCGTTACGTATCAAAGAAAACAGGGACCGATTGATTACCTAAGATGACTGTCTACAGGTCAATTTGCTGAGCGACAAATAGGGGTAAAACGGTTGAAAGATATAGATTAAATAGTATTAATTAATAAATATTTTACAGTATTGACCATGCCTGCATCTCGTGGTAAATTGAATTAAGAATTAGAACTATTTTCACGGAATTTGTTGATGGCGGTAGGAAATTGTCAGGATGATGGGAGAGTTCTGAAATGACTATATATCGGGTAAGAACTGGCAAAAGGAATCGTTGGTTACTTATGAGCGTAGTGGCTTTAACATTAGGTACATTTGGGATGGCAACTGAGGTCGCACATGCAGCGGAACCAGTTGGTGCAGCTGATTTAACGAATCAAAGTTTGGATAGTCAGATTCAGGACAAGGAGCCAGGTGATCAAGATACGGTGCCAGCCGTGGAAACCCAGCCGGAAAAGACTGTTAGTTCTGAGAAGGAGAATAAACTCCGGAATACCGATGATTCAGGGGTCCGGGATGTTTCCGCTTCTGAAAAAACTCAGTCGACACCCACTAGTAACAATCAAATGGAAACCAAACCAGTCAGTCAGGGGACTAAACCAAAGGATAACGTAGTCCCTGATGGATCCAAGCCGTCTGAAGGCGCTGCGACGGCCAGCCAGGCAGCAACGACTCAAAATGTTCAGGTAGAAGAGGCCCCTACACCTAAGCCCCAGACCGTCGATGAGCTTATTCCCGATAAGGATTTGCAAACAATAATTTTGTTTAATCTTAAAAAAACACATTCTGAGCTTACCAGTGCATCACAGATTACCGTTGACATGTTGAAAGAGTTAAAGAGCATAGATGCACTCTCAAAGGACCAAATTACTCATAGAAACATTTATGATGCCGTTAGAAATGTAAAATCGTTGGCTGGGTTACAATATGCGACGAATTTAACAGAACTGACGATTACACTTAATTTGGATGCTAGTAAAAAATGGCAAGATTCGACGCAACGTGGACAACTAAAAGATGTGTCAGCCCTCCGAGGATTAACTCAACTGGTTACTGTGAAGTTGAGGCGTAATCAGATATCAGATAATGATACGGGAGCCTTCGCGGGGTTAACGGCTCTCAAAATGCTTGATCTAAGCTACAACAATATAACGGATTTGTCGTTCATGGCCAATTTGACCAATCTTACCAATATTAACCTCACCCAAGCTGCGGAAAGTCAGTATAAAATCACGAGTTTAAAGCCGTTAGCCAAGCTGGTTAAGTTAAGCCAATTCTCATTTGGAAATAACAATATTTCTGATCTATCACCGCTACGAAATATCACAGCGACACCGAGTTTTCTAAATGTTGGGCACAACCATATCTTTGATATTACACCGCTATTAGGACTTAATTGGAAACCCTTCATAGAGGGAGAGCCAATAAGATATCTAATCTCAGCATCGGGCCAGACTTGGACGTTGAATCAGGTAGCCTTGAATCCGAATACTACATCGTTATCGACATGGTCCTTCGCTTACGATAATCTGCATGATTTTAATGAATTCATGCAGGGAGATCCACAATCAACAGGAGTAAGTGAGATTTGGGGAGCAGCCAACTGGTCCATTTGGCATGACCTGAAGGGATCAGCTGGCAGTCTGAACTTAGTTTGGGATATTAGCCGGCATAATGATCTTACAAGACCGGCTGAGCCAAATGGGGTGCAGTTTGATGGAAAGATTACGGTGCCATACACTTTACAAGCTGGAATAGGTGCCGTAACGGTTGCTTTTCAACTGGACGGTGGGGTTAAGATTGCGCCGTTTGTAATTTTAAGTGGTCAATCTGGAACCAGTATGGACGTTCTTAACGATACGTCCGTGCAGCAGGTGATTGCTGAGCTGGAAGATCGCGGATTTACATACGAAAAGCCGGTGAAATATAATCAAGAGCTGACGAAAACGACTGAGGATTCGAAAGTAACTTACAACGGTGATGCGCAGAGCATTAAATTACTGTTTAATCCATTACAGAAAATCTACTTAGTCGATGAAGACGGTACTGCCATTGGGAAAAAGTTGATTAAGAAATCTGGGAAAACTAAGACGCCTTGGAGTGTTGATTTACCTGTGATTGATGGGTATGTGTATGACCGTGTCGATGGTGGTACGGTCACAGATCAAAAATTATGTGGAACGATTCAAGATGTTAACAATGATATTTATGTTTACTACAAGTCTACGGGGAAACCGGTCACGCCACCCGTTACACCACCTGTGAAACCCGTTGATCCAGGAACGCCTGTCTCGAATGGGACAGTAACGGTCCACTATCAGACTCAAACGGGTGAAAAATTAGCGGCAGATGACGTCCTCACTGGAGCACTTGGACAGGCCTATGCAACACAGGCAAAAGACTTTAAAAATTATCAGTTAGTCACAACGTCAGGTAACGCTGTTGGTGTCTATACGGCAACTAGTCAGGATGTCTACTACACGTATCAAGCTACGACATCTAAGGTGGACGTTGGTGTGAAACCGGCAACTGTGGCACCTAATAAGCCGTCTGTAGGGAATGAAAAAGGGACACAAGATGCACGGATTAAGTCGCGCAGGACGGGACAAAAAGCCCCTCAACAAGTGTCCAAGAGTGGTACTCAAGCGGCGCGAGTAACTACTGTAAATAAGTCAAATAGCGTGAAGCCAGCATCAACGCCCCAATTGCCGCAGACCAGTGAGCATCAAACCTCTGCTTGGTGGGGAGGCGCACTACTTGCCATGGTGGGGACGTTATTTGGGTTCGCACAAATTAAGAATTGGAGAAAAAGATAATTGGGGTTAAGATATCGAGAACTCTGATAATCAAAAACATCCGTTCAACGACTGTAATCGTTGGGCGGATGTTTCTTTAGGAAGAAAATTTGTTCTGAAGTGTTACAAAACAATTGATAAGTTAGGCATGTGGTTGGTTTAATCTAATTTCAACATTGTCCAGTGAGTCACCGCTAGCGCTGAGCAGCCGTTGCATATATTTTTTACGTTCAGTGGCTGATGAGTTGCCAGCAAAGAGACTGATAGGCTGGCCATCATTGGGGCCAGACAATTCTCGATAATCTGGTGAATCAACTTCTGAAGTGTATTTGACTAGCCACTCGCTATCGTTATTAGCCATTTGGAAGAAAGCGGCTGGGTTATTTAACCAGAGAAGATTAGCGACATCGAAATAGAGCTCTTTCCAGCTTTTGATTGGTTGGCTGGATTGCTGGTGAAATTTAAAAGCAAGCGGTTTTTTCCCTTTGGGGTCGGTGTCTTCCAGGCTAATCCAGTCAGTATTTTTAATCGCTAAATCTGGAACTTGAGGAATAGGCCAGACTTCTAGAATTCGGCTGTACAAGTCTTCTTGGCGCTGTTCTAGGGCAGCCGTGTTCCAGGATGAGACGTTGGCTAGATCTTGGTTAAGCTTAATGCCGGACATACGATACCCGTTAGGGGCGTCCCTTTTTTCTAAAAATAGATGATTACTCATCTGTGAATTGAAACCGGTTAAGGTTAAATTAGCCAATCGGTTGAGCCAAGTCATCTGGATATCATGCCAATTTTCTCCTAGACTTTTCTGCCAGGCATTGCTTAACGTTTGGGGCATGATATGTTCGATGGAATAGCTACCATTTTCGGATTTTTTGAAGAGATCTTGAGGCTCGCCATGAAGATTATTCAATTCATTCATAATGAACCAAAAGGATTCAGTACGAATATGATAATAATCTTTGGTGACTAGCGCTTGGTGAACAACCTGATTATTGGGGAAAATCTTATTTTCCTTAACGGTATGGGTAAGAACAACTTTTAAAGCAGTGTCATAGGAAATATTTCGATTTTGGCTTAGGCGGGTGACCTGTCGATCCAAGGATGAGAAGAAATTGTTGAGTCCCGTACTAGGCATACCAACGAATAGGCGGCGAGCGAGGTAGGATAGTAATACGGCCAAGACTTCATTTAAAGAATTAAGGGTAATCTTTTGTTCTTGGTACTTGTTAAACACTTGTAGAAGATAAGGCATCATCACATCCAATTTCAATTCGGACAATCGATCCAATAGTTGCTTGGTACGGGGATCACTGAAATCGTAATCATTAGGAAATTGAATTTGTGCGTAAATTAGCGCGACATCTTTTTCTATTTGTAATTCTGCATAGCGATCAAACCCTGGTTTTAAGCCAATGTATTGACGATAATCAATGTAGATTCTACCCTTTTTAACGGGCTTGGAGGATCTGGCCAGTGAGGTCAAATAGTGACGATAAAAAGTAGAAATGTTTTCAGGATGGACGATTCTTTCGATTTCTTGCCAGGTCTCAAAAGCTTTCGATTGTTCTTCACTGGATAGGCTCATTAGTAGGTAATTTCTAATTTTATCGGATTCCGTTAAACTTAAGCCAGTGGAGTTCAGACTTTCGAAAATTAATTGCGCATCGTCACCGGGTTGAACAGTAATGACCATCGTTTGAAGCTGGGTCCGTAGCAAGTTAAACCAAGTACTTGCGGTCAAACTGCTCGTATTAATGAGATCTCTAAAAAATTGATAATTGGATGCAAATAAGGATGGCTGTGCTGATTCTCCGTGTATGAGGACATCTATGTATTGTTCTTCATCGCCAGGGACGGGTTTTAGACGGTTATGGTGTAGGGAGGAGTGATCGTAGCTGTCAATTAAGTATCGCTCTGTAATCATGCGGCTCGTCTCGGGATTGGTATTAACCATAATATCACGTAACGCGATTAGAAATAATGAAATGGTTGTTAGGCGTTGTTGCCCGTCAATAACGGCGACTTCTGAAATGCCAGTTTGCGACGTGTCTAAGATTAGGCTCCCAATGAAGTACTGCTTCAGGTCGTGATCACGAGCTGTTTGCATATCGTCGACCAAACGCTGAAGCTGTTCTTTTCCCCAGCTATAGCGTCGTTGATAAATTGGAATATAAATTTTTTGAGTGTTTTGTATAACTTCAGAAACAATGAGTTCTGGACTACCCTGCAAGGTGAACATCTCCTTATAATGCTCATTTTAAGGTATTTTTCTAGATTATGACAGATAAATGGTTTGAGGATTCATTTGTGATGTGGTGAAAAAACAAAATTATCTTCCCCAAACGACAGAAACTTTCGGTTTGGGGAGGATAATTTTATTTTAGAGAACCTCATTTTTGCAAAGTATAGGTGTAATGCCAATTCATGTGATTACTTACCGCCGTGGTAATTAATAACCGTCATATGTTTCGTTGACTTGAAAACAGGATGATTGATCTTTTTCTTCGTCAACAATTCGACTTTTGTTTTGCTCTCGTTAACGCCTTGGACGTAAGCTAAGGCACGTTGCTTACCGTACTTAACGGGCAAGACTTGACCGAAGTAAAATTGAGAATTACTTAGTTCCCAGTTGGGTTTGAGATTGACTGCAAAGTAGGTCCAGCCGTGGCTAGATTTACGTAAGTCAATGCTGGGAAATCTTTTCTTCTGGTAGTCCTCTCGCCAAGAGTGCATGAATTTTAGTGTATGTTTCTTATTGTTGGATGTAGTGACTGTGAAGGATTTCTTGTTAATCACCAGCTTGCTAGGATGACTGTCATAACGGTATTGATAGCCGTACCAGGTGCCGCGTAAAGCTTTTGGCGCGGTCTGGATGGATTTATCATGGTTGCCGAATATCCAAACCGTCTTAGCACTAGCAGAGGTGTTCGCAAGTCCTAATAAGCCAGCGGAAACAGATAGCAGTGTGATAAAAATTTTAATTTGTCTGTGTTTCATAGGTATTCCCCTCCTTATTAATTTTAGTATACGAAAGCTGACTGGCGACTCAAGTGTGGATTGCCAGGCGTTCTACCTTGTGAGTAACCGAAAGCGTACTGATAGGCAAATAACTTCGCATTCCGCCACGGGTCGCGTACACTTATGCTATAAGTCTTTCGAAAGGGTGAATCATATGAAAATTGGTGTTGTGGGATCTGGAACGGTCGGCACGATTCTGACGCAGACGTTTAGTCGAGGGGATAATGAAATTATTCTTAGCCATTCCCGTGGTGCGGCTAGTCTCACGCCTCGACGTGACGAGTTTGGGGCTAACGTTGCCTTTGGCGAGGTGGCCGACGCCCTTCAGCAGCCGCTTGTGATTGTTGCCGTACCATTTGGCATTGCCCCCGATGTGCTCCGCCAGGTCACGGATTATCAGCAGCGGATCGTCGTCGACGTGACCAATCAATTTACCGCTGACTTTAAGAAAATCGACACCCGGCCACTGACCGGTAGTGAAGTGATTGCGGCTGCTGCCAACAATGCGCGCGTCATCAAGGCCTTTAACACCTTACCGCATGAGTTAATGACGGGTAAAGTTGATGGCTCTGGCCGGCGCGTGCTGTTCTATGCTGGGGATGACAAGGACGCCAAGAAGACCTTTGCGGCACTGGTTAAGCCGCTCAATTTCCGCCCGGTTAACCTCGGAAAACTACGTCATGGTGGCAGTGTTATGCAAGTTGGCGGTGGACTGGGGCATACGGCCTTTGTCCAACTGGATGAAAAATTTGAATAGACGCGAATACCCGCAAGCCATGTTTCATGTGAAACATCACTTGCGGGTATTTTTTTGATAGAGTGAGTGGCGTAAAATTGCCATCTAAGCGCATGAGGCGGGATAGCAGTAATCGCCTTGTCACTACCAGTTTGTCCCAGAGAGATGGATCTTGTGACCCATACCGCTGGGTCACACCAATATTGAAGAAAGATAATTTCCCGACTGGATTATTTCACAGAGAAACAAATGTTAGGGACAATTTTAGCGTAATCAGGCAATAAAAGTGGTAAACTATGTAAGCGCTTCACGGCAACGCGTTTATTCATTCAACGCAAACTTTCTGACAATGTAGGAGGCAGATTATGACAATTCCAAGTTTCACATTGAATGATGGCTGGGAGTTACCAGCAATTACCTTAGGGACCGCTCGTGTTCGTGGTGGGGCAGCCGTTAACCAATTTCAGATCGCCATTAATGACGGTTATCGAAGTATCGATAGTTCCACGAGTTACGATAACGAAGGTGCCGTCGGTGAGGCCATTCGCCGCTCCGGGGTACCGCGTGCTGAGCTAGTGGTGACTTCGAAATTACCAGGTAAATATCATCGGTATGCCGATGCAACGACGGCAATTCAGGAATCGCTGTATCGGATGGGTTTGGATTATTTTGACCTCTTCTTGATTCACTGGCCATTGCCAAAACAGGACCTATACGTGGAAGCCTGGCAAGCCATGATCGATGCCCAAAAGCGAGGCCTCATTCGGTCAATTGGTGTGTCCAATTTCGAACCGGAACATCTCGACCGAATCATTCAAGAGACCGGGGTGACGCCTTCCGTTAACCAGATCGAGGTTCATCCTTACTGGAACCAGGAGCGCATGGTCACCGCCAATCGCGAACGGGGAATTCTGACGGAAGCTTGGAGTCCACTCGGTCGGGGAAGCTCGGTCATCAAGGAACCTTTGATTCAATCGCTGGCTGCCAAATACCACAAGAATGTCGTCCAAATTATTTTGCGTTGGCACCATCAACGCGGCATCGTTCCGTTACCACGGACGCATAACATCGCCCATCAACGGACAAATTTGGATATTTTTGACTTTCAATTAACAGATGACGAAATGGCCCAGATTGCGGCTTTAACTAAGGTTGAAGGCCGAGTAGTCGCTGGCCAAGATCCGAATGTTTATGAAGAATTTGAATAGGACTCACATAACCGCAGGAACTAAATAGGCATTTACCAGAAACGCGTAATCTGAGAGGGCTTCAGCTTTCTTAGGATTACGCGTTTTTAGGTTGTGCCGCACTAGAACTATCGTGGTATCTTAGAGCTATTGGCCAATTAATTTCAAAGGAGTGTTGCCATGTTAACCCTCACAGTTTAGCAGGATCGCGACCGCATCGCGGCCTATCCGCTGAGTGATCCGACCTTTACGGCGACCCCACAAACGGCGTTGGCCATCGCCATTGGTAATCCGGATCGACTACCGGTCATGATTTTAGCGGATACCGAACTCATCGGGTTTCTAGTGCTTATCAAGAATGAAGATGTTCGAGAGGTGGGAGCCGACCCAGTCACGGCCGTCCTGATTCGTTCGTTGTCCATTTCGGAAACGCAGCGTGGTCAGGGCTTTGCCACCCAGGCGCTGCAGCTATTGCCGGCGTTTGTACGCCACCATTTTCCGGAGGCAACCACCTTGACCCTATCCGTCGATCACGGGAATTTCCCAGCCCAAAAGCTCTATGAAAAGGTGGGCTACACGGATACTGGTCGGCGGCGATTTGGTCCCTATGGTGAGCAGTATGTGCTGACACAGAACTTGTAAATGTAACCGCAGAATGTACACTTAAACAGTCAGTCAAAAAGGTCGGGATACCTCCGTAGTGAAGTATCCCGACTTTTTTGACTAACTAATTTTAAGGATGATTTTTCCGCGAGCGTGTCCGTTCTTAGCGTAAGCTAGCGCACGATTAAGTTCATCAAAATTAAAGCTGCGATCGATAATTGGGCGCAATTGCGCCTGTTCTATCAAGCGCGTTAATTCTGCCAGATCAGTGCCACTGGGCCACATGAAGAGAAAACGGTAGGCTACCTGTGTCTGCTTTTCCAAGTGATTTAGCCGATGCGTTGCAAGTCTGAAGAGGGTACGTTTCCATCGTGGGAGACCATATGCCTTTGCGAAACGGGCATTAGGCAAACCGGAGATGCTGACCACTTGGCCGCCTGGTTTGACGATTGAGAAGGCCTGCTCGAGATCTTTCCCACCTAGAGTATCAAATACTGCGTCGTAATCGGTCAGCGCATCCGCAAAATTCTCAGTATGGTAGTCGATGATGCGGTCGGCGCCCAACTTGCGAACGAGATCGAAATTTCGTGGGCTGGTTGTAGTCGCGACAATGGCACCGAGGCGCTTGGCCAACTGAATGGCTACTGTGCCAATGCCCCCCGCACCGGCTTGAATCAGTACGTGTTGGCCAGGCTTAATCTGTAGGATATCGTGGAGCGCCTGATAACTCGTCAAACCGACTAGTGGCATTGCGGCAGCCTCCTTGAAACTAAGATTACGGGGCTTTAACGCGATATCGGTAGCATCGACCGCCAAGTATTCCGCGAAGGTACCAATCCGGTTCTTGCGAGGCCGACCGTACACGGCGTCGCCGACTTTAAAGGTTGTGACGTCAGTGCCCACAGACACTACTTCGCCGGCAAAATCGCTGCCGATGATCAGTGGCATCTGGTAGGACAGTAATATTTTTAGGCCACCTGCCATCGTTTTCAGGTCGATGGGGTTGATACTGGCGGCTTTGATTTTGACTAGCACATCGGTTGGTTGCGGTGTGGGCATGGCGACGGTCTTGATGGTGGGTGTGGCTTGCTGATAGTGAGTAATTACGGCGGCTTTCATAGTTTTGGACACGTTGTTTCGCACTCTTTTCCGTTTATATTTTCGAACGATTAAAGTGCATATTACCCAATTGGTTTAAAAATGTCAACGAATAAGTTTGAGACTAGTCATTGATACATCAAAGTTGACAAAGGGACGATAGCATGGTTTAATGGTTTAAAATAATAAACGACCAGGTGATATAAATTGTCGAATTTAACAAAATTAAAGCACGAGTTCACGCGTTCTAGCGACTTTCTAGTCGCACTGGGAGATCAGAAGCGTCAAGCGATTATCATTGCGCTACTGGATCAGAAGATTATCCATCGAGGACTTCAGGTTACCGACCTCATCGGCGTCACAGGGCTCTCGCGGCCAGCCGTGTCACACCATCTCAAAATTTTGAAGGACGTCCAGCTCGTCGACTATCGACGAGAGGGGACGAAGAATTTCTATTATCTCACGCATCAGACCAAAGCCATTGACCAATTGAAGACCCTCTTAGACCACGTTACGGAGACGATGACATGCAATCAAAACCTTTAAAGAAAATCCTAATTGTACTTACAAATACGACACGTTATGGCAATACGACCGACCCGACTGGATTGTGGCTGGGTGAAGCGACTGAATTTGCCCTGATTCTACAGCAGGCTGGCTATCAGATCGATTATGTCAGTCCTAAGGGCGGTTTCGTGCCGTTGGATCCGCGTAGCATGAAATACACTGATAGCGAAATTATGGCGTTCTATGAGACTGCCGACTTCCAACAGCGGGCGTTAACACATTCACTAGCGCCAACGCAAGTTGACCCGGCGGATTACGCCGCAATTTACTATGCTGGCGGTCACGGTGTCATGTGGGATTTCCCCGATAACAAACCACTCCAGAGCCTTGCTGCCAGCATTTATGCCAACGGTGGATACGTTACCGCCGTCTGTCATGGGATTGCGGGACTCCTAAACATTCAAACGGCACCCGGCGAGTATTTGATTGCTAACCGCAACGTCACTGGGTTTACCAAGTCCGAGGAGATTTTGGCTGGCAAGCGATCAGTCGTTCCGTTTTTCAATCAAACAGTTGCTGAACAACGAGGGGCGACTTTCATGAAGCACCGTGCCTACAAGGAATATGCCGTTCAGGATGGCCATCTGATTACCGGTCAGAATCCCTTTTCGGCCAAGGAAGTCGCCCGGTTGCTGGTTCAAAATTTGGCAAAATAAAACACCTCCGTCGGATATACTCCTCTTTAGGTAGACAAGCAAATAACTAAAGCTTGTTTATCTAGAGAGGAGTTTTTTCTTATGGGCCGAAGAGGGTCTAGATATACAGTTGAGGAAAAATATTTTTACGTTAAATTGGTTCTCGACGAGGGTAACTCTTATCACGCCATTCAACGAGAATATGGCATTCGACATACTCAGGTAGAACAATGGGTAGAAAGATATCGAAAACATGGTCTAGAAGGTCTAAAACGACAGCCGACCAATCAAGCATATACCCGAGACTTCAAGGTTAAACTAATCAATATTTACCTTGAAGGACAGACCTCCTACCGCAAATTAGCTAAGCAATTCAATATTCCTAACGCTGGTATTATCTATCAGTGGGTGAACCTGTATACTAGTGGTAAATTACCAAAAACCACTAGGAGGTTAGTTTCTATGAATGGCAGAAAGACTACCCAACTCGAACGTATTGAAGTCGCACAATGGATCATCGAAAACGATTTTGATTACAACAAGGCAACCCAAAAGTTCAAAATATCTTACAATCAGGCATATAACTGGACCAAGAAATTTCAAGATGGTGGTGCCGAAGCATTGCAAGATCGTCGCGGCAAGTCAAAAGCTGACAAACCCAATCTAACTGAAGCTGAACAGCAAGAATTGCGGATCAAGCAGCTGGAGGCACGTAATGAGCATCTGGCGTTAGAGAATAAATTACTAAAAAAATTGGACGAGATAGAGAGGACGGATGCAGTTCAATCCAAAAATATCGTGCCATTCAGGCACTCTCACAAGAAGCGTCGATAAGCTATATGTGCCAGTATCTAGGTGTTTCACGAGCTGCCTATTACAAGTGGCTTAAACGAAGACCTAGTCACCGAGAACAAGAAGATAAAATGATTGTCGAATACGTTGTCAAACTAGAGGAAGATAATAACTATATCTTTGGGGTTAACCGATTGGTCACATATGTCAATATGGAGACTGAGTATCATGTTAGTAGCAATAAAATGCGAAGAATCATGCATGATTATCGGATTGTCGCCTCAGTTCGAGTCGCAAAACATGATCGAAGGTCAGAACAAAAGCAAGCTGTGTTTGACAATAAATTACTGACTGATAAGGCGACCCATAAGTTCCACCCAGACCGTTCTAACGAGGTCTGGGTCACTGACTGTAGCGAAATTAAATATGGAATTAAGGGTACCGGCAAACTTCGCGTGAGTGCGATTAAAGATCTGTACGACCACAGTGTTATCGCATGGCGAGTAGAAGCCACTGAAACAGCCAACTTAGTTACAAAGACCTTTGAAGCGGCTTTGTCCGCCACATGCGGGAAAAAGCCGCAAATATTACACAGTGATCAAGGATCAAGCTATACTTCTGGAACATATAACTTGGCCCTAGCTAAGAATGGGATTACGCATAGCATGTCGCGCCCCGGAACACCAGGAGATAACAGCCCGATGGAAAGTCTGTGGAGCCATATGAAGACCGACTTTTTCACTTTCCGGCGGCCGTTATCAGAGGATGAGGCTATCATGATGGTCGCTGAGTTTATGGACTGGTATAACCAGCAACGTCGGCAAGAAACACTGAACGGCATGACTCCGGAAGAATACCGGAATCATGCCGTTCAGGAAGTCGCATAAGACTTTAGTTATTTAATTGTCTACTTGACAAGGAGTAGCCCCGTCGATTGACGAAGGTGTTTTTAGTTTATTCAAAAGCCTTATACAATACGCGGTTCAACCGTCCAAACTGATCCTCACGCCGATCCACCAGAGCATAATCCAGGTGCTCGTACAACCCCATGTGACGGGTCACGATGTAAAGACCTTCTATGTCGACCGCCTCCGCCGCGGTTTCCGCCTGCTGGACCAGTCGGAGACTGATGCCTTGATGCCGGTAGTCCGGGGCAACGTAGACTGAGCTGACAAATGGGGAGTAGGGCGTGTCCGGGATGATATCCTCTGCGAGCAACGCACAGAACCCCGCTAGTTGTTCACCAGTCGTCGCGTAAATTACGCGCTCAAACGGCTGCCAGATCGTCGGCGTTTGCATGCGCTTTGCCAAATGTGGGCCCGCGGGCCAGTCGATGGCAGCGATTTGCGTCGTTGCTTGGGACCAGAGGGGACTGTTTGGCGTTAAGGTGTGGTAGGTAATCATGAAAATTCCTCACTTTGTCGTTAGATTAAGTGCGCAGGTACCCATTCTCCTGGTCCACAGCCTTTTGAGCAGTTTTGTTCAGGTAGTTAAAGGGCTCGCTGAAGTTTGGCGAGAACAGCATGTCCAGCATCGCTAGCTGGTCGATCGTCCCGCCACTTTGTATGAGGGCCGAGACCACGTTAGCCGCCTGGGAGATGTCGTGCTGACAGAGCAGTTGCACGCCCAGAATCTTGCGGTTATTTTGATCGTAAATCAACTCCACCATGACCGGATAGTGCTCCGGCATGAATTTAGGCCGGTAGGGGCCGGCGTAGAGGACGTGGGCCGCGTTCAGATGGGCGTCTTCAGCTTGTTTCATCGTCAAGCCGGTTCGGGCCAGCGTGTGGTCGAAGACCAAGACCCCCGTCGTGTTTTGCGTGCCAATGGTCCGGAGGCGGCGCTCAAAAGCGTTGATGCCTGCCAAGGCTCCCTGACGTACCGCGTGGGAAACCAGCGGTGCATAACTCGGTGTATTGGTAGGATTATCGTGGCTGATAGCAGCATCGCCCGCGGCCAAAATGTCGGGATTGGAAGTCTGCATGTAATCGTCGGTCAGAATGGCCCCATTAGCGGCCATCTTGACCTGTCCTTGTAGCAGATCCGTTTGCGGAATAATGCCAGCACTGATGGCTGCCATATCCACCTCAAATTTGCCTGCTTCCGTAGCTAGGCACAATTTACCCTCATCGGTGTCCGTGAAGGCCGTTACGCGGGTATGCCGCAGAACCTGGACGCCGTGTGCTTTCAAAAGCCGGGCGACCGTTTGAGATATATCTGGCTCAACGTATTGATCGAGTAAGTGCGTGGGTTGTTGGATCAATAAAACATCGTGACCGGTATTGGCATAGCCTTCCGCCAGTTCGATGCCAACGTAGCCACCACCAATGATTGCTATACGCTTCTGGTTGGTGCTATAATCGCATAAACTATGGGCCTGATTATAGGTTTTGCAGAGGAGGACCTTGGGATTCTCTACGCCCGGAATGGCTGGAATCGCGGTCAATGAGCCGGTCGCCATGATTAATTTATCATAGGTGTCAGTCGCCATAGCCTTGGTGGCTAAATTTTGGACTAACAGAGTATGTTCCGAAGCGTTTACGCGAATCACATCGTGGTTGATCTGCATGGTTACGCCCTCATCGGCAAAATCGTCGGGTTCGACGTACCGAGCATCGTCTAATGACCGTACCGTCCCCTCAATATGTAGATACGTCGCGCAAGATAGGTATGAAATAGTTGACTGACGCTCGTAAACGGTAACTTCGGCGTCAGGATAATTTTTTAGAATTTGTTTAACAGCGGCAATGCCCGCATGGGTACACCCAATGACGACAACTTTCAATGTCATCAATCCTTTCTTTTTGTAACACCACTTTAGTTTTATTATAGTATACTTAGAATATAGTTCACGTAAAATATTTATTTAGGGGGGTACTTTTTTTGAAACCAGTCTACCGTTACTTTGTTCAGCCGCAAATCGACACCGATACGAAGACGATCTTTGGCTATGAACTTTTAATGAAAAAGATGACGCCGGAGGGTTGGCGCCTGCCGGAGTCGTTTTCGGCGATTGATCCGCAGATTACGGCTGATCTCTTGATTGCAACGACAAAAGTACTCTCGCTAAAGGTGCGCTATTTATCGGTCAATGTCAATCGCGAACAGCTAATGACTACGACCATTGCCAAGGCCATCATCAAAAGTCAGGAACAGCTTTATCCCACGAAGCTCGTGGTTGAGCTGACCGAAGATGACGGTCCCCAACAGTATACGATCGCCGACCTGTTGCCGCAGCTGAGGTCCTTCATCAATATGGGGATGCAGATTTCGCTAGATGATGTCGGAACGGGGGACAACTACTTCAAAGATATTCAGGAGTTGTTGCCGCTGGTATCCGAGGTCAAGTTTGCGCTGCAAAACTTCAACCGCGAGTTCAAGGATCCTCACATTCAGCAGAAAATTCGCTTCTGGCGCGCCATTAGTGCAGAGTATGGTTTGCGAATGGTCTTGGAGGGCATCGAAGATCACGCCGACAACCGGTTGAGTAAGCAACTGGGAATTAAGCTGAAGCAAGGTTATTATTTCAGTCGACCGCAGTTACTGAAGTTGCCGCAAGATACCTGTCCGGCTTAGTAAATTGGATGATTTTAAGCTAGAGAATGCCGTTATAACGGTATTCTCTAGCTTTATTAAACGGATAAGTTGATATAAAAATATTTATAATTGAACATAGTGAAAATAATTTATGTATTCGATGGTATTCGGGTGAGATTACTTGTATACTGATGGCAGATAAAGTAGCTTAAGAGAAATTTACTGACGTAATCAGGTGATAAACAATTGGCTTGCTATCAAAGTGTAAGTGATCTTCCCGACAATGAAGGCTGGAGAAATTTGGCTAGAGTGGGTTGCATGTGCAAGGGGTTGTTGATGAACTTCGTTAACATCTAATCCCGCAAAAGACGAGTGCAATTTATGGCGATTCAAGGAAAGGATTATGGAAGAGGGATTGCAACATGATGGGGAAATGGTGGTTACGTGTGCTGGTGGGTTTATTGACGTTGTTTGCTGTTACGGTTGGGGTTCAGGGGAATCGGCATAGTGAGGTTCAGGCAGCAACTGAGATTTCAGGCAAAGGGTCACCAAGTGGTGCGCCGCTGGGGATGTTTGGCCTTTATCTCAATACTGGCTTCAACCTGCAGCCGGACGATCGCTATACATGGGTAAAGCGGAGCGTGATGCTCACGACGGCGACAGCCCACTCGATGGTAGATATTCTGATTCCCTTTGCGACGGATCACTTTCAATGGTATCAATCCACTAACGAGGGTAAGACGTGGCAAGGTGTGGATGGGGCTAAAAAGGCAGATCTCACGGTCACCCCGACCCAGGTAGGCACGGTTTATTATCAGCAATCCTTTCAATACTATTTTGGGACGCCACTTTTTTCACCAACCTATTACTCGCGGGTTGCGGTGCTAACGACGTTTCCAGAGCCAATTCCGGCGACAGAGTTGAAGGTTACGAGTAAGCAAAGCTACCTCTACAATAATCAGGACAATGCCATGGTGACGTACGTTCACGGAGAACCGACCCCGGCCAATGCAACGGGTGCGCTGACGTGGACGAGTTCCGATGATCAATTAGCAACGGTGAATGAGGCCACTGGTGAAGTGAAGGCAAATACGAGCGGGCAATCGGGAACGGTGGTTATCACGGGAACGATGACTAATGACGACGGCTCTACCGTGACAGATCAAGTTCCCATCACGATTGGCGGTGGCTTGGCGGTTGAACAGCGGGTCGCAGAGGGGCAGACTGCGACGTTTAGCGTGCAGGGGAGCTTTGCCGAAACGCCATCGGCCGTGGCCTGGCACCGCGTAATTGACGGGAAGAATACGGTTGTGGCCCGCGGAAACAAGCTTAGCTATACGACACCTACCACCAGTATGACCGACGACCAAGCGCAGTACTATGCGGTCGTCACGATCAAGTCGCCGGATGGTAGTACGCAGGATATGACCACGAATCGGTCCAAATTGACCGTGGTGCCTGATGTGACGCCTAGAATGACGGTCACCAATCAGGTGGAGGACGTGACCGATAATGCGGATAACACGGCAAGCGAGCTCACCAATATTCTCAATGGCGACACGTGTAAGGTGACGGGGCGTTTTAAAGATGAAAATGCCTATTCGAAGTTGACGGATGGGGAGTTCCTCATCACGCTACCAACCGATGTTCAACCAACCATTGATGTGGATGGGCAGGAGGCACAGTACGGCAAGTATGCCAGTGGCGATAGCATGAAAGTACTGGTCACCGGCGTCGACTTTTCGAAGACTAAAACCCATACGTTTAGTGTGACGTTTAAGTCGAATCAGACGGTTAATCGAACGATGACGACCCGCGTAGATTTGAGCGGCGAAGATGCCCAGCATAACAAGATTGGCACCTATTCCGGGTCACCACTCACGTTGCGTTTTACCGATGGCAAGCTTCATGCGGCGGCTAATGACGTAAGCTTTGGTGAGATTACCACGACTAATCTAGGACTGGAGATCCCGGGAACCGCCACCGGTGATGGGGACCTTCTGGATGTAATTGATAATCGGCGTCATAAAGCAGCAACGACAATTGATTTACGACAGGAAGCGCCGTTTAGTGATGGTCAAACGACCTTAGCGGCTGAGTTGAGCTATGATGGTGGATTGGGACAGTCCCCTTTGTCATTGACGAATGCTGATCAGACGGTAGCTTCGGTTGCCAGTGGTATGCCCGTTCCGTCGATTGGTGTGAGTCATGGAGAAAACTTGAAGGTTAAAGTGGCGATGGTAGATTTTCTACCAGGAAAATATACATCTAAACTGGATTGGACGTTCGTGACGGGACCTTAACGGGGGATGTTTCATGTGAAACAATGATTGGCCATGTGCGGCAGAATTGCTGACTTTTAACTCGCTTAATTCGCGAAATTTCGTGAATCAGTGGTGGGATAGTATAATGATTAAGAATGACAAGTTTCGGCGGCGGGATACCGGCGCTGAGCGACTTAGACGGAATTCTTAATCAGAAATCAAAAAGGAGCAATTCAACCATGAAGCACATCGTAACGGGTATCGTTGCCCACGTTGATGCCGGGAAGACCACCCTTTCCGAAGCGATGCTATATCGTTCCGGCGCACTGCGGCAGTTGGGCCGCGTTGATAACGGCGATGCCTTCCTCGACCCCGATGACCTAGAGAAACAGCGCGGCATCACCATCTTTTCCCATCAGGCCAGTCTGCAACACGGCGACCTTGATCTAACACTACTGGACACCCCGGGACACGTGGACTTTGCTTCACAGACGGAGCAAGTGCTCAGTGTTCTGGACTATGCCATCCTAGTCGTCTCGGCTACCGACGGCATTCAGGGTTATACGCGGACTTTGTGGCGGCTACTGGACCACTACCAAGTGCCCACCTTTATTTTTGTAAATAAAATGGACGCCGATACCGCTGACCGCGAACGGGTGTTGGCCCAGCTCCAGCAGGTGTTCTCTGCCGGCTGCATTGCCTTTAATGATGCAACTACGGCGGCGGGAACGATCCCAGCTGGCGCTTATGAAGATATCGCTATGCAAAATGATGACGTGCTCGAGAACTTTTTGGATGTCGGAACCGTTGCGGATGATACCGTGCGACAAATGATTCGGCGGCGAGAGGTGTTCCCTTGTTACTTTGGGGCAGCCCTGAAATTAGACGGGATTGACGACCTGCTGGCGGGATTGGAAGAGTGGACGCGTGAGCCCGAATACTCAGCAGAATTTGGCGCGAAGGTCTTCAAAATTTCTCACGATGACAAGGGTGAACGGCTGACGTGGGTCCGCGTTACCGGGGGCGTTTTAGCCAATAAGGATGTTATCTTAGACGAGCAAAAGGTCAACCAACTCCGGGTGTATAATGGCGCGAAATTTACGATTCGACCATCGGTTGCGGCAGGTGAAGTGTGCGCAATTCCTAACCTGATGGGGACCCACCCCGGTCAGGGACTAGGTAAACAAGCAGCAGGGCGGTCACCGGAAATTCAACCGGTGCTGAACTATACGCTCGATCCGCAGGGCCATGACATTCACGAGTGTCTGACGATCCTACAACAGCTGGAAGACGAAGATCCCCAGCTTCACGTGGCGTGGTCGAGTCACCTCCAAGAAATTCGTGTTCAGATTATGGGGGCCGTGCAGTTGGAAATTCTCCAGCAGATTCTGCGCGAACGGTTTAACCTCGACGTTGGCTTCGGTGAGGGCAGCATTCTCTACAAGGAGACGTTAACGCGGGCTGTAGAAGGCGTTGGGCATTTCGAACCATTGCGGCACTATGCCGAGGTCCACTTGTTGATGCAACCTGCTCCACGAGGCAGTGGCGTGACGTTTGCGGCGGATTGCGACTTAGAAGTGTTGGGTAAGAACTGGCAGCATCAGGTGCTGACCAGCTTGCGAGCCAAGGAACACTTGGGTGTGTTAACGGGGTCACCGTTAACGGACGTGAAGATTACGCTGATCAGTGGCCGTGCCAGCATCGTCCACTCGGTCGGGGGTGACTTCCGCGAAGCCACCTGGCGCGCCGTTCGTCAGGGATTAATGATGGCGAAATCCCAGAACCAGACCGAGTTGCTGGAACCGTGGTATCGGTTCCGATTGGAGGTCGGTCAAGATCAAGTTGGCCGTGCCATGACGGATATTCAGCGGATGCACGGGAGCTTCGAAACGCCGGATGCGACAGCCCCTTCAGCGACGGGGGATGGCATGAGTATCCTGACGGGGACGGCACCCGTTGCCGAAATGCAGGGCTATGTCCAGGAGGTCAACGCCTACACGCATGGGCAGGGCCAGTTGGAGTGTTTGATCGATGGCTACCGTCCTTGCCACAACGCGGCAGAGGTCGTGGCTGATCAGGCATACGATCCGGTTGGCGACCTCGAGAATACGCCGGGTTCCGTCTTCTGTGCGCACGGTGCGGGCTATCCGGTCCATTGGGATGATGTACCGGGGATGGCGCACGTGGACTATGTGTATACGGCGGAGGCATTGGCAGAATTAAAATAAATTTTGTCGTTATAATTTTAAGAAATATTGAAATTAGTAAGCTACAAATGCCAATGAACTTGGTAATTGTAGCTTGCTTTTTAGGTTTCATAAGAAAGATAAAGTGAGAATTAATCGCGTTGTAAGCGCTTGACATTTTTAGAAGATAGCATATTATGTACTTGAGTACTCAAGTAGTCGAATATAAGGAATGATAAAAATGGCCATCAATAAACGAAAACGAAATCAAAGTGTCCGGGCACAAATTGTTGCCGATATTCAAAGCAATATTTTAAAAAATATGACAACTGGAGATAAATTACCCTCTGAATCTGCATATGCGGAACATTATGATGTCACGCGGTCCACGGTACAAAAAGCTTTGAAGGATTTGGAAGATTTACAAATGATCGACCGTATCCAAGGAAAAGGAAGCTTTGTTAAACTAAAAAATCCTAAAATTGATATGTTTAATTTTAAAGGTTTTTCAGATTATGCTCTACAAATTGGTGCAGAGCCGATAACAAAGGTTCTCAAGAAAGAAATTTTAGGTGATCAAGAGTTAGTTTTACAACGGTTACGGGGAATTAAGACGGGTGGAAATACAATTCAACTGACTTTGGATGAATCACATTTAAGTCTTGAGTCATTTCCAGGCTTAGACCAGTATGATTTTGCCAAACGTTCCTTGTATCAAACATTAAGAACTGATTTTAAAGTTTATCCGGCAACGGCAAATCTACTTGTATCGCCAATTATGCCGACAGTCGAACAAGCTAAGTTACTAGAAGTAGAGGTTAACCAGCCGCTATTGCAAGTTACTGGGCAGGTTAGGACGAGTGAAAATGATTTGGTAGAAACAATCAAAGTCATTTACAGTAACCAATCTAATTTTAAATTCGTCGTTGGGGTTTAAGAGAAAGGGAAGTCATTTGATGAAAAGAAGTAAAGATAAAATCTTGGGAACAATTTATGGTCAGGCAATTGGTGATGCAATGGGCATGCCATCAGAGCTGTGGCCAATTGAGAAAATCCGCCAGCAGTTTGGTGGCTTGATCACGAAGTTTTTAGATGGTCCAACGAATAACGATATTGCGTTGAACTTTACCAAGGGTCAGTATACAGACGATACCAATCAAGCATTAGCTATTTTGGATTCATTGATTGAAACGGATTGGCAACCGAGTCAAAAAAATCTGGTAAAGCACGTTATGGCTTGGGCCGACGCTGTTGGTGCTTGGGATAATAATATTTTGGGCCCCAGCAGTAAAGCAGCACTGAAGGCTATCAAAGAAGGTAAGGACCCAGCTCCTGTCACAGCAACGGCATTGACTAATGGTGCAGGTATGCGGATTGCGCCTGTAGGGACGCTGTTTACGCCGGACCAAATCAATGAGTTGGTTCAGATGGTCTATGAAGTTAGCCGAATTACGCATTCTAGCGATGTTGCTATCAGTGGAGCTAGCATGATTGCTGGGGCTGTTACGGCAGCAATGGCAGATTATTCTTGGGACGATATTATTACATACGCTCTCAATGCGAGTGACCTAGGCTATCAATTGGGTAGTCCAACTTGGGCCGCTAAGAATCACGAGCGGTTACTATTAGGGATTCGGTTGGCTCATGAGTTTAGCGATGATGAGACTAAGTTTAGTCGGGCAATCTATGAAGTGGTAGGAACAGGAACCATGATTTCTGAAAGTATCCCGGCTGCTTTGGCAATTGCCTACTATGCACGGGATGTTAAAAAGTGTGCGCTGATGTGTGCCAATCTTGGTGGCGACACAGATACCATTGGTGCCATGGCAACGGCAATTTGTGGTGCTAAGAATGGGTTGAAGTCAATTGATCCGGATTGGATTAAGACAATTGATGAAGAGAACCCACAACATGATATTACGGAATATGCTGATCAGATTCTGAATTTTAAGACGAACTAGTCTTTGGAGGGCTGTCATCATGAATGATGAAATCGTGAAAATTTCTGACGCCGATAAAACTCTGACACCAGGAAAAATATTTTATAATTGGTTCGCGGCTAATATTGGCATTATGGGATTTGTCTATGGGGCAATGATTGTTTCTTATCACTTATCCTTTGCTCAGGCTATCTTTGCCGCGTTATTCGGGGCACTGTCGTTCTTAGTTCCAGGTTGGGTAGCAATGATTGGTCAACGTGAAGGTATTACGACGTTTAAATTAAGCCGGGCTGCGTATGGCACGCATGGGAACAAAATTCCCAATGCCATTGCGTGGGTAAATATGGTTGGATGGCTATCCGTCAACGTTATTACGGGGACAATGTTATTGATCTCTATGTATGGGGTTCTCAACATCCCAAAGAATACATTTACACGAGCTGTTGCGTTAGTTATCTTTGGTGGGTTGGTTATTCTGTCAGGATTGTTGAAAGAAGCTACACTGGCCAAGATTCAAACTTGGTTAAGCTATATTTTCGGTGCTTTAACTGTCGTTATCTTAATTCTCTTTTTGATGAAGGCTGATTGGCACGCGGCGTTTACTTTACCTAGTGGGAGCTGGGTCAGTGGATTTTTACCAGCTGTTAGTATTGTTGCTGCTGGTTCCGGAATTTCTTGGTCAATGGCAGCGGCTGACTGGGGTGCTTATGTTAAGCCCTCGACGCGACCATCCGCAACTTTCTGGGGAACGGCAATGGGAGGTGCAGCGCCATTATTTATCTTAATGGCTGGAGGTATCTTACTCAGCACGATTGAACCGTCGTTAGCAACAACTGGTAATCCCTTTGACGTCATGTATTCAGCACTTCCTAGTTGGATTGGGGTAATTTACTTCTTAGTTGCTGCTGGTGGGTTAATTCCACAATGTATCGTTTCATTGCGGTCAGCACGAATCAACTTATCCACTATGGGAATTCAGGTTTCCCAGAAGACCTCCTTGGGAATTCATGGGGCAATCGTGATTCTGATTCCAGTTTATGTGCTGTTTATCTCTGGTAACTTCCTTTCAAACTTCGAACTCTTCTTGAATTTCTTGGGAATTTGCCTGGCCAGTTGGGTAGCCATCTTCTTGTGTGACAGTGCGATGTTTAGAAATAACGGTTATGAGTTGAATTTAATGAAACCGGATTCAAAGACACATTATAATTGGGGTGGCATTATCTCCTGGGTAATTGCCACAGCAACGGGCTTCATGTTTACGAATAATGCTATTTGGAACGGACCGCTTGCTCACGGTATCTTTAGAGATAATAGTTTGGGTGTCTTTATATCGGCAATTGTTGCGATTATCTGTATGTTTATTGTGAAAGCTATTGGTCGGCCAAAGGCTGCTGAGGAGGCTAACTAATGAGTAGGGCTTTAGTTCTTGGTGCGGCTTTCGTTGACGTTGTTGTCAACGTTCCCCGTCTACCATTCTCTGGCGGAGATGTAACGGGAGAGCTTAAATCGTATCGTGTTGGTGGTTCGGCATTTAATGTGTACGGAGCTATTCGACATTCGAGTCAAGCAGCTAATTTGTTTGTGCCAGTCGGGGTTGGACAGTATGCTGATCGTGTCCGAAATCATCTTACCAACAAACAAATTCCCTTGAGTTTACCAGTGAGTGGTGCCGATAATGGTTGGGATTTATCATTAGTTGAGCCTGATGGCGAGCGGAGCTTCTTGACAATTGATGGAATTGAACAGCAGTGGGAAAACACTTGGTTCGATCGCATCAATATGACGGATTACGAATATATTTATATCAGTGGTTATGAACTGGAGAATCCCAAGTCAGCGCAGGTCATTTTGGAAGCATTAAAACACAAGGCATTAAATGCCCATGTTCTCTTTGATACGTCTCCTCGGATTGGTCAGATTACACCGGATATTTTGAAGGGAATTTTAACGGATCATGTTATTGTGCACTGTAATGAAGATGAGATTGCGCAAGTCATGCCTGAGGGAGATACATTGCCAGCGAAGGCTCGAAGAATCTTTGACTTAACACACAGTCCAGTTATCATTACGCTAGGTGGACAAGGCACGTACTATTATGATGGCAAGATGGAAGAGACTTTGGCAGCAGAACAGGTAGCAGTCGTAAATACAATTGGTGCTGGTGATACGCATTGTGGGGGCTTGATTGCCAGTTTAATGGCAGGTCAAACACTAAGGGATGCGATTCTCCAAGCCAATAAGTTATCAGCCCAAGTCGTTGGGCAGGAGAGTGGCAGTCTTTACTAATACCACGCTAAAATAATAAATATAATCGTAACGATGTGATTTTTCCTAAAGATCACATCGTTTTTGTTGCTAACGACACCATATGTCAGGGCGGTTTTGTATAATGAGGCCAGAAATAAACGAGCCGCGGCTAGTTTGTCTCGTACATACTCAGGAAAGTAGGGAAGCTCATGTTCAAAAAGGTTATTTTACTGGGAACACTAGCGGTATTGGGGACGGCTGGCGGAATGACGCTCGACACGCAAAGCGCTGCCGCCAAATCTTACGGGTCACCCAAGACGTTAGTGGGCATGAAGTACACCCACACGACGCCAAAACGCTTTTGGGGAACGTGGTATAACTGGGATAAAAATATCGGCGCCAGTAAGATCGTTGTTAAGAAGCATCAGGTTAAGTGGTATTACCGACAACACAAACAGGGAAAGTGGCATTCTGAAGAAACTTTAACCGGTAAGAAGCTCTACGTTTACCGACAGAAGGTAAATCACAAGCAGATGTTTGGTTTTTACGCGGCCTATGAGGATGATTTCAACTTCTACTATACGGGGACCAAGAAACTAAAGGGCAAGACCGTTAAGTACATGTCGCAGGGTGGTAACTATACCTATTACAAGGCCTGGAAGTATGCGATTCGCTAGAAACAACCAATGAGGAGGCGCCCATGGATGTGACGTTTAGCACCACTTTTGCCAAATCCTTACGATTTACGCAACGGCAACCTGCACTGGGGCTACAACTGGAACTTCAGATTGGAGACCTCACGCGACTGGATGATGGTCGGGATCCCTTCTGGACGTCTAAATCCCAGTACACAGACCAGTCTGCCCAACAACTTTTCGAAGACGTTCAGCAACAGCTGATAGGATTGCAATCGGTAATTGCCAATGGCGACGCACTACGAGTCTGGTGCAGTGAGACGGCAGAGGATCAGCTGGGATTTATGTGGCTCTGCCATCAGCTTAAAGCGGTTGATGTGGCGGTCACTCAAGTCAAGGTGCCACTGGACGTTACCTGCGCAATGCCGACGCCGTCCTTCCAGCAATTTTCGGGATTAGGCGAAATGGATCCGCAGCAGATACTGACGTGGCAGCTACCAGAGACCACGGTGACCCTAGCGGAGCGTCAAGCCTTTAGCTATGCCTGGCAATCGCTCGCTACCGAAAATACGGCCCTGCGAGTAGCCCTGAATGGCCGGCCAATGAGTGTGCCGGCGGATTTCTTCGATGCTTGGTTCTTACCGTATGTCCATAGTGAACCGACGGTGGATGTGGCGTTTGGTCAGCTTCTGGAAGAGTTCCCGCCGGGGATGCCCGCCTGGTGGCTGCAATCACGTCTCACTAACTTGCAAAAATCTTGAGGCGGCGTTATTTTCTCTGGTACTGAAGTAAATGTTTTGCCGGATGAGGGGCTGGTCAGCCTGGCAATCGCTAAATACGAAAAGTCATTGATTGAATTCAAGGCCGGACGCGACCTCGCCAGTTCCGCAGACCAACCGGAATAGATAAGGTGACTAGCCACCGTGAGTGAACCTGCCACGGCGGCTTTTTTTGCGCAACTTGTTATTAATAACTATTAATAACAAGTTGCTGGTATGTAATAGTCTCATCATGACGTGGGTTGTAACGTTTTACCAAAAAGTCTTGCCCTTCCGTCAGCAATCCTGTAAACTGACAATTACACAAATTATGCAAACGCTTTAACGATTAAAGGAGTAACTTCATGAAAATAAGTAAAAAAGTCTGGTTTGACGCCATTGGGGTGGGGCTCTTCACGCTGGTTTACAGCCTGATCATGGGCGGCATGTCACTGTGGATGGGGTCTGCGGCCTTTATCGCCGTTTCGTATTTCTTCGGCGCGGGTTTCCCTAAAGATAAGCTCTGGAATATTCTGGTGAGCTTTGCCCTCGGCATCGTCTGGGGACTCATCGCCTTTCGCCTCCTGCAGGTGCCAAGCATCGCGCCGCTCTGGCCCAGTGCCATCATGTTTGGCCTGCTGACGTTCCTGGCACTATTCCTCCAAGGTACACTTCTAAAATTCGCGATTGTTCCCGCCTGGCTGATTGCCTGGGGGACGACGATGCTGATTATCACGAATGTGGCCGTGCACAACTGGTCGCTTTTCGTAGTCCAGCTTTACGGGTCAATGCTACTGGGAATCTTTGTGATTGGATACGCGTCCGACATTTTCAATCGGGTCATGTTCAAGCTCTCCCCGAAGAAGGAAAATACCCATGTGCCCGACGACGTGACGGAGGAAGAAAACTAATTCAGTGTTCGGAAGCGCTAGTTGGCAGGTATAATGAGTCTAAAGTGAGGTGCGTCCATGCAAATTACAGAAGGCTATATGCCATTTCAAAAGTATCACACGTACTACCGCGTTGTTGGCGATCTTAACTCGGGATTAACGCCATTATTGCTGTTGCACGGTGGTCCCGGATCAACGCACAATTACTTTGAGGCGTTCGATGCGTTGGCAGAGCAGACGGGGCGGCCAGTCGTGATGTACGATCAACTCGGTTGCGGCAAGTCCGACATGCCGGATGATTCCAGTCTCTGGCAGGCAGCGACCTGGGTCGCCGAGTTGCAGGCACTACGGGCGTATTTAAATTTAGACCGGGTACATCTACTGGGCCAGTCTTGGGGTGGGATGCTCGCCATCATTTATCTGTGCGACTACCAGCCGCAGGGCGTCCAAAGCCTAATCCTGGCCAGCACGCTCTCGTCCGCTAAGCTGTGGGCACAGGAGCAGCACCGGATGATCAGGTTCATGGCGCCAGTCGACCAAGGCGCAATTGCCAAGGCCGAAACGACCGGGGACTTCACGACGCCAGCCTACCTAACGGCGAACCAACACTTCATGGAACGCCACGCCGCGGGTCCCGTCACGGCGGCATCACCCGAATTCTTGCGGCGGCCAAAGCGTAGTGGTACCGCAGCATACACGACCGCTTGGGGGCCAAACGAATACTTTCCAACCGGCACGCTCAAGGATTACGAGTATACTGATAAATTGGCGCAACTGACCTTACCCACGCTGGTGACCAGTGGTGTCAACGATCTCTGTACGCCGTTGGTGGCCAAAACCATGGTCGACCACTTGCCGTACGCTGAGTGGACGCTCTTCGCCCACAGTCAACACATGGCTTTCATCGAAGAAACGCCAGCCTATCTGGATCGTTTAACCGGTTGGCTGTCTAAAAAGGACTAACGGAAACCCGCATCCACTGGCCATTTCGGTCGGCTGATGCGGGTTTGTTTGTGTGGTTTGCGCGATTGGATGATTTCTTTGAGAAGGCGCCAAAGTTCTATACGTTTATTCTGACATCGGATGATTATAGCTTCCTGTCGCGTCGGGTTAAACGTCGAGTGGCTGCCGGGCTAACGACTAGCTTCCAACAGGACTATCAGCTGAGCGCTGTGGATGCACAGATGGGGGTCAACTTCTTGATCGATAGCACACTGACCCTCTTCCGACTGTATATTACGGGGCAGTTGGATCTTTCGCTACCGGACTTTAAACAACGGCTAGTGACGCTAAATATGCGCGGCTTGCAGGGATTCTTGAACGATTTTCGTGGCTAAAAAAGAACGCCAGTTGAAGTGAACCCCCAAGGTTGGACAGAAAGTCCAACCTTGGGGGTTTTACTATGGTTAAGTTTGATTTAGATTTTAGAATTAAGGTCGTCACTGAATATTTGAGTGGAGTTGGATCAACCTCATTGGCCAGAAAACATGGTATCAGCAAGGAAGAAACTATCCTTCTTTGGGTTAGTCGCTTCCGGAAATACGGTATAGCTGGATTGAAGCTGAAGGATCAGAAGCCAGAATATTCTAGTCAGTTCAAGGTTGATGTATTAAACTGGAGAAAACAACATCAGGCCTCGCTTCCGGTAACGGCTCTGCACTTCAATCTA
Organism: Levilactobacillus parabrevis; assembly: GCF_044051715.1. NCBI lineage: Bacteria > Bacillati > Bacillota > Bacilli > Lactobacillales > Lactobacillaceae > Levilactobacillus > Levilactobacillus parabrevis. Next base: position 193,109 of record NZ_CP168688.1, read on the forward strand.
TCTTCGCCAAGCACCATCTGGCAATGGGAGAAGCGCTTTGAGGAGCAAGGAATCGCTGGCCTTGAACGGAAGCGAGGAAAGCCTAAAATCATGGCTAAACATAAGCAAACGAAGCCTTCAAAGAGTCGCAATAACTCCAGTACCGCCGATGAATTGAAGCAATTAAAACAAGAAAACTTGATGTTAAAGATTGAGAATGAATACCTAAAAAAACTCGATGCCTTAGCTCAGAAGAAGTCAGCAGACAAGAAATCTCGCAAATAGTGACCGAGTTAAGGCAGGTCTTTCAAGTGCCCATCAAGCTCCTACTCAAGGTCGTCAAAGTACCAAGAAGTACGTATTATTACGCACGCTCACATCGTCAGCGTGAAAAGCTGGATGATTCTCCAATCATTCAGGCAATCGATGAGATCCGGCAGGAAGATTCTAAGTACACCAAGAAGTATGGTTACCGGCGACTAACTAAAGCTTTACAGGAGCATGGATTCACGGTGAATCATAAACGAGTCTTGCGTCTAATGCATGAGCATGATTGGCTTTGTTTAGCGTACAATCGGCAAAAACGTAAATATAATTCATACAAAGGATCCGTTGGTAAAATTGCGCCTAATCGGTTGAACCGACGATTCAAAACGGACCGACCCTATCAAAAACTCGTTACAGATGTCAGTGAATTTCGATACGGTGGTATGAGCCAAAGTGAACGTGTCTATTTAGAACCAGTGATTGACCTCTTCTCAGGCGAAGTCTTAGCCTTCAACATCAGTGACCATCCAACAGTAGAATTTGCCCTAAAGCCGCTTAGAGAAGCATTGGAAGGACTGCCAAAATTAGGTTATCGAACAACAGTCCACACGGATCAGGGATTCCAGTATCAACATAAATTCTGGCGAGAAACACTCAAAGAACATCGCGTATTTCAAAGCATGTCACGCAAAGCAACTTGTCTAGATAATGCGGTAGTTGAATCATTCTTCCACATCATGAAGGTCGAAGTTATGGATGAGCATTTTGAGAACAAGGAAGACTTGACTCAAGCTATGACTGACTGGATTAGCTTTTACAATAAACGTCGGATCAAAACAAAACTGGATGGCAAGTCCCCGGAAAAATACCGGGAACTCGCCATCCAGAAGGCAGCGTAAATTCTGTGTCCAACTTTAAGGGTTCACTTCAAGTCCGACGTCCTTTTTGTTTCTATTCTCGATGGATAAAGACGATGTTTGTCGCGGTCGATTGCGCCGCCGAGTAGATCCAATCCGGGTGATCAAATTGGGTTACAGCATCGACAGTGGTCACTTGGTGTTCCGCCAGATACCGCACCATGGCACCGCGCGCCATCTTAGCGAGGGTCGCCTTGGTCTTCAGTTGGCCGGCGACGAGACTGCCAAAAGTAATGGTGACCATGGGTTGCTGTGGTGCGAGATAGGGTGTAATGGTTTTAGCGTATTCCTGCGATGCGAGGTTGATGATGGGTTCCGGCGTAGGCGTCAGTGCGTGGTAGAGGCGGTCCCCCCAGAAAGCGTAGAGGTTAGTCGTTTCCGCCACGGCAAGCTTGGATTGCATTTCCAGACGGTAGGGGACGATACCGTCAAATGGCCGAAGAATCCCGTAAAAGCCTGACAAGATTTGCAAATTATCGCGGACGTAATCTAGCGCGGGTGCGGTGAAGAGGTCGGGTGCCATGTACTGGTATTGAATACCGCTAAAGGCTAAAAGTGCTGGGGTGAGCTGACGGGTCAGGTCGAGTTGCTGTAGCCAATCGTAGTTGGGTTGCGCCAACTTGTCGCTGCAGTGCCAGAGTGCCTTGGCCTGTGGGTAGGTGAGTTGACGTAGTTGGTCTAAAATTTGTTGCGTGGCGGTCAGATACTGAGGAACGCCATCGTAAGCGAAGGTGTCGGTATCGATGACCATCTTCTTAGCAGGGGCGATGATGATTTTCATGGCAAACGAGGCCTTCTTTCGGAGTGATTAGGTTTCAAGCATAGCATAGGTGCGGTCACTTGGGTTAATTTAGTGGCGCTACCGCAATGGCTTAATCACGCATCTTGGCCACAATAAAAGAGCTCAGGTCTGCGCCCAAGCTCTTCGAAAAGATGGTTGTAACTTTAAAATTACTAGACGAGTTGGCTGCCTTCACTCTGACCAGGGGCCACGTCGTCGTGGTTAGCTGGGGTAGGGTTCAGGGCGAACTCATCGTCGGTGGGGATGGTCGTCGTGTTGATGGCGTCATCCGATTTGTGCAGGGTGACCGTTCCGTAAGCCGGAACAGTTGCGATTTGCCAGTTGTTGCCATCGCCATTGACCGTCACAGCTGCCTTGATGGGTGTATCCGTTGGGTTGTAGAGGTGGGCAACAATGTCGCCGTTGGTCCCCAAGAAGGCTACGGAGCCGAGACTGCCGGTGTACCCGTCCTTGGTGTAGTTGGTTGAACCAATGACCTTGGAACCGGTTGGGACGTCTTGACCAAAGTTTCTGAGCATGAAGTACTCGAGGTTCCGTTGGACTTTCCCGGTGGTGTGGTCGATGGTGACGACCCCTTCACGACCGGTAGAGTCGGCAGCGTTTGGTAAGCCCCGTTCGTCCAGTGCCAGGTTCCACAGCGTGATCATGTTCAGGCCGTTGTGAACCAGCCAATTGCCGATGATTCCGAACATGATGTGGGCGCTTTCCTCGGGATCGTCGGTCATCATGCAACGCCGTTCCGTCATGACCACATCCCAGTTAGGGTAGGCCCGGTTGGCGTGGTACATGTTTTCAAATGGCCCGGAGTAGGTGTGAACGGCCAGACCGTCAAAGGCAGAAGCCTCGGCAGGGGTTACTTCTTCTTCGATTGGCTTGGTCAAGGCGTGGAAACTGTCATCCAGCAAGAAGAGTTTGGTATCTGGGAACGACCGGTTCAGTGCTGGTCGGAGATACTTGTAACCGAAGCTAGCCAATTCTGGGACCGTCCAGATCATAGCTGGCCAGTGAGCGGCGTTTGAGGGTTCATTTTGAATCGTCAGACCGTAGATTGGAATACCCAGCTTTTGATATTCTTCGATGTAACGAATGAAGTATTGGGCATAGATGTACTCGAACCGGTTTTCTTCAGTATAGCCGTTGCCGGTAAATTCGCCGAAACGTAAGTGGCCCCCGTGCGTCAGGTGACCGGTGTTCTTCATCCAAGCCGGACCGGACCAAGGTGAGGCAATGATCTTTAGTGCGGGGTTGATCGCCAAGATTTCTTGGAGGACGGGCACGATATTTTTCAGATCTTTAGTGGCGTCCGGTGCGCCGGGTTCACCCTCACCAATGGAGAAGTGCTCCAGCTTGTTGTCGTGTTCGCCATAAGGCATGTCGTCGTAAGTGTAATAGTCTTGACTCTGAAAGTCGCAGGAGCCTAAGGGTACCCGGACACTAGAGAAGCCGCCTTGTGCGGGATCAAAGAGTTCGGTCAACAGGTCGTGACGTTGCTTGGCGTCCATGTCCTGCCACAGCAGGTGAGCAGCGGAGTCGGTAATGGCGGCCCCAGCACCCTTCCAGTCCTGATGCTTGTCAGTAGGATCAATTACGATCTTCTTGGCATCGGCAATGTCGGTTTGATAATCTGGGGTGGCTAATGGTTCGCGCCGTTGGGTCAGATCACCAGATGTTGTGGTCCAAAATTCGTTTTTAAATTTTCTCATAACTAAACTGCCTCCAATAAGACTTGATTGAATTGAAATTAATCGTAACTAGGGAGAAAACCCCAGTCGTTCAGCGCCCTTACCCTCTTATCGTAACCGCTTACAGAGAATTCGTCTATGGCAATTACCACCCTCAATTTGTCCAAATGGCAACTAAAAGGGATTGCCGCCGAGTGAATTAGCTGGTAGGCTGGGACTGTAGCGATTTCAGTTGAGAAAGGACGAGATCATGGCGCAACAACAGCTTTTTCAGACAATCGAATCGAATATTTACCTGTATGGTGGCCATTTCCAGCGGAACTTTCCCAGCTGGCATTATCCGCGGGAACAACATCAGCTGTTTGAACTGATTGCCGTCATGCAGGGAAGTGTCACCATGTTTATGGGGACCAGTCGCCGGGTGATTTCGGCCGGTGAAGCGGTGATCATTACGCCGGAAACCCCGCACGAGAGTTTTAATTTCAGTGGTGACCGCCTACAATTCTTCTGTTTTCACTTTAACGTGGGGGACTTAGACTTGAAGACGCGGATCATCAAGAATCTGGGAAACGTGGTGATTCCCGCGGATTCGGTCGTCAGTCAGGCCGCGCGTAAGCTGATTCAATCAATCGTGGTCTTGGAAGAGGCCAATGTTCAGGCAGCCGAACGGAAATTTCGGCTGGAGATTTTCTTCCTGGATTTCATGATTGCCTTGTCCAAATCACAACCAGTGGTGACGACCGCACAGGAGTATCCGGAGCGTGAAGTTATCTTGGCGCAAAAGTTGGCCAGTGGCCTATTTGCTGAGGACACCACTCGCCGAACCTTCCAGGCCGTGTGCGCCCACCGTAACATTAGTACCACGTATGGTCACCGAATCTTTAAGAAGATCTACGGGGTCACGCCGACGGAATATGCTAAGGAGCGCCAGTTCAGCCGGGCGAAGGGCCTCTTGGAGATAGGCGAGAACTCGATTGAAGCAATCGCCCTTCAGATGAAATTCAGCAGTCAGGCGAGCTTTAGTAAGCAATTCAAGCAGTGGTCGGGGATGACCCCGAGTGCCTTTCGCAAGACGCAGAAACGGGAACGTCACTCGGCAGACTATCTTGTCTAGGATGTTTCACATGAAACATTTGGCTAAATTTGCGCACAAAAAAGGCGGCTGATCACAGTCGCCAATCAAGTGTGGCTTTACCACATGTATTCAATTGGATCTTTGATGTACTTATCGTAAACATCCGTGACGATGGCCATTTGGTCTTTCGTCAGTGGTTTTACTTCAGCGGCACTTGTATTTCGTTCGATTTGGTTAGGGGTGCTGGCACCAGGAATGACGGCTGAAACGGCGTCAAACATCAGGATGTAGCGTAAGGCGGTAGCGGCCAGATTGTCCGTCCCCAAGCGTTCCTTCAGTTCGTTAGCGGCCTTGACCCCGGTGAGGTAATCAACGCCAGAGAAGGTTTCACCCTTACTGAAGAGTTGACCATCGCGGTTGTTTGTCCGGTGATCTTGCGGACCAAAGTGGGTGTCGGCAGTGAACTTACCGGTGAGTAAGCCACTGGCTAGCGGTACCCGGGCCAAGATCCCAACGTTGGCCTTCTTGGCTAAGTCGAAGAATAACTTGGCTGGCCGTAGACGGAACATGTTAAAGATGATTTCAACACTGGAGATATCGTAGTCTAGGGACTTGATCGCTTCTTCAACGCGTTCAACGCTGACTCCATAGTTGGCGATTTTGCCTTCCTTTTTGAGGTCGTCCAAGGTCTTAAACGTTTCTGGCTGGTAGTAGACGCTCATTGGTGGACAGTGTAATAAGACTTGATCGAGAGAGTCGACTTGCATGTTTTGCAGGGACTCCTCGACGTATCGTCTGATGAATTTAGGACTGAAATGTTCCTCGGAAAGGGGCATTTCTTTTCTACCGACCTTGGTTGAGTAGTGCACGTCGGGGTGACGCTTGATGAATTGGCCAATGACCTTTTCACTCAGGCCATCCTGATAGCCATCGGCGGTATCAAAGAAGTTAACGCCGTGGTCATAAGCGGCTTCCAGAGTATCCATGGCGTCCTTTTCGTCAAATGGGTCCCCCCATTTACCGCCGAGTTGCCAGGTACCGAGTGAAACCTCGCTAATGTTAAAGCCAGTTTTTCCTAATGTTCTAAATTCCATAGTGGCTAACCTTCCCTTCTGAATATTTCAAGCATAGCACTTGAAGTGTGCTTCAAGTAAAGTTTTTTAACAAATTGATTAGGACTGATATGAGATGACAGAATTAACGATTTCAGAAGTTGCCAAGCAGTATGATTTAGCACCGTCGACACTCCGTTACTATGAACGACTGGGGTTGATTCCCAATGTTCAACAGAAGGGAAATCATCGCGTCTATAATGAAGCAAACCTTGAAAAATTAAATAGTATCGTCTGCTTTAAGAACTCTGGGATGCGGATGAGCGAGTTGCAGGAGCTTTTGAGCTATCGGGAAACCGGTGCTGATTTAGATAAGATTTTGGCGATATTAAATGACCACGAAGTTGACGTGGCGCGGCAGTTGGCCAAACTTGAGAAGTATCACCGGCACATTACCCAGAAGGTGGCGTTTTATTCGGCGATTAAACAGGCCGAGATCGCAGGGGAGCCGCGACCGGATTGGGCGGATTATAAGCCTGAGGATGAGGCTTAGGAGATTCTGAATTTAACGTCGATTTGAGCTCAGCTTGCTGGACGTTCTCTCGCTAGAGCATCCGGAAACATGTGAGCTCTGAAGCGTATGTCTCGAGGGCGTCTAGTGAATAGGAATAGGATCGTTGACGTGACCCCAGTTTACAGGGGGGCTTCCCCCGTGGATAGCGAAGGTGTTTTTATGACTAGTCCAGTTGATGGTAGTGATTGCCATTGACTGGACTATTTTTGTGGCTCAATTACGTTGGGGAGCAGTGGGCCACTGTTGCTGAATGTCTCTAATCAGTTGGGAGAGTCGTTTCTTCTGTGAGAGTAAATAGCTAGCGTAGATTGGCATCTGCGCACTGTCGTCACTGACTGGAACTGCAACACGGTCAGTATCCGCCTTGATCTGTTCACTAAAGAAGGGATCACTTTGCGAGAGGTTAGTCGCAAAGAATGGGAAACGTGAGTACTTCGTAATTTCGGCGAAAGCCTCACGGTCATCCTGATACATAAATTTTGCGTCTGCAATCTCATTTTTAATAATGTCGTTCCAGGGACCAATAGCCCGCATTACGATAAAGCTCAAGCCCTTCAACTCAGCAAAGGTTACTGTTGCTTGGTTGGCTAGGTACATGAATTGATCTAGGTTGACTTGTAGCCGTTCTTCTCCAACGTATTGGGATTCAATATCGTCAGTGAAGATTTCTTGGTTAGAGAATATTAGCGAAAACTGATTGTCATTGAGCGCTGTTTCGATATCTGTTGTGGGGACAAACTTAGCGGCAACTTGAATTTTTTCTTTCAAAGTAGACTGTAGTTGATTCAATAGAATCTGGGGGCCAGGAACGGTGGCGGCTAATGTGGTGGTATGCCGACTGTGGTCGTAGTTTTGAACTTTGGTGACCATTGCGGCATTTTCTGCTAGCACTCTAGCGGCCTCTTGGGCGGCTAGTTCACCGGTGGGCGTGAGCTTGATGCGATTGGCTTGGCGGTCAAATAGCTGAACACCAAAGTCCTCCTCAAGTTTTTGCATCCCCCGAGTAACTGACGGCTGCGTTACGTTTAGTTGTGCTGCAGTCTGGGTCAAGGTTCCAGTCTTAGCGAAAACGGTGAGTTCTTCTAATAAGTAACTTTCAATCATATCTTCAGCTCCTAAGCATGCACTAAACGTATAGTAGCATGTTTATTTGGCATTTTTCAAACATTCCGTCTCGCCCTATGATTGGGTCATTCATTTAGAGGAGCAGGTGATACGAGGCAATGGTTGAACAGCAGGTAAAACTAAATAATGGAATTGAAATGCCCGAAATTGGTTTCGGCGTTTTCCAAATCGTTGATGCTAAGCAGTGCGAAACGGCTGTTACCCAAGCATTACAGGCAGGCTATCGGGCAATTGATACGGCCACGGCTTATCAAAATGAGACTGCGGTGGGACGAGCAATTAAAAAGAGCGATCGCAAACGTGAAGACTTGTTTATAACGTCTAAGTTGTGGGTCGCAGATGCTTCTTACCAGCGGGCAAAGGCTGGGATCGATGCCTCCCTTGACCGTTTGGGCCTGGATTACCTAGACCTCTACTTGTTACATCAACCATACGGGGACGTTATTGGCGCATGGCGGGCGTTAGAGGAGGCCTATCGCGCCGGAAAAATCCGGGCAATCGGCGTTTCTAACTTTTCTACCGACCAATTAAAGAACTTAGAGTTAACAACAACAGTTAAACCCGTGATTGACCAGATAGAAATCAATCCGTGGTATCAGCAAAGTGAGGCTGTTCAGTTTATCCAATCGGAGGGAATTCAGGTTGAAGCGTGGGCGCCGTTCGCAGAGGGCAAGCACAATGTTTTTAACAACCGGACGCTGGTTAAGATTGGCGAGCGGTATGGTAAGTCAGCTGGTCAGGTGATTCTTCGCTGGTTGTATCAACGACAAATTGTGGTTATTCCGAAGACGGTACATCAAGCGCGTATGGCAGCGAACCTCGATATCTATGATTTCGTTTTGGATAAGCAAGACATGGCACAGATTGCTACACTTGATCAACGGCACAGCCAATTTTTTAGTCATCGTGATCCCGTAGCTATCGATCAAATATTTGGAACTAGTATTCGCAAGAATCGAACTGAGCTTAAGAGATAAAGTAGAGCGCTAGTATCTTGTACTGAATGTTATGGATTGAAAGGCGAGGCAATACACGCCACAGAAATATTTTAAAGAATGAGGGTAAAAATTATGAACGTTATGTGGATGTTACTTCCGGCAATTGCATGGGGAGTTCTGCCTCTAGTTGTGAGTCAATTGGGTGGTCGGCCAATCAATCAAATTTTTGGTACGGCCATGGGAACGTTGATTGCTAGCGTGATTGTTGAAGTTATTTTTCACCCAACGATTAATTTAACAGCCTTTTTAATGGCAGCGATGTCAGGGGCTTTCTGGATTGTTGGGCAGTTGGGTCAGTATACGGGGTATGCCAACATCGGTGTTTCTAAAACGATGCCGATTTCAACGGGCTTACAGTTAGTTGGCACGGCGCTGCTAGGCGTTTTCTTATTTGGTGAATGGCACACGACTGCTGCCAAGGTGATCGGTGGCATCGGCGTCATCCTGTTAGTCATTGGTGTAATCATGACGTCTATTCAGGATCGACAGGAAGCTGCGGGTGATAACCAAACGCGCACAATTATTATGCTGGTGCTAACGACAATTGGCTTCATTATTTTTAATGCAATTCCTAAGGCTTTATCCGCGTCGGGGATTGCCATCTTCTTACCTGAATCAATTGGGATGGTCGTTGCGGTGCTGGTTTATATGGCTGTTCGCGGTCAGAAGAAAATCTTGCGGGAGCGGACCAGTTGGTTGAACGTGATCGGTGGCTTGATCTTCTCGATTGCCTCGCTGACGTATATCGTCTCTGTCAGTCAAAATGGTGTCAATACAGCTTTTGTGGTTTCGCAACTATCAGTTGTTATTTCAACGTTGGGCGGCATGCTGTTTCTGCACGAACGAAAGTCACGTCGCGAACTGGTCTTAACGCTGGGTGGATTAGGTCTAGTTGTTATTGGGGCAATTGTGACCACGCTATTTTAGGTTGATAAATGGCTTACGAAGCAATGTAGCGAGTTGCTGGCGATAAAATACCATACGTCAAACGTATGGAAGCATGCTTATCTAGTAATTTTCAAGAGCTGATTTTGGCCGTAGTATATAGACATTCAAGCAATGGTAAATCAAACAAGCAGCCATTAAGTCGGTTAATTAAGGAGTGATTGATAATGTACGAAGATCTAAACGGTAAGGTAGCAGTTATTACGGGCGGCTCCAAAGGCATTGGTTCAGCAATTTCAAAACGCTTTGGTCAGGAAAAAATGAACGTTGTGATTAACTACAACAGTGATCCAGTTGGGGCTCAACAAACGGCGGATGACGTTCAAGCAGCTGGCGGGCAAGCCGTAATTGTTCAAGCTAATATTGCGACGGAAGCCGGTGCGAATGCTTTATTGAACGCAGCACTCGATAACTTTGGGGACTTGGACGTTTGGGTCAATAATGCCGGAATGGAAATCAAGTCACCGACACACGAGGTCACGCTGGATGACTGGAATAAGGTGACTGCCATTGATCAGACCGGTGTATTCCTGGGGTCACGGACGGCGTTAGCTTACTTTAAGGCACAGAATAAGCCGGGAAACATTATCAATATGTCTTCAGTTCATGAACGCATTCCGTGGCCAACGTTTGCCAGCTATGCAGCTGCGAAGGGTAGCGTGAAGTTGTTTACGCAAACGATTGCCATGGAGTATGCGCAAGATAACATTCGCGTCAATGCAATTGGACCTGGTGCAATCAATACGCCAATCAATGCCAAGAAGTTTGCGGACCCTAAGCAATATGCCCAAACGGCTAACATGGTTCCCATGAATCGGATTGGGACGCCGGAGGAAGTTGCTGCGGGTGCGGCATGGTTAGCTTCCACTGAATCTAGTTACGTAACTGGAATCACCCTATTTATTGATGGTGGGATGACTTTGTATCCAGCTTTTGAAGACGGTCAAGGTTAACTGAGGTGGTTATGATGAAAAGAGGACAATTTAGTCTGGGAATTTTGATGATTGATATTTTAATTGGAGGGATGCTGATCTATGTGCTTAATTAATTCTGCTGAAGGGCGGCCAGGCAGTTCGGTGGCTGGGAAAATTGCGGGACAGCCGGTAATGGCCTATCAATTAGGAAAGTTAGAGAGTGCTTGGCGAAATGGTGCCGGAACTAAGTCCGATGGTCAAGATACAAACAGTCAGAACCAACCAACTCGGCGTTTGACCAAAGGTGCCCAAAGTATCATTATCTATTTCTCACGCTCCGGCAGTACGGAGTTGTTGGCGAGCAAAGTTGCCCAGCAGACGGATGCAGACCTCTTAGAAATCGTGGTTAAGTCCCCATACTCGGCCAATTACCAGCAAACGCTGTCGCGAGCCAACTCAGAGCGAGCGGCAGCGGACTATCCCGAGCTGAATATGCGGGTCCCTGATTTGAGCCAGTACGACACCGTCTATTTAGGCTATCCAATCTGGGCAATGACCCTATCTCATCCGATGATAGCCTTCTTAATGGCGAACGGGAACCAGTTAATGCATAAGAAAATTGCCCCGTTTATGACTGAAGGTGGTTACGGACAGGGAGATAGCGTTGATCGAATCGCGTCTATTTTAAGAAGTAGTGGTGCACAAGAGAATCAATTCATGCCGGCATTGGTTGTTGATGGCAACAAAGTTGATCAGGCTGATAAACGCGTGGCGGCTTGGGTTACCCGAGTTCAATCGCGGGGGTAGTTATGGCTACTTTTGACACAAGTATCATGGGTTATGAGCGTTAAGATGTAAATTTAAAAATAACTAAGGAGTTTTAATAATGACAAAAAAAGTAATGATTTTAGCAGCTAACGGGCAAATTGCCCAAATCGTAGAACACCGAGTTTTAACGGAAGACCAGTTTGCAGACGTTGAGTTGACGTTGTTCTTACGGAACGCGAGTCGATTGGCTAACTTGCAAGACAACCCACGGGTTACCTTGGTCGAAGGTGACATCACCGACCCAGCTGCCGTAAGCGCCGCTATGGTTGGCCAAGATATGGTATTCGTTGCCGTCGTTGACCATGACCAACAGAACCGGCTGACCAAGAATGTCATTGCTGGGATGAAGGCTAACGACGTTTCCCGCGTTCTTTTTGCTAATGTTTTAGGCATTTACAATGAAGTCGGCGGTGAGTTTGGCCGGTGGAATTCGGAAATGATTGGTGCGGGGATGGCGCCAGCCCGTCGTTCTGATAACTTGTTGGCTAATTCTGGCCTGGACTACACGACATTGCGGTTGCCTTGGCTAAATGATCGCGGGGTCAAGTACGTTGTGACGACTAAGGACCAAGCCTATAACGGTGTTTCTGGTTCACGGGAAAGTATCGCCGATGTTGTTTTAACGACTATCGCTGATGCTAGCAAGTACAGTCGTGATAGTATCGGCATTGCAGATCCTGATACTGAAGGTGAGGATCGTCCCGTTTACTAATCTTATGATCTAGTCGATCGAGGTAGAGAAATTTTAACGGTATAGTGTTCAGGAAAACTCGTCGCAGATTTTTGAATCTGATGGCGAGTTTTTTTGAAAAAACCCTTGCCTTGAAGTTACTGCAAGGGGCTAAGGTAGGGTCATTGAACGAGATAATGAAAGGAAGTTCCAAACAATGCCAAATAAAACTGCGCAGAAAAATCATGATGAGATGTTTCCTAATCATGTGTCAACACTGAAGCAAACGGATCCAGAGTTTATTGCTGTTTTTGATAATTTTGCTTTTGATGAAGTTCTACAACATAGCCACCTGGATGTTAAGTTACGGCTAAAGGTGACCTTGGCGTCGTTGATTGCCATGCAGTGTTTGAACGAATACAAGGCCATGGTGACAGCCGCGTTGAACGTGGGTGTGACACCGGTTGAAATTAAAGAGATTGTTTACCAGGCGGTACCTTACGCCGGGTTGGGTAAGGTCTTTGACTTCTTGAACGGCACTAATGATGTTTTTCGTGAAAAAGGGATTCAGGTTCCTGTAGCCCCACAGAGTACGACAACGCCAGAAACGCGGGCTGATAAAGGGCTAGCCACGGTTCGCCAAATTGTGGGCGATGGTGTGGATAAGATGTTAGCAACGGCACCAGCAAATCAAAAACATTTTGCGACGTTCCTAGCTGACAATTGTTTTGGTGATTACTATACGCGGACGGGGATCGACCAGCAGACACGAGAAATGCTGACGTTTGCGATGCTGATTTCTATGGGTGGCGCAGATCCTCAGGTGAAAGGGCATGTTGCGGCTAACCATCACGTGGGCACCAGTAAACAAACATTGTTAGATATTATTACGGTGTTATTACCATTCATTGGCTATCCACGAACGTTAACAGCAGTCAACCTGGTCAATGACGTGTTACCAGACAAGGAGGGCTAATCGTGAGTATTTTTGAAGAACTGCGTGCAGGTAAGTCAGTTGATATTCGGAATGCACAGTACCAAAAGGAAGTTCATGGTGAGATTGATCGGTGTAACGACATTTGCCACGATATTAATGCGACCCGGCCAAGTGACCGTGCGCGAGTGGTTGCGTTGGAAAATGAGTTGTTGCAAGGCCAAATGCACGACGGGACTTTCTTCACGCCACCCATGTATATCGACTGTGGAAATCGCGTGAACTTGGGAAAGAACGTGTACGCTAATCACAATTTGACCATGATGTCTGTGGGAACGATCACGATTGATGACGGGGTCATGATGGGGCCAGGGGTCGGTTTATTTACCGACAACCATGAGCCTAATAATATTCGAATGATCAGTACGAAAGAGATTCACATCAAGAAGAACGCCTGGTTAGGTGCCCGCGTGAACGTGGCTCCAGGGGTGACGATTGGCGAAAATGCCATCATTGGAACCGGGGCAGTGGTCACGAAGGACATTCCGGACAATGCGGTCGCAGTTGGTGTGCCTGCTCGAGTAATTAAATATACGAAGTAAATAGAAATTTTGCTTGCCTTGAAGTTACTGCAAGGGGCTAAGCTAATGATATTCAAAAATAAAGAGGTGCTTTCAGTCATGAAAATTAGTTACGAAGGACAGCGTTTTGACCTAACAGTCAATGAGGATTTCGAGAAAATGTTGGCACCCAGTCTGCCGGTAACACTGACGTTTAAGCAAAATGGTGGGCACGAATACTTTGGCCAATTACCAACAGCGATTGATTTTTCGCAAGAGCTAACATCACAGGTCGTTGCGGGTGGCATCTACTACTTTCAAGACTGGCAAGCCTTCTCAATAAACTTTGGCGACCAGGACATTGCGCCTTATCAAGTCAGCTATTTAGGTAAATTTCCTGAGGAGCTGTTGTCCCTACTACGGGAGAACAAACAGACGTTAGAGTTTGCGTTGCTTAAATAAAAAAATTCGTCATATGCCTTGCGTTGAAGTTACTGCAAGGTTGTAGACTGAGTTTATTCAAAGATGAAGCGGAGGAATTTCAACATGACAAATGTATTAATCATTGGTGCGACGGGGTCGGTTGGCAGTACAACGCGGCGGTATTTCTTAGAGAATACGACGGATCAGTTAACGCTGATGTCGCGGAACACGCGTCGTTTGGGCCAATTGGATGCTCAGCGTGAACGGGCAATTGCGGGTAGCGTGACTGATCAAGCAACGCTAAAGACAGCACTGGATGGACAAGACGTTGTGTTTGCGGCGTTGAGTGGCAATTTAGCTGGCATGGCTAAGAGCCTGATCACAGCTATGGACCACAATGACGTGAAGCGCTTATTATTTATTGCCTCAATGGGAATCTACAATGAAATTCCGGCCAGTGTCGGCGGCGGGAATCTTGATGAAAATCCAGTATTACAAGGCTATCGGGATGCTGCTGACGCGGTAGAAGCTTCTGACTTAAACTATACGGTTATTCGTCCCGGCTGGTTTGACAATGGCAATGATACCGATTATGACCTGACCAAGAAGGGTGAACCCTTCGGCGGCCACGATGTTTCACGGAAAAGTGTTGCGGATCTAGTGGTGCGGTTAGCCCATGATGATCAGTTAGGGTCTCGTGATAGCTTAGGCATCAATCGAAAGTAAAAGGAGAAATAATGATGGAAAATAAAACGTGGTTAATTACAGGTGTTAGCAGTGGCTTTGGTCACGCAATGACGGAACAACTTTTGGCTCAGGGGAAGACGGTGATTGGGACTGTCCGTAATGCGGCCAAAGTGCAAGACTTAGTCGATCAATACCCGGATACCTTTATCAGTAAGTCTTTGGATGTGACGGATGTTGCGTCTATTCATCAATTGGTGGATGAGCTAACGAAGGACTATCAAATTGACGTCTTGGTTAACAACGCCGGTTATGGCTTGTTTGGTGCCGCAGAGGAGTTAAGCGATGCTGAAATCAATCAAATCATTGCGACTGATTTAACGGGGTCAATTCAAATGGTTCGGGCAATTTTGCCAAGTATGCGAGCGCAAGGGCATGGCCGGTTGATCCAGATTTCTTCATATGGTGGTCAAGTGGCTTATCCAGGGAACTCTATGTATCACGCAGCTAAGTTTGGTATTGAAGGCTTCATGGAAGCTGTTGCTCAGGAAGTTGCTAGTTTTAACATTGGTGTGACGATTGTTGAACCCGGTGGTGCCCGGACTGAATTCCGTTACGGGAGTGCCCAGGTCGCTAATTTCTTACCAGCCTATGAGGACAATCCAGCCCATGCTTTCCAGAAGATGCTGGATCCAGCCAATGGCTTAGCGCCCGGTGATCCAGTGCGGATGGCCAGTCGAATTATCGAGAGCGTTGATCAAGAACCAGCGCCGTTACGCATGGTTCTGGGTTCCGAGGCACTTAAGAATACAATTGCAACGTTGGAAAAGCGGGTAGCGGATTATAAAGCGCAAACAGATTTAGCCGCTTCAACGGATTTTCCTGCTGGCGAATAGGTCGGGTAGTGAAGTTGGTCAGAACCTTAGTGTGGAATTTGTAATAACAATTAAAAAATTTGGAGTGATTATTAATGAGTCAATCAGTTAAAGCCTTAGTTGCCGACACGAAAGGCGACTTTGCTTCATTCAATCAAACCGTTATTAAACGGCGAAACTTACGGCCAGATGATGTTGCCATTGATATTAAGTACTGTGGGATTTGTCACAGTGACGTCAGTATGGTCCAGTGGCAAGGCGCTCACTTTCCAATGGTCCCAGGTCATGAAATTTCCGGAATCGTTTCAGCTGTTGGGAGCAACGTTGAGAACTTTAAGCCCGGCGATCGTGTTGGGGTAGGATGCTTC
This sequence comes from Levilactobacillus parabrevis, assembly GCF_044051715.1. Taxonomy (NCBI): domain Bacteria; kingdom Bacillati; phylum Bacillota; class Bacilli; order Lactobacillales; family Lactobacillaceae; genus Levilactobacillus; species Levilactobacillus parabrevis. The sequence goes on from NZ_CP168688.1 coordinate 208,781, forward strand.
GTTAACTCGTGTGGCAAGTGTGCTGCCTGCAAGGCGGGTCAAGAACAATTCTGTGAGCATGGTGTCGTTGTTGTCTTTGATTCAGAAGACGATGATGGGACGATTACCCAAGGTGGCTACTCACAAGCAATCGTGGTTAAGGATCACTTTGTACTGCACATTCCCGATGAATTGGCCTTACAAGATGCTGCGCCACTGTTGTGTGCCGGTATCACCACGTACAATCCATTGAAGCGTTTTAACGTTGGCAAGGATAGCAACGTCGCTATTATCGGGCTTGGTGGCTTAGGGCATATCGCGGTTCAATTTGCCGCTAAAATGGGTGCTCACGTGACTGTTTTGGGGCATTCTGAAAGTAAGCGGAATGAAGCCCAGCAGTTCGGCGCCAGCGATTATCAAATTCTGAAAACGCCAGCAGATTTTCAAGCTTTAGCGGGTCACTTTGATTTCATTTTAAACACTGTGGCTGCAGATATGGACTTGAATAGTTATTTGCCTTTGGTTAAAGCCGATGGCGTCTTCTGCTATGTTGGTATTCCAAGCAATGATATTCACTTTAACTTGTTCTCAATTTTTGGGAATCAAGCTAAGGTCACTGCTTCCAATGTGGGCGGTATTCAAATGACGCAGGAAATGCTCAACTTTGCGGCGAAGAATGATGTCAAACCGCAGATCGAAATGATTGGGATCGATGATGTTTCGCAAGCTTACCAGAATATTCTGGATAGCAAGGTACATTATCGTTATGTGATTGATATGTCTACCTTGAAGTAAGCCAGCAGTAGTGATTTAGCTTGAAGGTGAATAGAGCCTTAAAATGGACGCCATATTATTGTGGCGCCTTTTTTGTTGTGATCTCTCATAAGTGATTGGGCGCGCTGAAGGTCACTTGCTTTGTTTGTTAGGCATTTAATGCTACTCTTGTTTCAGATAGACTAGCTTATCATTAGACAAGTTGGTCGAGTGAAGCTTTAGTGAAAGGAAGCTAACGATGAACATTAAAGAGGCCAGCGAAAAAACCGGTGTTTCTTCTGCGGCAATTCGCTACTATGAGAAGGAATTATTGATTCCAGCGATTGACCGAACTGAAGTGGGAAATCGGGATATTGATGACCGAATCATTCGGCGGATTCAGTTTGTTACGCAGATGCGGGCGGCCGGGATGAGTATTGAAAACCTTCGACGCTATATTGAGTTGTTTGATTCCCCAGAGGATACTGCTGAGGAAGAAATGACCCTCCTAAAGGCACAACTGGTTGTGATGAAAGAAAAGCGGGATGATCTGCAGACAGCGATTGATCTCTTAGACTATAAGCTCAATCATTTTCATGATCATATGGAAGAGACGGAAGAAGAGTTGCGTGAGCTTGACCTGAAACGCCAAGCCAAGCTGGCTGAGAAAGAATGATGGCTTGGCCAAATGAAAATGAGAGGCTCTGATTTTTTACAATTTACCATGTGTTGAACGTATAGTAGCATGCTTATCTGGTAATTTTCAAGAACCGTTTTTAGCCTTAATATAGAGACATTCAATTGGAACACATACAAGGAGGAAATATAATTATGACAAAGGTACCAATGGTTAAGTTAAGCAACGGTGTTGAAATGCCAGCAGTTGGATTTGGGGTTTTCCAAATCGAAAATGGCGGGACGAAGCAAGCCGTTTTAGACGCTATTGACGCGGGCTACCGGTTGATTGATACGGCCCAAGCCTACGGTAACGAAGCTGAGGTTGGTGAAGCTATCAAGGAATCACCAGTAGCTCGCGAGGACCTCTTCGTGACGACCAAAGTGTGGGTCAGCTCAACGGGTTACGATGCAACGATGAAGGCCTTTGAAGATTCACTGGCTAAGTTACAATTGGATTATTTGGATATGTACCTGATTCACCAACCTTATGGTGATGTTTATGGGTCATGGCGTGCTATGGAAGAGTTACAAAAGGCGGGTAAGGTTCGGGCCATTGGAATTTCTAACTTCAGTGCTGACCGGTTCGTTGACCTTGATATTCATAACGATGTCACACCACAATTAAACCAAATCGAAATCAATCCGTGGAACCAACAGAAGGATGAAATGGACTGGTTGAAGCAGGAAGGTATCCAACCAGAAGCTTGGGCACCATTCGCTGAAGGCAGACACAACCTGTTCACCAATGAAACGTTGACGAAGATTGCGCAAGCCCACAGCAAGGGCGTTGGTCAAGTCGTTCTGCGTTGGCTCTACCAACGGGGCGTGGTGTCATTGGCTAAGTCCGTGCACAAGAACCGGATGGAAGAGAACATCAACATCTTTGATTTTGAATTGTCAGACGCTGAAATGGACCAGATTGCAGCTCTCGACATGCAAGAGTCAGCCTTCTTTGACCACCGTGATCCTAAGATGGTAGCATCCTTGGGCGGTCGTCAGGATTAATCGCATAATTTTAAATTCGGCAGGTAAGGGTTCGTGAGTAAAACCCTTACCTGTTTTTTGCGATTAATTAGTCTGATAAGTTCTAGGTTCATCTAAAAAAGCTGCCAGTTTGATTAGCTGGTAGCTTGTTGTTCGTGGCGTTGGTGGCAGGTTATTTGGCTGGTTTTGCATCTTCTCTTGCTAAAGTGGATGGAAATGGGCGACTTTTGGAACGAGTTCCGCAAGCCAGGTTCTTGTGCTTATAAAGCTAAGGGATTCCTGCTCAGCGTAGTTGTTAGTGATTACTTTTAGAGATCCAGGCTTTCTCTCGCCGGAATACCTGGGAAATATGCGGCCTCTGAAACGAGTTTCGCAAGGCAGGTTCTTCCGCTTAGAAAGCTAAGCCCTCCTGTCCGACGAGGTCGAACAGAAGCTCTTAGCTCCCTAATGCTCAGAACCTAATCGCCTTGCTGCACTCTCTTATACAAAAAAGCCATCCCGCGTTCTACTCGGGATGGCAGTGGTGAGGTGCGGCGACCTTCTGAATGCTTGCGCACCGATCGCGTACCCTCACCTTGGTTTGGCACCATTGGATAGTATCGCACGGGTCTTGCGCGAAGTCAACCTTAATCGTTTTCGCGAATCGTCATGAGTTTGACCGATACGCCGAGAGCGATGACCAGAAAGACCAGACACATTGTGAATCCAGCTTGAATCCCCATTTGTGGGGCGTTGGGATGCGTCGTGAAGAATTTAGTGGCTAAGTTGATCGTGGCGATGATAATCGCTGTCCCAAACGATCCGGAAATCTGGCGGAGCGTGTTAAACGTTGCGACCCCATCAGCTACCCACTTGTTAGGGAGGTGGGTCAGCGCGTGCGTTTGAATCGGAATCAGAATCAAGACGAGCCCCAATTGCCGAATCGTCTGACCAACCGTTAACATGACGACGGAAGCATTGACGTCAATGAACGCCTGCATGATGGTTCCAAAGCAATCGATCAACAGGCCGGCTGTCACGATTCGGCGCACGGGGTAACGGTCGTAGAGGCGGCCACTGATTGGCGACATGATTCCCGTTAGACAAGCACCGGGTAACAGCGCAATTCCGGAAATGATCGGACTCTGATGCATGATCGACTGGATCAGGAGGGGCAGTAGAATCGTATTCCCATACATGGTGGCCACAATCAACGCGTTGAGACTGGTGGCCGTGGTGAATTGAACACTCTTGAAAATTTTAGGATTGATCAAGGGGTTTGGACTATGTAATTGTTGCCGGATGAAGATGGTGGTGAGGATGAGGCCGATGATGAAAGGAACGACGACAAATGGGGAGGTCAACGCGTACTGTCCCACATTTGAGAAGCTCCATAGCAGCCCTAATGCGCCGAAACTGACGAGAAACAGGCCCCAACGGTCCAAGGTCGGCGATTCATTCGTGGGCACACTCGGCAGTAAGAAGTACGCCAGAATGAGGTCCAGCAGGATGAAGGGGAGCACTAGGATGAACAGGTACCGCCACGACATGTAAGTCAGAATCACCCCGGACAACGTTGGCCCAATAATAGGAGAAAAGTTGAACGCGAGGCCAACGATTCCCATGACCGCGCCCTTTTTAGTGGGGGCGGCGTAGCGAATCGCCAGGATGTTGACCAGCGGCATCATCACCCCTGATCCGGTAGCTTGGATCATGCGGCCGAGAATCAACATCCAGAAGCTCTGGGCCAGACTGCCCAGTAGTGTTCCAATCAGAAAGATGACGGAAAACAGGATGAATAGTCTGCGAAACGTGAACTTTTTAATCAGGTAGGCACTGACAGGAATCATCATTGCACTGACGAGCATATAGCCATTACTGATCCACTGAACGGTGGACGAGTTAACGTGAAACACGGTCATAAACGTTGGTAGCGCCACGTTCATCAGGGTAGAACACAGGATGCCGAAGAAAGTGCCAAATACCATGATAAATAACGAATGTTTAATTTCCTTTGACATTAAACGGCCTTCTATTCTATTAAAATTGCATAACTTCTCCAATGATACTGATAATTGTGAGGTTAGTCAATTGGTCTAGGCAGCTCATTTTCGCCGTCAGCCCCGTGAGCGCTCCTTTCAGAAAATAGTAGCGGTTAATAATAACCAGCACAGACACTTATTCATACCCTTTACGCTTTTGTGAATTCGTTTGGAAGCGTTTACATGAAAGGCAATTTGTGTTAGTTTAGAAATAAAGAGGTGTCCAGGTATGAAAAAAAGTGATGTGTTAGTAATTGGGTCGAACATGATTGATCTCATGACGTATATTAGGCGCATGCCAGTGGCGGGTGAAACCGTTGAGGCCGATGACTTCTCGATGGGTTTTGGCGGTAAAGGTGCGAATCAGGCCGTGGCTGCTGCCCGGTTAGGTTCGCAGGTCAGCTTCATCTCGATGGTTGGTAACGATAGCTTCGGAGAACAGCAGTTGGCCAACTTCAAAGCCGCAAACATTGATGTGTCTGGCGTGGGTGTCGGTCATAAGAACAGTGGTGCCGCACCGATCTTCGTGGACCCAACGGCTGACAACCGCATTCTCATCGTCAAGGGGGCCAACAGCGAGTTAACGCCGGCCGTTTTGGATGAGCATCTCGATATGATTCAAAATACGAAACTGGTTGTGTTGCAGCAGGAAATTCCGCTAGAGACTAATTATCATGCCATCGACTTGGCCAACCGTTATGGCGTACCGGTTCTCCTGAATCCGGCACCCGCTAACAAGCAACTCGATGTGGAACACGTGCGGCGCGTAGACTTCTTCTCGCCAAACGAAACGGAACTGGCGACATTGACCGGACTGCCAACGGAATCCATGGATGAAATCTCGCGGGCCGCGCAACGTCTGGTTGATATGGGCGTAAAGAATGTCCTGGTCACGATCGGTTCTCGCGGTGTGCTGTGGGTCAGCGCCACAACGAGTCAACTGATTGACGCCGTCAAGGTTGATGCGGTCGATACCACCGGCGCGGGCGATTCCTTCATCGGGTCGTTTGCCCACTACTATGCGCAGGGAGAGACGGTTCCGAAGGCGTTACGGCATGCCAATGAATATGCGGCTGTCACCGTGACGCGACGGGGGACGCAAAAGTCCTACCCAACGGCAAAGGAAGTCGCGGCAATGTATCAACCCAGCTGATGTCGAATTATCTGAAATGAAGTGGTCAACCAAGTCTCTATGGTTGGCCACTTATTATTAATAGTAAAGGTTAGATGTTACCGTGAGCATATTCATTGCGTCGGTAGCTGGTCCCCTGTATAGTCAAAGCTAACACTAATTCTTAGCCAATCTAAAGGGGGACCTCTACAATGAAAAATTTACTATTAGGTTTTAGTTTAGCAGCCAACGTGGCCCTAGCTTACCTCGTCCTACAGGATAAGGATCAACTCAAGGAATTGCAGTCCCGAGCGGATAATGCCGTCGATAAAGTTGCCGGTAAGGCTCAACAGATTAAAGGAACCTTGACCGGCGATGTGAGCGCTAAGGCCAAAGGCGACCTGCAAGAGGGCCGTGGCGAGGCTAAAGATATTGTGGATGATATGAAGGCTGAATTCGAGGCGTAAAGGGTAAGTGTGCCTCGTTGTAGCCAAAATTAGAAGTCTAAAACAGGTCTGGGATGAAATTCCAGACCTGTTTATTAATAATTAGCCAATATTGATACTTGTGAAATTATATAGATGCCAATCGTCCGTTAGGTGAGGATTCTTGCGCGCCTTATTGGGAGAGGCACCAACAAATCTTTTAAACTCGCGGGTCAGGTAGGCTTGATCGGTAAAGTTTAAAATTGCAGCAATCTCTGAGAGGGGCAAGTTGGTCGTGTGTAAGATCTCAATCGCTCGGTTAATCTTGACCAGAATCCTGAAGCGGGAGATGGGAATCCCAATTTCTGCAGTGAAAAGGGTTGAGAGGTAGTGCGGCGATAGTCCCAGCTGATTGGCTAATTGGGTCACGGTGATGGTGGACTCCGGGCTGTTCATGATGATCTGATAGGCCCGGCGAACAGGTGCGGATAGGTGGGCACTTTTGAGCTGGTGAACGCGCTGAGCCATGTCTTTGATCATTGTTTCAATGCCGGTCATGACATCATCGTAGGTCGTTAGTGTCTCCAGGGTGCGGACGTAGTGGTCGTTGAGCGAGTAAGCTTGGTCGAAGTCCATCCCGGCATGGATGGCCGCGCGGAGTGTGACCGAGGTACTGATGATCCCCCAATTCTTGATATTGCGGAGATTGCTACCATCTGCAAGAATGCCAATGCGGCCAGAGTTGACCAGACCGACAAAGGCGTCGTGGACCATTGAGGGCTTGCCCAGTTCAACCGCGGTCTTCAGCGCTTTCTCGTAGGCGTAACTGACGTGAGCGCCCTCGTCATCGAAATTGACTAGAATCAGCTTGTCGTTGAATTGGTCAGAACGCAGAGCTTGTTCGAAGGCACTCGTCACGGCTTCGGCGGTCACGGACAAGTGAAGAATCTGTGATAACGCGAGAATCTGTTTCAGACACTGGTCACGCGTAATCGAGTATGTGCTCAAAACCTGTGGCAGGTAAATTGTGCGAGCCTCAGTGCTGGTGGGGTCGTGGGCCGTGACGTCGGTGACCAGAATTGGCCCCAGAATGTAGGTGAGGTCGGCGTGCGTTAGGCAGAGTGAGAATAAGTTCTGGCTGTGGCGAAAGACAGTGATAGCGGTCGCGTGATCGGGGATCTCGTAAAAGAGGGCGATGTACGCCGACGTTAAGATCTTTCCTTGCTTGAAGATAATTTTTGGCCGGTGCTGGACGGTTTTGAAGACAGCGGCGGGGACTGCCAAAGCTTCTAGATAGAGTTGGTCGAGGCCCAAGAGACAGCCTCCTTTCCGAAAGTTAAATGGAGATTCTGATGTAAGCGCTACACCAGTTATACCCTAGCTGACCTGAAATTACTAGCAGTGGTTTCAGGATGTTTCACATGAAACAGTGGTGGTTGGTAAGCTCACTGAAAAAGTTGCGCCGCTTAGAGCGTTTAAAGCGGTGCTTTTTCTATGGTTGTGGGTTTAATAAGAACAAAGGGGGCAGTGTGATGACGGATGAAGAAAAGTTGCAACGAATTTATGCGGCGGCGAGTGAATTGTTCATTCAACCGGGGTATCACGAGACACAGATGCAGATGATTGCGCAACGCTCACAGTTAGCGGTGGGGACGCTCTACCGATTATTTACCAGTAAGGCAGCGCTCTTGGACTACGTATTCTTAACGACGCTACCGGCAGCGCCAGTGACGTTAACGACGTATCCGCTGGCGCCGGTCGATCCACGAGAACTGGTTAACCGAACGCAGATGGCCTATGCCGATTGGAATCGGCAACTGACTGGCCAAGTGGCAGCGAGCTTCGATGACCTTTTGACGGCCTTATTTCAAGCTTTCGAGCGGTACGGTCAATACTTCTTGATTTTGGAGCATAATCCAACGGTGAATCCAGCATTGACGGCACTTTATCGTCAACAGCGCCAGTTGTTGTATCAGCAGGTGGGGGCGTTTATTGAGAAGACACTACCCGCAATTCCCGAACCACAGCGTAACGGAGTTGTCGTGGTTGATCTGGTCTTCTGGTGGTGCGCGCACAAGCGTTATGACAGCTTTGAGATGGAAATGGCACACGGTGAAGATGACCGAATGATTGCGGTCGTTCGGGAGATGTTACGCCGGAGTTATCAGTAAGCCCCTTCGTTATCTCAACGGGTGAACGCGCCAGTTTTGATCACTTTAAAATGACTTTTGTATGGGAGTGGTTAAACTGGGGGCAATTCGAATGAATGATTCGTTCACTCGTTTGGGATAAGGGGGATGAGGTCATGAATTTTCATGAATGGGCATATATCAAGCAACACCCAACGGTTTGGCGCATCTTATTAGGAATTTTGGTGATTCCACTGGCGTATGCGGCAATTCTGCTAGCTTCTGTTTGGAATCCGTATGGCGAGCTTCATCGGCTACCAATGGCGGTGGTCGACCAGGACCGCGCGACGGCGACAATGCACTGGGGACGGACGGTTACGCGGCAGCTTACACGTAGTAAGTCGTTGCAATTTCACCGAATGACTGCCCGACAGGCACATCGTGAGTTACGTGCGGGGAAGCTCTATTTGGTGCTGACAATTCCAAGGAAATCATCGTATCAGTTGGGCCGGTTGGCGAGCCATCCTGAAACGTTGCGGCTGACTTATCAAACGGATGCTGGGCAAAGTACAGTGGCTGCTAAGATGGGCAGTACCGCTATGCAAAAGCTTCAGGGAACACTCAACCAAACGGTGATTCAGGCTGAATTCGTGGCGATTCAACGGCAAACGGTACAATCCGGTCGGCGTCTGGTCACGACTGCTGGTCAATTACAACGGGTGGCTCGAGCCAGCGCGACTGGGACACCGGCATCGGTAACTAGTCCTCTGAATGAAGCAATCGTTCAGGGATTGACGCGCAATGGTCAACGGTTTGCGCAACAATCCAAGCGGCCGCACCAGCTACAGGCGTTGGCGGCGCCAATCAAGCTGGTTCAACACAATGTCACGTCGGTCGCCAATAATGGGACAGGCATGGCGCCTTACTTTATGGCGATTTCGCTCTTTGTCGGCTGTATCACGCTGAATATTATTTACGATGCGGGCAAACGCCACGGGCAGTACCGGAATTTTGCGTTGGCGTGGTTAGATAAGATGGGGATGCTGTGGGTCTTCGTAATGTTAGCTGCTTCAGCAATGTGGCTAGCGGTTCTAAATATCAATGGCTTACGGCCACTTCAACCAGGGAAAACCTACCTGCTCGCGCTGCTTATCGTGTTGGCCTTCTTCAGTTTAGTCACGTGCTTCCGCCTGTGGTTGGGGCTTACTGGGGCTTGGTTAATGCTGATCTTCATGATCTTCCAGATTGGCTGTTCGGGTGGGACTTACCCTATTGCGTTGACCAATCCGCTCTATCGGGCAGTCCATCCGTATTTACCGATGACGATTGCGATGGCTGGATTGCGGCACACAATTTCTCTAGGGGGATCGATTGCTGGAATTTGCTGGATATTGGCTGGCATGGTGGTCGTCTTTAGTCTAGGCACATTGGCGTACTTCTACACGCACCGCAACGCCGAAATGGTAGCCTGATCGGAGGGATTCTCGACAGTATCTGTTTTGACACAGGCAGGGCCAGCGTGCGAGGCGTATAATGGAATGGTGAGATTTTACGAAATGGAGTGAAAGGTTTTGCGAAAAATAGCACCATTCTTTGTGGCGCTGGGGGCCATCAGTTTTGGGGTCCCAGCAACCTTGATGAAGATTGCGCGTAGCGAGGGTGTCGTTAACGGACCATTGTTGTTCTGGTCGTTTCTGAGCGCCGTGATCATTCTGGGAATTATTCACGTGGCGCGGCGTCGCTGGTTACGCTACCAGCATACCAACTGGAAGCAGCTGCTAGCGGTCATGGCCGCTGGGACGGCTTCCGGGTTCACCAATACCTTCTATATTCAGTCTTTAAAATTAATTCCGGTTGCGGCCGCTGCGGTCATGTTGATGCAGGCGGTGTGGCTGTCGGTCTTGTTGGGAAGTATTCTGCATAAACGGCGACCGACGCGGTTACAGGTCGTGAGCATTGTCTTAGTTTTGATTGGGACGGTGCTGGCTGCGGGACTCTTCCCGATTACCCAACCGTTGTCGTTGTGGGGCTTGTTCCTAGCCTTTTTGGCGGCGTGTGCTTACGCCTGCACGATTCAATTTACCGCGATGCTGGGAAACAACTTGGACCCATTGAGCAAGACGTGGCTGTTGTGTATCGGTGCCTTTCTCCTGATTTCGGTCGTTTGGGGGCCACAGATTGTGTCGGCACCGGTAACGTTTGATACCGTGAAGTGGGCCTTCTGGATTGCCATCTTCTCCATGGTCTTCCCGCTGGTGGCTTATTCGATCTTCATGCAGTATTTGGAACTGGGCATCGGTCCGATCCTGTCCTCGCTGGAACTGCCAGCGTCAATCACGATTGCCTTTCTCGTTCTGGGAGAAAAGGTTGATTGGCTTCAGATCGTGGGAGTCCTGATAATTATCGGTGCGGTGATTCTTCCCAATGTCTGGGGGATGCGCCGACAAAATCAGTTGCGCTAATGTTTCATGTGAAACAAAAACTGTCCCGTTGTGGTTAATTACCATGGCGGGATTTTTTCGTGGTATTCTAGGAGTAACAAACCATTAAGGGAGACGAGTATATGGCAACTGTGACGGGCGAGGCCCTCTCGTTAGATGCGCTAGAGGCGGGCAACCAGTACGTGAACTGTGAGTTGACCTATTCCAACCGAGACATTCGAGTAGAAGAGGTTAGCTTTGAGAAGTGTACGTTTCAGCAGACGGATTTTAAAACTAGTGAGTGGTTGGACTGCCAGTTTCAAGGCTGCCAATTTTTAAATTGTCAATTCCAAGAAAGTTACCTGTATCGCTGTCAATTCGATGGTTGTCAGCTATTAGGGAGTGACTTTACCGCGGCCCGGCTCAAGGATGTGGTCATCAATGAAACGCGAGCAGACTACGCCAATTTCGCAGAGACGGTGTTAACCGGCTGTGACTTTAGTGAGACACGATTGAATGAGGCGAGTTTTCAAATGGTGACGGTCAAGCGGCGGCTGAGCTTTAATCGGTGTGAACTGGTGCGGGCCGATTTTTCGGAGACCCAGTTAAAACTAGTTGATCTACGGACTAGTGATATTGCAGCGCTGGTCTTTACTCCGGCGTTGGTACGGGGCTGTAAGATTGATGCGCTCCAAGCGGTGACGTTTGCAGCAGCACTTGGGTTGGATGTTGGGGATTAGCGAAGCAACTCTAATTTAGTGTAAATTAAAACGAGTGGCCGTGATGGTCACTCGTTTTTTTGCGAATTAATTAGTTGTTGTCAGGGTTACCCGGGGTAGGTCAGCTTGTGCTTCGGCGCGCGTTCCCCAGTGGCCCAGGCAGATACTTGCCGTGGCGCCGAGAATAATAATCGCCAAAATGGTTTTCAGGACTTTTCCTCTGATGATGCGGACCTCCCTTGGGTTGTTGGCCCGAGTATAGCATGTTGCGAAAGGAATACCAAAAGACTTGAAGACGATAACGATTGCTCACATGAGTAGTTGGGAAATCGTCACCCAGTTACGCCATCGTAACCGATAAACGTAAAGTAAGTTTGACCGCCGATGCGGTACAAACTATCAAAGGTGCCGGCGATCCCCTTGTCCTCGTTACCGGCATTATGCTGCGGGTCGTGGAGGTTCTTTAGTGTTAAGCGGTATTGATATAACCCGGTGTGGCTGACGCGTTTGGTTTTGAGACCCGAAATATCGTGAGCAAAGTATAGTGTGCGGTAGGGGTCGTGGAAGTCAGTCTTGGTGATCTTAGCCATGCCAGTAGGCTTTTGCATGAAGCCCAACCCGGCATTGGCCTTGGCATCGTATTTCAAATACTCAAGGTAGCCGTCCGGTGTGACCCGAATGCTCGAAGTGGTCGTCTCGACGGCGCTCAGAGCCGCCTTGGCACCACCCAAATAGAGATCGCCGTGGCTGTATCCGGGCATGAAATCGGGGGCTTTGATTCGTTTGAAGGCCGTCAACTTGTCAGTCGCTTTGAGCGTTGCCTGGGGATCATAGGCGCCAGCGCCGGGGTCAATCGTATAGCCGGCAGGGGCGTTCTGTTGAATCAGGGGGTAACTCAGTCGTGACAAGTATAATTGGAGACTGGGAACTAAGAAATCGCCGGATTTGGTGCTCGTGAGATTGCCTGCGACGACTGACCCCACGGGAAGTCTGAAATCGCGGCTGATTACGTGACCGACCTTGTGCGTGGGAACGTAGTTGACTTTGACCTTGATCGTCCGGGTGAGCACGTAGTATTGACTGAGATTTAAGAAGTCAGTGCTGGCCGTAAAGTTACCAACCTTGACTAGAGCGCTGGGGCGTTCCGTCTGGGCTTTCGCCGTTTGCCAGCCTGCACAGATGACGGCAAGTAGCGCTAGGATTTCTGAACCGATTTTAATGAACTTGTGCATGCCGTTGCCGGACCTCCTACGAAAAATTAGATACGTTAAGTATACCGGAAAGCGTGGGGAAAATAAATGAACAAGTGTTCCTTTTTGGACGTAAATTTTGAAATAATGACGGTTAACCCGGGTTATATTCGCTGAATTTCCCGTGGCAACTAGAGGATGCGTGTCATGGAGAGCTTTGTTTAGTATGCTAGAAGCAGTAGTTGAGGAGGAGATTGCATGAAAATTGGGGAGCAATTAAAGATTCAGCGGGAACAGCGAGGCTGGTCACAGCAGATTCTGGCTGATCATTTGAAAATCTCGCGGCAGTCAGTTTCAAAGTGGGAGCAGGGGACGGCGCTACCGAGCTTTGCCAACGTGGTCCTGATCAGTGACTTGTTTAATTTGACCATCGATGACTTAGTCCGTGACGACACCGACCTGAGACGGACGTTTGACCGTCCTGTGACGGGACCATTGGGATTGATTGTCGTTGGTGGTTTGGGGGTGGCCATACCTTCGGCTGTGGTGGCATTGATCCTGGGCATTCACACGGCAACTCTGTTGGACTGGGTACAGACACCATTGTTGATTGGTGTCATCATCTTATTGGGGTTGATTTACCGGAATCAGCAGCGCCAGCAGTACGCGCTGTCGAGACTGGTCATCGTCGTTGCTATCGCGGTCCTTGGTTTACTGCTGATGCCACAAATTATGGATTTCTTCATGGGGTTCTGGGATGGACTTCGGGAACAAGGCTAACTGAGTAAGTTGGGGACTGGCTGTGAGTCGGTCCTTTTTGTGTAGAAAATAACCCGGGAAATTAATTCCCTATATTTCCCTCTACTGGGTGGCAAAATCGATTAATGGTTGCGGGCTGTGGTAGTCGCAGGGAGAGTATAATGAAAGTGGTAACAATTTATGAAGGAGGAAATACAGATGCAAGCAGATCTTACTTGGCTTGATGATCCCCAGACATTTCGCATCAATCAGTTGCCGGCCCATAGTGATCATCGCGGATACGCGACGGTTGCGGAAGCACAATCGGGTCAGAGTAGCCTGGTTCAGAGCTTAGATGGTAATTGGGACTTTCATTTTGCGGCCGACCCACAGCACCGGCCAGTTGGCTTTTATCAACCGGACTATGATCGGTCGGATTTTGACCAACTCACAGTTCCCGGTCATATTGAACTCGCCGGTTATGGTCAGATTCAGTATATTAATACGGCCTATCCTTGGGAGGGCAAACACTATCGTCGGCCCGCCTACAGCATGGGCGCCGATCAACCGGCTCATGGGATGTTTAGCGAAGACCCTGAAAACACAGTCGGCGCCTACGTTAAACGATTCACGTTACAGCCGGCACTGCAGAATCAGCGGGTCAGCATTGAATTTGATGGCGTCGAGCAAGCCATGTATCTCTGGCTGAACGGCCATTTCGTTGGCTATGCCGAGGATAGTTTTAGCCGTTCCGAGTTTGACCTGACGCGCTACCTCCAGCCCGGAGAGAACTTATTAGCGGTTGAAGTCTTCAAGCACAGCACAGCCGCTTTCCTCGAAGATCAGGATATGTTCCGCTTCTCTGGAATCTTCCGGAGTGTCCGGTTGGTTGCGAAGCCAGCCCTCCACTTGGAAGACCTGACGATTCGCCCCACGGTAGATGTTGGGTTGACCACTGGGACACTCAATCTCCGGCTACAACTTTCAGCTGCACAACAGCTTGCCGGTACGGCAGTCATCACGTTACAGGATGCCGCGGGACAACCGTTGTGGACTACGGAACGCGCCGTAGCTGGTACGCTAACAGCGACCACAACAATTTCGCACGTCCATCTGTGGCAGCATCACGATCCCTACCTTTATCACTTGCAGGTCTGTTTACATAACGCCGCTGGCGACTTGGTCGAAGTAATTCCTTATCCGGTTGGCTTTCGACGATTGGAAATTAAGGACAAGGTGATCATGTTGAATGGTCAGCGGTTGATTTTAAATGGCGTTAACCGTCACGAATGGGATGCCCACCGAGGTCGCGCGGTGACGACTGCCGATATGCAACGTGACCTGGAAATTTTTAAGGCTAATCATATCAATGCCGTGCGGACGTGCCACTACCCGGATCAGCCGGACTGGTACGACTTGTGTGATCAGCACGGAATTTATATGATGGCCGAGAATAACTTGGAGACGCACGGCACCTGGCAGAAAATGGGTGCCGTAGAGCCTTCGTACAACGTTCCTGGCGATTTGCCGCAGTGGCAACTGGCGGTGCTCGACCGGGCGAAGAGTAACTATGAAATGTTTAAAAATCATCCGGCAATCTTGTTCTGGTCGCTGGGAAATGAGTCCTATGCGGGCGAAGGCTTAGCGGCGATGGATGCCTATTACCATCATGTCGACCCAACGCGGCTGACTCACTATGAAGGGGTCTTTCAGAATCGGGCGTATGCCGACCGGATCTCTGATGTGGAGAGTCGGATGTACAATCCACCCCGGGAGATTGAAAAATACTTGCAGAATTCACCAACTAAACCGTTTCTGGACTGTGAATACATGCATGACATGGGGAATTCACTTGGTGGCATGACGAGCTATACGGATTTAATTGACCGTTACCCTATGTATCAGGGCGGTTTCATTTGGGACTTCATCGACCAGGCACTCTGGGTCAAGGATGAGGTGACCGGTCAGTCAGTCCTACGTTATGGTGGGGACTTTGACGACCGCCATTCAGACTATGAATTTTCGGGTGATGGGTTGCTCTTTGCCGACCGGACCCCTAAGCCAGCTTTACAGGAGGTGCGCTATGAGTATGGTCAACACGACTAAACTAAATGTGACGTATGGCGACGTCACATTGGGCGTCAGTGGGAATCACTTTCGCTATATTTTCGCCTACGACCGCGGTGGCTTGGAATCGCTAGTGCGCTACGGAAAAGAGTGGCTGTATCGGACGCCGATGCCAGCATTTTGGCGCGCCACAACCGATAATGATCGGGGAAATGGCTTTTCGCAGCAATCGGCGATGTGGCTGGGCGCCGACTGTTTTACCCACTGCACCCAAGTGACGGTGGCGGTGGATGGTCAGTCGATTCCGCTACCAATTGCGCCGGAAAACAATCGCTACAGTGATCACGAGACGGCGAACACGGTGGCAGTTACTTTCACGTATACCACACCGACCGTCCCGGCAACGACGGTAACCGTGAGTTACCTCGTGGACGTCACGGGGAAGCTCACGGTTGTGGTCCACTATTGCGGCGCCGCTGGCTTGCCAGAGTTACCGGCACTGGGGTTACGTTTCGTGTTGCCGACTGCGGCTAGTGGTTTTGACTACCAGGGACTTTCGGGAGAAACGTATCCGGATCGTATGGCCGGGGGACAACCGGGAACTTATCACGTGACGGGGTTACCCGTGACGCCGTATCTGGTACCCCAAGAGTGCGGGATGCATATGGCGAATGACTGGGTCACGGTAGCGCGAGAACGTACGCTAAATAATGCCGACCCCGATCACCAGCCCTTTAGTATCACGCTACAGAAGCATGACGTGCCGTTTGCGTTTAGCTGCTTACCGTACACGCCACTAGAGCTGGAAAACGCGACGCATCAGGAAGAACTGCCGGCACCACGGCGGACCGTGTTGACTGTTTACGGCGCCGTTCGCGGTGTGGGCGGCATCGACAGTTGGGGTGCCGATGTGGAATCGCAGTATCACATTGCTGGGGATCAGGATCATGATTTCCAATTTGAGATTGCTGGTCTGGCCTGAAGGTGTTAACTAAAGATTAAGTGAAAAAAGACGACAACGGTCGTCTTTTTTATTGCATAGTTAATGTAAATAATAATTAATATACAATTAAATTTATAAGACGTTATAGATGGAATTCAATGGTATATCTGATATGATTCAAGGGTAGATGAACAGAACACCTATTTATAAAGATATGTATATTTCTGCTAAAAATGTAGTTTTAGATAATGGCCATCTGAATGATCAAGGCTAAAGGATTTCCTGGGGAGGAAGAAACTTGAAGAAGATTATTGCACTAGCGCTATTCGCAGTGAGTGCCACAAGTTTGTCTGGCATGTCGGTCACGACAGCGCAAGCGGCCAAGCATCAGCATACAGTACCAAAAGCTTTACAAGGAAAGTGGAACTACCAGTGGAAGATGGACGACGTTCCTGGAGATTATATCTACTTTAATAAAAAGTCTTTGCATGCTGGCAAACGGACCTACAAGATTTCTTACATCACTGGTTCGGCAAAATCACGTTATACCATCCATTTGAAGCGCAAATTTGCTGGGAGCAAGACGTTGACGTTTAAATACAAGCTCAGAGAAGTTGATCACCATGCAAACGTAAAGTCGCTGAGCATGAGTACTAAGCGGTATGTTGACAGTTCTGATGCGCTGTATATCAAGGGATACTTGGAGGATTATAAGCCTAGCAATTTTATCAAGTTATCAGGAACTCCTGATATTTTCGATTCATCCGTGAGTGGCTACACGATTCCAAACGCGGAAGTTTCTATTAGTGGAGATGAGGAAGCCAGTACGGTGGCAGATGCCTCAGGCTATTTTAAAATTAGCGTTGAGGGTAACTTTGATGAATATGAATTTTCAGGTGATGATCAATTGGTTATCTGGTCCAAAGGGCCTAAGTCAAACGATACTTTCAAGGAAACGTTTGAATTAACCGCCAATAGCGACTACTCAGATTATGAGGACAATGATGACGGCGATGACTATTCATATGAGACATATGATTATAATAACGATTGGAATTAAGTAACTTTGATGAACAAACGCATCAGCAATTGAATCTGAAATATTTTCTATAGTAGCCCATACATGAAAATTCAAGCTGAAACCGCTATCTATTTGATGCTATAATGACCTTCAGACAAGTTGAATGGCCACACCAATTTTGGTGTGGCGTAATGATTTAATGAGCCGAGCGTTCGCCAATGATAGCACTCAGGGAGTGCAGCGGGCGCAATAACCGGCGATGGTGGCAGGCCATCGATCAAGTTAAGATTAGGCGCTGAGAATGTCAGTTTACCTTTTCTAATTTGATTAGCGGGATGGAGGTTACGGATGGAAACCGTATTTTTAGTATTGGTATTGTTGATTGCGGTTGTGGGGGGCAATGTCCTTGGGAAACATTGTCCGCGAATACCACAACCTTTTTTTCTCATTGGTTTAGGTTTACTATTTGCATTTTTCCCACTGTATCATGGGTTTCAGTTCAGTCCAGATGTGTTTACATTCGCAATTATTGCACCGCTTATGTATAACGAATCGGAAAATGTTTCGCGCTACTGGGTTGGTCGGGGAATCGTTAATATTTTCTCGCTGGCAATCGTCTTGGTTGTCCTGACGATACTGATTGTGGGGACGGGGGTGCACTGGCTATTTCCCATCTTCCCACTCAGCTTAGCCTTCGCGCTCTGTGCGGTGGTGACACCAACGGATGCCTCCGCAGTGAGTGCGATTGCGCCAGAGAGTGAGGAATACCGGGTCCCGCAAACGATTCTCCAAAATGAATCGCTATTCAATGACGCTTCCGGCATCGTGGCGTTTGATCTCGCAATCGCGACATATGTATCCGGAAAATTTGCAGTGGGTACCGCGTTACTGGATTTTGGAAAAGAGTTCTTAGGTGGGCTCTTACTCGGGGCACTGCTAGGGTTAGCCATTGCCTGGGTTCGCAAGTTGTTGATTCGTTGGGGAGATAACTCGCCGTTGGTCCTAGTGACCATCGAACTGGTGACGCCATTCGTCCTTTACTATGTGGCGGATCTGGTAGGCTTTTCGGGAATCTTGGCAGTTGTCGCAGCTGGCCTAGTGCAAGGTGGCGAGCGGGAACACCTGCGCATGACGTCCAGTCGCATGCAGATGGTCAGTGCCAACGTTTGGGAGGTTATTAATGGGATTCTCTCCAGCCTAGTCTTCGTGCTGTTGGGAATTTCGTTGCCGCGGGTACTCCAGGCGGTTTGGCAAAATGAACAAGTTCTGTGGTGGCAACTCACGTTAGCCGGACTCTTCATTTATAGCCTGAAGTTCGTGATGCGGCTAGTCTGGTCACGGTACTTTGTTTGGATGCATGCACCTAGCAAGCATCGGTGGTCGGACAGTTGGCTGATGGCGTTGAGCGGGGCTAATGGCACAATTACGTTGGCCTTGGCCTTCTCTTTGCCACTGTTGATTAAGGGACAGCCCTTTGCACTCCGAGGGTCGTTGATTTTTACGGCGACCGTGGTCATTTTGTTGAGCCTGTTAGTGCCGACCTTTGCCCTGCCACACCTTTTAAAAGCGGGGCCAACGGAGACAGAGTCGATAATGGCTTGGCACCACCGGATGCGGTTGGCAGCGATTGAAGATTTGGAAGGTCAAACGGCTCATCCAAGTGAGCGTCAGATTGTGATTGATGCGTTACTTCAGCAATTTCAATGGCAGCAAGCTCCGCGTCGCCGTCAGCAGCGGGCAATGTTCCGTCAGGCCGATCAAGTGGAAGAACAAGCCGTAAAGGCACTGTATGAAAACGGTAAGATTACCGAGCAGGCGTGGAGCCACTATCGGCGCTTTCTAAAATACAGTCGCTTCACCGTTGATCAGCGGTGGTGGAAAAACCTCATTTTGCGTGTGTGGTTTGGCGTGCACATGGGACGGATGTACCACGATATTCAGAAGGCTCAGGATACCTTCATGACGTCGCCCTTAGTGATGGAACAGATCTATTGGCAGCAATGGTTTGAGAAGCACGGCGAGGACATCCGGCCCATTGAGGCAGTCGGCAATCAGGCGGCTTCGGCAAAATTGACGGCGTTAAAAACTGTCGAAAATCGTACGGCGGTTGACGTTGTTCAACGCTACTACAACGAACGCTATCGGCAGCTCAATGCGCCAGAGGTTGATCCGGCTATCGTCTATCAACTATTCTTGGCGGCGTTCCACACGGAATATGAATTGGTCCAAGCTAAATTGGCCTCCGGTGAAATGTCGACGGCAGTGGCAGACGATTTGCAAGAACAGATTATTTATGATGAAATGAGTTACTTGCAGAATCGAACGGCATTTTTAGCCTAATATTAAGTATTCCGGGTAAATAAAGGAAGGTGACGCATTGACTGGCAAAATACAGGGGTCAAATCCTTGGCTGAGTGGGTCTTTCAGTGACATTGATTTCCGTTCTGAGATGAAAGATATCGGTAACTTTGAGCGCACAGAGCCGATTGGCAAAGAGAAAGTTAACTAAGTCTTTGGGGATGATTCACTACTAAATAGGGTAGGGATCATCTTTTTTGATTTTTTCAAACTTTCCGCTTGCCTTGAAGTACACATGAAGGTTTAACCTAAGGTCATTCAAGCGTGAAGAAAGGAACTTTATAATGACGAAAAAAGTAATGATTTTAGCAGCTAATGGGCAAATCGCCCAAATCGTAGAACATCGGGTTTTAACGGAAGATCAATTCGCAGATGTTGACTTAACCCTCTTCTTACGGAACACCAGTCGGCTTGCCAACTTGCAAGACAACCCTCGCGTCACGTTAGTTGAAGGAGACATCACTGACCCAGCTGCCGTGAGTGCCGCTATGGCGGGTCAAGACCTGGTGTTCGTTGCCGTCGTGGATCACGACCAGCAAAACCGCTTGACCAACAGCGTCATTGCCGGGATGAAGGCCAATAACGTTTCCCGCGTTCTGTTCGCCAATGTCTTAGGGCTGTACAATGAAGTTGGCGGTGAATTTGGTCGGTGGAATTCAGAAATGATCGGTGCCGGGATGGCACCAGCACGCCGGTCCGATAAGCTATTAGCTGATTCTGGTTTAGACTACACGACATTGCGGTTGCCTTGGTTGAATGACCGTGGCGTTAAATACGTAGTGACCACGAAAGACCAAGCCTACAACGGCGTTTCGGGGTCACGGCGGAGTGTTGCCGATGTTGTTTTGACGATCATCGCCGACCCTAGCAAGTATAGCCGTGATAGCATTGGGATGGCTGACCCTGATACTGAGGGCCAAGATCGTCCTGTTTACTAATCTGTGAGGAGCAAAGATAAAATGAATATTAAAGAAGCCAGCGAAAAAACGGGGGTCTCCTCCGCAGCGATTCGCTACTACGAAAAAGAATCATTGATTCCCCCCATCGACCGGACCGCGGTCGGTAACCGGGACATAGACGACCGCATCATTCGGCGTATTAGATTTGTGACGCAGATGCGGTCAGCGGGGATGAGCATTGAAAGTCTCCGGCGCTATATTGCGTTGTTTGACGCTCAAGAGGACAATACTAAGGAACAAAAGTCCCTCTTAAAGGAACAACTCGGCGTGATGGAAGAAAAACGTGATGACTTACAGGCGGCCATTGACCACCTGAATTACAAGCTCAATCACTTCTACGATCACATGGAAGCGACAGAAGAGGAGCTTCGCGAGTTGGAACGCCAGCATGCCGATAAGGTTGCGCAAGAACCAACTGAAGATAGCGATGAATCTAATAACGCCTATTAACGATTAGGGACGGCTATGTATAAGGTAGTCGTCCCCTTTGGTGTATAATTGGAAAAAATCTAGTTTGTGGAGGAGACGTGCATGGCGCTATTTACATCGACATTTGTTCTACTGATTACGGTTGCTCTGGCGAATTTAGTCGCGCAGTGGGTGCCTAAAATTTCCAAGACCTATTTTGCACTGGTGGCCGGAATCATTGTGGCTCTCATTCCCAGTTTGAACCATTTGGTCTTGGAGTTTGAGAACGAGACCTTCATGATCTTTATTCTCGCGCCGTTGCTGTTCTTTGAAGGCCAGATCACGCCGATGGTCCGGGTTGGTCGGCGCATCCCTAGTATTTTGGGGACCGCGTTCGTGCTGGCTATCATTTCGGCCGTCATTGCGTCGCTGGGTCTGCACGGTATCTTTGCTGTGAGCCTGCCACTTGCCCTAGTCATGGTCGCCATTAGCACGCCAACCGATGCGACGGCGTTTGAATCGGTCATGACCGGCCGCAAGATTAGTGAGCGTCTGGGGAACCAATTGAAGATGGAATCCCTATTTAACGATGCGACGGGTCTGATCCTGTTACAGGCAGGCTTGCTATGGCTGAAGACTAGTGAATTTTCCTTCAGTCAAAACGTCGGCAAACTCCTAGTTTCTGCCATCGGTGGGGCACTCGTCGGGGCCGTATTGGCGGTGGCCTTCATGCTGTTTCGACAGGCGTTGGTACGCACCGATGCCAACGTGGTTTCCTCGCAATCGCTACTGTACCTGCTAACGCCAATCATCATTTATTTGGTTGCCGAAGAAGTCGCTGTTTCTGGCATCATTGCGGTGGTTGTGGCAGGACTCGTCAATAACGGTGAGGCCAATAGTAGCCGATTTAGCTCGCCGCGACAAATGTATTTCGGCACGCAACTGTTGAACTTTGGTTCGGAAATCTTGAATGGTGCGGTCTTCGTCATTTTGGGAATCAGTCTGGAACGCATCGTCAGTAGCCAATATCGACAAATGTTCCAGTCATTGCGGTGGTTGTGGCTGGGCCTCGCAGTTTACCTACTACTCATTATTTGTCGGGTCGTCTATGCTTACGGCTTCATTGCTCGGCGGCAGTGGCGGGATAGCTGGCTGTTTGCGCTCGGCGGTGTCCACGGAACGGTGACGCTGGCTATGACATTTTCGATTGGTGGTATGGTGTCAGCACGTCAATTCCAACAGATTATTCTAGTAGAAACGGTCGTCATCATCGTTAGCATGTTGGTGCCAACGGTTCTCTTCAAGCGGCTCTTGCCACAGGATGGTGATGCACTCAGTAAGCCGGCTATTCTAGCGCGGATTCGCGAGGAAATGACGGCGGTCGGGATTCAACGCGTCAATGCATTAGATTTGACCGCTGACGTGAAACGAGCCGTCATCTACGAGCTGCGGGATCAAAATAATACCAACCCCTTGCGTTCTTTCCTACATCGGTGGCGGCGAACCGTCAGTCATCACGCGGCTATCACGTATCTGCAGAGTCGTGATCAACGTTGGGCGATGATGCAGGCGTTTGCCAGTGAACGTGAATTCTTGACGGAGCAGGCCCGTCAACACGTAGTTGAGCTCAGCCTGATTCACGATATTTACACAGAAGTGCTGATGTCAGAGGCTTTGGTTGTCGATCCGTACAGTCGGATGGTGTAGAAGTATGCACTAAGCGAAAGGTTAACATGGACTCGGTCACCGCGATAACGGGGGTGGTTGAGTCCATACTTTTTATAAATAGTTAATAATTGCAATAAATATGTGATTAATACGATTCCTGAGCTAAGCATTGACTTAGAGGGACTGTAACCCGGTATACTAGACACAAGATGAAACGTGAAGGAGATTTTCAGATGGCAAGCTCAACTTTGATCGTGGACTATTCCTGGTCCGGGACGACCGCCCAGATGGCCGTTGATTTACAGCAGGTGACGGGGGCGGATAAAGTCAATTTGACCGTCGCGGAAGGCACATTTCCGTCCGATATGTTCGCGACCGCCGATGTCGCCAGTCAGCAACTTTCGAGCGGCAATTTGCCGACGTTGACCAATGGACTACCGGACTTTAGCCACTATCAAACACTGTTGGTCGGAGGGCCCGTCTGGAGCGGTAAGGTCGCCACGCCGGTGCGGAGCTTCCTGCAACAGTTGGGTGCCTTTCGGGGTGTCGTCGCCCCGTTCTATACGGACGCGGGCAACCCTGGGGGCTACGAGGATGACTTTGAACAGCTGATTACGCAAGGGACGTTCGTGATGGGTCTCGGAATGACAGCCGGCGATTTGCCTCGCGACCAACAGGTATTACGTGGCTGGTGGCGAAATTTTCAGAATTAATCAGATTTCGCTTGCCTTGAAGTCCACTTTAAGGTCTACACTAACCGTATCGATTGAAATTGGAGGATGAATCAATGAAAACAGCTGTATTTGTTGAACCGGGCAAGGTTGAAGCCCAAGAATTACCTAAGCCAACGGTCAAGAATCCTACGGACGCCGTTTTAAAAATCGTGCGGGCCTGTGTCTGTGGTTCCGACCTGTGGTGGTACCGGGGCATCAATGACCGGCAAAAGAACACGCCGGTCGGCCACGAAGCCATCGCTATCGTTGAAAGTGTTGGGAGCGAGGTCACCAACGTCAAGCCGGGTGACTTTGTCATCGCACCATTTACTCACGGTTGCGGTCACTGTGCGGCCTGCTTGGCTGGCTTTGATGGCAACTGTGAAAATGCCCGGACCGATGACGAAATCGTTGGGTACCAAGGCGAATACTTACGCTTCAAGAATGCCAACTGGGCGCTGGTCAAGGTTCCTGGCCAACCTAGCGACTACTCCGATGCCCAACTCAACGACCTGTTGACGTTGGCCGATGTGATGGCGACCGGTTACCATGCCGCAGCTACCGCTGAAGTCAAGGACGGTGACACGGTTGTCGTCATGGGCGATGGTGCCGTGGGGCTGTGTGGTGTGATTGCCGCCAAGCTTCGTGGAGCCAAGCGGATCATCGCGATGAGTCGTCATGCCGATCGCCAAGCTTTAGCTAAAGAGTTTGGGGCGACCGACGTGGTTGCTGAACGTGGGGATGACGCGGTTAAGCGTGTGATGGAACTGACTGATGGCGCTGGTGCCGATGCCGTCTTGGAGTGTGTTGGGACCGCCCAATCCATCGATACGGCCGTTAAAGTCGGTCGGGCCGGTGCCGTTGTTGGCCGGGTCGGCGTTCCTCAAAAAGCTGAGATGAACACGAACAACCTCTTCTGGAAGAATATCGGTCTGCGCGGGGGAATTGCTTCCGTCACGACTTACGACCGGAACGTGCTGTTGGATGCCGTTTTGATCGGTAAGATTCACCCCGGTAAGGTATTCACCAAGCGTTTCGACCTTGACCACGTAGCGGAGGCTTATGCCGCAATGGATAAACGCGAAGCCATCAAGTCATTATTAGTTATTAGCGACTAGCTGAATGAAATTAATTATTAATAATAAAAACACGGGCTAACCGATTAAAGTTAGCCCGTGTTTTTATGCCGATTTTTGACGCCGCAGAGTCTATGGCTGTCTGGCGGGATTTTTGCCATGTGAATGCAAAATTCAATCTTTTTCAAATTACCCCTTGCCTTGAAGTCCAGATGAAGGTCTAAACTCCTAATCATTCAATTAAAGACGAGAGAGGTAAAACAAACATGGCAAAGCAAAGACGATTCGACTGGATTCTACTGGTCATCTTAATGAGTTACTTTATGATTTTATTGGATAACTCGATCATTTTCACGGGGACGGTCAAGATTGCGCAAGACTTAAATTTGAAGCAAGCAACGTTGTCCTGGGTCAGTAGCGCTTACTCGCTGACATTTGGAGGCTTCCTTCTATTAGGCGGCCGGGCGGGGGACTTATTTGGTCGCCGACGGGTGTTCGAGATTGGTCTGGTCATCTTCGGTTTAGGGTCACTGCTCGTCGGGTTAGCCGTCAACGCACCCATGATCATTGTGTCCCGGGCCTTTCAAGGGATTGGTTCGGCTATTCTAGCACCGACGACACTGGCTATCCTGATGGACACCTATGAGGGGGCCGAACGGGTCAAGGCCATTGCGTATTACGGGGCCATGGCCGGTATCGGGGCTAGTGTGAGTCTAGTCATCGGCGGCGTCTTCGCCAGCCTATTGACGTGGCGGGTCGGCTTCTTTATGAACGTGCCAATCAGTATCTGGATGTTCTATTTAGCAGTTAAGTATTTGGATAAAGACAACGGTCAGGCCGGCAAATTAGATTGGCTGGGGACCTTTAGTTCTCTGATCGGGATGAGTGCCCTGGTCTACAGCATTATTGGTGACTGGGCCAAGCTGCCAGCCTTCCTGTTGGCGATTCTCTTCTTAGGAATCTTCATCTATCAAGAACATCGAACGGGACAACCCATCATGCCATTGCGGTTATTCACCGACCGTGAACGCATCGGCGCCTACGTTGGCCGGTTTCTCTATTTGGGAGCAATGATGGGCTTCTGGTTCATCACGCCCCAGCTGATGCAGAATCAACTCGGATTCAGCGCCTTAATGGCTGGGGTGGCGTTCTTCCCCTTAACCATCGTGAACTTTATCGTCGCCTTACAGGTAGCACGCTTAACGGCGAAATGGGGCAACGGTGGCTTGTTGGTCATTGGGATTGCCCTGACGGCGATCGGCATGGTGTGGATGAGTCACTTTACACCAGCAGTTGGCTACTGGTGGGGAATTGCCGCACCGATGGTCATTGTTGGGATTGGCCAAGGCTTCTCGCTGAGTCCGTTCACGGCAGCTGGTGTGGCCCATACGCGTGGATCTGACGCGGGGGCAGCCTCTGGTGTTGTTAACGCTATGCATCAGATTGGGGGCTCTGTGGGGTTGTCGATTCTGGTAACGGTACAGGGGTTGTTTACCGGACAAGTGGCCGGCTTCCAACACGCTATCTTAATGGGTGGTGGCCTGCTGGTTCTAGCCCTATTAGCAGCAATCTTCCTGATTGTACCGGGTGAACGGCAGTCAAACTAAAAAAGTTAAATTAATTTGCAAATAACGCTTGCCTTGAAGTAACTGCAAGGCATTACACTAGGTTTATTCAATTACGAACGGAGGATATTTATTATGACAAACATCTTAATTATTGGCGCAACGGGTTCTGTGGGCAGTGTCACCCGGCAATATTTCTTGGACAACACGGATGATCAGTTAACACTGATGGCCCGGAGTACGGCGCGTTTGGGTAAGCTATCCGACCGCGAGCGAGCAGTGAGTGGGAGTGTCACCGACGCGGCAATTTTACAGGACGCTTTAAAGGGGCAGGACGTGGTTTTTGCCGCCTTGAGTGGTAACTTGGCTGGCATGGCCAAAAGCCTGATTGCAGGGATGGACGAAGCTGGTGTCAAGCGGCTGTTGTTTATCTCCTCCATGGGTATTTACAATGAAATTCCGGCTAGCCTTGGTGCAAGCGGAAATCTACGGCGCAATCCAATGCTGAAGGGCTACCGGAACGCGGCTGATGCTGTGGAAGCCTCTGACCTGAACTACACGGTGATCCGTCCCGGCTGGTTCGACAATGGTGGTGACACGGATTATCAAGTCACTAAAAAGGGCGAACCCTTCGGCGGCCACGATGTTTCCCGGCAGAGTATTGCTGACCTCGTGATGCGGTTAGCTCACGATGAAACGTTGGGTTCACGCGACAGTTTAGGGATTAACCGGAAGTAAGTTGTTCTTGAATAAGACAGATTGAAATGGTTGGGATCGATGATATGAGTGTGGTCTACCAGAATATTCTGGATAGCAAGAATCACCGGTATGTCGACTTCAAAGTAGTAGTGGATTCAAACGAATATAGAAAAAACAACGTCTAACAAGAAGCTCGTCGTAGATTCCCCCGGATCTGCGGCGAGTTTTTTGTGATTATTTTGGAAAAAGGCTTGCCTTGCAGTTACTTCAAGGGATTAGAGTAGGTTCAATCAGTTAAGTTGAAAGGGAGTAAGTAAAAATGAATGAAGAAATTTTGAGTTTGTATCGTGCCTACAACGTCGCCATGGCTGCCGATGATACGACGGCGCTGGACCGGTTGCTGGCGCCAGACTTCACGTTGACCCACATGACCGGCTACGTTCAGCCTCGAGCCGAATGGTTAGGTGAACTTCAGCGGGGCACCATGCGGTACTTCTCCTCTGCTGAGGATCACGTGGCGGTAACAGCTACTGGCGATGGCTGGCGCGTTGTTGGACAGAACCGGGTCGTTGCCAGCATTCACGGGAGTGGCAAGTACGAATGGCCACTGAATACGGACATGAAGATCCAACGCGTCAATGGCGAGTTGCAAATTATGGGGGCCGTCGTGACGACCTACTAACGGCTAAAGTTAAAGCAACACCAATGTTTCATGTGAAACATTAGCGGCCGCTTCCAGTGAGGAGCGGCCCTTTTGTCTGGGAAAATTTAAACGTCAAAAAGGGGCACCACCATAACGGCAGTGCCCCCTCACAAAATCGGAAGTAAGCAGACTAGATAAATTGAATCAATGGCATCAAGACTGGGACCACGACAATAAATAGAACGGTACTAGTCGTGACTACGTTGGTGGCGTATTCCACGTCACCGTGAGCTTCGTTCGCCAGGATTGGCAAGACGGCCAGCATTGGTGTTGCGGATTGCACGATCAAGGCTTGTGAAGCCAGCGTTGGGAAGGTGGCGCCGAAGTGACCGGCAGCTAGTAATACCCCGACCATCAGGATAGGGGACAGGACGAACCGACCCAGCAAGGCGACGATGGTGTCACGGTCAAAGTGAATACTCTTCAACCCGGCATCGGCCAGGACAATCCCAATGTAGATCAGGGAGAGCGGTGTCACCAGGTTTCCCACGTAAGTCAGCGTAGAGTTAATGAAGCTGACCTTGAGCACGGGGATGTTGAGAAGCAGGAAAATCAGGGCAACTAGGAAACCAACCAGTGGCATCGGGATGACTTTCTTCCAGTCAATCTTGTTGTGGTGCTTTTCCTTCGGCTTAGTTGGATCATCGTTTGAAATCAGGAAGACCCCAAACGCCCACGTGGATACGGTGTTGACGATATAGTAGACCAGAAAGTAGGTCATACTCTTATCGCCAAACAGGGCGATGTTCAAGGGTAACCCGATGAAGATGGTGTTGGCGTTGACCATGGCGTTGATAAAGATCCCTTTACGACCAGGCCGCACGTGCATGAGCCGTACCAGGCCGAATGCAATCACGTAGCCGATGATAACGGCAAGAAAGGCGTAGACTAGGTAACCCGAGAAGGAGACCAGTTGCCCCCGCGTTAACCGACTTAGAACGGAAACGAAGATGGAGGCGGGCAGTGCAATGTTCTTAATAAACTTTGAGATGGTCCCGCCGAATTTATCATCGAACCAGCCTTGTCGCCGGAGGACAAAGCCAAGGATCATGATTAAAACAACGACGAGGACACTTTGAATCGAATTCCATAATACAGCCACGAGTGACGTCCTTCTTTCAAATAATTTCTTTCAGCGACTTATGCCAAGTGCTGTAGGGTAGTGATTTGTTTTTGAGACAAGTGGTTTTTAAGATTAACTGTTATGCTACAACTTAATCATACGCAACGGATCACGACGTATTGTGCCAGCAGGAATCGGGTTAAACCAACTCCTGCTGGCACAAATTGATGTCTGAATTAGGTTTTCTAGGAGCAGACTAGTCGAGGCTCTTGTATTCTGGGACCCACTTCATGTCAGCAACGGCTTGCTTGGCATTGGCGATGGGTTCCTTGTTTAACTTCTGGTCGAGAACGCTTTGGGCCACGATTTCAGCCAATTTTTGGGAGAATGCTGTCAGTTGCGAAACGGGTGGTAGGACGGCAGCACCGGGTTGGGTGGTGTCGACGATGCCCCCGAGGGCGTGGCAAGCGGCAGAGAGCGTTTCCCCGTTTAAGACCTTGGCCTTGGCGGCAATCAGACCGAAGCCCAAACCCGGATACATCAGGGCGTTGTTTCCTTGGCCAATGTGGTAAGTGGTGCCCTTGTAGTCCACGTCGCCGGCAGGAATCCCGGTGGCAATCAGAGCCTTACCATCCGTCCATTTGGTCAGGTCGGCAGCCGTCGCTTCGGCCAGCTTCGTTGGGTTGGACAGTGGGAAGATGATTGGCCGTTCCGTGTGAGCCGCCATGTCCTTGACGATGGCTTCGGTGAAGGTTCCCGGTTGGGTAGACGTGCCAATCAGGACGGTTGGGTGAACCGTCTTGACCACGGCAGCTAGGGTCGTCAGCTCGTCGGCGTTGTCGAATTCGGCGCGGTCGCGGGTGAATGGTTCCTGTGCGGCGGTCAGGTCTGGCGTGTCACTGAATAACAGGCCTTGCTTGTCGACGGCGTAGAAATGCTTGCGGGCTTCGTCTTCAGAAAGGCCAGCGCGCTTCAATTCATCGAGAATCTGGTTAGCGATACCCATGCCGGCAGTTCCGGCACCGAACGTCACGAATTTTTGATCCTTGATATCTTCCTTGGAGATGTTCAGGGCGCCGAGGATTCCGGCTAAGACGACCATCCCAGTTCCTTGGATGTCATCGTTAAATGTGGCAATTTTATCCTTGTACTTATCGAGGATGACTTGAGCGTTGGAGCGCCCGAAGTCTTCCCAGTGCAGGAGTGATTCTGGAAATAGCTTCTGTTCTGCGGTCACGAAGCGGTCGATGACGTCGTAGTATTGGTCACCGGTGACCCGCTTGTGGTGGTTCCCTAAGTAGAGGGGATCGGCGAGTAAGGTAGCGTTGTTGGTACCGGCATCAATGCTGACGGGCAGCACTTGGGCGGGGTCGATGCCGGCGGCTGCGGTGTAAACCATCAGTTTACCCACGGCGATGTCGACACCGTTGACGCCCCAGTCACCCATACCGAGGATTCCCTCAGCGTCGGTTACGACGACCAACCGGATGTCCCGACCGTCAGCGGCATTTTTCAAGGCAGCTTCGACGTTGTCGGGGTCATCTACGGAGATGAAGGCGGCGTTTTGGGGGTCGGTGAAGAGGTGACTGTATTCTTCAATGGAGTCGGCAACCGTTGGGTCATACACGATTGGCATGAATTCAACGACGTGATCGTCCATCAGCCGGAAGAAGAGCGTCCGGTTCTCATTGAACAGGTTCATCAGGAAAATGCGTTTTTCCAGGTCATTAGGCTTGCTTTGGAATTGCGCGTAGGCTTGTGTGGCCTGTTCGTCCAGCGTTTGGACGTGGCTGGGTAACGTCCCGACGAGACCGAGTGATTGGCGTTCAGCCTGAGTAAACGCGGTGCCTTTATTTAAAAATGGATTATTTAAGATTGCAGCTGTGGATTTCATAGATGATTTCCTCCAATTCGTGGTTAACTTTACAAGTCATACTATAACCGGTTACAAAAACTATAGTCAAATCTAGCGGTTGTTATAAAAATAATTTATAATGGGCCTATAAACAGTGCTAGAGGGGAGTTCTAAAATGAACACGAAAGACTTAGCCTATTTCGACCGTTTAATTAAATTAAAAAACTTTTCGCAGGTCGCCTTGGAGTTCGGCGTGACTCAGCCGACGATTACCACTGCCATCAAGCGATTGGAAACGGATTTTGGATCAAAACTGGTGTTACGTGACCGAGTCCACAACACCCTGACGGTGACGGCGAGTGGTCAGCAGTTGGCGATCCATGCGGCGGCTATTCTGGAAAGATTGGCGCTGGCCCATCACGAGATCAGCAATCTGACACAACAGCGAACGGTACTGGGATTGCCGCCAATCATTGAGAACCACTACTTCCCACGGGTGGCTGCCCATTTGCAAGAGCTGGGGATGTTGGAAAATATCGAGACTTTGGAAGGCGGGTCGGTCTGGCTGCGCAACGCCCTGCGCGACGGTCAGGTAGATCTGGCCCTATTGGGGTCAACGGAGCCCCTATCGTACGAGACGTTGGTGGCTGAAGAGTTCGATCGCAAGCCGTTCAACATTTTTGTCTCACGGCAGCACCCTCTGGCGGCGCGCAAACGGATCTACTTCAGTGAGCTACGTCGGGAAAAGTTCGTGTTATTTAATAGTAGTTTTATCCATAATACGGCGTTTAATCAGCTGGCCCGGCGCAATCATTTCCGGCCGGACGTGGTCTACCGGGCCCGCGACACCCATATCATCATGAATCTAGTCGCAGAAAACGTGGGCGTCACCTACCTGACTGCGCTGGTCGATCAGCACCGCGATGACGTGGTTCGGCTGGAACTGTTGGATGATGAGCAACCGGCGTTTATTTCTAGCATCGTCTACCGCTCGTCACACGTGCTGACGCCGGCGCAGAAGCAGGTGTTGGCGGTGC
Source organism: Levilactobacillus parabrevis (assembly GCF_044051715.1). Taxonomy (NCBI): domain Bacteria; kingdom Bacillati; phylum Bacillota; class Bacilli; order Lactobacillales; family Lactobacillaceae; genus Levilactobacillus; species Levilactobacillus parabrevis. The sequence goes on from NZ_CP168688.1 coordinate 240,063, forward strand.
TGCGAGGGACACTGGAGTAACAAGCTAATTTAAAAAATATATTTCTGCTATTGAAAAATATTTCGCCTTTGATTACGTAGTTAAGGAGTAGGTGGTCAGTGGAAAATGGATAAAGCGGAATGTAAAATATATTGTTTTAACATCATATATGATATAATGGCTTTACCATTTTATTAGACCAGTGAGTTGCCTAGTAAAATGATTGGAGCTGGACATGAAGGATTCTAAACCTGTTTTTACTTATATGGGGCAATCTAATGGTAAATCTGAATTCGAGGATTTTTTAAAATCGCTATCTGATAAAGAAAGACGCAAGGTGCTAGCAACGATTAGACTTGTTGAGACTGAGGGGATGCTAGTGGCGCGAGAGATGCAGTGGGTAAAGAAGATAGATCAGAATCTTTATGAGCTTAGGACGCGTATTGGAAGGGAATATATTCGGGGCATTGACTTTCATACGATTGCTAATCAATACATTATCACGCATGGATTTAAGAAAAAAACGAATCAAACACCCGTGGGGGAGATTAGGCATGCTAAGAACGTCCGAGATGAATTTCTGAAAGGTGGAAAATAACTGTGAAGTTAGAAAAGGTTGACGACCTAATAGACAAGCTCAGCGAAAATCCAGAATTTAAAGAAGGGTTTGACGCTGAAGTTGCGCAGTTGGAGTTAGCAGTGACGGTCATGAAAGCTCGTGAAGAAGCTAATCTTTCTCAGGCAGAGTTAGCAGAACGTATTGGAACTAGTCAAGCCGCTATCAGTCGTGTTGAGAATGGTACAGGCAATCCTTCAGTTAAAACGCTAGCGCGGATTGCGCAGGCCCTAAATCAGCCGCTGTCCATTTCAATCGGCTAAATAAAACTGCCAGCACTCTAAAAAGGCGCTGGCAGTTTTGGTCTATCGTTTGGGAAAGGGAATAATATTTGAAGACTTGCCGGACTGATCATCGTTGCCATCCCGGAGATAGCCGAATTCCTGTTCCATGAATTTGTCGAATTCTTCTGGCGTATCGGGAACCTCATCATCGTCATCGTCCGTGGTCATTTCGGTGTAGAGGTTATGGGCCTGCGCATACTGGATCAATTGGCCCACGCCCTCGCGATTGGATTTGTAGGCGTAGAGCACGTGGTCGATGCCCAGTGCGTCTGGAATTTGGGCAACGGCGTCGGCCGGTACGTTCTTCTTGATTTGTTTGTAAGCCTCGTTATCAATGAAGGAAAATGAAAATTTGGACGTTGTCACGGTCAACGTGTCATCGTCGTTGCTGAGGTCCTGAAGATCACTGAGGGGGATGGTAAATTCTTCCCGTTTATTGGTTGTGAGATTCTTGGTGATTAGTTTAAGGGTATCCTGTGACGTCAACAGGTTGTCTTGTCGCCGTTCGCGAGCTTCGGCCAAGGCATCAGTCACCAGCTTTTCGAATTGGTCATCGGACAGGTGCAGCACATCCTGTGAGGCTTGCATGGATAGCATGAGTAAATTACGGAAGACATCGACGTTGGCGTAGTCGGGAGTTTCCGGGGTAAATGTGATCTGCGGGTCGCCCTGTGGGGTGAGGCTGGCTTGATAAATGATGTGGTCGTGGCTCATAGTGATCCTCCTGTAAGGTTTGTCTTGCCCCTATTATACCTGGAATTGGGGAAGTTGCGACTGATTTTCAAAACTTGTATGATTAACGCTAAGAAGGAGGTTTTCCTATGAACCTACAGGAAAAGTTTAGCTACGTGGCAACTGGTAAACCTTACAATGATCTCGATCCAGTGCTGATTGCAGCACGAGATCGTGCTACGATCAAGACCAACGCGCTCAATGCGACGAATGATCCAGCGGAACGGACGCAATTGTTTACGGCATTAGTGGGAAGCACCGGTGCTGATCCGGTGGTCAATCCTAACTTTCGCTGTGAATTTGGGACGAACATTCACGTTGGTCGGGACTTCTACGCCAATTACGATGTGGTCATGCTTGATGGTGGCCGAATTACGATTGGCGATTACGTCTTGTTTGGCCCCAAGGTTGGCCTGTACACCAGCAATCATCTGTTTGATCCGACTGAACGTCAGCTGGGCGGGTGCATTGCCAAACCCGTTACAATCGGGAATCACTGCTGGTTAGCCGCCAATGTATCGGTGATGCCGGGCGTCACGATTGGTGAGAATACCATTGTCGGAGCCAACAGCGTGGTGACGCACGATATCCCGGCTAACGTGATTGCTGCTGGGAATCCTTGTCGGGTGTTGCGGCCAATCACGGCGACGGATAAGACCGGATTTGTCGGGCAAGACTTCGTTTGAAATCGCGTTGATAGGCTGGAAGTTATCAATTTACATAGATTCGTGTTACACTGACAGCTCGCCTTGGGGGCTGTTTTTTTCGTTCAGGTGGTGTATCATCATTAGATAGTGCAAAATGAGAGGATAGAAATTCTATGTCAATGTTTTTCCGCGGGCTGTTACTAAGTATCGCGCTAGTCTCGTCAATCGGGATGCAAAATTTATTTGTCTTTAATAACGCCATTAATCAACGGCTACCGCGGGCCGGCGTCGTCGCTGTCATGGTCTGGTTCGCCGATACGGCACTGACTTTAGCTGCCTTCTTCGGGATGGGCGCCCTGATTGGGGCACACGAAACGGTTAAATTAATTATTATGTTGCTCGGGGGAATTCTGGTCCTCTGGATTGGGTTTGGGATTCTGCGGTCCGCCAGTAGTTTTCGGCTAGCGAGTTCCAGTCAGACTATGCCCATGGGGAAGTCGCTGGTCAATGCGTGGGTCGTGACCTGGGCTAATCCTCAAGCCATTATCGATACAAGCCTGATGTTCGGGGCACTGCGGAGTACGCTGGCTGATGGGGAAGTCCTGCCATTTATCACCGGGGTCGTCACAGCGACTGCCATCTGGTTTGCCGGGATCACGTTGATTCTTGGCCTCCTGAAAGAACGGTTGCCACAGAAGCTGATGCTCTGGGTCAACATCCTTTCCGGAATCGTCGTGATGCTTTACGGTGCTTACCTGCTCTGGCAAGCTGGCCAGCTCTTCTGGTAGAATTTAGGATTGGTCATAAAATCAAAAACGTCTCGTTCAGGCAGCAATTGCCTGAACGAGACGTTTTGTTTCACATGAAACATTTTAGAAGAGGATGGCCAATCCCACGATGATGAAGAGTAAGGGTGAAAGCCACGCACCGAATCGGGCGAAGAAAGTGGTGGCAGCTGTCGAACGGGCGAGACGGTGACTAGCCACCAGCCAGAGGGCGACCAACACCAGAAAGATGAGGAAGACCCCACCGAAGTCGGTCGCTGTTAAGCCGGTGAAAAAGGGGATGTAGATGCTGAGGTTATCGCCACCATTGCCCAGTGTTAGCGACCACACCAGCGGCAGACTGACGACCCGAGCCAGTTGGGGTGGCAACGTTTGATTGTGTCGTGCGGGCCACCAGTTGACGAGGCCCGTCACCCCCAGAATGAAGGGAACCAGGCCTAACCAGTGGGTCCAGTGAGCTACGTTGAAGTGGAGCATGCCCCGGCTGATCAGCCATGAGGCGAGAATCAACGTGATGATGCCCAGGTATTGCCCGATGATGATGGCGCGGGCCTGTCGGCGATTCTTGGCGGCCAACCAGAGGAGCAGGAGCACGATGAGATCATCGGTGTCCGTGACGAAGAAAATGCCGATACTGGTGAACAGTAGTGAGAGTGTCATGAGCAGATCCAACCTTTATTTTGAAATGAAAAAGCGGCCGTCTCCAGCGAGATGACCGCTTCATTTGTCTAGTTACTTAGCTTCTTCTTTGGCTTCAGGCTTGTGCTTGAAGACGACCTTCATGGATAGGAAGTAGTTGACCGTGACGGCAACCGCGTGACCAATGATCTTGGTGATGGTCCCGTTGGCGCCCATGACGGAGATCCCTAACCACAGCATGACGAATTCAATCAGATACGTTGCAATCCGGGTGCTGTAGAAGGTTCCCATTTCACGAAATGGCGTGTTGGACTTGTGTTTGAAGACAAACGTTCTGTCCAACCAGAATGACCCTTGGACGACCAGAATCCAGTCAATAAAGTTGGCCAGTTGATATTCAATGCCCAGGGTGTGCGATAGGAAGTAGAAGAGGGCGATGTTGACGACGACGGTCAACGCCCCAAATAACAGGTAACGTTGGACTTGGCCGTGAACTTTGTCTTCGACTTCTTCCAGTTGCTCTTCGAATTCTGCTTCCGTTTCAGTTAACTCGGCTTCATACTCTGCTTCAGTAGTAGGGTAATGGTCGTGCCGTAATGGCGTTTTATCTGGTTCGCTCTCCATAACTTCTGAGACCTTTCTGTGACGTTCTAACCCTAAGGCATACCGTTACGAGAGTTTTCAGCGGCCAACCCGAGTTATGAAAACGTGTAATTAAGTTGCTAATTTAATTATACCGTTTTTAACCGCCACTGCAACGCAACACCCCCTTTAATTTGAAACAGTTGGGTTATCGCCTGCGGCTGCCAGGGATTCTGCCGCTGTGGGGACCGCTTGCAGCCAAAGAGCGGGCTTCCAGCTCGGTTCGGAACCTCGCCAAAGTTCTGCGAGTTTCCGAACACGTCCCACGCTGTAAGTCCGGGGAGAAGCGAGCGCCCGGCCTAACACCGTCGTCACGGCTGGCGCCATCCCTGGCTGCCTCCGGCTAGGCAACGCCAACTTTCAATTTCAAATACAGCTGGTAATTGATTTTAGCCGATATTATTTGCAAACCCACATTGTTACCAATTATGTTTGATATCAGGTTTGTCTAATTAATGCTGCAAAAAGGGTGCAAAGTAATCAAAAACAACGCGCCCATAGATTTCATGAGCGCGTTGCGAGGGGGTACTGTAAAGTTGCGGAACAGGTATTAGTTGGCAACGTAAGCAGCGCGGTAATCCGCGTCACCATTGAACTTGTTGTAGACGACACCCTTGACTTTGGGGTTGACCAGACTGCTGGTCCGGCTTTCGTAGAGTGGGGTGACGGCTTGGTCCTTCAGTGCGGTCTGTGCAGCAGTGACCAGGTCTTGGTAGCGAGCGGTCTTGTTGAGCGCATCCGTTCCTTCGGCGGCCTTCAGAGCACCGTCGTAAGCCTTGCTATCGTAGTGGCCCATGTTAGAGTTGTTCGCCGATTGTAGAATCTGCAGAGATTGAATTGGGTCGGCGTAATCCATACCCCAGCTGGTCAGGTTCAGTTGGAAGTTGCCCTTGGAAACGTTGCTGAGCATGGATGGGAATGGCATGGCCCGGACTTCGACCTTGGCACCCAGCTTACTGGTGATGGCGCTTTGGACAAATTCAGCGATGTTTTGGCTGGCGTCGTCGTTGCCACAGGTAATGGTCAGCGTGACGGCCTTCTTGCCGAGTTGCTTCAGGGCACTCTGGTAGAGCTTCTTGGCCTGCGCTGGGGCGTAATCTACGGTGCCTTTGGTGTAGGCGTCGCTGGTGAAATCAGCACCAGTCTTGGGGTTCTTCATCATGTCGTGGACGCCGAACGTCTTGGCTGGTACAGAGCCGTTCTTCAAGACTTTGGTCGCCAATTGTTGCCGGTTAACCGCCAGAGAAATGGCAGTCCGTAAGTCCTGGTTGGCAGCAACCTTGTTGTTTTCGTTGTATTGAATGAAGCCAATCCGACCAGCGGATAATGACTTCAGGTTGGCATTGTTCTTGTTTTGCGTCGTTTGCTCGCCGCTCAACGTGACTTGGTCAAGCTTCTTGGACTGGTAGAGGTTGTAGGCCGTGGTGCTGTCCTTGATGACCTTGTAGTCGATGGATTGAAGCTTGACGGACTTCGCTTCAGCGTAGGTAGCGTTCTTCTTTAACGTCCAGTTATCGCTAGTCCCGCTCCAGTTGGCGAGGGTGAATGGCCCGTTGTAGACGGTCGTCTTAGCAGAGGAACCGTACTTGCTGCCATACTTGTTGACGGCTTTTTCGTTCAGTGGGTAGTAGGTCGTGCTGGCCAGCATCTTCTTAAAGTAGGAGGCGGGTTGGCTCAGCGTGATCTTCAGTTGGTACTTCCCGACCGCCTTGACGCCGAGGGTTGATGGCGACTTCTTCCCGGCAGCAATGGCGTTGGCGTTTTTAATATTGGCAAATTGATAAGTGAATTCCGACTTGGATTTCGGATTCAGCGTCCGTTCCCATGAGTAGACGAAGTTCTGGGCGGTCACGGGGTCACCGTTGCTCCATTTGCCATCGTGACGCAGGTTGATGGTGTATTGATGGCCGTTATCGGAAACGGTGGTCTTGGTAGCCAGAGCATTTTCAGCTTGGCTGTTGGCGTTCAGGCGGTAAAGGCCTTCGCCAACTTGACTGAGCGTGTTGCTAGAAATATTGTCGGTGATCTTGGAAACGTCTAGGCTGGAAATCGTGGCGGTTTGGTACAGGTTTAAGTGCTGTGCAGCCGCGGTCTTAGTGGATTTCGAGTGGGCAGTGACGGCGAAGATACCGCCGCCGATAACAACGATTCCGGCGCATAATAGTAAAGCTTTCTTGTGATCTAATAAACTCATGATGTATTCCTCCAAATTGTGTGATTGTCTGGGTTAGAAATAACATTGAGCTTTGCCATCGTTTGAGCATTAGGGTTCCTCCTCGGTTAGGTTAAAAATGTATGCAAAAAACCGTCCTCAACAGCCAATGTGTTAAGGACGGTTTTAACCGCGGTGCCACCTTAATTAGATGGGTCGTCATCAAATAGACGGACCCCATCCCTCTCCACAGGAAACTAACATTTCCCTGACAACTGACGTATGTCGCACGTCTTCCCGTACTGCAAATGTTTCGGGGAAGCCCTCGGTGGTCCATTTAACTACCTGCGTTCGGCCGTACTCTCAGCAACGACGGCTCTCTTTACGTGCACGATAATCTTGATCTCCACCTCAATGGTTTGTTTCGGACGATTTATTGAATTGAGGCTAGTGTACCCCCGGAAAAGGACGGTGTCAACCGGGAAAATGAAATTTATTTTGAATGGTTTTTCTATTATTAATAATTAGTTATTAGAATTAACCAACCAAATTATAACTATCATCGATGAGCTGGTAGAGTGTCTTAGTATCGGTCTGATCATTCAGAACAATGGTGAGCCAGTGTTCTTTATTCATGTGGTAGGCCGGAAGATAGCCGGGCTTCTGCCGCAGAATACCTGCGAGATCCGGGTCGACTTTGAGGTCAATGACATCGATCTCATCGGTACCGGAGAGGCCAAGCTTTTCTTGGGACACGTTCATGACTAGGGCAAACCATTTGTTCTGCGGCGTCTTGAGTACGGCGTAGTGGGGGAAGCTTTTGAATGTGTAGACTGGCGTTGCGGCATAGTTATTTGCAATGTAATCGAAGATATTTTGACGAGTTGCCATGGGCAAAAACCTCCTAATCATTTAGAGACTGACTTTAGTGTAAGTGGTGTCGGGTAGTGGGTCAATGGACGAGATGTTTGAGAAGAAAATTAGTGGATGTGGAGATGAGTGTGGCAGGGATTGAACCAGCAACTTGTTAGCTAAGTGGGTAAAACGATAGTTCTCGCTATTACGGTTCATTTCGGGCATACTGGGTGAAAGCAACGAGAGGTGTCTCCTTACTAGAATTTAGCAGGGGCAGACAAAAAGTGAGATGCCTCACAGGACATCTCACTTTCCTTTACCTAAAATTTTAACGGTTATTTGCCAGGAACGTAGTCTTCATCGATGACCAAGACTGGCTTGATCGTCTTCCCGGAAACGGAGTCAGCATTGGCTTCGTTGATTTGGCTGAACTTGTAGAACTTTTCAGTCTTCTGGTAGTCGAACATGCCTAACTTGTTGAATTCAATCAACCGTGGAATATCAACTTGAGGAATAGAGTCCCCCATGTTGACCCCGATGACACTCTTGTCGTTGACACAGAGGTCGTTCCAAGTATCCAGGTCGATGTGGTGGTTCGTTACGGCAATTGCAGCCGAAGTCCCACCTTGTGCCAAAGCGTTGATGGAATTGGAGATGACACTAGCAACCCCGGTCGTGTCGACCGCGTAGTTGACACCGTAGCCACCAGTCAAGTCTTGCACAGCCTTGACCACGTCGTCTACGTCATTACTGTTGATCGTGTCAGTGGCACCGAGTTCCTTGGCTAACTTCAGCCGAGAATCCACGATATCAATGGCGATAACCTTGGTGCAACCAGAGATCCGGCCGGCCATCATGGCAGCCAACCCAACGGCCCCAGTCCCAAAGACGGCGATCGTGTCACCAGGCTTTGGCTTTAAGGTGTTCAGGACAGTTCCAGAACCAGTTACGTAGCCACAGCCCAGAGGACCTAAGCCCCGCAAATCCAAGTCCTTGTCGACTTTAACGGCGTTCCGTTCCCGAACGACCGTGGTTGATGTGAAGGAACTTTGGTCGAACATGTCGGCAATGTCATGACCGTTTTCAGTAAAGTGCGCGGTCCCGTCTGGCCGAACCCCAGAAAGGTTGTTGGCAGCGTAGTTTTCACACTGCGTTGGAATCCCCTTCAGGCAACTCTTACAGTTCCCACAGCCGTAGAAACTCAGGACAACGTGATCGCCCGGCTTGAATTGGGTAACTTCGGGGCCGACTTTTTCAACGATCCCAGAGCCTTCATGCCCCAATACGATAGGGTAGTCAATGACGGCAACCCCAGTACGGAGCGCTTCGTCGGAATGGCAGATCCCACTGGCAACCATGTGGACTTGAATGTCATCTGGGCCCATTTTGGCCAGTTCAACGTCATCACGAATTTCAAAATCAGCATTTTGCTTATCAACAACTGCAGCTTTAATCTTCATAATTGGCACCTCGGTTTTAAATTTATGTTTACATTGATAATTATCACACATGTAGCGAGAAAAGCAAGCGCTTTCACGAAAGTAACTCGTTACCTATGTTCTTTAAACTACCGTCATACCGGCGTTTACAATAATTTGCATCAAATCGTCGAAATTGACGGAACTAATCAAACTTTTTCACATTCACAGGAAAAAAGATAATTCCTGACGAATTACCTTTTTTCGACGCTATGACTAGCCGTTGGCCTTTTCAGGATGGCCTTGTAGGTAAATAACGTGGGTGTTCAGGAATTCTTCGATCCCGTGCTTCCCATCGTCACCACCGATACCAGATTCCTTCCAGCCGGAGTGAGACCCATTCATGGCTTCGAAGTTGAACCGGTTGATGTAAGTTTCACCATCTTCGAGTTCCTTGGAAGCGCGCATGGCGTTGTCGAGGTTCTCGGTAAAGATGGAGGAGGTCAACCCGAAGTCACTGTCGTTAGCCATTTCAATGGCGTCATCCAAAGTCTTAAAGGTTAAGACAGGAAGGACTGGGCCAAAGATTTCATCTTGCACGATTTCGGAATCTTGCTTGACGTGACTAATAACCGTTGGTTCGAAGAAGAAGCCCTTAGCGATCTTAACGACGTGACCACCAGTTTCCAGCTTGCCACCGGCCTTAACGGCGCGGTCAACCATGCCAGATACCTTATCTAAGGCAGCTTGGTTGATCAGTGGACCCATGCCGATGTCTTCGTGAGCCATTGGATCGCCGACGGTAACTTCACCCATCTTGGTAGCCAACTTCCTCGTGAATTCATCTGCAATATCTTCTTGAACGTAGACCCGTTCACAGTTGTTGCAAAGTTGCCCGTTGTTGTCAACCCGTGAATCGATGATGGATTGAACGGCCAAATCGATGTCGGCATCCTTGCAAACGATGGCAGGTGCTTTCCCACCAAGTTCTAGAGATACCTTGGCCATGTGGGTGGCAGCAGCAGCCATGACCCGCTTCCCGGAGTTAACGGAACCAGTCAGACTGATAATGCCGATCTTCTTGTTCTTGGAAAGTTCATCCCCGATGATGGCACCAGGTCCCGTAACGATGTTAACGACACCCTTAGGAATGCCAACCTTTTCACAAATCTTCCCAAATTCAAGGCCCAAGTTAGGCGTATCGGTACTTGGTTTCATGACGATTGTGTTCCCGGTAACCAAAGCTGGACCCATCTTCCGTGCAATTAAGAAGAATGGGAAGTTCCAAGGCAAGATACCGGCAGCGACACCAATTGGTTGCTTGTCGATCATGATGCTTTCGTTAGGGTTATCAGATTGAAGAATTTCTCCTTCATAGGTCCGTGAAGCACTAGCCATGTAGTCAAAGTAGTCAGCGGAGAATAGAATTTCCGTAGTGGCTAATGACTTGATCTTACCTTGTTCTTCTTGCAACATGGCGATCAGGTGAGCGGAGTCCTTACGAATTTCAGTGGCAACGTCGTGAAGGTATTGTCCACGGGTTGCGGCAGGAACCTTCTTCCAGGACTTCTGAGCTTCATAGGCAGCATCGATGGCTTCGCGAGTTTCATCGAGAGTTGCACTAGGAACAGTGGAGATAGGTTCCCCGGTAGCTGGGTTGATCACGGTGATCAAGTTACCAGAAGTGGAGTCCTTGAATTCACCGTTAATGTACATTTGATAATGTTTCAATGCGACAGAGTTCTGTGTCATAATGCGAAATACTTCCTTTCCCAATTATCCAAATCGGTAGGTGCGATAACATCGAATATATCTGGGTAGTAAACGAAAAAACGTCACAGATTGTTACAACGTGAGCAAAACATAATCAAAACTAAACGCGCGTATTTATTTGATTACTCGACATCGTTATAGTCCCTTTTGTGTTTGATTGCAAATTAATTCACAATAATTTATACGCGAAATCGCCCTTAAAGTTCGGCAAATGTCAAGAGCGACTAGCGGTTCGCAAATTTTAGAAGATTTGTTGCAAACTTTCTAAACTACAGGTCAGCGGGAGGGACCGCTAGATTCTAAAAGTTCGGGATGATTCTCCAGAAAGGTCTTAGCACGAGGATGACTGACTAAGAAATCGTGTAACTTAACCGGATCGGCAGTGAGTTTCCGCAATTGTTCAAATTCAGAGGGGGAGTTTGCGGTGGTACCTGGGTAAAATATTTCTGTCGTGCTACGGTCTTTTACGGCCTTGACGTAGACCTGGGCGACGTTTGCAGGAAGCATGGCCTCACTGGTGCCAGAGATTCCCTGAATCGTAATTAAGCCCACGTACGTGTTGGTGCCGGCCATTTCGGCAGCTAAGGAAAGGGCGTAGCTGCGGAGGGCCGCTTTGGTAAGTGATAAAGTGGTCGTCGTCTTGTCGGGGTGGTGAGCAGCGCCACCACCCGTGAAAAGGATGTTGCGAGGGGTGTCAGTTGGGGCCAGATCTAAAAATTGACGACTGGTGGTAATGGCGCCGAGAACGTTGGTGTCGAAGCGTTGGCGAATCTCGCTGGTGGGCGTGGTTAAGGGGCCGTCTAGCGTGGTATTCGCAACGTTATAGACGAGAGTCTGGGGATGACCGAATTGGCGGCTCACCTGCATGAATAGGTTCGCCGTTTGCTGCGGATCGGTTGCGTCTGCGGCAATCCAGTCGGCCGCTAAGCCTTCCGTATGAAGCTGTTCCGTCATGGTCTGTAAGTTCTGCGCATTACGGGCGACCAAGATGGGATGGTGGCCGGCTTCGCTAAAGGCTCGCGCAATGGCGAGTCCAAAGCCGGAGCCGGAACCAAGGACAATAACTGTCTTTGTCATGAGTTTTGCCTCCGATATTCGATGGATACGAGCTGTTTCACGTGAAACACACCCGCCTGAAGGTACCATACCAGCTTAAAGGGATTAGCGCAAAGAATGGAGCGGTAAACCCGAATATTTGTTGAATAACCGAATCAAGTTAGTCACTAAAATTTTCATCGGTGATAGTGGACAGACCGGATACTCTGCTGATTTGATGGCTATTAGCGACAAAAAAGCTCAAGACAATTTTGTCTTGGGCTTTAATGATCAGCGTCCTGGAAGAACGCCAACTGACTTACTTAATTTTTTCGTTGGTGATGGCTTCGATATCTGCCTTGGCAATCTTTGCCATGTGTTTCTTGAGGTGCTTAACGTCATTCCTGTTGGTGATGAAACCAGATTCGACCAGACTGTAGTCGATGCCACGGTGGCGTAAGACGTTGCAGTTTCGCAGGTTCGTTCGATAGCTGAAGCCATTGTAGGCACGGTTCAGACCGACATACTTCTTGATGACCTTTGCCAATCGTCTGTCACGCTTCGTGGGGTGCTTCTTATGAATGATCACGTGGCCACCGTGACCCGCGGGGGCATCTAAATGGAACATGATGACCGTGGTCTTCTTGTTGAGCTTATAAGAGCCCTTGTGATGGTACAAGGTGTCACTGACCAAATTCTTCTTAGGATTATAGAAGGTAATCGTGCTGCCCTTGACTTTCTTCGCGTACTTTCGCAGTTGAGGTAACATGCGTTTCCGCAGGAAGGTGGCTTCCGTAGTCCCGTTACCGCGGGCACCGGGATCTCCGGCACCGTGGCCCATGACGATTAAGTAGTGTTTCTTGGCCTTTGGTTTTGCTTTGGCCTTGGCTTTTTTGGCCGTTTTAGACGTGGTTGTCTTGTTAGCGGCGTTGGCTGTGGTGAGCGTTGTCGTTGCCAGGGCTAGTGGCAAAAGTAGCATGATACCGGCAACGAAGCCCATTTTCCAGTTATGTTTCATTCCTGATCGACTCCTTATGTATTCTTGTTAACGCCTTTAATCATACGCCAAAGGTGCTGATTAAGGTAGTGTAACTTACAAGAAAAAGGAATTATACAAGAGAAAATGCACAACGCTGTGCGAATATGGGCAGACACCGGTAGTAGCTTAGTGGTAGCGCGCGGCCATCTCTGCGAGGGTGGTTTTCATGCTAGCTACAAATTCGGCGGGGGCAATGACCGCAACGTTGCTGCCTTGGCTGAGTAGCCACATCTTGGCGCCAAGGTCGAAAGCGGTGGCTTCAATCACCACGTAATCTGAATGGCGCGTGATAATTTTGGCCGTGGGGAAGCGGTCAAGAGCGGCCTCCACAATTCCCCAGAATTTGAAACGGAGCGTAATTTCCTTGCCCGGCGTCATGTAATGGATGAGTTGTCGCAGTTCACCATCCTCGAAACGCTCAGCGCGGGTCCGTGTAATGGGCTGGCTGCTGGTTTGAAAGTGGCGAATTCGGTCGAGGCGATAGAAGAGATTGCTTCGATACTTGGCATTGTAGGCGACCACGTAAAAGTAGTATTCGGAAAAGATAACGGCCTCTGGAAGAATCGTACGAGTCACAACTTCGCGGTGCTGTTTCTGGTAGATGATGGTTACCGGCTGCTTTTGCGTGATGAATTGGCTGAATTGCCATAGGCGATCTAAGAGTGGTTGTTGATGTTGCAACGGTTGATAATAGAATGATTCATTTTTAATAATTGGTTGAATCTCGCGTTGATCTTCTGGCGAGGAGAGGTTGAGTAGATTAGTGATAGTCTGGTGCATTTCGGTGGTGGTCAGTGACCGGCTTGCTAATAACACTTTTATTAATAATAAAATGGATTGCTTAGTAATAGTGACCGGAGTTCCGTGTAACTGGTAACCGTTTAGGCGGCGGGAGTAGATTAACTGATAGTCGAGGCTTTCGGTTGTTAGGAACTCACGGAGCTGACTAAAATCGCGTTGGATTACCCGGGGAGTTACGTTGAAGCGATTGGCAAGTTCGGATTTAACAGCGACGTGGCCGGTTAGTAAAATTTGAAAAATATAGAGTTGACGGTAGGCGGCGTTCATGGAGCATCCTCTTTTCGTAGGTAGACTTATATGTTCTATCTGTCAGTGTAAGCTGGGGGCAATCAGTTAGCAATGGGGGAATTAATATGGATGATCCACGGAATTGGCAGGCTCTGTACCGCGAGCTTTCGCAGGTTATTGGTCGTTCGGCAACGCGACAACTTTACCATTACTTTCGAGGCATGCAGGTTAGCTTTCCACAACGACTATTGGACCCGCACAGAGAAGCCAAACTCATGTATCAGGAATATCGTCGTGGTAGTAGTGTGACGCGGTTAGCCCAACGACATAATTATTCTGAGCGGAGTGTTCGTCGGATTTTAGCGAAATTCAGAGAATAATACAAGGTAGACCTCATTTATCTCTGACGGTAATCCGCATTTTCCCTCGCCTTAGGCCTTTGATACGCTAGTGATGGCGGAAAACCGTACAATGAGGAGGAATTGGTAATGGCAATGCGTGTGGATTTATTACAGGAATCATACGCCCAGTTATACGAGTTATTGGGTGAGGATTTAACGGAAAAGATTTACGAAATGTATCGCGGACGGCAGATCTCATTTCCGATGCGCCTTTACAATCGCGACAAGGTAGCTGAACAAATCGTCGAGGAATACGATGGGCATAACTTGGCCCAATTGACGAAGGAGTATGATTATTCCCAGCGTTGGATTCGCCAAATTATTCAGAAGAGTCGCGAACGCGATGAAAAGCAGAAGTAGGCTGGTAGGTTAAATTCCCGGACAGCTGATCGGTAAAAGTGAGGACGCTTGGCTGGGCTGAGCGTTTTTTGAGTGGCATCAGTTCTTGCTTAATTGCGGATCAACCCAAAAACGGACGGTCATCGAGAACGATGGCCGCCCGTTGGAAGTTGTCGTGGGGACAACTCCCGTAAGATGGAAAAACGTCGCCACTACTGTTTGGTAGCGGCGACGTTTAGTTAGGTTAATCTTCTGCTGATTCTGGTTCTAGGTTTTCGGTAGCGGATGCTGTTCTCTTTTGAACGGCGCCAAGGACTGCCCGTGCAATGGGACCGACCACGATTAATTGAAGTGGCAGGGCCATGAACACGTTGAAGATCCAAGTGTGCAGGTAGGTAAGGAAGAAGTTGCCGCCGAAGTTTTGCGTCACGATCATCCCAAATAATGACATCAGCGTAACCATTCCCACAACCATCATGCACGAGATAGTCAGGGCGATCCGAATCTGCTTTTTCTTCATGTAGTCGTTTAAGATAAATTTGAAAAAGATGCCTTTAACGGTAGGCCCGATGATTCCCAAGTCGCAGATTGCGGCGACCACGAGCGCTAACGGGTAACCCATCAGAACTTCACGGATGAAGTGGTGAGAGAAACCGTCAGTTAAGGCGATGTTGTAGCCGGCCATGACCAAGACCATCAGTCCGGCCATAACGGCAGTAAATAAGAGTTCTTCTTTAAAGTTTTTAGGCATTGTGTTGCTCCTCGTTTGAATTTCCCACGAGATGCTAGCGTACCATATATATTTTCATTTCGTAAGGCTTATTTTGAAATTAAATGAAAAGAACGCTTACTTCTTTGAAAATTGTCAATCGCGGAACCAGTAAGAGCGAATTGACAGTGTTTTTTTGAAAATGGGGGTGGTGAATAGAACCACAGTTATCGGGAGGAATAGACATCATGCTAGTTTGCTTGTCTACGATAAACCGCATTACACCGTGCTTTTTACGCGGAATTATACAAGGTAATCGGCGTTACCTTCGGCCGCTGATAACGCGTACTATTATCCTGCATTCATTATTTAATAACGAAATAATTATGAAGCGGGAGTGATTTTTGTGCATCGTGGAAAATACATATTGCGTAGTCTGATGGCACTGATCGTCATGGTCGTGGGGTTAGTAACCTTGTCGACGACACCGGCATCTGCCAAAAGTGCGGCTGATAAGACCGCCTATAACAAGGTTTATAAGAGTTCGCGAACGCTGTATCATACGAAATATGGGTTTTATCGTAATCTATATAAATCGGGGATGAAGCGGTCGGCGTCGGCCAAGCACCTGTACGAGCATCATTTTAAAATCACGCGGGTTGCTAAGAATGGTCACGGCGTCTTCTTCAAGACCAACTACGGTTGGATCAATCGCGATGCCTTCTACAAATGGTTGCGGTACAATGGAAAGCTGAATTATAGTATGAAAGTCAGCAAGAAACACATTCTGTTGTATAACAAGCCGTGGGGGCTGAAGGGCGCCAAGGTCACTGGGAGCACAAGCACTAAGCAGCTGGTGGGCCACTGGTATCACGTGGATAAGCGGGCCGAACTCAATACGGGGACGGGTTACTACCGATTGACTGCTGGCAACAAGCATTATTGGATTCGCGGAAAGTACCTCGCTTTCAATACGACTAAACTGAAGGGTAACGTCAAGAAAGTCGAAAAAGCGATCAAGACGGGTACTGCCTTGGTCGGTAAGTCCAAGTACGATTGGGGTGGTGGTCGAACGAGCGCCAGCATCGCTAATCGGCGGTTCGACTGTTCTTCATTTATTCACTGGATCTACGCCAAGTCTGGCGTACGCTTAGGGCCGACATCGAGTTGTACCACGTACTCCCTAATTCATATGGGACGGAAGATCAAAGCCAGCAACATGAAGCGTGGGGATATCTTCTTCTTTAATGATAAGGATGAAGGTAAGAACTGTCATGTGGCCATTTACCTTGGTGACAAGCTCTTCTTGCACGACTCACCTAGCTCCGATACCGGTGGTGTTGGGATTTCTAGCTTGAATGATGGTCACTGGAAGACCCGGTTCAACCATAATGTTCGGCGGATTGTGGGTTAATTTAGAAAGGAATCGCGTGCCGTGATCAATCTGAAAAGATGGTCGCGGCATTTTTGTGACTAAGTCAGTTCTATATGCGAAATTAATAATTGAGTTCTCCGTGCTTTCATGAAAGTCTGCTCGTCGGTTTCCTTTTTTCAGAAAAAAGGCTAAACTGCAATGAGGAGGTTTTTCAAGTGAAGACACAAGAAACAACACTATCGAAGCGGACAATCCTACTCATGGCGGTGGTCACTGGAGTCATCGTGGCCAACCTGAATTTTATTCAACCCATTGAGAATTTGATTGCGACCGACTTTGCTATTTCAAAGGCAGCGGTGGGGACGTTGGCCATGGTCACGCAATTGGGATACGCGTTTGGCTTGTTACTGATCGTACCGCTGGGAGACATCTTTAATCGCTATCATCTCATTCAATTCATGATGATCCTTTCAATTGGCTCGCTAGTCTTAGCGTTTTGGGCACCCAATGCCGCCGTCTTTGCGGTAGCTACGGCGCTCGTTGGAATCACATCGGTTGCGCCACAGATTATCATTCCGTATGCGGGATATCTGGCGCCGGCGTTACAACGGGGTCGAGTTCTAGGTGTCGTGCTCAGCGGCCTGCTGACGGGGATTCTGCTGTCACGCTCCTTCAGTGGTTTACTGGGGAGTGTGATGCCGTGGCAATATATTTACCTGTTGGCGGCAGGCATTGACCTGGTCTTTCTGATCATCGTTCATTACCGATTACCACAAGATGCGCGGGGCCATCAGAACCTGCGCTACTGGTCGGTCATCGGTATGTTACCGAAGTTATTTACCGGTCAAAGGGCACTACGGGGGGCAGCAATCAACGGGTTCTGCCTGTTTGGTATGTCTAACGTTCTCTGGTCCACGTTGGCCTTTTATTTGGCGGCGACCTACCACTTGGGTAGTAGCGTAGCCGGTCTACTGGGACTTCTCGGGATCGCCGGTGTTCTAGCCGCGCCGATGATTGGGAACCTGGTTGATCAACGCTCACCACGACTGACGATTAGCCTGTCGATGGCGCTTTCTGGCGTGGCCTTCGTGATCTTTTGGGGCGTTGGCCACTGGATGGTTGGCTTGATTCTGGGAATTATCCTGCTTGATCTGGGCACCCAGTTTAGTCAGGTCTCCAACCAAGCAATCGTCCAATCGTTGAATCGCAAGCTAAGCAGTCGAAATAATTCGGTCTTTATGTTTAGCTACTTCTTAGGTGGGTCGATTGGGACTCTTGCGGCAACGTGGGCGTGGACTCACGCTGGTTGGCTCGGCGTTTGTGGCGTAGCTCTGGCGTTCTTAGTGATCGCGTTGCTGGGTCACTTGGTGATCGGGGAACCGGAGAAGTTGGCGACGGAGAACTAGGAAATTCTGATGTAGTTACTTTTATCTAAAATAATATCAAAAATCACCTTATCCGAGACTAGTGGATAAGGTGATTTTTAAATGAGACGTTAATCGATTGTGCGAACGAGATGTTTATTTGCCGTAATGTATCCGCCAGCAACCTTGTAGCGTAAGGTATCGCCCTTACTAAAATCGTTGGCGTTCGAGTAGGCCCACCCCTTAACCTTGAAGGTCGCGTGAGCTTTCTTGGTGTAGTGGCGGTTGCGCTTGGTCAGGTTAGCCGTACCGTAACGATTCAGTGCTTTCTTGGCCTGAACACGCTTGGGCATCGTTAGCTTACCAGCGGTGACCAGCTTCTTGTTGGCGGTGATGTACGTGCCGTTATTGAGTAGGAAGCGAGTTGTCATATTCTGGGTCACAACTTTTTTAATCGTCAGGACCTGGCCCTGCTTGTAGTGGGCTTTTTGATGCGTGAGGCCCTTCTGACCATAAGCATTGACACCATCTGGACTAATCACGGTAATCCGTTTGTAGGCGGGAGCGTAGTAGGTAGACGTCGTGTAATCAGTATTGGCCGTGATATAACCGGTTTGTCCAAACGTGTCGCTTTCAGAATTTATATCTTTGACCTGGTAGCGTTTGACACCGGTCTTGGAAGTAGCGGTGCCAATCACTTCAAACATGGGCCGGTTCGGTCGAGACTTTTTGGCATACCACTGCTTGAGGGTCTTACTGCTAAAGTCAGGAGAACTGTAGAGACCGATCTTCTTGGTTGCGGACAGAACCGTTGCTTTGATGGCGTTCTTTGTATAGGTGTAGGTGACGGACTGCGCGGTATCGCTAAATGTTCCCGATTCCGTCCCAGCCGTCTTGGCAAGTGTGTAGCCAGCGATGGTAAGTGGCTCAGCCTTGTAGGTGTCGTTCAGAGAACCCGTTAAAGTTTTATCGGGCTTCAGCGTGTTACCTTGGTCATCGACGTAGTGGACGGTGACGGGCTGGCTGGTAGGTGCTGGAGAAGAAGGCGCTGGTGTTGAAGGGCTTTCATTTCCAAAAATAAGGGCGATAAGTCCATTATCAATCACCCGACTAGTAATTAAACGACCATCTAAAGAATAGGATAGAACGTTGCCGTTAGCGTCAAGTTGTGGTGTCAGGTAGTCTTTTACATACGTGGTTGTCCATAACTTGTAGGCATTGCTGGCGGTTGCATCTAGATTTAGTTGAGCGAACGTTTTGGCAAAGTCTGGGGCATCATAGTTTATGTAAAAAGTTGGGCAGAAAGTCTCCGCTGTAGAACATATCTTTTCTTCAAAATTGACTCGGCTGTCAAACGCACCTGCAAATATATCTGTATTTAAATTGAGGTCAGATAAGATCTTAGGTAACACATTTTTTGTGTAATCTTCGTGGGCTTTTTCGAGATTAAATGAATTTTCATCTGATTGATACTCAGCAGCTTCTTTAATAAACCAGAGCTCGTAATATACCTGTGCTTTTGCCTTATTGAGGATAGCGGTAGAAGTAGGACCGAAAATGAAGTTCCCCAAGGTTTCTTCTGGTGGATTGTCAGCAAATGTACCACCGTTGACCATATTTTGAATGATGCGCTTGGCCATTTGGGCTGATTCGGTGCTCCCTATAGAGGGAGTGGATGCAAAGCAATTTGCCCACCAAGTGTCTCCGCCATCTTTACCGAGAATTTCATCGGACGTGTAAGAGCCTTGAAGTTCGGAGAACAAGTAGTGTTGCTGGGTTTCGTTGCCATTTACGTAGTTGATATACGGCATCTGTTCAGAACTAATCTTAATGGGATCAGCGCGATTATTGTTAGTCGTGACGTTAGCCGTCTCAGAGCTATCTGCTTGAGCCAGTACCGGACTAATGGTTCCACCAAAGAGAACTAGGGAAAGGCCAGCGAGTAATAATTTTCGAGTTATGTGCAACATCAAAATCACTCCTATCATTTGTGCCTGTCTGTTTACGGTTAGCCTACCACCGAATTCGTTTAATAGGTTGAAATAGCATCCGATAATTAGTGGTTACTAAGTTTAAATTCCAGTGGTAATCATTTAGCTGCATAAACATTTACTGACATCTCGAAGGCCAGTTTGTCAGTTTTTTGGCATTCAAGTTGACACCGTGTCACCGGCATGCTAAACTGCTTACCAGTGACACGGTGTCACTTTCGCAAATAGAGAGGAGTCTTTCCATTGCCTTCAACGACTTTTGATCATTTACCAACAGCTAAACAAGACCGCGTGACCGCGGCGTTACTCACCGAATTCTCCGCGCATAGCCTGGCCGATGCCCAAGTGGCGCGGATCGTGGCGAGTGCCGATATTGCCCGGGGTGCCTTTTACAAGTACTTTGATAATCTAACGGATGCTTACCAATATCTCTATCACGTGGCGTTACGCGAGATTCACCGCGATGCCGGTGGGGATGAGCGGACCACATTTGATGCCGAACGAATCTATCAGGGCGTCGTGGACTTCGTCGATCAGGTCAACGACAGTCAGTACTATGCCTTCATTCGCCGTCACTATGCAGAGAATGAGAGCCTGTTACCCGCCGCCCCTGTCTCGTCACGGCTACCCGCCATTGCTTGGGCGGCCATGGTACTGAGTCACGCGGCCATCAAAGAAATTTTATTAGAACCCACTAGCGAGGCCACCGTCCGCGAACGTTTGCGGACCACGTTAGCCTTGCTCCAGCAAAAGGAGGACTGACCATGTTTCTAGCATTAAAGGAAATTCGCCACGAGAAACTGCGGTACGGCTTGATTATTGGCATGATCGTCCTGGTCAGTTACCTCGTGTTTGTCCTGAGCGGTCTGGCATACGGCCTCGCCCAACAGAATACTCAGGCTATTTCATCTTGGAATGCCAGCAAGGTCGTTCTGAATTCAGACGCCAATGACAGCCTGTCGCAATCGCTGATCACCAAACAGACGGCAGACAAAGTCAAGTTGACTACCCATGAGGCCTACATCGGTCAGGCCGGTGTGGTGGCGAAAGCCAAGGGTCAGGCGAAGTTATCCGCGCAATTCTTGGGCATCAATCAGAGCCAGTTTATCTACAAACGGGTCAAGGTAACAAGTGGGCATAAGCCCACGACGAGTCACCAGATAATGGTCGACGACAGCTTTAAGGATAATGGCTATCGACTGGGCGATAAGGTCACGCTGAACTCGACCGACACTCAGTATAAGATCGTTGGATTTACGCACAATGCCAAGCTCAGTGTGGCCCCAGTCATCTACGGAACTTTGGGGACGTGGCGAACGCTGAGCCATGTGACCTCAGACTTTCAGGCGAGTGGCATCATCACCAATCGCGATAGTTTCAAAACTAAGACCAGCGGCTTGAGTACGCTGACGATGAGTAAATTCATTAACAAATTACCGGGATATTCAGCCCAGAACACGACCTTTACCTTCATGATTGGTTTCCTGATGATTATTGCCATGGTCGTGATTGCCGTCTTTCTGTACATTTTAACCATGCAAAAGTTGCCAAATTATGCGGTCCTGCGTGCCCAGGGAATTCCCGCCAAGGTGTTGGTCACCACGACCGTGAGTCAGGCGTTGATCCTCGTGGTCGGCGGCTTGGCGATTGGGGCGGCACTGACGTTAGCGACCGTGTTGGCGCTACCAGCGGGAGTGCCGATGAGCTTTAACGTACCGCTCTTAGCGGGCGTCACTGGGGGAATCTTATTGACCGGCGTCATCGGTGCCTTGATTCCTGTCAAAGTCATTTTAAACGTTGACCCGGTCAGCGTTATGGGAGGTTAGACCATGTCAGTTCTTGAAGTGAAGCACGTGACCAAGACGTTCGGTCACAATACCAATGAAGTTACGGTACTCACGGACGTTAATTTTACGGCGGCCGCTGGCGAGGTTAGCCTGGTAATCGGGCCATCCGGGTCGGGGAAGAGTACCTTCCTGACGATTGCCGGTGGGATTCAGACGCCGACCGCGGGGGACGTTGTGGTCCAAGGCAACGGCCTCAGTCAGCTTTCGGGTAAGGCGCGGGATGCGTTGCGGCTCAACCGAATCGGCTTTATTTTACAGGCCTACAATCTGGTACCCTATCTGACGGTGAAAGACCAGTTTGCGCTAGTCGACCGGGTCAAGCCGAAGGGTAACCTAAGCGCAACTGACCTTCGCCACCTCTTGGAAAAGTTGGGGATTAGCCAACTGACCAACCAGTATCCAGCCGAGCTTTCCGGTGGGCAGACGCAGCGAGTTGCCATCGCTCGCGCCCTCTACCAGAATCCCGACATCATCCTCGCCGACGAACCTACGGCGGCATTGGATAGTGAGCGAGTTAAGGTGGTGGGCCAACTGCTCCACGACCTCGCTAAGGAACACAACAAGGCTATCGTTGTCGTTACCCACGACCTGCGCCTCAAGGAGTTTGCGGATAAAACCTATGCGATTATGGATGGGAAGATGACGGTGGCTTAGGCACTTGGATTGACTGAATGGACAATTTTCCTGAACCTGCTTGAATTTTAAATACAAAATAATCCACGTCATCGACAGATTCGTCAGTGATGTGGATTTTTACTTAGAGTTTTCCTATTCTACTAGTTCTGGTGCCGTGAAATTCAAAATTTCCTTAACGGGATGACTGGCCCGGGTGAAGACGGGAATCGTTTCAACTGGCGTAGCTACGGTGATGGCTTGGCCGCCATCGTAGACCTTTTGTGTGTTGATGTCGATCCACTTTTCACCGGCTGGCAGGTAAATCTGCCGCTGTTGTTCATCGGCGTGTAGGATTGGGGCAACTAGGATGTCCGGGCCAAACATGTACTCGTCGGAGATGTTCCAGGCGGTGTCATCGTGGTTGAAGTCGTAGAAGAGGGGCCGCATGACGGGCGTTCCCTTCTCGTGGGCCTGCTTCATCTGAGCCATGATGTAAGGTCGCATGGCTTCACGCATGAATAGGTATTTCCGCAGGATCTGGTAGGTGGCCTTCGGGTACTTGTAGATTTCGTTGAAGGCCCCGGAGCCAAATGGCTGGCCAAACATCCGGTCGGCGTGCTCAATGGTCTGTTCCGCTGGCTCACGGAAGCCGTGAATCCACATGACGGGGCAGAATGTCCCGAATTGGAACCAACGGGCTAACAACTCGTGGAACTTTGGATCTTCAACGTTGCCGCCGGTGAAGCCGCCGATATCGGTCGTCCACCAGGAGATTCCGGATAAGCCAGCGTTTAAGCCAGCCACGACCTGCTTCTGTAAGGATTCGAATGATAGAAAAAGTGGACGATTTTGAATAGAGTCACAAAATTGGTGGATGATATTCAGATAAAAGTGCAGATAGGTGGACTATTTCTCAGGGAGAAAAGGCGAAGGTGGACAAAATACAGATGGGTGAAAACGAACCAATTACGATTTTGAATAGTGATCGCCCGTTCCATCACTTTGTGGCGGGGCGGTATACGGCTAAGCAGGGCTGGCAGCATCAGACAACGACACTCAATGATAATTATGAGTTAATCATTGGCGTGAAGGGGGTTGCCTACCTCGACGTGAATGGTACGAAGCATGAATTGGTTCGAGGAAAATTCATGCTCGTACCGGCGGGAGCAACGGTGACGGGTTATGAAAAGTCCGACGTGGATGTAGAGTATTACTGGTTTCACTTCTACCCTAAGGATCGGGTAGCCACAATGGCGCGCGAGCAATTACTGGCTGCGTTGGATGACCGCGATCGGTTGAGCCGAATCATTAATTATGCGATATTGCCGACGGAATACACGATTGACAACTTTGATAATATCTTGGCAAGTGCCAATGAGGTCCTCGCAATTTCGCAGGAGATTAATTACACGGATGCCATCATGTCCTACAGTGTGACGAAACTAGCCTTGCAGATTTCAAACGACTTTATTAATTCTCTCCATCGGCTGGTTAAGGAGAATCCTAAGGCGCGGTTGATCAAGGACTGGATTCGGGCCAACTTGGATTATGCGTTGGGGGTTAAGGACGTGGCAGCGCATTTTGATTTGAACTATCGTTATCTGAGTCAGTTGTTGAAGACGGAGACCGGTTTTACCGTGGAAAATTACATCATTTTTCTAAAAATCAACATTGCCAAGCGCCTCTTGCTGGAGTCTAATCTGCCTTTAAAAGTGATTGCTGATCGGGCTTACTTCAATGATGAGAAGTACTTCTTGCGGTTATTTAAGAAGAAGGTGGGTGTGACGCCTACAAACTATCGGAAGAACTATATGAAGGGGTTCCTGGTAACGGGGAATCAACCAGCAAGTCAATTGCCCCTGAATGAATTCAGAGGCTTGTCGCTCACGTGTCTGATGACACAGTAGTCCAACATGCCTGTTAGGCACTCCTAATCATAGTGGCAACATCTTCGGGTAATTGACGGGAGTGTCAAATTTTTTGTGTAAATGGAAGTCCTCTCCCATTAGCTAGCTTCTAATACATGGATTCTAACGTATCTTGAATTTGCTTGAAACCTCGATGCGTTCGCTCAAAATTTTGGCCGTTGTAGTCACGAATAACTGTGACCAGAACGCGTTCTAGTGCTGGTTCATTTGGAAATTGTTCTTTCTTCTTTGTCTGCCGTTTTAGCTTCTTGTTGAATGATTCAATGAGATTTGTGCTGTAGATGCTACTGCGTATCGCAGCTGGAAAAGTGAAACAGGTCAAGAGATGAGGATTATTTTCTAGCTTGCCCGTTACTTTTGGATACGCCTTTTGCCACTTGTCTATGAAGTCAGCTAAGGCCTGTTTTGCGTCGTCCATGGTAGCTGCTTGATGGATCAGTTTGAAGTCGTTAAGGACCTCTTGTCGGTCCTTAGTTCGAACGTGAGCTTCAATGTTCCGACTGACGTGGATCAGGCACTGCTGGAGCTTAGCCTTAGGGAAGTGGTCACCAATTGTGTTGGTAAGGCCGACTAAGCCATCGGCCACGAATAAGAGGACTTCTTTTACACCACGCTGCTGAATGTCCACGAGAAGCTCTTCCCAAACGGTACTGGATTCAGTTGGAGCGACTTGGTATGCTAGGACCTCTTTCATACCATTTGGTCGAATGCCAATGGCGATATGCACGGCTTCTTTAGCCACTGAGTCCCGGCGCAGAGGTAAGTATGTTGCGTCCACATAAATGACTGCGTAACGACTCGCTAGAGGGCGCGTCTTGAAGGCGTTGACCTGTTGGTCAACGACCTTCGTGAGGTTTGAAACCGTTTGTGGTGTGTAATGAGCACCATACATTTTCTCAATCAAATCCGCGATCTCACTAGTGGTAATCCCTTTTTCGTAGAGCTGGACAACCGTGGCTTCTAAACCATCCGTTTGGCGTTGATAGCTTGGAATAGTTTGCGTATTAAAGGCGCCATTTCGGTCGCGTGGAACCTCCAAGTTTAGTTCCCCATACTTAGTTTTAAAGGTTCGCAGATAATGCCCATTGCGTGAATTGCCGCTGTTAAAGCCTTGGCGGTCGTAGGGTTCATAACCGAGGAACGATGAAAGTTCCTCGTGCATTAAATCATTGATGGCCGTTTCCAAATGTTGCCGAAAAACTTCGTCCAAATCTTGCTTTTGTGCTAGTGCTGCCATAATTTCTTTGTTAAACTGAGTCATGGGGAAAGCCTCCTATGTCCTATGAAGTGAGTGTGGTTGCTAACTATCATAAGGGAGAGGCTTTCCCTTTTCAATTGCTTATTTTTCTATTTGGGAGATTGCAAGAATTATCCGAACACTTATTAGAACCTCATCTGTTCCCAGAAGACCTCTAATGGTGTACGCCAATTCAAGCATTCTAATGGCATGGTGTTCATTTTCCAATTGATATCGACCAGTTCTTCATCAGTAATATCTTCGATGGGCCGCCCTTTAGGAACAAAACGCCGTAATATTTTGTTTCGTTGCTCATTAGTTCCACGTTCATGAGGAGAATAGGCATGCGCAAAGTACATAAGCTTGCCCGTTTCGTCTTCGAATTCTTGATATTTGGCGAATTCCTTACCATGATCGACCGTAACGGTTTTAAAGTTATCTCCCAACAAGCTAGCAATATCCACTAATACAGCTTTCATCGCACCACTATCGCGTCCAGATAAACGGCGAGTGATGGTTAAACGTGAGGCGCGGTCAACCACTGTGGCCAAAGCTTGACCTTTCTTTTTCCCGGATAGAACAGTGTCCGCCTCGAACTGACCAATCGTCTTGCGACCGTTGTTAGTTCGCTCTTCAATTGATCGACCACAAGCAGCCTTACCGCGAGTTTCATGGCTACGCTGGTAACGAATAGCTCTATCAGGCAACTCCTCAGAGGTGATTTCTAAGCGGCCCTGAGCTAACCAATTATAGAAGTTTCGCTTAGCCTCACCGGTTAATTGTGCAATTTGTGCAAAAGAGAGATGCCGTACACGAATCCCCTCAGTAATAAAATCATTGAGATTTGCGGTCAAGTTGGTTTTTCTTCCCCGCTGAGTGCGACGCGAAGTTGTTTGATTCTGAGCCGCCGTAGCAGAGTATGGCTGGTCCCGTAAACGATGTAGTTCATAAGAGATGGTCGAGACGCTCCGATTAAGGTGTCGCGCAATTGATCGCAGTGATTTTGCGGAATCATGCCAATCTTGGATGACAGCTCGTTCTTGAAATGATAAAGTAGACTTACTCATAGAGGTTCTCCTTTGATAGTGTTGTGGTAATTCTATTAAAGGCCTCTATGGGCTTTTTTGTCTACAAGTGTTCGGTTATATTTTACAATCTCCCATTTACACATAATTATTTAAACACTCTAATTGACGGCTACCCGTTTAACTACCAGGTTTACCCAGCAGTTGTTAGCTTCTCAATCTTTGGGTGTTTGACACCGTTCAACCATTCTTGACCAAGCATCTCAATATTCATGGCCCCCAATCGATCGTCATTACACCGATACTGACACTGTTTACACCAATACTCGTGGGTATCATGATGCCGATTAGTTTTCTCAACTAGGCCGCACTTCGGGCAGCGCTGTGAGGTGAACGCTGGACTCACTTTCACAACAGTACTTTGAATAGCCTGAGCCTTATACGTTAGAAAAGTTTCTAACTGAAAGAAAGACCAGGAACGATGGCTATTACGCAGAGACTTAGGCAGGTCATCGGTGTTGAATGTCACATGAGTTAAGTCTTCCAAAACGAAAAGGGTATGCGAACCATATGCCGTAACGAGTGTCTTAGCTAGCCGATGATTCACATCGGTCATCCAGCGGTTCTCTCGTTGAGCCAGTTGTTTCAATCTTTTCTTGGCAGACTTGGTGCCTTTACTTTGTAAGCAACGACGGATTTCTATGAACTTCTTCCGTTTATGTAAAATTTTTTGACCATCAAAGAACAACGTCTTTCCTTCACTATCAAAGACAGTTGCTAGGAAACGTAATCCACGGTCAATACCCACGATTTGAGGATCATTCTTAGTATCGAAATCACTAATTTCTTTCGTGATACCAATGTGCAAAAACCACTTACCCTGGTTGTGAATCAGCTTAGCGGTACCTAATTTCCAATCATCAGTAAAATATTTTTCGAATCCTTTGTCGGTGAAGCTCAACTTAGTCCGTTTGCCTAGAGTAGTTATCGAAATTTTTCTCATTTCATCTACAAAAGAATAGTTACTCTGACGAACCAAATCTGCTTGTGGCTGACGAAACTGGATAGGTTTCGCTAACCAGTTCAGGTCTCTAGGAACTTGAATCCACTTGCTTTCTTCGTTTTTGTAGCGATAAGAATGTTGTTTCAATTGTTCTCGAACGGTCTTATAGCGGGCTGAGACTGTCCGAAAGACAGACTGAATCATTTGGCTATTGAGTTCTGATTCTTGTCTAAATTCTTTGTACAAATGGTGGTTAATTTTTAACCAGCTTAGCTGAAACCCATGGTCAAAAATCCATTGACTGACAATATTAGCTAATCGTTGATACTCCTGGCTCATCGCTAGAAATTGGTCTGCTTGAGCAGTGTCCGGACAGAGTCTCAGCTTGATTGTTCGCCCTAATTTAACCAATGGATGCCTCCCCTGTGGATTGGATTAAGTATACCATGTTTAGTTCCTTTTTAGTGAACATACGTTCGAAAAAATATTAAATTCGAGCATTCATCCCGCAATTGAAATCGCAGGTTTTCTGCTTAGTTTTTAATAAAAATGAATAATAGTAATCGGCACACAATCCTTTTAAGCCGGGATTGTGTGCCGATTTTTAGCTGTTATATACAGAGAATTGTATTTTTTGAATAACTTTTTGGTCTAGACAATTGCGTCTCGACCCAAGAACGGGTAAAATGTTTTATGGAAACGGTTACATAAATAATTTGATAGAGACGTTTGTGAACAGTGGAGGATGACAATAAGATGAATCGACACTTAAGTACCTTCTTTATTTTTACTTTCGGCGCACTTGGTGGATTATTGTTTGGATTTGATACGGGGATTATTTCTGGAGCGTCACCACTGATTGAAAATAACTTTAGCTTGAACATCGCTCAGACGGGGTTCATCACGTCTTCCGTACTGATTGGGTCGTCCGTTGGGGCACTGGGCGTTGGGCCACTGGCCGATCGGTATGGGCGAAAACGCCTACTGATTTTGGCGGCGCTTCTCTTCTTACTCGGGTCATCGCTATCGATGGTTGCCATTGGCTTCTGGTCAATGGTCGTTGCCCGAATCATCCTGGGGCTGGCCGTTGGGTCGGCGTCAGCGTTGACGCCAGCCTACCTGGCCGAATTGGCACCCGCAGAACGGCGGGGCTCATTGGGGACATTGTTCCAACTGATGATTACATTGGGGATTCTGTTGGCCTACGTTTCTAACCTGGGCTTCCTCGACCACAACCTGTTGGGTATCCGGGATTGGCGGTGGATGCTAGGGTCCGCATTGATTCCAGCGGCGCTGCTGTTAATTGGGGGCTTGCTTTTACCTGAATCACCGCGGTTCTTGGCCGAACAAGGTAAGAATGATCAAGCACTCAGCGTTTTGAAAATGTTGCGGAAGAATACGACGGATGACCCCTCGGCCGAGCTGGCAGAGATCAAGATCGTTGCCAGTCAGCCTAAGGGTGGTCTGAAGGAACTCTTCACGGTCGCCCGGCCCGCCGTTATTGTGGCGGTCGGCATCATGTTGCTGCAGCAATTGGTCGGGATCAACTCCGTTATTTACTTCCTGCCGCAAGTCTTCATCAAAGGCTTTGGTTTTGCGGAGGGCAGCGCCATCTGGATCTCCGTGGGGATTGGGATCGTGAACTTTGTTGTGACGGTCCTTGCCACCTTCATCATGGATAAATTCAACCGACGGACGTTCCTGATGTTTGGGTCGATCGTCATGGCGGTCTCACTGGGAATCTTAGCCGTGATGAACTTTACCATGGATATTCACACGACGGCCATTCCAACCATGATTCTCATCGCCGTTTACATCTTTGGGTTCGCCATTTCCTGGGGGCCCATCGCCTGGGTAACGATTGGTGAAATCTTCCCGTTGAGCGTTCGGGGTATCGGGTCGTCCATCGGGTCAGCGGCTAACTGGATTGGGAACTTCTTGGTTTCACAATTCTTCCTGGTTATGTTGGCCTACTTCCACAACAACGTGGGGGGACCATTTGCCGTGTTCGCTGTCTTTGCCGTCCTCTCCATGTTCTTCGTTCACTACCTGGTTCCCGAAACGCGGGGCAAGTCATTGGAAGAAATCGAAATGGAATTACGGCATCAAGAGAAACAAAAGTCAGAAAATTAAACTGATTTCACTGAGAGGATTGGTAACAGACGAACAGGTCTGACCAATCCTTTCCTGTTTTCAGGAAACGGTGATAAAATTAAAAATGAAAGCGCATTACTAAGGAGTGAATTGCATGTCAGATTTTAATCGTGATAGTTTTTCATTAAAGGGTCAGGTCGCCATTGTTACCGGTGGTGCCCGGGGGCTCGGTAAGTTCTACACCACGGCACTGTCCCTGTACGGTGCCGATGTAATGGTCGTGAGTCGTACGCAGAACGGCTGGGATGAGATCCGTCAGGTCGTTGAGAAGAACGGTCAACGTGTTGGTTTCTTCCAGCAAGACGTGACCGCACCGGGCGCGGCTGACCAGATCATCGCCGCCACCCTCAAGGAATTTGACCACTTTGATATTCTGGTCAACAATGCCGGGGTCATTATCAGAAATGACGTGCTCGACTACAAGGATGAGGATTGGCAGAAGGTCATTGATATTAACCTGAACGCCACCTATTACCTGTCGCACGCCGCTGCCAAGGTCTTGACCAAGCAGAAGCACGGGAAGATCATCAACATTGGTTCCATGCTGTCTTACCGGGCTGGGAAATATATCTTCCCCTACACGGCCAGCAAGCACGCTGTGTTAGGCTTGACGCGGGCGTATGCCGATGCCTTAGCTAAGGATAACGTCCAAGTAAACGGGTTAGCACCCGGTTACATTAGTACCGATATGACGAAGGCACTGCAAGAAGATCCCGTTCGTGGGCCAGAAATTGCCGCCCATATTCCAAGTGGGGACTGGGGTGTTCCAGCTGATCTAATGGGACCGATGATTTTCTTGGCCAGCCACGCTTCAGACTACGTGACCGGGGTCATGGTACCAGTCGATGGCGGGTACCTACTGCGGTAATTGCGCGAGTAAACGCTGCGCGGTTTGTTTTAAAATAGTAATCAGAGGCGTCGGGGCTTGCACTATGCGGGCACCGGCGCCTAAGTATAGGTACCACCGGCTAAAATCGGTGAGCTGTTGCGGGTCGGTTGGTGCCACCCGGCATTCCAGAATTGCCGTTTGTTGAAAGGCATCCTGATACTGCAACGCCGCGGTTGGATGGGGATGGTTGTGCCACTGTTGAATGGCATCAGCGTCTAAAGTCAACTTCACGTTGGGCAGCGGCTGGGCTTGTTTGATGGCGGCTTCGATGGCTGCGGGCTGGAGGATCTCCTCCTGGGCAACGGGTGCCACCGCTGTCAGCTGATCGATGGCAATTTGGACCAAGCGGTGGCCGGTCAGATCCCAGGCGTCCACGTACCAGTTGGCTTGGCGGCTGAAGACGTGGCGAATCCAGACGGTCTGGGTTGCGGTCGCGGTGGTCAGGATGAGTTGCCGCGTTGTCAGACAGGCATTCAGTAAGGGTTTCAATAGGGCTGGCGCGTAGTCGGTGAGCTCAGTCAGCTTGGGATTGCGGGGGTTGGTATGGTCAAAGACTAGGAGTTCCTGCAGCGTGAGCAGGTCATCCTGCTGGGCTTGCGAGGCAATTGCCACCAGCTTTTCCGTTAGGGTATTGCGGTTCTGCAGGTAGGGCAGCTGGGTGTTGAGAGTTGCCAGAAAGCTGACGAACAGGGCCTTGAGCTCTTCGCTGTTGAACTGGACGGCCGGCAGTAATTGGTTCTGTAAGACCGCGTAGCCGCCGTCTCGGCCGACACTTGCCGTCAGTGGCATGCCCAATTCCTGGATGGTATTGAGGTCGCGGATGACGGTACTGCGCGAAACATTAAATTGAGCCATCAGTTCGCGAATCGTAAAGTATTGGCGATTATTGATGTAGCGCATCATCGTATTGATACGGTCAGTTTTGTTCATGAGTAATTTTCCTCCTAACGGTGTCAGTTTTTGAAACTATTAGACCGTATACTGAGTCTATCATCTTAAGGAGGTCACAACAATATGGCAGATTACACGATTGAAACGAAAGCAGCATTCACGGTATTAGGGATTGGCACGGTTCTTACTGGCAGTTTTCCAGAAATGGGTCAACAGAAGGCGGCCTTTTGGCAGAAAATTAATGCCGAGCACGTTCTGGACAGTTTAGCCGGCGTGAATGACTACCCCTTTGCTGTCAATGAAGCCGTCAATGGTAAGTTCTGTTACTACGCCGGCCGCGAAGTTACGGCCGACACGGTGGTCGCTGATGGTCAACGACTGATTACATTTCCAGCCAGCAAGTACCTGGTGATCAAGGGGACGGCAGCGGATCAGATGGGCCTGTACAATGCCCTGGAAGGACCGGCTTTCGGTGAAATCCTGCCACAATTGACCGATTACGCCTACGTTGGTGGGCCCAACACGTCTTATGTCACGGGGACCGACGCTGACGGCGTTCATGGCGAGATGCTCGTTCCATTGGTTGAAAAATAATGAATCGTGAGCGAGGCGGTTACTGTCCCGCTCTTTTTGGCAAAGGAGGTTGTTTCACGTGAAACATGAATGGCGTAAGGCCGAAAAAGACTGGTATCTTCCTAGGAAACCAACACTATTGACGTTGCCCAAGCTGAATTTCATCACCTTGGCAGGGACGGGTGATCCCAATCAACCGCAATTTAGCGAGCAGATTGGGGCACTCTATCCTGTAGCCTATGATCTGCGGATGGCGTTGAAACGCGGTGATTTGGGAACGCCTTACGAATATACCGTGTATCCATTAGAAGGCGTTTGGACCACCGACGATGGGTCACGTGGGGCGGAACTGAATAAGTCTGCGCTACGCTATAAGATTATGCTCCGACAACCGGACCGACTGACGGCCGCCGATTTTCAGACGAGTCTGGCGCGGGTCCAGGCGAAGAAGCAGAATCCCTGGTTGACGGCGCTGAAGTGGGAGACATATGAAGAGGGCCAAGTCCTCCAGACGATTCATCAGGGACCGTTTGATGACGAGCCGGCCACGTTTGCTCAGCTGCAGCAGGTGTTGGCTGACCAGAAGCTCAAGGTGATTCCCACGATGGGCGACTACTGGCACCGTGAAATCTATCTGACCGATACTCGTCGGACGGCACCGGAAAAGGCGAAGACGGTGCTCCGATATCGGGTTGCTCCACAATAATCAGAGACAGCAAAAAGGACCATCTCAGTGAGATGGTCCTTTTCGTCGTGTTAACTAATAGTATTCAACTGACTGCAGGAAGTGGCGGCTTCCCGCAATCAACGATTACTTTTTATTCAGCGTCGTAGGCAGCTTGGAAGATCTTGATGATGTCTTCCTTAGTTCCCTTGCGAGGGTTAGAGAAGGCGTTCCCGTCCTTCAAGGCATTTTCAGCCATCAGTTCGAAGTCTTCTGGCTTAGCACCAATTTCCTTGATGGAAGTTGGAATACCAACATCTTGTGACATTTGCTTCATGGCCTTGATGGACAATTCAGCAGCGTCGCGCGTGGACAAACCAGTGGTGTCTTCACCCATGATTTCAGCCAATTGGGCGAAACGTTCTGGGCAAGCGATGATGTTGTATTGTTCAACGTAAGGCAAGAGCAATGCACAGCAAACACCGTGTGGGGCGTCGTATTGGCCACCGAGTTGGTGAGCCATGGCGTGAACGTAACCTAAGTTGGCGTTGTTGAAGGCCATCCCGGCTAACATTTCAGCTTCGACCATCTTGGTCCGAGCATCCAGGTTGTGACCGTTAGCAACGGATTCACGTAAGGAACCTTCAATCAACTTGATGGCTTCGATACATTGTGAGTCGGTGATTGGGTTGTGGTCAACGGACACGTATGGTTCGATGGCTTGGACGAAGGCGTCCATCCCAGTTGCGGCAGTCAAGTTCTTAGGAATGTCGAGCATCAGAGTAGGGTCGTTGAAGGAAACCAACGGAATGTTCCGCCATGAAACGACCACGAACTTCAAGTGGGTTTCTTCGTTTGTGATAACGGCGTGACGGGTCAATTCGGAACCAGTCCCGGCAGTCGTGTTAACGGCAATCAGTGGTGGTAAGGCGTGGTCGAGCGTTTCGATCCCGGCTAACTTGGTAATGTCGTCGCCGTTGGTCAAAATGTCACCAGCACCCTTACCAGTATCGTGAGCGGAGCCCCCACCAATGGTGATGATGGAGTCGGCTTCAGCTTCTTCATAAAGTTTCTTAACTTCTTTGATATTCCGGATCTTTGGGTTGGGTTCAACGTTATCGTAAATAACGTAGTCCACGCCAGCCGCTTCAAGAGAAGCAATGGTTTGTTGAACGGCACCATTTTCCATGCTTTCGAGAATCTTCCCAGTCACGATGACGGGCTTCTTCATCCCTAACATCTTTGCACGTTCACCAATCTTGCTAATTACGCCAGGGCCAAAAAAGTTGACACTGGGCATAAGAAAGTCATAACTACGTTCAGCCATAATTCAATTTTCCCTCTTTCAGAAGTTTTGAAAATCCTTAGTACCAATTTCACAAAGTAATTATAACTTAGGTGATTACAGTTTGCAATAGGTTTCGTCCATTTTGTCATTTACGAGGGGTGTGCAACCGGATTAAATGTTGACAGATGGGCGATTTACGAATGCGTAATAAAAATAAAATTATGGCTATCTAGCGGTATTTTGTGATAATGAAAAAGCTAACAAGTTGACTAGTCAACACGAAAACAGCTGATGGTTAAGTGCCTATTTGGCAAAACAAATTCGCCAGGGGCATGTTTCTTTCATCAATATGGTTATAATGAAAGTATCTTAGCAGGTGAGAAGGAATGGGTATGAAGGATATGGATGCGCATCGCCGCAGTGAGCAGGCTGTGTGGCACGCTCGCCAACAAACCGAACTGGCGAAATTGAAGGGTGCCCAGCGGCATTTGGTGTTAAACGTTGGGGCGTACCTGGCGATTTCGGTGATTGAATTTTACCTCGCCATCATCGGGCACTCGCAGACGTTGCGGGCGGATGCGTTTAATAATTTATCAGGAATCATTGCGTCCGTCCTTTTAATGGTTGGCCTCTACATTGCTCGGGATATTCACGACGATGATCTGATGGGGCAACCATTGCCAGAGGATTTTGAAAATAGTGGCCAGCGTCTGCAATTGACGCGTTTTCACTACGAGACCGTCTTCACCCTGATTACCGGATTAGTAATGATCGTCATTGCCGCTAGCGTTATTTTTTCTGGGATCAAGAGTCTGATGCGTACGGATACGCAGGAGATTCCCCGAGCAATCACGCTGGTTGGAGCCGGGATTGCGACGGTCATCATGCTGGGAGTCTGGTGGCTGAACCGGCGAGCAGGTCGAAAGCTCCAGAACGCGGCGTTGACGGCCGCTGCTCAGGATAGCTTGAGTGATGCCGTAACCAGTCTGGGGACGATGGTGGCCATTGGTGGTGCGCTGTTCTTCAAACTGAGTTGGTTGGATGGCGTGGCCAGTATTCTAGTTGGATTCTTTCTGCTCGCCTCGGGAATTAAGATCTTTCGCGAGAGTAGTCTGAACTTGGCTGACTACTTCGATCCCCAAGTCGAAGACCGGTTTCGGCAAGCCGCTGAGGATTTTCCAGAGGTCAAACGGGTTCTGGAACTGAAGGCCCACTACAACGGGAACGTGGTGACGCTGGAATTGGTGATTGCGGTCGACCCGCACATGGAAGTCCAGGACAGCTACCGTTTAGGGGAAGAAATTGAGACGGCGATGCGCTTGCAGTTTGGAATTGTGGATACCGACGTGATGGCGGTACCGGCAAGTTAGATAGTGTATGAGGAAAGGCACTCGGTCGATTGGCTGAGTGCCCTTTTATAGTGAGCTTAAATGTAGTTTTTGGAAGCTTATGTAGAAAGGTACAATTGTAATTTTCGTTAGCCTGCACGCATCCATTGATCAAAGGTGGGAGACTTCTTAGGATCATAGTGTCCAGACTCATCGACATCAACGACTTCATTAGGAATGTCTTTAATATAAATTAGGCAGAATTCCCTTGCTTTCAAACAAAGGATGAATGCCACTATGTCCTTAGATGACTGGCAATGTAACTTTATACGATTTCCTTACTCATATGAATTATCCATAAATATTATTATAAGCCGTTTTGTTATGGCTACAGTATACTCATATGCTATGCTACTATCAAGCAAGAGGAGGTGGCAACTTATGGCGAAGACAATGGCACAATTGCCTTATCATTATGGCGTTAAGGTTAGAGTCTTTCCTTCAACTGAACAAAAGCGGCTGATTAAGCGTAACAGTGACGCCAGTCGATTTATTTATAATCAGATGAATGGCATGAACAATGACTTGTTCTGGTTAAAGCAAGTAAAGATTCCAATTACAATTGTCTTGGATCGAATCGCTGATTTGACTGAACGTCTAAGAAAACCATCAACTGCTATCTCCAATATGCATGGTTGGCTCAATCATCCGGATTTTGACAGCTTGATGAAAGCCAATGCCATCAAGAACTATAAGACTGCCTGGAAACTATTCCGTCAGGTTCATCAGGCGGGAACTCCTAAGTTTCATAAACGTGGTTATACTCAGACCTATCAAACGTCGTGTCTCTACAGTGCCAAAGTGACAGTGCCGACCATGCGTAATGGTAGCGTAAGACTAAATGATGACCACCACCTACAACTACCTAAGCTGGGGCATCTCCGTTTCAAGGGGCTGCCATCGAAGATTTTGGATCAAGCCGATGATATTAGAATTGGGACCACAACAATTTCGATGGATGCTGTCGGCCATTACTTCGTTTCCCTGCAGCTTGGATCGGCACAACCTTTCGTTGGCAAACAAAGAGTTGCGAAATCTAAGGTTGGGATTGATCTAAATCTTGATAACTTTTTGACGGACTCCAATGGACAGGTGATTGCTAATCCGCGTTACTATCGAATGATTAAAGGAAAGCTGGCTAAAGCCCAACAGAAGCTGTCACGACGGGCCAGACGAGCTAAAAAGAACCAACGACGGTTATCAGAATCAAAAAATTATCAAAAACAACGGTTACTAGTGGCCAAATTTCAGCTTAAAGTCGCTAATCAACGCAAGAATTTTCTGCACCATGTCTCTACGGCCTTAATCAAAAACCACGATTTAGTCGTAGCTGAAGAACTGCGGAGTAAAAACATGTTGCGGAATCACGCTTTGGCAATGAGTATCTCGGATGTTGGCTGGCGAACATTATTGGCTATGCTGTCCTACAAAGCTGATTTGTATGGTCGGAAATTTCTGACTGTGAATCCCCGAAATACAACGCAAACTTGTAGTGATTGTGGTCACGTCCTGACTGGTAAAAACAAGTTGACGTTAGTTGATCGCAAGTGGACGTGTCCTAGTTGTGGTACGCTTCATGCGCGTGATCATAACGCAGCTAAAAATATTTTAGCTAAGGGTTTAGTAACCTTGTAAGAAATGAGTCCGTCTGGCAACCTGCGGACTTAAAAGGCTTTGGTAATTAGCGGATAAGTCCTATTCGTAGGCTAGCGCTGTATCTAAGCAAATTGTGGTCACCATGCCGTGGGGTGTGGTTCTCGCAAGCGTCCGTTTTTAAACGGGCGTGGTTGACTTGCAGTATGCCAATCTTGTGCGGTTGGTTCACTATCTAGGATCAGGGAGCCGGACTTGGTGACGGTTAAATTAAACTGATCACCATCGTGTAGGCCTAATTGCTGTCTAACTTTTTCTGGAATAGAAATTTGACCGTTATTAGCGACAGTGACAGTAATACCATGTTTTTTTGGGGGCGTCCATTTTTGAAGCCTCCCTTTAGTTGGAGAAACTTTTTAGCTTAGGTTTCAGTTTAACAGGTGACCAGAAATCAGCAAGTAGAAGGCCCATTTAATTATTAATATATAATTAATAATTAAATGGGCCTTGATATTACTGCCAAATGTGAGAGATGTTCCGCACTAGCCCGTTAATTATTCCGTAACAACTCCCGCAAAGAAGGGCTCCGTCACCGTTAACGTTTTCGCCGTGCAGTCCAATTCCGCCGTCAGGCCATAGGGCAGGGCGGTTCGGGGATAGGCGTGACCAAAATTGAAGTTGGTCATGATGGGCGTATTTAGGTCGCTAGTCATGGTCAGCAGGGCCTGACAATAGGCGTCATAGTAGCGCTCGTTCTGTGGTTTACCGGTGATAATGGCACGAACGTTACCAAGGATACCAACATCCTTGAGATTTTGTAGCATCGTTTGGTAGGCTGCCGGCGTCGGTTGCTCCTCACTGGTTTCTAGGAAGAGAATCTTGTCACGCCAGGTATCGGGGGCCGGCAACAAGCCGTATTTCCGGGCAATCGCTGGCTCGTCGGGGTAGCGGGCATCCGTCAGCAAGCTGTTGAGACTGTCGATACAGCCGCCCAGGAGGCGACCCGTGACGCGGCCCGTTCCGCGAAGCACCTCGTAGCCACGGGTCTCGGGATGACTACGCCGTGGTGTGTCCAGCGCGGCTGGCGAAAAGTCCGTGCGCTCTTCGTACCAAGTGGGGCTGCTGGTAATTGCCGTGGTGGCTGGGTTCTGGAAGTAATGGGCTAACGTCTGTCGCGTGTAAGGCAGCAGGGCCGGTCCCAGTTCGGCCAAGTCGTTCAGCAGATTCGGTCCATAGTAAGTCGTGAGACCCAATCGGTACAGCATTAAATGGTCGACGGTGGTGTCTGAAAATCCCGTGAATAGTTTGGGGTGCGTCTGAACGGCCGCAATGAATTCCGGATCGTCCAGTAAGTAGGGGGCTAGGCGGTAGGTATCGATCCCACCGATGGCACAGATGATTCCCTTGATTTGGGGATCGGTGAAGGCCATTTTCAGGTCGACGGCGCGAGCTTCCGGGTGTGCTTCAAGATAGTCGAGACCCTTGAGCGCGTTAGGCATGGTGACCGGGATGAGTCCCAGTTCTCGCAGGCGTTGTTGGCCGCGAGCGAGCTCGTGGGCGGTGAAATTCTCGCCCAGAACACCACTGGAAAGGCTGACAATGGCAATGTGATCGCCGATGTTTAACGGATAAGGTTTGAGCATGAGCAGACCTCCTCAACGAATAAAATTATCGTTATTCTACGCCTTTTAAGAGAGAATTTCCATGGTTACCAAAAGGTGCCTACTCCCCAAAAAGCGTCTATTGCGGTAAGATAGAAAAAAACGCTGGGAGGTCATCACGTGAAGAAGTCATATAATAATGGGGTTGAAGCTACTTTGGGTGTTATTAGTGGCAAGTGGAAGCCCCAACTGCTCTGCCATTTGGGCAACCGGCCACAGCGGACGTGTGATCTCCGCCAAGAGTTGCCGGCGATCTCGCAAAAAGTTCTGACGCAACAACTGCGAGAACTTGAAGACGATGGCATCATCAAGCGACTGGTGTACGGTGACCGGGCACCTTTTAAAGTAGTCTACGAGCTGACAGATTTGGGGCGTTCGTTGGGCCAAATCTTGGTGCAGATGTCGCTATGGGGTGAGCAGCGGGCCAGTCAGGTGCCGGAGATGGAAATTCAAAACGATCATGATGGGTTTGCTAAATTATTGCAAAATTAGTGGGAGGCACTTCAAAGTGCCTTCTTTTTTTATGCTCAGTAAGCCCTTATGCTAGGTGATGTTGAGGAGGTGGTTCCATGGAACCCACGATTCGTGGTCTAGAAGCCACGCGAGCAATTGTGACCCAGCCCTTGCAGTGGCAGGTTCTGTTACTCTTGGCTGAAGCGCCCCAATCGCCGGGAATGTTGTCACGGCAGATTCCCATTTGGCAGCATTGGCGGTGTTGGCTCGGTTTATTGCAGCTCCAGCGCCACCAACTCGTGATGTTTCACATGAAACAATGGTGCTGGTCGTTGACCGCCGCGGGGGAAACGCTCCGGCCCATTTTAAACGCAATTCAAACCTGTAACGCAACTCAGAAAGGTGGAAATTCTAATGACACATAAGTTTATGGCACCCTATACCTTTAAGAACGGCATCACACTGAAAAATCGGGTGGTCATGTCACCAACGACCACGATGTCTAGCTTCTACGACGGCCACGTGACAAACGACGAAATCGCCTTTTATGGCGCTCGTTCCGGTGGCTTGGGCATGATCATTGGCGAAGTGGCCAACGTGATTGCGAGTGGCAAGGGATTTGAAGGGGAACTGTCGATTGCTAATGACGGGGATATTGCCGGCCTGAGTGAACTGGCCCACGCCATGAAACGTAACGGGACCAAAGCCGTTCTCCAAATCTTCCACGCTGGCCGTAAGTCTAACGACCAGATTCTGCGGGGTAACCAACCCGTCAGTGCCAGTGCGATTAAGGCCGCTTATCCTGCCGATTCCCAGACACCACGGGAACTGACTGCCGATGAGATCGACGACATCATTACAGCCTTTGGGGATGCTACGCGGCGAGCGATTGCTGCTGGTTTTGACGGGGTCGAACTCCACGGAGCCAACACCTATTTGCTGCAACAGTTCTTCTCTCCTAATTCCAACCAGCGAACCGACAAGTGGGGCGGCAACCGCGATGATCGCATGGCATTTGCCAGGGCCGTCATCGCCAGTGCCCACACTGCCATTGATCAGTACGCCGATCGGCCATTCCTACTGGGTTACCGGATTTCACCAGAAGAGATCGAGACGCCCGGAATCCGTTTGGCGGACACCTTGGCCTTCGTGGATATGCTGGGGGATTCCGCGGTGGATTACGTCCACACGTCGATGGGTTCGGCCCACCGGACGTCGCTGAATGACAAGTCCGATCATGAGCCAATCATTGCGAAATTAGTGGCACAGCTAGCTGGTCGCAAGCCATTGATCGGGGTGGGTTCCGTGGAAACACCAGCGGATGCCGACGCTGTCTTGGCCATGGGCACTGACTTGGTTGCCATGGGCCGCGAAATGATTCGTGAACCTCAGTGGATGGAAAAGGTTGCTGACGGGGATGAAGCTAGCATTCGCTACCAACTCTCCCCATCCGAAATGGCTGAGCTGAAGATTCCACGTGCCATGCAGGACTACCTGAATGGGGCCTTTTATTCCGTGATGCACTTCACCACGGATCCTGAAGCTGCGGCCGATTATCAGAATCAGGCGGCACCGATGGAAGGGTTTGAAAAGAAAATGTAGGCAGCTGGCGGCGTTCGTTGCGGCTAACTAATGATATGTAATAGAAGGGTGCTGAGACGGCTGGTCTCGGCACCCTTCTTGTTGTTAGTTGGTCGTTACGTGCACCTGTCCTGTACCACTCTTAATGGTCAGGGGATGATTGCCGGCTTGCGTGTAGGTTTGCTGGTTGCTGGCACGTTTTGTCCCGTTTAGTTTGAACTGCCCAGTCTTAATGGCGACGCTGAGACCATCGCTAGTGAGCCGTCGCAGGTCGGTTCGGCCATTCTGTTTGATGAGTTTACCGCCGCGAGTGACGGTGAGGTTGGTTGCCGTAGTCGTCCCATTACGGTGGTGAAGGGTCAGCGTACCCACAGTAAGATCGTTGAGCGCTAATGTTCCGTTGAGTTGGTCGACCGTTAACTGTTCAACCTTAGTCGGCACGGTTAGCGTGAGGACAGGCGTCTTACCGATTTCGAGC
Source organism: Levilactobacillus parabrevis (assembly GCF_044051715.1). Lineage (NCBI taxonomy): Bacteria > Bacillati > Bacillota > Bacilli > Lactobacillales > Lactobacillaceae > Levilactobacillus > Levilactobacillus parabrevis. Next base: position 281,135 of record NZ_CP168688.1, read on the forward strand.
TGATGGTGTTTGGCATTGGTTTCAGCAATTGAGAGAACGCTGTTTGAGTGAGTCAGCTTGAATTGATCACTGCTGACATGGTGTGCTGTTAACTGATAGTGATTGCCTGATTTAATCTTCAGTTGAGCAGTTCGCAGGACGAGATGGACCGTCTGTGGTTGGGTATTAAATGACATGTTTTGAGTGGTTAATTGGCTAATTCGACCGGTACTGACGTTGAATCGCCGATTGCTGGTGGTGAGCCAGAGAGCTAGGGTACCGAGAATGATGACGATGGTCAGTAGCAGCCAGAATAGCTTTTTCATGAATGATACGCTCCTTTTAATTGAATGAATATTATGTCAATTCATTCATTTTGGTGTAAAAAAATAACCGGTTGGGCTATTTTAGAATAAACAATAAAATTCCGGAAATTAGATCGTTCAGCAGCTGGTAGTAGTCATCCGTTTGGATCTCACTCTGGTGGAAATCGACTACGGTCAGCGCGTTAAATAGACTGATAACGCGGTCCTTGGAGAGGCCGTCCTTAAGAAGACCACGGTCCTGCCAGCAATCGATCAGGTGCATGAGGGTGGCGTAGACTAGACTTTCCTCGACGGCACTCTGATTGTTGCGGGCAATCAGTGCGTTAAGTTTGGGATTGGTGAACCACTCCTGCAGAATCTGATTGTCGGCGGAGTGGGTAAAAATCTGATGGAGGACCGTTTTGACTAGGTCAGTAGGGGCCACATCGAGGTCGACGGCAGCCAGAATTTGACCCTTAGCTCGTTCGTTCTCGGCGTTGTAGACTTGGACGAAGATGTCTGATTTGGACTGATAGAAATTGTAGAAGGTACCGACCGCTACACCGGCTTGACTGGCGATTTCAGCAATGCTGGTCCGTTTGAACCCTTGATTTAGAAATAAATCGTGAGCGGCGGTGAAGAGGCGTTCCTGTTTTTCTTCCATCGGCTAGGTTCCTTTCGTTTGCTTATGAATGAATATTATAATTATTCATTCATTTTGTCAAGATAAAAAAGACCATCCGTTGAAACGGGATGGCCAGGTTGGGGTTAATTAACGGTATCAGTGAGCTCGGGTTGGGCGTGTGTTTGCAGCTTGACGTCGTAGCGACGGGTACTGGGAAGCAGCCACATCAAGAGACCGCAGACCAGTGAGCCAACGCCACCGATGATGAACAGTTTTTCCACACCAATCATATCAGCGAGTGGGCCAGCGAAGATTAAGCCGACTGGTCCGGTGATACTCATGATGGAATTGAGAACGCCAAGAATTCGTCCAAGTTGTGCTGGTGGAAAGCTTTGCTGGATCATTGCCATTAGCAGCGTGCTATAGAATGGCGTGGCGATACCGGCTAAAGTGTTTAGACCAACGAACCAGATGAAACCAGTATGGTTGCCGGGGAGAAAACCACTTGCGCCGAAGGTTACCCCCATGGCAGCCATGGCCCACAGAATGGGCGGCATGCGGTCGCGCCAGTTACCAAATACCCCGATGATGGTACCGCCCAGCAGCATGCCGACGGAGTAGACGACTTCGATGAGACCGGCTTGACCAACGCTACCGTGAAAGTAGCCCATGGTCATTAGCGGATAGAGGCTAGCCGCGGGCATGAAGAGCAACGTAAAAATGGCGCCAACAATGGTGATGGCCCACAAGCCACGAGTGTGTCGAAGCTTATCTAGGCCAAATTTAGCGTCTCCCAAGATGTGAACGGGTTCATCGATCACGGGATGTTCGGGAATTTTGACGAATAGGAGCAGGCTAATGCCGATGACAGCACCGAGGACGTCCAGTAGGATCAGGAAGTTCAGGGGAATTAGTGCAAAGAGAAAAGCGCCTAACGCCGGTGCGATGATCATATTGGCTGATTGCACCATGCCGAGTTGACCGTTGAGCTTGGTCAGCTGCTCGGTTGGCACCATGGTCGGCATAATCGACTGAATGGTGGGCATTTGGAATGTTTGCGCGATGGCCCGCACCAAGAGTGAGATGAAGATCAGCCATAGTGGGAAGGTGTCCTGTAGCGTCCCCACGACGGAAAGGATAATGGCAAATACGGCGGCAACGATGTCCGGCACAATCAGCAGGAGTTTCTTGTTGAGCCGATCGACGAATGGGCCAACGAATGGACTAAGTAAGACCATGGGTAGCATGCCCAATAAGGTTGCTAGACTAAGGACGGTCGCCGAGCCAGTCTGCTTGGTTAAGTACCAGATGATGGCGTATTGGACGACCATGCTGGTGATGCCTGACAGAAACTGACTGGTTAAGAAGAGATAAATGTTACGCCGCCAGTGCGGCAATAGGGTCGTTTCCACGAGTGAGCCCCCCTTATAAACAATGTAATAATTTCACAGAGTTTTTAGATTAGCATATTGGTTAAGGGGGGGTCAAGAATTATGGCTTGAAGCCGGGGAACTACCTGGTTTAAGCACTAAAAAAGCCGCCAGACGTGGGCCTGACAGCTGAGATGAAGTCGTATTATTGGTTAACCGCAGTCCGCTGTTGTAAGTCCGAAGGCAGGAAGCTGTCGGGTTCATGATTCTCCATTAATTCGGCATAGTGGTCAACCTTGAAGTTAATCGTGGCGAGATGTTGTTGGAGGTCCTGAATCTCTTGCAAGGTCCGGGCTTGCTGTTCTTTCATCATCTCGTAACGTTCTGGGACGGTGTCATCGCCGTCCTGTGCGAGGTCGAGGTAGTGCTTGATCCGTTCGACCGACATCCCGGTTGCCCGTAAGCAAACGATGATGTTGAGCCATTCGAGGTCACTGTCCTCAAAGACTCGGTTATTATTGGCGTCACGCTGGACAAATGGCAACATGCCATGTTCATGGTAGTAACGGATGCTATAAGTGGAGATTCCCATTTTTTCGGCGACTTCGTGAATGGTATAAGACATTTTGATTTCCTCCCGACGAGATTGACCTTCGAGTTACTCGAAGCAATTGTCCATTAGCATACGGGAAAGTGACGATAATCGCAAGCATTTAGGCCTGAGAGTGGTTGAGGGGCGCGACTGATTGGAAGACAAGTAGTCACGAGTTTTAACTATACACGAATTTAATAACGAATTTTATATTAATTATTCGGGAAACATAAAATAAATGTAGACTTAAATCGGTATATACCGTATGATAGTGAAGAAATACGAATAAACCGTTTCTAGTGGGGAGGAAATGATTATGCACTGGGTAGCCGATCTGTTAGCGGCCATCGGAGTAGTGTTAAACGGCATTCCGCAGGGAATTATGGCGATGTCGCTCGGTTTTGCAATTTTTCCAACGATGTTTTCTTTTATTTTTGCTTCAGCGGTCAACGGAGCCTTTAGTTCCGTTGCGCCGTTATCGTTTCAGGCGGAGTCATTGGCCCTAACCGGTAAGCTGGGACGAGACTTACGCGAACGGACCTCGATTATCTTGGGCGGGTCCATCGTGATGTTACTGATTGGGGTTACGGGAACGCTCACTAAGATTGTCGACATCCTCGGTAGCGGCATCATGGCGGGAATGATGGCCGGAGTGGGAATCATGCTGGCTAAGATTGCCCTGGGGATGGCGAAGACCGAACGGCTGACCGGGTGGCTATCGGTGGCACTGGCCGCTGTGACTTACCTGATTACCAAGGACTTGGTGTGGACCATCGTCGTTTCGGTGGTTGGCTCCAGCCTCGCCGCCGTCTTTATCCAGCACTATCGCGCAGAATTACCAGAACACGTGACGGCACGGCGGTTCGTTTTCACCAAGCCGACAGTCAACGTGCGCGTGGTCCGCGGGGCACTAAGTCTGGCATGTTTGAATATCGGCGCCAACATTTCTTACGGCTTGATTACCGGCCAAATGACGGGTCAGAAGCCCAATCCAGTTGATTTAAACCTACTGACGATTACGCAATCAATCGCTGATATGGGGACCAGTCTATTGGGTGGTGCTCCGGTTGAAGCTATTATCTCAGCAACGGCCAGCGCGCCTGAGCCAGTCGTTGCCGGTATCATGATGATGCTGATTATGGCGGCAATCCTGGCCGTGGGCTGGCTACCTAAATTGGGCAAATACGTGCCGAGCGCTTCAATTGCCGGCTTCCTGTTTATTCTGGGGACGGTCGTTATTTTTCCAGTCAACGCCGGCATGGCTCTACAAGGACCTACGGCGACTATCGCGGCGATTACGTTGGTGATCACAGCGGTGGCCGATCCCTTCGCTGGACTGTTAGCGGGCGCAATTCTGAAATTCTGTTTGCCACTCTTGGGACTGGGGGTCTAAGCGTTGAAAACTTTTGAGATTAAGATTGGGCCATTAACCCGGCGCCTGCCGATTATGCCGATCAGTGACACCACAGCGATTGCGTCCTTCGTATTGCTGGGCGATGCTGAATTGACAGATTATGCGGCACAGGCCCTGGCTAAACGCGTACCGGCTGAGTTCGATTATTTCGTCACATTGGAAAGCAAGGGGATTCCGTTGGCGCAGGAACTAAGTCGCGTTACGAATCACCCCCAGTTTGTGGTGTTGCGGAAGAACGTGAAGGACTACATGGTGGCACCATTGACGGTGCCGGTGAAGGCAATCACGACCAGTGCGCCACAGCAATTGGTTCTTGATGGGACGGATGCGGATAAGCTGGTTGCTAAACGGGTCGTCATTGTCGACGACGTTATCAGCAGTGGTGGCTCACTTGCAGCAGCTCAAGCCTTGATCGAGAAGGCTGGGGCGACGGTCGTGGGCCAGTTGGCCATTCTGGCTGAGGGTGATGCGGTTGATCGGCCGGACATTGAATTTTTAGCAGAATTACCCCTGTTTCCACGGTAATCTGTTTTGATATAAAAATTAAACAAACCTGATAAAAGACAACGACCGGTGCCGAGCATGATGAAAAAGCGCCGGTCTTTGTTGTCGATGTAAGCGCGTTAAATGGAAAACGTGGTGGAATGGCCGTCACTCCGGTGGTTAGCTGGAGCGGGATTTACGCATTAAGTTGGTTGCTTTCATTTACTAAGAGAAATAGATTGTTACGATAAACGCTGTCACAGCAGGGATCGGCACCAATAGCAGTTAGCAAATCGTTCATATCCCCCGATTAGTTTATTTTCTTAAAATAACATTTAAAATCATGATTTACAAAACTTTCATAAAATATTTTTCACAAAAGGCATTAATTGGCACAATGGGGAACAATCTCTTTTGAAAAGCGTTTTCATAATTAAATAACTCAACTGAAACTGGCATAGGCAACGCCTTCGACCTCTTGAATTGAAATCGCTTCCTGATATACTTCGAGGTGGTTAGTTTAATATTTTAAATTTATAGTCGAAGGAGATGCCTCATTCATGGAAAATGCGCAACCAAAACGCACAATCAGGCCAATTGGTCAGATTGGTGTGGGTGAAAAGGTTGGGTTTGGACTTGGTGATTTTGCCTGTAATTTAATTTACGCCAGTTTATCCAGTTACTTACTCTTCTTTTATACCGATGTCTTTGGATTGTCAGCTGGTGCCGCTTCATTACTGTTCTTGGTGGTCCGGTTTATCGATGCGTTCAGTGATCCCATCATTGGATTCTTCGTTGATAAGTCGAATACCCGCTGGGGGAAGTACCGGCCATTCCTGCTGTATGGCGCGATTCCATTTGCCATCTTAGCTGTTCTCTGTTTCACGGTACCAAGTTTCGGCGGTGTGGGTAAATTAGCTTACGCCTACGTGACTTACATTCTGTTGTCCGTTTGCTACACGTTCGTCAATGTCCCTTATGGGAGTTTAACGTCCGCCATGACCAACGACCAACAAGAATCCGTTAGTTTAACGACGTACCGGACCTTCTTGGCCAACGTTGGTCAAGTTATCGTGGCGTTCTTCGTGCCATTCTTAGCCGATCTCTTTACGAAGAGTATGGGCGCTGCCAAAGGTTGGCAACTGACCATGGTCATCATGGGTGTCATGGGTGGCCTGTTACTCTGGGGTTGTTTCTTCTCCACTAACGAACGGGTTAAGGTACCAGCTGCACATACGAAGATCAAGGTTAAAGATGTCTTCGAACAATTATTACATAACCGTCCCTTGGTCATCTTGTGTATCTTCTTCTTTGTTATCTATGGGGTTAAGTCCATCGTTAGTTCTACTGGGATCTACTACGTCACTTACTACGTTGGCCGTGCCGACTTGGTTAAGTGGTACTCCTTAGCCGGGACCTTACCAGCCTTGGCCTTTATTCCAGCTATTCCTTGGTTAGCCAACCATATGACCAAGTTCCAATTGATCATTGTTTCCGTGGCTGCCGACATTATCGGGATGGTTGGTCTGTTCTTTGCTAGACCAGAATGGATCGTTTGGATCTTCATTTCTCGTGGGATCGCCTCAGTTGGTAACGGGATGATTTCCGCTTACATGTGGGCCTTGATTCCAGAAACGGTTGAATATGGTGAATACAAGACGAACAAACGGATGGGTGGTGTCATCTACGCCATCATCGGTTTCGTGTTCAAATGTGGGAACGCCTTAGGTGGGATGATTCCCGGCCTGGTACTTTCCGCTACCGGTTACGTGGCCACGACGCAGCATCAAACTGCTGGTGCCTTACACGGGATCGTTATTGCCACGACAATTGTGCCTATTATCATTTACTTCATCGCTATCTTCTCCATGAAGTTCTACAATTTGGATAAGGAAACCTACAAGCGGATTTCTGCTGAATTGAAGGAACGGAACGCTAAGGAATTAGCCGAAGAAGCCGCTGCCAATGAAGAAAAATAGGAGCTAGTTGCCATATGAGAAATATTCAAAATCCTGTCCTGACCGGGTTCAATCCCGATCCCGTACTCTTTCGTGTCAAAGATAAATACTACATTGTGGTCTCGACCTTCGAGTGGTTGCCTGGTATCCGGGTCTATTCCTCGGATAACTTGGTCAACTGGACCTACGAAACGTCGGTGCTCCAACCAGATAACAACATTAATCTGCAAGGAAACCCGACCGGCTGCTCCATCTGGGGGCCGTTCGCCAGTTACCACAACGGTAAATACTACATTGTTTACACCAACGTTAATGCGACCAAGGTGCCGTACAAGGACGCTGACAACTACATTGTCACGGCCGATGACATCCATGGGCCGTGGAGCGAACCCGTTTACATCAACAGTTCTGGTTTCGACCCGTCGATTTTCTTCGATGACGATGGGCAAGCCTACTTCCTGAATGAAATTTGGGATTACCGGCTGTCGACGCATAACAAGTCTGCGGGAATCGTGGCCCAGAAGATCGATGCCGATACCTTGGAACTCCAAGGCAAGCCACGGGTGATCTTTAAAGGAACGGCTGACCGGAAGACGGAGGCTCCCCAGATCTACAAGCACGACGGGTATTACTACCTGTTGTGTGCCGAAGGTGGGACGGAAGCCGGTCACCAGGAAACGGTAGCGCGGAGTCGCAACGTTTGGGGACCTTACGAGGTCGATCCACAGAACCCAATGTTGACGTCGGCTAACGATCCCATCCTGCCATTGCAGTGTGCCGGGCACGCCAGCATCACCGAAACACCCAATCACGAGTGGTACATGGCGCACCTGTGCACCCGGCCACTCAAGGGTGATGACCCCGTTCTGGGCCGTGAAACTGCCATTCAAAAGGTCGTTTGGACCGATGATGGTTGGTTGCGGTTGGCGAGCGGTGGCAATCATCCTAGCCTGGAAGCGCCGGCACCAGCTGGCGTGGACAGCACGCCGATTCAGAGTCACAGTTTTAGCGATAGCCTGACGGGTGACCACCTGAACACGGAGTACTGGAACACGTTGCGACAGTTCCCGAACAAGGCGTGGTTACAGCCAAGTAAGTCCGGGTTAACACTTGCCGGTGGCCAATCGCCCCAGTCGGCGTTTGACCAACATCTGATTGCTACGCGGCAAGTGGACTTCTACTGTCGGGCTGCTGTGCAGATGCAATACCAGCCAGAAAGCTACCTGCAGATGGCGGGGATGACGTTGTACCTTGACCTGGACAACTACGTGCTGCTGATGGTCACGCTGGATGAAAATGACAAGCCATGTGTCATTCTCCACCGCTCAATTGCTGGGGAGTTTGAACAGGTTGCCAAGATTCCGGTTAGTGGCGACGGGACGTATAACTTCAGCATTCAGATCAACGAATCGCAAGCCGAATTTATCGTCAACGATGGGGTCAAGCAGACCTCACTGGGTGCGATGGATGTTAGCTTCCTGTCCGGTGGCTATACTGGGAACTTCATTGGCTTAGACGTCATTGATATGTACAAACGTAACAGTACTAAGGCAACGTTTACTGACTTCACGTACGATGTGACGCGGTAAGCTTGGTGAAAAATGGTCTAATCTCACATAGGGGTTAGATCATTTTTCGCCGCTGGCATTGGTCTTCACTGGGGTGGGGCAGCGCACGACAAAATGAAAAGAAAGAATCGTTTAGTGCTCTTAGCAGAGTGTGTTAAACTTTTGGTACACACGTGAATTTGTGAAAAATTAGTCGGGAGTGGACGTTGTGGCGGAATCAGCGAGTCGAAGTAATTCACATGATTACAACTATCAAAGAATTGTTGAGTACATTTTCAATCACCGCGCAACGTCGCGGTCGGCGATTGCCCGTGACCTGGGTCTGAATAAGGCCACTGTGTCGCTGCTGTGTAGTGAGATGCAGGATCAGGGTGTCGTCTCTGAGATTGGCTCCGGGTCGGCGTCTTCAAATGGTGGCCGGAAGCCCACGTTGATTGAGATCAACCGGCGCTACGGCTATACGTTGACGGTCGAGCTGGACTCTCAGGTGATTCGGGCGTTGGCCTGCTACTTGGACGGCGAGACGCTACAGTTCCAACAGGTCACGACTACGGCAATCACGGATTTGGCGGCCACTTTGGACGACTTGATTGGCCACTTCACGGCGATTCCTGGAACGACACGTGGCTTAGTGGGCATCTGTTTTGCCATCCACGGGATTACTAACGGCACGCAGGTTCAGGAGTCCTTCCTAAACCTCGGCGACTTGGACCTCAAGGCTTACTTTGCGAAATACGGGGTGCCAATCTTGTTGGAAAATGAGGCAAACCTTTCCGCCATCTACTCCCGCGACTTTGTGGAGGAGCTGGGCCTGGAGAACACGGTGACACTGAGCATCCATCAGGGGATCGCGGCCGGCTTTATTTTAGAGAACAAGCTCTACCGGGGGTCGCAAGGTCGGGTGGGTAATCTCGGCCACAACATTGTTATGCCGGCGTTCTCCATCAATAACAGTCGCAGCCAGGTGACGTATCAGGATGTCTACTCCGAGTACGCCGTGATTCATCAGATCAGCGACTTGCTGGGGAAGGCGGACATGTCGTTAGATGAAATTTCTAAACTATATGCCGACCACAATGCCGAGGTGATCACGGTGCTGTCGCAATTTGCGAACGGTATCGCTGGTATTCTGAATAATGTGGTAGGGATGCTCGATCCCGATGTCTTCTACCTGAATTCGCCACTCCTGCACCAGATTCCCAGTGCTATTCCTCAGGTCCGCAACTACTTCAAGCGGTTGTCGGGTTACGATATTCCGGTGAAGTTGATTCCGAATATCCAGTTGGCTACCCTGTTAGGTGGGGCGGCCTTGACCAGTCATACCGTGTTGGGACTGACTGGAGTGAAGTTGCACTTCTGGGACTATACGGATAATTAAAAGTGTTGGTAGGTTGGACGAATGGTCAGCCTTTAACGTAGATTAAAAAAGAATTGGGTGTTAGCTGCAGTCGCGGTTGACACCCATTTTTTATATTGAAAGAGACATATTATGTAATTTGGATAAATCAAATGATAAAAGTGACGTCAGACCAGCAATTTATCTAGCCATTCAGACCAAAAATAGCTTGTTTAATTTACCGGGTTGACCTATATTTAGGATAGTTAGTTGCGGTAACAATTATTTCGGAAAGTAGGGGATGCCGATGTATGGGAAAGGATTTCTCTTTGGCTTAGTGGGTATCTTGGTGGGCGGGGCGCTACTGACGGTGTCGGCTCAAGCAGATGCACTGCCAAGCCAGTATCAGGGCACGTGGTACGGCTACATAAGTTCGGAAAAGATCCATCATGTGCGCCATTACGATTTCAGTAAAATCACGATCAAGTCAAAGCGGATTTCGTTTGATTATCTGACAACGACGAATGCCCGCTTCGAGAATCTCAAGTGGACTTGGGGTGCGTCTGCGTTGGCCACGTACAAGGCTAAGAAGGACAAGAAGAATCGCCAGATCTACAAGATTTATTTGCCCGTCGAGGAAGACGATGCGGTCGCTAAAATTCGGTTGGGGACGGTCACCGGAACGGGTTCCAGCAAGCAGGCGTTGATTTTAAATGAAGGCTACGAGAATCTCTACCTCTTCCGGAAACCCTTGCGTAGTCACCCGTGGGGCATTGGCTACGAGGATTCATTAGAGCTTTACGACTAGACGGGGAGGTAGGTATCTATTATGAAAAAGACACAACAATTAATGTTGGGACTGGCTGGCTTGGTCGTGGCAATTTTTGCCGGTAGCGTGACAGCTCAGGCCAAAAGCAAACTCCCTAAAAGTTATCGGGGCAACTGGTACGGTTACGTTTGTTCGGAAAAGGACGGCCACGTGAGAACGTATTACGCCGTCAAGCTGCGGTTCACTAGTAACCGGATGGATTATAACTACTTGCAGACGACCAAGTCTAATCTCAGCCAGCTCGACTGGCAGTGGGGTGAGAAGTCTCTCGTGACCTACAAACAGCGGACCGATAAGCATCATCGGGCCTACTACGAGTTGAATTCGGAAGCCTTCATGGATGACTTGAATGAACTGCAATTGACGACGGTCAAGGTCAATGGTAAACGGACGCAGGCACTGAACTTTTGGGGCGAGGCGGATGCCGTCTACGCCTTCCGCCAGCCGGTGCGGGCCCATGCCTGGGGCTGGGACTTTCAGGACTACATTCCAACAGATGAATAAGAAAACATCATAAATGACTTTTAGGCCTAGCATTATTGAAATGTGTGGGGCTAAAAAAATCGGAGGAGACAGTGAAAATGAAAAAATTCTATAAGGTATTAATCCTGGGGCTAGCGAGCCTCGGCTTGTTCATGGCTGGTGGCGCGACAACTTCAGCTCAGGCCGCAAGTAAGTCAGTCAAGTTGCCCAGTAGTTTGAAGGGCACGTGGTACGGGTATCTTGGCAAGGACGATGATCCGGGTGGCTACTATGCAGTGGCGAAACTTTCAATTACCAATAAGAAGATTACAGTGCGTGAATACACGACTAAGAAAAAGTCGTTAAAGTCATTGAAGTGGTTTACAACCATAGCTATTCCAACGACGTATATTAAGAAGTCCAAGGGCGTTTACCGGGTGCACTCACGGATTACAATGGACAGCGAATCTTTGGGGACAATTAGTCGCAAGGCAGTTAAGGTTAAGGTATTAAAAAATAAGAAGCATATGGCACTGAAACTTGGGATTGATCATGATAATTTTTATGCTTTCAGGACGCCGTTACGGAGTCATGCTTGGATTTATGACTTTTCAGGTTAAACAAATCGTAAACGAAAACCAGGTTCCAACCGCGCGCACTTCAAACGCGGGTTGGAACCTGGTTTCTTCTATATATAATGTTTTTTATGAAGCAACCTAATTCGTTTGGCAGTCGCTAGTTACTTGGCAATGTAAGTCGTCTTGAAGTCGTAAGGAACCCCGGCACCGTTGTAAACGATGCTCTTAACGTTGCTCCGTAACAGTTGGGACTTAGCAGCTTGGTACAGTGGAATCGTGCCTTGGTCGTTGATCAGGACCTTTTCAGCTTTAACCAACTTCGCCCACCGGGTTGCGGGTTGGTTCCCGTCTTGGTTTTCGGCTTCGTCGAGGAGCTTATCGAATTCGGTGTTCTTCCAGCCGGTCGTGTTGTAGCTGGAGTCGGATTCGAAGACGTCTAGGAAGTTGATGGGGTCAGCGAAGACGGATTGCCAGCCAGCTAACGTTAACTCGTAGTTCCCGTTGTTTTGTTGAGTGATCAATTGCACGTAAGGCACCGTCTTGATGGTGACCTTGACGTTTGGCAGCTTCTCCAAGGCACTTTGTAGGAATTCTGCGGTCTGCTTGTTGGTGTCGGTATCGGAAACGGAGAGGGTGACGTTGAGTTGCTTATCACCGGTCTGCTTCAGACCCTTGGCTAGTAGACTCTTAGCCTGTTTGAGGTCGTAGGAAACGCCGGACTTGACGTAGGCTTCCTTGTTGAAGGCCTCACCCGTCTTGGGGTTGTTGCCCATGCCGCCGGGAACAAATCCTTTAGAGGCAACCGAGCCGTCTTGCAAAACATCGTTGACCAGTTGGCTACGATCGATGGCTAAGGAGAAGGCCTTACGGACGTTGGCGTTCTTGAAGGCAGCGACCTTCTTTTGGTTCAGATCGAGTCGTTGGGAACCGGTAGGGAGGCGTTTGACGAAGTCCTTGCTGTTCTTGTTATTCTTGATTTGTTGACCACTCAGCAGCGTCTCGTCGGTCTTCTTGGCGTTATAAAGGTTGTAGCTGGTCGTGGTGGATTCGGTGACTTGCTCGTTGATCTTGGTCAGGTGAACGGCCTTCTTGTCCCAGTAAGTTTTGTTCTTGGCCAGTGTCCAGGTCTTGCCGGTTCCGTTCCAATCGGTCAAACGGAAGGGGCCGTTGTAAACCGTTGTGGCGGAACTGGTCCCGTACTTTTTACCGTACTTGTTAACGGCATTTTGGTTAACCGGGTAAAAGAGTGGCCAAGCGAGGAGTTTCTTGAAGTAGGAGACGGGCTTGGTGAGTTGCACGGTCAGCTTGTATTTGCCATCAGCCTTGATGCCCAAGGCGCTCAGAGACTTCTTGCCCTTGTTGACGGCCTCGGCGTTCTTGACCTGATAGAGGTAGAAGGCATCTTGTGAAGCGGTCTTCGGCGCTAACGTCCGTTGCCAGGAGTAAACGAAGTCTTTGGCGGTTACGGGATCGCCGTTGGACCACTTGGCGTTCTTGCGTAGCTTGAAGGTGTAAGTCTTGCCGCCGTTGGTGACTTTGGTGTTGGTAGCGAGGGCGTTGGCTGGTGTGCCCTTGCTGTTGAGGCGGTAGAGACCTTCCTGCGTGTTTTGCAGAACGGTGAAACTCAGTGTGTCTGTGGCCTGTGCGAGGTCGGAGCTGGCCAGTTCGGAAGATTCGGTCCAGTTCAATTCCTGTTTGGCGGCGTATTTGTGACTGGAATTACTACTGCTGGCTTGGCTCCCACAACCTGCTAACGTTAAGAGGCTCAGTGCGGCTACGGTTAAAATAGTTCCCTTTTTCTTCATCCCAAAACATCTCCTAAAAAATAAAATCGTCCTTATGTAATTTACATAAGGACGATTTCACTCGCGGTACCACCTTGTTTCATGGAGGGCTCACACCCACCATCTCCGTAACTTCTGTTGCCAAAAGTCGGAAGCGGTAACGGGCTTCAAATCGAACAGTCAGCTTTCACCAATTGTTAGCTACCAGGCTCATCTTCGCGGTTCCGTTGTAAGCCACCTTTTCAGCTACCGGTGGTCTCTAAACTTAGCGGGAACGACTACTCTTCCTGGTGATGCGTTCATGTATTTCTAACTTGGCTCTAATAATAGTCGCTGGTGGGGGAGATGTCAACAGAAAGATTCTGGGAAATTAAAAGGCTTGGTGACAGGGATTTGCGGCCATATATAGAAAGAATCTAACGAAAGCCCCTGAAATATAAAAATATTTATCACCGTTATCACATTTTTAGGGAAGTAAATTGGTCTAGTCATTCTAGACTGACTATGAGTAACCAAAAAGAGCCACCATCAGTCTCCCCGAAGGCAGATTGAATGGTGGCTCTCGTATTTAGTAGTGTCAGTTTAAAATGTTACCCAGCCGCATAAGGCACGGGCTTACTGTAGTAATAGCCCTGAGTCATGCCAACATTGTAGCGTCTAGCTAAATCGACATCGCCCTTGTCCTCAATACCTTCAAGGGTAAAATCGAGGTGGTATGTATCGGCAATGTTGCGCCAGAAGTTGAGGCTGGCCATCATTTCCTTTTGCCGGTGCTGGAACCGGAAGTTCTGCATCGCAAATTTAATGCTGTCCATGAAGGGCAAAACGTCCTGAATGGCTTCACACCAAGGATTGTCCGTACCAACGTCGTCTAGGCTCAGCTTGATATCGTAGGCCTGATAGATGGCCACGTATCGGTGAAGTTCCTCCAACGAAGGGGCTTCCGTCAGTTCGACGATTAATTTGAGGTTTTGAACGGACTTTTTTAGATGGATCAGGTGGCCAATCGTCCGTCGATCTGTAAATTGTTCGCGATTTAAGTTGAGTGAAATCTCGGGGTTATCTTGATGATCTTTTAAAATGTTCGTGATCTCTTGATAGGACAGTGAAACCTGCTGGTCCATTGGTAGCGCAGTGAAATCAGTTGGCGTTACCCAGTAGTCATGGCAATATGACCGTAATAACAGTTCATAACCCGCTAATTTTTGCGTGACCGCATTGATCTGCGGTTGGACGAAGAATCGATACATTTTAAAAGAAAATCCCCTTTCTGTTGAAACATGGGCTTAAACAATAGAGCCCATTATACATCATCGTTCAATTAATTTACAGTCATAATGATGCAGGACTCTAGCGAATTTTGACCCCACTTTTCGGGTGTCGTCCGCTAAGTGATTATGTTACTGCTTTACCGTGGCAAATTCAATTCATACGCTCGGCGTGCATTGTCGCCGGGTTCGGCCACGTGGACGATACCGCGGAATTGGTAGCCCAGACTGGTTGTGATGGCTTGCATCCGCTGATTCATGCGGTGGGTGTCAATCCGAAAATTGCGAACTCCCTCCTGGTAGGCCTGACTGATCAGGTTGGAGAAGAAGGTGTGGCTGAGATGTTGGCCAGCGAAGTCCTTGCTCAGCGCAATCCGGTGAATCGTGGCGTAGGGGTCCGTGTTGTTCGCCCAACCATCACCGCTGATTTCGTGGTAATTAGGGTCATCACCCACCACCTGGGCTGCGGTTCCAGCGACCTGGTCATCGACCATCAATATCCAACTACGCTGCGCCATAATATCTTCGCGAATGGCGGTCTCGTCGGGATAGCCATCTTGCCACTGTGGACTGCCATCCGCCTTCAATAGGGCCTTGGCGTCGTCAATAATTGCCATAATTGCTGGCACGTCCGTCTTGGTGGCGTGTCGTAAATAAACTAAACTCATTAGTCGTCCTCCAATAGTTACTTCAAATTTAAAATCAAGAATACCACTTTCTGTGGTCGAACGGAATATTTTAATTTTTTCCATCAGTTCGGGCGACTTTCCCGCTTAATTTTGCTAGAGTTTAGGAAGAAGGAGTGTGTTCGACTTGGTAAAAATTACTGCTTACGGTGTCCGAGCCCTGGAAGAGCCGTACTTTGACCGCCTGAATCAGGATCAGTTTACCTGTAAATACGTGCGGGAACTCTTGACCCACGATAACGTGACCGCTGCCAAGGGGGCCGATGCCGTCCTGGTTCGGGGCAATTGCGTCGTTGACCGGCAGAATCTCCAGCAGTTTGCCGACTGGGGAATCCGGGCGGTCTTCACCCGCTCGGTTGGCTACAATCACTTGGACTTGCAGGCCGCTGCCGACCTCGGCATCACGCTGGCCCGGGTACCCGGCTATTCGCCGACCGCCGTGGCAGAATTGGCGTTGACACTGGGAATGACGCAGTTCCGGCGCGTCAATCTGGCCGTGGAGCAGACTCGGCGGGCTAATTTTACAGTTAGTGCCAATCTGTTTAGTCGCGAAATTCACACCGCCACGGTCGGGATTCTCGGCGCTGGCCGGATTGGGCTGGCCGAGGCGAAGTTGTATCAGGGCCTGGGCGCCCGCGTATTAGCGTATGATCCACGGCCATCCGCGACCGCACAGGCAACTGTGACGGTGGTGCCGCTCTCGGAGCTACTCGCGCAGAGTGACATCGTCTCAGTGCACGTGCCGTATTTCCCGGGTGAGAATGATAATTTGATTGATACGGAATTTTTAGCGCAAATGAAGCCCGGAGCTGTCCTCGTCAACACCGCGCGGGGAGAACTGGCAGATGTGCCAGCAATCCTGAATGCTCTCGATACCGGGCAGCTCAGCGGCTACGGGACGGACGTCTTTCGGGATGAGGTGGCACTGCTGGGTAAGCAATTTGCCGCGCTAGATGAGGTGCCCAACGCAGAGGCACGTCAGTTAATGGCGGCGTATCCCAAGGTACTGGTCACGCCGCACGTTGGGTCCTACACGGAACCGGCCCTCGTCGATATGATTCGCATCAGCTATGCTAATTTCCATGACTTTTTTACGACGGGAACGACCAGCAATGCCATCCGGGTGGCGGCCACGAAGGCTAACTGAGGATTCTCAACGAATTGCGGCGGCGTGTTTGTTATAATTTTCGAAATATTAGAGTTTAACCGAAATAATGAAAAATCGCAGGACTTATCAGCTTGTTGGCTGACGGATATACTCCTCTTTAGGTAGACAAGCAAATAACTAAAGCTTGTTTATCTAGAGAGGAGTTTTTTCTTATGGGCCGAAGAGGGTCTAGATATACAGTTGAGGAAAAATATTTTTACGTTAAATTGGTTCTCGACGAGGGTAACTCTTATCACGCCATTCAACGAGAATATGGCATTCGACATACTCAGGTAGAACAATGGGTAGAAAGATATCGAAAACATGGTCTAGAAGGTCTAAAACGACAGCCGACCAATCAAGCATATACCCGAGACTTCAAGGTTAAACTAATCAATATTTACCTTGAAGGACAGACCTCCTACCGCAAATTAGCTAAGCAATTCAATATTCCTAACGCTGGTATTATCTATCAGTGGGTGAACCTGTATACTAGTGGTAAATTACCAAAAACCACTAGGAGGTTAGTTTCTATGAATGGCAGAAAGACTACCCAACTCGAACGTATTGAAGTCGCACAATGGATCATCGAAAACGATTTTGATTACAACAAGGCAACCCAAAAGTTCAAAATATCTTACAATCAGGCATATAACTGGACCAAGAAATTTCAAGATGGTGGTGCCGAAGCATTGCAAGATCGTCGCGGCAAGTCAAAAGCTGACAAACCCAATCTAACTGAAGCTGAACAGCAAGAATTGCGGATCAAGCAGCTGGAGGCACGTAATGAGCATCTGGCGTTAGAGAATAAATTACTAAAAAAATTGGACGAGATAGAGAGGACGGATGCAGTTCAATCCAAAAATATCGTGCCATTCAGGCACTCTCACAAGAAGCGTCGATAAGCTATATGTGCCAGTATCTAGGTGTTTCACGAGCTGCCTATTACAAGTGGCTTAAACGAAGACCTAGTCACCGAGAACAAGAAGATAAAATGATTGTCGAATACGTTGTCAAACTAGAGGAAGATAATAACTATATCTTTGGGGTTAACCGATTGGTCACATATGTCAATATGGAGACTGAGTATCATGTTAGTAGCAATAAAATGCGAAGAATCATGCATGATTATCGGATTGTCGCCTCAGTTCGAGTCGCAAAACATGATCGAAGGTCAGAACAAAAGCAAGCTGTGTTTGACAATAAATTACTGACTGATAAGGCGACCCATAAGTTCCACCCAGACCGTTCTAACGAGGTCTGGGTCACTGACTGTAGCGAAATTAAATATGGAATTAAGGGTACCGGCAAACTTCGCGTGAGTGCGATTAAAGATCTGTACGACCACAGTGTTATCGCATGGCGAGTAGAAGCCACTGAAACAGCCAACTTAGTTACAAAGACCTTTGAAGCGGCTTTGTCCGCCACATGCGGGAAAAAGCCGCAAATATTACACAGTGATCAAGGATCAAGCTATACTTCTGGAACATATAACTTGGCCCTAGCTAAGAATGGGATTACGCATAGCATGTCGCGCCCCGGAACACCAGGAGATAACAGCCCGATGGAAAGTCTGTGGAGCCATATGAAGACCGACTTTTTCACTTTCCGGCGGCCGTTATCAGAGGATGAGGCTATCATGATGGTCGCTGAGTTTATGGACTGGTATAACCAGCAACGTCGGCAAGAAACACTGAACGGCATGACTCCGGAAGAATACCGGAATCATGCCGTTCAGGAAGTCGCATAAGACTTTAGTTATTTAATTGTCTACTTGACAAGGAGTAGCCCCGACAGTGACCTGCGATTTCTTTGTATATGGGTAATAATTAAAACTAAGTCAAATTATGACTTAACTTTAAAAGCCTTAGCCGGAGGAAGACAAGGGTGGCGCCAGCTGTGACGACGGTGTTGGACCGGGGATTTGTTTTTCCCCGGTCTTACAGCGTGGGACGCGTTTGGAAACTCGCCGGATTTTGGCGAGGTTTCAAACCGAGCCGGAAGCCCGTCTTTTGGCTGCAGGCGGTCCCCACAGCGGCAGAACCCTTGGCAGCCGCAGACGATAACTTCTAGCGTTTAATCCAAGTTTAATTCGAAGGCTAACCGAGAAGCGTCGCTGGTCTGTTCTGTCACGTAAATGGTGCCGCGGTGCTTGTAGCCAAAACTTCTGGCGATCGCCTGCATCTGTTGATTCTGCGCGTGCGTGTCCATACGGAAATTGCGCACGCCTTCGTGATAGGCTTGACTGATCAGATTGGAGAAGAAGTAGTGGCTCAGGTGTTGTCCGCCAAAGCCAGCGCCAATCGCAATCCGGTGGATAGTCGCATAGGGATCCTGGTTATTCTGCCATTGACCGTCCTCAATGTTGACGTAGCTAGGTTCGTCGCCGATGATCATGGTGGCCGTTCCAGCCACCTGGCCATCGACCACCAGTAACCAGCATTGTTGACCGTCTACGTCCTTTTTTAGCGCCGCGGCATCCGGATAGCCATCCTGCCATTGCGGACTCCCAGCGGCCTTTAATTGGGCCTTAGCGTGGTCAATAATTGCCATGATTGCTGGTAAGTCACGAAGCGTGGCCCGTTTGATGAAAATTAAACTCATGGTGATGCCTCCTCAGTAGAAATTCCTAAGTTCTAGGATACCACTTAAATATTGACAGTGTAGCGCAAGTCGATTGCCCCTGAATGAATTCAGAGGCTTGTCGCTCACGTGTCTTACGACACAGTAGTCCAACATGCCTATTCGACACTCCTACTCGTAGTGGCAACATCTTCGGGTAATTGACGGCTACCCGCTTAACTGCCAGGTTTACCCAGCAGTTGTTAGCTTCTCAATCTTTGGTTGCTTGACACCACTCAACCAATCTTGTCCCAGCATTTGAATATTCATGGCTCCTAATCGATCGTCGTTACAACGATACTGGCATTGTTTGCACCAATACTCATGCGTATCGTGATGGCGATTAGTCTTCTCAACTAGGCCACACTTCGGGCATCTCTGTGAGGTAAATGCTGGACTCACTTTCACAACAGCGCTTTGAATAGCCTGAGCCTTATACATTAGGAAAGATTCTAACTGGAAGAAAGACCAGGAACGATGGCTATTACGCAAAGGTTTAGGCAAATCGTTCATGTTGAACGTCACATTGGTTAAGTCTTCCAGAACGAAGAGCGTATGCGGGCCATATAGTGCAATGAGTGTCTTAGATAGCCGATGATTCACATCGGTCATCCAGCGGTTCTCTCGTTGAGCTAGCCGTTTCAGCTTCTTTTTGGCAGACTTGGTACCTTTACTTTGTAGTTGTTGCCGGATTTCTAGGAACTTCTTCCGCCTACGTAAGATCTTCTGACCATCAAAAAATAATGCCTTTCCTTCACTATCAAAGGCAGTCGCTAGGAAGCGTAACCCGCGGTCAATACCTACAATTTGAGGATTATCCTTAGTATCGAAATCACTAACTTCCTTCGTGATACCAATGTGCAAAAACCACTTACCTTGGTTGTGAACCAGCTTGGCAGTGCCTAGTTTCCAATCATCAGTAAAATACTTTTCGAACCCTTTATCGGTGAAGCCTAACTTAGTCCGTCTACCTAGAGTGGTCATCGAGATTTTCTGCATGCCATCTACGAAGGAGTAATTACTCTGACGGACTAGATCTGTTTGTGGTCGACGAAATTGGATAGGTTTCGCTAACCAGGTCAAGTCTCTAGGAACCTGAATCCACTTGTTTTCTTCGCTTTTGTAGCGGTAAGGATGTTGTTCCATTTGTTCTCGAACGGTCTTATAGCGAGCTGAGACTGTACGAAAAACAGATTGAATCATCTGACTATTGAGTTCTGATTCTTGTCTAAATATTTTGTACAGGTGGTGATTGATTTTTAACCAACTTAACTGGAAGCCGTGGTCAAAGATCCATTGACTGACAATATTAGCTAATCGTTGATACTCTTGACTCATCGCTAGCAATTGTTCTGCTTGATTCGTATCGGGATAGAGTCTCAGCTTGATTGTTCGCCCTAATTTAACCAATGGATACCTCCCCTGTAGATTGGGTTAAGTATATCATGTTTAGCTCTACAGGAGAACGTATGTTTTAAAACTAAATTATGGTGTTCATCCCGCGATTAAAATCGCAGGTTTTCTGCTTAATTTTAATAAAAATCGCCGGCTAATTTTAAGCCGGCGATTTTCAGGGATACTTAAGTTGTCTATTTAAAAGTCCAAAGTTGGTGGATGTTCGTCATCTGAGACGACAGTCACTAGTGGTAGTTTAGTAGTTATTGTTGTTGAAGCTGTCAGTCAGGCCATTGGTGAAGTTTTCCAGGTAGTTGGTGATGGACCCGCCCACGAAGTTCCGTACGATTAACAGGTAAATTGACAGCGCGATGCTAATTGCGATCAGTGCCAGCAGAACCGTGTAGAATTTGTCCCAACGGGGATGGTCAACGCCATCGACGGTGCTGAAGAGGTAACCCACGTTTAGGATCAGGAAGATCGGGGAGAAGAGGCCAAGCATGCGGCCGTAGCTTTCAAGACTGTCTGGGCTCATGAACAGCGTGAAGACGAAGATAATGACGCAGAAGACCAGAATCAAGTTGGTCAAGCTAGCCAAACGGTTGGTGTAGTCCCAGATGGAGAAGCGTCCTTCGGTATCCGCAATCTTCCGGAAGCCGAAGCCGACAGCGATGTAAATGATTGCGCCAACTGCCAGGAAGACTAGCAGGAAAAGGCTGAGCTTGAAAATGACACCCCCGAAGTGAACGGGTTCATCCGTCATATTGTTTAAGGCCTTAGTTGCTGCGGAAGCAACCCGGTTGGCCAGGACGACAAAGGCCAAGACAATCACCACAATATTAAGCAGAAAGGCCGTAACCCCAAAGTATTTATGCGTGTCCGGCACCATTGTTGCGGGATGCCGCACGGTCTTCAACCACCAGGAGAAGAAGTTGCCGGAGAAGCGCTTGGCCCGTTGAACGGATTCAGTGGTCTTTGCTGAGCGGCTTTCCTGAGTGGTGGTACTCTGTTGGGTGGCACCGGTAGCCGAGGTAGCGGCCGTCAGATTATGACCACATTTCGGGCAAAACTTAGCGTCGGCCTTAACCTCGTTACCACAGTTGGGACAGAATTTTGTTGCGTTATTCATAGATGGAAACTCCTTTAATTATCTTTGGTATAGTCGTTGATCTTCTTGGCACCGGAAATCTTGGAAATCTTGTAGCTACCAGAATCGTTGGCGTCTGGCTTAACGGTTGCGGTGTATTGGAAGGTCTGAACGTGCTTGGAATCATCGTGATAGAAGCTATATTTAACGGTGTAAGTGACCAGACTGACTTTATCAACGTCGGGTTCAACGCCGGTGACGGTGGTGTCGAAGTCCGTGGAATCAACTTCGTCATCCTTGTAGTACCCCTTGGCCATCTTGACCAGGTCTTGATAGTCGGAGTTGCTCGTGCCGCTTTCAAAGTAGTCGGGTAAATCGGAATCGTCGTCGCTTGTGACCGTATCGTCGTCATCATCGTCATCGGAGTCATCGTCGCCGTAATTGGAAAGGTCGTCGATGTCAGAGAAGATTCCTTCAATAAAGCTGGAGGCGTCGTCCTGACTCATGAGGCCAGGGAAGGTCAGCTTAACGTCGTAACCGTCGTCACTTTCAGCGAGCTTCGTTGTCTTGGACTTGATCGTCCCGTTAGCGGCCTTGTACTTTGCGTAGATCTGCATTGCAGGGGACCAAGGTTCATTCTTCATGGTCAACATGCCACTGCTGTCGGCGGTCCCTAGCTTATTGCCATTCAGGTAGACCGTTGACGATGGCAGGGTGTCAAACGTGACGGAAATGGTCTTCAGACTCAGATCGTAAGAGGTGCCATCACTAATGTAGTAACTCCCCTTATTCACGATGTGGTGACCGGAGACGGTCCCGCTCGCTTGTAATTGGTATTTGCCGGGTGCCAGTGGGCCAAGTTTCTTGGTATACATATCACTGGTGGCAGTCGCAATCTTCTTGCCATCGAGCTTGATGACGTTCCCCTTGTGATTCGTGGTGACCGTCGGGTAGACGGGCTTCACGGTAATCTGGTACTTCGGGAAGAACAGCAGGCGATGACCGCTGTTGCCGTATGTAAATAGGGAATCGGAGCTGTAGCTCGTGGCGCGGAGTTGGCGCTTTAAGCTGGCCAGATCCTTGGGATTTTGACTGTAGTATTTGGAAATTGGCTTGAGGTTGTGGTCTGTCATCTTCAGGCTCGACGTTGTACTGGTAAAGATCGACGTCAGGTGCTTGCCGGACTTGATGTTGGCGATGGAACGGTCCAGTGTGGCATCACGTGAGTAGTAGTGATTGCCCCAAACGAAGAAGGCGATGATTAGCACAACCAGAATTCCCAGGCTCCACCAGATCCGCTTGTTCTTTTTACTCATTGGTTTGCGGGGTTGGGATGCTTGTCGTGACCCAGCGGTGGGTTCGATCTTGGATTGCGGTGACGTTGTGCTTGGCTCCGGGGGAGTGGCTGACTGCGCGGCGTTAGCTGTTGGTTGTGCGTCCGCTAAGTTATAGCCACAGTTTTGACAGAAAGTGTCGTCGGGGGCTACGGGATGACCACAATTGGGACAAAAGCTCGTTGCACTCCCGGCCGGTTGGTCATTGGCGGGGGCGGCGTATTTTACGAGATGCATAATTTTTCCTCCAAATTTAAATTAGTTGACGGAGACTAGAGCTTCCCCGTACAGGTAAAACTGGTGTGAATTCTCATGGATACTTAGGTTGTAGGCACCCGCATAGTCCTTAGCAAGTAGCAGGGCAATCAGATTCTGAACGAGGCTTTTCCAGGATTCGAGGGGCCCTTGAGAAATAGCGACATCGCTCTCGGCAAAAATAATCCCGCCGCTGTGGTAGCCGGCAGGGATGTCCGTGGCTAAAGTTAGTCGTAAGCTTCGGGCCTTCTCTGCTTCAGTGGGTGAGAGGTTCAGTGCGGATAGCGGGAAGTCCAGATCAGTTGCGTGCGGTGTCATTATGTAGTTGTTTGCTGCGGTTAAGGCGTGGCCGCAGTGCAGGCAGAAGTTCGCCTCATTGGTATTCTGGAAGCCACAGTCTGGACAGACCCGGTAAGTCGTGACAGTCATATTGCGCCTCCTTTCTGACACTTAATTCGCCTTCAGCGGTTTTATAAGGACCGTTCAACCCTTGTAAAACCTGACAAGCGTCAGCGGCGAATAAGGCGAAGGTTAAGTTTTTATAACGATAATATTATTATACTCTAAATGATTGGTCGACGAGACATTAATTTGATGAATCAATTGACAATTCTCAGAAAAAGGCTAGCATATTAAAAATGACCACCAGTCAATTTTGGAAGAATTCAACGGAGGTGTTTCAGATGGCCAATGTCTTAACGCCCACACAGAAGACGGCCAGGGCTCGGCGTATTGCCACGGCAGCCTGGCAACTCTTTCAGACGCACGCGTTTAGCGAGATCTCAATGGCAATGATTGCCCGGCAGGCCGGCGTTGCCAAGGGGACGCTATTCAATTATTACCAGACCAAGGAAAGTATCTTCATGACGCTTTTGCTGGAGGGGTATCGGGATTATTTTCGGCAATTGACCACTCGTTTGGCAGCCGAACCACAGATGACGTCGGCCCAGGTGAAGGCGTATCTGTTGGCCGAGACCAAGACGCTCATCACCCAACATGCGACGCTCGTGCGGCTGAATGCCTTACGGGGACCGGTGCTAGAAGCGCACGCCGACCGCGCGCGGACTGTGGCAGGTCGCCGCGACCTGTACGCCGTGAACGTCCAGTTGGGGGAGGTGTTGGCCACCAAGCTTCCGGGACTTGACGCCCAAGTGGCGGCCCACCTCTTTGTGATTCAGAGTGCCGTCATCAGTGGTTTGATGAACCTTTCTGGTTTAGATCATTTTAAGCAAACAACACTATCAGCCGACTTTCCGGCATTTCAAATCAACCTCGAAGTGGAGGCCCAGCAGACGTTTGGCTTCTACCTCGATGGAATCTTTAAGGAGGAATTCACCCGTGAATCCTAGTCATATCAGAAATTTTGCCATCATTGCCCACATCGACCACGGGAAATCCACGTTGGCCGATCGTATTATGGAACAGACCCAGACCGTCAACGACCGTGACAGTAAGGCCCAGTTGCTCGATGACCTAGCCGTTGAGCAGGCCCACGGGGTCACCGTCAAATCGCGGACGGTGCGGAACTACTACCACGCCGATGACGGTCAGGAGTATGAATATAACTTTATCGACACCCCGGGCCACGTCGATTTTGCCTATGAAGTATCGAAGAGTCTGGCCGCTAGCGACGGGGCGATTCTGCTGGTCGATGCCACGCAGGGGGTCCAGGCCCAGACCGTGGCCAACTTGCGGCTTGCGCAGGCCAACCACCTGGTCGTGATTCCCGTGATCAACAAGATTGATGCCGCCGCAGCCGATGTCGCACGCACTGCCGAGCAGATCCGCGCGCTATCGCCAGAGTTTGCGGATGCGACCATGTTGAAAATCTCGGCGAAGACCGGTCTCAACGTGCACGATGTTTTGGAGGCAATCCACACCACGATTCCGGCACCGACGGGGGATGCTAAGCAACCACTCAAGGCTTTGGTCTTTGATTCCCAGTACGATGCGTTCAAGGGCATCATCGCCTATGTGCGACTGCTGGATGGCACCTTGCAGGCGAACGACCAGTTGCTGTTGATGGCTAACCAGCAGACCGTTAGCGCCAATGAAATCGGCATTTTTGCACCACAACGGGTAGCGACTAAGCAGCTCGGTGTGGGGGATGTTGGTTACGTGGTGACGGGACTGAAAGATCCCCAGGCCTTGCGCGTTGGCGATACGCTGACGACGGCCACCAATCCAACCGCCACGGCTTTGCCAGGGTACCAGCCCGCCCAGTCGATGGTCTTTGCTGGCTTCTATCCCCAGGGGGACCACTACCACGATCTTCAGTTGGCGGTGGAAAAGTTAGCGCTGAATGATACCTCGTTTCACTATCACGCCGAGAATTCCGAGGCCCTCGGTGCGGGCTTCCGTTGCGGTTTCTTAGGTATCTTTCACCTGCAGATCATCCGCGAACGTCTACATGATGAATACGGGTTGGATGTCCTGACAACGGCGCCTAACGTCACGTATCACGTGCATTTGAAGAATCAGGATGAGCCGGTCATCGTGGACAATCCGATTAAATTTCCCGACTATTCGCAGGTCGATTACGTCGAGGAACCATTGGCGACAGCGACCATCACTACGACCAATGAGAGCCTGGGCGCCGTGATGAAATTGGCCGACCAGCATAAGGGGACGTTACAGGATATGAGTAATCAGGGGGATTTGGTCGTTCTGAACTACGAGTTGCCATTTGCCGAAATTGCCTACGACTTCTTCAATGCGTTGAAGTCGGTTTCTCACGGCTACGCGACGCTGACGACCGACTTGGCCGGCTACGATATTGCCGATGTGGTCAAGCTGGAAGTTCACGTCAATTACGCCCGGGTGGACGCGCTATCCTTCGTGGTTCACCGTGAGGACGCACCTCGCGTGGCACAGGAGTTGGTCCACAAGCTAAAGTTCGTGATTCCCCGGAAACTCTACCCAATGCCGGTCCAATCCGTCGTCGAGGGGAAGGCGTTGGCCAGAGTGGACGTACCACCATTACGGAAGAATGCAGCGGTCAGTGGCGACAAGAAGAGTGCATCGAAGAAACAAGCCCTGTTACGTCGTCAGAGCGTGAATAAGCGGCAGGCGGCTCATAGTGATATTGAGCTACCTCAAGAAGTCTTCAATGCCGTCTTGGACTTAGAAAAGTAAGGACTTTCGCCGAACCAAGCCCAGTATCTAGCCCCCCAATATCGCTTGAAATATGGTAGCTTATGGCTAATCAATTTCAAGGGAGGTGGCAGCATGTGGTTTCACTTCAATCGCCGATTCTACCGCACCGTGTCATTCTGGTTGGGCATCCTCTGCGTGCTAGCCGAGGTCAGTATCTGGCACTATGACACGATCTCCACGCGTTCGGTGGGCTTCGGGACGGGAGCGTTCCTAATCTTGGTGAGCCTGGGTTGGGATACGAAAGAGCATAAATAAGCGGAACCGTGAGTTTTTGCGGTCCCGCTTATTTTGGATTGACTACTGAAACTAGCAGAAGGTTGTTTTATTTTTGGGCAAAGTAGTCGCGCCCCGCCGCCAACATGTCTGCCGTTTGTTGGTTCAATAAGGGTGGTAGGTTGTCGAAGGGGAAATACTTCAGGTCTAGCGTCTCGTCGGATTCTTCACGCAGCGTGTGTCCGCCGACCTGTTTAACCAAGTAAAGCCGTGAGATCACTTGCGTTTCGTCACCGTTGGGATAGATCGTAAAACCTTGATCGAACAGCCCTAGTGGTTGAACGATCTCGACGTCGATACCGGCGTCTTCCTTGTACTCGCGGACGCAAGCCTGGTCGAAGGTTTCGCCATATTCGAGGTAGCCGCCGGGCAAGCTCCAGTTGTGGGTGTCGGTTCGCAGGTTGAGTAGCACTTCCTGCCGGTCATTGACCAAGATAGCGCCGGCAGCGTTGAGAATCAATGGTCGGTGACCAACTAAGCCACGGATTTCTTGAATATAATTTGCCATGAATGGATGACCTACTTTCTATCGGATTAAGTCCTAGTATGCCACAAAATGAGGGAGGGTGCTTTATTAGGTGAAGCTACCCTTAAAGGGTATACTGACGATTGAGGTGAGGACTATGACTAGGACAGCTGCAACCCTTAAATTTATTCGTCGGCATTATCACATCAGTCAGCAGGAATTAGCAACGTTATTGAATGCTTCGCCACGCACAGTCCAGCACTGGGAACAAGGCGATTATGCCCCTAGTGGAACCGCAGTAAAATTAATTCAACTTTTAGCAAAAAATGACGCTGTTTTTACGGAGTTAGTAGGTATGAAAGGAGATGAAGGAATTATGTATTTAGATCATAACGATCAAGAGCTGACAATCCTGGGTGTGGCCTTTCGCAACGAACGGGAATATCGGGCCACTTTAAATGCGGTGGTAAATAACATGTATGAAGGGTTTGAGCCAACAGTGGCTGATATTAAACTGCTGAGAGAAATGGATAATCGTGATGAGCCAATGACAACGCAAGAAATTCTGAATTGGATTGACGCACGGGATGCTGTGTCTGATCAATGAAAAGGTGGGAGGACTATCTGCAGCCCAATGGGACACTGAGAAACAAATGGCATATTACCGATGATGATCGTTTGCAGACGCTGGAATATTTGGTTAGTGCACGACAGCAGAAGTTTTTGGAACAAAATGATTTCATCCTTCCAGATGGTTACCAACTCATGGGCGTGGACGTTACGGAGTTAAAGCGGATCAATCGTTTCTTGTTGGGTGACATCTACGATTGGGCTGGGGAATACCGCGAAGTGGATTTTACTAAATCTAGTGACGGTGTTGTGACCCACTTCCATCCAGTCATCCTGTTTGGGAATGCCGAGTGGGATATTCAGCGGCAACTGAATGACTATGTCAAGCTGAGTCGCGACCAGGACGTGGTAGCAACAACCCTGGGAGAATTGATAACGGCAATTAATATGTTTCACCCGTTTCGTGAGGGGAATGGCCGGACTCTCCGAATCTTCTTAGCAGTTCTGGTGCAGCAAAAGGGCTATCGTTTGCAATTGACCGCCAGTCAACAGGCCGAGTACATGGCTACCAGTGTAGCGGATTCGGCAACGCAGATGACTGCAGTACTGCGGTCCGCACTTTTAGAGAATTAGAAAGGCTAGCTCCTTATCTGACAAAAAATCGGTGACCGCCAATTCCATTAGGAGTGGTGGTCACCGATTTTCTAGATTACTTGTGTTAGATTTCAAATGGATTTAACAGCCGCAGGCAACAACGTTGTTTTGTAATTACTTGTTGATCCGCTTATAGTTTGCGTCGAAGTACTTGCCGGCACGGATGTCGTCTGGCAAGCTAGCGTAAGGGGCCTCGCTGATGACATCTTCGTTATTTTGGCCAGCATCGCCCATGTAGGTGATTTTGGCAAATTCAGGAACGACTAGCTTAGGGTAAGTGTCGTACTTTTCCCGAGCAGCTTCCATCACGTCAATGTGTTCGTTTTGGTAAGTCACGGTGATTTCGGGATGGTCTTGAACCCACTTAGGGAAGAAGATGGTCCCGTTCAGCTTGCCCTCGTTAGGAACGAAGTCCAAAGCCACATCGGTCCCGGTTGGTTCCGTCCAGGCCACCTTGTAGATGCCGGGAACCAGCATGACGATATTGGCTTCTTGATCCGTCACCCAACGGCCAGCGACCATACCGCCGTGGATTCGGTAGTCAACGGTGTGGTCGTTTTTGGCGTACCATTCGTATTCCCAGCCGTTATCGTAAGTGTAGATAAAGTGGGTGCCTAAAAAGTCATCTAAAGTTTTAAATTCTTTGGTCATAAGTTGTGTGCTCCTTCTATTCTGCCTAAGAAAACATGTAATTAATTACATGTTTTAATTTACTTGATTAGTGTAGTCAGAAATCACGTCTTTGTCAACAATTTTTCTTGCAGTTTTGGGCTTAAACTGTTTCAATAAAGGTAAATAACCGCGTGAAATCAAGGGGGATGCCAACTATCGGACAACGTAATCGACTACAATATATTATTTTAGGTTTGCTGAACCAGCGTCCACAGACCGGGTATGACTTGGCGAAGGCCTTTGAAAATGAAATTGGTGAATTTTGGCAGGCCCAGCACAGTCAGATCTATCCCATGCTGAAACGACTGGAAGCCGCCGGCGAGATCAGCCACGAAGATACGGTGACCGGAGAAAAGTTGGCCAAGAAGCAGTACACGCTGACGGCGGCGGGCCGGGAGAAATTGGTGGCTTGGGTCAGCCAACCTTCACCGGAGCTGACGCCCAGCAAGGACGAATTTATTCTGAAACTCTACTTCATCAAGATGGCTAGCGACCCGCGGATTCAACCGATGTTGCGGGAGCAGTATCAACTCCATCAATCACAGTTACACCACCTTCAGCAGCGTCAGGAGACGGTCTTTCCCAATCAGACAGCGATTGACCAGGCCTACGGGCACTACCTGATTCTGGACCATGCGATTGAGCGCGAGAGTCATTACGTGGAGTGGTTGGCACAGTATTTGGAAAAGTAAGCTTAGCTAAAAAGCACCGTCTCACCCAGGTAGTTACCCGAGTGAGGCGGTGCTTTTGGTGACGGCTCAATGCAAATATGGTCGTCATCAGTGTTAGATTCCAGCGTGAACGTGCTCGCAGTCACGGCCACGAAGAAAAATAGGTTAATTGAAGCGGTAAACCTTAGTTTCGTAAGGTCGTAGCGTGGTTCCCAAATCATCGCTGTAGTTGCCGATTAACTCCTGGTCCGCTTGGTCTTGGAGGTAGTCGCGAGTGACCGTCTGATCGGTAAAGTTACTGATGACCAGGAGCGTCTGGCCCTGGTAGTGCCGGCGGTAGGCGAAGACCTGGTCGTCGTCTGGGTCAATCTCTTCGTAAGACCCGTGAACGATGAGCGCGTTGTTGTGGCGCAGGGCAATTAGTCGTTGATAGTAGCTAAAGACGGAGTCCGGCTGGCCAACTTCGACCGCGGCGTTGATCTTGGTATAGTTTGGATTCAAAGCGAACCACGGCTTGGCCTGAGAGAACCCGGCGTTGGTTGAATCGTCCCATTGCATTGGTGTCCGGGCATTGTCCCGAGACATATTGGCCAGGTACTTCAGCATAGTTGGTCCGTCCACGGCCTTTTCTTGGTCGACGAGTTGATGGTAGGCGTTGATACTTTCCAAGTCCTCGTATTGGTCGAGACGTGTGTAGTGGACGTTGGTTTCGCCAAGCTCTTCCCCTTCGTAAACGTAAGGGGTGCCTTGGAGCATGTGTAGCGTCGTTCCCAACATTTTTGCTGATAGCTCGCGGTATTCTGGAGCGTCGTTGCCGAAGCGTGAAATCGTCCGGGGTTGATCGTGGTTGTTCCAGTAAAGACTGTTCCAGCCGCGACCATCTAAGGCCTTCTGCCACCGGGAGAGGGCGGCCTTTAATTCGGTCAGTTTGACCGGCGCATCGTTCCACTTGCCCAGTCGTTTGTCAGGGTTGGGGGCCAACGTGACGTGCTGGAACTGGAAGACCATGTTGAGCTCGTGGGCGTCAAAACCCGTGTAGTTGATGGCGTCTTCTGGTGTTGAGCTTGGCATTTCGCCCACAGTCATCACGTCGTAGTGGGAAAGGACCTGTTCGTTCATTTCCTTGAGATAGTCGTTGAGCTTAGGACCGTCGGCAACGATTGGTTCCACGTTGCCATACAGAGCGCCTGGTGCTTGTGGGGCGTCGGGCAAGCCGGCTGGTTTGGAGATCAGGTTGATGACGTCCATCCGGAAGCCATCGACCCCTTTATCCAGCCAGAACTTCATGAGGCTGTAGACTTCCTGGCGGACCTTAGGATTTTCCCAGTTCAGATCGGGTTGGCCCGGGGCAAAGAGGTGCAGGTAATACTGCTGACGCTTGGGTTCAAAGGTCCAGGCTGAACCGCTAAAGTAGGAGCCCCAGTTGTTCGGCTCGTGACCATCGACCGGGTCACGCCAGATGTAGTAGTCGGCGTACGGGTTGTCTTTGGATTGGCGACTTTGTTGGAACCAGTCGTGTTGATCGGAAGTGTGGTTGACGACCAAGTCCATCAGGATCTTTAACCCTTGCTGGTGTGCGGATGCCAGCAGGTGGTCGAACTCGGCCATGGTGCCGTACACATCCTGAATGTGGCGGTAATCACTGATGTCGTAACCGTTATCCTTGTCGGGGGATTTGTAAATTGGATTGAGCCAGATCACATCGGCCCCCAACTTCTTAATGTATGGTAAGCGTTGAGTGAGACCAGGGAGATCGCCGATACCATCATTATTGCTATCTTGAAAACTACGTGGGTAAACTTGATAAACGACGGCGTTTTTCCACCATTGAGTTGTTGCCATAAGTAAAACCTCCTGAAGTTTAAATGAGTGATTTAAATGTTTAACCGTTAAGAATTAATTTGCTGAATTTGCGGATAACTTGGGATGAATGACGCTGACCGATACGGCCCCCAGTAACAGGGCAATGCCGGCGATGACTAGCATACCGGGCATGGATTTGCCAATAGCCGGGAAGATAGCGAAACTGGCGAGGGATGCGATGATTTGGGGAAGGCAGATCCCGCAGTTGAAGAGTCCCAGGTAGGCCCCTTCATTTTTACCGTTGAGGGATTCGGTGAAGAGGGACATGGCTTGTGTCTGCATCGTCAGGTAGCAGATCCCAATCAGACAGAATGGTAGGATCAGCAGCCACTGTGAGTGGATAAAGTAGATCCAGATCATCCCGGCACCACCGAGAACGAGGCTGACACGGAACCAGAATTTCCGTTGGCTGGGCTTAGTGTGTGAGAGAACGGCGAAGCCCCAGACAACGGCGGCCAATGACTGAATGCAGGAGAGAATCCCGAACCAGTTGCCGGCCGCTTGATACCCAGCGGAAGCCGCATTAGCGGTGTGCCAAACGTTGTCGGCGATGGCGCCAGTCCCGTAAGTCCACAGGTATTGAATGGCGAACCAGTCGAAAAGCTGAACGAAGGAAATTTCCCAGAAGGCGCGGGGAGCTGTCTTAACTAAACGCCAGAGACTAGCGGTCTTCTGTTTCGTTTCCGCCTTGACGTGGTGGTAACGGTTGTACGTAGCGGGATCGTATTCTTTGACGGAAACGATCGTGTAAATAGAAGTAAGAAGTAAGATACCGGCGCCAATGTAGAAGGCTAACCGCACGGATAAGGGCACGGTCCCTTTGGCCGCAACGTTAGACACCCCAAACCAGGTTAAGACGAATGGGAAGATTGTGGCCAACACGCCACCCAAGTTGGAGTAGGACTGTTGCCAGGACCACGCGAGGTCCTTCTGGTCTTCGTTGACCATATCGCCAATAATCATTTTGAACGGTTGCATGCAGACGTTAGAGGACAAATCCATGAAGAGAATGGCGATGGCCCCGAATAGCAGGGCGGCCAGTGAGGCGTAACCGAAGCCAAACGACCCGGCATTGGGTAGGAGAATCATGACCAACGCTGCGATAGGTGCCCCGATGATCAGGTAGGGCATCCGCCGACCAAAGCGGTTCCAGGTGACATCGGAGTATTTCCCAATCAAGGGTTGAACCACCATCCCCGCTAATGGGGGTAATAGAAAGAAGAATCCCAGCTTAGTTGGGTCGGCACCGATGGTCTGGAAGATGCGACCCATCTGAGATGACTGAAGGGAAAAGGCCATGTTGACCCCGAAAAAGCCAAATGTCATGGCGAAAATCGTCTTCAAGGGTAATTTGGGGAGTGAGTTGTCGCTGACTGGCGTATCCGGGGCGGCTTGCTCACGTGCTAAGGCTGCGTTTTGAGACATAATAATTCCTCCTAAATAAATGGAATAATAGCAGATGCTCTCAATTTCTCGGCGGTTGAAGTAACCGCTTTCAAAATGAATCTTAGCACTTTACACAAACGTTTGCAATGCCTTTAAACAATAAAGACAAACGTTTGTGCAAAAATAGTCATTTTTACCAGTAATGACTTTGTTATTTCAGACCATTAACGGTAGAATGAGACTTAGGAAGAAAAATAGTGAAAGTGGGGTGGCCGGGATGGCCGCGACAATCAAAGACATTGCGAAGTTAGCGGGCGTTTCACCCGGAACGGTCTCTCGGGTGCTCGCCAATAAAGTGGGCTTCTTCAGTGAACATACCGGAGAAAAAGTGCGGGCAGCCGCCTCAGAGCTCGGTTACCAGAAGAATACGGCCGCTGCAGAGCTCGTCACGCAGCAGAGTAACGTGGTCGCAGCTATCGTGAATTCGACCAAGACTAACTTTGCCAGCCCCATCATTGAAGGGATTCAGGCCGAGGCTCATCGGCATGATCTGAACGTGATTATTTTATATGCCGGGGATGACGATTCGGAGCAACAGCGGCGGGCGTTGACGACGGTAATTGAACGGCCGGTTCGCTCGATTCTTCTATTGTCGGTCAACCTAGCGGCTGAAAATCTAACACTATTGCAAAACTCGCGAATTCCTTTCTGTTTCCTGTCGATTTCCTTCGATGAGATTCAGGTGCCCTACATCACCTCGGATGACTGGCAGGTCGGGTATCAAGCTACCCAGACGTTGCTGAAGCTGGGGCATCAAAATATCGGTCTCGCCGGTGTCGACAGTGATTTTCACACCGGGCGTCAACGCGTTGCCGGTTACCGGCAGGCGATGCAGGAGGCTGGAATTACCGTTCAGCCTGAGTGGATTCAGCTCGGCAATTATAGCTACGCTGCGGGCCAGGCAGCCATGCGGGCGTATGGCGCCAATTCGGGATTGACCGCCATCATTGGCGCCAGTGATATGGCGTCGGTGGGCGTGCTCAATACGGCGCGTAGCCTGGGCTACCGTGTGCCGACTGACCTCTCAATCCTAGCGATTGACGGCACGGAGATCTGTGAATTGGTTCAACCGGCACTATCCAGTATCTCGCAGAACTTCTACGAGATGGGCGTCGCGGGGGTCCAACAACTCTGTGCACCGGGAGAGTTGCCCCAAAAAATTACGCCAATCAAGTTGGTGGAGCGCGACAGTCTCCAGCGCAATAGGTAAGGCTATAGACAGTGTTCGAGGCCAGATCTTAGCGTCATTGGATGCCTAAGTTCACTCGAATTGTTCACTTTGTAGAAGAAATACAGATAGGTTCTATCTTGCCGGGAGTTGATGGTGAGGTGGAACCTTTTGAATATTTGAAGAGGTGTATAGATTAGATTGGTTGACGAGGCCCACCGTAGATCAGGTTTAATGTGACGTGATTGCAGAAACTCACTGGTTCAGTCCCGGCACATGGTAGGGTCAGGAATGTTACGTAGCCGGAGGAGGCCAGGTTGCAAGTCGAGGTGAAATACCGCTCCTCAGGATTTCACCGGTCCCCACAGCAGGCGGAATCCTGGCAGCCGCAGGCGGTGGACTATAACTGAACCCAAAACCAGTAGTCAGGAGCTGAACCAGTGAGTTAGCACGGAAAACTAATGAAGGCCTTCAACTACTAATTGTCCCCCAAAGTCGGTTATGATAGGGACGGTAACTGGGTTTGTTTGTCAGTTTTACTCAACAAAGTGGCTTGGGGGAATGAACTGGTTAGAAAAGGTAAGTACTTAGCCAAAAAGCTGGATTACTGGTAGGCAAAAGGACCGGTATGCTATATATGTAAGCGGTTACAAGGAAAGCACATAAAATCTATGGGGGAGGGTTTCATCATGAGTAAAGTGCAATTATGGAAACAACGATTCTTCTATGGGGCCACCGATATGGCTGGAAACCTGATTTGGCAAATTGTGGGGCTCTACCTGCTGTTCTACTACACGACAGTTATGGGGATTTCACCCGCATTTGTCGGGACCTTGTTCTTCGTTGTTCGAATCATTGATGCCTTTGATGGTGTGGTATATGGATTCTTGATTGACCATACCCATTCAAAGTATGGGAAGGCGCGGCCATACTTCTTATGGTTCGGGATTCCGCTGGGGATCTTAACCATGCTGCTGTTCTTCAATCCATCATTTGGCGGGAACAAGGCCTTCCAACTGGCCTGGATTTCCATTGTCTACACGCTGTTTAGTTTAGTTTATTCCGGGGCGAACACGCCAATCACGGCGATCCTACCAAGCCTGACTAAGGACCCCGATGAACGGACGAACTTAGCCAGTGCCCGGATGGTGATGACCAACATTGGGACGGCCGTTATCGGGGCGATTTCTCTGCCAATGGTTGCGAAATTAGGTGGTAAGAATGCTGAAAAAGGATGGATGATTTGGGGGATTTTCATTGGGTTAGCCATCATTGTCCTCTTCCTGAGTTCTTTCGCCAACTTGCGTGAACAGGATAACATTGCTGAGGACACCGCGGATGCACCGGAAATTAAGGGGCATCTGTCCGTAAAGGAATCCTTGAAGGGTGCCGTTAAGAACAAGCCATGGGTTGCTCTGAGTATTAGTTTCATTCTGTTACAGACCTTCTGGGTAATCCGGATGCAAACGGCCGTCTACTATCTGACCTACGTTTACCGGCGGGCAGATTTGGTTGGGGCCTTCAACGGTTTGGTAATTGTTGCGGTTATCGGGAATATTTCAGTGCCGTTCCTAAGTAAATTTATGAAACACAGAAACGTTATGATTCTGTCATTAATCACCTTCGGTATTGGTGAAGCCATCATGCACTTCAATAGTATCCCGTTACTCTTTGCCGGAAATATTATTGCGTTGGTTGCCATGGGGGCAGCGTTCTCCATTTCCTTCGTTATGATTGCCGACACGGTGGAATACTCACGTTCTGAACTCCGGATCGATGAACCCGGGATCTTGTCCTCAGTACCAATGGTTGGGGCCAAGTTGGGGATGGGCTTCGGTGGCCTGGTCTCCGGTTGGTTACTTTCCTGGGGTGGCTTCCAAGCTACAGCTAAGGTGCAAGGTGCCAAGGCTGTCACGGCGATCAGTACCAGTTTCGTCTGGTTACCAATTGTCCTAGCCTTACTCATCGTGGGTATTCTGTACCTCTTCTACAAGTTGGACGAGGACGAGATTACCTCGGCCAAGGCAGTTAAGGACAAAGAAGTCACTAATAGTAAAGCTAATGAAAACGCGTAAACTGACGTGCGGCACCGTCTATCCGGTGACCGTCACGTACTACCAACCGGCCGCCATTGCTGATTTTCACAATCAGCCGCGGCGGCCTTTGGTCATTCTCTTGCCGGGTGGGGGCTACCAATTCTACTCGGATCGGGAGAATGAGATTATGGCACTGCAGTATTTGGCGCAGGGATTTGCGGTCGCTGTCGTGGCCTATCGCCTGCGTGATGCCCCACCGGTTTTGCCTACGGCGCTGTATCAACTGGCAAATGTCGTTGGTGAGTTTCACCGCCATGCGGCGACTTACGGGATTGATGCCCGTAAGATTTTACTGGCGGGATTCTCCGCTGGCGGACATCTAGCGGCGCTGTACGCCGACTTATGGCCGACGCTGGGGTCAGCGGTGAATGCTGATCCAGACGTTTTGGCGGTCAGCGCCTTGATGCTGGCGTATCCGGTGATTGGTTTGCGGTTGGGCTGGCCAACCAGCGAGGCTGAGTTGCAAGAGGTTACGGCCGGCTGGACCCAGCACGAAGCCGACCTACTGGTTACGCCACAGAACCCGCCGACCTTCATCTGGGCCACACGTGAGGATGAGCTCGTGCCAATCACCAATACGCAGCATTACGTGGCGGCGTTGCGTGAGCAGCAAATCCCGGTGACTGAGATTATTTATCCGCACGGTCCGCATGGTATGAGTCTTGCGCGGGCAGTGACGGCATTTCCAAGAAGTTTTGATTCCCGCGACCTGGCCTTTGGGGAGCACTTTATTCGACCAGACGTTGCGGGGTGGTTCCCCCGTCACCTGAATTGGTTGGCGGCAAGGTGGAACCTCACGGAATTTTGGCTTCAGCAATAATGTAGCTAACGAGAGGGGTAATCGACATGTTGAATGATACAACAACAAAGCAGTCCTTGGGGTATGCGGACGAGCTGAAACGACTGGCAAAGATGAAAGCAACTGGTGTAGAAGACGGGGTAACCCTGTGGAACAAGGAACGGGACCCAGCCCACACCTACGAGCCATTAGTCTGGGAAACGGTGGCCGAGATCGAAGAAAATCCACAGTTGCCGACCGATTTGTTTAGTCTACGGCAGGGAACCGAAACGACCGGGCAAAAGGATCTGACCAGCGTTGACATGAAGATTGAGATGCAACAGATTGTGGCCATGAATCGGCGGGTTCGGGTCATCCGGATTGCGCGGATGGATCACCTAACCGCGGATAAAGCCTTGATTTATTTCCACGGGGGCGCCTACTATGGTGGGACGCCGGAAGATGTCTTACTGGCGTTGAAGTACGTGGCAGAACAAGCAAACTGCGTGGTCTACAACGTGGATTACGCACTGGCGCCGGAACAACCTTATCCGGCCGCCATTCTCGATGGGTTGGCCGTGGTTGCCGCCATGACCAAGGACTACCACCACATTTCACTGGGTGGTGATTCTGCTGGAGGCTCGATTGCTTTGGGGGTTAGCCAGCTCTGCAAGTCCATGGGGATCTGCACGATTGACTCGCATTTGCTCTTCTACCCGACTGTGATCCAGGGCTCCGATCTGGGTGGGCCACTCTGGGACGATGATAGTATTGACATCGTTCCTGAACAGCGGGATGCTTTACACAGAAGCTACCAGTTGTTTGAGCAGCTCGATGAAATCATGAGTGGCTATTATGTGGCGGATCAGCCGTTGGATCTGACGTCACCGCTACTGTCACCACTTCTGGCCGATCCACAGACGTTCAAGAAGACCACGCTGCTGGTGGGTGAATACGATCCATTCCGTCTGCAGGGTGAAGCCTTCATCAATCAGGTCGGCCGAGCCAATGGCGATGCCAACTACCTGCGTTATGGTGGGATTAGCCATGCGTTCCTGAATTTCACGGGGAACGTGCCAGCAGTTCAAGATGCTCTGCGTTCGGCAGCAAAATTAATCTGAGTTTAGAATTTAATTGGGGGAGATTATTGTGACTTTACGCGACTATCATTTAACTTTACGCGACGTTTCGGACCAGCAACCGGAATATTTAGAGACCGTATTTTCGCTGGGAAACGGGCACTTTGGCGTCCGAGCTAATGATCCCATCAGTGGAAATCCCATTGCGGGGACCTTGATCAACGGCTTTTATGAAACCGCCCCCATCACTTATGGGGAAGCGGGGGTCGGCTACGCTAAGCGGCACCAGACGATTTTAAACTTACCGGATTTGCGGCACATTCACGTGTCGACCAGTTCTGGCCACCAGTTTACACACAGTAAGCGAACGGCGGTGGACCTCGACCTCGGTACTGGGGAGCTAGTGGAACACTATCAGATCAGCACCGATCAGGGTGAAACAATCATGATGGGAGTTAAATCGGTGATTGGCCAGGAACAGACCAGCATGTGGAGTGCGGAATATACCTTCACGGCGGGCAACTATGCTGGTGGCCTGCTGGTCAGTAAATCAATTGCGGTACCTGCCGAAGCCGAAGCTATTATGTCAGCGGATCCCCGGAAAACCCGGATGGCGGGCTTGCCCATTTGCGAAACGGAATTCGTAACGCAGGACTTGCAACGCTATCACGTAAAGACTCGGCTGACGAAACAAGCAGTGACGATGTACCTGGGGATTCTACTCCCCCACGGCCAATTGCTTCAGCAGCCACTGGACTTGAGTGATGAACAACCTCATAGCCTGGAGTATGCGGTGTACGTGGGAACGGTCGGTAAGCACAATACGATTGATCCAGCCGCTATGTTTATGGCGAGTTCACTTGCGTCACTGACGGATGACAGTCAGACGTTCTGGCAAGGGGTATGGAACCGAAGTGAAGTGAGCGTGGGTGGCAACGACGAGCTGGATCTCGCGATTCACTACAATATTTTCCAACTAAATCAGGCTGCCGGGCGTGATGGCCGCACCAATATTTCTGCTAAGGGACTGAGCGGTGCCGGGTACGAGGGCCACTACTTCTGGGATACTGAGATGTATATGCTGCCGTACTTCACCTATACCAATCAGCAGATGGCACGGCAACTGCTGGTCTATCGTTATCAAACGTTGCCGAAGGCCCGGGAACGTGCGCGGGCCTTGGGGGTTGACCAAGGGGCATTGTTCGCTTGGCGGACGATCAATGGTGAAGAGGCCTCAGCCTACTTCCCAGCTGGTACGGCGCAGTACCACATTGATGCCGACATTGCTTATGCGGTCGGTAAGTACTTTGAAATCACACGGGACTTGGACTTTGTCATCCAGTGTGGGTTTGAAATGGTGCTGGAAACCGCGCGTTTCTGGGAAAACTTCGGGTCCTGGCGGCAAGTTGGGGATGACTGTCGCTTTGAATTCCACACGGTTACGGGTCCCGACGAATATACCGCGTTAGTCAACAATAATTACTACACCAACCGATTGGCCAAGCACAATTTTGAATTAGTTGTTGAGTTGGCCCATCAGATGATGAAACGCTCACCACAACTATTGTCGAAGTTTGGCATGAGTGAGACTGATTTAGATGTTTATCAAAACTTGGCCGATCACGTCTACCTGCCATACAGTAACGAATTGGAAATCAACGAGCAGGATGACAGCTTCCTGGATAAGCCCCGCTGGCCAGCGGAAAAGTCCACGCCGGATAACTTCCCACTGTTATTGCATTATCACCCATTGACGATCTACCGGTATCAGGTGGCAAAGCAAGCCGATACGTTGCTGGCGGACTACTTGTTCCCAGAAGACCTTTCGGCAGATCAGTTAAAACGCGAATACCGTTATTATGAAGGAGTGACGACCCACGATTCGTCACTGTCGCGGTCGATCTTTAGTATTCTGGCGGCACGGATGGGCGATACTGAAAAGGCCTACCGGTACTTCATGGATACGGCGCGGATGGACTTGGTCAATTTGCAAAAGAACACCGCGGACGGCCTGCATTTGGCTAACCTTGGCGGAAGCTGGTTGGCACTGGTGGCTGGATTCTCCGGCTTCTACGTGCAGGACGAGGTCGTACACTTTGCCAACCACTTACCGGCAGAGCTGAGCCGGCTGACTTACCGGATGAAGATTGCCGAGAGTGTCTTGGAGATTGACCTGACGGCGGATAACCTGGATGTCACGGTTATCAGTGGGCCGATTCCAACTTACGGCGTCAGCGTTAACGGTGAACTGATTTCTTTAGTAAAGGTTAGCTAGCAGGAGCCGCTAGCTAACAACTATGATTGCGTCGTCTCCGCCTGCTGTGGGGACCGCCTGCAGCCGAAGGACGGGCTTCCGGCTCGGTTTGAAACCTCGCGAAGGTCATGCGAGTTTCCAAACGCGTCCCACGTTGTAAGGCCGGGGAAAAGCATCCCGGTCTAACACCGT
The DNA here is from genome assembly GCF_044051715.1 of Levilactobacillus parabrevis. Classification (NCBI taxonomy): domain Bacteria; kingdom Bacillati; phylum Bacillota; class Bacilli; order Lactobacillales; family Lactobacillaceae; genus Levilactobacillus; species Levilactobacillus parabrevis. The sequence goes on from NZ_CP168688.1 coordinate 321,550, forward strand.
CGTCACGGCTGGCTACATCCTGTCATCCTCCGGCTAAGGTGGTGGTTGAACTAGCGGCTTGCTGCTAGCCGTTGTGGCCGTAGAGTTATCCAATTACTCAGTTGTACTATTGTTTGAACAATTAGAAAAAAATGGGAGTCCCAGATATTTGGGGCTCCCTTTCGTATTCAGTTGGGAATTGATGGCTTATTTTTTTACCACTCTGGCGTAGTGTATAATGACAACAGTAGAATTTCGAGAGAACAGTGAGCCATGCGGATAGGTAGTAAGTTGAATGTTCACTTATTAGTAATTAATAAATCAATTATCAAAGTAGATTGGAGATTCGTAGGATGCTCTCACGTGAACAACAGATCCTTGAATGGATTAAGCAAAATCCAATGATTAGTCAAAATGAATTAGCTGAGTTGGCAGGCATCACACGCTCTGGAGTTGCCGCCCATATCTCCAATTTAGTAAAGAAAGGATTTTTACAGGGGAAAGGATACATTGTTTCTCCGGAAAGTTATGTCGCCGTTGTGGGTGGGATTACTTTGGATATTTTTGGGATTCCTAATAGTGAAGTTATCGAGAAAAAGTCGAACACGGGGGTTATTTATTCCGATGTTGGTGGCCTGGGACGCAACACTGCCGTTAACCTAACGAAACTAGCAATTCCAAACTATTTCATCTCCGTGTACGGCCACGATTCAGCGGGCGAGGAATTTAAAAAGGATGCTCTCGAAAAGAATTTGGACATCACATACTCCAAACAAATATCGAGTGTTCCAACGTCACGGTATTTGTATATTAATCAGACCAGTGCTAAGCGAATCTTTGGGGTAGACGATAGTCGGATTCACGATGAAATTACACCAGAATTTTTAAAAGAGCGCCTTAATATTTTGAATAATGCCGAAATGATCGTGGTTGATCCGAACTTACCAGAGGAAACCATTTCTTGGATCTATCAAAACTTTGATCAACCAATATTGGCGGATTCAATTAATAAGTTGAAGCGTCTAAAGCATGGCATTGCGGCACTTGATACACTGGTGCTGAATGCCGATGAGTCCAAGGCAATTACTGACATTGAAATCACGGATTATGATACCGCAAAGGCTTGTGCAGATGAGTTGCTTTCAATGGGGATATCGACGGTATTCATCTATGATGCACAGGTTGGCTTCTTCTATCAGACGAGCCGTGATGCTTTCTATTATCCAGTTACGTTAAAGAAGGTGCTGAATACGAACGGTGTTGGGGCAGCAGCGCTAGCGGCAATCGTGTATGCGCGGCGTGCAAAGCTGGATGATAAGCATACGGCAGAACTTGTTAAGACGGCGGCGGAAGCTACAATGACAACGTACTTGAATATTTTAGATGATATGAGTCCTAGTTTTCTTGAAAATCACGTTGAAAAATAATAGAGATGAAGGGTTAAATCGAAACCAGTCTGGTTCCGGCTTAACCCTTTTTGTGTGGCACATTAAGTGAATTTGTGAACAAAGTATTTGGAATTAGTCAATTTACAAACAAATGTTTACTCGAATAAACAAATGTTTACAAAAACAAATTTATGTGTTATTCTTCGTGTTGTAGTAAGCGCTTACATATCAAAACACGGTTAAGAGTCATTTTGAGCGAATTGATTACGTCTTGGTTGGCATATCCGTGGGAAAGCAGGGTTGTCATGCTAGTTATTGAAGTAAAGGAAAATGAGAATATTCAGGAAGCCATAGATAAGATTACACAAGCTGGGGGCGGGAAACTTGTCGTCATGCCAGGAGAACATCTGACTGGGCCGCTTGAGCTAACGTCTAATCTAACGTTGACCCTTCAAAGGGGGGCAGTTGTTAAGTTTAAGGATGATCCCATGCTTTATCCGCCAGTGTGGACGCGTTGGGAAGGTGTGGAATGTTACGCCATGCACCCCTTACTCTATGCAACGGGTAAACATAATATTGAAATCAATGGCGACGGTGTCATTGATGGTACAGGTTCAAGCTGGTGGGAAAGGTTTAGAGGAATCGAGAAAGAAAATCGAATTCTGCCAAGAGAGCCATATGAATTGCGACTAGCGGAGTTGAACACTGATTATAAGACACGAACTGGTGGTGGTGGACGGCCATCTACGCAGTATTTACGGCCGCCGTTGGTTCAGTTCTGGCAGTGTGAAGAGATTATATTCGATGGAATCACACTAAAGAATTCGCCATTTTGGACGTTACATATGGTCTATTCAAATCACATTACGATTAAGAACATGACATTCTCGAATCCTGCCGATGCAATCAATACGGATGCAATGGATATCGATTCAAGTGAGAATGTGACGGTCAGTCATTGCTTACTGGATGTTGGTGATGATGGGGTAACACTGAAGTCTGGTTCCGGTAAGGATGGTATTCGTGTTAATCGGCCAACCAGAAACGTTAAGGTTTCAGACTGCAAAATCCTTGCAAGTCATGGTGGAATTGCCATCGGTTCTGAAACGGCTGCAGGAATTAGTGACGTGGAAGTTTCGAACTGTACCTTTGAGGGGACGCGTCGTGGAATTCGGCTGAAGTCACGACGGACGCGTGGAGGCACCATTAAAAACATTAAATTACATGATTTGAAAATGGATGCTTGCTGGTGCCCAATTTCTTTGGAACAGTACTTTGCGCCGGGTGTATTGCCGGCTGAAGAAGCAACGGTCTTGTCCAAAGAACCACAGCCAGTTGATGAAACAACACCACACATCAAGAACATTGAAATCAAAGATATTTCGGCGACGAATGTCCGGGCAACAGCAGCCTTTATTGTGGGGTTGCCAGAAGCAAATATTGAAAACGTAACTATCGAAAACTTTAACTGGTCTTTGGCTGATGAGACTCATTTATTGCCAACGGAACGTGCCGAAGAGACTGGTGGAAGATTTCATGATGACAGTCGCGACATTAAAACCATTAATGTCTCTAACCTGTCAGTAAACGGTGAGAAGCTGGGTTAACCTAAGATAGGAAGTTGGAGAAAAATGGAGAATCAAAAGAAACGGTGGGTTTATACGCCACATAAGATTTCTGTTTGGCGTTCTATTGGTTATGGGATTAATGATATGAACGGAGCGTCATGGGGAACCTTAGTCGGGTCCTACCTGATGTTCTTCTTAACAACGTATGGTAAATTATCGGCGGCATCTGTTGGGATGTTGTTCTTGATTGGTAAATTCCTCAACGCGATTATGTCTATGCTAGCCGGATCGATTTCAGATCGGCTCTACGCCACCAAAATTGGTCGGCGATTTGGTCGACGGCATTTGTTACTGTTAGTGGGGGCATTGCTGACAATTGTCTTCTTCCCGATGCTGTTTATCGTTGTACCAGGTAGTTTCTGGTGGTACCTGATTGCCTTTGTTATGGTTGAAACGGCTAACGTTATCATTGGGACCGCCTATGAAACCTTGGCAACTGAAATGACGCCTAACGCCGACGACCGGGTTAAGATGTCTTCTATTCGGCTGTTTATTTCAGCGTTTGCTACATTCTCAGTTTCTGCTTTACCAGCTACGTTGTTAGCTGTGTTAGGTGAAGGTGCTGAAGCCTACACGATTTCTGGGGTTGTATTTGGGATTGTCTTTGCGGTCTGCACATTGATTACTTACCGCTCAACCTGGGAACATTCACCGCAAGAAGTTGAAGACTTTGAAAGTTCTAACCGTTCAGCGGATGCGGAAAAAGAAAACAGTTTTGTTGGTTCCTTACGTGATTATTGGGAAATGTTACGGAACAAGTCAGCACGGTATATGGTATCGATTTACTTCATGACTTATTTTGCTAAAGACTGTTTCTCAACGGCATTTCTGTACTATGTTGTCTTTGTTCTGGGTCTCACGCAAACGATTGGACAGGGGATTACGTCACTTTCCTTCATTGGAATGCTAGTGGTTCCTGTTGCGGCGTACATGCTAATTAAGACTAAGAATCCTAAGGTCAACTGGTCAACCTCATTTAGTTTAATCTTCGTTGTCATGGCTGGGTTCTTTGTTCTTTCCATGATGCACGGCAACCTTGGCAAAGGGACAACGATTATTGTGTTAATTACATTGGGTGTTCTGTGGCAGATTGGTCGTCAGTTCTTGGAATACACGGCATGGCAAGTTATTCCGTTAGTGCCAGATGTCGATACGATTGTCTCAAGTAAATTACGGACTGGGACCTTCGCGGCGGTTCAATCATTTACTCGTCAATTGACTGGTGCTCTGGGTTCTGCTTTACTTGGATTCATCTTACAGTGGGGTGGCTTCAAGGAAGGTGCCTTGCATCAGACAGCCCAAGCACAAGATGCCATCTTGATTGTGTTAATTCTGGTGCCAGTCATCGCGATTGCTATTGCTTGGTGGATGGTCGCTCGCTTTAACCTGAATCAACGGACGCATAAGATTTTACATGCTGAAATTGAACGTCTTCAGGCTGGTGGTAAGAAGGAGGATGTTGATCCACACACCAAGGAAGTTGTTGAAGACTTAACGGGTTACACATGGGATAAGGTATGGCAAGAAAATAAATAATTGATTTTTAATTGCAAGACACATGACAATCCATTTGGATTTGTCATGTGTCTTTTATTGTTTTTAAAAGTAGGGTCAGTGTAGCTGAGTGGTTCAACTCCGAGGTTAACCTGTTCATAGCCGGAGGAGGCCAGGAAGCAGCCAGCTGTGACGACGCTGTTAGGCCGGGTGATTTTTCCCGGTCTTACAGCGTGGGACGCGTTTGGAAACTTGCCTGAATATGGCGAGGTTTCAAACTGAGCCGGAAGCCAGTACTTTGGCTGCAGGCGGTCCCCACAGCAGGCGGAATCCTGGCAGCCGCAGGCGGTAACTGTAGTCAGCTGAGTTGAGCCAATGGTCAATCGCGCCTATACTAAGCGCAGATAGAAATTCAGGAGGTTTTCAGCTTATGTCCTTTACCATCAATCCTGCGCAAGCCGCAGATCTCAGTCAAATCATGACCATCGAGCACGCCGGATTTTCACCGGCTGAGGCCGCAACTTCTGCCAGTATGGCCGAACGCATCGCCCTGATTCCCGATACCTTCCTCGTTGCCAAACAGGGGACGACCGTCGTCGGTTACGTGGTCGGGCCGGCGTTTAATCAGCGTTATTTGACCGATGCACTCTTCGAAAAGTCCACGCCGAATGCAGCTGGGGATGCGTACCAGACCGTGTTGAGTCTCGCCGTTAGTCCCGATTATCGCGGAGCCGGCATCGCCAGTCACCTACTGACGGCCCTCGCCACCGTGGCTCGTCAGCAGCGGCGTCGCGCAATTACGCTGACTTGCCTCAAACGACTGGTTCCCTTCTATGAGGCTAACGGATACGTCAACGAGGGCGTTTCCACTTCCACCCATGCTGGGGAGACCTGGTACAATCTGGTTCTACCATTAACTGATTAGTTTGAGGCCCATCACGGCGATCAGGATGACGCCGACCCAGAGTAGCTTGCGCCAATTCCGGGATTCACCGAAGAAAAGCATCCCCGTGAGAACGCCACCCGCAGCGCCGATTCCCGTCCAGATAGCGTAGGCCGTGCCCATCGGTAGTGTCTGTAGGGCGAGGTCAAGGAAGCCAAAACTGAGGCCATAGCCGATGACCATACCTAGCCAGAGTGGCCAGGTATGGCGTTGCAGGGCCCAGTTCATAAAGGTTACGCCGAGCATTTCGCAGAGGCCGGCGATAATTAGGAAAATCCATGCCATGTTAGTGCTCCTCTCTAGCGGTGACGACTTGGAGACCGCCAATGCCAATAAGCAATAGGAAAATAAGCGCGACTTTAGCCAGGCTGACGGGTTCTCCGAAGGCCAGAATACCCGTGACCGTGGTGCCAAGCGTACCCAATCCTACGAAGACTGCGTAGGCTGTACCGGCTGGCAAAACTTCGCCGGCCTTGATCAAAAAGTAGAAGCTGAGATAGACGGCGAGGGCGGTCAACCCCCACTCCCAGAGGGTGGCGGCGTGTTTGAAGCCGACGACCCAGCCGACCTCGAAGACTGCGCCGTAGACGACGCGTAACCAATGTTTTAACATAATTATTCCTCCTAAATAGACGTGAAAAAGCCTGAGAAATGTTGTCTTAACGACGACATCTCCCAGGCTTTTTCCCTTCCGTGTCTACGGGACCACCCGTAGGTTCTCTCTCGGACCAGACCTGCAGGGGCAGCGGAACCCTAGAGAACAGAATATATGATTGATTCGGTAGCGCTAGCTTAACATGAATGCCGATTTGGGGCAACCGGTTGGTATGAAAATGATAGGTAAACCCTTTCACTAGATAGCCAATTTAGTGATTAAGTGACCCATTTCACTAAAAAATGAAATTGATTACATTTGCGTCATTAGTCACTTTTTCGGTATTTTCTGAAAATCTTGGGGCCAAAAAGGGTCTTAAAATCGCGAATCGCGATGCTATACTGAAAACGATTTAAAAATGGCTGTACGGTCATTCATCACTTAGTAATTAGGCGCTGCGGGTCACGACCCCGCGGCCACACATGGAGGTAGCGACTATGCAACTCGGAAGTATTGAAGCTGGTGGAACAAAGTTTGTTTGTGCAATCGGTAACGAAGATTATCGCACGGACAACCGGGTGATTATTCCCACCACCACTCCAGAAGAAACGTTAAGTCAATGTATCGCTTACTTTAAACAGTATCCAGATTTAAAGGCTATCGGGATTTCCTCATTTGGTCCCATCGAACTCCGGCGCAACGCTCCCAAATACGGGTATGTGACGGATACACCTAAGGCCCACTGGTCCAACACCGACTTCTTAGGTCGGCTCAAGCAGGACCTAGATGTGCCAATGGCCTGGACGACCGATGTGAACGGGTCCGCTTACGGTGAATACGTAGTTTCCACGCTGTTCAACGAAAAGATTAATTCACTGGTCTACTTCACGATTGGAACCGGCGTTGGTGCCGGGGCTATCGTGAACGGCAAGTTTGTTGGCTCGATGGGGCACCCCGAAATGGGCCACGTCCGCTTGAAGCGGCACCCCGATGATCTCGACTTCAAGGGTATCTGCCCATTTCACGGCGATTGCCTAGAAGGCCTGGTCAGTGGGCCAACGTTTGAAGCCCGGATCGGTAAGCACGGCCACGAGGTACCAATGACCGATCACGTCTGGGATATCATGGCTTACTACGTGGCTCAGGCAGCCTTACAGGAAACGTTGATGTTACGCCCCGACAAGATCATCTTCGGCGGTGGCGTTGTCAGCGAAGCCTTCCTGGTTAAGGTTCGCGCCGAATTCACGAAGCTCCTCAACGGTTACGTTGATGTGGGCAACATTGAAGATTACATTGTGATGCCGTCCGTCAAGGAAAATGGCTCAGCTACGCTAGGCGACTTCGCCTTAGCACTCAAAGAATATAACAAATAAGAGAGGGAGAATTACCTTATGAAAGCCTTAGTCTTAACTGGAACGAAAAAAATGGAGATCCAAGATTTACCTATCCCAGAAGTAAAACCTAACGAAGTATTGGTCAACACCGCCTACGCTGGTATCTGTGGGACCGACCGCGCACTGTACGCTGGCCTTCCCGGTTCAGCCGATGCTGTGCCACCAATCGTTTTGGGCCATGAAAACTCCGGTGTCGTTGCCGCTATCGGTAGCGAAGTTACCAACGTCAAGGTTGGCGACCGGGTGACCGTTGACCCTAACATCTACTGTGGCGAATGCGAATACTGCCGGACTGACCGTCCAGAACTGTGTGACAACTTGTCCGCCGTTGGGGTGACCCGCGATGGTGGTTTGGAAAAGTCATTCACTGCACCAGCTTCCGTTGTTTACCCATTGCCTGACAGCGTCTCATTGAAGGCTGCTGCAACGACGGAACCAATTTCTTGCGCAGTCCACGGGGTAAAATTATTGGACTTAACGCCATATCAAAAGGCTTTGGTCATCGGTGATGGTTTCATGGGGCAATTATTTGTTCAATTATTACAAGCTTACGGTGTTCACCAAGTGGACTTTGCCGGTTTGAACGACAAGAAGTTAGCTTTCAACAAGGAAAAGTTTGGCGTTACCAACACCTACAACACGAAGCATGAAAGCATTCCTGCCGACTACGACGTCGTTATCGAAGCTGTTGGGTTACCACAAACGCAAGAACAAGCTGTTGAAGCAACGAAGAAGGGTGCTCAAGTCTTGATGTTTGGTGTTGGGAAGCCAGACCAAACCTTCTCCATGAACACTTACGAAGTTTACCAAAAGCAATTGAAGATCCAAGGGGCTTTCATCAACCCATACGCTTTCGAAGATGCAATTGCTTTGTTAGCTAGTGGCCAATTGGATGTTGAATCCTTGATCAGCCACGAAGTTAGTTTGGAACAAGTTGAAGACGTCTTGAACGGCAAGGTTGCAGGTGTCAGCAAGGCAGTTGTCAAAGTCAGCGACTAGTAAAGGTAAGGGATAATTGTGAAAGTTGAAGCAGCAACTGATTTGAATGAAGGGGCTGAAACAATGGATGTCACCAGTAATGGACGGACGATCTCGATGGGTAAAGCCATTGCCTACTTCGCATTATCGTTAGTTATCAACTCGGCCGGGAACGTGTTGACGTTGGTCACTAGCGCTAAGATTCACCCGTCCTTCTTAGGGGCGGCCTATTGGTCAGCGGCCGAAGCCAACTTGGGGACCGCATTTCACTGGAACCTTTTCTGGGCGTTCCTGGTCATGGGTTTCTTGACGGCGGTGTTAAATGCCATCTTGATTCACCACTGGGACTGGAAACGGATTGCCGGGAACATGGTCTTCATGGTGCCATTCTCCGCTTTGATTCAAGTGTTTGAGGACTTCTTTACTGGAAAGTATCCGGCGTTATTTGCCGGCCTACCTGAAGCGCGCAGTCTGGGGATGGTCATCCTGTATATTGGGCTGAACTTCTTAGGAGTTGCCTTCATTGCCGTTGCTATTTCCATTTACCAACGGGTCAACCTGGTGCTTCATCCAGCCGATGACTTGATGCAGATTCTGCGGTTCCGCTACTTTAAGGGGAACGCTGCCAGAGCGATGTGGGCTTCCTACATTCCGCCAACCATCATGGCCATCATTGCGGTAATCATCACGCATACGTTTGTGAACTTTGGTCTGGGAACGATCTTTGCCTTCCTGGCTCAAGGTGGGATTACCGGGATTGCCGACAAGACGATCTTCCCGAAGCTGAAACACCAAGCAGTTGACGTGGGTAAAATTGACGATTAAACAAAGGAGCAATTAACTTATGGCAGTACAAGATTTTATTACCGGCATTCAACACGTCGGGATTCCATCAAGTGATTTAGACAAGACGATTGCCTTTTACAAGTCCATCGGATTCGAACAAGCAGGGTTATTCCCTAACGGTGACAACCGGTGTGCCTTTATGCGGTTAGGCAACCTGACGATTGAAACCTGGGAGGGCGATCCAACCAATCCCCAAGCCGGTGCCATCAACCATATTTCATTGAACACGACCAACATCGATCAAGCCTTCGCAGCCGCTAAGGCACAAGGGTTAGACCTGGTCAACGATGAAATTCAATCCATTCCAACGTTCTGGAGCAACGGGATTCGTTTCTTCAACATCCTCGGCCCGAACCACGAAACGATTGAATTTTGCCAAATCTTAGCTTAGTTAACAGCCGGCTAGAGAGTTTAAGAGAATTGCATTAGGGACAGAGAATCCTCGTCGATTACGGCGAGGATTTTTTGCGTCATGGCTGAGAAGTGTCGCCTGCGGCTATCAGAAATTTTGCCTGCTGTGGGGATCGGCGACGTTTCTGACCTTCTCCAGTTTAGACAGAGTTTAACCATGACTTCTCGATTTATCAAGCTCAAGAAAACGTTTTCATTGCCTGCATGATGCCTGTAAACCAGCCTACATTATTTTCTATTCACCAGTGTTTGTAGGAATGTGGCCTGAGATGTACGAAAAATGTAATCGATTACATTTGGGCCACGCTGAGCTGTATTTGTGCTTTCTGAAAATTTCAGGTTCGTGAAAGGGGCTTATTCAGGGCATTTCTGATGTTATACTGAAAGCGCTTTAAAGGTGAACGGGCTAGTGATTCACAGCCTAGTAATTATGTGTCGTGGGTGACAACCCCGACGAAAGATGGAGGCAATATTTATGCAACTCGGCAGTATTGAAGCTGGGGGAACGAAATTCGTATGTGCCATTGGTAATGAAGATTACCGGGTATTAGACAAGGTGCGGATTCCGACGACGACCCCTGAAGAAACGTTAAGTAAAACTATCGCCTACTTCAAGCAGTTCCCGGATGTTAAGGCCATCGCAATTTCGTCGTTTGGGCCCATTGAACTCCGGCACAACTCACCGAAGTACGGCTACATTACGAATACCCCTAAGAAGGGTTGGCCCAACACGGACTTTGTGGGGCGGCTCAAGCAAGATCTCGACGTGCCCATGTTCTGGACGACCGATGTGAATGGTTCGGCCTATGGCGAATACATCATGTCGACGCTGTTCAATGAAAAGATCAACTCGTTGGTCTACTTCACCATTGGAACCGGCGTGGGTGCCGGGGCCATCGTCAACGGAGAGTTCATCGGGAGTCTTGGCCATCCTGAAATGGGACATGTTCGACTGAAGCGTCACCCCGATGACTTAGACTTTCCAGGGATTTGCCCCTTCCACGGTGATTGCTTGGAGGGGTTGGTCAGTGGCCCGACGTTTGATGCGCGGCTGGGAAAGCCTGGTAAGGATGTGCCACTGACGGATCACGTCTGGGATATTCTCGCGTACTACGTCGCCCAGGCCGCCTTGCAGGAAACACTGATGCTTCGCCCCGACAAGATTGTTTTCGGTGGCGGTGTCGTTAGCGAAGGTTTCTTGGTCAAGGTTCGCGCCGAATTTGCCAAATTATTAAATGATTACGTCGACGTTGGCAAACTCGAGGATTACATCGTGATGCCGGCGGTTAAAAATAATGGTTCTGCAACGCTGGGTGATTTTGCCCTCGCACTTAAAGAATACAAAAAATAGAAAGGGAGATTTCAATTATGAAAGCCTTAGTTTTAACTGGAACGAAACAAATGGAGATTCAAGATTTGAAAAAGCCAGAAGTTAAATCAAATGAGGTCTTGGTCAACACCGCTTACGCTGGTATCTGTGGGACCGACCGTGCGCTGTATGCGGGTCTTCCTGGTTCCGCTAACGCTGTGCCACCAATCGTTTTGGGACACGAAAATTCCGGGATCGTCGCAGCTATTGGTAGTGACGTCACCAACGTCAAGGTTGGCGATCGGGTGACCGTTGATCCTAACATCTACTGTGGCCAATGCAAGTACTGCCGGACGGATCGCCCAGAACTTTGTGACAATCTGTCAGCCGTTGGGGTTACCCGTGATGGTGGTCTGGAGGAATCCTTCACTGCCCCATCATCCGTTGTTTACCCTATTCCTGAAAGCGTTTCCTTAAAGGATGCCGCCACCACGGAACCACTCTCTTGCGCTGTTCATGGGATGAGCCTGATCGACGTTAAGCCTTATCAAAAGGCCTTAGTCATTGGTGATGGGTTCATGGGCCAATTGTTCGTGCAACTCTTACAAGCATACGGTGTTCACCAAGTGGACTTTGCCGGAATCATTGATGAAAAATTAGCCTTCAACAAGGAAAAGTTTGGTGTTACGAATACCTACAACACTAAGCGGGACAGCATTCCTGCCGACTACGATGTTGTTATCGAAGCCGTTGGGTTACCACAAACGCAGGAACAAGCCGTCGCCGCTACCAGAAAGGGTGCGCAAGTCCTGATGTTTGGGGTCGGCAAGCCAGATCAAACCTTCTCCATGAACACGTACGAAGTTTATCAAAAGCAATTGAAGATCCAAGGGGCCTTCATCAACCCATACGCCTTCGAAGATGCCATTGCCTTAATGGCCAGTGGTGAAGTAGATGTCGATTCCTTGATCAGTCACGAAGTTAGTTTGGAACAAGTCGAAGATGTCCTTAACGGTAAAATCAAGGGCGTCAGCAAGGCGGTCGTCAAGGTTGGTAACAACCAGTAAAGGTAAGGGATAATTAATTATGAGAGCTGAAGCAGTAAGTCAATTCAACGATGGCGCGCAGAGTCGTGACGTCGACAGTGGCCGGACCCTATCGATGTCAAAGTCGTTAGCCTTCTTTGCCCTGTCAATCGTGATCAACTCGGCCGGAAACGTCCTCACGTTAGTCACCAGCGCTAAGATTCACCCGTCATTTTTAGGAGCGGCTTACTGGTCAGCTGCGGAGGCTAACTTAGGTGCGGCCTTCCACTGGAACCTCTTCTGGGCATTCCTGGTTTTGGGCTTCCTGACCGCGGCGTTAAACGCCGTCCTGATTCATCACTGGGACTGGAAGCGGATTGCCGGAAACATGGCCTTCATGGTGCCATTCTCAGCGTTGATTCAGGTTTTTGCGGACTTCTTCAACGGTAAGACCGCGGTGTTTGCGGGCCTTCCCGTTGCACACAGTGCGGGTATGGTTGCCGGATACATTGCCTTGAATTTCTTGGGTGTGGCGTTGATTGCCATTGCCATCTCGATTTATCAACGGGTCAACTTAGTCTTACATCCCGCCGATGATTTGATGCAGATTCTGCGGTTCCGTTACTTCAAAGGAAACGCGTCCAGAGCGATGTGGGCGTCTTACATTCCACCGACCATTATGGCCATCATTGCCTTGTTGATCACCCATTCATTCGTGAACTTTGGTCTGGGAACGGTCTTTGCCTTCCTTGCGCAGGGTGGAATCACCGGGATTGCCGATCGGGTAGTCTTTCCGAAGCTGAAGCACCAACAAGTCGACGTCGGTAAGTAACGGTTACGGTAAACTTCAAAGGAGCGTTAGATATGTCAGTTAGTTCGTATATTACGGGGATTCAGCACGTGGGAATTCCTTCAATTGATTTGGATGCCACCATTGCTTTCTACAAGTCTCTGGGCTTCACTCAGGCCGGGCTCTTTCCTAACGGTGAGAACCGCTGTGCCTTCATGCGGCTTGGCAATTTGACGATTGAAACCTGGGAGGGTGACCCCACGAATCCGACGGCCGGCGCCATTAACCACATTTCGTTGAACACGACGGATGTCGATCGGGCGTTTGCGGCGGCTAAGGAACAGGGCTTGCACCTCGTCAATGATGAGGTGCAGTCGATTCCATCGTTCTGGGATCACGGGATTCGGTTCTTTAACATTCTGGGACCTAACCAGGAAACCATCGAGTTCTGCCAGATCTTAGATTAAAGATTCAGGTTTAAATAAGATTTCGCCTGCGGCTGCACTAGTTTTAATCTGAATATTAGCTAAATTGTTATAACTGGTTTTTCAGCGTTCAGCGTTGCAACCCGCTGTGTAAAAAATACAATCAGTGACTAAGAAATCCTCGTCGATAACGGCGAGGATTTTTGTTTGGATGGTTTAGAAATGTAGTGATTGCTTGATGTCCTGAGTATACCTGAGTTTTAAATGGAAACCTAGCAGAGATGGATGGTAACACACAATGGTTGTGGGAATGCACGGTTAGTTAGAATCCTTGTGTGCCAAGCTTACTAGGCGTTGTCCGGGCGGGGAATGATTTCCGCCGGTAGCCGAAATTCTTGCGTTGCGAGCTGGTGATCGGCGGCTCTGGCAAGAACCCGCTCAACGGCAATGCGGCCCAGTTCGGCAATTGGCTGTTTGGCTGTGACGATGGGCTGCGGCAAAAAGTCAAACCAATCGTTGTCATCGAAGGCACCTAATTGAAAGGCTGGCAGCTGGAGCTCAGGAAGTTTGGTCAGTACACCGGTCATGATGGTATTATCCGCTGCAAAGAGCGCGTCACACTTCTGATTGACCAGGAGTTGGCGGGTCATTTGGGGGACGTTGCTACCATCGGTTCGCGCCGTAGCTTCAATGGCAGAATCAGTGGGCAGTCCGGCCGCAGCTAGTGCTTGGTGATAGCCTTGTAGCCGTTCTTTGGCGGTCGCGGAGACGGAACTGTTAATGATCCCGATCCGCTGGGCACCACGGCTAATCAGGCAGTTAATGATAGCCTGAGTGCCCTGAGCGTTGTCCACGAGTACGCGGTCGTACTGTGAGACGACGTCGGCCGGTGGCATCCGATCCACAAAGACGGCGGGGGTGTTGCCCAGCATTTTCGGATAATCAGTACTGTTGCCGGCGCTGGTGATGATGAGGCCATCGACCTGTTTCTCCAACATTAAGTTAATTGCCTTGGCTTCCTTGCTGAGGTGTTCGTCAGTGTTGACGATAAGGACATCGTAGCCGGCTTGGCTGGCTGTATCTTCAATGGCGCGACTGAGCTGCGTGAAGAAGCCATTTAGAATATCGGGGATAATCATGCCCAGTGTGTGACTTTTTTGGACCCGAATGCTGCGGGCAAGGCCGTTGGGCCGGTAGCCAAGGTTGCGGGCAATATTTTGGATTTTTTGGCGGGTGTCGCGCTTGACCTGGGGGCTATCGTTGAGCGCCCGTGAAACGGTGGCTTCCGAGACTCCAGCTTGCTTAGCGACATCTTTGATCGTAATATTAGTTGACATGCAATTCACTTCTTTATTATTAATAATTGTATTATTAAAACGCAAAACAAATAATGGGACAGTCATAGAAACAGTCACTCTGTTGATGGCTGTCATTATCAAGTATTTTATAGTTTATCGTAGCGGTTTCATAGGGGTGTCGTCAACTATTTCTGCTTATTGGACAAAAATCTCGAAAAAAAGGGTTGCATTTACCTAGGGTAAGATGATAAAATTATTCTCTGTTGGGGTAAGTAATTTATCCAATTCATTGGGCTATAGCCAAGTGGTAAGGCAACAGGTTTTGATCCTGTCATGCGCTGGTTCGAACCCAGCTAGCCCAATCAGAGGTTTACAAAAGTTTCGTCGATTAAGTTCGGCGGAACTTTTTGTTTTTACGGGAACTTGTAAGCGCAATCATCATAGCATAGAATGGAACTTAACCGAAATGAACAGATAGGAGCGATTTCCTCATGAAAAAAATAATTATGGACTGTGACCCCGGGCACGATGACGCGTTAGCCATGATGCTGGCGCTGGCGAGCCCCGAGATTGACCTGTTGGCAGTAACTTCCTCCGCGGGGAATCAAACGCCAGAGAAAACCTTAAACAACGCTATGCGGCTATTGACCCTGATGCACCATCAGGAGATTCCGGTCGCCGGCGGAAATCGAACGCCATTGATGCGACCGCTGGAAACGGCAGGGAATGTCCATGGAAAGTCTGGGTTGGATGGCGCTGATCTGCCCGATCCCGATTTTGCCGTGCAGAACATGACCGCTATCGAATTGATTGCCAAAACCTTGCGGGAGAGTGACGACCCCGTGACGTTGGTGGTGACTGGGCCGATGACCAACATTGCTTTGTTCCTGCGAGTCTATCCGGAGCTCAAGGAAAAAATCGCCCGCATCGTCTTCATGGGTGGTGCGATGGGTCTGGGTAACTGGACGCCTTCCGTCGAATTTAACATCTATGTCGACCCCGAAGCAGCCAAAATTGTTCTCAACGCTGGGATTCCATTGACGATGGCGCCGTTGAACGTGACGCATAAGGCCCAGATCCTCAAGCCAGAAATCGCCGCCATTGGCGAGATCGATAATCCCGTGGCCCACGCCTTTCAGGGCCTGTTGAACTTCTTTGAGGTCTACCACGAAAATCCTAAATGGGGCTTCAAGGGCGCACCTCTCCACGATCCGTGCACGATTGCCTGGCTCCTGCATCCAGAAATGTTTAAAAGCGAGCTGATGAACGTGGACGTTGAAACGCAGGGCGAACTGGTTCGTGGCGAAACGGTTTGCGATTACTACGAGTTGACCGGCAAGCCGAAGAATACAGATGTGCTATTGGACATTGATCGGCCAGCCTTTATTCAACTCATTACGGATTCTTTAAAGACTTTTAATATAAGCTAGGCAGAATTCCCTTGCTTTCAAGCAAGGGATGAATGCCACTATGCCTTTCGCTGACTGGCAATGTAGTTTTCTACAGTTTTCTTGTTCATATCACCAAGAGTACTCATGAAATAACTTGGGGACCAGAGATGTCCACCCCAAAACTTTTGAGCCTTTATTTCTGGGTGTAATTCAAAGAATAAGCGAGCCGAACCGCCCTTAAAGGCTTTGACAACATTAGTTGGTGCATACTTGGGTTTAAAGCTTAGTAGTAGGTGGATATGGTCTGGCATTACTTCCATTTGCTCAATGGTTACTTCGTTCAGTCGGGCTATTTTCGTTAGAATGTCGGCCATTTCAGTGACTAACTTGGGCGTTGTAAATGCTTCATACCGGTATTTGGTGACCCAGACTAAGTGAAAATGAAAGTTGTAAACATAACCTCGTTCGTGAATTATTCCGCCAGCATCCTTGCTCATATGATACCTCCATAAATATTATTATAAGTCGCTTTGCTATGGATACAGTATACTCATATGGTATGCTTCTATCAAGCAAGAGGAGGTGGCAACTTATGGCGAAGACAATGGCGCAATTACCTTATCATTATGGGGTTAAGGTTAGAGTCTTTCCTTCAACCGAACAGAAACGGTTGATTAAGTGTAACAGTGACGCTAGTCGATTTATTTATAATCAGATGAACGGCATGAACAATGACCTATTCTGGTTAAAACAAGTGAAGATTCCAATTGCAATTGTCTTGGATCGAATCGCTGATCTGACTGAACGTCTAAAGAGGCCATCAACTGCCATCTCCAATATTCATGGTTGGCTCAATCATCCGGACTTTGATAGCTTGATGAAAGCCAATGCTATCAAGAATTACAAGACTGCCTGGAAGCTATTCCACCAGGTTCATCAGGCGGGAACTCCCAAATTCCATAAACGTGGTTATACTCAGACTTATCAAACGTCTTGTCTTTACAGTGCCAAAGTGACAGTCCCAACCATGCGTAATGGCAGCGTAAGACTAGATGATATCCACCACCTACAACTGCCCAAGCTAGGACGACTCCGTTTCAAGGGCTTTCCATCAGAACTTTTATCACGTGTCGATGATGTCAGAGTTGGTACGACAACGGTCTCAATGGATGCTGTCGGCCATTACTTTGTGTCCTTGCAGATGGGTTCGGAACACCCCTTCGTTTCTAAGCAATCAGTCGTTAAATCTAAAGTCGGCATTGATTTGAATCTTGATAATTTTCTGACGGACTCCAACGGACAGGTGATTGATAACCCACGTTACTACCGGATGATCAAGGGAAAGCTGGCTAAAGCCCAGCGGAAACTGTCACGGCGGGCTAGACGAGCTAAGAAGAGCCAACGACGATTATCAGCATCCGAGAACTATCAAAAACAACGGTTACTAGTAGCTAAATTACAGCTTAAAGTCGCTAACCAACGCAAGAACTTTCTGCACCATGTCTCTACGGCCTTGATCAAAAACCACGATTTAGTCGTAGCTGAAGAACTGCGGAGTAAAAATATGTTGCGGAACCACGCTTTGGCAATGAGCATCTCAGACGTTGGCTGGCGAACACTACTAGGCATGCTGTCCTACAAAGCTGATTTGTACGGTCGAAAATTTTTGACTGTCAATCCCCGAAATACAACGCAAACTTGTAGTCATTGTGGGTATATCATGACTGGTAAAAACAAGTTAACGTTGGCTGACCGCAAGTGGACCTGTCCTAGTTGTGGGGCATTCCATGTGCGTGATCATAACGCAGCTAAAAATATTTTAGCTAAGGGTTTAGCACTCTTGTAAGAAATGAGTCCGTCTGGCAACCTGCGGACCTAAAAGGCTTTGGTAATTAGCGGATAAGTCCTATTCATAGGCTAGCGCTGTATCTAAGCAAATTGTGGTCACCATGCCGTGGGGTGTGGTTCTCACAAGCGTCCGTTTTTAAACGGGCGTGGTTGACGTAACGTGCTAAAGCAAGCCACAGCAACAACCGAGCGGGGTGTTGCCGTGGCTTTTTTGCGGGTCTTAATCAAAACTCAAGTAATTTCGGCTACACTATTTGAACGCAGAAAGTTCAGAGAGGTGAGTTGAATTGAGACAGATAACATTTCCCGCCCACGAGCAATTGTTGTTCGGCTGTGGCTTAACCATGGTTGCGGGGGCGCTAGACGCCTACTCCTACCTGGAACACGGCGCGGTCTTTGCCGGTCTCCAGACGGGTAACCTGATTTTGTTGGGAGTTAGCTTGGGGCACTTCCAACTGGCAGTTGTGGGCCGCTACCTGGCTTCGCTACTTGCATTCGTTGTGGGGACGGTCATTGTGCGGGTGCTTCAGCATTTTTCGGAAAAGTCGCGCGTAAGTTCCCAGATGGTCGTGTTGGGTTACATGCTGGCATTATTAATGGTTGTACTATTCCTAAATAATCATCTACCAAGTGTGCTGTTAGCGGCGTTATTATCATTAGCGGCCGCAGCAGAACTGCAGGAATTTCGGCAAATCAAGGGGGCAGCGTTTACCCCACTCATGATGACCGGCAACGTGCGTAGCATTTCGGAATCCCTGTATGACGGGGTGCGCTATCGCAATCGGGATGCCCGTGCCAAGGCGTTGGATACCGGGGCACTCATGTTGAGCTTCATTGGTGGTGCGTTGCTGGTAGCCGCCTTCGCGTCGCTAATGGCGGCGTACGCGGTGCTCTTACCGGCAGCGCTGGTTGTCGCATTACTAGTCTGGCTGTACCGCCAGAATCGACGGCGACGATGGAAACATTAATCGGAATCAAAAAGGTCATTCACAGCTACGTGTGGCCATTAAATATTGATCATACTAACCAGTCTTCGCCTAATGAGGTCAGGTAAGCTTGTTATATATATATCGATAGTCTGTTAGAAATGCGATTCCACTATGGAGTTGCATTTTTTTAGGGCTTACGTTGCTTGGAAATCAAAGGGTTGTGTGGGGTGGTGGAAATGTCAATAAGGATGGACAATGATGAACCTTGAGGATTGAAGCTGCCGAGTTGAAAATAACCAGAGTGGTGTTGTCACGCCCCTGTGGTTCAAACGTAGACTTTCAGGTGTTGGCGTAACGAGGGGGATTCTCCGCTCTTTGATAGGTGGGCTTGATTATGGGCTGGTTACGGTATAATAGAGAATAATAACCCGGGAAATGAATTGGTAAGTGCGTCGATCTTGAAATATTCCCCGGGAAATATGCGATTAATTTTAAAATAAGACGTTTGACCCTTGCACGTTACGCGACGTCATCGGGTATACCTAAGGTAGGAGGTGAACGACCATGTCTAAGTTTACAACGGGTGAACTGGCCAAGCAGGCTCACGTGTCGGTGCGCGCCTTGCAGTACTACGATAAGCGCGGGCTCCTGCGACCAACCGAAGTCAGTGAGGGAGGCCGCCGCCTGTATACTGCGGCAGATCTGCAACGATTAAAGCTGATTCTCTTACTCAAGGGAATGGATCTATCTTTGGCGGCTATTCAGGAAATCATGGACAGTGACCAGGCATCCCGTGTGTTAGGACTTGTGTTGGATCAGCAGGAGCAGCGACTACGGGATGAACAGGCAGCGAATGCCGAGAAGCTAAAGACGGTCATGCAGGTCCGTGCCGGACTCGCCGACTTTGCCACGGTGCCCATCAGATCGATTGAAGACATGGACTTAATTATGGCAAATAAGAAGGGATTACGTCGGATTCATGTGAGCATGGTAGTTAGCGGATTGGTAATGGATGCCATTGAAGTAGCGGCTCTGGTCTACAGTATTGTTGTTGGTAATTGGTGGGTCTTTGGGGCCGCGATGGTGATGGCTGTGATTTTTGCGGCGCTGACTGTTCGTCACTACTTCAACGCGGTTGATTATATCTGCCCGGCTTGTTCTAGCCAGTTTCGGCCACAGTTTAAACAGGCATTTTGGTCAGGTCACACGCCCAAAACACGGAAACTGACCTGCCCAGTTTGTGGGAAGACCAATTACTGCGTCGAAGTTCTGCGTAAGATAGAACAGGACTGAGTCAAGGCTGTTGGCGATTGACGTCTAGTTTGTATTCGGAATTTTAAGAATGAGACACTCGGTGGACTGCTCAAATTTGAGCGGTCCATTAATTTACCCGTTCACTAGTACTAATGTAAAAGCCGTTAAATCTGTTTCGTTATTCTGATGGTTAAGCAATTGTGGACGTCAATGAAAGGCTAGCTGGACTGATAGCGCAATAAGGTGAGGTTCACGGTAGTTCAGGCTAACACGGGGGAGGCTTGGGAAAATTGGTGAAGAAATCTCTGAACAGTTGAGAAATACGGGTCACGTTTTTTTCCTGGGAACGCCACGCGTACTTGTAGAGATGTAATAAAAAACGCTACTCACATTAAGTGGGTAGCGCTCCTAAATTCTAATTTTTTAGTTAAATACTCGTGCAATTCCAGCCACGTTAGAACGTTGACCATTCTTGATTGGTTGAACCATGATGCGTGGTGGCCAGCTTTCGATGACCTTGCCCTTACCTAAGTAAATGGCAACGTGCCAGATTGTGTGGGTCCCTGGTTGATAGTAGAAGACTAAGTCCCCGCGTTGTTTGTGGCTGTAAGCAACATGCTTAAACTTCTTGCTAGCCCACAGATTCCGTGAGTTCCATTCGTTACCTGGGTAGGCATGATGGATGGAACTAATTGGCTTGGTGTTGATACCACCGGCGTACAATGCTTGCATAACCAAACCAGAACAGTCCGTCCCATAGATGGTCTTAGATGAAGAACCAACTAAGTAAGGATTGCCCTTGTA
This sequence comes from Levilactobacillus parabrevis, assembly GCF_044051715.1. Taxonomy (NCBI): domain Bacteria; kingdom Bacillati; phylum Bacillota; class Bacilli; order Lactobacillales; family Lactobacillaceae; genus Levilactobacillus; species Levilactobacillus parabrevis. The sequence continues at coordinate 342,279 of NZ_CP168688.1, forward strand.
CTTGTAGGCTTGCTTAATCATCGCTTCAATATGAGCTGAACGGCCATTCCAGGCGTGAGCACCCAATGGCGCTACGTATGAATCAATGCTCTTCCAACTGGACTTAGAGAAGCCTAACTTAACCCATGTCTTTTCATTGACGTTCCCGGTAGCTTTCAGATGATGCTTACGTTGGAAGTTTTTAACAGCGTAGTAGGTTGCAGAATTATATTTGTTATAACCATTGGCCGTTCCTAAGCGCCGCATGATCTTCCAAGTCTTAATCCCTTCATAGCCACGCTTAACGGTGTAACCGACCTTACCGTAAGCCTTGATCTGTTTGTAATTGACTTGATAGTATTTCTTGGGGTTTTGGTAACCCTTGGTCTTAGCAACAAATGCTTTATTTGCGGTCACATATTTTCCAGTGTTGGTTTTCAAAACTGGGGCGTGACCCTTGACAGTTACTAATTTGGAAATTTTAGCATAGTGACCTTTGTGGACGGTTGTGTCATGTTTCGTCCGTGTTGCATTCTTATAGTAAGCAACGGTCTTCTTAACACGAATAATGCCAGGATTACTAGTATAGTAGCTTGTCTTTGCTTGTGCAGTTGTTGTGACACCAACACTAGCAAAGCCAGCGATGACCAATAAAGCTGTGAGCCAATGTTTCTTCAAAATAATCTCCCCTTTGATAATGATTGTTTTATTACTAGGTAATTGCGCGCGGCAACACCTGATAATTAATAACTTAAAGCACGGTAGGCGTCATGCTTACGGTGTGTATTCAAATTGGCTAGTGTCATGCTAGTCTTTTTCTTCGTCCACGGATCGTTGTAGTAGGCCCGTGTGCTGCTGTAGCCGGACAAGGTAATTGCATGATTGACGAAGCCATCAACACCGGCAACCCAGATGACTACGGGATGCCCCTTGTTGATCTGTTTCTTCATCTGTTTAAAGGAAGCACCCGTCATGTTTTTAGCAGATCCCGTGTGCTTCTTAACCGTCTTCATGAGGCCCTTGGGATAGATCCACCAGCCGGACTTCGAGTAAGGGCTACCGACAAACCCTTTGTTAGGGTTGGAGCTCCGTGGCATCTCTTTAGCTAGAGACATCTTGGTGACCTTAGCCCCGGCAAATTTAAGCATCATTGCAGTAGCTGTGATTTCACATCCGGTTGGCAATTGTGGTCGTTGTGCAATCAGCGGAACAGCGAGGTACCGATAAGTTTCCACTGTACCGTTACGATGAATCCAGCCTGTCTGTGTGTGATTGTAGGTGAACTTCAGCCAAGTGCCGTCGGCCATCTTTTCTTCGCGTGTGATGTGAACTTTACGATTGGCATAAGCTCGGCCGGTTGAAATGGCCTTCATGTTAGCGGCCGAGGACTTGGCTCCACCAGACTTATACACTTTGTAGTTGTGTTTCTTGTTGGCGTTGATTTTGGTGTAGTAGCTCACCTTTTTTAAGCTAGTTACTTTTCGGTAAACTACTGGCTTAGGCTTTGGTTTTGGTTTGGGCTTCTTAGATGAACTAGAACTGGATGAACTAGAACTAGATGAAGATGAAGTAGAAGATTCTGACGCGCTTGAAGTGGAATCCGAAACCACGGAACTACTGGTTGCAGTAGTCGCTGAGGAGGCGTTGGAAGTTGCCGTAGCGGCGTGAGCGTTTGCTGGTTGGCCAACGCTGAGTAGGAGCCCACAGCTCAAAGTGAGCAAGGCCCAGGAAAGTCGTTTCATAATAAAGTTGCCACCTTACGTATGTATTAAAAGATTTTGTGAATATATAATCCGTCTAAATAATGGTTAGGTTACTCATTCATTGTACGCCTTGGAGGTGTTGACGACAATTGTATTTGTGAAATAAATATGCGTGATAAAACGTCATTTTGCCAAATGAAAAGCGCAGGCCATTTCTCACCAAGATGAGGTGAAATGGCCTGCGTCAATTGAACGTTTATTTTATTATGTCTAGGTTAATTCACAATCGTAGCGCCCAGCGCCGTCTCAAAGTGATTCAACGCCCAGTCGTGACCGGCCTGATTGAAGCTGGCCACGGCGTTGCGGTGAATCACCAACCGATAGCCCAGGTTATAGGCATCGACTGCCGTATGGAGTACACAGATGTCCGTGCAGACGCCGGTTAAGTGGAGAGTGTCCACGTGACGTTCCCGCAGTCGCAGGTCGAGGTCGGTGCCAGCAAAGGCACTGTAGCGGGTCTTGTCGAATAGCCAGACGTTATCGTCCGCGATATGCTGATCAAACCAATCCTTGACCGGGCCAAAGAGTTCGCGGCCCCAAGTGTTACGGACGTTGTGGGGTGGGAAAAGCTTGGTCTCAGGATGATAGGGGTCGTTAGGTGTGTGGACATCTGTAGGTAGAAGGACCCAGTCGCCGGTCTGCTGCATCTGGTCTGCCAGCGTAACGATTGCCGGGGCTAGTTTTTGCCCGGGTTCGCCGCAAGTTAGGGCGCCCTTATCCGCCACGAAATCATTGGTGTAATCGATAATTAACAATGCTTGATGATTGGTCATATCTGATCGTCTCCTTACCTTATTTGGGCTAGTATGCCGAGTAAGCCGGCCGTTGTCAATGGGGCTGGTCATTAACGAATTAATAACTACGGCGAATTCATTAATAATGAGTTGTTGTCAGCTAGATGATAACGGCCTTGCTAGGAAGTCCATTATTTATAAAATAACTGTCAGGAAACATTGACAGCCACCATGGAGTTTCGTATACTATTGGTGAATTCATATTATATCACGTATAATATTATGAGGAGGAAAATATATGGCCATTCAGGTACCGACCGAGCTTCTTGATGGTAGTGTGTTGGGCCTGCTGACACAGCAGGATCACTACGGTTACACGCTGACCCAGGAAGTACGGCAACTCTTGCCAATCTCGGAATCAACCCTATACCCTGTGTTGCGGCGGCTGAAGAAAAATGGCTGGCTAGACACTTACGACGAACCCTTTCAGGGGCGTAATCGTCGGTACTATCGGTTGACGGATAGTGGTCGGGAGCGTTTAGCAGAAATTCAAGGGGACTGGCAAGACTTCAACCAGGCAATTTCACAGTTATTGGAGGGAAATACGCATGAATGATTACATTCAGGCCATTGAAAAGCTGCTGGGCCAGCTAACGACGGCGGAGCAACAGGACGTGGTGGAATACTATCGCGAGTACTTATTAGATGCCGGAATTGAAACGTATCAGCAGGCCGTCGACGAGCTGGGGACACCTCGGTCGTTGGCGCGTAAGGTCTTGGCGGATTACTCGATTCGGATGAGTGAACGCGCTACTAAGGAAAACGCATCTACAGGACAATCACGGTCCAGCGTGCAGGCGACTAAGAATAACGTGCGGACGGTTTGGCTGATTGTGTTGGCACTGTTGTCGACGCCAGTCACGATTCCCATCTTGATTGTGGTGGCAGCTTTATTATTTGCGATGGTGGCCGTGCTGGGGAGCTTGGTTGTCGCTGTAATTGCAATTGTGTTTAGTGTGATGGCCCTCGGATTAGTGGGCATTGTTGCGGGACTCTTCGTCATCTGGCAGACGCCATGGACGGGCCTCTTTTACCTAGGGATTGGGTTATTTTCTCTGGGAGCCTGCATCATCGGGTGGTTAATTTTGAAATGGTTCGGGAGTAAAGTGGTCTGGGCACTGTCATGGGCGGCGAAGGAAATCTATCGTCGTTTCATTCCACGGAGTCGAGCAGAACGGGGGCGTAAGCTATGAAACGGAGCTTAAAGATTGGGTTGACTTTAATGGCCTTGGGGGCCGTCTTATTCGGTATTGGTTGGATGAATCACGGGGACAAGGCCGTCGTTTGGAATAAGTCAACACGGGGATTTAAAACGATTCAGAACGTCAAACGTAGTTACCATCCGGGGGATTATCAGCGAATCGTGGTGGATTCGAAGGCGCCGGTTACCATTAAGGACGGCGATACCAATCGCGTAACGGTCAGCTACATGGATGGGGATGCCAGCTTACCCAAGGCCAATGTGAATAAGGGGACACTGACCATCAAGGGTGGCAATTCAACGCGTCATTTAAACGTCTCGATCTTTAGCTTGTCTGATCGGTCGACGACTAACGGTGGCGTATTGATCACTGTGCCGCGAGATAAAAAGTTAGACAGCATTGTCGTGAAGACGGGCAGCGGCAGTCTCTCTCTGCGCCAGTTGCGGGTCAAGCAAGTGGCCATTGAAAACACGGATGACGTCAACCTCTACGCACTGCGGGTCGATCGGAACGTTACAGTCTATTCAACCGATGGTGACATTTACGCGGATCAAGTGCGCGCCAAACAGTTGCGAGTCAACGCTGACGACGGGGATATGGGCATCTCGAATAGCCAGTTAATGGCAAATGATAATCAGTTTACCTCGACCGATGGCGACGTGCGGTTGTCGACCAGTCAGCTGGGAGGTGGCCGTATCGATTCGAATGATGGTGACATCAGCCTCCAAAGTAATCGAATCACGCAGAAGCTCAAGGCGCGCACGAATGATGGCGATATTCACGCGGATATTGCCAGGTCAGCGGGCGCTAGGGTCTTCTCAGGGGATGCTGATATGAGTGATATCACAGTCCTCGGCAAACACCGACACAGCGGTTACTGGCTGCGGCGAGAAGCCAAGTCGCAGTACCAATTAACGGCGGGCGACGGCGATGTTCGGGTCTCAGATGGAACGGATTAAGTAGCAAGTGGAAGAGTTGTGCCTTGCGCACAACTCTTTTTTTCTGGCTTCTGGGGCGAAACGTGGTAGAATGTAATGACTGCTTTATACCGGATTAAACATCAAATACAAGTACTAGAGGAGATTTTATCGTGTCTGATTCATCATCTTACTGGCAAAACATCGCGGATCACGCCAAGGCCGAAGACCGGCCCTTCTTCAGTTTGGCGCCAATGGAAGCCGTCACGAACGCCATCTTTCGGCGCGTCGTGGCTCGGGCAGCCGCACCCGACGTCTTCTTTACGGAATTCACCAACGCCATCAGTGTGACCCATCCCAAGGCCAAGTTCACCGTTGCTGGTCGGCTCTACGTGGCACCCGAAGAGGCGCACATGCCGGTTGCCCAGTTGTGGGGCAACGACGAAGAGGCCTTTGCTCGTGCGGCAGAGAACGTGAAGGAACGGGGCTACGAAGCCATCGATATCAACATGGGTTGCCCGGATTCAACCGTTATCAAGAATCACGGTGGGAGTGACCTGATTCGCAACTTCGATAGTGCGGCGGCCGTAATCGTCGGTGCCAAGACGGCTGGTTTGCCCGTGAGCGTCAAGACGCGGTTAGGCTACAGCCGTTTGGATGAATGGCGCGACTGGCTGACCTTCTTATTCGAACAGGATATTCCATTACTGACGATTCACCTGCGGACGAAGAAGGAAATGAGTCGGGTGCCCGCCCATTACGAACTGATCGATGACATCGTGAAATTACGTGATGAGGTAGCGCCACATACCTTACTGCAGTTAAATGGGGATATTGAAAACTACCAAGAGGGTCTGGCTTTGGCCAAGGCACATCCCGGCGTGGACGGTATCATGATTGGCCGTGGCATTTTCACGAGTCCGTTCGCCTTTGAGCAGACGCCGCAACACCATGACGTCAAGGAATTACTTGGGCTATTGGATTACCAACTCGACCTCTATGATGAGTTCGAGCAACGGTTCGACACGTCGCGGTTTGCCTCCCTCAAGCGGTTCTTCAAGATTTACGTGCGGAGTGAACCCAACGCAGCTAGTTTGCGGAATGCAATGATGGAGACCCACACGACCGATGAAGTACGGCAGTTGCTGGCGGATTCGGAATTTACGAAATAGCATTGACTGACAAAAGGTCCTGAGGAATTTTTCCTCGGGACCTTTGTTTTAACCAAATTATTTGATTGGCTGAATGAATCGTGAATTTGCGACGATTTAACTACCAGCGACTGATCACCCGCACGAGAGATAAACCTAACACTTCTGATCGGGATATGTAAAATTAAAAGGCGCCAACTCGCGATGAGTTAGCGCCTTTAAGCCGTAGTCAATTAATTAGGTATTAACGTGCCTTGTAGATGCTGCTAGTGAAACCAGTTGAGGCAGCGGCTTCGTCGTTGGCAGCTCGAACCAGCTTCTTTTGCGTGTCAGAAAGGCGGCTGTCGTTCCACTTGCGAACGGCGGCGTTCTTGGCGTCTTCGGACTTGTACGTCTTGCCGTTGAACGTGTAGTCACCGGAAGCTTCGACGTTGTTAGCACCGATGGCAGCTGGAATGGCAATGGCAACGATGACCACTGCAACTAAAGCGATAATGGATTTTGCGAGTTTACTCTTAAACATATTGAAAATTCCCCTTTACTTATGCCTGATTTCCGCTGAACTCTGATGAGCAGCTCAACCATCATACCGTAAGTTGGTTGGTCTATGCAACTAGTAATTTTCGCCGGTCTGACGGGCGATTAGCGCAGAATACTGATGGTAAAATAAAGGCATCGCTTCCATAATATTGTAAAAAATAAAGCGATAGCGCTCCTTGGGGAGTGGCTACCGCTGTTTTCAAGAATCAAGTTAGTTACTGAAGCTGTGGCTGAGGCGAGTAGACGTTGCGGCCTCACGGTTGGCAGCTTGGACCAATTGCTTTTGCGTTTCGGTTAGGCGCTGGCTTTGCCAATGCTTGGCTGCCCGTTGCTTAGCTGTCGCAGTCTTGTAGGTTTGACCGTTGAAGGTATAGTTGCCAGAAGCCTGGGCGTTGTTCGCACCCAGAGCAGTGGGAATGGCGATAGCCACGATGATGGCGGCGACTAGAACGATCAGTGACTTTGCGAGTTTACTTTTAAGCATGTTTGAATTTCTCCCTTGAATTACTGAGGTATAGGATACAACTCATTTATCATACCCAAGTTGGTTGAGCGATACAACTATGAAATCACCTCCCGAGAGTCGTCCAATCAGCGGTAAAGGGTGGCGAGTCAACCAAGGTATCGCTTTCAACAAAAGAGTGCTAAATTAGAGAAAAATGGAAGGCTCGGTGAACAACATGCAACTATCCGAAAAGATTACAGGTAACGTTTCTCGTTCGGTCAATCCGCATGGCTTGGAACGGATGATGGCACAACAGATTGAAACGGTGCGGCAGCGGGGAGTCTACGCCGGAGCAAAACGCGCGTTAATTCTCGGTGGGTCGGCCAGTTACGGATTGGGGAGTCGGCTGACAGCAGCGTTTGGTCAAGGCGCTACTACGATTTCCGTCGGCTATGCGCGACCGCCACAGGATAACTTCCTCGGGGCGGCTGGTTGGTGGAATCAAGTGTATTTCAAGCAGGCTGCAGAACGGGCCGGCCTCGTTGCGCAGAACTTCAATGCTAATGCCTTTCTAACTAGCACGAAACAACTCGTGATCGACTATATTCGGCAACGTTTGGATGGGCCAATTGACTTATTGGTGTATTCGGTTGCGGCGCCCAAACGCGTTAATCCGGAAGATCCCGATGAGGTCTGGCGTTCCGTGATCAAACCGATTGGCGCACCAGTCACCGATTTTTCAGTTGATTTAGAACATGAAGAGTTGGTGAAACAAACAATTGCGCCCGCAACTCCGGAAGAGATTGCGGCGACAACCCACGTCATGGGTGGTGAAGACTGGGAGCTGTGGGTACAAGCGCTCAAGACGGCCGGTGTTCTGGCGCCCGATTGTAAGACGATCCTGTTCTCCTATGAAGGACCGGCAGCGACTGCGGCGATCTATCACGATGGGACGTTGGGTCAGGCGAAACGCGCGGCCGAGGCCAGTGCACGGCGGTTGCAGGCGAAGCTGGGCCCGGCAGGCGGGGAGGCCTTGATCAGCGTGAATCGGTCGGCCACGACCAAGGCTTCGGCCGTTATTCCGGGATTCTCGCGTTACTGCTTGGCGTTGTTACAGGCGGAACAGGTCACGGGCACGTATGAAACAACCGTGGAACACCAAGACCGGCTGTTCCGCGACATGGTTTACGGTCGACAGCGTCAGGTCGATGACTTGGGTCGGTTACGGCCGGATGCTTGGGAACTTTCGGCACCGACACAGGGGCAAGTGGCCCAAATCCTGCCAAAGATTACGCCAGCGACTTTTACGCCGGATTTGCCAGGTTATCAGCAGTACCGACGGGAGTTCCGCCAATTGAGTGGTTTCGATGTCCCGGGGGTGTCCGTTGATTTCGATATGACTGAGTTAAATGATCTGGTTTACTAGCCAATAGGCTGAGATAGCGAGATGGTCCATAAGCCCGTCGTAATGCCTTTTTAGCGCTAACCTTATGTAAGCGAAGCCAAATTACAATTTTCTGAGAGTCGTTGCTTTTTGCTAGGGAATCGGCGAAAAAAGGTCTATAATACTCAGCAGTCTATAGCGACTCTCGCCGCCGATGTGGTGGGGCCGCAACATCATTTGGCCGTTGATCCATCGGTTGGCGTGAGTTAACCGCTGACCTGATCACCAGACGTGTCACAATTCAATGCTGACGATTAAGGAGAACTTACACAACTATGACCCCAACTATTCAAATCATTTTTGCCAGCATGTCTGGCCGTAACCGCGCACTCGCTGGTCATTTACAAGCTCAGCTGGCATCCAGAGCCCAAACGGTGATTACGGAGATCTCACAGGCGGATGTTTTCGAGTTGCCAAAAGCCGATGCCGTTATTGTGATCAGTTATACCTATCATGATGGTGACTTGCCGGATGAGGCCCAAGACTTCTTTGAAGATCTGAAAGAAGTTGACCTGAATCGGACAAAGTTTGCCGTTTTAGGGTCTAGCTCCAAGAAGCACCTGCACTTTGGTCGGGCCGTGGATTATTTAACGATTCAGCTGAATTCTAGCAACGGTGAACAAGTGGCTGATTCCGTCAAGATCGACCAAGATCCGGACGCCGACGACTTGGCACGGGTTGACCAACTCGCACAACGCGTTTTAAAGAGCGTCGAAGATTAATCGGAAAATTTAACGAGGTGAAACCAGAATGTATTTACGTAAAGCGAAAGCAGAAGAAATTGACTTAGTTTGTGACATTATTGAAGATGGCAAAAAGCAGCTTGCCGATGCCGGTATCGACCAATGGCAGAACAACTATCCCAACCGCGCCGTTATCGAAGGTGATATTGAGGATGGTCGGGCCGTAATCTACAACAGTGATGACCACGAGACGTTAGGGGTCGCTGCCGTGATTGAAGCGCCAGACCACGCCTACGATACGATGAAGGGTGAATGGCTCTCCGACGCGACGAAGTACGTGACGGTTCACCGGGTCGCGATTTTCTCCCATCATCAAGGCAAGGGCTACGCGTCCCAACTGTTCCGGGACTTATTCGACTACATCGATGAACATCATCCAGAAGCTGAAAGTATTCGAATTGATACCCACCGGGACAACTTGAAGATGCAACACTTGATCGAAAAGTTTGGTTTCAAAAAGGTTGGCCAAATCGATGGCGTCTACCACCCAGACGATGTCTGCTTCGTTTACGAAAAGCTTATTTAGGTGGGGTTGGCGGGAAACCGTTAGTCACTAAACGAACCGGGCTTAACGAAATGTTTATACGAAAAAAATAATTTTAACGGAAGCCGTTACCGGTCTAGTGCCGGCGGTGGCTTCTTTTTTTATACATCAAGTTTGAATAAACGCCGCCGTTGCGGCATAATTGGGATTGGAATTTGTGAATATTTTCCTGGAGGCTTAAAAAGCAGTTGCTTAATTGCTCAGAACCAGGTAGCATATTCTCATATACTTTTAATCTTTAAACTGAATAATCCCTGATAATAGGGGATAGAAAGAAGGAATTAGATTGCAAAGAAGACTAAGCGCACGCCAAATGCAGATGATTGCGTTAGGCGGAACGATCGGCGTTGGATTATTTATGGGGTCTGGTTCCACAATCAAGTGGACGGGACCTTCCGTCCTCATTGCCTATATTATCTCCGGTGTTTTCTTATACTTAATTATGCGGGCCTTGGGGGAAATGCTCTACGTTCACCCCACAACCGGGTCCTTCTCAACTTTTGCTTCCGAATACATGCACCCAGTCTTTGGGTATCTCACGGCTTGGAGTAATATCTTCCAATTCATTGTCGTGGGGATGAGTGAAATGATTGCGTTAGGTGGCTACTTCCGTTTCTGGTGGCCGAATTTACCGGATTGGATTCCTGGGTTGGTAGCGATTACCTTCCTATGTATCGCTAACCTGATTTCGGTCAAGATGTTTGGGGAGCTGGAATTCTGGTTCGCCCTGATCAAAGTGGTCACGATTGTGCTGATGATCATTGCTGGCCTGGGGGTCATCCTCTTTGGTTTTGGGAATGGCGGTCACGCGGTCGGTATCAGTAACCTGTGGACGCATGGTGGTTTCTTCACCGGTGGTGCCAAAGGGTTTATCTTCGCGTTGGCCATTGTGCTAGCGTCGTATCAGGGGATTGAGTTGATCGGGGTCACGGCTGGTGAAGCCGAGAACCCCCAGCACACGCTGGTGACGGCGATTCGGTCAACGGTTGCCCGGATCCTGATCTTTTACGTGGGGGCCATCTTTGTTATCGTCAGCATTTACCCATGGAATCAATTGAATCAGATTGGGTCACCCTTCGTGCAGACGTTTGCTAAGATCGGGATTACTGCAGCTGCTTCGATCATTAACTTCGTGGTGATCACGGCCGCACTGTCCGGTTCGAACTCCGGGATTTACAGTGCCAGCCGGATGGCGTTTACCTTGGCGGAAAAGCAACAGTTGCCACGAAAAGTGACGCTGCTGAATCGTCATGGGGTGCCCGTATATGCTGTTATCGCGATTTCCATCGGGATCGGTATCGGGGTCGTGTTGAACGTGGTCTTACCGATGTTCTTCAAGGATGCCAGCCAGATTTTCGTTATGGTTTACAGTTCCAGTGTCCTACCCGGTATGGTGCCGTGGTTTGTGATTCTGATCAGTGAGATTGAATTCCGTAAGCAAAATCCCAAGGAAATGGCTACCCATCCGTTCAAGATGCCGTTCGCACCGTGGTCGAACTACGTGACGCTGGTCTTCCTGGCGATTACGCTGATCTTTATGTTCCTGAATCCTGAGACGCGGGTATCGATCCTGGTTGGGGTGGTCTTCTTGGCTATCATGACCATCATCTACTTCAGAAAGTACCAACCCCGCGAAAACGAGGAAAAGACTTTATAACTGACCAATAATCGTTACCTGCGGCTGCCAGAATTCTACCTGCTGTGGGGACCGGTCCAAGCCAAAGGGCAGTCTTGAACCTCGACTTGAAGCCGTCAAAGTTCAGCCGTCTTCAAGCTCGTCCCATGACCTAACCTGACTTAAAACGCTAGCTAAGGTCATCGTCATGGCCGGCGCCATCCTGTCCTCCTCCGGCGAGGCAGTCGCTAGTCAGGTAATTGTCTGTCATCGCCGGGGGATTGCATCGTTCTTAATAATCGTAAATCATCAATAGTCAGCTAGTCATGACACAATTTGTGTTGGATTAGCTGGCTATTTTTAGTTGGAAATGACTATAATATCTTTAGCGTGTTTCAATCAATCTTGAAGTTGAACGGATACTTACCCAAAATGAACGGTCAGTTTTCGTTGGTAGAGCGTCCAAATTTGCACGGATTTTAGGTGTGATTTTATCCAAACTCGGCGGGATTTACCGTCAAAAATCGAAGGAAAAGGGGCAAAATATGAGTCGTCCAGGGAATTATGGCAAGTCGAGTCGTCTCAAGCAGTTGCGGCAAATTCGGCGGCGTAAACAGCAACAAACCAGTCGCACCATTGGCTGGAACCAGGTTGAGGACTTCTTGCTCGGCCGCTATCACTTGGTTCAGGGGAGCAAGCTCCCGCCAATCGTTGATGCCACCGTCCAGCGCTTCTTCAGTGAATGGCTCCAGACAGCGCTGGCTCAGGGTGAAGACCAGGTTCAGTGGGACGTCACAGCCCTAACGGCGACAACCCTACAACGTATCGGCAATCAGGTGCCGTGGCAATTCTACGGGCTACTGGCCGGACAGGCGCTGCGGTGGCAACGGCTACTCGTGCGTGAAGGTCCAGTCGTACCGTTAGCGACACCACGTCAGATTATCTCACCGCTCAGCGAAGCCGCATGGCAACAGCTTTTGGCCGACCAATTGGCGGTGAACTTATTAACGGTCAGCGCAGTCCCTGTGACCGTCAAGCAACGTCAGCAATTGGCAGGTAGCTTTCTAGTTGCCAATCAGCTCCAATGGGCTGCCGTAGCGGCGTTATTTGCGCCCTTAGGTTTCCAGGTGACGCCGGGAACCGATCAAAAGACTACTCAGTGGCTTAATGATTTAAGGGGCTTAACGGTGGGCGATTTCCATCACTAAGTGACTAGGTACGAAAGGTCAGCGAAAAGCTGGCCTTTTTATTTACCACCGGGTATCATCATCTAGTGAATCAAGCATGTAGGGACAAGTAAGACACGGCTTCGGACAGACGGCTGGTGAACAAGGTGGCCAGCACGGAATAATTTAGTCTGTAACGTCACGGGTGGCTTAGCCATTACCGGGGCCATCCATGTTTGCTAAAACGGGTAATCGGGAGGTATAAATTTAGCAAATATGAGGAGTGAGTATCATGACTCGAAAGTTAATGAAGAAGGCTGCACTACTAAGTGGTGTCGCAGCCTTAGCACTGGGGATCGGTGCAGTGCCCGCTTTTGCGGCAACGACCGATACGTCCAGTAGCGCTAGTGATAGCAGTAGTAGTGGGCCAACCTCACAGACGACCGCGACTACGGCAGAATTCGATACGAGTCCCAACGCAACCATTGCGCTGGATTCGGCACCTAATATCGGGTTCGGCGCCAACGCCACCCCAAACGGCAAGCTTGATATGACGTATAACGCAACGACGGCGGACAATCCAGTTGAAGTTTCCAACCCTGGGCTACCAAGTGGCTGGAACGTTCAAGTGAAGAATACGGCGTTTACGGATCCTGCTGGGGACATCCTGAAAGGCGCCGTCCTTTCATTGGGTGAACCTGACATCGAGGCTGCCAACACGGGCAACCCTTCCACTGCACCAACGGCTTCAGCGTTTAAGCTTGACGGTACTGGCACCAACGCGGTTATCTACAGCGCGGTTGCTAAAGGTGGTTTGGGAATCTGGGATGCTAACTACGGTTTAGCTGAGATTTCATTGGCGGTACCAGCAGGGCAACTTGGTGGGACTTACACGTCAACGATGACCTGGCAGCTGAACGATACGCCACAATGAGTTAGTCGTTGATTTGTGTCGTTGGGGCGTCATTGTGTGATGAGGGGGGCGTCTATGATGAAACGTGGATGGAAGATCTTGTTGGCAGTCAGTCTCGCGTTAATTGCGATGGTTTGGAGTTTACCCACGGCGCGCGCCGCTAAGACGGCGGAAAACAATGTGGGCTACACGGTTCGACCGGTATTACCGGCGAATCAGATCACGAAGAAGGTGTCGTACTTTGACTTACGGGTTAAACCGGGTCAAACGCAACAGCTTCAGATCTTGGTCGCCAACACCAGTAACCGGTCCCAGAAATTTCGAATCAGCGTGAATCAGGCAGTCACTAATAATAATGGGGTCATCGATTATAGTCAGCTTAACCCGAAGCGGGATTCGTCCTTGAAGGTGGGCATTGCTGATGTCTTTACCAAGAACGCCACCCAAACCGTGACGGTTCCGGCAAACGGACAGAAGCAGGTCAGTCTGAGCTATACGATGCCCGCGAAGAAGATTCGTGGCATTATTTTGGGCGGCATTTATATCGCCCAATTGAATCCTGAGAACGCGAAGTCTGATGGTCAGATCATGATCAAGAACGCGTTTGCGTATGCTATTGGGTTGTCCCTGCAAGAGGGGGCGACCGTGAAGCCCGATCTCCGGTTAGATCGGGTCGCAACTGCGCAGATCAACGCCCGGAATTACGTGACGGCCAACCTGCAGAATTTTCAACCCGGAATTCTACAGAAGTTGACCGTTAACGCCCGGGTGACCAAGGCGGGCAGTAACCAGACCCTGCTGTCACAGAAGCAGGGACAGATGGGGATGGCGCCGAACAGTAATTTTAACTTTGGGATTCCTTGGGGTAACGAGGCCTTAGTTGCTGGCAACTATACGTTGTATTTGACGGCGAAATCCGGTGATCAACAGTGGCAGTTCGTCCGCAACTTCGCGATCAACGGTCCAACCATCAAGCGGCTGAACCGGCACGCCTTAACTCCGACCCAACCAAATTACCTGTTGTACCTGTTACTGGTACTCTTGATCGTCATCCTGTTAGCCATTATTGGCTATCTCATCTATCGTAACCGACACACACCCGACACGAAGTAAGGAGGAATTACGTTGCACAAACGGTGGTTGAGCGCCGGCTTGATTCTACTAGCAGTGACCCTAAGCAATGGGCTAACGGCCCATGCCGATAGTGATTACACGAACGCGTTGGCAACGGCGCCGCAAGGAATTCTATTGGACAAGACGGATGCTATTATGACCTTAGGGACAGCTAGCATGAGCTCTGCTGCTGTAGTTGATACAACGAATCCGGCCGCTCCGAATACGCAAGCAGCACGTCTGACTAATGGCTCAAATCAATTTGGCGCGATTTGGTCGACGGATGATAACTACTTTAATTTAAAAGAGGACGAAACAGTCTCAATGTGGATGTACTTTGGCGATAAGGGTACGAAGGCGGCTGATGGCATGGCCTTCGTCTTGCAAAATGATTCAGAAGGCATTGGTGCGAGTCCCAAATTTGGCCGATTTGGCGTTATTGGGGAAACACTGGGTGCCTGGGGAATCGACAAGAACCCCGTCCAAAGTTCCAGCGCGGGAATCGCTAAAACGGCAATCCAGAATAGTTGGGCAGTTGAATTCGATACGGCGTTTAACAACCAAACCGGTGGACACGCTGCCGGTCAGGGAAATTCGTTCGATATCGGCTTCCCAGCAGCCCACATCGCGTCATCGTATCCAGGTCTAGCCACGACGTACCATCAGTACGTGGATCCTGGCACGTGGGGCATTACGAAAACCAATTACTACTATTCCCTCCAACACAACGGACTGATCACCAACTCTAAGAATCCTGGGTTCTTGGCGAACGGGCAGTGGCATCACGTCACCATTCATTGGAATGATCTGGCGGAGACCATGACCTACACGTTCAATGACAAGAATCCACAAACTGGGGAACGACAGCCGGGGGTCAGTCGAACGGTTCGGCTGAACCAGAAGGCTATCGATCCCACAGGCTCGAATCGGGTTCGCTGGGGGATTACCGGTGCCACGGGTTCTAGGTGGAGTAACAACCTGGTCGTCTTCGAAGACACGCCGGGAAACGTTAAGGCGGATACAAGGACCACCTTGACTGACCTGACGCGTGAACGGGAGATTCAGGATCACGGGACGACGGTCGCTAACGACCAAGTTCGTCTCGACTACCACTTGGACTATCGTGACGGTCGGCAACCCTGGTCAAGTATTATCGCTAAATTAAATCTTCCTAAGTCCATTGATTTCGAGCAAGCCAAGATCACCTATAGTGGTGATCGTCTTCCCGAGACATTGGACGTCAGCAAAATCAAGGACAACCAGCTGCTTACCGAGTTGGGTTACGCGATGGATAGCGCATACCCCTCCGCAACCATCAGCCTGACTGGGCGGGTGGCGCCGGTGTCCAAGACAACAAAGGTGGCACGCACATCAAGTACTTTCTCGTCTAACGCCTTGATTAGAACGGTCGAGACGCCGACGTTTACGATTAATCCGAGCGTCGACTTGAACTTGGCCGTTACCAGTGGGCAGACGGTAAACTTGAAGGCACAAGAGGGGACCACTGTTGCTGGGAAGGTTGATATGGTGACGAGTGCTGAAACCGCGCCGCTAGCCAAACTCGCGGCGACTCTGAACAAAGCAAAGTTACCGGATGTTGCACTCAACGCCGATGGGACGTTTACCCTGCCGGTGACCAATGAAATGCTACGTCAGGGTAAAAATACCTTGAATCTCAGGGCCGTCACGGCGGATGGTGATAAGTCCAATCTGGTTACCGTGACCATCACGGTGACCGGTGAATTGAAGTTTAGTTATATTTCGCCAAATGAAAGTTTTCAGAACAGTACACTGACGGATAAAAATCAGTTGGTGCACCGGGATGGTGATTGGCAATTGGTGGTTCAGGATACCCGGGGGACGGGTTCTCAGTGGACGCTGATGGCACAAGCATCGCCGTTCGTTAGCGAAACTGGTGTCAAGTTAGGTGGCGGTCCCGTGTATATCAGCAAGCGAGGGGTAACGCCAATTGGCGCAAGCCCAACGCCAGTGCTGACCCACACGACGAACGATGCCAACCTCGACGGTAAGTTCGACGTTTCAGCACATTGGGAAAAGAAGTCTGGGGTCTTACTCGCAGTGGATTCAGGAACGGTTCCTGGCAATTATTCCGGGAGCATTACTTGGACGCTGGAGGATGCACCACAGTAGTAAGAGTGCGGACCAAGGCGCTTAGGTTCTGAGCATTAGGGAGCTAAGGGGATTCTGTTCGGCTTCGCCGGACAGGAGTCACTTAGGTTTCTAAGCGCAGGAACCTGCCTTGGGTAGCACGTTTCGGAAGCCGCCAGGATCGGGATATCTGATGCGAGACGCGTCTTTTGAAATGGGTATGGCGGCTGTAACCAATAACGCAAGATCCGGTGCTTATCCGGGTTAAGCGGAGGGGTCAGCCCAACCGAGCACGTTTCGGAGGCCGCCAGGATCAGAATATTCGATTGGGGCTGTGCTTCTCGGAGCAGTGTTACTTCAGGCAAGTGAGTCACTTAGGTTTCTAAGCGCAGGAACCTGCCTTGGGTAGCACGTTTCGGAAGCCGCCAGGATCGGGATATCCGATGTGAGACGCGTCTTCTGAAGCACTTACTGTTCGAGTATTCAGAATCGAATCTGTTCACCGGGGATGTAGTCTAACCGAAGCTAGACCGTATTCAGTTGTTAGGTGGGCAGGTCAAATGTCAGTCAATTTGGGAGATTACAGACGAATCACCCTACCACAGAAGCTAATATGCAACGATTTTATCGCTAACAGATTAACTAAGTTTCATCAAAGCCACGAAATGGCGCCTAGGCCTAAAGCCCGGGCGCCATTTTGTATATGGATGATACCAATACCAGCGCCTGCGGCTGGCAGAGGTTCCACCTGCTGTGGGGACCGGTAAAAGCCAAGGAGCGGTCTTTTACCTCGACTTTGAATCTCACCAAGACCGTGAACTTCAAAGGTCGTCCATGGTGTAAGAACGGGTAAAATCAAGCGCCCGTTCTAACGCCATTTTCACGGCTGGTTCCACCTCTACCCACCTCCGGCTAGTTTTTAGTCATTGTGAAAAATGGCTACAGCATATGTGTTCATTCTAGATTGAGTGAATTAAGTCGTATTTTTTCAATTGATTTAACTTTCTCTAAACCCTTGATATATCAGTGCTCTTCGAATAGAAATAACAGGCATTGTGTTTGCTTGTCAAAAAAAGTGAGACAAATTCAGTCAAAATTACATTAGTAGTAAGTAAAGGGGAAAATTAACCGATATATGCCGTATAGAAAAGAGACCGCATTAACTCGACCCTTTTCAAGTCGAGTTAATGCAGTCTATATGGAACGTAATTGTTTAATTAGAGCTTAAAAGTTAGTCTAGCCGGAGGAGGGCAGGGATGGCGCCAGCCGTGACGACGGTGTTAGACCGGGCGTTTGATTCTTCCCGGCCTTACAGCGTGGGACGCGTTTGGAAACTCGCCTGAACTCGGCGAGGTTTCGAACCGAGCCGGAAGCCCGTACTTTGGCTGGAGGCGGTCCCCACAGCGGCAGAATCCCTGACAGCCGTAGGCGATAACGTTTAACGTCTAGTTACTTCAATAACTTCGTGACCATTTGCTCGTAAATCGTGATGAACCGGTGGTACATGTCCAAGTCGACGTATTCGTTGACCTGGTGCGCTGTAATGTTACCCGGTCCAAAGATGACAACGTCAATGTCAGGATTAGCAGCCAGGAAGGAGGAGGCGTCAGTGCCACCCGGAACACCAATTAATGGCAACTTCTGATCCAGGTTACTTTCCCCAACTTCACGGGCAACCGTGACTAATTGGGCGTCTTCCATGGTGTGCATTGGCCGCAAGTCGCTCAGAATGTCCAAGGTCAGGTCGGCACCGGCGGCGTTTAAGTCGGCAATGATTTCCTTGATGGCGACCGTCATATCGGCATTTGGCAACTCTGGAATCGTCCGAATTTTAACGGATAAGTCGGCACTGGCGGGAACTGTGTTGATCTGTTCCCCACCACGAACCATTGTGACGACGGGCGTTACCGCACCCAGAACGGGGTTGCGGTAGTTCTTGATGGAGGCGAAGTATTCCTCTTCCTTTTGGTAGAAGGCCATTAAAGGCGTAATGGCGTTCTTACCGATTTCAGGCATGGAACTGTGCGCAGCGACCCCGTTAGAGTGCACCGTGTAGGTCAAGGATCCCTTGTGGGCGAGTTCGATGAAGTGTTGCTCACCGGTCTGATTGGCATCGGATAACTTCTGGGCAGCGGCTTGGTCGGCTTGAAGCATGTATTGAATCTGTTTTTGCATCAGTAATTGCTTGGCGACCCCGCTAGGTTCACCGACGATCAGCGTGTCGAGGTCCTTGGCGTAACCGGCTTCGGCGAGTTGCTTGGCGCCGTATTGGCCGTACTCTTCACCAACCGTTGCCATCAAGCGCAACGTTCCATGTAGGGGAATGTGATTGTCTTGTAAATGAATCATTGCCCAAACACCAGCCATTAAGCCAGACTTCATGTCGGAAGTTCCCCGGCCAATCATCAAGTTGTCCTTGATGGTAGCGGAGAGGGCGTCGACCTTCCATTTGTCAGCGTCGCCTAGGGCAACCACGTCGGCGTGACCATCGAATCCTACAACGGGACCGTTGCCGTCACCAATCTCGGCGACCAGACTGGCCCGCCCAGGAGCGTATTCAACTAATTTACTTTCAATATTATGCTTTGCCAGGAGGGCAGCGATGTAGTCTGCTACTTGCCCCTCAGCACCATTAACGGTATTCATCTTAACGATATCGCTCAGCGCTTGAACAACTTCATCCATGTTCTTCCACCTCATTTTAAATATGGCCACCCGGTTTTAACAAGATTAGGGTGATAACTAACTTGATTACAGCACTTTTTGTAGGGGTGGTCAAGAAACACGCGACTGTCAGGGAAAATTGATAGAAAAAAGAGAACACCATGGAAGATGATGTTCTCTAGAGAGTTGAGCCATTTGAATATTACGCCTGAATCTGATACTGTAACCGCACCAGATTGGAGGCGCCCTTGCTCGTGAAGGTTTCGTCCAGGTTCATCTGCCAGAGATGGTCGTTGATCTGAATATGGTTCTTAGCGATATATTCGGCTAGAATTCGCAGACCAATGCAGATGTGTTTAGTATCGTTGGTGGTGTTGATTGAGACGTAGTCGCCGGCGGGTTTCTCCAAACGGGGTAAGTCACCGGTATCCATCGTCGCCGTGACCGCCTTCAGAATACAGAAGGAGGCGTCGGGATAGCGGTTGGCATCGCTATTCGGCAATTGCGTACGGAATCCGGAGTCCTGCTTGTTGACCAAATTAAGCTTGCCGAGGCGGTCGTAGAAGTCGGCATAAATTTCAGCAATCTCCTCTTCAGTACAAGCTACAGACTGCCTTGAGTGACAGAACAGCGCTGCGGGAGCTGTTTCGACGAACGGTTGGTTGCGTACGCTGGTCGTCGCCTCGGTAGGTTGATTGAAGCGGGTATTGAGCGTTGCCTGTAGAACATTTAGATTATCTATCTGGGTGTTGATTTTCGTCAGAACGTCTTTGAGGTTCTCATTCAATGCGTGTGAATCTGTGGCAGAATTCAGCGTCTTGATTTCTGAAATTGAGAGCCCTAACTGACGCAACTCCAAAATAAAGGTGGCTTCATAAAGTTGATCATAGTCGTAGTAACGGTAGCCATTGGCGGCGACTTCCTTCGGCTTGAACAAATCCTTTTCGTCGTAGAAAATCAGCGTCCGACGAGTCGTACCGGCTAGCTTGGCGAATTTCTGAATGGTTAACATGAGGCATCTCCAATTCGTTTGCTTGACTGTAACGTTACGGTACACCTTATACTAAACCCATTGAATAAGCAAACTAAAAAATAGAATGGAGTAATTAATTATGCGAGCAGTTGTCATTAACGAACCAGGGGACACCAGTGTCATGAATATTGTTGAACGGCCCATCCAAAAGGCCACGAAGACGCAATCGGTCATGCGGATTCATGCCTTTGGCGTGCACCGTTACGAAGTATTGACCCGTGCCGGTGGGTCTCCCGATGTGAAGTTTCCCCGGGTAATCGGTGTGGAGGCCGTGGGTGAAATTCACGAGGCAGCTGCGGACGGCAAATTTAAAGTAGGCCAAAAGGTGATCACCATGATGGGTGGCCTGGGACGTGAAGTCGATGGAAGCTATGAGGAGTATGCGCTGATCGATGACGCCAACTTATTCCCCGTCGACTACGCTGATGACTGGGTAACGTTGGCGCAGTATCCCGAAAACTTCTACACGGCACTGGGGTCCATCAAGTCGCTGTCGCTCAAAGCCGGTCAAACGTTGCTGGTACGTGGCGGAACGAGTGCGGTTGGACTGTCGGCCATTAAACTGGCCAAGGTGTTAGGTCTGACCGTGACCGCCACGAGCAGACGGGAAGAAATGTTACCTGAGTTGGTCAAAAATGGCGCGGACAAGGCCGTTCTTGACCGTGACAACGCACTGGTGACGACGGAAACGTACGATGGTATCATCGACATGGTCGGAACGGTCACAATGGCCGATTCGATTGCGCACCTCAGCAAGGGCGGCGTGGTCACGTTGATTGGTTTGTTGGCGGGCGAATGGGTCGCTAAGGAATTCAGCCCATTCACGCTGTCGGATAAGTACCTGACATTCTTTGACTCTACCAATGTGCAACAAGATTTGGTAGACGAAATGTTCAGTTTGATTGCCAAGCATCATTTAGAGATTCCAATCGCTAAGGTCTTCAAGCTTGCCGACATCCGCGAAGCGCACGATTACGTGATGGCGAGTCGGGACATGGGCCAGGTCATCGTGGACAACGACTAGATCAACTGGTCGATGACGTCGATGACCTTGTAGATTGCGACCTCACCTAGTTCTAACAGGAAGTCGTTGAGTTCCGCACGTGAATGAAAGGCGCCTTCGATAAGGTACGGCATGTCGCCGGTCACACGGTAATGGTGGCGAATAGCGTTACGATGACGCTTGATTAGGTCATTGTATTCAAGGCGTTGTTTGGCGTCCTTTATGGCGGCTCGGATAAAGATCTGCCGGTCGTAACCTAATTTTTCGGTATCGACTTCGATCGTGTACCGTTTGATGACGCCGGTATCCTCGAGACGGTTGATCCGCGCAGTCACGGCCGGCGCGGTTAAGTGTACGCGTTGGGCGAGATGGTTCACCTTGATACGGCAATTTTTTGTCAGTTCCTTTAAGATTTGAGCGTCAGTTTGATCGAGCACAGGACAACACCTTACTTTATAAGTATTTTGTAACGAAACTCTTTATTTCTAATATTAACAGCCGCGTCAAAAAGCTGTAAAGTAGTCTCTACTGTAACGAAAAATTCGTGAGGCGTTTTCCTAGGTAATTTAGAGAAGATTAGTATAATTAGGCACTATAGGGCTTGCTTGGTGCCGGTCAAGAACATCGCCTGAATGGATGATGGTTAGGACTGGTATGGGCGAGCTTTTGATTTGGCAGAGATGCCAAGTTAAAGAATGAATTAGAGCAGGATGCTAATTGAAAAAATTGGTAAATCTAGACGGTGACAATACCCATGAAACTGTGAGATTAAGAAGGACTGGAATTCTAGCTTTTTTGGTTAAAAACTAGCTTAGTCGGCGGAACCCCTGGCAGCCGCAGACGACAATTTTCAACCAAAAAGGCGAAGCAAGGCATGGAGAGAATAAGTAAAGGGCATGGAGGGTAGCATGATAGAATTTAAAAATGTGAGCAAGCAGTATGAGAACAACCTGGCGTTGGACAAGTTAAATTTAACGATTCCGACCCAGGACTTCTTCGTGCTGGTGGGACCAAGTGGGAGTGGGAAGACGACCACCCTCAAGATGCTGAACCGGCTGATTGAACCGACCGATGGCAACATCTACTTTGATGATAAACGGATTATTGATTATGACTTGAAACAGTTGCGGTTACAGATGGGCTACGTGCTGCAAAATATTGCCCTCTTTCCCAATCTAAACATTCAGGAAAATATTGCCATTCAGGCGGAGTCTCTGGGATGGCCACGCAAGGACCGGATTGCCCGGGCCCGGCATCTGTTATCTCAGGTCGATCTCGACCCGGACCAGTATGCCACTCGGATGCCTAGTGAATTATCCGGTGGGGAACAACAACGAGTCGGTATTATTCGGGCGTTAGCCATCAAGCCTAAAGTCGTTTTGATGGATGAGCCGTTTAGCGCGCTCGACCCAATTTCGCGGAAACAGTTGCAGGACCTGGTCTTGCGTCTGCACCGCGAGCTCGACATGACCTTTATTTTCGTGACTCATGACATGCACGAAGCCTTACGCCTCGGGCAGCACATCGCGGTGATGCGGTTGGGCCACATTCAACAGATTGGGACGGGCGAGGAAATCATGCAGCACCCGGCCAATGATTTTGTGCGCGGCTTTTTCCAAAACGAATACACGCCACAACCCGCAACGATTCAGACGCTACTGGATGCGGGTTATGGCCAGACAACGGTGGCCAACGCAACCTTGGCCGCCGACGCGCCAATCAGTGAACTAGCGGCGGCCTTGAAGCAGGCAACGCCGGTGGTTGTGATGACATCGCAGGGGCCACGTGCACTCAACACGCCGGACCTGTTGGATTATTTAGCAGCGAAGGAGGCGGACTAGGTTGCAAGCGATTATTCATATTCTAAAGACGCAGGGCGACGATATTGTCCGCTCCATTGGGCAACATATTGGCCTGTCCCTGATTTCACTGTTGATTGCGGCGGTGATTGCCATTCCATTGGCGATTCTGCTGATGAACCACAAGCGTTCGGCTAACGTGATGTTGCAGATTACCAGTGTCCTCCAGACGATTCCCAGTCTGGCACTGTTAGGGATTCTGATTCCCATCGTGGGGATTGGGACCGTACCCTCAATCATTGCGTTGGTGATCTACGCGGTGATGCCGATCTTTCAAAATACTTACGCTGGGCTGACGACGATCAATCCCAACCTAGAAGAGGCCGCGACGGCGTTTGGTCTGTCGCGCCGGATGAAGTTATTTCGAATTGAACTACCATTGGCGATGCCCATGATCGTCTCTGGAATTCGAATCGCGATGGTCCTGATTATTGGGACCGCCACACTGGCCGCCTTGATTGGTGCCGGTGGGTTGGGGACATATATCCTGTTGGGAATCGAAACCAACAACAATGCCCTCCTGATCATCGGAGCCGTCCTGTCGGCCATTCTGGCGCTGGTCTTTGGCGCCGGTATCGACTGGCTGGGCAAGTTATCGTTTAAGAAGGCCGGTCTCGTGGTACTTACCTTGATCGTCTTGATTGGCGGCTTTGCGGGCTACCGCAAGATTGTCAGTCCGACGACCGACATTACCATTGCCGGGAAGATGGGGAGCGAGCCGGAGATTCTGATTAATATGTACAAGGACCTGATTGAGCACGACCATCCGAATATGCAGGTGACGACCAAGGCCAACTTTGGGGGGACGTCCTTCTTATTCAAGGCGTTGAAGTCGGGGTCCATTGATATTTATCCCGAGTTTACCGGGACGGTATTGGAGTCTCTGGTCACCGGGCAGAAGTCGGCGAGCCATGATCCTCAGACAACTTATAAGGTCGCCAAGCGTGCCCTGAAGTCGCAGGATCAGATGGCTTACCTGAAGCCAATGCAGTATCAAAATGGGTACGATTTGGCGGTCACCAAGCAATTTGCCAAGAAATATAATTTAAAGACGATTTCCGATTTGACTGCAGTTGAGGATCGGATCCACGCGGGTTTTGATCCGGACTTCTATCAACTCAAGGATGGCTATCCGGGGCTGAGCAAGACTTACGGTTTGAAGTTTGCGAGCGCTAAGACGATGGAACCGTCGATTCGCTACAAGGCGATTGCGAACGGTAAGGTCAACCTGGTCGACGGCTATACGACTGACCCCGAAATTCAGGAGTATCATTTAGTTGTGCTGAAGGATGACAAGGGATTCTTCCCACCCTATCAGGGGGCACCGCTGATGACTGAAAAGTTGTTGACGGAGCATCCCGAATTGCGGACGACACTGAATAAGCTGGCCGGCAAGGTGTCGACGACCGATATGCAGAAGATGAACTATAAGGTGACCGTTAAGCACGAGAAGGCAGCAACGGTGGCCCGAGAATATTTGAAGAGTCATGGGTTGTTAGATTAATCGAAGGGAAGCTAGTAGGATGCAAGCAGTTGTTGTGCGTCATCCGGGAGAACCGGCGGTATTGGAAAATGTGACGGTTCCCACGCCCAAGGTCAAGTCAGGCTGGTCGTTGATTCAAGTCAAGGGGCGTGGCGTCAATCATTCGGAGATCTTTACGCGTGAGGGAAAGTCACCCAGCGTTGCTTTTCCACGAATCCTGGGGATCGAAGCGGTCGGTATAATCGCCGAATCGACTGCGGCGACGCGACTACCCGTGGGTCAGACGGTAGTGACCTTTATGGGTGAAATGGGTCGGGCCTACGATGGGAGTTATGCGGAGTACGTGCTCGTCCCCAATGCGCAAATCTTCCCGGTAACCACTGAGTTGCCGTGGGCCTCGTTGGCAGCGGTACCCGAGACGTACTACACGGCTTATGGGGCGCTGCTAGGATTGCGCTTGGAGGCCGATGATCAGCTGTTAGTCCGTGGCGGAACCAGTGGTGTCGGCGTTGCGGCAGCCAAGTTAGCGCACGCGATGGCGGACGTGACCGTGACGGCAACGACCCGTCAACTTGGTAAGACGGATCAGCTGAAGGCGGCCGGCTTCGATGCGGTCGTTGAAGAACGCGAGGGTCAGCTGCTGACTTCGGCGACATTTGACCGCGTGTTGGATCTGATTGGTCCCGCAACGGTTGCCGATTCCCTGACCCACCTGAATCCCGGGGGTATTGTGAGTTCAACTGGACAGTTGGGTGGGCAATGGACGCTGACGGATTTCGATCCGATTATGAGAATTCCTAACGACTGTTACCTGACGTCATTTTATTCCGGGGATGTGCAGGTAACCCGGATTCAAGATCTCTTGCAGTTAATCGCCAGTCACAATATTGATGTCACGCCCGTTAAAACCTTTCCACTGAGCGAGATGCGAGCGGCTCATGAATATTTAGCAAGTCACCATAGTTTTGGTAAAGTCGTGGTGCTTTCCTAAAAATATCCTTGACAGTGCTTGCTGAGAAGACTAAACTATCATTAATTTCTAATCGATTTGTCATAAAAGCTAGGAGAAGAGTAGTGGTGACAGCGTTGTTCAGTGAGCCCGGTAAGTGAGAACGGGTCAACGGTTAGCCATGAAGATGAGCTCCTGATAGCTATCAAGCGGTTCACGCTGCTTGATCGGTAGGAACCGTTAACTTTCCGGGTATCAATAGGTACCGTTGAGGCAAGGTCTGTGAAGGCCTTGTAAACTAGGGTGGTAAAACGACGCATTCGTCCCTTGAGCTAAGCAATTAGTTCGGGGACGCATGCGTTTTTTATGTCCCATGGCAAATCACAAAATATAGGAGGAATTTATCATGACGACAACGACTTTAAAAGCATTTCCTTACCGGTATGACGTTGTAGGTAGTCTCTTACGGCCAGCGAACTTGAAGGATGCTCGGGCGAAATTTGCGGCTGGTGAGATTACGGCGGACGAATTGAAGACGGTTCAGCGGACTGAAACGAAGCGTGTCGTGGCTGAACAGGTCAACCTCGGCTTGAAGGCGGTCACCGATGGCGAATTCAACCGCAGTTGGTGGCACCTGGACTTTCTATGGGGTCTGACGGGGGTGGGCCACTACGACTATCAGCAGAGTTATAAATTTCATGGGAGTAAGACCCGAACGGACAATGCGGACTTGGTCGGCAAGATTGCCTTTAACCCGGGCCATCCCTTCTTTGAGAGCTTCGCGTACTTACAGAGTTTGGTACCAGATGGTGTGGTCGTGAAGCAGACGATCCCTTCACCAACGATGTTGTTCCGGGACAACCGGAGTGATAACTGGCATCAATTCTATGAAACCTGGGACGCTTACTTAGATGACTTGGCCAAGGCCTATCACGAAACGATTTTGCATTTCTACGACCTAGGTTGCCGGTACTTACAGCTGGATGATACGACGTGGGCCTTCCTGATTAGCAAGCTCAACGAGACGGCTGAGGATGCCACCGCACACCAAAAGTACGTTGGTCTGGCTGAGGATGCCGTTCACGTCATCAATAGTCTGTTGGCAGGTTTACCAGACAATCTGACGGTTACAACCCACATTTGCCGGGGGAACTTCAAGTCGACCTACCTGTTCTCCGGTGGGTACGATGACGTGGCGGACTATCTGGGTGAGCTGCACTATGACGGGCTGTTCTTGGAATACGACAGTGATCGGGCCGGAAGCTTTGCGCCATTGAAGAAGATCTGGAACGGCGATGCTGGCAAGCGGCTAGTCTTAGGATTAATCACGTCCAAGTTCCCCGAACTGGAGGATGAGGCGGTCGTGAAGGCTCGAATCGCGGATGCCGCCAAACAGGTACCGTTGGCCAACTTGGCTCTTTCCACGCAGTGTGGTTTTGCCTCGACTGAAGAAGGGAACCAGTTGACGGAGGACCAGCAGTGGGCCAAGTTGAAGTTGGTCAAGCGGATTTCGGATAGTGTTTGGGGATAATCAGGGTATCAAGTGGTGGCTCAACGGCAGTGCATGCCGGGGAGCCACCTTTCTCGTGCGATGATTGATAGAATTAACCACTATGTTCGCCAATGTGTTTACCAGGTCTTTACCAAAACCTCAGCAATTCTTTACAAACATTACGTAAAATAAGAGGTATCCTAATGACAGTAACTGAGACTGAAAATAGGGAGTGACTGGTGACGATGACAACGACCGTATTTGGCCACCGGGGATATCCGGCGCGTTTTCCGGAGAATTCACTGGCGGGATTCAGCTATGCTTTGGATCATGGAATTGAGGGCTTAGAGTTTGATGTGCATCTGACAAAGGACCGTGTGCCAGTCATTATGCATGACGAACGGATTGACCGAACCACGGATGGCAGTGGCTTGATTGAGAGCTATACCTACGCGCAACTGCGGCATTTTCGTCTGGCCAATCAGGAACCGATTCCGTCACTGGCAGAGTTCCTGGCGTTGGTTACCGATCGTGATGTGCAGCTCAATTTGGAGTTGAAGACCGATAAGATTCAGTATTCGGGGATTGAAGCCATCGTCATGCAGATGGTGCACGCAACCAGTCTACGGCGTCCCGTGATTTTCTCATCGTTTCACTTGCCGACCTTGAAGACCTGTCAGCAGATTGCGCCCAACGAGAGTTATTGTTGGTTGACGGACAAGCCGGTGGCTCAGCCGGCAATGCTGGTAGCGAAGGAACATCTGAGCGGCTTGCACCTGAGTCACTTTCAATCAGGTCTACCCATCACCGAACGTATCTGGACGGTCAACAATCCGACCGTGGCTGCGGATCTCATGAAGCAGCACGTTGCCGGGATCTTCACGGATGATTTCGAGATGATGATGCAGGTGAAACAACAGATTGCAAATTAAAACAAGCGCCTCGTTTCGATGACAGAACGGGGCGCTTGTTAGATTTTCAAAGGAGGCGTGAAGTATTGGAGAAGCCATCCAATGATAAGTTATTTATTGAGTAAATTCTGGAACTCAGCCCCCAACTGTTGCGCGTTAAATGCGTATGGTGCCAGGGCTTGGTCAACGTCGATGAAGTGACCTTGGTCGTCCATGGCATCACGGTGCAAGCTAATCTGCAGATTGTTGTTCAACGGCTGCATCTTGAGGCCACGAATGATGAGGTTCACACCCTGGGCCGCTTGGAAGCCGCCGTGTCCACCGTATGAGACCATGCTAACGGGCTTACCGGCCCATTCTTTGTAGAGGTAGTCCAAGGCATTCTTCAGCGGTGCCGGATAGCCCCAATTGTATTGTGGAAAGAGCAGGATGAAGCCATCGTAACCCTGAATCAGTTGGCTCCAACGTTGCGTGTGAGCCTCGCTGTAGATTCCCGTTGACGGCTGGGCGACTTCGTCCAGGAAGGGCAGGTTGATCTCAGCGAGGTCGATGAGGTCAACGGTTAGATTGGGCTGGGCAACGGCCTTTTGAAGCCAAGTTGCGATGTCGGGACTGATCCGGGAGGGACGCGTGGAGCCGATGATGATGCCGATTTTAGATGTCATGAGTTAGGGCGCTCCTTAAATTTGAATTTATCCGTGCACTATGCACACATCTTAACAGCATTCTGGTATACTAGCAAGTATGGATAATGAAATTTTTGAAGCACTATTTGAAATCGTGACGTTTTTTAACCAACCACAACAGGACCGCCATCTGCTCCAACAGGCCGATGTGCCGTTGGAATCGGCGGCACTGCCCATCGTGGTTCGAGTTGGTCGGCAGCCGGGGATTAGCATCGGTGAGCTGGCCAATCAGATTGGTCGCAACCACTCGTCCATTAGTCGGCAGGTCGATAAGTTAATGACGGCTGGTTGGCTAGCAGAGGCGGAGCGTCGAGATCAACGCGTTCGCCAGGTGACGCTAACATCGCAAGGACAACGGGGACTAATACAAATAAAGCTCGCTCGGGAGGCCGCATTACGTGAAAAATTAGCGAGCTATTCCAATACCGATCGTGCCGAGTTGGCGCGAGTCCTGCAACAGTTAGCGGATACGTTGACGGGTAACAAGGAAGATTATCATGAATAAGTATGCACATCGCGCTGAGCGGCTATTTTAGTGACGACTGGTTGATGGAAGTAAGTTGGGTGAATCAACGCTGGTTGGTGTTATCCGTAAACTAAGGTTGACGGTGGGCTGTGGTGTGATTCGCTGAATTTGGCGCACGCTAAAATCGGCGTAGTTAGTCAGTCTGGTCGCAAAAAAAGTGTAAAAAAATTAACCTCATTGAATCGAACTGGGATTTAGTCTGATTCAATGAGGCTAATATTTAATTTGGACAATCAATTGTCGAGGCATTTTCCGGGTACCTTAACAATTGTTACCAAAAAAGCTTTAGTTTGTCGTCTGGTTGTTAAGCAATTGTTTTACGACATCTTTATAATAACAGAGAAATCAAGGGTTTTGGGTAATTCTCGTGATTTGTAATATTACAAATTCATGGAAGCGAAATTTTCCTGAAATCTAAATGAAATTCCGAACAAATCCGAAAGCCAATTTGACCTTACGTGTGTAAAGAAAGCGTATACTTATCCCAGTTACTGAATAAATTGGAGGGTCAAATATGTCAGTTTTAACGGATACGTTTCGTTTGGCTAATGGGTCGCAGATTCCACAAGTTGGATTTGGTACTTGGCAGATTCCGGGTGGTGACACGGCGTATAATGCGGTGGCTAACGCATTGAAGGCTGGTTACCGGCACATTGATACGGCAAAGGCTTATGCTAATGAATCTAGTGTTGGCAAGGCGATTCGCGATTCTGGGATTCCACGAGAAGAGATTTTTGTGACCACGAAGTTGCCAGCTGAAGTCAAGACCTATCAAGGCGCGTTGGATGCCTTTGACACGACCATGGCGAACTTGGACGTTGGTTACGTTGACCTCTACTTGATTCACGCACCGTGGCCATGGGGCGAAATCGGCAAGGACTGTGACGCCGGTAACCTTGATGTTTGGCGCGCGATGGAAAAAATTTATGCCAGCGGTAAAGCGAAGGCCATTGGGGTCTCGAACTTCAACAGTCACGATTTGCAAAACGTCTTAAATCATGCTGAGGTGGCACCGATGGTTGATCAAATTCAATATTACGTTGGCTACACGGAACCCAAGATCACGAAGTTTGCGCAGGACCACGATATGTTGGTTGAAGCCTATTCACCGTTGGCAACGGGGGATATGTTGGCCAATGAGGCGATTAAAGAGATGGCCAATAAATACCACGTTTCGGCGGCACAGCTCGCTCTGCGATTTGTCTTAGAGAATGGCGTATTGCCTCTGCCTAAGGCGACGAGTCAGGCCCACATTACGGCTAATGCGCAGTTGGACTTCTCAATTGCCGCGAGTGACATGGCTAAGTTAAACGCGATGAGCGATACAGCCAAGAATCATGAGCACAATGGGACGCAGGGTTAAATTCGATAAAAATAAACGGTTGGTTGCACGAATAAAGCGTGATCAGCCGTTTTTTGCTGCCTGTAATCATTATTTGGGCGGGTGATTCCACTGAAAATTGGTTGGTCAGCTCATTAGATTCGCCAACAAGATACTTTTATCGAAAAATAAATATATAGTTCGAGTTTTACGATTTACTTATTGAAAATAGGCGCTTTTTTAATCATTAATATAATTATAAACCGGCATATTTTCAGAAAATGATTGTAAAAGTTCGGGTTTCTGCTAGTATTGGGAGTGGTCAAAGAGGACTACTACATAACTGAGGAGTGAGCTAGATGCACTTGAGTAAGAAAGTAAAATGGCTCTTAGTTTTCACCGCATTACTGGTCTTGCCAGCAACGTTGGCGGGCTGTGGGAAGACCACGGCATCCACGTCTGGATCAAAGGGGTATGCCCCTAAGAAGTTGACGGTGGAATTCGTGCCATCATCCAATGCGGGGACGATTGAGGCTAAGGCTAAGCCACTGGAAGGGTTGCTGAAGAAGCAATTGGGGATTCCAGTCACGGTCAGTGTTTCGACCGACTACAATACCATTGTTGAAGCGATGGGATCTAAGAAGGTTGATGTGGGCTTCCTGCCACCTGATGCCTACGTTTTGGCTCATAAGCAGTACCATGACAAGGTCTTATTGCAAGCACAACGACACGGGCTCACGGAACCGGGAGACAAAGCCAATACTGAACTGGTCGACTACTACCGTTCCCAAATTCTGGTACGCAAGGATAGCGGCATCAAGTCGGTGAAGGATTTGAAGGGCAAGAAGATTGCCGTCCAGGACACGACATCTACGGCCGGCTGGATCTATCCAGCAGTTGAAATGTTGGACCAAGGTGTCAACATCAACAAGGACGGCATTCAAACGGTTACGGTCAAGGGCCATGATCAAGGGGTCTTATCCGTTTACAACAAGAACACGGATGCTGCCTTTGTCTTCCAAGGCGCGCGGAACCTGGTGAAGAAGGACGAGAAGGACATTATGAGTAAGGTCGTTCCAATCTACACCACAGGGAAGATTCCAAACGATACCATTACGGTCCGTGGGGACATGACCGGTAAGTGGCAAAAGAAGATTGCGACGGCGTTCAAACAGATTGCCAAGACTAAGAAGGGTCACGCCATCATTTCCAGCGTTTACACGCATGAAGGCTACACGGACTCAAAAGATAGCAACTTTAACATTATTCGTCAGTACGACAAGAAGGCTAAGGCCCTCGATAAGTAAAATTTAATTGATGTAACGACGGTAAGAGTAGCAGGGGGAGCGATAGTATCGGCGCCTTCGCTGCTCTTTTACATAGGGGGAATCAGACGGATGGACAAGACACCCATTATTTCATTTAAGAACGTCAATAAAGTTTACGACAACGGCACGGTTGGTCTGAAGAACATTAACTTTGAGATTCCACAGGGTGAATTCTTAGTGGTCGTCGGCCTATCTGGTGCGGGAAAAAGTACCTTACTGAGGACCATCAATCGAATGCATGAGATTACGTCCGGTGAGATTCGGGTTGAAGGCGAATCAATCAAGGCCTATAAGGGCCGGTCACTACGCCTGTTGCGGCGAAAAATCGGGATGATCTTTCAAAACTTTAACTTAGTGAAACGGTCGAGCGTGGCTAAGAATGTGCTCTCGGGCCGGGTGAGTTATTACGCAACCTGGCAGAGTATCTTAGGCTTGTTTAGCGCTACGGATAAGCAGAAGGCTGTACAGGCCCTACAACGGGTCAGTCTGGCAGAAAAGTTATATGCCCGTGCCGATGAGCTGTCTGGTGGTCAACAGCAGCGAGTTGCAATTGCGCGGACGCTGATGCAAGATCCTAAGATTATTTTGGCCGATGAACCGATTGCCTCGTTGGATCCTCTGACGACTAAGACGGTCATGGATATTTTAAAGCGTCTGAATCAAGAGGATGGCATTACGGTGATTGTCAACTTACATTCCGTGGCGTTAGCTCGGGAGTATGCCGACCGGATCGTGGGATTGCGCGCCGGTGAGGTGGTCTACGATGAGCCGATTGCGGATGTGACCGAGGCAGACCTGAACCGGGTCTACCAGACGGTCTAGGGGGGCGAAAATGATGACAACACAAGTACCTCGGCGACCGTGGCTACAGCGCTGGCACGTGAAACCAATTGGCTGGACGCTCGTCATTCTTATTTTACTGGTAGCTTCGTCACGGATGACTGGCGTTGATGTGGGGATGTTCTTCAGCAACCTGGGCCAGTTTACGGATCTGCTCGTGCGGATGTCGCGGCCGGCCTGGGACTATCTCCCAGTCATTCTCCATCCCCTATACGAGACCATTCAGATGGCCATTTTGGGAACCACGATTGGGGCTGCTTTCGCTGTTCCCTTTGCCGTGCTGGCAGCCAGTAATTTGGTTCACAACCGCTGGCTCAGAGGTATTATTCGCTTGATGCTCGACCTTGTCCGCACACTGCCGGACCTACTCCTAGCGGCCATTTTTGTGGCAATCTTTGGGATCGGGTCAACAGCAGGGGTTGTGACGCTAGCTATCTTCTCGTTTGGGATGGTTTCCAAGCTCTTCTATGAAGTTATTGAGACGATTGATATGGGTCCGCTGGAAGCTTTGGAGTCTGTGGGAGCCAACAAACTAACCATTATCTGGTACGCCGTTTTGCCGCAGATCATGAATCAATTCGTGAGCTATTTTCTCTACACCTTAGAGATCAACGTGCGGGCCTCAACGGTACTAGGGTATTTAGGTGCCGGTGGGATTGGGGTATTTCTACAGCGGTCACTGAATGAGTTCAACTATAGCCAGACGGCGGTGATTATTTTGGCAACGCTGGTGGTGGTCATGGCCATTGACGGCATCAGCAATCACTTAAGGAGGGTGCTACTTTAATATGCAAACGACTATTTCAAAAAAGCCCGCCACGTTGACTTTGTGGCGACGATGGAACTGGCTCTTGTGGATTGCAATCGTGGCGGTTATCTATACTTGGGCGATTACGGGACTGCATTTCACTGGTCTGCAGGAATCGGCGGCATCTGTATCTCGCTCGATCGTGCATGGCCTGGTTCAGCCGGACTGGCCGTACGTTTATAACGGCAGCGGCGAAGACCTCGTGTCTTTGATTCTGCAGACGTTGGCGATTGCCTTTTTGGGAACAATTATCTCGTCACTGATCAGTGTGCCCTTTGCTTTTTGGGCGGCGCGCGGTGGTAAGGAATGGCTTCACGTCCGTTCGGGAAGTGGCAAGGTCGTATTGACTTTGATTCGGACTTTTCCTGAGATTGTCCTTGCCATTATGTTCATCAAGGCAGTTGGCCCGGGTTCATACGCCGGGGTCCTAGCGGTCAGCATTCATTCGATTGGGATGTTGGGTAAGCTGTTCAGTGAAGCCATTGAGAACATGGATCGGGGTGCCGATGAGGCCATCACAAGTGCTGGGGGTAATAGCGCACAGATCTTCATGCTAGCAACTTTGCCGACAATCATGCCAGAATTTATTTCCTATACCCTCTATCGCTTTGAAATCGCGGTTCGTTCAGCCTCGATTCTGGGGATGGTTGGTGCTGGTGGAATTGGGACCCCCATGATCTTTGCCATTCAGACGCGTAACTGGCCGCGAGTCGGCATCATCTTATTAGGGATTGTCCTGATGGTTCTGTTGATTGATACCCTGTCGGAACAATTACGGAAGAGGTTGATTTAGTGGTGAAAGTTAAGATTCTCGCGACTAGCGATGTTCACGGCTATGTCTACCCGACGAAGTACCTGAACGCGGCGGATAATCAGCCCTTGGGCTTGCTCAAGGCAGCAACCGTGATTGAAGAGATTCGTCAAAATGCCGCACCAGATGAAGTGGTGATTACCATTGAAAATGGGGATTGGATTCAGGGATCCCCGCTGACCACGTACTTGGCCAAACATTCCGAGGCACCGAGTGAGCTTTTGAGCCAACTGACCACAACACTGAACTACGATGCTGGCGTGTTAGGTAACCATGAATTCAACTATGGCTTGGACTACCTGCGGACCTGTGAGCGCGACCGGGACTATCCTTTGTTGGGTGCCAACATTGATGGTGGGGAAGCTCAAAAGATCGTTGACGCACCATATACTATTATTGAACGGCAAGGCGTGCGGGTGGCAATCCTTGGATTAACGACCAGTTACATTCCGGTGTGGGAGACGGCTGACCATATCGTGGGATTGCAGTTCGACTCCATCGTCACGACGGCTAGACGCTGGGTTCCTCGGTTACGTAAGCAAGCAGATGTTGTGGTCGTTGCCTATCACGGTGGCTTCGAGGCCGACCCGACCACGGGCAAGTTGACTGAACGTGCAACTGGTGAGAATGAAGGGTATCGGCTCTTAACGGAGGTTCCCGGAATAGACGCTTTGATCACCGGTCATCAGCACCGGCAATTGGCAGATATTTATCAGGGCGTTCCTACAATCCAGCCTGGTGAGAAGGGCGTTGCAGTGGGGATGATTGATCTGGTGTTAGATAAAAGCAAGCAAGTCATCGATCACGATGCCCGCCTGTTGACCACGGCGAATGCGCAACCGGCGGATTGGCTGGCAACGTTGGCGGACGAGACTGAAAGTCATGTCCAGCGCTGGCTAGACCAACCAATTGGCAAATTAGGCGGTGACAGCCTAAGCGTGACAGATGCAATGGCCGCTCGGCGACACGGCCACCCGTATCTCGAGTTCGTGAATACTGTGGAAATGGCCGCGGGGGGTGCTGACATTGCCGCAACTAGTCTCTTCAACGATGATGTTCGGGGACTAAGCACGCAACCCACGATTCGACAACTCTTGAATAGTTACAGCTATCCCAATACACTCGTGGTGGAGCAACTTTCGGGCCAGGATATTCGGGATGCCTTGGAGCGGTGCGCTAGTTTCTGGCTGTTGAATGCTGAGGGAAAGATTACCGTGAACTCGGCGTTTACGACCCCCAAATTGCAACTCTATAACTATGACTTTTACAGCGGGCTAGACTACACATTCGACTTACACCAACCGATTGGCCAGCGGGTTGTGCGGCTGGATTATCACGGGGCCCCCGTTCAACCAGATCAAATGCTTAGCGTAGCGGTTAATCAGTACCGCGGCAATGGTGGCGGTGATTATCCGATGTTTAGTGCGAAGAAAATCACGCGGGAAGTAAATGTAGATTTACCCGAATTAATCATGACATACTTTGAACAACACCCCGTGGTTTTGGGACAACAGCCAACTAATTTTAAAATTATCAGCTAAAAAAGTACCAGAGCCATCACGATTTAGGATGTGCTCTGGTACTTTCGGGTTAGAGTCCTTTTGGATCAACCGGTTTTAGATGGTGACGACAATTTTACCCAGTTGTTCACCATGTTCTAGCAGCAGTAGCGCCGTTTGCGCTTGGTCAAAAGAGAGCATGGACCCAATCATAGGATTGATTGGTATATAGATGGATAGCTCGCTGTCAGCCTCAAATGAGAGCGTATCAATAGCTAAATTGAGTTTATTGTAGTATGATTCTTTAAAACTAGGAGGGGTAATATGCAAACGGCAAAGCAGAATCAAAGTAAACGGGTTCAGGCGCTAGTTGATGCGGAAGTTGCTGATCAGGCCGAAAAAATTTTGAGTGATCTCGGTGTGACACCGACTAACGCAATTAATATGTTCTATCGTCAGATTATTATCCATGGTGGATTACCATTTGGTGTTGTTCTATCGGAACGGCAACGAGCAACACATGAATTGTTGGAAGCAACGAAAAATCAACCCGTTCAGGAAATTAAAACGCAAGCAGACTTAGAAAAGTTCATTGCCAATGGAGACTAATGAGATTGCAATTGTCTATTTAGCATTTACACAATCCTCTGGGGGAAAGCGCCGTCCGGTAATCGTAATTGATGATTTCTCAAAAGACTTACTTTGTTATCCTGTGACCACTAAATACGCTGAGAAATCGACACGCATTAGAAAAAACTACCTAGAGATAGTGGATTGGCAAGCGGCAAATTTGGATAAGCCATCTTGGGTTGATGTGGGAACGATGTATCGTCTTGATAAGACACTTCAAATGAAAATCAAAAAAATTGGTAAGCTTTCAGTGGCTGACATTTGGCGACTCGCCATGTTTACCCGAGAGCACGAATCAGGAATGTAATAGGCAACGATTCAGCAAGCGACTGAATCGTTGCCTATTTTAATTATCACCACAACTTTTTAACCCTATATATTAAATTTGTATTGCAAACGGCTGAATGAGATGCAATTTTCATGAAAACTTGATAAAATTAACTAATCAAAAATTTAGATATGGAGGTGGACGCCTTGCACTACCGGAATATTGCATTACCGATTCCCGACCGTTAAAATTTTTCATTTTAGAAAGGATGAACCTTAATATATGGCACAAGATCCAGAAGCAACTGTAACACCAACTGAAGTAGCAGAAAGTACTGACCCCGGACCCAGCCAGGAGCCGCCACTCTGGCAGCGAACGACTGAGTCCTTACTTGCAGACTATGCCACGGATAGAGATGATGGTTTGAGTACCGGTGAGGCGCAACAACGCCTACGGACCAATGGCCCTAACGAACTGACCGTGAAGAAGCAATCCAATTTATTGCGGTTCTTAAAGCAGTTCAACAACAGTATCATCTATATTCTGGCGGGCGCCGCCTTGCTCACGTTCTTTATGCACCACTACTCCGACTCAATCGTTATCGGATTGGTGATCATCGCGAACGCTTTTATCGGTTACTTTCAGGAAAAATCTGCGGATAACGCGCTGGATCGGATCAAGGCCCTCTTAGTCAACGAAGCCGTTGTGATCCGCGATGGGCAAAAAATTAACTTGCCAGCCCGGGAGCTGGTTACCGGGGATATCGTGCAGCTTGAAGCTGGGGATACCGTTCCGGCCGATTTGCGACTGATCGATGCCGATAACCTAAAGATTCAGGAGTCCGCGTTGACCGGTGAAACTGACTCCGTCTTGAAGGGGGAAGATCCCTTAGCAGCACCGGATTTACCGTTGGCTGAACGATCGAACCAAGCGTTTGCCTCTACGGCCGTGACCAATGGTTCCGGTCGCGGGATCGTGACGGTGACCGGAGTGGATACCGAGATTGGGCACATCCAACAGAATGTGGCTGAAGTTAAGCAGCAACGGACGCCGTTGATGAAGAATTTAAACAGTCTGGGTCTGGGCCTGTCGATTGCTATTTTAGTGGTGGCGGCCTTGCTCTTCATTTTAGGGATGATCACCCACGTGTACAGCTTGCCAACCTTACTGATCGCCGTGATTACGATGGTTGTTGGGTCCATGCCAGAAGGGTTGCCCGCTAGTACGTCCGTGGTCTTAGCCATGGGAACGCAGGCGATGACCAAGCAAAACGTGATCGTCAAGACACTACCAGCCGTTGAAACGCTGGGGGCTGTCAACATCGTGAACACCGACAAGACCGGGACGCTGACGAAAAATGAAATGACCGTGACCGATGTGTTGACCGCCGCCGATACTTACACCGTATCCGGCATTGGCTACGATGCGACCGGCCAGATTGAAAACGACGAGGGCCAGACGGTGCCGTGGCAACACGACGCTGACCTCGAATGGTTGGTCCAAATTGCCGGTCAGACCTCCGATGCCGAATTCCACGAGGAAGACGGTCAGTGGGTCCTGACGGGTGAACCGACCGATGGTGCGTTGACGGCGCTCTATCATAAATTAGTGGGAACGGAACCTGACCCTCAAGAGATCGATTCGTTACCTTTCGACTCCGCGATTCGTTACTCCGCGCGGTTGGTGGACCATGATGGTCAGCGCGTGTTGCTGGTCAAAGGGGCGCCACAAACGTTGATGCGGATGATGAGCGAACAGGGTCAACCCGTCGATCAAGCAGCTTGGCAAACGCGTTTATCCCAGTTAACCCAACAGGGAAAACGGGTGGTGGCCTTGGGTTACCAACCAGTTGCCGCTGACGTGACCGACGTGGCCGACGTTACCGTTGGGCAGAACTTCCACTTAGCTGGGATGGCCGGGATCATTGATCCACCGCGTCCTGGTGTGGCTGATGCCGTGAAACAGTTACGGTACGCGGGGATCAAGGTTAAAATGATTACTGGTGACGACCCCGAAACGGCGGCCGCTATCGCGCAACAACTGAACTTGTCCGAAAAGGCACGGGCCATTACCGGACCCGAACTGGCGCAATTGAGTGATGAAGAATTGGCCGCTAAGATTGACCAATATACCGTCTTCGCCCGGACTACGCCCGCCGATAAGTTGCGGATCGTTAAGGCCCAACAGCAACGCGGTCACGTGGTCTCGATGACCGGTGATGGGGTCAACGACGCGCCCGCACTGAAGCAAGCCGACATTGGGGTGGCCATGGGGATTCGGGGAACCGATGTCGCCAAGGACTCCGCCGATATGGTGCTGGCCGATGATGATTTCACGTCGATTCTGCGGGCCGTGCGGGAAGGGCGTCACGTCTTTGATAACATTCGGAAGACGATCCGGTTCCTCCTACCGACGAGTTTCGCCGAAGGACTGATCGTGGTCTTGAGTATTCTGATGGACCAAGAATTACCGTTGTTCCCGACCCAATTGTTGTGGATCAACATGGTTTCAGCCCTGACGATTCAGTTTGCGTTCATCTTCGAACCGGCTGAAAGTGGCATTATGAAACGAGGTCCGCGAGATGTGACGCGGGGGATTTTGTCCAAGCTGGACGTCTTCGAAGTGACCTACGTGTCATTGCTGATTTCTGGACTCGGGATGTTTGCCTACGACTTCCTAACGAACCAAGGCTTATCTGCCGTAATCGGTAGTACCATGACGTTAAACGTGATCATCTTCGGGAAGGTCTTCTACCTCTTTAACTTGCAGAATGACCACCCGGTACTGTCGAAGTACTTCTTCCGGAACAAGATGAGTTTCGTGATCGTCGCGATTCTGCTGGTCTTACAGGCCGGCATTATTTACTGGCCAGCCATGCAGAGTGTGTTCCACACCACATCCGTCAACTTCTTCTACGGCTGGTGGATTCCGATTATCGCTGGGTTTGTGGTTCTGGTGGTTACCGAAATTGCAAAGGCCATTCGCCACCGCATTGACAATCAGACCGTGGCGCGTGAACAGCGTAACTTCTAAGCTACTTTGATGACTGTCGGCGGTAGAGTTTGCCCTCTCGTCAGATGTTGCCGTTACGATGAATTGCGTTAGATTTAACCAATGAAATTGAATACGAGTGCATCCCCTCCATGTCTAGGAGCGGGGTGCACTTTTTTTACAGTTTTGAGTGAAACGTCGTCACTAATTGCGTGTTATTTCAGCGCGTCTGCAGCTGGTCACCAGTTATTTCGCAAAATTTATCGAAATCCCTAGCCCTTAGCACCCGATAATCCTATACTGGTAAGCAAAGGAGGCGGAACACTGTGAAGAAAAGTTCCGATTGTACCGAGATTTTAGTGGGTAAAGCCGCCAGCATGGATGGCTCCACGATTGTAGCGCGTAACGAGGATGGCTATGGGCCAATTAATCCCATCAAGTTTGTGGTGCATCCCGCCACGGACCAAAAGCAAGCAACGTTTACGTCGGCTGTTACTGGCGTCAACGTGCCCTTGCCCGACCACGCTTACCGTTACACGGGCACTCCGCAAGCCGATCAAAGTGACGGCCAATACGAAGAAGCTGGGATCAACGAGTTTAACGTAGGGATGAGCGCGACCGAAACAACGGCGACCAATGCACGCGTCTTGGGTTACGACCCGTTAGTTAACGATGGCATCAACGAAGAGGCCATGATCACACTGGTTCTGCCGTATGTGAAGACTGCCAAGGAAGGTGCCCAACGCTTGGGCGCCTTATTGGAAAAGTACGGGACCGGCGAAAGCAACAGTATTGCCTTCAATGATAAAAATGAAATTTGGTATTTGGAAACGGCCGGGGGCCATCACTGGGCAGCCATGCGGTTACCTGAAGATAGCTATGCCATTGCGCCCAACCAAACTTTGATGCAAGAGGTCAACTTGGACGACAGCGACAACTTCTTAGTGGCGACCGACCTCGTCGACTTTGTCACTAAGTATCACTTGAATCCAACGCCAGGCACGTTTAACTTCCGCGAGATCTTCGGGACTCACGGGGAAGACGATGCTTACTACAACACGCCACGGACTTGGTATGGTCAGAAGCTGTTCAATCCGGAAGTTACGGATCAACAACCAACCGACCAAGACATGCCGTTTACGCGTCAACCAAGCAAGAAGATTGCGATTGAAGATGTTGAATTCTTCCTATCTTCTCACTACAATGGCACGCCATACGATCCATTCGGGACGTTTGCTTCCGGCTCAGCCGATGACCGGAGAAAATACCGGCCAATCGCCATGGACCGAAACCAATGCTCCTCAATCCTCCAGATCAGAAATGACGTTGACGATGACCACGCGGCCATTCAATGGATCGCCATGGGCTTCTTCGCCTACGCACCTTACGTGCCATTCTTTACCAACATCAACGACACGCCAGAAGACTACAAGAACACCACGACCGAAGTTTCCGTGGACAACGTGTACTGGTTGAACAAGACCTTATCCGTCTTGATTGAACCCCACTTCCACGAATTCGTGGAGAGCGTCAATGCCTTCCGCGAGGGTTGCCAATCTTATGGTCGGGCCCGGGTCGCTGCCACGGATGCGACGATCAATGGGGATGCCACGACCTTCCTGACCAAGAGTAATGCCGAGACCGCCGGCGAAGTTTCCAAGCGGACCCATGCGTTATTTAACGACTTGGTTAAGCAGGGCTTACTACTCTCCAAGACGGCGTGGGAAAAGGGTCAGAACCTTTAACTTATCGCCTGAAAGTTGTGACTAGCAATTATTTCTCAGTGAATTGATTCTAATTGGTTGATTATTAGCCAGATTCAAGTAGAATGGTTAGAAATGAGCTGAGAGTGAAAGAGTTTTGAGTCAGAAGAGTAAGAGTTGAGGACAGACTAGGAGGACCACACATGAAATGGATGAAGTTCGCTTTAGCCGGAAGCCTGGGATTGGCTTTGTGGGGAGCAACGACGACGGCTCAAGCCGCCAAGAAGGTGACGTTACCAGCGTATCCGCAGCACCGGGTGTTTACGTTTAAGGCTAAGGGAACCAAGGTTTACAGCTATCCCCGCGCCGCGTACGCGCACAGCAAGGTTTTGGGGACCAACCTGAGCACGAAGAAACACTGGACCGTGGATAAAGTGGTGACCGTCAATGGCAAACGCTACGTGCGGTTGGCCAACGTGACGGCCACGAAGCTGCAGCATGGCCAAGTCATGGAATCTAATGCGGTTGCGGCAACGAAGATTACCGGTGGCTACGTTGCCCTGAGTAAGCTAAAATTCCACCAGCAGATCGTTCAGATGAAGTCAATTAAGAAGACGGCCTACTGGACGCCAACGACGACCCATGATTTCTGGAACATGCCAGCGAAGACGTTGGGTATCACGGCTGCCAACCACTTTGGCAGTAGCTATGGCTACAAGACGATCTACGCTGTGCAGTCGTTGACGACCACGACCAAGAAGCACTACTTGTACTTCGAAACGGCCGCGGGCAAGGCCATTGGCTGGTTACCGACTAGCGCCGTTGTTAAGGGAACTTACCCAGACAACATGAAGCACGAGATGAGCCGTGATGGTTTGACAGCGGCAGCGACCAAGAAGGTGGCCACGCTCGATAAGAGTGGTCACATCAAGATTGGTATCGCCACGGCGAACAATCAGATTCAGCGGGTCGTCATGCTGAAGCAAAACAGCCAGACCATGACTTACGAGTATGAGAACGGTAAGGCCGTTCGCAAGATTACACGGAGTGCCACGGGTAAGCTGTTATCCAGCAAAGCCATCACGCCAGTGGCTACTTTGAAGTTTAAGTTAGTTGCGACGTTTGATCTTCAGGGGCAAACTTACCAGGGGACCATTTCACCTCAAGGTAAGATCGATATTCCGGTTTATCTCGGGTGGATCGCATAATTTAAAAACTAAGATTAAGGGGTCATCCAGAGCATTCTGGGTGACCCTTTTGATTTTGAGGCTTAGTTTTAAGTGTTAAGCTAAGGGTGAGGTGAAGGTTAATGGCAAAATCTGAAATTGAAAAGTTGGATGCAGGCGAGCCTTACCATTTTCTCGATAAGGCGGTCGCTGAACGGAAGGCGCGGGCAGCTGAACTCTGTCAGGAATTCAACAGCATTCCAGCAACTGACCCGGCAGCCCAGACCGCCAAGATCAAGGAAATCCTGGGTAGCCATGGGAAACGCGTCTCGGTTCAGGCCACATTCAATTGCGACAATGGCCG
Source organism: Levilactobacillus parabrevis (assembly GCF_044051715.1). Taxonomy (NCBI): domain Bacteria; kingdom Bacillati; phylum Bacillota; class Bacilli; order Lactobacillales; family Lactobacillaceae; genus Levilactobacillus; species Levilactobacillus parabrevis. The sequence continues at coordinate 385,052 of NZ_CP168688.1, forward strand.
CAACATTCACGTGGGCGAGGACTTTCTGAGTAACTATAATCTGACAATTCTGGACATTGCGCCAGTGACTATCGGTCGCAACGTGATGATTGGCCCCAACGTGGATATCTATACCGTTAATCATCCACTAGCGGCGACCGATCGTCGAAGCCACACGGCTCAGGCCAGCCCAGTAACCCTTGGCGATGACGTCTGGATTGGTGGCAAGGTGGCCGTCATGCCCGGTGTCACGATTGGGAGCAATGTGGTTGTTGCTGCCGGGGCGATTGTGACGAAGGATGTGCCGGACAACGTCTTAGTTGGTGGTGTGCCAGCTCAGGTAATCAAACGCCTGCCGCCCATTGGCGCTTCGCAGGCTAAGCGGGACGATGTGGCCCGACTACTACGTTAATTTTGATAAAAATAGGGACTGGCCGATTGGCTAGTCCCTTTCGCATGAGCTAATTTAGTTTTCAGTTGGAACGTTTTCACGAATAACGCGGGCGGGGCTTCCGGCTAAGACAACGTTATCGCCGAAGGATTTCGTGACGGTGGAGTTGGCGCCGACGACGACATTGTTTCCTAACGTCACGCCAGGCAAGATGACGGAACCGCCACCGATCCAGACGTGGTCGCCAATCGTCACGGGCTTGCCGAGACCAACGAAAGCATCGCGGCCGGCTGGGTCCAAGGGGTGATAAGCGGAGTAAATCTGAACGTGGGGTGCGATCATACAATGGTCGCCGATGGTGACGGGAGCGACGTCCAGGATAACACAGTCGTAGTTGCACATGAAGGCGTCACCGACGTGGATGTTATAACCAAAGTCGCAGCGGAAGTTAGGTTGTACCCAGGGCGTCTTGCCAACGGAACCGAAGAGCTGCCGAATAACATGTTCCTTCTCGGTAGCGGCCGTGTCATCTAGTTCGTTCATGATCTTACAGAGTCGCCGGGCTTTGGTCTCCTCAGCTGCAAGCTCGGGGTCCATGATGTTGTAGGGCTCGCCCGCCATAAACTTTTCTTTTTCGGTTTTCATAGGATATAGCCTCCAGGTCTTTTCGATTATTGTAGCATAAATAAGAATATTTGTACGGATTAATTGCAAACGCTAACATTTATCTGGTAAGTAGAATTGTCCGCCGTTAAAAATATCTAGGTAGCGGATGATTATTGGGCGTAGTAGTGGTGGGATTTAATTTCTTCGCTAAGCTAACTGGGACCTTTGACGGGGTGTTCTATGGCGAGATGGCATACAATAATCGTCAAAGCTGCGGAGAAGCTTGTCCTCCGGAGTTTGTGCTCAGCTAAAAATATAAAACGGATAATGTCGGGCGGCTACCATCATGGTCAATGCTGATAACTATTCGTGGCTGGGTCAGCGAGGCTTCCGCGAAGGCGGGGGCCTTTTTAGTCAGTTTCTAATAGGACTGTTAGAGTGAAGCGATTCCAAATTATAATCGTGTGAGTAAACGTACTTTCCTTAGAGGTCCTGCAAAACCCTTTGCTATAATGGGCAGTGGACGATTAATTTTACGTGAATAAGAGGGATTAGGGAATGTTTAATTTAAATTCAGTTACTAACGGGAAGTGGCCACGATGAATCGTCAACATCATTTACGCGGCGTGCTTTTGGCCAGTGTAGCGTGTATCCTCTGGGGAATCTCAGGGGTAGCGGCCAGCAGTTTGTTTATGCTGAACCCTCACATCACTGCTCTATGGCTGACTCAAGTCAGAATGATCTCGGCCGGGATGATTCTGCTAGTCTTCGGTCAGTTTGCTGGGGTAAAGCCGTTTGCCATCTGGCGTCAACGGGCGACAGCCTTACGAGTGGTCAGCTATGGCTTACTGGGGTTGGTGCCGGTCCAGCTCTGTTACTTTGAGGCCGTGAAGTTTGGAAACGCACCGATTGCGACCATCATCCAGTATCTGGGACCGTTCATCATCAGTATCTATTTTCTTCTATTTAAACACGTCACGCCAACGCGGCCGGAAGCTTTGGGGATGATCATGGCCTTCTTCGGGACGTTATTGATTGTGACCCACGGCCATTTGAATAGTTTGGCTATTTCGCCAGTCGTCTTGTTCTGGGGCGGGTTATCCGCCATCGGAGTGGCGACGAACACGTTACTGCCACGGCCCTTATTGCCCAAATTTGGCGCGGTTTCCGTGACCGGGTGGGGACTGCTAGTTGCGGGTATTTGTCTGAACGTCTTTGGCCCGGTCTGGCATGATCACGTGACCTTGACCGGGACGGAGGTTGCCCTGATCCTAGTGATCATCATTCTGGGGACGGTGATTCCGTTCTTGATGTTTGCTCACGCGCTGGGCTACATTCTACCGACGACGGCCAGCTTGCTGGATGCCTTCGAACCACTGGCGGCAACAGTCTTCTCCGTGGCGTTCCTCAACGTTCAGCTGACCAACTACGACTTGTTTGGCGGGGTGCTGATTATCCTCGCGGTCATGGCGCTGTCCTTAAATGGCCGGAAGATGATCAACTTCCTCCGCAGTTTCCGGACTGAGTAACTTAACATCGAGACTATCAGTTGTCGCCTGTGGCGGTCAGGACTCCGCCTGCTGTGGGGACCGCCTGCAGCCCCAAAATGGGCTTCCGGCTCGGTTTGAAACCTCACGAAGTTCATGTGAGTTTCCAAACGCGTCCCACGGTGTAACCCCGGGAAGGTCCAATCGCCCGGGATAACACCGTCGTCACAGCTGTCTGCGTCCTGACCGCCTTCGGCTAGTTGCTACTCTTGACTTTAAGTTGAGGTAAGGGATTTTTGAAATTTTAAAAAGTGGGTCACGCAGAGGATATTGCGTGGCCTTTTATGATGCGGAAATTGACAGGTTGGAGCTGATTGCGAAAACAGATGAAAATGAATCTTGCTTTTCCACAACGGGTTCGGTATACTTATGAACAATTCAGCTAAATTGCTGAATACAAGGAGATGATCGACGATGATGGCATCGTTATTTGTACGGAAGAGTGCTGGCTGTTAGCGACACTTTTCTGCAAAACCTTTCAGAGAAGTGTCTGGTTTAAATCTGGAAGGAAGAAATAGTTATGGAACCAACAATCACCGCTTACGAATATAGTTATATCACCCAGCAAGTCAACGCCCTCGTCAGTGCCTACCTGTCCGTTAATGACAAACGTATGCGCCGAGTCGTCCGCGATACCACGATTGAGAATATCGCGAGTCACTTGCCGGTGGATGAGCCCATCGCGCAAGACTTTTTACAGCAACTACAGCCCGATCGCTTAACGCGTGAGGCCGCAGCTAAACTACTACCGACCATCGAGCCGCTGGTAGTGCCGTTCCCAAGTCTGAGCCAGAAACAATTGGGTAAGCTATTCCGTAAGGTGAAAAAGTTAAAGCAACCGGAATGGGCTGGTGTTGATTTACACGAACTGACCTATCTCGGTTGGAATGATGGGGGCAGCCAGAAAAAGTATCTGGTAGCGCCGTATCAGGACCGACTCATTGGGATTCAGGGAGACATGGGCCCCAAGACCGTTAAAGGCGTCTGTGCCATTTGCCAAACGATTGGCAATGTTTCCCTGTTCGTCTCAACGACCAAGAAGTCTGGTCTGGGAACCTTCACGCGAAATGGTAATTACATCTGCCGCGACAGCGCCCAGTGTAACCGCCAACTGATCGACCCACAACCACTCGCTGATTTCCTAGAAATCGTGCGACCGAAACGCTAAATGTTAACTTTCGAGGGGACTGCCAATGGTGGTCCTCTTTTAAATTAAAAAGTACCGCAATTCCCAGTGCTTAGGGAATTGCGGTACTTGATGTTGGTTTAAATGTTGAAAGTAACCAATGATATTGTATAAGAAATTTGATGACCTATTCAGACTGAGTGACTCTGGAGTTAAACGGCCAAGATGATAAAAATCAATCTTAGTCGGAGGTAGCTAGGGATGGAGCCGGCCGTGGAGGTGGTGTTAACTGGCGTTTCTTGCCAGTTTACAGCACGGGCGATCTTGAAGACACGTGATTCTTCGTGGCTTCAAGTCGAGTTGGAAGCCCGTTTCTCAGGCTGGAACGTCCCCACAGCGGCGGAATCCCTGGCTACCGCAGACGATCATGACTAACCATCTAAGCGACCGTTTTAATCTTGAGAGTCATGGCGTTGATGGCGACGATGATCGTACTCAATGACATCACAACCGCCCCCGCCATTGGGTTCAGCAGGAAACCAATTGGTGCCAACACGCCGGCTGCCAGTGGAATGGCAATCAGGTTGTAGCCAGCTCCCCACCACAGGTTTTCAGTCATCTTACGGTGGGTTGCCCGTGCCAAGTCTAAGAACTGAATGACATCGGCGGGATCACTGGAAACCAGGATGATATCAGCGGATTCAATTGCCACGTCGGTTCCGGAACCAATGGCGATCCCAATATCAGCGCGAGCCAGACTAGGTGCATCGTTGACGCCATCCCCAATGAAGAGGACCTTGCCATCCTTTTGATACTGTTGGACCAGTCGTTCCTTATCCTCTGGTAGCAGGCGGGCCTGGACGTCGTCGATCCCAACGGAGGCCGCAACCTTGGTGGCCGTTTCCTGATTATCACCGGTCAACATAACTGGTGTGATTCCTTGCTGCTTCAGCGAAGCCACCAGAGTTGCGGCGGCTGGCTTGATCTGATCACCCTGTGCGACTAAGCCGAGAACGACATCGCCAGCAACCAAGTAGCTGATGGAGTTACCTTCGGCGGCAAATTTCGTAAATTGTTCATGGTCGTAGTCGAGGTGATGTTGGTCGAGGTAGTTCACGGAGACGACGCCATAGGTGGTATCGGCAATCGTTCCAAATTGCCCCATGCCAGTTTCTTGGCGGGTATCGGTCGCAGCAGCGAAGGTCAGATCCTTACCCTTAGCGGCAGTTAAGATCCCGGTAGCGAGCGGGTGACTTGAACCCTTTTCCAGGCTGGCCATCAGGCTCAAAACATCGTCCTCACTGTGTTGAGCATCGAAGCTGACCAAGTGGTTGACCTTGAATTCACCCATTGTCAGCGTTCCAGTCTTGTCCATTAGAGCAAACTTAATTTTCTTCACTTGTTCCATAGCGTTTCGGTTACGAATCAACAGGCCATTTTGTGCGGCCAAGGCAGTACTCCGTGAAACAACCAGAGGTACAGCCAAGCCCAGTGCGTGGGGGCAGGCGATGACGAAGACGGCGACAGCAACTGGCAGAGCAACCGCTAAGTCAGCGACGGTCAGCCAAACAATGAAGGCGAGAATCCCGGCAAAGAGGGCAGCGTAGAAGAGCCAACCGGCCACGCGGTCCGCAAGATTCTCGGACTTGGACTTGGAATTCTGAGCGTCCTTGATGAGTTTCATCACTTGAGCCAGGTAGCCGGAGTCCCCGGTCCCTGTGACCTTGGCCGTGATCGTTCCGGTGCCGTTGACGGACCCGCCGATAACGCGGTCGCCGATGGTCTTACGGATAGCTTTAGATTCACCGGTTACCAGTGATTCATTGATGTCCGAGCTACCATCTAAGATTAAAGCATCGGCTGGTACCTGTTCACCGGCGCGAATCGCCACCGTTTGCCCAACTTGCAAGTCGCTCAGTTGGACGTCAGTCGTGTTACCTTGGTTGTCGACGATGTGCGCATCCTGTGGCAAAAGTTTGCCAAGCGCCTCAACGGCGGAACCAGCATTCATGACCGTATTCATTTCAATCCAGTGACCCAACAGCATGATGACGATCAACGTGGAGAGTTCCCAGAAGAAGTTATTGACGGTCGGTGTTACGTGAAAGAGGTTGTTAGCGATGACGGCGTAGATACTATAGATGTAGGCCACGCCGACCCCCATGCTAATCAGGGTCATCATGGCAGGACGCTTCATCTGAATCTCGGCCTTGGCACCGCTGAAGAAGGGTGCGCCACCGTAGAAGAAGAGGACCGTGCCAAGAATGGCGACGACCCAATCGCTACCCGGAAAAATCCATTGGAAGGGCAACGTCATCCCCATCATCGGGGACATCAGGATCACGGGAATCGTGAGAATCAGGGAGACCCAGAACTTGCGTTTCAGATTGCCCATGTGCATCATGTGCCCGTCGCCCATGTCCATATCCATATGACTCATATCCATATTGCTCATGTCTTGATGATCGTGGCCGGGGCCCATCGTCATGCCAGCCATGTCATGATGAGACATCTGACTGTGATCCATGCCCTTCATGTCATGGTCCATATTCATGTGGGTCATCCCCAAGTGTCGTTCATTTTCTTTCATCATTAACAACTCCCTTTGTAACCATCTGGCAGGCAGTCACACGCAATCATGGTGGGTGCTGTGGTCAGTTTCTCTTGCAAATGCGTAATTAATTCTTGGATATCTGCTTGGCTCAATTCAGTCTGATCAATGGCGTGGACGAAGGCTTGGCCTCGACACATCGCGCACATCTGATCGAGTTGCCCGGTGAGTGCCGCATCCATGGCGGTCTGCTCCGGGATGAGCGGGGTGTAAATAAATTGCCGCCCATTCTTCGTGGTGGCGAGTGCCCCCTTCTTGACGAGTCGGCCAATCAAGGTTTTAATAGTTGCGGCTTTCCAGTCGTGTTGCTGACTGACTAAGTCGATAATGGTGTGGCTGTCGGCTTCATCCAGCGTCCAGACGATGCGCATCACACACCACTCGGCGTTGGTAATGGTTTCGGTAACTTCGGTATTTTCGGTAATTGCCATGATGAGTCACTCCTTTGTTTACGGTTGTAGTTTTAATTGATGGTTAGAGTTTACATCTGTAAACGCAAAGTGTCAAGAACGAAGTTTCTATTCGATTACAAATTCACTAATAAGTAATTAAAATTTGTGGAAGTTTCCCAATAATCGTGGTGTTAGCGCCGAGACTTTGTATAATTGAAAGATAAGTTTAGTTCACGAAGGGAGCTTATTTACCTGTGGTTCTTTTAAAACGCTGGTTACGCGTCATTGCGATCATCGGCCTGATTGCCACTATCTTGGCGCCGACAACGGCCCAAGCGGCAAGTAAGACGGTCAGTAAGGTACCGGCGCGCGCCGCTTACGTCATGGATGCCAACAGTGGCCAAGTTCTTTACCAGCAAAATGCTGATAAACGGTACCCAATTGCCTCATTATCTAAATTATTAACGGTTTACCTCACCGTCAAAGCAATTAATGAAGGAAAACTCAGCTGGGATGAAGAGGTTACGATGCCGTCAAATCTTTTGAAATTAAGTCATAGTTACGCTTATTCCTCGTTACAGATGAAGGCGGGAGAAAAATTCACGGTCAAGCAACTAGTTGCTGCGGCGATGATTGCTTCATCTAATAGTGCGGCTACGGAATTGGGCGAGATCGTCGCTGGCAACAATGCGAAGTTTATCGCGCTGATGAATCAGCAGAGTGAGGACTGGGGGCTAGAGGCCCACTTTATCAGTTCATCCGGACTGGATAACTCTGATCTTAAGGATTTCGACCTCGTGTTGCCCGATACCGGGAAGAATGAACAGAACCTGGTTTCCGCCAAGGCTATCACGAAGGTCGCTCAGCAATTGTTGAAGGCGGACCCGGACATCACCAAGATTGCCAGTCAAACGGAGGCTAGCATCAATGGGACGAAGATCTTCAATGAAAACAGTTGTCTGCCCGGGAAGTCTCAGTATAAGAAGGACAGTGGCATCGATGGTCTGAAGACCGGGTATACTGAAAATGCCAAGCTATGCTTTACGGCGACCTATACAGTTAATGGGCAACGCATGGTGGCAACGATTCTGGGTGGGGACACGACGTTCTCGGCTATGAATAAGCTAATCAAGCAACTAAAGCAGAAGTATAGTTTAGAGACGACCCCCTTGACCGCGCAACGGATTGCGTTGGCCAATGGTCTAGCCACGACTGTAACGGCGACACCAATGGCTTCACAGGCCGGTGTCTGGTATCAGGACAAGACGACCAGTTTAGAAACGAAAGTTGAGACCAAATTGACGCCGGCGCAGCTGAGTTCGGGAACGGTCAATGTTGGTGATCCGGTGGCTCAGGCCACGGTCACCGATACGCAGACCGGGACCGCCCAACAGATTACGTATCGCGCCGACCAAACGGCGACTTTATTTGCTGAGCGGGTCGTGTTCACGGCGAAGTCAACGACCGATCAACTGCTGACGGCGTTGAAGCAACCGGTGGCAAGTTTGTTTTAACGGTTAAACCAACTCAATATGATCAAGTGGAATCGGGACGGTTGTCGCGGTTCTTTTTTGATGGCGTTACTTATAGGAAGAAAAAATATTGTTATTTAACCTGTTAATGGTATTTAGCGGGTCATTGAACGGTCTGATTTATTCCAGAGACGCAGAATTCATCCGGACCACTTTATGATGAAATTCATGGGAGAGATATGGCGGATTTTCAGAAAAGATGGACTACTTTTTCCCAAAAAACTGTGAATAGAGCGGATAGGACGTCAGGGTTGTTAGAGAAGCTTCAACGATAATGCAGAAGTTACTAGAACTGACGGTCAATCTGGGTTCATCCGACTGTGGACTAGTCGGTAGCTAAGTGCTAGGGGGAGACGGTTAGTAGCCATTCCGAATTTTGAAGTGGTGATTACGACCTAAAAGATGTCATAGCCGGTCGATTTAAGGCTTAGGTGGTATATCAGAAAGAAAATCCGGGCGAATCTTGGATTTTAGTGAAAGCGGAAACATTTTTATTTTGAAATTTATCACAAGTGTATACATCATGATAAACGTTGATGTAGCAGTATATGAAGGCACATGAACTGGTGGTGAATCGACTGCCAATTCACATAATTTTTTTAATTTGTGCTTGAAAGCGATTTCTACACGTGGTACGCTGAACCTAACTTGTATATTAGTTATACAAGAAGAGCGTTATCGTAAAAACCCTAGCTAGGATTACCACAGCGTTCAGTTAAGCCCTTATTTCGCACGTTTAGACTATATATAATTTTTAGGAAGTGTCAGGAAAATTGGATAAAACACAAAAAACGGTTACCATCGATGCCGCGCCTTTCAATATGAAAGACCGTATCGGTTATATGTTTGGTGATATTGGGAATAACTTCTCATTTAACGTTATCAACTCGTTCTTAATGATTTTCTACACCAACGTCCTCGGTTTAACTGGGGCTCAAGTTGGTATCTTGTTCTTGACTGCTCGGTTCGTCGATGCCTTTGCTGATATCATGGTTGGGCGATTCGTCGATAACAGTAAGTTACATAAGAGTGGCCGGTTCCAGCCTTGGATGAACCGGATGAAGTACCCATTGATGATTGCCTTCATCTTGACATTCGTGCCAATCGTTAAGGATTGGGCAATGCCAGCACGTTTGGCTTACGTCTTCATCACGTACTTGTCATGGGGGATCTTCTACTCCTCAGTTAACATCCCTTATGGGTCCATGGCTTCTGCAATTAGTGGGGATCCTAACGATAAGACTTCACTGTCGACGTTCCGTGCCATCGGTTCTGCCGTTGGTAGTGCGCTGACTAGTTACGTCTTACCACTGATTATTTACGTTGGGGCTTCCCAAAAGATTTCTGGGAACCGCTTCTTCTGGGTCGTTGTTGGCTGTGCCTTCATCGCTTGGGCTTGCTACACGTTAACGACTGCTTTAACGACTGAACGTGTGCGGACTGAAAAGTCTGAAAAGGTGCCATTAGCACGTTTGGTTAAGGGCTTGTTTGAAAACAAGGCTTTGATTGTCTTAGTTCTTGTTGATATCTTAATCGTTATCAACCAAAACTTATCAGGGACGTTGTTAACGTACCTGTTCAACGACTACTTCAAGGATACGAAGGCCTTGAGTATCGCGTTGGTCTTCAACTTTGCGACAGTTATTCTGTTAGCCCCATTCAGTAACTGGATGACGCGGACGTTTGGTCGTAAGGAATGTTCTATTGTTGCCTTGTTCATCGGTGCCGCAATTTACGGGGCCTTAATGATGATCCGGACACAAAGCGCCGGGTTCTACCTGGTAATGTTGTTCTTCGGTTCCTTAGGTGCCGGGGTCTTCAACCTGATGGTTTGGGCCTTCATCACCGATGTTATCGATAATCACGAAGTCTTGACGGGTGTCCGTGAAGATGGTGTGGTTTATGGTGTTAACTCGTTTGCTCGTAAGGTTGCCCAAGCTATCGCCGGTGGTTTCGGTGGGTTCATGTTGACCTTCATCGGTTACAAGTCCTCTACTGGTGGTGGTGCACAACAGACCACGACCGTTGTTAACCACATCTACACGTTAGCGACTGGGGTACCAACCTTCTGTCTGTTACTGGCCGGCTTGGTCTTACTGTTCTTCTACCCATTGAGTAAGAAGCGCGTGAACGCTAACGCTGCCAAATTAGCTGAAATTCACTCTGAAAACGCTGAAGAGGAAGAAGAAGCTAAGTAAACAGATCGGTTTAAAAAAGTAAATTAATCTAAAAGAGTCGTGCTCGTCATTCAGTTTTGAATGGTGAGCACGACTTTTTCTGTGATTGGAATTTTTGTGAGTTGTGATGCTAGTTGCATAGAAGTAAAACTAGTCGGAGGATTGGGAAGTAGAGACGGGGGGACTAACAAGCATAGCCGCAGGCGGGCAGAATGTAGCCAGCCGTGACGTAGGACGGGCGCTTGGTTCTTCCCGTGCTTATACCATGGGACGGTCCCCACAGCAGGCGGAATTCTGGACTCCGCAGGCGACTAGGCTACCAGTTTAGGAAGAGCTTAGTTAGTCCACTGACTTCAAAGCATCTAGCATGTTGATGTGCTTCAGCTTACGGTGCATCAGCCACATCACCAGCAAGCTAAAGGCCAGTGTCAGCAGTGCCGAGTACCCGTAACTCACGGGATGAATGTCCGGCGAGAACATCAGGCTGTCGGTCTCCGCCGTATTCAGAATGTAGCTGTGGAGCCAGTCGCCCATGAAGCAGCCAAAGAAGATGCCCATGACCGTTAGAATCAGATTTTCTCTGAAGATGTACATCGTGACCTCGCTGTCGTAGAAGCCCAACACTTTAATTGTCGAGAGCTCCCGAATCCGTTCAGAAACGTTGATGTTAGTCAGATTGTAGAGAACGACCAGCGCCAATGCCCCAGCAGCGACCACGAAGATGACGACGACCAGGTCCATCGTATCCAACATCTGGAAGTTGTTTTTCTTCTCGGTGCTCAGTAGGCTAACGTTGAGCATCCCCTTGGTCTTCAGGAGGTCACTAGCAAATTGGTTCTGAGCTGTTTGCCCGTGATGCTTGAACTGAACCAGATTGCCGTTGTAGACGGGGTGTTGCCCGAAAATGTGGTGATAAGCTTGTGGCGACAGATAAATGAAGTGGTTGACGTAGTTCTCTGCGATAGCCGCTACTCGAATGTGCTTGATGGCGTGATCGCCCAGCTTGACCGGCAGTTGGTCACCGACCTTGACGTTGTAGAGCTTGGCCAACTTTTCATCGATGATGGCGCCTTGGCCATTGAGTGTGTAAGCGTGGTGACTCTGGCGGTTACGCAGGACGACGAACTTCTTCAGTTGTTGTGGCCGTTGGGGGACACTCAACGTGGCCGTTTGGTTAGCGACGCCCGCACGTTCCACGGTCACTTGTGATTGCTTGAGGACTAGGTCGTTCTTGTATAACGATTGGCGGTGCAGGGCGCGGCGTTGCTGGGTCGTTTGGGTGCCGTTACGCACGACGATGGCGTCGTAGTGCCAGAGTTGATTGAACTGTTTAACGCTGATGTCGCCAATGGAATCCTTTAAACCAAAGCCGGTGATCATCATCGCCATGCAGCCAGCAATGCCCAGCACCGTCATCAGCAGGCGTTGTTTATAACGAAAGAGATTTCGTAGCGTGACCTTATGATTGAAACTCAAACGTCGCCAGAAGCCGTGCCAATGTTCCAGCCACAGGGTCTTGCCGGCCTTGGGCGCCTTGGGTTGCATCAACGTGGCGGGGGTGCTGTGGAGGTCAACGCGCAGAACGATGGCGGCACTCCCCATGGTGCAGGCCAGCGCGATGACTAGTGCAATCAGGATGTCCGCCCAGAGGTACTGAACGTTGATGGCGGGGAGATTGTACATGCTGCCATAGGCTTGCGCGATGAACCGAGGGAAGAAATTGACCCCGAAGCCTACGCCCAGGAGTGTTCCCAGTAGGCTGGCTAGTCCACCATAGAGCATAAACTCGCTACCAATGGCGAGATTGCTGTAGCCGAGGGCTTTGAGCGTCCCCATTTGAATCCGCAGTTCAGTAACCATTCGCGTCATGGTCGTTAGGCAGATCAGCGCGGCGATGGCAATGAAGAAGAGTGGAAAGACCGTGGACAGGGCCACGACCCGCTGCGTATTCTCGTGGTATTCGCTGTAACCGGGATTAGCGGATCGACCGGTGTAGAAATAGGTGGGCTGGCCAATCGCAGCAATCTTTGCCTGCGCCTGCTTGATCTGCGCCTGAGCTTTGATCAGGATTGGCGAGTTGGCTGGGAGTTGTTGGCTTAGCTGACTGACCCGCCGGACCTGTGGCGCCAACTGTGCGCGGGCCTGTCGCTGAAGCTGGGCTTGGCGTTTCGCTGCTTGGGGTTTGAGCCAGGATTTTAGTTTCGCCGTGTTGACCCGTTGACGGTGCTTGTACGTTGCGGAGTAGGGGGCAACGGCCGCAAGGTTCTTGAACTGAACGTCGATGCGACTGGCGACCTTCTGTGTTAGCGTCCCCGGTTTGACCAGGGCGAAATAGTCCAGCGTGCCCTTGCCAACGGTCGTAACGCCCCGAGTCGTCTTCTCGATGTAGCGGGGTGAGTTAACGAAGCCAACGATCGTAAACGTCCGCCGGTTAAAGGACTTGTTCAACTTAGTGGTAGTGGCGATCTTGTAAGTCGCCCCTAATTTTAAATGGGGCTGGAGGGTTCGGGCCTGCTGGTCAAGGACGATCTCGTTGGCCTTGTGCGGCAGGTGACCGCTGACCATCGTTAGCCGGTTGACCCGTTGCTTGGCGGGCACCTCGGCCACCCGGACGGTTTGATTGTTATTGAGCTGATTGATGTCGAGGTACTTCACGGCCTGGTAGGCAATCTGGCTGCGGTGCTGGTGTAAGACGGCCAAATCTTGTTTGGTGAGACCAGCCGTGGACTGGACACTGTTCGTCGCTAGTTTTTGGGTGGCGTAGTAGTCATCGGCGGCCTGCAGCATGTCCGGCCCGGTCGCTCGGATACCGGTATAGAAGGCGACACCGAGAAAGATGATCAACATAATCGAGAGAAAACGCGCCTTGGAGCGACCAATCTCTCGGAACATGGCTTTGACATAACTTTTTGTCATAGCGGCACCTACCATTCAATCTCGGCAACCGGTGTGGGATGTGGGTTGCGTTGGGCGGATTGGACCTGAGCGTCATTGATGTGGATGACCTGATCGCCCATCTTGGCAATGGCGCTATTGTGGGTGACGATGATGACGGTCATATTGGTCCGCCGGGCGCCGTCCTGAATGGCTTGGAGCACCTGTTTGCCGGTCTGATAGTCCAAGGCACCAGTCGGTTCGTCACACAGCAGGAGCTTGGGATTCTTGGCAATGGCCCGGGCGATGGCGACCCGCTGCTGTTCACCCCCGGAGAGTTGGGCGGGAAAGTTGGCGGCTCGGTCGGTCAGGCCAACCAGTCCCAGCGTCTCGCTGACGTCGTGGGCATCCGCGGTAATTTGCGAGGCCAGCTCGACATTTTCTCTGGCGGTCAGGTTGGGGACGAGGTTGTAGAATTGAAAAACGAAGCCGACGTCCTGGCGCCGGTAGGTCGTGAGTTGTTTAGCGGTCAGTTGGGCAATGTCTTTACCATCAATCAGGACTTGGCCGCTGGTAGGACTGTCCATGCCCCCGAGGATGTTGAGTAGCGTAGATTTACCAGCACCACTGGGCCCCAGAATGGTGACGACCTCTCCCTGCTCGACACTAAAGGAGATGTCGTGGTTGGCGGTGGTGATCTGGTCACCTTGAGTAAATTGACGCGTTTCGTTGTGAACTTCTATGTAAGCCATACTTGGATTCTCCTTGTCTTTTGTTTTGCTGGTAACAGTTGTTGTCGCCTGCGGTTGCCAGGGATTCCGCCTGCTGTGGGGAACGCCTGCAGCCGAAGAGCGGGCTTCCGGCTCGCCTGGGAACCCCGCCAAAGTTCAGCGAGTTTCCCAGGTCGTCCCACGGTGTAAGGCCGGGTAAAATCCTCCCGGTCTAACGCCGTTGTCACAGCCGTCTGCATCCCTGGCCTCCTCCGGCTAAGACAACGTTTACCAAGTGAAGTGGCCTCCGTGGGCAGTTTACGTTTCTAGTAACATTGCAGTTCAATTGGATTCAGAAATGTGCTGTGTGTCATGGCAACCGCAGGCAGCAACGCACAATTCAAGCATTAATCCAATTGTAGGCGGAAACCAAGGTGGACGCAACGGGAAACGTTTTCAAAAACGCTTGAAAATCTAACTGGGTCCGGTATACTTGGCGCAGAGATACCGGTTGGGGTATCAATTGGAAACGGAAGGAAGTTTTGTGGATGAAAGTCGTCATTATTGGTGGAGTGGCCGGCGGGATGTCGGCTGCGACGCGACTGCGGCGGTTGGATGAAGACGCTGAGATTGTTGTTTTTGACAAGGGACCCTACGTGTCGTTTGCCAACTGCGGGCTACCGTTTTATCTGTCCGGTGAAATCAGTGAGCGCGCTGACTTGGTGGTTCAAACGCCAGAGAAGTTACAGCAGCGCTTCAACCTGGACGTGCGGCCGAACCATGAGGTCACCCAGATCCTGCCCGACAGTCATGAGGTCATTGTCCGGTATGCGGGCCAGCTCACCCACGAATCCTATGACCGGTTAATCCTGGCGCCGGGGGCGCGGCCAATCATGCCAGATTTACCGGGTATCGCGGACGCCAAAAACATCTATGCCTTGCGGAGTATCCCCGATCTCGACCAAATTATGACCGGGATCCAGGCCGAGTCCACTCGGCGCGTGTTAGTCGTTGGTGGTGGCTTCATCGGGTTAGAAGTCGCCGAGAACCTAGTGTTGAGCGGCCTCAAGGTGACGGTCGTTGAGCAGGCGCCGCACGTGTTGCCCCCACTAGATACCGAAATGGCGGCGTTTGTGGAGACTGAGCTCGCACGTAATGGGGTGGGGGTCATCACCGGTCAGGCGGTTGCATCGTTCGAGGATGCTGGCACGGTGGCTGTCTTGGCGGATGGTACGCGTCTCACTACCGACCTCACGATTATGGCGGTTGGCGTGCGGCCGGCCAGTCAACTCGCTAAGGCTGCTGGTCTACGGTTGGGCTTTCACGATGGTATCGTTGTCGATCAGCAGTACCAGACTAGCGAGTCGGATATATATGCGGTCGGGGATGCCATCGTGGTCCAGCAACAGGTGACCAACAAACCGACGCTGATTCCCCTGGCATCACCGGCCAATCGCCAGGGCCGTCAGGTGGCGGATAATATTGTCGGCTTGCCCCATCCCAACCGGGGAAGCTTGGGTACCGCCATCGTGCGGGCGTTTAAGCTTACGGCTGCGGCGACTGGTCTCAGCGAGTATCAGGCGCAGCAGGCCGGTCTCACCTATCGGGTGGTTCACGTGCGCGGCGGCAGTCACGCGGGTTATTTTCCTGGGAGCACACCGCTCACGTTGAAATTGGTCTTCAATCCCGATTCTGGGGAAATCTATGGCGCGCAGGGCGTCGGAGAACAGGGCGTGGACAAGCGAATCGATGTGTTGGCCACGGCCATCAAAGGTGACCTGACAATCGACGACTTACCGGAGCTGGAATTGACCTATGCGCCACCGTTTGGGTCGGCCAAGGATCCCGTCAACATGTTGGGCTATGTTGCGATGAACGTGGCTGAGGGCCTGAGCAAGACGATTCAGTGGTATCAGTT
This sequence comes from Levilactobacillus parabrevis, assembly GCF_044051715.1. Taxonomy (NCBI): domain Bacteria; kingdom Bacillati; phylum Bacillota; class Bacilli; order Lactobacillales; family Lactobacillaceae; genus Levilactobacillus; species Levilactobacillus parabrevis. The sequence continues at coordinate 400,915 of NZ_CP168688.1, forward strand.
GCCAGCGACGTTGGCGGCTGGTCGGCAGGTGCTGGACGTCCGGGATGCCGATGAGTTGGTGGATGGCGAGTTCAAACGGACGCGGAATATCCCGTTGAACCAATTGCGTCAGCGGTTGACGGAGTTGGATTCGACGCAACCTTACGTGGTCAGTTGTTTCAGTGGCCAACGGAGTTATATTGCCGAACGACTTTTGCGTCAGCACGGTTTTGATGTGGTCAATCTGGATGGGGCGTTTGCCCTGTATCATGCGGTGCGGCCACAAGACTTGATCTATCAGAGATAAGCCGTAAAAGGTGATTGTATTTTTAATAGGCCCCCTATATAATTAATTGAGAGAAACGCATCTTGCAATTATTTTGGAGGAGACTCATGAAGACACTACGGAAGGCGGCCCTATTGATTGCCGCTACCTTTACGCTGACCGGGGTTGCAGAACCTATGGTCATTCACACGACGACGGTCGAAGCCAAGACCTCTAAGGTTTGGATTGCGCCGAACCATGGTAAGAAATACCATTATGCCAAGAATTGTCGGGGGCTCAGTCACGCGGGTAAGCTCAAGCACGTGACGCTGAAATGGGCGAAGAGCCACCACTACAAGATCTGTGGCTGGGAAAAGTAAGCATCTTTAGAATGCGTAAGCTAAGGTTGGGAGAAATATCAGCCTTTTTTGGTGTTCCCGTTCAGTGAGTACCTTTCGTAGTTGACTGTCAAAGTCAAAGCGCGCATGCTGTCACTAAGGGGGAGTACATATGCAAACATTTTCAAAGATTCGGCCTTGGCTTGCTGTAGCCATCGCTTGTGTGACCATCGGGGGACCGTTGGCAGTGATGATTGATGGGTATGTTTTGATGGCCCAGAATGATCCGTTTCATCCGGATGTTTTGGTCTTGATGGGATTTCTGGTTTGGGGGCTCGTTGGACTCATTGGCGTCCTGACATACGGCATTCATACCTACCGTGTTGGCTGGCGCCAGCTCCCAACGCGTCAGCGGATTTTATTGACGCTCTATGGGATTGTCTTTCTAATTGGGCTGTTCATCTGGCTGGCATTCCTGGGTCTGGTTCCTTACCAGTGGACCTACTGGATCATCTATGGGCAGGCTTATTAACCGGTATAACTGAATATCAGATAGATAAAGGGTTTCCGGAAGTCGTCGATCGATTTCTGGAGGCCTATTTTCGTCAATCAAAAATAGTGAAAATCAAGAAACAAATGATTTGCCTTTGAGTGGGCCTAAGGGACTAAAATAAACGCATCAGTTAGAAAATGGAGGATTAGCTATGCCAACAATTACGGATACTTTTACGTTGAATAATGGGCTCAAGATGCCCAAGGTTGGGTTTGGGACCTGGCAAACGCGGCCCGGTAAGGAGACCTACGATGCCGTCAGCAATGCCCTAAAGGCTGGGTACCGCTTCATCGATACCGCCAAAGCCTACAACAATGAGCAGAGTGTCGGCGAAGCCTTGCGGGACAGCGACGTGGCCCGCAAAGACATCTTCGTACAGACCAAGTTGCCCGCTGAATCCAAGTCTTACGACGCGGCAATGGCCGACTTCAAGAGCAGTCTGGCTGCTTTGGACCTCGACTACGTGGATTCTTACATCATCCACGCGCCGTGGCCATGGGCACAAATGGGATCTAACCACGACGCCGAAAACCGCGACGTTTGGCGCGCCATGCAGGATATTTATGCCAGCGGTCAAGCTAAGTCGGTTGGGGTTTCCAACTTCAATTCCCACGACCTGGAAAACCTGTTAACTTGGGATGGCTTGACCGTTAAGCCCGCCGTTGATCAGATTCAATACTACGTGGGTCACACGCAGGCGTCCATCGTGAAGACGGCGGAAGCCAATGACATCACGGTTCAGGCGTACTCACCACTGGCTACCGGTGGGTTAATCGACAGTCCCGAATTGGAACGGGTCGCTGGCAATTACGGTGTGTCGATTCCACAGTTAGCCCTGCGCTACATTGTTCAAAAGGGTGTGGCACCGCTACCTAAGGGCCGTTCCATGGCCCACGTTCAGGCTAACACGGAGCTAGACTTTGAGATCAACGATAAGGACATGGCCTTTCTCGACCGGTTGTCGGATCCTAACGGCTGGCATCCAGTGGGTGACTAGTATCGAGTTGAACAAGATTAGTTGATACTGAATTTATGAGTGAACTGAAAAACGTTGGTGTTTCCAAATTTGGAAGCACCAACGCTTTTTTGAGTTGTCAGGCAACGATGATTATTACAAATAATGGCTCTCCCCATCGATGTGCAAGCTACTTAACGTGGTAGGACAGATACTTCCCAGTATGGGAAACCTTGGTCGTCTCTACGTGATGGTTGCCCTTCTTAGTCGTCCATGCCTGTTGCAGTGTGATGTCGCCCTGAGGATTTAGTGTCAATGTGTAGACGTCCTTTTCATGATCCCAGTAAACGTAGGTCTTGCCGAAACGATAAGTATGCGTAATTTGATGCTCGTCAGGCGAACTGTATGTCACATCGTAGACGGGCTTTTTATAGGTATTGCGTTCAATCGTGGTACCTGCACCATTTTTGTGTTCTTGACCAAAGAAGAGTAATCGGTGATCAGCCGTGCGATCAATATAGGTACCGGCACCGTCGGCGTGTTCATAATCTTTTTCGCTGTCAATTTGGTAATCATAGTAGACCTTGATTGTCTTCGCCTTGAACTTGCCAGAGGCGGTGGCGGAATGATAACGCAACACCCAGCCGCCGCCACCCTTCAACAGATCCTTGGCTTTGGTCGTGTAGTGTTGGCCAATGCGGCCATGCAGCGTCTTCACAATGTAATTGCTCATCCGCTTGGGATGCTTGTTCGATTCATTATACCGGTAGTAAACGATGACCTTACCCTGTTTACTAGCGGCCTGTCCCTGAATCAGACCCCAACTCAGTCCCAATCCAAGTATTATGCCGATAATGAGTCCCCAATTTTTTCTCACGCCAATTCCCTCCCATAGTTTAAGTCGTTGGCTAAAGCTTACCACTTCTGGTTAAGAAAAAGTAAAGTTCATTGAACGGGTGAGACAGAAGTCGGTATTTTTACATTAGTAGTAAGTATAAGGACGATTGCTGGCTGAGTAGAGAGACTATGCCTAGTGGCTATGGGGCGACATTTGAAATAGGTATTGGATATAGGACGAGCGGGCCACTATACTAGGCATCATCAAGAAATAAGCAAAGGAGCCATTCAAATGACAGAACCAACTATCTTTCAGCGGGCGCTACAAGGCCTGCCCCTCGATTTTTCCGGTGAGGATTTCCGGGAGATCGACGAAACGGTCCAGCGCACGCAGGAACTCTTGAAACAATTTAACCAAAGGGACCAGACGCCAGCCCAGCGGCGCGCCACCCTCAGTCAAGTCGTGGGATATAGCGTGCCGGCGTCTGCGGAGATCAACGCGCCAGTGCACAGCGACTTCGGGCCGCACATCTTTATCGGCGAAAACGTCTACGTGAATCAGGACGTCATGTTTGTGGACCTAGGTGGTATCTACTTGGGCGCAGGTGCACTGATCGGCCCCCGCGCCACGCTGGTCACGGTCAACCATCTCGAGGACCCAGCCCATCGCCGGGACATTCAGGCCAAAGCCATTCACATTGAACGGAATGCCTGGATCGGCGCCGGGGCAACGGTGCTGCCCGGGGTGACCGTTGGTGAGAATGCCATTGTAGGCGCTGGGGCAGTGGTGACCAAGGATGTCCCCGCGAACGTGGTAGTCGTGGGCACGCCGGCTAGGATATTGCGTCGGGTGAAAGGTGCGCCGACGGACTAAGCTGACTTCGTGGCGACTTAAAAAGGAGCCGACAAGTGCCAGCTCCTAAAGTCATAATCAAGATTAATTTTCAGTCGGTGTCAGTTCTGCGCGAATCTGGGTCAATAACGCTTGTGCCGCTGCGGACAGGCGTTGACCCTTCAGCCAGACCAGACTCGATCCGGAAGATGTCCGGGGTGCCAGTGGAACGAAGGTCAGGTCGGACTGGTTGGTGTTGATGATACCATCTAGTCCCAGTGCATTCCCCACGCCGGCAGATACCAGCAGGGACGCGTTATACAGCAGGTTGTAGGTGGCTGCGACGTTCAGGTCTTCTTGGGTGAGGCCGAAGACGGCGTGGATTCGCGCGCTGCCACCCTGTTGGGGGAGAATCAGCCGCGTCTGCGCCACGTCGTCCAGACTCACGGTAGCCTGCTGGGCTAGGGGTGAACTGTTTTGGACGAGTAGTCCCCAGCGACTTTCACCCGGGAGTCGCAGAAAGTCATAGTCACTCTTATCCGTGGGATCCATGACCACGCCGAAGTCGAAGACGCCGGAGGTCAGCTGGCTGTGAATGTCGCTGGCATCGGCACTGACGAGATGAATCTGAACGTGGGGATGCTGCTGATTGAGGTGACCGATAGCCTGCGCAACCGTCAACACGCTGCGGGCCTCCGCGCTTCCCACGTAGACGGCACCACTGACGTCCGTTTCCTGATGAATGTTCGTCAGGGTCTTATCGGTCAGGGAGAGAATCTGGCGCGCCTGGTTGGCAAAATATTCGCCATCCGGTGTCAGCTGAATGGTCCGATTGCCGCGCATAAAGAGGGTCGTCCCCAGCTCTTCCTCGAGTTCCTTTAATTGGCGGGAGACGGTCGGTTGCGATACGTGCAAACGGGCCGAGGCCTTACTGATAGTCTTTTCCTGAACGATCATCAAGAAGTAACGGAGAACGCGTAATTCCATGGCACTCAGCTCCTATAACTAATTTGTATAGCATTCAATCTAATCTAAGCATTCGACATGCCGGAAGTCAAGCCATAGGATGGATGTATGAGGTGACATGGAAGGGAGGAAGCGTGATGATAGAACAATGGACACCGCAACGGTTACAGAGTTTTACGGTTGCAGATGACCTACAGGTGTCCCCACTGTACGATGATGGTCGAACCTGTGGCACGCCGACCTGGATCTGGTCGGTCGTCGTGGGCGAGCACCTGTACGCGCGCGCCTGGAATGGTCAGCGTTCCTCGTGGTACCAAGCGGCAGTTCGGCAGCAACGCGGGCGCATTCACCTGGCTGGCTGTAATTTTCGGGTCAGTTTCGCCGCAGTTTTGGCCGATAGTGCGGTGACCGAGCAGATTGACGCGGCCTACCGGCAGAAGTACGCGGGCAGTGGGTATTTGTTACCGATGTTACAGGCGGGCCCACAGTCTGCGACGGTTGAAATTCAACCAATTTGATAGATTTTTAACGTTTTCGGTATGATTTTTAGTGAAATTGCGGCATGATGAACACGTAAGCCGAATTGGAGGATAACGAAATGACAAAAGTAATGATTGTCGGCGCACATGGCGCCATGGCACAACTGGTAACGGAACGGTTACTCAACGAAACGACGGCGACCTTGACGCTGTTCCTGCGCGATGCTTCACGGTTAAATCAATATGCGACAAACGACCGGGTAACCCTCGTTGACGGCGACATTAAGGACACGGCGTTAGTGGCCAAGGGTATGGCCGATGCAGACGTTATTTATTCTAACCTGGGTGGTACGGACTTGGCCGACCAAATGCAGAGTGTCCTCGCTGCCATGGCGCAGACCGGGAAACGTCGGCTGGTCTACATCAGCTCGTTGGGAGCGCAGCATGAAGTTCCCGGCAAATTTGGCGCGTGGAACGAACAGGCAATCAGTGCCTTTCTGCCCGGGTTCCGCAAGACGGTCGAATTGGTGGTCGCTTCCGGTGTGACCTACACCGAGATCCGTCCGGCTTGGCTGACGAACAGGGACGAAGTCGACTACGAAGAAACGCAGTTGGGTGAGGACTTCAAAGGGACCGAGGTCTCCCGAAAGAGTGTCGCGGACTTTGCCTTCAAGGTCATCACGCAGCCGGATACTTACCAGAATGCCAGTGTGGGCTTGGACAAACCCGGGACTGACGGCGACCAACCCAGCTGGGTTTAAGGGAGACGCCTATGACAGTCATTGACGTTTTCGCCCACATTTTACCACCTAAGTTTCTCGCGCAAATGAACGCGGTTCAGCCCAACATTCTGGACAACTTTCCCTATATGAAGAACGACTTGTTGACGGACGTGGCCAAGCACCGCGCGTCCTTACCCGCCGACCATCAACAGATTCTCTCGGCGGTCAACCTGAACCCTGAGGACTTTGTCGATCCCGAGCAGGCCGCGGCACTCTGCCAGTCGGCCAACGACGAGTTAGCGGCGACGGTCCGGGCTAACCGGGATATCTTCCCGGCCGGGGTGGCCATGCTGCCGATGAATAACGTTCCGGCAGCACTCAAGCTAATCGATGAACAGGTCGCCGGTAGCGATGTCTTGGTCGGCGTGCAACTCTTCACGCAGGCGCTGGGGCAACCGATTTCGGCGCCCGTTTACGAACCGATCTTTGCCAAATTAGCGGCGATTGGTGCCCCAATTTGGCTCCATCCCGTCTTTGATACGCGCAAGCCGGATGACAACCTGACGTTCAGCTGGGAACACGAGCTGACGCAGGCGATGTACGGGATCGTGGCGGCGAAGTACTTCCGGAAGTATCCGGGACTCAAGGTCATCGTGCATCACGCCGGGGCCATGGTGCCGTACTTTAGCCAGCGCATCAAGTACATTCAGGGGCCGGCAGACTATGCCGATTTCCAGAAATTCTACGTGGATACGGCGATTCTAGGCAATCCCAAAGCGTTGGAGCTCGCCGTCGAATTCTTTGGCAGTGACCACGTGCTCTTCGGGACCGACTCGCCATTCGGGATTCCACCGGTCGGGCCGACTGCGGTCATTGAAGCGGCCGTCTCCGCGATGGCCATCACGGACCAGCAACGCCAGGGTATCCTCCACGACAATTGGCGGACACTGATGGCGTAGATTGGACGAAAAGACAAGTCAACAGGGGGCAACTTTAAAATGAAGACGGAACATGAAAAATTATTGGCGGGTCAGGATTACGATTACCGTGATCCTGAACTCCAGCAGCTCATCACTCGCGGGAAGCAACTGCTCACGGTCATCAACGGGGGCCAAGGTGCCGCGCGACAAGCGGCCATTCAGGATTTCTTTGGTCGCACGGGCCAGCGCTTGACCATCAACGGGCACTTTAGCGCGGTCTATGGCGTGCACATCCAGGTTGGCGATGATGTCTTTATCAACGGCAACTGTACGTTTCAGGATTCCAACCAGATCATCCTAGGTGACCGGGTCATTATTGCGCCGGACGTGAAGCTGTACTGTGGCAGTCATGCGCTGGACGCCATGCACCGGTTCGGCGTGCGGCCGGATGGCAGTCGCTACCTGATTACCACCACCGCGCCCATTTTGATCGGCAACGACGTATGGATTGGGGGTAACGTGACTATCATCGGCGGCGTGCACATCGGCAATAACGTTGTGGTCGGTGCGGGTGCCGTGGTTACGAAGGACGTCCCAGATAATATGGTCGTTGCCGGCGTTCCAGCACGGATCATTGAAACGTTACCACCGTTGCCTCAGAGCTAGGCAATCGTTTGATACGTAAAGGAAAGTGAGCCGAATGGCAAATCAAGCAACGCCGTTATTTCGATTATTCAAGTTGACCATCACCGCCGAGCAACGGGCTAACTTTGTCACGGCGGGGAGACACAACCTGGTGACGTCGATTCAAAACGAACCCGGAACGCTGGCCATGTATACCCTACACGTGGCACCGGCTGGACTGGAGAATCGCGTCATCGAGGTCTATCGCGATGCCGCCAGTTACGACCAACACGCCAATTCGCCACAATTCAAGGCGTTTCGGGCAGTGGCGAAGGATGCCGTGACCCAACAGGCCGTGGTAAATCTCATGCCAATCGTTCTCAGAGAACAGGCACAGCTTCTGCTGGTGAGTGGGGAGCCCCACTTCGTCCAACTAACGGAAGTGACTCTCAAGCCGGGACAAGCCGCCGCGTATCAGGAACTGATCACGACGAGCGGTTCGGCGGCAACAACTGTTCAGCCTAGTCGGTTGGTCGTTGCCATCGGGCGAGTCGTCGATGACCCACAAAAATGGGTCATCTTTGAGGTCTATCAGGACAAGCTGGCCTATCAACGCTACCAGCAGACGGCGGCTAACAGGTACTGTCAGCTCACGAGTCAGGCGTCGATCCAGACGGCGCAGACGACGGTGCTGAGTCCGGACACCTTGGTCAATCAGGGTGGGTTAACGCTGGTCGATCGTCAGGGTTAAATCTGATGAACTTCTTAGGATAAGTGAAGTTGAAGAAAGAAGTGGCAACATGGAATACAGCAAATTTGGCAATACGGGATTAGATGTGTCGCGCCTGTGTCTGGGCACGATGGGCTTTGGCAATGCGTCAACGGGGATGTTCCCGTGGGCCGTTGACGAGGAGCAGAGTGAACAGGTCATCAAGCAAGCGCTCGACCTGGGCATCAATTTCTTCGATACCGCGAATATTTATTCGCACGGCGACAGCGAGCGTTTCGTAGGCCAGGCATTGAAAAAGCTGGCGAACCGGGATGAAATCGTCCTGGCAACCAAGGTTTTCTTCACGCCGGAAAAGGCCCCCAACGTGGCCGGACTCTCGCGCAAGGCCATTTTTTCACAGATCGACCAGAGCCTGAAACGCCTGCAGACGGATTACGTGGACCTGTACGTGATTCATCGGTGGGATTACAACACGCCGATCGAAGAGACCATGGAAGCTCTGCACGACGTGGTCAAGTCTGGGAAGGTCCGTTACATTGGGGCCTCGGCGATGTTTGCCTGGCAATTTGAAAAGGCCCAAGCGGTCGCGGAACAGCACGGCTGGACCAAGTTTGTGTCGATGCAGAATCACCTGAACCTGCTCTATCGCGAGGAGGAGCGGGAAATGTTGCCACTGTGTGCGGACCAGGGGATTGCGGTCACGCCGTACAGCCCACTGGCCTCCGGACGACTGACACGCGATTGGTCCGGTGAGACCAAGCGCTATGCGACCGACAAAGTGGCGCGGTCCAAGTATGACGACAGTAAGCAACTGGACCTGCCGATCATTCAGCGGGTCGGTGAGATGGCTAAGAAGTATGGTGTCGAACGGGTTCAGATTGCGTTGGCCTGGCTGTTGCAGAAGCCAACGGTGACGGCACCCATCATCGGTGCCACCAAGTCATCGCACTTAACCGGTGCGGTCAAGGCGCTGGACGTTCACCTGAGTGCGGATGACGTGGCTTATTTGGAGGCCCCGTACCTGCCGCATGAATTGGTCGGGCCATTGACGGCTGATGAAACGGATTATCAACGTTAACTAGATGAGATGCGAAAAACGGTGTCACCCCAGATAGGAGCGACACCGTTTTTTTGATCCATAGCATAAGTCACGCTTAGTAACGTTGTGTTGGTTGGGGATTGTTCCCGCTGAACAAGGTAATTCTTTGACGACTGTATTGCTTATTCTCAATGGTGTCGATTACACCCTTGGCGAAATCGGCGTAGGAAATATAGTCTTGCTTGCCATCATTGGGATTTTTGGAACGAGCGGGCTTGAATTCTTCACCCGCGACCCGGTAGCTGCCCGTGCGTTTGCCGTCGGGATCGAAGTTGTAAGTGGGCGTGACGTGAGTCCAGTTCACCTCATCGCTGGCACGGAGCACCTTTAATCCCTCGGCGTGAGCGGAACCGAGATCCTGCATGTAGTCGGGATAATACAGGGGGAGTTCTTGCAGCATGTGGGTATGGGCGGCGTTGATATACAGCGTATTGGCGCCACCGACCTTCAGATAATGAATGGCCGTCCCCTTGATCAGGGCAATCATGTGTAGAGGCCCCATGTAGTGGATGGCTTCGGTGGCGGGGGTCCAGGCACCAACAGCGTCGACAATGGCGTCAACATCGGCAATATCTTGCGGCGTCAGGTCCAGCATATCCTTGATGATCACATGAGATTGCGTTGTCCCGGCGTGTTGTCGGTGCGCAACGCCCACAACGTCATGTCCGCGGGCCTGAGCCTCCGCCATAATCAGCCGGCCAAGGTGGCCATACGCACCAATCACCATGATTTTCATAGTCAGACTTCCTTTCGATTAGTAAAAACTTGGCTTGGCGCCCTCGGTGTGCGGTTCGCTGATACCGATGGATTGCTTGATGGCTTGGCTGTCATCGAGAATGAGGGTACCGATGTAGGCGGCGACACTCTTTCTGGAGACTTCAGTGCCCTTAAAGGTTTGGCCCTTCTGAGTTAACTCGTAGTTGATGGTCTCTTTGTCGGAGAACCAGGCTGGCCGAATAATGGTGTAAGCGAGTGAGCTACTCTCCACAACCTTGGCACCAGCGGCGTAGGCGTCCAGGGTACTACCGAGCATTTGTTGGTTCCACTTCCCATATTTCCCGGGAACCTCGCCGTAGATGCCGTTCGCTGAGATCCAAATCAGGCGATCGACTTTGGCGGTCTGCATGGCTTGCACCACGGCTTGACCTTGTTGTTTCAAATTAGCACCGTAAAGGTTAGCGTAAACGAGGTCCTGACCACGCATGGCTTGGGTCAGCGTCGTGGTATCCTTAATGACGTCGGCGACGACTACCGTCACCCGGTTGTCGTTTCTGATGGCAGCTGTGAGACGTTCGGGGTGGCGCACCAACAGGGTCATTTGAACCTGGGAATCTTCAATGAGGTTTTCTTCGACCAGCGTAGCGATGGAACCGGAAGCACCTAAAATTAAAACTTTTTTCATAATAAATATCCTCCTAGAATGAGATGAATTTAACGACTAAGACACCGAGAAATAGAACGCAGAGACCGATGATTTTGGAGCGGGTGATTTGGGCTTTGGGAGAGGCAAACAGACCAAAATGTTCGACTAGAGCGCTAAAGAATAATTGGCCAAAGAGCGCTAAGACAACCACTTGACCCGTGCCAATCAGGGGAACGAGCCAGGAGCTGCAGAGCACGTACAGCGCACCGATGATGCCGCCGATCCAGATCCACCAGTAGTGGCGGCCCTGTTTGACGGCCAGCCGGAGATTGGTGAATTTTGTAGAAACGGCTAGGTTAACGATCAGCAGGCAGAGAACCCCGATGGAAAAGGAAACGAAGGCGGCATGAATTGGTGAACGGAGAACCGTGCCAAGATAACCATTGACTGCGGTCTGAATGGCCATTAACATGCCGGCGACAATCGCAAATACTTGATACAAAATGAGGGAGTCATGGGTGATGGGCAGTTGCGCGTCCTTACCATCTTTACGGATGGCGTCCTGCGCATCCAAAATGCCAAGGGACAGCACGACACCGGCGATGATGAGGCCTAATCCTAGAATCTTGGCCAGGGTGAGCGGGCTACTCGGGGATTTGAACAGGCCAAATTGATCAATGATGACGCTCATCACAATCTGTCCCATGATGGGGAGCACGGTCGTCTGAAGGCTGCCAATCTTTTGAAACAACACGACGTTGCCAGTCAGCGCGATTGCCCCAAAGAGACCGCCGAGCCAAAGCCAACCCGGATTGTGGGTGAAGACGGTGCTACTGATCATTAGCGATTGGTGGGTAAAGAGACTGAGTAATAATAGGAATAGCCAGGCCATCAGGAAAGAAAAGCCGGATGAGAGGTAGGATGAAAAAGTAAAGCTTCTCAATTTTGAATTGACAGCGGTTTGCATCGCTAAGCTTGCGCCCATGGCGACAGGAAAGAGTAAGAGTAGCATGAGATCACTTCCTAAATGGTTAATTGCGGTCGAGTTGACGGGGATGCTTGCATGGTGCGGCGTCAGTTAATTAATCGGATTTTTCGATAGCTGGGATGACTGGTGAACATTGGTCGAGTAACCGCCAACTGTTGCAATCCTGCATGAATGTGAGCCGCTGTTGGTCCGTCTGTGCAGCGCCTGCCTGAATCTGCCACTTGACCTGAACTTGCAAAGTCCCCCGGGAAGCCGTGAGCTGTGGCGCATCGGGAGTAGAGCATGCTTGGTAACGGAGCGTCTCGTTTTGAATGGCATCGATCCAGTCGTATTTGGTGTAGGTACGGCCGTTGATGAGGTGGAGTTCTGCGGTAGTCGCCAGTAGACGGTCCAGTTGGCAAATGTCTTGGGTTGTTAATGCAGTAACCAGTTGTTGGTAACAGGCGATCAGTGCGAGTTGGTTAGCGTCCAATGGAAATCCGCTCCTTTCTTTCGTAACGTCTGGGGAAATACGGTGGTCCGTTCTTGACGTTTCTTATCATAATCGGAATTGTAGCGCCAACCAATATGGCTTTACGATAGGAATCATCGGAAAAACCGATGGATTAAAAAAGGCCCGCATTTGGCGGGCCCTTCACGGGTGAAATCAGGTTAATCTCGTGTGGCTAGTAGCGGTTATTCCTCGGTAAACTGATCCTTTAAAATCTGAGCGAACGTTTCGACATAGAAGCCGGAATTGTTCTTTTTCCAGTAGGCGTAGTAGTGTTGCGTGAGATCGCGGCCGTGGTCAACGAGCTTTAGGACGCGATTAATCGTGGGATCAATTTGGCTAGCGGTGCGGCTATTGACGACGACGTAGCCTTGACCGGCAGAGGCTAACATTTGAGCCTCGCCAAAGCTGGCAGCAATCTGAAAGGGACTTTGAATTCCCAAGACATCGCGATAGTAGCGTTGCTCAGACGCATATTCATCGGCCCCAACGATGAGAATGCAGGGAAGGTCGACGAGCTCAGTGGTGTCGATGCTGGTGGTTCTCGCCGCTACTTTGTCGGCGAGAACCACCATGTAATCGGCAGAGGTCAAGAATTCATTTTCGAAGTCCGGTGAGAATTCGTAACGGTGATCGGAGAAGTTCAGGTCGATCTTGTCGGCCCGAATCAGAGAAAAAAGTTCGTGATAGGAATCGCTGTGGATTTGAACGCGGACCTGAGGATAGGCGTGAGAGAATTGCGAAACGGCTTGTAAGAATTCTCGTGATCCGAATTTTCTTAAATACCCCAAGTGGAGGGTGTACGTTTCTTGAGCCTGTTGGGCGATTGCCTGGGTTTCGTCAACCAGCTTGGTAACTTGGTCCAAGACCACCTGGCTGTGTTGATAGAAGTATTCGCCAGCAGGGGTCAATTCAAAGCTGCGGCCTTTGCGCTGAACTAAGGTTACACCGAGATGTTCCGAAAGCTCCTTGATACGTTGGGACAGCGATGATTGTGACATGTGACATTCTTCCGCTGCTTTGGTGTAGCTGTGATTCTTGACGACCGCGATAAAACATTGCATTTGTCGAAACATGGTTTTCGCTCCTTAGGTGTCAGCTCTATATCGTACGCGAGGTGAGTTTCTCTTTAGCATAACTGAATTTCAGGGAAATTGCGAAGGGTTAGGCGATTGAGGAGCTGGCAAGCAAGATAGTAGGCTAAGCGGATGATGATAATTTTTCGCTCATGAGTGTGGTTGGGATAAGTGCTCGAGACTAGTCTGGGTACTAATATATCTTGGTAGGAACCATGTTCTAAAATGAATGTTGACTTTAATAACGTTTAAGAATAATTTGTAGTTATAGGGATTATCACACATCGGTTAAACCGGATAGGTCGACAATCTTATATGTCCGAAACGGGAGGAGATTCAATATGTATAAGATGTCGAAGGCAATGTGTAGCGAGCGACAAAGACTTGTGCGCCATAAAAAATGCCAGTACTTGGGCTTATTAGGAGTATCACTATTTTCTCTGTCACTCAGCCAAATGAAGCCAGTCAGTGTGCAGGCAGATGTGTCTGGTGAGTCAACAGAGGTGGTGGCCAAGCAAAGTCGTGAATCTACGGGGGATGGCTCGGTAGCACAAGTCTCTACAATAAAGTCGACTGTGAGAGGCACGAACGGGTTACGACTGGTCCAAACTAAGCAGCGCTCAGCGACTCCCCCTGCAGAACCGTCGAAAGATACCGAGGACGAGACGGATGAGGGGCTTAAATCTGGCACTGATCAGGAGTCAAAGCCAGCAGTTCAGAATAAGCAGCAGGCACCAAAGTCCGACCTAGCTAAAACGAGCGCGCCGACAAGTCAGGTGACGCCTAGTAATCAGACTGACCAAGCTTCTGTGCCCACTGCTGCTTCGAACGCAATCACGGTTCATTATTATAAGAAGGGGTCAACGAATAAGCTGGCGCCAGATGAAGTGTTGCCAGTGACGGCTGGTAAAGCTTACACCGTACCTGTTAAGACGATTGCCCATTATCGCTTGGTGAACCAGGTGAATACGTCCGGGCTGGGTTCTGGCGCCAGTGAGGCTTACTTTTACTACGATGCTAAGTCTTACAAAATCAAAGTGCGCTACATCGTAAGCTACCTTGAGGTTGACGAGGTAGTCGGTACGCCGCACACGGGAACGTTGGCAACCAAGGTCTTAACCGTTAAGTATGGAGAACCGTACACAATTCCCGTTTTGAATTTTGAAGATGATGGTATCTATGTCATTAACAAAAAATTGCCTAAGACTCTGACTGGGACGATGGGCGGCAAATCAGTTAACGTCAACATCTATTACGCTGCTTTAAAGAATAAAGAAGTTATAAACAGCAAGAAAGGTACGTTGACGAGCTATCTATCAGATCCAAACGGTGTTTTACGATATGCTGAATTGGATGAGAGTGAGGCTAGCCACACGATTCTCATATTTTCATTTTCGCCAAAAGGCAAGCCCATTGAAGTGACGGTGATTGATAACAACAACGGAGATCATAAGCAGAAACTGTACTTTGCGGAAGGTCAGAAGCTGGCGGTTACCTTGTTAGATGGCAGTCAACACGTGATTCAAGTGAAGAATGGCATGATTTATGATCAGACGATAGCTGCTGGGAATAGTAATAGTGCAAAGCGTAATCAGGATGGCCGTGCAACGGTCGCTCGCGCGAATAGAGTAGTGCGTGGTTCCAAGCGGACAACTGACCAAGGGTTTAACAATAGGCAAGTGGTGCAAGGCAAAACGCAGTTGCCGCAAACCGCTGATCGTGTCAGTGGCTGGATGCGCGTGTTGGGGATTGGCCTGCTGGTACTTGCGAATATGGGGCTACTTTTAAGGAAAAAGCGTCATGTGTAAAATAGACTATTGCTTAGATCTGTCATGGAGAGTTTGAGGGAGAAGTAGAATGAAAAACACAACGAAAGACAGGCTGACCAAGCTATTAACTCGTGGCATTTTGTGGGTGGCAATCATTGAAGGCCTTATGGTCACATTCGGAAACGTCAAACCGCTCAATCCCCTATTCTTAGGCACAATCGCAATGCTAGTCGTTCTGCTATTAGGGGTTGATGGTTGGCATTGGTGGACGAATCGTGCAAACTAGTTTGAAAATATTTAACTAATAGCGGATAAAAAAAGAACCGGTAGCACCCAATTAACGAGTGCTACCGGTTCTTTTAGCAATTAGATTAGTGAATGACAACTTTCATGTTGTAAGGCACGTGGCTGTAAATCCAGTGAGCATCGGCAACGCGTAGCCGCACGCAACCGTGGCTGGCCCGTTTGCCTAACTTCTTGGCTTCACTGACGACGTACTTGCCGTGAGCGTTGACCGGAACGGAGTGGAAGAGGTAGGTTCCCCAGTACTTGAAGGATGTCCAGTAGTTGGCGCCTTCCTTGGAACTGGCGTTATAGAAATGCGTACCGCGATTTTGAATATGGAACGTTCCAGTAGGGGTCGGGGATGATTTCTTCCCGGTCGAGCAGATCATGGTGTAGAGAACTTTCTTCTTGCTGGCCATGATGTACACGCGCTGCTTGGCGATGGACACCTTGATGAAGGCCTTCTCGTGCTTCTTCAGATTAGGATAGGCTTTCTTCTCGGAAGACTGTTTCCAAGACGGGGTCTTCGCCGTTTTCGTAGTTTTGGCGCTAGCGGTGGCCATTTGGGTTGGCGTGGTGATGGCAGTAATGCCAACGGTTAAGCCCAATACGGCTAATAGACCGGCGATAAATACTTTTGCTTTATGCATGGAACTCCTCCTTATAGAATACAGTGTTAATTCTATAAGGGTGGAGACGGACTGTCAATGCGTGAAACGAATGACTGTCAAAACTATTAGGCTGTTGATTATCTAAGAGGATGTGGAGCCTCGTTTTTTAATACCGGCAATGTTTGTAGGATTATCGTAGCATCAACATTGTATGGGAGTCATAAAATCAACTAATAATTCCACTCAAGAAGCGTATAATTTTAGACAGAAGTTCTTAAGTACAGATGAATCTTTTACTTTAAAGGTGGTCAATGCAAGTCATGGTCCTATCAATAAAAAATTACTTTTTCATTTTCCTCAACCTCCTTTTACCCATATTCTTTGGAATGAATTTACGGGAATCATTGGAGATTAAGCTCTTAATTACCGTGGTGCTACTGATAATGTCAGTATTGGTGGTTGTTTACGCCATCAGGCACCCTAAAAGAATGTGGACGGGGAAATATGGCGTCTACGCGGCTGTGGCGCTGGGGGTCATTGGCTGGAGTACGCTGCTCTTATTTGTGTCAGTGTCAACGCCCCTAACCGGTTGGCTGTACTGGGCTTGGTGGGTGGCAAGCGTACTATGCTGTGGGATTGTGATGGGCTTTGCCGCGGTTGTGCACGATATATTTGTCGATCGACGCAACGTTAAAAAGTAATCGTTGTTTAGAAATACAGCGAAACGCAAAAGCAGGTGATCCCTCCTAATAGGAGAGGACACCTGCTTTTTGAAAGCTATTGAGATGAATGCGTTATGGTATTCAGAATGACTAGTAAGGCTACTTAAATGACTGGTTCGTAAATGCTTCAACGGTCCCGGTCTTAGCGGACTCGTTGACCCGACCCGTCAATTTGACTTGGTCGCCGGCCTTCATTAACACGGCCTTAGGATAGTCGGCGGTACCGACCGTCCAGAGGGTATCGTTACCCTTGACGGCGAACAACACGTTTTGGTTATCGCCATTTGGAATGACGACGACCCGTTCCACCGTGCCCTTGAGCTTGATGGTCTTGGAGTTCGTGGTTGAGCTAGCCGTTGACCCGACCGTGGCGAGTTGTACCCGGTATTGATCGAGCGCTTGGGTTGCCGTTGTGGCGTAAGCCTTCACGCTTTGATCGGCCGCCTTGATGTAGGCGTAGCTCCGGAAGGCCCCAGTGGAGTCTAGCAGTGAAACGACCCAGGTTGGCGTGCCGTCAATGTTGTACATGATCGGCATCGTAGCGGACCACTTCTGGGCGACGTATTCCTTTTCAGCAATCTTTTTGGCCCCGTCACTGTCCATGACCCCGATGTTTTTACCGGTGTAGTAGGTCAGCGCCCCAGTCCGTGCGTTGATCATGGAGTAACCCATGGTTGAGTCCGCACTGGTCTTAGGCGAGGTGAAGTCGTTGAAGTAGGAAATGTCCCCGTGCTTGTCCACGACAGGTGTGACGCCATCTTCGGTCCCGTTACTGTTCGGGTCCTTCACGCCGGTCTTGTTAAAGTGGGCGTTGAAGTAACCGTTACCGTACCAGCCGAAGATTTCGTTCATTTCCGCAGCCGTAGAGGACGCGATGGATTCGTTGATAAATTTCGGTGCGCCGGCAGCTGAGTAGAGCTTGGTGTCACCGGTCTTGGCGTTCAAGACGACGACGTGCAGGCTCTTGTAGTTGATCCGGCTGGAAACACCACGGGCCTTGTAGACGGTCTGGATGAAGTAGGGTTCGCCACTATCCTTGATTTCGAGTTGTGGTTGGCCTTCCTGGACCCAGCCAGGGAAACGGTTGTAGATGACCCGTTGCGCGTCTTCAAAGAGGTAAGCACTCGGTGTGTACTTCATGGACTGCTTAATGAAGTGGGGTTCGGCGTTCACGTTGGTGGCGTCGATCATGAAGTAACCGGGTGACTTTTTGGCCCGTTGCCAGCGCCAGAAGCCGTCGAATTCAACAGGAGCGATGTAGACAGTCTTGCCCTTAACGACCTGCGTTTGCAGAGCGCCCAGCTTGTAGTAAGACGTATTAGGCACGGCACTCATGGCTTTGTTCATCTTGTTGCGGACAGTCTTAGGTGCGATAGCGATTGGCGTCGCGTCCTTGTCCAGCAGGGGAGCGGTCTTCATCGTCTTGATCTTCAAGGAGTTGTAGACTGGCTTCACGCCGAACTTGGTCTGAGCGGCCCCAAAGAGGCTGACGACAAAGAGCAATGCCAGTAAGCCGGCTGCCACGTTTAAGCCTTTATTTTGACTGCGAACGTGGGGGCGTTTGTCGCCACTGCCGGTCTCGACCGCCACGTTGGGACTGCTGAGCGCCAGAAATGGCAGGTACAGCACCCCGCTGATGACGTTCATGATGATCAGGCTAAAGAGCGCCTTGCTGGGTAAAATGACAAAGACCACGCCAATGGCAATGACGTAGTAAACGATGTAGATACCCGCCAGCATTTGCAAGTGTTGGGGACGTTGAACGATTCCCATAATTGCCATGATGAAGGCGGATAGGGTACAGAAGAAAGCGACTAGTAACATATAAAAACCCTTTCCAAATAATGTCAGCGAAAATCCAATTATGTAAAAAATAACTACTTTCTCTAGTTTACCCTATTTAGCGATGTGACTAAAGGGGAACACCCCAATCGGTAGAAATAATGGTAGCGCTTTTAGGCTGGTGTGGTGGGATTGCTATCGTTGGCTGTGGTGTCAATGACGGCGGATTGTCTCAAAGCAGACCGGATAGGCGACTCTCAGTTGGCTAGATGGCTCGGATGGATTAAAGAAAGATGCCCCTGTCAGAAGCCCGCCAATTCAACAGTGCAAGCAAACTTAGCGTGACAAAGTGGCAGGCATTTGCTAGGGTTAGGGCAGATAGATGCAGGGAGGGAACACGATGACACTCGGGGGAAAATTAAAGCAGGCACGGACGGATCATGGGCTGACCCAACAGGCCGTAGCTCAGCAGGTGGCCGTCTCGCGGCAGACCATTTCAAGTTGGGAAACTGGGAAGAGCTATCCGGGCATTGATAGTCTGGTGACGCTGAGCGACTTGTACGGACTGACATTGGACAGCCTGATCAAGGAAGATACGGGGATACTGGATTATTTGCGGAGGTCGGAGGTTGCGGTGAAATTGCGGCCAATCCGCCAGGCGATGCTCATCTTGAACAGTTTATTTGTAATAATCTTAATTTTCTTTTTACCCAGTCGTTTGGGTGGCGGCATCTTAATCGCTGCGGTGCTGGCTAACTTGGTTGGTTTTGCTTATCTGCAAAAATTTGCGGAGCAGCTCAGTGACCTGCCGGTATGGGAACAGCGGTGGCGACGGGGTCGGCTACCGGGATTGCTGGGAAGTCTAGCGGCAACGGGCGCCTTGATTGCGACCAACTGGTGGTCAGTCTCTGCGACGGTCACCAGTAGTCTGGTCAGCGTCACGCTGGTGGGGTGGCTGACACTACTACTGATTTGGCTAGGCCACGTGATGGGCCGGCTTAAACAGCAAGAAGACAAAGTGTCAAAGCCCAAGAGGTAGGCACTCATACCGTTTAATAATGATCGTCATCGAAGAAGCACGCCCACCGATACAGTTTGGTGGGCGTGCCTTTTGAGATTGGCGTTGGTGCAAAACAAAAGGACCAGCCAATTGAGCCAGTCCCCTAAACACATTTATTTTCGAGTGGGGGTCATTAATGCTTAAACATGAAAATGCCCCGCACAATTTCAGCACCAATTAAAACAATCATGAATGACCAAGTAACAAGTGTTGCGACGCTTCCCATTTTAAAGACCTCCTCGGTTCTGTCCGGTTTCTAATTACCTTTATTGTACGCCGAACACTGAAGTGACACAATGGGAACCGCTTACATTTTTGAATAAATCCATCGCCGAATGGGCCTATGCTGGGGCATATTTGGTGATGGATTTAATTTGTATATACGTAATGCGTTGTCAGTTTTTTTGAAGTTCAGAATAGCTGGGAGTGCTGTCGATCACGGCTTATTTGGTTCTGGCTTGTTGTCAGGGTATAGACTGTTTTAGCCGCAGGCGGAAATGCAACGCCTAATCTGATCATTGATTGGTAACATCGACGAGGCTGGCAAAGGTGGCGGTGCTCATGCCGGGAACGACCCGCAGCCGCGACAAGTTATAGCGCCCCTGTTTCATGGTGGCAACACCCTCCTGTGTGGTCAGTGCCAGCGCGTAGCCACTCTGCTTAGCCAACCGCCGCGTTGTGGCGTTGGCCCGGCCAGCTGGGTAACACAACATCCGCGTTTCCTGATCGAGATGAGTATCTAGCCATTGTTTGGAGTTGACCAGTTCCTGTTTCTGCTGAGTCGCCGTCAATTCATCGAGGTTCAAGTGCTGAACGGTATGGCTGGCAAAGTCCACGTGGCCGGTGGCCTTCATCTGTTTCATTTCAGCGAGCGTCAGGTGATTACTCTTGTGGGTAAAGCCTGTGATGACGTTGATGGTTGCGTGGAGATTGTATTTTTTCAGTGCCGGCAGACCGTTAGTCAGGTTGTCCTTGTAAGCGTCGTCCAGCGTGATCCAGACGACCTTCTTCTGTGGAATGCTGTTAGTCGAGAGTGCGTGAATTGCCTCGGCTGTAGTCAGCGTCCGGTAGTGGTGCTGCTTGAGGTAGGCCATCTCACTGGCGAACTGGGCCTTAGGAACCCGTAACTGATTCCCGCTGGAAATACTGTGATACATCAAAATTGGCAACTTGAGTGGCTGCTTTAACTTGATCCAGGGTTTAGTTTTGACGGGTTTAACCTCAGTGGATTCGGCGTCCTGACTTTGAATTCGGTTGTGGCGTGCCGGATGACTAGTGGTATTCGGCCGCGATTGACTCCAGGCGAATCCGCCACCCAGCAACGCAATTAATGCCAGACAGCCTCCCAAGAACCACCATTTCTTTTTCATCGATTATTCCCCCAGCTTGTTCGTTTACTATTTAGTATAGGGGGTTCAATGACTGGTGGCACGTATTTAGTCTGCGCGCTGGGCCAATCGACGATAATAGTCGATGGAATCTGGCTCCAAATGGAGGGCAGAAATGGCTTCACGGTCGGAAAGTTGGGGGTGTCGGCGAAGATAGTTAACTAAGTAACCTTGGTACAGCACGGTCGGGCTCAGAGCAAAGCCCACGATGGCCTCGTCTGGTTTCAAATATTTATGCAGACCGGGTAACGTTAAGTGGGGATCGGCCGCAGCTCGCTGCTTCAGGAACCAATCGTTGGACTGGAACCGTTGCTGCAGCGGGGCCAGAAAGGCCTGGAGTTCATTTAGAAATTGTTGCGTCGGTGCTGACCAGCTCTGCGTCTTCAGGTTGGCCGTGAAATTGGGCTGGAGAAAGGCCTGCACTGGGTAGCCATGGGCCACGAGCAGGAGCGTCAGCCGCGTATAGACGTGGAGTCGCGGGTCGGCCAGGAAGCTGTCGAGGTCATCGACCCAGCGGTAGTTCAGTGGTTGGGCGGCCTGCTTGGGTTTACTCTTCAGATCCAGAGTCGGCAGATAGGGGGTCCAGCTGTGTGAGAAGAGAAATTTGAAGTAGACGTTGAGGTGCGACAAAACCTTGTTGTAGGTCTGGTTTTGAATCTTACGGGCGTCGACCAGCATGGCCAGGTACTGCTCCACATCGGGTGTCTGCAGTTGATTGACGCGGTGGTCTCGCTGGTAGGTGGGATTGAAGTTCTCTAAGTATTTGAAAAAGTCCGTCAGGGTCGCGTTGTACTCATCTTCGGTGGCCTGCGCCATGGCCCGCTGTTGAAGTGTGCGGTTGAAGGCGTCTTGATACGGATAGGATTGGGACATGGCAAAACACTTCCTTTGCTAAAAATTACGTTAACTTAGATTGATGACCACGACCGTGAAGCCGTGGTGGTGATGGGGTTAGGCCGTTGTTGAGGTGCGAGCGGCCAGAACCTTTTCGCGTAAATGTTCCTTCTGATCGTCATCGATAAAGGCGGCGTCGATGGCGTTGAGTGTTAGGCGTTCCAGCAGAGACCAGTTCAAGCCGAACTGCTTACGGAGCGTGATAAATTCATCGGTTAAGGTAACGTTGGAGACGGTGCGATCGTCGGTGTTGACCGTGACCTTCAAGCCAGCACTGAGAAATTCCGAGAGGGGGAAGTCGTCCCAACTTTGAACGGCTTTCGTCTGGATATTGCTCGTCGGACAGATTTCAATGGTGGCCCCAGCTGCTTTGGTTTGCGCGATTGCAGCGGGGAAGCCACTCATGTGGACTCCGTGGCCGATGCGTTTAGCTCCCATGGTCAGGGCGACCACGACGTTATCGACGGGGCCAGCCTCACCCGCGTGGACCGTGAATGGGAGGCCAGTTGCCTGACCCGCACGGATGGCGTCAACCAGGTCAATCGTAGGGTGGTTGTACTCGTCACCTGCGAAGTCCAGGCCAACGACGCCCTCGTGCTTGAAGTCGGCGGCGGTCTGGAAGACTTCGATACACTCGTCTAGGGGTCGGTCGCGCATTGCGCAGATGATGGCATTGACCGGAATCCCAAACTCAGCGGAGCCGGCATGTAGGCCTTCCAATGTGGCGACAATGGCTTCACGAATGGAAAGCCCCTTTTCAGTGAAAATAGCAGGAGCAAACCGCGTTTCTAAGTAAATCAGACCGTCTTCTGCAGCGGTCTGGACCATATCGTAACCAGCAATCCGGAGCTGTTCCGGCGTTTGCATCAGATCGGTTACGACCTGGAATCGCTTTAAGTAATCAATCAAACTGACCGTATCAATGGGTGCCGACACCAATGTCCGGAGCTCCGCGTCGCTGGCTGGCAACTCGGCACCGGTAACGGCCGCCATTTTCCGTAGCGCAGGTAGCGAGATTGAGCCGTCGAGATGACAGTGCAACTCAACTTTCGGATACTGACGAACGGCGTCTGCGGTAAAAGGGTTAACTTGAGACATGGCAAGGTCCTCCTTTGGAATATGTAGCTTCCTTCCAGTATACCATGATAGCGCTTAACTACGCGACCTTACGGGATAAATTTACCTTTTGGCCGCCTTGCCGGGCGGTGCAAATAAACCGGGACGTTGTGAGCGGGCGTCTAAAGCCAAAGAGCGGTCTTTAGACTTGGCTTTAAGCCGCTGAAAACCGCGTCTCAAAACCACCACCGCTCTGAGCGCCAAGGTTCAGCCGCTAAGAGTTATCCCACGGCTGAGCCCATTTTCACCTTTCACCGCCCTTGCGGCTCACACGAGTTTAGTCCGTGTCGCGCAGTAATGGCGGTTATCATTTGGTACGGAGTTCTTCTAATTTTGGAAATTAATTTGAAAATGCTATGGACATATTCGTTAAAAGTCATCAAATTTAAAGATAGTTCTGTCGTTTAATACAAATTTTGCATTTTTATCGTCTTCAAAAGGGAAAGTTAGTGAACAAACCGACCGCCAAAAACCGCGATGTCTTGCGGTTTGTCGCCGTTAATACGTGACGGTTGGATTGCAAATTTTACAAATGTGAAATTTCGTTAAAAAACGTTGTGTCTGGGGGCTAAACATTATAGAATTGATGTAATCGTCAGGGGGTTAACAAATCCCCCGTGTGCCGGAGTATTGGCACGATAACTCAATTAAAAAATTAATATTAATTAAGAGGATAGGTAGTTGCTGTTGGGTGAACTACCTAACGCGGTCGAGGGTCCAGTCGGCCGCAAGTTAAGCCTGTGTCAGCCGTAGGAATGTTCTTAGTGGTGGGTTATGCCGCTTAGAACATTGGGTGGTGTGGAGACGCGGTTCTTGCGGCTTCACACCAAGCCTAAAGACCGCTCTTTGGCTTTAGACGTCCGCCTGCCGCGACCCGGTCCATTTTCACCGTCCCGGAGGCGTTTATCACAGGCTTAACCTGGGGGAGTAATGGCAGCGTTGAAGAGAAGGAGTAATTGCGATGAATCATTTTAACACGGAATTGACGCGGATGGGGATACGCGCGCGCCAGTCGGGCAAACGGCGGTATATCACCGGTTTCGATGGTATCCGGACGTTGGCCGTTTTGGGGGTCATTATTTACCATTTGGCGCCATCCACCTTACAGGGTGGGTACTTAGGGGTGCCGATTTTCTTCGTCGTTTCAGGATATTTAATTACATATTTATTGATTCAAGAGTTTGACTCACAAAATCACATTGATATTCTAGGCTTTTACGGACGGCGGCTGAAACGGTTGTATCCGGCGCTGGTGACCATGATTCTCGGGACAACGGCCTACATCACGCTGTTTCAGCGAAGTTTGCTGGTTAATATCCGGGGAACGGTCATGACCAACCTGATTTACGGCTACAATTGGTTTGAAATCAATCACGGCCAGTCATACTTTGATCGTTTTAGTGGTGAATCACCGTTTACGCACCTGTGGTCGCTATCAATTGAGGGACAATTTTACCTGATTTGGCCGCTGGTGGTGCTGGGACTCTTGTTGTTCGTGCACAAAAAATCGCAACGGCTGGGTATTCTCATGGCGGTTGCCGTGGCTTCGGCGATTGCGATGGCCGTGTTGTACAGCCCTAACAACCCCAACCGGGCCTACTACGGGACCGATACACGGATGTTTGCGATTTTGATTGGTGCGGGGATGGCCTTTGTTTGGCCGGCGCATAAATTAAACGCTGACGTCGGGCGGCAACAACGATTGACGCTGGACATTGTCGGGGGTGCTTCGTTGTTGGCACTGGTTTACCTCTTCTTTACCATGAACGGGCAGTCAGTCAGTACCTATCGTGGTGGGATGTTCTGGTTCACGGTGCTGTCCGGCATTCTGGTCGGCACGGTGGCCCATCCCGGGAGCGATATGAATCGCATCCTGACGAATCGGGCGTTTAGCTATGTGGGTAAACGAAGCTATGGCATCTACCTCTACCAATTTCCAGTGATGATTTTTTACGAATCTAAGGTCAACATTGGGAACCACCCGCTGTTTCATGCGCTGATTGAGGTGGCTCTGATCTTACTGGTCACCGAGCTCAGTTACCGGTGGATTGAAAATCCGATGCGACACTACCATTATGGGCAGTTAACGGGAGACGTTGTGCGGTACTTTCAGCAACCCAAGGCGCACCGCTTGGCGAATACCCTGGGTGTGGTCGCGGCGTTACTCTTTGGACTGACGGCCGTGGGATTCGTGCAACAGCCCGCAGCAGCCAAACCAACGGCGCTGCAACAGACTATTACCGCGCGGCAGGCGGCGACGAAGAAAAAGAATGCGGCGGCCGTGAAGAAGCAGAAAGCTTTGGCGGCGGCTTCATCCAAGAAAAAGCACGACACTGAGGTTGCTTTTTCCAAGTTGTCGAAGGCTAATCAAAAATTAGCGAAGTATTACTACCTGACGCCAGATGAAGTCTTAAATAGCAAGCAGACACCGTTGACTGCAATCGGAGACTCCGTCTTGTTGGATGACTCTGGTGACTTGCAGGACGTCTTTCCAGGCGCCATCGTTAATGGTAAGGTTGGCCGGCAGGCGGCCGATATGCACGACATCATCGTGGGGATGGCCCAGCAAGGTCAGCTGGCGAAGAACGTCTTGATCAATATTGGGACGAATGGTTACGTGACACCGGAACAGGCCGATGCTATCGTTCACGCTATCGGGCCGGATCATCAAATCTTCTGGGTCACGGCCCACGTGCCAACGCGTGAGTGGCAGAATTCCGTGAACAATCGAATTGCCAAGACCGCGGATAAATACCATAACGTTCACGTGATCGACTGGTACGCAACGGCTAAGGATCAACCCAAGTGGTTCGTCAGTGATCACGTGCACCCAAATAACTACGGGAACCGGCACTACACCTCGTTGATCGCCAAGGCAATTGCGAAGGCTAATCAGTAATAGTTAAGTTTTTTAGGGAGTCAGTTCCGATTGGAGCTGACTCTTTTGGTTATGGTTACGGGAAAAAACATCAAAAAAGCACCTAAGAACTTATCTCAGGTGCTAATCCGGTACTGAATCAGTTGTTGGTAGAAACTTGATCCGTGGAAGTGGCTACGTCGGGATCGGGGTCGGTGAACTGGATGGACAGGCCCTTTCCCGTTGCGGCGGCAATCTCATTCAGTAAGTTAACCGAAACGTTCATTTCGCCAGTCTCGATGCGCGCAATGGTCGATTGTGGTTTACCGACTAATTTGGCAAAGGCACGCTGCGTCATGTGCTTCTCGTCGCGCAGGTTACGGACGGCAACAGCTACATCGAGGTTAAAGGCAGCTTGGCGCGCAAGGGCGGCAAATTCGGGATCGGCTGCACTGCGCTGTTCGATATACTCTTGAATTTTACTAGTCATTGTGTAAATCCTTTCTGGTCAGATAAATAACTTTACGGCGTTGGGCCTTGTTTATTTCATGGAGCGGTATCTTGTTGGTTTTCTTGGTGAATCCATGGGATATCACAAATATGTGGTTTTCCACATGAAAGTAAACAACGCGCTGAATGTTATTTGCTCGACGGGACCTAATTTCATAGAGATTTTGTGATAACTTTTTGATCCACTGTTGTTTTGCGGAAAAAGAAAATCCTACTTTTTGAATCTTAAAGATTAATTCGGTTAGTTCTGTTGCATCTTTGTTAGGAAGAGAATTTAAAAACTTTTTGAATTCCTCCCAGTCATAATACTGAAACTCCATCTATGAATCCTCCTTATGATAGCCAATCCGCTATCAAATAGCAATCAAGTAGGCTTGCCATTTGGGATTGACCTAAATTGGCGATACATAGACTAACTCCGCGAAAAAGAGACGATTTTTCGCGGAGTTTTGAATTTATTTGTATTTAATTTCCAGCCGGCTCATCCAATACCCCAAGCCAATCCCAACCACCAGCGCCAGCGCACTGAATAGCAGGGTACTCCAGGTTGCGCCCGCGTAAGAGATACTTTCGGCGGCGTGAGAATTGGGCACCAGAATCAGGATGGTGCTGGCGACCACGATCCCCAGAATGAAGTGGTAGACGCGCGAGTGGAAGCGGTGAATCAGGTAGTCCATGCCCTTGGAAAAGAGAATCATGGCCAGCATGCCCCCCAGTGCAATCGGTAGGTAGACGCCCAATAAGTCGAAGCTCTTAAAGCCAGTCAACATGGGCGTGAACAATCCTAGAATTAGCAGGAGGTTGGACGGACTCAGACCGGGCACCAGCACGCCCAGCGCAATCAGAATGCCGGCAACCACGAAGCCCCAGAAGTTAGCGGGAAGGGTGCCGAAGATGTCACTCATGAAGTACAGTAAGCCACCACTGATCAGCAGTGTGCCAAAGAACCAGCCGTAGTCCGCGGCATCGCGGGGCGTCTGGGAGCTGGCCGTCTGCATCAGTGCGGGAAGCGTACCCACGATGGCACCGGCGAAGCCCCATAGCACGATGACCTGCCAGTGCGCCAGCAGATATTCCAGTGGGGCCGACAGGAGGGCGATACCCACGATGCCACCCAGACCGACCGGCACAAAGTACCAGAAGTCACGTTTGAAGTTCTGTCGGAAATGGGCCATGAAGCCCAGTAGTCGTTCGTAAATGCCCAGAATGGCGGCGAGTACCCCGCCGGAGACCCCGGGAAGAATGAAGCCTAGCGCAATGATCACGCCCTTAAAGAAGCGTTTCACTGGGCCATCGGATCGCGTAGTTTGCATGCGTTTCTCCTTTTTTACTTAACGGTTATTGTCGTAGTCCTCAATTTACCAAATCCCACGTAGTGACGCAACTAAAACCGGCTAAGGGTGAGCTAATTTAGGAATTACTTTAGGAACGATTTTTACTTGCTGAGAGTTTTAAATCGAGATCAATCCCGATATCTATAACAAAAGCGCTCAGAACAGGTGATGTTCTGGGCGCTCTTACTTAGAGTTCAGTTAATCATTATTCTTTGGTTGTGACCAGTAGCGGGCGTGGGTCAGAATTTCTTTTGACCGATCGTCTGCTGGGACGAAGCCCTTAGTGAATAGGTGCTTGAAGTACATCATGTTGTAAAGGAATCCCCACAGGAAGCCGCGCAGCATTTCCCAGCCGCCAACCGCGAAGAATTGGGCGAGCTGATTGACGGGAACCATCAAGGAGAGCACCATCATGAGACTTAATTCCACACCCATGATACAGAACAAATTGTACCAGTCAGCCCGGAAGAGGGTCGGAAACGGCGGGAAGATAAACATCGTCCAGGAAAATCCGACCTTGGCGATACGCATATTCCCCGTTTCGGGATTAACAACGGTAGCGTAATTTGGCGGTAACGGTAGACCTTGAGGGCCGTCACCATTTTGGTTATCAGGATCATCGTCGTTGTTAAAGCCCTTGAAAGGATCTTGCATGTCATTTGCCAACTTTCTACAGAATTCAGTGTTATACGTTAAATAAAAGTCTAACACGAAAAGACGTGTCTGCCTATTAATCTATTGGCAGTGACTATTTGGTGCCGGTTAAGTGGTGGCTACACGTTTCCGCGAGCGCGCACATCTGCCTCACCAAGAATCACCGAGAAGTGGCGATTAGTGCCGGCGACTTAATTTAACCACGGCTTCACACCGAGCCGTCTGAGGCATCATGTCCACGGACTGAATGTAGTCGACTTGATAATCGTGCGTCAGGTCAACCAAGTCCTTGGCCAACGTCGAGGGGTTGCAGGAAATGTAGACCAGTTTTGGTGGTCGCACTGCCAGCAAGGTTTCAATCAACGTATCGTCCAAACCAGTGCGGGGTGGATCGACCACGATGGCATCCGGGTGGAAACCGCTCATGATCCACTTTGGCAGGAGCTCTTCGGCTGTGCCAAGTTCGTAGTGGGCGTTGGTGATGCCGTTAGCGGCGGCGTTTTCGTTAGAATCCGCGACAGCTTCAGGAATGACGTCCATCCCGCGAACTTCCTCGGCGACATCTGCCAGGGAGAGGCCAATCGTCCCGATACCAGAGTAGGCATCGACGACGGTTTCACCTGGCTGTAAGTCCAATGCCTTTTTAGCTTCGCCGTAGAGGACTTCCATTTGTGCCGGGTTCAGTTGCAGGAAGGCACGAGCGGAGAGCTTGAAAGCCAGGCCATCGAGCTTTTCCGTAATCGTCTCTTCACCAGCCAAATGAACCGTTTCGTCGCCCCAGATGAGGGAAGTCTTACCGGGGTTGATGTTTTGCATGACGGAGGTGACTTGGGGCAGTTCGTCTGCGATCCGCGTCAACAGGTCATGTTTGTGTGGTAATTTAGATGAATTAGTGATGACCACCAGTTGGACATCGTCGGTGTGCGCTGCGGCGCGAACCACCAGCGTTTTAACGATCCCGGATTCGGCTTCTTCGTCGTAGATCGGCATGTCTAAGTCCTGGAGCATCTGCACCACAGCACGCATGACGGTCATGGTCACGGGCATCTGAACGGAACAAGTTTCCAGGTCGACTAGGTCATGGCTACGTTCGGCGTACAAGCCAGCCTCAACCTTACCTTCGGCGTTGCGGCGAACTTGGAATTGGGCCTTGTTACGGTAGCCGTAAGGGTCGTCCATCCCCAGAGTTGAGCGCAGGTCATAGTGGCGGTAGCCTTCGGGTTTGTAACGTTCGAGGGACTGGGCAACGACGTCTCGCTTGAAAGCCAATTGGCCGGGATAGTCTAAGTGTTCCAGCTCAAAACCACCGACTTGATCGGCGTAGCTGTCGCGCGGTTCCACGCGGTGTGGACTAGTCTTGCGGACGCGGTGAATTTTGGCCCGCAGGTAGCGCGTTGCCACGCTGGTGACTTCGGCAACGACTTCTTCGTCCGTTAAGGCACCGGGGATGAAGACGGCCATCCGCTTGTAATAGCCGATACCTTCACCATTGATTCCCATGCGCTTGATGGTCAGTGGAAAACGTTGGCCAACTTCGACTTGAACTTGGGGCGTCTCCTGACGTGGCCGTCGGTTGGGACGGTGATTATTGTTAGGCCGATAATGGTTGCCAGCACCGTGTTGGCGCCGGTCGTTGCGGTCATTGCGGTCGTTATAACCGCGGTGATTCTTTGACTCATAATTTGGCATATTTTCTCCTACTTAGGTTGACGTTAGTTAAGTTAATTCATTAATTCCGAACAGTTACGGTCTTGAACATTATACCAAACTTTAGAGCTCACCGGGGCCGCAAGCCTTTTTCGTCAAATTGAAGCCGTTTCCATAGGCAAGCCGCCCCCATTTATGTACAATAAGATTATATGCGGTTATCGCTCACATTGGTGGTTAAACTACGCCTTGCCGGGGGCCGCAAATAGACCGTGACGCTGTGAGTTACAGCTATCCTAGCGCCTCCGGGACGGTGAAAATGGGACCGTGGCGCTGTGGGCGGACGCTCCGAGCCGAAGAGCGGTCTCGAAGCTTGACTTCAAACCTCTGAGGACCGAGTCTCAAAGTCACCAGTTTTCTAAGCGGCAGTTCACCGCTAAGAGGACTCCCACGGCTGGGTCTATTTTCACCGCCCCTGCGGCTGAGATGGCGGTAACCCCACATGTGCTGATGATGCTAGACGTTAGTGAATGCTACATGCAAAGCGTCTCATAGGCGTAGGTAAATATGTATAAGTTGTAAACCAGCATCTTGGGTAAAAAACTAGCTTAGCCGTAGGAGGCCAGGGATGGAGGTAGCTGTGTCGGCGGTGTTAGACCGGGATGAACTTTCCCGGCCTTACAGCGCAGGACGCGTTTGGAAACTCGCGTGTTCCTGGCGAGGTTTCAAACCGAGCCGGAAGCCCGTTCTTTGGCTGGAGGCGTTCCTCATAGCAGCCGGAATTCCTGGCAGCCGGAGGCGACAGTTTTTGACCAACGGGGATGATGTATTAAAACCAAGGAGGGGCGGGGCCTATGAGTCTGCTGGAACTGAAAGGGGTCGGCTACCGAGCCGGGGAAACAACGATCCTGGAAGATATCGACCTAACCATCAACGCCGGCGAGTGGGTGACCATTGCCGGACCGTCTGGGAGTGGAAAGTCTACGCTAGTGCGGATCATCGCGTCGCTTCTGAGTCGAACCAGTGGTGAACTGAACTTTGCCGGAAAATCTATTGATACCTATGATCCGGTCGCGTATCGGCGTCGGGTCTCGTATAGTTTTCAACAGCCGACTCTATTCGGTGAAACCGTGCGCGACAATCTGAGCTTTCCGTATCAGATTCGTCAGTTACCGTTCGATGAGCAACGGGCGGTGGCGGCGCTGGACTACGTGGGTTTAGCTGCCGGTGATCTGGATAAAGCCGTCATTGATCTGTCTGGCGGTCAGCGGCAACGGGTGGCCTTGCTACGAAACGTGATGATTTATCCTGAAGTCTTGATTTTAGATGAGGTTACCGCTGGTCTGGATGCTGAGAACAAGGCGTTTGTCTGGTCGATGATTCGGCATTTTAATGGTGACGATGGGATTACGATTATTGCCATCACGCACGATCAATCGGAGATCGATGCGGCGACACGGCTGGTGAGCTTGGCCGACGGGCGCATCACGGGAGGTGCACGATGAATCTAGCAGTGAACAATCAGTCGTTGATTCTGGCGCTGGGTCTGGTGATGATTGCCCTGGCGATTGGGTGGCACGAGAAGCTGGGGATCGACCGCGACATGATCATCGGGGTCGTGCGGGCCGTCATTCAGCTATTTGTGGTCGGGTACCTGTTGAAATACGTCTTTCGCGTGGCTAACGTTTGGCTCACGGCAGTCTTGATCTTGATTATTATTTTTAATGCTGGCTATAACGCCAAACAGCGTAGTAACGGGATTCCACGAGCGTTGCCGATTTCCGTCGGCGCAATCCTCATCAGTACGGCGGTCACCCTAGGCGTGTTGATGTTGGCGGGGGCGATTAAATTTATTCCGGCGCAGATGATTCCAATCTCAGGGATGATTGCGTCGAATTCGATGGTTGCCATTGGCCTGTGTTACCGCAATCTCAATGCGGAGTTCAAGCAGGAACGGCAGGCAGTTTTGGAAAAGTTAGCGCTGGGGGCTGATTTAAAGGATGCTTCCCGCGATATCGTTCGGGCCAGCATCAAGACGGGCATGCAACCGACCATCGACTCTGCTAAAACTGTGGGGATCGTGAGTCTGCCGGGGATGATGTCCGGGTTGATTTTTGCCGGCGTGGATCCGGTTCGAGCGATTAAATATCAGATCATGGTCACCTTCATGTTGATGTCGGCGACCAGTATTGGCTCGGTACTGGCCTGTTACTGGGCCTACCGGGAGTTCTACAATGAACGTAAACAGTTAGTTGGTCCGTCAAATTAGGAGGAAAACATATGGTACATCGAAAAGTTGCGTTGGTTACGGGTGCGTCGTCAGGGATTGGCAATGCGATTGCCCGGAGTTTACATCGAAACGGCGTCACGGTTTACGCTGGCGCGCGGCGAGTTGGTCGGATGAACGATCTCGATGATCTGGGAATCACGACTTTGGCGCTGGACATTACCGATCCAGCCAGCGTGGAAAGCGTGGTCGACCGAATTGTCAGTGAGACGGGTCGGGTGGATATCCTGGTCAACAACGCCGGTTATGGTTTGATGGGGGCGGTCGAGGACGTTCCCCTGGAACAGGCCCAAGACCAGTTCAACGTGAACCTCTTTGGGGCGGCCCGGCTGATTCAGTCGGTCTTGCCCATGATGCGCCAGCAACACGCCGGTCGGATCATCAACATCACCTCAGTCGATGGCAAGGTGGCTCAGCCCTTTGGTGCGTGGTACGTCGCGTCGAAATTTGCACTGGAAGGTCTGTCGGATGCGTTGCGCATGGAACTGCAACCTCAGGGAATTCACGTGGCAGTGATCGAACCGGGCGCCATCCAATCGGAATGGGCGGACATTGCGGCCGACCATTTACAGGCGCTGTCGGCGAACGGTCCCTACGAAAAGGATGCCAGTCGCGCGGCGGCCATTTTAAAGGCTGTCAAAAAGTTCTCCAGCAAGCCCAAGGTTATTGCCCGGTTGGTGGACAAGGCAGCACTGTCTCGGCGGCCTAAGACCCGCTATTCGGCGGGTGCAGGGAGCCAAATTTTGTGGGCACAGCGGTTCTTGT
This sequence comes from Levilactobacillus parabrevis, assembly GCF_044051715.1. Taxonomy (NCBI): domain Bacteria; kingdom Bacillati; phylum Bacillota; class Bacilli; order Lactobacillales; family Lactobacillaceae; genus Levilactobacillus; species Levilactobacillus parabrevis. The sequence continues at coordinate 433,812 of NZ_CP168688.1, forward strand.
CTGATAAGACGATTGACCGTCTGTGGCAGGTCATTGGTAAAGCGGCTGAACAGATTACCCGCTAATGCGAGAATCGTTGACGTGGCGGTAAAACCTGTTATGCTTAAATTAACCAGTACACTAGGGGTGTCCACGACGGGCTGAGATGCGGCGAACACCGCAATCCCTTGGAACCTGTCAAGCTCAAACTTGCGAAGGGAATGTGTCGTGGCACGGTAACGGGTCGCCGGTTCACTAACTTTGTGAGCCAGCGGCCCGTTTTAATTTGGGCTGAAGTAGTGGTCGAATAGGTTGCCGGGGCAACGAGAACGTTGGGAACACGACTTAGTGGGGGTAGTATCGCGGTGGTCGGAGCCAAGTGGCGAGATACCGTGAAAATGTTGATAAAGAGTAAGTGTAAAGCGTCGGTTGTAGTGAAAGCGATGTGTTCGCTAAAAGTGAGTGTAGCCGGAGACAGGCAGGGATGTAGCCGGCCGTGACGATGGCCTTAGCTGGTGGTCTTTGCCAGGTTAGGCCATGGGACGAGCTTGGAGCCGGCTGAATTTTGGCGGCTTCAAGTCGAGGTCCAAGACCGCTCTGTGGCTTGGACCGGTCCCCACAGCAGGCGGAATCCTTGCCTGTCGTAGGCGAAACGCGTGACTTTTTGCGAACGTGTCAGGTATTCCTAAGGGGGAAGAAAAATGAAAGTAGACTTGTTAGACACCTTGCGCCACCAGAACCCAATCGTCTTCAACATCTCCAACTTCGTCACGGTCCAGGATGTGGCCAACGGGCTCAACGCGTTGGGCGCGTCACCCATCATGTCTGAGGAGGTCGCGGAGGCTGGCGAAATGGTCGGCTTATCCAGTGCCGTGTGCCTTAACCTAGGGGCATTTACCCAGACGCAGGTCGAGCAGATCCGCAAGGTCGGCGAGGTTGCGAACCAGCAACACAAGCCGCTAGTGATTGATCCCGTGGCTGTGGGGGCGGTGGCTTATCGTAAGATGGTCGCCAACAATTTGTTGACCCATTTTCACCCGGACGTGATTCGTGGCAATGCCGGTGAGATTGCGGCGTTGGCCGATGTGGACTGGCAGGCGAAAGGCATCGATGCCGGTGAGGGGACCGGCGACCTGGTGGCAATTGCCCAGGCGTGTGCGCAGAAATTAAATTGTGTCGTGATCCTGTCCGGGCCGACCGATGTCATCACCGATGGCACGCGGGTCGTCAAGGTGCTGAACGGCACGCCATTGTTCCAGGTCCACGTTGGGTCTGGTGATATGTTATCAAGTATCGTGGCGGCATTTTGCGCCGTTGAACCGGATTATTTTGAAGCGGCCCAGACGGCTTGTCTGGTCTTTGCGGCAATTGGTGAACGGGTGGCTCAGGCCACGCCGAACCTCGGTGCCGGCAGCTTCAGCGTCCAATTAATGGACGGGCTACAATTGACCACGACTGCTCAGATCAACGCAATCGCGGCCTATCAGTAAAGAAGGGATGAGTAAGGATGGCAAATGAATTTCCACAAACGTTAACGATCGCGGGGACTGACAGCGGCGGCGGTGCCGGTGTCATGGCCGACTTGAAGACGATGCAGGAACGCAACGTCTTTGGGACGGCAGTAGTTGTCGCGGTGACCGCGCAGAATACGTTGGGCGTTCAGGACTTCATGGCCTTACCACAGAAATTGGTCGATGAACAATTTGCGTCATTAGCAGCTGATTTGAAGATTCGGGCCTGCAAGACGGGAATGCTAGCGGATGCGGAACACGTCCATGGTGTGGTAGAGAATTTGAAGAAATATGATTTTGGGCCACTCACGGTTGATCCGGTGATGATTGCCAAGGGCGGAGCTGCATTGTTAGCGGACGATGCTGTGGCAACGGTGCGGGATGAATTAGTGCCGTTGGCCGACGTCTTGACGCCGAATTTGCCCGAAGCCGAACGATTGACAAATATCAAGATTGCCGATGAAAAAGCCATGGAGTCGGCGGCAGTTGTCTTACAGGACTTGGGTGCCAAGAACGTGATCATCAAGGGTGGCCATGAGGCTACGCCGGATAAGGCTAGCGATTTTGTCTTGTTGGCGGATGGCCGGTCATTCTGGCTGTCGGCACCGCGCGTTGATACCGTGCGGACCCACGGCACGGGGGATACGTTATCCTCATGCATCACGGCAGAGTTGGCGAAGGGCCAGGATTTCGAGTCGGCCATTCGCATTGGTAAGGACTACGTGACGGCAGCCATTGCCAATCCCATTGCAGTTGGAAACGGCCACGGCCCATTGAATCATTGGGCTTACGGCCAGGGAGGTGCGCACTAATGTCAGTAACTTTTGAGCCCGGTCTATTACGGGCATACTTTGTGGCGGGGAGCCAAGACGTTCCCGGTCAAGACTTACGAGATGTGTTAGCGACCATGTTAAAGGCCGGCATCACGGCGTTTCAATTTAGAGATAAGGGTGCTAGCCAGTTGACGCCGGAACAGCGCGTGGCGTTAGGTAGCGATTTGCGCGACCAATGTCACGAAGCCAGTGTGCCGTTTATCGTGGATGACGACGTGGACTTGGCGTTGTTACTGCAGGCTGATGGGATTCACGTCGGTCAGAGCGATGAAAAGATCACGAAGGTCCTCAACGCGGTAGCTGACCGCGATATGTTCGTGGGTTTGTCCTGCAATACGGCGGAACAGGTGGCTAAGGCGAACCAAATCAAGGGAATTTCCTACATTGGCAGCGGTCCGATTTACCCAACGACCTCTAAGGCCGATGCCGACCCTGTCATGGGTGTGACTGGTCTGAAGGCGCTCGTCGAACAGGCGACCGTGCCTATCGTAGCCATTGGTGGTGTGACGGTAGCGAGTTTGCCAGCCATCGCTGCCACCGGTGCGGCCGGGGTCGCTGTGATCACGCTGTTGACGCGGAGTACCGATCCGCAAGCGGATACCGCGGCAATGCGGACGGCATTCGTAGTGGGATAGACCAATTATTAATTACTTAATAATGAAAGCAATATAGCGAAAGGCTGCCGACGGGGAGTGTATTTTTCCCGCGTCGGCAGCTTTTTTAGTGGTCTAAGGCCAGATTGTGAAATTGAATATGACTGGTTTGTAACGATTCATTAATATTGTAACATCATTGAAAAATATAAAATTGGCTGTAAAAAACAAAATCAGTCTTACCGCGTTTAAGTGACGGCAAGGCTGATTTCGCATTTAAAGTTGAGGAAGCTAGTTGACTAGGGCTAACTTCACAAGTACATAATAACACGGATATTTGAGAAAAGCTACCGAAATGGAAAACTTTATTAATTTGGCACATAAGGTGTTCATGGGCATAACCACTGTGGGTGAATAGCGATTTGTTAGGTGAACTAGTTTACTGAATAATATAATTCTATGGTTAAACCGTGCACTAAGTATACCGGAATGGCATGCGATTGGTACTGAAACTAAATGTTTAGAAGCGAGTAGCACTCATCGAAAAAAAGTCCGCGTTACCGCGTTTAACGGTAACGGCACTGGTATGTTTGGCCACCAATCTAAATTTTTTGAAATCAGGCTTGCATTACCGAACAAATGTTCGTATAATAAGAACATCAGCAAAGGGGGGTCGCGGTGATGGATTATCGAAATGAGCCACACGGCATGTTTTTCATGATTGATAATAAGTCCTTTTACGCCAGTGTCGAGAGCGCTGCGCGGGGATTAAATCCGTTGCGTTCGGTGATTGTGGTGATGTCCGAAGCCGATAATACTGGGAGCGGTCTGGTGCTGGCCGCTTCACCGATGGCTAAGAAACTCTTCGGCATTAGCAATGTGTCGCGCCAATATGAGGTGCCCGATGACCCCCGAATTCTAGTCGTCCCGCCGCGAATGAACTTGTATATCCAGGAAAATTTGAAGATCAACAAAATTTTCCGGGAGTATGTGGCCGATAACGACCTATTTCCATACTCGATCGATGAATCCATCCTGGATATGACCAAGTCCTGGCGTTTGTTTGGGCCGACCCCCGAGATTGTGGCGCGGCGGATTCAACTGCGGATTCGCCGGGAGCTGGGACTTTACACGACCGTGGGTATTGGCGAAAATCCGGTGCAGGCCAAGCTGGCCCTTGATCTGCAAGCCAAACACGATCACGAGTTGATCGGGCGACTGACTTATGAGACCTTTCCAGAGAAAATATGGCCAATTACCAATCTCGAGAAAGTGTGGAGCATTGGCCACCGGACGGCCGCACATCTGCAGCGACTGGGTATTCATAGCATGCGTGACTTAGCGATGGTCAACCCCTACGAGTTACGTGCAGAGATGGGGATGATTGGTGCCCAGTTATTTGCACTGGCCTGGGGTATCGACCGGAGCCACCTGCATGAGCTCCGGCCGGCCAAGGAGAAGAGCTGGAGTAATTCGCAGGTTCTGCCGCGTGACTATAAGGTGCAGCAGGAGATTGAGCTGGTGATCCGGGAGATCGGCCAGCAGACCACGTCGCGAATGCGGCATCACCGTCAGCAGGCAGGTTGCGTCAGCCTATCTATTGGGTTTGCCCGTGTGGGTGAAGCGGACGATGGGCGCAGTGGCTTCCATCACAGCTGTCGGATTGACCCAACTGATAGTGCGCAGACGATTATCGCGGCATTACTGCGGCTGTTTCGCCAACACTGGGAAGGTCAGTCTATTCGTAATATCGGTGTGGGGTTATCGCGGCTGAACGCAAGTCGCGGCCTGCAACTCGACATTTTCCAAGATCCACACCGGCAGATTAAGGATGAACGCTTCGACCGCGTCATTGATGAACTTCGGGATAAGTTCGGCAAGACCGCGGTCATTCCAGCCAGCAGTTTGATGCCTGGCGGAACGATGCTCCGACGGGCGGCACTGGTTGGTGGTCACAATGGGGGGAATAGCTTTGATTGATGTGCAGAAGGAAGCCGACTTAATTTATGTGCGAGCGGATAAATTATTTGCGGCGCAGTGGCACTGTCAGTATCGGATTGATGTCGTTCATGATCAGTACGCGCAGACCACTAATTTCTTTATGGACATCCAGCGTAAAGGCCATCGTGAGCGGTCAATTCCGCTACACACCCTCCAAACGACCGACCTCGAAATTCTGGAACAAGTCATTGGGGCACTCAAGATACAGACTCAGTTGTCCCTGAACTTTATTAACTTTGGACACGTGCGTTGGCCGGAGAGCCAGCGCTGGGTGCACTAGGAAGTGATGGGTCATGATCTTACACCAGGCCTCTGATGATAAGCTAGCAACTGAATTCTTCCACCGGGACTATCATGACCGGGGGATGCTGAAGTGGGGGGGCTTTTACCTGTCCGACCATACGAGTGCTTTGACCAAAATGCATGCCGCAGAACAGGTCGAACAAGCCCAGCCACAACAGCCAGTGATAGAGATCAGCCGCGAGTTGGCGGCCGCTTGGCACGCGCAGCAGCCGGTTCACTTGCAGCTGAATATCTTGGATGATAACCAGGTTATAACAACGGTGGACGGTATCGTTGCCGGCGTTAACGAAGACCATATTGTCCTGCGGCTAGCGAATGATCGGTTCCGCTATTTAACGTTGACCGAAATCCGCTGGGTGACATGGGTGCGGTAGGCTACTCAAAGTTCGCGATGGATATCTAATGAATGAGATAGGCTGATGGTTAACCAACTAAATGTATCGATGTGATAAGTGTCGCAATTTTAAACGCTTTCATGTATGATAGGCAGTGAAAAATGGCCCCCAGATAATTAACAATCTGAGGACCGTTTGGCTCTAATAATTGTGAAGCTGGATGAACAACCGACTGGACTGCACAGGCCGTTAGTCACTAAGTCCATGGGTACGATAAAGGTCGCTATTTTCGATAAACTCCTGTAGGGTTGGGGTAACCCAACCCGTTACCGGCCATTTACCTAGCGATGCGTTATGATAAGGGTAAAACGCTAGGAGGTCACGCACATGGACTTTATTGATTTAACACCAATTGCCCTCCGCCACACGCCACTGGGAACCCGGTCCCAATTGCCCAAACAACACGATTGGCAATTGGACTGGGCGACCCTGGCAGCCCTGATTCGTGATAATCACGACGTCATGGCGGTGGTGCAAGCGGGACTGGCTGAGGATTGGCTGAACACCCAAGGCACGATTTGGGACGAGCAACAGGGATATTACCGGTACCCCAATGATCCCCGGGAACCCGACGATACCGTCTTCTGGGCGGCTTCGACGTGGGCCACTCCCGCAATTCTGGTCACGTTTCACAACGAACTGACCAAGGCCTTTGCCTGTTATACGGTCGGTCGTGATCCAGACTTTCACTATTTAGGCAGATTGCAGTAACTCTGGACTCGTGAAAGGAGAACCATCATGAAATTAGTTGACGGACCCCACCTCACCTTACGCTTGGAGCGCACACCGCGCCGGGGAAAGTATGAGGCCGGCATTGGCCTAGCCGTCTTATTGATGATTGGTGTTATTTTCGCTTTATTGTAGCCCGTTTTTTACCGATAGAAGTTAGCAAAGGGAACGTCAGCGCCGGGCAGGCGTCGATGTTCCCTTTGTTGGAGATTGAGTTATGGTAGTTATTCCAGGCGGAACCGATCAAAGTGCCGGTCCGTCTCGGGCTCAGTATAACATTGTGGAACAAGTTTGAGCAGTATTTGTGTTGGGAAAAAGGATAAATTATCGCAATCATTAAAAATATTCGGCCACATTTTACGGAGTTAGGTAGCGTAACCTAAATACTCCGGGAATGATGGTGCTGATGGATAATCTTGCGATAATTGAAGAAGTGGCAATTACGATTAAAGATGTGTATGATACTTTTAGCCTAAATTTTTATTCGGTGCAAGGATCATCTTGACTAGAATTGAACAACAGCATAATGAACTGGAAGAAAGGCTAAATAACTTGAAAAGTAAAGGCGTCATCACACGTTACTATACGCGACATGATGGTGATTATTTAGCGACACACTGTTACTTTCAAACTGACAATCGTTATTTTCCATGGGAATTACAAATATGGGATGAGAACAGGGAATACAAAAATAGGTTTGAGCATGCTCGGCATGATAAAGAGCATCGTAAGTTGAAGGGTGAGTGATTTGATGTACAAATATATTCATTTAGTAGTTATCGCTAAATTTGGTAGCCAATCGTTAGCTTATCATTATGCCAGTACGGATGGTGACGATGTTATGGATCATAAGGAATTGCTCAACCAACAGACGCGAGTGCCAGGTTATCTTTACGGTATTCACATGTTGAAGACGGTAGGGACAGACTTCAAGTCAGTTCAGGCTCGTGATCCGTATTTTGATGATTTTGAGGTTTTTGAAAGCATGGGTGAGTTTTTGGACGCTGTTTATCGTTCAGCTGTCGCTCATAACGCCCTGGGGCGGTTGTGGACGGCGAAAACTTTAGGGCTAGAGCAGAGTACAAAATAGTTTTTTAGGAATCTTACAGTTAGAAGCTATGTTCAAGAACGGAAAACGCAGAAAGTAGGTCGTCAGAATGTTTGAGTACAAATACTTTCATTTCGTCGTCATTTCCAAATTTTACGAGCGGGCAGTTGCCTATCACCATGCGAGTCTCAATCCAGATGATGTGAGTTTGCAGTGGCGGTCTTTGAATGAACGGGCAAGGGTTCCGGGATCCTTGTATAGTATTCATATGCTAAAAACGGCTGGTCCTGATTTCGAAGCAGTCCAAGAACGTGATCCCTATTTTGATGATTTTGAAGCCTTTGAAGATCTCGATGAATTTCTTGATACAGTCTACCACCTCGCGCAACAAGCCAATGCCATCTAAGACCAACAAAAAGCCAGTGTTCCCATGACATAACCGTCGCAGGGGACACTGGCTTTTTAAGTTGAAAATTTAGAATTTGTTGTTAGTTGCTTGCATTAATTCAGCACCCTTGTTGACTAATAGGTAGCTGGCACCGTTCTTGGCGAATTGAATTCCTTCGAACTCACGCTTGCCGCTGAAGTTAGATCCTTCAACCTGGCTGGCTTTGAGCTTGCCCAATTTGGAAGCAGGGATGGATGAGATGCTACTGTCAGAGACGAAGTACAGCCGGTTACGCTTGGCGTTGTAGGCCATTGACTGTGGCTTGGTCCCAGGACGGTTGCGCAGACCCTGCATAACCAAGTGGAACTTGACGGACTTGCTGCCAATCTTCCCCTTGTAGATCTTGACCGCACCCTTAGGCGCCCAACCGCCATTGGAGTAGGTGAAGAAGTAGGCATTCCCATGCTTATCAAACGTCAGGTTAGAGCCCATCGTGACGGTACTCTTCAGCTTAAAGTTGATCTTAGTGATTGGCTTTAGGCTGCTGGTGCTGACCCGTTGAACGTTGGTCTTGACGGCAACTGGCTTACCGATGAACCAGAGTTGCCCATTCTTGGGGTTCATGGCCAGTGATTGACCATGACCAGTATTGAACATGGGGCCAACCTTGACGTACTTCATGATCTGCTTGTCCTTGCTGGTCATGTTCTTAGTGGCGTGGTCGTAGGAAGCCCGGCGCAGTGCATCCATGTGACTGTGGCTGACGCCAAATTTGCTACGGAGCTTGCCCAAGTTGTACTTAACGATCCAGCCGCGGTTGCTGCCGTTCTTGGTGATCAGTTCGTACAGCGTGTTACCATCCTTGGATAGGGCTTCAGCTTGAGGATTGCCCCAGTCGGCGGACTTGTTGTAGGTTACTGGCAAGAAGACGTTGGACTTGAAGGTTGCTTTCTTCCCCTTAGTCGTGTGGATGCTGGTTGGCTTGGTCTGGAAGATGTTGCTGTAGCTGGTCTTAAACGTATAGCGCTTCACGAATAAATTCTTATTCTTGACCGTCTTGTACTTCTTGACGTTGTAGTTTGCCAGCGCGTTACCCTTTTGATTATATGTCTTGGCCTGTGCCAGCGTGGTCAACCCGCCAAATAATAGGGCGGCCGCAGCGACAGTGGTCAATAGAACTGCTTTCTTCATATGTCCGAATCTCCTCCTGAAATTGTGGGTCAGGTAGGGTACCATGCTCGACGACCGACCAAAGATAGCGTCTATTCACTAACGAATGCGCTTTCAATCGTGATAGTCGCGTTGCACGAAAACCTTCTAGGCACACTAAATTCGTATCACATAACTATTTATACCACAAAATAGTCAGTATGAGGGAACAAAATCCGAAATTTATTTTGTGGCCAAAAGTAAAAAATCACCCCAATTCCCGAAATAACGGGCCGGAACGCCAATCGCGGTGTGCCGGCTTTTTCACGATTTTCCGATGAAAACGGATAAAATTAAGCCGAATTTTCCACCTGTTTTACGAAATAATCCGCCTTAGGTGTTATCGCTGAACTCCGGTAAAGTGGGGGCTGACCATAGCGCTATGGATCACCACGAGTGAAGGGATGATTCATATTGACCACCGATAACGCCGCCGCGTACCGCTTCTTGTACACCGGCGATCACGAAACTATTATTTACGCCGCCCTGAAACGTCTGCGGTTACGCCCAGATCAGGACGATTACGAGGATTATCTCCAAGAGGCCCGGCTGTATTTCCCCCAAGCCTACGCCGACTTTCCCGGTGACCCAGAACGCCAACCCCACCAGTTGTTGGCGTTCGCCCAGCAGGCCCTAGTCTGGCATGTGGGTAACCAGCTGCGGAACGATCGCCGTCAGGATATTCCCATGGAACCGGGGGACCACACGCCGATCATTGATGAGCTGGCTAGCGACGAGGATATTCTGAATGCCATTGGGCTCAACGACTTTCGCACGTACCTCATCAAGCTGATTGGTGGCGCGGGGAATACCGGCGAATGGCGATTTCTGGTCGGGACCTTAATCGATCAGCTCACACCGGAGGAGATTGCTATCAAACACGGCGTTGGCCGGGCGACCGTCTTTCGGTGGCGGCGGTCACTGCTACGCCGATTGGTCCATCATTTGGCCCCGCCAGAAAGTTTTTTTGAATAATTTGAAAATAAGTGAGACTGATTTTCGATTTTTTACATTAGTAATAAGTGTAAGGGTTGGCCAGCCACTTATAAAATTTCGCACCACGGAAGGAGCACCACCCATGCAAACAAATTGGAAGAAAACGACTATCACCTTCATCTTCGCCGGCATCGACGACAAGCCCGTTAAGATTGTGCTACAAAATGCGGTCAACGCGCCAGCCGCCAAGCAAGTCGAAGATTTCGGCACCGTCCTCTCCGGTTTGACCGGCTTACCGTTCCGCAACGCCGTCGTGTCCAGCCAAAGCGCCGTCGCCTAACTCTCCCGCAGAATAGAAAGGAAGTCTCTCTATGAAGACATTAGAATTGAGTTTTAAAGGTTCCGACAAACGCGTCAAGCACCTGCGCCTCAAGTACGTCAACGCCGACCTCACGCCAACGGAAGTCCAAGCATTGATGAAGCAAGTTGCCGATGCCAAGTTATTCGCCAAGGGCGAGGTGGATCTGTACGCCGAACCCCTGCGTGCCGAAATCGTGGAAACGACCAAGACGGCCTTAGTGGGCGGACCACAACCCGTACCGGCACCCGCCGTCTAACCCGTACCATCTGTAATTAGTCACTCGTAACGCAACACCCCTGCGGTCGCCACTTCCTTGTGAGGTGTGGTGGCCGGTTGGGGTACATAAAGAGTCTGTGGAGTCGTTGGGTCCACGAAACGCCATTAATGTACAAATAATATTATATTTGAGAAATAATCTCAATTACTTGTAAATTACCATCATATCAGGTATTCTTCGCATAGAGGTGATGACGATGCTCCATCAATTTACGTTTAAAAACTTTAAATCCTTTCAGGAAGAGGCAACGTTAGATTTGACGGCATCCGCCATCAAAGATTTGCCGGCGGATGTAGTGGTGGATGTTCTACATGAACCCGTGTTGAAGCTGGCGGCACTCTATGGTGCCAATGCCTCTGGGAAGAGTAACGTTCTTAAAGCATTTCAAGCAATGTCTTACGTTGTGTTGGCTTCGTTTTCCGATGAAGATGCTTTGCGCAAAGTGAAGCCCTTTTGGTTTGAAGATTCCACAACGCCTACGGAATTTAGTGTTCTTTTCTCAACGGCAACTAATATCTATCAATATGGTTTTTCTTGTGTGCAAGGGACAATTACAGCAGAATATCTGTATCAGCGCGATAAACAGCGCGTTGGTGAACAGTATCTGGAAATTTTTGACCGGACGGCAACGGGGATTACTGGGAAAATTACGACGCAAGCTGAAGTTCAAACCCTAGAGAGACTGATTGAACCGGGAACGCTCCTATTATCGGCACTTGCACGATTAAATTTGTCGGTGATTAAGGAAGTCATGGCCTGGTTTCGAAATGTGCAGGTCCTGGATTACGGGGACCCACGAGGTGAGATCAACAAGAATCAGCGATTACAGACCCATCGTCCACGAAATCCATTGGTTGATTTACTGACAGATGAGACAGAAAAGGCACGGTTTGAAGCGTTTATCCGTGCTGTCGATGTTGGAATCGCGGGGTTAGGCGTAGTGAGCGATGACCATAATCTGGCTAGTGATACTGAGCCGCATCAACGGGTAGTTGCCTTTCATCGCCATCCGCAAACGGGTAAGCTCATGCAGACACCGATCGCGGCGGAATCTAGCGGCACACGAAAGATGTTGATGCTTTACGTCGATTTAAAACAAGCTTTAGAGCAAGGAAATACCATTTTGATCGATGAACTGGATGCTAAATTGCATCCGTTACTGCTCCGTTATATTCTGATTATGTTTCATGATCCGGCCCTTAACCCTAAAGGTGCGCAGCTGATTTTCACCACACAAGAACTATTTACGTTGGATAGAGATAATTTCCGGCGTGACGAAGTCTGGTTTGTGAACAAAGATGAGAATGGGCGTTCCGACCTATACTCGCTGGATACGATTCGACTGGATGAAGGTAAAAAGGTGCGCAACGATGCGAGTTACGGAAAAGACTATATTTTGGGAAAATTTCGAGCAACACCGATGCTAAAACGTCTGGGGGATGCGGATGTCTAAACGAATCGGTAAAAGGCCGAAGCACAAACGATCATTGCCATTGCCGGGTAGTTATTTGATTGCAACTGAGGGGATTCAAACCGAGGTCCTTTACTTTAGAGACCTGGCAGAGGAACTGGAGCAGAAATACGCCGGCTTGGCTAATCGGATTGAGGTAACCATCCCTAGCCTGACTGTCAAAGGGACTGGTGTCAGTAATTTGACACTGATTGAGCGCGTGGCAGAAGTTATTCAACTCAGCCCCACCTTGTTTGAACATGTGTGGATTGTATTTGATAAGGACGATATTCCGTTAGATAAATTCGATAATGCAATCAAATCAGCGGAACAATTAGGCTGGCATGCAGCGTGGAGCAACGATTCGTTTGAGCTATGGTACCTCCTTCACTTTGAATTTCTCAATGCGGCGATTGATCGTGAAGAGTACAAGATGAAGTTAACGCAGCATATGCAGACAAATGGTATTCAAGGTAAATATGAAAAGAATTCGGCGCGGATTCTCCAGCTTTTCACACCAGAGAAACGTCAACAAGCTATCCGGTTCGCAAAGAAATTGGCTGGATATTATCAGGCGAATATACCATATCATCAGCGAAACCCTGGAACGGCTGTGTATCAATTGGTTGCGGAATTGACCGCATTGGGACAGCGGGCCGATACACTACGAAAGAATTTGAAAAAATAGATCGACTAAAAGGTCGCAATTCGAGTCACCAGATTAATGGCGATACGGATTGCGACTGTTTAGTTTGAACAGTTTAAGTATGGGAGTGTCAGACGAATTGAAATAACCCATAAGACGTTACTCACTAAAGGGGCTAATCTGACCATCACCAAGCGCAGTACGCTACCCCACGTGCGGATGCGCCAGCACCTTGTCCGGGTACTTCGCCGTCACGTAGTCGGTGATGGCCGCAATCATCTTGGCGGTCGAGGGGGCCTTGGCCTGTTCCGAGTTGACCACCAGGCAGATGGTGCGGAAGAACTTGGTGTCAAATGGGTAGACGTTGACGTTCCCGCTGACCCGTTCCAACGCCAGTTCGGGCAAGATGCCCATCCCCATGCCAGCTTCAACCATGGCCAAAATGGACTGGTCGTCGATGGAGAAACGGAGCGCGTTGGGCCGAATCTGGTAGTGGTCCAGCGCCGCCTTGGTGTCCTTGTCGTAGTCGCCCCGTTGCAGGATGAAATTCTGGTCGGCGAGGTCGGCGGCGGTCACCGTCGTGCGGTTGGCGGGGATGAAATCAGTTGGTGTGATGCAGTAGATCTCGTCCTTGACCAGTGGTAGGACGGTCAGCTTTTCCGCCACCGGTAACGCGGAGAGTCCCAGGTCCAGTCGGCCGGTCTTGACAGCGGAGGCGATACTACTGAAGTCGGCCTGCTCGACGTTGATGTCGATCTGCGGGAAATCCTGTTTAAATTGCCGAATGATCGGGGGTAGCCAGTTGATACAGACGGACGAGAAGGCGCCCATCCGCACGGAACCGGCGTTGAGGCCGTTGATGTTGGCGGCGGCTTGTTGAAGCCGGTCCTCGGCGTTGATGATGGCTTGAATCAGGGGCAGAATGGTCTGCCCGTCCGGTGTCAGTTCGACGCCGGTCCGGTTGCGGATGAATAACGGAAAACCCAGCTCTTTTTCCAGCTGGTTGACCGAGTGGCTGATGGCTGAGGGCGTCACGTTCAGCGTTTGAGCAGCCCGGTAAAAGGTCTGTTCCTGCACAATAGTTTGAAAGACGCGATAGGCAAACGGTAACATCGGGGACACCTCCAAATTGGTTAAGATGAATTACATTCATGCTATTTCTAGATAGTTGAAATAGTTTTTCTGTCAACGGTATTCTATCATACTCCTTGAAAAGCAGGTAGTGGCAATTGGCAGTTGGGTTAATTCGTGGTGGCAATTAGTTGTTGGGCCGCTTAACTCGCGGCTGTTCAGCGCCTCAGGGCTGGTGAAAATGGGCAGGGCGCTGTGGGCGGACGCCGGAAGCCACAGGGCGGTCTTCCGGCTTGGCGGTGAGCCTCTAGGAAACGAGTCTCCCCACCACCAGTTGTCTAACCGGCAGAACCCACCGCTAAGACAACTCCCACGGCTGAGCCCATTTTCACCAGCCCTGCGGCTGACATGGTGGATGGGGGCCCGACAACGGTTTGCGTCGGATTTAACCGTGACTGCGGATTTGTCCAACCTGCTTGGATGGTTGTCAAAAAATGAGGATAAAGGGAAATAGGATTATAGGTAAATATAGAAATAGAGATAAAAGGATAAATAAGCTTTAAGAAGGTCCGCCCACCGCGTCCCAGGCGAATGGCGCCACCCGGCAAGGCGAGTTGACCATCAATCTGCTTCGTCATTAAACCAGTTTCCAAGATTTTCCAGAAAGGTGTGAGTGCCATGTTAAATGACTTGTTTGCACAACGCGTTAATCCTGATGTTCCTTCCGCTTTGAGTGGCTTGTTTCCGCAAGATGCCGATCCGCGTGCGATTTCCTTTGCGGCGGGGAGTCCGAACGAGAGCCTCTTTCCGGTAGCGGCCATGCAGACGGCGTTTGACACAGCTATTGCGCAGACTGGGGCGCACCTCTTCCAGTACCAGACGGCGCAGGGCAATCCGGACTTGCGGGCGAAGTTAGCGGCGCGCATCGGTAAATGGGGGCAGGTTACAACCACCGCTGACAACGTCGTCTTGACGGTCGGTGGGCAACAGGCCATCGAGCTGGTGGCCAAGGCGCTCCTGAACGTGGGGGACGAGGTAGCCGTGGAGGTGCCGACCTACGTGGGCGCACTGGCGGCGTTCGACCTGTACCAGCCGACCTACCACGCGGTGCCGCTTCAGGCGGATGGCTTGGATCTCGACCAATTGGAGGAGACGTTGAAGCGTCACCCACAGATCAAGTTACTCTACACCGTGCCGGACTACCACAACCCGACCGGGATCACCATGAGCGTAACGAAGCGTCGGGAACTGGTGGCCCTCGCCAATCGCTATGATTTCATCATCTTGGAGGATTCGCCGTACCGCGATCTGGGCTACGAACACGCACCATTGCCCGCCATTAAGAGCTTCGACACCGAGGGCCGGGTGGTCTTCGTGTCGAGCTTGTCGAAAATTCTGATGCCGGGGCTACGGACGGGGTGGCTGGTGGCCGATAACGACCTGCTGGCGGCGATTATGCGCGTGCGAGTAGCTAGTGACTTGGAGACTGGCAACGTGGTGCACGCGGCCATCGATGCCTATCTGGATGCCAACGATTTGGACGCACACATTACAGCGCTGAAGACCAGTTACCGCGAGCAGTGTGCGGCGATGGTTCACGCGTTGGGGGCTTACTTTCCGGATGACGTCAGCTACACGCAGCCAGTCGGGGGCTTCTTTGATTGGGTGACCCTGCCGGAGGAAATCGATGCAGCAGCCTTGCTTCGGGATACGGTAATTCCGCAGGCCCACGTGAGCTACGTGCCGGGTACCAACTTCTACCCAGGCCGCGACGTGCACAACAGCTTGCGCCTGTGCTTCACGGGCCTGACGCCGGCCGTGATTGATGCTGGGATGCATCGGCTGGGTGATGCGGTGAAAGGGGCCGTGCGGGGTGTGAAGCCGGTGGTGTAATGGCTAGTGAGAAGTGAAAAAGCATCCGTAGCTGGCCGATGTTGGCCAAGCCACGGATGCTTAGTCGTTAGTTCGGTACAATTCAAATATAGGGGAGTGTTGGAAAATAGCGAAAGTTGTGAAGTATACCCTTTGTAAAATGAAAAGTAGGGCCAGTCGTGTTAATGAATCTGAATTTAAGTTAGAATAAAGGGTATTGAGTAGATATCTGCATTTATCTGCATTTGAAAATGGCTAAATTGCAGCAAAATCCTAGTATAGAGCGTTTTAGAGCTGTGGCGTATCTGCATTTATCTGCATTTATCTGCATTTATCTGCATCTGTGGGGTAGTGTAAATGTGGCTGAACCCTATTGCGTAGCGGTTTTGGTTAGTGGTTTATTTGCATCCGTGTAATTGTATCGTGTGAAGTACGACGTTAAATAAAATTTGGCACTTAGGCTTGAGGTGAATGAGTTATGGACTATTCAAGGCAGTTACCCATCGAAAATGAACATCGCGAGTATAAAAGGAATAAGACTAAACTAACCAAAGACTTGTGGGAAACGATATCTTCCTTTGAGAATACTGACGGCGGAATCATTGTTTTGGGGGTAACTGAGAAGAATGAAAATGAAAAGTCATTCGAAATAACTGGCATTCAGAATCCGCAGAGCGTGCTTGATGAATTTTGGTCAACAATTGATAGTGCAATCAGCTTTAAGACAATCAGCAATGCAGATGTTAAGCTTATTTCTGTTGAGAGTTTGACGATTATTGAGATAAATGTTGATGAGGCGCCTGATAATAGGAAACCAGTCTATAGTCATGGTCAAATCTATATCAGACAAGGAGCTATTGATCGCAAAGCAAGCAGAGAACAAAAGAGTACGCTTGTGCGTCAATCCGCGGATGATTTAGATACAAAAGTTCTAAAGAATTATGGGAAAGATGACTTGAATTTAACTGATATAGAGAGTTATAAGAAAATACTCGG
Organism: Levilactobacillus parabrevis; assembly: GCF_044051715.1. Lineage (NCBI taxonomy): Bacteria > Bacillati > Bacillota > Bacilli > Lactobacillales > Lactobacillaceae > Levilactobacillus > Levilactobacillus parabrevis. The sequence continues at coordinate 450,410 of NZ_CP168688.1, forward strand.
TGATAGAAAATAGTACAGACGATATCGCACTATGAATATCGATGACTTTTTAATCAAGGTCGGTGTGATAGCAAAAGATTATGAGAGTGATGGGAAGTATGGTGTAACAGCTGGGGGACTTCTGTTCTTTGGAGAAAACAATGCCATTTTGCATACGTTCCCACATTTTCAATTGGACTATTTTGATAAAACTAATCTTAATGAACGATGGAGTAAGCGAATTTCGTCCGTAGAAGATAATTTGAATGTGTTTTCCTTTTTTGAAAGGGTAACTCGTGCAATTGAAAGTACTATTCCAGATCCTTTTGCATTGGATGCTAATTTAAGGCGTGTAGATACTGGTGGGGACATGGAAGTTGCGCTTAGAGAAGCCATTATAAATATGCTCATGCATGCAGATTATTATGGTGATGCGCCGATTGTAGCAGAGGCGAATATAAACTTTTACAATTTTACAAATCCAGGCAAGATGAAGATACCTTCTCAAGATTTTTTCACGACCAATAACACTAAGACAAGAAATCCAATTATATCTAAATTATTTGTGCAAATGGGTGACGGTGAGCGAGCGGGACAAGGTGGCGAAAAGATATATGAAGCTGCAGTGACGAGTAAGTTTAGAATTCCTAATATATCTACAAACATTGATCAAACTAATTTAAAGATATGGAAGGTCGCCTATCTAGGATCTTTTGAGGGTGAGAATATTGATGACAAAGAGAAAGAAATCTTAAAAAGTATCATGGTGTCGGGTGGTAATGCACTTAGCCATAAAGAGATCGAGAAGTCAACAGGGACATCAAGAGCTTTGGTAACTGGGGCTCTAAATTCCTTACTGGCAAAGGGTATCTTGGTAAAGTATGGAAAAGCAAGATCGACCCGATACGGGATATCTTCAAGTGAAGAACAGCTCATGGCACAGCTTCAAATAATGCCTAGTCTGCTAAGGAAAATGATTAGGGAAAAATAAGAGGCTACTTAGTGAACTGGTCGTAGATGGGAAGTCGCTGGTAGATTATCAAGTATGTGTGTTATTTGAAGACTAAAGGTAAAAAAGGTAGCGTCAAGAATCTTGTGTAAATGAAATGCCTTCGTACATATAATATGTATCTAACTTAAATAAATGATGCTTCCAAGGTGTCCTGGAGTCCTTTGAACCCTCGGTGGATCCGCTTCAGAGACTTCTCGTTATAAACATTAAACTGAGAAACCAGGAAGCGATCCAGTGAATCTTCCGTTGGAAATTGTTCTTTGTGGTGGGTGGTGCGCTTGAGATGCTTATTAAAGTTCTCAATCAGGTTAGTGGAGTATAGTGATTGCCGGATAGCTGGTGGAAAGTCCATGAAAGTGAGTAAATTCGGCATTTTAAGCAGATCTTTGATTAATTTGGGATAGTTCTGATGCCAGTTGTTGGCGAACTCATTCAGTTTCAGTTCGGCTGCTTCACGGTTGGCGGCCCGATGAACTTGTTTAAAGTCACTGATCACGGCCTTGCGGTCTTTTACGCGAACTTTGTTCATCAGATTCCGCCCAACATGAACCAGGCAACGTTGTCGTTTGGCTTTAGGGAAATACCGATTCAAGCCTTCATCCAAACCAACTAACCCATCGGCCACAAACAACAGCACATCTTTAACGCCCTGCTTGATCAAGGTTCCCAGCAGTTCAGTCCAGATTCCAGTCGATTCCGTTGGCGCCACTTGGTAGTTCAGCACTTCTTTCGTACCATCTGGACGAATGCCAATCGCAATATGAACGGCTTCTTTTTGAACGGTATCCCGCTTTAACGGCAAGTAAGTGGCATCTAAGAAGATGGCCGCATATTGTGAAGCCAGTCGACGTTGCTGGAAAGCTTGAACCTGTTCATTGACGGCTTTAGTCATGTTGGAAACCGTGGCTTTGGAGTAGTGAGCACCGTACATTTTCTCAATGAGTTCGGCAATTTCAGCAGTGGTAATTCCCTTGGTATACAACTGAATGACCGTTGTTTCTAAATTATCACTGTGCCGACCGTAGGCTGGCAAGGTATGATTTTCAAACCGGCCATTGCGATCTCGAGGAATGGTTAAGTTAAGTTGGCCGTACTTCTTATCAAACGAGCGCTCATAACTGCCGTTGCGGTTATTACCAGTGTTAATCCCAGCGTATGAGTAGCGTTCGTAACCCAAAAACTCTGCCAATTCGGTTTGAAGCAGCTGGTTAATCGCAATTTCGAGGTGGTGACGAAAAACTTCGTCCAAATCTTGCTTTTGGGCTAGTGCAGCGATAATTTCTGTGGTAAGTTCATTCATGGGGAATGCCTCCTGTGATGTTTTCTGTGGTTACTAAATATCATAAGGGAAGGCATTCCCTATTTCTATACAATTCAGAAATCTTTTATGCATTTACACAAGATATTTTACGCTCTCTATTTTTATTTGAGAATTAGTATATTAACCAATCGAACGAGAATCGTTTCATGCGCGGGTGAGGTTTAGAAAGTGAGAAGAAAATATAGAGCTTCGAAGAAGACATTGTCGTTTGATGATATCAGTGTTCCCAGAAGATTAATTGAAGAATGTGTTAGAGAAAATGATACTTTTCAACGATATCTATTTGATAGAGAGAATTATGATGAGGTTGTTGACCGCTTGACAATTGAGTATGCCAATCTAGGCAACCCTAAAATGGAAACGAAATTTTGCGAGATGGTGAGAAAATACAGTTATTTTCCGATAGAAGCTTACCCAGACTTGTTAAAACGTGCCTTTATTAAATTACATAAAGATTTTGACAGCAAAAAGAATTTCAATCTTTTACCAGTCGTAGATGCTCAAGGGATACAAAGTAGGAAAGTAAAAAGCTCTAATCTGGTACAATATCTATACCAAGGAACTTTTTTTAAAACATTTGAAGGTAATGTTTCTTTGACGAGACAATTTTCGTATAACGGAAAGTATATTGAAAGTCATCAAAATAATCCGTGGATAATGGTTGATGACTTTGTTGGAACTGGACAAAGTTTTATGAAGAGTTATAAATATTGGAAAAAACGGGGAATACAGGTAAAAGGTGCGCTAGTTTTGGTGTCTACAGCTGAAGGGTTTAAATATTTGAAATCAGAGCTTCCAGATGACGTGAATATATATTACGCAGAGATAGTTCAAAAGGTTTGTGATAATCAGACTGTCATAGAGTTGTCTAAAGCATTAGGTGTTAAGCAAGCAAAAGACAATTATTGTTCTGGTGTGGTGGTTACTATGGCAAGAACTCCTAATAATACGGTTCCCTGTTTTTTTAAAAAAGGTAGCAAAAATGGGAGAAAAATATTACCGCCATTTGTGAGGTGAAAAATTATGGATCAGAGAATGATAATTGATTATAAAAATTATTGTATTTTAGATTGCTTAATTAGAAAAATGAGGATTCCTTATTTTATATTTGATGATGAACTCAGTTATGTTAGAACGTTTTCTTTCTTTCAGCGTGTTAAATGGATTGATCAAGATAATAAGGTGACCAATAAAGGGAAACGTGCACATGAAAGACTTGCTGGAGAACTTGCTCTTAGAGGGATATATCGGCATGTGTATCCTGATTTTTCGCAAGTTGCTTCACAGGGATCTAATAATCATATATACTTACCTTAAGGCCCCATCAGCAAGTTGCACTTGGGCTGTTTCAAGTGCTGGGATGATGATTTCGTCATCTGGAAGAATTCAGAACTTCGAGCTCAGTCTACCCAAGGCTCCCGGAGGTCGCCTTGTCTAGACTAAGGTGCCTAACGGGGTCGTTAGGCACCCTCCATAGAGGTCACAACCGATGCAAAACCAGCATCGTTTATGACCTCTATGGAGACATGAAATAAAGTGATGGGGTCTTTTGGTATGGAAAAAATTTCGTTTAATGAATTTAAAAATAGGTTTATAAATGAGGCAGTATTAAGCGGTAAAAGTAACAGTTATATTGATAAATATTTGGAACAAGCAAAGAAACAGATTGAGAATCAAGTACCGGTGATTTTAAGTGCAGATCATTTGTCAAAACTCAGTGGTGTAAAGATAGGCTATTTGTATGCAGTGTCAAATAGCGATCGCTCTAATTTTTACAAGACATTTAACTTAGATAAAAAGAATGGTGGAAAAAGGCCGATTTCGGTGCCATTGCCAGTTTTAAAAATACTGCAAACGTGGATTTTGGAAAATATAATTAATAATTTGCGTGTTAGTGCATACGCAAAGGCGTATAAAAAATCATCATCATTACTAGATAATGCTAAATATGGGGCTACTCCTTGTCAAGTAGACAATTAAATAACTAAAGTCTTATGCGACTTCCTGAACGGCATGATTCCGGTATTCTTCCGGAGTCATGCCGTTCAGTGTTTCTTGCCGACGTTGCTGGTTATACCAGTCCATAAACTCAGCGACCATCATGATAGCCTCATCCTCTGATAACGGCCGCCGGAAAGTGAAAAAGTCGGTCTTCATATGGCTCCACAGACTTTCCATCGGGCTGTTATCTCCTGGTGTTCCGGGGCGCGACATGCTATGCGTAATCCCATTCTTAGCTAGGGCCAAGTTATATGTTCCAGAAGTATAGCTTGATCCTTGATCACTGTGTAATATTTGCGGCTTTTTCCCGCATGTGGCGGACAAAGCCGCTTCAAAGGTCTTTGTAACTAAGTTGGCTGTTTCAGTGGCTTCTACTCGCCATGCGATAACACTGTGGTCGTACAGATCTTTAATCGCACTCACGCGAAGTTTGCCGGTACCCTTAATTCCATATTTAATTTCGCTACAGTCAGTGACCCAGACCTCGTTAGAACGGTCTGGGTGGAACTTATGGGTCGCCTTATCAGTCAGTAATTTATTGTCAAACACAGCTTGCTTTTGTTCTGACCTTCGATCATGTTTTGCGACTCGAACTGAGGCGACAATCCGATAATCATGCATGATTCTTCGCATTTTATTGCTACTAACATGATACTCAGTCTCCATATTGACATATGTGACCAATCGGTTAACCCCAAAGATATAGTTATTATCTTCCTCTAGTTTGACAACGTATTCGACAATCATTTTATCTTCTTGTTCTCGGTGACTAGGTCTTCGTTTAAGCCACTTGTAATAGGCAGCTCGTGAAACACCTAGATACTGGCACATATAGCTTATCGACGCTTCTTGTGAGAGTGCCTGAATGGCACGATATTTTTGGATTGAACTGCATCCGTCCTCTCTATCTCGTCCAATTTTTTTAGTAATTTATTCTCTAACGCCAGATGCTCATTACGTGCCTCCAGCTGCTTGATCCGCAATTCTTGCTGTTCAGCTTCAGTTAGATTGGGTTTGTCAGCTTTTGACTTGCCGCGACGATCTTGCAATGCTTCGGCACCACCATCTTGAAATTTCTTGGTCCAGTTATATGCCTGATTGTAAGATATTTTGAACTTTTGGGTTGCCTTGTTGTAATCAAAATCGTTTTCGATGATCCATTGTGCGACTTCAATACGTTCGAGTTGGGTAGTCTTTCTGCCATTCATAGAAACTAACCTCCTAGTGGTTTTTGGTAATTTACCACTAGTATACAGGTTCACCCACTGATAGATAATACCAGCGTTAGGAATATTGAATTGCTTAGCTAATTTGCGGTAGGAGGTCTGTCCTTCAAGGTAAATATTGATTAGTTTAACCTTGAAGTCTCGGGTATATGCTTGATTGGTCGGCTGTCGTTTTAGACCTTCTAGACCATGTTTTCGATATCTTTCTACCCATTGTTCTACCTGAGTATGTCGAATGCCATATTCTCGTTGAATGGCGTGATAAGAGTTACCCTCGTCGAGAACCAATTTAACGTAAAAATATTTTTCCTCAACTGTATATCTAGACCCTCTTCGGCCCATAAGAAAAAACTCCTCTCTAGATAAACAAGCTTTAGTTATTTGCTTGTCTACCTAAAGAGGAGTATATCCTATCATAGAAAGCAAAAGGTGATTTTAAAACTTGATATAAAAGATTTCTTTCCAAGTATTTCTACTTCAAGCATTTATCATGTATTTGTGGACTGCGGGTATGCGACAGGCGTGTCAGTCTTGTTGGCAAGGTGTGTTACCTTAAAAGGTGGCTTACCTGAGGGAGCGCCCACTAGCCCAGCTTTAAGTAATCTAGTAATGAATAATTTTGATGCTAAACTTAGTGAATATTGTTTAAGCAAGGGGATTCGATACACTCGATACGCTGATGATATGACTTTTTCGGGTAATTTGAAGAAGCGAAATGAATTGATTAGAGTCGTTTCACAGATGTTGGCAGTTATGGGTTTAAAATTGAATACATCGAAAGTCAGAGTACTGAGAGATAATAACCATCAAATCGTGACTGGGATTTTAGTCAATGAAAAATTAAACACGCCTCGTAGTTTCCGCAGATCTTTGAGATTGGAATGTCACTATGCGTTAGATGGAGATCTTGAAAAGAATGTGGAAAATAAAATTGAAAGTACACCAACAAATAGTGATATTGTGAGATATCTCAGAAGTTTACTTGGAAAAGTTAATTTTGTTCTCTTTGTTAATCCGCAAATTAGGCAGTTTCAAACGGTGAAACAACGTTTAGTCGATAAAATAGCGGAGTATATGGATTGATTTTATAGAAGTGTTGGCCCTCAGGTTTGAATGAGGATTTTATTCTTATTTTTTTTAGTACATGTCGTATTTACAATTAATGTTGCAATTCAATTGTAAGTTCGTCTCCAAAAACGGGAAAAAAACCAAAATTCATGGTTTTTCTCCCGTTTCCTATATTCCGGAGCTGCTTATGCGGGACAGCTCTCATATTCTGTTTGGAGGTGTAGTTGCAGTCTCAGGGTTACTTTGACGCTAAATCAAGCTTATTCGGCCGTCATGGTACCACTACCAGTCGTCAAAGCATAGTTTCCAGCAGCGTTGTAGTTCAGAACTAATGATGAACTGCCGAAGGTGATGCCCGTTGGTAAGGTGTCCGTGTTCAGCGTGTACTTGGTGTAGAGCTTGTTGCCAGCTGCGTTGGTGGATTGGGTCGTGCCATCCGATTCGTAGACGGGTACGTAGATCTTGTTTAATTTAGCCGAGGTCAATGCCGTCGCCAAGCCACTCTGTGAAGCAGTCGTGCCACCTACACCTTGGTAATCCGCCGTGAAGTTGGTTTGATCCGTGGCGACCGCCGTACTCCCATCGGCAGCTAAGGCGTCCGTCGTGGTCAATTTTTCACTGGCGCCAGAGGTAGCGTTCAGCGCGTATGAGCTGGCCACGGTAATCCCTGCGGCCGCGTTAGCCGTCACTGGTACTGTCACGCTACTGCCCCAAGTCGTCGTGTCTGAGACGTAGCTGTTTGAGGCGTTTGATAGGCTATAGCCGGCTGGCAGGTAGGTCGAGGCGGCAATGTCTTTATTGACAGTTGCGGCATCATCCGTGCCTAAGGCGGCGCCAGGTTTAGCACTCGATGTGGTGATCAGCACGCCACTCTTCACGGTCTTACCCGTAGTGTTATCCACGTAGTTAACCGTGATACTTTTGGCGCTGGTGATAGTGCTGTTTTCGCCAGTCTGCAGGGCGCCTGCGTAGATCCAGCCCGTGACCTTGGTATTGTTGTTATCAGTTACGTGGTAGTACAGGGAGCCTTCTTTGGTCTTCGTGGCCGCGGAGTCCACCGTGAAGGAATCAGAAGCCAATGCAGACGTACTGTTGATGACCTTGCTTGCCTTATATTGGGTGTACTTAGGAGCACTCCACAGCGTATTCGCCGTACCCGGATTCTTTAAGTAGTAAGTTTTCGTCGATGGCGTGGTTGCCGTCGTCGTGGTATTGGCTGAAGTGATTCCACCGGCAAACGTGCCGGCCGTCTTCCCGCCGTAAATGTAGCCACGATATTTGCCGTCCATGGAAACAATCTTATAGTAAACGGAGCCACGGTTGGCGGTCTTCTTGACCGTAAGCGCGGAAGTAACTAGCGGGCTTTTTGGAAGCTGCTAAGGTCTTCATGGTTGCTTTGGAAGCGACCACTTTGGCCCCCTTGACCGTGCTGGGTTTGGAGTAGAGGGCGTTGGACCCGTTAACTTCAACGTTTCGCGAGCTCTCGTCCGTTTGTAAAGTGGTATAGGCACCAGCGGTCGCGTAGGACTTGGCAGAAGCAGTCGTCGCAGTGGCGGTCGCAATCCCCGAAAAACTCAGGGCAGTTAGGCCAACGTAAAGTGATTTCTTTAAGCTTGATTGCATATCCATTGTCTCCCTTATATTTGAGTGGCTAAGTCAATCACGACTTAACAGGGGATAGTATAGCAAAGGATTCGGCCATATTTTCGTGGTCGGGGAGTTCGTACTTAGACGTCAATCTCAGCGTTTGCTAGCGTGGCTGGGACGAGTGTTGGATGGTAACAGAGTACAGCTGAGATGAGTATGTGTGGGACTGCCGCGGCTGATGGTAGGGACTGATTCAGTAGCTAGATTATTCGGGGACTCTGACGAAAAAGTCGCGTGGATTTTAGTTTTGGTTAAGCTAGGGACGTGAATTTCGGGATTTAAATGGGGGTTGCTGAGCGTGATTATTCAGAGGGATTTTGTTGATCACGCCATGCAAAAACAGCGTCCTTCGTAGGAAGAACGCCGCTTTGGTGATTAGTGTCGCTGACTTAGGGTTATTTGTGAATTTTGACAACGTGTCCTTTTAGAATCCAGACTTGATGGCCAGCGCGGTCCTTCACTTGGTAGTGTGTGGTGATCTTACCCTTGAATTTCACCTTGGTAACCTTGACTAACTTCCACTTCTTAACAGACTTTTTGGGCGTGTGGCCCTTCAGTTTGTGGAGGTAGACGTCTTTGAAGGTTTTCTTATTAGCCTTTAAACGGTAATTAAATTTCGTGTTGAATTTCTTCATTGAGACAATTTTAGCCTTAGGCTGCTTCTTGTGTGGCTTAGCAGTCGGCTTACTATTCTGAGCTGGTTTGTTGGGTGTAGGCTTGTTTGGTTGCGTTGGTTTCTCAGGTTCCGGTGTTGGCGTTGGTGCCGGAGCCGGTGTGCTGGGAACCTGCGGCGCACTGGGTTGCGTGGCGGCTGGGTAAGGTGTGTTCTTACCATCCGTGGAGACCAGGTACTTGGCACGTAACTGGTCCTGTTGGGCCGGCGTGAACTTCAGCAAGTCATTGATGTATTTGTCCATCGTCCCATAGCGCGCGAAGATTTCTCGGTAGTATTCCATGATCCAAGCCCGTTCGACGTGACGCCCAGTCTGGTTAGATTGGAGAAAATCATTGACGATCGTCTTCCGGTCCATCCCCAGAATGGTCATGATCAGGACGGTCCCGATACCTGTCCGGTCCTTGCCTGAGCTACAGTGGTAGAGCGTGGCGTTCGGATTGGTCAGCAGCATGTTCAAGAATTGATGGTAGCCCGTTACAGCGTGGTAGCCGAATTCCAATTGCCAGTTGTAGAACTCGCCGTCGCCCTTACCGTTGGTGTCGGCGAGGTTCCCCAGGATTGAAATGGACGTCAGAGACGCTCCGGGGATGGCTTTGTCGGGTTGCTTGTCTTGTTGACCGGGCGTTCTAAAGTCAACAATAGAGGTTACGTGGTGATCTTTGGCCAGTTTGTTTGCGTCGCTAGGGGTCAGTGCGCTTAAGTTATCAGAACGGAGGAGCCGGTTTTGGCGAATTTGCCATTTGCCATCGGCTGTCTTGTACCCGCCAATGTCTCGGGTATTCTTGGTACCTTCAAGAGGAATCAGGGTGTCTTTAACGTCACCGTATTGCGCGACCTGGTCGGCTAAGTATGCGGGATATTCTGGCGATCCAGGCTTGGGCTGGGTCGTGGTCGGTGCCGCAGTCTGCGTGATTGGAGCGGTTTCTGGTGTGGCGGTCGTTGCGGCTAAGGCGCTGGACGTTCCCAGGCCACCCAAAGACAGGGCCACCCAGGCGAGACTTAGTGATTTGACGATCGTTGCGCGTTGCATATGAATCCTCCTGTGATGTTTTTTACTTGATGACAAGAACAGAGTATAGCAGGAGAATGTTGCGGTATTGTAGATTTTATGTATAAACTCGGTAAATGTTTGTGAAATGATGAATTAGTTGTTGGAGCTAGATAATCGTGAGCTGGCCGGGTATGGGGCTGAATTCTGGGCGTGGGATTGGGCGCGGCCTGAATAGATTATTAATAAAATTATGAGGCAGAGGTGCAGGTGAAGAGGTTATTGGTGATAGGCGTCATTCTAGGATTATAGTTGTGTGTGATGATCAATTTATGTGTAATATGATAGTTCTAGGGGTTTGCCACGGGGCGTGTTATGCTGGGACAAGTTCAGTAAGTCTTTGAGACGAGAATCTATACAACAGTTGGAGATTTAGACTGTTTTCTAAAAAAGGGCCTGTTAATGGCATATTCTTAAGTGTAATCTGTATAATAGACAGAGGTAAGTAATATTTACCTTTAGTACTTAGAAAGTAAAGCTGATCGATGGGAGGCCGATGATGAAATTAAACGAGATATTTTCAAGTGACTTCATTTCACGCTTAAATAGTTTGAATAAAGATGGACACGTGAATCCTAATGAAGAAGTTGAAGGACCTGTTGATGTTGAAAGATTTCTCAAAGAGCTTAATTTTCAGGTCCACATTGAGAAGCAAATGAACGGCAGTGGCAAGATCAGCAATAATGATATATTTATTGATGGTTCTGAGAATCGGCAACGCCAGCGATTTTCGATGGCTCATGAACTGGGCCATGCTATGCAAAATGTGCGATACGCTAATCGCAATGATGATTCTAGTGACTATAGTTCTGAAGATCGGCAGGATGAAGTTTTTGCAAATGCTTTTGCTGCGCAGTTTCTGATGCCCAAAGTTTTAGTATCACGAGGTGTTAGGCAAGCCATTTCAGACCAACATCTGGATGGTCGTCATTTACAAATGGCGGAGGTCAAGTCAATTATTAAGATGGTTGCTGGACAGTTAGACGTATCAACGATGGCGATGAAATATCGGATTGATAATCTAGGGATTTTTGTCCCAGCTGAGGATAAGTGAGTGGCAGTGACAGATAATTATCAATCCAAACAGGAACTATATGATGCTAAAAAGGTATTTGATACGATGAATGTTGACTTGCAATTGACTAACACGGAGTTTGATGGCAATTTAATCTATTTATTGAAGCAGATTAAAGTTGACGGTGAGTCACATAAAAGCGAATTACTAAAGGAATTGCAGGAAAGTTTGGGACCAGTGTTTAAAAGCTTAGAGGTTGATCATGCCTATACGGAGGATCATTCGTCCTGGTCAGTATTTTATGCTTTGAAGGAAATTATCGATCAGATCAGTAGTCGTTTGGAGCAAGGATATAAGACTGTATATCGGGGACAACCAGGCAACTGGGATTTGCGGGCCAACCCTCTTTAGAAAAGGGGTCACGGGATATACGGACGATTTTAGGCGTAACTACGAGCAAATTTATAAATCAGTTGCTCAAAAATTCCCGGAAAATGTCTCGTATTTTTCGATTCATGACAATCTAGATAAGCGAGCTGCAAATTTAGCGGAGTTACAGCATTATGGATTGGGGACGCCACTGATTGATGTTAGTTCGAATCCATTTATTTCTTTGCTGTTCATGGTAGACGGGTATGCCAATCAGGGTGACGAACCCCAGCTCGACATCTTTTTTGTTCGCGAAGATGGGCAGAATTCATTGTATCAGGAAGTCGTTAAGCGGGAGCAGAATAGGCGAATTTCAGTTCAAAAGGGTGCCTTTCTGAATTTCGATAAGTTGGATATGAACGGATTGTCAGGGGAGAACAAGATTCCCCGAGTCTGCTTGCGATTGCAATACGTTCGAAGCTCGTTGGATTCAGCAACAGCTGTAAATCTTCCTGACGGAGACTTACCAGTTGCGCAAGATGAAGAACGCGTAAAAGTAAATGTTCTTGCGACAGCTGTGAATGATATTAAAAGTAAACTAAATTCTTATTACTATCGAACAGAGGATTTGTTTCCAGACTTCTACATGTACTTAGGCGTTCTGAAGGCCAAGTATGCGGATACAGGTCATGTTGATGTGAACAAATGGTATCAAGTGGTTGAAAACTAGATTGAGACGGACGTGATGAGAAGCTTACATCACGTCCGTTTTGTTTATAACCGTTAGTCTATGAATTTATTTGTAAGCCAACATCCATGACTAAACCGGCGAAATTCGGTATAGTCATGGAGACGTTGAAAATGGAACGGAGTTTGCGGAATATCATGAGATTTATGTAAGCGTCACGCTACTTGGGTTTTCGGAAGGGGAGTCAGCTACATGGTCAAAGTTGTTGCACGCGTCAGTCACCCGGACATTACGGGAGCACCTGTGGATTTCAAAGTTATTGAAGTTGAAGAACACCTTAAGATTTTTAGCGAACCGATTGCCAACACGCACCGTTACTGGGTACCGGCCACCGCCGATGTCGATGATGAGGAGGAATACCTGGAACCGGTTGACGATCCGGATTACAATTTCCGAACGGATTTTGCCATCTATCGGCGAAAGTATAACTTTCTCCAGCCGGAAGAGATCCGAGCTGCTCGCCAGGAAATGGGACTCTCCCAATCGGAAGCGGCGGTCGTTCTGGGACTCGATGAAAGCCTCCTAGCTGACATCGAAGCTAACATGGCCCTGCAACCCTACGACCAGGAACTCAAGTTGCGTTGGTTACTGTCTCCAGTGACGCTGAGTAGCCTTGTACGCAATCACCGAGAGATTATGCAAGAACGCTGCCGCCAAGCTGAGGTGGACGCTGAGGGCCTGCTGGAGAAGTTAGTGCATTATGAGCAAGCGGCCGATATTTAAAAATAAATGGTCTGAAAATTATAATTAACGGCAGGGCCGTCTGGGTAATAGTTAGCGGCTTATTTATAAATATATTGATATGCGATTATAATTATTTACATTGAATATTTTCAATAGTCGCTTTTAATTTTAGCCGCGGCTCGCTATACTGGCCCTGTTCACCTACAACTTTTTCAGGGGAGAAATAGCATGAAATCTAGTTTAGCGAAATCGCTGTGTCTAGGAGTCGTGGCGGTGAGTTTCGGTGCGGTCACGACCACGATTAATACGGCACGTACAGCGGAGGCCTCGTCGAGCGCAAAGATTGTGTCCAAGTCGGCGCTGGGCAAGCATGCACAGAATGTGGCAGTAACCGGATCTAACGCCATTTACACTAAGCCGGGGACGGTTCGGGGCGCCAAGCTGGTGGCTTCTACCAGACAGGTCAAGAAGTTGGTGAAGTCGGGATACTCTAAGGATTACTTTCGGGCCTACCACATGGCGGTCACGAATCGGGGATCGGTCTATTACAAGATTGTCTCGATGAATGGCAAGTATCGGGGATACATTTATGGTGGCAGCACAAAAGGCGTCTTAGCGGGTGGCATTGAAGTGGCCGAGACCACGAAGGCCGCCACGATGCCATCACGGACGACCGGTTTTCATTTGAAGAACGTTAACAAGAATACATTATGGACGGCACCGAAGAATACCCAGTACAAGGCGCACAAGGTCAGCTTGTATGGGTCTAATAAGCACGACACGTTCACGGTATCCAGGGCTGAGACGAAGACGCGGGAGGGGACGCTGTACTACTACGTCACATCCACGACGGATGCATCGATTGCAGGCTGGATTTATGCTGGTAAAGGCTACCAGAACGCGGGTAACACGTCATTTGGCGGTCTGATGGTAGGTGAAGTTGATCAGACGCCAACGAGTGATAACAGTGTCAAAGTAGTCTACCGGGAGAATGGCAAGCTGGTAGGAAACGCCACATGGGTAACCGCACAGGCCAATACTCACGCCGGAAGTCGCGTGGACAATGCCAAGAACGCTGCGGGCACCAATCTGACCGATTACGTGACGGCGATGACACCTAGCGGTTACAAGGCGACGTCCGCGACTGCAGTGTCGAGTGCCGTGCTTGGCGCAACGTATGGCAACACGGTGTACGTCGATGTGATGTCGGCAGCCACCTCGCAATTGCAATTGACCGTTGATGGTGTCGATAACGGTAAAGTTGCGGTGGTTGATGGCTTGAGTAATGGCAGCAAGCTTTCTAGTAAGGATTTGGCCATGACGCTTTCTACGGATGCAACGCAAGCTCTAAGCGGCAAAGCGGGCCAACTGATTGGGGAGCTTAACCTGACCAAAATTGAGATCGGTATTAACCGGGGTAACATTAGCGGGACCAAGACCTACAAAGATCAGGGTGGGAACCTTTACCACTACGACTTTGTCTTTGCCGCCAGCACCTTTGTCAGCAGTCATAAGTTGGCAAAATACGGAGATGTACTGACCGCCAACTTTAAGGCGACGTTGGTCGGTGGCAAGGCGACCGCAACTGCTAACGGCGGGACCTGGAGTGTGTCGTAGTCCGCTTAAATTTACACATGGGAACCGTCAGAAATGGCGGTTCTTTTTTAGTTGTGGATGCTTTTGACAATAGTTGCGACGGCTAGTGGTTAAGTCATCGAAAGTTTGATTAATTATCAGTAAATTTATATTTAATTTGGTATACTAGGAGGCGTTAACACATAACTTAAACATTCAAGGGAGACAGTACATTATGCAATCAAATTTAGCCAAATCACTTTACCTTGGTTTAGCTGCTTTAAGCTTAGGAGCCGTTGCCACGGTTTCGACCACTGCTCAAGCTGCTAGCAAGGCTAAGATTGTTTCAAGTAAGACTCTGAGCACCGACGCTACGAAGCGCAACGTTCAACCTACTGGGAAGAACGCCCTCTACTCCAAGCCAGGGACTGTTAAAGGTGCCAAGACGGTTGCCTCAAAGAACACGATGAATAAGTTAGCCTCTTCCAAGAAGTCCGCTGACTACTTCCGTGCTTACTACCAAAAGACGACGAACAAGGGCTCTGTTTACTACAAGATCGTTTCCATGGACGGTAAGTACCGTGGTTACATTTACGGTGGTAAGAAGGCCGGGACCTTTGCTGGTGGGATCAAGAAGGCTTCAACGACGAAGTCCGCTAAGATGCCTGCTAACACGACCGTATACTTTGCCAAGCCTGGTAAGTCTGGCGTGACGTGGAGCGCACCTAAGTACACGCAATACAAGGCCACGAAGTCTGTTAAGGACACGACCGACTACGCTAACGATGTATTGACTGTAACGTCTGCCATCAAGAAGTCACGTGAAGGGTCAACTTACTACTACGTTACTGATGCCACTAATCCAAGCGTTAACGGTTGGGTTTACTCTAAGGGTGTTACCACGACGAAGCCAGCTGGCGCTACGTTTAACGCTGCTACTGACGTGAATGTTAACTTTGTGGCTGCAGGCTCAGGTAAGACTGTTGCTTCAACGACGCTGTCTGGTTTGAAAGCTGACGCAACGAAGGTCTTATCAACTGTTAAAGGTACCGCTGTTGGTACCGATGCTGCGACTCAAGCTACTGATGCTTGGGGTAAGGCCGCTTTGACTGGCACTGGTTACAGTTACGTGGCTAGCGATAGCTCAAACAAGATTGCTTTGGGCAATGCCAAGACGGGTGACACGATTTCCTTACTCGTTAACCAAAACCAACCAACGACCTCTAAGTTTACGTTCTACAAGACGGCTGGTAACGGGGACCTTTCCCAAGCCGCTAAGGGCATCCAAGCTTACACGACTGGTAAGACTGCTACTGAAAACACGGTAGCCTTCCCTACTGTATCTGCTGGGTTCACTGGTGTTTCCGAAGCGACCTTCACTGCTTCAGATGCGTCCACTTACTTGACCAATGCTGGGTTAGCAACGCTTGACACGCCTAACTACAAGAAGTCTAACGATACGAAAGAGTACTACACGGAATTCAAACTTTCTAGCACGATTGCCGGTACTTTCGGTAGCTCGACTAAGGCCTTCTACACGGCTTCAGAAAAGACCGGGACTTCACCTGCAAAGGCTCAAACGACCACTGGTGTTAACGACTACTACACAAACAAGTAATTAACGATTGTTACACGAAGGACCGCTCCCAACCGGAGCGGTCCTTTTTCTAGTCTCAAAATGGTCAACTTGGTAAATTCTCAGGATGGTCCCGCAACTGCGTACTAACCGCGGCAGACAGGTTCTCCGCCTCCAGAAAGGGTTGTAAATTATCCGTGCGTAAACGTTCCGCTAGGACAGCAATGACCGCGTTAGATACGGGAATCTGGGCCGCCTCCATTTGCCAGTAGGCCATCGGGGAGACGCCGTAGATCAGGCTGGCTGTGTGAATTGGACACCACTCAGCATTCAATCGGATGCAGCGAAGGATGTCGGCGTAGCTGTTGATGGCGCGCGGGTCGCGCATCTTGACAATGCCATGTTCAGCAGCAAATGTTGCGCTGTCGGGCCAGTCCAACGTTTCGTGGTGGTTGGCCGCTAATTTCAGTTCCGTGGTGAGGGTCAGCTCGAATAGTGCCGTCGTTAAATCTGGCGTTCGCTGCAGGGCGGCCACCTGATCATTATTCAGACCGTAGCATTGGAAAATCAACGTCAACAAGTCCGGGTTGGGGTGAGTGATGTGGTTGTGTTCCAACTCAATCAGATACCAACCAGGAATATCCAGATTTTTCAAAACCTCCGCGTGACTGGCCCCATCCGCCAACACCAAGCGGGCCTTGTACAGCACGTCTCCCAACGGATGTCGTTGTTTGGCCATACCCCTTCACCTCACCTTTTCCTAGAGTATACCAAGTAATTCTGGCTGTTGCATGAAATCCCCATGAAAGTTTGTGCCAGTTTATGAGAAAACTCGAATTTAATAGGAATAAATTAAATTATAGTTCGTCCATCATCCGCCAAATGATGACCCGTAGAAATCGTTCATACTGGCGATTCTAGCCAATGTACGTTCTGAAACTAATTTTAAAAATTCAATGTATATTTCTTGCTATCATTCGGTTTTTGTGGCAATCTATAGCCGGGTAACAGGAAGGCCATGGTAAGCTATCGAATACCTCAATTTTCCTATTAAGGAGAATATCTATGGTTAACCCATTAACCCGCGGTCTTCGCCCCGAACTGCGTAGTCAGATCGAACGGGAAAATGTGATTGATTTTACGAAGTTACAGTTGGAGGATGTTACCCGGCGAATTCCGACCGGTGAGCCCGAGCTAGATTGGCAGTCGGTGGTCTTTATTAAGAACTTCCGGCAAACGAATCTCGCGGCCGATTCCGTCGTGGTGACAATGCGCGATGGCTTCTTCCGTGCGGCACTCACGCCCAAGGCATTGGCCAACCTGATACTAACGTCGACGAACATGGCTTGGCTCAACATGGGAAGCTACGTGAAGATGCTCGGTTTGAGCGAACCGCTGCCCATTGTTAGTGGCAAGCTGCGAGTCGTCGCGACGGAGCAACCCAAGCATGGCGGTCATAACAGCTGGGTGGGACTCCAATTTGTCGACAATATCAACGCTGTATGGGGAAAGAAGCAGGTCCGGGCCCAACTTGATAATGGGATGGAGATGATCTTCAGTGATTCGGCTGCGCGCTTACGCAAGAAGAATGACGAAACGTTACGTATCGCCCATCAGATGACGACCGAATTTCAATATACCCAGCACCACGCTCTGTCGGTGGACGCCCTGCTAACACAGGAAGAGTACGATGGGCAAGCAGCAATTGAGTTTCATCAGCGTTATCTGCTGGTCAGTGGGCTCAATCTCATGGGCATCTCGGAATCTCAGGTGGATGTGACGTTACTGCTCAAGCGTCTCCGCCAGGGGAACAAAGAGGCCCTGCATTTCGATGATGAGCGGTTCCAGGCGTAAATGCCGCCATTTCAACGTTTATCAGCACTCCGTATAAAGATAATAATAGCAAATTTGGCTAAGATGTGATTTGTTTATAATGTAGTCTGTTATCTGTGGTAGGATGTTTAGGGGAGGTAACTTTCAGGGCTTATGGTTTTACCCACTAAGTTACCACTACGCGATGACTATGTTAAAGACGGACCGACGAAGTAAGGCTGTCGGTGGTCACGAGGAGGAAGAGTAACATGATGGAAGCCAATAAGTTAGCCGTGGACGTTCAGCGGATTCACCAGTTGAATTCACTCCTGCGTCCCTTTATCAAACGGCCAAGCAGCGGGGATGCAATCACGTTTGAACAATATCGGATCTTGCATGAACTGGCAATGGAGAAAGTTAGTACAAGTGAACTGGCGCGACGCCTAAACGTCGGCCAATCCATGATTTCAATCCAGATCAGCCGGCTGTTAAACAACGGCTACATTGATGACGAGACGTTGGCGACCGACCGCCGCTACCACGTTTTCGAAATCACACCGCGCGGCCGGCGCATTGAAGAACACGTCAGTGACGTCCTCAATGAAGAGCTGCCAGAGCTGATTCAACAGCTCACCGAGATTGTCAATGCGCGTTAATTTTAAACAAAACGGAAGGTGCGGGATGGCCCGCACCTTCTTTTGCGCGACGTGAGAACTATCAGAAATGGTGGAATTATTAATAGCACGCCAATTTCTACGCTGACAGGCCATCCAATAGCCGCGTTTGCGAGCACAATAAAAGCCAGCCCACGCGGTGTGGACTGGCAGTCAGTAACGCTTATTCAGCTGCTTCTAACGGTTCTTCGTCTTCTGGTTCGTCCATAGGCTTACCAGCGGCGTCCACCAATTGCAGTTCCTTGAGGCGGATAACAACAAGATCCCCGAAAGAATCGATCTTATCGGTTTCCTTCTTGGAGAGTTGGTCGGGTTCAACCTTCACCAGTGCGGAATGTTCGTAGATTTTTGTAATGGTGCCGTAGAATGAATCTGAGAAAAGTTCGGTCTTTTCACAAAACACCCGGTTATCTTCGTGTAATGCCATGAGCAATCGTCCCCCCATAAAAGTAATTTATAACAGATTAAAGGTCGAGTGCTTAAAAGTCAAGGAAATTTCGCAAAAAACGTTAAATTGGTTAAATAATTATGGGCACTATCTAATAAGTGAATTACTTAACAGGGGTTACAGTCGTCGTAAACGATCGATTCGCGTCTGGGCAGTGAAATTCTGGAGTGATTCTGTCTGCTTAGCTACCTGGGTCGCAAAATCCGTCAAGAAGTCTAGTTCTAGATTGGAGAGGGGACGCTGACTTTGGGCGGCTGTCAGGAGGTCATCCACCGCGCTAGCCAAGTGATCGTTGGCCGCAACCAGCTGTTTGAAAGCTGGCGTACCAGAGAGTCCGGTGAGCCCTGTCGTTTGGATCGTGTGAACGGCTGCTGACGAGGCTACTGGCGTCGCTGTGACCATTGCGGCAGTGGCTGCCTGTTGGGCCTGCCGTTGGACCTTTGCCGGCGCTGGGGTACTACTGTCGAAGTAGTAGTAGACCTCTCGTGGCTTGACTGCGGCCTTCTTGATGCGGTGATCGATGGATGGTGCGGCTGAGACGGCGCCCATTACGACCGAGGAGACGTAGCCCAGTTTCCCTAACATATCGCGCAGCTTGACTGCCCGAATTCCGCGAATCCCGGGGAATTTTTCTTCGGATACGACCTCTGATGTTTGATCGTCCTGTAACCAAGTAATAATTTGCTGGCGAATCTTTGCTGCCTGACTGTTCTTTGTGTTTGCCATAGTGGGCCTCCATTAGAATGCGTAATTACTAGTTAATTTAATAATTAATTGCCTTGTTATTAATATTGAACCATGTTTGCCCCACCACTGGCAAGGGATGGGAGCGCCTTTTTCAGAAAATTTGCTGGCTTGCTGAGTGTGCCTAATCTTTTTAGGGTAAGTATGGTACAATCTAAGTACATAGAGGAACTATCCTGGTGAAGCCGAACTCTTCGTGGTTTGGCAAGGCTGACATCACTGTGCGCACGTAGGTTGATCATGGATTGATGAGCCGTGATTGTCGACAGCCGCGGCACGTTTCCCAACCTTGATTGGCTACGCGCCGATAGCGGGAGGGAAGCGTTGTCGCGACCCTTCCTTTGTTTTTGTGCCAAATACTGGGATAGTTTCAATCAATTTAGGAGTGAACAATTTTGCACATTTTTAGAGATGAAAACGGGATTCGTCTGGTCGTTTCCCACCAGCTCGGACATTACGCCGTCCATTTCGCGGAATACGCCCCCGAACAAGAATTCGTGAATTATGGCTTGAGTAAGGACCGGCATGGCCGTTATCATCTGACCATTGAAAAGACGAACTTGACTGAACTCGACTCGCCGATTTTCCAGAAGGAATTAGTTTTCGGTGATTTAGGCGACAGTTTGACGCCGATTGACGGTGTAACGTTGATGTTGATTTAGTAAAAGAGTGCGCCGAGGGGCGGTTAGCTGGCGAGCATTAACGTCAATAAGCAAAAAATCCCGGGTTTGGATTATTTGCTTATTGGGGTTAAGCGCAACCAGCTGTCCCTCGGTGCACGTTTCGGCTATGGCAGCGGAAGCGCGCATTTCACCCGCAACCGTAGCCAGCAAGTTCAAGCCGCCAATCAATTTAATTTCCACTCGAGCAATGTTGCCTCAGCAACGTTGCTTTTTTGACGCCCTAAAATCCCTGTCATTAAGCTAGTTCAAGCAGATCCACCCAAAAGTCCCCAACCTTTTCAGTTGCTAAATGTAACTGTGAGTATTACAGTATAACCGTAAACAAAAACGAAAAGGGGTTAATATTTATGACAAACGTATTAGTACTGGGTGCCAATGGAAAAATTGCTAAGCTGGCTACAGCACAGCTGTTGGAAAATGACCAGAACCACTTAACGTTGTTTCTGCGGAACGCCAAGCGTTTAGTGGATGCCGCCAGTGACCGGGTCAAGGTCGTTGAGGGTGATGCCAGCAACGTTGCCGATTTGAAGGCCGCCATGGCTGGTAGTGATATCGTCTATGCTAACCTCGCAGGTAAGAATATTGAGGACGAAGCCAAAGCCGTTGTGGCCGCAATGGACGAAAGCCAAGTCAGTCGCTTGATCTGGATCTCCACGTTAGGCATTTACGACGAAGTTCCGGGCAATTATGGCAAGTGGAATCACCAAATGCTGGATGGGGGCTACCTGGAGACTTACGCGGCCGCTGCCAAGGTTATTGAGAGTTCTGATGTTGACTACACCCTGATTCGGCCAGCTTGGTTGAGTAATAAGGATGAGATTGACTACGAGACCACGAAGAAGGGTGAAGCCTTCAAAGGGACCGAGGTTTCCCGAAAGAGCATCGCCGCTGTTGTGGCTAAATTAGTCGCTGATCCAAGTCAGGCCATCCGGGAATCCCTGGGCGTTAACAAGCCCAATACCGATGGGGATAAGCCTTCTTGGTATTAATGGCGCGACGCAACTGAGGAGAATTCTTTTATCGCTGTGAATGCCCATTAGTCGCCGCTTTCAATCTCTCGATGAAAATTGCGGGTTCAAAAAGTGTGCAATGTGGATGGATTCGCGGTATAACTATGGTGTGTGTTGAGGGTAACTCCACACGACATTTCGTTTCGATTTACTTAATTTGGAATCAATTTACTAAGCTCATATCTGTGAAACTTTTCCTCCAAACAAGAACCCATGGAATTTGCCTGGAATTGATTCATACATCAAAAATATCGTTGGCGACCACGACTCGCTGACGGTATTTTTTTGCTTGGATGTCTGTTATATCAACGTTCTAGGCCGATCGGATAAAATAAATCAAGAAGTTTTAGCTTTTCTATTGCAAACGCTTACAGGCCGTGTTACTATTATGTCACGGAAAGGAATTAAGAGTTGTGATTCCAGCATCACATAATTTAGTTGAGTCAATGCTTTACGAAACCGATTTCCGTTTTGACGAGAGACAGGTTTTTAGTAGAGAAACCCGCAACAAAGAAAATGTTTTTGACAACTCCGATAAACCTTCTAACGAACTCTGGTGGATTCAAGCGACAGTTCAAGAATGATGAACAACTGAATATAGTGTCAGCTTAGCGCTTCACGTAAGCGTATGTGTTTAGAGACGTGTAGACAGTGTTACAAGTTTTAACTAGAGCTCGGATGTTACGGATGCAGAGGTCATACAAGGATTTCAAGTAGAATCGTTAGAGCGTGATCTGTTGAGGTAATGAAGGAATTAAGCGTCACCGTTCCAAAACCAAAACGGTAGCCAGAAATAAAATATAGTATGATTTGGGGCTGCGGCAGTTGGTTCGAAATACAAGTTATGAGGCGATTAAGTATTAAAATGATTATCAAACGGGAATTAAGTCACAACCTCCTTTCCGGAAGTTAGCGGACTTCAAGTTATTTTCACCCAACTTGAAGCCCGTTTTTATGATTCTAGAAGTAAGTTGTTCGGTTCAACCAAGCCGTCGCCGACTTGGATTAACGGAATCTTGATTTTTAGTTTGGTTAGTCAGCTTGTAATCGTGTCAGTAAGTGGTAACGCTCGCATAAAGGGTTCGTGGACCAAGTAAATCCTTTTATGTAAATTGCTGCCACTCCGGGTAACCGTGGGAAGTCCGCGCCTGGTGGCCGTGTGCTGTCAACGATTAAGGGGCGCAATGTTCGGAAATCAGGTTTCTCAGATTTCTTGCAATCAGCCATTTACAGGCGCTCCTGGAAACGGTATATTATTACTAGACCGAAAAAACACCAACTGGAATTGAATGCCGGTGTTGACCTGAGGAGTGAGAAATGGTGGCATTTCATCGCATTTTCGTGATTGACTTTGCTGGTTTAGGCCTGGGGGAAGCCCCGGACGCAAACCGCTTTCAGTCTGTCGGAACTGATACATTAGGTCATGTGGCGGTTAGTTGGTCGGGTAAACTAAATCTTCCAACATTACAGCGCTTAGGCCTCGGGAATATTCGGGTTGACCATCCACTGTTCGGTATTGACCCGGTTGCGGTCCCCATGGGATTCTTCGGCCGTCTGCATATGGCGGCTCAGGATAACCAGCCCGCAACGGGTTTGCGAGAGATGTGGGATTACAATGGCCGGACTCGCACGCAGAGTGTTCTGGCAACCTTGCCTGAAGCGGGGTATCCCGTTACCATTGCCGCACCGTTTCAGAGTTATTTACAGACGCAGGATGCCGCGGAAAAGGTTCAGCTGGGAAGCAACCAGGATGCCTTCCGCGTACTCAATGAGTTGTTATACCGGCCATCTTCAGGAATGGCGTTGGTAATGTTACCGGATTTTCGGTTCGCCGGTGAACGTGGTGATATTGAGGGCTTTGGCGAGGCGCTGGTCCACGCGGATCAAGCGTTGGGTCAGGTGATTCACGATATGGGGGTCAATGACCTGTTACTCGTGACTGCCAGCCACGCTGTTGATCCAACGGCGACCGTCACACCAACCCGCGAGTACCTGCCGATCATTGCTTATTCGGCATCACGGCCAAGCACCCATGCATTGGGCATTCGCCGGACGTTAGCGGATGTTGGCGCCACTGTCCTTGAGAATTTCGGCTTAGCGGGTCACGCCGCTGGACATAGCTTTTTAAATGAATTTACGCAATAAGTAGGAATGAACATGGCACCATGAAGGGAGGTGATGTAGCAGCACATCAGGGGTTAACCACTAGGTTGCAAAGGTCAGCGTGCTTGCGGCACCGAAACATCCATTATATTTAGATTTAGCAATTTCACCATTCGCCGCACGCGTTGAAATCTAGCCGTTACGAACTGATTACGTTCGTAACAGAAGTTATGCGTTACATAATTTCTGCCGCAACACATCGTGTCAACTTTTGTATGGCAAAGGGGCCATACATCAAAGAATAATATCGGAAAGAGGTATTTTGACCAATGCTAGTCGCAGTCAATATTTTAGGGGTAATTGTTTACCTCGCACTCGCTTTCTTATTCTCAAAGGATAAGAAAAAGATCAACTGGAAATCAACTGCTATCGTCTTAGTTCTTAACTTGGTATTGGCTTGGTTCTTCACCAGTTTCTCTATCGGGCAAGACATCGTTAAGGGTGCTGCCGATGGTTTCAACTGGTTAGTCCAAGTGGCTTACCAAGGGATCGTCTTCGCCTTACCTAACTGGGTAACGCCGAACTTCGGTGGGACTGCTAAGTCAATGAACTTCATTACGAGTTCATTGCTGCCAATTTTATTGGTTGTTCCAATGTTCGATATCCTGACTTACATCGGGATCTTGCCTTGGATCATCAAGTGGGTTGGTCGTGGACTTTCCTTCATTACTGGCCAACCTAAGTTTGAATCATTCTTCTCTGTTGAAATGATGTTCTTAGGGAACACTGAAGCCTTAGCCGTTTCTCAATTACAATTAAAGAGCATGCGTAAGGAACGTAACTTAACGCTTGCGATGATGTCGATGTCATGTATCACGGCTTCCATTCTGGGTGCATATACCCAAATGGTTCCTGGGCAGTTCGTTTTGACGGCCGTTCCAATTAACATCTTGAACGCCATTATCGTAACGAACATGCTGAACCCTGTTGAAGTTGCACCAGAAGAAGATACTATCGCTAAAATCGGTGGTTCTAGCTCTGCTGCTGCTGAAGAAGGTGCCGTTGAAGATGACGGTAAGAAAGAACCATTCTTCTCATTCTTGGGTGATTCTATCTTAGGTGCCGGTCGTCTGATCTTGATCATCGCCGCAAACGTTATCGCCTTCGTTGCCTTGGCTGCATTGATCGACCGTATTCTTGAATTGTTCAACCCATGGTTATCCTTGGAACACATCCTTGGGATCATCATGTTCCCATTCGCTTGGTTAATGGGTCTGAACGTCCACGATGCATTCGGCTTCGCACAGTACATGGGTACTAAGTTGGTTACGAATGAATTCGTTGTTATGGGTAAGATCGCTTCAACCATCAACACGGATGCATTCTCACCTCACTACCGTGCCATCTTGACTGTCTTCTTGACTTCATTCGCTAACTTCTCAACTACTGGGATGATTATCGGTTGTTTCAAGGGGATCGTTGACCGTGAAAACAACGAACTGATCTCTAAGAACGTTGGTTACATGTTACTTTCCGGGATCTTAGTTTCCCTGCTTTCTGCCGGGATCGTTGGTCTCTTCGTTTGGTAAGATTTTACCAACCTTAGATTGAAGCTTAAAAAATTGATAGCCCAGGGCCGATGGCTTTGGGCTATCTGTGTCAAATGCCCCCGGGTTTACCCCATCTAGCACCGGCTTTCATCCGTCAGGCAGTGGTGGCTGAGCGCCTTACCTGATCACATTCGTGGCCGAAGTTGGCCAAGGAAATGTCGCTGCTAGATGATGGTGCCAGGGAACTGTATAGGCACGGATACAACAGAAAAATGGTAATTGGCCCGGGTCTTAAACGCGTGTAAGCCGTGAGGGTGGTGCAAATAAATTCAGCTGTGAGAATTGTCTTAGTGGCTGTGCCACTTAGACAATTGGTGTCGGTAAAACTCGGTTCTCAGAGGTTTGCCGGCAAGCCTGGAGACCGCACTATGGCTCCGGGCGTCCGCCCACAGTGTCACGATTTATTTGCGCCGCCCGGCAAGGCGATGCAATTACGCAGTTTGAACCCCGAGCCAATTCACCAGGATTTTTAACGAACGTCATGTACAATATGTAGCGAGACTAACGAGCAACCGCTCGATTAGTCCGTACGGGTGCCGACCTTCCTAGACGGGAAGTGAAACCCAGCCGGATGCGTGAGACCATTCGGTTGCAAAGCCCGTTGAAGTCTGTGCGTCGAGTAATGGCGCATCGAAAGATAGGGATTTTTATGGATAAGCAACAATCGCAGGTGGACTTAGCCAATGATATGACGCTAAGAGAAGCGCTGCGGCATAAGGATGTCGTCCGCAACGAACTGATCGCGGGAGTAACTGGCTTCTTCGCCATCTCCTACATTATTATCGTGAACCCGCTAATCTTAAAGGATGCCGGGATTCCCACCGACTTGAGTGTCTTCGCCACCATTTTCTCTTCGGTGATTGGGTGTTTGGTGATGGCCTTTTGGGCCAACGCACCAATCATTCTGACACCGGGGATGGGGGTCAACGCCTTCTTTACCTACACCATTGTGGTGAACATGGGTCTGAGTTGGCGTGAAGCCCTAGGGATTGCGGCGGTCGCCAGTTTTGTTTACATGCTGATCGCCTTTACCAAGGTGTCGACGATTCTATCGGAGGCCATTCCGGAATCGCTAAAGAGTGGGATTACCGCGGGAATTGGGCTCTTCCTGGTGGAAATTGGCCTGGAGAAAGCCGGGCTGATTGTCGCTGGGAAGACTTCCTCGCTGGTGGTCCTAGGGGATCTGACCAAACCAACGCCACTGTTGGCGCTGTTTGGACTGATTCTCAGTCTAATTCTGTACATTCGAAAGGTGAAGGGAAACTTCTTCATCGCGATTATCGCGACGAGTCTGGTGGCCTTCTTCTTTGGAATCAAAGATGCTGACACGCCTAGCGTTGATTTAGCACGGTTAGGACAGTACCACGAAATCGTCTTCAAGAATGATTTCTCTCACTGGTTGAGCACGCCATTTATCTTGGCAGCCTTCTCCATGACCATGATTCTAGTATTTGAATCCATGGGCCTTCTGCAAGGCTTACTGCCGAACCAAAAGAAGTTCAAGAAGACCTTTGAGGGTAGTGCCGTGACGACCTTCCTGTCTGGTTTCTTAGGAACCAGTCCCACAGTGGCCGCCGCTGAAAGTGCTTCTGGTATTGAAACCGGTGGTCGGACCGGGATCATGGCATTAGTCGCCGCAGTCCTGTTCGCGCTCTCGCTGGTCTTTGTACCTCTACTGGCCTACGTCCCATCCGCAGCGATTGCGCCGGTGATTATTATCACGGGTGCGCTGATGATGGCGGCCATTGGCAACATTAAGATGGCTGATTTTTCCGAATGGTTCCCAGCATTTCTGATTATCGTGCTGATTCCATTCACCAACAGCATCTCGACCGGTCTGGCCTTTGGCTTTGTCTGCTACCCGATTATGAAGGTAGCCTTGGGTAAAGCTAAGGAGATGACTTGGCCCGTCTACCTGTTAGGCGTGCTGTTCCTACTTGATTTAGTCTTTAGTGCCCTGCTGTAGTGGCGGGGTTTCACTTACGGGTTAAACGTAAGCGGTTACGGCCGCTGACGAAACTGAAATTAATTTCATTGGGAGGAAACACAGATGACTACTAAAATTATTATGGATACTGACCCCGGGATTGACGATGCAGCTGCTTTAACCATGGCAATCAACGATCCTAGCATTGACTTGAAGCTGATCACGACGGTTGCTGGGAACGTGACGGTCGACAAGACCACCATCAACGCCCAAAAGATCGTGCGCTTCTTCAACGCCAAGATTCCAGTGGCTTCCGGTGCTGAACAACCACTGTTCAAGGACTTCGAAGACGCCGCTCGGATTCATGGGGAATCAGGGATGCCTGGTTACGACTTCCCAACTGATTTGCCAAAGCCTTTAGATAAGACTGCCGTTGAAGCTTTACATGACGAAATCATGGCTAGCGACGAACCAATTACCTTGGTGCCAACGGGATCATACACCAACATTGCTTTGCTCTTCTCCGAATACCCAGAAGTTAAGAGCCACATCAAGGAAATCGTGGCCATGGGTGGTGCCTTAGGCAAAGGGAACATGACCAGTGCCGCAGAATTCAACGTCTTCACCGATCCAGATGCTGCCGCTATCATGTACAAGTCTGGTGTGCCAATCGTAATGGTTGGTTTGGACATTACCATGAAGGCTTTATTGACCCACGAAAGCATCGAAGAATTGCCACAAATCAGCGAAACCGGTAAGATGCTGCATGACATCATCGTTAACGATGGTGACAACAGTGATAAGGGGATCGCCATGCATGACGTGAACACCATCTTCTACCTGCTTCACCCAGAAGCAATCACGACGGAAGACATGTGGATCGACGTCCAAACTGATGGTCCAGCCATTGGTGAAACGGTCGGTGACATCCGCGGTGCTTACCACGATGGCAAGACCAATGCTAAGGTATCCGTTGATATCGATGCGGTTGAATTCAACAAGTGGTTCCTCGAAGAAGTTCGCGCAATGAAGAACTAGCAACTTGCCTACTTTGAACGCCTACAGCGGATAGGTACTACGCTGTGGGGCAACCTCCAGAGCCAAAGAGCGGTCTCTGGAGGCGCCATAGAACCTCGAAAATCACGAGTTTCTATGACGTCCCAGCTTGTAAGCCAGCGGAGAACGCTGACAAACAAGCTTGTCACTGCACAGGACCTATCCCCTTCCGGCTTAGGTTTGGCTGAAGCTGTAGCCGTTAATTGCTAGACAGTAGTTTATAAATAACGAGTCCCAATTGAGCTGACTGTGTGTTGGCTTGATTGGGACTTTTTGCTTGCGTTGAGTTTTAGCCTGGCAAACGGGGACGTACCCAGGGCAGGGCATTGTCACCAAACCTTTACAAAAATAAGGGCCTTTCCATACAAAAACGATACATACGCTTGGTATCATGGAATTAAATCAAGGGGAAGAGGATGGTCGTATGTCCGCGACAGACACTGAGACGCTGATCATACTGATTGTTACTTGGTTACCGATGTTGTGGTTTTCCCGACCACCAGAACGTCATAACTAGCCGGTGACTAGTCTTGCCGGCAAGGTTGATTGTGCAGCGAAATCTGTGAAGTTCGCTGCACTTTTTTGCTCTTAAGATAGGACACTAGTTCTTGGCAAGTTATGATGCCCCACTTCATTCAGCCCCTTCGCGAGATTGCTCACCATTTGCGGAAACTTTACACGATGTTGACATGGACCATACCGATTATTTACATAAGTTCGCTATGCTGGAACTAGCTTAGGGATTACGGTCGTCGGGGAAAGTATTTTCAACGACCGAACTTTATTTCGGGGGGAGCAACGGGGCCATGAACAAATTTACCATTGTGCATTTATCGGATCCGCAATTAACCGCGGCCGCCGTCGAACCACAGTATCATCAGCAAGTACCACCCATTGAGAAGCTCCAGCAGATTTTTGACGATGTTTTGACACATCAGATTGCGCCGGACCTCATCGTCATCGGGGGAGATCTGATGCAGGATGGCACCGGCCAAGATTATGCGAAGTTGCGCGCATACTTAAACGAGCAGGCCGAGCGGTTACAGGCGCCAATCCAGGTGATTCTCGGTGATCAGGATGATCGGGAAGCCTTCAATGCCGGCTATCTATCACAGTCGCATCAGCCGTACTATGCGTATAAACAGATGTATCAGAATATGGATTTTTACTTTCTAGATTCCAAATGGGAGACGACCAAGGAAGCCGGTTGGCTGGACCGAGAGCAGTTAGACTGGTTAAATAAGAACTTGCACATTGCGCCACGGCGGCGGGCCTTTATCTTTCTTCACCATCCGCTTGATGCGCCAGCACTACGGTCGATGCGCTACGCCTTACTGCAGAACAACCGGGAACTCTTGTCGATTCTCCATGGGCACAACATTGGTGGCATCTTTACTGGTCATTTACATTTTGGCGCCAGCTACTTGGTGGATAACACGATTCCCGTGACGACTGTGGGTTCGGCAACTACCTACATTAATTGCCAGGATCCACACTATCATGAGGTTCACGACGCGATTAACTACAACGTCATCACGATTCAGCGGGGGATGGCGAGTGTGACGAATCATCCGTTGTATTTGGGGCAGACTGTCATCGACACCATCGCGGTGGGCAACACGGGATTTGCCAAGCACCGCCCCCGATTGACTGGGGCCCGGCGGACAGTCAACGGTCCGTTTTTGTCATGACAATAAGTGGTCGTTCTCAAGGTACAACTTTAATCTGACTTTTCAGGAGGGGTGATTCCCAGCTAGACGGCGGGAATCACCCCTCTCATTATTTTCCCAGCGATAGGCGTTTCATGTGAACCGGATTTTCGGTATAATAGGAAACGACGTGATAACGAGGCGACCACCAGCTGGCAGTTTTGCCTGGCAGTTCGGTTGCGTTTCGTTTGTAAGTAAGGTAAAGTATAATCAAACGTGAAACAATTGTGTTTCACAGAAGTGAACTGGGAGATAGTGTATGAATCCAGAAGAGTTTCGTGCCGCGCTAGCCACGCAAGGCATTGAATTAACCGCAACACAGGAACAGCAATTTGCGACGTACTTTGAGTTCTTAGTTGCGACCAACGAACACGTAAATTTAACAACCATTACCGCGGAGCCAGATGTCTACCTGAAACATTTTTACGACTCACTGACGCCCGCTTTTTACGTGCCAGCGATGCGAACGGAACCTCTAACGGTCGTCGATGTCGGCGCAGGTGCTGGTTTTCCGTCGATTCCGTTGAAGATCGTCTTTCCACAGCTACAGATCAGCATCGTGGACTCGCTGAACAAGCGGATCACCTTCTTAAATGAACTCGCTGCCAAGCTCAACCTGACTGGGGTGGCTTTCCATCACGCGCGGGCCGAAGAATTCGGTGGCAAGCGTGCGGCCAACCGTGAAGGTTACGACTTAGTCTTGGCGCGGGCCGTTGCCCGGATGTCCGTCCTCAGTGAACTGTGCCTGCCATTGGCTAAAGTCGGTGGGCAATTTGTTGCGCTGAAGGCCGCGGCTACCGCGGACGAATTGGCCGTGAGTCAATCGGCAATTACGACGTTGGGTGGTCAGCTTGCTGCCGACCACGCCTTCGAGTTACCGGTCAGCCACGACCAACGCCACATTGTGGTCATCGACAAGGTCAAGCACACACCCAAGCGTTACCCCCGTAAAGCGGGAACGCCGAACAAAGAACCGTTAGAAGATTAATGGGATGGGGGTAAGATAATTGCCATTTTCATTATTTGGAAATAATCGGGAAAAGGCCACGCAGCCGTCACATCCCGTGAAACAAAACGTGGTGATGATTCCGGTTGCCCAGATCATTCCCAACCGGTTTCAGCCGCGACAACGGTTTGATCCCACGGCCATCAGCGAACTGGCCCAGACTATCGAAGAACACGGGCTCCTGCAACCTATCGTGCTCCGACAGTACGAGACTGACCACTACGAGATCATTGCCGGTGAACGGCGGTTTCGGGCGGTCAATAGTCTGAAATGGTCCGAAGTGCCGGCCATCGTAGAAGAAATGAGCGATGACGAGACGGCTTCCATGGCGCTGATTGAAAACCTCCAACGGGAGGAGTTATCCGCCATTGAAGAAGCACACGCTTACCAGCAACTGATGACACTCAATCACATGACCCAGGCCCAACTCGCCGAGGGGATTGGGAAGAGTCAGGGCTTCGTTGCCAACAAGTTACGCTTGTTGAAGCTGGCGGAACCGGTTCGCAATGCCATCTTGAACCGACAGATCACCGAACGCCACGGACGGGCCTTGCTTGCCCTGGCGATTGACGATCAGCCGGCGATGCTGAAGCAGATAGCGGCTAATCAGTTGACCGTCAAAGAGACCGAAGCACTGATCGCCAAACAGAAACAACCGAAGCGGCGGCGCAAAGTCACCAAGCAAAGCGTGTCTGGTGATACGCGGGTAGCAGTCAACACGATTCGTCACTCTGTGAAGATGGTCACCGATGCTGGGATGGCACTGACGACCAAGGAAGAAGAAACCGCAGATAGTTACCGCATCATCATTGACATTCCCAAAGAAAGCTAGAGGTGGAACGACATATGGGCTATATCATCGCATTAGCCAACCAAAAAGGTGGCGTGGGTAAGACCACGACTGGCGTTAATTTAGGCGCTGCATTGGCATCAGCGGGCCAAAAAGTCTTGCTGGTCGATACTGATGCCCAAGGCAACGCTACCAGCGGGGTCGGCATTCAAAAGGCCACCATTGAACGTGAAGTTTACGATGTCTTGGTTAACGAGACACCGATTGACGACGCGATTTTGCATACTGAACATCCAGGGTTGGACATCGTTCCCGCAACGATTCAGCTTTCCGGAGCCGAAATTGAGCTCACGCCAATGATGGCGCGTGAAACCCGGTTGAAGGATGCCCTGGATGAGATTCGAGACAATTATGATTATATTTTGATCGACTGTCCCCCTTCGCTGGGACTCCTGACCATCAACGCGTTTACCGCAGCTAACTCGATCCTGATTCCTGTGCAGAGTGAGTACTATGCGCTGGAAGGACTGACACAGTTGTTGAACACGGTCAAGTTGGTTCAGAAACACTTTAACCGCGACCTGAAGATCGAAGGGGTCCTATTAACCCTCTACGATGCCCGGACTAATCTGGGAAAGCAGGTCAACGAAGAAGTAAAGAAGTATTTCCAAAACAAGGTTTACGCCACGATTATTCCGCGGAATGTCCAATTGGCGGAGGCGCCCAGTCACGGGATGCCGATTATTGATTACGCACCAAAGTCCAAAGGTGCTGAGGTATACACTGAACTCGCAAAGGAAGTGCTAGCTGCCCATGGCAAGTAAGAAAGAGAAAAGTTTAGGGCGCGGAATCGACGCGCTGTTTGCTGAGAATGGCGTGGATGCCGGCGAAGAAACGGTCGTGGATCTGACCCTGACCGACATTCGCCCCAACCCGTACCAACCACGGCAGAAGTTCGATCATAAGGGATTAAACGACTTAGCGGCTTCCATCGAAAAGACGGGGGTCTTCCAGCCGATTATTGTGCGTCAACCGGATAAGCGGGCCAACCGTTACGAGATTCTTGCGGGCGAACGGCGTTTCCGGGCTTCTAAATTAGCTGGCAAGGAGACGATTCCCGCGATTGTTAGAGACATTACCGAAGAACAGATGATGGAGATCGCCGTGTTGGAAAACCTCCAACGTGAAGATCTGACACCACTTGAAGAGGCCGAAGCCTACGATACCTTGATGACCAAGCTCACCTTGACGCAGGCGCAGGTTTCCGAACGACTAGGCAAGAGCCGGCCGTACATCGCCAACTATTTGCGTTTGCTTGGGCTACCTAAGGCGGTCAAAGACATGCTGCAAAAGAATGAGCTGTCGATGGGCCAGGCCCGGACGTTGCTGTCCCTGAAGGATAAGACCAAGTTAGTGGCCTTAGCTAAGAAGGCAGTTACCGATGGCATGACCGTGCGGACGCTGGAGGCGGAAGTTAGCAAGCTGAATGGCGCAGCTAAGAAGCTGGCCAAGAAGCCCGCCAAGAAGAAGTCGCCATTCCTGCGATCAACGGAAAACCAGCTCCAAGAACGCTTTGGTACGCAGGTTTCCATCAACGAAGGCAACGGCGATGACCATCAAGGTCGCATCGAGATCGAGTATCTCTCGAACGACGACTTGAACCGCATCTTGGACCTGTTGAACATCCAGTCGGATTAAGCTAGGGAGGCCAAAGTATGTATGATTTAGGCGATTTGGTGGAAATGAAGAAGCCACATCCATGCGGGACTAACCGTTGGGAAATTACCCGGATGGGTGCCGATATTAAAATCAAGTGTACAAATTGTGGCCACGTTGTGATGCTGTCACGGCGCGAGTTTGAAAAGAAACTAAAAAAGGTATTGGTTCGTAAGACCGACACCGATAATGGAAAGAGTGAATAATTGCTATGTCATTAACTGCAGGGATCGTTGGCCTGCCGAACGTCGGGAAGTCAACTTTATTTAACGCGATTACCAAGGCGGGTGCCGAAATGGCGAACTACCCGTTTGCGACGATTGACCCAAACGTGGGGATGGTGGAAGTTCCAGATAGCCGTCTCGACCGGATTCAGGAATTAATTCCAGCCAAGAAGGTTGTGCCAACGACCTTTGAATTTACCGATATTGCCGGGATCGTTAAGGGTGCCAGCAAGGGTGAAGGTCTGGGAAACAAGTTCCTGGAAAACATTCGCCAAGTCGACGCCATTGTCCACGTTGTGCGGGCATTTGACGATGACAACATCACCCACGTTTCCGGGAAGATCGACCCAATCGATGATA
Organism: Levilactobacillus parabrevis; assembly: GCF_044051715.1. Lineage (NCBI taxonomy): Bacteria > Bacillati > Bacillota > Bacilli > Lactobacillales > Lactobacillaceae > Levilactobacillus > Levilactobacillus parabrevis. The sequence goes on from NZ_CP168688.1 coordinate 484,227, forward strand.
TCGAAACGATCAACTTGGAACTTGGTTTGTCCGACTTGGAGGCCGTTAACAAACGGTTGGCCAAGGTTGAACGGGCTGCTAAGGGGAGCGACAAGGAAGCCAAGGAAGAATTAGCTGTCTTGACGAAGATCAAGCCCGTCCTTGAAGATGGTGGTGCCGTTCGGACCATCGACTTTGACGAAGACGAGACGAAGATCGTTAAGGGCCTCTTCTTATTAACGTCTAAGCCAGTCCTGTACGTGGCTAATATTGCCGAAGACGACATGGCTGATCCTGAAAACTCCAAGTACTTCAAGTTGATTCAGGACTACGCCGCCAAGGAAGGCGCCGAAGCCATTGCCGTTGCCGCCGAAGCCGAAGAAGAAATTGCTGAGTTGGATGACGACGAAAAGCAAGACTTCTTGGAAGCTGAAGGGGTAGAAGAACCGGGGCTGAACCGGTTGATTCGGGCCTCATACCACTTATTAGGTCTGGAGACATTCTTCACGGCTGGTGGTAAGGAAACCCGTGCTTGGACCTACAAGACGGGCACCAAGGCACCACAAGCTGCTGGGATCATTCACTCCGACTTCGAACGCGGATTCATCCGGGCTGAAGTGATGGCGTTTGACGACTTAGACCAATTCAAGACCGAAGCTGCTGTTAAGGAAGCTGGTAAGCTGCGGGTCGAAGGTAAAGACTACGTGATGGAAGACGGCGACATCGTCGAATTCCGTTTCAACGTTTAGAAGGGAACAGAAGTAGATGAGTGATAACAAGCAAACTCCGCGGAACGCGGGCGTTCATCAGAAGCGTAACAACGTTGCTGTGAATGAACGGGCAGCGTTTGATAACATTGGGTTGACCAAGCGTAACGCCGAATACATGTACCGCTTCAACAAGGAACTCGAAAAGACTAAGCTCACGCCAGAAAAGAAGGCTCAGGCCGTCCAAGACATGGTTAATGAACTGGTCGAGGGCCAAAAGAGTGGGAAGACCGGTAAGAATACTTACGGTGGTATCGAAGCACGAGTTAAGGAAGTTGTTGAAGGACCAACGCGGCCGGATAATGAATTGTTTGGGCGCAACTACTGGCCAAACATGATCTACAACTCCCTGACGTTCTTCATGATCTTTAACTTGATGTTTGGGATCATGTACCTCTTCTCACCAAAACTGATGACGACTAGCCGTCCCGTTGGGATCACGGCTATTACCGTCAGTGCGCTGATTGCTGGGTTCATCCTGCCAATCATGCCACGGTTATTCAGTCCTAAGATCAAGCACACGCTGAATGGGTTCTTGCGGGCCCTGATCGTCTTAGTCGGGTTCCTGGTCTGGATGGCGTTGTTCTACTTGGCACAAATGCTGCCAGGTGTCGTCAACCCAATCTTGATGCCATGGCCAAGTATTATCTTGGGCCTGGTCTCCATCGCAGGGATGTTCTGGTTGCGACGGACTTACAAGATCAACGGTGGTTTCTTCGGTTAATCGCCCAGTTTGGGTGTAACGAGAGCGACTGGCAACTGGCGCCGCCTGCGGGAACCAGGGATTCTACCGCTGTGGGGACCGCCTGCAGCCAAAGAGCGGTCTGCGGGCTCGCCTTGAAGCCACGCCCCAATCGCGTGTCTCCAAGGCGTCCCTGGTTCCCTCCGGCTCTGCCGGTTGCTGAATCTGGTGTGGTTAATCCGAAGTAATCGTTAAAAATGTAATCAAGTGAGACTCTGTCTAGTCGTTGCCCTTGTGGTGACTGCTAGATGGGGCCTTTTTGTGATTTACTGGAGGTCAATTGATAGTGTGGATGAGTCCATGAAGTGGGGTAAAAACTAGCTTAGCCGGAGGAGGCCAGGATGGCGCCAGCCGTGATGATGGCGTTAGGACGGGTGGTTGGTTTTTCCCGTTCTTACGCCATGTGACGAGCTTGGAAACTCGCGGGGTTAAGCGAGGTTTCAAGTCGAGGTCCAAGACCGCACTTTGGCTTGGACCGGTCCCCGCAGTGGCAGAATCCCGGCAGCCGCAGGCGATAACCAGTGAGCCATGGTCATTATTCGCTCACAACCTGGTTGGTACGAGACAAGTTCCGCGGTAATCATCGCCAATCCCGCTGATTTTATTTCGCCGCTAAGTCGCTAAATTCTATGGCTTGTTGTCCATTCATGAATGACCTATGATGCTATCAAGTAGTTGAGCCAGTTAGTGGCTTGATGAAAAATTTCATTTTCGTGGGGAGGATTTTTTATGAAAAAAATCTTTGGGTACGTACTGGGATTAGTTGCTGCACTGTTCGCTGCTGGGGCCATTGCGACCAACGCTAACGCCGATGGGAGCGACGCCGATGCCGCGAGTGGCAGTAGCAATGCCGGTAGCGCGTTGATTGGGCCAGCCATGGGGTCTAGCGATGCTGGAGGCGCGGCCGAAATCAGCTCTGCTGAAAGCAGTAGCCAGCAACCGGCAGAAAAACCTGCCAAGAAACCGGCTAAGAAGCCAGCAAGAAAGTTGGCGAAGAAGTTAGCTAAGCGCGAAAAGAGAGTCGCTGCTGACAAGAAGTTACGGGGTCGCCTGCACTATCGGAAGGACGCCCGCGAGATCTTGTTCCAAAAGGGTAAGAAGGGTGAAGAAGTTTACCTTTACAACCGCAAGGGCAAGGAAGTCAAGAAGTTCCGTGTTGCCAAGAACGGCCGGTTCGACATCAAGCTGTCCAAGAAGCAAGCTAAGAAGCTGGACGAAGGCGGCAAATACTTCCACTTTGCTGTTTACCAAAAGGGCTACAAGCCTTACGAGATTCGCTACTACATTTACAAATAAAGTGCGTTTACTGTTCGTAGGTAGCGTAAGTGCGTAGACTGACAGCATGAGTTGAAGTGGCGTTGGATCGCAGCCAGACCGATAGTGTTTCAGGAGTGCCATTGCTTGGAGATCTTGTCGAAGCTATCGGGCGATGCAGCGACTACTTAACGCAGAGAAAGGGCGTGGGCAACCACGCCTTTTCTTATCCACTCAGATTGATTATTCACCGAATTAATGAGGAGGGGTCACCATGTTGCAGCGAATCCGTTTGAAATTGCGCAGTCCGGACTGCCAGTCGTTGGGGCTGCTAGCCATCGTTGGCGCGTTTATCATGACGTTTTGTTCCTACACATCGCCGGCTTTTTACTTCGATACATCGCCGGACAACAACGCCTTCTTCACGGTGGGCAAAGCCATGATGCACGGCATCGTCCCGTATAAGGATATTTTCGAGCAGAAAGGCCCTTACGTGTACTTTCTTCACGGTTTGGCCTACCTGGTTTCATCGCGAAGCTTTCTGCTGATTTTTCTGGTTGAGATTGCCACGGTCACCGCCGCCATGTTTTTCGTGTATAAATTAGCCAAGTTGTTAAACGCCAGTGAGTTACCAGCCCTCCTGACAGCCTTACTTTCTCCGCTATTATTCCTGTACCACCCGTACTACGATTACGGCGACACGGTGGAATTTTTTACGCTACCGTTGTTGCTCTCCCTGATTTACCTGATGGTATTGCTAGACCGGCGTGACTTTCGTGTCAGCCATTGGTGGTACTTTGCGCAGGGGGCATTGGTCGGCATCATTTTTCTCTCGAAATACACGCTGCTAGGCGCCTGGATCGTGTTCTATCTGGTGATTATAGGCCGCCTGCTGGTTAAACGACAGTGGCGGCAACTGGGACGTGTCATCGGGTGGAGTGCCGGTGGTTTCCTGCTGGCAACTCTACCATGGTTGATCTACTTTCTGATGACGGGATCGCTGCGAGCCTTTATTAACGTATATATTCTATTCAACACTAAAGTTTATCTGACCTCTTCCGTGGCGGCTTTCGCCAATCTGGTCCAGTCCGTCACGCTGGTCTCGCAATTCTACTGGGGTAATGTGCTGTTCTTCCTGCTGGGAGTTGTGGGGACGTTGGTCGTGATCTTCCAGCGCGGCATTTTTACCACCAACTTCAGTCGGGGGCTGTATCTGGCGAGTGCCCTGGGTTGTGACCTGCTGGCGCTTTACGGCTACCAGGCGGGCGCGGTCTACCAGTACTACCAACTGATTTACTTTGGCTTTTTCGTTCTACCGTTCGTGTATTTCTGCCAAATCTTCTTCAGCCATGTGGCGTTGCCGACGGGGGATGCGCCGTTTCCTATCCTGGTGACGTTGCTACTGAGTCTGTTTCTGGTGCTGGGGGTCAACAATAACGTGACTGATTCAAAAGTCTTTCCGAACAATACGTCAATCACAGAAAAACAGACGACAAAGCCACAACAGCCTGCTCAGATTGACTTCGGCCGCCTCATGCGACAACGCACACCAACTGGCACGCGGCTGACGCTGTTGAATTATGGGTCAATCGACATGGGCTTCTATACGGCATCTGGAGCCATCCCAAACACGTATTTCTTCCAGAACTATAATATTCCACAGAGTGCGGCCCCTCAAATTCTTCAATCGCAGCGCAACGTGATTCGCCAGCATCAGGTGGAATGGGTCGTCCTCAATACGCCGGCTGGCAAGACCGTCAAGCAGTGGCAGGGCGGGAGTGGCCGAATTACCAGTGGTAACCTGAATCCGGGCACCAGCAAGCTGACAAAGGACTTGGAACGCCATTACCGCTGTGTCGCACAGCATACGCAGGTCTTTGAAGGGGTTAACGTGACTTATTGGCTGTATCAACGGAAATGATGACTCGTAGAATGTGAAAACCAGTTAGGTAAATAGTTGTTTAGCGCCTCGTTAATTTACTCGGTGGATTCGATTGAAGTATGATAGTTCGGTGAGAGTCCTTGACCTGAGTGGCCTAGACTGGTAAATTTAGAAACAATATCTCCCAGGATTCCTAACCGAGCCTGAGACTAAATTAAAGAGGAGCGATATCAACTATGTCTAATTGGGACACGAAGTTTGCTAAAGAAGGAATCACATTTGATGATGTTTTGTTAATACCCGCAGAAAGCCACGTTTTACCGAATGAAGTTGATCTGAGTGTCCAATTAGCGCCAAACTTGAAGCTGAACGTTCCGTTCTTAAGTGCCTCGATGGATACGGTCACCGAGACCACGATGGCCACGACCATGGCCCGTAACGGGGGCCTCGGGGTCATCCACAAAAATATGAGCGCCGAATCGCAAGCCAAAATGGTTGCCGACGTGAAGGCCATCGCTAACGATACCGACCAATATCCTAACGCTGCCGTTGGCGCCAACAATCACTTGCTGGTCGCCGCTGCCGTTGGGGTGACCTCCGACACATTTGACCGGGCCGACGCCTTACTCAAGGCCGGTGCCGACGCCATCATCATTGATACGGCGCACGGTCACTCCGCTGGGGTGCTCCGCAAAGTTGCCGAGATTCGCCAACAGTTCCCAGATGCGACGCTGATTGCGGGTAACGTCGCTACGGGCGAAGGCACGCGGGCCCTGTTTGAAGCCGGCGTCGACGTCGTTAAAGTTGGTATCGGTCCTGGTTCCATCTGTACGACGCGAGTGGTTGCCGGTGTCGGCGTTCCACAGATCACCGCCATCTATGACGCTGCCAACGTGGCCCGTGAATTTGGCAAGCCAATCATCGCCGACGGGGGAATCAAGTACTCCGGTGACATCGTGAAGGCCTTGGCCGCTGGTGGTAACGCCGTGATGTTTGGCTCCATGCTGTCCGGGACCGATGAAGCGCCTGGCGACATCATCGAAGACGGTGGTAAGAAGTATAAGACGTACCGGGGGATGGGAAGTCTGGCTTCCATGTCTCATGGTTCCGCCGACCGTTACTTCCAAGGCGGCGTCAACGAAGCTAACAAGCTGGTGCCAGAAGGTATCGAAGCCCGCGTGGAATACAAGGGTAGCGTGAACGACATCATCTTCCAAATGGTAGGTGGCTTACGTTCCGGTATGGGTTACACCGGGAGTGCCAACGTGCAGAGCCTGATTGACAACGCCCAATTCGTCCGGATCTCTAACGCCGGGTTGATTGAATCTCATCCACATGACGTTCAGATCACGAAGGCCGCACCTAATTACAAATAAATCATTACTGGGAAAAGCTAACTCGATGTAGGGGTTAGCTTTTTTTGAGCAATCCCCTAGGTTTTGTTCGAGCAGTGTAATACAATGTAATACAAATGAGGTGAAGACGAATGGCAATGATTTCAATTCGAGTTAGTGAGGCTGAGAAGGACTGGCTGACCCATATGGCAGAGTTCTATGGCACATCGCTATCTGATCTGGTTAAGAAGTATTCGATGGAACAGTTAGAGGACAAATACGATACCTTGATGGCCGAAGCAGCGTACAAGCACTACCAGGAGAGCGGTCAGAAGACAGTCTCTATGCAGGAGGTCATCGACGAGTTCGGTGGGTTCAAGGAATGAGCTATCGTTTGGAATTCAGCCATGACGCCGTTAAGCAACTACGCAAAATGGATAAACATCAGGCCATGATTATTTCGCGGTGGCTCTATGCAAATATTGATGGGATTGCCGACCCAACTACCAAGGGTAAGGCGTTGGCGGCCAATCTTGCTGGACTATGGCGCTATCGGGTGGGCGACTACCGAATTATTTGTGAGCTACAAGCCGATAAGCTGGTTGTTTTGACGCTATCAATTGGTCATCGACGCGATATTTATGGTTAGGCTGGTTAGTGGTAGCGACTATACCTAAGTCATGATTTCGGCTTAATTGAACCTTAACTGTTGGGTTGGCGAGTCACTCGAAAATAGTGTAAGATTAAGGAATGGTTAAGTGCCTTACGCCCGGCTAAAGGTTCGGGTTTTCCGGTCGCTTGGCCCAGGTTATTTGTTAGAATAGACTTAAACCTACGGGGCAGGACCGCTAGTGAATTAGCCTAGTGATTAAAGGAGAATAGACCACATGAAAATTTTAGTTGTCGATGACGATAAAGAAATTGCACAATTACTTGAAATCTACATTAAAAATGAAGGTTACGAACCCATCACGGCTTACGATGGGAAGGAAGCCTTGACCAAGCTCCACACCACGCCGGACATTGCTTTGATGATCTTAGACATCATGATGCCTGAAATGAGTGGGATCGAAGTCATGAAGGAAGTTCGGAAAGATTCTCAGATTCCCATCCTGATTCTGTCGGCGAAGACCGGCGACATGGATAAGATTCAGGGGTTGATTTCTGGTGCCGATGATTATGTCACCAAGCCATTTAACCCCTTAGAAGTTATGGCACGAGTCAAGTCACTGTTGCGGCGGAGCCAAGATCAAGTGACCGATGACAGTCCTGATATCTTGGATATTGGAACGTTGACCATCAACAAGGACTCCCACGAGGTCAAGACGATTGCCGGCAAGACGGTTTCCCTGACGGCCTTAGAATTCGGGATCCTCTACTTACTGGCTAGCCACCCTAACCGCGTCTTCTCAGCGGACGAAATCTTCGAACGGGTATGGCGTCAGGAAAGTATTGTGTCGGCCAAGACCGTCATGGTCCACGTCAGTCACTTACGGGATAAGATCGAAGACGCCACCAACGGCGAAAAGGTCATCCAGACTGTTTGGGGCGTCGGGTATAAGATCGAGTCTCGTTAAAGAGTGTGGAGCGGAAAAGAGTGTGGAAGCAGGCGGGAGTTAGTGAGCATTAACGTCGCTAGGGTGAAAATCCCGGGCTTGGATTTTTGGCCTAGCGGGGTTAAGCGGAGCTGACTGCCTGCTGGAACACGTTTCGGCAAAGTAGGCTGACCTCAGAGTTCGGCAACCTAAATTGAACAGACGAGTGGGTCGAAGGAATTTGGGGCGTTGCGCAATCACGATTCAAACCAGTCTGCCGAGACCGCAATCCCAACCAGTTACCGAACCCGTCAAGCCGGGCGCCACAATCCCAACCGTAACCAGAAGAGTAGGAGCGCAACATGGACTTAATCAACAATTACCAATTTAATATCTGGGAGGCTCAACCATGAAGCTAACCACGCGCGAGAAGAGTGCGCTGTTCATGGAAGGGGTCGTAACCGTTATCCTCCTGCTGATGCTGAACCTGGCCTTACTGGTACTGATCGTGCAGGCCATCGAGAGTAATCCTGGCTTGCGTGATGGCATCTTCATCATCAAACGGTCTGTCGTCTTGGGGCCCAACCACTTTCAGCTTTGGAGCTGGGAGAACCTGTTCATTGGTCTGATGCTGGTGGCCGATACCTGGGTCGTCTGGTGGCGGCTGATTCGGCGGTACCGGCAGATGCAATTGTGGCACATCATTGATGAACTGCACTACATTGCCAGCGGTCACTTCGACCACCGGATTCCGTTTCGGGTTAGTGGTGACGTTCAGCGGGTCGTGGATTCCGTTAACGCATTGGTCGATTCCGTCATCAATTCGATGAATGAGGAACGGGCCATTGAGAAATCCAAGGATGAGCTGATCACCAACGTCAGTCACGACATTCGAACGCCGTTAACATCGATTATCGGCTATTTGGGGCTGATTGAGGATAAACAGTACCACAGTGAGGATGACCTCCTTAAGTACACGCACACGGCATTTTTGAAGTCTAAACAGATGAAATCCTTGGTGGACGACCTCTTCGAGTACACCAAGGTCCGGCAGACGGATACGCCGCTGAGTTTGACCAATATCAACTTGGCAGCGATGCTCGAGCAGTTGGGTGCCAGCTTTGAACTGGAGGCCCAGAAGAAGGGCATGACGATTGGTGCCGAGAATTCATCGGAAACGATGATGATGGAGGCCGACCCCGAGAAATTGGTGCGGGTCTTCAACAATTTGGTTGCCAATGCCTTGAAGTATGGCGATGGCGGGAAACACATCAACTTGGTTGCTAACCAGATCAGTTCCACTGAATTGGAGGTTCGCGTGACCAACGATGGACCAAAGATTCCTAAAGAGTCATTGAACATGATCTTCGAGCGGTTCTACCGGGTTGAAGAATCACGATCCAAAGAGACTGGTGGAACTGGACTGGGACTGGCTATTGCCCAGAGTATCGTGGCCCTTCACGGCGGGTACATCTACGTGGAGTCGGACGATGCGTTGACCAGCTTCGTGATTCACTTACCGGTCAAGCACGACCAGCCACTGGCCATTCCGCAACGTTTGAAGACGCCGGGAACAGTAAGCTAAGTATGACATTGCTAAAGTTGACATAAAAAACAAGGGCCGCTTCTGGCCTTACATAAGATAGAGGAGTTTTGATTTTAATGATGAAACGATTACGGCAACTCGTTATTGGGCTGGTGACTGCGGTAACGCTGGTCACTGGTGGTATCAGTAGTTTGAGTGCACCGGTTACGGCTCAGGCCGCAACCAACAGTAACAGCACCACGGTTAACTTGAAGGCCAAGGCCGGTATTGCGGTCGACGCCAAGACCGGTCAGATCTTGTACAACAAGAATGCTGACCAAACATTGCCCGTTGCGTCGATGACCAAGCTGTTGTCAATCTACATGGTGCTAGATGCCATCAAGTCAGGCAAGTTAAAGTGGGACCAAAAGATTACCATCAGTAAGGACATCGCCAAGGTTGCCCAAAATACAGATTTGTCCAACGTCCCTTTGCGGGCGGGTCACAAGTACACGGTTAAGTCCCTGTATCAAGCATCCTTGATTTACTCGGCCAACGGGGCTGTGGAAGCTCTGGGGGTCGCTGTGGCGGGTTCACCTCACGCGTTTGTGACTCAGATGAAGGCGCAAGCCAAGAAGCTGGGGATGACGGACGTTAAGATCTACAACGCCTGTGGGCTGACCAACAAGCAAGTTGGGAACCTCGGTTACAGTAACGTTAAAGGGTCTGCCGAAAACGAATGGTCTGCGGCCGACCAAGCTAAGTTGGCGGTTGCACTGTTGGACAAGTACCCTGAAGTCTTACAGACAACGAGCATTAAGAAGATGTGGTTTGAAAAGGGCACGAACGACGCCACCAAGATGGATAACTGGAACTGGATGTTGAAGGGCTTGTCCGCTTCTTATTCTAAACTCCACGTGGACGGCTTGAAGACTGGGACATCTGACGCTGCCGGTGCGAACTTCACCGGGACGGCTAACAACGATGGTAACCGAATCGTGACGGTCGTGTTGCACGCGGCGCACAAGTCGGAGACCGATGCTTCTCGTTTCCAACAAACGCAAAAGATGATGTCTTACGTCTACAACAACTTCAAGACGGTCAGCTATAAGGCTGGCACGCAGATCAAGGGTGCTAAGACGGTTACAACTCACGATGCCAAGGCTAAGACCGCTAAGACGGCGCTGGGTCAAGACGTTAAGCTGTGGATTCGCGATGACCAAGTTGCCAGCAACGTTTCTGCTAAGACGCAGTTGAAGTCCAAGTACAGCAACAAGGGTGACTTGGAAGCACCTGTGACTAAGAACGCAACGATTGGGACAGCCAATATTTCTTTGAAGGGTGACCAGTTAGGCTTCTTGGGCAATACCAAGACGACCAAGGTGCCATTGAAGGTAACGCAGTCCGTTGAGAAGGCGAACGTCTTCGTCCGGATGTGGCGGTCAATTGTGGCTTTATTCTAATTGAGAAGATTGACGAGTCGCTTGCCAGCTGGTGAGCGGCTCTTTTTGTGCGGCCGCTGAACTTTGCAAGTTTTGGTAAAATAGTTGTGCCGGTTGGGCTATTTTCGGTTATCATGGTTAATAGCGCCATTCAACTTGATTTCGGTCAAGGTGGTTGCCGTTTAGGCCCGCTACAATTAGGCATATCGTTAGGAAATTACCTGAACGTTGTGCTCAGTGAAATTTAATTTATTATATGTGAGGATGCTTGAACGTTGACTTTATAGGATTGGTGACGATTTCTAAAGATTGTCGATGGCGTGTTGTATTTTTGACAAGTCAAGCATTAATGTGCGAAGATACTTTTATTATTAGCTGAAAACGCGCAATTTTAAAGTAATTTTGAGGATAAAGGGAGTTGGCATTTGTGAATATGATTAAAGGCGAATGGAATTACATTCGGCATAATCGGTTGATTTTAATCTCCGTTCTTGCCATTATGTTTATTCCATTCCTCTACAGTATCTTCTTTCTGAAGTCGGTCTGGGACCCGTATGGGGAGACCGGCGAGCTGCCCGTTGCGGTGGTCAACCAGGATAAACCGGTGACTTACCAGGGTCAGAAGCTAAACGTTGGGGATCAAACGATCACCAATTTGAAGAAGAATAAGCAATTGGGTTGGAAGTTCGTGTCTGCTAAGACGGCGGCCGATGGATTGAAGCATCACAAGTACTACACGGTGATCACGATTCCCAAGAACTTCTCTGCCAACGCCGCAACGGCGCTGAACAAGAATCCCAAGAAGATGACGTTTACCTACAAGACGAACGGTTCGGCCAACTACATCGCCCAAGTTATGAGTGAGGTGGGTTCTTCCAAGCTGGACAGTCAAATTCGTGCCAAGGTGACGAAGGCATACGCCCAAGCAACCTTCAAGCAGATCTACGCTGTCGGCCAAGGGATGGACAAGGCTGCCAAGGGTTCCGCCAAGTTGAAGGACGGGACGGTTACCTTAACGGATGGCCTGAACACCTACACAACAGGGGTCCACACGCTGAATAACGGTCTGCAACAAATGAAGACCTCCGTTAAGCCATTGGCTACCGGGATTCAAAAGCTGTCGACCGGGTCTCAGACGCTGCAATCCGGACTGGCGAAGTATACCAGTGGGGTTGGACAGTATGCTAATGGGGTTAACCAGTTTACTGGTGGTGTCAGCAAATTAAGTGCTGGGATGCCACAGTTGACTGCAGGGACTTCTAAACTGGCTAGTGGCGCCAACACTTTGAAAACGGGAACTTATACCTATGTTGACGGTGTTTACACTTTAAACAATGGGTTACAAAAGTTAACGAATAAGGTTGGACCTTTAGCTACTGGCGTTACAAAATTAAGTTCCGGTAGTAAGAGTTTATCATCTGGTTTAAAGAAGTTGGACAATAATTCAGGTGCATTAACAACAGGAGCTAGTTCTTTAGCGAGTGGTTTGTCGCAAATGCAGTCACTCTTGACGACTTTAGCACCAGGATTGACAACCTTGGAAACCTTAACTAGTAATACGCAACAATTGGACTCTGCTCAGAAATTGTTGACCGCTTTGGTTGATACAGGGGCTTTGAGCAGTGATAATATTACAAAAATCACTTCAGATGTTGCTGCGCTGAAGACTGCTCAGGCTGGATTGGTAAGTGGTCAGTCGGATTTACAGAGTGCAGCTGGAGAGGTTCAAAAGGACTTAGTAAGTATTGCGGGTGCCTCTGGAAAGCAAGCAACGACTAAAACAACGACTACTGATGGTGTGGATGCAACGCAGAGTGCTGCGGATAAAGCCAGTAGCGACGCAGCAGCCTTAAGCAAAGCTGCTGCAAACGGTGAAGATACGGAAAAGTTAGCCAAGCAGGTAGCTGCTGATACGCAAACTGTTTCTAACAAGGCTAGTTTAATCAAATCGACTGAGACGACAAACGCAGCAAGTAGTGATCCAACTACTGATTTAGTAACGCATGCGGCAGCTTTACTAAAGGAATTGCAGTCATTACAGTCTAATCTGACTGCCCTGCAATCAGCAGCAACTGCTTTGCAAACTGATTCTGCATCGTTGCAAGCAATTGCACAGCAAGCACTTGGCTCTGGAATAACTTCTACTGATTTGGCACAATTGAATAGTGCGATTACAGTACTGAAAAATAATAGTTCCGCCATTTCAAAGCTTGGTAGCTCTACGGATGACGTGAATAAGTTGGTCAGTGGTGCAAATCAATTGAGCACCGGGTTAGATACTTATACAGCAGGTGTTTCAAGCGCGCTAAATGGGTCTAACAGTTTAACGGATGGTTTGACGACGTTGAACAAGAGTGTACCGACATTGACGGCTGGGGTTACTCAGTTAGCTAATGGGTCAAAAAAATTGGCTAAGAATAGTCCTGCGTTGAAGACTGGTGTCAAAGGTCTTGCTTCTGGAGCTACGCAATTAAATGGTGGCCTTCAGACTGCCGCTGCCGGTGTCAACAAGCTTAACGCCAACACGGGCAAGTTAACCGCAGCCGGCAACAAGCTGACTAGTTCATCCGCACAACTCATGAATGGATCCGGTCAACTGACTTCTGGCTTAAACACGCTGAACAGCAAGGTACCAACGCTGACCAGTGGGGTTAACCAATTGGCTGCTGGGTCAAAGAAACTCGACGACAACAGTAACCAATTGATGCAAGGGGCCAAGAAGCTCTCTGACGGGAATGGCACGTTGGCCAAGTCCTTGAAGAGTGGTGCTGATCAGATTAAAGCCCAACCATTGAGTAGCAAGACGGCTGACATGTTTGCCGCACCAACCAATCTGAAGCATGAAAGCTACAGTTACGTGCCAAACTATGGTCACGCCTTAGCACCTTACGTGCTGTCTGTTGCCTTGTACGTTGGGGCTTTGGTATTCAACTTTGCTTTCCCAATTCGGAAGGTTTCTCGCGAAGGTGGGACCGCTACGGGTTGGTTCTTGAGTAAGGTTTCCATTGGTGCAGTCGAAGGACTTGCCATGGGGCTGATTGAACCAGCGTTGATGATGCTAGGGGGCTTGTCCGTCGATCACCCAGGTCAAATGATTCTGATCTCCGTGTTCTTCGCCGAGGCGTCGATGTTTATCGTCATGTTCCTGTCAATGTTACTGGACAACCCTGGTCGTTTCATCGCCATGGTTCTCCTGATGCTGCAATTAGGTGGTTCCGGTGGGACGTTCCCAATGGAAGTAACGAACCACTTCTACAACGTCGTGCACCCATTCTTGCCAATGACTTACTCAATCCTCGGATTCCGTCAAGCCATTACGTCAGGGATGTCCGGCATGGTCGGTCAAGCACTGTGGGTCTTAGCACTCTTTACCATTCTTGGTTTAGCACTGCTCTGGCCAACAATGGTTTGGTTGCAGAAGAAGCATTTGATGGGAATCTCGCAATTGGATGACAACCAGAAGTTACAAGCGGTTGAAGATCCGAACACGAAAGCTCATTCCTAAAAATTAAGAAGCATCAATAACTGAATTTCGGAGAGGCTCAACTCGTTTAGAGTTTGGCCTCTTTTTTTTTTAAACAGCTTAATGTTTTGACGTTATAACGTTATGATGTTATACTCACAAAACAAATGATGTCAGAGGTGGGATTATGGAAAATATATCTTTAAGTAAAGAAAGAAATGTTATCAGTGTTGGACATTCTCTCGGCGTTACTATTCCCGCAGAAATGGCAAAGAAATTGGGAATTACCAAGAAGACAAAACTTGAAGTAAGTTTGACAAATGATGGGCTAAAGATTGTTAAAAAAAAGAGTGAGCTATCTTCTGAGTTTATTAAAGCAATGAATGAAACACTTGTTGAATATCATGATGCATTGGAAATATTAAAGAAGAGTGATGAGTAAATGAAGTATTTAACCACTTCAGAACTTATTGCATTGAACACAGCAGTTTTACTTAACACGAGTGAAAAATCAACTGTCCGTAATGCTAAGGGTCTTGAATCGATTGAAGCATTACCTCAACAAGCATTCTTTGGTATTGAAGCTTATTCAGAGTTCTATAAAAAGATCGGTATAGTTTTTATCAAAATTATCAATTTACATCCATTTGAAGACGGAAACAAAAGAACGGCGGTTATGGCGGCATCAGTTATAGCGAAAATGAATGGTTTTCAATTGAATTTATCGAACCAAGGAATTGCTGACTTGGCATTAAAGGTAGCTTCAGTTGATGAAAATAAACTGAAATATGAAGATGTGTATCGCATATTCCAAAAGCATCTGCATAAATTGAAATGAACCAATAATATGTAAATTTAGTGTCGTGAAGCCTCTGGTTTCGCGGCACTTTTTGCGTATAATGGATTGCAGATAAGAGAAAAGAGGAGACAGTATGTCCGTTAACTTTCGGATTGCTGAGGTCGACGACCAGGACGCAATCATTGCGATTTATAATCAGGCAGTTGCCACAAAGGGGAGCACGGCAGACTTGACGCCGGTGACGGTGGCCCAGCGGCAGCCTTGGTTCGCCTCGTTCGACCCGCAGCGCTTCCCGTTATGGGTGATTGAGAGCGACGGAGAGACCGCTGGCTTCGTGGGCTTGGAACGTTACAGTGATCGGGCAGGCTACCGTCATACGGCCGAAATTGCGCTGTATTTGGACGCTGACCACCAGGGACAGCATTTGGGAACACAAGCCGTGGACTGGGTAGCCATGCAGGCGCCGCGGTTGGGCATCACCAGTGTCATCTCTCGGATCTTCGGGCACAACCAGGCAAGTCGGCATCTTTTCGAAAAAGCGGGCTATGCGCACTGGGGGCACTTGCCAGCAATAGCAGACATGACGGGATTCACAGCTGACCTAGAGGTTTATGGGCATCATTTCTAATATGTTTATAAGTTATGAAAACTTGCCGTGATTTTTCACAAATGGTTAATGAAACCGGGAATAATGCGGGCTCATCCTTGATAAATATTGTATATGTTATATGAAAATGCCCTGAAACATGTTAAAATATCATCGTGTGGTTTTATGCATAACGGGGGAACCCGTTAGGTTGCTTCATATCTCAGAGTATTCGACGGAGGCAAACATTCTTGAATAAACGACGGCCAAACCCCAAGCAAGTGCCGGACCCCAACGAACCCTTATGGCGGTCGACATTGCGGGTAGCCATGCCCCTTAATTTAAGCTACATTCCAATCGGGCTGGCTTGTGGGATTTTGCTACACGCGGCAGGGTTCAATACCTTACTGACTGGATTAGTTTCTTTGTTGATCTTTTCCGGTGGGGCACAATTTTTAATTGCCACGATGTTGACTATTAATTCCCCATTACTATCAATTGTTTTGATGCTGTTTTTCCTGGAATTACGGTATGCATTACTGAGTTCGAGTTTATCACCATACTTAAAGGGCTCATCCAACCGCTTCCTTTTCATGTTCGCGGTTTCGTTAAACGATGAAAATTACGCCATTAACTACTTAAAATTTGCCACTGATAAAAAGTGGACGGGTAAGGAAGCTCTAATGGTGGAGCATTATTCCTTGCTGTTCTGGGCAGCTAGTAACATTGTTGGGAGTCTGATTGGCAGCGCCTTGAAGATTGATCTCAGTATCGTTAATTTTGCGCTGACGGCGCTGTTCTTGTACATGATTGTTATGCAGATCAAGAACCGCCTGACCATCGTGATTTGCCTGATTTCAGGAGTGCTCGCAGCAGTCTGCATGATGCTGACCAAGAGCACGTTAGGGTTGGTTATTTCGACAATTATTGCTTCACTGATCGGTTTCGGATTGGAAGCCACGCTCCGCAAACGGTTGCCAGACAGTCATTGGCTGTGGCGCCTGCGAAGTCCGGGGTCCAAGAAGAAAGCCGTGGAGCATTCGGATGCTAATTAGGACACAGGGAGAGCTATATGAACGCAGTTAATACGTGGAACAGTACGCAACACTTTTGGCTAATTATTTTAGGCTTTATTGTGGCCTTTATCCCGCGTTTCTTCCCGCTGATGTTGTTCACAAAGCGGGCGATTCCGGAATGGTTCAACGAATGGATGAAGTTCGTGCCGGTATCACTGTTTACGGCGCTAGTCGTGAAGGATATCTTCATCGACAGCGCTAGTTACGCACTACTACTCGACAAGTATTCAGAAATGCTGGCCGCAGTGGTCGTGATTATCGTTGCCTACCGAACCCGGTCGATGGCCATTTCGGTTGTCGTGGGCCTGATTGGCGTCTTCATCTTATCGATGTTCATGGCGTGACCAAATCAAATCTATAAAATTAATGGGACCTTGCCGGTTGGTGAGGTCCCTTTTTAGGTGGATGTAGTTTTAAGCTTCTGGATGAATGTCTGAAGGAACTAAGTCGTTTCCGTCACCTTCATATGGCATGTCGGGTTGTAATGTAGCGAGCTGATGAGCTATATCCCAGACGTGATTACCCGCAGCGTTAATTTTGGACTGCACTTTGCCGTAATTTTCAAGTTGCTTTTTATTTATATCTGTAAATTCATAGTAGGTGATGTTTGCCTTGTTCAAATCTGCCTGTGCATTTTGAACCGCATTTTTTAATTCAGCGTATTTGGGATCTTTTGGGGTTACTTTATCCAGTTCTAGTCTTGCTTTAACAAGTGTGATTCGAGCTTTTGTTTGATTGTTACTCAAATCTGATGCTTTTGAATTTAGAACTTGGTACTTCTGAATCCCTGGTGTCAATGTGATGTAAAGTTTAGTGTACTCCTGTTTTGCTTGTTCTAGTTGTAACCGCAAGTCGGCGATTTGTTGTGCAGTACTCTTTGAAGGTGCTGGTTTTGCTGAAGGAGCAGTGATGCTTGGCGTTTCGATGGGTTTTGGCAGGTTAACATGCTCTGTCACTGGTTTTTTCTCTGGTCTTTCCACAATTGGAGCAGTTTTCTTCACAGCTTTATATTTATATGTGCGGGCTTTGTAGCCCCTCTTGGTGGCCTTAATTTTGAAATTTAATTTCTTTAAGTTGTTCTTTTTGACTTTAATCACGAATTTCCCATGCTTGTTGGCTTTAGTCTTGGCCGTTTCACCGTGTTTTAGCCCGGTAAGTTTGATGTGGGCATACTTTGTCGTGTGGCCAGTCACCTTGTGTTTGGTTACTTTTACGTGGGTGATTTTTCCGAGCATTCTAGTCTTCGCTTGGGCACTGAGTTCGCCACCAGATACAACGGCTAGTAGTGTTGCTACCATAACGATCTTTCGCATTTTCATAAATATATTAATCTCCCTTTACTATTTATCAGTCAACATTCTTAGCGGTAGGCCAACTATAACATGCTAGCTAGTCCAGCAAAAGGAGAGATAAAAATCACCAACAATGGTTTACATGGATTGCTAGTTATAAGTGCCTTTTCAACACGGTTTTCAGAAGGGTTTTTCCGAAAAAATAATGGGTGGTCGTTGTTCAAGTATCTCAGTCACAATCGGTAAATTTCAACCAAAACCAAAAAGCACCACCCAACCCGGTGATCAATCCGAGTCGAGTGGTGCCTTAAGTATCAGATGATCCGCGGTCACCTGAAGATTTGAATTAGTCCGTTACCGGCGCTTGGGCGTGAGTACCATCGTACATGTAGTCCCGCGTCATGGGTAACATCCGGGCAGAAGGGCCCTTTGAAATCAAATACTGAATCACGTCAATATTACCAGATTTGAACGATGCCGCGCAAGCTTGGAGATAAAGATCCCACATCCGCACAAACTTTTCGTCAAACATCTTGGCAACTTCATCACGGTGTTCGTTGAAGTTCTTGTCCCAAATTTCCACCGTCTTTTGGTAGTGACGACGAAGGGGTTCCATGTCGTCAATCTGGAGGCCGTTTTCAATGATGTGCGTGGTGTTTTCAATCAAGCCAGGAACGTAACCACCTGGGAAGATCCACTTGTTCAACCAACCGTTGTTGGCGCCACCTTGTTGTCGGGTAATCCCGTGGATCAAGGCAACCCCATCGTTCATCAGGTACTTTTGAACGCAGTCGAAGTATTGGCCTAAGTTTTCTTGGCCAACGTGTTCGAACATTCCTACAGAGGTAATGTAGTCCCACTGTTCGTTACCCAACTCACGGTAGTCTTCCAAGCGAACTTCAGCAACGTCGGCTAAGCCTTCGTCCTGAATCCGTTGGTTAACGTAATTGTATTGTTCCTGGCTCAGGGTGATCCCAGTGACGTGCAGGCCGTATTCCTTGGCCGCCGTCAGCATCAGAGTTCCCCAGCCACAACCGATATCCAGCAGTGTCTTGCCAGGTTGTGGGTTTAATTTTTTAATAATGTGGTGAACCTTGTTGACCTGTGCGGTATACAAATCATCATCGGGTGATTCAAAGTAGGCACAAGAGTAGGTCATGGTGTCGTCGAGCCACAATTGGTAGAAGTTATTCCCAATGTCGTAGTGGTTCTGCACATCAGTCTTACTTTCCTTTTCAGTGTGCTTTTGCTTCGGCAAGAAGTGGATGAACTTTGAATTGTGGAAGAAACTGTCGGCGTTTTCGTAAGCGGCCGTCAATAAGTCTTCAATACTTCCGTCGATTTCAATCTTACCATCCATGATGGCTTCACCCAATGCAATCGAGGCATTGCGAGAGATCTCTCTAACCGGGATGGCCTCGTGAATGGTGATGGTGACGTCAGGAGTGCCGGTCCCGTATACATCGCTGGTGCCGTCCCAATAGTTGACGCGGACAGGGATGTTAAAGGTGTGGCTCAGAAACGTTTTGTAGAAAGTTTTTTCAAGCATGTCATGGGTCCTTTCCGGTTTCTCCATTAATGAAGAAACAAAATTACTACGCCATTATACGCCTATCAATGGGGTAAACGTAAGGGGAAGCTCTTAGTGTAAGCGCTTAACCTTTTCTTTACCTGACTTAGCCCGGTAAAATCCACCGATTCATGGAACAGGCATGGTATAATATAACCATAATTTACCAGCGGAGGTCTTTTATTTTGAAAAAATGGGTATGGGTCGTGGCAACAATCGTTGTGGCACTGCTGATTGGCGGTTACGCGTATTCGAACCATCACGCGACAGCTAAAGAGTACCAAGCGGCAATGGCCAACGGGCGTACAGCCATTCAAAGTAAGCATTACACCCAGGCAGAGAGTTACTTTCAGAATGCCTTGAAACGGCGTCTGAATGATCAGACGGCGCAACACTATCTGACGCAGACGCAACGGTATGTTTCCGGCGAGAATGCCTTGGAAGCCCGGCATTTCAGTAGTGCCCAGAAGTACTACGGGGAAGTCAAGGACACATCGAATGCGTCAACGGTCTTGGTCAAACGGGCCAAGGACCGCTACAAGCAGGTCAAAGAGATCAGAGCTAACGTTAAACAATTCAAGCAGATTTTAAACAAGGCGCAAGGTGAAAACAAGGCGCTGAACTACGGCCAATCCAACACCACGCTGGATGAGCTCTTCAACAATGCGAAGTTCCGGCAGAGTTACTACAAGGACTTATACGATCAAGCCTTGGCTTTACGGAAGTCGAATAACGCGGGACAAACGAGTGAAACGAGCTCGGCGGCATCGTCTTCATCGTCAACGGATAGCAGTAGCAGTGCCGCTAGCAGCTCTAGCGCTTCGCTGACGTCCGCTGAGAAGCAGGCCGCAAGCAATTACTCCGGGAGTAACGAATACACCGTCACGCAGAGCCAGAAGGAACTGGACGGCAAGACGATTACCGATGGTCAGATCAGTAGCGCCCGGCAGACGATTAACGCCGCTGGCGGTCAAGCCGATGCCATGAGTGATCAGGACGTCCGGGTAGCCTTACAACAGGCTAACAAGAAGGGCCTCTCCTTGACGAAGTACACGCAACAGTATCTGAAATAGATTTCTAGTAAGGAACGCGACTACGGTGGCGTTCCTTTTTATTTGCCCATAGGTTGGGGAATTTAGCGGTGCCATTACTGTAAGGTCTCATGGGTTTACAGTGGGCACCAGCCCAAGACACATTTTGGCTTAATTTGTAAAGCACCGCATCTAATTTGGTAAGCAAACTTACCATTTCTAACGAATGAGTTCTAAAATTTGACAGGATGGTAAGTTTATCAAACAAATAGTTTATGTGGGTATATAATATAATTAATTGGTCTACAAGCATTTTAGTGGCTAGAAAGCCTATCATAGCAAGGAATTCCCGCCACGATAGTCCTAAAAGTCCCCAAAAACTTCACAAGTCGTTTTTCACGCCAAATTGGTAAGCGTGATTTACTATGTATTTAGAATCAGAAAATTCTACTAAGGGGGGTAGAGTAATGCTTCCCACAGTGGCTAGGTGAGCACCAATCTTGGGGGATGGGGCGAGACCTAAAACTGATTTGATTCCCAAATCACCACGAAGCCACAGTGAGATTGCATTACAGAAAATTATGATTATCAACAAACATATCATGCGGACAACTAATGAGAAGCAAGTTCTTCAGCAGATCGTTAACGCAGGGCCCATTTCGCGTAGTCAAATTTCCCGGAATCTTAGTTTAAACAAGGTGACCGTTTCTGACATTTATAGCCAGTTGCTGCACGAAGGCCTGATCCGCGAGGTGGGTCATGGTGTCAGCACGCGTAACGGTGGTCGGAAACCAGTCATGGCATTGCTAAACGTGGGGTATGGTTATGTCGTCAGCATCAATATTTTACGGCAACGGTTCTCGATGATTACCAGTCGGCTGGATGGCCGGTCTGAAAATTATGCGAGCGTGTCTACCCGTGACGTGGATCTGACAACGGTGCTGGACATGATCGATGAGAAGATTGCGACGACCGTGGCGGAGAGTGACAATCGTCTGCTAGGAATTGCCTTTGGTTTGGATGGCACGATTTACGAGAATCAAATTTTGGGAGCTTCACTGAAGGGCTTTAAGAACTTTGATTTGGCGAAATACTTCAGCGACAAGTTCCAAGTTCCCGTTATTTTGGAAAACTTGGCTAATGAATCTGCCATTTACGAACGAGACTTCGCGGGTGAAGGTGTTTACCGCAACCTGATTTCCGTGACGATTCGGGATCAGGTCTCTGCCGGTATCGTGACGGAGGGGCACCTCTATCGTGGTCATAACGGTGAGGCCGGTAACATTGGGACCTGCCCACTGGCCGATCGTTATCAGGAAAAGAGTATGCAGACGGTCAACCAGTATGTCGCGGAAGGAACCGTCCTCCAGCGGATTATGGCGTATCAAAAGCTGGATCACGTGGATGTTAACCGAATTCGCCGTGACTATCTGGGGCACCGACCAGAGCTACTGGCAATCCTCGATGAATTCTCGTACTACCTGGCAAAGGTGCTTGGCAACCTGTCGAATACCTTTGCGCCGGATGCAATCATCGTGAATGCGCCGATTCTGGAGCTCTTGCCTGAGATGATGGATACTGTGAGAAAGTATGTTGACGACATGTCGATCATTCGTAAAGCACCGTTACTACTGACCAAGAACGCCAAGGAAGCATCCTTGAAGGGTGGGGCTTCGGCCATCATCCACAAGGCATTGGGCTTGGACGACTTACAACTGACGTTTAGCAATCAGCGGTCGGCAGTCTTAGAGGGCGTCGAGTCATGACTGAAAAGAATTTACACCGAACCGCGATGAATGGGGCTTTTGAGCTACCGTTCACCGCGGTTTTTAATGTAAAATGACCCAGACCAAAACTTTATGCTAAGCCGCAAACGGTGGGATGGTACGGTTGCGGCCAGTGACCCATTTCAGACTGTTGAAAATCATTAGGGATTTGACAAGGATGTTGTATAATGAAAATAAGATGGAATGGGGGATTTATAATTGAGCTTGTGGGAACGGTTTATCGCTAACATTCGACTCCGCCGTTTCGTGGTGTTGGTCGTGTTGATCTTCATTTTGTGGCTAATCCGGGCCGAAATGAATATGATCTTGCTAACGTTTATTTTTACTTTTTTGATTTTGCAATTGGTCAAAGCGGTGCGCAAGGTGGTTAAGCTACCACCGGCACTGATTGTATCGTTGGCGTACATCATCATTATTGGTGGCTTGTACTTGGCGATTACGACCTACCTACCGGCGCTGATCACGTCGTCCATGAAGGGTGGGGAGACGCTCTTTAAGTTCTATCAAGATCCGCAGACGGATAATAATGAGGTTGTTCGGTGGATTTCGGATTACATCAAGAGTTCCGATATCGTTAACCAGCTTCAAAATGGCGCCAAAGTCGTCTTGACTTACATTTCGACCATTGGATCGTTTGGGTTAACGCTGTTCATGTCGATGATTCTGAGTTACTTCTTTACGATTGAAAGTAAGCAAATGGCGGCATTCTCCAAGCATTTCCTGACGAGTACCTATGGCTGGATTTTCCAAGACATCAACTTCTTCGCAACGAAGTTCGTCAATACGTTTGGGGTCGTGCTGGAGGCGCAGTTCTTTATTGCTCTCTGCAATACGGTGATTACGACGGTGGTGCTGGCCATTATGCACATGCCACAATTGCCAACGCTGGCCATCATGATCTTCATCTTGAGCTTGATTCCAGTCGCTGGGGTCATCGTGTCTGTGGTGCCACTGACGATTCTGGGTTATTCGGTCGGTGGGTTCCGCTACATCGTTTATATTCTAATTATGATTGTCGTGGTCCACGCGTTGGAAGCCTACGTGCTGAACCCGAAGTTCATGTCGAGTCGCACGGAATTACCGATCTTCTATACTTTCGTGGTACTGTTGGCTGGTGAACAATTATTTGGTGTCTGGGGGCTGATCGTGGGGGTGCCAATCTTCACGTTCTTCCTGGATATCTTGGGTGTGCGGCCGGTTCACGGGCTGCATCCGCGGCCACAGGTTGATGTGCAGAAGATTCGTGAGTATCGGCACCACCATGGGAAGTCGGATGGCTCCGATGGGGATGACGACAAGTCGTAGGCATTTTGCCAGCTGGTGAGGGAAGAAAAGCGATAGGTAAGCGGTGTCATGAAAAGAACCGCACAATTAAGCTGAAATTCGCCGCTAGATGGTGTAAAATAACAAGGTATTCTATCAAAGAAAGAGGTTATAAGTGATGGCAAAATTAGTATTGATTCGCCACGGCCAAAGTGAATGGAACTTAGCTAACAAGTTCACCGGCTGGGTTGACGTTGACTTGAGCGAAAAGGGTGTCGAAGAAGCCAAGGCTGCTGGTCAAAAGATCAAGGAATCTGGCATGAAGTTCGACTACGCCTACACGTCAGTCCTGAAGCGGGCAATCAAGACGTTACACTACGTTTTGGAAGAATCCGACCAACTTTGGATTCCAGAAGCCAAAACTTGGCGTTTAAACGAACGTCACTACGGTGCTTTACAAGGTTTGAACAAGAAGGAAACCGCTGAAAAGTACGGCGATGACCAAGTCCACATCTGGCGTCGTTCTTACGATGTTTTGCCTCCACTCTTGGATGCAGACGCTGAAGGTTCAGCTGTTAAGGATCCACGTTACGCTAACTTGGACCCTAACATCGTACCCGGTGGTGAAAACTTGAAGGTTACTCTGGAACGGGTTATGCCATTCTGGGAAGACCAAATCGCACCTAAGTTACTCGACGGCAAGAACGTAATCATCGCTGCCCACGGTAACTCATTACGTGCCTTAAGCAAGTACATCGAACGGATCTCCGACGATGACATCATGAACCTCGAAATGGCTACTGGTGAACCAGTTGTCTACGACTTCGATGACAAGTTAAACATGACTAACAAGACGAAGTTAGGTAAGTAATTACCTGATTGACTCAGAGCCGCCTCGTTTGTGGGGGCGGCTTTTTCGTGGGAAAAATTGTCACTAGCGGTCACTAGAGGGGCCGCTGTTGACCGAAAATTTAGCATAGAGAAAAGAGATTGAATTTGGCAGATAAAGAAGTAACGCAGATTGAAATGATGAAGATTATCGGCTTGTTCCGCAAAGAAGGGTATACCGGCGAGTACGAAACCTTCCAACGCGTGAGTGGAACCGACCGTGAGTTCTTTGTGGTTATGAGCAACGAACAGGGTATCAAGGCGTTGTTCCGAGCAAGTTTGATGTTGAACGCTGTGGAGTTCCAGTATGTGTTGGATGACAAACATACGTTTGTGACGGAAGATGCGGACGCAAGCTAAGTTTGACAGTGCCCCACTAATCAAAGTGTTGTCACCAAATAACTAATTAAGATCAATAGAAAAGGCCTCACTACATGCAATTTAAACATGTAGCGAGGCCTTTTCTACAATGACACGATGGGCTTCGTCAGGGGTTGGCTGGTTTTTTACCACCGAATCCCCAGTCATCGTCGTTATAACGCTTAGATTAATTAGGCATTACTCTGAATTGCGGTTCAAGGAGGCGTTAATTTCAAGCAATCATCAGCCCAATGACCGGCGATCAATCCAGTAAACGACCACAATCAATGGTAAGGTAAATCCCATAACTGGGTAGAGCCATGACCAAGGAAACATAGCAGTAATAAGCCCCGCTAACATCGGTCCGCCAGACATCCCGAGGTCGATACCAATGTAGAAGGTGCTGTTGGCTAAGCCACGATCCGACATTGGTACAAGGGACAGTGCTTTTGCTTGGCAAATTGAAAACATCAAGCCATAACCAGCAGCGAACCCAAAGGCTCCTAGGAACAACATGAACCAATTGTTTAAATCAGTTAATCCGACTATGCCCAACAGGTTAAAGCCTAAGCATAGCCAGAAGAATTTTTTGAATGGCACGTGGTCAAACGCATCGCGTAATGCCATCCGCATTACCAATAAAATAATAGCATAGGTAGGAAAGAAGACGCCCGCTGGCACGGCAAAGTGTCGGTGAGCAATGTAACTCACGATGTAGTTTTCTGTGGCAAAATAGGGTAACGAAAATAACAGCAAGATAACTGCCAGGGGAACGACTTTAGGTTGAACCAGCTGAACTTTTTTGGCAGAGGTTGTATTTGTTTGGCGCGGGGCAACGGGCCGACCATGGTCGCCGACGAACTGAATGACAATC
Organism: Levilactobacillus parabrevis; assembly: GCF_044051715.1. Lineage (NCBI taxonomy): Bacteria > Bacillati > Bacillota > Bacilli > Lactobacillales > Lactobacillaceae > Levilactobacillus > Levilactobacillus parabrevis. Next base: position 509,676 of record NZ_CP168688.1, read on the forward strand.
AGCATGAGGATGCTGAATAGGGCGGCGACCCAGAAGACACTTTGGTAACTGTAGTGTTGGTATAAATAGACACTAACTGCTGGGCCCACGGCCATTCCTAAGGCGCTGGCTAACCCATAAATGCCCATCCCAGAACCAATTCGGTCGGCGGGCAAGAGGTCAGCCATCCAAGTGGCCATACAGACGGAACATAATGTATAGCCAACCCCGCTAATCACTCGGGAAATCAGAACTAACGCCACGTTGGTGGTTAACGTATAGCCGAGGCTCGCTAGTAAAAGTAAGATGCCACCGATTAGCGTGAGGGTGTATTTAGACACGCGGTCGGTTAGGTTTCCAGCCAATGGCCGTAAGACTAACGCGGTCAAGTTCATTGCCCCGGCAATGACGCCGGCTAAAATACTGCTGGCACCGATATTGGCTGAAAATCCGGCAATTATCGGATTGATTAACATTGGTCCCATTAAATAAAAGAAACTGGCCACTAAAACTAAGGTAACATCTTTGGTATATAAGCGTGTGGGCACGCCAAATCATTTCCCTTCTAAATTGGCATTAGCGCGTCGGGCTAATGCTAGAAATTGTTGTTGTTCTTCCGGCGTAAAGCCAGCGAAAAGTTCTGCACTCGTTTTCCAGCCATGTTTATCGAGTTGGTCGTATTTAGTTGACCCTAGCGCAGTCACCACGACTAGCTTTGAGCGGCCGTCGTCAGGATTGGGCACTAGTTTCACGACCCCCGCAGTTACCATGTGTTGGACAATCACCCGGGCAGTTTGGTGGGTAATCCCTTGATAGTCCTTAAACATCGCGATTGTTTGATGGGAATGTTCCGCAAAGTATCGCAAGGCATCCCCTTGCTCTGTGGTTAAATTCAAATTCTTAATGTGTAAATTTCGGCGCTGCTTAATTCTGTGAGCCAGTTGCAGCAGCTGCCGTGAAATCATGTCGTCTCTATTCATGTGATCACCTCATGAGTATATTGCACAGTATACTGTATACTTTGGTAAGACCAATTTTATTTTTAAAGTGGAAAAAGGTCTTTGCTGTTGTTTCAGCACTATGCAATATCTCTGTAGTATGGTTAGTTTTTAATATAAATTAGGCAGAATTCCCTTGCTTTCAAACAGGGGATGAATGCCGCTATGCCCTTCGCTGACTGGCAATGTAGTTTTCTACGGTTTCCTTGCTCATATTACCAAGGGTACTCATGAAGTAGCTAGGAGACCAGAGATGTCCACTCCAAAACTTCTGGGCTTTTATCTCTGGATGTAACTCAAAGAATAAGCGCGCTGAACCGCCTTTGAAGGCCTTGACAACGTTCGTTGGCGCATACTTGGGCTTAAAGCTTAGTAATAAGTGGATATGATCAGGCATTACTTCCATTTGCTCAATGGTTACTTCGTTCAGCAGGGCTATTTTTGTTAGGATATTGGTCATTTCAGCGACTAACTTTGGCGTTGTAAATGCTTCGTGCCGGTGTTTAGTGACCCAGACCAGGTGAAAATGAAAGTTGTAAACATAACCTCGTTCGTGAATTGATCCGCCAATATCTTTACTCATATGATACCTCCATAAATATTATTATAAGTTGTTTTGTTATGAATACAGTATACTCATATGGTATGATACCATCAAGCAAGAACCTCCAGCACCACGTCTCTACGGCCTTGATCAAAAAACACGATTTAGTCGTAGCTGAAGAGCTGCGGAGTCAAAATATGTTGCGGAACCATGCTTTGGCGATGAGTATTTCGGACGTTGGCTGATTGCAAGCGGACATGTCCTAATTGTGGCACGTTTCATGTGCGTGATCATAACGCAGCTAAAAATATTTTAGGAAAAGGTTTAGCAACCCTGTAAGAAATGAGTCCGCCTGGCAACCTGCGGACCTAAAAGGCTTTGGTAATTAGCGGATAAGTCCTATTCGTAGGCAATCGCTGTATCTAAGCAAATTGTGGTCGCCATGCCGTGGGGTGTGGTTCTCACAAGCGTCCGTTTTTAAACGGGCGTGGTTGACTCAGGATATGCGTATCACAAGTTAAGTACCCGGAACGAAGTAATAGCTGTTTTAGTGACCGATGTTTGGAGCCAACGAAGGAGTCGTGACATAACTAGCCCCTCAAAAATGAGACTAGTTATGTCACGACTCCTTCGATTTAAATCTTAATGTCACAATTTCAAGCTACAATTACGTAACGTAAGTTGGTAACTACTAAAACAGATTTTTCTAAATGCTCCGACAGTCTCTAAATCGTTTTATCCAGTTTCCATGCAGAGAAGGCATTAACAACAAATGTTTTTTGATTATCGCAAACCAACTTCATGGTCTTTAGCTTAGCTTCTGGATAAATGCGATTCGTAATTGTCGTCTCGCCATTATTAATGAAAGCTTCGATTGAATTCGTATCCAAGAAAATATCGAAATCAATGGTATCTCCGGTTCCCTCATAGGGTGCTTTACAGATCTCCCGCTTTTCAACGCTGTAGTTTGAACAGTCTAAAATAATTTCTGATTTTTTCAAATCAACTGTCAATGTGCAGCTTTGATTGGCGTTTTTACGATCAGCAATCTCCAATTCAATTTTGCCGGCGTAGTCTGCTGGTATCTGCAAGTTGAATTTCAGTTCTGAAGCTTCAGGAATGTCTTGTTCAAGATGACTAACTTCCTGGTTCCTGATTTCACTAAGTTGATCAATTCGAATCGTCTCTAATTCTTTGATTGGCGTTTGGTAGAGACGACCATTCTTAATCGTAATATCGCGTGGAATCGTCATTGCACCCGACCAGCCATCATCTGCTGTTGGCATTTTTGAGAACCATTGATTCATCCAAGCAATCAGAATATGTCGCCCGTCGACGTCCATGGTCTGCGGCGCATAGAAGTCATTCCCATAATCTAGAATTCCTTGGCCGTTCTGTTTAAAGCTGGGTTCTTCCAAGTTGGCTTTTCCTGAAATGTAGATTGGTTTCTGGTTAACTGTTCCTTCCATTGGAGAGACAATTAAAAAGTCATTTTGACTCGATAAAATGATGTTCGGGCATTCCCACATCGTCCCTTGTTTACCGTTACTTTGGGCAAGAATTCCAAGATAGTTCCATTTGAGTAAGTCTTGACTACTGTATAAAGCAAGTTCACCTAATGTGTCGTTGTGTGTCCCAATCACTGAATACCAGGTATCGGCGACCTTAAATAGTTTAGGATCTCTAAAATCCTTAGTGGCTTCTTTAGGAAAGTTAGGAATTACAGGATTCAAATCGACCTTATCAAAGTTAATGCCATCACTTGAAATTGCGATGTTTTGCGTTTGTGGAATTTCTTTACTATCAACATCTCCGGTATACATCAAAACTAAGTCATCGTTTTGCGTCGTTGCGGATCCTGAAAAACAACCATAGCCTTCAATGTTGGGGTCGCAGTCATAGGCTTCCGATGGGGCAAGTGCCACTGGCAGATATTCCCAATGCAATAGATCTTTGCTTTTGGCGTGACCCCAATGCATGGGACCCCATGAGGTCCCGTGCGGATAAAATTGGTAGAACAGATGGTACTCACCTTTATACTTGATAAACCCGTTTGGATCATTCATCCAGCCAATTTGTGGCATAAAGTGATAATTCAATCGTGACGGGGCCTTAGCAACTTGTTGTCCTTTTTCAGAAATTTCCCGAGTAAGTTCAGTTATATTTACCTTTTGGCTATCCATGACTTACCACCTTCTTCTAATCGTCTTCCTTTTGATATTTGCTTCTTACCGCTTTGGCATCTGCAAGATTACCTTTTTCAGCACGGTGGGTTTTATCAAATTTAAGTTGCATTTCTTTGTTTTTACCTGCGGAATACCACTCGTTTCTCTTTTTAGTCTTGGCGTATGCTTCTTTTTGTTCTTTGGTTAGCGTAGGTTTTTCAGCATCGCTCAATGTTGGGACATCCATTTTGGCAACGACTGGAATCCGTTTTTCAACTGGTAAAATACTTAACTTTGGAGAAGGCAAAGTTTGATACCAGTAAGCTGTTGAAGCCCAATCGTCGGAAAGGTGGTTAGCATGCCCATGCTCAATGGTTACCTTGATTTCTTTAGAAAATCTGACGGGATCTGGTAGATGGAATCGATAAGAAACCTGATAGCCTGGCATGTCGCTTTCATGAATAATCGACCCATTATACAGGAAACTATTCTTCTGCATTCCCCAGGCATGACCGAAGTAGTCCTCGGTCCCGGTACCATTGATACTTGGAACCTTTTCACCATCGACATAGATCATATCGTCGCCTTCACCCCACCAGCTACCTTGGAAGTGAGTAACGGAAAGATTACAGCCGACATAGTGCCCTTTTCCCTTAGTATCTAACAAGACGTAATTATCTTTACCCGATAAGTTGCTGATATCTTGGACTTCAGGACTGTTTACTTGTAAATCATCGCCCCATCCACGGCAGGGAAGGTTGCGGTTCCAGTTTGCATGAAAGTACAAAGTATCTTTTGGCAAGGGCTTTTTATACATTTCATAATCAATATAGAAGTATAGCCCGAATGGTAAGTCACCTTGATTAATAATCTCAATCTTGGCCTTTTTATTAAATGGCATTGGGAAATAGCAATTTCTGGCGGCTGGTGCACCAAACTTATTGGCTTCCTCGGGTTTTACAGAAACGTTGAATGGGGCGGATTGAAAGTTCCCTGGTAACGAGTTCCCAATACAGAAGAAGTCGCCTAATGGGGCTAAAATGCTTGGTGTATCTTCGTCATCCCAGGTGATTTTAAATAATGCCGTCCGGTAATAAAAGGGATCCTGTTCTTCCCAAGTAACACCTAACGGATTGGCAATCTCATTAACAGGGGCAACGTGGCTACCCATAATAGGATCAACAATCCCAGGTCCAATTGTCTTGCGACAGAATGAAGTCATCCACATATGCGTGATGCAAGCGGGACCCTCAATTTCACCCAAAGTGATCGATTCTCCTGCCGGAATCATCCAATAATCTTGGTTTTTCCCATCCTGATCATAACTTGATAATCTGGCAGTTCTTGCGTCTTGACTCTTAGTTAGATAGTCTAAATTATTTTTCATGGTTAGTTGTCCTTTCTTGTAAACCTGCTATTACTTTATAGTAGTCAGTCAATTAAGCCGGTTACTTCAGTGCAATTAGGATAGTGGGTCACCTCCCACATTCTGATCATCCTTTTCGATGAAGAAGAAGCCGAAGATAACGGCGATAAATACAATTGCAGCGACAAATAAGAATGTCGATCTGTATCCTAAGTTGTCGCGCAGAATCCCCAGGGGAGTTGATAGAATAATTTGTCCAACTTGGGCGGCAATTTGAAAGCCAACCATATACAGCGTTGCCGACAACTTAACATCGTAATGCAGTGTAAAGTATCTAATAATTGCCAACATGAACAGGGGAACCTCAATGGAATGTAACATTTTGACTAGTGAAATCGTTATGATACTTTTGGCAACGCCACATCCGCCGATTCTGATGAACATAACCGTAACCCCTAAAAGCAATGTTTTCCTGACACCGATTTTCTTCATCACATAGGGAATAACAATCATCATGATTGATTCTCCAAAAACCTCTAATGAGTTCAATAGACCATAGATTCTTTCACCAGCGTTGGGGGTAGCAAATAACTTTGTATAAAACCCAGGAAACATTTGTTGGTCAAAAACAGTGTAGAAGGTCCATGACAACATGACAAAGATAATCATTTTCCAAACGTCTAGCCGTTTTAAAACGTGGAACATATCTTTAATTGAAGGTGAACTGTTATTTACCTCTTTTTTTATTTCTTTATCTGGATACCAGTATTTCAATTCCAAGAATAAGATCAAGCTTAAAACCGAACTAGCGATAAAATTCAAATCAGGATTGATAGAAAAAATGAGACCTGCAAAGATGGCAGAAACTGCGTAACCTAAGGAGCCAAACATTCGCGCATGCCCATATTCAAAGTGTGTCCGTCTACTGATTCGTTCCGATAATGCTTCATAGACAGCCGTAGCTGCCAAAAATCCCATCGACAACAATAATGAACCTAATATCAAACCAACTAAAAAACTATTTTTTAATAAAGGGCCATACACGAAGATGAAGAACGGCCCAACAAGTACTGATGTCAAAGAGCATACCAACAATAGGCCACGTTTAATATCTAATTTGTCTTGAATCCCGCCGTAAACTGTCATCAAAATAACTGTAATAATCGAGTTTGCCGAGAATATCTCGCCAACCTGCGTTCCAGACATATGCAGGGTGTTGGTTAACCAAATTTGAAAGAATGCCCACCATATTCCCCATGAACTAAAATAAAGAAATAATGTCGTGGCACTCTGCAAGTAGCTAGGATTTCTTATTTCTTGTTTCAGATTTATGTTATCTTTCATGATGTTAAACCAAGTTCCTTCTCATTCCGACTGGGCAGTGTTGCTCCTGCGTTGCCATTGCATTCGCAACCAGTCAATATTTTTGTGTAACCGGTTGACATACATCGATAAAAGTAAGCGCTTAACAAAATACATTGTAAGCGCTTACTTTAAATATGTCAACCGGTTCCATATTTTTTATCCCGTTTTTCCTTGCCAAACTGTAACTGGGAAGGTTTGATCATTGCGATAATGACTGTCAGTAATTCGCCGTAATAGAGTCTCAACGGCACTGTTAGCCATATCGTCAATTGGCTGCACAATGGTCGTCAAATTTGGCAGCAACATTTTAGTCATGTCGGCGCCATCATAACCCACGATCTTTAAATCATTGGGAATCTGCCGGCCTAATTGGGTGGCGATATCCATGACTATCGCAGCGTCCATATCATTTGAGATGAACATGCCATCAACGTCTGGATGGTCTTGAAAAATTTCCCGGATTCGTTTTTGTTTTTCAATTTTATTTAAATCAAAATCCAGCGTATAAACAATTGGCTTGAGCCCGTGCTTAGTCATTGTGTCTTCATACGCCTGGCGCCGACGCTGGGCGGGACTTTTAATCGCTTCAGGATCATTGGTATGAATGATGACCTGACAGCCATGGTCAATCAACAGTTCCGTTGCTAACGTGCCACCCATGTAATTGTCGGACGACACGACTGGAATATCCTTATTCATGATACTGTCAATTGCGACGATAGGAAGATTGGTATGCTTATATTCTTCAACGCCTCGATTATGGGAGCCGATAATTAGGCCGTCTACCTGATGCGCCATCAACTCCTGCAGATAAAGACGTTCCTTATTCGAATCATTCATCGAATTACCAATCAACACTTTAAAGCCGTGTTTAAAAAGTTGTTTTTCCATTGTGGCGACCAACTGCCCATAAAAAGGATTATTGACCGTCGGAAAGATTAAACCAACTAGTTTCGTTTCTTGTTTAAATAATTGCTGGGCGACTACGTTCGGACGATAGTTCAATTCATCCATAGCCGCGTGAACCTTTTTAACCGTTTCGGTGCTAAGATAGCCACGCTTGTTCAGCACTCTTGAAACTGTCGTCTTTGAGACGCCGGCAAGCTTTGCCACATCTTCCATTTTTACTTTCATAACGTCACCTAAATCATTATTATTAGAGTTTATATATTTTTAGGTCCATTGGCCAGAGCAGTGACACGTGTAAATCTAGTGCTTAGGCACACCACAGAAACCATCGCAGGCACACTTACGTTCAGAAATCATTGGGCAGCGGCAAACGCCATCGGCACTAGCACAGCCACAACCGGGGGCACAGGTCATCCCCGCATGACAAAACGGATTGTCAGCCGGTTTAGTCTCGTTCTTTTTAACAGTTTCAGTCATCATGGTCACCTCATATGTGGTAATTTAGCAACTTTCCAATTTATCAGTGCTAATTAGGTTAAAACCTTCATCGAGCTTCTGGGTCAACTGGGCTTGTTCTTGCTCGGTTAGTTGGGTGCGTTCGCTACCAGCAGCTGGGCGCGTCAAGACTTGATGGTATAACGCGGTCTTGGCACTTGCCGGAGCATCAATCTTCACCGCTACCGCAACGTCGAGGCCAGCGGCTGTGTCGACGTATGCAGCACCGTTATTGATAATGAAACCAGCCGCAAAGTAATCCTGGTGGTTAATAAGAAAGTACTCAGTCATGGGAGGTCTCCTTTCGAGTCAAAGATGCACTATATACCTAGAGTATACTAGTCAAATTCACAAAACAACAGAGCTGGTTCTGTTGTGTATGATGAGTCCAAATTGAGGGCGTTTCATACGCAAATTGGAATTGAAGTGATGATTGTGGGCGACAATCAATTAATGGTGAAACAGGTTACCGTCTAGATACAATATAAAATGTTAATAACCTATAGAAAATTAAAACGAATTTCGATATACTAAAATCAGCTTATAACAGATGAGCAATCATTATTATCCTGTAGTAATCAGTGGCGTCTGGCAATGATTACCACGGGTACAGGAGGATTTTGACATGCACTGGGGAGCAGAGGTCAATCGATACCAAGCGACACGACACGTTAAAAGCTGGATGGTCACCGCAATTATTTTAACTGAAATTGGTGGGCCGCTCATCACACCGGTGAAGGCCCTAGCGGCGACCCCGGCGACGGTCGAGCAGTCTGCGGATAAATCGGGCGTGGATCGGTCAGAGAAGGAGCTCTTGGGAAGCGCGTCGTCGGATAGACCGAACGAAAACAGTTACAGTGAGTCCAAACTACCGATAACGGAGGCGACTGAGCCTGCGACGGCTGTGTCGGATACCGTGGCCACTAACGAGGCGGCTACCTCGACGGAAACCGTGGTCAAACCGAAGAAACCTGACACGCCGAAGCCGGATGTGGCTAAGTCCAACCGACCGCGTGAGGCAAATAAGCAGTTCGCCGAGTCGATTGACCAGTGGATGCCGAATAAGCGACTCCAACGGGCAATCTTTTATCAATTGACCCACCTCATCCCAGTCCCGGATGATGACAAGACTTGGCAGTCGACCGCCGATATTACGAAAGATGATCTGAAGCGGTTGAAGGCGTTATACGTCGGTTATTATGGCGGCGAGAATGGCGAGTCAACTTACAATCCGGGTGGCGAAGAATACCTTCTTGATGGGCTGGAATACGCCACTAATTTAGAAACCCTCATGATGGGTGGTGGGGGCCCGGATGAAGCGCCCTATCAAAATTTTGGCAATATCAGGAATGTTTCGCCGTTAAGAAAACTGACGCAACTTAAAACGTTATGGCTGAGTAATAATCAAATCAGTGATGTTTCGCCGTTGGCGGGACTAACCAATCTCACGGAGTTACAACTCCATGATAATTTTATCGCGGATTTTTCAAGTTTGAAAAACGTTCCGGCCGATGTCAGTGATAATCAGACGTATCAGTACATATTTCCAGAGCCCATCAAGGTGAACTCATGGACACGTAAAGCCCATTTGAATATTCCAATTCACTTACAGAACGGTGAGTTGGCTACGGGCGTTGAGCAGGAGCTTGAGGATATATCTTTGGTGCATCATTATGTGAATGGCGCTTTGAGTGACGGTGGTGAGGCTGTCGAGTATTGGTACACCCAGGGTGGTGAGGTCACTGAGGATGGCAAGGGCGGCCTCGATTTCATGAATATTACCGACCAGGCCCTGTTTCCCGAGGGTGGCGATCAGGCCGGTAATTATTATTTCTTAATCGCGAAGTATGTGAAGGACGGTTACTTCTTTTGGATTGTCCAAAGGTATGATATCGGCGATGCCGCCGAACCAGTCACGGTGAACTATCAGGATGAACAAGGCCATGAATTGGCGGCCAGTCAGACTTTGCAGGGAGATATCGGTGATGCCTATCAGGCGGAAGCTGCCAAGATCCCAGGCTATGAGCTGAAGGGAAATCCCGACAACGCTCGGGGGGTGTTTGGCGAAGAGGCAATCACGGTGACCTACGTTTATCGTCAACCGGCCCCCGTATCACCGGTTACCCCGCCGACACCGAACCCTGCGCCCAATCCACAACCGGTGCCAACCCCGGCGCCGGGTCCTACACCAACATTGCCGACCATTAAGCAGGGGCGTGTGACGGTGCATTATCAGACCACTGGGGGGATGCCAGTCCATAGCGATACCAGTGTTGTTGGTCAAGTGGGAAGTGGCTATCAGACGCAACCACTGCCACTGGCTGGCTATCATGTCGTTGGGCGACCAACGAATGCTGTCGGGATCTTTGGCGAGCAACCGGTGGACGTGACCTATACCTATGCGCCTGATGTAGTGAGTGGTGGCCAGGGAGATGGGATTGAACCAGCTGAGCCATCCTTGCCAGTTGGAAATGAGGCAACCAACAGTAGTGGCCAAACCAATCAATCGACTGCAACGTTGCCAATCCATACTGGGAGTGCGTTTGCGGCAGCAACGAAGCCCGGAAAACAACCGGTGGCCTTGCCCGCTACGAATGAGCGGGCTACCCCGATTCGCTGGTTAGGTTGGGTCGTTTTGGTTGCCGGTCTCGGTGGCTGGTGGTTCAAGCGGCATCGACAGTAGGCGTTAATGATCTAGGTGCTGAGGCGATGTTTCAAGGAGATTTAACCGATACGGCTGCGATTGTAGATAACATGTGATATAGATATGAGTGGCATAAAACAGGGTCAGTTCCAGTGAGTGGGGCTAACCTTATTTTTGAATCTGCACATATTGTCTTTAGTGGACGAATAAAGAAGCGGTGTTGGATGACGAACGCTACTTTATGGTAGTGAAATTTATAACTGATTATGCTTTTTTGAAATTTTATTGGCTCGTTTATGTGGACTGGCATGGTAGGGTATTTTGCAGAAAATTTATGCAAAATGCACGTGGAAACGTTAGAAAATAGGTTGATATAAAGCCTTGTACATATAATTAATATACAGTGGATTGCATAAGCTTTGGTAACATCTAAGACCGTCTGTGACGGTTACCTCTCCAGAAGGATTAACGACTTGAATGCTAGCCCCTTCACTCTTATAATGTTGTTGTGATTAAAAGAGCCACAAAAAGGTTAGCAGACGAAACGACTTTAAACGCTGTTTTTTGAAGCCTGTCTAATTAGTTGTGAATCAGTGACAACCGGTAGATATACAAATTCGGTGAGTAAGTGACTAGGTACTTAGCTTTTTGTTCTAAGCGAATCATCGAAAGTGGGTAATTGACCGGAATGTCCGTCATGAAGAAGGTAATGATACCCGTTTTAGATGGATAGACTGATTTACATCAATACTGTTACTGGTTGGTCATAGTATGTATATACAGAATGGCCAACAAAAGGTAATTATACTAACTGGTTGTCATGGCAATTAAGCATCAGAATTGAGGATTGGGGTTCAAGATTAAGCAAATCGGTTCTTGAGTGCGTGAGGATTCATCACCGTTGAAAAAGGAGAGGTCAAGTTTGAGACAGAAAGCAGCAAATCAAACCGCAAAAAAGAATTTTATTTTATACAAGGGACATACGGGCTGGAAGATTAAGACCCGTTTATTTGGGACGCTGTTAGTTGGCCTTTCGGCGGTAGCCATCGCTGAAAGTACGGGAACGGTCAACGTTTACGCGGCAACGGGGGATGCCCCGGTGGCGGACACGTCTCCATCACCAGCGCCAACAACGACGGGGAGTACAACACTTGGTTCCAGCAAAACTGATGGAACAACACCAGCGACTACGACACCAGCACCTAAAGAACCCGCAGCTACGGCACCAACAGATGCAACACCAGCAACGCAATCATATTCTCCAGCATCTATCAGTGCTGAATCAGCGGATATTTCTGCTAGTAAAGTAGCTGCAAGTGCAACAGCTGATGCCGCAACGCCTGCTAAGCAATATCAAACCTTAACGCCAGACCAATCAATGTCAGTTGGTAAGACGGATGGGTCCGGCGTGACGCTATCTGGTAGCGAGGTTCAGGACCACTTTACGAATAAAGTCGAAACTCTCAGTAATAGTAAAACTACCAACTTGAATGATCCTAAAGTTGCTGCAGCAGTTTCTGCAGCGAATACGAAGACACAGGCGGCTAACTCTCAGGGTGTTTGGCAGTTGACGACTCCTGGTACACATAATTACACAGATCCCAGTAATCCTGGCTTTTCATTTCCCGTAAGTAACGCCCCCCAGGTTGCTCACGTCTCTTTTGAAAATGAAATTGATTTTGACCATAACTTTTCGATGACCGGTGCCTTGGGTATTGGGACAACCACGGGTGGAGCTGATGGTGTCGGCATTGTGTTCGCACCCGGTGATCCAGAATATGCAACGACAGGTAAGAGCGGTGGTAATTTAGGCTTAGGTGGGTTGAATAATGCCTTTGCCTTTGTTTACGATGACCACTATAACGATGGTGATGATACGAGTGGCGTTGTTGATCCTGGTAATAGTGCCTACTTTGGTTGGCGGTCAACTGATGCCAATGGTGTTATTCAAAAGGTTACTAACGCAAATGATTGGAAAGCAGCTAGCGCATTTGACTTAAGCAACCGGGCGACCGATCCGCTGATGGATTTTACGATGTCCTATAACTCGTTTACTAAAGTGTTGACTATGGATTTTACAAATCAGCATCAAAGCTTCACTAGATCACTTGCTGGCATCGACACTTCAAAAGGTTATTCAATTTCAATTGCCGCTTCCACTGGGCAAGATAAGAATGATTACTCTGCCAGAATCGACAGCTTTACCTACACACCAAAGACAGCGTCAGTGAACGTCACCGTGGCAGATGCTACGGCCGGAGACACCCCTGTAAGTACCACGACGCCAGTTACTGCTAACATCGGGGATACCATTTCTGTGTTCTCTACGAAGGAAGCAGCGGAGCGAGCAGTGGCCGCAGATCCAACCCTGGATCCTAGCCTGGTTACGGTAATTCCTGCAAGTACGACGAGCAATGTTTATGTTGTTGATGGCGACCAAGCCACTGCCAGCAATGGGACGGTTCACGCCTCAAGTCTTGCTGATGCATCGTACTACAGCTACAAGGTGACTGGGGATGCTAACCAAGCGTTTAGTGTACCTATCAGTCAAGCCTTTACAGCCAAAGTCACGCCAGTTGATTCTGTGACCGGGGAGGCCATTCCTGGCATGGATCCTATCCAAGTGACCACGGTTGCCGGTAAATCAGTCGTTGTTCAAGTGCCTGGCTACACCCCAGTGACCGTTGTCCTGGATGCGCCCGCAGCCGGCGAAACGGTTGCCCAGGATAAAGTGAAGATTAACACTGGAACGACAGCATCGACGGAAACGGATGTCGCTAACCCAATCGAACACTATTACACGGCTACTGGTGAAACGATTGATGGGACCCCAGTTACGGCTAAAGTAACTGTAGGGACGAATCAATCCGTCACGGATGCCCTCAACGCTACGCCAATCGGTGAAGATGGCAAAGCTATCACTGACGGTAGCACGCCAGCCTACACTTGGTCGACGGTTCCTAATGCCGCTGGGACGGATTCTACCGATTCCACGACGCCCCAGGATAGTAAGAGTATCTTGGTTCCAACGCAGTCGACGCTAGATAAGTGGATTCAACAGGCGACTGACAATCAAACTAAGGCCGATACTGAGAAGGCTGCGGCGCAAGATATCTATGATAAATTTGTGGCTTCACCTGATATTACGGATGAGCAAAAGACTGCCGCAAAGAGCTTATTGGACTCTGTGAACAACGTCTATGACCAACTTTCGAAGACTAATGCGGATGCTAAAGCGTCTCTGAAGGATGCGGAGAATTCAAGTGACCCCGCAACCATTGTTAAAGATAGCCAAGACGGTTATGCCGGCATTAGTGGCATGGATACATCACTTAGTGAATTTAAAAAAGATGTAGATAATATGTCGACGACTAACGCCGCAACCCAAGCCAGCATGGTGAGCTTTAGCTCTTGGTCTCAGGACTACGGTACGCCATTAGAGAATCCTAAAGCTATTTTTGGTGACGGGTTTGGCGTTACAGTCTCTGCTGACCAATTGGCGGGCTTATTTGCCGATCCAAATAACTTCTATTACGTTGATGCACTTGCTTCAGATACACACGTTACGCCAAAAAACGTGGGTACCTACTACTTCAAGTTAACGGAAGCAGGGCGGAGCTATATTAAGAGCTTAACGCCAGACAACCCGAATGCTGGGCTCTACGTTTCTGGAACAGTCACGATTACCCCCGCAGCTGCGGCACCAACTATTAACGCGGCGACTGTCGTCTATGGTGGTAATGATGGTAAGTTGCCTGAAATTAGTGGCAGCCTAGGTACCAAGGTAGCGGGTGCCGATGATGTACTCACCCAAGACGACTATGAAGTTGTTGATACCGATAGCAAGGCTGTCGTTCCTGTTGACCAACTTCAAGCTGGGGGCAAGTACACGATTCGTTATACGGCTAAGGCCCAAGCTGATTTGAAGGCGGATAATAATTACACCATTACTGATTTTGGCACAAGCACTTTAACTGTGACGCCACGGGACATCACCGTGACTGCACCAACGGTTACAAAGACTTATGGTGAGAGTGATCCTAAATTTGAGCTTACCGGTGTCTCAAGCGGTGAGCTAGTCAATAATGATCACCTCTCTGATTTGGGTGTGACGCTCAATCGGGATGCTGGTGAAAATGTTAAGGCTCAGCCATATACAATCAGTGCTGACCCTACGTCAAAGCTGAATAATAATTACACCATTACCGTTACCCCAGGAAGCCTAACTATCGACAAGAAGTCAGTCACGGTGACAGCTAATGATGTTGCGACTACTTACAATGGTTCTGCGCCCGCAACCAATGGCTACAGTGTGCCCGATGATGCTTTGGCCCCAGGCGATACGTCTACTGCTCTGGGGGTTACGTTGAACCAGATTACTAAGACGGATGCTGGAACGTATCCGGATGCTGTTACAGGGACTGCAACTTCAGACAACTATGACGTTAAAGTTACCCCGGGCAAGTTGACGATTACGCAAGCAACTAGTTCTGTGGACTTAGGTTCCGCTACCATGGTTTATGGCGATGCATACCCTACGTTCACGTCCACAGACAACGTGCCAGGAACCACTAGTACCATTACTCAACCTGACTTTGAAATTGTGGATACTACTGGTAATACAGTTGGCGCATCCAAAGTACAAGCTAATGGCAAGTACACGCTACAACTGTCCCAGACTGCCAAAAATCGACTGATTTCGGAAAATCCTAACTATGCTATTACGTTTGGGACGAGTACCCTGACTGTAAACCCACGGCCAGTTTCAGTGACAGCGAAAAATATTGATAAGACTTATGGCGATGCAGATCCTGACCTAGAGTTAACCGATACAAGTACAGGCGCAAGCACTGGTTTAGTTGCTGGTGATGATCTTGGCGTAAAGCTTACTCGGACGTCAGGCGAAAATGTTGGCTCGTATAATATTACGAATACATCTTCAGACCTGAACCCGAATTACGCAGTCAACTTTACTCCAGGAACCTTTACGATTAACCCAGCGGATGGCAACGTGGCTGTAACGGGGACCACTATGACTTATGGTGATTCATTACCAAGTTTGTCAGTCTCAGTTAATGGGCCAGATGCTAGTGAACAACTTGGTGCGGACAATTTCGAGTTTGTTGATACAACGACACACTCAGTGGTAAAAGCTGATAAATTACCAGCTGGTAGCTACACAGTACAATTAACCAAAGTTGCTCAGGATACTTTGAGCAAGGCCAATGGCAACTTCACACTCACTTTTGGGACAGGTACATTGACCGTGAATAAGCGGCCAATTACGGTGAACATTAATGATGTCACTACTGATTACGACGGCTCGGCACATGGTGCGAATGGCTTTAGCATTGCAGCGGGTGATAAGTTAGTCGATGGCGAATCGAGTGATGAGCTCGGTGTTAAACTGGCCCCAATCTCTGAGACTGATATTGGGACGTACACAATTACCGGGACCGCCGACTCAGCAAACTATGCCGTTACCGTTAACAATGGGACATTGAAGATTTTGGGCAATGATAAGGATGCCAAAGGTAATGTGACAATTACTGAAAAAGATGCAGCTGGTAACGTGGTTCGGATTGATAAGCAGTGGGCTGATGGCAGCGAAACAATTTACAAGAATGACAATGGTAAGCTGACAGTAACGGATAAAAAGGGCGACAAAACGCTTGACCAGCAGCCGTTTAACCCTGCTGGTGATCCGCTTACGCTGACTGACGACCCGAATACGAATACTATCGTTGCACTTGATCCTACGACCAAACTGCCAGCGTTCTCGCATGAGACAACGGCGACAAATGAGGCTGGTGATACCACCACAACGACGGACGCTGAAGGCAACGTTGTTAAAGTCGTTAAGCAGTGGCCCGATGGTACCCAAACGACGTACAAGTATGATACCTTGAATAAGGGAAAGCAGACGGTTACGGACAGCAAAGATGGCCAGACGGTTGACGAAAAGACATTTGCTACCGACCCTAAGACCGGGAAGCCTGAAACAACGGCAACTGTGTCGAATGGTGATGACATTCAAACCATCGTTAACGTAAGCGAACCAGGGGCAGTACCAACGTTTGAACATGATACGACGCAGACATCGAAAGATGATTCTGGAACCGTTACTGCTACAACGAAAGACGATGCTGGTAATGTCGTCAAGGTCGTTAAGACGTGGTCTGATGGTAGCAAAACGACGTACACGGATGTTAATGGTCAACGGACGGTAACTGAAGAAAACGGTGGCAATCAGATTGACGAGGCAACGCTCGGAGACAATGATACGGCAACGTTGAAGAGTGGTGATGGCGTTCAAACCATCGTTAACACTGGCAAATCAGGTTCAGCACCAACGTTTGAACATGATACGACCGTGACGACAAAAGATGATGCTGGAAACACTACTGCTACAACGAAAGACGCCGATGGTAAAGTTGTTAAAGTGGTTAAGCAGTGGACCGATGGTAGCCAAACAACGTACACGGATGAAAATGGTCAACAGACGGTAACTGAAGAAAAAGATGGTGAGCAGGTTGACCAAAAGAAGTTCGTTACCGATCCTACGACCGGAATCACTGATGCGACGGAAACGTTGAAGACTGGTGACGGTGTTCAAACCATCGTTAAAGCTGGTGAATCAGGTTCAGCACCAACGTTTGTGCATGAAACGACAAAGACGGATGGTGATACCACCACGACGAAAGATGCTGAAGGCAACGTTGTTAAAGCAGTTAAGCAGTGGCCCGATGGTACCCAAACGACGTACACGTATGATCCTTTGAATGATGGAAAGCAGACGGTTACGGGCAGCAAAGATGGCCAGACGGTTGACGAAAAGACACTTGCTACCGATCCTAAGACTGGAAATCCTGAAACAACGGCAACTGTGTCGAATGGTGATGACATTCAAACCATCGTTAACGTAAGTAAACCAGGCGCAGCACCAACGTTTGAACACGATACGACCCAGACGACGAAAGATGGTTCTGGTAATGTTGTTGCCACAACGAAGGACGATGCTGGTAATGTCGTCAAGGTCGTTAAGCAGTGGCCAGGTGATAGCCAAACGACGTACACGTATGATCCAGGCACTAAGGTCCAGAAGGTAACTGAAGAAAAAGATGGTAAGCAGGTTGACCAAGCGACACTCGTTACCGACGATCCTACGACCGGAATCACTGCTAAGGCAACGTTGAACAGTGGTGATGCTGCTCAAACCATTGTTAACCCTGTCGAACCAGGTCAGATGCCAACGTTTGAACACGATACGACGGACACGGTGACTGATAATGATATCACTACTGCTACAACGAAGGACGATGCTGGTAATACTGTCAAAGTCGTTAAGAATTGGCCCGATGGTACCCAAACCACGTACAAGCTTGATCCATCCACAGGAAAAGGTGATGTGAGTGAACAAAAGAACGGGAAAACGATCGTCGACTCACAGGAGATTCCCGCTGATTCTCATAAGGTAACTATTACTGATGATGATAAGACGAGCACTATCGTTACCTATGATCCTACGACCAAACTGGCAACGTTTGAACATGACACGACGGATACAACGACAGATGATTCTGGAATTGTTACGACTGTGACAAAGGACAATGCTGGCAACGTCATCAAGGTCGTTAAGACGTGGCCAAAGGATAATAGTACAACGACGTACACGTATGATCCAACCAGTAGTAAAGCGACGATAACTGAGGTAAACAACGGGAAAGAGATCGATCGGCAGGAAGAAGTTTCTTCTCCTTCGACGACCACGTTGAAGAGTGGCGATGGTGTTGAAACCATCGTTAACACCGGGCAACCAGGCGAGATGCCAACGTTTGAGCATGATACGACGGTGACCGTGACTGATAAACTTGGCAACGTTACTGCCACGACGAAAAATGTTGCTGGTGATATCGTCAAAGTAGACCAGAAGTGGAAAGATGGTAGCGAGACAATCTATACCAACGACAATGGCAAACAGATGGTAAACGAGCTAAGAAACGGGAAGTCTGTTGCTCAGAAACCACTTGAGCAGCAACCTGTTGATCCCGACAATCCGGATGCCACTAGACTTTCGGAAGTGACACTGCCGGATGGTGCTGGTGGTACAGTAACTGTCAAACTTGATCAACCCGATGCAGCGCCAACGTTTACGCATGCGCCAGCGAGCTATAGTGCAGGTGTGAGCGCACCAGCGAAGGATGCTGATAAGGTCGTGAAGATTACCAAGAAATGGCCTGATGGTCTTCAAGTGGTCTACACGTATGATCCAGTAAGTGGTGATCGGATTGTTAGTGAGCTGAAGAATGGTAAACTCATTGTTCAACGTGCGATTGAACCCGATGCCTTACTTGCTGTTCTGCCTGACGGTAAGGGCGGTTCTGCCACCGTTAAATTTGGTAAGAACGGCGTAGCAGCTCCAATCTTTACGCGTCAGCTTGCTGACAAGGCCGTTGCAGCCCGTAAGTATGCTGCTATTTACGCGCTCAAGAAGATTGGCTTTTACAGTGATCCGAACTTTTCTAAAGCAACGCGCCTTCACTGGTACACGAAGCAAAGACGGCCAAATCGGCCACAGTTTGTCGTCATCGGTTACGCCCGTTCTAAGGCCGGCACGCTCCGTTACCACGTCCGCGCCGCTAATGGCAAGACCGGATATATCACGGCAAATAGCAAATTTGTCAGCAACACCTACTACAAGTCTCAGCCAAAGACCATTCGGGTTATCGGCAAACATGGCATTAACGCCTACAACCGGATAACTATGAACGCTATGAATGGTAAGGCTGTCCGCCACTACAAGCGTGGGACTAAACTGACAGTCAAGAAGATTCAGAAGCATAACCTGACAACGCGGTTGGTGCTGTCTAATGGCACCTACATCAGTGGGAATAAGACACTGGTAATTGCAAAATAGCTTTTGCTGCGTCATCGTTTTATGGGCTCTTTGTCAATGGATTTTGATGAAGAGACTTTGAGAGGTTCAATTCACTTGCGGATTGAACCTCTTTTTTGGACCTTACGCTTGACTGTAACGTTACGGGATAGGTTAAAATGATAAGTATTATGAACGGAACTAAAGGCAAAGGTGGGCAAGTATAACAATGAGTGAAAGACAACGTGAACATATTAGTGTACGTGGTGGGAATGTCCATAATTTAAAAAATATTGACGTGGATATTCCATTGAACCAGTTTGTGGCAATTTCAGGTCCCTCGGGATCCGGGAAGAGTTCATTGGCTATGGGCATTTTATATGCGGAAGGGTCGCGGCGGTACCTGGAGGCGCTATCCACCTATACCAGACGGCGAATCGGCCAAAGTAAACGGTCGCAAGTTCAGGAAGTTCGGCACATTCCCTCCGCTATCGCCCTACGACAACGGCCGGGAGTTCCTTCCGAACGCTCAACGGTTGGATCAATGAGTGAGCTGTTTAACGTTGTACGCCTCATCTTCTCACGCCTCGGTTCGATGGTTTGTCCCAACGGCCACCGGATTGCGCCCAGTCTGAAAGTTGCTCAGGCCATGGATCTACCGGGTGGCGCAGACAGCAAGATGGGAGTTGTGACTTGTCCGGAGTGTGGGGTCGAATTCATGGCGCGATCTGCCGAAGACTTTGCCTTCAATTCCGGCGGTGCCTGCCCAGAATGTCATGGGACGGGGACGGTTCAGACCTTAGACAAGGATAAGCTGATTGGTGATGAGAATCTCAGTCTAGCCGAAGGGGTCGTGGCCTCCTGGCATTTACCCGGCCGAAACTTTATGCCGACGGTGGCGGAAACGCTGGGCGTGCGCATCAACGTGCCCTACAAGGACCTCACCGATCGGGAAAAGGATATTGTCCTCAACGGTGCCAAGAAACAGTATCCGGTGGATTTTCGGACTTCGACTGGTCGCGTCTTCCATACCGACAATACGCTTTATGAGAACGCCCACGAAGCCGTCTACGATTCGCTGAAGACGGTGAAGAGTGAGCGAGCCATCAAGAAGGTCAACGAATTTTTCCACTTCTCTGAGTGTCCGACTTGCCATGGAACGCGGTTGAATCCAGAACTTTTGACGCAATTAGTCGGAGGTAAAAATATTGCAGAAATTTCTGACTTGACCCTTGGATCGTTAGCCGGGTGGCAAACTGCGGCGAAGGCAGAGTTGCCGACGGAGATGAAAGCCATGGCTGACGTTCTCTTTAAGAATCTGACGGATACGTTGCGGCCCCTGCTGGAACTGGGACTGGATTACCTGACCTTATCGCGGAACGGGAATACGCTGTCGACTGGGGAACTCCAACGGCTTCAACTAGCCAAGACCATTCGGACGGAGACCACGGGCGTCCTGTATGTATTGGATGAACCCTCCATTGGGTTACATCCCGATAACGTTAAGGGGCTCATCCGGATTTTTCGGGAACTGATTGCCCAAGGAAATTCTTTAGTGGTGGTTGACCATGAAGTCGATATCATTGCGGCCGCTGACTGGGTGATTGAGATTGGTCCTGGGTCGGGGGATGCCGGCGGTCAAATCATTGCCGAAGGTACGCCCCAAGACCTAGTGGGAAATTCTCAGTCACTGATTGGGCCTTATATTTCGGGGCAAGCCAAAATTATGCATGACAAGGTGCCAGCTAGTCGGCAGGCCAGCGAGCTCACCACGCAGTTTGAGGTTCAGAATTACTTTAATCTACACGACGTGGCTGTGACCATTCCTGGAAACAAAATTACCGCTGTCACCGGTTTCTCTGGTGCTGGCAAGACGAGTTTGATTTTGGACAGCCTAGTCCCGGCAATTCGGGCGGCGAATGACCAGGCCGCTCTGCCGAAACAGGTGACGACTTTGGAGACCCATTTGAAGGATGTGGTGTCCGTGGATGCCAAGCCGATCGGGAAGAATGCCCGCTCGACGGTGGCCACCTATACCACCATCATGGATAACTTGCGCCGAATGTTTGCCAATTTACCGGAAGCCAAGGCCAAGAAGTTTGGCCTCGCTTACTTCTCGTACAATAACAAGCAAGGGGCTTGTGAACAGTGTGGCGGACTGGGTACCATTACCCTGGATATTCAATACTTGCCGGACATGGAAGAGGTCTGTCCTTACTGCCACGGCGCACGGTACAAGGACGAGATTCAACAGATTCGGTGGCACGGCTACAATATTGTCGACCTGTTAAACTTATCGGTCCGTGAGGCGTTAGCCGTTTTTGAAACGGTGCCCAAGATTGAGAAACAGCTTCAGTTGCTGGATGAAATGGGGCTGGGTTACCTGCATTTAGGTGAAAGCACGCCGAGCCTGTCCGGTGGAGAGGCCCAACGGTTAAAGCTCATGAGCCACCTGAACAAACGCCAGAGCAAGACACTGTTTATCTTTGACGAACCCTCCGTTGGCCTACATCCCCAAGACGTGCAAACGCTGCTGGGTGTGATTAACAGCCTGAAGGCCAAGGGGGCCACGATTATCATCATCACGCATGATCTTGATCTGATGGCCAACGCTGATTACCTGATTGATCTCGGCCCCAAGGGTGGGCAGGCAGGTGGTCGGTTGATGGCTAGTGGTGAGCCGCAACAGTTGATCAAGACAGCCAAGAGTCTGACGGTGGATTACCTGAAGGCGCATTTTGAAAAATTCCATTTAGTTGACTAATTCTAGTTACACAAAAATACGGTCAGTTCCCAATTGGAACCAACCGTATTTTTTTGCGTATAGGTACAAAATCACTGGTGCTCAAGTGTTTCACGGACCCTATCGCAGGTGCACTTACGTTCAGAAAAACTACATAAACCAGTCGCGCAGGTGATCCGCCACCGTTGCCTTGAACTTGTTGGATTGGGCCGGCGTCATAGCATCGATTTCATCGTAAAGATTGTTATTAATCTTCGTCAAGATGGTTGTGAGCTGTTCCAATTCGGTATCCGTCAGTGAATCTAAGTATGCTGGGACTTTTGAAGTTTCAGTTGCCGCGGTTTTACGGCCCAAATCCGTCAGACGAATGATTGTTTTGCGGCGATCTGTCGTTGACTTTTCCTTGGTCACCAATTGCTTTTTGACCAGTTTATTAACAAATTCCGCTGTCGATTGTACGGCTAGATTGAGACGCGTCGCCAATTCTTTTTGTGACAGGCCGTCGTCTTGCGATAAGGCCAGTAGGATCTTCCCTTGGCCTTGAAACCGTAGTGGGCGGTCGCCCTTGTCCGCGTGGGTACGCTGAGCTACTTCATCGGCAGTATGGCTGACCATGCCGAATTCAATCAGCTTACCAGCCGCATTTTTTTGTTTCGTTAAATTAGGCATGTCATCGCCCTCCCTAAAGCCATTATACCCGACATTGGCTGATAGCGGCATTAAGGATTTAACCCAAAGTGTTGACAAATTCATCAGGGGGCCTTATTATAATTTTAGTCAGGGGGACCTGATTAAAAGGTAAAGCTAAGAGGGGATTAAGATGACAGCAATTAATGCAATTGAAGTGACGCATTTAACCAAGAAATTTGGCGGAAAAACAGTCGTAGATGATATCTCATTTAACGTCCGGCAAGGAGAAGTCTTTGGGCTACTCGGGCCTAACGGTGCGGGGAAGACCACGACATTGCGAATGATGACGACTTTGCTCAAAGCTGATACGGGCCAAGTGAAGATCTTTGGTCACGATACCGTTAAAGAGGGCCGACTGGCGCGGTCGATGTTTGGTCTCACCGGGCAATATGCATCCGTTGATGAAGATATTTCGGCACGGGAGAACCTGATGATTTTCTCCCGACTAAACGGATTGTCACGACAGGAAGCTAAGCAGCGGACGACGGAGCTCCTCAATGAGTTCTCCTTAGAAAATTCCGCAGATAAGGCATTGAAGAACTTCTCCGGCGGGATGCGTCGGCGGTTAGATTTGGCGGTTAGCTTGATTACGCGGCCGACACTGATTTTTCTAGATGAACCCACAACGGGGCTGGACCCACGGACGCGTACCCAGATGTGGGGCACGATTCGGCAACTAGTAAAACAAGGGTCAACGGTGGTCCTGACGACCCAGTACCTTGACGAGGCCGACCAATTGGCTGATAACCTGGCCATTATTGATCACGGCAAGGTCGTGAAGATGGGGACGCCGGCTGAACTCAAGCAACAGATTGGCGGAACTAAATTGAATTTCACCGTGAGTCATACCGCCCAGGTTGCCCAAGCGATGAAACTGTTGGCCGCCCAGGTGACAGGAACCATTCAGCGGGCTGGGCAACAGTTGAGCATGAGTTTAGCGCAAGTCACCCAGCTAACGCAAATTTTAGCAACCTTAAAGCAAGCCAAAATTAATATCGATCATTTATCGGTTAAAGAGCCTTCATTGGATGATGTCTTCATGAATCTAACGGTCGGCAAGAACTAAGAAAGCGGGATGCAAAATGGATGTAAGAACGCACAAAGGTAACGTATTTATGAATACGGCTACGATGGCATATCGGAACTTATTAAAGACGATTCACAATCCAGATAACTTTATGGATGTGATTATTCAACCAATATTGTTTATGTTAATGTTTGGGTACTTATTTGGGGGTGCCATTGCTGGTGGTGTCCAGGCCTATCTACCAACCATTGTTCCCGGGATCCTTATTCAAACAATGTTGTCGGCGGGATCTGGATCGGGCGCGCAAATCAGAGAGGATCTTGATTCTGGGGTCTTTGATCGCTTCAAGTCGTTACCCATGGCCCACATCGCGCCGTTAGCTGGTCAGCTCTTTGCCGATAGTTTACGCTTGTTGATTGCGACAGTGACGTCGTTGACGACGGGTTATCTCATGGGCTGGCGGCCGGCCGTGGGATTCGGTTGGGTCATTGCGATTGGTCTGTTAGCGATCATTACGGGGTGGGCATTATCCTGGGTGTTCGCACTGATGGGATTGTTAGCCAAGAGTGCGGGGGCGGTCAACAGTGCGTCACTGATGACCATGTTGGTACTGTCATTCATGTCGAATGCGTTTGTTCCATTGCACTCGTTAACGAAGCCGCTGCGGGTTATTGCCAACTTGAATCCAGTAACCTACGTGATTACCGCCATTCGGCAGATCTTGGCAACCGGAAGTTGGACGCATGAAGCTCTGCTGGTCTTGATCTTTGATATTGGCATCGTTGCGGTCTTCGCACCACTTGCTGTTTGGGCGTATGATCGTAATTAGATTAGATGATAAGTCCGGTGTCAGACCCAGTTGAATGGGTGATTTATACAATAGTAGTATGAAAGCGACTAGACGGTTTCGAGGGTCTAGTCGCTTTTTTAGTGGCAGCATCATTTAAGATTCAAGGCTTGGCCATATACCCAGTAGCGGTGGGTCGCGTGCTTGGTCGTCGCCTTGATGCGGTACCAGTCGTATTGCGTACCTTGGTTGGCGGCTAGGTCGATTTTGACCTTGCTGCCGGCTTTCAGCTTAGCCGTCTTCCAACTGAACGTCTTGATTGCTTTGTAGTTGCTGTTCGGTTGATGGTTGGTTAGCTTAAAGTTCTTGTAATTCTTTTTGATGGTTGTCGTTTTATGAATCTTGTAGTAACGGACCGCTCCGGTCATTGTACTAGCGTGACTAATAGTGGTTCCAGTCCCCATCGTGCCAAGCATACCGGCAATGCCTAAAATCAACAGTGCTTTTTTCATCATAAATCCCCCCCTGAATTATATTCCCATTGGAACGTTTCTAAATGTAGCACAAGATTGTTAGGGCTTTGTGCGGTTGAAGTAATGTTAAAAAAAACGTAGCAATTTGACAGAGACGAGGGGAAATGCGAATCACCACTGAACTTTATTGGTAACGTAAATGCCCAGAGTTGGTTATCAGTTCCGACTCTGGGCATTTACCGTGTCATTTGAAATTTAGAGAATTGTTACTTGGCAGCAGTCAGGTAGTTGGCCCGGAGTTGCTTCAGTTGGGTGTTGGTTAAACCAAGACCTTTGTGTAGGAAGTTATCCATGCTACCGTACTTCGTGTTAACGGCCTTGTACATCGTGTTCAGGTAAGCCATCTTGACGCCATTTTGCGCCTTGAAGTTAGCAACGACGGTTGGTGTGACCGTCTTGCCATGTGCCTTCCAACCGGCTTCTTGCTTCTTCAGGTTTTCCTTATTTGTTTTGGCCAGGTATGTATTGGATTTTAAGTAATCCTTTGCAATGGCCTTCTTGTTGAAGTTCAGTGCGGAGAGAACCAGGACAGTTCCCATGCCAGCGCGGTCCTTACCTGCAGAACAGTGCCAGAGAACAGCTTTGTTCTTAGGATTCTTCAGTAATTGGTGGAACAGTGACTTGTAGGCTTTACGTCCCTGTGCGGTGGTGATGGCATCGTGGTAGGACTTTTTCATCATCTTATCGCCGGCGTTCTTCTTAGAGAAGTCGGGGAAAGCACCGAAGGACTTAAAGACGTTGGCCTTGACTAACTTGACGCCCTTCATCTTAACGTCGGGGCTCATCTTTTGCTCAACGACAGTCCGTAGATCGACATCGGTAGCAACGTGATAGGTCTTGACCAGTTTCTTTTGATCAGATTTGGATAATTTGGATAACGTGTTCGAACGAATTAAACGGTGGGCCTTGATCTTTTGGCCGTGGCCGTTCACGTAGCCCCCTAAATCACGTGCATTGGATGCACCTTGGAGCTTGATGTGGGTTGATGTGGACTTGACCGTCTTGGCTTTGGCCCGTTTAGTGGTTTGGGTCGTCTTGGCCTTGGCGGATGCCGTGATGGTTGACAAGGGTTGTTGCCAACCTAACGTGGTGGTCAATAGCAGGGCGGTGACTAAGGTACTCATTCGTTTATTCATTTTGTTAACTCCTCCTCTTGGCTTGGTACAGTATCTAGGATACTAAGTGGATGTAAAGGAGTGATGTTGATTGTGTAAAGATAAGGGACATCACTGTAATTGGCTATAATTACGGTTATGATAGCGGTTTACGCCGGTGTTGAGTGAGGGGAAGGTTAGGTCTTGCATCCGATGGCAAAATCCGGTAGGCTTAACAAAAAAATAGGGTTTGCCAGGAGGCTGCTGATGGATAAAATCGTACCAAGTTTGTGGTTTGCGGATAACAATTGTGATGAGGCCATTCACTATTACTTGAACGTCTTTCCCAATTCGTCATTGGACGCCGTGACGTATTATCCCGACGAAGAGCTAGATACACACTTCGAAGGGATGACTGGAAAGATTTTAACTGCCGAATTTCACTTGAACGGACAGAAATTCTTAGCGCTCGATGGTGGGCCAGATTTTCGGTTCAATGAGGCAATTTCGTTTACGTTGCCCTGTGCGGATCAGGCTGAGATTGACTACTACTGGACAAAGCTTTCCCACGTTCCTGAGGCTGAGCAGTGCGGCTGGGTCAAGGATCGCTTCGGAATTTCCTGGCAGATTGTTCCCCAGAATATGGATGAATTGACACGAACGCCGGCTCAAATTCAGGCGATGATGCAAATGAAGAAGATTGATATTGCGGCCTTGGTTGCGGCTAAGTAGCTAAATGTTTTGAAGTGTCGATGGCTGGTTAAATTGGCGTCGCCGGATGACGAGATTGAAGACTTCTGTCGCGCACATATTAGATATGATGATGTCCGGCAGTACTACGTGGATTTTTCGGTGCAACGTGAGAACTATGATCAGGCGATTCAGATATTAATCAATGGCCGAAAGCGCGGCCAGATTGATGGTCTGAGAGGATTGGTTCAAAAGTACAGTCGGCAATTGCTTGTTTTGTATAGCCAATTGAAGCGGCCAGAAGCTTATCGTCAAGAATTGTGGGATTTCGTTACAACGTATAGTCCAGCTGATTTAGACGCCTATCGGGAGTTGAAGGGGCTGTATTCGACATCGGATTGGCCGACGGAACGTGAGAAAGTATTGGCAGCCTTGCCCAGGCATGCGGATGTTGCGCAACTCTATGCTGAAGATCATTTGTATCAGCAGTTGTTGGATACTGTGTTGGCACAGCGGGGATTAATTGGTGTCCAGACTTACGAGAAGCTATTAAAGCCCAAGTTCTCTCGGCAGCTACTTCGTAAGTATGTGGAAGTTGCCCAGCAGATGGCGAAACAAACGGGTGACCGGCAGCGTTATCGAGATATCGTGAAGGTTCTGAATAAAATGAAGGCTTTTCCAATGGGAGTGAGCACGGCTGATCACCTCATTCAGGACTGGCGTGTAAAATACGCGCGGCGACCCGCGATGTTGGATGAATTGAAGCGGTTTGATGGTGTATAAATATAGAGATTAGTAAAGATCAAATTGCTGTTCGCTTAGGCTTGTTCTCAAGGCCTAAGCGTTTTTTGTAAGCGTAAAGGTTAATGCCTTTCTACAGAATACTGGTGCAGGGGTGTTTTAACCGACAAATCGGTGTTCTAAACAGATAGTATGAACTAAAATAATAGCTGATAATTATGCGTCTCTGGGTAGAAATATTCAGACCCTACACGTTTCCTAATCCATCAAGTAGCTAGTAGGAAGAATTGTTATCTTGCTTAATTTACTTGGATGGCATAGTATAACCATGTATAGAGAATTTTCGTTTAAAAGTAAGTAATCGACTGAGGAGAAGTCTGAGACGTTTCCGAAGGGAGGAACAAGATTTATGAAGTTGTGGAAGTTAATAATGACGGGGGTCGTTGCGCTGGGACTAGCCAGTGTGTTTGTAACGACACCAACACCTGTGACTGCCCAAGCCAGCGATGGTGTGAGCATTGATGGGGATTTTTCCGATTGGAAGTATGCTGATGTCGTTGAGGGGAATAATGATAATGCATTAGCGCTCAAAAACGATGGGCAGTATTTAGATATGTATGTCAAAATGGAGTACGGTGGTATCCCACAGAATGGTAATTATCAACTCACAATCGACGGGAAAACCTATTATCTGATGCCCAAAAATATGACTGGTAGCGTTGGTGCTGGTGAGGCCAAGGCATTTACCGTGGTTGCTGGTATCTATAGTAGTGGTGAGCAGTATAAAACCGTCGGATCGGGATATGTGTCTAATGTGAAGTCTCATAACGTTGCAGAATTTCGCGTTGATTTGACGAAATTGAAGCTCACACAGTCAGCTGATGGTAAGGTAGCATCCTTCATGAACTATGATATTGGTCGTAATCCAGCAAAGGCGACGATTAACTGGTCCGGTTCGGCGGATAGCAGTTCAAGTGTTGCTACTTCTGGTGGAACTATCGATGGCAAATCAGACGAGAGTTCTAAGGGAACGACACCGACTGATAGTAACGCTAATAATGACAATGATAATCTAAACATTAAGATTGACGGTAAATTTGAAGATTGGAAATACGTTGACTTAACGGAAGGTTACAATGGTTATACGGCAATGGTCAGTGATGGGGATTATGTTTATGTTTACGTCCAAATGAAGGGCAATGATGTACTCCCTGGAACTGGTGATTACAATTTTGATATAGGTGGTAAACAGGTTTTTGTTTCGACTAAGCATATGCCAAACAACGTCAAAGAGGGAGACGCTGAGCCTGTTTCCTTCATTGCTGGCAAGTGGAATGAAGGCGATCAGTACGGGACAGTTGGTAATGGATATTCTTCTACCAATAAAAAAGGACATAATATCCTCGAGTTTAGAGTTGATCTCAGAAAGCTCGACGTTTCCACAATGACCGGCCAAACCATCACTATGTACAACCCTAACATTGGGAACACTAAAGTCAGTGTTGCCGGTGGGTCAACCGGTCCCTATATCATTTCCGGAATTGGTTTAGCCATTGCAGGTCTGGGCTACTTGAAATTCAGAAAGTCCGGTAAGGCCAAGCATAAGGACGACCCAACATTGACGAAGTAAGTAACTTTATGTGGTAGACGTTAGCGAATACCAAAGATAGTTAACAAAACAATTAATAGGACTGGTGTTCATGGACGTAAATATCCTAGTGGGAACGGTGGTGTGGCTATATGCCTTATCAGTATTGCGAAGAGCGCGACTCTCTGCCTTCTTCTTCATTGTCGGAAGTGCGGGACTCTTCTTCATTCTCACATCACTCAGTCATCCGTATTGGATCTGGTTCTTTACCCATGCTGTGATCCATGGGGTTGCACTATTTAGTGATATTACCCATTGGAGCACGATCATGTATCACACCGGTATGGTATATATTACGAACGGAACAAATCCCGTGATTATGTCAATTGACTACGAGTGTTCCGGTATCATCGAAACCTGCGCGTTTGTAGGGTTGGTGGTCTTCTTCCCGACCTATCATCGGCGTGAAAAAGTCTTTTACGCGTTATTCGGGTTGGTCTACATTTATGCCATTAATGTCCTGCGATTGTGTATTGTTATTCTCATCGTTCATTTCGGTGGTGGGCAATCATTTTTCCTGGCGCACTCGGTGATTGGCCGACTGGTCTTCTATGTGTTAGTCATTGCTCTGTATTACAATGTCTTTACCTATTCTCAATTAGCACGTGGGATCTACCGGGAGTTCATTGATTGGAGGCAAGATAAACTTTGATGTACTGGATTAATTTAGCCCTGACCAAAATGGGTTTCTGGATTACTTGGGCCCTGATTCCGATCGTGGTTGAAATTATTCCAGCACTCATTTCTACCTTTAAGTTAATGCGGATGCGGCGTCATCAGAAAAAGCTGACGCCGCCAGGCAAGTGGCCTTGGGTCACGATTATTGTTCCGGTCTATAACTCGGAGGAAACGCTGTTTGAGTGTATCCAATCGATTAACGACCAGACATATCCGAAAAGTGCGATGCAAGTAATCTTGGCAGATAATCAGAGTACGGATGGCAGTTTTGGTGCTTATGCCAAGGCACAGAACACTTTCCCAGAATTGATCTTGCGGTACGTCAATACGGATAAAGGGAAAGCGCGAGCGCTGAACACAGCCATCTACCAGAGTATTGGTATTTACGTTATCAACATTGATAGTGATGGCTTACTAGAAGCTAACGCTGTGAAAAACATGGTACTGCAATTCGAAAATGATTCTAGTATCGCTGCCATGACCGGCGCCATTCTACCTCAAAGAGAATTGGTCAAAGGTGTTAAGGGCTGGGGACACAGAATTCTAGCCAAAAATGAATATTATGAGTATGCACAGGCTTTCTTGTCTGGCCGAACCATGGAAGCCGCGCGTGATCAGTTGTTTACGATGTCGGGGGCGTTTTCCGCCTTTCGCCGAGAGGTTTTGATGGAAACCTTTCTCTACGACATCGATACGATTGGTGAGGATACGGATATGACTTTTCAGATTCGGACGCGGCTGGGTAAGAAGGTTGTCATCTGTGCGGATGCCATCTTTTATGTCGAGCCAATTTCTGGCTTATCAGAGCTGTATGCCCAACGACAGCGGTGGCAGCGAGGCGAACTAGAGGTTACGGAAAACTACATGAAACGATCAGCCGAGCTGAAGGGCTTTTTTAAGAACTTCTTGGTACGGCGTATGATTATTGACCATACGTTTACGTTTCCCCGGATGATCTGGACCTTCGCAAGTTTTGCGTTAATTGCCTTTGGGTATTCGCCACTGGTTATTCTATTGTCTTACCTGGTGATTTATGTTCTTTACGTCTTTGTTGCCGTCATTAATTTTGCCAGTGTGATTCTCTTGATGCACGAATATCCCGATGAGCAGCGCTTTTACAAGCATTTGTGGTGGGTGACGATGACGCTTCCCATCTACATGTTCATCTGTTCGTGGATTCGATTGATTGGAATTATCAATGCCATGACCACCAAGGCTTCATGGCGGATGCGCGGTTTTGGCGAAGAGGGAAGCCGGGTAATGGCAGTGTTACGCGACGATGTCGAAACAATTCGCGAGCAGCGCCGTAAGGACAGGAGAGGAAAATGAGTGATGCAGAAACAACGGACTTATAAAATCAAATCATATGTTAATGCTAGCCATGCCGTTCGCTGGAAGTCAGGGACTGGGAAGAAGCATAATCATACTTGGGAAATTGTGTGTGAACTGCACGTCTTTGAAGGGATGGTTTCCTTTTTTGATATTGAGAAATCTCTGAATACGGCGATTAATGAGTTGTCGGGTAAGTATTTGAACGATTTGCCTGAGTTTCGGGTGATTAATCCGACCGTTGAAAACGTGACGGAGTATCTGTTTAATGAAATTGACGGGATTCTGCAGAAAAATAACGCGGTTCTCTTACGGATTGAAGTCAGCGATTCGCCAACACGGTCATATTGTATTGATATCACGGAACGTCAATTCCCATCTCAAGCGGAAGTAGAAGCTGGCCAGAACAATCAGGAAGATGCTCATGCGTAGGTTTTATAATTTCAGTCAGGCAGTGATCAACCTTTTTTGGAAAATCCTTTTTTTCCTGACTCTTTTTTTTGCGTTCACATCACCCAATATTATTCTGGGGGATAATGCGACATTCGGAACCAGTACAACGATGCTCACGACCGGGCTAGTGATTGGGATTGTCGCAATTTTGGTGATGAACTACGCGTATCCACGGATTCACGCTTGGCTTTACCGCGTCTTCGTTACGGAACAATTGCGAACGGGGCGTTTACTCCTACTGATGATACTCGCCGGCCAGATTTTCTTCGTGTTCTTCGTCCATCCTAACAGTGGATTTGACTCGGGGATGTTACTCCATACGGCGACTGATCCTAACAGTGTATATGATCCGGATGTTACATCGTACTTTAGTCTGAACGTCAATAACCTGCCGATTATGCTGTTCATGCACTGGATATCGACGACCTTTAACCAGACAACCTGGGAATTTTTTGATTTTGTCACTTTATTTTTTGTTCCTCAATTGTCAAATCAAGTGCAACACTAAGAATCTATTCTTAGAAGTGGTCTAGTTGCTAAGCTAGTTCAGGCATTAGATCGGCTGGGCAACGATAGTTTAATGACCGCCGCAGCCGGTTGTTTAAGGTATCCTGAGCCAGCTGAATATCAATGAGTGAGGCCAAAACCAAGGATCTACCCTTCGGGAAGAACTCGCGCAAAAGGCCGTTAGTGTTCTCATTGGTTCCGCGTTCCCATGGTGAATAAGGATGGGCAAAGTAGATGTCCGTTCCCACCACTTGGCTCAAGCTTGAGAACTCGGCACCGTTATCAAAAGTAATGGTTTTAAAGTACTCAGTTCCATAGTCATATAAGGTGTTCTGGAGGGCTTTCAAGCAAGTGTCGGCATGATAATTGGGAAGTTTAACGATGATTTCTAAACGACTAACACGTTCAGTCAAAGTCATTAATGCTGGCTCAGATTCAACTCGTTTACCTTTGACCAAGTCACCTTCCCAGTGTCCAAGCTCTTGACGTGCTTGAACCACAGTGGGACGCTCTTCGATTGAATGGCCCAGATTCTTCTTATTGATTCGGTGATGCTTTGTTCCGGGACGTTTGACTCGGCGACGGAGTTTAGCTGGTAGGTCTGAATTACGGATAGTTAAACGCTGGTCATCAATGTATCGATACACCGTCGGTGTTGAGGGACAGACAACTCCTGGGTAATTAGTCTTGAATTGGTGAACAAAAGTATCCACACTATGCATTCTGGGGCGAGCTTTTAAAGCTGTAACCAAAGCATTACAGAAGGTTTGACAGTGATCAAAGAGTCCACGATAACAGCTGTTTAGCCGGTGCTTACGATAAACTGCTTCGCCAGTTTCCGCCAGATATGACTGTTCGAAGATACGAGTATTAGCGTTAATCTGTGTTGTTGTCCCCCGTCTTAATTCACGCGAAATCGTACTGGGATTACGATGAAGAGCCTTGGCAATCCGGCGGATGGACCAATCTAAGCCCCTTAGGGCTTCAATTCGACCACGTTCAGCTAAATTGAGTTGGTGATACTGATTAGATATGATATTCTTAATTCGGGTCATGAAGATACCTCTTTCTTGTTTGTGGTGAATTAAGAATAGGTCTTCATGGCCTTTTTGACTAGTCTGAATAAAGAACTGGTCTAGTAGAGCAGGTGTTGCACTTCAATTTTAAATCGAGGCTTTATTTTTTGTTGATTTATCCGCAATTTTTAATTTGTTGAGTGTACGTATTTTGCAGAAACGCGCTATGGGAACAGCCATGTACATTCAGGCCGCCTGGTTGGCGGTTTTTCCCACGATTATCATGCCCTATACTGATGCGTGGGGGCTACCACTGGTTTCGTTTTATTTACTCTGTTATTTCGCCGTCCGGAAGAGCGACCTACATTCACTAATTCGTGTGGCAGCGGCTACTGGCTTTGGTATCAGTGTGATGCTGACGTATTTCATCAAGCCATCATCAATTATTCCGGTGATTGCCATTGTCATCATGGAAGCGCTGATGGCATTGGATCGGCATAAAAGTATCAAACCGCAGCACTGGTTCGTTGCATTAGCGATGATGCTGTTTATGTGCGAAAGTGCCTACTACACCTATCAATATGTGAATACCCGGGTGGAGAATCAAACCTACATTCAAGTTGATAAGTCACGGGCAATTCCGGCCATTCACTTTATGGCGATGGGGGTCTACGGCCAAGGTGGTTACAGTTGGTGGCAAGCTGTTGAAATGACTTTTCTGCCAACGAAGCAACAGAAGACTGATTATTCGGTTATGATGCTAAAGAAACGTCTGAAAAAATTAGGACCAACGGGTTATCTGAAATTCTTGGTTAAAAAGCAACGCAATAATACAGCGGACGGGACCTTTGGTTGGCTGAAAGAAGGACACTTCTTCCTGGAGAATCAAAAACCCAATAATAAAGGAATTACGAATAAGCTTAAAAACTTTATCTATCTTTACGGGCGCCATATCGCCGATTTTCGATTTGCGGCGCAGCTGTGGTGGGTAACGTTGCTTGCAATTATTGCTCTTGGATTTGGTCCACGGTGGAGTGTTATTCAAATCTTACGATTGTCGATTGTTGGTGGTTTCATGTTCCTGCTCCTATTTGAAGGGGGCCGGAGTCGGTATCTGATTCAGTATCTACCCTGTTTCTTGCTTCTCTCGATTCTGTCCTTTGAGCGGGTTGTGGTTAACGTTAAGCGGCTCACAGGATGGTATGAGGTGAAGGTTGATGAGGCGGCAGCGGCTGACAAGAGTAGTTAGCCGCAAGGAAGTTTTCCGAACGCGGTCTATACCATAACTATAGCATGGTAAGTGATAGTCGTGTGTAAAGTGTTTGTAAAGGCCTTGACTATCAACCGAAAAGCCCAGTCTATCAGCAGTTGTGAGGGAAAATAAGTATATGATTTCAGAAAAGGTCAAGTCGCTGATGGACTTGACCTTTTCTTGTGAGTGAAATTTCTGGCGGTGGGATTAAGAGGGAGACTAATGATGGTGTGGGCATACATTAATGGGGAATTAGTTAATATGAAAATTAACTACGCATTCGAAAATGTTTATATAATTCAGCACTTTAGCATTTCTGGTTATTCTATTGTGTGAACTGAAGGATTACTATTGTGGTATGTATCATGGAATTGGTGTCGTTTGGCAAGCGAAAGTTTGACTAGTCAAACTCACCGTTGTTAAGTTGCTAAGGAATAGACACATTACTTATTAAAAGAAGAAGGTTTATTAATGACTTGGTCTCATTGGCAGGTGCCACCGTTTACCACCAGTGTTTTCTTTGTTCTGGGGGTTCTGACGCTCTATTGGGTGACCTATAATTGGCTGATTTCTTGGACCCATACCCGTCGACTCAATGTTACAGATGAGACGGTCAATACCTGGTACGGCCTGATTTATATGGTCTTTTTTGCGTTTGCCATGCAGTCGTTGATTGTGGGGCAAAGTGATTCTTGGCAATTCATGAACTTTGAGCTAATTGCCGTGACATTTTGTGCTTTTTTTATTAATATCCGTATTTCCTATTACCTGTTATTCCCTATTGGCATTGTCTTCATGGTCTTTAACGGATCGCTGGGGTCCTGGCAATCCTGGGGACACTCGTTAACGTTGATGGGCTTCTTTATCGTTCTAAATATCATTCATATGAAGCTGCAGGGGCGACGTTGCCTGATGGTCTATTATCTCGCAACGGTTATGAGTTTTGGCGCGTTACTCTGGTTCTGGATGAAGTTAAAATTCGATTTTTCGTGGCTGACGATGTGGCAAGAGTGGGTGTACCTCATCATCTTCGAAATTCTGCTCTACATTTATGTTTCAATGCTTTCTCACGACAGCGAGATCAAGCTTCAGTTGGCGAAGTATGCCACTCACGATGCACTGACAAAGACGAATAATTTTGCCGCCTACACGGAAGACATGGAAGATTTATTTAATCAGAGCACTCAAAATGGCCAGCCATTATCCATGATGATGTTTGATATCGATCACTTCAAGCATTTCAATGATACGTATGGTCACTCAGTTGGTGACTTGGTTCTGCGGCGGGTTACCGACACCGTGCAGACAGTTTTGGCGGCTAACGACGCTAATATTAAGTTGTACCGAACCGGTGGGGAAGAATTCAATATTCTTTTTCCCAATTACGATGTGGCGACCACGAAGGTAATCGTGGATGAAATCTTTGCGGCAATTAATCACCTAGAGATTCCTACGAAAGATGGGATGGTTGCGTTATCGATTTCGGTGGGAGTCTCGGCAATTACGACTGACGATAAAGCGCCTATGGACTTTTACAATCGGGTTGACCGCAACCTCTATCATTCTAAGCGTCACGGGCGAATGCAGATTACCGTGGGTTAGATATTTATTAAGTTATAGAAATGACTTGACTGCTATTCTGAAAAATTCTCAGTAGAAGCTCATTTGTGGGTACTTTTGAGGGTTGACGACGGGTGGCATAATGGAAACATGGTTAAGCGCAATGGCAGTCTTTCCGCTGTCGCTACGATTTAGCCGGGCTCTGAACTTGAAAGCGTATAAAGCTCCAACTCCCCAATAGTGTCAGAGATGTTGTCTGGAAGTGGCTGATTCTGCCGATGGAATCAGCCATTTTTTTGTCGCGACCGCTGCTGTTAGTATGATTCTGACATTTTGTCAGAAACTTCTCTTATTAACTTTGTATATAGAATGGGACTTGTCTCGTATGCTGAAGTCATAACTATCAGGAAACGGGTGAATGTGATGATGGCAATTCAACTTGGCATGCTATTGGTTTCGGGCCTGATCAGTATTCTAGCAAATTAGACGGAGGATAGAAGCCGTACCGATGCGTGTTTCCAATCTTCATGAAGTTATAAAAAATGGTCGTACCCAGCTGGGGGTGCGACCATTTTAGCTTCTATTCTGCAGTTAATCGCTGCATTAACGTTACATCGTTCAAAATATCCTGTAGCGTGATCTTCGCCATCTTCGCTTCTGCGGCGGCCTGAATCTCTTGGTAATAGTGGGTTAGCACCTTTGGAACAGTTTGGCCGACCGGGCAATTTTGTGAGGTGTGGGTGTCTACGTTGAGCAGGGGAGCCTGCCCAGGCAGGGTGGCATAAATGTCACGGAGCGTGATTTCTGCCGGATCATGCGCCAGGGCGAGCTGAGTAGGTCCGTGGGTTGGCGCCAATAGACTGCTCCGCTTGAGATTGGCCATGATCTTGCGAATCAGGCTCGGTGACGTTTCTAGACTGCTAGCCATCTCCTGGCTGGTGATCTTCTTCCCCTTGAAGTAAGCAATGTAGACCAGCACGTGGATGGTATCGCTGAATTGTGTATTGGCCATGAACGGCCGCCTCCCTTTTGTATTTCTGTATCTTATTTTATAACAGTTTAGATGAAAAGTCAGGTAAAATCGCTTTTTATTTTCTTTAATCCAATGTGTTGACAATTGTAGAGAAATGGATTAATCTTATAACTGTACTTAAAACTAATACAAAAATTAATCAGGGGGTCTGCATTATGGCAGCAATTACGATTTTTGGTAAAGGAAACATGGGTCAAGCAATCGGTGACGTTTTCACACAAGGTGGCAATCAGGTCAGCTTCATTGATTCGAAGGATCCCGTTGAAAACTTAGGCGATATCGTTGTGCTCGCCGTACCTTACAACGCGGCCCTCAGCATCGCTAAGGTTAACCAAGCCGCATTGGCTGGTAAGGTGGTCGTTGACATCACTAACCCACTGAACTTTGAAACCTGGGACGAATTGGTCGTTCCCGCTGACAGTTCCGCCGCTGCACAAATCGCTGCTGCATTGCCAGATTCTAAGGTCGTTAAGGCCTTCAACACGACGTTTGCGGCAACGTTACAGAGTCGTCAAGTTGGCGATCAACAGACGACGGTAATGGCTGCTAGTGACGATGCCGCTGCTAAGGAAGCCTTGGCTGCTGCATTGACTGACAGTGGCGTTGCTTTTGTCGATGCCGGTTCATTGAAGCGGGCTCGCGAACTGGAAAGCTTCGGTTTCTTACAAATGACCTTGGCTGCTAGCGAAAAGATTGGCTGGACTGGCGGCTTTGCGGTTGAAAAGTAAGCACCTTTCAAAATAGCTAAAGAGTAACTAAACGGCTTGAGCCGGATAAATGGGGGACGATCACAGTGACTTTGTGGTCGTTTTTTTGTTACAAAAAACACGCTGGATGCTCTTCTGAGAGGGCACACAGCGTGTTTGATGCTATCTATAGTTTTAGTCGATGACAACTAAGGACTTGATTGCCTTACGGTCGGTCATTGCTTGGTAGGCATCATTGATGTCAGCCAACTTGAACTGTTGGTTGAAGACCTTACCGGGGTGAATGTCGCCATCTAAGACGGCCTTCAACAGTACGGACTTGTCGTAGGTCGTCACGGAAGCGGGACCGCCGGCAATGATCGTGTTGGTGTAGAAGGAGGTGGTCATGTCCATCTTAGGTTCATGAGGCAGGCCAACCCGACCCACGATAGCACCCGGACGGGCAACCTTCATGGCTGTGTCGTTAGACAATTCTGTTCCGACGCATTCCAAGACGGCATCGGCACCGGCACCATTCGTTAAGGCCTTGACCTTGGCAACGGCATCGTCGCCCCGTTCAGCTACGATATCGGTGGCACCGAATTCAATGGCTAACTTTTGACGATCTTCGTGACGACTCATGGCGATGATCCGCTTGGCACCGCGCATTTGTGCGGCGATAACCCCACAGAGACCCACGGCACCATCGCCAACGACAACGACCGTATCGCCAGTCTTGACGTTAGCAACACGAGCAGCGTGGTAACCGGTCGCCATGACGTCGGCTAAACTCAACAGGGAGTTTAACATGGCATCACTGTAGTCTTCTGGTTGACCAGGGATCTTGACCAAGGCCCATTCGCCGTGTTGGAAACGAATGTATTCGGATTGGACGCCATTACTAAAGTTGTCGGTATGGTTTTGGCACACACCATCAAAGCCGGCACGGCAAGCGGCACAGTGACCACAGCCATGGGTGAATGGGGCGATAACGAAGTCGCCGGGCTTAACCGTCGTAATGTCGCTACCGACTTCTTCAACGATCCCGATAGCTTCGTGACCGGAGTTCTCGGAGTGAGCGGCCTTGTCTTCTAACCCGCGGTAAGCCCACAGGTCGGAACCACAGACACAGGTGCGGACAACGTGGATAATAACGTCATCGCTGGCTTGAATCGCTGGTTTTTCAATGTCTTCAACTTCAACTTTTCCAGGTTCCATAAAAATAGTGGATTTCATTCTTAGATAGCCTCCTAGACTTATATACAGAAATTGTAAGCGCTTTTGAGATGATTGTAAAGAATCCTTACTTAGTGGATAGTAGGGGACGGATTCGTCTAAAATCCGTAACCAACAGGCTCTAGTCTAAGCGGTTTTGGCTAGTCTGTCTAATACTCATAAGTTATTTTGTATTATAGCTTTTGGTTATGGGAGGGTTAGTGGTGCTAAGGACCCTAGGCGTTTTGAAAGAATCTAGTCGGGCCAAGCTTCAGTTAAAGTGGTGATTATTGGTGTGACCGCTGCAGTATTTGAGCGTAAATAAGTGGCGTAGACGGCAATATGTGCCTGCTCATCACTGATTGGAATTCGCACGCGACCATCTTCCGGCGTTGGCTTGGGAAATTGGGAATCGCTGTTTGAAAGATTGCTGCTGAAGTAGGGGAAGTCAGCGTATTTGCTAATCTCCTCGAAGGCCTCTCGTTGTTCTTGGTAGAGAAACTTAGCATTGGGAATAGCGTGCTGGATCACGGCCCGCCACGGCCCAATATCGGTCAGCACTAAAAAACTCAGATTTTTGAGTTCGTTAAAGGTAATGCTGGATTGATTGGCTTGATACATGAAGCGATTGAGATTGATTGATAAGCGCTCATTGCCGAGATAGCTAGAGGTGACCGTTGAGGTTTGTAATGATTGTGAAGAAAACAGCAGACTGTAGGTATTATCGGTGAGTAGTGCTGTTGGATCGTCAGCGGTGATGAGGGTTTGATCAATTTTTATGGGTGTTGAGATTGTCGGGGCCACGTGGTTGATTAGCATTCGCGGTCCCGGAATCGTTGAGCCGATGGTCAGTATCCGTTGGTTGCGATCGTAGTTTTGAACCTTGGCAATTGCCTCGTGTTGTGCCTGCAACAGGGTCGTAGCTTCCCGAGCCGCTAACTTTCCCGTTGCCGTCAGCGTGATCCGATTTGGTTGGCGGTCAAAGAGCCGCACACCCCAATCGGTTTCTAGCTTCTGCATGCCGCGGGTCACGGTTGGTTGGGTGACATTGAGTTGACTGGCCGTTTTTGCCAGAGTTCCTGTTTGCGCAAAAGTGACAAGTTCTTCTAAGAGATAGTTGTCAAGCATAGGTCGTCCTCCTCAGGCGTAGTATACGATGTCTGTATACTAGCATGCTCAACTGGTAATTTTCAAGCAGACCGTTAGCGGTTATAGTAAAGACATTCAGAACAGGAAAGGTCGATGTGTTTTATGACAGATGTACCAATGATCACTTTAAATGATGGCAATCAGATGCCGCAACTTGGCTTTGGTGTCTTTCAGGTTCCCGATTTAGCGGAATGTGAGGCTGCCGTCACGACTGCGCTGCAATCCGGCTATCGCTTGCTGGATACGGCCACGGCTTATCAAAATGAAGAGGCCGTTGGTCGCGGCATCAAGGCGAGCGGCGTTTCCCGAGAGGACATCTTCGTGACGTCCAAGCTGTGGGTTTCCGAATTCACCTATGACCGGGCTAAGCAGGGGATCGATGCTTCCTTACAACGATTAGGCCTGGATTATCTCGATCTTTACCTGTTGCACCAACCCTATGGTGATACGATGGGGGCTTGGCGGGCATTGGAGGAAGCCCAACAAGCCGGAAAGATTCGGTCGATTGGGGTCTCTAACTTCTACGCCGATCAACTGAAAAACTTAGAATTGACCATGACGGTTAAGCCCGTCATCAATCAGATTGAAGTCAATCCGTGGTATCAACAGCCGACTGAGGTGACCTTTAGCCAGGATGAAAATATTCGGGTCGAAGCCTGGGCCCCATTTGCCGAGGGTAAGCATGACATTTTCACTAACGAAACGATTGCTCAAATTGCGCAGGCTCATGGCAAGTCCGTTGGCCAAGTGATTCTCCGCTGGTTATTGCAACGCGGAATTACGGTGATTCCCAAGTCCGTTCACAAGGAGCGAATGCTGGAAAATATCGACGTGTTTGACTTCGAGTTGACCGCTGAGGAAATGCAGTTGATGGCATCCCTGGACAAGGGTGAGAGCCAATTTTTCGATCACCGTGATCCAGTGACGATTGAACAGATCTTTGGGTCAAGTTTGCAAGCTTTAAAAGGAGAGAATTAACATGACGATTCCAACGATTAAATTGAATGATGGTAACGAAATCCCAGCGATTGGGTTTGGGACATTTCAAATTCCTAGCGATGGGTCCACTTATACGGCCGTTAGCGAAGCCTTAAAGATTGGTTACCGGCACATTGATACCGCCGTTGCTTACTTCAACGAGGCCGAAGTTGGTCGAGCCATCAAGGATAGTGGCATTGACCGGGACCAGATTTGGGTAACTAGCAAGCTTTGGCTGCAAGACTTCGGTTACGAACCAGCCAAGCGCGCGATTGACCTCTCGTTAGAAAAAATGGGATTAGACTACTTGGACCTCTACCTCATTCACCAACCCTATGGCGATGTTCCTGGCGCTTGGCGAGCGATGGAAGAGGCCCAACAGGCCGGCAAGTTACGGTCTATCGGGGTCTCCAACATGACACCTAAGATCTGGCGTAAATTTGTGCCACAATTCACAACTTTGCCAGCCGTGAACCAGGTCGAATTCAATCCTTACTTCCAACAAACGGCGATTCGTGAACTGATGGCCGCCGGGGATGTGAAGCTTGAATCCTGGGGGCCACTGGGTCAAGGTAATCAATATCTGCTGAAGAATCCGGTGATTACACAATTGGCAGCGAAGTACGGCAAGAATGCCGGACAAGTTATTCTGCGATTTGAGAATCAATTAGGGGTCATCGTCTTCCCGAAGTCGGTTCATGCCGATCGAATCAAGAGTAACCTGGATATCTTTGATTTCACGCTGACCGATGCCGAAATGGCAGCGATGGTTAAGCTGGATAAAGGTAAAGGCCAGCATGATCCCGATGCTCCTGGTGTCAAGGAAATGCTGTTAAATGCGTTTGACGTTCATGCAAACGACTAATAGGTTTGATGAAAATGCGGCCACTTGTGGTCGCATTTTTTTACTCGTAAGTCGTTGGAGCATTTACGTGACACGCTCACTGGTCAGCCGCTGGCTGATCACAGTGATGTGTTCGTTGTCTATGCCATTGATGAAGATGCTTTGATTTTGATTGGTCTTAGGTTCGGGTCGCATGATCGCTTGTTTTCTGAACAAGATAGTTCCGTTAAGTTTCACAGACCATAACAGTAGTTTTATCAATCGGGTCGCCTGGCAGTTACGGGCGGCCTTTTTATGTGGAATCGGGGGGCCACACCAATAAACTCGGTTAATTTCCCATCAGATTTGCTATAATTGGAAGGAATGGGTTATAGAG
The DNA here is from genome assembly GCF_044051715.1 of Levilactobacillus parabrevis. Classification (NCBI taxonomy): domain Bacteria; kingdom Bacillati; phylum Bacillota; class Bacilli; order Lactobacillales; family Lactobacillaceae; genus Levilactobacillus; species Levilactobacillus parabrevis. The sequence continues at coordinate 552,045 of NZ_CP168688.1, forward strand.
CTGTGGAGGGAAACATGAAAAGTAAGGACTTTAACTTAAAAATTGAGAGCGTAAAATATCTTGTGTAAATGCATAAAAGATTTCTGAATTGTATAGAAATAGGGAATGCCTTCCCTTATGATATTTAGTAACCACAGAAAACATCACAGGAGGCATTCCCCATGAATGAACTTACCACAGAAATTATCGCTGCACTAGCCCAAAAGCAAGATTTGGACGAAGTTTTTCGTCACCACCTCGAAATTGCGATTAACCAGCTGCTTCAAACCGAATTGGCAGAGTTTTTGGGTTACGAACGCTACTCATACGCTGGGATTAACACTGGTAATAACCGCAACGGCAGTTATGAGCGCTCGTTTGATACGAAGTACGGCCAACTTAACTTAACCATTCCTCGAGATCGCAATGGCCGGTTTGAAAATCATACCTTGCCAGCCTACGGTCGGCACAGTGATAATTTAGAAACAACGGTCATTCAGTTGTATACCAAGGGAATTACCACTGCTGAAATTGCCGAACTCATTGAGAAAATGTACGGTGCTCACTACTCCAAAGCCACGGTTTCCAACATGACTAAAGCCGTCAATGAACAGGTTCAAGCTTTCCAGCAACGTCGACTGGCTTCACAATATGCGGCCATCTTCTTAGATGCCACTTACTTGCCGTTAAAGCGGGATACCGTTCAAAAAGAAGCCGTTCATATTGCGATTGGCATTCGTCCAGATGGTACGAAAGAAGTGCTGAACTACCAAGTGGCGCCAACGGAATCGACTGGAATCTGGACTGAACTGCTGGGAACCTTGATCAAGCAGGGCGTTAAAGATGTGCTGTTGTTTGTGGCCGATGGGTTAGTTGGTTTGGATGAAGGCTTGAATCGGCATTTCCCTAAAGCCAAACGACAACGTTGCCTGGTTCATGTTGGGCGGAATCTGATGAACAAAGTTCGCGTAAAAGACCGCAAGGCCGTGATCAGTGACTTTAAACAAGTTCATCGGGCCGCCAACCGTGAAGCAGCCGAACTGAAACTGAATGAGTTCGCCAACAACTGGCATCAGACCTATCCCAAATTAATCAAAGATCTGCTTAAAATGCCGAATTTACTCACTTTCATGGACTTTCCACCAGCTATCCGGCAATCACTATACTCCACTAACCTGATTGAGAACTTTAATAAGCATCTCAAGCGCACCACCCACCACAAAGAACAATTTCCAACGGAAGATTCACTGGATCGCTTCCTGGTTTCTCAGTTTAATGTTTATAACGAGAAGTCTCTGAAGCGGATCCACCGAGGGTTCAAAGGACTCCAGGACACCTTGGAAGCATCATTTATTTAAGTTAGATACATATTATATGTACGAAGGCATTTCATTTACACAAGATTCTTGACGCTACCTAAAAATTCCGGCGGACATCGGTGAGCAACTCAAACTAGAGGATGGGACGCCGGTTAAATTGGTCGTGAAACGCGATCGGTTAGTGGTCGAATTTGCCGAATCGCGGCGGCGCATTTTTCAAAATAAAATTATGTGGTGGCCGGTGATTATGGCCTTGGTGGTCAGCATTGGCTACTATATCTTCTGTCGGTGGCAGAATTTACGCCACTTAAAGCTTTCCGGGGATGAGTCGTTGGCAACGGCCTTAATCGTCACCGGAGTGGTGATGGGGACATTATTGTTTACGATCTTTTTCATCCGGGATCGGAACAATCCGCAGAATCGCTTTACCAAAAATATCTATTGGCGAAACTTTCCGGTAATCGTCTTGTCATTTGCCTTGATTCTAGCCTTGGTTCTGGTCGGAAGCATGTGGCTGCTGGGTGTGTTATTTAACGGCGCTAGCTTTGACCGGATTACATCGAGCATCATTATCTTTGTCTTTGGGGTGTTCATTAACCTAGCGATGATCTACTTTGCCCAGGCAGTGGATGCTGGCGTGTTGTCGACGGTGCTCACGCTGGTCATTATCAGCGGCGTGGTGATTTCGATGGCGGTGAACAACGAACGTTACTGGTGGCAGCACAACCTCAGCTTTCTAGGGACACGGAATGCCTCTAGCGGCTGGCAGTTCAATGCCACACTGATTCTGTCCGCGCTACTGATGATTGCGTTGATTGACTACTTATTCGTGTGCCTTCAGGAAAACTATCCGGTTTCCTTACGGTTAACGTTATTGCGTGTCTTACTGACGCTGACAGCTCTGAACCTGGGGCTAGTGGGAGTATTTCCTAACAACGTTTCCTCGCACATGTTGCATGATCAAGTGGCGAGTTTCTTGATTTACTGTGTTATTGCCCTGATTATTGGCGTCCGGTGGCTACTGCCTCAGATTACCAAGGAGTTTTTGTATCTTTCCTATGGTGTCGGGGTGGCCTTAGTTGTTGCGGAAGTCATGTTTCGTGGCATTGGGTACTTTTCCCTAACGGCGTTTGAAATGATTGCCTTTGTGATGGCATTTGGGTGGCTACTCATGCTGTTAGACCGCATCGAATCGCTGATCAACGTCGGAACTGAGAGTGAAATTCTGGCAAATTTAGAAGATTGAATACGGAGAGCCTGGGATAAAATCCTAGACTCTTTTTTAGGTGAATTTTATGGCTGAAAAGTCAGCCAGTTCTGCGTGCTATTTATGGGTGACGACGCTCAGCCGTTGGGGCATGGCACGAACCTTAGCGGCAGCGTGATCGGTATTGATCTGTTTTACAATTTCCGTCAAGCTCGCGGTCTTAGTCTGATCCTTGCGGAAGGAGTGGACAATCATGCTGTCATATAAGACGTGCTGGCTGTCCTTAAAGCGAAACCAATTTGGTGCGAGATTCTTGGCACTGTCCTGAATATGTTGGTCGGGCCACACCAGATACTTGGTTTGGCCGTTGCGCGGGTAAATCTCGACTTGCCAACCTAGCTTGAAGTCGGAGACCTCTTGCCAGCGCTGAAGCTGGGAATGCTTAACCGCAAAGTAGATGATGCTGCTGTAGGTGAGGGCCTTACTGTGTTGTAGGTCGTTGCGCGTCAATTTGGGCACAGCTGGTTTCTTGGACGGACGCTTAGCAGTAGTCGTGGCAGTTTGTGCAGGCCGGGCTGCGGTCAAGTGGGGAACCACTAATAAACCGGCATAGACGAGTAGAAGGAGCAAGACTAGACTGATGATTTTTTTCATAGAGACCATTCTTTCATCAATTTTTGGGTAAAAAAATGGCGGTTAAACACCTTGTGGGTCTAACTGCCATTATGGTAAATATTTATGTAATTGAAACTGCCGTTAAGCAGATTCGCTGGTTTAGTACCAGTGATGGCTTTGCCAGAAACGCTTGGCCTTGGTCCATGACCCGTAGCGATTGTTGACGTACTTGTTGGCGGTCTTTTCTTGGTTTGCAGGGGAGTAGTCACCATGCAGGTAAGACTTCAGTAACTGGTAACGACCGTAACAACGACCATTGCGGGCAGAGTAGTTAAAACTAGACTCGCGCTTAGCAACCCAGTTCTTGGCAGCTTTTTGCTTTTTTGACAGGCCGGCGTTGATCTTAGCAATCTTCTTGGCCTGACTAGCAGACACACGAGTAGAAGCCTGAGCAGTAGTTGTTTGTTCAGGAACTAAGCTGGATGTAACATCGGTCACCATGCCGAAGGAAAATCCAAATAAAAGTAAAAGTGTTGCAAATTTAGTTGTAAGTTTTGATTTCGACATTTTTTTAAATCTATCCAATCTGTTTTCTTAATACTTAACAGCATACCTGAGAAATATTGCAGTTTAGTTACTGTGTAGTTAAAAGCCCGTCACATTTGATTGCAGATTGTTGCAAATAGGGAATAATTGCCCGTAATCTCATCATTTAATGTGTATAACGTGGCTGAAAACGCTTAATGCGATTGGATTGTGGTGATGACTCACCAAGGCCGTTGATTAATGTCATGTTGAAATATGTGTGCGTAAGGAGAAACGGAATCAGTAACTATGACGCTCAGTTTATACGCTTTGTGGATATGATTTTCGGAATATTAATGTGGGTGGTGGTTAATGCAAAAGGCCAAAGTAGGTAATGACCACGGCGCCCAACACAATGCGGTACCAGCCGAATAGCTTAAAGTCGTTGTTGCGAATGTAGTGAAGTAGAAACTTAATGGCGAGGTAGGCCACGGCGAAGGATACGATGACCCCCGTCAGCAGGACGATGATTTGGCTCCCAGTAAACGTGTTTCCGTGAAGGAAGTACTTGAGGACTTTCAATAACGATGCCCCGAACATCGTGGGGATGGCCAGGAAAAAGGAGAATTCCGTGGCCACGAAGCGTGAGGTGCCAATCAAGATAGCACCTAGAATGGTGGCACCAGAGCGTGAGGTGCCGGGAACCATCGACAGAATTTGGAAGATCCCAATGAAAACAGCGAGTTTGATCGGAAGCTGATTCAAGTCGGTGAAGCGCGGCCGTTTGGTCCGGTTATAATTTTCAATCACGATGAATAGCAGTCCGTAGATAATGAGGGTGGCCGCAATCACTTGCCAGCTCGTCAGGTGGTCTTCCATCCAGTCGTTTAGGGGAAGCCCCACGATGACCGAGGGGAGCACAGCGATGATGACTTTAGCCCACAGCGTCCATGTTTGGCGGCGTTCTAGTACTGATTTACTAGGCGCCCAGGGATTGAGCTTGGTAAAATACAGGACGACGACCGCCATGATGGCGCCCAGTTGGATGACTACCATGAACATGTTGATGAAGGCGGTCGGTTCGTTTAATTTTACGAATTCATCGGCTAAGTAGAGGTGCCCCGTCGAACTAATGGGAAGAAATTCGGTAATCCCTTCAATAATGCCAAGGATGGCTGCTTTAAGTATGTCTAACACGATTGGTCTCCTTTTCCACTTGAGATTATGTTTTGTTGAGAGTGTACGGCAAGTTCAAGTGTACCTAACGCTTGTAAAGACTGAATGTTGGTTAGGTAAAGAGTGTGTAAATGCAAAAAAACGGATCAGCTCCGAGGAGTTGATCCGTATAATCAAGTCTTAAATTAGTTGTTCTCCGATGCGAGGCCGGTCAGTGGCGCTAACTTACGGTAGGCAAAGACTGCCCCCAGGAAGTAACAGGCAGCGATAGTCGCCGCAATCGGTAAGGTGTGGAACATATTTGCCGGGAGCACCAACGCTAGTAGTGGAAAGGCGTAAGCGGCTGGTAGCTTGATCCGCAGCAGCTGCAGCAGGATGAAGACCAAGGGTAGCGTGATTAACGCAGATAGGAGCCACGAGGCGATGACCAAGTGGACCAAAACGCCGATCGTCGCAGCGCCGCTCAGGGCAATAATCTGTTGTAGAGCCAATCTACCGCTGTAACTTGGCAATTGGGAAGCCTCAAAGAAGACGACCAGAACCGGTGGAATCCCTGCCATTTGCGGATAGCCGGCGACCCAAACGGCACCGACCCAGATAGCCGCGGCCAGCACGAAGCCCAGCATGTGCTGGTAGTGTAGCGGCTTACCAGCGGGCAGTCCCTTATAGTGTCCTTGAAGGAGGACCCCAATCATCAGCGTCAGCGTAAACGCGAAGATGGCTAGGATGAATGACCAATGTGTTGCGTTGATAATAATTGGTAGCAGTCCAGTTGCAAAGGATGGGGCCAATGTAGAACGTAGCACGTTGAGCAGTAAGAGAATCAACAAGAGTGTGATGCCAACCTTTTCGGGATAGCTGATTGGCAGTTGATTGACGACAAAGCCAATCACTGCCGTTCCAGATGGTGCCAGGAAAATCTTGAAGGGTTGACTGACCCAGGTTGGGGTGTGGTAGATCCACATACCGGCCGTGAGTGCGCCGATCTCTGGGAGAATAATTTCGTAATCGTGAAGCCAAGTAGCGATTCCGACCATGATCAAGACTAGGGCAAACCCAATCAAGTAGTCGCGGACATCGCGTTTCGTGAGTGACATTGCGGGAACCTCCTTTGTTTGAATTTTTTCATAAATTCCGTTCGTGACACAGCAAAATTGATTGTAACACGTTTCAAAAGAATATTCAGGTATGAAAAATCACTGAAAACGGTGCCAATACCGATTTTAGGGAAGATTACAACTTGATGCCATTTCAACTCGATTTATTCTAAGCGAAAGTAACAATTGCGGTTGAAGCGCGACGCCAGTAGGGTATACTAATTTAGGACAGAAACGAAATGATACTCACCATCAGGAGGCAACATGATAGCATTAAAATCAACGCGTGAAATTCAAGGGATGCAAGCAGCCGGCGACATTCTGGCCGGTCTGTTCCATGCTCTAGCAGATTACATCAAACCCGGGATGACAACCTGGGATATCGATCATTTTTCCTACAAATACATCATTGACCATGACGCTACTCCCGGCGAACTGAACTTTGAAGGGTACAAGTATTCCACCTGTGTCAGCGTTAACGACGTGATTTGTCACGGTTGCCCTAGCAAGGACGAGCTGATCAAGGCCGGTGATCTAGTTAAGGTTGACACGGTCATCGACTATCACGGCTACCTGAGCGATGCGTGCCACGCTTTCGTTGTGGGGCAGGCTTCGGCTGAGGTTCAAAAGCTAATGGACGTGACGTTAAAGTCCCTTTACCTGGGAATCGACCAGGCCGTTGTGGGTAATCGAATCGGTGATATTGGCTTTGCAATTCAAGATTATGCTGAAAACCAACTGGGTTACGGTGTAGTTCGCGACTATATTGGTCACGGCATTGGCCCAACCATGCACGAAGACCCAGATGTTCCCCACTATGGGACGGCTGGTCACGGCACGCGGTTGAAGGCAGGAATGACCATTACGATTGAACCCATGATCAACGTGGGGAGCTTCGAATGTAGCGCACCGGCTGACGATGGCTGGACCATTTCAACCGTTGATGGCAGTCTGAGTTGCCAGTATGAGCACACCATTGTGATTACAAATGATGGTCCGAAGATTCTGACGTCGTTCGATCATGATCTGGATGCAAAGTACTTACTGAAATAGAAACTAAATGAAAACGAACAATTGCGAATAGGCAATTGTTCGTTTTCATTTAGTTATCGTAGATATTCAAGATTTGTTCGTGAGTTCTGATGACGTTCATAAAGGCTTCATCGTCGAGAAAAGTGTGAGTGCTAGTCGTATTTCTACCAATGATGCTAAAAGTATGGAATTGCATAGGATTGACGTATCCTTGTACTTTATCGTTATTTGATATGGGAACAAATAGCGATTTTAAGTGATTATTTGCAGCATGTGTGATTGGCGAAATAGCAACCTGTCCGGTTATTTTAGAGAAGCCACTGGTACTTAAAACGACGGCTGGATGACGACCGCGCAATTCGTTATTTTTGGATGGTTGAAAATCTACCCAGATGATTTCTTGCTGTTCTGGAAGGAAATTAAGATTAGAATTCGTCATTTAGAACCTCAGTTTGGGTAAAGTCTTTGTCAGAAAGGGCGTTTTGATGTGTTTTGATGAACTCGGAATCTGTGAAAGGATTTTTCTTTTTTGGAAGAAAGACAATTGCACCATTACGGCCGGAATAAACATCATAATCTGGATACTTGGCTTGAATTCCCTTTGGAACAGTCAAAACAGTTGAACTGCCAACTAGTCTTGGTTTTACGGACTTCATGTTGCCACCTCCTATATATATTGAATATATATGTCACTTAGCTCAATGTCAATCGATTGGCTCGAGACACATGGAAATGTGATGTAATCGAGTTAATTATAGATATTTGCCAAAGGGACAAGGGTAGCGAAGTATTCTTTAGAGATCATCTATATCTTGACAAGTCTGACAATTTCCCGTAACGTAAATTAAATATCGAACAGAAAGGGGTAGCAAACCCATGACTCTTAACAGCTTAATGGCGTGTGTCCCCGCAAACGGGCAAGGACGTTTTTCCGTAAAATAAATTCTAAGGAGAAAAACGATGAAAAACGTCCGTCAGTCGGTCCCATCTTTGGGATTGATGATTACCCTCGTTGGTTTTCCACAAATCAGCGAATCTATCTTTACCCCGGTGCTGCCGCAGTTACGCCGGGTTTTCGCCGTGAGTGCCAATCAGGTGCAACTCACGATGAGTACCTACTTCGTGGCTTTTGCAGTGGGGGTGCTTCTCTGGGGGCAACTTGCCGACAAATGGGGTCGTCGTCCAGCGATGTTGGCCGGGATTGCCCTCTATTTGGTTGGTAACCTGGGCCTATACTTCAACCAGCAGTTCAGCGTTCTGATTAGCTGGCGGTTGGTGCAAGCACTCGGGGCCAGCGCCGGTTCGGTCGTGACCCAGACTATCATGCGTGAAAGTTTTAGCGGGATTACCGGTGCTAAAGTCTTTGCGCGAACCAGTGCTGCAATGGCACTGGCGCCGGCATTGGGGCCGCTAATCGGTGGCGTCATGCAGACCTATTTTGGTTATCGCAGTGTCTTTGCGACACTAGTTGCCATGGCTGTGGCCGTTGGGCTGTATGCCCTGAGCCGCTTACCAGAAACGCAACTTCGCGATATTCGCTTGCCACAGGTTCACCAATGGCAGGTTGTACGCCGGTTACTTCGTGATCCCATTGTCTGGGGCTACGGTCTCTTAATCGGTGGAATCAACGGTATTCTATTCAGCTACTATGCTGAGGCGCCATTTATCTTCATGACCCACTTTGGCTACTCGGCCGTTCAGTACGGCTGGCTCGGTCTGGTCTTAGCGAGCGCTAGTCTATTGGGCGCATTGCTCGTGAATCGCCTGCTGAACTTTTGGACGCCGGAGCAGGTGACGTTACGTGGTCTCATCTTCAGTGTGGCGGCCAGTGGTGGCTTAATCTTAGCAGCTGCTTGGCAACAGCCCACGGTTATGATCGGTGGGATTTTCCTGACTTTTCTGGGCCTCAACGTCACGTTGCCCAATGCCCTGAACCGATCACTGATTGGCTACGAAGACGTGATGGGGAGTGCCAGTGGCTGGTTCAGTTTGGGTTACTATCTGCTGGTTAGCGCGCTGACCTACGGGATGAGCTGGCTACACAATGGCGCCATTCAGACATTGCCGTGCTACATGGCGGTCCTCAGTGTGGGGATGCTGCTGGCATTTGTAGGACTGGTGTTGCCGCGTATTCGTGAAGACGTCATGGCGTAGGGGGGTAGTTTCCTTTTTAAAATAGACGAAAACCTAAAATCAGTTAAACAGCATGCTTACCAGTTGCGACCGGTAGACATGTTGTTTTTTTGTGCCATTAATTGAAAATTGCAGTTAAGAACTGGAAATTGAGCGTAAAGGCTTCACTTGAAACCTCTATATGATATAGTCCCTTCAGGAGGTGCTAAATATGACCGTTACATCGATTAGGTTCAAGGATGATCAGTATCAAGAGATTAAAGCACTAGCTGATTTTTATGGAGAATCAGTGGCGACGTTTATGCGTCAGACGATTTTAGAACGACTCGAGGATGAGGCTGATTACCGTGATGCAGCTAGTAATCTTGAAGAAAGCCATGGTGAAACGGTCTCTCGAGAAGAGATTATGCACCGGTTAGGACTTGAATGAAGACTTACAGCTAGAAGTTTTCTGTAAAAACAGATAAAGCATTTCAAAAACTAGATCTTCAGACGCAACGTCGCTTGGTCAAATGGTTAAATGAGCATATCCAAGGTGCGTCTAACCCTCGTGCGTGGGGAAAAGCGTTGGAGGGAAACTTAGGAACCTTTTGGCGATATATAATTGGAAGCTATCGGATTATCGCTGATATTCAGGATGGGGATTTTGTCGTCTTAGTTGTAAAAGCCACGAAACGCAATGATGTTTATAAGTAATGGTTAAGATAAATGGATTGGTTTCGCCCAAGGAAATCTTGCTATTCCCCCAACACCCAGGTAAAATCATACTAATTGGGTCGTTTTAAGCCGACCACGATTACGGGATTGAGAAAGGGAGATCAGTGTGAAAGTCGTCAGACGATTACTAATAGTCATTGCGTTAGTAGTCGCGGTGTTTGTTGCGAAGACTGGTTGGGGGCCATTTGCCGGCATGCCCGGTGAAGTCACTCAGCTACAAGCAGGTGTGACGCGTTGGGTTAGCGGTCACCAGCAACCGACGAAACGTCAAGGTAGTGGCCAGTCGTCAGTGCCTTCTGGACAATCGGAAGCTACCGTCAAAGTGGAGCAGGTCAGTCACAAGCAGGCGAAACAATCTACGGACACGCCGATCGAACCCATTGTTGTGGGTCAGCAGTTGGAACGGACCTACAAATATCACTTTGCTAAGGATGTCCCGGCTAAGGAACGACATGCGTTTATCCATGCAGTCCACGTCTACAATCGCACCGGGATTGTCCATCTGAAGGCCGGTCGGGCGGCACAATCTGAAAATCAGATTACCTTTGGGGCCTATCACAAGAAGGTTGCCCGGAATCAGACCAGCGTGGAGTTGGGCCGTGGCGGTCCGCAGGTCACAGAAACGGTCAGTTTTCGGGGGATGACGATTCGCAATAAAGCGACAGCCAGCCTGAATATTACCTACGCGTTGGCCTTTAAAGACTCCGTGGCGATTCACGAACTAGGCCACGCGCTGGGGCTCGACCACAGCACGGATCGTGCCTCAGTGATGTATCCGTTAGATCAAGGAAAGATGCACCTGTCCTCCGCGGATGTCCGGGGGTTGCGTCAGGTTTATCAGCAGACTAAAAGCTGAAAACAAAAGTGCGATTCCATTGTGGGATCGCACTTTTTGAGTCTAATTATTCTTGAATATGTTCCTTAACCAATTCGAATATTTCAAAAATATGCTCATCGGCGAGGGTGTACTTGATAAACTTGCCATCGCGGTTGCCAACGACCAGTCCCGCCTGGCGCAAGGTCTTGAGCTGGTGGGAGATGGCGGATTGCGACACGTCCATGACGGCCGTGATTTCACTGACGGTCCAACTCCCTTGGTAGAGAAGCGAAAGAATCTGATAGCGAGTCGCATCGCCAAAGGTTTTGAAGAGGTCGACGCTTTTTTTAATTTCTGTGGTTGTGGGAAGCTGATTGTTTTGTTTTTCCATATTAGTCACCATAGCTTTCATTTTATCATAAAAGGCCGGGGTAAGTTTGGCCACTTTAACAGTTGACACGTTTTATAGATATGTTATGATGAACGCATACATATGAGCGACCATTCATATCAAATTTCAGGAGGCGAGTACGATGCGGGAATATTTAAAATTAGCAGAGACCAAACGTAACTTAGCCATGATCCTAGGGAGTGTGCTGCTCCTCGCCATCGCAAGTTTTTCACCATTATTGAAAGCGGTTACAATTGGGCTATACCTGATGGCGTACCTGCTCGTAGGGGGTCCGATCCTCGTGGATGCCGTGAAGGATCTGTTTAACGGCAAACTATTTGGTGAGGCCTTTTTGATGACGGTCGCCACGGTTGGGGCCTTGGCGATTCAGCAGTATCCTGAGGCAGTTGCGGTCATGCTATTCTATCGCATCGGCGAATTCTTCCAAGATTCCGCTGTCAGCAAGTCCAAACAGTCCATCACTTCCCTCCTGCAGATTCGGCCGGACTCCGCAAACCTAGTGGTCAACGGCCATACGCAACAGATCACGCCAGACCAGATCAAGGTAGGGGACACGCTCATCGTTCGGCCGGGAGAAAAGGTTCCTGCCGATGGGACGGTCACGAGTGGCGAGACCTACCTGGATACCAAGGCACTGACGGGTGAAACCAAGCCCAGTCTGGTAGTTACCGGTGATCAAGCGTTGAGTGGGACGATTGTCAGCAATGGGGTCATCGAGCTCCGGGTTGAAAAAGCCTACGCGGATTCAACCGTGGCCAAGATTCTTGAGTTGGTTCAGGATGCCACTAACAAAAAGACGAAGACTGAAAACTTTATTACAAAATTTGCGCGGGTCTACACGCCCGCCGTCGTTGGCATGGCGGCGTTACTCGCGATTGTACCGCCGTTGCTTTTTGCCCAACCGTTTGCTGATTGGCTCTACCGGGCATTGATCTTCTTAGTGATCTCCTGTCCGTGTGCGTTGGTTATTTCCGTACCACTCAGTTACTTTGGCGGTATCGGTGCCGCGTCGCGTAGTGGGGTGCTCATTAAGGGAAGTAACTATTTGGAAGCTTTGAATCAGGTCAAGACGGTGGCCTTTGATAAGACCGGGACATTGACTCGAGGGGAATTTGCCGTGGTCAATGTGGCGCCCGTCAGCCTTAGTAAGCCGGCGTTGGTTAAGTTGGCAGCGTCAGCCGAGGTGGCCTCGCCGCATCCGATTGCCAAGTCAATCGTGGCGATGGCTGGCCTCAGTACTGACAATCAATCAGCTGCGGAAGAACTGGTAGGACTGGGCGTGAAGAGAATTCAAGCTGGCCAGCCCCTTTACGTGGGGAATGCAAAATTGATGCGCCAAGTTGGCGTGACGGTTGATTTGCCGGGCAGTACAACTGGGACCATGGTCTACGTGGTCTTGGGTGGTCAGTACCAGGGGGCCATTGAAGTTGCTGATGCGATTAAGGAAAACACGGTACCAGCCCTGCGCGCACTAAAGCAGGATGGCGTGGCCCATACCGTGATGCTAACTGGCGATAATCGCCAAGTCGGTCAGGCGGTGGGCCAACAGATCGGAATTGATGCTGTTAAAGCGGAGTTACTGCCACAAGATAAGGTGGCTGAGATGGGTGCTTTGAAGGCCCAACTAGGTTCTAAGGAGAAGCTGGCGTTCGTCGGTGACGGGCTAAACGATACGCCCGTTCTGGCGAGTGCTGACGTGGGGATTGCCATGGGGGCACTGGGTTCCGATGCCGCCATCGAGTCGGCTGACGTCGTGTTGATGAATGATGATCCTTTGGCAATTCCACGCACGATTGCAATTGCCAAACGGACCAAGCAAATTGTTTGGGAAAATATCGTGTTTGCCCTTGGAATCAAGCTCCTCTTCCTGACCCTGGCCGCCTTTGGCATCACAACGATGTGGTGGGCAGTCTTCTCGGATGTGGGTGTGACGCTGATTGCCGTACTGAATACGCTACGGCTGCTGCTGATTGGTCGCCAAGAAAAACCACAGAAAGTTCAGAAGACACTGGCTAAAGTTAGTGGCTAGAAATTAGAGTTCAAATGAGACGTCATCAGGCTGATTAACATCGGCTTGGTGGCGTTTTTAAATTCCCATTTCTTAGCGTGAACGTGCAATGATGGTGGGGCAACATCAATCGTAGTAAAACTCATTAAGTTCGTGTATCGTATATTTTTCTTGGCTTATCCGCCGTAATCTGGTATAGTTCTCCGTATAGAAACTGATAATTAGCTTTTATTTATTATTTAATGTTCGTATTTTATAGGAGGAATCCACCGTGGATAAGTTTTTCAGGCTCAAAGAGTCAGGAACCACCGTTGGTACTGAAATTGGTGCGGGAGTCACGACCTTCTTCGCCATGTCATATATTCTCTTCGTTAACCCCCAGATTCTGGGACAGACGGGGATGCCGCAACAGGCTGTTTTTCTCGCAACAATTATTGCCTCGGTTGCGGGAACATTGGTTATGGGATTGTTTGCGAATGTTCCGTATGCGTTGGCGCCGGGGATGGGGCTGAATGCCTTCTTCACGTATACCGTGGTCATGGGACTGGGTTTTACCTGGCAACAGGCGTTGGCGTTGGTTTTCTTCTGTGGCATTATTAATATCATTATTACGGCAACCAAGATTCGAAAAATGTTGATTTCCGCCATTCCAGTTAACCTTCAGCTCGCCATCAGTGGGGGAATTGGGGCGTTCATCGCCTACGTTGGATTGAAGAACGGAAACTTTCTGCAGTTTACCAGCGATGCCAGCAGCATCCTGACAGTCAACGGCAAGGCGTTTAACGCCACACAGGAGACCTTCAAGCACGGGATCGGTTCCGTCGTTACCAACGGGAGCATTACACCGGCATTGGAAGTGTTCAACTCCCCAGCCTTGATTTTGGCCGTCATCGGTTTGATTGTCACCGTGATCTTTAAGGTACGGAAAGTGCCAGGGGCTCTGCTGATTGGGATCTTGACCACGACGATCATTGGCATCCCCATGGGGGTGACCAATCTGCATCTGGCAAGTGGCTATTCAATTGGTTCGTCCTTTCACCAACTGGGGACGACTTTCTTGGCAGCCTTCTCGTCCGAGGGGATGGGATCACTATTTGCCGAGCATAATCGGGTAATTCTGGTATTGATGACGATTCTGTCGTTCAGTCTCTCCGACACGTTTGACTCGCTGGGGACCTTCATCGGGACGGGGCGTCAGACGGGAATTTTTTCCGGTAAGCGGGAACTAGAGTTAGAAGCGCAACCCGGGTTTAAGTCAAAATTGGATAAGGCCCTATTCGCCGATTCCATTGCGACCGGCGTGGGCTCGATCTTTGGGACCTCCAACCTGACGACCTACGTGGAAAGTTCCGCGGGAATTGGCGCGGGTGGCCGAACTGGGCTGACTAGTGTGGTCGTTTCCATCCTGTTCCTGTTGAGTTCGTTAGCTTCACCACTGTTATCGATCATTCCAACAGCGGCCATCGCACCGTCACTGATTCTGGTCGGAATCATGATGATGAGTGCCTTCAGTAAGATCCCGTGGCATGACTTTGGCGAGGCGATTCCCGCCTTCATGACGTCGTTTATCATGGCGTTTGCCTACAATATTACTTACGGGATTGCCGCTGGTTTCATCTTCTACTGTCTGGTCAAGACGGTCGAAGGCAAGGCCAAAGAGGTTCATGGGTTGATCTGGATTGTGTCGGCGTTGTTCGTGATTAACTTCGCGGTGCTGGCATTAGTTTAATTGGGGGAATCAGGAAGCACCGGGGTGGTGAAGACGCCGCCCGGGTGCTTTTTTGTGGTCTAGAGTGAAGAGCGCCGGTCTTAAGCGGATATTAGAATATTTGTAAGACGTGCTACCGGGGGTTGAGCTTAAGAGTGTGTTATTCTGTGGGCAAATATGACCTGGGAGGACTTAGCGGTGCATCAACAATATGAGATTTTAGCGTATGGATCACCTGTGAAGATCAAGCGTCACGTTGCGAGCATGATGGGCAAAAGTGTTCAGGTAGTGGCAGATGTTAATTTGGAGACGGGGGAAGTTAAGCTCGTCGTAGCACCCGCGGATCTGCAGAAGTTGCGAAAAGATGCGAAAATATCTGATCAATAAAGCTCGTTGTTTAGTAACTATTGGTTTGCGGATGTAGTGGCTTGATACGTTAGATGGGCTCATAGCCAAAGCTAGTTCACCAAATTTGGGATACAAGCTGATAACTTGAATGACGACATTATAATGAAGGAACAGCGGTGCTGGTATGGCGGCCGCTGTTCTTTTTTGTTGAAATTTTTAGTGGTCGGAGAGAGCCGGCACAACAGTATGTTTAGTAAACAATGATTAAACTCGGGTGTGTTTTACTAAACAATAACTATACTTTACAAAATGAAAGCGTTATAATCCACTTGTAAGCGTTTTTATTAGCCGCAATTTAGTAATCTTGAGAAGGCTCCCGGCGTTGGATTCAAGGGAGCCCACTAAAAACCGTTAAAAGAAAGCCCTTACAAAATCTATACATACTTAGGAGTGAGAAATAATGTCGAAAGAAGATAAGACGGATCAGAAAGCTGTCAAGGCTGGTGTCGGGGTCGTTACCAACGCCAAAGTTAAAGACGAAGAACAACCCAAGCTGCCTTGGATGGTCTCATCCGCTATGTTTTTGGCGCCATTATGCTGGTACGGGCCAATTGGCTCCACTAGAAGTGTTTTAATCCCGCAATTATTCGCGCAATTGGATCCTGTACATAAGGTTTGGGCCGTTGGGATCTTAGCTACGGTTGCTTCCATCACAGGTGCCGTTGCCAACCTGTTATTCGGGGCATTCTCAGATGTTACCCGGACCCGCTTTGGGAAACGGAAGCCTTACATTGTTGTCGGAACGATTGCCATTGCAATTTCACTGGTTGTCATTGCCAATGTTAAATCGATCATGGCCATCATTCTCATTTGGATTGTTGCGGCTGCGGCCGAAAATGCCATTGCTGCGGCGATATACCCGCAAATATCGGACCGGGTCGCGCCTAAGTGGCGGGGAACTGTTTCGACTTTCTACGGGGTCGGATTTACCATCGCCCAACAAGGGTTCGCGCTGTTAGCGGCCCAATTCTTGGGTAACGTTAAGATGGGGATCTACTTCATGGCCGGCAGTACCGTTGTCTTGGCCATCATTCACTTGCTCCTGATTCAAGAAAAAGGGAACATGGATGAACCCAAAGTTTCCCTGAACAAGGATACTTTAAAGAAGTACTTCTTCTTCCCAACGCACGATGCACGGGACTTCTACTTAGCTTTGACGGGTAAGTTCTCCATGGTTGTTGGGTCAACCATCGTCACGACCTTCTTACTCTTCCTGTTCACTGATTACATTGGTCAAGGAACGAGTGAAGCTGGGAAATCAATTTCCATCTTCTCCTCAATTATGTTAATCATTGGTGTGATCTTCGCTTTGATTGGGGGACCACTTGCCGATAAGCTGAACCGGGTTAAGGCACCAGTTGTGATTGCAACCTTTGCCTTAGGTTTCGCCGCATTGTTCCCACTGTTTGTTCAAAAGCCATGGGCAATGTTCGTTTACGCCGTCATCGCCGCCTTCGGGAATGGGTTATACAACTCCGTCGATGGTGCCTTGAACATGGACGTTTTACCTTCATCTGATACTGCCGGGAAAGACTTAGGGCTGATCAATTTGGCCAACACGTTAGGCCAGATGTTGGGTGCCATGGTGGCCTCGGCTATCGTTGCCGCCTTTGGTTACGGTGCGATCTTCATCTTCGCCATTGCCATGGAATTAGTTGGTGGGATTGCCATTGCTATGATCAAACGGGTTCGGTAGTTCTGAGCGACACGATTGGTTTTAGAAAAAGATACGTTTATTAGCAAACGTACGGAAGACTCTATGTCACTAACGGCGTAGAGCCTTTTTCGAAAAGTGATTGAAACGCACTAATTATTGCGAATAATTACGGTTAGTGATACTATAGTTCACTTATTTTTATATGAATTAAGCGATTGTTATGGGGTGAAAACAAGATTAGCCGGAGGAGGTCAGAGATGGCGCCAGCCGTGACGACGATGTTAGACCAGGTGGTTTTTCCTGGCCTTACATCGTGGGACGTGTTTGGAAACTCGCATGGATCTTGCGAGGTTTCAAATCGAGCCGGAAGCCTGTACTTTGGCTGCAGGCGGTCCCCACAGCGGCAGAATCTCTGGCAACCGCAGGCGGCAGTTTTCACCCGAAAGATAGGCAAAGGAGGACTTAACTTGAAACGACAGTTATTTAACGAGCAAATCAAAGCGAACCCACTCCGTAGTAAAGCGGATGTGAAGTCGGCGTTGCTGGACATTCTTAGCCCTGCAATGGACGTCTTAAGTCAACAGAAGCAAAAGGGTCGTTTCCGCATGAGTGATAGCGGGGCGGTCTACCTGCAAGACAAGACTGAAATTGAAGGCTTCATGCGCCTGTTGTGGGGCCTCGGTCCCTTCTTCAGTAACGCCGAGAACGTCAAGGCTTACCCCGACTGGTTTGAAATGACCACGCAAGGAATCCTCGCCGGCGTTGATCCCCAATCAGACAGTTATTGGGGGGGTGACCTCGGTGACTATGATCAACTCTTTGTGGAAATGGGTGCGTTGACGGCATTTCTGTACGAGACCAAGCCTAACTTCTGGGATAGCTTGTCCACGACACAACAGAAGCAGATTGTAGATTGGATGGACCAGGTCAATGATAAGGTTGTCCCGAAGACGAATTGGCTCTTCTTTAAGGCCATGGTTAACAAGTTTATCACGGACTCCGGGTACGCCGACCATTCACAGTTAGTCGCCGATGATTACGCCATCACCAACACCCACTACCTTGACCACGGTTGGTCTTACGATGGGTACAAGAATCAAATTGACAATTACATTCCGTTTGCTTACCAGTTCTTCACCTTACTGACGGTTGGTCTGACCGACTGGCAGGGGGACGAAGCTACCTTGCTGCGGGAACGCGCCAAGGCCTTCGTGCCGAGCTATGCCAACTGGTTTGCGGCGGACGGAGCGGCCTTGCCTTATGGGCGGAGCCTCGACTATCGGTTTGCCCAAGCGGCCTTCTGGGCGGTTGCGGCGTATGCGCACATCGACTTGCCAGCGGGTTATGAGCTAGGTGACATCAAACATTTACTTTTAAACAATTTGCGTTGGTGGTTCCATCAAAATATCTTCACAACGGACGGCTTGATTCCAATCGGTTACGCCTACCCGAACATGGTCTTTGCGGAAGGCTACAACGGCCCCGCTTCGGCCTACTGGGCGCTCAAGACCTTTATCTTCTACGCGTTACCCGATGACGATCCGTTCTGGACCACGCCGGAACGTGACGACTTTAAGTTCGAACCACTCAAGAAGCAGCCGGAACCACGGATGCTGGTCGCTCACAGTAAGACGGGGATGGAAGTCCAGTCCTTTACCGCTGGTCAGCACTCCCACGAACACGCTGCCGGTGCTGCCAAATACGAAAAGTACGTGTACTCCTCATCCTTTGGTTTCAGCACCCCCAAGGGTTCCGTCTTGCTTAAGCAGTGTGCCTTTGACAACACGCTAGCAGTCTCCGAATCCGAGAACTTCTGGCGGACGGCCTTTAAGTATGCCGACTACCAGATTCACGACGATTACGTTTATTCCGACTGGCAACCATGGGACGACGTGGATATTAAGAACTACGTGATTCCGGATATGCCATGGCACGTGCGAATTCACCAGATTGATACCGCACGGGAATTACACGTGGCCGAAGGGAGTTTCTCCGGTCCCGATAGTGGTGACGCGCGTGAACACGAGGTGGCAGTCAAGGCTAAGAACGCTGTCTTCTATCAGACACGAGTTGGTATCACCGGTTTAGTTGGCTTGTCAGACAATCTGAAAGTCGAATTGTCCGTACCAGAGCCCAACACCAACATCTACTTCCCTAAGACGAAGATTCCGCTACAGACGGGAGTTTTGAAGCCTGGAAAGCACACCTTGGTTTCCCTTTATCTGGGGGACCGCGAGTTGGAGAGCCTGGACGCTAACGGTGAGATCGCGATTCCAACCATTGCCTTGGTTGGGAACCGGGTTGAGATTACATTGAACGGGCAGACCACCAAGGTCACCTTAGACGAATTTAAATAGAGTTTGGAGGAATCAGACACATGGAGCAAGAGTTACTCTACCCACTTACGAATAAATGCCGCTTTGACCAGAAACTAGATGGTCTTTGGGACTTTAAGTTTGACCGTGAGAGCCAGGGACTGGCTGACAATTGGACCGCTAAATTACCCGATCCCATCAAGATGCCCGTTCCAGCCAGCTTCAACGACTTCTTTACGGACAAGGATTCTCGTGAATACACTGGTGATTTCTGGTATGCCAAGCGGGTCTTCATCCCTGGGTCACTGCGCGGTAAGCTGATTGGCCTGCGGTTCGGTGCTGCAACGCACCGTGCCACGGTTTACGTCAACGGTCAGGAAATTCGGAGTCATGAGGGTGGTTTTCTCCCATTTCTCGCCGACATTACCAGTGCGGTGAAATTTGACGAGGACAACCTGGTCGTGCTCAAGATGAACAATGAGCTACACCGCGATGCCTTACCAGCCGGTGATACGACCGTCCTGAAGAACGGTAAGAAAATGGTTAAGCCATTCTTTGATTTTTACAATTACTCCGGTCTGAACCGCAGCGTCCATCTCGTTGCGATGCCTGAGAATCACGTGGTGGATTACACCGCTGTTTCTACGCTGGGTGATGATGTGGCCACGGTTCACTACACCGTGACAACCAGTCAATCGGCTGGTAGCGTCAGTGTCACGTTGCGTGATGAGAACGGCCAGATTGTGGCCACCAGTAATGGCCGATCCGGCGACCTCATCGTGCAGCACCCTCAGTTGTGGAACGTTCGTGACGCCCACCTTTACACGCTGACGATTCAAGTCACGGCCAACGACCAGTTGCTTGATGAATATAGCGATGAAATTGGGATTCGGACGATCACTATCGCCGGGCACCAGATCGAGGTCAACGGGCAACCCGTTTACCTCAAGGGATTTGGCCGCCATGAAGACAGCATCTACGCCGGTCGGGCTTTCGATCTCAACGTGGAGAAGCGGGACTTCGAGCTGATGAAATGGATGGGGGCCAACTCCTTCCGGACATCCCACTATCCATACGACGAAGAGGTTTACCGCTTTGCCGACCGCGAAGGCTTTCTCATTATCGATGAAGTTCCCGCTGTTGGGTTTAAGATGGCGGCGGCCAGCTTCCTCGGTGGCCTCGATCAATCCTTCTTCGATGGTGACTGGACCGAAGAGCTTTATAAGAAGCATCTCGACCAAGTGACCGACATGATCCACCGGGATAAGAATCACCCGAGTGTCCTGGCTTGGAGCCTCTTCAATGAGCCCGACACCTCTAGTAAGTCTGCGGTGCCGTACTTTGAAAAAATGTTTGCGGCCACCAAAGCTTT
Organism: Levilactobacillus parabrevis; assembly: GCF_044051715.1. Lineage (NCBI taxonomy): Bacteria > Bacillati > Bacillota > Bacilli > Lactobacillales > Lactobacillaceae > Levilactobacillus > Levilactobacillus parabrevis. Next base: position 572,542 of record NZ_CP168688.1, read on the forward strand.
GGACCCTGATCAACGGCCACGGACCTTTACGTTGAATGAAGATGACACCTTCGATACCTCCTATTGCAAGCAGTTCCCTGACTTCTACCTGTTGAACCGTTACCCTGGTTGGTATCACAAGTGGGGCTACGAAATCTCCGATGGGGAAGCCGGTCTGCGCGAGGAACTCGACAAGTGGGCAGCCTCGGATATCGACAAACCCGTTGTGTTCTCCGAATATGGCGCCGATACTCAGCCAGGCCTGCACAAGTTGCCTTCCGTGATGTGGAGCGAAGAGTACCAGATTGAATTGCTACAGATGTTCAACCGGGTCTTCGATTCTTATGACTTCATTCGGGGTGAACAGCCTTGGAACTTGGCTGACTTCCAAACGGTCGAAGGGAACATGCGAGTTAACGGGAATAAGAAGGGCCTGTTCACGCGGGACCGTCAGCCGAAGGAAGCGGCGTTCTATCTCCGCCAGCGTTGGCTCGATATCGACAATAACTTTAAGAATTAACGCTATCGTTTTCGCCTTGCCGGGCGGTGAAAATCAACTGGAGCGCTGAGGGCGGGCGCCTAAAGCCATAGAGCGGTCTTTAGGCTTGCTTTGAGCCTCTGAGGGACTAGTCTCAAAGGCACCAATTTCCTAAGCGGCACAGCCGCTAAGGGAATTCCCACAGCTGAGTTGATTTTCACCGTCCTCACGGCTGACGTTGCGTTAGTTCAAAGTTATTCGACTCTCTTAGATATTTTATAAAATTATATAAGGGCAGTTAACAATGTCTCGTGGTGTTGGGAAAACCTTGACTAGGTTTTATGTGGAAATTTAGCGATGTCGGTTTCTAAACGATTTGGACCAATTAAACAGCTAAAAACCGCAGTAAACCAGGTATTGAGAACCTTGGATTTACTGCGGTTTTATTTTGATTGTTTTATACGCTACTGTCGCGTTTGATGATGCGGGTGCTGATGACCACGGATTCTGGAATCTTGTTGGCATCTTTGATCTGTTCCTGTAGGAGATCGAAGGCCCGTTCGCCCATGATCTCCGTGTAGACGTGAACCGTTGTCAGCGCGGGGTAGGCGTATTTGGCGATTGCCACGTCGTTGAAGCTGATGATGTTCACCCGACCGGGAACGGGGATGTCGTGCTGTTTCAGGGCTTTCAGCGCGCCAATCGCCATGGAGTCGCTACCGATAATGAAGGCGTGTGGCAAGTCATCTTTCAGCTCGGTGATGGCCCGTTCCATCAACTGGTAGCCAGAGTCCGGACCGTAACTACCCGTGAACAGGAAGTCCGGATTGAAGAGGTCCTCGTGGACGAGGCGGTTGCGGTAGGTCGTGGCGCGCGGGTCGTAGACGGCATTGTGCTCAGTCAACGTCTTTTCCTGGCCGGCAATCAGGCCAATGTCGGTGATTCCTTCGGTCAGGTAGTGGTTGATGATCCAATTGATGGGCGTCAGGAAGTCACTTTGAACACTGTCGAAGCCGTAGAGCAGGTAGTTTTCGCCGATGAAGACCAGTGGCTTGTGGTAGCCGGCCAACCGGTGGATTTCGGATTCGTCGTACTTGCCCACCGCGATGATGCCAGAGTAGCCGGTGAGGTCGATGTTGGCGATGTTGTTAAACGAAATGGTGTCGACGGAAACGCCGCCGCTCAGGGCCTTGGTCTCGATGCCGTACTGAATCTGGTAGTAGTACAGGTCATTGAGTTCTTCCTTGTCGGAGTGCCATTGCACCACGGCAATCTTGGCCCCGGACTGTTTAACCTTCTTAGGTTTCTTCTTGTACTGCAACTTTTCGGCGACTTCTAGGACCTTACGCCGGGTATCTTCGCTGACGGCGAGGGTGGCATCATAATTTAGGATACGAGAGACGGTAGATGCTGAAACGCCGGCGCTTTTCGCCACGTCCTTGATGGTTGTCATCGGGTAGTCCTCCTTCGATTAGATTTATTTATAGCCTATGTATTCCATTCCTTATAATTATTATAGCCGTAAATTTCGGAAAAACGTTTACTAAACTGGAAACTTCTAAATTTCTTCATTTTTGATAGATTGGAGTGTGTGATCAGTCATGAATACAACACAGGTAACAATTGATGGTGATTTACTGGATACATCGGCGCAGGATGCCAATACCTTCAAGGGGTTTGGGTACTTGAGCTGTAATAATTCTTCACGGCTCTTGCTGGATTATAAATGGGGACAGCCCGAGAGCTACCAGCAGATCTTAGCGATTCTCTTCGGCGGCCAGCACCCGCTGATGTCGATGGTCAAGCTAGAACTCGGGGATGATGCGAATACGTCTTCTGGGACCGAACCGGCGACAAAGCGCAGTGCCGATGAACCCGCTAACGTTTTGCGGGGCGCCGGCTACCAGCTGATTGCCGATGCCAAAAAGTTGAATCCGCGGTTAAAGACCAGCCTGTTGCGCTGGGGGGAACCCGGTTACTTGCGGCCACTGTGGGCGTCGGTCAAGAGCGCTGATCCCGATCACAATGTACCGGAGGCGGCGTATGAACCGATGTATCAGCTCTACAAGCAGACCATTGTAGCAGCGTACCAGCAGTTCGGCTACCTCTTTGATTACGTGGATCCGGACAGAAACGAGACCAAACATCCGATGTATCGCTGGATCAAGTGGTTTGCCGACCGGCTACATAACGACACTGATTTCCCGGCGGACTTTCCCGTGGCACGCTACCACCAGATCAAGCTGATTGCGGCCGACCAGAATTACGAGACTAAGTTTGGCGATACCATGCTGAAGGACCGGGAGTTACTCGAACGCGTGACGGCAGTCGGCTATCACTACAATACCGATGATGGGACGCATAATCAATACAAACGTTTAGCCGATGATCACCAGCACGAGGTCTGGTACAGTGAGGGCATCGCGCCGATGACGTTTGGCAAGTATCGTGTACGAGCCAGTTCCGGCGATGGCATCGGTGGCAAGCAGAGTGGGCTGGATGTGGCGAACCGGCTGATTAAGGGTTATGTGAACTCTCGGCGGACCTTCTACATCTTCCAGCCCGCCGTTTCCGCCTATTATCCCGGGGTCAATTACAGTCACAAGGAGTTGATCACTGCGAGTCACCCGTGGTCCGGATACTTTGAAGTTGACAACGTGGGGTTGCAGATCATGAAGCACTTCACGGACTTCGCACAAGCTGGCTGGCACGAGAGCAATCCGTGGCGTTATTTACCGAGTGCCTGTGACAGTCAGGTCGGTGGGACGGAAAATCTGGATAGCCACACGGATGCGCCCAGTTATTTGACGTTGGTGGCGCCGGACAAACAGGACTTTTCAACGATTTTGGTCAACGATAGCGCGAGCCCTCGTCGGTATACGCTGGCACTCGTCAATCTACCAGCAGTTGGTAAGCCGGTCACGGTGTGGGAAAGCCGCGGTCCGGAACCGGGGCAAGTCTATGATAGCGGGCTGAAACAGCAACGTGAAACGCTCACGGCTACGGCTGGTAAGCTGACGATTCTCGTTCAGCCACATAGCATTGTGACCGCAACGACGCTAGATTTGAGTAACGATACCGAGGTCGTTTATGCACGGCAGACAGCACCCGCAGCCAATACGCTGTTGGACGTGACGGATAGCCAAGACATCTTCTATCAGGATGACTTCGGCTATGCGGCGGACTACCACACGACTCGAGGTGGCACACCGCGGTACACCACGGATCAGGGTGGGGCCTTTGAAGTCGAGCAGCGTCATGGTCAGGGCGTCTTGCGCCAACAGATCACCGAGGCCCAACGTGCGCTGGACTGGGAATACTCGTATGCACCGAACCTGACGTTGGGGGACGACCGCTGGAGCAACTACACCGTGGTAGTCTCCGTAAAATTCGATGACACGACCCAGCAGAATTCGGCGACTGGCAATTACTTTGGAATCGGTCTGTATCAAGTCACGGACGTCAAGGGGCGGCTGGAAAGTGCCCCGTACGTCTTCAAGGTGGCCACGGATGGTAGCTGTCAGTTAGTGAAGAATGATCGCATCGTGGCTCTGGGTTACGTGGATGGCTTGAACTTGGCACAAATTCACCAGCTGAGCTTTGGCATCAGCGGCAATCGATTAGCGGCGGGCATCGACGGTCAGACAGTGTTGACCTTTGTGGATACGGACAATCCGCACTACAGCGGTCGCGTCAAACTGGGCACCGGCTACTATCACACGGAGATTACCCAGATTGTCGTTAAGAAGAATGATGTGGCGGATGGCGTCCAGTATCAGCGGATCGATGACTTAGACGAGCGGATCACCTACCGTGGCGACTGGCAACACGTCTGCGGGTTAGGCAATACGATTTGGAACCGAACCTTGTCAACGGGGACTGCCGGACAGAAGACCCAGGTGGCGTTTGACTTCACTGGGACTGGCTTTGCGTTGTATGGTCGCCAGGTTGCGGCTAGTCGCTTAACGGTCAAGGTCGATGGTCACCTGTTGGTCCCTAATTTCGAACCGCAGCAGGCTGCCGATAAGGTGGAGAACGCCGTCTTCTTGGGGTTGTCTGCGGTCAAACACCACGTCACGATTGCGGTGACGGCCGGGACTTATACGCTGGATGCGGTTGGGTTTTACCGGTAGGCTGAGGGTGTTTCTGAATTCTTCAAGTATACTGGAAGAAAAGTGAAAAAATTGAATTCCTTCAAGTATGATTGATAAAAACAAAAAATCATTAATGTGTTGAATCACTGTCGTCTGCATCCCTTTGCCGGGTACAGACGATTTTTTTGATGATTTCGAAAAAAGATGAGACTGAAACGGCGATTTTTACATTAGTAATAAGTATAAGGAGAATTTTTAAGGCGTTCGTGCTACACTCAAAGCAACTGAGTACTGAAAGGATGACAACCATGCCACAAGCAGATGTACTGTTAGTAATCGATGTTCAGAATGGGCTGAGCCAGGCCTCGGGGTATACCGCGCTGGTGGATCGCATCAACGAGCGTCTCGATATCTATCATGACGAGGAGCGGCCGGTAATCTTTATGCAGCATACTGATGATGAAATGACTTACGGCAGCGATGCCTGGCGCCTCGACACACGACTTCACCGCCAGGCCGATGATACCGTATTCCTGAAGTACCATACGGATTCTTTTTACGAGACGGGGTTAGCGGATCGGTTGCATCATATTCTGGCTGAAAGCGTGGAAGTCTGTGGTTTACAGACGGAGTACTGCGTGGATACGGCGTTTCGGGTCGGTCACGACCGTGGCTTTGATATGATTACGACGGCTGGCATGAGTACCACCTTTGATACGCCGGAGCTCAGTGCGGCCATGATTCGCAAGCACCATGAGGGCATCTGGAATGGTAGCTTTGCAACTGTCTACCCGGCGGCGGAATAGCTGTCTCTCAAAACTAGTTAGTGTATAATTGAGTTATGCACAACGGTTTCGAGAAGGGAAGTTTTCTAATGACAACGATCTATGATTTTTCCGAAATTGAGATGAGTGGCCAAGCCATTAACTTCGCTGATTACCGGGGGAAGGTCGTCCTAATCGTGAATACCGCCAGCAAGTGTGGGTTAGCACCGCAACTAGTGGGTATCGAGGCGTTGTATAACCGGTATCATGATCAGGGCCTGGAAGTCCTGGGATTGCCGTCGAATCAATTTCATCAAGAACTGGACTCCGACGAAGCGACGAGTGACTTTTGCCAGCTACATTACGGCGTGACTTTTCCGATGACCAAGCAAGTTCGCGTGAATGGTGAGGATGAAGATCCGTTATTTACCTACCTCAAAGCTACCGCCGGTCATGGTCGAATCAAGTGGAATTTTACCAAATTCTTGGTTGGTCGAGACGGCCAGTTGATTGACCGCTACGCACCGATCACGAAGCCAGAGAGTATGGAAGACGCCATCGTTCAGGCGCTGGGGGCGACTGACTAACGATTGTCAGTCAAGTGTACACATTATTCAGACTGAGAAATAAATCAATAATTTTTAAAAATGCATAAAAAAATCGTGTTGCTTACCGGATAGGTTTACCCGCTAGGCAACACGATTTTTGTCTAAATTAATGTGCAATTAGGGAACCAATACCAACTGCTGCAATCACGTAAACTAATGCAATTGCAATGGTGGTCCAGGTCTCTTTTTGCCAGAATTTTTCAGTCATGGTTAGACCTCCTTAGGCTACCTTAGCGATTGGTGCGGCGGTAGACGTGAGCTTCGACTTGTTCAGAAGTAGGGAGCTGGCGACCACGGAGAATGAGCTGAACGCCATACCCAGGCCAGCAAGCTCTGGACTGAGAACGAGCCCGAGGGCGGCGAAGAGTCCGGCAGCCACGGGAATTCCCAGCGTATTGTAGATGAATGCCCAGAAGAGATTCAACTTGATACGGCTGAATGTCTTTTGACTGAGCTCAAGCGCGCGCACCACGTCCTGCAAATCATTCTTAACCAGAACAATACCACCGGCTTCGATGGCAATATCGGTACCAGAACCCATGGCGATACCGACATCGGCGGTCGTCAAAGCTGGTGCATCGTTGATACCGTCACCCGCGAAGGCAACGGGACCATCTGCTTGTAGTCGCGTGATGGCAGCGGCTTTGTCACCGGGAAGAACATTGGCGATGACTTCGTCGATGCCGACTTGGTCAGCAATGGCCCGTGCTACCCGGTCATTGTCACCAGTCAACATTACCGTTCGTAAGCCGCGTGCTTTGAGCGCTGCGATGGCACCTGCTGAGCTAAGTTTAGGGGCGTCCTGAATGGCAATCAGGCCAATGACCTGGTCAGCTTGGCCGACGATGACGACCGTTTTAGCGGCGTTTTGTAACTGGGTCATTTGTTGCGTCAGTTCTGGCGTAAGCGTGTAGTTGTCGAGAAGTTTGTCATTACCGATAAAGGCGGATTGACCGTCGACTGTGGCTTGCACACCCTTGCCCTGAATGGCTTGGAAATCAGTTGCGGCGACGGGGGTAAGACCAGTGTCGTGGGCCTTGTCCAGAACCGCGGTAGCCAGAGGATGTTCGGAGGCAACCTCCAGATTGGCGGCCACTTGAAGGACTTCAGGTCCCCCCACAATGTCGGTGACTTGGGGATGGCCCTCGGTGATGGTGCCGGTCTTGTCGAACACGACGGTTTTGATCTTATTGGCTGCTTCGAGGACTTCACCGTTTTTGATGAGAATACCCATCTTAGCGCTACGACCAGTACCGACCATCAATGCCGTCGGGGTGGCGATTCCTAGTGCACAAGGGCAGGCGATAATAATGACCGAAACGGCGAATAACATGGCATTCACGAGGCTGGCGCCCAACAGAACGTACCAGACGGTGAAGGTAAGGATGGCGGCAATCAGGACAGCGGGGACGAAGATGTCTGCGACCCGGTCTACAGTCTTTTGAATGGGTGCGTGACTGGTCTGGGCCTTCTTGACCATTTCGACGATCTGAGCCAACAGAGTGTCGTCACCGACTTTGCTGGCAGTAAACGTAAAGGTTCCTGTACCGTTGATGGTGGCACCAATGACGTGGTCACCAGCTTGTTTGGTCACGGGCATACTTTCTCCAGTCACCATGGATTCATCGATGCTTGAGTGGCCATCGGCGATGGTGCCATCAACGGCGACCTTTTCACCGGGTCTTACGCGAATTGTATCGCCGACCACAACGGCACTCAGAGGGACCTTAGTGAACTGACCGTCACGGAGCACGTCGGCACTCTTGGCTTGGAGACCGATCAACTTTTCGACGGCCCCTGAGGCGGAATGCTTCATCTTTTCCTCGAAGTATTGTCCGAGAAGGATGAAGGTGATGACGAAGGCGGCACTCTCATAGAAGACGGCTCTGCCTGTAAGCATTGCGTAGACACTATAGAGGTAGGCCGTTGCGGTACCAATAGCGACTAGTGTGTCCATGTTGGCATGATGATGACGGAAGGCAGCCCAAGCGCTTTGGATAAATGGCCGGGCGGAGACGGCCATGACCCCGGTCGTCAGGAGAAACATCGTCCAGGCGCCGCCAGGGAGCGTAAAGCCAAAGGGGGCTGCCACCATTTCAATCAGCATAGGTAGAGAAAGAATCAGTGAGAAAACGAAACGATTCTTGATGCTCATGGTTCGATAACCACCTTTCCGCGGAACATATCCATACCGCAGGCAAACTTATAGGTGCCGGCGTGGCTGGTATCAATGGTGATTTCCTGTGGTTGGTTCAGTGGCAAATCGGCTAAGACGTTGAAGTCGGGAAGCTGAACCTGATCCAGACAGCCAGCGTCGTTGATGCGGTTAAACGTGAGCGTGGCTGGCACGCCTTGTTTCAAAACGATCGTGTCGGGTTGGTAGCCACCGTCAACGGTGACGGTCGCCTTTTGTGTGGTATTTGTTTTCGTCATAAGATGACCTCCAATAGGGTTGTGTGCGTGATAAGTGATAGTTATTTGATGATGACCTTGCCGTGGAACATGTTCATTCCGCAAGCGTACTCGTATTCACCGGGGGTGCTGGTATCGATGGTAACGGCGTGATTTTCGTCCTTAGGCAAGAACTCGTTGATACCGAAGTCGGGGAAGACGACCTGTTCCAGACAGTTCGAGGGATCCTTGCGGTTAAATGTGATCTGAGCGGGAATCCCGCGCTTGAGAACGACGGTGCTTGGGGTGTAGCCACCACTGACGGAAACGTCGACGTCCTGTTTATCGTGAGTGACCGCTGCGTCGACCGTTGCGGTGGTGTGCTTACCGAAGAACCACCAAGCGATGAAGCTAATCGCAATCACGGCGCCAATTGTAACGAAGAGTTTATCCATAGCTAATTAGACCTGACTTTCTTTTGTGTTTACAAACGTAATCGGTGTAAATAGCATAAGACTATCGTTTACATTTGTCAACGAAAAAATAGCTTTAGATCATATTCTGTCGTTGATGACTGACAAAAAACGCCACAGCCACTTGGAAGAAGTGGACTGTGACGTCGGTGTTTGAATTTGAAATGAAGTAGGCGTTAGATTTCTTGGACCAGACCATCGAAGAAACGTTTGAGGGAAATCTTTCCCCGGGTGCTGCGTTCGCCCTCCAGGTACAGCATTTCACTCCGGACGTTCTTATATTCATACAGCGTGTTAGCGTATTCTACGACGATCTCGTCGCCCATGTCGTCGAGGCAGAGGTGAGCGAGGTTAGTCAGGCCGGTCTTTATGGCGCGTCGAACGCGCTGAAAGACGATCTTCTTCTCGCGGTCGTCAATGTGGTAGGCCACGTTGAAATCAATCTCACGAAAACTCAATTGCTGGTCAATCATGATCTGGGTGATGGCTAGAATGTCGGCGGAACCGGCCTCCGAGGTGATGCCCAGAAAGCGTAGAATTGACAGGATTTTAGCCTTTTGCGCCTGATGGGGGTCCACGGTCGGAGTCGCCGTGGGAATACCGCCAACCAGCGACTGCACGGCGTTGAGCTTGGCGGCCATCTGGATGCTTTGGGCGACCTTTTCCACGACCGTCTTGACTTCGATCAGGTTGATTGGCTTGTCGATGAAGAATTCGATGCCCGCCTGATAGGCCTCAGCCCGTAGCTCGTCGTCCTTAACCTGGGAAATCATGATGAAACGGAGATCGGGATGGAGGTGTTTGAGCTTTTCAACCAGTTCAATCCCGGACATGCCGGGCATCAACAGGTCAACCAGGACAATATCGACGTGTTGGATCATGATATCGGCGATCGCCTTCTGAGCGTTGGCGGCGACGCCAATCACGCTGTTGTTAGCGTCCTGTTCGAGAATCCGGCGTAGCATCATTGGGATAGCGGGGTCATCGTCGACAATGTAGAATTTCATGCGGAAACCTCCTGTGCGAGTCGTTGTTTGTTGAGCGTAATTTCAAAATTAGTCCCTTTGCCGAGCTGTGAATGGACCTGAATATCGCCGTCAAATTGTTCCTGAACGATAATTTTGACGTGCGAGAGGCCGATGCCCCGGTAAACGTTCCCGGTGTTCTCGTCGAACTTAGTACTGAAGCCCGGCTGGAAAATCATGGCCTGAGTCTCTTCGTCCATGCCGGAGCCGTTATCACTGACGGTAATGATGACGTTGGGACCGGCGTCGGCGACCGTGATGCGGATGTAGCCGTTGGTCTGGTCGAGCATGGCATCGGCGCTATTGAAGATCAGATTGGAGAGAATTGAGACCACGTAGTAGTGGTTGGGGATGACGATATCGACGTGACTGTGGGTGTCGATAACGACACCCCGTTGTTCATCTTTGAGGGCTTCACGAATGTAGCGAGTGGTCACGCGCAGAATGTCGGCCAGTTGCATGGGGGTCGCTTGATCGTTACCAAAGGAACTACCCAGCCCGCAGATGACGTTTTGGTAGTCCTTCTTGATTTCGTGAACGTCGCGGGCGATGTCCAGGGCCATTTCACGTTGTGCGGGGGTGACGTCGGCGCTTTGGAGTTGTTTGTTCAACAGGTAGGCGTTCTTCATGACGTTTTCAATCTCCGTAATATTTTTACGCATGAAGTAGACCTCACTTTTCACGACCGATGCCACCCAGATGAAGTGGTAGTACTGCTGTTCGTGGTCCTCATCGCGGACGAGAAGCGTGAAGTGGTGGTAGAGAAAGGCGAGACAGCAGCTGAGCAGGCTACGCAAGAGTGCGGTGACGAATAGCAATTGAAATAATCGGTAGTGGTAATCAGTGAACCCGGTTAAAATGCTGACTTCCAGCAAGTTAGCGAGGTAGTCACAGACGATGATCGTCAGTAGAAAGGAGCTATTGTTTCGCTGACCCTTGCGCCAATATAGCCAGTAATACAGCACACCGTAACAGACGTAGAAGGCCATGTCGGCTGCCACGTAGCGCAGATTGTCGGTACGGCTGACATCATTGCCAATGAATAACAGGATTCCCCGAAAGATGGGCGAGGCGCCAGCGATGGCGACCGTCAAGTGGATCGGATTCAGGTCACCGTTAAAGTAGAGAAAGATCGGCAGTAACAGCGCCGATAACGTCAGGATAAAGCCGGGGGTGTAGGCGGTGAAGTTGACCTGTGAGGCCAGGGCGATGCAGATGGCGGCAATGAGAATCCGCCGGTAACGTTCGTGACTAATGAAGCGGGATTGTTTCAACATCTTGAAATAACTCCTAACTTATTATGGACAATGGACGTTGCAAATATATGTATGATTACTTTGACCTGAAAACAGTGCGGGTTCGCCTGCGGCTGCCCAAAATTCCGTCTGCTGTGGGGAACGGAGAAAGCCACAGTGCGGTCTTTCTCCTCGACTTGAAGCTGCAAAGTTCGTGCATCTTCAAGTGCGTCCCACGCTGTAAGGCCAGGAAAAATCGCCTGGTCTAACAGCGTCGTCACAGCTGACTGCATTTTGGGCCTCCTCCGGCTAAACTGATTTGGCAGTCAGTACCAAGCAATCTTTGTTCAGTGTAACGTACCTGGTTAACTTCGCAGAGGGAATCACTTTTATAAATTTGCTGTAAGTGACGAATAGTGATGATCTTGATAATCTTTTTTATTCCTTAGCGTGATTCAAGCAAGGCTGGTGTGTGAGTGAGCTAAGGGGTAAAGAGGACCTTAACACCTGACACAACAGCACTTGCGGTGGCTTGAATCGCTAACGATTGTCTGTGATTGAGAACGTGCCAATATAATAAAAAAAGTATTTTCCCGACGACTTGAAGCTTCTTGAAGTTTCGCGAAACCGATTACATATACTGTCATTGTAAATAACAAAGGAGGAATTAACAATGTACAATTTGCGGAATCGGAGTTTTCTCACTTTATTGGACTACACCCCTAAGGAAATGGGTTTCCTGTTACAGCTGGCTGAAGATCTCAAGAATGCCAAGTATGCGGGCACGGAACAGCAAAAGTTGAAGGGTAAGAACATCGCTTTGATTTTTGAAAAGAACTCGACTCGGACCCGTTGTGCATTTGAAGTTGGGGCCTACGATCAAGGGGCCCACGTGACTTACCTCGGCCCTTCCGGTACACAAATGGGTAAGAAAGAGTCAGCCAAGGATACGGCGCGCGTGTTAGGCGGGATGTTTGACGGTATTGAATACCGGGGCTTCTCCCAACGGACCGTGGAAACGCTGGCTGAATACTCAGGCGTCCCCGTTTGGAACGGTCTGACTGATGAAGACCATCCAACGCAAGTTTTGGCGGATTTCCTAACAGCTAAGGAAATCCTCAAGAAACCATACAACCAAATCCACTTTACATACGTGGGTGACGGCCGAAACAACGTGGCCAACGCGCTGATGATCGGTGCCGCAATCATGGGGATGACCTACCATCTGGTCTGCCCACAAGAACTGAACCCTTCACCAGAACTGTTGGCTAAGGTTGAAGCCATCGCAGAAAAGACGGGCGCAACTATCTTTATCACCGACGATGTGGACCAGGGGGTTAAGGGGTCTGACGTGCTCTACACCGACGTTTGGGTATCAATGGGTGAACCAGATGAAGTCTGGACGGAACGGATCAAGTTACTTTCACCCTACCGGATCACCAGTGAAATGATGGCCAAGACCGGCAATCCAAACTGTATCTTTGAACACTGCCTACCATCCTTCCATGATACGGAAACCAAGGTAGGTAAGGAGATTGCTGATAAGTTTGGGATTACCGAAATGGAAGTTACCGATGAAGTCTTCGAAAGCGACGCATCGGTGGTCTTCCAAGAAGCCGAAAACCGGATGCACACCATCAAAGCAGTGATGGTTGCGACCTTAGGCGAATAAACGGGGGACGAGCAAATGGCAAAAATTGTTGTGGCCCTCGGTGGAAACGCCCTGGGAAAATCACCGGAAGAACAGTTGCAATTGGTTAAACACACCGCAACGTCACTGGTTGGTCTCGTGGCGGCCGGTCACAAGGTTGTCATCAGTCACGGGAATGGTCCGCAAGTTGGGGCCATCAACCTGGGGATGAATTACGCGGCGGAACACGGGCAGACGGCGGCATTCCCTTTCCCTGAGTGTGGGGCGATGAGCCAAGGCTATATTGGCTATCACCTCCAGCAGAGTTTGCAGAATGAACTCCACCAACGGGGAATTGTGAAGGATGTGGCGTCGGTCGTCACTCAAGTCGAAGTTGATGAAAGTGACGCGGCGTTCCAGCACCCTACTAAGCCAGTCGGCGCGTTCTACAGCAAGGAAGATGCCGATCGCATCGTGGCCGAAAAGGGCTACACCTTCGTTGAAGACGCGGGCCGTGGGTATCGCCAAGTGGTCCCTTCACCACAGCCCAAGTCGATCATTGAACTCAAGAGTATTAACGACTTGATTGAAAACGACAACCTCGTGATTGCCGGCGGTGGCGGCGGGGTTCCCGTGGTCAAGACCCCAGCTGGTTTGAAGGGTGTGCCAGCGGTTATCGACAAGGACCGCTCCAGTGCTTTACTAGCGGCAAACATCGCGGCGGAACAGCTGATTATCTTAACGGCAGTCGATGCCGTGTACGTCAATTACGGAAAACCGGATGAAGATGTACTCCGCGAGTTAACAGCGGCGGATGCCAAGCGCTACATTGACGAGGGCCAATTTGCACCGGGGAGTATGTTACCCAAGATCGAAGCCTGCTTAGACTTTGTCGCTTCGGGCAACAACCGAACGGCCCTGATCACGTCACTGGACCGGCTGGACGATGCGTTGGCTGGAAAGGTCGGCACACTGATTAAGTAAGTTAGAACACCACTTATAATTTGGCAGACACATAGAGCGCGGTCCAAGGGATGTTGGCGTAGCACCCGTTCTTGGGACCGCGTTTTGGTATGACGTTTGGTTGGAACAAAGTTTGCTATCGCCTTACCGGGCAGCGTAAATTGGCTGGAACGCGTGGGCGGACGCCTAAAGCCATAGAGCGGTCTTTAGGCTTGGATTTGAACCTCTGAGAAGCGAGTTTCAAACCCACCAATCACCTAAGTGGCATGCCACTTAGGTGATTCCCACGGCTGAGCCAATTTACGCCGCCCTCACGGCTTACGTTGGCTTAGAGCCCAAACGGTGCCTGCCCATTGGTACCACGGCGTTGCGATAGTTGATGCCAACTTGTAGTGACTATGGTTAATTGTGGATTAAGTCAATTTTAAATTGTTCAAAAGTAGTAGCCGGAGGAGGCCAGGAATGCAGCCGGCAGTGGTAATGGTATTGGCTGGCATGCTTGCTAGCCAATACCATGGGCGAGCTTGGAGACACGTGACTTTCGTGGCTTCAAGTCGAGTGGAAGCCCGTACTTTGGCTGGAGCGTCCCCACAGCAGGCGGAAGCTGCGCACAGTTTTCGGAATTGTTTAAAAGCAAGGACAGAAGTCAACTAAGAGCAAAGGGGTGGAAACATGGATACACCAGCACAACAACCTAAAAAGAAGTTCAAGCTGCGAATGCCCGGCGCGTTTGTGATCTTATTCATCTTAACAATCGTTGCCGTGATGGCGACCTGGATGATTCCTGCGGGGTCCTATTCCAAGCTTGCTTACGAATCGTCCAGCTCGTCGTTGGTCATCACTAAGCCTTCGGGGAAGACGGAAAAGGTGGCGGCCACTCAGGAACAACTGGATAAGCTGGGTGTCAAGATTCAGATCAAGGAATTTACCTCAGGCGGGATTACCCAGGCCGTCTCGATTCCCAATACTTATCAACGGTTGAAACAACATCCGGCGGGCTTGGGCGCCATCACCAGTAGTATGGTGCGTGGGACCATCGAAGCCGTGGATATCATGGTCTTCATCTTCGTGTTAGGAGGACTCATCGGTGTGGTTAAAGCCAGCGGGGCGTTTGAAGCCGGCCTGCTGGCGTTGACCAAGAAGACGAAGGGTCACGAATTTATGTTGATCTTCATGGTGGCCGTCCTCATGATCTTAGGAGGAACGCTCTGTGGGATTGAAGAGGAGGCCGTGGCCTTCTACCCGATTCTGGTGCCGATCTTCATTGCGATGGGCTACGATTCCATCGTCTGTGTGGGGGCCATCTTCCTGGCGAGTTCGGTCGGGACATCGTTCTCCACGATTAATCCGTTCTCCGTGGTGATTGCGTCCAACGCGGCCGGCATCAACTTTACGGAGGGAATCGTTTGGCGGATCGTCGGGCTGATTGTGGCTTCCGTCTTCGTCATCTGGTACCTGCACTGGTACAGTAAGAAGGTGAAGAACACGCCGGCCTTCTCCTACACCTACGAGGACCGTACGTCGTTTAACAAGATGTGGTCGGTAGCTTCCGGCGACAGTGAAGAGGGCAGCGAGTTTACCTTCCGGAAGAAATTAATCCTGATTCTGTTCGTGGTGACGTTCCCCATCATGGTCTGGGGCGTGATGTCTCAGGGCTGGTGGTTCCCAACCATGGCGTCATCCTTCCTGGCATTTGCCATTATTATCATGTTCCTGACAGCGACTGGTAAATACGGGATCGGTGAAAAGGGTGTCGTGGATGCCTTTACCAACGGGTCTGCGAGCCTGGTCGGGGTCTCGTTGATCATTGGACTTGCCCGGGGGATTAACCTGGTCATGAACGAAGGCCTCATCTCCGACACGATTCTCCAGTATTCCTCAACACTGGTGGCACACGTGAGTGGATCGGTCTTCATCCTGATTCTGATGCTGATCTTCTTCGTGCTCGGGTTCATCGTGCCATCCTCATCTGGTTTAGCCGTGCTGGCAATGCCAATCTTCGCACCGTTAGCCGATACGGTTGATATTCCACGGTTCGCCGTGGTTACGGCCTACCAATTCGGTCAGTATGCGATGCTCTTCCTGGCGCCAACTGGTCTGGTGATGGCAACCCTGCAGATGCTGGACATGAAGTATTCGCACTGGTTCAAGTTTGTTTGGCCAGTCGTCGTCTTCGTGCTGGTCTTCGGTGGCGCCATCCTGGTGGCAGAAGTGCTGGTCAGTTGAGTTTAGTGAGCTAAAATTGAAAAGTTAACAAATAGCCGCCAGCCCCATCGCATTTCAGCGACAGGGGCTGGCGGCTATTTAGGTTGGATTAGACAAGTTAGTTTTTAGATTTGTAGCCAAAATCAGGAATGTTACGCCAGCGCTCAGAGAGGTAACGCACAGCCTGTTTGGGTTCGCGGGCCCGGGTGAAGATCCCCTTCTTGTTGCCTTGTACCCGCTGAATGCCGAATTTCGTTTGAAAGTCGGCGAAGTTCCAGAGCTGTTCACCCACGAAGTTCGGGATCTCATCGAAGACTTTACTGTAGGTCCGGTAGTAATCGGTCTGATATTCCTCGGAGAATGGTTCGCCGTAAGCGCTGTGGACGCCGGCAATGGTATCGGCGCCATACTCGGTGAACATGATTGGTTTGTCGGGATACAGTTTTTGCCACGCCTGTAATTCTGCGCGGAGGTGAGTCTCGGCGGCTGACAGGTCGCCGGTATCGAGGTACCAACCGTAGTAGCGGTTGAGAGCCAGCACGTCGACCAGGTCGGATGATTTATCGGCGGCGGGTGACGCTTGAATCTCACCCACGTAGGTTAAGGGCCGCTTCTGGGGATCTAACTGGCGCGCTAGCTTGAAGAGTGGCGCGAAGTATTCGTGGGCCCCCAGCGAGTAGTTGGCGGCTTCATTGGCGATTGACCACATGACGACACAGGCGTGATTCTTATCGCGGTCGATCATTTCGTGAATGACCTGACGGTGAGCCGGTTCGGTCTTCATTTTGGTCCAGGTGCCGTCATTGAAGTCGGGCTGAACGACGGCATTCATATTGAAATCAAAACGGGTCATTAGCCCGACCGCGGGTGTTTCGTCGATGACTACGATGCCTTCGCGGTCGCACAGCCGCATCATTTCATCCGAGTAAGGGTAGTGTGAGGTGCGAAAGGAGTTGGCACCCATCTGCTTCATGAGGTTGATGTCGAGAACGTTGTAGGCTTGGTTGAGCCCCTTGCCGTTGACGTAGGTGTCCTCGTGCTTACCGAATCCCTTGAAGTAGAACGGTTGATTGTTAATCAGAAATTGGCCAGCTTTGACCTCGACCGTGCGGATGCCGAACGGCTCGTCGTACTGGTCAATGATCGTACCAGCAATAGTTCCGGACACATGCGCCGTATAGAGATAGGCGTTGCCGGGCTGCCAGAGATGGGCGTGTGGGACAGTTGCCGTGTGGGTGGTTGGGTCGACGGTCGCCACGACTTGGCCGGTGGCATCGCAGATGGTCGTTGTCAGGTCGAGCCCCTCACCGGTTGAAGTGACCGTCACCGTAGCCGTTCCGGTAGTGAAATCTACCGTAGGGACGATGGTCACGTCACTGATGAAGTGCTGGGGTGTCGTGTAAATCTTAACCGGGCGGTGGATGCCGGCGTAGTTAAAGAAGTCGAAGTTCTCATCGACGTGATGGGTCACCCGGCCATCGGCGTCGGTCGTTTCGTGATAGTTGCCGACGGGCAGGGTCGTGTGGTCGAGAAGGTTGCTGACTTTGACGGTCAGACGGTTCTTGCCGGGGATGAGGTGGTTATTTAGAATGACCTCAAATGGAGTGAAACCGCCCTTGTGATGGGTAATTTCGGTGCCGTTGACGAAGACCCAAGCCTCGTGGGTGACGGAACCAAAGCGTAAAACGAGCCGCTGGTCTTGAAGGACGTGCATGATGGTAAAATCACGTTCGTACCAGAAAAAGCCATCGTGTTGGCGAATCTTGGGGTCCACCGTTTGGTCGTTGAATGAGGCTGGAACGGCCATGAGTGTGGTGGTGGCGAGGGGCTGGGTGACATCGACCGGGTGTTGTTCGTCTTCGACCTTGAATTTCCAGGTGCCGTCGAGGTCGAGGACGGTGCGGTCAGAATTGCTGACGGGATAGAGCATAGATTATAATCTCCTTTGGCTATCAATGTGGGGTTAGTGAAGAGTTAGGATACTGCAAGGTTAGAATAGCACGCACCGACAGCGCTTACAACTGAGAGCCCGTTCGAGTTGTTACAGTATACTAATGGGTGTGCTATACTAACAAAATGTAAGCAATATACCGTGAAATCTTCAAGGAGGATGCCCGAATGTCACTGACGACCGCAAAGAATTATCTCTTATTAACTGAAAGAATTGGCAAGAAGCCGATGCTACGAACCCGTTTTACCACCCAAGCCTACCTGGTTTTAGCCACGTTACTGGATTTACGTGACCAGGATGTCCTGACCGTGACCGCGGGTGAAATGAAGATTGCTGACCAAGCTAAATTGGCGGCACTCCCGCAATACTTAGACGAGCTCAAGAGCCGGCTGCAAAATGATCTGCAACAGGATGCCCAGCTTAAGTCGGTGTTGAAAGTCGTCACGAGCTGGAACATTGTTAATGAAATCTATGACGGTATCGGTGGTGAGCTGGAGCGGGACGGCCGGGTGGAGAAGGTCGTCTTCCAGAATAATTTGAAACCGCACATCATCTATGAACCAACGGCGGTCAGCCGGACCCACGTCGCTGACGCTCTAGCTCAGAATGTCGACAGTCATCAACTGACGGCGGCGGATGTAAATCTGTGGTTGTTGTTGCTGCAGCAAAAGGCATTACCGTATCTCTTCAGTGATGAGGCGCGCCTGACCAAATTGACCGCCGAGTTTGATCGGCAGACGGTAACTGATACGGATGCTGCAACGACACAGGTATTGACCGAAACAGCTGGTGAGATCATTCAGATGAAGAAGTTTGAGATGGATGGTTGGTTAAGCTAAATAGGTTGTGGTAAAGATAAACGGTCACCTCAGTTTGCTGGGGTGACCGTTTGTTTTTAGTTTTAGAAAATCTCATATTCGTCTGGATTTCTCTTTAAAACAGCAAGTAATAAATTCCGCTTACCCCAATAAAGACGTAGATATACCGTTTCACGGTGCCGATATTCAGATGGTTCAGCAGGCGCGCGGCAATCACCGTTCCAATGATGGCGCCGACCATCCCGACCAGAATATAGGGAATCAGGCTGGTCGTTAGAATCCCGTTGAACACCCGCAGTGTGGTGATGTAGACGGTGTCAATCAAGAAAAAAGTTTGGATATTTCCAATATATTCACCGGTAGTGTTGGCGAGTGAGAGAAAGTACAGGGCCATCAGCGGGCCGCCGATGCCGAAGAGGCCGTTGAAGAAGCCTGAGATAATCATGAAGACACCGGCGATCAGCCACGGATAGGGCTTGGTCCCGGCTTTTTTATTAAATGTAAAGTAGAGGGACAGCGCAATCAGCAGGCCACCAAGAAGCATGCGTAGCAGGTGGACGTCGAGGACCCGGACGAGGTGAACCGACCAGGCCGCCACGCTGGCGTAGACCAGGAAAGGGATGATGATCCGCTTGATGTGAATATCGTGGCGGTAGCGCAGAACCAACGTTAGGACGCTGGCCACCATGATCAGCGAGGCCACACCGGCACTCTCCGCAATCGGTAGAATGCTGGGCAGAAAAATCATCATCATGATGGCTGCGCCGAAGCCGGTCAGGCCTTGAACCATGCCGGCGAGAAAACCGAATAAAATTATGAGTAGCCAGGTCATTGATCAAATCTCCTTAAAATTCACTTAGTCTCAGTGTGGGCGATTGCCGGGGAGATGTCAACGCGTGAACGAATTCAGGCATGAGGGTTGCCAGCTAATACGATTGATGTTATAGTGTAATAGTAAAATATAACACTAGGGAGGCGGCAGATATGCATTTCGATGATAAGATTCCGATTTATTATCAAATCAAGAATCATATTTACCACGAAATCATCACGGGTACACTGCAACCAGGGGAAAAGTTGCCGTCCGTTCGGCAATTGGCAGTAGACGTCACGGCCAATGTCAACACGGTTCAGCGGGCATTAAGTGAAATGATTGCGGCCGGAATCATTGAATCCAAACGCGGTAGGGGGAATTTTGTCACGATGGAAACGACAAAAATCACAGACTTAAAAACACAACTGGTGACGACGCAACTAGCGCATGTCTACCAGCAGCTACACGCCTTGAATCTCAGCGATGAAGAAATTTTAACGAGCGTGCAACAGTATATTGAACAAAGGGGGCAAAACAAATGACTGACAGTTTGGAAATTCAAAATGTGACCTATAAACGCGGGATGAAAACAATCTTGCACGATGCCAATTTGACGCTGGCTCCCGGAAAGATTGTTGGGCTACTTGGCGAAAATGGTGCCGGGAAGACGACCCTGATGCGCCTGATTACGGGGAGTGCTAAGGGCGCGGGCGTTATCACCGTGAGCGGTGAGAGTGCCGAGGCTGACCGAAAACGCAACGTCAGCTTCTCCGAACAGCTCCGCGGGTTCGCGGGTAACACGAAGTTGACCCGGATCGTTGATTTTTATGAAACGGTCTACGGTGACTTTGAAGCGGACCGTTTCACGGAGCTAGCGACATTCTTACAGATTGATACCAGCCTCAAGCTAGCGGCATTGTCCAAGGGGATGAAGGAAAAGTTAGTCATTGCCCTGACATTAGCACGGCGGACAAACCTCTATTTATTGGATGAACCCTTCAGCGGTATCGACAGCATGAGCCGTAAGAAGATTATCAACAGTATTATCCAGTGGAAACCGGAGAACGCGACGATGGTGATTAGTGACCACTACGTTTCTGAGATTGCACCGATTCTGGATGAAATCGTAGTTGTTAAGGATCAGACCATTTACGCGCACCGGCAGGCCGATGAGGTGCGGACGGAATTCCATATTGGGATTGAGGCTTACTATGAGAGCCTGTACGAGAGGGGTAATGACAATGACTAATTTTGGCAAATTATTTAAGGTGTTCAACCGTAGTAAGTTTTCGGCGGTTAACCAGTTAATGTTGATTGAGCTGGCGGCGATTGCAGTCAGCCTCATCTGGACGTTGGTTTCGGGTCACATGTCGCAGATGAACTTTCTGGGAGCTGTGAGCGGCTGGTCTGGCTTGGTCTACATCGTGGGATTTGTCCTGATTGCCCGGCAAGCCGAGATGGCTTTCACGCGGGACACGTACCGTTTGATTCCGGCTAAGAACGTCACTTTTTATGTGGCAAATTTAGCGTCTTCGCTGGTCATGTTCCTGTACCTAATCCTGTTACAAGTCGGCTTGCACTTGATTGGCCTCGCGGTTGCTTGGCGTAAAATCCGTAGTGAACTGGGGGGACTGACCATGAGTCACCCCTTGGACATCAGTGCCGGGGATATTACGCAAATTGGGTTGACCGTGACGTTGCTGGTGCTAACGGTCTTTGTCCTCGCGCTGACGACGGTCACGCTGATCCACTTGACAGTTAGTGCCACGAATAACTTCCTGCCAGCTGCGGGCAAGCGGGTCGTGGATGCTATCCTGTATATTGTGGTGATTCTACTGGTGATGCGCGTGGGTGTCTTCTTGTTCGCCCAGCTCAATCAGGTCATGACAACCCTTAACGTCCAAGGGCTGACGAACATGGTGATTCCACTGATTGGGATGCTGGTCGTGGCCGCATTAGAGTCCTTAATCAGCGTTTTCCTGATGAAGCGCTGGGTGGAGACGGTTGCGAACTAAACGTCTCATTTGAATCCGAAATAAAGTGAACACCGAAGAACCGTGCTTAAATTAGCACGGTTCCTCGGTGTTTTTGTGTGTTCATTTAGATGTTTTGTAAGAGTTCTTGAGTGGCTGGAATTGCTGCCCCAATAGCGACTGCGTGGTCAACGACGGTTCCGCGCTTCAGGTATCCTGGTGTTTCGGGAAAGACGGATAGTTTGCCCAATCGGTGTTTTAGAGCCGTGATATTGGCTTCGCTGAGGTACTTCGTTAACTCACCGGCAATGACGATAGGGAGGTCAACAAACATGTGGAGATTGTAGATGGCTTCCGACAAGTAATTGAGGTAGGTTTCGAAGCGTTGTTCAATCTGCTTATCGTGATGATGGAGGTCCGCAAAAAATGTACCGAGATCCTCGTTTGCTTGGAGCAGAGAACTGACGGAACAGTAGGTTTCAATGCAACCACGGCGGCCGCAGTAGCAGATGGGGCCATCGGTGGAGTTTAACGTGATGTGTTCCATCGTGCCGCTCCGACCGCTGGGGCTTTTGAAGACTTTTCCGTTAATAATGATGGCGGTCCCGATGTGCTCGCTGATCGACAGGAAAATACCATCGGTCGGCTGATTTGCGTATTCGGCCACGGCAACGCAGTCCGCGTCATGGTAGAAAGTCACTGGGAAGGGGAGGTACTGGCCGAAGTTATCGGTCTTCATCCCAGTGCAATCGAGAATCTTACCATAAAGAATCGTCGTACCATCGTTGGAAATCAGGCCTTGAATTCCGATTCCCACGCCGCTGATCTGAGTCAAACTGAAGCCCTTGGTTCGTAGAAAAGCCAGCAGTTGTTGGCTGAGTGCCTGGGCATACTGGTCGTCATTGGCAAAAGGAAGATTAGTCGTGTGAATGTCGAGAACCTCATTACGAAGATTCAAAACGGCAATCGTTGCGTAATTTCGAAAAATCTCGACACCGACGCTCAGGCTAACATTGGGGTCGATGGCGTAGGCGGTCGCGCGCCGCCCAATCAGTGATTTTAATTGGCCACTCTTAATGATCAGGTGTCGTTCGGTTAGTTTTTGGAGATTGGAGCTGACCGTGGGCAAGCTGAGATTCAATTGGTCCGCGATGTCCTGCTTGGAAAGCTTGTCATTGTCATACAGCAGATGGTAAATATTCGAGTAGTTGGAACGTTGAATGGATTGCATATTACTTGTGCGCATGGTGGGCTCCCTTCTGAATGATTGAATGACTTTAGTGTAGCACATTTAGACGAAATAGAAAGTGACTTGCCACAATTAAGTAAGCGCTACCAAAGAAATGCAGACAAGGCTCGTGATTAGTGGCTGGGATGGCTGTCGGCGAGGTTCCGAACTCAGGAAGATAGATAAGTGAAAATTTCACAGAGGCAAATTGATTTTACACAATCTGTAGTGGCAAAGTACTGTCTCAGTAGGAATGCTGGATACCGAACAGTATGTGAAATTGATATTTAAGTGTTCAACCGGTTGCTTATGAAAGCGATTGCAATTATACTAGTGCAGTAATAGATTTTATCAAATGGGTTTGTAAAATGATTTATACTAATTATTGGTGGGGTGTTGGAATTGAAAAAGTACCTGTCCTATGCTTTAGGAACGTTTGGTCATGACGCGTTCTATAATACGTTGAGCATCTATTTCATGATGTTTCTGACGAGTCAGCTATTTACGAATAGCGGCGACGAGAAGATGGTAGGAATCGTCACGATGCTGGTTGTGGTGATTCGAGTTGGTGAGATTATCTTTGATCCCATGATTGGTGGGGTAGTTGATAATACAAATACACGCTGGGGGAAGTTCCGACCGTGGATCATGATTGGGTCGGTCGTTGCCTCAGTAGGCTTGGTGTTCTTGTTCTCAGATTACTTTGGAATGGCTTGGAGTAGTCCCACAATATATTTGATCTTGATTGCGGTGACCTTCCTAGTCGTCGATGTTTTCTATTCATTTAGTGATATTGCACTGTGGTCGTTACTTCCCGCGGTTAGCCTGGATTCCAAGACGCGAACTAAATTCGGGACGGCCTCACGGATTGGGTCTACTTTGGGGGCACAAATTGTCATTGTGATTATTACGCCCGCGATTATGCTCTTTTCTCACTGGATTTCTAAGGTGCCATTTGGTCAGCAAACACGTGCAGGCTGGACGGGTTATGTATTGATTGTGGCTGTGTTGTGTACCGGTGGGGCGCTGATTACCTCACTGAACCTGAAGGAAGAACATAACGTGATTCGGTCCAACGTCAAGCACACCACGCTGTCCGATATCTTTCGGGCGATTGGCCGGAACAAGCAGTTGCTGTGGATTGCGGCGTCCTATTTCCTATTTGCGTTTAGCTATGTGGTTACCAATTCTCTACTGATGTACTATTTCCGCTATCGTTTGGGCAATGCTGGTGCATATACCTGGGTCGGTGTGATCACCTGTGTCTTGGGGGTTGTCTCAGTTGCCCTGTACCCCGCGCTGGAGGCTCTGATTCGGCGGAAGGCGATTTACATTGGTGGGATTGCCTTTATGTTGATTGGTTACATCTTGTTCTTGTTTGCCGGACAAAACTTGTTGCTGGTCTTACTGGCAGTGTCGTTTTACTTCTTCCCATATCCATTAATCTTCTTGGCGACGTTAATGACGATCACCGACAGTGTTGAGTATGGGCAACTGGTCAACGGTGTGCGGAATGAATCCGTGACGTTGTCAATTCGGCCATTGATCGACAAACTTGCCGGTGCGGCGTCTAACGGGATTGTCGGCATTGTTGCGGTGATGGTTGGGATGACGGGGAACGCTAAGCCTAGTGATATCTCGGCTAGCGGTGTCAGTCAATTCAACATGTTTATGTTCTATATTCCAATTGTGTTGTTAGTCATTGCTGCCCTTATTTTTTGGCTCAAAGTGACCCTGACCGAAGAAAAACACGCTGAAATTGTCCGTGAATTAAAGAAACGGCTAAAGTCACAACCTGCTGAAAGCTAGATATGACGGGGGCTAGCTGCAACGAGTAACCCAGAAAAATAAAAATATTTGAAAACGGTACCAAAAAGGATTGACTTCTAGAAATTTTGGGTTTATGCTTAATCGTGAATTAAAGAAAGTCGTTTTACAAAATACATTTATCTTTTAGGAGGAATTATCATGGGTATTTTAGATAAGATGCGTCTTGATGGTAAGAAAGCATACGTTACGGGTGGTGCTCAAGGCTTGGGTAAAGCCATGGCAACTGGATTAGCAGAAGCTGGTGCCGATGTCGCAATCGTTGATATCAACATCGCCAAGGCTCAACAAACAGCGCGCGAAATTGCGGAAGCAACTGGTCAAAAGGCTATTGCAATTAAGACCGACGTCACCGATCCTGAACAAGTTCAAAACATGATTGACACGGTTGTTAAGGAATTAGGTGGTTTGGATGCCGCCTTCAACAACGCCGGCATGTGCTTGAATGTACCAGCCGAAGAAATGACGTTTGAACAATGGCAAAAAGTTGTTAACTTAAACTTGAACGCTGTCTTCCTTTGCTCCACGGCTGCTGGTCGTTACATGTTGAAGCAAGGCTCAGGTTCAATCGTAAACACCGCCTCAATGTCAGCACACATTGTTAACCGGCCACAACCACAATGCTCTTACAACGCCACGAAGGCTGGGGTTATTCAATTATCCAAGTCATTAGCCATTGAATGGGCTAAGAAGGGTGTGCGGGTTAACACCATGAGTCCTGGTTACATGGGCACCGACTTGACCTTGAACTCACCTGACTTGAAGCCATTAATCAAGACTTGGAATGACTGGGCACCACTTGGTCGTTTAGGTAAGCCAGAAGAATTACAAGGGATGGCCGTATACTTGGCTAGCGATACCAGCAGCTTCTCCACTGGTTCCGATTACTTAGTTGATGGTGCCTTCACGGCATGGTAAACCGTCGCGATTAACGTTTGATCAAAGAGGGGAATAACGATGAAATACTTGATTGGTACTGATATTGGGACATCGGGGACGAAGAGTATCCTGATGGACACGAACGGCAAGTTAATTGCGCAGGACTTGGAGGAATACGATGTTCTAACACCGCGTCCACTCTGGGCTGAGCAGTGGCCAGATGTCTGGCTGAAGGGCGTTAAGGATTCCATCCGGGCGGTCGTTAATGAAAGCGGTGTCTCGCCGGATGATATCAACGGAATTGGTCTGAGTGGCCTGTATGGTGGCTCTGGTGTTCCTGTTGATGCTGACATGAATCCGGTACGGCCAGACCTGATTTGGATGGATCGGCGCGCTGCGGGTGAAACGGAATGGGTCAAGGAACATGTTGATCTGGACCGGTTATCCGAAATTACTGGTAACGACGTAGTTGACCCATACTACGGGTACACGAAGGTACTGTGGATCAAGAATCACGAACCAGAAAATTGGAAGAAGACGGCGATGTTCTTACCACCGAACAATTACGCGATCTACAAATTAACTGGTGAGGTTTCCATTGATTACTCAGCTGCTGGGAACATCGGTGGTTTCTACGATGTGAATACGGGCACTTGGTCTAAAGAAATGATGGACGCAATGGGTGTCCCGATGAACAAAATGCCACAGAAGTTCGTTGACGCGACCGAGATTGCGGGTCGGTTGACCGCGGACGTTGCCGCTGACTTGGGATTGAATGCCGGAACGCCGGTCATCGCCGGGGGTGTCGACGTTGGTGCTGCTAACATCGGAATGGGTGTCTTTGAACCCGGCCGGTACGTAGCTGCCATTGGATCATCCATGAATGCCGCACTTGTCAGTGAAAAACCAATCAAGGGTAAAGGACTCATCGTTTGGCCATATCCTTATAAATCACGGGAACTGGTTTATAACTTTAGTGGATCAGCCACAGCTGGGGCCATTACGAAGTGGTTCCGCGATAACTTTGGGGATGCTGAAGTTGCTGTTCACAATCAAGGTGGACCGAACGCCTACGTTACTCTGGGCGCGGAAGCTAAAGATGTGCCAGCTGGTAGTCGGGGATTAGTAGTTCTCCCATACTTCATGGGTGAACGGGCGCCTGTCTGGAATTCTGATGCAAAGGGCATGGTCTTCGGACTATCGTTAGTTCATACGAAGGCAGATCTGTTCCACGCCTTCCAAGAAGCGGTTTGCTACGCTTTACGGCACAGTATGGAAAGCACGGGCCGCGACTTGGGTGATTACATTGTGATTGCCGGTGGCGTGACGAACTCGCCAGACTGGGTTCAAATGTTTGCTGACGTGACGGGTTATGCCGTCCGGACACCTGTCGATGATGCGGAAGCTAACCTGGGTGATGTGATGTTGGCTGGTTTAGCAACGGACACCTTAACGGTTGATGAAGTTCAGAAGTGGCAAGTTCTGGGCGATAAGATTGAACCACGTGCTGAGCAGCATGCCACCTATAACGACTACTACAAGCTTTACCGAAAGCTCTATGATGACTTGGGCGATGATATGCACACCCTGTCGTTGATTTCCGGTATCGAGGAGTCTTAACACGTTAGACGATCGATTTCTGACGAGAGCAGGCTCGAGAGTAAACGTGAACGATTAAATGAGGAGTTCGGGAACTATTCTCGGACTCTTCATTCGATTGGGGGAAATGAAGATGTACCGAATGATAACGAGTGATCTAGATGAAACGTTGCTTCGAGCAGATGGCAGCATTTCAGCGGCAAACATTGCGGCAATCAAACGGGCCACTCAAATGGGAATCAAATTTGTACCGAATACGGGGCGTAGCTTTCTGAGCATCCAACCGCTCTTGCGACGTCTTGACCTGTGGAACCAGCCCAATCAGTATGTGATTTCATACAATGGCGGCGCAATCGTCGAAAATTGGGAAAATCACGTTCTGCTGAGCCGTGAACTGCCCTACGAGGTGGCTGCGGCGGTCTTTAAAGTTCTGCAGCAGTTCGACGTGGCAATTCACGTGTATACGTTGCGAGGACTCGCAATTTATCATCCTGTAGCGGCTGACTTGGCTTACCTGAAGACGCGCGGCGTATCGGCCACAACTATGCGTGGTGACTTTTCGCAGTTTCAATTGGGGCGAATCATGAAAGTAATTGCGATGAGTCCAAGCCTGGCAGTCCGACGTGCAGCAAAGGCGGCGGTAGAGCAACAGGTTACGCAGCCGGTGACGTGTACATTTTCATCGGATCGCTACATGGAAGTGAATTCCGTTGGTGTTGACAAGGGGCAGGCCACGTTAGCCCTAGGACAGCGCTTGGGCATTTCGCCAGCAGAAATTATGGGAATTGGGGACAATGCCAATGATCTGGCGATGCTTGAGCAAGTCGGGTGTGCAGTTGCCGTACAAAATGCCTCGGCAGAAGCTAAGAAAGTGGCTACGCATGTCACCACCGCAAACTTTGAATCTGGGGTAAGCGAGGCAATTGATCGCTGGGTTCTGAATTAGCAAGCGGGTGCGAATGAAAACCCGTGGTGATACAACTGAAAAGGTGACTCACAGAATAGAATGAAGGGTCATACCGGCTGAAAACCAGTGTGAAGGGTCGTTGACTGGATTTGTGGAAATGAGGCCACGCCAGTGTGCTTGGAACGGCTGGCAGAATGCTGGGGAACTAGACCAATAAGTTACATTTGAAAATAAGTCGTCAATTTTCCTTGTGAATGTTAAAACTTGTTATCAAATCCACTTAACTAATTGATTCGAAAATTCAGTGCGTAAATGGAAAAATGTTTTGTGATTTCATTGAACCATGGGAGCACTTACTGCCGCGTGGCACAAAGAATTGTCGCTTGTGCACAAATGGAGCTGAAAGCATTGTTTTGTGACCTGAAATGCTTTATAGTTAACTTGTGAACAGCTTATCAAAAAGGGGATGTGTTGAATGGCAATTACCATTTCGGTTTTAAAAGAAGCGCCTGGTGAAAACCGGGTCGCATTGTCACCGGACGTCGTACGTAAGCTCGTCAAGAATGACTACCAAGTACTGATTGAACAAGGTGCTGGGGAACGGTCCTTCTATCGGGATGCAGTCTACACTGAGGCCGGTGCCAAAGTCGTTGACCGCGCAGAAGCGATTACGCAAGCAACTGTAATCGCCACGATTGACCAACCAGATGATGCAACCATTGATCAGATGAAGGCTGGACAAGCACTGATTGGTTTGTTATCGCCATTGACGGATATTGACTTTGTTAAGAAGTTAGCCGCCAAGAAGATTACTGCATTAGCGTTTGAACTCTTGCCACGGACGGTCTCACGGGCCCAAACTATGGATGTTTTGAGTTCGCAAGCCAGTGTTGCTGGTTATAAGGTGGGCCTGATGGCCGCGGATCATTTCTCACGGTATTTTCCAATGATGATCACCGCCGCCGGGACTGCCAAGCCAGCTAAGGTGTTAGTCTTAGGGACCGGGGTTGCCGGACTACAGGCCATTGGGACCGCTAAACGGTTAGGGGCCATGGTTTCCGGTTACGATATTCGGCCAGCTTCACGGGGTGAAGTGGAATCGTTGGGGGCAACTTTCCTGACGACCTCCGTTTCTGCCACCGGTGAAGGGGGCTATGCTCGGCAATTGACCGAGGAAGAAACTGCACAACAACAAGCAGAATTGGAAGGATTCATCGCCCAAAACAACGTGATCATTACGACCGCGCAAGTGCCTGGGCGGCGGCCACCACTGCTGGTTACCCAGAAGTCCGTGGACGAAGCCAAGACCGGGACGTTATTTATGGATTTAGCCGCTAGTGACTTAGGCGGGAACGTTGCCGGATCAAAGCCGGGTGAAACGGTCACAACGCCAAATGGTGCTGAAATTGTGGGTGCTGGCGATATGGCTAGTCAATTACCAGCCTCCGCCTCTGACATGTATGCCAAGAACGTGCAAGCTGTCTTAAATGATGTAAACGAGGATGGCAAGCTGGTCTTTGACATTGATGATGAAGTGGTTGGTGAACTCTTGGCAACCTATGACGGTGAGATTATTAGTAACCGACTACGGTCTGTCATGGAACTGCCGGAACGTAAACCAGCAGAACCGGAAGAACCTGAAACGCCGGCTGAAGATCAAGACGACGCGAAAGGAGCTGATTAGTGATGAGTGAGGAATTATTTACGAATCTAGCAATTTTTGTTTTAAGTCTATTGGTTGGGTTTGAAGTTATGAGTAAAATTCCAGCTACCCTGCAAACCCCTATGATGTCCGGGGCCAACGCCATTCATGGTGTCGTTGTGGTTGGGGCCTTTGTCATTGCAGCCGAAGCCAATAGCTGGGTCTTCTACATCTTGGCATTCTTTGGTGCCGTATTTGCGGCAATCAACGTGGCGGGTGGTTATACCGTTACCGACCGGATGCTCGGGATGTTCGATCGTAAACCAAAAGCAAAATCAGAGGGGGATGATTCTAAATGAGTACCCTACAAACGATTGCCTCTTTAATTTACTTAATTTCCGCAGTGTGCTACGTCTTGGGTGTGCACATGATGCGTTCTCCTAAGACCGCCCGCAAAGGGAATGGGCTTTCCGCCATCGGTATGTTTATGGCCGTTATTATGATTATTATCGAAGTCGTGGCCGATGGTAAGATTACCGCTACTGGTTGGATTGTCCTCATCGCCGGCTTAGCAGTCGGAATCGCATACGGGGTCGTCAAGGCGCGCAAGGTGCCAATGACTGACGTGCCGCAACTGGTTAGTTTGTTCAACGCCGTGGGTGGTGGTGCCGCTGCCGTTATCGGGATCTTCGATTACCTGATGAAGGGTGACGGGGTCGCTTTAAGCCTCGCGTTCTCGATTCCTGTATTCCTTGATGTGATCATCGGGGGGATTACCTTCTCCGGGTCACTGATTGCGACTGGGAAGTTGTCTGGGAAAGTTCCCGGGAAACCGATTACCTTCCCTGGTGCCAAGATCCTCAACATCATCGTTGTCTTGGGGATGCTGGTCGCTGCCTGGTTCATGATTGCAACGCCAACTAATATCTGGTTCGTGATTCTCGGTTTAGCCATGGCACTGATCTTCGGGTTACTGATGACCTTGCCAATCGGTGGTGCCGATATGCCGGTTGTCGTTTCACTCTTGAACGCCTTTACCGGTTTGGCCGTTGCCTTTGCCGGGTTCGTTATCAATAACCAAGTCTTGATCATTGCTGGTGCCTTAGTTGGGGCTGCCGGGACGATCCTGACGCTGCAAATGGCCGAAGCAATGAACCGTTCCGTTGCCAATATCTTAGCCGGTGGCTTTGGGACTGGCGATAGTGACAGCGGTAGTGCTGGTCCGGATGTGCCAGTTGATGTTAAGGAAACTTCAGCTGATGACATTGGCCTGCAACTGGCCTATGCTCAGAACGTCATGATTGTTCCTGGGTATGGGTTAGCCGCAGCGCAAGCCCAACACGAAGTTGCTGAATTAGCTACAGTTCTGACGGAAAAGGGCATCAATGTCAACTACGCCATTCACCCGGTTGCCGGGCGGATGCCTGGGCACATGAACGTGCTGTTGGCTGATGTTAACGTCCCTTACGATCAGATGAAGCAGTTGGACGATGCTAACCCAATGTTTGAAAGCACCGACGTTTCCCTGGTTATCGGGGCCAACGACGTTACCAACCCACTGGCTCGTGAAAGTGGGAATGAGATTTCTGGGATGCCTATCCTGGATGTCGACAAGTCGAAGTCCGTGGTTGTCATCAAGCGATCAATGAGTACTGGGTACGCAGGTATCCAAAACCCACTATTCTCGCTGGATAATACGCAGATGTTCTTCTCTGATGCCAAGGTTGGGCTACAAGACATTGTGGCTGCAACGAAGCAATACTTGGACGATTAGTCTAAAAAGATGTAACAGAAAGGTTCGCGAAACGTGCCGATTGGCGGGGCGTTAGCGAACCTTTTTTGATGCCGGAAAACGGTGAGGGCTGACAGGGAAGCTTGTGATTTTCCCAGGAGAATCCGGCATGATATCGAACTGTGAATGAGTCGTTAATCAGAAGTATACGGGAGTGAAATGGGTAAAGCAAGGACAACTGAAACAGTCTGGAATACGTTAAAAAGGTTCATGATCAGTGCCATGATTGGCGTTAATCATGAACCTTTTGTGGGTAATGGTTAGTCTTGCTTACACTAGAGATCGATGAAGTTGAGAAAGGTCAACGTACAAAGTAGGAGACGTAGTTTGAGGGGGCAATCAAAATAAGCGCAAAAAAAAAGCCCCCATCAATCCTAGATGAGGGCACCAGTTGATCCATAGGATACATCTGGAATGTACAGAGCAACTGGACAGGCGTGGCCTGCATTACCTAGTGTACGCGATATCTGAGAGAATAGCCAGCTAAATTTGGAATTGGCAGCAAATTCTTTTCATGGTAGGATAGGCGTGATCAAATAAATCAGCGAGGTGACAGGGTATGCAGAAGATGCGGACAATGCTGTATGTCGATGATGTGGAACAGGTTGTGTAGTTCTGGCAGGATGAACTTGGTGCGGAAGTTATTGAGGTTAACGCCATGCCTGATGGTTCTAATAATGTTGTGGTGAATATTGCGCCCAACGTGGAGTTGTCCTTCTTTGCAAAGTCGTTTATTCGGCGGTATTCGCCAGAGGTCTTAGGGAACACACCATCCTTAATGCTCTATAGTAAGGATTTTAAGGCGCTACATGACCGATTGGCAACTGCGGGTGAAATTGTGGAGAATGCTGGAACTGCGACCTTTAATTTCAGAGATCCCGAAGGTAACTACTTCGTGATTGCCCAAGCTAAATCATAAATTTAAGCAAACGATGCGGAAAACGCATCGTTTTTTTTTGATATTTTGGAACAGACAGATCCGAAGACGTCAGAGTGGCTCCCCGACTTGCTGGCGCATGGACGATGAACTGGGAGTGTAGGGTAGGGGGAATCGGTTGAAGGACAGGAGAAGCCTAAAATTCTAAAGGAGAGCTTGCAATTAGTCTGATTTCAGACTATAATAGCTTTTAAAATAGTCCGAAAACAGACTAAAAGGAGCCTGAATAATGAGTCTAGATATGCAGATTGCGAATGTAAACCAATTATCCAATGATGTGGATGGCATCTACCATGAAATCGCCCAACATTTCGAGTTAACGGATAACATCTATTGGGTTTTCTATATCTTATATGATAGTGATGAGGCAATGACACAGTCCGACCTCAGCCGTGAGTGGACGTTTTCCAAGAAGACAGTCAATTCCTCGATAACTGCGATGACTAAGAGCGGCTGGATCACTTTAGAGTTATTGCCGAATTCGCGTAAGTTCAAGGCAATCTGTCTCACCTCGACCGGGCAACAATTGTGCCAACGCGTCGGGAACCTGACGCGGCAGATTGAGCAGGGGGCTTATGCGCGATTGAGTGCTAAAGAACTTGACCAATTTCTACAATTGTTCAAACGGCTAAACGATGGCTTTCGGGAGTCGACTGATACATTACTAGCAGCAGATGATAAGTAGGAGGAACGTTGATGCTCAAACTGATGGCTTACCTTAGCCCCTATCGCAAACGGATCGTGGCAATGCTTGTGTTGCTGTTTGGTCAAACCTTAGGCACCTTGTACTTGCCGACTTTAACGGCGTCTATTGTGAACGATGGAATCGTCAAGGGCAATATCAATGCGGTCTGGTCTGGCGGCGCGTGGATGCTTGGTGTTGCGGTCATCACCGCAGCGGCGGCAATCTACGGAACGTGGCTAGCGACAACCGTTTCGGCTGGATTTGGGCGTGATGTTCGTGGCGCGCTATTTCGACACGTACAAAGTTTTTCTACGAATAACTTCAATCAGTTTGGGACTGCTTCGCTGATCACGCGTAACACTAATGACGTGACGCAAGTGCAACAGGCCTTCATGATTATTGTGTCGATGCTGTTACCAGCGCCGTTCATGACGGTTTCCGGACTAGTCTTGGCCTTCTCCAAGAACCGACTGTTGGCGTTGATGTTATTGGCATTTATGGTTGCAATCCTGACGGCGATGGCGCTAGTGGCAAAACGGATCGTGCCAATCTTTGAAAAATTACAAGTGCAGCTTGATGCGATCAACCGTGTCGTGCGTGAGCGGTTGATCGGGGTCCGTGTAATTCGCGCGTTCAACCGTACGGATGCCGAAGCTAAGCGTACTAATAAGACATTCGCGCAATATGCAGGTACCGCAATCAAGGCAAATAAGATCTTTGCAGTATTACTGCCCCTAGTGATGCTGGCGATGAACCTGTGTACACTGTTGTTCGTTTGGTTCGGAGGTCAGCAAGTGGTTAGTGGCGCTATGGCGATTGGTGACATTATGGCAATGATCGAGTATGCGGTACTGACGCTGATGTATCTGGTGATGGGGATTGCAGTGTTCATGTTTATCCCGCGGGCTCAGACCTGTGCTAGGCGTATTCATGCAGTATTAGCGGTGCAGCCGGAGTTACAAGCGCATGTGCAAACGCCACAATTATCTTCACGGGATGCTGTGGTTGTTTTCGATCACGTAACCTTCAGTTATGAAGGCGCCCAACAACCAGTACTTGAAGATATCAGCTTCCAGCTCCATCGTGGGCAAACAACGGCAATCGTTGGGAGTACTGGCGCCGGTAAATCAACAATTGCCAACTTGTTGATGCGCTTCTATGATGCGCAGGCTGGGCAAATTACCGCTTTTGGACAGGATGTGCGTGCTTATCCACTGGCTAAGTTACGCGCTAAGATTGGCTATGTGCCGCAAAAGGCATTTTTATTCAGTGGGACGATTGCGTCAAACTTTCGTCACGGTGATGCCCAAGCATCGTCAGTGGCGATGCATAACGCCGCGGCGGTGGCACAGATTGATGATTTCATCCAAGACTTACCAGCGGGACTTGAGGCACCGGTAGATAAAGGTGGTGCCAACTTCTCTGGTGGGCAGAAGCAACGCTTGGCAATCGCGCGGGCGCTAGTGAAGCATCCGTCACTCTATGTCTTTGATGACAGTTTCTCGGCGCTGGATTTCAAGACCGATGCTAACTTGCGACGGGCCTTGAAAGGTACGGTAACCGATGCAGCGGTGCTGATTATCGCCCAGCGACTCAGTACAATTGTGGACGCCGACCAGATCATCGTGCTCGATGATGGCAAGATTGCGGGTACCGGGACCCACGAAGAGTTGTTACGGTCTTGCTCTGTTTACCAGCAAATTGCTAAGTCTCAATTCAGCGAGGAGGAGCTGGCTTAATGACAAATCCCATGAATACGGCGACAACCCGTCGCTTCTTAAAAGATCTCATGTTTCAAAAATGGCCGTTGCTAGTCGTAATTGTTTGTTTGATCATCGCTACCGGCTGTTCATTGGCTGCGCCGCTGTTGATTGGACAAGCTATCGACCACATCACGACTGGTATGGCGCACGCGGTGGCAACGAAGACGACGTTTGCCATTAATATGACCACGATGGGTGCAATCGCTCTGGCCTTGTTAGGGGTGTATCTGTTCTCCGCACTGTTCAATTATTTGTCTCAAGGTGTGTTGGCCAGTGTTGCTCAGAAGATGACCTTGATGTTACGGCGACGGATTAGTACCAAACTAAATCGTTTGCCGCTACAGTATTATGACCAACACCAGACCGGCGATATTCTCAGCCGGGTCACTAGTGATCTGGAGAGAATTGCCGATACCTTGCAAGAAGGACTGGTTCAGCTGTTCACTGCAACTATCACGATTATTGGGGCCTTTGTGTTAATGTTTCTGATTAGCCCGTTGCTGACACTGATTGCTTTAGTCAGCATCATCGCAAGTGTTGTTGTCGCGGCAATCGTTTCTGAGCGGACTAACCGCTATTATGCAGCTAACCAAAAAGCACTGGGGCAGTTGAATGCCAGCATCGAAGAGGCCTTTACTGGCGATCAAGTGATCAAGTCATTTAACTTGCAGCCGGAAATGATTGCAACTAACGAGGCGCTAAACGACAAGTTGCGTCAAACGTCAATCAAGGCGGAATTCGTGACCTATGCGATTAACCCATTGATTCGTTTGTTAGGGACGATGGGTTACGTGGTTATTGCGGTACGTGGTGCATTCTCCGTTATTAGCGGAACTATTACCATCGGGGATGTGCAGGCGTTATTCCAATACGTTAACCAAGTTTCTGAGCCGGTGACGGAACTGGCGTATACCTTGAATGCGTTGCAAGGGGCAGTAGCCTCGGCAGCTCGGGTGTATGAAATTGAAGACGCCATCGAAGAGCGGCCAGATGCACAACCGGTACCGGCATTGACCGCACCGCGTGGCCATGTACGCTTTGAACATGTTCATTTTGGTTATGTACCAGACGAGCCATTAATGCAGGATATCAATATTGACGTGGCACCGGGTAGCAAGGTTGCTGTGGTTGGACCAACTGGTGCAGGTAAAACGACCCTAATCAACCTGCTGATGCGTTTCTATGAATTGCAAGGCGGTAAGATTACGATTGACGGCGTTGACATCGCCTCAATGCGGCGCGCGGATTTACGTAGTCTATTTGGGATGGTGTTACAAGATACCTGGCTGTTCAACGGCACAGTTGCTGAAAATATTGCTTATGGCCGCCCCGATGCGACGCTTGAGCAGATTCAAGCCGCAGCGCGGGCATCGCGCGTCACTCATTTGATTGACACGCTACCACAGGGCTACGATACGGTACTCTCGGGTGAAAAGGAAGTCGTCTCCGTGGGACAGAAGCAGTTGTTAACGATTGCCCGTACCATTCTGTGCGATCCGGCCATCCTGATTTTGGATGAAGCAACATCGAGCGTCGACACACGTACCGAAGAAGCGATTCAAAAGGCAATGGACGCCCTGATGAAAGGTCGGACTAGCTTCGTGATTGCGCATCGACTATCGACAATCAAGGATGCCGATCAAATATTAGTGATGGATCACGGCACAATCATCGAGCACGGCACTCACGAGTCATTGTTGGCCGCCGATGGTTTCTATGCAGCGCTATATCGTAGCCAGTTTGCAACTAAAGTAGCGTGAGCAGTGCGACACGTAGGGAGGAATCTTCTGGTGATATCCAAAAAATTGGTGAGATCTATTCAAGTTTTGGAGATTGGATTCATGATTGTTTTTGGCATGATGACGATGCATCCCGACTATTTCTCCGGTATAGCGAAGGTACAGAGATTGATGATGCACGTGAGTTGGTTGCCACTGCTGTTGTTCGTTACGGTACAGGTCATTCAAAATGTATTTCCGATCATTCCTGGTGGTTCCGCGATGAGGGCGTTAAAGAAATTTGTCTGGATTGTCATCTTAGGTAAATCCTGGACAGCCTTAGCTTACAGTATAGGAATGAATGAAGTCTTTACGGTATTTGTGCATGGACTATGAGCTAGGAGGAAATTATGCTTGAAATTCGTCCGATGGTGGCAGACGATTTGCCACAAATCAAAACTTTGATTCGAACAGCTTGGGCTGACTCCGAAGAGGATAATCAGGCGGTCGTCGATGCTGAGACCTTTATTTATTTAAATCCAGCGATGCACGATAGTACCTTTGGCCGCGTTGCTGTTGAAGGGACAAAGGTGGTTGGCGTCGTATTTTGTACACACCAAGATGAGACGCCGGCGTTTCGTAGACTGCAAAGCGACGGCGCCCAAGAGACGTTATCGTTGTTGCGAGCGGGACAGCATGATTTGCAATGGGTGTTGAACGACTTGCGCCAGTGGGAAGCGGTATATGCCGAGCTGACGGCTGGGCGCGATGGCCGTTATCAAGCGAGGATTGAACTGCTGTGTGTTGATCCGCAGTGGCAGCGGCGCTATATCGCGACAGCGTTGCTTGGCGAAGTTATGGCGTATTGCTTGAAGCATTCGACGGCGTACTTGGCTGTGTTGGCGCAAACGCCGGCTGAAGTTGCCTTTTTCAAGGAAGTTGGGTTCACGGCATGTGACCGATCGCGCGTTGCCACGGATACGCTGTCACTTCCGACAGTTTACCTTTGTGAGAAGGCTGTGCTGCCAATTATGCATGGAGAATAACTAATTCGGTTCTAAAATATCCGTTGTTGGTAATCAAACTATTTGATTATTGGCAACGGATTTTTGCCGTCATAGTCAAGGAATTCAAGCGAATCGACCCGGGGACAGGTTATTTTAGGAACATCGGCTTGGCATGATTAGGGATTCATCTAGCAGGTGTTCATGGTAGGTTGGAGAGCAGAAGTTTAAAAATAATTTAGTTGCGATGAACGTTGCTGTTATAGGAATGCGTGCTGAAATATGGCTAAGAGATTTGAAAACATGTTAGCTTTTAGTTAGTTTTAGTTTACAAAAGCTAACTAAGATGCTAATATTATCAGCATCAAGAAAACGAGGAGGAAATTAACATGACAGATTCGAGTCGTGACTTATTAAAATGTTTTGGAAAGCTTTTACAGAACCGGGCCTTTTTGATGGCAGTGGGGCATCAGGCAGGGATGGGCGGCCATGGTGGACCACACAGTGGTAATCGTGGCCAGGGAAAGTTATTGAAAGTTTTAGCGCAGTCACCAAATGGGCTCACGAACGCTGAAATTGCAGAACTACTCGATATTCGCCCCAGCTCCGTGAGTGCGACCATCAGTCGGTTAGTTGACGCTGGCTTCGTTGAACGGATTCCCAGTCCAACCGACAAGCGCGCAGTCATTGTTCAGTTGAGTGAACGGGGAAAAGAACTTTTTGCGCAATACGACGAGCACGTTGACACGACTGCTGATGAACTGTTCGGTGGATTGACGCCAGACGAACAGGCACAGTTGGAACACTTATTGACGAAGCTGACGCACCAAGTCGCTGACCTTGATTGGGGGGACTTTATGGGGCACCGACCAACGGACTGGCCACACCGCGGCATGGGTGGTATGGGTCGCCCAAGATTTTAAATCTTAGCAATACCGGAGGCAA
This sequence comes from Levilactobacillus parabrevis, assembly GCF_044051715.1. Lineage (NCBI taxonomy): Bacteria > Bacillati > Bacillota > Bacilli > Lactobacillales > Lactobacillaceae > Levilactobacillus > Levilactobacillus parabrevis. Next base: position 610,869 of record NZ_CP168688.1, read on the forward strand.
AGAGAGATGGAACGTAGAATGGTAGCGCCACGGACCGCCAAGCAGCGACGGACGGGCAAGTTTGATTTTAAAGGCTTCTTACATTTGATTCGGCAGACCAAACCGAAATACTGGCAACTCTGGATTGGTTTAACGCTAGGGCTGATTGCAACGGGTGCGCAACTGGCAGTGCCTAAATTGGCGCAGTCGTTGATCAATGGCTTGGGGCATGCGCTGAACCAGCCATTACTGATTGGTGTCGTGATTTTGTTTGTGGTGAGCGCCGCTGTTAGCGCCGTGTCCGGGGCCTTACTAGGATTCTTTGGCGAGAACGTTGTTGCCCGTTTGCGGAGCAACCTCTGGCAAAAACTCGTACGGCTCCGTGTGAGTTACTTTGACAACGTGAAGACCGGTGAGATGACCTCACGGCTGGTCAACGATACCATGCAGATCAAGAATCTACTGGCAAATTCGTTTCCCCAGATGGTGACGTCACTCTTTCAACTTGTGGGCGCACTCGTCATTATGTTACTGATGGACTGGCGGATGACAGCTATTATGTTCAGTGCCGTCCCCCTGATGATGGTTGTTATGTGGCCAATCATGCGCCAATCCGGTAAGATTGGCCATCAACGACAGGATGCCATGGCCGCCTTTAGTGGCGAGACGGACGAGACACTCAGTGAAATCCGTTTGGTCAAATCGTCCAACGCCGAGAATTATGAAACACAGACGGGGATCCAACAGATTCAGGACCTTTACCGGATTGGTTTGCGCGAGGCAATTTACGATGCCATCGCTAGCCCTGTGATGACCGCGGCCATGTTGGCGGTATTTGTGGGTGTACTGGCTTACGCTGCTGTGCGGGTATCCGCTGGCACAATGAGCATGGGGACGATGTTCTCCTTCATGATGTATTTGTTCCAAATCATTGGTCCGGCTGGTACGTTAGCCCGGTTCTTTACCGACTTGTCCAAGGCTAATGGGTCAACTGAACGCGTGCGCGAGTTGCTAAGTGAACCGGAAGAAGCACTTAGTGAAGGAGCGACACAGTCCGTCAGTGATGCCACGTTAGCCATGACCCACGTTGACTTCGCTTACGAAGATGGCCAGCCAATCTTACACGATGTGAATTTTGAAGCCAAACCCAACACAGTTGTTGCGTTTGCGGGACCGTCCGGTGGTGGGAAATCTACAATTTTCGGTTTACTGGAGCGCTATTATCAACCACAGAGTGGGCAAGTGACCATTGGTGGATCGGACGTGCGTGACTTCAATCTCAGTGATTGGCGTTCACAAATTGGCTACGTTAGCCAGGATTCCGCTATCATGGCTGGTACGATTCGGCATAATCTGACGTATGGTGCGGACCGCAACTTCACGGATTCAGAGTTGTGGCACGTACTGAAATTGGCTTCTGCGGATGGTTTCGTAGCTAAGATGACAGATGGTCTGGACACCCAAGTGGGTGAACGGGGCGTTAAGGTCAGTGGTGGTCAACGTCAACGGTTAGCGATTGCACGTGCCTTTCTACGTGATCCGAAGATTCTCTTGTTAGATGAAGCCACAGCCAGTCTGGATTCTGAGTCCGAAGCTATGGTGCAGCGCGCTCTAACGGAGTTGATGAAGGGGCGGACAACGTTAATCATCGCTCATCGTTTGAGTACGATTGTGGATGCCGACAATATTTACTTCATTGAAGACGGCCATGTCAGCGGTCACGGTACGCATCATGAACTGATGGCGAGCTTACCGCTGTATCGAGATTACGTTAAGATTCAATTCAAAGGCTAGGTGCTACCTTGCGAACTTTGCCGATAGTGATGACATGGAGCCGACTGGTCGGTGGCAATTCTGTATCAAATTAGGGTAAAACGATTGTCTCATTATGGCCGCTTTCAATTTGTGGAAAGCGGCTATTTTGGTGTCGTTAGCCATCTTAAGAATTGGTTGAGATTCAGTTACGAATATATCGTTTATCGATAAACGCGAATATAATCGATTCTAAAAGGGGATGGCGTTATGCGAAAGCAGATAGTCGTATTAAAAGGGGCTTTAGGGCTCGCGGTTGTTGCCGTACTGGACTTAGCAGTTATCGTAGCACCCGTGATTCTGCGAGTCTCGAGTGTAGAACTTCATCAATTAGCCGTCGCGCTTGGCCTGGGGTTATACGTGGCCATCGGTTTGGTTTTGTGTGCAATTTTCGAAGCTTTTAACTTGTTACGTAGGATTGCAAGGGGAACGGCTTTTTCCACGGAATCAGTGAAAGCACTTGGCTGGATTAAATGGAGTGCGTATGGGGTCACGCTGACTTTCGCAGCTGTATTACCGTTGATCTATTTGTGGGCGGACGGTGAGGATGCACCTGGCCTGTTGCTCTTTGCCTTGATCATAACAGCCGTTGCATTGGTTGTAGGCGTTTTTGCTAACATTCTGGAACAACTTCTGCTGAGCATTGTCGTGATGAAACGCGAAAATGAGCTGATAGTCTGATTGTAATTTGGGTAGGTGCGATCCTTCAGAAGAAACAATTGACGTAACGTACTAGCTGGTTAATATTGAAGATAAGTGGAACCGGACTGAATCCTAGCTGATTCAGTCCGGTTCCTTTGTGAATTGATAATTTATTTAGCGAGTTTTACAGCGTGCTTGGTGTAAACAACGTGCCAACCTTTAGGTAAGCCATTAACGTGTTTGAACTTACCGGTATGCTTCTTGTAGGTGATCAGTTTGGCACCCTTTTTGAGTTGCCCCTTGGTAACCTTCAAGGTCCCGTTGAACTTGGCGGTCTTTTTAATCGTTAGGTGACCCGCGCGACTCATCGTCAACTTACCAGCTTTGGCTTGTTGGAATTGTCCACGGACGGTGACCTTAGTCGTAGCTAACTTCAGGTTTCCCTTAGCCAGCTTAACGTTTCCCTTACCCAAAGCAATGGTGTTAGCAACTTGAAGCGTTCCACCCTTAAGTTCAGTACCACCGGTGTATCGGTTGGCGCCACTCAGTGTGAGTTGGCCAGTGCCGGCTTTGGTCAACTTACCAGTACCGCCGATTTGGTTCTTCCAAGTATCCTTGGCGTTGAAGTTCCCCTTCTTGGCGTCCATGTTAACTTTGACGTTGTTTAAGAAGGAACCATAACCGTTAGCGGCAGAGAAGAGGTCCAAACGACCCCAACCTTCGGCATCGTCCATAACTGGATAACCAGAAGGCATCCCAGTCGTGAAGAGAACGGCCCGCCGTTGAGTAGCATTTAAGTAAGGTAAGCGAGTCTTAAGTAAGACTTCGGCGCCTTTAGGAACGCGCATAGCTTGGTGAGTGTCGCCAGATTGGTCGAAACCGTAAGTCATCCGGTAACGATAATCTTTGCGGTTCGTTTCGTAATCGCTAAAGTCATCTGGTGCGGAGTCATCTTTGCTGCCCAAAAGTGCGGATGATTGTGCCGTTTGGTAAGCGTTCTTCATTAAATCTTGATTGTTAGGGTCGTTGAGCGTAGCCGCGGTGATAGCTGTTCCGACCATTCGACCACCCATAACTGCTAATGGGGTGTGCCGACCGGCGATGACACGGTCCATACCTACTTCGGAACCACGGGTTGCCAATTCTTGGAAACGTTGTGGGAATGCATAGGCCAAGGCAAGGCTAGCTTCAAAACCACCCGTGGTATGACCACTAGGGAAGTCGTAAGAGTCTTTGGCAGCATCGGCCATTGAATTAACCAGTGCCGGTAATGGTTTGACCGTATCACTTACTCGATATGGGCGGACGAAGTCATAGTAGTGCTTAACGGCATTCGTTCCGGAGAAGGGGGAGTCCTTAGTTAGATTCATTAATTTCACGACAGGACCAAGCTTAGAAGTCGGGGATGCCCAAGTCACTTTCTTGGCTTTGTAGTGGTGAGGGAGTGGCGTGCTAGGCATCGATGAAATGTTGGTCTGAGCATCTGAATTTGCAATAAATGCTGGTGCATAAGGGCCAAGGGCACGAATGGTGGCATACTGTCGGTTTTGCTGGTCCGTTAAAAATGAGCGAGTGGATTCCCTGTCGGTACGGTTTTGCGTGATTTCTGCGGTTTTTTCGAGGTTTAGGTTAAGCATGGATTTATCAACGGCTTGGCCATGAGACCAATATGAAGAAAACTCATCGACTAAGCCAATGACGGGATTGGTTTCGGGCGTGTTGTATTGATCGAGATTATGCCGATAGTTATCGATAAAGTAGCCATAATTCGCCTCATGGGGCGTCAACAAAGCCGCCACGTTAGGTTGTTTTGTCTTAGCGCTGGCGGTTGTCACGTTGGTCACCATGGGAAGGGTGACGGCAACCAGGGAGAGTACGGCTGCTGCCCGTTTAGTCCAAGTCCGTTGTCTAATTTTCATGAAAATACCTGCCTTTCAAAATTGAGGGTTCGTTTTCATTTTTTATTACAAAGCCAGCATACCTGATTGTCATCCCTTTGTCAGCAGGCTTAGGCAAACCAATACAGGAACCATACTAAATTGATACATAGTGTTCGGGTAGACACCATTTAAGTATGACTATCCTTATAATGACGCGCTTTCACAATCAAATTAATAAAAAATGGCGGTCTAATAACGCGGACCGCCATTTTAATTAAATAGCTAAATTATTTTCTAAAGTATCATTGCCCCAGTCTTCCAATTCACGCAAGATCTGGTGGAACATCTCACCAGTCTGGGTTAATCGGTAGCTGTAATCGTCTTTGGGGAGCGTTTCAATCAGCTCCCATTCTTGCAAGTGTTTGAGCCGCAGTAAGAGGTTGAAAGTTGAGATACCGCGCACCGTGACGCGTAAATCCATGAAATCCGTGGGAACTGGATCGAGTTGATACAAAATCAATGCGTACCAGCGCTGATGAAGAATTTCTAGACCGAGTTCACTGCCTAGATTGAGTTGGGTTAGAGCCATTTGAAACCGATCCTTTCATTGTCAAAGTTGTAAAAAGTTGAACAGCCGGTAGCTGAGCCGGAGGCCAAAGGTTTTGTCGGGGTCATCAAAATTAATTTCGATTAGGTCTTGGATCTTTTGCAACCGTTTGGTTAGGCTGTTTCGGTGCAGGTGAAGCTGATCGGCTGTCACGCTGATTTTGCAGTCGTTTTCCAGAAATTCGAAGAGCGTTTTAAACAATTCGCCGTGGTGTTGTCGGTCGTATTTTTTTAGGAATAACAGCTGTGAGCACATGGTATTCTTCAGCAGGGAGGCGTTGTCCACTTGAGAAAGAATCACGTAGATATTGTATTTCTGTGTGGCGTTGACCACCGTCAGCGTCCCCAGTCGTTGCGCAATCTGGGCGGCTTGTTCACAAATATTTCGGAATTCGGCCGTCTTGCTAACATCACCGTAAGCTTCTGAGACAAAGAAGTAGTGGTGAAAGAAAGTCCCTAACTGTTTTAATTGCGGTTGTAGCTGGGGCAGGTCATCCGCGTTCAGTAAAAAAATTAGGCGTTGGTGATCCTCGGCCAACGGCATCGGCGCGATGAGATCACGAAGCTGCTGAATAAAGGCCGTTTGGTTAGTGGCTCCCGCTTCAGGCGTGGCGGTCACACAGACCATCTTGTCCCCAAGTAGTGGTTGCAGGAGAGTCGTATCCGTTTGTGCTGGTTGAGTCAGCAACTGGCTAAAGAGACTGTTGACCTCGCTCTGGTTGGGATTTAGTGCGTACCGGTCGATGAAACTGTTAATGGCCCGGATGGCAAGTTGGACTTTATCGTGGGCGACTGGGTGACGCTTGGTGTGTGCCGTGAAGAGGTACCACGTGTTCAATGCCAGGGGATTAATGATGTTACGAATGAATGCCAGCTGGTCGTGGCGATACAGGGAGACGTTAGCGGCAGGAGTTAGCCAATCTGAGGGAATCTGGATGAGTGTGGTGTGACTGTTGCTGATGATACGACCAGATTGATCGGCCAAGATAAGCGGTTGGTCGAGATAGGCTGCAACTAGATCCGTTAGCTCGTCGAGGGTTGAACATTGAATTGATTTTAGAAGAAAATCCTCCATATTCATCTGGCAGGTCCTTTCGGTGTGCAATATGCACATTTATTTAATTGATTAATGGGCAACATCTACTATGTAGGTCTATTTATGCTGATAATACAGCTGTTAAACGATGAAAGTATCATAGCAGTTAGTGGGCAGATTGTCTATAGAAGATAGCTCTTAACGAATTTTCCTTGCCGATTCGACCTGTCAACCAGGCGAGAGGTAAACCAATTTCTGATGAGTCGTCGTTTTGATGGCAAGAGCAGTATAATTGAGAATAAACTATTTGGGAGGTCACCTAAATGAAACTATTAGTCACGGGTTTTGACCCATTTGGCGGTGAGACAACCAACCCAGCCATCGAAGCAGTCAATCAGTTGCCAGATAAGATTGCCGGAGCTGACATTGTTAAGCTGGAGGTTCCCACGGAGTTCAACCGCTGTGCCGAGGTCGTTCGGGCGGCTATTCTCGCGGAACAGCCGAATGTCGTCCTGAGCATTGGCCAGGCAGGCGGCCGGGCGGCGCTCACACCAGAGTTGGTTGCCATTAATCTGAATGATGGTCGGATTCCAGATAATGCTGGGCAACAGCCCGTGGATCAACCAATCCAACCGGCGGGAGCTGCTGCCTATTTCACACAACTGCCAATTAAGGCGATGGTTAGGGCCATTCAGACGGCCGGATTACCGGGTCAGGTCTCGACGACGGCGGGAACTTACGTCTGCAATCACCTAATGTATCAAGTCCAGTACCTGCGAGCGACCGAGTTCCCCGCGTTACGGGCGGGGTTCATGCACATTCCATTTTTGCCCAGTCAGGTCACAGATAAGCCGAATATGCCATCCCTATCGCTGGTGGATGATGTCCGTGGTATCACAGCAGCTATTGCGGCAATTGTTACGGAATAGGTATGAACATTGGCAAAGCACGTGTTAACTAGCGGATGCGTTAAGTAATTTGCGTATTGGGAGCGTTCCCGAAATATTTATATTATAATAATGTTAGTTCGACAGAGAATTGGATTGGAGGAATGAACATGCAGAAATATACTGCAGAGTTTTTGGGCACCTTTATGTTGGTGTTCTTAGGGACCGGTGCCGTGACCGTGGCAGCCGGAAGCACGTTAACGATTGGGCTGGCGTTTGGGCTAGCCATTACGGTGTCAGCCTATGCCTTTGGTGGCATTTCCGGTGGGCATTTTAATCCAGCCGTCACCACGGCAATGCTGATCAACCGGCGAATCTCCGGACGCGATGCCATCTGGTATATCGTTGCGCAAGTCTTAGGTGCCACCGCAGCATCAGCTATTATGAAATTATTTGTCGGTGGTCTGGGATTGGCAACGAATCAATTGGGTCAGACGGACTTCCCCAAGATTTCAACGGGGTTAGCTTTCCTAGTTGAAGCACTCGTGACCTTCTTGTTCCTGCTGGTCATCTTAAATGTGACGAGCGACCGTCACGGTAACGGTGACTTTGCGGGGCTTACGATTGGGGTGACGTTAGCCTTCTTGATCATTGTGGCGTTGAACCTGACTGGTGGGTCGTTGAACCCAGCACGGTCGTTTGGGCCCGCAGTGTTCGCTGGTGGTAGTGCGTTGTCTCACCTATGGTTGTACATTGTTGCCCCAGAAGTTGGGGCCATTCTGGCAGCGTTTGTCGGCCGGATGATGGGCAGTGAAGACTAACTGGTGAGAGTTGTCGCCTGCGGTTGCCGAGGATTCTGCCGCTGTGGGGATCGCCTGCAGCCAGAGGACGGGCTTCCGGCTCGGTTTGAAACCTCGCTGAATTCGTGCGAGTTTCCAAACGCGTCCCGCGGAGTAAGGCCGGGAAGAAGCAGTCCCCGGTCTAACACCGCCGTCACTGCAGGCGCCATCCTCAGCTTCCTCCGGCTAAGCAAACTGTCACATTGGTAGCTGTAGCAATGGCTTGTGTGGTTTCGAAACAGGCATTTGGAGCAATAATTTAAATAGATGAAAAATGGCCGATTCCATAGAGGAATCGACCATTTTTGTTCTACTTATGCTGAATCTCGTCTAGCTTAAACTGAACCATTTTCGTAATTAAGTCTTCGGGCAACGGCTTGTTGTAATCGAATTGAATAGCACCCTTGGAGTATTTGTAGCGGCCTTCCAAGTCATCTTCAAACTGAATGATCGGTGTGCTCGTGGGATAGAATCCCAAGTGATTCTTCATCGCCGCAAAGTAAACGATGTCCTTGTCTTGGTGAAAGGCGGGCATCCCGTAACTCATCTTTTCAGTGGCTTCGGGTAGTAACTTTTTGAGAATCTGGTACATGGCGGTTAACTGGGGCTGTTGCTTAACATCTGCCTCTTCGATATAATCAGTAATGACGGTCATGAAAGCGCCTCCTATTTGGTGATAAACACCTTGCCTTGATAGTACCATAGATGGGGTCGTTTCCGTTTAGTAAAACGATTTACTCATGAATCTTTAACAGCACGTATGACCTAGAGCAAACGTGCTGTTATAAATCATTTCAGGCTGATGCGCGGACACCAACCGGGATAGCTGTAATAAAGGTAACGATTTGGTCGTAAATGGCCAAACTCTCGGGAGTCGCTTCGCGGTCAAAGTCGTGCTCGTGATGGGCGATGGGTAACAGGGTTGCTTCCGGCAGGTACTTCACCGCGTATTCTGAGGTGGCAAAGGGGACGTCGGGGTCGTTGGTGCTGTGGATCATAAGCGTTCGCGGCAGGCGACCTAGATCGTCCGGTGTCAGTGAGTAGGCTGCCACGTCACGCATGCTTGGTAGAAATTGGCTGAGCCAGGTGCCAAATTGTCGGCCGGAAACGTATAGCGGATAACGATCCTTCATTTCGCCAGCGACTAAGGGCTGCCGCTGAATCAGTGCTTGCGCATTCATTGGCAGGACCTTTGGGAAACTGTCGTAGAATTCAGCGGGCATCCGGAATTCGGGGTAATCCAAGCCGGAGTAGCCGTACAGGTCAACGAAACCGTCTGCCGTGAAGCCGTCCCGTAACAGGAGGTAGGCGAGGTAGGAGCCGGCTGAACGTCCCATCAGGATGACGCGGGTGGCGTGAGGTGTTTTGTCCAACATGACCTGAATGGATTCACGTAGGACGGGTAAAATCGTGTCAATTTTAACCTCTGGCGCGAGGAGGTAGTCAAATGTAAAAAGCTGAATACCCGCGGCCGTAAATTTTTCGAGGTAGGCCGTGGGAAGATCGTCCCGTTGGCCAAACTCTAGTCCGCCACCGTGAAGATAGAGAATGGTGGCCGTTGGCGTCGTGTCGGGGGCGTAACTGGTTGCCATCAGTGAGATGTCTTGGTAGGTATTTAGTTGTACTTGGGTTGTCTTCAAAACCGCCACACTCCTTCTAATATTGTAATCGGTTTCATTTTACCAAATTTTCAGCCGTTAAGGTGACAAATGAAAATGTTTTTCTAGTCATTTTGGACAATGCTCCCAAGAAAGAAACCGCTTACAATGGGCAGTGATAAATAGTTAGCTCCTAACTGGCAGGCAACCAAGCCTGCGACTGATCGGAATCCTTGACCGTTCGCGCGAACATCATCTTCTGAGGACTTTAGGGCGCGGCCGTTTATCGAGACTATTCTGCAACGAAGGTGGTTAAAGATTACATTCTAAGGGGTTTTGAAGGTGAAAACGAACGAGTATGAAGTAACTGAGCAGCAAATTGCAACGTTCAAAGAGCGCGGCTACAACGATGATTTACTTCCTAAGACCGGCGACAAGCGGAACATGGGAATTGGTAACTTCTTTACCTTGTGGATGGGGTCCATCCATAACATTCCTAATTACGCGGCCGTCGGTGGCTTCCTGTTCTTAGGCTTATCACCGCTTAACGTCATGATCGCCATATTCCTGAGTGCATTCTTCGTCTCCGCATTCATGGCCATCAACGGTATCGTCGGATCCAAGTATGGAATTCCCTTTGCAATGCACCTTCGTTCGGCCTACGGCAACCTTGGTGCTAAGCTACCAGGATTCTTGCGTGGCTGTGTCGCGGCGATTGCCTGGTTTGGGTTACAGACGTATACGGGTTCTCTAGCTTTACTGATTATGATCGGTAAGATTTGGCCAGGCTTCCTCGAAATTGGGGGTTCGACCAAAATTCTAGGAATCAGTATCCCGGGCTTAATCTCATTCACGATCTTCTGGGTCTTAAACGTCCTGGTTGGATTTGGTGGCGGGAGTATTTTAAATAAATTTACCGCAATTTTAAGCCCACTGATTTATGTCGTATTTGGCGGGATGGCAATCTGGGCAATCTGGGGTGCTGGCGGGTTAGGACCGATTCTGTCCTACCACATTACCGCAACCTCCCATGCCAACCCACTTCTGGTTTACTTTATTATCTTCAACTCTGTAATTGCCGTTTGGGCAGCACCCGGGACCAGTATCGCGGACTTTACGCAAAACGCCAAGTCCACAAAGGCTCAGGCGATTGGCCAGACATTAGGCTTATCAGTTGGTTACCTGATCTTTGCCTTCACCAGTGTGGTGATTCTGATCGGGGGCTCGATTCATTACAACATCCAGGAATGGAACGTTTTGAACATTATCGAACGGTGGGATAGCCTGCCCGCAATCCTGATTTCAATGGCCGTCTTCCTACTGACCACGATTTCAACGAATGCGACCGGGAACATTATTCCAGCCGGTTACCAATTGACAGCTTTATTCCCTAAGAAGTTGAATTACAAGAGTGGTGTAATCATTGCTAGTATCATTAGTTTCCTGATTATGCCGTGGAAGTTGATGGAAAACTCAGACAGTATCTTCATTTTCTTAAATGGGATTGGTGCTGTCCTGGGACCAGTTGCTGGGGTCATGATTGCCAACTACTTCTTCATTCACTACCGGCATGAAAATCTGGATACCCTGTATATGGATCTGAATACCGGGAATAAAGAGATTCGTTATCATGGCATCAATAAAGAGGCCTACATCGCGACAATCTTAGCTCTCGTATTGTCACTTAGTGGTCAATTTATTCCAGCCGTCAAAGTGATTTCTGATTTATCATGGTTTGTTGGATTTATCTCTGCGTTCCTGATTTACCTAGGGTTAAAGAAAATGGTGTCGAAAAAAGAACCGGCAACAGTTAACCAAAGTTTAAACCAAGATATAAAGGAGGAATAAACATGAGTCATGAATTAGTTATTAAAAATGGATTGGTCATCCTTGAGGGTGGCGCGGTTCACACTGATGTGGCAGTCGATAATGGCAAGATTACCGCCATTGGAGAAAATCTGGACGGTAGTAAGATTGTTGACGCCAAAGGCTTAGTTGTTAGTCCTGGGATGGTTGATGCCCATGTACATATTACCCCAATGGGTGGTGGCTACCGGGATCAATGGGAAGGCTATGTTACTGGAACGGCTTCTTGTGCTAAAGGTGGGGTTACATCCTTTATGGAAATGCCTTTGAACCAAGTGCCCGCTACGGTTGATGGCAAGACCCTTGAAGAAAAGTACTCACACAAAGATGAATTAAAAGTGGATGTTGGCTCATTTGGTGGGTTAGTACCCTCAAACTTAAAGGGCGGCATTCAAGAATTAGATGAAGGCGGCGTTGCAGGTTACAAGTGTTTCTTAGCAACCTGTGGGGACCGGTCAATCGACGGTGACTTTGAAAACGTTGATGACTACTCCCTCTACGAAGGTATGAAGCAGATTGCCAAGACGGGTAAAGTCTTAGCTATTCATGCCGAAGACGCAGCGATTACCGACCGCTTGGGTGAAATTGCTAAGGCGGAAGGTAAGACCACGTTGGCAGACTACGTCGACACCCGTCCAGCCTTTACTGAAGTCATGGCCATCAAGAAGGCTATCTTTATGGCTAAGCAAACGGGCTGCCGGATTCACATCTGCCACGTTGCTTGCCAAGAAGGGGTTGACGCAGTTATCCAAGGTCGCGCTGAAGGTGTCGACGTTACCTGTGAAACCTGTGTTCACTACCTATACTTTGCCAAGGATGAGTTGGATGCAATTGGTGCCATCGTTAAGTGCTCACCACCAATCCGGGAACAAGCCCAACAAGATGCTTTGTGGAAGCGGGTTGAGTCAGGTGCGATTAGCTTCGTAACGTCCGACCACTCACCATGTACCCCTGATTTGAAGGATACTGACAATGCATTCGATGCATGGGGCGGTATCCCAGGTGTTCAAAACGACGTTGACGTTATGTACGATGAAGCCGTTCAAAAGCGCGGCATGTCATTGACACAATTCGCCAAGATTACGGCTTCGAACCCTGCCGATCGTTACAACTTGGATGACAAGGGTCGGATCAGTGTTGGTAAGGATGCCGACTTCGTTCTGATCAAGCCAAACGCCCCATACACTTTGAAGGCAGAAGACTTGGAATACCGGAACCAAATCAGCCCATACATTGGCCGTGAAATCGGTGCGCAAGTTATGCAAACCATCTTACGTGGCCAAACGATCTACAGCAAGGAAGCCGGCGTAACGTCAAGCTTCCCAGGCAAGTTCATCGAAAAGGCGTCAAAGCAAGTTGCTGAAACAGTTTAGTTTAACGTCCAAATAACAATGAAGAACAATCCATCTTCGGTAGAGATATTGGAGGGGATTGTTTTTTGTGTAAAGAGTGCGGAACAAGGCGGTTAGGTCCTGAGCATTAACGTCATTAGGTGTAAAATCCCGGGCCTGGCTTTTGCCCTGATTGGGGTTAAGCACAGCTGGCTACTTGCTGGAACACGTTTCGGCAATGTAAAAGGGAAGTGAGGACCAAACCAAATCATTGTCTAATCCGCACAATCTCCCACTAACAAAATGTGAAAATCTATGACGGTCCCAAAGAAAACGTCAATTGATTTAGCTAATACATGAAAATTAGAAAACACGTGGTTGTCGAGAATTCAAGACGCAATCCTAATAGGAAGCGACGTCGCGTAGTTTAAACCTAAGAGGGTCGTTGAATCCCAGTGTATCAGGGCTTTAAGCGCACGTGTAGTAGCGACAGCTTCAAGCGACATTCCCCACTGTAAAATAGCCGCGACAAATCCGCAGATCAATTCTGCCACCAAGTTAGTAAAATCTCAGCCCCAACAATTGGTGCTTTTGGCCAAATCTAGTAGGAATGCAACAATTTCACGATTGAATTTGGCCAAAGTGACTAATGATGATAGTAATGAAAGCGCATACAATAAGCTTGTAACATAATATGAAGGAGGTTCAAATTATGGAACTCGAAAAAGTTGTTGATGAACGACTTAAGAAATTGTCATCAATCGGTAGCGATCCAACAGGTGGGATGACACGGTTGCTTTACTCCGATTCATGGTTGGAAGCCCAGAAGTACGTTAAAGCACAGATGGAATCAACCGGGATGGCAACCAAGTTCGATGATGTTGGTAACTTGTTTGGGCGGATCGAAGGTTCCGAGACGCCAGAAGAAACCATCATGACGGGTTCGCATATTGACACGGTGGTTAACGGTGGGACACTCGATGGCCAATTCGGGGTCGTTGCTTCACTGACTGCCGTCCAGTTCCTGCAAGAAAAGTACGGCGCACCAAAGCGGTCACTGGAAGTTATCTCCATGGCTGAAGAGGAAGGTAGCCGGTTCCCAACAGTATTCTGGGGCAGCAAGAACTTTGTCGGGATTGCAAACAACGATGAAGTCAAGGACGTTGCCGATGCTAACGGGAAGAAGTTCGCTGATGAAATGCACCGCCAAGGCTTTGACTTTAGTGCCAAGCAAACGCGGCGTGATGACATCAAGGCCTTCGTTGAAGAACATATTGAACAAGGGAGCATCCTCGAAAGAGAACACGAACAAATCGGGGTTGTGAACAGCATTGCCGGCCAACGGCGTTACGACATTACCTTGAAGGGTGAAGCCAACCATGCCGGGACGACGCCACTGAGTTACCGTCACGATGCCGTCTACGGGATGGCTAAGATCGTGAATACCGCTTTGGACAAGGCTCACGAGATTGGCGATCCACTGGTCTTAACGTTTGGGAAAGTTGTTCCAAAGCCTAACACGGTTAACGTGGTTCCTGGGGAAGTCCTCTTCACGATGGATTGCCGTCACACCGATGCCGATTACTTAGTTAAATTCACCACTGAGATTGAAAACATGATGCGCGACGTTGCCAAGGAAATGGGCTTAGACATCAACATCGACCTCTGGATGGATGAAAAACCAGTACCAATGAGTCAAAAGATCGTTGATACCATCGAAAGCCAAGCCAAGGCTGGAAAATACAAGTACCGCGTGATGCACAGTGGTGCCGGGCACGATTCTCAAATCATTGCGCCAGTTTATCCAACGGCGATGATCTTCGTGCCAAGTATCAATGGGGTCAGCCATAACCCAGCCGAAAACACCAAGTTTGAAGACCTGGTTGAAGGTGTGAAGTTGATGGCAGACACGCTTTACCAATTGGCTTACAAATAACTTACTTAGCTAAAACCACACAAAACTAGTCAATAAAAAGGGAGACTTGATCATGAGTTACAAAAACAATCGTACCGGTTACCAAAAGCAATTATTAGGTTCACGTTCCGTCGTTAAGGCAGGCAACTTCGCGTTGATTCCAAACGATGGCTTGGTTAAGAACAATGTACCTGGTTTTGAAAACGTTGACGTTTCCATCATGGGGACCCCACGTTTAGGCGCCCACTTCGTTGATTACATTGCCAGCTTCCAAAAGGGTGGTAAGCACACCGGATTTGGTGGCGAAGGCATCGAAACGGTGGCTTACGTTGTTTCCGGTAAGTTGAAGGTTTCTGATGGTAAGGAAGAAAATATCCTGACTGATGGTGGCTACGCTTACTTCCCAGAAAGTGTCATTATGACCATGGAAAACGCGCAAGACGAACCAACTGAAGTCTTCCTGTACAAGAAGCGTTACCAACCAATCGCTGGCCATAAGGCATACAAGATCGTTGGGAACACGCACGACCGGGCACCACAAGACTACGAAGGTATGACCGATGTTCATCTGTGGGATTTCTTACCAACCGATGACTTAGGCTTCGACATGAACATGCATATCTTGGCTTTCGAACCAGGTGCTAGCCACGCTTATATCGAAACACACTACCAAGAACACGGGGCATACTTAATCAGTGGTTCTGGGATGTACAACCTGGATAACGGTTGGTACCCAGTTGAAAAGGGTGACTACCTCTACATGGGTTCTTACTCACCACAAGCTGCTTACGCCGTTGGCCGTGGCGAACCACTAGCTTACGTATACTCTAAGGATGCTAACCGCGATCCAGAAATCTAACACACGACGACACACCCACACTAGACTTGGAGGGACAGCATATGTCAGATTCAGAAATTACGCTCGTTGATCCGCAAGAGTTACAAGATTTAATGATGAACAAATTTATCGCCGCCGGGTTACCAAAGGTTCCTGCCGAAGAGACAGCACGCCACCTAACATATGCCGACGCCTGTGGGATTCACTCCCATGGGACAGTACGGGTAGCCTACTACGCCGAACGGATCGCTAAGGGTGGGGTTAACCTCGCGCCTAACATCCAGTTTGAAAAGACGGGGACTTCTACCGGGGTCGTTCACTGTGACAACGGGATGGGTCAATACGTCTGCAATGAAGCACTGACTTACGCAATCGGTATGGCCAAGGAAACTGGGACTGCCGTTGTTGGTGTGGAAAAGACCGGTCACAGTGGGATGCTTTCCTACTACGTGAAGCGCGCTGCTGAAGAAGGGTTAGTGGCCATCGCCATGTGCCAATCTGACCCAATGGTCGTGCCTTACGGTGGGAGTGGTAACTACTTTGGAACCAACCCAATCGCTTTCTCTGCGCCACGTTCAAGCGGTGACCCTCTGGTGTTCGATATGGCCACCACGGTTCAAGCTTGGGGGAAAGTTCTGGATGCACGGTCAAAGAACCGGTCAATTCCAGATACCTGGGCGGTTGACGGTAATGGGGACCCAACCACGAATCCACACGACGTTCGTGGCTTACTCCCAATTGCTGGACCTAAGGGCTACGGTTTGATGATGTTAGTCGACGTGGTAGCCGGTTCCTTACTCGGCTTGCCATTTGGGAAGCACGTTTCTTCAATGTACGCCGACCTGACTGAAAAGCGGAACTTGGGGCAATTCTACATCTTGATCGATCCAAAGAAGTTCACGGATCCAGATGCCTTTGCTAAACAAGTCCAACAAATGACTGAAGAATTACACGAAATGAAGCCAGCTAAAGGCTTTGATCAAGTTTACCTGCCAGGTGAACGGAGCCAGATTCGTCGGAAGAAAGCGATGAAAGATGGTATCGAAGTCGCCACTGAAATTTACGATTACTTGAAGAGCGATACGGTTCACTTTGATAAGTACAATGGGCAAGGTGCCTTCGCCGAATAAACTAAACGAAAGAGAGTTGATAACTATATGCTGCACACAGTGATTGAAAAGAATAGTTATCAGGACTCCATCGTGCTCATGCTGTTGACCAACTATCTGGAAACGCTGAATGGCGTCAACAACGTACAAGTCATGATGGGAACCCCTGCTAACAAAGATATCTTTAAGACCGGTGGCTTGGCTACCGATGAACTGGAGGCCGCAACCCCTAACGATATGGTGGTTGTCCTCGATGTTGATAACGAAGACTTAATCGACGACGTGGTCAAGAAGGCCAAGGTTTACCTGGATGAACAATCCAACGGGAGCGACGATGAGAACAGTGGTGAGGAACGGGTGAAGACCTGGGACAAGGCCTTAGAAGTTGCTAAGGATGCACCAGTGGCACTGATCTCCGTACCCGGGGTTTACGCCGCAGGTGAAGTTGAAAAGGCTTTGGATGCTGGCAAAAATGTTTTCTGTTTTAGTGACAACGTGACGATTGAAGACGAAGCTCGTCTGAAGCAGATGGCTCACGAAAAGGGCCTGTTGTTGATGGGCCCCGACTGTGGGACTGGGATTGCGAATGGGTTACCATTAGCCTTCGCTAACCGGGTTCGCAAGGGCAGCATCGGGATCGTTGGAGCCTCTGGAACTGGGATTCAAGAAGTGACAGCCATCATCCATAAGATGGGTGAAGGGGTCACCAACGCCATCGGGACTGGTGGTCGTGACTTGAAGGCCCAAGTTCAAGGGATTACCTTCAAGGACAGTATTGCCTTACTAGATCAAGATCCAGACGTTAAGGTGATCGTTGCCATCTCGAAGCCGCCTGCAAAGGAAGTCCGTGACGATGCAGTTGACCTGTTACGGGCAGCCAAGAAACCAGTCGTTGCCATCTTCTTAGGTGAAAAGCCAGAAGCCCACGAAAAAGGTCTCTACAGAGCTTACACGTTGGAAGAAACGGCGAAGATTGCGGTTGGCTTACTTCACGGTCAGGAACCTACTGGAAACGAGGACGTTGCCGTTAAGGTGCCGGACGTGAAATTACAACCACAACAGAAGTACATTAAGGGTTACTACTCCGGTGGAACGTTAGCGTACGAAGCCGCAACCTTAATGAACAACACGTTAGGCCTTCACGCCGAAAATGGGGTCGATGGCTCAATCTTGAAGAAGGACGGTTACGAAGTCTTAGACCTCGGGGATGACGTCTTTACGCAAGGTCGGCCACACCCAATGATCGATGCGACGAAACGGAAGGAAATGATGGTTTCAGCGGGGCAAGACCCAGAAACTGCCGCAATCCTGTTAGACATCGTGCTCGGTTACGGAACGACGGATGATATGGCGGGTGATTTGAAAGATACGATCATCAAGGTCAAGGCGGATGCTAAGGCTGAAGGTCGGGAGTTACCCGTGATTGCTACCATCGTTGGGACTGACATGGATCCACAGGATTACAGTCAACAACAGCGGACCTTAGCTGAAGCAGGTGTGATCATCTGTGAAAACAACGCCCAAGCTGTTAAGACGGCCTTGGCCATTGTGGGTCATCCAGTTGAAGAAACGCCATTACCAATTCTGCCAGAGGCGCCGTCGAACGTGAAGATGCCAGCTGTTTCTGACAAGCTGAAGGAAATGTTGACAGCTACGCGCTTCTTGAACATCGGGCTGGAAAGTTTTGCGGAAGCAATTAATGAAAGTGGCGGAAGTGCTGTCCAGTTTGACTGGAAGCCAATCGCCGGTGGGAATGTCGAGCTGCAAAAGGCGCTGCTATTCCTCAATAAAGTCGATTTGAAAGTAGGGGTGTAATGAATGGTTTATAAAAGCATAGACGAAGCCAATCAGGCAGTTGTCTCAAAAATTATTGCCGGTTCACCATTCCTATTGGATGTTGTTCCCGCAATCGATGTTATCGATGAATTCAAGCACGGCAAGGTTCTGCTCCACGCCGGTCCGCCAATTACTTATGACAAAATGATCGACCCCGTCCAAGGTGCCTGCATTGGTGCCGCTATGTTTGAAGGGTGGGCAGACAATGAAGATGACGCGCGCAAACTCATGGAAAGCGGCGAAGTCACACTCATTCCTTGCCACCATGTCGATGCGGTTGGTCCAATGGGCGGGATTACCTCGGCTCACATGCCAGTCGTAGTCGTTGAAAACCGGACTGATGGCAATCGTGCTTACTGCACGATGAACGAAGGTATCGGTGCCGTCTTACGGTTCGGTGCTAACGGGCCAGAAGTTATTGACCGGTTACGCTGGATGCGCGACGTCTTAGGCCCAGTGTTGAGCAAGGCATTGCAAACGCGTGAACCACTGAATGTAAACGTTTTAATCGCGAAAGCCATTGCCATGGGGGATGAATTCCACCAACGGAATATCGCCGCTTCATTGGCCTTCTTAAAGGAAATGTCACCAAGTATCGTCGCTTTGGACATCGACCAGAAAGACAAGGAAGATGTTATCCAATTCTTAGCTGACACTGATCAATTCTTCCTGAACATTATGATGGCTTCTGCTAAGTCCGTCATGGACGGTGCCCGCCAGATTCAAGAAGGAACGATTGTTACGGCAATGTGCCGGAACGGTTACGAATTTGGGATTCGGATTGCTGGGATGGGTGACGAATGGTTCACCGGACCAGTTAATACGCCACACGGGCTGTACTTCTCCGGCTTCTCCGAAGATGACGCCTCTCCCGATATGGGTGACAGTGCCATCACTGAAACGTTTGGGGTTGGTGGGTTCGCCATGATCGCCGCACCTGCCGTTACCCGGTTCGTTGGAACGGGGGGGTTCTTCGATGCCTTGCACACCAGTGAAGACATGACTGAAATCACGACGGCATCCAACCCGAACTTCCCCATCCCAACTTGGGACTTCCGGGGAATCTCAATCGGAATTGACGCACGGAAGGTTGTTGAAACGGGTATTCTCCCAGTCATTAACACGGGGATTGCCAACAAGAAAGCTGGGTTAGGACAAATCGGAGCAGGGACCGTTAATCCACCGATGGAAGCCTTCGAGAAAGCTGTCCTGGCTTACGCTAAGAAGTTAGGTTTCGAGGAATAAATGCGTGAAGTAGAAGTTCTGGGCGACCACGTACTTCTGACTCTAGAAGATAGAGACTGGTACGTTCACAGTGTTTTTGAACATACCTTTAATTTAACGGACAAGCAGCATACGCCGTTGGTGATTCTGACCGGCGACCGCTCAAAACTCTTACCAGGTGGACTCTATCTTCCGCCACGCGACTTTACCGATTTATTGAGTCAGATCAGAGATACTCGCAAAGTTGCATTTCGCGGCGATTCATTCTATATCGAGACTTACCAGGACTTCTGGCGTCTCAGAATTGTTGACACGTTTCGTGCCGACCTCTTAACTGAGGGGATTCGTTCAGATCGGTTAGGCTACTTACTGAATAACTGTCGTAACATTGACCGGCAAACTGGATTCGATCAACCGTTTCAGGATTTTCTGAGGGCGGAAACTTCGCCGTATCAAAAAGAGACATCTTGGCTAACAAATGCCGTCACCGTCCAATGGGGAGTCGACTTCTTCATTGGCAGAGGCAGGGGGCTCACCCCATCGGGCGATGACTTTTTGTTAGGCTGGATCCTCATTGATTGGCTGAGTGGCAACCATCAGGAACTCAGAGCGGCGGTCGCTTCGCGAATAGAAGATGCCAGTTATACGACCGATGTTGGTCGGAGTTATCTGTACTACGCCCTGCGGCGCCGGTTCAGTAGCGCATTACTGGGCATCGTCCGGTACCTCAAGGGTAACGAACCGCTGGAGAATTTAGACAATCTCTTGGCAGAAGCTATCGAATATGGCAACACGTCAGGCATTGATTGCCTGGCCGGAATCGTGTCAGCGTTAGTGTACAAGCAGGTCAATCTCGACCTTGATTTGAAATATTGATACGGAAGAAAGGGGGGAATCCCAATGGCTAAACGAGTTGTGATTGCGGTCGGCGGCAACGCCATTCTCCAACCGAAACAAGATCCAACATTTGAAGTTCAGATGACTAACGTTCAGAAGAGTGCTGAGCAGATCGCCAAGATTGAGGCCATGGATTATGAAATTGTGTTGACCCATGGTAACGGTCCCCAGGTTGGGAATATTCTCCAACAAAACGAGCTGGCCAAGCATACCGTGCCAGCACTCCCATTGGATGCCTGTAATGGTGAATCGCAAGGATTCATTGGTTACATGTTAGAACAAAGTCTGAAGAATACGTTGCGGCAGAATCAGTCGTCGGCCAATGTTGCAACCTTGCTGACCGAGGTCGAAGTTGACCGTGATGACCCAGCCTTTAAAGATCCTAGCAAACCGATTGGTGTCTTCTATGATGAAGACGAAGCCAAGCAGCTGCAGGCTAATAAGGGATGGATCATGAAGGAAGACGCAGGTCGGGGTTACCGACGCGTGGTTCCTTCACCAATGCCAGCGATGATTCACGGTGTGGATTCCATTAACCATTTATTGGAACAGAACATCATTGTCATTGCTGGTGGGGGTGGCGGTATCCCGGTCTATCAAGACGAGAACGGTCTACTTCAAGGGCTGGAAGCCGTTATTGACAAGGACCGGACCGGTCGGAAGTTGGCGGAGCAGGTGAATGCCGACATCTTCATGATTCTGACCGATGTCAGCAACGTCTACATCAATTATGGCAAGCCAAACCAGAAAAAATTGGAAGCGGTTTGCGTGAAGGAAACCCAGAAGTATCTCGACGAGGGTCAATTTGCCGCCGGGAGCATGGGTCCTAAGATTGAGGCAGCAATTGCGTTCGCCAAAACCGGGCGGACGGCCATCATCTGTTCCTTAGATGAGGCTGACCTGGCCTTACAAGGTAAGGCGGGGACGCGAATTAGTTATACTTAACCACGGCATTACTTAGCTTGGAAGATTGATTGTCGGGTAAAACGAGTTAAGGTTCGGATTTGAGAAGTATCACTGCCGGGCCGATGGTTAGCGCCATGGCCAAGCTTCTCAAAGTCAGAATCGGTTGATGGGATTAGCCCATCAAAGTTAACAGAAATCGGTGAGTCGGATTGGAAGGGCGGTAACGCCGGACTAATTCGGCTATCACCGTCACTCTATTGTGAAGTTTGTTACAACCACATCAAAAATTCTGGAGGTAGAACGCTATGAGTCATCGTTTAGATGGAAAAGTTGCGATTGTTACGGGTGGTACGTTAGGAATTGGATTGGCCGTTGCCGACAAGTTCGTTGAAGAGGGCGGCAAGGTTATGATCACTGGGCGGCATGCTGATGTTGGTGAAAAGGCTGCGAAGAGTATTGGTGGCCCAGACGTTATTCAATTTTTCCAACACGACGCAACCGATGAACAAGGCTGGCTGGACTTATTTGACGCTACCGAAAAGGCTTTTGGTCCGGTAACGACGATTGTGAACAATGCCGGTATGGCCGTGAACAAGAGCATTGAAAATACCACGACCAAAGAATGGAAGCAACAATTGGCTGTTAACCTGGACGGGGTCTTCTATGGGACACGTCTTGGGATTCAACGGATGAAGAACAAGCATCTCGGAGCATCAATCATCAACATGTCTTCAATCGAAGGCTTCGTGGGTGACCCTAACTTGGGTGCTTACAACGCTTCAAAGGGTGCTGTACGGATCATGACTAAGTCCGCCGCCGTTGACTGCGCCCTGAAGGACTACGACGTTCGAGTTAACACCGTTCATCCTGGTTACATCAAGACCCCATTGGTTGACGACCTGCCGGGTGCTGAAGAAGCTATGTCAGCGCGGACCAAGACGCCAATGGGCCATATCGGTGAACCCAACGATATTGCTTGGATCTGTGTTTACTTGGCCTCAGACGAAGCCAAATTTGCAACCGGCTCAGAATTCGTGGTCGATGGGGGTTACACTGCCCAATAAACCGGCAGTGCATCGCTGTGTGAAAACGTATACAATAGAGTTGTAAACCCAAATCTTGCAGAAGGAGTGACATTCATGGCTAGTGTTTTAGTAACTGCAGCAATTCCAGAGTCTGCTTTAGCTATTTTGAAAGAAGCTGGACTGGAGATCGATGTCTATACGGGCAGTGGATTAATCACGAAAGAAGAATTGGTTAAGCGAATCGTGGGTAAGGACTATCTGATTACGCCGTTATCGACGCAGGTCGACAAGGACGTCATCAATGCCGATCCTGGTTTGAAGATCATTGCCAATTATGGGGCGGGCTTTAACAATATTGACGCTGCTTATGCACGGCAAAAAGGAATTCCCGTAACCAATACGCCAGAAGTCTCGACTGTTTCAACCGCCGAAGTGACGACGGGTCTGATGATTACGTTAGCACACCGGATGGTTGAAGGCGATAAGCTGATGCGGACCAAGGGCTTCGATGGCTGGTCACCACTCTTCTTCTTAGGTCATGAACTCTCTGGTAAGACACTGGGGATTGTCGGTATGGGTCAGATTGGACAAGCCGTTGCGAAGCGGATGAAGGCGTTCGATATGAATATCATCTACTCACAACGGACCCGGCTTGATCCAAAGGTGGAAGCCCAGTTTGATGCGAAATTCGTCAGCTTGAAAGAGTTGATTCAAACGAGTGATGTGCTGAGCCTGCACTGCCCATTAAACGACGCTACGCACCATATGATTGGGGCACCTGAATTCAAGCAAATGAAATCATCTGCTTACCTGATTAATGCCGCACGGGGACCCGTTATTGACGAGGCGGCTTTGCTGGAGGCACTGAAGGCTGGCGAATTGGCCGGCGCAGCGCTGGATGTATATGAAGCAGAACCGAATGTCGATGATGGCTTCAAAGCACTGGATAACGTCATTTTGACGCCTCACGTAGGGAACGCTACCGTTGAAGCGCGGGACGCGATGGCCGCTATCGTTGCTAAGAACACCGTTCGGATCGATCAAGGACAAGAACCACTGCATATCGTTAATTAACACCACCTTCATATTATGATTAGAGAATAGTTTTGGCGGAAGCGACTCAGACATGGGTGCTTCCGTTTTTTTGTGCTTGATCAAGCTTGGTTACTTGCGGCTGTGTGAATTCCGCTTGCGGCCAAAAAGCGAGCTTCCGGTTCAGCCTTCGTGGTAAATTCGGCTAGGTCGACAGCCATAGAACTTGATTGCCGACTGTTCTAAAGACTCTATAGCTGCTAAAGAAGTGTCAAGAATAGATGACGACTCTAAAGGTCATCTGTGACGTAAGATATGAGTGTATTATTTTTCTAGTGATTCATGGATTGAGTTGATCATAACAGAGCCTTTCATAAATAGCGACAACTATCGTATTGGGGGTCCGGGCGGTTAAAGGCGTCGTCGGTTCTGCGAGTCAACCACTGCTGATGACAATCACCATGATAGGGGACTAATGCCGGCTTAGAAGGTTTGTAGGGCATACAAAAAGGGAGCAGTCGCCACTGCTCCCTCACACGACACCACACTAGACTTGCGGTTACCCATAGTATACGCCGTTCACGAATCTAGAACAACGCTTTCATTGCTGATTTTGTCAGTTGAACGACTAGCGCTGAAAGGAGCAGGTAGAACACTGCGCCTTTTTCGCGGCTGGTGAGCCGCACGTGGACTGCGCGGTTCTGCACTAGGCTGCCAAGGTTGATTGTTAAGTCACCAGCGTGTAGCCGACAAAGGCACTGACGACCCCCAAGGTTGCAGATAGTGCTAAGTAGCTCATCGCCGTGATGGGTTTGTGATCAATCAGTTTGATGAAGTCGTTAGTGAACGTAGAGAAGGTGGAGAAGCCACCCAGAAAGCCGCTGGCGACTTGAAAGAGTAGTGCGGTTGGCGCGAGTAGTCCGGTTGCGATTCCCAGCAGGCCAGAACCCAGAATGTTAATGGTGACGGTGGCCACTGGAAACTGCGTCGGTCGAATGACCAGGTCAGTCACGTAGCCTACTGTGAAGCGTGTCAGGGCGCCGCAGCTGCCAGCTAAGCAGATGTAGAGGATTGCCAGCATTAGCCATCACGCCCTTTCGATGACGCGAGCGCTGATGCGGAAACCAAGAACAGCGGCCCCACACCCCAACAGTAGGCTGGTTAGCCAGTAGATAAGTGCCAGTCCCAGTGCCCCTTGCTGTAGGAGGGCTACGACGTCCATGGAGAAGGTTGAAAAGGTCGTGAAGCTCCCAACGAGGCCGACAGTTAGACCGGCCATCACGGCTTCTGAGAGGGGGATTAGGGTGGGAAGCGTTTTGGAAATGAAGGCGAGGAGAAAGGATCCCACCACGTTGATCAGGAGAATCGTTGTCAAATGGTGGTTGGTCATCGAGGTGAGGCCAAGCCGTAAGAGACTGCCACAGAAGGCAAATGCAAAGATCGCGCTGAGCTTTTTAAGCATACTGAGGACCTCCAATTTGTGATGAACTCGCAAACACCCATAGGCATAGCCATCCACGATTGGTTGAAACATCTGGCAGTGGGTGGCATGCTTATGGGTGTTTGCATGGGGCTATGTGGATTACAGGGGAAGAAACGATGTCAAAATAATGGAGAACTCGCTGAACGCGAGACTTAGGCGTTGGCTTGCTTCTTGTGCAAGTTGGCCAGTAAGAACAGGATGGTCCCGACGGCCAACAGGATAATGGCGATGTAGAAGCCTAAGACTTTGGAACCGGTGGCATCAGAGATACTCCCAGTCAAGGCGGGGGCAATGATTGAGGACATCATCCCGAAGAAGTTGAAGACCCCTAAGGTTGTCCCAACACCGACTGCTGGGGCGTTTTCACCCAGCCAGGAGATGATGATTGGTTCAACGGCTAGCTTGCCCAGGAATCCGTAAAGAATCAGAGCAGTCAGTAGGAAGGCGGAAGTCTTGGCTTGCACCGTCAGCAGGAGCATTGCGGCGGAGAGGAGTTCCAAAACGACAATGAATTGAATCTTTTTATTTAAATATTTATCAGCTAATTTACTGAAGAATAGGGCACCAGGAATCGAGGCAAAGGCAACCAGTGATGAGGAGAAACCAATGGCAGCACCGTGGAAGCCCCGTTCAGTTGCCAGGAAGTTAGGTAACCACGTCACAATCATGTAGTAGGCATAGCAGGTTGCGAAATATAAAATGTAGGCGAAGAGCATCTTGGGCTGGAAGAGGGTGCTGAGTGACACCTTTTCCTTAACTTTAGGTTCCGCAGCGGCAGCGGCTTTTGCAGCTTCTTCGGCAGCTTGGATGTTCACAATATCGTCCTTGTTGCTCTTAATAATAGCTTGAAATGCAATGACCATGCAGATAATCATGACAATCGTGATGTACATCATCGTTTGCCAAGGCATGCCTTGTTGGGCGACTAAGAAACTTGATAGAATCATACCGAGCCCGGAACCAACGGCGGAACCACTGTTCACGATGGCCGTGGAGAAGCTCTTCTTGTCGGCGGGGATGTTTTGTGAAGTCAGGGAGTAAGCGGACCCGTAGAAGGACCCACAGCCTAACCCGGCTAAGACGGAACCCACGTAGATCATCTGAATGGAACTAGCCATGGCCACGATGAGGGCGGCGATGGCAAATAGAATAAATCCGGGAATCAACACGCGCTTTTTCCCAATCTTATCGACCAGGAATCCCGCGGGAATCTGCATAATAACGTAACCTAAGAAATAGAAACTTGAGATGGAACCTAACGCGGTGTCAGAGACCCCGCCGCCAAGTGATGAGCGGATTTGGGGGTAGACCGGCGCAAGGGCAGAACGGTAGATCCAAATGGTAATCCAGCCGGCACAGAGTAAGATGACGATCTTCTTCCAATAGGCCATACCTGATTTTTCTGTAACTTTGTCCATGATAAGTCCTCCAATTTCACCATATATGTAAACGCTTACAAGGACAATTATAAGGAGATTCACAAGAAATTCATTGCATACTCTGCACCATAAATTAATGGTATTTGTCTATTTTAGCTAAATATGTTTTAATTAGGGAGATGAAAGCGCTAACTTTTTATTTAAGGAGGCTAACTAAAGTGAGCACACTCAAAGAGTTACTGAACTTACCGCGATTCTCAGATTTGGAAGTTTTATCGATTCACAAAGACATGGAACGACCGGTCGAAAGTGTCGAAATTACCGAAACCCCCGATGTTGCAAATTTTATTCCGGAACATGTCATTATCTTGACAACGGCAATGGTTTTCCGGAATGGACAGGAGAAGTTGAAACCGTTTCTGGCATCGCTTAAACAGCGAAATGTCACGGCTTTAGGAATTAAGGTTGGCCGGTTTATTGATAAGATTGATCCGTCAGTGGTGAAATATGCGACTGAGATTGATTTGCCAATTATAAAAATTCCTAGTGGTCAGCCGTTAGGTAGTTTACTCTACCAAATGCAAAGCTACTTATGGGACACGAAAACGGAACAACTTACATATGCGCTAGACATTCAGAAGAGTTTTTCTAACTTATTGATGCATGATGTCAGCAACGGCCGCTTTATTGCGGAACTTGGAAAAATTATTAATGCACCAGTTATTTTATTGAATCCGTGGCACAAGGTCATTGGCAATTCTCAATTTTTCTCGGAATCTGATCATCCGGCTTCTTTCTACGCGGAACAGCTTAGTTCACATGATTATCAACAAATCAACGAAGGTAAAAGTACGTTGATGATTAACGACATTCGTGGGGAAAAGGTCCAAATATTGGGCTATCCTGTTAAGGTGGCTAACTACTTCCCGTATTATATGTTGATATTAAAGCCGGAACAGATTCCATATCCGATTTCTGAGTTTGCGATTGAGCAGGCAGTGCTGGTGTTGACGTTTATTTTGTATAAGAACCGTAAAGTTCAAGAGTTCTTTGACTTGATGAAGAGTGACTTTTTGTCACAATTGATTAAAGCTAAAACCACTCAGGAAGATAATCGTGATTGGATTGACTTGGGTGATAATTATGGCCTGATTCCAAGTGATTATTATCGGATGGCCTTGGTACACTGTGTGCCAAATGACAGTATCCGTAATCAAATATTTTATCGCAAAGAGGAATCTGAAGTCGCTAATAGTTGGTTGCAGGAACAACTTCCTTTGAAGATTCGTGATGTGGTGGCGTTTAAGGTCAAGAATAGCAACGATATTGCCTTGCTTTTTCAATCGAAAGAAGTTGGCTTCGAACGAACAGTGAAGAATTTGGTGAAGGAACTTAAAGATGCTTTGAAGATAAATCTGAGTTTTTCCTTTGGTAATCCATATGACAAGATTGAAGATATTTCAAACTCCTACATTGAAGCCAAATCAGCTTTGGAGGAAGTTAAGCAGCGGGAGAAGCCCGACACGATGAATTACTATCATCCTAAGGGATTAATCGGATTATTTGATGAGACGAACAACGAAGATATTCACTACTATTGTGAAAAGGTATTGAAGGATTTGGCTTATCCGGAAGATCCAGCAATTATTGATTTAAGAAAGACTTTGCAGTTTTACTTAGACTTTAACTGCGAGATTACTAAGACTGCCAACACATTGTATCTTCACCGGAACACGATTAAATATCGAATTAAGCAGTGTGAAAAGATTTTGGGACAATCTGTGAAGAACCCGCAAACTAGTTTGAATTTACGACTCGCTTTGGAATTATCTAAGTCGGAAGATGTGCCTGTAGTGTAGGCCGAGTACAAGGCTTATATTGTTTCATTGGATGGTGACAGTCGTCTACGTATCGTCGTAGTGCGGCTGTTTTGTTATCCAATAATTGCTATAGAATTCAGTTCAATCTTGCAACAAAGCAACCCGCATTCATTGCACCCTCACCAACTTTCCACTAAGCTAGGGGAAACGAGCGCCAACACAGAATGGAGGAATGGTGATGACGACCCCACTAAGATTTGATGAAACGCGTTATCAGTCGGCGCAGGTGACGATTGACGGGCAAGTTTTGCGGTACCGTGCCTTTCTTGGCCTAGACTACGTGACCATGCCGGTTGATGCTATTCAGCAGCTCAATGTCTTTGTGCCCGAATCATACTTTGACAACGGCCAAGTCAACGGCTATACGCGAGTCACGGCGCCCATCTTCATGCCCAACACGGTTGGGGACGTCATCAGTAAAGATCCTGCCGTGGCACCGCAATTGACGCCAGTTGCCCAGTTTGAAGGGGAATATTTGGCGGCGGACACACAAGATTCTATCGTGTATCCTGTGATGGCGACCGGCTCGTTTACCTTTCCTCAAATTGCGCAAGTCGGTATGCCCGTTGTTCAAGCGGTTGGCGATAGCGACTACCGGATCAAGCGCTTGGCGTTATCCCCAGACTTTGCTTATGCCGGGACGAACGATGAGGATGCCGAATTAGTCGGTGTCTTTGACCAGCAGAATCGCTTGGTCGGGGCTTCCGAGGTCAGTCAAACGGCAACTGACGACGTTAACCAGTTGGCTGGGGTTATCGGGTCGGGCCAGACCGTAACGGATTGGCGCCAACAACAGCTGTATATCTTTCCAACATTAGCCAGCAAGATTAAATACTTTTTAGCCTAGTTTCTGAGCCCGGGGCAAAACCCTAGGCTCTTTTGCTGACCACCGTAACCCCCGCATTTCAGTTTACTTTCCGTGCTGAATCACCTATGGTAAACGTAAATAAATGGAAAGGGTGGCGGAGATCATGAGTAAACTTTACGGGTACGTGCCGCTATTGACGGGATTGGGGAGTCTGTATTTTCTATTGGTCATGTCGCTAGTTCCCTCATCAATGAGCAGTCTCGGCTTGGACTTTAACTGGCACAGTCCAGACGTCGTGGCAGTTTCCTTGATTCTAGTCGTGGTCGTTGTGACGGCTTGTGCCAAGAGCCGAACGGCCAAACGTATCGGATTGCTGGTCAACGGCATCATCGTCTTGGGGATGACCGGCGACCTCCTGCACGTCCAGCATTCACCGCTACTCACGGACTATCTATGGCTGTGGGGAATTCTGATGTTATTTGATTTTGGACTACTCTGTTGGGTCAGTTATCAATTGTGGCGTAATCAAAAATAGAAAAACTGGCTCACCGGAAAACCCGTTAGCGCGGAGTTCCTGGTGAGCCAGTTTTAGTTTCTAGTGAATTTCAGACTTGTATTTGATCGAATCTTCCTCGGTAATCTCACGAACAACGCGGCATGGATTACCGACAGCCAGCGAGTTGTCGGGGATGTCACGGGTGACGACCGAGCCGGCGCCGATAACGCAACCATTCCCGATGGTAACGCCACCGATAACCGTCACGTTACTGCCGAACCAGCAGTTGTTACCAATCTTGATGGGCTTGTCGTATTCGATATCGAACAGCGAGCCGTCTGCGTGGGGTTGGAGGTTCCGTTCCTGGTAACGCAGGGGATGCATGGGGGTTACCAGCGTGACGTTGGGGCCAAACCAGACGCTGTCGCCAATCGTCACATCGCCACAGTCCAGCACGGTAAAGTTGGCGTTGGCGTAGAAGTGTTTGCCCAAGTGGGTATAACTCCCGTAGTCAAAGAAAATCGGTCCTTGCAGGTAGGTGCCCTCACCGTGATTAGGAATCAGTTTTTTGAGGATCTCCTCACGCTTTTCGGTCTCGTCGTCAAAGGTCATGTTGTATTCCTGAGATAGCCGATGTGCGTAGTGGAGCCGTTCCTGAAGCTTGGGGTCAGATGGGTCGTAGAGTTTACCCGCTAACATTTTTTCTTCTTCGGTCATGTCAAAAGATCTCCTTAATAGTTAAATCACAATGCCTTCACAGTGGTCGACTTCGTGTTGAATGATTTGGGCCACGAAGCCGGTGAAGGTCTGATGCTGACGCTGGAAATTCTGATTTAAAAAGTCCACGTCAATCGTTTGGTAGCGCGTTGTTGGGCGTTCGCCGGTCAGTGACAGGCAGCCTTCGCTGGTCTGAAAGGGACCGGCTTTTTTCGTAATCTGGGGATTGATCATAGCTACGGGCAACACGCCCATGTCGACCACGATGATCCGCTTGTTAATGCCAATCATGTTGGCGGCCATACCGACGCAATTCTCGCTATTAGCCTTTAAGGTATCGAGTAGGTCCGTGACGACGGCTGCGTCGAGCTTGGTGGCCGGTTGCGCCTTGGTACTGAGCTGCGTAGGGTCGTGAACAACGTTTCTAATCATTGGTTTCCTCCAAAATTTGTTTAAGTTTGTTGGTTGTATTGTAGTTGCGGGCGCTGGTCTGCTTGTAGAATGGCGTGCCCATGATCTTTGAGTAGAACGAGCGGCTGAAATGGGTCCGCAGTGTCGAGGTCCAGAAGATAACGTTGGGCGTGATCAACACCTGGTCGTAATCAGCGGTGATGTGGTCGGTGAGCCAGCTGTCATGCGCCTGGTCATAGGTGTTCAATTTGAACAGGGCGTTGTGGCGTAAGGTCTCATCGGCGCCCCACCAAGCCGGTGCTTGGGCGAGGTCGGCAAGAAACTCCGGTTGCGTTAACAGGCGAAAGTCGATGGGAAATTCAAAATTGCGGGTCAGTATCTGAGCCACCAGATGGTTACAATCCGCAGCGGACTGGTCACTGGTGAAAAACAGATTGCCGCTGTTAATGTAAGAACGCACTGCCGTAAAGCCAGCAGTCGTCAGGAGGTCGCGTAGCGTGGCCATGGGGACTCTGTGGTTGCCACCAACGTTGATCCCGCGTAGAAGTAAGAGATAGTTCATGCCAACATTCCTTTCCAGTTGTGAAATACTGAGGCCCATCACCATTGTTCAATTTATTAATGTAAGCGCCTTCTCAATTATATCATGTTGTGCGTTCTTGTAGAAGCTGCCAAAGCTTATGGGTTGTACGATAACTGCGGGTACTGGTCTGGTGGTAAAAGGCGGTTCCCCAGACCTGACCGTACCACGAGTGCTGGAAATTACCGGTCGCCGCGACCGTCCAGAAGATAAGGTGGGGTGTCATCGCCACTTGATCAATGGGAGCCAGGTGGTCGTGAAGCCAGGTATCGTGCTTGCCGTAATCTTGAAGTTTGAACAGACACATGTGCTGGCGATTACCTTGGCCGTCCCACCAGATGGGGGCTTGTTGAAGCTCAGCCAGGAAGGCCGATTTGGCGAAGACACCAAAATTAATAGGAAAGGCAAAGTTGGTGCTGAGGACGGTGGCAATGCGTTGCTCACAGGCCGGTTGGGACTGATTACTGGTAAAGCAGAGATTGCCACTATTGGCGTATGAGGCGACGTGCACGAAGCCGGCTGCGGTCAACAGGGCCCGCAATGTGGCCATTTTAACCGGGTGATAGCTTCCGCCATTGATGCCCCGCAGAATGAGCAAATAGTCCATTGATTAAGTTCCTCCTAAGAAGTTGAAAACCATGCAACCAATTCGCTAAAAATGACATTAGTCGTAAGTAGAGGCTCTATTCAAGATAACGCATAAAACGGCGAGCCGCCTGACTGAGAGTGCCGCGAGGATAGACGAGTTGCAGGTGACTGATTAAGGGCTGGCTGAACGGTCGGGTCACGTAGTCTGGGGTGAGGAAGGGCTGGGCGGCCTTGGCGAATAAAAATGTGACGCGTTGTGTATGGGCAATCATGCCCAGCAAGGTTTCGATGTGCGGTGTGGTAAATCGAATATTAGGCGTGAAGCCGGCCGTTTGGTAGAGGGCGCCCATTTTTTCATAAACGCCGGAACCGGGACTGAGCGAGACGACTTCTACACCGTGTAGGTCGGTCATGCTGACTGCCGCTTGCTGAGCCAGGGGATGGTCGGCAGCTAGTACGACTCGTAACTCGTCCGTGTCCAGATTAACCGCTTCAAATTGGGATTTGCTAAGTTGCTGACTTTGGACATCACGGAGAATGCCAAGATCAAGCGCCTGATTCTGTAGTTGTTTGAGTAGGTCGGCCCCTTCAAGTTCTTCCAGGCGAATGTTGATCTGAGGAAAGTCGTGCATGAACTGACTCATCTTGCGGGTTAAGCCGTACTGCGACATGACGGGAACACTTCCGATGTGGAGGGTGCCCCGTTGCAGTGTTTTATAGTCTTGAAGTTCAGTCTGCATCAACTGATATTGAGAGGTGATGGTCTGGGCATAGCGGAAGAAAACCTCGCCACTCTCCGTGATGGTTAGTTGACGTTTGTTCCGTGTCGAAATCAGGCTGGTTTTCAGTTCATCTTGCATGTTGCGTAGGCGTTTGGATAGCGCCGATTGCGTAATATTAAGCTCGACAGCAGCATCGGAAATGTTGCGAATCTGATAGAGCACGATAAAACTGTAGAAATCGTCTAGCGTCATGTGAGACCATCCTTTCTGGCAAGCGGTTAAATGAAAGTTCTGTTATTCCTATCAAGCATAACGTTAGTCGAAACCGGATTTGTTTGCAAGGGTTTTGGAGATTAAGGTTGATACATAAAGTGATTGAAAGTTGCAAGTAGTTAAACGGTTATCATCATTGAGATTTCAGTCGCAAGATGGTCTGGCAGCTTGTTGCAGATACGTTTTGGATATGTCGTTAACCTTATGGTGGAAAGCTACCTTAGCCGAAGATGACAACTTTCAATGCTTAACGAATGATCCGCAGGAGGTAATTTAATGGCAAATGAACCGTATGATCTACGTAAAGTGTTAGCGGAATTGAAGACGCAGCCCGGGCAGTATCACGCGACCGATGTGGCCGTCGATCCCAACGCCGAACTCTCTGGCGTTTACCGCTACATCGGAGCCGGTGGAACCGTCGAACGACCGACACAAGAAGGCCCTGCGATGATGTTTAATCACGTAACGGGCTTCCCCGGAACCAAAGTCTTGACGGGACTAATGGCCAGTCGTAAGCGGGTGGGGCTGATGTTTCATCACGATTATCATACGCTGGGGCAATTTCTTAACGATGCCGTTGAAAACCCCGTTCCACCGGTGATGGTTGATGATGCGCCTGCTCATGAGGTCGTCCACAAAGCGACCGATCCCGACTTCGACATTCGTAAGCTCGTGGCAGCACCGACCAATACACCGCAAGATGCCGGCCCGTATATTACCGTGGGGGTTGTGCTGGGGTCTAACAAGGCCAAAACAATGAGTGACGTTACAATTCACCGAATGGTATTGGAAGATAAAGATAAATTGGGCATTTACATTATGCCTGGTGGCCGGCACATTGGGGCGTTTGCCAAGGAGTATGAGGCGGCTAATGAACCGATGCCCGTGACCATTAACATTGGCCTAGATCCGGCCATTACCATTGGCTGCACCTTTGAGCCACCAACCACGCCGCTCGGGTACAATGAGTTGGGTGTCGCCGGTGCAATTCGGCAGGAAGCGGTGGGTTTAACGCCAGCGCTGACCGTCGATGAAAATGCCATCGCGCGTTCCGAATTTACGTTGGAAGGGGTCATCATGCCTAACGAACGCATTCAAGAAGACATCAACACCCATACCGGGAAGGCCATGCCTGAATTCCCCGGTTACGATGGCGATGCTAATCCAGCGCTACAGGTGATCAAGGTAACCGCCGTGACGCACCGCGAGAATCCCATTATGCAGAGTGTCATCGGTCCTTCCGAAGAACACGTCAGCATGGCTGGCATCCCGACCGAAGCCAGCATTTTAGAGCTGACCAATCGAGCCATTCCCAGCAAGGTCCGCAACGTCTACAATCCGCCAGCAGGTGGGGGCAAGTTGATGACCATCATGCAGATTCACAAGGAGGACGAGGCTGATGAGGGGATTCAGCGGCAGGCGGCTCTACTGGCATTCTCGGCGTTTAAGGAATTAAAGACGGTCATTCTGGTTGATGAAGACGTGGATATTTTCGATATGAACGACGTAATGTGGACCGTTAACACGCGGTTCCAGGCCGACCAAGATCTAATGGTCCTGCCGGGCATGCGGAATCATCCGTTGGATCCGTCCGAACGCCCGGAATACGATCCCAAGTCGATTCGAACGCAGGGGATGTCTTCCAAGCTGGTGATCGACGGAACGGTACCATTTGATATGAAGGATCAGTTTGTGCGGGCCCAGTTCATGAAGGTAACGGACTGGCAAAAGTATTTGAAGTAAAGGACTGGTGGGGAATGAAGAAGATTGTGATTGGTGTCACCGGGGCTTCCGGAACGATTTACGCGGTCGACCTGCTTAAAAAATTGCGAGCTCTGCCCGATGTGGAGACACACCTGGTTATGAGTGCCTGGGCCAAGAAAAACCTGGCCCTGGAAACGGACTATACGCTAGATCAGATCAAGGCATTGGCCGACGTGGTCTACAGTGACCGCGACCAGGGTGCCGCGATTGCCAGTGGCTCATTTCTGAATGATGGTATGGTCATCGTGCCCGCCAGCATGAAGACGGTGGCCAGCATTGCCTACGGATTCGGTGAGAACTTGGTTGCCCGGGCGGCTGATGTCACAATTAAAGAACAACGTAAGCTGGTGATCGTGCCACGCGAAACGCCGCTCAGCGTGATTCACCTGGAGAATTTAACTAAACTGGCGAAGATTGGCGCGCAGATCATTCCCCCGATTCCAGCCTTCTACAACCATCCCCAGACGATTCAGGATCTGGTCGATCACCAAACGATGAAGGTATTGGATGCGTTCGGGATTCATGAGCCTACTGCCAAACGTTGGGAGGGGGATTAGCATGCCTAAGTTTAGTGTGACCCAGGAAAATTACACGATTGACGCCGACGTGACGGTGATTGGCGAGGACTTGCTGATTGTCGTCACCGGCGGCAGCAATCCCCACATTGGGGACGTGACGACACTGACGCGAGATACGGCGATGCAGACCATCAAGTATCCCAGCCATGACGGTCGGTTCCACAAGGACAACTTTGTTGGCGAACGGGTCGCCAAGGTGGTTCAACCGGTGCTCCCAGGCAGCTGTACGGTGACAGCTGGAATTCACGTCAATCAGATTACGAAAGCCCAGATTGCGGCGTCGGCACCAATGGGCGAGAATTTAGGCCGCCAAATCGTGGCTTGGTTGGCACAACACCCACTGGCTGCGCCAATGCCGCAATATTATAGCGATAGCGAACAACCTCAGTAGAATAGTTCAGGATCAAGTCAGGCCAGCCGCTGGAAATGGGGCTGGCCTTTTGGTTCTAAAGAATTTGTAAACTTTAGCAGAACAATGCGACTAAATCAGCCGAAATTACATTAGTAGTAAGTAGAGGGGGCTGAAAACACAGATAATGGTGTATATTTTTAGGAATATTTTAAAAGTAAAGAGAACAAGTTTGGTGAACCTTAAAACTAGCTTAAATGCTTGCACATATCTCTTGAGTCGGGGGTATATTCGCTAAAAATACGGCGTACAATTGAGGCAACCATAACGCGGTCAAAATATTTGAGTCGATGTACGAATTACTGGGTGATGGCGATTGGAGGAGAGTTCTATGCGTAAGGTATTTTGGATTTTACTAACTTGTGTGAGCCTTATTTGGGTCGGCAGTGCGGCCACTACCGCACGAGCCGAGACGGCCAATAGTAAGCTGAACATCAGCATTGATGGTGATTTTAGCGACTGGGGTGACAAGCCAATGACTAGCCTGGACGGGGATGCTAAAGCTTCACTTGTGGCGAATGATAGCACCGTTTACTTCTATATGAACACGAATCCTAACGATAATAAACACGGATTTGTGTCATTGCCCAACAGCTATTCACTGAAGGTTGGCGATAAGACCATCAGTATTGCCTTGGGTAAGGCCAGGGGCCTAGGGGCTGGTAAGACTAAGCCGGTAACAGTCAGTGCCAACGGTCGGACGATTAGTCGTGCGCAGGCCATGATCTCACGTCCCAAGGATAGTCATGGGAACTATGAAATCGTTGAAATGGGCTTGCCTTTGCATGACCTCGGCGTGGTTGCGACTTCTAGTCAGAATATCTCAATGACCAGCAGTGACGCGACTTTTGGCGGCGCTACTTTGACGACGACCGGTGGGAGCACGGGTGGTGTGATTCTGGTTGCGGCTGGTTTTAGCATTGCCATTGTTGGTGTCGTGAAGGTTGCTCGGCGGCGGAAAGTGGCTTAAATAAGCGTTCGGTAGGTGACTGGGTGTCGAACTGAAGCGGACAATCGGTTGCAATGGGATAGCAATCGAAACTGATTCGCTTACATTTATAATTTCTTCCTAATTTCTATAGTAATGTCACACTTATTCGGTTATGATGAAAAACCAGTAGAAATTTCATCCAGAAGTGACTACAATAAAGGCGAATAAATGATTGACTAACAGGTTAAACCATTTTCTAGTGATGACTAGCATCAGTGATGGCGAGTAAAGGTTCTGGCTAACCAGCGACTATTGTCGGCAAGCAGCCGAAACTTTTAACGGGTTAGTACAATCGTGTGTGACAGAGTTGAGGAGGAATTAGTGTGCGAAGAGCCATATTATTAATTGTTGCCCTGTTTGGGGCGTTTTGGTGGGGAACCAGTACCACGATGGCTAACGCGGACAGTAATCGCACAGCGACAAATAAATACGACATTACTATCGACGGTAACTTTGACGATTGGTCTGGCAAACCGATGACCGAGGTCAAGGAACCTGGAGACAACTACAATATCAAACGTGAGTCCTTAGTCGCGGATGATGACAATATTTACTTTTATCTCAATATGTCACCGGAACATGGTGGCGGGTACAGCACCTTGCAACCATCCGGGTATGTTTTGAATGTTGGCAGCAAGACGTTTTACGTGACGTTTAAGACGGACGGTACGTTGTCCGATGGTACGACGGTTTCCGGGACCGTCAATGCTTGGAACAGTGAGAATGGTGGCAATGGTGATCTCAGTCAGGCGACGATGAGGGTTCACCGTTACAAGACGGCCAATGGTCACAACGATATCATGGAAGCCAGAATTCCACTGAGTGAGCTCAGGGTCGCCGGGGGCTCACAGACGATCACCATGAAGAATGCCAACCTGGGGACGCAAACGCTGACTGCGACTGGTGGGTCAACGGGTCCCTTCATTTTAGCCGGTATCGGCATGGTGATTGCACTGGGTGGTGTTGGCACGGTTATCACAACAAAATCTAAATCGAAAAAGCAGAGGAATGCTTAGATGAGTAGCTACCTGTTATTGGGCATTATCGGGTGGCTCTACGTTATTTCGGTGTTAAAACGGGCCCACCTTTCCGCGTATTACTTTATCGCGGGCAGTGTTGGCCTGTTCTTTATCCTGATTGCGTTGGGCAACCCATACTGGGTGTGGTTTATGACCCACTTAGTCATCAATGGCGTGTCCACGTTGGGGGACTTAACGCACTGGTGTCAGGCCTTCACGAAGTACGGCATTGTTTATATTGGCAACGGCACGAATCCAGTGACGATGTCGATTGACTATGAATGTTCCGGAATCATTGAAACAACGGCATTTATCGGACTTCTGGCCTTTTTCCCGACATATAGTCGCCAGGAGAAGGTATTTTATCTGGTCATGGGGGCCCTGTGGATCTACCTGTCCAACGTGATTCGGTTGATGCTAGTGGTTTCGTTGGTCTACTTCGGGGGTGCCAGCTGGTACTTTATGGCGCACACGCTGTTAGGCCGAATTGTCTTCTATGTGTTGGTCATCATGCTGTATTACAACGTTTTTACCTATTCGCAATTGTCGCAGAGTCTCTATGCCAATTTCAAACGACGCTTTTCGAGAGGTTAACCATCCGTGAATTACTTTATTAATCTAACGCTAACGCAAATGGGCTTTTGGATTACCTGGGCCTTGATTCCTATTGTCGTCGAAATCATTCCATCGTTGATCTCGGCGATTCATTTGATGCGTCAAAGTCGGCACATTAAGAATCTTTCTGCGCCCGCTAAATTACCATTCATCTCAATCATCGTGCCGGTCTACAATTCTGAAGACACGCTTTTTGCTTGCCTGCAGTCGATCAACGATTCCACGTATCCGAATGATAGTATGCAGATCGTGCTGGCCGATAATCAGAGTACTGATGATAGCTTTAGTTCCTTTGCCCGCGCCCAGAATCATTTCAATCTCAATATGCAATTCATTCAGACGGATCAGGGAAAGGCCAAGGCACTGAACGGAGCGATCTATCAGTGTATTGGCACCTATATCGTCAATATTGATAGCGACGGTGTTCTGGAACAGAATGCGCTAATGAACATGGTGCTGCACTTCGAAAATGACATCGACCTGGCCGCCATGACCGGGACAATTCTCACGCAGCGATATCAGATCAAACGCACTAAGGGTCACTGGCTGCGGTTTCTCCAGAAGACGGAATACTTTGAATACGCGCAAGCCTTCTTATCCGGGCGGACGATTGAATCGGACAACAACGAA
This sequence comes from Levilactobacillus parabrevis, assembly GCF_044051715.1. Classification (NCBI taxonomy): domain Bacteria; kingdom Bacillati; phylum Bacillota; class Bacilli; order Lactobacillales; family Lactobacillaceae; genus Levilactobacillus; species Levilactobacillus parabrevis. The sequence continues at coordinate 649,470 of NZ_CP168688.1, forward strand.
TTATTCACGATGTCAGGGGCGTTCTCAGCCTTCCGTAAGGACACGTTGCTGGACACATTTATGTATAATACGGATACGGTTGGTGAAGATACCGATATGACTTTTCAAGTGCGGCAACGGCTGAAGCGTAAGGTGATGCTCTGTGCCGATGCCATCTTCTACATTGAACCGTTATCCGGACTGGAACAGCTCTACAAGCAGCGCCAGCGTTGGATGCGTGGTGAGTTGGAAGTCTCCAAACAATACATGCATCAAAATGCACAATTGGGTCAATTCTTTAAGAACTTTTTGGTTCGGCGCATGATTGTCGACCACACCTTCGTCTTTCCGAAGATGATCTGGATGTTTGCTAGTATCGTCCTATTATTCTTTCGGTACTCTCCCGTCGTCTTAGGGTTGTCGTACGTGGTGATCTATCTCTTGTACGTCTTCGTCTCGCTGGTCAATTATGTCAGTGTGGGGCGGTTACTGGTCAAGTTCCCCAATGAACGAAAATTTTATCACAGGATCAGTTGGGTCGTGTGGTCATTACCGCTCTATAACTTTTTCGTATCTTGGATTCGACTAGTGGGGGTCATCAACTCAATGTCGCTACCTGGTGTTTGGAACACAGCGACCTTTTCAGCGGAAACACACGCGGCTAAACACATCGTTCATCACGATGTGCATTATCTTCGCAGCAAGAAGGGCAGCGAGTGGAATTAAGGGCAACCGGCAATACGAGGATAGCAGTAATTATCAGCCATTGTGGGCCAATAATCAGCAAAGGAGGAGTATGCAATGGATCATCAGCTATTTAATTACGGTAACCGATTCATTCGGGGACTGTTTTACTTCTTCTTTGGGTTGACCACGTACTTCGCCATTACTTCGGTCAACTTGATTTTGGGTGACAACGCCAAGACGGGGAGTGGCACAACGATCGTTACGGCAATTGTGCTCATTGTGGCAATTACCGTGTTGATTGTGGGTTTTGCTTATCCTCAGGTATCACACGTCTTCAAATGGCTCTTTGTGCGCCACCAAGCTGTGACGGCGGTCACACTTTTATTACTGACCGTTGCTTGGCAGGTAGTTTTTGTGTTGTGCATGCATCCGGCCATTGGCTTTGATGTGGACGCCATTCACGAGGCCCTGATCGACCCCAAAGATGTCAATACGATGTCGTACTTTAGTCAAAACTCGAACAACTTGCCGATTCTATTGGTCCAACACTGGTTAGTGATGGGCTTTCATACGACCTCTTGGTTGTTCTTTGATTGGGTCACGCTGATCTTGACGGACCTCTCCGCCGTATTCAATATCCTCAGCGTTGCCGTGATTGATCGCCGAAAAGTTCCGGCAGCCATGTACATTCACGCCGGTTGGCTGGCGCTCTTTCCCATGATCATTGTGCCCTATACTGATGCCTGGGTCTTACCGTTCGTCTCGGCTTACATCTTTTGTTACTGTGTGTTGAGTTATACTCAGTGGCATTGGACACTCAAGGTACTAGCTGCGGTTGGGTTGGGACTAAACGTGGCAGCAGCATACTTCATGAAGCCTTCTGCCATTGTCGCCTTGATCGCTATCATTTTAGTCGAACTCCTCCAAGTGATTCGGCGAGAATACTGGCAAGGGTTGACGCAACGCAAGGGAGCTATCGTCGTCGCTTGTCTCTTAGTCAGCGGCATGGCTGGCGGTGGTGCCTACGTTGCCGGTAATCACGTTCTCGACACGCAGAGCTACATTAAAATTAATACAGCGCGTGCCATTCCGGCTGTCCATTTCATGAGCATGGGAATTTCCGGGGACGGGGGCTATAACGCCAAGGATGCGCTGAAGATGGCGCAGTTACCGACGAAAAAATCGCGGGCAGATTGGTCGAAAAAGATGTATCTGAAACGACTGAAACAACGCGGATTTTGGGGCTATCTGGCTTTCTTGGTGAAGAAGCAACGCAATAACAGTGCTGATGGATCCTTTGCCTGGATCAAAGAAGGACATTTCATTTTACATGGCACGAAACCCAAGGGTACCGGATTTGCGCGCAGCATTCGTGAGTTTGTCTACTTGTATGGGACCCGGTTAGGTGATTTTCGCTATTTGGCGCAAGCTTGGTGGATTGTCTGGCTGGTCATCATCTTTTTCGGCTGGAGCGATCAGCACAAGTTCACCCAGGTTCTGCGACTCACCGTTATTGGAGCGTTTATGTTCTTACTGCTGTTTGAAGGTGGTCGGAGTCGGTACCTGATTCAATACTTACCAGCTTTTCTGATCTTGGGAACGCTGTCTTTTCGTCGTTCACTTACGGCTTTACGGCGATTGTTTGGCTGGGTTAAGCATCCGGTGCAACCATCGTGAAATTTGATAAATCAAGAATGACTAAGGGTAAATAATGGCCTAATCTTTGGGGGCTGTTATTTATTTTTTTATACCGCAATTGCGTGGCTAGCTGGTGTATACTATGGCTGTATCAATCACACGACATAATCCTGGGGAGGATCTTGACTGATGAAAAAGCAAATTTTATTCATGGCATTACTGGGTGGCTTAACGCTTGGTGGGACGCAGATTGTGGCACCAACTGCGGCACAAGCCAGCACCCGAAAGACGGTGAAAGCTTTGCCGAAGAAGTTGCAAGGGGCCTGGTACCATTATGATGGTCACGGCAAGTACGATAGAGTAAAGTTCACAGCGACCAAGTGGCGGACGGTGGGCTACCAGAATGGGAGCCGCTATGCCAGCACTTCAACGCTTCACCAACGCAAGCTTAACGCTGATCCAGATAAGCTGGCACGTCACGCCAATTGGGTTGTGGGCTGGAAAATGACCGTTCGGCGGGCTAACTGGACCGATCTTCGCGGCTGGAACCAGTCGGCTGGGGATGGCACCTACTATAAGGTAGCCAACAAACGGTATCACGGGCAAAAACTGGCGGTTCTCAGTGAAGCTGGTGGTGCTGGCGTCTGGGTCACCCAACACTACTATGCCTCGAAGCAAGTTGCTAAGCAGATGAAGAATCACCGCTTCCACAGTGAAGTATACTACGCATAAATACGATATTTTGGAGGAACTACCATCAGGACTGGTGGTAGTTCCTTTTGCCACCAGGTCATGAGGAGAAGCATTGACAAGCTAACTCAGTTAACCGATAGCCTGATGGTCCTATGACCAACGTAACCTGCTATAATCAACCTAAAGTGAATCGGGGAGGTCTTTACATGCGCGTGAATATTTTGCAACATACACCAGAGGAGGGGCCGGGAGCCATTCGCATCTGGGCCCATGCTCGCGGCCATCAGGTCTACGTTTACCATCCGGCACAACACGGCAAGTTGCCATCAGCGGCGGAGACGGATCTACTGGTGGTCTTGGGTGGTCCGATCAGTCCTAACGATGATGCGCCATGGATTGCGGCCGAGCGCTACTTGATGCGTGAAGTGATGGCGGCCCACAAGCCGATCTTCGGTGCGTGCTTCGGGGCCCAACAGATTGCCAAGCTCCTAGGCGCAACGGTCAGCCCGGCACCGGTCAAAGAGGTCGGCTGGGCGCCGGTTACGCGTCAGGCCAATGTGATTCCGGGATTGCCGGCGCAGCTGAAGGTCCTTCACTGGCATCAGGATATGTTTGCGTTACCGGATGGTGCAACGCGACTGTTTGCCAGCGAGCAGATTCAGAATCAAGGCTTGGTGGTTAACGACAATGTGGTCGGCCTCCAGTTTCACTTGGAGGTTACGGAGGATAACGTGCACGCGATGGTGGTCAACGATGGCGATTACGTGGCAGATTCCGTGTTGCATCAGACGGCCCAGTCCATTGAAACAACGCCAGTGCCTGATGAGAATCGGGCGGCCATGTTTCAGATTTTGGATTATATTACAAGAAGTTGAGTAATCGGGAGGGGCTGAAAAGATGGCCGCTCCCTTTTTGGTGGTAGCGCCGAATGCGGTATTTAGTCAACGGTTAGAATGAAAATTAAATTTGCCCCTGAACGGTTTAAGGAGCGTTTAATCGTGCTATACTCATGAGCGGAGGATGATACATTGCCGACGGGGAAATCCGGTGATGTTCGGCTCCGGAGGAGGAAATTTCATGAATAAAGTTACCTGTTTGATAGGGTTGGCAGCTGTTGGGTTCACGTTAGGTGGGGCTACGATGGAGGCACTGCCAGCGAACGCTAAGGCTAAATCGCCTGAGCTGATCTACATTGACAGTGAGTCGGCGACCAATACCTCGGCCGGGACGCAGCAGGTGGTTACGAACCACACAGTGACGGCGCTGACACAGCCCACCGACCAGTCGGCACCAGTCAGCGTGATGATTCCCAAGAATACGGCACTCAAGGTCGTGCAGCGAACAGCGGCAGGTACTGTCGTGACTGTGCCCGGAAGAACTCAGACGCTTTTGATTGCCCAGACTGGCAACTACACTTACGGCAACCGGGCCATTAAGCTTACCAAGCATGACTATCGTGAGCTGGTTAAGCGCTCCAAAGCGTGGGCTGGTAAGCTCAGCAAGCGGCAGATCAAGGTCATTGGTAACTACACCGGCAATGGCTCCGATAAGTTAAATAACGCCCTACGTTATCCCAAGCGAGCAACTACGGCCAAGACACGGCAACGGGTCAAGGATCTGCGGGCGAGTCTCAAGACGTTCAAGCTGACCCATCCCATGACGGTTTACCGGGGGACGTCGAATAAGGTTGCGCGGCTCGCGTTGCATCAGAAGGCTCTCAAGCCAGGAGCCGTCTATTCAGATCCCGGGTTCGCCTCGACCAGTACCAGTCATGCGGTCGCTACGGAATTTACCTCGCAAGTTTTGCTCAAAATCAACTTTCCCAAGGGCTATCACGGGGCCTATCTGGATCCGATCTCTACGGTTCGAGGGGAGAAGGAATACCTACTTAACCCCAATACTAAGTTGATTGTGACCAAAGTCCAGCGTGTGACGGGACAGACGACCACGACGATGATGACCACGACCGGCAAGAAATCCAAGACTCAGGTCGATCATGAAAAACTGGCGTATCAACTCGTGACTCTGAATTTGTTGCAATGATAATTAAAGCACCAATAATGTGAAATAAAACGGTTAGTTGCTTGAGAGGACTAGCCGTTTTTTCTTTTGTCGTGTAATCTAGAGAGTAACAGTTCTTTTGTCTGGAAGAAACCAAACGGGGATTCTACCTTAGAAAATATACGTGGAAAGGAAGTTTGTCGTGTCTAAATACCGTCTCCAAACCATTATCTTTGTCCTAACTTCATTCATGCTGGGATGTAATGAATTCATTGTCGTCGGGGTTATTTCGGATATCTCGAAATCGCTGAACGTTTCCGTGGCTACAGTAGGCTATTTGGTCACGATTTTTGCGACGGTCTTTGCTGTCAGCACGCCGTTTATTACGGTGTTGACCAACCGGTTCAGTCGGTACAAGACGCTGATGGTACTTGTCCTAATCTTCTTGGTGGGTAATACGTTGAGTGGATTTGCTACCAGCTATGCCATGTTACTGGTGATGCGGGTGGTGACGGCTTCCGTTGCCGGGGCAATCGAGTCCTTTATCATTGCTTTTGCCAATGACATCGCGCCACACGACAAACGTGCCGTCCTGATTGCTTGGATTTCGGCTGGCTTCAGTATTGCTTCGGTTATTGGGGTGCCGATTGGGGTGGCCATCAGTACGGCCGATAGTTGGCATACGGCGTTTCACGTCATCTCCGGTATCACGTTGGTCACGGCGTTGCTGTTGGCTTGGCTGCTACCACGCAACGTCGCGCAGACCAAGGGTGGTGTGAAAGATCAGTTAGTTTTTCTCACGGACAAGCGGGTTTACCTGGGCATCGCGGTCAACCTCTTCATGGCGGCCACGATGTACGCCTATTACACGTATATTCGGCCATTGATTACCACCAGCATGGGGTTTGACCTGACGAGTCTGAATTGGTTGCTCTTTGCGCTGGGAATCATGAGTATCATCAGTAATCGCTTGTCAGGGGCGTTAGCGGAACGCAATGGATTGTCGAAATTGCCGTGGTTCTACGTGGCAGATATGCTCCTGCTGGTTGCGTTGCCAATCGCACTCAACAGCCAGGTGGCGGGGTTCGGGATTCTACTGATTCTCACACTGATTGTGACGATAGCCGGCGCTCCCATTCAGATTCACTTCCTGGATGTGGCTGCCGAGAGTTATCCGCAGGCAACCATGCTGGCGTCATCGGTCAGTGCAATTTCATTTAACATTGGGATTTCGGTAGGCTCAGCCACGGCCTCACTGATGTTGAGTCAGGTGGGTCTTCAAAATATCAGTTTTGGTGCCGCCGGTTATGCGTTGGTTTCCCTGATCTTGGTGGTTGTTCTGAACCGTGTTATCGCTGCCCATCAACAATCTGTGGCCTTAGAAAAATAAGTTTCAATTGGGGACGTTTTCATGAGGCGTCCTCCTGCTTATTTTCTGAAAGATAGTGTATTCTGATAGGTAACGAGTGAAAATTTTAAGATTCAGAGGAGAAAATATCGTGAACAAGTATCGTTGGCAAGCCATCGTCTTTGTCCTGGTGGCATTTATGTTGGGGTGTAATGAATTTATCGTGGTCGGGGTGCTCTCCGACATTGCCAAGGAATATCGCATTCCGGTGGCGACCGTGGGTTATTTGGTGACGATTTTTGCCACGGTTTACGCGGTCAGCACGCCATTTATCACCGTCTTGACGAGTCGGTTTAGTCGCTACAAGACACTCATGACCCTGATGGGCATCTTCTTAGTAGGGAACACACTGAGTGGTTTTGCGATGAACTATCCCGTATTGTTGCTATCTCGCATCATCACGGCGGTAGTGGCCGGGGCAATTATTTCATTAATCATGACCTTTGCCAGTTCGATTGCGCCACGGGAGAAGCGGGCGAGTCTGGTATCGTGGATTTTTGCCGGCTTCAGTATCGCTTCGGTCTTTGGGGTGCCGATTGGGACGGCAATCAGTACGAGCTACAGCTGGCACGACGCCTTCTATTTAATTTCAGTGATTAGTGCTGTGACCTGTGTGCTGTTGGGGTGGTTGTTGCCTCGCGAGGTTGAACAGGTGCAGAGCAGTGTGAAGAATCAATTAGTCCTGCTGAAGGACCCCCGGGTCTACGTGGGGATTGCCCTAGTCCTGTTTACGGCGGCGACGATGTACGCCTATTACACGTACATTCGACCACTGTTGACGACGGCGCTGGGCTTTAGCACGCAGAGTCTGAACTGGTTACTCTTCCTGATTGGGATCATGAGTATCATCAGTAACCGGTTGTCGGGGATGTTGGCGGAACGTAACGGGTTGCGCATCATGCCCCGATTCTACGTGGTCGATGTGATTCTACTGGCCCTACTGCCAATTGGCTTGAACTTTAAGTTTGGTGGCTTGGCGATTCTGTTAGCGATGAGTCTGATCGTGACGATTATCAACTCACCCATTCAGATTCACTTCCTGAACATTGCCGAAGAGGAGTATCCCCAGTCAACGGTATTGGCCTCCTCGTTAAATTCCATCTTCTTTAACTTTGGTATTTCTCTGGGGTCGGCTACGGCGTCCGGCATGCTGGGAACAGTCGGCTTGAATCACATTAGCTTGGGTGCCGCTGGGTATGCTGGAATTTCGTTAATTCTCGCGTTGATCCTGAACCGGGTGATCAAGCGACACCGGCAAAATAGTTTCAATTAAACAAAATTCGCGTTAGAGTTGACTTTAGAGACCAATTAAACAGGAGGTTATTTGATGACAAAAGTACCTGTAGTCACGTTTAATGATGGTTACCAGATGCCAGCTGTGGGTTTGGGAACGTTCCAAGTTCGTGGCGGTCAAGGAGTCAACCAAATTCTGGCGGCGATTCGTGATGGTTATCGGAGTCTTGATACGGCGACGAACTATGATAATGAGGGTGCCGTCGGTGAAGCCATTCGGCAATCCGGCTTGCCACGGTCGGCATTCTTCGTTACGTCGAAGTTGCCGGGTAAGTACCACCGTTATGCGGACGCTACGATGGCCATCCAGGAGTCCCTATATCGCATGGGATTGGATTACTTTGACTTGTATCTGATTCACTGGCCACTCCCGAAGCGTGACCATTACGTGGAAGCTTGGCAGGCTATGATTGATGCTCGGACGCGTGGTTTGATTCGCTCCATTGGGGTCTCAAACTTTGAACCGGAGCATCTGGATCGACTGGTTAAGAAAACTGGCGTGATGCCAGCGGTCAACCAGATTGAAGCTCATCCCTACTGGAACAATCAGCGGATGTTGGCGGCGGACCAGCAGCGGGGGATCATTACCGAGGCGTGGAGTCCACTGGGCCGTGGTAGTGCGGCGTTGAAGGAACCCCTGATTCAGAAGCTAGCGAAGAAATATGAGAAAAATGTGGGGCAGATCATTCTCCGTTGGCACTTCCAACGTGGCATCGTTCCTATTCCGAAGGCCAGCAACCTGTTGCATCAACGGTCTAATCTGAATGTGTTTGATTTTAACCTGACGCCGGAAGAAATGACGGCAATCAACGGGTTGAGTCAAGCTGACGGCCGGATCGATGGTCAAGATCCTAACGAGTATGAAGAATTTGACTAAATAATTGTTTTAGCGTGTGACTAATTGGTTACACGTTTTTTTTGACACTAAATCACTACGGTATCCGAATAATAATATAAATAAATTTGTAAGCGTTCATCTCTGACAAGCGTTTGGAATTCCGGTATAGTGGTGACATTGACTTTTTTAAAGGAGGTGGAACATGGACGATAGGAGTCAAGCACACGTGGCCGATTGCGTTCGTGGCGTTCTGTACGGACAGGCCGTGGGTGACGCCATGGGAATGCCGACCGAGCTTTGGTCGGTATCCCGAATTCATCAGCGGTACCCTGGGGGTGTGACGGATTTTATGGCTGGTCCACGGGAAAACGACATCGCCATGAACTATTTGCGGGGGCAATATACGGATGACACTAGTCAGGCGTTGTTGATTCTGGATAGCTTGCAGGCCAATCAATGGGCGGTGGAGTCTCAGGACTTAGTTCGCCGTTTGCTAGTTTGGGCCCAATCAGTTCACGCGTTTGAACGGAATATCTTGGGTCCCAGTTCGAAGGCGGCTTTGCTGGCAATCCAAGCGGGACAGGATCCACAGGCAATTACGCAAAAAGCTGTGACGAACGGCTGTGCCATGCGAATTGCACCAGTCGGAGCGCTGTTTAAGCCGCAGCAACTGTCTGAATTAGTCGCCATGGTCGTGGCCGTGACCCGCGTAACCCATGCGACTGATGTGGCTTTTAGTGGTGCCGCGATGGTGGCTGGAGCGGTGACTGCAGCGCTGGCTGACTATGACTGGTCGGCGCTGCTGGATTGGGCGCTATTGGCTGGTGATACAGCGGGAAAGCTGGGTACACCCACTTGGGAAGCAAGCCCGCAGGCGCGGTTACGTTTGGGGTTAAAGATTGCTCGGGAGACCCGTGATGATCCGGCTGGATTCACACGTCAATTGGCAGCATTAGTCGGAACAGGGACCGCCGTCAGTGAGTCCGTTCCAGCAGCGTTAACTCTGGCTTACTATGGCCGAGACATGCGCCGCTGCGCTCTATTAGCGGCAAATCTGGGCGGCGATACCGATACGATTGGTGCGATGGCGGTTGCAATTTGTGGGGCCAAACAAGGGTATCAGCAGCTCCCCGCGGGGTGGGGTCCCTTGATTGATCAGCAGAATCCGCAACATCATTTGGCCGATTACGTGACGGCTATCATGGATTTTCGACAACAAACAAATACATAATAATTGAGGAGTAAGGCCTTTATGAATGGGGAAACGATTAAAGTACCACAGAAAGACAAGACGCTGGCACCAGGAAAGTTATTTTACAACTGGTTTGCGGCAAACATTGGCATTATGGGGATTGTCTTTGGGGCAATCATTGTTAGTTATCATTTATCTTTTGTTCAGGCAACGTTAGCTTCGCTGGTGGGGGCACTTTCATTTGCCTTTCCTGGATGGGTCGCGATGATTGGGAAACGCGAAGGCGTGACCACGTTTAAGCTGTCGCGCGCCGCGTACGGGACGCAAGGGAATAAGCTCCCTAATGGGATTGCGTGGGTCAACATGGTTGGCTGGCTCGCGGTCAATGTGATTACCGGAACACTGTTACTAGTGGCACTCCTTCAAGTGATGCATATCGCCAAATCAGACTGGACGGTTGCCGTAGCACTGGCTATTTTTGCCGGGATTGTGATTCTCTCTGGGCTGGTGAATGAAAATGTCTTAGCCAAGATTCAGACTTGGTTGTCCTGGCTATTTGGGATTTTAACAGTCGTGATTTTAGTTCTATTTTTGATGAAAGCTAATTGGCAACAAGCGTTGGCCCAGCCAAGTGGGAAATGGTTAGGCGGCTTTTGGCCCGCCGTGTCAATTGTTGCCGCGGGTTCCGGAATCAGTTGGTCGATGGCCGCGGCCGATTGGGGGGCTTACGTGAAGCCTCAGGCCAGTCAGAGTGCGACGTTCTGGCACACGTTGTTGGGTGGAGCCGTTCCTTTATTCATCCTGATGTGGGGAGGCGTGTTACTGAGTACGGTCGAACCGGGACTGGCCAGCGCCGCCAATCCCATCGAAGTGATGAGTCACGCCTTGCCATCGTGGATGACGGTTATTTACTTCCTAGTCGCAGCAGGGGGACTGATTCCACAATGTATGATCAGTCTGCGTTCGGCACGGATTAATCTGGAAACCGTGGGGATTCGTATCTCGCAGCGGAACTCCCTGATTCTACATGGGGCAATTGTGATTCTGGTTCCCGTATACGTGCTATTCATTTCGGAAAACTTTATGGGGAACTTTGAACTCTTCCTCGGATTCTTGGGAACGTGTCTGGCCGCCTGGGTTGCCGTTTTCCTATGCGATAGTGTTCTCTATCGCCGTGAAGGATATGCCATTAGCGAAATGATGCCGGCTTCGACTAACCGGTACAATTGGAAGGGAATCAGTTCGTGGGTGATTGCGGTGATCACAGGCTTCCTGTTTACTAATAATGCCGTCTGGACGGGTCCGTTTGCTCATGGAATTTTTCGCGACAACAGTTTAGGTGTTTTCGTGGCGGGAATTGTAGCGGTCATTTGCATGGTTGCGTTGAAGCCGGTGGGCAAGCGCCTGACTGAGGAGGTCGATTAGGATGGCACGGGTACTCGTGATTGGAGCGGCTTACGTGGACGTCGTTGTCAACGTTCAGCACCTCCCCCAGAGTGGTGAAGACGTTGCTGGCAATTGGCGCAGTACGCAGGTGGGGGGCTCGGCCTTTAACGTCCAACGCGCGTTGACCTACGCTGGCGTTACCGCGGACTTGTTTGCGCCAGTCGGTCAAGGCGAGCACGCAGCCATTGTGCAAGCGACCTTTCAGCGGCTTGGCATTCCAGTGCTCGTCCGGGATGAAAGTGCTGATAATGGGTGGGACGTTTCGTTCGTGGAGGCTAATGGTGAGCGCGCCTTTCTGTCAATTACGGGTGTTGAGCGTCGGTGGCAAGCCGAATGGTTCGAACGAATTTCGCTTGCAGATTACGACTACGTCTATCTTTCCGGGTATGAATTGGAGGATGCTCGGGCAGCGGATGTCATTTTAACGGCTTTGAGCCAGCAACCGCACCTGCGTGTCTTATTTGATACGTCGCCACGTGTCGGTAGTCTCACGCCAACGGTGCGCCAACGCGTGATCCGACCGGGAATGTTGATTCATGGAAACGTAGTGGAGATTCAGCGGTTGGGAACGCCAACTGAGACCTATCAAGAGACTGCACAACGGCTGAACGTTATTACTGGTGAATTGGTTGTGGTTACACTCGATGCGCAGGGCAGCTACTACGTCGAGCACGGTCAGGGCCACATGGTTCCCGGGACGGCGACGCAGGTCGTCAATACGATTGGCGCCGGTGACACCCATTGTGGGGGCTTATTGGCCGAATTGGCGGCTGGTCATACGACTGCCCAGGCAGTTCAGCGAGCTAACGTCTTGGCTGCTCGAGTTGTTGGGCAACAGGGTGGTGCGTTGGAAATATAGCAAGAAAAGACGGTCGATCCATGAGTGGAGCGGCCGTTTTTGTGTGACTTCTATGAGCCATTTAGTGATTCACTAGCAGATTAAATTAACCATCAAATCGCGTCAGGTCAACGTCAGTGGTGACGCGTTTAGTTATGAGTCAACTTGGAGGCAACAAAAATGCAATGTTGTTATTTACGTTGACGCCAACCACACGAAATGTTTCTCACTGTGATACTGGATTTTCTGTGAGCAGGTATAGTAAATACAGAGCGGTGGAAGTATTGGCAAAGTTAAGTGATTTATAACGCGAGCAATTACTATCATTGATGTTTGGTCAATGAGGCTGACTGTTGGTGAAAGGTGATTGGAGGAGGATTGCGATGCGAAGAAAGGTAACTACCGCCGTAATCGGCGTTCTGATAGTCATCGCCGTTTGTTTAGTTGGCGGCTTCGCTACTGGTGGGATTACCGCTCACGCTGGTAGTGTTGTTGTTTCTGGCTTAGATGGTGGTGACGCGGTTATCACGGATTCCAACGGTAACGTTGTTTCAAATGGGACCGACTTGGGGAAATGGGATAACTATACGTTGGATTACAACTGGAGCATTCCGGATGGGGAAGCCATCAAGGACGGCGATACGGTAACGGTAACGTTCCCACCAACTGCGGTTGGACGACGAGATGTGACGTTCCCATTGTATGATGATAACGGTCAGCAGATTGGGACGTTTAGCATTAAGGAAGGCGAGAGTACCGGGATGATTACGTTTAACGGCGCCCTTGCGAACACCACGAAGGATCGTAAAGGTAGTCTGCAGTTCTATGTTAAAGGGAGTGCTGAGAGTAACAATATCGGCTTAGACTGGGGAATTAACAAGGTCGGTTGGGTTGCTGAACGGAATCCAGACGGGTCCCCTGCTAAGTTAACGTGGAACATTGCCTTTAATCCGAACAGTTCTAAAATGGATAAAGCGGTCATCACGGATAGCTTAGGACCGGGTCAAACGTATATTCCGGGAAGTGTTCATGCGCAGACCGGTAGCTATGATTCAAATGGCTTCTTCACCAGCGATGGTGGCACGATTACGCCCGAGATCAATACCATGGGAAGTACGTTGACCTTTACCTTTAGCAATGTGACGACGGCGGTCAACATGACGTATCAAACAACACCAGAGGTTTCTGGGACTGGTGGTACTTGGAAGAACAATGCTTCACTGAACGGTCAAAGCGTTGGGTCACGGATCGTTTGGGGTGGTAGTGGTACCGGTAACGGTGGTTCTGACCAACAAGTCGGCGAAGTTATCTTGAAGAAGACGGCGGCAGCTAATGGTGAAGTCTTGGCTGGCGCGGTCTACGAGTTGCAAGATTCTACGGGTAAAGTTATCAAGTCCGACTTGGTGACTGATGCTGAGGGAATCATCAAAGTCGATGGCTTGGCTGCCGGCGATTACCAATTCGTCGAAACAACGCCACCAGCAGGTTTTGAATTGAGCAAGACACCGATCCCATTTACGATTAAGGACGGTCAAACGGCTGCAGTAACGGTGGCCGCGGAAGATGTTCGGGAAAATTCAGGCTCTGAGGGTGGTGGCAACCCCGAGAATCCTGGCGGTGTCACGCCACCAACCAATCCTGAGAACCCTGGAACGGAGACGCCAGTAAATCCTGAGAATCCAGAAAATCCTGAAAATCCCGGGACAGAGACGCCAACGAATCCTGAGAATCCGCAGAATCCTGAAAAGCCAACGAAACCGACCAAGCCAGTTAACCCCGTTAAACCAGTAAAGCCGGTTAAGCCGGTTAAGCCAATTAAGCCGACTAAGCCGACTAAGCCAACTAAACCTGGTACAACGACTCATCAGCCGGGAAGCTCTGTGACCTATCCAGCAGGAAGCGGGAGTCAGCAACCTGTCGCTGGTGGTGCGGGTGCGTACACAACTAGTGGTAGTGGCAATGGCGGCCACGCTGGGGCTGTGAGTGGTCAACCAGCGGGCAGTGGTAACGGTGCCGGCGCTGGGTCAGGACAGTATGTAGGCAAGACCTTGCCACAGACCGGTGAACGTTCTACTCGGCCAGTAACGTGGATTGGTGTGGCCTTACTCCTGGCTAGTGGACTCGGGTTTGTTGCTTTGAAGCGCAAGGATTAACCGTTTTAGACGCTAATGTTAAGCGGCAGTCTGTGGAGCACGCAGGCTGCCGTTTTATCGAAATATTTATAACAGAATTAACTATCTTAGCTGACAACTATATGCTATACTGAGTGAAATTCAAGTTCAGCTTATGAATCATTCTTCGGGGAGTTACTATATTTATCGCTGGTCAGTTTAATTGGCGGATAGTTAAATGGGAGGACAATATGAAACAGTCGGCGGAATTCAAACGTAGTTGGTTATTAGCGATGCTGGGGAGCGCGTTAATTGGTGGCGGTTATGGTCAAGCGTGGGCGCCTATGGCCGAATTGTTCCGGCACGAGAACAACATATTAAGATAATAATATTTTAGGTGATAAACAGGTAATGTAGTTTAAGTTAAAGCCCTTTCAATGTATAATAATCTAGAAGAACTTCAGGAAGAGGCGAGAACATGGTAAAACGGCGAACGTTGACTAGGGAGATTGTTTTGGACCGTGCGGATCAGCTGATTGCAGAACGAGGATTGGATAATCTGACGATTCGAGCCTTAGCAGACGCGTTAGAAATTCGGCCGCAGTCCGTTTATAACTATGCAGATAGTTTAACGGATCTGTTGGATCAGGTGGGCTTGCGGTTTGTCAATCAGCTCAGTGAGCGACTTATGCGACGTTTATTTGGGGTGGGGGGTAAGGAAGCCTTGATGGTCTTCGCCCAGGAGTTTCGCAAGGGGTGCCGTCATGAGAAGCATCTGGCCCCCATCTTAATCAACCCGAATGATCTGCGACAGTTGAAGCGTACCCATCAAGCATTGAGTGATTTATACAATCAAATGTTTCGGAGTCTACACCTCTTGGATGGTGCGGATAATCACAGTCTGGTGGAATCGACACTCTATCGGTCGGCCTTATTTGGTTTTATCATGCAAGAACTAGGGGGTTATTTAACGTTGCCTCAGCGTAAGATTGATGAACGTTTCCAGCTGATGATGCAGTTGGCAATCGATCAAATTGCGGTGGAATAATAACGAGGAGAGTTTGGGACTAGTTCTCAAACTCTTTTCTCATACATAGAAAAATTTTGCAAAATGAGGGTTGACTTAAAGTGCACTCGAAGGTGTTTACTAGGTCGTGTAAGGAATTCAAGGAGGCGGTTTGATGGCTGAAGCACAGCGGCATTACTGGATTGGTGAGTTTGCCAAATTAGTTGGTCTATCCACGTACACGTTACGATATTATGAGGATCAGGGGCTGGTGAAGTCCCAGCGTGATGAGAATGGTGTGCGGTATTACACCGACGAAGATATTCGCTGGGTGGGCTTCATTTTGCATCTGAAAGGAACGGGGATGCGGCTCAATGATTTGAAGCGTTACGTTAAGCTGCGGGCCAAGGGCGATGCGACCATTCCAGAACGACGTGCGATGCTACAGAAGACCAAGGATGATGCCGAGGCTGATATCGCGGAACTTCAGATGCACCTGCAAGTACTGAGCCGAAAAATCGATTGGTACGATGGTAAGGTGGATCAGTCCATTGCCGATTCCGAGAGTTTCCATGATTATTTACAACGATTCAATGACAAGTGAAGGAGCGTTTTAAGATGGCAAAAAATGAAGATATTAAGAACGGTGTTATTTTTCCGGCTGGCGATAAGAATGTCGCCTATCAAGACTTTTTCACCGGTCAAAGCTACTTACAAGGCTTAGTGAATGATCCGGATGTTAGTGTGGGTGTCGGTAACGTGACCTTTGAACCCGGTTGCCGAAACAACTGGCACATTCATCACGATGGATTTCAGATTTTGCTGGTTACCGGTGGTGAGGGTTGGTATCAAGAAGCTGGCCAACCCGCTCGGCGGTTACATGCTGGTGACGTTGTTGTGACCAAAGATGGCGTCAAGCACTGGCACGGTGCAACTAAGGACAGTTGGTTTAGTCATATCGCCATTACGGCCGGAACTCCAGAATGGCTGGAACCCGTTGACGACGCTCATTATGATGTTTTAGACTAGGAGGCTAGTAAATTATGGCTAAGAAACAAACGGCTGGTCGGGATAACTTGGGTGAATTTGCTCCTAAGTTTGCTGAACTGAATGACGATGTCTTGTTTGGGCAAGTTTGGTCGCGAGAGGAACAATTGTCTGCGCACCAGCGGAGTTTGATCACGATTTCTGCGCTGATCTCTGGGGGAAACTTTGAGCAGTTGCCCGCACACATGAAGATTGGCAAGGGCAACGGTATCACCAAGGATGAAATTGCCGAAGTGATCACGCATTTAGCCTTCTACGTTGGCTGGCCTAAAGCGTGGTCTGCATTTGGTATTGCGAAGGAAGTCTTTAGAGACTAGCTTGAATTACGTCTCACGACCAATGATGGTTGTGGGGCGTATTTTTTTCGGGTCAAAAAAGTGCGGGTGGGCCATTTCCGGCGACAATTCTAAGGAAATATTGCATAATTGAAGGAAGCAACCTATTCTGAAATTGAGGAGTCAGACAACATGCGAAAACGGAAAATTTTAGCTAATTTATTGGGTATCGTGTTTGTCGGCGGCCTCGTCTGGGGATTAACCAGCATTCAACCAACGCCGGCCCAGGCCAAGACTAGCCAAGCAGTTACCCAGTACAAACAGTGGCAGAAGGTGTACGTGGGTGGTAAGACGCAGAAATATGTGAAATCTAATAACGGGCAAGGCACCACAACCGCGCTATCCGAGGGTCAGGGTTATGGGATGCTAGCGGCCGTGCTGGCAGCCAAGAAGGGGGCCAATACCCACGCCACCTTTAATCAAATGTACAAGTATTATCGGGCTCACCGGGTCTCTAGTAAGGTGCCACTGATGCAGTGGCAACAGACCAAGCGTTCTGGCAAGATGACGAGTACCGGCTCACAGAGAAACTCTGCGACCGATGGGGATTTAGACATTGCGTACGCGTTAATTTTGGCTGATAAGAAGTGGGGCAGTAAGAAGACTAATTATCGGGCAGCGGCTAAGAAGCTCATCAAGGCTATTAAGCAAAAGGAAATCAACAAGACAACCTATTTGCCAACGATGGGAAATTGGGCCACGAACAGTTACGATGTCAGCAAGCTGCGGTCCTCAGATCTGATGACCGGCTACTTCAAGACGTTCGCTAAGTACACCAAGGATAGTACCTGGACCAAGGTTGCTAAACGCAGTCAAGTCGCCGTTAAGAAACTTAGTGCACGGCATAAGACGGGACTATTCCCCGATTTTATCTTGGCAACGGGCAAGAGCATCAAGCTCAAGGCCGTTAAACCTTACAGCATCGAATCTGGGACCGATAATCAAGTCGGGTATAACGCTAACCGGGTTCCGTGGCGCTTGGCACAGACGTACAAGCTCAGTAAGGATAGTGTGACCAAGAAAGCCTTGACGAAGCAGCTGACCTTCTTCAACAAGAAAAAGAAGATTACCGCTGTTTACACGCTAGGTGGGCGAGCTGTCAATAGTTACGTGAACACGGCGTTTACGGCGCCGGTCCACTTTGCGGCTACGACCATGAAGAAGACGTCATTGAAGAAGAAAACGGCTAAGCAGATGCCTAAGTCTATTGAAAAACACAATTACTATTCCGCCACGTTACAAGTGGTGACTGAGTTATCGTAAGGAAAGCTTGAGACTAGCTTGCCAAGCGGTATCTGATGTAGCAAGGAACATTTAGAGACGTAACGAGGACTCTGGCGATTGCCAAGGTCCTCGTTTTTTATAGCAAGTCTAATAAGAATTGAAGGTTAAAAATTGTGATCACTGCAGTTAAGCAGTACCCTACCAGTGTGACCCAGCGGCGATTGGCGTGTGTCCCCAGTAGGTGGTGGTTGCCCGTCAACGCGACCATTGGAAATAGTGTAAACGGCAGGGCAATGCTGAGCGTTACCTGAGCGTAGACAATCAAATGCTCAAATGTGCGGTCGTTAAAGCCAATTAGCCAGCCAATAATTAGGATGGGAATCAGTGTCACGAACCGGGTTAGTAGGCGGCGTTGCCAGAGCGGCAGGCGAATGTGAATGTAGCCCTCCATCACAATCTGACCGGAGAGGGTGCTGGTGATAGAGGAAATCAGACCGGTAATCAGCAGAGCAAAGGCAAATAACCAACTCATCAGAGGACTGGCAAGATTGCCGACAATTGTCGAATCTTGTAAACCGTTAAAGACGGCCTGCAGACTGGATAACTGGCCGGTTCGACCAAAGAAGAGGGTACCGCCAAGAATCAGTAAGAGCGCGTTCACAATTAGCGCAGCAAATAAGTGGACGTTGGAATCCCATTTGCCAAAACGGAGTGCCTCGTTAACTTGGGCGGGGTCGTGCACATCGTAGCGCCGACTCTGGGCCAACGAGGAGTGGAGGTAGAGGTTGTGAGGCATGATGGTTGCCCCAATGATCCCAACACTCAGAATTAGTTTGGAGTGGTCTGTCAGCAAACTAGTAGTGGGGATGACACCTTGCAGGATGGCGGGGACGGCCGGGTGAGCCCGACCAACTTCAATGGCGAAAATGATGCCAACCGTCAGAATTGCAACCAGAACGATGAACTCAACGCGGCGAATGCCAAAGCGCAGGAAGCGGAGCACAATCAAAACATCTGCAATTGTGAGAAGGATGCCGTAGACCAGCGGTAAGCCTAGTAGTAGCTTTAGTGCGATGGCAGTCCCGACAACACCAGTCAGATCGGTGGCCATCATGGCAATTTCATTGAGTAGCCAGAGAATGTAGCGAATGGGAGTGGGGACTCGTGCTGCGATGGCCTGCGCAAGGTCGCGACGGGCGACAACGCCTAATTTGATAGCGAGGGTCTGCATGAACATGGCGACGAGAATGGCGATTACCAGAACGGCTAGGAGTTGATAGCGATATTGACTCCCACCGGCTAGTGACGTGAGCCAGTTACCGGGATCCATGTAACCCACGGCCACTAAGGCTCCGGGACCGCTGTACGCGAGAAACTTTTGAAAGAATGATGCCCCGTTGTTGGGAACGGCAACACTCTGATTGACTTCGTCGAGACTGGGACGGTCTGGATTAGGCATGGACATCACGGACCTTTCGTCGCGCGAGGTTGGCTAGAACCTTGGCAAAACGGGGATCATCATTCATGGGCGGGACCATTTGGAAAGTGTCACCACCGCTGGCCTTAAATATTTGATAGTTCTGAACGTAGTCTTCCTCTAGCGTTTCTAGGCAGTCGGCTACGAAGGACGGTGTCGCAATTAAGACGTTGCGTTTGCCCAGTTCGACTAGTTGCATTAACGTGTTTTTGAGATAGGGCTTCTGCCAAGGCATCGGGCCAAATTTAGACTGGTAGACGGTCTGAACCTTGGTGGCAGGCAGGTTGGGTAGGCGTGCCAGTACGCCCTGAGTCGTGGCCTGACATTCCGTAGGGTAGGGATCGCCGTGAGCGACCATGGCGCTGGGAATGCTGTGGTAGCTGAAGAGGACGGCATCAAAGCTTCCCTGCTGATAAGCCTGCCACACCTGGTCGGCTAACAGATCGAGGTAAGCACTGTCCTGATAGAAGTGGCGAATGGTGATCAGTGGTGCCTGACTGGTCGCCGCCTGCTTGAAGATTGCGTCGTGGGTACTTTGTGTGTATTGTGGAAAGAGTGGGAGAAGCACGATATTATCACAACCCGCCCGTACCATGAATTTCAGCGTTTTAGCAATATCCGGTTCACCATAGGTCATGGCGTAACGAACATCCCAACCGGGTAGCTGTGATTGTACCTGTTGTGTGATACGTTGGGTATAGACAATCAGTGGCGAACCTTCCTTGGTCCAGATGTGTTGGTAAAAGGTTGCTGACCGCCATGACCGCAATGGTAGGATTATGCCCCGCAGGATCGGCTGCCACAGTGCGGGTGGCATTTCAATCACGCTACGGTCACTGAGAAATGTTTTGAGATAAGCCCGGACATCCGCGGTTTGTGGCGATGCCGGTGAGCCTAAATTAACCAGTAGTAAACCTTGATGCATAATGAGACCCCCCAGGTATTAATAAGTTTATGATAGCATAATTAATCGCTTTCATAACTGACCATGCGCGCAAATCTCGTGTTGGGTGCTCATGGTTGCGTGTCATCAGCGTGTGGGGACGAAAAAAGACATCCCGCGGGATGTCTTTTTCAACGTATCATTTTAGTAAGTTGCCACGTATGCCTTGTTGGCCGTGACGTAATGCCCGTTCGTTAATTGGAAACGGTAGGCATTTTTATTGTTCTTGGTGATGGCCTTAACGGCTAACTTAGTGCCAGCCTTGACCTTAGTACTCCGCTTGTTACTGGTGAATGACGTAGACTTGTATTCGTAAACGGTCTTCTTCGTCTTGATACCAGTAACGTCGTCAGCACTCTTGAAGTAACTAACTTTGGCCTTCTTGTCGTTACCAGAGAACCACTTGTTAACGGCAGAACTGTCTAAGACCTTGTTCAAGTCAACGTTTCCGCTGATTCCAGAAACCCGACCTTTGCTGGTGTATTGCCACAAGTCAACGGACGTGCCGGCAACCTTAGGCTTAATAGAACTGTACTTGGCAATCCAAGTCCCATCGAACTTATCAAAGTTCAGCTTGTGAGAGTTCGCGTAGTATTCGCCGGCGTACATGATCAGAGGCTTGTCGGTCAGGCCACGCATCGTCTTCAGCCAAGCATTGACGTAAGTTTGTTCCTTACCCTTAGCAGAAGGCATCCGCTTTTCTTCATCAAGGACAAAGAACTTGGTGTGTTTGTTACTGCGCTTGTAGAAGTCCTTGGCTTCTTGTTGGGCATCCTTAACACTCGTGAATTCGGCGAACATATATTGGCCGAATGGAACACCATACTTGTAAGCCCCATTAGCGTTGACGTTCCGCTTGCTATCGATCATATAACCAGCGTCGCCCTTGCTTCCGTGTTGCACACGAATGATAGCGTACTTTAAGTCCTTAGATGCTTTCTTCCAGTTAACGTTTCCTTGATATTGCGAAATGTCGGCAACTTTCTTACCAGCGGCGTTAGCAGTAGTCGTGTTTAATCCAACCCCGACGGCTAATACAGCGGCAAAGGCCGCAACACCTGCAACTAACTTATGTAACTTAATTTGCATGAATACATCCTCCTCAGTCTTTGCCTTTCATTGTACACGGTGTGACCGGCTAACAGGTTACTACAGATTTACAATTGATTACAGTTAGATTGCAAGAGTAAAGAAAGCGTTTGGGTGGAAGGTAGACGACAACAAAAAAGTCATTCGGGAAATTCCGAATGACTCAGTTCGTGTAAATTTAATGGACAGCCGTATAAATCTTCAGAGCAAGCTTGGCTCGGTTCTTATCGGTCTTCGTAATCGGGTTGTACTTGGACAATCCTTGGTTGACCTTCTTGTAGCTGTAAACGTTGTTGCTGCCGCTCTCAAAGTACATGAGGTCAGACTTCTTAGGGGAATGATTCAGCCCCATCACGTGGCCTAACTCATGGGCAATCGTGCTGGCGTATTCATACATCCGTCCATTCTTGGCCACGGTATTGACACCCTTAACTTCGTTTTTAAGCGTTGCATAGGCTGGCAATGACTTCTCGACGGATTCGGCTTCAGCATTGAATTCAGTCTGGTAATTGCTGTCAGTAGAAGTGACGCCCCTGGCAGCCAAGTTAGCCTTGGCTTTGGCTTCAATCGTCTTAGCATACTTCTTGTAGAAGGCATCGTTAAGTTGACTTGTCATAGCAATCCCAATATTCTTTGTTTCGGCTTGGTAGTAAGACCAGCGAACTTGCAGTTTCTTCTTGCCAGGTGTCCACCATGCATCACTCTGATCGTTCTTCGTTGCCTTGGCTTTGGAGACGGAGAAGGTCAAGGTGTGATGCTTCTTAGAACCCTGAACGAATTCTTTCTTACCGAGCTTCTTATTCCAATAATTCATGGCAATCTTGACGCTACTTTTGAGCTTGGCGTCTTTGGTGTTGATGTAGACAGTCGCTTTACCATTCTTTTTAAGCCCAGTTTGGGCGTCGAATGCCAGCTTGTACTTCTTTCCTAAGGTCTTGGCGTGCTTCCGATAATAACGCGCTGACTTCTTTAGAATTGCTGATGAAGGGTTCACGCTGGCCGCTTGAGCGGTAACGGTGCTGGTGGCAATGGCCGGTACGAATAATAGGGCCGATGCTGCCGCAACCAGTAAGGACCGAATTCTTAAATGGTGTGATCTGTGCATGATGCTAACCTCCTCAATTCCCCAAAACGTAACATTTACAATAACATAGACTTTTCTACGAAGGGGGTCAAGTAAAAAAATCAACAAATTATTTTGTAGTTTCATCAGTAACGGTGGGGATGATACCGGTTTCAAAAATATAAAAGTGAACATTTGTTCGGGTGTTTTCGATAGTAATCTGGTATAGTAAAGTCAGCAGAAAAAAGGAGGTTTCCTGATGGTCAAACGGTGTGAATGGGCAACGTCTTCGCCCAAGATGCAACGCTATCACGATGAGGTGTGGGGGCGGCCAGAACATGATGAGCAGAAGCTATTTGAGTTACTTTGCTTGGAAACGTATCAAGCGGGACTGAGTTGGCAGACCGTGTTAAATAAACAAGCAGCCTTTGAGACAGCTTTTCATAACTTTGACGTGGCAACGGTGGCAGTCATGAAGCCTGCCGAGATCGATCAGTTGATGACTAATGTCGCCATTATTCGGAATCGCCGTAAGCTTGAGGCAACGATCAATAATGCCCAGGTCTTGCGCAATTGGTCGGAAGCTACAGATTTTTCAACTTGGTTGTGGGCGTTTGTCGGTGATCGGCCAATCCGTCATCATCTAACCAGCGCCAGTCAAATTCCCGGGACAACCGATCTTGCCCAGCATATTTCTCGAGAAATGAAGAAACGGGGATTTAAATTTGTTGGTCCTAAGACGGTCTATTCATTCTTACAGGCTGCGGGGTTGGTCAACGACCACCTCATGTCTTGCGATTGGGCACCTGAGAATCAACGGGAAAGGGGATAAGTTTCATGCGATTTTTACATACAGCCGATTGGCATATTGGTAAGAAGCTTCATGGGTATGACTTACTGACGGAACAACGGGACGCTTACGAGCAGATTAAGGCTATTGCAATCGCTGAAAAGGTTGACGCCGTGGTGATTGCCGGCGATCTTTATGATCGTGCACTTCCCAGTGAGGATGCGGTTAGTACCTTAGATACCATGTTAGTCGATCTGAACCGGCACCACCATTTTCCATTGCTGGCAATCAGTGGTAATCATGATTCAGCGGTACGTTTGAGCCAGGGGAGTGAGTGGTTTAGCAGTACCGACTTTTACCTGAATACCCGGATTGCGGATAGTGTCAAGCCAGTTGTGCTCGGTGATACGCAGTTCTTTCTATTACCTTATTTTGAGCCGTTTGCGGTCCGGCAGTATTTTGACGATGACAGCATTAAGACGGTAGCGGCGGGAATGGAACGACTGGTTGCTGCCATGCAGGAGCAGTTTGCGCCGGACAAGAAGCATGTGCTGATTGCTCACTTCTTTGCGGCGGGGAGTCAACACAGTGATTCGGAAACATTGGTGCAAGTGGGGGGCCTGAATGCAGTCCCTGTCGACTTGTTGAAGCCGTTTGACTACGTGGCGTTAGGCCATTTACATCGGAAAGAAGCCTTGCAGAATGAACCAACAATTAAGTACAGTGGTTCACCCTTGAAATTTTCAACTAGTGAGGCCGAGGATACCAAGGGCGTTTGGATTGTTGATACAGACCCAACCCCAGTATCTGTGACGTTTAAACCCTTAAAACCCCTGAATGACTTGGTGGTCCTGACCGATTCTTTTACGCACTTAATGGACCCCGAGGTCAGCTATTCCGTGAAGGCAGAAGACTTTATTGCGATAGAGTTAACTGATACCACGCCAATTGCGAATGTGATGCAGCGATTGAAGACGCGTTTTCCAAGGATCATTGAACTGCAGCGGGTTAACCAGTTGGATGTGACGCCGGAAACCCTTAATATCGAAGAGGTTCAGCGCGATCCCCTGACGTTGCTAGATGACTTTTTTGAGACGGTGACGGACCACACCCTGACTAAACAGCAAGGAAATTGGGCGAAACAGACGTTGCAGCAGGCTATGAAGGAGGAAAAATAATGCGACCACTAACACTACACCTCCAATATTTCGGCCCGTACCGTGATGAGGAGATTAACTTTCAAAAGTTTGATGCGACGCCTCTATTTCTGATCAGCGGAAAAACCGGAAGTGGGAAGACGACTATCTTTGATGGGATGTGCTATGCCCTATTCGATCAGTCCTCTGGTGTGGATCGGGAACCTCAGGAAATGCGGTCAGACTTTGCTACGACTGCGGATCATACGCGTGTGACCTTTGAATTTAATCACCGTAATCGGCGTTATCGAATTATTAGAGAACCTGCCCAAACCCTGCAGAAAAAGCGTGGTTCTGGCGTGACGCGGGCTGCCGCTAGCGTTGAACTCACGGTGTTTGAGAACGGAACTGAAATAGACCAGTTAACGAAAGCGCGACAGGTCAATGACTATTTGCAAGACCTTTTACAGATGGACGGCAAGCAGTTTGCCCAGATTGTCTTGTTGCCACAGGGAGAATTTCGCCGCTTCTTAGTAGCGCCTAGTGAAGATAAGGCCGCAGTTTTGGAGCAATTGTTTAACACCGAGATCTTTGCCCAATGGACAGACAAGTTGCGTGATAAATTACGTCAAGATCGGACACAGAATGCGGAAGCTGCAAAAGAATTGGAACGATTGGAGACAAGTCTGACTTGGACGACGGCCAATCAGGAGCGCGCCGAGGCTTTATTACAGGCAAAGCAGACAACGGAATTGTTGGCGCTGATGGCAACGCAACAGACTGCGGCGCAAACGGTAATTCAAGAGCTCACGACTCAGGTAACGACTGCTCAGCGGCAGGTTACACAGCTGACACAGCAGGACACGCGTGAGGAACAACTCGTTCATGATCAACATCAGTTAGTCCAAGCACAAGAACGTCAGCACGCGTTAGTGATACAGGAGCCAGCCATGGCCGCGTTACATCAATTGATCACGGAGCTGGAGTGGACCCAACAGATTCGACCGCAGTGGCAAGAGCGCGAATTCGCCCAAACTAATCAGCAACGTCGTCAATTAGCAGTGACGCAAGCGCAGGCGCAATCAACTACGGCTCAGTCGGTCCAGCAAAAGGCACTAGCGGCCCAACAGCGGTTGGCGCCAGTGGAAGTGCGGATTAATAAGACAAAGGATCAGCTGGCGCAACAGGCTAAGATCAAGCCGATTTATCGGCAGATTGCAGAGTTGACCCAACAAGTTGCTTCTGCCCAAAATTCATTGTTGGCCGCTCAACAGCGCGTTACCGCAGGGCAACAACAGCAACAGAAGAATCAGAAAGACCAGCAGGCACAGCAAACAGTGATTGCGACCCAGACAAAGCTTTATCAAACGCAACAGACATTGACCCAGCAGGCCGGACAGCTAAAGGAATGGCGTCGACAATTGGCAGATTTGCAGGTAGGTGACCAACGCCAGCGGACGTTAACGCAGCAGGTGGCCAGTTTAGGGACACAAGTGACCGCGCAAACCACAGCAGCAGAGGTTGCACAGCAGCACGCCGAAGAGCTAAATCAAGAACTCTTAGCCCATGAAATCGTCCGATTAGTTGGTCAACTGAAGCCGGGTAGTCCGTGCCCAGTTTGTGGCTCGACTGAGCATCCAGCACCTACCGCTATCGCTGATACGACGGTTACGGAGGCGGAGGTTCAGGCTGCACAAGCGCAAGCTCAGCAGGAACAGGATCGACTGACGAAGCTGACGACCCAACTGCAGAATTTGCAAACAACGCTAACCGAGTTGAAGGAACCACAACAACGGGGGTTGACTGAACTTTTAGAAAACGTTGGCTTGCCTGAGACTAGCGAGGATGTTAATCAGTTTGATCAGCTCAGTCAACATTTTGAGCAGTTGGCGGCCACACAACGGGCTAATCAAACCCGGAATGAGCAACAATTGCAGGCAGTAACAGCCGCCCAGCACGCTCTTGAGCAATTGACGGTCGCAGCATCCAAGCTGACCCAGCAATTGGAGGCTGACCAGATTGCCCAGCAAGATGAAACCAGCCATGTGGATCGATTGACGGCGCAACTGGCGACGCAAAAGCAACAACTGCCCGCTACAGCCCCGACGTTGGCTGAATTCCAGCAGCAAGAAACGAACTTGCAAAAGCAATTGCAGTCGGACCAACAGACTTGGGACGCGGCGGCTAAGCAAGTGACACAGGCCAATGAGCGACTGACGGTTGCCATAACTGAAGAAAAGACGGCCGCACAAGAGCTGACGCAGAGTGAGCAGCGACTAGCCCAAGCTGATAGTGTGGTGCAAACGTTAATGGCTAAGCATTTCGAGACGGTTACTGAGAAAACAGAAGCCATTGTGACCACCCAACTAGCACAACTCGATACGTTGACTGCTAAACGTCAGAAGTTACAAGATTTTCGTACGCAACAGGAACAGGTTACAACTACGATTGCCGAGCTGAAGAAGCGCGTGTTGGATCAGCCAGAACCAGATCGCAATCAAACGCAAGTTGCACTGAAAGCGGCGACAGAAAAAGTTGTTAGTTTGCAGGACCAACGACACGGGCAACAGGATCAGTATCAACACAACCAACAGGTGACCACGCAGTTGCAAACGCAGATCGACCAACGGGCCGTCGCTCTCAAGAAAACCCAAGAGCTTACTGAACTCGTAGGGGTTGTCAACGGGGATGGTCCCAATAGCAAATTGGGATTGGAACGATACGTTTTGCAGACTTACTTGCGACAAATCTTGACGGTGGGTAACCAGCGCTTGCAGCAGTTGACCAATGGTCGTTATCAATTCTTAGTGGACGATCAACCAGCCACGTATAAGAAAAACTCTGGGTTGGAAATCAACGTTTATGATGATCACGTTGGTGAGCAACGTAGCGTGCATACCCTGTCTGGTGGGGAAAGCTTTATTGCAGCTTTAGCCTTAGCTCTGGCCTTGGGCGAAGTTATTCAGCAGACTACGGGTAGCGTGGATGTTGATGCATTGTTTATCGATGAAGGATTTGGTTCCCTCGACGAAGATGCCTTGATGACTGCACTGGAGTCACTTGAGACGGTTGAAGGTCAGCATCGCATGATTGGCATCATCAGTCATGTGAGTGAACTCCGCGCACAGGTGCCCAATCAATTGCAGGTTGTTAGCAATGGCAATGGTGAAAGCAAAATTACTTATCAAATTGATGAAAGCTAAAAAAGAGTCGTCATCGATGGTGGCGGCTCTTAGCAGGAAAGTATGTCGTGGCTGACGGGACTGTGTCTGAAAAGGGAGGATAACTGGGGTGACTAACGAGCAGGCCTACTGATAATCGAGGTGATGGACTCTGCCTGTTCTGGTCGGCGACACAAACGTTTATGGTGGCGTAATCGGGACGATGGTTCTGAGAATGAAGTCAATCGTTAGTCCCTTGGGGGTCGCGGAATTCTGGCTGGCATACTTTCCACGCTAAGGATACCTGAGGACTCAGGGGATAGATACCGGAGAACCGTGAGATGTCTGGAAAATGCCTAGTTTTCCTGGTGAACTTCTGTTAGTAAGCTAATTTTGGTGGGTAAAGGTTTTAGCTGAATATGGTTCTAGGCTTAAACCGTTAAACGGCGGTATGACGCGATTTATCGCGATTTAATAAAATCAGTTATATAATTAACGATTATCCGTGCACAATGTCTAATTTAGGTTTAGAATAATGGATAACTAAATTAGAAACGGGATGATTTTGATGTGTACGAGTTTAACCTATGAAAATAGCCAAGGTGATCACTTCCTAGCGCGGACCATGGATTTTGGCTTCGAGTTGGGTGGTCAACCAATCTTTATGCCACGGCAACAGAAGATTCAAGGAGACGCGGGAGAATTCACCACAAAGTACGGCTTCGTAGGTGCCGGTCGGAATCTGAGTCATTATATCTTCGTGGACGGCGTTAATGAATACGGGTTAGGTGCCGCTGCACTGTACTTTTCCGATTACGCTAAGTATGCTGAAAAAGCCCCAGCCGACAAGCTGGGTATTGCGCCCCATGACTTGACAGCTTGGGTGTTGGGCAATGCAAAGAGTGTAGCTGATTTACGTGAATTGATTACGACCGTTCAAATCGTGGCTAAACCCGTTGCCTTGTTAGGTATCACGGTACCTCTGCACTTCATCTTCAGTGATCCGTCTGGGGACACGGCTGTTTTAGAAGCTACCGATCATGAGCTTAAACTGATTGAAGATCCCGTTGGGGTAATGGCCAACTCGCCGCAATTGAGCTGGCACTTGCAGAACCTGAGTACGTACGGTACCTTAGTTGCGGATACGCGGCCACTGCATGATTACCAAGGCTTTGGCTTAAAAACGGTTGGTCCAGGAACCGGGGCGTTTGGGATGCCTGGGGATTATACCTCACCATCTCGCTTTGTCCGGACCGTATTTAACAAACACTATAGCAAGCCTACTGCTGATACACCATCGACGATGAACCTGCTGCAACACTTACTGGATGGCGTCACGATTCCCAAAGGGGTTAAGCTTAAGCCGGATGGGAGTAGCGATTACACTCAGTATCGTGGTTACATGGGACTTAACGAACGTGCCTACTACATGGAGCCATACGATAATTTAGAATTACAACGTGTAGAAATTACGGATAAAATGTTGAGCGATTGGGATACACCTGTTGAGTATCCCCTGGAACACAGAAATCATATTAAGCATTTGAATTAAGTGGGTGGATGCATGTCAGCTTTTCAACAAAAGTCGTTTGAACAGTTAACAACGACAGAATTATTTGAAATTTACCGGGTGCGGGTGGCCGTTTTCGTTGTGGAACAAACCTGTGCCTATCAGGAGGTCGATGATCTCGATGTGCAGGCCCAGCATTTATTTACACAGGATGCGACCGGTGCCATTACGGCGTATGCCCGGTTGATAGATGAAGGCCAACAGGTCCGAATTGGTCGGGTGCTAGTGGCGCCAACCAATCGTGGAAACGGTGCAGGTCGCCAGTTAGTCAGCACCGCTATTGCGGCGGCGCAACGGACCTATCCGGCAGCCCAAGTCATCGTGATTCAGGCCCAGGCCTACTTGCAGAAATTCTATGCTTCGTTTGGGTTTCAACCTACGAGCGCCGTTTATTTAGATACCGGAATTCCGCACATTGACATGGTGTTGCCCTTAACTTAGTTAAAGCAAAAATGACCGTCATCCTCAATAGTTAGGATGACGGCCATTTTCATACAGTTAACGCGCGTTAGCAGCACGAATAAAGTCTTCAATTAAGTCGGCAGGAACGCCTTGAGCAATCAGTGCACGTAGTGGCATGTTAAGGAACATGCGGTCTTGCAGAATGGTTGGTGTGCCATCCGCATCCGTTGCGCCCAACAGGCTGGTACCCGCTTGGCTAGCTGGCGCAATCACTTTTTGCTTAAAGAGTTCGAGCAGGCGCGGATTCCACGCAACGTTAGTGAGATAGGTCTCATCCGTAATTGGTGCTGGCGAATTCTTGAAGTCCATGGTCAGCTTAGTCTGTAGGCGAATATCACGGGATGATTGGCCAATCATGATTTCGTAATCACCAGAATCGGCTTGCCACCGGTGTTTGCCTTGACGCCACCAGCTAAAGTCCTGACGCGTTAACTTCAGGGTAACTGGCTTAGTTTCGCCCGGTTCAACCGCGATTTTGGTAAATCCACGGAGTTCCTTCGTTGGCATCGGCGCGTGGGACGTGTGGTTCGCCACGTAAAGTTGGGGAACCGCTTGGCCCGCACAGTCACCGGTGTTGGTGACATCAAAAGTAACCGTTGCGCCGTGTTCACTCTGTTTGATGTTTAAGTTAGTAAATTCAAATTCAGTGTAGCTTAGGCCGTGGCCAAATGCATATAGGACGTGCATTTCATGGGTATCGTAGTACCGGTAGCCCATGAAGATTCCTTCCGAGTAGAGTTCGTGCCGGGGATCCTGCGCAAACGTTGGGGCCATTGGTGTATCGGTCAGACGAACGGGGAATGTTTCAGTCAAATGACCGGAAGGGTTGACAGCCCCCGTCAGAATATCCCAAGTGGCTTCACCCACGGCTTCACCAGCCAGGTAGGTTTCAACCACTGCCGCAACCGTATGAATCCAGGGCATCTCAACGGCAGAGCCATTTTGGAGGACAACGGTTGTATGTTCGTTTAATTTAGCCAGCGAACCGATTAAATCCGTTTGATTTTCGGGCAACAGAATTGAATTCTTGTCGAAGCCTTCTGATTCAGCCGCGGCTGGGTAACCGGCAAATACAATGACGTGGTCGGCATCCTTAGCGGCATCGAGCGCCGCTTGGGCCAGCTGGTCATCCGTTTCGCTTTCATCCAGGCGGTAACCAGGGTAGTAAGTCGCCTGTAAACCGGTATTCTGCAAGGCTTCCAGTGGAGTTACCAGTTTTGTTGGATTGACATGGGAGCTCCCGGAGCCTTGATAGCGGGGATGTTCGGCTAATTCACCAATCACGACGACCTTACCAGCCGTGGTCGATTTCAGTGGCAGTTCATTCTGGTGGTTCTTCAGGAGAATGATACTGTCATCGGCCAGCTTACGGGCGAAGTCGTGATGGGCCTGGTGATCGTAAGTGCCAGCAGTGTCTGCCGGACGCCACTTGTCGACCACGTGTAGCAGGTGACGGACAGCCTTGTTTAAGGTGCCGACATCCAGCTCGCCCGTTTGAACGGCCCGGATGATTTCATCAACCGAGGCTTGACCCTTTCCTGGCATTTCCAAGTCGAGGCTCGCCTTCAGTGCTTCCGCGTGATCAGCCACTGCGCCCCAGTCGGACATGATGGCACCATGGAAGCCCCATTCGTCACGTAAAATATCGCGCAACAGGTGCCGGTTTTGGGAATTCAAGACACCATTGGTCCGGTTATAGGAAGTCATGATAGTTGCCGGATAAGCAGCTTTGGTAATGATTTCAAAAGTCCGTAAATAAAGTTCACGAAGGGTCCGGGCTGACATATCACTGGAGGCCGTGAACCGTTGATTTTCCCGGTTATTGGCAACGAAGTGTTTGACCGAAACCCCGACGTGTTGGGATTGAACACCATCGACGTAGGCGCTTGCTAGTTTACCAGCAACCAGCGGATCTTCGGATAAGTACTCGAAGTTCCGACCACCCAAGGGGGACCGCTTCAAATTGACACCGGGTCCCAGCAACAGGCTCACTTGTTCTGCGCGAGCCTCCTCACCAAGATGTTCCCCCAATTGGCGCATCAGGGTAGTGTTCCAGGAACTGGCACTCAGCGCTGCGGCAGGATAGGTGATGGCTTGAACCGAATCCGTAATGTCGCCAGCCGAAGCCGTGGGTTTCTGTTTCCGTAACCCAGAAGGTCCGTCCGTCATCATCAGTGCCGGGATGCCTAAGCGATCCACGGCAGCGGTATACCAAAAGTTCTTGCCGGAGACCAGTGCGGCCTTCTCCGGTAACGTCAGTGCAGCAAGCGTTCGTTCGATGTCCATACGTTCAAATCCTTTCTACTAGTTCAACTACCACCAGTATACAGTTTTCCAGGGGGAGATGTTAGTGGCGAGTTTTTTCTTTTGACAAATCAGCAGAAGAAGGCTATCTTTAATCTTGTGCAATCCAATTCGATTACAAAAAGTTAGGAGGGAAAATCACGATGCTAGTAAACGCCAACCAACAACAAATGATGTTAGCCGCATGTTGCCAATGTAACGTGCTTGTTTGTGTTGCGTTTAATCGTGATTTTCCGGTTAACCAGTAGACCTACATAACGACGACAACAGCGATTGTTGTCACTGTAGGCGGGTTTCCCATCACGATTATGTGAGGGAGACCCGCCTTTTTCTGCACTTAAATACGAATTTGGGGATTGCACACCACTAAATTTGAGGAAAAGGGAGCTATGAATTTTATGAAAAAATGGACCAGCATCGGCTTAGTCGCCGCAGTGATTGTAATGGGATTGGGATTAGCTGCCTGCGGTCAATCGACAGCAACGACTAAGCCATCACAAACGTTAAAGTTACCCGCTACGGCTCAGCTCGACACCATCGACCTGGCCAAAGCTACCGGGTATGGTCAGACGGGGAATGTCTTTGAAAGCTTCTATCGGCTCGGTAAGAATGGGAAGGTTGCACCGGGTTTGGCGGATTCTGCCAAAGTTTCCAAGGATAAAAAAACGTGGACCTTCCACATCCGTGACAACGCCAAGTGGAGTAACGGCGATAAGATTACCGCACAGGACTTTGTTTATTCTTGGCGCCGGACGTTAACCCCAGCCACTAAGGCTTCTTACACGACCATGTTCTCCGGAATCAAGAACGGTGATAAGATCATTGCGGGCAAGGCTAATCCTGAGTCGATTGGGATTCACGCTAAAAATCAGCAGACCGTTGTGATTCAGTTGGACAAGCCGATTGCGTACTTCAAGATCCTGATGGCTTATCCGTTATTTGCCCCACAAAACGAGAAGGTTATCAATAAGTACGGCAAGAAATATGCCACGAAGTCACAGTACATGGTCTATAGTGGTCCCTTTAAGATCACCAACTGGAGTGGGACGGGGAATACCTGGTCATTCGTCAAGAACCACCAGTACTGGGACAAGAAGGTTGTTAAGCTTCAGAAGATCAATTACCAAGTGGTCACCAATCCACAGACCGGATTGAGCTTATATCAGAACAAGAAGCTTGATTTCGCACAGCTTTCAACGGAACAGGTGAAGAATTACAAGAACAATAGTGCCTTCAAGGAATACCCGTATTCCATCGTGATTCATCTGAAATATAACTTTAAGGATGCCAATCAGGAAAAGCGGCGAATCATGAATAACCGCAATATTCGGCAGGCCATTGCTCTCTCCATCAACCGTAGTCAGCTGACTAAGAAGGTGTTGGGGGATGGCTCCGTGACGCCAACTGGATTCGTTGCCAGTGGGTTAGCGAGTGATCCGAAGACTGGTGAAGACTTCGCCAAGCAGCAAACGGTCAAGAATGCCACGACTTATAACCCCAAGTTGGCTAAGCAGAAGTGGGCGGCCGGATTGAAGCAATTGGGGATCAAGAAAGTTAACTTGAATATCTTAGCCGGCAACGATGACGTTGCGGCCAGCACCGTGACGCAGTATCTGAAGAGTACGCTGGAAAAGAATCTGAGCGGTTTCAACTTGAAGATTGAAAACGTTCCAGCTTCCGTTGCCCAGTCGCGCTCAACCAGTGGGGACTTTGACCTCTACTTGTCTCACTGGGGTGCCGATTTCAATGACCCAATCTCCTTCTTACAGATTCCAGTCAGTTCAAATGCCTTGAACTACGGTAAGTGGTCCAACAAGCAGTATGATGCCCTGATCGATAAGGCTCAGGGTGCCGATGCCGGGAACGATGAGGCTCGGTGGCAAGACATGGTTCAGGCGTCCAAGCTGATCAATAAGGAACAGAGTTTTACGCCACTCTACCAGGCCAACTACGCCTACTTGCAGCGCTCAACAATCAAGGGCGTTATCCACAACACTGCCGGTACGCAGTGGAGTTACAAGTACGCTTATCTTAAATAGCTGGTAAGATTGCCATCATTGTAGGTATAGTGGGAAAATTTCAGTCAGCTGAAAGACTATCGGCTCATAGTTCTCTAGGAAATCGTCAGTGGTGGGCGCTGGATGGTTTTGAGGTAATTTCCCCAAACTAGCGAGTAGTGTCGCCGTATAGTTATCTCCCGTGAAGACCATTAATTCTGGACCAAACGCCAGAACTAATGGCCTTTTTTGGGACGTAAATGTTCAGAAAAGAAAAATGATAGATCAGATTAAGCAAATTCATGACGGATATAGTCTGGTGAAGAACATTGTCGTGAGGGATGAGAGCTATCTTGGGCGAAATCTCTGGCAGCCGCAGTCGACAATCAAAGTCAATCGCATCACAGCTAGTCTTCGTGTACAATGGATTTAGCAATGAAAGGGGGGCGGTTGACCATGACCATCAGTCCAAACGACGGCCGAGACTGGCACACAAATGGTGTACAGGAGTATCACAATTATTTCGGCACACCTACGCATGATGACCATGTTCTGTTCGAACTGCTCACGGTCGGTGTTTTCCAAGTGGGATTGAGCTGGCAGGCGGCGGCTAGCAAGCTACCGGTCTACCGGCGCGTCTTTGCTGGCATGGTAATTCCCGAAGTCGCTGCGATGATCGATGAACTGGCGATTCCGGAGATTGCTGCCGATGCTGAGATGATTGGCAATCAGCGTAAGATCCGCGCTGTTTTACGGAATGCGCGGGCCATCCTCAAGGTACAAGCGGAGTTTGGCAGTTTCAGCGCGTATCTGTGGGCTTTCGTTGACGGGACGCCGTATCTTTTGCCGGCAGTGACGCGTGACGAGCTGACTAATCAGTCGCCCATTGGTAGTGCCGTGGCTAAGGATTTAAAGCGGCGGGGGTTCAGCTTCGTCGGTCCGGTTGTGACCCACATGTTCCTGTTGGCCGCTGGCATCTTGCGGGAGCAAGTCATCGCGGATTAAGTGAAATTTGCGTGAGAGTTTCTGCTTGCCTGAAACCGATTAAAAAGCAGATGTGGCGGTGAAAGCCCGGTGGGACGGGACTCTTTATAAATAAATTTATTAAAGGTTTTCCTTGACACCGGATTAAAGTTGCATTAGACTTGCTATTAAATTAAGCGATTGAAAACAATGTGATCAGGAGAGTAACCACCGTCAATGGTTTCAAGAGAGCTCGCGTTTTGCTGAAAGCGAGTAACCCACGGCGGGGTGAAGATGGCCTGAAATGAATTGGTACCGCTAAGTCCTAGTGATGAAGTGGTAATGCTTGGCACTCATTATCGTGCACGCACTTTAAGGCGTAAGCTGGCGAGTGTTAATGAGGGGTCGGCATACGTCTGACTTGAATTAGAATGGTACCACGACAGAGTTCGTTTCTATTAATTTAGAAGCGGACTCTTTTCTTTTGGTCACCGTTTTCTCTCGCGACATTTAATCAAATTAATTAGAACTTATTTGTAAAAAAGGGGATATTGCATATGAAGAAATCATTTAAACGCTTTAGTTGGCTCTTGGTATTATTGATTCCACTGTTAATCGTCGCTGGCTGTGGTAAGTCCAGCAGTAGTTCCAGCAACAAAACCGTTAAAGTTGGGATCATGGGTTCTGACGAAAAGATCTGGAAACCCATCCAATCAAAGCTGAAGAAGCAAGGTATCAATATCAAATTGGTCACTTTCACCGATTACAACCAGCCTAACGCTGCGTTGACGAACCACGAAATTGACCTGAACTCCTTCCAACACACTTACTTCATGGATCAATGGAACAAGGCGCACAAGTCCAATATCGTTTCCATCGGTAAGACCGTCCGCGCACCACTACGGTTATACTCCAAGAAGGTTAAGAACGTTGCTGACATCAAGAAGGGTGACCAAATCACCATTCCCAACGATTCAACCAATGAAGGCCGGGCCTTACATTTACTGCAATCCGCTGGCTTGATCAAGGTGGATTCCAAGGTTGAATTACCAACGCCAAAGAACATCACGCAAAACAAGTTGAACTTGAAGATCACGGCCGTTGATGCTGCCCAAACGCCACGTTCATTGACCGATGCGACCGGAGCCGTTATCAACAACGAATTCGCTGCTGAAGCTAAGCTGCCAAACAACGAAACAATCTTTAAGGAAAAGATCAACAAGGCTTCCATTCCTTACATCAACATCATCGCTACCAACAAGTCTGACAAGAACAACAAGACCTACAAGAAGATCGTGAAGGCTTACCAGACCGAAGCAACGAAGAAGTTGTTGACGAAGTACTACCACGGTTTGACCATTCCAGCTTGGTAAATAGAAGCGCATTGTAAAAGGCATCACGTTAATTTAAGCTAACCAACTAAACGTCGTTGATGACTGACGGGCACCGTGCTGTGCTGATGATGGTATCCTCACAGCAATGGTGCCTGAGCGCTATCGGTGATGACATTGGAAAATTAACTTATATAAGTAGAGAGAAAATTGCCAGCATAGGCGAGTAAGGAGAACGAAGATTTGACTAACGAAGCGATTATTAAGTTAAAAGATATCGACGTCACCTTCCATAATAAGGGGCAGACCGTTGAAGCCGTTAAAAAGGTTTCGCTAACGGTAGAGCGCGGCGACATCTACGGGGTCGTCGGGTATTCCGGCGCCGGTAAGAGTACGTTGGTGCGGGTGATTAACCGGCTCCAACGGCCGACTGCCGGTTCCGTAGAGGTCAGTGGTCAGGACATCTTGGCTTTGAATCCCCGCGAGCTACGGACTGCGCGGACGAAAATTGGGATGATCTTCCAACACTTTAACCTGATGGCTTCCCGGACGATTGCGGACAACGTTGGCTACCCCTTAAAGGGTCGGCTTGCCCACGATGAACGGAAGAAGAAGGTTGCTCACCTGTTGGACCTGGTTGGTCTGAGTGAAAAGGCCGAAGATTATCCTGCCCAACTTTCTGGTGGGCAAAAGCAACGGGTTGCTATCGCCAGAGCCTTGGCCAATGACCCGGAAATTCTGATCAGTGATGAAGCAACCAGTGCACTGGATCCCAAGACCACGTCATCCATTTTGGAATTACTGAAGCGGTTGAATAAGGAATTAGGCCTGACGGTTGTACTGATTACCCATGAAATGGAAGCTGTTAAGGAAATCTGTAACAAGGTTGCCGTCATGGAAGCTGGGGAAATCATTGAACGGGGTGATCTGGTCACGATTTTCAGTCGCCCAGAGAAGCCATTGACCCAGGACTTTATCAACACGGCCACGCAGATCAATCAGGCATTGGAAAAGATTTTCCGGCAAGCAGCGACCCTTAACCTCAGTGAGAGCCAGCAATTGGTTCAGCTGCAATATGTGGGTGCCAGCACCGACGCACCACTGATTACCGAGTTGTATAAGCGGTATGGTGTGGTCTCGAACATCTTATATGGAAACGTTGAAATTCTGCAGGACACGCCACTGGGTAACTTGATTGTGGTGATGTCTGGTGAACCGGATAAGTTGGTTGCCGCTTGGCAATACTGTCAGGATGCCGGCATCAATATTACCCACTTGAACCCTAACGATTCGGAGGTGGCCTAAGTGAATTTATTAGCAAAATATTTTCCTAACGCGGTCACGATGAAGAGTGACTTCCTGCAGGCGACCGGTGAGACCCTCTACATGACCGCCATTACGGCGATTGTTGCGGGGATTATTGGGATGGCTATCGGGATTGGCCTGATTGTCACCCAGCCCGGTGGTATCTTGGAGAATCGCGTCGTTTATAACATTTTGGACAAGCTGGTCAACCTGTGTCGGTCGATTCCATTCGTTATCTTATTAGCCGTGATTGCACCGTTGACCCGGATCATCGTGGGGACGGCGATTGGGACGACCGCAGCCATCGTGCCGCTGGTCATTGGTTCCGCACCGTTTTATGCCCGTCAGATTCAAAATGCCTTGGCCGAAGTTGACCATGGGGTGGTCGAAGCTGCTGAGTCAGTTGGGTCCGGTCCGATTGCCATTATCTTTCGGGTTTACTTAAAGGAAGGATTGCCGGATATTATCCGTTCTTCCGTCCTAACGTTGATCAGTCTGATCGACTTGACCGCGATGGCTGGTGCCATCGGGGGTGGTGGTTTGGGTAACTTAGCAATCAATGTCGGCTACAGTCGGTTTGAAACCGATGTGACTGTCATGGCAATGCTAATTATCTTAGTTATCGTGTTTGCTATTCAATTAATTGGAGACTTGCTCGCTCGGCGTGTGGATCACACGGCTTAAGCAGGGCGTGTGGACGTGACGCGTTGCAAAGTCACGTCCACTTTTGTATTAGTGGATGAAGCGTCAGTAGGGGCAGAAAAAAAGTTGACCGCAATCGCTGTTTTTCGCCATTTTACCATCAAATTCTAATGAATATCGGTTAAAATTGGAGAATTATAATGCACGCCGTGAGTGTGAGAGAGAAAGGATTCACAGGTTTGAAAAATTCAGAGGTATCGACGGGGAACGTCATTAAGGGTATTTTCTGGGCCACCATTGCTTCAGCGATGTTCGGGGTGTCCGGAACAGTTTTGCAGTTTATTTCACAGGGGCAATCCATTCCGACCAATTGGTTCTTGTCAGCGCGAACGTTAGGCGCTGGGGTGGTGCTGCTCATGATTAGTTTTATCTTGTATGGCTGGAAAAAGACTTTTTCAGTCTTCAGTAGCTGGCGTGAGGTCGGCTGGCTAGTTGCCTACGCGGTTATTGGGCTGGGCGCGAACCTGTTAACTTTCTACATCGCGGTACAGACGGGGAATGCGGCTGCGGCGACGATCCTACAGTACTTGAGTCCACTGTTCATCGTCCTGGGTAGCCTGTTATTTAAGCATGATCGCCCACTGCGTAGTGACCTGATTGCTTTTACCATCGCGATGATTGGGGTCTTCCTGGCCATTACGCGTGGGAACTTATCTCAATTGGCAATTCCGTTCGATTCGTTATTATGGGGGATTGGTTCTGGGATTACCGCAGCCTGCTACGTGGTCCTGCCACGGCCGTTAGTGCGTGGCGGCCACTCACCAATCACCGTGTTGGGTTGGGGGACGTTTATCGCCGGAATTATCTTCAACCTGCATCAGCCAGTCTGGGTCAGCACGCCCCCACTGACTGGAACGCTGATTGCTTCGATGGCAACGGTCATCGTGTTTGGGACCATCGTGCCTTTCTCACTGATTCTCTACAGTACTCACTTTGCACCGTCCGATGTCATCAGTATCGTCGATGCCGTCCAGCCAGTGATGACCTTTATTCTGTCGATCATCTTCCTGGGTTTAGCCATCTCGGGTGCCGAAGTGCTGGGGTCAGTCTTGGTGATCGTTGCAATTTATTTACTCCAACGGGGTCGACGAAACACTGTGAAAGAGCTTTAATGGAGTAGGAAGTGACTAACAAATGACGACTTTCGATTGGGTACGCCACGGGCAGACTCAGGCCAACGTGGATCAAATCATGCAAGGACAATTGGATACGACGGCCACTCACTTAACGGTGCGCGGTCTTCAACAGGCGGAACATCTCGCCCAGTGGCTGCAAGGTGAGCACTACGATCAGTTGATCAGTAGTCCACTTCACCGGACGCGCCAAACGACGGCGGCCCTCACAACCATGATGGCCCTAACACCATCGTTTGATGACCGATTGATGGAAGCCGATTATGGGGACTGGACCGGCAAGAGTTTGCCAGTAATCAGTGAACAACGGCCACAGGATTTTGATGCGGTTACGGGTGAAGCACTGCCGGATGTCTTGGCGTCCATAGGCGGTGAGTCCTACCTGGCAATTCAGCACCGGGTTGGCCAATGGTTGGCCGAACAGGTCGTGGATCATCCCGCTGACCACATCCTGGTGGTTAGCCATGGCCTGACCATCAAGGCGACCGCGCTGTTGATGTTGGCGGC
Organism: Levilactobacillus parabrevis; assembly: GCF_044051715.1. NCBI lineage: Bacteria > Bacillati > Bacillota > Bacilli > Lactobacillales > Lactobacillaceae > Levilactobacillus > Levilactobacillus parabrevis. The sequence goes on from NZ_CP168688.1 coordinate 689,139, forward strand.
TCCGGCAACCACTGCGTTACCAGAACCAACTAATACCAGTGTGACGCGCATGGTGATTGATCCGGCAACGGGTCATCGCTATTTGAAATTCTATAGTGTGAGTCCCCAGTTAACTTAAAATAAGATAAAAAATAACCCCGCCAAATTGGCGAGGTTATTTTTAGGTTGAAACAGCCGGTTACTTCTTGAGGTTATCTTCAACGTAAGACCGAACATCAGCGTCGGACTTCGCATCGATTTCCTTCATTGAAGCTTCAGTTTCATCGGTGTTGTGACCATTGGATTCCATGAAGTGATCCCACAAAGCGTCACGAACAGGTAACGTTGCATCGGACCAGTCAAATACTTCGTTCATTTTTTCATCCAATAAAGCAGTCTTTTCTACAACAGCCATAACCATTACCTCCAAAAAAATTTTGGGGTCAGCGGATCTGTGATTGGCATGGGTACCACCGGCTTCAATTCTCATGGTAGTCCTTTAAATCGAAAATGGTAAATATTTTGTCTAAATGGATTCTGAGTGACCCCGCCGCAACACCTGTAGCAGGGGCGTTAACCTTGATGCCAAGCCGTTGGTAGTGGCCCTTATCGTTCGACTAAAAAAGGGGCGCAACCATTGGAAGTTTATTCTAACGGTCGCCCTCCTTCAAGGTGGTGTCGTTTGGATTAATCGAAATCAATTCGAATGTCTAAGACCCAGTTTTCCAATTGACGGTTGGAGTTGATGGCATCTGGGTTCTCAACGAGAAAGTGATTGACGTCTACAACGGTTCCTTCAAATGGTGTCTTGAAGTTTTGCACGGTCTTATCGCTTTCAACCTCGAGAATATCTTGGTCTTGATCGAGTACCTGATCGGGTTCGACAAGCAGCTCAGCAAAACTGATCTTACCGAGTTGTTGAATGGCATCGCTGGTGATCCCCAGGCGGTAGATGGCGTGCCGTTGTTCCCACCACACGCCGTTGAGTGTCGTTACTTTTGGTTCAGCTTTTTTGGGGTGAAAGAAGCTTTTGAATAGTTCCCAAACTGATGGCCTTTGTTGTTCAGGCATGGTAAATTCCTCCCTTAATCTCATTACGTTCTTTAGTATACCCTTATGCTGTAACCGCTGACAATATGTTCTTACCTAAGTTGTTGCTGACAGAGGGATATGCTAAACTAAAATCAAAATTACATTGGCGCTGTGGCGGATATTAGTTGGTTTGCGTACCTGTAGTGCCAGTCAATTGTTGTCAATAGGTTATAGTAAGAATTAAAATGGTAATCTGGTATATACGCTAATGCCCCTTCTAAGGTTATGGTTGAAAACTAGATTAGTCGGAGGAGGCCAGGGATGGCGCTAGCCGTGACGACGGTGTTAGACCGGGCGGTTGGTTTTTCCCGGTCTTACAGCGTGGGACGTGTTTGGAAACTCGCCTGAATCTGGCGAGGTTTCAAACCGAGCCGGAAGCCCGTTCTTTGGCTGCAGGCGGTCCCCACAGCAGCAGAATCCCTGGCAGCCGTAGACGACAGTTTAAATCTAACATTTGGAATTAAATCAAGGAGGGTTCACCTATGTTTCTAATTGATACGAACCGGCAAGGCCAAGTGGTGACCGATGCCGTGGTCAACCAATCCATCGATAATTACCTGGTCAACGACCTCAAGCTTCCCGGTCACGGCCTGATGATGTACGTTAATCGCCCGGCCGTCATTGTTGGGATTAACCAAAATGTCACGGCCGAGGTGGACTTCCACTACTTGGCTAAGCACGACGTTCAACTGGTACGGCGGACCTCTGGTGGGGGAGCTGTCTATCACGATGAACGAAACTTGATCTTTGAACACATCGTCAATGGCGATCCCCAAGATGGGTCACAATTTGGGGACTATGCTGGGTTTGCGGCTCCAATTTTAAAAGCACTGGCGGCCATGGGCGTGCCCGACTTGGCGGTCAGCCAGAAGAGTAATCTGGTTGTCGGTGATAAGAAGTTTTCCGGGATGACTATGTTTAAAAATGGCGATGGCTATGCGGCTGGTGGGACGATCATGTACGATTTGAACGTGGCGGCTGCCCATCAGGCGTTGATTCCGGTCAGTGAGCGGCGTCACCGGGGTGTGGCTTCCAACCGCGTGCCCATCACCAATCTGCGGCAATATTTGGCGCCAGCGTATCAGAACTTGGATATTCAAGATTTTAAGACGGTGCTCCTTCAACACATCTTCGAAGTTGATCGATTGGACGAGGTGGAAACGTATCACCTATCCGCGCACGATTGGGAGATTATCGATCAACGGCTAGCGGAGAAGTATCAAACGGACGCCTGGAATTATGGGGCTAATCCGGGTTTACGGGCCTATCACCGACTGACGCTCGCCGCGGGGCAACTGCACGTGAACTATACGCGCCATGCCGGTGAACTCCGCTCAGTCGCGTTATTTGGCACGGTTGGCACGCCAGCAGAATTGCTGGCCATTGCAGATCAACTGACGGGGCAGCCAGCAACGACCGCGGCAATTCAGGCAATCTTGCAGCAACCGGCTGTGACCGCTGTATTAGGGGCGGATGCGGTCGCGCCGTTGACCAAAATTCTAGTAGAAGAGGCATAGCATGAAGGCAAAGTACGAAGTGAATCAATACGTCGGGGTCCCGGTGGCGGCCAACGCTTCCGGCAAGTATGAAATCAAGCGCGAACCCGATGGGGACTTCAAGCTCCATTCGTGGCGTACGGGCCGACACAGTAAGGGCAAGTACCGCGGTGTGGGTCAGATATTTTTAACAGAGAACAACTTGAAAGTTGCCGTGGTGGCGGCCTATCCCGTTCCATATAAGGAGCGGCATGGCTACACCCCGATGGCGCGGCTGACCAGTGAATTTGTCGGGGAAGACGTGTTGGCAACTGCTCAGGAACAATTGAAAGCGTAAAAAATGCGGCCAAATAGGTCGCATTTTTTCTTAGACTATTTTACAAAGTAAGCACTCTTAAAATTGGACTGCGTGCCAATCGTGTTGTAGAGGACCCCGTTGAGCTTGGGAGCAACCAAGTAGGTGCTAGCAGGCTGTAGGAGTGGCGTAATCCCCTGGTCGCGCATCAGCAAGCCCTCGGCATCCAGTAGTGTCTGCCACCGCTTAGAATTGAAGGTAGGGGCGTTGCTGGCTTGGTCGATCAGTTGGTCGTAGGCCCTGCTGGACCAGTGACCCACGTTGGCGCTGTTGCTGCTGGTGAACAGGGATAGAATCGCTAATGGATCGGCGTACTGGGCCCGTTGCGTCGTTAAGGTGAGATCAGACGTCACGGGGACTGCACGCGCATTAAGCGCTGGCACGCGTTTCTTAAGGGTAATTGTGAGACCGGGCAAGGTGGCCTCCAGCTGGTGTTTGAGAGCCTTAGCTACTGCGGGGCTATTGGTGTCGGCCAGGTAGCCGAGCGATAGGTTCATGTGAGTCACGCCGGCTCGTTTACTGGCCGTCTGCCACTCCGCCTTGGCGGTCTTAGGGCTGTAAGCAAGTGTCTCTTGTTCGGGTTGTGCCGCGGCAAAGTCGGCGGTGCCCTTGAGGCCACGACTCAGGCCGGCCGGGACGACCCCCTGAGCGGTCAGTGAGGTATTACCATAAGCCTGCTTGACCAGGTGCTTGCGGTTGACGGCGTGTGAAATAGCCAATCGGGCAAGCTTTTGTTGGAGCAGGCGATTGACCTTGGAATCTCTTCCAGTTTGACGATAGTTGAGGAGCACCATTTTTGAGTAGGGCCGGGCAGTATAGTCGGCCTGTTTTTCGTAGTATTTAACATCGGACTTTCCAAGGATACGCATCTCGTCTAAGCGACCGTGATCGTAGGCGTCCCAAGCCGCCGCTTCTGACTTGTAGGTTACCACGTTGATCCGGGTGAGGTAGACGTGCTTGCGATCCCAATAATGGGGATTGGGAATCATGTGCCAACGTTGAATTGAGCTACCGTGATTGGCGACCATGAAGGGCCCCGCGTAGACTTGGTAGCGCGGCTTCGTGGCATAAAGTTTACCGTACTTTTTGGCGATACGCTGATTCTGTGGGCCGAAGAGGGGGTAGGCTAGCCGCTGTGGCAGCTCTGCCATGGGATGATCGAGGTGCACGACTAGCTTGAATCTGCTGGGAGCCGTGACGCCCAGTCGGCTTGCGGGTAACTCGCCGTCGAGAATCTGGCGGGCGTTCTTAATCCCATCGAAGAGATCGGCTTCGGGTGCCTTAGTTGTTGGCGTCAGAGCTCGCCGCCAGGAAAAGACGAAGTCAGGGGCGGTGATAACATCGCCGTTGCTCCAGTAGGAATCTTTCCAGAGGGTAAAGGTATAGGTCGTTTTATCGTTGCTGATCTTGACCTTTTTTGCAAGAGCGAGTTCAGTGTCGTTATTGCCAGTCGCTTGGTAAAGCCCTTCAATCGTATTGTTGAGCCGCCCAAACTGGGTAAGTTTATCTGTGTCCAGGGTGGTTAGGGGATGGTGGGAAGCGAGGTTTAAGACCTGATTCTGGGACATGACCCCCTTGCTGTCACTGGGCGTGTCCGTCTCGTGACTGATTGTGCAGCCACTTAGGACGCTGCAGATCGCTATAATAAGAAGTATTCCCCAACGTTTCACGATGTTTCCTCCGATTGTTAACCGATTTGGTTTCTTTATATGTAGTGACTATTGGTAATGGTCTAAGACCTATGAAGGTGAGGGCCCACAGAGTTCCTGACCACCGCTGACGAATCAAAGCCTAACCAATATTCTTCCCTGATAATAGGGGAGCAAGACTGGCACGTCAAGACTTAGTTGTGGGGAAGGCTTGTGAGGAGGCGAGGGATTCGCTAGAATAGGGAAAACGAGGACGGAGGGACACTATGGAAAAATGGTCAGCGGCAACGATCCGCGACTTTCGAAAAACATTATTGGCCTGGTATGACGATGAGGGGCGGGACTTGCCCTGGCGACACGGTCGCAATCCGTACCACACCTGGATTAGCGAGGTTATGCTCCAACAGACGCAGGTCAATACGGTGATTCCCTACTATCAGAACTTTCTAGCGACCTTTCCAACAATTGAAGATTTGGCGACTGCCGAGGAAGCCACGCTACTGAAGGCCTGGCAAGGTTTGGGTTACTATTCACGTGCTCGAAACTTACAGCGAGCGGCCCGGCAGCTGGTCGATGACTACCACGGGCAATGGCCCCAGACGGCCGCCGAGTTGGAAGACTTGGCGGGAATCGGTCCCTACACGGCCAGCGCGATTGCCAGCATCGCCTTTGATCAGGTCGTACCGGCGGTGGATGGTAACGCCTTTCGGGTGTTTGCTCGGCTACTCATGATCGATGACGATATTGCCAAACCCAAGACCCGGCAGCGTTTTACAGAGATCATTCAACCCATTGTCGATCCGCAGCGCCCGGGAGCCTTTAATCAAGCCATTATGGATCTGGGGTCGAGCTACATGACGGCTAAAAATCCTGACCCGGAACACTCACCGGTCAAGGCGTTCGATGCTTCTTATCGTGCGGGACGGGTGTTGGACTTTCCAGTGAAGACCAAGACCCCACGGCCCAAATTGATGCCGTACTATGGTCTCGTGATCCATTCACCAGCGGGTTATCTGATGGTTCAGCGTGGCGCACAGGAAATGTTGACCGGATACTGGAGCTTTCCACTGGTGTTGCAGGCAGATCTGCATCCGGAAAATCCGGACGCAACGCTCGCAGATGACGTGGCCGAGATTACGCGGCGGTGGGCCAATGACTATCAGATTCCAATCGATCTGGCTGTAGTTGGTGGGCAACCAGTCAGTCACACCTATACGCACCAACGCTGGCACGTGAAACTTTTGACGGCAGACTTACCAACCGTGCCGTCGCTCGAGTTTCTGCCTGGAAAATGGGTACCGGCGGCGGAGATCACGGCGCTACCTTTGCCTAAGGTTCAGGAAAAAATGATGGCACGCTTTGCCAAGCAGCAAGATTTACCGTTATTTGAATGAGAATTAGTTTCCGTCGGCCGTAATTTGCTGTATCATCTAGTTAAACTGAAAACGGATTCGCGAGGGAGTGACTGGTCGTGTCAACAATTTTTGATGTCTTAAAAACAGTTTCAGTAAATCACCAGGAAGTAGAGAGCCACCAGGTTGTGGTAACCAACGCTCAGGGTAAGCCCAATAGCTTATTGACGGACTTGTTGCGAGACTTAATTGATAATGCCTTATTGTTTGTTTCGTTAGCGGACATTAACTCGGCCGCAAACTTAATTACCCAGTTGAAGACGCACACACCGCTGCCTGACGACGTTTTAGCCGAGTACGGTAAGATTCTAAGCGAACCGTGTGATGGGCTTAATTTTGCCCCGCAGAAGGGTCAGATTGAGCTGATTGTTCGGCGCTAGGAGGCGGAGTCTTGACTGATGATTTAATTGAAACGGCACCGGGGGCCAATACTGAGCCGCCGGTGTTGTTGCTGCAAGGGACCGGGGGCACAAATACGGAAATGTTGAACTTTGGTCGCCGATTAGCCCCGCAGAGTCCACTAATTACGATTGCCGGTCGTAGTGGTGTCGGTGCGCAACGCCAATATTTTCAGCAGACGGCTGCGGGTCCGGTCGATCCACAGCAACTTATGACCGAATCAACGTGGCTATGCGAAAAAATAAAAATAATTTGTGCGCACCATCATTGGGATGTGAATCAGCTGATTACGGTGGGGTATTCTAACGGTGCGGCGATGGCTGCCTACGCGATTCGAACCGGAATTTTACCCGGGAAACGGGCCCTGTTGTTCCATCCACTGTGGTTGGCCGTGCCACAAAATAAGCAGCTTACGGACTACCAAATATGGCTCTCTGCCGGGCAGCGCGACCCGTTAGTGTCGGTTGCAACCGTTGAACAAGTTGCGGCGGATTGCCGCAAAAGTGGGGCGACGACGACCGTTTACCAAACCGGGGGGAGTCACATGCTGACCCCCCAAGAGGTTTTGGCCGCGAAAGAATGGTTATCGGAAAATAATTAGGGGCTTATTGCAAAATAGTTTAAAAATATCGGAGTTTGCATTTGCTATTCTGGGAAATACCTGTTATCCTATGGTTAATGTATTTATGGTTCGGAAGTTTTAAAGGCTCGACGTTCTTATAAGAATGGCTCCTTTTTACCCCAGCTTTCAAATGCAAATATTATTGCGCTATGCGCATGGAGGTTTCATTCTTATGGAACAAGGTACTGTTAAATGGTTCAACGCTGATAAAGGTTACGGCTTCATCACTTTGGAAAACGGCTCAGACGTTTTCGTTCACTTCTCCGCTATCAACAGCGAAGGCTTCAAGACGCTTGAAGAAGGCCAACACGTTTCCCTTGATGTAGAACAAGGCGACCGTGGCCCACAAGCTGCTAACGTATCAGTTGTCGACTAATTTATTAGCCTAAACTGAGTCGCAAAAAACACCAACTTCGGTTGGTGTTTTTTTATTGCGCTTTAGTTATCACCCGAAAGGCGAATTACTTGAGTTGTTAGGACGGTCAGTTTATGATGGGAGTAACTAATTAAGGTGGTGGTTTTACGTGAGTGAAAAAGTATTTGATCGCACGGAATTGGCCAAATTTGACGGTCAAAACGGGCAACCGGCCTACGTGGCGGTAGATGGCGTTGTTTATGACGTTTCTGATGTGGAAGCTTGGGCTGGTGGCAAGCATCATGGCAACCTAGCTGGTCAGGAATTGACCAGCGTAATCGATGGTCAGTCACCACACGGTCGGAAGGTTTTGAATAAGCTCCCCGTTGTGGGCCAGTATCACGACTAGGTTGTAACCTGATAGTCAAAAGCTGATAAAACCAAAAAAGAAGTTCTCACAGCGTTGTGAGAACTTCTTTGTATTTTGATGTCGCAAGAGAGATTCGAACCCTCGACCTACGGTTTAGAAGACCGTTGCTCTATCCAGCTGAGCTATTGCGACCTAATGGGTCTGGCGACCAACAACTTCTTAATTATAGAGAAGCCGTCGCGCCGTGTCAATTGTGGATTAACTGGTAGTCGCCAGTTGACAGTTACCCGGTGCCTCCAGTAGAGTGGAAGGTGTTTAGAGGGGGCGGAAATTATGCTAGTAGTTCACATCGTTGCAGAGATTGCGGTTTTCTTTTCCGCTATCTGTATTATTTATTATTTTTTTCAGATTACGCAGGCACAGGGGGATCGCCATCGCAATTTGGTGTACTGTTTATCAGCCATCATTGTTCTATTACTGGCGGCCCCGGCGGCTAACCTGTCACGGCAAAAGAATGTGAGCCCAACTGATCAGGTCTTCAATCAAGTTCGCAAGGTTCAGAAGAAACACCAGTCACAGCGCGAATCTCGGCAAAAAGAGTCCGTCCAGCAATCGTCTACCGGTACGACTAATAAGTGAACAATCTAAGCATAGGGTAAAAATATCAAGATTTTCTTATTTTCATAACAACATGCTTGCAATATTCCTGTAACATTTAGATAATATAACTGTAATCTAAAGTTGACGGGGGGAATTGCTATGTCTGCACTAGTTATTATTTTATTCATTATCATTTTGGCCGCGGTAGGTCAGCTGTATTTGAACAACCGGGAAACCTTCCGGAAGAACAGCAAGCATCTGGCTACCCGGGAAAATAAATTCCACGATGATTCTGATCGCCGCTTAAGTTAATTCAAGTCAACTGGTCGTTAGCGCTGCTGCTAAAGGCCTTTTCTTTTACCCTGATTTAGCAAGGCATGGGACGCAAAAATTCTGTAAAACTGTGCTAAAGTGGTTTTAGTGAAAAAACGTAAAGGAGTTGATGGTACGATGACTACGCTCGTCTTGGTCTCGCATCCCCAGTTGGCGGATTCAACCAGTCAACAATTTTTAAAGGAAAGTCTGCCCAGTGATGATGTTATCTGGGAGCATATCGAGGGGCAATCCACCCTGGATGTTACCAAAGAGCAGGATCAATTGCGGCATGCTGACCGAATTATTTTACAGTTTCCGCTGTACTGGTACGCGGCACCGGCGGGATTGAAGCAATGGGAAGACACGGTGCTGACGCGGACGTTTGTCTACGGTGATCATCGCTATCCGTTGGCCGGTAAGGAGTTGGGTATCGTGGTGACTACCGGCATGCCAGAACAAGCCTTCCAGCGAGGAGGCGCCGAGAACGTGACGTTAGATGCCGTTATGGCCCCGTTAGCGGCGTTAGCCCACCGAGCCAAGATGACCTGGCTGCCGACGTTTCCCATTTATCAATTCGGCTACCTTGAGGAACCGGAAAAGTTGCGGCTGGTCATCGACTACCAGCGGTACCTAATCCAGAAGCAACCAGACAGTTTAACCAATCGGCAGGAGTGGTTTGCTCACCGGCTGTTAGCTATGGTGGCGCAATTGCCGGCGGAACAGCAGACGGCTGGCAAATTGATTGCCAGTGTTTTCGATCAGAATCGGGCGCATCTCGACCAGTTGACGGACACTTTAGCCATGATTAAGGAGCAGGAAGATGACTGAACAATCAGCGTGGTTACGCCAACAGATCGACCAATTGGCTAACCAACAATCTAAGTTTACCGACCGGGCATTTTGGTTAGCGTTGAAGCAGGTCGTTGCCGAACAGGACCGACGCAGCGAACAACTCGGCGGTGAGGTCGATGGTCGGACGTGGCGACCGGATCGGTGGTAAGTGGCAGTCGATAGCAAGAAGCGAGGATACGGAGAAGGCAGTATCTTTTTTTCGGAATTTTCTAGTGCAGTCCACGTTAGCAATTGATTCTTCTCAGACTTAATATAGAATATGTCAAATCATAAGTCGGCGAAACTACCGGTATATATTGAATCGAAGGGACAGAGAGGAATGTCGATTAAACAGGTGTTGCTAGGTGCACTAACAGTGCTGGCAGTTGCTGGCACAACAGCAGTCTTGCCAACTGCTAGTGCTTCGGCTAAACGGACGGTTACGCCAGCGAACTTTCGTGGAACGTGGCAAGCACGGATTAGCAAAAAAGAGGTTCAAAAGGTCAAGATCACAAAATATTCCTTTAGCGTGAGCCAGTACAAGAATGGTAAAAAAGAGGAAGGTTCTTGGACCGTGGGCAACAAGAAGCGGAAGCACTCTAAGAACCCATTCAACGGAGTGCCACTTTACGTACATAAGGCCAAGAAGGGGTATACCTTCATTGGTGTCAAACGTCGTGGACAGTTGTGGCACCTGAAGCGTGTGACACACAAGAAAAAAGTATCCCTGCGCGATGACGGCTGGGAATATAAATCCTTTGGTGAGAAGCCAATCGTTCATTATTACTACCGTGTGAAGTAAGCGAAGTTAAAAAGCAGCTAGGCGTTCTCGTTTTGAGAACTGCCTAGCTGCTTTCATTATTTCTTACTTAAAATCGCGATCCATTGCTGCCCAGTGGTTAACTGGACCAAACTTGTGGCCGACTTCAATTGGTGAGCCAATCGCAGCGTTGACGAACTGCTTAGCAATTTCGATGGCCCGCTTCATTGGCGTCCCCTTGGCTAGTTCCGCGGTGATGCAGGCGGAGAGGGAGTCGCCGGTCCCGTTGACTCGGTCAGTCTCGTGGTAGGGTTCGCTCAACCAGAAGCTCTCGCCGGATTCCAGCAAGACAAAGTCCTTCACGACCTTCTGGGTGGGGTCGGCGTGACTGCCCTTGGCAATCACATTTTTGGCGCCCATTTCCTGAAGCTTGTGCGCGGCCGTTTCCATATCCGTATCGGTCGTAATTGACATTTCGGCAAGCTTTTCGACCTCGAAGAAGTTCGGCGTCAACACCGTTGCCAGTGGGATAAGTGCGGTGCGTAGCGTGTTGAAGGCACTCTCTTCCAGCAGCTGGTTGCCATGTTTGGTCATGATGACTGGATCGACCACCAGCGGACCGAAATCGGCGGCTTGGTAGTTTTTGACGACATCGTTGATTAACGCTGAGTCGGCAAGCATCCCAGTTTTAGATGCTCGGATGTGATAATCGTCCGCTAAATCCTTGAATTCTTGGTCGATGAAGTCGGTGGGCATCGGAACACTAGCGTGAATGCCGTAAGAGTTTCCGGCCACACAGGCGGTCATGACGGATGCACCGTAGACGCGCCGGGCAAAGAAGGTGTGCAGATCAGCCTGCATGCCGGCACTACCATCGCTATCGGAACCCGCGATGGTGAGGGCTTGTGGGTATGAATTTACCATGATTAAGTAACCTCCGCTGTCAGTATTATAGCTTCCAGCATAGCACAGACCATAGTGAAAAGACGACCGGGAAGTTTGATAAATATATTTGTTAGCGCAACGGCAACTTATAGTGGCTAGAGAGCAGTTGTCGCAATGTTCGTTGACCCCGCGAACGAGGTTGGTTTGCTCGCTAGTCTGAGGATGACCGCGTAAGTTAAAGTTAACGACAAGGATGTTGAGAAAAACAGTGGACAAGGGGATGACATCTAATGAGACGTGAACGATGGGTTGTGTTGGGGTGGAGTTTGATTGGCTTTATCGTGAGCTGGTATGCACTAATTGGCGCCGTTCAAACGGTTTACCGCTGGTTTCCCCACGAACCCGCGACTTTATTGTTCGGATTCGTCTTAACTGTGATAAGCTTAGTAGGGTTGGTTCGGTCCGCTAAAAAGGGTCCCTGGTGGTGCCTGGTTCCCGCTACGGTGAGCGTCATTGCCGTAGCTTTGGGGTTGGTTGCCGATAGTACGATTCTTTTGCTCGGACTAACTATTCCCGGTTTTTATTAAATTAAAGATGAAAAAGTGTAGGAGGTAGGTTAACGCGCATGTTAATTCAACAAGGTCTCATCGAAAACGCAACGCAACCACAGGATATTCGGATTGAGGACGGTAAATTTACTGCGATTGCCGATCATTTAACGGCTAAGGATAATGAACAGGTGATCGATGCACGGGGCAAATTAATTTTGCCACCGTTTGTTGATCCACACGTCCATTTGGACAGCACCATGACGGCAGGAGATCCCGAATGGAATCAGTCCGGGACGCTGTTTGATGGTATTCGGATCTGGTCCGAACGGAAGAAGACGTTGAGCATTGCTGATGTTAAGAGTCGTTCTCGGCAAGCGTTGGAATTGCAGGCGAGCCATGGGGTTCAGTTTGTTCGGTCCCACGTGGATGTAACTGACCCGAATCTGACTGCGCTGAAGGCCTTGATCCAGGTGCGTGACGAAGTGAAAGACTTTATCGAACTGCAGCTGGTAGCCTTCCCTCAAGAAGGTATTCTGTCATTCCCACACGGTAAAGAACTGATGGAACAGGCTGCCAAGCTGGGCGTCGACGTTATCGGGGCAATTCCACACTTTGAATTCACGCGTGAATACAGTGTAGAATCCCTCCATTTTGCCGTTGAATTAGCGCAAAAGTATGGCAAGCTGGTCGATGCGCACTGTGACGAGATCGATGACCCCGCTTCCCGTGGCTTGGAAACGTTAGCCACCTTGGCTTTGGAAACCGGCTTGGGTGACCAAGTGACGGCCAGCCACACCACGGCGATGGGTTCTTACAACAACGCTTATGCTTACAAGCTGATGCGCTTACTGCAGATGTCTCACATCAACATGATTTCTAACCCCCTGATCAATACCCACTTGGGCGGTCGGTTTGATACTTATCCTAAGCGTCGTGGCTTGACGCGGGTCAAGGAACTCAATGCAGCTGGGGTCAATGTGGCCTTCGGTGAAGATGATATCAAAGATCCTTGGTACCCAATGGGCGATGGGAACATGCTGGATGCCCTTCACATGGGAATCCACGTCACCCAGATGATGGGTTACGACGACATTAACGGTTCCTACAAGTTCGTCACGACGAACGGTGCCAAGGCTATGCACGTCGGCGACCATTACGGTATTGCCGAGGGGAAGCCCGCCAACTTGGTCATCATGAACAATGACAACTTCTATAACGCGCTGAACAAGCGCTCAGAGGTCCTGTACTCGATTCACCATGGTAAGATCATTGTTAAGACGGACCCCAAGCAGGTGCACTTAGACCTTTAGGGGCTTGAAGTGGTGCCTGTTGGCGCTTCTGGTTCTCAGTGGCGTCGCTAGCAGTCGCAGGCGATGCAAGAAATAACAAGAAAAATAAAAAAACACCAACGATAGTCGCAAAATGACTTTCGTTGGTGTTTTATGTAATGCCGCTATTTCTTAGCTTTAGCGTGCTTTACTTTTTTTACGGTCGTTACGGTTGCCGGTTTTGGCGTCGCAACGGGCTTCTTCTTTTCTTTGTGTTGGGCGCGGAGCTGATCCTTCAACACTTCAATCTCAGCGACGTGTTCTTCCTTCCAGCCTTGGTAGGTGCCGGCGGAGTCCGTGTCGTTGGGCTTCAATCCGGTGTTTAGCCAGAAGCAGGCCTCGGACAGACTTGGGAAGTTGTGAATCCACAAGGTCTGGCCGTTGTCGGAATCGAAGGCGACGTAGGAACGGAAATGTTTCTTTAAAAAAGTATGCCGCCGAATCTTAAAGGCCTCACGCTTACGGGTTAACCGATAGTCTGGTAAGATATATTGGCCGGAGGTGGCCAGCTGGGGAAAACGTTCGTCACGTTGTTCTCGCTGGTCCTTAAGCATCGCGCGGGCTTGGTCGACGGTAATAATGGACGCATGAATTGGATTCTTCATCAAAAACCCCCTTAAAAATTTGGGAAAATGAGTAAATTAGGACAGTCTCCGACCAATACTCACACCTACTAGGTTAGCATAATCTAAAAGTTATGGAAACAATTTACACTTTGAAATTATTGTTTTTTAAGGTTTGCGGCTGAGCAATTCGAGAAAAAAGTTTTCCCGGTCCTTATGATGTTGGCAACGGCTTCATAAGTCCTGTAATAGCGGATTTGGTCACATTGAGAAAATCTATGGTAAACTAATTTAGATTAGGTCGAAAGCGAGGAATGAATTTGGCACAGAAATACTATGCAGTCCGCCGTGGCCGTAAGCCCGGCGTCTACCGAACCTGGGCGGAAACACAGGCGCAGGTCACCGGTTATTCCGGGGCCCAATACAAGAGCTTTACGTCGGCGAGTGCCGCAGACGCCTTCATGCAAGGTCAGGCAACGTCGAGCACACCCAAGGCACACCACAAAGTACAACGGACGACAGCAGCGGCCCCCCAGAGTGGTTCTGCGGCGATTACCGTCTATACGGATGGTGGTTCCCGGAATACTGGGAATGTCGCTGGTGGGCACGTGAGAACCGGTGATAAGGCCGCTTGGGCTTACCGTATCGAGTTGCCGGATGATGTCGTGACCGGGTCCGATGGTGAGTTTGGGGCCAGCAATAATCGGATGGAGATCATGGCCTTTCGCAATGCGCTTCAGAAGTTAGCTGACTTGAACCAGAATCAGACCAGTATTGAATTTATCTTAGACTCGCGGTACGTGTTGAATGCCGTTACAGAAGGCTGGCTAGCTGGCTGGAAACGCCGCGGCTGGAAGCGTAGTGCGGGACCGTTAGCTAACGCCGAACTGTGGCAGGATGTTGATCGCCTATTACCTCAGTTTACACAGTTGAGCTACCAGTGGACCAAGGGGCACGCCACCAACCAGGGGAACGTGTTCGTGGACCATCTGCTGAACGAAACGATGGATGGGATGGGGCAGGAGCGCCATCACGCCGCGGTCAAACCAGCGGTGAAGCAACCGGCAAAGGCGACAACTTCACGCCCAGCAGCGCCAGTCAATCCGACAGCTGATGAACGGCCCAAAGCGGCGGCCTCACAGGCACCGTTGAAGCATACGACGGCGGAGCAGTCACTCGCTGACATCGCGAAAGGGCTACGCGACCTACCGTTTTAAAGTCATTAAGGGTATAATACCAGCTAGAGATAAAATGCGGTTCATCTAATCGAAGAGACTAGCACCGGACTAGCGGTGACTAGACAGTCGATTTGTTTCTAAACTATGTCATGAATGGGGTACCGACGATGCAAGCAAAGTTAATTCCATATTTGGAATTTGAAAATGCCAAAGAGGCCATAGCGTATTATCAGAGCGTCTTTGGAGCAACCAACGCCTACCGGGTCAGCCCGACTGCCGAGGAAGTTGAACAGTTTGGATTAGCGCCTACCGTTGATTTGGATGAAATGACCATGAGTGGTGGTTTTAAGATTCTAGGTTTGGATATTCAGTGTGCCGACGCCTTGATGGGTCAGCCCACGTCCTCCACGTTGATTTCACTAATGATCGACGTCGATGCGGACGATTCCGCCAGCGTCAAGGAATTGACAGGCTTGTACCAACGACTCCTTAAGTTCGACGTGAAGGTCATCAGTCCTTTCGGTGAACAAAGCTCTGGAGGCAAGATGGGCCAGGTCGTCGATGCATACGGCATTACGTGGATTCTACGTGAACAGACCATGCCAGGAGAAACGGTAGACGACAACGCTTAGGTGTTGTGGTGGGCCAATAAATAAGTAATTTTGTAGGAATGAGTGTTAGTGGCTCATTCTTTTTTTGTGGCCAAATCGAAATTGTTAAGGTTCGTTGAAAATCCACCGACGCTGAACTGAGAACATCCCCAAGAGCTCTATAATTAAGACGTTTCAGGGGAATTTAGGCTTGAAGATTCAGGCCTAACGAGGAGGACTTTTTTGAAGAAGACATTTTCAAACTTATTCACGTGGGTGAACGTATTTTCCAAGTATCCAAAATGGTTCAAAGTTTTTGCATGGGGCACAGGACCAGTTGCCACGTTGGATCTTATCTGTTTTTTGTTGCCACTGTCGTTATCATTCTGGATCGAAGTTTTCTGCACGATATACGTGGTTTTATTCATTTTGACGTTAATTGTTGAGAGTCTAAAAATCTGGATTGGCACGTTGATTAGAGCTAAACACTAGTGAAACCTTTGCTATGAGATATTGTAAAGATCGAGAGAAATTCTAAGCGTGATAAGACATGATAGGCATTTCCTATGGGGGACAACGTACCTAGCCGCAGGAGGTCAGGGATGGGGCCGGCCGTGGCGGCGGTGTTAGACCGGGCGGTATTTCCCGGTTTTACAGCGCGAGACGTGTTTGGAAACTCGCCTGAGCCTGGCGAGGTTTCAAACCGAGGTGAAAGACAGCACCTCAGGCTTTCACCGGTCTTCACAGCAGGTGGAATCCCTGACAGCCGGAGGCGATGTGATGGCCCCCGTTTAGAGAAAACGTCCAGCAAGTGGTATCATGAGAGCCAAGAGGAGTGATTTATGTAATGGCAACAGAACGGGAAAAAATGACGGCGGGGCAGCCTTACAATCAGTTTGATCCAGAACTGATCGACCGGCGAGTCGCCGCACGAAAGCAACTGCGGGCCGTTAACCAATTGGACGACAACGCTGAACGAAACGATGGTTACCGGAAGTTGATCGCGGATAGTGGGGATGACTTCTTCATTGAAGCCGGACTCGAATACGATTACGGCTGGAACATCCACATCGGCGACCACTTCTATGGTAATTACAATATGACCCTGCTGGATACCTGTCCCATCACCATTGGCGAGCATTGCTACTTTGGCCCCAACGTTGGGCTCTATACGCCAGTTCACCCACTGAATGCGATGGCGCGGGTCAACGATGTTGAAATGGGCGCGCCCATCACCATCGGCGATAACGCCTGGTTTGGTGGCAATGTGACGATTCTACCTGGTGTCACACTAGGGAATAACGTCGTTGTTGGTGCCGGTGCCGTAGTCACGAAGTCCTTTGGGGATGACGTGGTCTTAGTTGGTAATCCAGCCCACGTCATCAAGGAAATTGATAACGGTCCCACTGGAAATGCCGCGGCTAAGGCACAGTGGCCAGAAAAGCTTGACTAAGACAAAGGGTTAAGCTATCGCCTAAATTCTAATCAAATTCTTAGAATGCAGTAGGCATTGGCTATGTAAACGCTTTAATTTCCGCAGAAAAAACTTATTCTTAAGCAAGATTTTACTAATCCTAGTGTCCGCGTATAATAGACTTTGGATATTGATTCAAAGAGATTTGCGTAGGCAATTTGTATTCAACCGTAATGGCGCTGTACAGGTGGCTCGTGTAACGACCCTGTTTAGCGCTTTTTTCGTACAATCTCTTCTGAACATGACCGCTGGGAGTTCGCTCCCAGGAAACAAATGAGGAGGATTATTTATTTTAGCGCGTAAAAATATTGATAAGTTAGTATTCGTACCAACCATCGTTTTATTTATTCTCGCGTCATTGCTATTTATCTTAGGTGGTAACCAATTACAAACCACTCTGAGTTCTCTATTGAACTGGATTGATACTCGCATGTCATGGGCTTATATGATGGTGTACGTGATCAACTTCTTATTTTTTATGTATTTAGCATTTGGTAAGTTTGGTAAAATTAAGTTGGGTGATGCCAATGACAAACCCCATTACAGTAATTTTCAGTGGGGGTCAATGGTCTTCGCCACGGCGATCGATGCCAGCATTTTGATGCTGTCTATCGTTGATCCACTGCGGTACCTGCAACACCCAGCCTTCGGGTTTAAGCCATTCTCAAGTAACGCCTACAGCGCTGCCCACATGATGGGACAGTTCAACTGGGGCCCAATGGCTTGGATGATGTTTGCACCAGCAACGATTGCGATTGCTTACGTCTTGTATGTGAAGCACGCCAAGGTTCAACGGGTCAGTGCCGCTATCACCAGTCTTCAAGGTGACAGTACGGGGAAAGTTATTGCCCGACACGTCGTCGATTTCTTAGTTGTCTTTGGGATTATGGGCGGGATCGGTTCATCCGTCGGGATGGAAATTCCGATTATTTCCAAAGTTCTCAGCCGGTTGACTGGGGTTCAAGATAACCTCATGCTTAAAATTGAACTCTTTATCATTTTGTTTATTCTGTTTGCGGTTACCGTTTTCCATGGGTTAAACGGGGGAATCAACCGCTTGAGTTCCGCCCACATTTGGACGGCGCTGGGTCTGTTAGCTATTATTTTAATTATTGGACCCACTGTTTATATTTTAAATTCTGAAACCAACAGTATTGGGTTAATGGCCCAAAAGTTTATCTCAATGTCAACGAACACCATGCCTAACGGTGGGGATAGTACCGCTCAGCAGGAAACCATTTTCTACTGGGGCTGGTGGTTATCCTACATGCCCGTCATGGGTCTGTTCATTGCCCGGATCTCCAAAGGCCGGACGATTCGTCAGGTCTTAGTTGGGATGTTAACTTACGGTGCCTTAGGGTGCATGAGTTTTTATGCTATCTTCGGGGGTTACTCCCTGTGGCTCCAACAAACTGGTGCCGTCAACTTGGTCCACATTTTAAATACGCAAGGTCAAGCTGCCGTGGTTGCCACGGTTATTGCAACGTTGCCATTTAAGATGATTATCTTGGCACTGTATTGTATCTCTTGCTTCATCTTCTTGGCTACGACGATCTCATCGTCAGCCTTCATCGTGTCATCCTTCACCAGTCTTCACTTGGATGACGGTGAAGAACCAAGTCGTTGGAACCGGATGATCTGGGTCATCGTCTTCATCATCTTCTCCTTCGGGATCGTGATGGTCGGTGGGTTCAAGACCGTTCAAACGGTATCGACGATTGCTGGTTTCCCACTGATGTTTGTCTGCATCTTGTTGTTGCATTCAATCTGGCACATGTTGGCAGCCAAGCCAAAGCCAGCACCAGTGGTGGTTCCACAACCAGTCGTTGTACGGCGGATTACCGTCGAATTACCACGAGCGGTGCGGGGCCCGATGATTTTGTCGCCGGACCATGCAAGGTAAGAGTGTGGAGCCAGCCGATTAGACTCTGAGCATTAACGTGGGTAAGTGCCCACTCGGTGGAACCGAGTCGGTGCTTAGCTGGGTTAAGCGCAGGGACCTGCCCGAAGGAACACGTTTCGGAGGCCGCTGGTTTTACTAGAGAGAATTCAACGGCACCAAACAACTATAAAATCAAACACGAAACGCCTTCTAAAATTCAGAGGGCGTTTTTTCGTGGCTATTAGGTCTAGAATGTCTTTAGAAAATTTTCATGGGGCAAGGTTATCTCAGCGTACTAGTGGAAAGAGTTACTTCTAAATTCAGTGGCTAGAGAGTAACGTGTACCGCACTCACCAGGTATGATACAATAAGGCCGTGTCACCATTGATTGCAGGAGGGTTTTTATGGCAGACGAAAGTAATAATCCACTATTTTTCCGGCGAATTTTAATCACGATCGACGAGGACGACCGGCCCTCGACCAGCCGCGCATTCCGATTCGCGATGACGATGGCGCGTGATTACCAAGCACATCTGGGCATTGCCTCTGTGCTGGAAAGCAATGACATCAGCATCTATGAGTCACTGATGCCGGACAAGCTTAACGCAAAACGCGATGAGCTAAAAGCCATCGTCAAGGAGTACGCCGACAAAGCAACTGCGTTTGGTGTAAATGACGTGCGGTCCATCGTGGCTGAAGGGGGCGATGTCGATGATGTCGTGCTCCAAAAAGTCATTCCGGAATTCGAACCGGACTTGGTTGTTTGTGGCGCGGACGTTGATTTCGCTAGTCATGGCCATCCCGGTGCTATCGGGTTGCGGCTCGCTAAGAAGTCGGATGTTTCAGTTATCGTAATTCGCTAAATTAACAATGGTTCACCGCATAGTTTAAAGCGGTGAACCATTTTGTTTTGGTGTATAATAGTCGTAAAATTGAAACGCTTTCACGAGGGGGAGTTCTCATGCAAACACGACAATTACGCGGCTTTCTGTTTGATTTACACGGGGTGTTGGCCGATTCCTGGCAATACCATTTGGCGTCTTGGCAAACGATTGCGCAGGAATTACACATTCCGTGGACCGACCAGCTCGCGGCGATCTTACCGGGAATGAGCCGGGAAGATTCACTGACGGCCATATTGGCTTCTGTGGGCCGTCAGAGCGAGTTTACATCCAATCAGCGACTACGGCTCACAAATCGCGAAAATGACCTGTATCGGCAGTATGTGGCGGCTCTGACGCCGGCTAACTGTCTCCCCGGTGTCACGGCGTTCCTAGATGAACTCGTGGCGGCAGAATATCCGATGGCCTTGGCATCCGCTTCAGCCAACGCCCCAGCGGAGATTGCGCACTTGGGGTTGACCAAGTACTTTCCGCGGATCGTACCGGCAGAAAGCCTCAGGGCCAGCAAGCCAGCACCGGACGTTTATTTAGCAGCTGCCGCATTGATCCATCAGCATCCGGAGGACTGTGTAGCCTTTGAGGATACCGTGACCGGCGTGCGGTCGGCCAAGGCGGCTGGGTGTTTCACGGTAGGCATCAACGTTAAAAATCTCCCGCAAGCCGATGCCATGCTTGCTAGTACCCGAGAACTTAGTCTGTCAGCCGTTCAGCAGGCACTCGGCCAGCTAAGCGTTTGAGCAAAAATTCCTTCAAAATAATCGCTTGGTTGTGTTCTTCATCCTTGGCGCCGTATAATAGAATGACATCTTGGTCGTTGAGTTGTTCAGCGACCAGGTCCAAGAAGGCGGGTAACGCTTCGTTAGCTTCGAGTTCAGTGACGTAGCGTTTTTTGAATTCTGGGAACTTTTCGGGTTCGTGGTTAAACCACTTCCGCAGGTCGGTCGTGGGGCCCATTTCCTTTTCCCAGGACGCCAGTTGCGCGTTGACCTTGGAAATTCCTCGTGGCCACAGACGGTCGACGAGAACCCGGTAACCCTTGAGGTCAGCGGGCTTTGTATAGATTCGTTCACATTTAATTGCCATCACGTATCATCTCCATGGCTCCATTCTAACATAGTAAATTGGAGGAGAAGTTAATGTCAGATTCCTTATCAGAATTCTTTACTGGGCGCTCCACGTCACAGATTGCGCAGGAGTTGCTGGGTCACGAGTTGGTCTACGATAGCCCAGCTGGAAAAATGAGTGGCTGGATCGTTGAGGCTGAAGCCTACTTAGGTGAACAGGACACGGCGGCACACGCATTCAATGGCCGCTATACGGCTGCCAACGCCGCGTTGTACGATGCCCCGGGGACAATTTACATTTATATTCTGCGGGGCTACTACATGTTTGACGTTGCTACGCAGGCCGAGGGCACGCCTCAAGGAATCTTGATTCGCGGGATTGAACCACACGAGGGTTTAGACCTGATGCAGCAGAATCGAGACAAGCCGGTGCCAGACGTGACGAACGGTCCCGGAAAACTGATGGCGGCGTTAGGTATTCAGTCTAAGGATCTGAACCGAACGATGCTGGGTGCCCAGAATCTGACGATTACTCCTGAAGTGACACGACGGCCGAAAGAAGTTGCTGCCACATCGCGGGTCGGCGTTTCCGCTGGAAGTTGGCAGGATCGTCCCCTGCGTTTCACGGTAGCGGGCAATCCCTTTGTGTCCGGGAGCCGCAAGCGCGACTGGGATCGTGAGAATCATGGCTGGCAAAACTAGAAAGACAACTTAAAAATTTAAGAAAAAATCCCCTTGAGTCGGCTGGCAAAAAGTCATGAAGCTCAAGGGGATTTGTTTTGTTTTAGAGTAGAAATGAATTGCGGTATGTTTAATAAGGCTTATACCCAAAGTGCACGGCCGCCGCGCCCAAATTGAACGCGGTATAGCTCACGCGGGTCAGGCCAGCCGCCGTAAACATGGCGGCGAGTTGGTCGACCGATACGAAGTCGTGGGTCGAGCGCTGGAGGTAGTTATAGGCCTGATAGTGGTGCGCCACCACACTGCCCATCAGAGGCACCAGGTGGCCGAAGTAGACCTGCCAACCGGCGTGAATCACCGGATTCGTCGGTTGCGACGTTTCCAGACAGACCACCTGACCGCCGGGCTTGACCACGCGGGCCATTTCCCTTAAGACCTGATTGGCATCCGGCACGTTCCGTAGGCCAAAACCAATCGTGACCACGTTGAAACTATTGTCAGGGTAGGGTAGGTGCATGGCATCCCCCTGCCGCAACGTGATCCGATCGTTTAGCTTAGCGGTACGAACCTTCGCCGTGGCCTCTTGTAACATGACCGGGCTGAAGTCCAACCCAACTACGCGACCAGCAGGGCCGACCGCATGGGCCAAAGCCAACGTCCAATCGCCAGTCCCACAACACAGGTCCAACGCAAAGTCACCAGCGCGGACGGCCATCATGGTCATGACGCGTTTGCGCCAGACACGGTGGGTCCCCAGACTGATGACACTATTCATCTGATCGTATTGCGGGGCAATTTTATCAAAAATAGCTTGAACGGATTGCTCCGGCGTGTGGTTGGTCAGTGCCATGGGCGGTCTCCTTTACTTGAGTCGGTACTTTTCGTCGATAGCGTCATCTTGAGACGTTAGGATCTTAGGACCATCATCAGTGATGACCAAGGTGTGTTCGTATTGGGCGGACAGGGAACCGTCAGCTGTAACGTAGTATTCCCAAGACTTATCGTCCGTTTCGCGGGAAGCAATTTCCCAGGTCCCCAAGTTGATCATGGGTTCGATGGTAATCGTCATGCCGGCGCGTAACCGCAGACCCTTGCCAGCTTCACCATAGTTAGGCACGTTAGGTTGTTCGTGCATGGTTGGTTGAATCCCGTGGCCAATCAGCTCACGGACATCGCCCATGTGTTCTTCACCTTCCGTGTAGGCTTGGATGGCGTGACCAATGTCACCGATCCGGTTACCGACAACGGCTTGGTCGATCCCTAAGTAGAGGGACTTCTTAGTGACGTCCATCAGGTGTTGTGCTTCTGGACTGATCTTACCAACGGCGTACGTCCAGCAAGAGTCACTTTCGAAGCCGTCCAAGTTAACGGTCATGTCGACCGCCACGATGTCGCCTTCCTTTAACAGTAAGTCCTTGCGGGGAATGGCGTGGGCCACTTCGTCGTTGACGCTGACACAGGTAGCGTACTTGTAACCTTCAAAGCCCTTTTCGGAAGGGGTGGCACCGTGTTCCGCGATATATTTGTTGGCAAACCGTTCGATTTCCCAACTTGAAATTCCTGGCTTGATGATGTCGCGCAGACCTTTATGAACACCTGCAAGTACGGCACCGGATTCGGCCATCTTTTTAATTTCACGATCTGATTTAATGGTTATCAACGTGTTACCTCCTCAAAATTTCGTTTGCGACTGGCCAATTGTGGGCAATCCCAAACGTTTCCATACATTACTAATCTACACCTAAATTGAGATTTAGGCGAACCGACCACTTGAAAAATCTGGACCGGTCAGTGGGATGACTTCCTCTTGAAAAAATGGCTTTTGATAAAGCCAACGGTTGCCAAGGCGAGGACAACCAATAGTGTTGTCTTGAAGTCCGTAACGAACCTGAAGATCAAAAAAGCAAACAGGCTAACAATGACTAGTAAAGTCAAACTTTCAACAATGATCCGCGTCTTCATCAGGCGTTCCTCCCCAGGTGACAAGCCCGTTAAAATGACGTTCTCGGCACAAACGAGTCTGGGAATTTATCCCAAACTCGCTGTGAGGCGGTGCTGTCTTTTATTTAACGGAGATTGTCGCGTTACTATTCGGCTTTTAGCCGGTCGATGGTGCCGTTGTCAATCTGTTCCAGAATTCGTTTTGCTTCGGTGATGCGGGCATCGCACAAGAAGTTCATTGCATTGTCTTTTTCCTCTTTAGCCCGGTTCATTTGTTCCGTTAAGAAATTAATCTCGTCGTGTAAGTATGCCACTAAGTCCATATTTTACCCTCATTCCTTGCGTAGTCCGCGACGGCTGAGTTACCTCAACCTCAATTAGTTTCATTGTACCAAAGATTAGGGGATAAGTAACTTTATTGGGTAGTGGTCGCCGGGACGCCTGAGTTTACAGGTCATCGGAAAAGGACTAGGATAATAACCAGTTGATAATGCTTCTAAAGTAGGCGTAGGAGAGGAAGAATTCTATGGAACAACCGATTGATTTACAGGGGAAACGCTACAATCACTTAGCGTTTATCTGGACGTTATTGGCTGGGACGTTTACCATGTCCATCAGCCAGTCATCGCTGTCGACGGCGTACCCGACGTTGATGCGTTACTTCGGGGTACAAGCCTCGACCGTACAGTGGCTGACGACTGGTTTCATGCTGGTGATGGTGGTCATGATGCCCGTGAGTCCCTGGCTCTTAAATAACATCCGCTTCCCAGTCTTATTCGTGAGTGTCTTAGCGTTATTCGACATTGGGACGTTTATTATCTACTTAGCACCGAGCTTCGGGCTGATGATGTTGGGGCGGGTGATGGAGGCCATGGCGGTCGGCATCATGTTCCCATCGTATCAGACCGTGATGTTGCGGATCACGCCGGAGAAACAGCGGGGTGGCGTCATGGGAATGGCCGGCCTGGTCATGGGGTCGGCGTTAGCGGTCGGTCCGATTATCTCCGGAATCGTGTTGCGTTACACGACCTGGCAGGGGCTGTTCGTGGTCTTCATGGTCATTATCACCATCGTCTTTCTGGTGGCGTTGAAGACCATCAAGGATGTGATGCCACAACACGAGTCACACCTGGACTACTGGTCCGTGATCAGCAGTGTTGGTTTCATTGGTATCCTGTACGTGGTCAACCAAATTGGTAAGGCTGGCGTCAACTGGGGCCTGATGGGCGGTTTATTGGTTGTGAGTCTGCTCGCCGTGGCATTCTTCGTGTGGCGGCAATTTCAGACGACAGAACCCTTGCTGGACCTGCGTGTGTTGAAGACGTTTAATTTCGACTTGGCGGTCCTGTTGACCGGGACGTCGTACATTGCCTTGATCGTCGTCACAATCGTCTTTCCGTTATATTATCAGGAAGTGTTGGGCATTTCACCATTTGCGTCCGGGATGGCACTGGTACCCGGGGCAGTCGTGTTGAGCCTGTTGAATCCATTGACCGGGAAATTGGCCGATCACATTGGGTTCAAGGCGACCATGTTGACGGGGATGTCGATGATTGTGCTCGGTTGGCTGTGGCTGGCAGTTGTTACGCGTCAACAGTCCTTGGTGGCCATGATTCTGATTGCGGCCTTGATTGAAGGCGGCAATGCCTTTGTCATGATGCCCGCGGTAACGTTGGGCGCCAATTCGTTGCCTGACCAGTTGATCTCACACGGAACGGCGGTTATTACGACCGTTCGTCAGATCCTTGGGTCGACCGGGGTTGCCGTGGCCACACTGATTTTGGCCATGGTGACTGCGAGTCACGTCAAGGTCACGACGCACGCGGCGGCCACATTGGCGGGTTATCACGCCGTCTTCGTGACGTTCTGCGTGGTCGCGGTCGTTGGCTGGATCTTTGCGGCGATGTTGCGGGATGGTCGGAAGCGTCAGAGTGTTAAATAAATGAGATATAAAAGCTGCATCAAATCGGTCATCACGGCTGGTTCGGTGCAGCTTTTTTCAGTGTCAATCCACGCGTTCAAAGACTTCGCAGAAACACGGAATCTGCTCGTTAAAGGTGCGACCCATCTCGTGGTAGGCAGCGGTGAAGAAGGCGCGGTGTTCCCGGCGCCATGTGGTCAGTGTGCGGTCGTCTTCGCCTTCGTGGTAGGCGTGTTCCTGGGTGACTTGGTCAAAGGGGACGACCTCGGTGACCTTGGTCTGCGTGATACAGACGGGTTGATCATGGGCGTCTAAAATGACGTTGTACTCGCCCACAAAGGGGAGGGGTTCGTCAACTTCATAGAGGTCGAGCGCTGAGGTTGTGGCGGTCTTCTGGCCAATTTTGACCAGGTGCGCCAGGAGGTCAGCGGATTCGTCGGTTGCGCCAAAGGCATAGGTATCGTGGTGCGTCGTGGTAATTTCGGGGTGAGCAGCTTTGAAGTGTTGCCAAAAAGTTTCAACGTCCATGGGAAGCCTCCTAAATAAGTATTGGGATTACTGTACGCCATCTGGCTCAGTTAGTCTAGGCAGCCTTGGTTAATGATGACGGCAAAATGGTGGATGGCCTAGCCGAATCTTAAAGTGGCCATCTTTGAAGTTAAGTTGACGGCGCGGTGCTTCGCTAAATGGCTAGAGACCGCTATCTTTTTGTCACAAAACTGTAATCAGCCAGGCGTATCTTTTGATTGCCTTTTGACAAATGTTTCTTTAGAATAGGAGCACAGCGAAAATTTTAGCGAGGTGATAGATATGGCATACGTATTATTGTTCGGTGGTATTTTTATGGAAGTTGTTGGGAGCTTTTTCTTGAAGCAAGCAAACGGGTTTCGAAATTTAATACCCTCGATCATGGTGTTAGTGGGGTACTTTAGTTCATTGATTTTGGTGACACTCGCCATGCAAAAGCTCCCGTTAGGAGTGACGTATGCCATGTGGGCAGGTCTCGGCACGGTGGCAACGGTTGTTTTGGCCGTTGTGGTGTACCGGGAACGGCTCAGTCTCAGCCGAATCAGTGGCTTATTGGCCATTGTTGTTGGCGTGATTCTATTAAATAGCTAAAAGGGGGTCTGCACGATGCGGGCATGGTTACAGTTGGTATTCGCAATCGGTGTCGAAATTGTCGGGACAAGCTTGTTGAAATTCTCAGATGGGTTTACTCATCGGTGGATTGGGATTGCGGGGATGTTCCTCTACGGACTAGCAATCTTTAGTTTCTCGTTAGCCTTACGGCAGCTCCCCCTAAGCGTGGGCTATGCGGTCTGGGCCGGCGTCGGCACGGCCATTACTGGCCTGATCGGCGTCTGGACCTTTGGTGAAATCTTGACCGGATTTAAAGTCGTGGGGTTTGTGGCTATTATCATTGGCGTGATTTTATTAAATCAACCCGTCAAGGCGAGCAGTCCGCGGCCAGTTAGTCCGTGGGTCCAACACTTACGTTCACGTACCTCGAGTCATTAATCAATCAAATTAAAGCAGAGAAAGCACCGTTTCGTCACCAATTTGTGGGGATGAAGCGGTGCTTTTAGCCTGGCTAAATATTAGTGGGTTTCCGCAATGCCGCGTCGGCCACCGGGCTTTGGAATCTGATTCTGCATCATGACGCTGAAGCCGCCGTCGATGGCAAGGCCGGCAGCGTTGATGTAGCTGGAACGGTCGCTAGCCAGGAACAGGATGGCGTTGGCGATATCGTCGGTCGTCCCGATCCGCTTGCTAGCAGTCAATTCTTTCCGGCCATTTTCGACTTTCGGGTCCGCGTAGAAGGCCGCAGACATCGGCGTCTTGACCAGGCAGGGTTCCAAAACATTGCTCCGAATGCCAAACATGCCCCATTCGGCCGCGACCTGTTTGGACAACATGTTTACGCCGGCTTTACTGGTGCTGTACGCGCCGCTGTAAGTTTCGGGGATGTCACTGGCGACCGTTGAGATGTGCACGAAGGTCCCGTGCCGTTGCTTGATCATCAGCTTGCCAAATTCGTGGGTAACCAGGTAGTAACCATTTAGGTTCACATCGAGGACCTGTTTCCAGGTCGCGTAGTCGAGATCCTCCAGCGGGTCAAACTTTAAAATCCCAGCCGTATTGATGACCACATCGACGCGACCAAACTTAGCTTGGACCTGCTGGACCGCTGCCTTGACACTGGATTCATCCGTGACGTTGGCGGCTACGGCGAGCGTTTCCGTTCCATGATCGGCGGCGAGTTTCGTTGCAAAGGCGGTCACAGCGTCCCGTTTCATATCCAAGGCCACTACTTTAGCGCCTTGGTCGGCGAGGGCTTCGCAAATTTTAGTCCCCATTCCGCCGATGGCCCCCGTAACGACACAAACTTTATCCGTTAAATTTAACCATTTATCTGACATCATCTAATCCTCCTTAAAAATTTCGTGACGGACAGCGGCGACTGGCATCTCGTGACCAGTCCAGAGCTTAAATGTCGCCACTCCTTGATTCAACAGCATACCTTGACCATTGATAACGTGTGCGACTTGGGCCTGTTTGGCGACCCGCATCAGCTTGGTCTCAGCCGGCGCATAGACGGTATCGAAGACCGTCATGTCAGGGTGAAACCAGGTAGGGTCATCGACCAGCGTCTTGTCGACCAACTTGCCCATTCCCAAGCCGGTGGCGTCGGTGTACAGGTTGCTGGCGGCAATGGCTTGACGGAACTGCTCACGGTCCTCCAGAGGATAGAAGGTGGCGTGACAGTCGGTCTGGTCGTTGATGACCTGAACCACGCGTTTGGCGTTGGTGACGGATGAATCATTGATGTTAAAGACGTTCAGCGTCTTCAATCCGGACAGGGCCGACTGAATCGCAATCGGGGTGCCGGCACCACCGACACCCGCCAAGGTCATGGTCTGACCGGCAAGTGCAACGCCGTTATCCTTCAGAGCGTTGACGAAGCCGATCCCATCGGTCGTGTACCCGGTCAGCACGCCGTCGTGATTAACCACCGTGTTGACCGCACCGATCATCTTGGCGGCGTCATCAAGGTGATCGAGCAGGGGAATCACCTGCTGTTTAAAGGGCATCGAGACGCTGACTCCGGGCATCTTAAAGGTCCGAACAGCGGCAATGGCTTGAGGGAGGTCCTCTGGCTCAACGTCGAGGGCTAAGAACCGGTCATTCATGTGTTCGTGTTCAAAGGCAAAGTTGTACATTGCTGGCGACTGGGAGTGTCCAGCCGGATGGGCAATTAGGGCGATTAACTTGGTGTGACCATCAATTTCCATAGTTCAAGCTTCCTTTCAAAATCATTCAGTTGGCACTGAGCTTGATTGGCGCCTCCGGGGCGGTGAAAATGGGCCGTGGCGCTGAGGGCGGACGCCTAAAGCCAAGGAGCGGTCTTTAGGCTTGGTGACAAGCCGCTGGGAAACGCGTCTTGCCACCACCAATTTTCTAAGTGGCCTAGCCCTTGCCACTAAGAGAATTCCCAAGGCTGAGCTTATTTGCGCCGCCCTCACGGCTGACATAGTGTTAGTTCACAACTGATTTGCGTATCTTTTACGTTGCCAAATTGGTGGAATTCGCGAGTTTATGTAAGGCGTGTATTGCCATTTTAGTGTGGTCAGATTTAACTGCTTTTGGTTCCCACATCGTGTCCAGTGACGGATAGGTAGTTGCATAAATCGGCACCAATCAAACAATGGCAGCGCTTTATACCTTTTATGGTAAGACAGACATGAAGCGAATGCACTTAATGTCTTGTAAAGTTGCTTCCCTCCGTCCAACTTTTAGGCTAAACTGATGGTTAAGACATTTATGAAAGGGGCTTCACCATGCAGACACCAGCATCAATTGATTTGGCTTCATTTTATGCAAATCCCGACCGCAATGTGGCGGTCTTGGACTACAACACGCGTTTCATTACCAGCATTTTTGACCTCGTTAACAGTGACGAACTGGCCGATTTTGTGCGCTTGTTCCTCGATGAACAGCGCGAACACACACCCGAAGTTGCTGATCCAAGCACCACGTTTAATCTGGTTACGCCACAGGTTTATCTCGCAACGATCAAGGCGATTCTGACCGATCAGCCGGACGCTTTCGCACAGTACCAAAAGTCAGAAATTCTGGCCAGCATCGAAGACCTCTATTCGTATTACCGGACGTACTTGCGGGTCGCAACGATGACCATCAAGCAAAATGACGTGGTCGCCAGTGAATTTATGACCATCGACCAACGTTTCAATGATCTGGTAATTCGCTTGTACCGGACCATCGAAGAAAAGCTCCAGGGGCATGCCAACCACGTTTATCGTCAAGTGAGCGCGGGTTCTAGCGCCTGCATGTTGTTGCAACAACTCAAGTGGCCGATGCCCGCGGGTTACGAAAAGTTGCAGGACATTCGCTTCATTGACCGCTTAATGTTGCGGCCGCCGATGATGCTACACACCAAGAGTAACAAGCGTAAAGGGACGTTCACGGCGACCAAGGTCAATCCGTTGACGAACTTCAAGGGGACGGAAGACGATTACTACTGTTACCCTGCCATGATTGGTGAGAGTTTGGCTTACATCTACTTCCACCGTGACTACATGGCGTCAGGTTTGGCGTTGGCGAACTTGTTCCAGCTTGCCGACGTGAAGCGGGTTGCCGGTCACAAGCCAGACCTGGTTCTGTTATTTGGGACGCCGGGAGTTGCGAGCGATACTGATCCTGAAAATGGCCACTACTTCTACGACCAAGCCAATGATATTTACGTGGGTCAGGTGCCTTACAACGACCAGACCACGTACTTTGGCTACATGAAGAAGATGTGCCTGACACTGCATAATCTGCACATGATTGCGCAGAAACGCCTGCCGATTCACGGGTCAATGATGCGGATTACCTTTGCCAACGGGCAGACCAAGACCGTTGTCTTCTTTGGCGATTCCGGTGCCGGCAAATCCGAGTCCATCGAGGCCTTGCAACAGATTGCCGATGACAAGATTGTCAGCATGGAGACCATCTTCGATGACATGGGGAGTTTCACACTGAAGGGCAAGGAACTCTACGCCCAGGGGACCGAAACCGGGGCGTTTGTCCGGCTCGATGACCTGAGCAGTGAAGTGGCCTTCAACAACATGGACCGTGGGATCTATATGAACCCTGAGCAGAAGAACGCCCGGGTGATTATTCCAGCGAATACCTGGCCACGCGTGGTGGCGCATCACCACATTGACATGTGGGTTTACGCCAACAACTACGACGATGCTGTAGGTGTTCACCGCTTTACCGACCAAGAGACGGCTAAGGCAACCTTCATCGCCGGCAAACGAAAGGCATTGGGCACCACTGATGAAGTGGGGATGAGCACGACGTTCTTCGCCAACCCATTCGGGCCAGTGCAGGAACAGGCGGCTACGCAACCAATTATCGATGCCGTCTTCGATCGGCTGTTCACGGACAACGTCTATGTGGGTGAAATCTACACCCATCTGGGCAACGACAAGTCGCAGGACAAGCTCAACGAGTCGGCCCGACAATTGTTGGACGAACTGTTGAAATTGTAGTTAAAGAGTGTGGAAGCAGGCGGTTAGTTAGACCGTTTGCTGTAACACGTTTCGGCTATAGTTAGTTTGGCATGTCACCATCACCTGCGGCTGCCAGAATTCCGCCTGCTGTGGGGGACCGGTCCAAGTCTGAGAAGCGGTCTTGGACCTCGACTTGAAGCCGTCAAAATTCGGACGTCTCCAAGCTCGTCCCATGACCTAAACTGACAAAAATCGTCAGCTAAGGCCATCGTCACGGCTGGCTACATTCTGGCCGCCTCCGGCTAAACACTGTCGGCAAATGGACTATAGCTCGAGGGTTGGGAGTGCAGCGGGGTATAGTCATACCGTAGTTTCAGAATTAGCCCTACACTTACTACTAATGTAAAAATTACAGAAACAGTCTCATGTTTTGGTGAAATAATTTTAATTATTTCCCAGACAAAGAAAAAGTCCCGGAACACCGACCACGTCAAATGGTTGATGTTCCAGGACTTTTGTTGTTTTCGCAAGGTGAATTTGCTTTTGATAATGAAGCGGCACAACTAATATTCGCGATTAATGGTCCTCGGAGTTAGCCATGCTGGATTGGTTCAATTGGGCTAATGAGTCCATGATTTGCTTAGTGCTACCAGCAAAAACAAACCTAAGCCGGAGGAGGTCAGGGATGGAGCCGGCCGTGACGACGGTGTTAGCCCGGGCGTTAGGTCCTTCCCGGGTTTACAGCGTGGGACGCGTTTGGAAACTCGCATGAACTTCGCGAGGTTTCAAACCGAGCCGGAAGCCAGGTTCTCAGGCTGCAGGTGGTCCCCATGGCAGGCGGAATCCCTGGCAGCCGCAGGCGGCCTATTTCAGCAATCCCAGCACTAAACAAATCTAAGAGCTAGACGAATTGCGCCAAGAGGGCGGACATGAACGCCGGTGCGTCCCCAACGTAGCCGTAATCGGCCACATCGAAGATTGGTGCGTCCTTGTCGGAGTTGATCGCCACAATCGTCTGGGAGTCTTGCATCCCTACGAGGTATTGCACGGCCCCGCTGATCCCGAAGTTTAAGATCAGTTCGGGATGAATCGTGTTTCCACTTTGTCCAATTTGGTCGTCGTGCGTGAAGCGTTCCTGGTCGGTCAATGGCCGCGAGACCCCAATCCGGCCACCAAGCTTTTCAGCTAATTTGGTAGCGGTATCGATGGTGGCTTCGCTGGCCGCGCCCCGGCCTAGGGCAACCACGCGACTGGCATCGCCCACGGTTGTTGCCGTGTTGACAACGGGGACAGCCGTCTTGACCTGCAGGCGGTCGACGGGGTGGAAGGTGATCGTATCGGTCGTGACTTCAGCGGCACCATCCGCAGCTTCAGCCACGAAGGTGTTGGGCCGCACCGTTGCCATTTGTGGCCGGTGGTCAGGGCAGATGATTTCACACATGATGTTGTCCCCGTAGGATGGCTTGGTGGCGACTAAGGTTTCATCATCGAAACGCAGGTCCAAGCAATCGGCGGTCAGCCCCGTTTGCAGCTTGGCTTGGAGCCGTGGTGCAATGGACCGGCCGGTAATGGTAGCGCCGAAGAGAATCGAGTTGGGTTGGTACTTCTTGACCAACTGTTCCAGAGCGTCGGCATGTTCGGCGTCGGTGGCAGTTGGAAAACGGTCATCGCGCACGACCCGGATTTCGTCGGGACCATAAGCTGTTAACTCGTTTTCCAGATGGTCAGTGGTGGCTTCAAATAAGATTGCCACGGTATGAAATTGATCGCCAGCGAGGTGCTTGGCCTTGGTGATCAGTTGCTGAGTCGTGGGTTCAATGTGGTCTAAGCGGCGTTCCGCGATGACCCATAATTCTGGTTTTGACATAGCAGATTCCTCCTTAGATTAATTGACGGCCCTTTAAGGCCTTGATCAGCTGACTGGCGGCTTCGCTTGGCGTCCCGGTCAGTGGTGTCAGTTCCCGTTTGACGGGTTTTGGTGCGTAGACTTTGGTTACAATCGTTGGTGAGCCCGCTTGGCCGAGACGAGAGTCGTCCAAGTCGAGGTCATCATGGTGCCAAATGGTCAGAGGCTTTTCAAAGCTGAGTTGGATGTTCCGTGGCGTTGGGTAACGCGGCGTGTTCAGCTCGCTACGAACACTGACAACGGCTGGGAGTTGGGCAACCAAGGTCTGCTTCGTATCCTCCAGCAGGCGTTCGGCGGTTACTTCATTCTTGCCGCTCAGGCGCAAGCTAGCAGCGTAGGTAATCTGTGGTTGATGGAGAAATTCAGCGACAATGGGGCCGACTTGACCGGTATCAGCATCGACGGCTTGACGACCGAAGAGAATGAGATCGGCGTCACCGACCTTCTTCAAGGCTTGAGTGATGACGTAGCCGGTGGCCAAGGTATCGGCCCCAGCGAAGGCCCGGTCAGAGAGTAGGTAACCTTCATCGGCCCCCATAGCCATCCCTTCGCGCAGGGATTCGGCGTAGTCGTCCGGACCCATGGTGAGCAGGGCGACCTGAACGTCGTCGGTGGCGGTGTCCTTTAAGTGCAATGCCAGTTCGATGGCGTTTTTATCAAATGGATTCATGAC
Organism: Levilactobacillus parabrevis; assembly: GCF_044051715.1. Lineage (NCBI taxonomy): Bacteria > Bacillati > Bacillota > Bacilli > Lactobacillales > Lactobacillaceae > Levilactobacillus > Levilactobacillus parabrevis. The sequence continues at coordinate 722,432 of NZ_CP168688.1, forward strand.
GCCGGCCAGACCGCGGCGGTCCAAGTTATGGGTGACCGGGTCGATGGTGACGTCGTTGGTTTCGGGAACTTGCTTGATACATACGACAATTTTCATGGGGAGCCTCCTATTTGTTAAATTCGGCGGTGGCAATGGCGGACCGCATCTTTTCAACGGTTCCTTCGGCGATTTCCATTGCCCGGGCATCCCGAATCAGGTGCTCGACCGGATATTCGCGACTGTAACCGTAGCCAGCCAAGATCTGCAAGGTGTCGTCACCGGCGCTGACAGCGGCCCGTGAGCCGTGAGCCTTAGCCATAGCGGCTTCTTCACTGTATGGCTGACCGGCAGCCTTTAATTGTGCAGCGCGTTGGTACAGGAGCTTGGTGGTCTCTTTACGCATGGCAATGTCAGCGACCTTACGATGGGTCACTTGCAGTTCAGTTAGCGGTTTGTCGCCGGCCTTACGTTCCTTGGCATAATCGGTAGCAATCTTTAATTCGTGTTCCATGATCCCGGTGAGGACGGCACCCATTAAGATGCGGGCGTCATCGTGGGCGGAATCCCCGATAATCCCACCATCGCCGAGCTTACCCAGCAGATGGTCGTTGTCGACAACGATGTGGTCCATCACGATTTCACCGACTGGTGTGCCACGGAGACCGATGAAGTCTTCGCGTTTTCCAAATGAGAAACCAGGCATGTCCTGATCAACGACGAACACGGAGAGTTCCTTCGGTGCGGTCTTGACCAACACGCAGTAGACCTGAGCGAGGCCCCCGTTCGTGATCATGATCTTGTCGCCGGTAATGACCCAGTGGTCGCCTTCGCGGGTGGCCGTTGAGCTGATACCCATGGGATTAGAGCCTCCGGAAGCTTCGGTCATGGAAAAGGCGAAAATCCGGTCGTTAGCGGATGGCAGGAGCTGCTTTTGCAGAGCTGGCGTCCCAAACTTGAGAATCTGATCGATGGTCTTGAAGTGGCCTTCGAGGGTGACCGCCGTGCTGGCGTTGCCCCGAGCAATGTGGTTCAGGGCTGCGGCAGTGACTTCGGGGCCGAAGCCGGCACCACCGAATTCTTGGGGTAGCATGATGCCGAGAAAACCAGTATCCGTCAATTTTTGCATAAAGCCGGCTGGAAAGTCACCCGCGGCGTCCATAGGCATATCCTCTGGACTGATTTCCCGAGCGGTATAGTCGTCGACCATTTGGAGCAGCAGCTTTTCAGCGGCAGCAGTTGTAGCTGGCATAGATAGTTCCTCCTTAATCAAACAATATATTTATTGTGTAAATGTGCACGATTCGAGGTAAGTATAGCGAATAATCAAACGATAAGTCCAATAAAAACGTGATTATTTTGCCAGTAAATGATTGTGGGTAATCCCAATTCCTTGTTATAAATAAATTGGTGCTGACCAACCGGTTAGTATACAATGAAACCGGATTCTAAATTGGAGAAAATAACTGATGAATATTACGCAAGAAGTGGCTGGCACCATCGCAGACCAGACTGTGACTAAGTACCTGTTAACCAATAAACAAGGCACACGGGTCGCCGTGTTGACCTGGGGCGCCACGCTTCAAGAATTTAGTGTGGTCGAGGGTGACCGTCGGCAACAGTTGGTCGTCAGTGAACCCGACCTGACGGCTTACAATCAGAATGGCTACTGTTTATGCCAGGCGTTGGGCCGGGTGGCTGGCCGGATTGCCGGTGCCCAATTTGACCTCGAGGGACATACGGTTCAGCTGGACGCCAACAACGGGCGCAACGCCATCCATGGTGGCCCCCATGGCTTCAAGAATGTGAACTGGACGGGGACAACCAGCACCACCGATGAGTCGGCCAGCGTGGCGTTGACCCACACGGCAACACCCGCCGATGACCGCTATCCGGGGACGTTGACCACGACAATCACGTATACCCTGACGGCCGACAATCGTCTAGAAATTAGCTTTACGGGGACCAGTGATGCCGCAACGCTCTTCAACCCGACGATTCACACCTACTTCAACGTAACCGATGACCAGCAGAGTATCGACAAACAGTGGCTCCTGTTGAGTGGCGACCATCGGCTTGAGCTGAATGCTGAGAAAATTCCTACGGGCAAAAAACTCCCCACGGCCGGGACTGGATACGATTTCAGCCAACCACGAACGATTGCAGATGGTTTGACCCAACTCAAGCAAGCGGGTAAAGTCGAATACGATGATGCTTTTGAAGTAGTGCCCAGTGCAACCACGCCAATCGCGGCTATCGGGGATGTCACGGGGCATCGTCGGGTGGCCCTCTATTCCGACCGGAACGGTCTCGTGGTCTTCACGGCTAATCCAACGGATAAAAAGCGAGCAGCCGCGCGTGACTACAATGCGCTGGCACTAGAGGCGCAGGCGCTACCGGACGCGATTCATCACGCCGACTTCGGCGATATCGTATTGCCAGCTAACCAAACCGTTACCCACAAGATTGCGTACCAATACTTGGCTGGCGGCAAGGGGTAGTCAAAGAAGCATCGCCTACGGTGGCTTGGGACTCCACCGCTGTGGGGACCGCCTGCAGCCCAAGAGCGGGCTTCCGGCTCGGTTTGAAACCTCGCGAAAGTCGTGCGAGTTTCCAAACACGTCCCACGCTGTAAGACCGGGAAGAAACGAGCGCCCGGCCTAACACCGTCGTCACGGCTGGTTCCGTCCCAAGCCACCTCCGGCTAACGACATCTCTTTGACTTCCCTCAATCCATCGTATGTATTGGTCGGTTTATATGGGATTAAAGGTCGCAAGAACCCTAAAGAAAGCGCTAAGTTTACCTAGTAACTTGGTTAAACTTTTACCAGCAACGTGTCAAATCACAAGCGTTGCTGGTATAGTAGTGTTATTGAATTTAGTTAACCAGTACCGTCAGGGGAGAAATAAAAGGATGGCGTGCAGGGTTAACTCATTGTCTGGGCAAGATCCGTGTAAGCCGTGAGGGTGGTGCAAATCAGCTCAGCCGTGGGAATTACTTTAGTGGCTGGCCACTAAGGTAATTGGTGAGTTTGAAACTCGGTCTGTGAGGTTCAAACTCAAGTCTGGAGACCGTTCTTTGGCTCCAGACATCCGCCCACAGCGTCACAGCTGCTTTGCACCGCCCGGCAAGGCGAAGTACACGGGATCGACCCCAGACAAAATGTTAAGTGATAATCGAAAAGGAGCGATTTAGATGAGTTGGCAAGAAAACTATCAAGTTTGGCAACAACAACCCACGATGATTCCCACAATCAAGCAGGAATTAGATGCTATTGCGGATGATCCAGAGGCGTTAAAAGCAGCTTTTAGTGGTCCCATGAGCTTTGGGACTGCCGGGATGCGGGGCGTCATGGGACCCGGGATCGGTCAAATGAACGTGTACACCGTGCGGCAAGCGACCGAAGGGGTTGCGCGTTATCTGGACACGTTGGATGACGCCACGAAGCAACGCGGGGTCGCCATTAGTTTTGACTCCCGTTACCATTCCACAGAGTTCGCTCACGAAGCGGCCCACGTTTTGGGTGCGCACGGGATTCCTAGCTTCGTTTTCGATGATTTACGGCCTACGCCAGAATTGTCGTTTGCGGTCCGGTACTTACATACGGCCATGGGGATCATGATCACGGCCAGCCACAACCCCAAGCAGTACAACGGCTACAAGATCTACGGACCAGATGGTGGGCAAATGCCACCCAAGGCGTCCGACATGATTACCGACTTTGTACGGTCTGCCAAGGATGTTTTTGCCATCAAGGTGGCCGACGAACAGCAGTTACGTGCTGACAAGACGCTCCAGATCATTGGGGAAAATGTCGATCAACCTTACCTGCGAAACGTTGAGAGCGTTACGATCAACCACGAGCTGGTCAAGACGGTGGGTAAAACCATGAAGTTGATTTACACGCCACTGCATGGAACCGGGAAAGTTATTGGCGAACGGGCGTTGCGTGGTGCTGGCTTCGAAAACTTCACCATGGTGCCGGAACAGGCAATCGCCGATCCAGAATTTCCAACGGTACCGTTCCCGAACCCTGAATTTGCACAGGCCTTCGATATGGCCATTGCGTTGGGGAAGAAGGAGGGCGCCGACCTGTTAGTCGCCACCGATCCCGATGCCGACCGATTAGGGGCCGCCGTTCGTCAACCGAACGGGGATTATCAACTGTTGACTGGGAACCAGATTGCTTCGATTCTGCTGGCCTACATTCTAAAGGCCCGCAAGCAAGCCGGCCAATTGCCAGCCAACTCCCGGGTCGTTAAGTCTATCGTTTCCACCGAACTGGCTACCAAGATTGCGGCAGCTTACGGTGTGGAAATGAAGAACGTGCTGACTGGGTTCAAGTTTATTGCCGAACAGATTCATCAGTACGAGACGACCAACGAGCACACCTTCTTGTTTGGTTTCGAGGAAAGTTACGGTTACCTGATCAAGCCATTTGTCCGTGACAAGGATGCCATCCAGTCTACGGTGCTGTTGGCGGAAGTCGCTGCCGACTACAAGCAACGTGGCATGACGCTCTACGACGGGATCGAGGAACTCTACGCGACCTACGGCTACTTTGCCGAAAAGACCACGTTTGAAGAATTCCCAGGCGTTAACGGTGCCGACCAGATGGCCCACTTGATGAGTGAGTTCAGAGAAAATGCGCCAAAGTCCTTTGGTGACAGTGCCATTGAGACGGTCGAGGACTTCTCGACGAGCATCAAGACCGAAGTTGACGGGACGACCAGCAAGATTGATCTGCCACAGTCAAACGTCTTGAAGTACTGGTTGAGCGATGGCACCTGGATCTGTATTCGGCCTTCAGGGACCGAACCTAAGGTCAAGTTCTACATCGGGACGAGTGATCAGACCGACGCGGCCGCCCAGAAGCGGTTGGCGGGTTACGAAACAGCTTTAAAGCAGTACGTTGATTCAGTGAAGTAGAACTACCGCAATTAAAAAATAATTCAGTACAGTTAGTTGCTCCCTCCAGGGGTGTGGCTAACTGTTTTTTTGTGGCGGCAAGTGTGTCAGGAGAGGCAAACGGTTGCCACGCCGGCTAATGGTGTGGTGGCTTGCTTTCACAGAATTTTTAAGTAGTTAGGGGCTTTCACCAGGAATCCACCTTAGTCGGTCACTTTACTGATCGCTTTACTAAAGTTTTTACAATAAAAAGACAACCGGTTGCAACTGATTGTTACCAGATAGTACAACGAATTACCGAATATTTTTCACAATAAAAGTGGTTGCATTTAAGCAGAGATAACCCTAGAATAATAGCCGTAAAGCGCTTACATTTTAGTTAAAAGTAAATTTATATTTTACTCTGGGTGTAGGTATTCTATTTGAGAAATCAGAGGTGGGTCAAAATGGCTAAGAATGACAAGATTACGTTGGACCCCGCGAAGTTTGCGGCAGCTGTTTTGGGAGGAAACGCGCAGTATCCGGATGAGGAAAATAAGTTGTACATCAAGCGACAACTGACGCTCTACTTGGAAGCAACGTTACTTGCTCAAGACTTTAACAAGTTGGAAGAGTCCCAATTTGATATGGCTAAGGCGCAACAACGGGAGAATGTGCTCTCAAAGATCATTGAACACCGGTATCACTAGACTAGTGGTTATCGTTAAGGATTAGAACGCAGTCGCTTGTTGAAAGGCGTGAAAGAACAATGGTTAAGCAATATCTCTCATATGCTCTAGGGGCATTCGGACATGATGCCTTCTACGCAACACTTAATACTTATTTCGCAATCTTTGTAACCAGTGCCTTGTTCGTGGGAAAGGGGTCCGCCGCTGAAGCCGGAATCGTCACCACGATGGTCGTGGTCATTCGTTTGATTGAAATCGCTTTTGACCCGATGATCGGTGGGATGGTTGATAACACCGATACCAAGATCGGGAAATTCAAGCCATGGCTGTTAGCGGGGGCAATCGTCAGTTCAGTTGGACTGATTCTCATGTTCTCCAGTCTGTTTGGCTTGGCAGATTCCAATAAGTCCGTTTACTTCCTAGTCTTTGGGATCGTCTTCGTCATTATGGATATTTTCTATTCATTCAAAGACATTTCGTTCTGGTCCATGCTACCAGCTTTGAGTGTGGACACCAAGGTTCGGAACCGGTTCGGGACGGTTGGTCGTTTCGGGTCTACCTTGGGTTCTCAAGGGGTTATCATTGTCATTATGCCTCTGGTCATTTACTTCTCCCAGAAGTTCTCTGGGACTCACGGCTCCACGGAAACACGGGCCGGCTGGTTAGGATTTGCGATCGTGATTGGGGTCGTTTCCCTGTTAGGGGCTTTGGCCACTTTCTTTGGGACGAAGGAAACCAAGAACTTAATCCGTAATGATACTGAACGGACGCGTTTCCGCGATGTCTTCAAGGTTATTGGTGAAAACGACCAATTGATGTGGTTAGGTCTTTCTTATCTGTTATTTGCCTTGAGCTACGTGGTGACGAACTCACTCTTGATTTACTACTTCCAGTACGTCATTGGTAATGCGAAGGCCTACAGTGTGATTGGTGGAGTTACGGCGGTCTTAGGGATCATCTCAGTGCCACTGTTTCCAATCATTGTTTCTAAGATTACGCGGCGTGGGGTCTACGTCGGGGGTATCTGCATGATGTTAGTCGGCTACGTGCTCTTCAACTTTGCGGGTAGCAGTGCCATCATGATGTATATCGCGGATGCCATCTTCTTCTTCCCATACCCGATGATTTTCCTGGCGGCCTTAATGACCATCACCGACAGTGTGGAATACGGGCAATGGAAGAACGGCACGCGTAACGAATCCGTGACCTTGTCAGTCCGTCCCCTGATTGATAAATTAGCTGGGGCTTTCTCAACCGGGATCGTAGTTATTGCGGCTGTCCACTCCGGAATGACGGGGAACGCTCAGCCTAGTGACATTACCGCACACGGGATGTTTATCTTCCACTCCTTCATTTTCTACATGCCGATGGTCTTGTTAGTCATCTCTGCTTTGATTTACCAATTCAAGGTTACTTTATCTGAAAAGAAGCATGCCGAGATCGTTAAGGAATTGGAAAGCAAGTTAAGAACTCGAAAAGCTAAAAAGATTGAAGCAAAAGTTGAAAATTAATTCGGAATTCTAAAGAGCTTGGGCCTTATCGTCCAGGCTCTTTGTGTCTCTGGATGGATGTGGTTAATCCCAGCGCAGGTCGCAAGTACTGAGCCTCGGTGGCTACTAGCTTAAAGAAGAAAGCGCTTTATAAATAGATTGACAATCGGCGCAAAAGCGTTTATGATAATCACAGTAAAAGTTTACTAAAAATTTATTGAGGAGTTAATCGCCATGGACTTTGCCAGCTTAGCAACTGAATATCAAGAAAAGTTTGATGCTGCACCACAACGGGTCTTCTTTTCTCCCGGTCGGATCAATTTGATCGGTGAATACACTGACTTCAACGGTGGGCACGTCTTCCCAGCCGCAATCAGCATGGGGACTTACGCCGCGTACATGAGTCGAGATGATCGGCAGTTCCGGGTTTATTCGGCCAACGTCCCGGATGCGGGCATGTTGACGTTCTCACTGGACGATTTGGCCTTTCATAAGGCTGATAACTGGGCCAACTACCTGAAGGGGATGTTGTTCGAGCTGGCGAAGCAAGACCTAACGATCGACCACGGTTTTGACCTCTTTGTTCACGGAAACTTGCCGGACGCCTCCGGGTTGTCCTCATCTGCCTCCATGGAAATGTTGATGGGGGAAATTCTTCACGCCGCTTATGGTATGAAGTTGGATGAAGTTGAAATGGTTAAGGTCGGCCAACAGGTTGAAAACGACTACTTCGGCTTGAATACCGGGATCATGGATCAATTTGCCATCGGCATGGGGAAGAAAGACCAAGCCATGCTGCTGGACACGAACACCATGGACTATGAGTATGCGCCCCTCAACTTGGGCGACAACGTCGTGGTCATCATGAACACAAAGAAACGGCGGGAACTGACCGATTCTAAATACAACGAACGGCGGGCCCAATGTGAAGAAGCTCTGCGCCGGTTGCAGACCAAGTTGGACATTAAGACGTTAGGGGATTTGGACGAAGACCAATTTGACCAAAATGCCTACCTGATCAACGATGACACCTTGATCAAACGTGCGCGGCACGCTATTTTCGAAAATCAGCGGACACTGAAGGCCTTCAAGGCTTTGCAAGATAACGACCTCGAATCCTTTGGCCACTTGATTAATGCGTCCCACATTTCCTTGAACTATGACTTTGCCGTCACTGGGAAGGAACTGGACACGTTGGTTGAAACCGCTTGGCAACAACCTGGTGTCTTAGGTGCCCGGATGACCGGTGCCGGCTTCGGTGGTTGTGCCATTGCCATTGTTAAGAAGGCCAATGTGCAGGACTTCGAAGCCAAGGTCGGTCAGGTCTATGAAGACACGATTGGCCACAAGGCAGAATTCTACGTTGCAGAGATTGCGGACGGCCCTAAAGAATTGCAGAAATAAGTCGGCAGTCGGTTGTTTGGAGTCGAGCCGGGTGGCGGCAGGTAGAGCTGAGCTTCCGGTGCCAACGCGACACAATTTAACAGCGTTATAAATTAGTTTTAAGATAAAATCAGTCAAAGAGTTTCCTGGCTAACGCCTAAGTTTGCAGTGGGTTGACCAAGAAACGACATAATTGAGGAGGAATTGATGATGACAGTTTTAGTTTTAGGTGGTGCTGGTTACATTGGCTCACATGCCGTTGATCGGTTAATTCAAAAGGGATACGACGTTGCGGTCGTCGATAATTTAGTAACGGGACACCGTGCCGCGGTTAACGATAAGGCTCGGTTCTACGAAGGGGACGTGCGTGATCAGAAATTCTTGAACGGTGTCTTCGATAAGGAAGATATCGAAGGGGTCATGCATTTCGCCGCCTTCTCCATTGTTCCAGAATCCATGGAAAAGCCGCTGAAGTACTTTGACAACAACACGACCGGGATGGTCTCCCTGCTGGAAGTCATGAATAAGCATAACGTGAAACGCATTATCTTCTCGTCAACGGCGGCCACTTATGGCGAACCTAAGCAGATTCCAATTAAGGAAACGGACCCACAGATTCCAACCAACCCATACGGTGAAAGCAAACTGATGATGGAAAAGATCATGCGGTGGGCCGACGAAGCTTACGGCATCAAGTTCATCGCGCTACGGTACTTTAACGTGGCCGGGGCCAAGGAAGACGGGAGCATTGGTGAAGACCACCATCCCGAAACTCACCTGATTCCAATCATCTTGCAGGTTGCTGCGGGAGAACGTAAAGAACTCTCCATCTTTGGTGGCGACTACCCAACCAAGGATGGGACCAACGTCCGTGACTACGTTCAGGTGGTTGACCTGGTCGATGCTCACATCTTAGCGTTGGAATACCTGAAGGCTGGCCACGACAGCGACGCCTTTAACCTTGGTTCATCGACTGGTTTCTCCAACAAAGAAATGTTGGAAGCCGCTCGGAAGGTTACGGGTAAGGAAATTCCTGCCAAGATGGCCCCTCGCCGTGCCGGTGATCCTAGCACGCTGATTGCGGCTAGTGACAAAGCGCGGAAAGTCTTGAACTGGCAACCACAGTTTGACAACGTGGAAGATATCATTCGGACGGCTTGGAACTGGAAGCAAAAGAATCCAGCCGGCTACGACGATCAGAACGAGGCAAAGTAAATGGCACAAGACACAATTCAAACGTTTATTGATCGAGTCGTCCAATCACCCGCACCCTACACGGAACTGGATCGGCAGTATGTGACCAACCGGATCTTTGCTTTGATTGGTGATGGGGATGCTCAGACGACCACCAGTGCCGATCCCATTGATCTGGTGGCGGCTATGGTCGAAACGGCCGTCGCTAATGGCAAAATCGAGGATGCACCAAGCCCCCGTGAGATTCTGGAGTCCCAGTTAATGGACTTCATGACGCCGTTGCCATCTGCCGTCAACCGCGGCTTCTGGGACCGGTATCAACAGAGCCCGAGTGCCGCGACCGACTGGTTCTACCAGTTGAGCAAGGCTAACAACTACATTAAGACTAGAAATATCGCGCGCAACGTGGTCTTCCCTGCTCAGACACCGGCCGGTGAGTTGGAAATTACCATCAACCTGTCCAAGCCGGAAAAGGACCCGAAGGCGATTGCGGCTGCGCAAACGCAGACGCAGGCCAGTTACCCGCTGGATCAACTGTGTATGACTAACGAGGGCTATCTGGGGCGTCTTGGCTATCCCGCCCGCAGCAATCACCGGATTATTCGGATGATGTTGGGCGGAGAGACCTGGGGCTTCCAGTACTCGCCATACGCCTACTTCGCGGAACACGCCATCTTCTTGGCCAAGGAACACCGGCCGATGGTGATCAACCAGCATACCTTTACCAACCTGTTAGAAATCGTCCGGCAACTGCCGACCTACTTTGTCGGGAGTAACGCCGACTTGCCAATCGTGGGGGGCTCCATGCTGACACACGACCATTATCAGGGGGGCAAGCATACCTTCCCAATGATGTTGGCACCCGTAGACCGGGCCATTGACCTGGGCGTTGCAGATGTTACCGCAGGAATCGTGCAGTGGCCGATGACCGATATTCGGCTACGCGGGACGCAACCGGAACCGTTGATTACGGCGGCGACAAAGGTCCTGAAGAGCTGGATCGACTACTCCGATGAGTCCGTGGACGTGCGCGCCTATACCGATGGCACCCGTCACCACACGATTACGCCAATTGCCTACCGGGATGGGACGGACTATGTGTTAGACTTGGTCTTGCGGGATAACCAGACGTCGGCTCAGTATCCGGATGGCATCTTCCATCCACACCAGGACGTTCAGCATATCAAACGGGAAAATATTGGCCTGATCGAAGTCATGGGTCGCGCCATTTTACCTGCACGGCTGAAGGCCGAGATGGCCGAAGTCAGCAAGTACTTGTTGGACCAGCCTAACCAGATTGCGCCGATGCATCAAGCATGGGCCGATGGGTTGAAGCAGGCCAACACGATTACCGAGGCTAACGTGACGGCAGTCGTCCACCAGGCCATTGGGAATACCTTTGCCCGTGTGCTGGCTGACGCCGGGGTCTTCAAGCGAGACGCACAGGGTCAAGCCGCATTAGACAAGTTCATTGCACAGGTTTAATTCTGACAGGAGGTGATGATGATCGCAGCCACCTTAAAAGATATTGCGAAATCAGTCGGGGTCTCACTAGCGACCGTGTCGCGGGTCTTGAATTACGACCGGACATTGTCGGTCAGCGAGTCCACCAGAAAACAAATATTTGAGGTCGCCGAGGACTTGAACTATACCAAGTCCAAACGCCGGACCAATGCGCCGATTAAGCAACTGCGGGTCGCCATCGTTCAGTGGTATTCGAAGTCTAAGGAACTCGATGATCTGTACTATATGGCGATTCGATTGGGCCTAGAGAAACGCTGTGAACAGCTCAATATGCTGGCCACTCGGACCTTTCAGAACAACCTGCAGGCCATTGATCCAGACGTAGACGCCGTCATTGCCATTGGTAAATTCAGTGACGAACAGGTTCAGACGTTGTCGCAATTGACCGGTAACCTCGTCTTCGTCGATCAGGATCAGTTGGGTCACGGTTATGACAGTGTGGTTACGGACTTTGATGTTGCCGTTCAACAAGTCGTCGACTATTTCTGGCAACACGATCAGCATGAGATTGGCTTGATCTGTGGGAGTGAGTCGACGACGGATGGCAAGCTGGATGTGCTCGATCCGCGGTACACGGCGTATTGCCGTGACTTGCAGAAGCGAGGCGCATTTGACCCCAAGCTGGTCTTCACCGGGGATTACACCTCGGAGTCCGGCTACGAGCAGATGCAGGCCGCGGTGACGCGGCTGGGGGCTAATTTACCCCACGCCTTCTTCGTGAGCAACGACCCAATGGCCGCTGGGGCACTGAAGGCACTACGCGAAAATGAAATTGCCGTACCGGACCGTGTCAGCCTCTTCAGCTTCAACGACACCACGATTGCCAAGTATGTCTTTCCCGAATTAAGTAGCGTTCACGTGAATACGGAGATGCTGGGTGCGGAGGCTGCCGATTTGGTGGCCGACCGCCTGAAAACGGGACGACGGACGCCGCAACGGGTGACGATTGGGACTGAGTTGATTGTTCGCGAGAGCACGTTGAAATAGTAATGCGTGTGGTTAAAAAATAACAAATTAGAAAAGGTTGCCTCGAGGTAAACGCCATAAATTGACGTGAACTTCTAGGCTACTAATTGGCTGGCATGTTCCCTATGTTTTACTGGGGACGTGTCAGCCAATTTTGTTAGTTGCGATAATCTGCGTATGTTGCAATTGCTGATGCAAGCTCTTGATAGCAGCTGCTATAGCTCTGATGAGAGATCAGCATGTTTAAAGACCTGAATTAATCTAGAATAAAGTCGGCACTTGAAACCTATAAATCTATAAACATGGAATACTTTGTGTAGTGCTCAAATTTATCATTATCCGGTATCAAAATACTTAGTCGAGCAGGTGCAGTTCTGTATTTATAGTTAAAAGAGGGCGTCGTAAAATAGAATTTTGCGATTTTACTTTTTCCATCATTCAGTTCTTTCATCGTGTAGCGAGTTCCGTTGGCATTTTTCATCCACTGACTCATATTACTAAAACCATAAGGAATATTAATCCAAATGCTGTTGAGAATATTGGAGTTTCCTTTAATGGCACCATAATTTCCAGGTGCTAGCTGCTTAATTCGCATTGTGACAGCGGCACGTTTTTTATCTGCACCGGTTGACGTCACGACCTTTAAAACCTTGAATCTAACTTGGGGGGCATTTACCCACTTGTTCTGGGAAAATATTTTTTCACTCACGGGATGCTTAGACCCACTGTTTATTCTTGTGTATTGCCAGACGCCTGCACCGATTAAGCTCAAAAATACGAGGATTACGAGGCCATATAGTGTTAAATTATGCTTCTTCATCTATTTTGCCAGCCTTTACCTTTATTCGCTGTGAGGTTATGCTTTCTAAAAATTCACGATCATGAGATGTAATTAGAAATGTTGATCCCGTCAAATTCATTTCACGAATATAGATTGTTAATTTCTGGATGCTTTCTTCATCCAGCGCATTAGTGGGTTCATCTAAGACAATTAATTCACAGCTTCCTAACATCGCCTGGGCGATACCCAGCTTTTGTTTCATGCCTAGCGAAAATTTTCTAACCCGATTCTTTTTATCAGTAGGTAAGTCGAATTTATTCAGCAAATTTAAAATACTGTCTTCATTGACGGCCCCTTGTAATCTAGCAATGAGCTCAAGATTCTTAAATGCTGAAAATTCTTCTATAATGCTGGGAGATTCAATCAATGCACCGGCTCTAATTGGGAATCGACTACTTACTGACACCAATTCACCGTTGACCTTAACTTCACCAGTTGTTTTGATTAGCCCTAAGATGGATTTTAGAATCAAGGTTTTTCCAGAACCATTGATTCCTTCTAAGGTTGTAATGCTACCTTTTTTAACAGTTAGGGAGACATTGTCCAGCAAGGTTCTACCCTTTACGACTTTACTGACATTAGTCAATTCAATTAAGTTCATTATTTTCTCTCATTTCATTTCTAATTTTCCATAGATTGACACATATGCAATGCTCAACAGTAGGGAGCCAATCAGTAGTTCAATAATTGAGGTATGAGGCATTACCATTCTTCTTGAAGCCATTGTCAGATTCAAGGGATTTAGTGTGTTTATTGAAAATACTGTATATACAACGAGAAGTGTTGGCACAAGTAGCAGAAGAATTTTAGCAATCCAGCCGCACAGTTGCTGAAGTATGAGAAGAGATAATAGTGACATGAACAATATAAAATTAAAGGTCAAATAGTATTCAATCAAATTATGTTTTAAAAAGCCAGTGAATCCTAGAGAAGTGAGATCAACTAAAATCATGGTTATTTGGACTACCCCCATATAACCTAAGACTAATAAGACTAAGAATGATAAGTTAATTAATCCTACCTGATTTTTGGTGAATCTCTGACTTTTAATTTGTGAAAATAGCCTTTGGTGAATCTGATTAAAACTATCACCTATAATAAATGTGGGCAACACTAATAATAGTATCCAGAAAATCGGTAGGTAGAGTTGACCTGCCTTAATCATTTCAAAACTTGGACCATTCGTAGTAGCTTCTAAAATGGAAGTATCAGAATGAAACCGTATTTTTAAGATGATAATTGTAGCGACATAAATTCCAATAAGCCATAAAAAACGTTGAAGGACATGTGACGCTAAGTATTCGAATTGCACGTACATCAATCTGGCCACTTTAATAATCCCTACCTTTTACAATAGCGTTTAGAATCGCAGAAATAATGTATAGCATTGGTAACAAACTAAGACAATTAATCAATTTTGCTAATGGTGTCTCGAATTCCGTGAATCTCCCCAATGGCATACTAATTCCTATTTGATGTAGACTGAAGAGCAATAGGTTGAGCGATATGGCAACGAAGATGCCAATTGCTTTTTTTTCAGTTAACATGAGTCCAATTAGGGCGATAAGTACCAGAAAAAGTTGGGTAAAGTAGACTTGGACCAGGCCTAGTAGGAGAATAGCTAAAGTTTGAGGATTTGTAATCGTTCCTAGACCTACGAAGCTTGTGGCTGTTAACATCGCCCACGGCGCCCATAAGAGGAACTGTGCTAGAAGAGATTGAACTAGTATCTGATAAAATAATATTTGTCGTGTTCCAATGGTTAAATAGTCAGTGAACCGATAGCTAATGTGTGATACAGCAATCAAAGAGGTAACCAGTAAATAGATAAGACCGATTGCAAACTTACCAAACATTTGTGTATATACAGTGGCAAACATCATTGAACCGCTGGTGAATACAGTTGGCTCGCTAATAATGGTTATAAATTTAGACGTTACGATCAAGAGAACTATGATATTGGCGATTCCAAATGCCTTGAAGTAGAGGGGCATATATTGTACTTGTTGTTTAAAGACGTTATAAATCACTGAGTTTTTTCCTTCCTAACTTCAGAAGCACTGCTGTGATCCCAATGGTTACAGTTGTTGTGGCTAAGGTTGTACCAAGACTGACGTCTGACATCGCGGTTTGTTTAAGAAAATCCGCAGGAGATAGGCTATACGCTGTAACTTGCAAGCCTTGGAATAGCAGTAAGGCCATTTGTAGCAACAGTCCAATGCTGAGGGAGAAAAAACGATTACGCAGTATTAATGATATAGCGGTCGTAAACAGAGCGTATAGTCCTCCCCAAAGGAAGACCATTGTTACGTTCAGCAAGTAGTGAATAAAGGGATGGTTGTAATACAGTGATACTAGTAAGGTATTTCGATTAATGACTAAAATATTTTGGTTGGGAGTGTCAAATTTTTTGTGTAAATGGAAGTCCTCTCCCATTAGCTAGCTTCTAATACATGGATTCTAACGTATCTTGAATTTGCTTGAAACCTCGATGCGTTCGCTCAAAATTTTGGCCGTTGTAGTCACGAATAACTGTGACCAGAACGCGTTCTAGTGCTGGTTCATTTGGAAATTGTTCTTTCTTCTTTGTCTGCCGTTTTAGCTTCTTGTTGAATGATTCAATGAGATTTGTGCTGTAGATGCTACTGCGTATCGCAGCTGGAAAAGTGAAACAGGTCAAGAGATGAGGATTATTTTCTAGCTTGCCCGTTACTTTTGGATACGCCTTTTGCCACTTGTCTATGAAGTCAGCTAAGGCCTGTTTTGCGTCGTCCATGGTAGCTGCTTGATGGATCAGTTTGAAGTCGTTAAGGACCTCTTGTCGGTCCTTAGTTCGAACGTGAGCTTCAATGTTCCGACTGACGTGGATCAGGCACTGCTGGAGCTTAGCCTTAGGGAAGTGGTCACCAATTGTGTTGGTAAGGCCGACTAAGCCATCGGCCACGAATAAGAGGACTTCTTTTACACCACGCTGCTGAATGTCCACGAGAAGCTCTTCCCAAACGGTACTGGATTCAGTTGGAGCGACTTGGTATGCTAGGACCTCTTTCATACCATTTGGTCGAATGCCAATGGCGATATGCACGGCTTCTTTAGCCACTGAGTCCCGGCGCAGAGGTAAGTATGTTGCGTCCACATAAATGACTGCGTAACGACTCGCTAGAGGGCGCGTCTTGAAGGCGTTGACCTGTTGGTCAACGACCTTCGTGAGGTTTGAAACCGTTTGTGGTGTGTAATGAGCACCATACATTTTCTCAATCAAATCCGCGATCTCACTAGTGGTAATCCCTTTTTCGTAGAGCTGGACAACCGTCGCTTCTAAACCATCCGTTTGGCGTTGATAGCTTGGAATAGTTTGCGTATTAAAGGCGCCATTTCGGTCGCGTGGAACCTCCAAGTTTAGTTCCCCATACTTAGTTTTAAAGGTTCGCAGATAATGCCCATTGCGTGAATTGCCGCTGTTAAAGCCTTGGCGGTCGTAGGGTTCATAACCGAGGAACGATGAAAGTTCCTCGTGCATTAAATCATTGATGGCCGTTTCCAAATGTTGCCGAAAAACTTCGTCCAAATCTTGCTTTTGTGCTAGTGCTGCCATAATTTCTTTGTTAAACTGAGTCATGGGGAAAGCCTCCTATGTCCTATGAAGTGAGTGTGGTTGCTAACTATCATAAGGGAGAGGCTTTCCCTTTTCAATTGCTTATTTTTCTATTTACACATAATTATTTAAACACTCTTTTGGTTTAATAGATTATCTGGGAAAGTGCTAGGTACCTTTAATGCAATTGCTGTAAAGTTGAATAGTAGGGGTAATGTGACGATTAATCCACCTAGTAGAAAAGATAAAACGTAGTAATTTCGAAGCACTTGCTTCAACGTGTTTTTCAACTTTACCTGCATGAAAAAGCCACTAGTTAGGTCTTTTTTTAGCAAAGTGGCTGCCGGCATTGCAGCAATTAGTGGTAAGAGCAGGTAATAAGCAATTGGGGAAAAGTTAAAGTTATCGATCCCCATCCATAAGGTGTATGGGGAAGAGTGAAACGGGTTAGATTGTTGGGTAAATTGCTGCAGTATTTGATAAGCTTGAATACTTGGAAGAAGTAGCGCGATAATAAATATAGAAGATAATGTTCGCTTATTTAGCCGATGCCATAAGGTTAACAACTGACGTCCTCCAATCTAATTATTGATTTGCGTTTATATGTATAGTGCGGGGACAAGGACTATTATTTATATCTGGTGAGCATTGTCTGAATTCCGGACACCATCTGCACCTCGTACTATACAGAAGTTATTTAGACATGCAAAGGGCATAACGACTGAATCCGAGGGCCCTATAAGTATACTTATATAGAAAGTGTATACTTATAGGATGCTGCAACATTGATCTATTTTTACACTTTTTTATTGGTGGGAGATTGCAAGAATTATCCGAACACTTATTAGAACCTCATCTGTTCCCAGAAGACCTCTAATGGTGTACGCCAATTCAAGCATTCTAATGGCATGGTGTTCATTTTCCAATTGATATCGACCAGTTCTTCATCAGTAATATCTTCGATGGGCCGCCCTTTAGGAACAAAACGCCGTAATATTTTGTTTCGTTGCTCATTAGTTCCACGTTCATGAGGAGAATAGGCATGCGCAAAGTACATAAGCTTGCCCGTTTCGTCTTCGAATTCTTGATATTTGGCGAATTCCTTACCATGATCGACCGTAACGGTTTTAAAGTTATCTCCCAACAAGCTAGCAATATCCACTAATACAGCTTTCATCGCACCACTATCGCGTCCAGATAAACGGCGAGTGATGGTTAAACGTGAGGCGCGGTCAACCACTGTGGCCAAAGCTTGACCTTTCTTTTTCCCGGATAGAACAGTGTCCGCCTCGAACTGACCAATCGTCTTGCGACCGTTGTTAGTTCGCTCTTCAATTGATCGACCACAAGCAGCCTTACCGCGAGTTTCATGGCTACGCTGGTAACGAATAGCTCTATCAGGCAACTCCTCAGAGGTGATTTCTAAGCGGCCCTGAGCTAACCAATTATAGAAGTTTCGCTTAGCCTCACCGGTTAATTGTGCAATTTGTGCAAAAGAGAGATGCCGTACACGAATCCCCTCAGTAATAAAATCATTGAGATTTGCGGTCAAGTTGGTTTTTCTTCCCCGCTGAGTGCGACGCGAAGTTGTTTGATTCTGAGCCGCCGTAGCAGAGTATGGCTGGTCCCGTAAACGATGTAGTTCATAAGAGATGGTCGAGACGCTCCGATTAAGGTGTCGCGCAATTGATCGCAGTGATTTTGCGGAATCATGCCAATCTTGGATGACAGCTCGTTCTTGAAATGATAAAGTAGACTTACTCATAGAGGTTCTCCTTTGATAGTGTTGTGGTAATTCTATTAAAGGCCTCTATGGGCTTTTTTGTCTACAAGTGTTCGGTTATATTTTACAATCTCCCTGGTATATGTGTATTTTGGGTTTGCTTTAAAAAGTTAAAACCAGACTTTCTGATTAATGGTATATGCCGGCTTGATAATCTTAGTGAATTTGACTATGACTAAAAGTCAAACGATATTCATAAGCTTGGTTACAATTATCTTTATATCTTTTTTTGAAATTTATTTTTTGCGAATTCTATAATCAAGTTAGCTACTTAGCAGTTGACCCCATAGATACCTGCGAGGGAAACTTTGCTGTCAGCTCTTGTTCTCAAACTGAATTGATTATGAAATAAGTGACGCCCCGAATCCGTTAAGATTCGAGGCGTTTTAGGTTGGTGTTCTTCTATTTCGACTGATCGAATTTCTTGGCCCGGTTGCTCCAGGCTTCCAGTTCGGTGAAGACCGTTTCAATGTCAGCGTCTGGAGTGTCCTCGAGGACTTGATCCCAGAGAGACTGTTTGACCTGACGAATCGTCTTGCAGGCAGCTAAGCCTTGGGGAGTGATACTGACCCAAGTCGTGCGGTGGTCGGTGTCGTCAGGGGTTCTAGTGGTGTAGCCGGCCTTTTCGAGTCGGGTCATTTCACGACTGACCAGTCCCTTATTGATGGCGAGTTCGGTCGTAATCTGCTTGGCCGTAACCCGGTCGTGTTCGCTGATGAAGAGTAGAAAGTTCGCATTAGTACCGTTGATGTCGGGCAGCGTAATCTCGCGGTTCATGGCTGTCTGAAAGCGACGGTGGAGTGCTCCAATAAATTTCCCAATTCTAACGATGTCCAAGACAACGGCCTCCTTTTTTATTCAGTATAGCATAGAATATGGTTGACAAATAAACTAAATGCGACTATTCTGTAATAGTTGCTTTATCAACTATATGGAGGATCTAACATGACTTTTAAACAGCGATTGCTTTTTACTTTATTATTATGTACCGGTATGGCGGGCAGTATGAGCTGGTTAGGAATGGCAGCTAACGCGGGCATTAATCTCACGATGTGGCGGGTGTACTTGCTGTCGATCGTTCCTACAATTATCTTTGCCTTTGTCTTCAATCTCTTGATTGCCAGTACCCTGAGTACGTTGCTGATTAAATGGTGGACACGGGGGATGGCTAACGCAGACGCGATTCACCTTAAAGCCGGGACGATTCGTAGTTGGACGATGCTATTGGTAATGTGTTTTACCATGAGCACGCGCGCCTTGATCATGAATGGCACGCTGGGTCACATGACGGCGGTGCAGTTCATTCTCAGCTTCTTTGAGACGCTGACCTCAGCTTACTTTATCCGGGAACTCTTCATCATGCCGGCAGTTCGACGGATTATGGCGCGCACCCACGGCACGCCTAAGCAGGGATAGTTGGCAACGCTTCGTAGTAGAGTGTTTCGAAAACAATCAAATTGTCAAAAGATATCGTGTAATACTAAAAGAATCCGTAAGATTGACTAGTTAGCCATTCTTGCGGATTTTAGTCGTTTATAGGTTAGGTGTGAGCTGAAACTTAGTGGAGCTGTGCTGATCCCGAGGCCTGATGATGGTCAACTACCGTAAAGAAAAGGGCAAACCAACACGTGACTGCAAAGGCGATGAAGTCGGTAGTGAGATTGGAATTGTTGGTCAACCAGGCCCAAATCGCACCAATCGTTCCAACAATGGCGAATACGATAATCCAGGGGCGGCGTCGTAGCCGACGAGAGTTGTCGTTCTCCTGGTTCAAGGTGTCGGAAAACTCGCGCAATTGTCTCAAGGCGAATAGGTTGAACATGGCGACGATAAAAAATAGAAAATTAGTGGAAGCAAGTTGATCCGCAAAGAGTAAAGCGGTCATGGAAATAACGTTGACGATGGTTAAGTTGCGCAGAGGTTGTCGAATGGCTTCAAAGACCTCTGGTTTGCGCAGGGTGTCCGCCATCCCGTGATCCTCTTTGAGTAGCGTATCCAGTGATAATTGGTACAGGTCGCTGAGTGCAATTAGGCTATCGATGTCTGGATAGCTGTGGCCGGTCTCCCAGCTGGAAATCGTCTGGCGCGAGACGTGGAGTGTGTCTGCGACTGTTGCCTGAGTCAGTTGTTCTTGTTGCCGTGTTTGTTTCAAACGTTCCCCGAATTTCATGGTGGTGCCCCCTCCGATAAGTGACTTTAGCATAGCAAAATTTGGTGGAATTGCCTAGCAAAGATTCTAAGCATCCTTGATATGACAGTGTTTGACCGGCTTAGATGGCTAGAAGCATGATGCTAGCGAATGCAAATTGTGGGGCGGTAGTTGAACCCTGGTTTAGGGGAGTCGTTGCGGAGCTTCAGCTGTCAAACAATTTCAGAGCAACAAAATAGGGCCACGACGGTTGTCGTAGCCCTATTTTGCTGGCGTATCTGTCACCTTTACAGAGACTTTACACACGGCTATCGCTAGCTATGCTATAGTGATTGGTACAGACCAAATAATTGATTTAATTTCAAAGCTTACCAGATCTTTACCCGGTCGGCTGGTGCCAAGTACATGTCGTCACCTGGTTGAACGTTGAAGGTGCTGTAGAAATCAGCGAGGTTCTTGAGTTGCACGTTGGCTCGCAACTTGGCTGGCGCATGCACGTCAATCGATAACAGTAATTGCATGTATTCGGTCGTGGCTTTCATCCGCCAAACGTTACCCCAGTTGATGAAGAAGGCCCGCAGGTCAACGTCATCTTCGGACTTAGCGGCTTCAAGCGCACAACTCAGGCCGCCAGCATCGGCAATGTTTTCGGAAACAGTTAGCTTCCCGTTGACCTTCTGGCCAGCGAAGTCGATCCCGTCAAATTCGTTGATCATAGATTTAGCCAAGTCTTGGAAGTGACTGAGGTCGGCATCCGTCCACCAGTTGTTCAGGTTCCCGAATTCATCGAATTGGGCACCGTTGTTATCAAAGGCGTGGGAGATTTCGTGAGCGATTACGGCGCCGATTCCCCCATAATTAGCGCTGCTGGATTGTTCCAGACTGTAGAATGGTTTCTGCAGGATGGCAGCGGGGAAGACGATTTCGTTATTGGTAGGGGAGTAGTAAGCGTTGACCGTGTTGGCACTCATTTCCCACTTGTCACGGTCGACAGGCTTGCCCCAGTGAGCAAAGTGGTCGGCGAGGACAATTTCGCTGAATCCTTGTAAATTATCGAAGAGGGACTTGCTGGTGTCGACCTTGAATTTGGCGTAGAGTGGGTCAACCTTATCGGGATAGCCGACCTTAATCGTTAACTTTTGTAGCTTAACCACGGCTTTTTCACGCGTTGATTGGCTGAGCCAGTCGTTGGTCTTCAGACGGTTCTGGTAAACGCCAGCCATCTTAACGACCATATCGTGGACGTCTTGCTTCGCCGCTTCACCAAAGTATTTACGACCATAGTAGTCCCCAACAACTTGGGAGAAGCTTCCCATGGCCAGGTAATAGGCAGCCTTTTCTTGAGAACGGGCTTCCTTCTTCCCGGAAAGAGCGCGGCTGTATGTGCCACCGACTTGACGATACTCTTCGGTCAGAAGACCAGTTGCGTCAAAGGCGGTGTTGACCAACATCCAACTCTTAACGGCGTCGAAGTTCGCTGGTGTCAAGATATCGTTAACGGCATCGAAGAACTTTGGTTGTGGCAAGATAACCGTTTCTGGGGTGTCGTGCAGCAGGTCAGTAATGGCCGCAGTCAGGTCAAGCGCGTTGACCTTGGCATCAACATCGGCTAACTTACGTGGATTGTAGATCTTCACGTAGTCGGCAGCTTCTTCAGAGGACTTCACGTGTGGCGCGATTTGGGCATCGAAGGCCTTGGCTTGTTCGACAATTTCGGCAGCTTTAGCGCTGTCATAGCCGAGCATTTCCAGTAACTTCGTCGCCGTTTGCGTGAAGATTGGCATCAACTGCTTAGCAGCTGGATTGTCCTTACTATAGTAGGTTTTGTCGGGCAAGAAGAGGTCCGGTGCGTCCACGTACAGGGCGTACTGGCTGGTGTCCTTCATGTCGGGTTCCACACCCACGCCAATTGGCACGGGTAAGCCCAAACGATGCCATTCAGCTAAATGAGCGCTGAGGTCATCGAAGTCCTTGAGCGCTTCAATTTTAGCCAACCAGGGCTTGAGTGGGGCAGTGCCGGTGGCTTCACGTTGGGCAAAGTCGCTGGTCATGCCGTAGAGTTTCTTGAACTCCGCCATTTCGGGATTTGCCGGCGTTAATTTGCCCGCTAAGAGGTCACTGAAGTCGTGCATCAGAGTGTGTTCGATGTTGTCAGCCAGGTCCATGAAGCCCCCAGTCAACGCATGGTCGCCGGGGATGGTAGCCTGAGCGGCCCACTTGCCGTTAACGGCGTCGTAGAAGTCCTTGGTCAATAAGGATTCGTCCACTGGAAAGTCATCAGCGGAAGGTGCATCAGAAGCAAAACGATTAATACGCATAGGAAATCCTCCTTAAAAATAGTCATTAGTGACAGGTTAACCCATTTGCAGATAAAAGGGAATTGATTTTATCATGAATCTCTCATAAACCCAACAAAGACAATAATAACGGGGCCGGAACGCATAGTTCTGACCCCGTTATCCCCTATTCCGATGACGGAAACTGTATGCTTGTGGTAGCTCAAAGACTGTGTGGATCTTAACGTGACGGGCCGCTTTCCCCATCGGGCGTTGGTGGTTGTCACGTTAACTGGCAGACGATGGTGGTGATGAATCTATTCACCACCGAGGGCCTTCCGCTTTGCGTGCAGGATCGGCCGTTGAAACTTTGGTCGAGTTCGATCCCAAACCGCAATGTTTTGTTGGTACTGGGTGAAGAAGTCGGTGATATCTGCCGAAGTCAGACTGGTTGGAATCTGATTCCAAGTTTCGGCACTTTGCAGGAAAGCCTGGCGAATGTCATGCTCTACGGTGGTCCCCTTGTCGGTCAACCGCAGGTACTTCACGCGGCGATCGTCCATCTTGGCTTCCTGTTCAACGAATCCGTCCAATAGCAGGGCCCGTAACTTGCGAGCCGCAGCCGAACGGGTGGTGCGAGTGGAATCTGCCAATTCACTGAGCGTAATATTACGTTGCTCATGAATTTGTTTCAGCAACAGATACTGTTCAAAACTAACCGAGTACTGACCGGTAATTTGTTCCGCCGCATTGATCAACACCCGAAAAATTTCCCGATACTGCCGTAGAAAATTTTCAAATACTCTTTCTTCGTTTTGCATAATAACTCCCCCTTGAAAACGAATCTAGCCGGTTTAGTAAATTTTGACGCGCAAAATAACCGCACCTATTCACTACCTCAGCATACCGTTATTATGCCGCCTGATTGCTAGGGATAAAAATGATTGCGCTTAGGGAGGAAGGGTTAGGACAATTCAGTTTGTTATCTGGTTCAGGGTATACGCTAACTAACTTTATCCCAGTAGCTATTGTTCGTGAGACTTGTGGGCAACTGTCGCCTGCGGTAGCCAAGAATTCCACCTGATGTGGGACCGGTCCAAGCCAAAGGGCGATCTTGAACCTCGACTTGAAACCTCATCAAGACCACGAGTTTCCAAGCTCGTCCCATGGCGTAAGAGCGGGAAGAAGCGAGCGCCCGTCCTAACGCCATCGATATGGCTGGTTACCTCCTTAGTTACCTCCGGCTAAACGCGTCGTTCACATGAATCATCGGGCGGTCACTGGAATGTAGGTGGCTGGCGTTTGTCTGACAATTATGCGATGAATTAGTCGTTGAAGATTAGCTAATGATGTCGTTGTAGAGGTTGCGATATATTTGAGGGTAGCGTCGCCGGAGGATGTCGGGGTGTAGCCAGCCGTGACGGCGGTGTTAGACCGGGTGGTTCTTCCCGGCCTTACACCGTGGGATGTGTTTGAAGACTTGCATGACTTTTGCAAGGCTTCAAACCAAGCCGAAAGCCCGTTTTTTGGCTGTAGGCGGTCCCCATGGCAGGCGGAACCTCGACAGCTGCAGGCGACCGACCGTATGAAAAAAAGCTCAGCGGTAATATCCACTGAGCTTCGTTGATTGTTATTTTGTCATGTAGATGTAGAGGTGATCCGTTGAAAAGCCGGTATTGAAGCGGATACCATTGGACTTGATAGTCTTGGTCGTCGTGGAAGAGCTGTTCTTCTTAGCGTCCTTCAAGACTTTTTCAAACTTATTGATGACGTACTTTGGCTTGGCGTTCAGTGTGCTTCCCAGCAGAGCGAAGGTGGTCCCGAATTTCTTTTGGCCCGTCTTGGTCTTCATCTGCTTGGTTGGCGTAATCATGGCTAAGCCCATCAGCTTGCCATCTTGAACGTTGGCCCGCACCGTGGTGTACTTGGTGTTGACGAGGTTCTTCACGCCGTCTTTGGTCGTCGTTGGCAGGAGGCTATCCTTGGCCTTCTTCTTGGCCGTGGCCATTTCGGCTTGTAACTGCTTAGCGGCGGCTTGTTGCTTTTGAGCGGCAGCCGCGGCGGCCATTGGGTCGGTCTTAGCTAAGGCTGTCATTTTTTTCTTGGTTGCGGCCTGATTCTTTTGGGCGGATTGGAGTTGTTTTTGCACCTTGGTTGGTAAGTAGGTGCCGATAACCATCTGGTTGTACTTGGCGGCAAGCTTCTTGTAATTACCTAAATCCTTAACCTTTTTGACGGTAATTGTCTTCTTGGCGCTGCCGGCGGTAATCTTCACAGTTTGATCCTTAGTGGCAGCGGGGACTTGAAAGAAATAAGCGCTACCGCTGGTCTTGACCGTTTGTTTCTTGCCATTGTCAATTTGATAGCTCACCTGTTTGGCACCAGCCGTCCCCTTAACAACGGCAGTCAGTGCAGTTGGGCGGTAAGTGTTCTTCTTCGTGGTGACTTTATTATTCGAGCAGCCGGCTAGGGTTAAGGCAAGCAACCCCAGGGCACCCAACAAAAACTTCTTCATTATTTTGGAAACCATCCTTCTATTATTGAGTCGTTTGATTAATCTTACCACAAACCGTAAGGAATGCCAGAATGAGAATCAGCTAAACATTTACCCAGAACCCTAAAATTCTCGTGAAAATTTGTGCATTTACCTTTTCACGAGGCGTAATTATTGCTATGATAAAGGTGTTGAAAGCGATACCACATTGATGGTTTAATATGGAAAGGACGGGATATCATGTATGAACGGATCTTAGTACCAATGGATGGGAGCAAGAATGCCCACAAAGCACTGGTGGAGGCGACCAAATTGGCGCAAAAGCTTGGATCGAAGTTGTTCATCGTTTCCGTCGCTAGTGATCAGACCTATGCCCACTACGGCGCGGAATTCGGCAGTGAAATTGTGACCCACTTCAAGGAAGCAGCTTCCAAGTTCTTGGATACCGCTGTTGAAGAAGTGAAGCAGGCGGGTGTGCCCGTTGAAACACGGTTCAAGACGGGACTCCCCAAGCCAACGATTGCCGTAACCTTGCCAGAAGAGCTCAACACGAACTTGACGGTTATTGGCCGTTCCGGCTCACACGGTTTAGGGCGGGCCATCATGGGATCCACCACGAGCTACGTGGTTCACAATTCTAAGACAAGTGTATTAGTCGTAAATTAATAACGTTTTAGGGATCTGGCGACTGTCAGGTCCTTTTTATTTTGTGGGAATTTTAGATGGGAAGGGAGGTTGGCGTGTATTCGTAAAGGGCAGAGGGGTAGTGTCATAATTGTCAAGTGCGTTTGCCCTAACACTATGTAAAGCCGCAGGGCTGGTGAAAATGGGCTCAGCTGTGGGAATTATCTTAGCGGCGAGGGTCATGCCGGTTAGATAATTGGGTGGGGGGAAGACGCGGTTTTAAGCGGCTTACTCCCAAGCCTAAAGACCGTTCTTTGGCTTTAGGCGTCCGCCCTCAGCGCCACAGCCCATTTTCACCAGCCCGGAGGCACTTAAAAAAGACTGGACAAAAATAAAACGCACTGACAATAAATGTCAGTGCGTTTTACGGTAAGGCGTCAGATTTACTTTTTGTTCTTTAACCAACGTTGTAAGTCTGAAATTTCGTCGCGTCGCTTCCGGTCCTTTTTACGGTTAACCTTCCGACGACCTTGAACGCCATTTGGATGTGCTTTTCTCATTGTAAAAACCCTCGCTTAATTAAAATAACAATCGGGTATCATTCTATCGTTAATCCACACAAATTGCAAGGGCTGCCTAGGATTCTCCAATAATTCACCCCCTGGTAGGGTTGCTAGAGCAGCGATTCATGTGATTTGGTTAAAATTTTTATTGGGCCAAAAGTAACCCCACGGAAAGTGGTATATTGGATGCAACGCGTCAAAGGTTGGAAGGGACAGGGATTATGCAAGGCTTACTTAAGAGAAGAAAGGTCACCCTTGGCCTGTGGGTGCTGGTGTTACTGATCGGGGGTCTGCTCGTGTGGGCAACGCATCACAACGCGGGTCTCTACAGCGATCCCATCATGCAGGTGACTCGTGTCCAGAAGGGGCAAGCTACCAAAGACGAGGATGATTTTCACAACGTGGATTACCAGACCAAGCAGAAACTGTATGGTCATATTCTGAATGGTAAGTACCGCGGACAAAAGCTAACTGTTACCAATACTTATTCACTTTCAGGAGCGATGGATCAGCGTTACCGCAAGGGTAGTCAGCTCTTCATCGTCGTTCATCAACATCAACACGGTCAGCTGACGGCCACGGCTAAGGACGCCAAGCGGGATACGGCACTGGTCTTCATGCTGTGGCTGGTCGTGGGCCTACTACTGCTGATTATGCAGTTCAGTGGGTTCATGGCGTTCCTCAGTGTGGCGCTCAACGGGGTGCTATTCCTGATGGCCATCATTTTAAATGGCTCGACGCAGGGTGCCCGGGTGCTGTGGATCTTTGGCAGTCTCGCTGTGGTCTTCGCGGCCCTGACCCTATGGCTAGTTATCGGCGCCAACCGGCAGATGCTGATTACGCTGGCGACCACGTTGGGAGGCACGGCGCTGTCGATTATCGTGGCGCTACTGGTCTTTCATTTCACCCACGAGAAGGGGATGTACTACGAATCCATGCAGTACGTCACCCAACTTCCCCGCCCGTTGTTCTTGGCCGAAACGTTATTGGGATCGTTGGGAGCTGTCATGGATGAGTCGACCGATATTATTTCGTCGTTATTCGCCCTAAAACGGGAACGGCCCGAGTTGTCAGCCACGCAGGTCTTTAAGTCCGGCCGACAGATTGGAAGTACCATCATGGGGCCGCTGATCAACGTGCTCTTCTTCATCTTCGTGGCGGATACCTTCCCAATGGCAATGCTCTATCTGAAGAATGGCAATAGCTGGGGCTACACCTTCTCGATGAACATGTCGATGGGAGTCGTTCAAAGCCTGATCAGTGGGATCGGAATTGTGCTGGCGGTGCCATTAGCGAGTTATCTGGCTAGTCGCTTCATGGAAAAGAAGGTGCGCGCATGAGTACGATTAACGTTTTAGGTTTGATTCTGTTGATCCTGATGGTACTCGTCGGGGGCAAGGCCGGGCTTCAATCGTTTCTAGCACTCCTCTTGAACTTCGGCCTGCTCTTTCTCGCCATCGTGCTGGTGGCCTTTCACTTTCCGCCATTGCCCGTCACACTAGTGGTGGGGGTGCTGGTCCTGGCACTGACCATCTTCATGAGTAGCGGTGATGATATGTCGAGTACCGTGGCGTTTTTAGCCTCGGCGGCAGTGCTGGTCATTCTCGTCTTACTGATTGTACCGGTCGAACACTGGGCGTTGGTCCAGGGATTCGGTCCGGAAGACAGTGAGGACTTGGAGGGGTTGTCCGTGCTGGTCGGGATCAACTTTGTGCAAGTCACGACCGCTACAGCCATCCTGAGCACGCTGGGGGCCATTGCGGAGGCCGCTATGGCCATTGCAGCGGGCCTCAGTGAAATCCTCGAGCAACACCCGAAAGTGTCTACCAGGGCGCTCCTAGGGGATGGTATCGCCGTGGGCAAGCAGATTATCGGGACCACCTTCAACACGCTGTTCTTTGGCTTCTTCGGGGGCTTCTTGGCGTTGTTCATCTGGTTCACGGGGGTTCACTACTCGTTTGGTGAGATTCTCAACGATAAAATCTTTGTGTCGGAAATTCTGATGATCCTCTTTGCCATGGTCAGCGTGATCCTGACGGTACCAATCACCACTTGGGTGATGACCCGAGCGGTTGCTGGTCAGCGCAAGCGTGCGGCGAAACAGATGAGTGGAAAATAGAATTATTTGTAAAAAAAGCCAGATAAAGCTTGAGTAAGTACAGTGCTCAGGCTTTATCTGGCTTTTTTTCGTGTAATCGGCAAGGGGGATTTGGAGCTATAATTTGCCCATAAGTTCAATAGAAAAACGCGGCTGGAATAATTTCCAACCGCGTTCGTAATCGTTAAAATTTAGTTGCTGTTAGAGCTCGAGCTTACGCTAGAACTACTGACAGATGAAGCGTCATCGGAACTTGCGCTGGCACTCATGGCCGTGGCAGTAGTTTCCGTTGGCACATCCTTCACGCCATTCAGATTCCCAGAGTAGACCCAGTAACGCGTCTTGCTGGTGGTGTTCTTAGATGGCTTGATTCGGTACCAAGTCGAGCCAGTGCTCTTCTTGGCCGTCATGTCGACGTAGTAAGTCTTGCCAACCTTAGGGGAGATCTTTGACCAACTTTGGCGCTTAGCGTTTTTGTTGGCACCCTTAACGTGGTTGTACAGGTAGTACTTGGTGTACTTGCTACTCAACTTGGCTTGCTTGTTAACGGATGTGTAATCAGCATTAACTAACTTGGTGTGCTTAACGTTCATCGCGTTGTAGTACTTCTTGACCATCTGGTAGAACGCAGCCATGGTGTACTTCTGACCAAAGTAACGCTTACCAGTGGTAGAGTAGTAGCCAACTGGGTCGGTGTGTGAAGAGCCACCCAGGTTCTTAGCAACGGCACCGTGAGACCAAACTGTCCCTTTACCGTCGTAAGCGGCATCGTTAGGTTTCAGGTTGTATTCATTCAACAGGTAAGCCGTGTACCAAGCCGCGTTAGAAACTTCGTGAGCAAAGGCAGACTTGCTGTGAACTTCAACTTGTTCGAATTGAACGAAGCGGGCGTTCCCAGGGAAGCCAACTCCCCAAGCGAGGTAGTCGGTATTGGCAATGTTGATGATCCGAGAACCATCGACGAAACTGTGAACGAAAGCGTTATTGTAGTTACGCTTCATGTAAGCAATTTCGTTGTAGATGGTTGAAGATGGATTGGCCGTTTCGTGAACGACAACACCTTCAGGCTTAGCCTTACCATGACGATACTTATTCTTTGGAAAACCATTCCAAATGGACTTGGTAATCTTAGCAGGCTTAATATTTTTACTGTTGATATAATCGTTCACCTTGGAGCTCGCGTTAGCCGTCGTGGTGTTGGTCATTCCGAGAACGCCAACAACCCCTAAAGCGGCCAGTGCGGTCAATACTACTTTATGCATCTTCACCCTGATCATCCCTCAAATCTTTATATTATACTGCGGCTGTGACGCCGCTCAGTCGATATTCTTCGTTATCAACTATATACAATATCAGTGGGTACGACAACCGCCGGGCTGGGCTAAGACTGTAATATTACGCGATTAATATCAATACTGACGGGATTTGTTTAGGGTGTTTGCAAATACATTAAATGTTTACGACACCTGTAATGTGGCTGTAACATTGCTATGACAGCGGTTTCGAGCCGTTGGCCGCCCAATTTTGCCGGCTGGGATCAATGTGGAGCTTCTGCTGGCATTCGGGACACAGACCGTAGACTTCGACGTGGTTACTGGTAATCAGGTAGCCAGTCTGAGCCGCCGCCTCGCTATTCAATTGCTGTTCAATCTGTGGAAAGTCAGGAGCGAAGACGTCCGTGATCTTGCCACAATTTTCGCAGATAACGTGGTAGTGCGGTCGACCGTAGAAGTCGTAGCGCAGGCCGCCGTTATCGTTAGGCAATTCGATGACGACACCCAGGTCGACTAGGAGATTCAAGGTATTGTAGACTGTCGCCATGCTCAGATTGGGGAGCTGGTTGGCCAGCGCATTAAAAATCGTATCCACCGAGGGATGATTGTGATGCGTGACGAGATAAGTCAAAATAATTTGCCGCTGGGGCGTGACCCGGACGTGATGGTCCTTCAGGGTCTGTAAGGCTTGAGTCAACAATTGCTGTTGCGTTGCCATGATACTATCCCTCCTTAGTTTTAGTGATGACATGGTGAAGCACCTGTGGTTGTCAGGCGTTCGAATGTCGCGTTGATTCTTAAGTTGTCTTGAGAATCATTTATTTATAATCACTCTAGTTTGCCTCTATTAAACCACACTTTGACAATACTTCCAGTTTTATGCCTCACCGTAGGATCCTAGACGGCTGAATTGACTGACTTTGATTTTTAGAGTTTACTTTTAGAGGTAACCTGAGTACAATGTATTTGTTAGTAGATGATAATGATTCTAAATTAAAACTAAAATCATTGACGAGATGGTCACAAACTATGATGATACCACAAGTTTTGGGACTCGCGACAGGCTACTTACTAAAAGTTGAGCCACAATTTAGTTTGTGACACCTAACTTTTATTTATAAGAGTGTTAAAATAATAGACGGATATTATTTGGGGGCGGATAGTTATGAAGAAAGAGAAGAAAACGGCAACGTTGGCTCAGCGAATCAACGTTCTACGAGCTAGCGTGATGGGTGCCAACGACGGGATTCTTTCCGTAGCCGGGATCGTTGTCGGGGTGGCTGGTGCTGCGACGAGTAGCTTTGCCATCTTTATTTCCGGGATTGCCGGCATGATTGCCGGGACCGTGTCGATGGCCATGGGGGAATACGTCTCAGTCAATGCGGAGAAGGATGCCCAACGTAAGGCGATCGAAACACAGACCGTGGCGTTGGATAACGATTACGAAGGTGAGTTTGCTTTTGTTAGGGACAAATACTTAGCGAGTGGGATTCGTCCGGAGCTGGCCGATCAGGCGGCTCGGGAAATGATGAGTGAAGATCCCCTCAAGACCACCGTGCGGGAACGGTTTGGATTTAACGTAGGGGAGTACACCAATCCTTATTCAGCAGCGATTGCGTCGATGATTTCGTTTCCAACTGGTTCGATTCTGCCATTAGTCTCAATTACGTTGTTGCCTGAGCAGTGGCGAATCATCGGGACGTTTATTGCCGTGATCATTGCGCTATCAATTACCGGCTACACGGCTGCCATTTTGGGCAAGGCCAACCGGTGGAATGGGACTAAGCGTAACGTCATTGCTGGAATTTTAACGATGCTGGTCACATACGGCATCGGCAGTTTATTTGCATAGAGGGGGGCCGATTCTATGGCAGCAAATGAAGAAGTACGTGTCAAAAAGCAAAAAGAAAAGCAAACGATGAGTGAAAAACTAAATACCTTGCGAGCTGGGGTGCTGGGTTCTAATGATGGGATTCTGACCGTTGTTGGGGTGCTGTTCAGTGTCGCCGCGGCGACGAACAACCAGTTTACGATTTTTATTGCCGGGCTCTCCGACCTGTTGGCCTGTGCCTTCTCGATGGCTTCGGGGGAATATGCCTCCGTCAGCACGCAGAAGGATACGGAAAAATCGGCCGTGGCACAGGAAGCGGCGCTGTTGAAGTCCAACTACGCTGACCAGGAGGCCGCAGTCCAGAAGTTCTATGAGGAACGGGGTGTCTCCGCCGAGACCTCCCTGGCCATCGCGCAGGACCTGATGCACAAGGATGCCTTGGCCACAGTGGTTAACGTGAAGGAAGACATTCAGCTTGGGCACTACATGAATCCCTGGAACGCTGCCTTTTCATCCCTGATTGCGGCTTCGCTGGGGGGCGCTTTTCCTCTGATCGCCATGAGCCTCTTTTCCACGGCTTGGCAGTGGCCAGCGACCATCGTTGCCGTTCTGCTTTCGGTGACTTTGACCGGGTTTCTGAGTGCTAAATTAGGACACGGATTAGTCCGGACGGCGATCATCAGAAACGTCATTGTCGGGATTATTACCATGTTTATTCACTATTACGTGGGGCAACTCTTCTAAGTGAAATATCGCTGCTTTCTTAGCGCATTGCCAGATTCCTAGTGTACAATGGGCCAATATCTTTTTTGAAAGTGAGGAATTTGGTTGAAGCGCAAGATGAGTTTATTTTCATTAGTCATGCTAACGCTGAGTGCCATCATCGGTTCAGGTTGGTTGTTTGGGGCGGGAATGGCCGCTCAGATCGCCGGCCCGGCCGCTATCCTATCTTGGATTTTGGGGGCCGTGGTTATCGGCCTGATTGCATTGAATTATATTGAACTAGGAACCATGTTTCCGACGAGTGGGGGGATGAGCCAGTATGCGGCTTTCTCCCACGGCCCCTTACTGGGGTTCGTTGCCGGCTGGTCCAACTGGCTGTCGTTATTGACGATTATTCCAATCGAAGCCGTTGCCGCCGTGCAGTACATGAGTTCCTGGCCCTGGGCCTGGGCGAACTGGACTAGGGGATTCTTGAAGGATGGGAACATTACCAATCAAGGGTTAATGATTGTCTTCCTGTTTATTTTGGCCTTTACGTTATTGAACTTCTGGTCGGTGAAGCTACTGACTAGATTTACCAGTTTTATCGCTGTTTTCAAATTAGCGATTCCCACGCTGACCATTATCGTGTTGATTGCGACTGGGTTTGAGCCGAATAACTTTGGTCATACCGCGGGCTTCATGCCCGGTGGGAGTGCGGCCATCTTCTCGGCAACGACGGCCGCGGGAATTATCTTCTCGTACAACGCCTTTCAGACGACGATCAACATGGGAAATGAGATCGCGCACCCGGAGCGTAACATTCTCTGGGGAATCGTGATTGCCTTTGGGATCAGTACCGTGATTTACACGTTGCTGCAGGTTGCCTTCATTGGGTCCGTGCCCGCGGCAAATCTGGCGCACGGGTGGCAGGGGGTTAACTTCCAGTCGCCGTTCGCGGATATTGCCATCCTGTTAAATCTGGGTTGGTTGTCTACATTACTGTATTTGGATGCGTTCGTCTCGCCATTCGGGACTGGCGTGTCCTTCGTGGCCACGACGAGTCGCGCCCTGGCTGCCATGACGGGGACCAAGCACGTGCCGACCCGGTTGGGTGAAATCAACCGGAAATACCAGACCCCCCGGCGGGCCATGGTGGTTGACATGTTGTTGGGGGTCTTACTGGTTGCCGGTTTCCGAAACTGGAGTGCGTTGTCTAACGTGATTTCCACGTCAACGCTGATCGCTTACCTGACGGGGCCAGTCACGGTGACTGCTCTGCGACATCAGGGACGCAACTTTGTTCGGCCATTTCGACTCCATTGGATTCACCTGTGGGCACCACTTGCCTACGTGCTGGCCAGTTTGGCCATCTACTGGGCGAAGTGGCCGACCACGGTTGAGGTCTTTGGTGTGATTGCCTTGGGTCTGATCTGTTACATTTATTATGAAATTCGCCAGCCAGCGGGATGGCACGCGTTACGCGCGAGCCTCAAGGGAAGCCGTTGGTTACTGGCAGAAATGGTCTGGCTTACGCTGATGTCGTATGCCGGCAGTCACGAGTTTGGCGGGATCGGGCAGATTGCCTATCCCCTAGACTTCCTGGTCGTCGCATTGGGTAGCCTGGCATGTTATTATCTCGGGGTTCATGATGCTTATCGGAGTGATTCTTTTGACATCGCACGCGAATTAAATCAGCGGGTGACGGAAGAGGATTAGGTTTAAGGGAGAATTTAAAGAAGCTGTTAGGCCTAATAGGAGGTCTAACAGCTTCTTTTGTCGTTAAATATTTTGTTATGTCAATCAGAAATAAAATTCGAATGGAACTGGCGTGGGCTAAAGCCATGTTAGCCGTGAGGGTGGTGTCAATCAGCTCAGCCGTGGGAATTCTCTTAGTGGCGGTCTGTGCCGCTTAGAGAATTGGTGACTTTGAAACTCGGTTCTCAGAGGTTCAAAGCAAGCCTGGAGACCGCTCTGTGGCTCCAGGCGTCCGCCCACAGCGTCACGGCTGATTGGCACCGCCCGGCAAGGCGTCTGAATTTTGACCACAGCAGGCAGAACCCCTGGCAGCCGTAGACGTCATTAAAGTCTAACGGTGGAGGCGCCAGGTCCAATCGGCATCGGCGCTGTTGGCCGTGAAGCCGGCCGCCGCCAGCACCGTTTCATCCAAGTTAACGGATGGCGTCAGCGTCATTTCAGTTAGTTGTAATTCATCGCGCCCAAAGTTAACCAGTCTGTCGACGATTTCCTGTTGCTCGTTAATCGGCAACCGTTTGCCCTCTAGACCAGCGTGGCCGGTGTGAGCGGGTAGGTCCAATGTGAAAAAGCCGCCCCAGCCCACTAACTTGTGGGTCCGGCGCCGTTCGATCCCCCAGGTTAAGGTGGATTCCTTCATGGTGGAGCGCATAGTATTATTGATCCAGTCGGCAGTTTCGGCGAGATCACGATTCGTGAGTGTGGCAACATTTTTTAATTTGAAACGGGTAAGCCAGTCGAACCGAAAACTAGGTGTTAACAGCGGGTGGTAACCCTCAAAGCTAGACATTTACAGTGATTCCTTTCCTAAAGCTAATTTACCCTATTGTACCGGTAAATCGACTAGGTTACCAGTGACTTCGTCAGGTGTTGTTGGCTGAGCTGTGCTATACTTGAAATAGATATGGTAAGTTGAAAGGGGTAGCACACATGACGGAAGATTTTTATATTGGGACTTACACCAAGCGCATTAGTCGCGGAATTTACCGGGTGAGTCTGGACACGAAGACGCCTAAGCTGATGGATTGCGAATGGTTAGCGTCTGCTGGGAGTCCGACTTATATCGCGAAGGCCGCTAAGAAGCGCCTGTATGTCATCAACAAGAAGGAAACCGATGGCCAGACCCAGGGTGGTTTGATTATCTATGATGTTTCCGAAGAAAAGCCACGGGCCATTCAACAAGTGCTGGAACACGGCGCTTCTCCAGCTTATGTTGCGGTTGATGAAGCACGGCAATTGGTCTACACGGCCAACTACCACAAGGGCTTGGTCAACGTCTATGCTATCGCTGACGACGGAACGTTGACGGAAACTGACGAAGTTCACGACGATGATCCAGTTGGACCAGCACCGGAACAAGCTGATGGCGCGCATCCTCACTTCACCAATTTGACGCCGGACAACCGGTTGGTCGTTTGTGACCTGGGGACGGACAAGGTCTACATTTACGACGTTTCAGACGCCGGTAAATTAACGGCCGTTAGTCACGTTGACCTGCCAGCTGGTTATGGTCCTCGTCACATCATCTTTGATGACAAGAAGGGCGTTGCTTATCTGGTCGGTGAATTGAGTAGCAACGTTGCTACTTTGGACTACGATGCCGCCGCTGGTAAATTAACGGTTAAGCAAATTAGCCACACGATTCCCGATGACTGGACGGAACACAACGGCTCAGCTGCCATTCGTTTGAGTAGCGATGGTCGGTTCGTGTACGTTTCCAACCGGGGTCACAACTCCATCACGGTCTTCGCGGCCGATGACGAAGGCAAGCTGACCACGGTACAACGGATCTCCACGGAAGGTGACTTCCCTCGCGACTTCAACATGAATTCCGACGAAAGCTTAGTGATTGTCGTCAACCAAAACTCCGACAACGCTACGTTATACAAGCGCGACGCAGACAGTGGTAAGTTAACGATGGTTCAGAAAGACTTCATGGTACCAGAAGGCGTCTGCGTGGTGCCAGTTAAGTAAAAAGAGTGTGAGCAAGGGCGGTAGCCAGTGAGCATTAACGTCAATAAGGAGAAAATCCCGGGTTTGGATTTTTCCTTATTGGGGTTAAGCGGAACTGGCTGCCCTTGCTCACACGTTTCGGCAACAGAGCCTTGGTGCGTAATCGCCAGCTCAAAGTTGCCGTTACGAAACACCAATAAAAATTAAAACGAGTAACCAGTATGAAAAAATCTGGTTACTCGTTTTTTAATGGTTATAGGATAGTAGCTATCTCGAGTGAAAAATCCCATGAATGACTAGCCAGAAAGCCTTAATCCACTGGAAAATTTTCCTTGAAGTACTGCGCCATCAGCTGTAAGTGGTGTTCCAGACTCAGCCGTTTTACCACGCCCAGTCCAGGGAAGTGCTGCTGCTCGTGGTAGGCGGCTAGCTGTTGTGCCGCGGGGGTCTGAGTGACCGCCGGTTGTTGTGGCAACCACTCGGCCAGTTTAGCCACGGCCTGGAAA
This sequence comes from Levilactobacillus parabrevis, assembly GCF_044051715.1. Taxonomy (NCBI): domain Bacteria; kingdom Bacillati; phylum Bacillota; class Bacilli; order Lactobacillales; family Lactobacillaceae; genus Levilactobacillus; species Levilactobacillus parabrevis. Next base: position 758,986 of record NZ_CP168688.1, read on the forward strand.
AACTTCTCCTTGGGGTGGCGGAAGTCATTGCGGTCGGTGGAAACGAAGCGGTGGATGCGGAGCTGATTTCCACGGAAATACGTGAGATGCAGGGTGACCGCTTTGGCGGGATAGCCATGTTCGCTGTAGTGGCTGCCACCAATCGTGTAGTCACTAAAGCCGACGTAGTTATTGAAGTCGGCCAGTGTCCAATCGTCACTGAAGAAGCCGTCCACAATATCGGCGTAGCTTCGGTCGTGCTCCGGAAACCAAGCGTGATCGAACAGGCTGACAGTCGGGCGGTCCAGCAGCTGGCGAATGCGAGCTTCCGGGGGGACTAATAGGTAATCGGGCGCCGTCAACCAGCCAGCGTGGTGGGCCGCTTTGAGCTCATCGTATTGTCGAGCAATCAGCAGTGTGTGGTGTCCGGCTGGTGCTGTAAGGCTGTCTGGAATGAGCATGGGGGTCAGCACGTGGCCAACGATGAGATTGGGGTTATCCTGATACGGCCGCCAGTCGTGAAGCTTTTGTTGGGTCAACGCATAGTCGCTAACCGTTGGATTGGCAATGACCACCACCGGCTGGTCATGGTCGACGAAGGCCGCCACCGTTTGGGGTAGGGCACGGATGTCCCTGACCGGTTCGATGATGGGGATGATGTTGGCGGGTAATACGTGCTGCTGAGCAATATTTTTCAGTGCAAGCAGGTCGTACTGCCGGCCACGAAAGTAAGGGAAATAAAGCATGCGTCAGTCCTCCCTTAACCGTTGTTGGAGGTCGTGCAGTTCTAGGCTCAGAGCGTCCACTTCAGTCTGGAGTGCGGTGACCGCGGCCGATTGGGTGTCTTCAATGAATTGGTCGTAGAAATTGGCTTCGGGATCGTAGACGTCGTAGTGTTGGTGGCGCTTCTTCAATTCCTGATAGAGACGATCGGTGCCATACTGCTTCAGGCCGGTTTCCATCTGCTTGGCCTTATTGACTTCGCGGGCCTGCGACGCAATGAAACGGGTCGTCAGTTGACTAGCCGGTACTTGGAGTTCCTGCCGTCGTGGTGGCCGTGCCACGGTCAAGTAACCCGGTGTGACGGGGGCTTCGGTGGCCGTTGCCAGCATATCTTTATCGAAGGGCCGATAAATCAGAACGCCAATGCCAGCAGGAATCTCATCGGCAACTTCCTGATAAAGTTTCAACGGAAGGACGAAATAGTTGTAGTGACCGACGAAGGACAGCTTGGCCTTGGAGTGGAAATCAGACTTGGTGACCTTCAGTTCGTAGCAGCGCCATTCAATCGATAGATCCGGCATCTCCTGATAGCTGAGAGTGTCAACAATGCCAGCATCATCAGGCATTGTGACCTCCTCAACGGGGAAGGCACCGGCCTCACGACAGTAATAATAGAGTGTTTTTTCTAAAGCAAGGGTAAGCTTCGTTTTCATGAGGAGACCTCCTGGTGCCAGAAATTTTGCACGGCAGTCGTCAGTTGTTCAGGACGGTAGAGGCGGCGGAAATGCTGCCAGTGTTGCGGATACAAGTGGGTGTAGCGTGGACTAGAGAAACGTTGGTCCATCAGCAGGATAATGCCCACGTCCTTGGAGCCGCGGATCAACCGGCCAGCCGCTTGGAAGACATTGTTTAAACCGGGAAGTTGGTAGGCAAATGCGAAGCCCTGCTGGGACTGTTCGTCGAAGTAGTCACGGATAAGGTCGGTCTCCGGATTGATGCCGGGGAGACCAACGCTGACGACCCCCACGCCAATCAGCCGGTCGGCCTTGAGGTCGATACCCTCGGCAAAGATCCCACCGAGAAGGGCAAAGCCGACCAGCGTTTCCTGGGGATCGGCCACGAAGTTTGCAAGAAAGGCTGTGCGGTCGGCCTCGGCCATTTTAGACTGCTGGACGACGGTTTTAATGTGCGGGTAAGCCATCTGAAAGGCTTGCGTCACGTCGAGCAGGTAGCTGTAGGATGGCAGAAAAATCAGGTAGTTACCGGTCTTGCCGTCCACCAGCGTCTTGATTGCTAGCAGGATATTCGCGAGATTGGCGTTGCGTTGTTTGTAGGTCGTTTGAATGTAATTGGTGACCAGAATAGCTTGATGTTGCGGTTCAAACGGTGAATTAAGCTGGTAAGCCAGGCTGTCGGTGTCGCCCCCCAAGACTGTTTGGTAGTAGTCCATGGGGGAGAGGGTCGCTGAGAAGAGGACGGCACCGTGGCCCAGGGCGAGGCTGTCGGCGAGAAAGGCGCTGGGGTCCAGGCAAAGCTGCTTGATCGTAATATTGCCGTCTACCACGGCTAAGCGCATGCGATACGTATCGTCGTAATACTCGCCGATTCGTTGATAGCTGATGGCGGCGAAGTAGTAGTCGAGAATGCTCTGGGTGAAGGGCGTCTGGGGCTGGTCAACCAGCCAATCGTGGATGGCTTCAACCAGCCGTGACAGGTCGTGGTTGAAGTCCTCCGGTGGTGTGAGAAAGGTAGTATCGGTCTTGCCGTCCTGAAGGAGTGGGGCCACGATGTCATCGAAAGTGGCGCGCAGATCCTGCAAGCGCCGTCGTAGCTTCGGTGTGGCCTGTTTGAGGTCGCGACTCTGTTCAACCAGGCGGTCTAACGGCCGACTGGTGAGTTCGGCGGAATACATTTCTCGTGAACGGCTGACCAGGTTGTGGGCTTCGTCGATCAAGAAGAAGTTGTCCGGATCCTCGGCGGTAAAGAACCGTTGGAGGTGGACTTGGGGATCGAAGAGGTAGTTGTAGTCGCCAATAATGACATCACAAAAGAGGCTCGCGTCCAGTTGAAATTCAAACGGGTCGAGCGTATGTTTGCGGGCGTATTCCTCGATCACGGGTCGCGTGAGCTGGTCGTTGTGATTGATGAGATCGAGCAGAGCGGGTTTGAGCCGATCATAGTAGCCTAACATGTAGGGGTTCTCATCCGGCTGCAGGTCAGCTTCTTCTGGAAACTGAATCTTTTCTTTGGCTGTGAGCGTGATACTCTTGAGCTTGAGTCCCTGACTCGCCATGAGGCTGACGGCTTCTTCGGCCACGGTTCGCGTACTCTGCTTGGCTGTTAGGTAAAAGATCCGTTGGATGACACCTTCGCCGATGGCCTTGATGGTTGGAAAGAGGGTGGAAATCGTTTTCCCCGTACCAGTCGGTGCCTCGGCAAAGAGTCGTTTGCTGGTGAGAATCGTCTTGTAGACGGCAACGGCAAGCTCGTGTTGACCCGGGCGGTAGTGGCCGAAGGGAAAAGTGAGCTGTTGAATGGTTGGGTCGCGGCGCTCTCGCAGGTCGGACCGGAATTTTAGCCAAGTGACGTATTCGGCAATGACCTTGTCGAAGAACGCCTTGGCGGCTTGACGGCTGATGACTTGGTCCGTCTGGGTCGTCGTCTCCGTATTGGTCTGAAAGTAAGTTAAAGTCAACGTGACTTCATCGAGATCGGTCTCTTTTTGCATCAGTAAGTAGGCGTAGAGCTTGACCTGGCCCCAGTAGAGGGTCAGTGTGTTCTCGCTGAGCTGGTCAAAAACGGTCTCGGACGTCTTGATCTCTTCAATGCTGGCGCCGTCGTCGGTCAATGTCACGCCGTCCGCTCGGCCGTGAAGCAAGTAGTCGGCCCCATTTAGGGTAAGGTTTAGGTCGAGATAGTATTCTTTCTGATAATTTTCTCCGCGCTGTTTTTGCAGGCGACGGTGGATGCGCGCACCCAGGAGCGCCGTATTTTGGCTATTACTGGTGCTACCCAAGTCCCCGGTTCGCAAGGTAAATTCAACTAATTCACGAACCCCTAGTTTAATTGGCATGCGCTCATCGCCTCCATTTCTGGCAATAATCATACCATACTTTGGACTGACTTTGAACGCGTGTTCGCGGGATAGTTTGACCTTGTGAAATAAAGTGAAAAGTCTTGGCTTTCAATATGTAATCGCTTACAATAGAAGTAAGAGGTGATCATGATGAAGACCATTGGATTTCCATTGTTTGAAGAGATGCCAACCGTTGATGAAGCCCCCGCATTACAGAAGATCTGCCAGAAGCATGATAGCAAGGCTAGGATTAAGGTTCGTGACCTTGAAATTGACCCCAGTCAGCACGAAGAGGTTGCCGAACTAGTGGGCTACGCAGGCCATTACGTTCGAATCGTTGCGGAGGGGCCAGACGAAGCGCAACTGGCCGGCGCAATCCACCAACAATTGGCAGCAGATAAGTATTGTTACTAGCCGCTTGACGGCGACCAACAGATTCGCTAAGCTCAGGTTAAACAAGAATTCAAGGAGACTTAGCGGTGAGTGAAGAACAGATAGCACGACTATGTGAAATTGCCCCCAAGTATGGTTTACATCTGGAACATCGGGGATTGGTCATCACCAAGGTAAACGACCAACCCACGGAACTGGATACGACCAAGTACATGCCGGATCAGTTCATTGATTTGTTGACGCAGATTATTGGAACTAATATGAAGGCCGATTTGTGGGATTGGAAATAAGGAAAAGAGTGCGCCAAGGAGCGATTAGACAGCGAGCATTAACGTCATAAGGAGAAAAATCCCGGGTTTGGATTGTTCTTCTTATGGGGTTAAGCGCAACTGTCTGCTCCTTGGCGCACGTTTCGGCTGTGTAGAGTTAGGAAAGCAATCCCGAGCATTAACGTCATAAGGAGAAGAATCCCGGGTTTGGATTGTTCTTCTTATGGGGTTAAGCGCAGCTAGCTGCCTGCTGTCTCACGTTTCGGCTATATGAGATTAGAAAGTAACCACAAATAGTATCTTCAGTTTCAAATTAAGCAGTCCCCAACAATTGATCGAAAAAATTTCCTTGTAATAAGATTCAAACAGACAAAAGCAATGAAAAAATACCGTTAGCCCGGTGACTTTAAAAGTCAATCGGACTAACGGTATTTGCGTTTAAGCTTCTTCCCAGCGATTAAATTCTTGGGGATGGCTACTCAGGTAATCGATGGCTTCTTGTCCCAACGCCTTGGTTGCGGCATCGAAGTCACTTGGTGCGTCAGCTTTATCGGCGTCAGCTTCGTCCCGAAGGAAACCGGAGGCGAGGTCCAAATACTTGGTTCGCCGACCGACACCATTATCCTTGAATAGGTCGTCCAGACCGGTCAGATCACTCTTGCCGGCGGCAGCGACTTGCTGCGCTAAATCTGCCTTTTCACCCAATTTTGATGCGGCATAATCCATTAAGAAGTCGTTCATATCAACGATCATGGCGTGTCGTGCTTTACGTTCACTTTTATTTGCCACTTCTGGTCACCTCTTACTCTAATTCTAGCCATTTTGGCGGCAAGACGCAATTAACGACCCACATTTATGCAATTAATCGTGTTTGGGGGTTAACTATCGAAATATAAAGGAATTTATGGAGAATTTGGCAACATTTACCGAAAATTTACACGATTGCTACGAATAATATATATTCATCGCTTAGAATCAGGGTTGTAAGTTATGGGGAGGCATTTTGAGAAAAGCTATCGCGATTCTTAAAATGGTTCTACTACTTTTAATGACATGGAGTGACAGAGATGAATAAGGGATCAAAGTTAGCAATGGGGATTGCAGCACTTAGCATATTATTAGTCGGTTGTGGGAAAGCCACTAGCTCAACTAGTAGTAAGGGAAGTAGCGAAGCACTTTCTGGTAAGGTAACTGCCGTGGGGTCAACCGCATTACAACCACTGGCAGCTAAGGCGGGTGCCAACTTTACCGCTAAGAACAGCAAGGTTAATTTGACCGTCCAAGGTGGGGGTTCTGGGACTGGGTTAAGTCAAGTTCAAGCCGGAGCAGTTTCAATTGGTGACTCCGATATTTTTGCCGAAGAGAAGGATGGTATCAAGGCTGACAAGTTGACTGACCATAAAGTAGCCGTCGTGGGGATGGCACCAGTCGTCAACAAGGACGCCGGCATCAAGAACTTGAAGATGGCCCAAGTGAAGAAGATCTTCACGGGTAAGATTACCAACTGGAAAGAAGTCGGTGGTAAGGATCAAAAGATCGTCATCATCAACCGGGCCCAAGGTAGTGGGACGCGAGCAACGTTTGAAAACGCCGTATTGAAGGGTGCAACTGCCGTTAAGTCACAAGAACAAGACTCCAACGGTGCCGTTCAAAAGATCGTTTCCACGACGCCAGGGGCCATCAGTTACTTGGCCTTCTCTTACTTCACGAACAAGTTACAAGCCGTTTCTATCGATAATGTAACACCAACTGATAACAACGTACAAACGAACAAGTGGAAGATCTGGTCCTACGAACACATGTACACCAAGGGTACGCCTGACAAGGCAACCGCTGCTTTCTTGAAGTACATGGACTCAAAGGCCGTTCAAAACAGCTTGGTTAAGGACATGGGTTACATCAGTATTCATGACATGAAGGTTACCAAGGATGCTAAGGGTGTCGTTACCCAGAACTAGCACCGAAAATCTTTGTCAGTAGTCGTCACAGGGTGGAGGTGCGGTCGTAGCACCTTCACTTTTTTTAAGGGGGAGTCATTCAATGGAACAAACTAATTCACAGCTCAAAAACCAAGACACCCAATCACATGAGTGGGATACACGGTTGCATCACGCAACCAAAGCTACGCATGAAGATTGGATCGGTCGCGGGATCAGTTATTTCTGTATTGGTATTATCATTCTCGTGGTCGCGTCGATGCTGTGGTTCATCACCTCGAAAGGGATTGCCACGTTTACGCAAAATCACGTGAGCCTCTGGAAATTCTTATCGGGGACTAACTGGGCACCCGACCAAGGCAAAATCGGGGCATTGCCCATGATCTTAGGGTCGTTTGCCGTGACCTTCGCCGCCGCAATCGTTGCAACCCCGTTTGCGTTGGGTACAGCCATCTTCATGACTGAAATCTCGCCGAACCGCGGGCGGAAATTCCTACAACCAGTCATTGAGTTGCTGGTTGGGATTCCATCCGTTGTTTACGGGTTCATTGGTCTGGCCGTCGTCGTACCATTTATGCGGCACTTAGTCGGTGGTTCTGGTTTCGGAATCATTTCAGCAACCTTCGTCCTGTTCGTCATGGTCCTGCCAACGATTACGTCGATGACCGTTGACAGCTTACGGGCCGTTCCACGGTTCTACAAGGAAGCGTCACTAGCATTAGGCGCAACGCGTTGGCAGACGGTGTCGCGGGTCATTCTGCGCTCGGCAACTTCCGGAATCTTAACTGCAATCATCTTTGGGATGGCCCGGGCCTTTGGAGAAGCCTTAGCCGTTCAAATGGTGATTGGGAACGCCGCAATCATGCCGAAAAACTTAATCTCACCAGCTTCAACGTTGACCAGTCAATTAACGACGGGGATCGGGGACACCATTGATGGGACGTTACCGAACAACGCCTTGTGGTCATTAGCTCTAATTCTGTTATTAATGTCACTATTTTTCAACGCACTGGTACGTTTCATTGCTAAGAGGGGGCAACTCAAACATGAACGCTAAACGGACTGATTTCATTGCAACGGTCGTGATTGACTTGATCGTTGCCTCCGTTGTGGGAATTCTCTTCTTCCTACTCGCTTATATTTTAACTGCTGGCTTGCCCCACGTGAGCTGGTCATTCCTGACGGGTGCGACCGATGCCTTTAGCGGTGCCGGTGGTATCGGGGTGCAACTGTTCAATTCATTCTATCTGTTGCTTTTGACGATGTTGATTTCCGTGCCCATTTCGTTGGGTGCCGGGATCTACCTGGCCGAATATGCTAAAGACAACTGGCGGACTAGTCTGATCCGTTCCGCGATTGAGGTGCTGAGCTCCTTGCCATCCGTAGTGGTGGGGCTGTTTGGTTTCTTACTCTTCGTGGTGAAGTTCAAGATTGGATTCTCCGTTATTTCAGGGTCGATTGCCCTGACCTTCTTCAACTTGCCGTTGTTGACCCGGAACATTGAAGAATCACTCAGTGCCGTTTCGCGGAGCCAACGTGAGGCCGGCTTGTCACTGGGCTTGTCCAAATGGAAGACTGAACTGGGAATTATCTTACCGGTAGCCTTACCGGGGATTGTGACCGGGATCGTCCTCAGTGCCGGACGGGTCTTCGGTGAAGCCGCTGCCTTGATTTACACGGCCGGCCAGAGTGCTCCCGTGACCAACTTCGCGGATTGGAATCCAATGGATCCAGCGAGTCCGCTGAACCCATTCCGACCAGCCGAAACGTTGGCGGTACACATCTGGAAAGTGAACACTGAAGGACTGGCCAGCAACGCGGCAGCCTTATCCGCAGCGGCTTCGGCCGTCCTGATCATTGCGGTTCTCCTCTTCAACCTAGGCGCACGGTTATTAGGAAATTACCTGTATCGGCGCGTCACGGCTAGCAAGTAGGGGGTGCAGTCATGTTAAAACAATATTCATTTGAAGAAACAGCGGTACAAACGTTTGACGATAAGACATCGTTAGCGATGCGGACCGAAGATATGCAAGTCTTCTATGGCAGTAACCATGCCATGTTTGACGCGAACTTGGCTTTTCCCAAGAATCAGATTACGGCGCTAATCGGTGCCTCTGGTTCTGGAAAGTCAACGTATCTGCGTTCACTGAACCGGATGAACGATGGCATCGCCACGGTGACCGGTAAAATCTGGTACCACGGCGTGAACATTAATGAGCCGGGCGTGAACATCTATGAAATTCGCCGGCACATTGGGATGGTCTTTCAACGGCCGAATCCCTTTGCCAAGTCGATTCGGGAGAATATCGTCTACGCGTTGCGGGCCAACGGCATCAAGAAAAAAGCCGAGCTCGAGGAACGCATCGAACAGAGCCTGAAAGGGGCCGCCCTGTGGGATGAAGTCAAGGATAGCCTCGATAAGAGTGCCTTGTCTCTATCCGGTGGTCAGCAACAACGGTTGTGCATTGCCCGATCAATTGCCATGGCGCCAGACGTTCTCCTATTGGATGAACCTTGTAGCGCCTTGGACCCCATTTCAACGGTTAAGGTTGAAGAAACCTTGTTGGAATTACAAAAGAAGTATTCGATTATCATCGTGACGCATAACATGCAACAGGCGTCGCGAATCAGTAGTCAGTGTGCCTTCTTCCACTTGGGCCATATCATGGAATATGCGCCAACTGGAACGATGTTTAGCAATCCCCAAATCCCTGTCACGCAAGATTATATTGCCGGTAGTTTTGGCTAGATACCGACACGACAAAGCCCCGCAACGGAGAAACGTTGCGGGGCTTTGCTAACTAATTTGTTGTGAGTCATTAACTAGTGGTGCATCTTGAATTCAAGGTAGAGGTCGTTGTAGAGCTGGACCTTCGTTGGTGAAAGGTCGCGGTAGACCTCTAAGTGACGCAAGGTCGTAGCATCGGGATAGAATTGTTGATCATCGCGAGTGGCTTTGGGCAGTAGCGTCTTAGCTGTCCGGTTGGGCGTAGCGTAGCCGACGTATTCCGCGTTCTGTGCAGCGTTATCCGGTCGCGACATGAAGTTCAGAAAGGCATAGATGGCATTGGTGTGCTGTGCCGTCTTAGGAATGACGAGGTTGTCGATCCACAAGTTACTGCCTTCGCTGGGCACGACGTAGTGGAGATGGTCGTTGTTTGCCAACATTTCTGCGGCTTCCCCCGACCAATCCACGGCGAGTGGCGCTTCGTTTTGGGTCATGTACATCTTGATCTCATCGGCAACCGTCGCCTTGACGTTCGGTGCCAAGCGATTGAGCTTCTGTTCCGCCGCTCGCAGTGTTGTCGGATCGGTGGTATTCATGGACTTTCCCTGTGAGGCGAGGGCCATCCCCATGATGTCACGAGCCGAGTCAATCAACATGATACGATCGCGATACTTGGTGGACCACAGGTCGTTCCAGTGACGGATGCTACCGGGTTTGATAAATTTATCGTTGTAGATGATGCCTAACGTTCCCCAGAAATACGGCAACGAGTAGCGATTGCCCCGGTCAAACGTCTGATTCAGAAATTGTGAATCGTAGTTCTGCAAGCCGGTCAGGCGACTTTTATCGAGTGGCTGGAGCAAGTGGGCGCGTTTCATCTTCGCCACCATGTACTCACTAGGAACCGCTAAATCGTAGTGGGTGCCGCCCTGGTTAATCTTGGTATACATGGCCTCGTTGCTATCGAAGGTTTCGACATTGACGTGGTAGCCGGTCTCCTTTTGAAATTTCGTCAGGAGGTGCGGGTCGATGTAGTCGCCCCAGTTGTAAAGGTTCAGCACCTTACTACCCGTGCTACCATTGGAGGCCTGAAGTTGGTAGCCGGTGTAGGCGAGTAGCCCACAGACCGCCAGCAGGCCCACAATCAAACTCACTAAACGCTTCATGAGGTCACCTCCCGTTTCCGGTGGCGGCGCTTCTGACTCGCCTGCTGAATCCAGTAGTAGCCGGCAACCAGTAGCAGTGAGAACAGGAACATGACGCCGGACAGCGCATTGATTTCCAGGTTAATCCCTTGACGTGCCCGCGAGTAAATTTCCACGGACAGCGTTGAGAAGCCGTTACCGGTAACGAAGAAGGTCACGGCAAAGTCGTCCAGCGAGTAGGTCAGGGCCATGAAGAAACCCGCGAAGATGCCAGGTGAGATGAAGGGAATAATCACCTGCGTCAGGAGCTGCCGAGTGGTCGCTCCCAGGTCTTGTGCGGCGTCCAGTAGGGAACGCGACATTTCGCGAAGCCGGGGCAGCACCATCAACACGACGATGGGAATCTCAAATGCAATGTGACTCATGAGGACCGTTCCGAATCCCAGTGGAATCTTCAGCATTGTGAAGAAAATCAGGAAGCTCGCGCCGATAATTACATCTGGAGAGACCATCAGGACGTTGTTCAGCGTGAGGAGCGATTCGCGGGTCACCCGTTTGGTTGTGCGCGTAATACTCAGCGCACCCAGGGTACCAATCAAGGTTGCAATCAGCGATGACAGCAAGGCAATCAACAGGGTGTTGGCTACGATTGCCAGCATCCGCGCGTCACTGAACAGCGTTTGATAGTGGCGCCATGTGAAGCCGTGGTAGTTGGTCATGGTCTCACCCTGGCTAAAGGAGTACGCAATCAGAAAGATAATAGGCGCATAAAGGATGATAAAGACCAGAATCAGGTAGGTATTTGCCAATTTATGTTTCATCGTGGCGTCCCTCCCTTCGTCTTCTGGTCGCCAGTCAGGAGCATGACGACGATCATCGCCACAATCAAGACGACCCCAATCGTTGAGCCCATGCCCCAGTTCATCGTGGTCAGGAAGTGTTCTTCGATTGCTGTCCCCAGTGTGATGACTTTGTTACCGCCAATCAGACGGGTCAACATGAAGAGGGAGAGCGAAGGGATGAAGACAGCCTGCACCCCGGCCTTGACGCCGGGAAGTGTCAGTGGAAAGATGACGTGGCGAAAGGTCTGCCAGGTACTGGCTCCCAGATCCTTACTGGCATTGACGAACGCCGGATTCAGGTCATCGAGAGCGTTGTAGATCGGTAGAATCATGAAGGGAATCTGGATGTAAGTCGCCACGAAGATGAAGCTGGCGTTGGTAAAGAGAATCTGCTGCGGGCCGATGCCAATGAACGTGAGAAATTGGTTGGCGAGGCCGGCCTGACTGAAGATGCCGATGAACGCGTAGGCCTTCAGGAGAATGTTAATCCAGGTGGGCAGAATCACTAGCAGTAACCAGAATTGGCGGTGCTTGAGCTGATGAATAAAATAGGCCGTGGGGTAGCTGATCAGTCCGGTGAATAATGTGATTAAGAAGGCATACCAGACGGAGTTCAGCGTCATTTTTAAGTAGGTTGCGGACCGGAAATAAGTGCTGTAATTGGTTAGTGTGAAATGCTGGCCTAGGTCAAAGAAGGATTGATAAATAATAAGCGCGACCGGAGCAATCACGAATAGTGCCAGCCAGAGGCCATAGGGGATGAAGTACCCCCAAGTTCTACGTTTCGTCAACGCCATCATCCTCCAATTCTTCATAGGTCTCGAGGCGTGCGTCGAACTCGGCTTCCTTCTCGCCAAACCGCATGACGTGGAGATCCTGTGGGCGGAAGGTGATGCCGATAGTCTCGCCGTCCTCGGCGGGATTGACGGAGTGAATGAGCCAGTCATTACCGTGGGTGTCGGTCGCCGCGATTTCGTAGTAGTCGCCACGGAATAGTTGGGTGTCAATGGTCACGGTCAACTTGGCTTGATCCAATGTGGTCAGAGTGAGATCTTCGGGACGAATCACGACCTCAACCGGTTCGTTGTCGGGAATCCCGGCGTCGGCGCATTCGAACTGGTGCCCGCCAAAGGCAACCTGGAAGTCTTCGATCATTTTAGCGGGGAGAATGTTGCTCTCCCCAATGAAGTCGGCCACGAAATGGTTGATCGGTTCATCGTAGATATCGACGGGCGAGCCACTTTGCAGGACCTCACCCTGATTCATGACGAAGATCTCATCACTCATGGCGAGGGCTTCCTCTTGATCGTGGGTGACGAAGAGGAAGGTAATGCCCAGGCGTTGTTGGAGGTCGCGCAGTTCATATTGCATTTGCCGCCGCAGTTTAGCGTCCAGAGCGGACAACGGTTCGTCGAGCAACAGAACTTTAGGCGCCATGACGATGGCGCGGGCAATGGCGATTCGTTGCTGTTGGCCACCGGAAAGTTCACTGATGGCCCGGTCGCCATAACCGGCAAGCTGAACAAGCTTGAGGGCCTTAGCGACGCGTTCGGCGATTTCAGCCTTGGCGACCTTTTTAAGGGTGAGACCAAAGGCAACGTTTTCCGCCACGGTCAAGTGGGGGAAGAGCGCGTAATCTTGGAAAACCGTGTTGACGTTGCGTTTGTTGGCGGGGACTTCGTTGATCCGTTGCCCGGCGAAGAGGACATCGCCTTCGGACACGGACATGAAGCCGGCAATTGCCCGCAGAATCGTGGTTTTGCCGCAGCCCGATGGTCCCAGCAGAGTATAAAATTTGCCGGACTCGAGTGTCAGATTAATATTTTTTAAAATGGTGTGGTTCCCGTAACGTTTGGTGACATTGCGCAAGGTAATAATGGGTTGCGTCATCAGGCTACCTCCTCTATCTGTTGAGTTTTTGGGATTGAAATATGGTGTAACCTAAATGATTATAGCGGGTTTTACGCGAAAAGGGAACGAAAAAAGATGATGGTTGCCCACGATAATTAGGGGAGGTAATCAACGAACGGACTGTTGGCCCTGTGAGACAAAAAAACACGCCCAGTCATTGGCTGAACGCGTCGATTATTAATCAGAAATAAAGTCAGTGGCGAGTTGCAACACCGTTGCCCGTGCAGCACCGTCTAAACGGTGACTGGCATCGGGGATGAGATGGAAGGTGCTGTTCTGGTAGACATCGTCGTAGCGTTGCGAAGCTTGGTTGGCAACAATCTGGTCGGCGTCCCCGTGAATCAAGCAGACGGGACCGGTAAAGTTCTGAGCGATCTCGTAGATGGGGAGCAGTTGCGCTGTGCGCAGGTAAAAGCCCCCCAACACCTTGCCGTTATCCATAGGGAGTTGTGCAGGAATATGGTGGGGGTCATAGTCGAGGCCGCGGGTGTGCCCAGCAATGGCATCGTCCTTGAGTGTTGCGGCGGGCGCCATGAGCACTAGTTTATGAATTAGATCCGGATAGTAGCCGGCTAACATGCTGGCCACCACACCACCTTGGGAATGACCTAACAGGTCAATCTGTTTCGGGGCAAGCCGCGTTTGAACGGCGGTTAGGACAGCCTGTGCATCGGCAATCTCATTGGCCACGGTCATGTCGGCAAAGTTGCCATCGCTGTGACCATGACCATTAAAGTCGAAGCGCACGGTGCCGACACCCATTGCTCGTAGCCGTTGTGCGAGTTGGGGCAGTAGTTCCGTTGGGGTATAGCCACGATTACCGGTAAAGCCGTGCATGAGAATGGCAACTGTCCCATTTGGTTCAGGTGCCGGCTCATAAATTCCCGCTAAGGTTAAACCATCACGCGTCACATTAAATTCCATCTTGAAGACCTCCATTTTTCATCGTGCTTACCTCTCTAGGATAGTCGGAAATTGGTAACTTTGCTAAACTTTTTGAAAAAGATTGGTGGGCGGCGTAGAGTAGATAGCGGAGTAGCGACAATTAGGAGGAGATTCAACGTGCGTAGATGGTTTTATGGGGGAGCATTTGTTTCATGGATTGTAGCAACGGGGGCTTTTATTCAAGCTGATTGGCATCATCACTTGCTAAGCTTAGTGCCAATCATCGCTTACAACCGGCCTCAGGGCATATTCGGGTGGTCGTTGGTGTTGGCGGTTGTGCTGACGGGACTCAGTATTTCGGCATATAAGCAGCATCAATATTTGTTGAGACAGCAGCGTAAATAGATCCTTACCCCAAGCACTGGAAAGAAGAGACAAATTTGAAGATGGGCCTTAATTCAGACCAATTTGAGTTGGTCTTCGTGGGAACAAAAACAATTGAGATTCGACTAAATGATGAAAAACGGCGGCGGTTGCACGTGGGGGATTCAATTTGTTTCTACAATGTAGCGGATGAAACGCAGCAACTCGTTCGGCGCGTGAAAAGTGTACGCCAGTTTAGGACTTTTGCTAATCTTTACAGTCAGTATTCCCCGGAGAGCGTGGGTAGCGCACCGGAGGATGACGTCGCCCAAATGGTAGCGGACACGTATACCATTTATACGCCGGATCAAGAAAAGCAATGGGGTGTCGTAGCAATTGGTATTTGAGATAATGCGTCGAAAGAGTTTTAGGTTACAAGTCGGATAAATATCTATTGCGACAGATTGGACAAATAAGTTTTGGACGGATTCTTGGCGATGGCTGAGGATTCTTTTTTATAACGGTCGTAAAGTCGAAAAAAATTCAGAAATCACTAGCGATTTCTGAATCTAGGATTAGGCAATATTTAATAATCTAATTATCCCCATATGGTGAGGAACATTCGGCCTATTTTTCAGATTTATCTTGGCCTGCAGTAGCTCGTTTCCAGTTACGGAAGCCTAAAGTGAGCCCAATTAAGGAAATAACTAATGCAGTAATCGAGATAATTACGGTGATGATCGAGACGAGGTGGCCCATGAGATAACCTGCTTTCTAGTTGTGTTTCTAATATTAGCTTTTTAAGATTCTATTTTTTGTTCAGAACTAGTCTCATGGTAGCACAGGTGAGGGGAGCATTGAAGTCTTTCGGTGGGTTGCTACAGGTCGCGGACAAAAAAGAGTGAATTGCGGTCTGGATAATCATAGGTTAGTGGCACGGCTGCTCGCGTAATTTCCGTAAACCCATTCTTACGATAGAAGTGGTGAGCACGGTGGCAGGCAGCGGGCGTATCCAATAGAATGTGTTGTAGCCGTTTCTGCGTTGCGGTAGCGATTAGGGTGGCAAATAGGCTGTGTGAAACACCGGCTGCCGTGCCGCGGTAGTCTTGATGGACGAAGAACTTTTTGAGAATACCATATTGGCTGTCCTCGACCATCAGGCCAATCGTGCCGACAACCATGTCCTGGTCGTTGATGGCTAGCCAGAAGCCACCATTATCGCTTAAATAGTGGGTGGTGATGTCGGCCATATCCGGCTGCTCTTCTAAGGAAAGGTTGACCTTGTTATCATAGTTTTGCAGGTAGAGAATGAGTGCAATCACCTGATTGCGATATTCAGGGGTATAGCTTGCGATTTTCAAGATGGGACTTCCTCTCTAAGATGCGAAATTGACTTTCGCAATGTTATTATTTATACTAATGCAACATGATTGTTCAGTCTAATTGAAATATTAAAATTAACTATTCAATAATATCGATATATGGCCAGAGAAGGGAAGCACCGAAATGGATATTAAAAACCTAAAGACACTGCGCGCCATTGCGGAGACCGGCAGCTTTCAGGCGGCCGCGAACCAGTTGAATTACGCGCAGTCGACCGTGACCTTTCAGGTTCAGCAGTTGGAGCAGGAGTTATCGCTACAACTGTTTGAAAAGGTGGGGCGGAAGATGGTGTTCACGACGGCCGGCAAGAATCTCCTGCCCGCGGTTGACCGGATTCTAGGGACGGTTACGGAAATGCAGAATTACGGTAAGGCAGATGCCGAGATCACTGGGAATTTAAGAATTGCCATCCCAGACACACTGTTGACTTATCGGATGCAGCCGATTTTAAAGGCGTTTCACGCCCAAGTTCCCGCCGTTCAATTATCTTTACGAATGGCGAATTGTTTTGCGATTCCGCAGCTAGTGGCCAATGGTACCGTTGATTTAGGCGTTCATTACGATGTCGGCGGGTATGGAAATAGCCTGGCGGTGACCCGGTTGCGTGACTTTCCACTGGTTCTAGTCGCGAGTGCCCAGCTGGACTCACGGACCGTCGATTTGCGTCAGGCACATCAACGCTTAACATGTGCGTTGATTACCGATGATCGAGAAAGTATTTACCACAAGAAATTTATGAAGGCAATCGCTGCTCGAGACATTGTGTTCAGTAATTTCTTGGAAATTGGGAGCGTTGAGGCCGTTAAACGGAGTGTGATCAGCAATCTGGGAATCGCTTACCTGCCCAAGTTTGTGGTTCAACCCGAATTGGATGCCGGCCAATTACAGGTTTTGCCCACAGAATTTGACGGTCAGACGCTCACGGCAGTTTACATTCAGCGAAAAAGCCAGCAGGAGTCACGGATGCTGACGACCTTCATCAAGACATTGGCCACGTCATTTGTCTAGAGTATTGTTCGACTAAACTTACTATCGAAATCCTATAGACGTCTGTCCGAGTGGCAGGGTGCTACAATGCTAGCAATCAGGGAGCAGAAACCCACCATTAGGGGATGAAATGATGACATGGCAATCTATCACAAAACACACTAAGTCTTGGCATTTCTGGTTAGGCGTTGGCATCGTGGTGTTGGGGATGATTAGTATTTATCTGTGTCGAGGGCAGATTGGTCAAATTTCTAGTGAGGTCTTCAAGGGCTATTTAGCCGGTAGTCGTTAATTCGTGAAAAATTATAATGATAAAAATAAAACGGCACTCTCTGAGTGGCTTCCGCCATTTCAGAGAGTGCCGTTCTGTCTATTAAAGAATCCAGTTTGCCTTTAAAGTGTGACTAGCTCAAAAATTTATTGACTTGCTTGACGAAGTCGTCGGCGAATTGGAAGACACCCGCGTGACCAGCGTCTGGGTAAATGATGAGTTGACTGTTGGTGAAGGCTTCATCAAGGGCATAGCTGTTCGGCTTGGTTGGAACCATGATATCGTGATCACCGTTCGCAACTAAGACGGGAATATCCAGTTTGGAAAAATCAATCGGCTTCTCTGAGCCCCATTGGTTGATGGCCTTCAGTTGGGTACGGTAGGCCGACCAGCCGATTGAATGATCACGGTCGGTCTGCCGAGATTTGATCCGCTTTAGGAATTGTGCGGCTTGACGCTTACCATTGGGGGTCCGGGTGAAGAAAAGGTAGGCTTTGATGTCGGTGAAGGTGACCAGTGCCTTGGCCAAGGACCGGTCAGAAATGCGTGTCACATCGCGAATCCCTTGACCACCACGGGGGCCCGTCCCGGTTAAAATGGCCCGTCTGATCAACGCCGGTTCCTGATTGATGACTTCTTGGGCAACGAAGCCACCCATGGAGAACCCAAACAAATCGATTTTCCCAAGGTCGAGGGCGTGAATGAATTCGCGAATTTCCTGGGCCATGCCTTGAATAGTTGTCGCTGCCTTACCGCCGGAACCACCGACGCCTTGGTAATCGGGTAGAATCAGTCGGTGTTCTTGGGCGATACCGTCGATAACGCTAGGATCCCAGTTATCGAGGTTACCGGAAAGGTGAATCAGGCCGATTACTGGTACGGCAGAGGGCGCACCAATCACGCGGTAGGCGAAGGTTTTGTTCTCTGGAGTGACAATGGTTTTGGTGGGGACATTAATGTATGGGGTCATGTGATTATTCCTTTCCAGCAAAGTGAATGAGGGACTTTGCCCTGGGCATTAGCGATCATTTAGGGGGCAACTTGTCTAGGCAGTTTTTTAATATAAGCTAGGCAGAATTCCCTTGCTTTCAAGCAAGGGATGAGTGCCACTATGCCTTTCGCTGACTGGCAATGTAGTTTTCTACAGTTTCCTTGCTCATATCACCAAGAGTACTCATGAAATAACTTGGAGACCAGAGATGTCCGCCCCAGAACTTCTGAACCTTTATTTCTGGGTGTAATTCAAAGAATAAACGAGCCGAACCGCCCTTGAAGGCTTTGACGACATTGGTTGGTGCATACTTGGGCTTAAAGCTTAGTAGTAAATGGATATGGTCTGGCATTACTTCCATTTGCTCAATGTTCACTTCGTTCAGTCGGGCTATTTTCGTTAGAATGTCGGCCATTTCAGCGACTAACTTGGGCGTTGTAAATGCTTCATGCCGGTATTTAGTGACCCAGATCAAGTGAAAATGAAAGTTGTAAACATAACCTCGTTCGTGAATTATTCCGCCAACATCTTTTCTCATATGAGTACTCCATAAATATTATTATAAGACGTTCTGTTATGGATACAGTATACTCATATGGTATGCTTCTATCAAGCAAGAGGAGGTGGCAACTTATGGCGAAGACAATGGCACAACTACCTTATCATTATGGCGTTAAGGTTAGGGCCTTTCCTTCAACCGAACAGAAACGGTTGATTAAGCGTAACAGTGACGCTAGTCGATTTATTTATAATCAGATGAACGGTATGAACAATGACTTGTTCTGGTTAAAGCAAGTGAAGATTCCTATTACACTTGTCTTGGATCGCATCGCTGATTTGACTGAACGTCTAAAGAAGCCATCAACTGCTATCTCCAATATTCACGGGTGGTTAAATCATTCGGACTTTGATAGCTTGATGAAAGCTAATGCTATCAAAAATTACAAGACTGCCTGGAAGCTATTTCGCCAGGCTCATCAAGCAGGGACGCCTAAATTTCATAAGCGTGGCTATACTCAGACGTATCAAACGTCATGTTTGTACGGTGCCAAAGTGACAGTACCAACCATGCGTAATGGTAGTGTAAGACTAAATGATACCCACCACCTACAACTACCCAAGCTGGGGCATCTCCGTTTCAAGGGGCTGCCATCGAAGATTTTGGACCGAGCCGATGATATTAGAATCGGGACCACGACAATTTCGATGGATGCTGTCGGCCATTACTTTGTGTCCATACAGCTTGGGTCAGAACACCCCTTCGTTTCTAAACAATCAGCCGTTGAATCTAAAGTTGGCATCGATTTGAACCTTGATAACTTTCTGACGGACTCCAATGGACAAGTGACTGCTAATCCACGTTATTACCGGATGATTAAAGGAAAGCTGGCTAAAGCCCAGCGGAAACTGTCACGGCGGGCCAGACGAGCTAAAAAGAGTCAACGGCGCTTATCAGAATCAAGGAATTATCAAAAGCAACGGATACTGGTGGCTAAGTTCCAGCTTAAAGTCGCTAATCAACGCAAAAACTTCCTGCACCACGTCTCTACGGCCTTAATCAAAAACCACGATTTAGTCGTAGCTGAAGAACTGCGGAGTAAAAATATGTTGCGGAACCATGCTTTGGCAATGAGCATCTCGGACGTTGGTTGGCGGACGCTGTTGGCTATGCTGTCCTACAAAGCTGATTTGTACGGCTGTAAGTTTTTGACTGTCAATCCCCGAAATACAACGCAAACTTGTAGCCGTTGTGGGTATATCATGACCGGTAAAAACAAGTTGACGTTGGCTGATCGCAAGTGGACGTGTCCTAGTTGTGGGGTATTCCATGTCCGTGATCATAACGCGGCAAAAAATATATTAGCTAAGGGTTTAGCAACCCTATAAGAAATGAGTCCGTCTGGCAACCTGCGGACCTAAAAGGCTTTGGTAATTAGTGGATAAGTCCTATTCGTAGGCTAGCGCTGTATCTAAGCAAATTGTGGTCACCATGCCGTGGGGTGTGGTTCTCACAAGCGTCCGTTTTTTAAACGGGCGTGGTTGACGTTAATGGCTCAAAAAAGACTACCCAGTTATGAGTAGTCTTTTTGAGTGGCAACTAGTCGAAGTACATCATGCCTTCAAAGTAGGGCTTAGCATTAACGGTATAGTTCGTCCAACTACCCCGAGTTTCTTCGGCAAAATTTTTACCGTCGTGTGTTTTGAGATTGGTAATTTTAATCTGATATTTGTGGGTACTCAGTTTCTTGCCGGGAATCCCCTTAATACGCTTGTTATATTGCACAGTAGTTGTGTTGCCTTTGACGGTTGTCTTAATCATCTTAGCTGACGCAGTAGGCTTGTAGTTCTCCATGGCGTTTCCACCATCAATCACCATTTCGCCCTGAGCATCATCCTTAACCAGTGCTGATTTACTGTAATATTGAATATAGTTATCCAGCGTAAGGTAGAATGCGGAACTATTACCATAGTTAAACTTGCTGTCTTCTTTGAACCCATTACCTGCTCGTAGCACAGTTCCACGGAGTGGTGCTTTTAGCTTGACGTTTTTAAAATTTGCCTTAGTGAGCGGAATAGTTGCTGTGTCTGAGAATCTAAGCATGCTCAGTCGGTTATAATTGACAGGTCCAGAGGTGAAAGAGACCTTAATGGGGCCTTTACCAGTCGGCTGGTAGATACCAGCAACCCGTAATAGGGCGCCCTTTTTCTTGAGCAGTGGCTTATAAGTGTTACCATGCTTTTGATAGAGACCAACGTACATAGCCTTCTTAGTCCGCACATACCCCGACTGTCCCAAGTCTAAATACTTACTTGATGCGTGTGCTGTGGTCGTCCCCGTAGCAAGGCCAATCCCTGCGGCTAACCCCAATATCATGAGAACAGTGGCGCCTCTACCCGTTAACTTAATCATGTAACTACCCCCTAATATATGTATGGTACACAATTAGTGTAACGCGAATATGTAAAAAGTAAAAACATATTCTGAGTAAAAATACTTAGGAAGAAAATAGAATATAATCGATAATATTAGAGCTGCGTGGAAACTTTAAAGTACCTGAAATAAAAATAACTGACTGGTAGCCATTGAGCTAACGGTCAGTTATTTTTATTTGCTCCTTTAAAAACTACACGATGGACCTTATCGGGCTTGAACCGACGACCTCCTACATGCGAAGCAGGCGCTCTCCCAACTGAGCTAAAGGCCCAAAACTTACCCATTAAGTATAGCACGTTGGCTAAAAATGTTAATGGGCAATGTGATTATTGGAGAAGTGAGCGACTAGCGTAGATTAGCTCTGGTGACGCCAGCCGTGTAACAGGTGTTGCCAGAAACTACGGTTGTCCGTTTGTAGCATCAGTCGTTGGTATTGACTGCCGATGTACCCGGCAAATAGGGCGATAGCAGCTAGTAACACGACCAGTGAAATCGCCTGTTCCCAACCGTTGACTGTGCCGTTGATGATCCGCATCGGCATGAAGTATGACGAGAAGAATGGCACGTACGAGAGGATCTTGACCAAGAGGGCGTCCATGTTATTTTGGAACGGGAAGGTCGCGAAGAAGCCAAACATTCCAAGCATGACGACCGGTTGGGCCGCCTTAGAAGCGTCCTCGGCCTTGGCCACGACCGCACCACTGTATGCCGCGAGAATCGTGTAGATGATCACACCCAAGAACAGGTAGACCAGATTGATACTCAACAGGTTGTGGAGAACGGTGTCAATCAAGCTTTGGTACTGCGTAATCAGCGGCTTTAGGGAAGCGCTGTTCATGGCGAATTGAAATGCTGCCCAGCCACCTAAGAGGTAGATGATAATTTGGGTGAGGATGACCAGCAGGATCCCAGCGATTTTTCCCACGAAGTAACTGGTGGCCGTGGTACTTGAGAAGATGATCTCCATAATCTTAGTGCCCTTATCGGAAGCAATCTCCTGCGCGGCAATCGTGGAGTAGGTAATCAGGATGATGTAGATCATCGTCACCAGAATCCAGAAGGAGATAGTTTTAGCTAAATTAGCGGTACCGGCTTTTTTCTCGATGTGTTGCTGAAGAACCGGTGTCCGAGCCAATAAGCGTTGCTGTTTAGTCGTTAATTTAGCCTGCTGGTAATTGTGGGCCTGTTGATAGCGACTCAGAAAGTTCTGCGTTTGGGCCTTGAGTGCGTTGCTCATTTGGCTACTGCCATGGTAGTCGGCGCGAATCTGTTGCCGACTATCGCTGAGTAGCAGGTAGCCTGCCAGATGATTCTTGCCCATCGCAGACTTGGCCGCGCTGACCGTGGTGATCTTGGTATTGAGGCCACTATCCTGTTGCTTGATGTAGTCACGACGCAGGGGTTGCGACGTGCTGATGACGGCGACTTGCTTGCTACTGGAAGCGCTGTTGGCACTCAGATAGCTGATCCCAATCGTCAGGCCAATCATCAGGAAGGGTCCGAGCACCATGAACAGGAAGCTCCAGGACTTGATTTGACGAAGGTAGGTTTCAAAGGTGACGACCCAGGTCTTACGCATGGTCTTCACCTACTTTCATCCGGAAAATCTCATCGAGGGTCGGTGGCTGCTGACTGAATTCTTCGATGTAGTGACCCTGAGTAAGCTCTGCAAAAATGTCGGGGCCCACGGCTGGATCGGTCAAATGCAGAAGGTATTGTCCCGGTTGCCGCGTTTCCACGTTAGCAACCCCGGGCAGTGTGGCGAGCCGCGTCGCCGACCAATCCGTCGTGACGTAGAGCTCAGTCTTACCGAATTGGGAACGGACTTCGTTGAGCGTCCCGTTTAGCACCATTTCGCCCTTTCTTAACATGACTAAGTGGTCGCACAGGGCCGAAACATTTTCCATGTCATGGCTAGAAAAGATAATGGCGGCGCCGTCATCACGCGCGTTTAATATCGCTTGTTTCAGTAAGTCGGCGTTAACGGGGTCGAGACCACTGAAGGGTTCGTCTAAGATTAACAGCTTGGGATGGTGGATCAGGGTACAGATCAACTGGACCTTTTGCTGATTCCCTTTGGACAGATCATTGATTCGGCTCTTGCGGGTGCCTTTAACGGCAAAACGGCCCAGCCAATCATCGATGCGTGGCCGGATATCCTTGGCCGACTTATTCTTGAGTCGCGCGAGGTAAACAATCTGCTGTTCAATGGTCAACTTCGTCATTAGGCTCCGCTCCTCGGGCAGATAGCCAATCGTATCGAAGTCGTCGGGCGACAGGGGATGACCCTGCCAGGTGATGGTGCCATCGTATTTAATGAAATTTAGGATACTGTGAAAAGTCGTGGACTTGCCCGCACCGTTCTGGCCGATCAATCCTAAGATCTGGCCATTGGGTACGTCAAAGCTCACGTCGGTTAGGGCTTTCACGGTGTCGAATTGCTTGCTGATGTGTTGAATGCTTAGCATGCACAGTTCTCCTCTTCAAAGTTAATACTCACATTATACGCGAACCCCCGCCTGCAAGCCAAAATGTATGCTTGCATTACTACGCCTTACCGGGCCGGTGAAAATGGGCCGTGGCGCTGAGGGCGGACGCCTAAAGCCGAGGAGCGGTCTCCGGGCTTGCTTTGAACCTCTGGAAGACGAGTTTCAAAGGCACCAATTCTCTAAGCGGCATAGCCCGTCACTAAGAGAATTCCCACGGCTGAGCTTATTTGCGCCACCCTCACGGCTCACATGGAT
The DNA here is from genome assembly GCF_044051715.1 of Levilactobacillus parabrevis. Classification (NCBI taxonomy): domain Bacteria; kingdom Bacillati; phylum Bacillota; class Bacilli; order Lactobacillales; family Lactobacillaceae; genus Levilactobacillus; species Levilactobacillus parabrevis. The sequence goes on from NZ_CP168688.1 coordinate 782,548, forward strand.
GTAAGTATCCAATTGAATTGCTGACTTAGAGTGGAGATGGGTAGCACATTTTGGGAACAATCTAAGTGGAAATATACAGAATCAAAATTAAATGATTTATGACGGTCAGGATAGGCGTGACGTTTCATAGAAGTAGAAAATCGTTTGCTTAGCCGTAGGCGGAAGGTTTCTGCTACATAACTTACAGTCAATCCTAACCGTCATAAATTGCGGACAAAAATAGCCGGCAATCAGGGCAAAGGGGCCCGGTTACTGGCTACAGTGACAGACAACGTGAAACGGTTAGTGATGATTCTGCGGTTGGACAGTTGTGTTGACCTGTGCTTGGGCTGGTGCTACTGCCCGTTGTGGCCGCATGTTGAACACAATATTTAAGGTGATCGCGGAGAAACTGCCGATGACGACCCCGTTGTTCATGATGATCTGAAGTGACTGAGGCATGGCTTGGAAAATCTGGGGATAGACGGTGACGCCTAAGCCCAAACCGATGGAGATGGCGGAGACCAATAGATTGTTGTTGTCCTTAAAGTCAACCTGTTGCAGCATCCGGATACCTTGCACACCAACCATCCCGAACATAACGATCATTGCACCGCCGAGGACGGCGTTGGGGATGACCGTGGCGAGGGCCCCAATCTTAGGCAGCAAGCCCAGCAACATGAGAAACAATGCTGAGAAGTAAAGTGGCTTACGGGTCTTGACGCCAGATAGTTGCACGACTCCCACGTTTTCGGAGAAAGTCGAGTAGGGAAAGGTGTTGAAGAGGCCGCCGAGAATCACGGCGATGCCTTCAGCGCGGTAGCCACGTTTTAAATCCTTTTCGCCAATCTTACGACCGGTGATTTCGCCGAGAGCGAAGAAGACTCCCGTTGATTCAACCATCGTGGTCAGCGACACCAGAATCATCGTCAGAATAGAAGACCATTCGAACTTGGGCGTGCCAAAGTAGAAGAACTGCGGCAGGTGGAACCAGCTGGCTTGACCCACGGCCTTTAGAGAAACCATGCCCATAGCGGCGGCAATGACTGTGCCAATCAGGATACCGGCTAGAATAGCCAGCGATTTAAGAAATCCCTTGGCAAAGACATTGAGCCCTAAGATGATCCCCATCGTCAGAAAGCCGATCAGCAGCATCTTGGGATCACCAAAGTTCTTTGCCGTGGCGTCCCCACCACCGAGATCTTGGAAGCCGACGGGGATTAGCGTAAACCCAATGATGGTGATGAGTGAGCCAGTCACAACGGGTGGGAAGAAGTTCTTGATCTTTGAAAACCACCCAGCGCTAAGGAAGACAAAGATCCCGGCACTGATGATGGCGCCATACATGACGCCCACGCCGTATTGATTACCGATGGCGCTCAGTGGTGTCACGGCTTGGACCGCACAGCCGAGAACGACGGGCAGGCCGATTCCAGTCAACGGTGTCCGTTTGAGCTGTAGGAGGGTTGCAACCCCACACATGAAGATATCCGCACTGATTAAGTAGGCCATTTGCATGGCGTTAAAATGAAGCGCGCCCCCGATCAGTAAGGGAACGATGACGTCACCAGAGTACATAGCTAATAAATGCTGAAAACCGAGAATGGCCGCGCGCCACATGGGTAAGGCGGATCCTTTTTCTGATGACGAGACTGGTGTTGCGGACTTAGTGGACTGCAAGAAAAGTTCCTCCTTCTCGTGATGTCCATACGCCGCCAAGGGTGATGAAAACAAAAAAGCTCCCTTTGCAAAAAGGGGGCTTCTTAAAAACTCTACCGACGAACTCTTTTCATCGGCAAAAAGAGTTTCGTCCTCAATTTGCTTATAGTCCAGAGTTTACGGCTCTGGGTAGAAACTCGCCAACCTTATCTTGGCATTATATAGGCAATCACTTTATTTTTTTAATGGAATGTTGATAACTTTACCACGTGAAAATGAAAAAAACAACACCCGGTAGACTTTTCTAATGCCGATGCCATAGTTTCTTGAAAAGCCCGCTAAACCAAGTGAATAGCGGTCCCCAGTCTGCGACACCACCGGAATTGCTGTACTTTTTGGGGTGGACGACCACACCAGGGCGGTAGGGTTTAGCGCTTTCATCTTTTTTCGGCATATTTCCACACATCCTCTCCTAATTCTAACTAAATTCTACAGCAAATAAGGTACAATGTGGGAAAGAAAATCTTTTGAGAAAGAAGTTGACGGTTGTGAAGAAAATTTTAGCCATCCATACGGGCGGAACAATCTCGATGTCCCAGAACGAAAAGGGGGAGGTCGTGCCCAACGCTCAGAACCCAATTGCCCAGCAAGAAACGATTATGGAAGGGCGCGTTGAGCTGATTACCGACGAACTCTTCAATTTACCGTCACCGCACGTGACACCGGTTGAAATGCTGAAGATCAAAGAACGTATTAATCAGGGAGAAAAGGAAGGTATCGACGGCGTGGTCATCACCCACGGAACCGATACGCTAGAAGAAACAGCGTATTTCCTCGACCTGACCCTGCCCAGCACCATTCCCGTAGTCGTGACGGGGGCCATGCGCTCCTCTAACGAAGTTGGGTCCGATGGCTTGTATAACTTTCAGACGGCCATTGAAGTGGCCGCAGACGATGCCTCACGGGGCAATGGGGTCATGGTCGTGATGAACGATGAGATTCATACGGCGCGGTACGTGACCAAGACCCATACCACCAACGTTGCCACTTTCCGTACGCCGACGTTTGGTCCCATTGGTCTGGTTGCCAAGGGACAGCCAATCTACTTCCAACAGCTGATTCGAGAAGCAACCTGCGACATCGACCACGTGGTGGATCACGTCTACTTGCTCAAGGCCTACGCGGGGATGGACGCCAGTTTATTTGATGCCCTGAACAGTGACCAGACAGCCGGTATTGTCATCGAAGGCTTAGGTGCTGGGAATTTACCGCCAGTTACCTTACCAGCCATTCAACGCCTCTTAGATCGGCATATCCCGTTAGTCTTAGTCTCACGGTGTTATAATGGCGTTGCCGAGGACATTTACGACTATCAGGGTGGTGGTATCGAGCTACGCAAGATGGGCTTGATGTTATGCCAAGGCTTGAACGGCCAAAAGGCTCGGATCAAGCTGCTAGTTGGCCTCAGCGCTGGCTTACAGGGTGACCGTCTCGCGGAGTATCTGAGCACGGCCGTATCTTAAACGAAAATTAGCGGCGGCTCACGAGCTATTTTCAGTCAGATATGATAAGATTTTCAGAACAGTAGAAATAAGCTCGGGGTGCGTTTTAGCGGCCGAGTTAAGCTTCAAATAAAAAGGGGGTCGTCATGTTGAATTCGATTATGAATGATTTAAACCGGGCGTTGGCTCAGCATATATTGGTTAACGTGTATCAAACCAACCAAGAGGTCGTGTACACCGGCTACGTGACGACGGTCAGCGATTCCGGCATTATTCTCGCCACGTTTGATGATTTTGGCTTGCCGGATGGTGCCGTGTTCCTAGCGGTCGATGTCATCGATGAAGTTGAGTTTTCAAGCGATGACTTGGATAACATGGCTTTTCGGATTCAAACAGCTCAAGAAGAGCAGTTTATCCAAGCCGGTGGTCTAACCATGGACTTTGACAGTCAGCGCGACTTGCGCCGGCAGGTGTTGAGTCACGCGTGGGTCGATCATCTGGTCGTCATGTTAGTCGTCAAGGGTGACGATCACTTCTACGAGGGCTTAGTGACCAGCGTGGCAGCGGATCAAGTGACCATCCAACTTTTGAATAAATTTGATTATACGGATCAGCCGGTCTTTACGCTGAATCCAGCTGAACTTGAAGTTATCGAGTTTCAAGGTAAAGAATTGACGCTGCAAGGGATTGCGGCACCCCATCTGCGGAAGTTATCGCACGTGGCGCCTAAGGAAGTGACCGATGCCAAGGCCATTCCAGAAACACTGCAGAAACTGGCGGGACAAGAGTCACTGGTTGCGCTGGTACCAGCACACGACAAGGAGCTTTTCTTTGTTGGGCGGATCAACGTGGTCACGGAAAATGCTGTGGTCATGAACTTGATCGATATGACTGGGCAATTTGGTGGGTACACCGTGATGCGGCTGACTGAGCTACATGCAGTTGTCATCGAATCCGATTATCTGCAAACGATGCGGCTGTTCTCGCTCTTGAATCAAGCGCGGCAGCATCAGATTCAGCCGGTCTTAAACGACGAGCGGCTGTTCGATCCGACCGTTGACCAGTTCAGCGCGCGGTTGACCCAAGCGGCAGCCTTTCGAACGATTATCCGCTTGAAGATGCACGACACTACTGGTCTGTTGGGGTACCCAAGTCAGGTCGGTGGTGAGCGGTTCATCTTCCATGAAGTTGAGGATAATCAGCTGGATCAGGTGGGCAAGGTTTATCGCATCAGTGATGTTGACGAAATCGCCTTTGGGTATTTGGACGCCTATCTGGTAGAGCGTCAACTACGTGTGGAAGGCGACCTGTAAGGAGTTGTAACCATGAAAGCCAAGAAGATGCCGCGCTGGCTCCGCGATACTTTGTCGGTGGTCGGTGCCATGTCGGTGCTGTTAATCGCTTATAATCTAGTCGTTGCCAAGCATCCTGACTGGGGAATTGTGCCAGTGCAGATTGTTTTGGCCCTGATCGCAGTTGGAGCGTGGAGCTTCTTGAGCTATCATAGTCGTGCTAAACGTCAACTGGCCGCTAAGCAGGCGGCAGAAGCGGCACAACGACGTGCTGAGGAGCAACGTCAAGCGGCGGCTCGTGAGGCTAATAACGCGGTGGTTCGCCGCCAGCGTAATCAGCAGCACCGGCAACAACCCAAGTAGGAGGCAGAGCGATGGCTGAAGACTTAAAATTTTGTCCCCACTGTGGTGCCGCAGTGACGGCCACTGACGATGAGTGTCCGCGCTGTCATACGGATCTGCGGCCGTTTCGGTCCGCGCCCAAGGCTCCAGCGAACAGTCAGAAGTTAAACTTATCAGCGTTGTATGCCAACCCGTATCGAGAAGGCATGAAACGGTTAAAGGCACGTGATCAGACGAGTCAGGCACCCGCAAAGAAGCGGTGGCATTGGCCGTGGTCAAAGGAGTGATCAGATGGCAGAGTTTACGGTAATTCATGGCGATATTACGGAGAGTCACGTGGACGCTATCGTCAATGCGGCGAATACCACGCTGTTGGGTGGCGGTGGCGTTGATGGAGCGATCCATCGTGCAGCCGGTCCAGAGCTCTTCCAGGCGTGTGTGCCGTTCAACGGTTGTCCAACGGGGGAGGCGCGAATTACCCCGGGGTTTAAACTCCCTGCAACGTGGGTGATTCATACGCCGGGACCGGTCTGGCACGGTGGCGACCAGCACGAGGCAGAGTTGCTAGCGGCTTGTTACCGCAACAGTCTCGCCTTGGCTGGACAACACGATTGTCAGACGGTCGATTTCCCCTCGATCAGCACGGGAGTTTACGGCTATCCACTAGAAGAAGCGGCGGCTGTTGCGACCCAAACGATTGCGACCGTGTTGGCGCATACGACGAGTGTCCAAACGGTGCGCCTGGTCGCGTTCGACGATCATACGGCGGCGGCTTATCGTACGGCCTGGGATCAAATTCAATAAAATGATAAAAAGCGCTCCAAACCAACCAAAGTTGATTTGGAGCACTTGTTTTGATTACGTGACAATGTAATTTGTAAATCGGGCTGATTAAGTCAGCGACTCAGTTAATTTGGCTTCGTGGCGATTAAGCTTTTCAGAGAACTTTGCTCGTCACTCGTCGGTGTGAGTTCCCCCGACTTGATTGCGTGGTACTTTTCGACTGAAATTCGAGAGCCAAAGGCCATTTCGCCATCAGTTTTATCGTATTTCTTTTGGTAGGCGATGATTGCTTCAGCAAGATCATTTAATTCTTGACTCATTAATATCCCTCCAAATGATAATCCAAATTACTGCTTACGTTTATTATACTAAAGTTTTGCAAAAGCGGTGAAATAACCCTCGATATCTGCAAGTTTTTTTGTATTCTACTTGATGAATAGACCAAAATTGCGTAAACTTATATCCAATATAACAATTATCGTTGATTAGACTGCTAATTGTTAACGTAATTTGGTCAACCTGTCATGGTTTTGTGATATTGCTGGCTTAAGCTAAGCGGTGAGAAAGACCATGAGGTGACAGGATGAATCTGAAACATGTAATTTCGAGTTTGACCACGGCAGTTGTGTTGTTGGCCATTGTTAGTGTCTTCTCCTGGTTTACCATGGGGAAACGCACCGTGACCCACGTTGGCACGCAACCCGCAACGGTTAATGTCACGCGGACGCATGCTTCACAGATGCGCGTTAAATAAATTGCGGAGAGATACTCCGCCACCGGGGCCGGGCAACCGGCTGTACCATCTTAAATATCGGTAATCATATTGATTACATGACTACAGTCTCTTGTAGTTTATCAAGCGGGGAAACAGGCTAACTTCGGTTAGTCTGTTTCTTTTTGTTCTGAAACAAACTGAGCTGAGACGGTCGTCTTCGGTGGTCAGCAACTCCACCTGCTGTGGGGACCGGCCAAAGCCTGAGAAGCGGTCTTTGACCTCGACTTGAAGCCTCGTATAGATCGACGAGTCTTCAAGTACGTCCCGTGATCTAGGCTGATTCAGCCTAGATCACTTTCACGGCCGGTTACGTTGCTGACCACCTTCGACTAGGACGGTTCTTTGCCGTCAGTTGTGAGTCAAAACAGATAATTATGGTTATATCCGAGAATTAGCCCATTCTCCGTAAGTAAATAATTGCCAGGTTATGGTTATATGTAGAGACGGTCAGCCAGAGCCCAAGAGCGGTCTCTGACCTTGCTTTGAACCGCTGAGAAGCGCGTTTCAAAGACACCAAAGTTCTAAGCGGCAGGCCCGCCACTAAGAGCTTTCCCACGGCTGGGCTGATTTACGCTGCCCTCACGGCTCGCATGGATTTAGCATTCCCTTTTTAGTTTGTACATGTCTCTCTGCAACTTCACTGTGTTGGAGGGGCATTCAAAATCAAAAAAAGTCCGCCACCACGGACGGACTAAGAGCATCTTTAATTATATTTTACTAGCATGGAATGAAAGCCAGTCGATGCTTCCTTCAGGTAGATTGTATGATTGAATGCAATACTTAGCCGGAGGAGGTCAGAGATGAAGCCAGCCGTGACAACGGTGTTAGTTCGGGCGATTGGATCTTCCCGGACTTACACCGTGGGACGTGTTTGGAAACTCGCATGAACCTAGCGAGGTTTCAAACCGAGCCGAAAGCCCGTTTCTCAGGCTGTAGGCGGTCCCCACAGCGGCGGAATCTCTGACAGCCGCAGGCGATGTAGCTCATTCAACCCTTAAAAATGGAACCACTCGCTTTGGTTGCGGCGAACTTCACCGCGCAGGCCGAAGAAGTAAATCATGAATGCTGCGGCTAATAGAGCCAAGACAATCGTCCAGAACCAGGCATGGGTGTGGATGAATGTGAAGTATGCAAAGCCAAGTGTGCTCAGTGCAATTAAGATCAAGTTGACTGGTAGATTCTTACTGTGGATGAAGGCGATGGCTAATGCTAAGACCACCGCACCCCCGAACATGTCGTCACCGGACAACCGGGTTCCCACGCCATTGAATAATGCGTAGACCTCAATGATGAGGCCCAGCGCTAGGGCCAGGTAACCGAAAGACTGCAAGAATGTTAATTGTCGAATTCTTTTCATCGACGACACCTACTTTCTCTCTTAGGGTGTCTCTAGTATACCGCATTAGTTTTCGGCTGAAAAATCTGACGGCTCTGCGACCGGAATATTCCAATTTTCGTGGTCGAGGGCCATTTGCCAGAAGTTCAGTTCATACCAACTACTCTTTTCGAAAATGTCGAGCAACGTGGCCGTGTTGGCTGGCGTTGCGATGTGGTTAGCGAGAGCCAATTGGTCCGTCATCATTTCGGTATAGTCATCGGCATCGTAAGTATCCAACCAATCCTGGTAAATGGGCACCGGTGAGCCTGCTTGCGCCAGTTCCTGACCGATTTCGGCGTAGAGCCAGTAACAGGGGAGAAGACCCGCCACTGCACCAGCTGGACCGACCGTAGTCAGCGCACGGTAGAGGTGGCTGGTGTAGGCGTAGCCGGTCGGGGCTACGGGCGTTGCCGCGACTTCTGCCGCCGTAATGTTGAGACGGTCAAAGAAGGCTTGACGCACAGCAATTTCCCCTTGCCGCAAGTGTTCAGCGCCGGCGTGAAGCTGTTTAGCAACGCGTGGGTCCGTGCTTTGGTCGCCAGCGAGGTCGTGGATCTTGCCGAACTCCTGCAGATAATAGTGATCCTGAATCAGATAGTAGCGAAACGTCTCGCGTGGTAGAGTCCCCGCACAGAGTTGGGTGATGAAGGGATGATGCTTGGAAGCCGTCCATGAAGCCAGTGTGGCGGCATGTGCTTGATCGGTAAACATGACAAAACTCCTTTTGAATGAACGTTAAGGTAGGCCGACGAACAGACCGATCTGAACCAAGACAAGGCTACCACCAAAGAGCCACCAGTCACGAGCAACGAGTGGCACGGTTAGAGAATGCGTCCGCGGGGCCCCTTCCACGAAACCATGAGAGACCATGGCGGCTGCTAACTGATCCGACCAGTTCATGGCCGCCAAGATGACTTTGAAATACAGTCGGGGTGACCAAACGTGTAGGACTTCCCCACGCATCAAGGCTGCGGCTCGCACGGTGGAGACTTCAGCCTGAATTTTGGGCATCAGATTGAAAGCCGCCAGAAACCCGTAAGCAAATTTGCTAGGTAACTTGGCATTTTGTTCCAGAGAACGGGTCAGCCACAGGGGCTTCGTGGTCAGCGTGAACCAGCCCCCCATGTAGACGTACACGAACATCCGCGTGAAGATGACAATTAGAAAATGTGTCGAAGCATTCCCACGGAGCATCAACGACCAAACGAGGGCGCTGGCGAAGAAGAGCGGCACAATCGTGAGTAAGAGGAGTCGGCGCCACGGCACGCGGTTGATCAGCATGAGTAGGAGGCTCACGATAATCAGGACGACGTTGACCGTCCACACCTGAACGAAGGAAACTTCCAGCGCAATCAGCACAATCAAGGCTAACTTTAGTGAGGGATTCATGCGCTCACCCCCTGGTAAGTCAGGTGTTGGTCGGCTAATTGCAAATGCAGATCGACCAAGTCATCCAACCCACTGAGTTGATGGCTGATCAGAATCAGCGTGAGGTTGAGCTCACGTTGCACCGTGGTCAGGATGGTCATGACCGTTTGAATTGAGGCGTAATCCAGTCCCTTTAAAGGTTCATCGAGCAACAGGACTTCTGGTGTCATCATGAGCATGCACAGGAGCTGAAGCTTTTTCTGTTGACCGCTACTCAGGGAATAGAGCACCTGATCGTCACGGCCATCGAGGTTGAGGTCGCGTAGAAGGGCTTGAACCCGCGTTGACGTGAAGTAAGTGCTATTGCCATATTTTTGCGAGAGTGCCAGTTCCTCAGCAACGGTGACGTTGAGAAATTGTGCGGTAGCCGACTGGAACATCAAGCCGACTTGTCGGGCGTAGTGGCGTTTTCGGAGCTTTTTAATATCGGTGTCGCGGTAGGCGATGTGGCCTTGGTAGTGACCCAAACGAACGAGCGCCTTGAACAGTGTGGATTTTCCACTGCCGTTGGGACCGGTAATCAGAGTCGTTCGGTGCGCGTAAAAGCGTAGATCTTGTGGTGTCAGAAGCTGCCGGTCGCCGTGGGCCAGACCTAGTTGGGTGCCGTGAAGGCAGGTTATGAGCTGCTCGGTCGGCAACTGCACGTGTGACAGACGCAGGCGCTGTGGTGTAAAGGCCGCAAACCGTTGCTGCGTCTCGGCTGTGGAGAGCAAGTTGAGTTGACCATCCGCCAACACAGCGAGGTGGTCGACCCACTGCTGATAGCCACTGAGGTCGTGATCGGCCAGAACAATTGTCTTGCCCCGGTCGGTACATAGCGCCACCAGTTTCTCCAACAGGGTTAAGCGAGTCGGTGGATCGATGCTAGCAAACGGCTCGTCTAAAAGGATGACATCGCTGTTCATGGCAACGATGATGGCCAAAGCCACCTTCTGTTGCTCACCACCAGAGAGCTGCATGAGCTTACGAAATTTCAAATCTGAAATACCCACGAAGGACAGAGCGGCATCACTACGCTGCGCAATCTGTCCGGCAGGCACCTGTTGATTCTCTAAGGCGAAGCGCAGTTCGTTTTGGACGGTATCCATAGTGAACTGCGTGCTGGGTTCTTGGAAGAGCATGGCCACGGTGGCGGCGCGCTGGGTTGGGGCGACGCTACTGAGTGGATGGCCATCAAACGTAATCGTATCACCGGCGTTAGGGAGCAGTCCGGCAATCAACTTGAGTAGTGTCGACTTGCCGCCGCCGGATACGCCGGTCAGTAGTGAAAATTTGCCAGCAGGAAAGGTGCCAGAAAGGTGATTCAGCACCGGCTGGTCTTGCTTCGGATAGGTGTAAGTGAGTGATTGTACCGTGACGGTAGCCAAATAAATTCCCCCAATACTGCTTGAAAGACTTGGAAATATGTTGCTTGATAACGTGTGAATGATTGCTTGTAGTTGTCAGAAGCTCAGTTCAGCCTGATTCAGACTAAAATTTTCGTTGCGTGAGTGTACGTCTATGGTAAGCGTTGCGATTTTGATTAAAGTGTATAACGGGTTAAGTGATCGGTGAAGGGTTACCTTTTTGCTGAGTTCACGTTGTGTGAGCCGCAGGAGTGGTGAAAATGGACTCAGCTGTGGGAAGTCTCTTAGCGGCGTATGCCGGTTAGAGACTTGGTGGGATTGAGACGTGTTTTTTCGGCTCAATCCCAAGCCTAAAGACCGCTTTGTGGCTTTAGGCGTCCACCCTCAGCGTTCCGGTCCATTTTCACCGCTCTGGAGGCGCTGTAAGGCGACCAGTGAAGTTAGTCCTTCAAAACGTGGGCGCGGACTAGGAGATTGTTGATCAGCTTGGTCAGCACGCCACCGAAGACGAAGACGGACAGCAACCGCACAACGAACAACAGTAACAGGAATGGTAAGTGGTAAGCCGTGTACCCGTTACGAATCAGGTCCCATGCGAAGGTGACGATGGTCGTGGTGAGCGTACTCATAGCCAGTGTGAACCAGCCGTAACGCTTGTAGCCGGTAAAAATGAAACCGAGTTCGGAACCGAAACCTTGGAGGACACCTGAAATCAAGGTGCTGGCTCCCCAGATACCACCGAGAAACATTTCTACCACGGCACCCAGCAATTCACCCAAGGTTGCCGCGCCGGGAATCCGAATCACGAAACCGGCGAGGGGCCCCGCCATAACCCAGATGCCTAACAACAGTTCATTTGCTAGCGGTTGTAACCCGAATGGCGCTAAAGCAGCCGCCAAGATTGTGTAAACCGGACCGATTGCCCAAAAAATAACTCCCATAAAAATTGCAATAATCGTTACCAAAATAATATCTCTAATATGCCAACGTTTCATAAACATCCGCCTCCTAAAATTTTGACGCTGAGGGGCCACCAATGCTAAAAAAATCCCCACTAATGCACTTAGTGGGGTCATTGATAGCTATTGATTACGCGTTCCCTTCGCTGGTATTAACCAGAGCAGGTTCAATGGGTTTGATCTCAGCCGCGATGGCACCCCAGTCGTATTTGATTAATCTTAGCTTAACGAGTTTACCTGGGAATTGCAACCGCAGCCGTGAAAAATCGTTTCTATGCTATGAGCTGTTCAGCGGCAAAATTATTTTTACAACTACGTTACAGTCGCATCAGTGACCCCCAGAACGCTTCCAGTTGCTGAGGAAGAGTGCTATTCTAATCGTTAGTTGTCTTAATTATTGTTGGATAGGAAGGGTTCGAGTTATGCGTAAAGTACATATGAAACGCGGTCTTATCGCGTTTGCCGTGGCCATTACGGTGGGCGGCGTAGTCAGTCCAGTTGTGCCAGTGAACGCCGCCACTGGATATAAGACGGTCAGCACCAAATCAATCAAGAAAACGGCTTATCACAAGAAGAGTGCCAAAGGCGCCATCTTTAACAAGCGGCACACCCGTAAGGTTATTAACCTAACTGCACACCCCCACACGACGTGGTATGCGACAAAGCAAGCGACGTTGAAGCACGGGAAGACCAAGGGAATTTACTTCTACGTCAGGAATAGCAAGAGCAGCGTTAAGGGCTGGATCTGGCACGGGTACCTGAAGAAAGGGAAAGCACCGTTTACTTTGACTAAAGCCAGAGCGGCCGTTGCCATGGACGCGAAGACGGGGAAGGTCGTTTGGGCCAAGCACGCCAACACGGCGCGACCAATTGCGTCCGTTTCTAAATTGATGACATTGTATCTGACGTTGAAGAAGATCGATGGCAAGTCGCGTAACTGGAATCATAAAATCAAGATTACCAGTCGCGGTCTGGTCTCGATGAGTCGTAGTGCAGCGTATGGTGGTTTCCACTTTAAGCTGAACCATAAGTACACGGTCCGCCAGCTCTACTACGCAGCCTTTCTGGATTCGTCTAACAACTCAGCAATTGCACTGGGCCAGTGGGTCGGTGGCAGTAACGGTAAGTTCATTCGGAAAATGAATGCGCAGGCTAAGGCCTGGAAGATGGGCCAAGCTCACTTTGTTTCGGCATCCGGCTTGGAGAACAGCGACTTGCGGCAGTACGGCTACGCCTATGGCAAGGCCAACGCCAACAAGGTTTCGGCTAAGGACGTGGCGTTGATTGCGCGTCATCTGATGACTCAGTATCCGCGAGTCTTGAAGGACGGTAAGATTGGCTCAATGAAGGTCAACGGGCAGGTTTGCCACAACTACAACAACTTATTGAAGGGGCGGAAATACTACCGGGCGTCTTTGAAGGTTGATGGGTTAAAGACCGGTTACACGCCATTGGCCGGTTACTGTTTCGTTGGGACGGGTCAGAAGTCCGGCAAGCACCGAGTCATTACGGTCGTCCTACACGATGAAAATGAGTTCACAGAAACACGGTCACTCATGAATCATGCTTACGGTATGCGTAGCATGAATAACTAGGCTGTGTGCAGCTAAAAGCGCATAGATTTAGTGTTCAGTGAGAATGGATTAATTCTCACTGGACGCTTTTTACTTTGGGGTCAAGGGCGACTCGGGCGGTAGGATAGGGTTGGTGGGTAAAAGTAAAGCCCACAATTAGTTCAGCCGACAAGTGATGGATTACGGTAAAATTACGGTCCCAACAACTAGGTTACAAAGTCGCATGTCCCCTTGTCTGCTGTCCATTTAACATGGTAGGCTGTGGGTTAGAGATTAGAAAAGGGGAATACATACCAATGAGAATTTCAAAGTTCAAGGGGTTCATGCTGGCCCTGTTGTTTACGGTCACATTAGGGGCTGCCGTAAACGTTCAGGTGACCGCCAACGCCGCAACTTATACCACGGTGTCAACGAAGACGGTGACGAAGGCTGCCTATCACAAGAAGAGTACGGCGGGAGCCATTTACAACAAGGCGCATAACAAGCGAATCGCCACAATGAAGGGCTATCCCAACACAACCTGGTACGTGACGCAACAGGCCACGCTCAAGCACAGTAACTCCAAGGGGATTTACTACTACGTTGCCAACAAGAGCGGTTCCGTTAAGGGCTGGATCTGGCACGGCTACCTGAAGAAGGGAAAGGCACCATTTGGGCTGAAATACGCCAAAAATGCCGTTGCTTTAGACTACACGACGGGGAAGGCGGTTTGGTCTAAGCGTGCGAATACGGCGCGGCCAATCGCTTCCGTTTCCAAGCTGATGACGCTGTACCTGGTCTTGGATAAGATCGACAATGGTTCCGGTAAGTGGACCGACATCGTGAAGACCAATAATCGGGGGTTAGTTGCGATGGGCAATAGTGCTAGCTGTGGGGGCTTCAGGTTCTACAGCAATCACAAGTACACGGTTAAGGAATTATACGATGCAGCACTGCTTGATTCGTCGAACAACGCCGCCATCGCGCTGGGCCAATGGGTTTCTGGTAGTAACGCTAAATTCATCAAGAAGATGAATGCGCAAGCGCAAGCCTGGAATTTGGACAAGGCCAGCTTTGTCTCCGCTTCTGGTTTGGAAAATAGTGATTTAAAGGCGTTTGGCTACAACTACGGTTCCGCCAACGCCAACATGGTTTCCGCTAAGGATGTGGCGTTGATCGCACGGCATCTGATCAAGGACTACCCGCAGATCCTAACGGACGGTTCTGTTGGTTCCAAGCGGGTCAACGGTCAATTGTGCTATAACTACAACAACATGTTACAGGGTCGCAAGTATTACCAAGCGAGCCTGAACGTGGACGGTTTGAAGACCGGGTACACGCCACTGGCAGGGTACTGCTTCGTGGGGACTGGCCAGAAAGCCGGTAAGCACCGGGTGATCACGGTCGTTCTGCACGATGAGAACGAATTTACCGAAACCAAGTCATTGATGAACCACGCCTACAGTTTGGGCATGGATGCCTAATTATAAATAGTTGCCAAATCGCGCTGGAGAAATCCAGGGCGATTTTTGTTTTTGTGGCCGACTATCTTGAGCGTGGATGGTCTTTTGGGGGGATGAATCGTTACTGAAACAGATGCTAGATTAAGCCATTTAGCCTATCGGTATCCCTGGTGTGACAGCGTTTGTTTTATGATTTTATTTATAAGAGAAATGCGTTGTACTGGGCTGACTGGCCAGGTATGATGGGGGTATGTTATTTCAAGAAAGGGTGTCAGTGGATGCGACCAAAGGTTATCGCAACGGATTTAGATGGGACGTTTTTAGATGAAAATGGCCACTACAATCAGCATCGGTTTGATGCACAACTGGCGGCGCTGGCACGCCGCGAAATACGCTTTGTGGTAACGACAGGCGACCCGTTAGACCACGTGCAAGCGCTGTTTGCGCCACTGGCCAATCGGGTAACGTTAACCTATATCGTTGAGGATGGTGCGTTGACAGTGACCGGGACGGGGGAGCAACTGCAGTCCCAAGCAATTGCACCACAGGACTGGCAAGCCGCGGTGACCTGGCTGAAGACGGCTCCCATTATGGCTGACTGTTTTGTGATCGTGTGCGGCCGGGATCGGGCGTACACTGAGTTACCGGCGACGAGTCAGCGATTCCAGGCATCTCAGGCTTTTTATCCCAGTCTGACGAGCGTTTCAGATCTGCTTCAGGTGACAGATGCCATATTGAAGATTGACGTGACGTGGCTCAAGACAGACGTGGTTGCGCAAGTGGCGGCATTTAATCAACATTTTCAGAACCACTTGGTGGGAACCAGCAGTGGTCTAGGTGGCATGAACGTGACGCTGCCACTGGTCAGTAAAGCCGCCGCACTGTTAGCTTTGGGCCGAATCTGGGGCGTTTTACCGGAGCAAATGGCAGCGTTTGGCGATTCCGGCAACGATCACGCAATGTTAGAAATGGTGGGTCAAGGTTTTGCCGTGGCAAATGCCGACCCGGCTATTATTACGGGAAATATTCAGCGCTTGCCTACGAACAATCAGTTAGGTGCTGTGGGTCAACAAATTGACCAGTGGTTAGTTTAGGTGATCGCCAGACTAACCGAGTGTCGCGTGTAACCGGGCGACCACTAAATGCCGTACAATCAGCGGTATTGAGGGGGTGGTCCCGATGGCTGAACGGATCAGTAGGGTTGGTTGCAACCTCATTGGACTTGAAATTAAGTTTCGACGGAATCGGCAAGTTAGTGCTATTTACCGAGCACTGCGACTGATTTTTCCTGTAATTCTAGTCGGAACGTTAGCTGATTTTATCAATCAGACGTGGCTACAGCGCAGCGGGTATTATTATCAAACGCTTCACGTGGCGAAGTGGGCGTTTCAATTGCACCTCCTTCGTCAGTACCTCGGACTATTGAGTGCCGGTACGCTCGGATTAACGGCGATTCTAATGGCTTTTGCAGTGAGTTTTTATCTGGTGGCGCCGGCCACCCCACTGATTAGGGATCGGCTGATGGCGGGAGTCATCGCGATTATTGCCCTGAAGTCACTGAATGTGAATCGCCAATCCGTATTGAGCAATCATTCGGTGCAGTGGCTTTCTAGTAATCTCGGGCTCTCGGGTATCTTAGTGGGGGTCCTAGTTGGCTTGCTGGTGGGGAATGGGTACCGATGGTTAATCAATCATCAGGATCCGGAACACGAGCACTTGGAGCAAACGGTGGGGGTTGTGGGCCTTTGGTTGGTGGTACTAACTGGTTTAGGCTTTGTTTGGGTCAGTACCCAGACAGTCAGTTTGAATGCAGCACTCCTGACGCTAGCGCGGTGGCCGTTTCAGCTCCCACATAGCTTGGGAACACTGTTAGGATTTGGCTTGCTCACGGGGACCTGTCAATGGTTGGGAATTCTGGGGCCAGTTGCCAGTGTCGGTGGACAATCGATTGAGGCAGCACAGAACCTGGCCGCCGTGTTGAATCATAGTGGCTGGCAGTTGCCGCATCCAATTACATTACACACGGTCGTTGATGTGTATGCCACAAGTGGGGGACCGGGGATGGTCCTGGCACTCTTGCTTGCTATCTTTTTAGTCCGGCACAATGCGGCGCAACGGCGGATGGGGTGGTACTGCTTGGTCCCGACCCTAGGAAACTTTAATGCACCGTTATTGATGGGATTGCCCGTTATTTTCAGTCCGATATTGTTCTTACCGTTCATCCTTGCACCGTTAGTCTGTATCACACTGAGTTGGGCAGCGTTAGTCCTCCATTGGGTGCCAGCAGTAGCCTATCCGTTAGCCAATGGGACACCGGGAATCTTACAGGCTTTCTTGGGAACCGGCGGCAGTTGGGCTGCTCTGCTCTTAGCCGTGATTGAGCTCGTCATTAGCACAGTCATCTATTATCCGTTCGTCAAATGGGCAGGAATTGCGGAGGAGGCGATCGGTTATGAAACGAAGATTTCGTAGTTTGGGAGTTATCCTCTTGGTCTTGGTGGTTCTCTGCATTCCGGGATTTCTTTGGCGGTCGCAACAACGGGCCCATGTTCAGGCAAATTATCGGAGTGCCATGGCCCCCGTCTTTCTAGTGCCAGGATCAAGCGCTACGCAGAACCGTTTCAATGCGTTGGTCGCAGAACTCAATCGAGAGACACCGCACCAACACAGCCTATTACGCGTAGAAGTCATGACTGATGGGACGTTGAAGTATACGGGAAGTATTCGGCCAACGGACAAGCAACCGATTATTGTCGTCGGATTTGAGAATCATCATGATGGTTACGAGACAATTCAGAAGCAGGCTAAATGGTTCACAATTGCTTTCAAGGCCCTGCAGCAGACGTATCACTTCAACCACTTTTCAGCGATGGGTCACTCTAATGGTGGCTTGGTGTTGACAATCTTCTTGGAAGACGATGTTGCCCGAACCAAGACCCACGCCGATCGGTTGATGACGATTGCCTCGCCATTTAATTTAGAAGAGTCTGATCAAAATGTGGATACACCACTCTTTAAACAGCTGAGTCAGCATCGCAAACACCTACCTAAGTCCGTCACGGTTTATTCGATTGCTGGAAGCGAAGGTTATTCTGGCGATGGGATTGTGCCCTTTGATAGCGTGAACCGTGGCAAATTGATCTTTCAGGGCCAAGTTAAAAGCTTTACGCAAATGACGGTGACCGGCGCGAATGCCAATCACGCCGATCTTCCAGAGAATCAGCAAATTGTTGGCTTGATTCGCCAAGACCTTTTGAAGGTGACCGGGTTTAATTCGTAACCGGTTACGTGTAAAATGGGAGGTATACGGAGGACGAAAACGAATGACAAAAATGATTGCACTCGACCTAGACGAGACGCTACTGAATACTGATAAGACCATCAGTGAGGAGAATGTTGCCGTTTTGCGCAAGCTTCACACCGCTGGCATTAAAGTGGTACTATGCACCGGCCGCCCAATCAATGCGATTTGGGGCTACCTCGAACAACTCGGCCTGACGACCGCTGAAGATTACACGATTACTTTCAACGGGGCGTTGGTTATTCAAAATACAACTAAAGAAGCTTTGGCTCAAAGCGGGTTAAGCAAGCACGATTTCCAACCGCTTCACGCTTTTGCTAAGGAGAACGGGTACCCACTCGATGTCTTGGACTTTGACCAAGTCTACCCCGTGTCGGATCTAACACCATCCGTCTACCAGCATATGCTGAAGGCACCGATGGACTTTATTCCTACGGCGTTTGCTGACTTGCCAGAACACCTCTTTAGTAAGGCGGTCATGGCAACGGATGCAGATGTCTTGGATCAAGTCGTTGCCAAATTGACGCCTGAACTACACGATTTGTACCATGTGGTGCGGTCGCAGCCCAAGATCCTTGAATTCTTAGCTGCCGATATGGACAAGGCGGTTGGCTTGGGTCAACTGTTGACGCACTTCGGGTGGGACTTCGATGACTTAATGGCCTTTGGCGATGCTGAAAATGATTTAGGGATGATTAAGGCCGCCGGTGATGGGGTTGCCATGTTAAATGGTCAATCAGAAATCAAGGCTGCGGCCAATCATCAGACGCCAACGACGAACAACGAAGCTGGTGTCGCTGAGTATCTGAAACAACGTTTTGCAGAGATCTTAGACTAACGGATGAGACTTCTTGCAATTACAAAAGAATAATGGCACTATAAAAGGTGTAGTGGATGAATTTTAAGGAGGATTATCGTCATGAAACGTTTAATGGTTAAGCTAGGACTAACAGTGATGGCATTGGGGACCCTTGGTGGGGTCGTTGCACCGAGCGTTTCTGCTAGTGCTACCAAGAAGCCAACAATCAACAATACCGATTTGAAACGGTACTATAAGAATGCCAAGTCAAAGACGGCCTTTTACTTTAAGACGTACAAATCAGGCGGCAAAACCGGCACGATGCTGATTTTTGGTGACTTTGGGTCCACGCCGAACGTGAAGTACGGTGTGCCAACTTCAACCAAGCTGAGTAAGAATCGGCAAACGTTGACGACGAAGTACAAGTTAATCCAATTTAAGACCGCCGATAAAAACAAGACCACGACCTCGTTGACCAAGAAGACTTATACCTTTAAGTTAACGAAGAAGTCGAGCTCGAAGTTCACCGCTAAGATTGCGGGGACGAAGGCTAACCGGCGTTTGGCAACGACCGGGAAGACTTACACGTACACCAAGACTAAGAAGAGTCCAGCCGCAGCCTATGGCAAGAAGTACGTTAAGCCAGCATTGTACAAACAGTACATGAAGGCGTTTGAAAGTTTGGACGCAACTAACCAGAAAAAGTATGCGAATCAGTATGCCAATCAAGGTGTTAAGAACATGACGAGCAACTTTAATTACAAGACGAAATAAATCTGATTCTAGCGAGTGGCAAATCCCAATTGGCGTTGCCACTCGTTTTTTGTTGTCTTGAAAAAGCAATTTAGCGCAAAAAAATCCCGCCATTACGAAACGGCGGGATTCAAATGACTTAAATTTAGTTTTGCTTGAACAGGTTCGTCAAGTATTCCATAAAGGTCTTCAAGTAACGGTCCTTATCAACCGCAACAGATACCTTCACGTTAGTTGGTTCGTTCAACCGGTTATCGTCACCGATGGTCCGGCCGTAAGTTTCCTTGTTGTAGTTTACGACCATGTTCAGGTCAATCGTGGTAACGAAGCTAGGGTCCAAAGCAACCCCAACAGCCAGTGGATCATGCAAAGCACAACCACCTAAGTTGTCGTTAACATCAACGTAGGCTTGAATGTAGTAGTCAACGATGTCGGCAAACTTTTCACCGGCTTCGGTGCCTAAGTCACGCCATTGTTGGGTTTCCTTCTTGGTTAAGAGGGTCCGCAGCGTTACGTCCAGGCCGACCATCGTTGAGTGCATTGGGCTGGTCAGAACGGCGTTAGCGGCTTCAGCATCTTGGTTGATGTTGGCTTCGGCGTAGGCCGTCACGTTACCAGGAACAGTTAAGGCCCCACCCATGAAGGTCATGTTGCCAATTTCCGTAGCGATTTCTGGAGCTTTCTTCAAAGCAGCAGCTAAGTTGGTCATTGGACCAGTTGGCACTAACGTCAAATCTTTACCATACTTGTGAGCAGCATCGATTAAGAAGTCCACACCGGATTCCTTTTCGATAGCGCGCTTAGGTTCTGGTAATTCGACTTGGCCGATCCCGTTTTCACCGTGGATGTCGGCACTAACTTGCATCCGATCAAAGTGATCACTGGTTGAGGAATGACTTTCACCTAGGTAAACGGGGATGTCGGTGTGGCCGAGGAGTTCCAAAATCTTTAAGGAGTTTTGGCCACCTGCTTCAACAACGACGTTACCGTAAGAACCGATAATCCCGATTAAGTCCACATCTGGGGCACCTAATGCGTAAGCAATTGCTAAGGAATCATCGATACCAGTATCTAAGTCTAAAATCATTTTACGTTTTGCCATGATATAATTGTCTCCCCTTTGATCTATATTTAATTGGCTGAGCGCCTACTACAACTATAATGTAACGGTTTACATTTAGCAAGCGGTCTCGGAATCAAGTTGAAGCGTTACGGCATTCACGGTAAACTAAGAATCAGGCTCAAGCGTTTTGATGGGCCGGTCAAGGGGGATTGGGCAATGGCGAATAAGGAGTCAGTGAAGCCGACAAAACGGCATTTTGAGTATCACAATCATTTACTGGATGATGCAACAAAAGAAATGAATGAGTGGACTGGTGAAAATAAAGTTGTTGAAATTCATTTATTTTCTATGTTTTCGGCGGTCTTTAAACATCACGATTTAGACGATGCGGAGTCGCTCTTTATTGTCGGGACCAAAGAAACCACGCCTTCGTTGGAGGCCGTTTCGACCGCACCAGTGAAACCGTGGCTATTTTCCCGGGTATTTGCACTACTGGGCGCTAGCTTTGTCTTGTTAGCCTTACTATTTCTGGGCTTTCGGAGTAACAACGCCGTTCCCGGGATGATCTTTATTGGGTCGTTGACCGTGCCATTTTCACTCATGATCATGTTTTTTGAAATTAACGTTTTCCGCAATATTTCCGTCTATCAACTCATGGCGGTCTTTCTGGTCGGGGGGATCCTGTCATTGGTGGCGACGATGATTCTCTATTCGCTGATTCCATCGGGGAACGGTGTGTCGTGGGAGTCCGCCCTGATTGTGGGCTTTATCGAAGAGACCGCTAAGATGTTAGTGATCGCGTTCTTTATCAATCGTTTCCGTTTGAATTATATCTTTAATGGACTGCTGTTGGGAGCGGCCATCGGCGCAGGGTTTGCCGTCTTTGAAACGGCCGGGTACACGGGGCAATACGGCCTGGTGACCTTGCTGATGCGTAGCTGGCAGGCGATTGGGACGCATACGATCTGGTCCGCCATCATGGGGGCGGCCATCATGCTTGCCAAGGAACGGCATCAACCCGTGACCGGAAGTAACATTGTTGCGCCAAAGTTCCTGCGATTCTACCTGCTGGCGATTCTGCTCCACGCCGGTTGGGATTGGAATGCGCCATTCGATGTGTTGGATATCCTTTACCTCCAGCAGTGGACTCTGATCGCCATTGGTTGGGTGGCAATCTTTGTGCTGATCAATGCCGGTCTTCGAGAGGTCAGAACGCTGCAAGGCCAACGGATCTTGAAAAATAGTCAACTCGGCGGATAGAGAAACCTGATGATTTTTCGATCAATCGCCGGGTTCTCGTGAAGCAGGGAATGTTGCATATCCCACACCGGACCACGCAGCTCTTCGAAGCGATAGCTACCAACGTGACCCGAAACTAAGTGTCGTAGTGGGGTCGCCGTGTCTACAGGGACCTCGCTGTCGTTGCCAGTTAAACCAATGCTACCTGCAAGATTTAAGATGTGTAGCTGAGGGTAGTGTGCTCGAAGTGGTGAGCAGCCAGGAAAGTCAGCGCCGATGCAGACGATTCGGCTGACCGTCACGGGTGCGTGTCGGGCTTGGTTCAGGTAATCGTAAGCAATCGTGCCACCCGAGGAGTGGCCAACGAAGTTAATGTGGGTAATGCCGTAACGTGCTCTTAATTGGGTCAACACCGTCACGAGTTGACGCGCTTCTCTGGCGGCATGGGTGTTATCCTTAAAGAGTACCGGTACCAGTGGATTAGCGCTGATGGGTTGGCGTTGTTGCCAGTTGACGTGTCCACTATCGGTAACGTGTGCGGTCAGGCTAAAGTGAGCCAGTTGTGGGCGGCTGAGACTGAGAACCATGTCCCGCATGGAGAGCCAGCCACCGCTATTTCCTGGTAAGAAAAGGGTGGCCGTGCGCGTCTGCGGAACCCGGGTCGTCGCTAAGGCGGCTTGACGCGCGTGCCAGCCCCAAGCGAGTGCGCCTAGCGTGACCAGTACGGTCAGGAGAATTGTGAGTCCGCGCAGATGTTTCATAGCCATCACCTCCTCAGGTGTTTGTCGAGTTAAAGAAATGGAGTTCAAAATTATGACAGAATCTTATGATATTACCATTGTTGGCGGTGGCCCAGTCGGTATGTTTGCCGCCTTTTACGCCGGGATGCACAACGCCAAGACCCAAGTCGTCGAGAGCCTCTCTTCACTGGGTGGGCAAGTCGATGCCCTCTATCCGGAGAAGACGATTCTTGACGTTGCGGGTTTTCCGGGCGTCACCGGCCGTGATCTGATTGCCGGGCAACGCGAGCAGCTCAAGCAATTCCCGTTGACTATCAAGACGGGCGAGTCGGTGACTAATGTGACGCCTAATGCAGATGGCTTCTTGATTACCACACCGAAGGGGACAAGCCAGACACGCGCGGTCATTGTTGCCGTGGGTAACGGTGCTTTCAAGCCGCGTAAGTTAAACGTGGCCGGTGCCGATGACTTTGCCGGCAAGCAGCTCTTTTACAGTGTCCGTGACTTGGAAAAGTTCCGTGGCCACCGTGTGATGGTCGCTGGGGGTGGCGATGCCGCCATCGACCAAGCTCTAATGCTGGTGCCGGTTGCCAAGTCCGTCACGCTTCTTCACCGTCGCGCCCAGTTCCGTGGACTGGCGCACATGGTGGACTTGTTGCATGAATCGACCGTTAATGTAAAAACGCCATATCTGATTCGGGACCTGCAAGCCACGGCCGAAGGTGCTTTAGATGTAACGTTGAAGCCCGTGGGTGCGGCTAGCGATATGGTTCACCAAGTCATTGATGATTTGGTCGTTAGCTACGGCTTTACCGCCGACCACTCGGCCTTGGCCGCCTGGGACGTAGATATGGCTGAGGATCGGCGTTTGATTGCCGTTGACCGGCAGATGACGACCAGTGTTCCCGGCATCTATGCGATTGGGGATGGGGCTACCTATCCTGGCAAGGAGCCATTGATTGCCATTGGTTACGGCGAAGCACCAATTGCCGTGCAAGCCATCATGAGTACGTACTTTCCTGACCGGCGTGGCCCAGTCCACAGTACGTCGATTACCCCTAAACCTTAAGTTTTCGGTTTGTTAAAAGCAAAGAAGCTATCCGCTCATCGTTAAGATTGAACGGATAGCTTCTTTATTTTGTGGCAAATTGTGACTTATTTGCCGCTTGTATCGTCCTGATTGGTAATCTTGATCCGGTTAGAATCAGTCTGCTTGTGGTTAAGTTCTGGCGCATCAGTCTTGTAGAGGCCTTGCGTGGACTTGTCGCCATTGCGGGAGAAGAGGCTGGTTGATTTTAAGCCCAGTTTCTTTTCCAGTTTTTCAGCTTTTTGTAAGCCGTCCGAGTAGTTATAATCGCTCGGATCGACTGCTGTAAAGCCCTTAGGATGGTAGAAACGTAAGAGGTTCTTGTTGTTCAGTGAGTCGGATAGGCTCAGTCCCTCGTTGACGTGTGCCTGCATCTTATCAATCTTAGCCTTCAGCTTCCCAGTCGGGTGAATGACCTGTTGGGTCTTGTTACTGTAAATGGTGTCGTCGACGGATGTATAACCCGGACTTTCCCAGTCACGGTTACGGAAGGCGACGACTTGATTGTGTTGTTTAGAGAACAGGTCAGTTCCAAACTGGAGGTATTTCTTGCTGTTCATCCCCATCAGATGGAGCAGGGTTGGCAACACATCGACTTCCCCACCGTAAGTGTGCTCAATCTTACCCTTCTTGTAGCCAGGCATGTTAAACATCAGCGGTACCCGTTGTAGCTGCGCGTTGTTGTAATCGTTCCAGTCGTCCGGATTGACGCCGAGCAACTTTGCCAGACTCTTGTTGGATGAGTTAGAAATACCGTAGTGGTCCCCGTAGATCATTACCAGTGAATTCTTTGCTAACCCAGACTTATTGAGGTAGTGGTAGAATTCTTGAATCGACTGATCGAGGTAGTTAGCCGTCTTGAAGTAATTATCGACGGTCTTGTCGCCAGTGTCTGGGGTCTTGAAGGTACTATCCTCACTATCCAAGGAGAATGGGAAGTGGTTCGAGACAGTCAAGTATTTCACGTAAAATGGCTGTTGGAGGTGCTGCAGGTATTTCACGGAGTCATTGAAGAGCAGCTTGTCCTTCAAACCATAGCCTAACGACTTATCACCAGAGGTGTCATAGTAACTGGCATCGAAGAAGTACTGATAGCCCAGGTTCTTGTAAGTGTTGTTTCGGTTCCAGAAGCTCCCAACGTTACCATGGAAGACGGCACTCGTGTAACCAGCTTGATTGAAGATGGCCGGTGCAGCCTGGAAGGTGTTGTCGTTGCCCAGCTGGGTGAATAGGGACCCTTGAGAGAGGCCATACGTCCCGGTTTCCAGCATCGTTTCGGCGTCGGAAGTCTTCCCTTGACCGACTTCATGGAAGAAGTTGTCGAAGCTGTAGGTGGACTTGCTCTTGTAGAGCTTGTTCAGAAATGGCGTGACTTCTTGCCCGTTAACCTTCTTATTAATCAAGAATTGTTGGAAACTTTCCAAGTGAATGATGATGACGTTTTTCTTTTTAGCGACCCCGTAGAGATCCTTGTCGGGTGCCGCGTAGTTGCCATGAACGTATTTTAGAATACCACTGAGCTCGGACTTCTTGGCGTGTGAACGAAGCTCGCTAGTGTGGCCAGATTTGATACCATCGTAAACGGTGAAGGCGTCTAATCCTAAGTACTTCACCACGTAGGTCCGATCGAAGGTCCGCGTCAGAAGCTGTGGCCGGTCCATTTCGCCCAGCGTCAGGTTGACGGAAAAGGCGAGGAGGCCGACCGACGTCACGGCGAAAGCCACCCGTTTGTTGACGGGGCGAGGATCAATATAGATTCGCCGCGTCAGCATCAAGACGATGACGATGACCAGGTCCAGCCAGTAGAGAATGTCGTGGGGGGAGGTCAGTGCCAGCGAACTGCCGGAGAGCCCTTGGTCGACCTTTGAATAACCCAACATGGTACTGACCGTCATGAAGTCGGTGAACTCCCGGAAGTAGATGACGTTGATGTAGAGCAGTAGGGAGTTAAGAATGTCGATCAGAAAAATAAACGGGTAGAAGAATCGTGCCCGCTTCAGGTACAGCGCCAGTCCGAAGAGTAGGATGGTCGTCGCAATTGGATTCAAGAGGACGATGAGAAACTGGAAGGGGTCGCTGAGCCCTAGTTTGAAGTCGACGAAATAGGCGACTAATGTCTTTAGCCAAAAGAGCACGACGAGCAGGGTCGTAAAGCCCATCCGTGTCCCCGTTCTGGCCCAGATCTTTTTGAAACGTTCCAAGTTATTTCGCTCCTTCATTTGTAAATAAGTAGTCTTATTCTACCATAGTTAACGGGCAATAACCGTCACCCGTAACGCAGGCATTTTCCCTATCCTAGCAAATTCCCCGGTCCGATAGGGATTCTTGAGGCAAGTTTAGGGAAATTTTAAGTCCCATGGGGAAATCATGCGCCGCTGATGAGGTTATTTGGTACACTAGAGATATAGAATTGATGGTGTAAGACTGTCATACTTTTAGTTAATAAATGAATACAGTAGAAGGTAATTTGAATGGTTGGTTAGTACTAGCTTAGCCGCAGGGATGGTGAAAATCGCCTCAGCTGTGGGAGTTCTCTTACCGGCGTATTTTAGCCGGTTAGAGAACTGGGTGGTTTTAAGACGTGATTTGTCGGCTTAAAACCAAGCCGGAAGACCGTTCTGTGGCTTCCGGCGTCCGCCCACAGCGTCACGGGCGATTTTCACCATCCCGGAGGTACATGTCTAGTGGAAACCAACAAAATGAAAGGTGTGAAGACGTTATGGACAAGCAGATCACGTTGTACGTGGTACGGCACGGTCAGACTTATTTCAACATCTACAATAAACTACAGGGCTGGAGCAATTCGCCGTTGACCGACGCCGGGATTGCCGATGCCAAGGCGGCCGGTGAGCGGCTGCAGGACGTGAAGTTTGCGGCAGCTTATTGCAGTGATACTACTCGGGCCCAACAGACCGCGGAGACTATTCTGGCGGCGAACCATTCACAACCGGCGGCCAAGCTGACAACGGCACCGTACTTCCGTGAGGAGTTCTACGGTTACTATGAAGGGACCGATATGGCCCAAGCGTGGTACGTGGCGGGCGCACCGCATGGTGTACCAACGTTTAAGGCGATTGAAGAGAAGTATTCCATTGGCAAGGCCAAGGATTTTTTGAAAGAGGCCGATCCGTTCCGGCAAGCTGAGAACAACGCGGAATACTGGGCGCGGGTTGATCAGGCGTTTGACATGATTCGGCGTAATCCCGAGTTAAAAGACGGTGACAAGGTCTTAATGATCAGTCATGGCAATACCTTGCTGAGTCTGATGGAGCGTTACGGTCAGGGGAAATACGACCTGAGTGTGCGACCAGCCAACGGGAGTTTAACGAAATTATTACTGACACCAGACGACATTCAGGTGTTGAGTTACAACCAAAAAGATTAGGACGAGGATGGTTTGATGGAAATTAGAATGGCTTGGGGTAAGCTAAACCCCGTCTATCAGGACGCGCTACAGATTCGTAAGGACGTCTTTATTGCGGAGCAGGGCATTGACCCTCAGTTGGAGCTAGACGGCACTGACGAGGACAAGATGCACTATGTGGGCTATGAGGATGATCAGCCGGTCACAACGGCGCGGATTGACATGTTGGCGGGAAACCGCGTGAAGATTCAGCGGGTTGCCACCGAGAAAGATGCGCGGCACCACGGCTATGCCGGAGAATTGATCAAGCAGATCATTCAGGATGCCAAGAAGTCTGATGTGACGCGAGTGGAGTTGGATGCCCAACAGACAGCCTTGGAATTCTACCAGGAACTGGGTTTCACGGTTATCGGCGATGTGTTTGAAGAAGCCGGGATTCCCCATCGAACCATGCGGTACACGATTGCATAATGTAACAGTAACGAAACGAAACGAGACAGGCAGGCGATGGATTCAGTGCTGCTTGTCTTTTTTTGATAGCTGAGGTGGGGGAGATATTTTCCACAAAAAAACACGTTACCACCGACCAATTGTCAGTGCGTAACGTGTTTGTCATTTATTAACGTTCATTTGAATTCATGAGGTTCAGTAGAACTAGTCAGCGTCAGTTGCGGTATCAACGCGGGCGTAACCAACAGCGTGCCACCATGGCGCGTGAACGGCTTCGCGGACCACACCACGGTTTTGGGCATCAATCATCTTGCCGCCACCGATGTACATCCCAACGTGGGAGATAGATCCCTTACTGTAACCGAAGAAGACCAAGTCACCCTTTTTGATGTTTTTGTAGCTGACGTGCTTGTACTTGTTGTATTGGGCTTGTGCAGTCCGAGGCAACGTCGTCTTGGCACCCTTCTTGTAGATGTAACCAGTGAACCCTGAGCAGTCAAATGCGGAAGGACCAGTAGCACCATAAACGTAACTAGCACCTAAATGTGACTTGGCAACTTTGTAAACGGACTTGAATGATGAGTTAGAAGCGGCGGATGCCGTGGTGGTCGTACTCATCGAGACAGCGAAGACACCAACAATAACTAATGCAAATGCGGCTAATATTTTAACAACTTTCTTCATTCCTACTGACAACTCCTCATGAATTATTACAGTTACTAGCGTACCAATGTAATGTGACAAATGTGTAACAAGCCCTTTGCAAACCCGTTAAATGTCTTAAACAAATCATTACTTTTAGCAATATAGTTGCAATTTAGGGGCAAAACTTGTTAAAATCTAACAGGATTGGTAAGTAAGTTAACACGGGGAGGAAGTCATACCAGGATGGCAGAATTTACAGATCAGATCCGGCAGACCTTTGATTTTCACCGGTTGGTCTTTCGAATCGGGGAGTTATCGTCAATGACCGGTGTTTCGGCTCGGCAGTTACGTTACTGGGAGAAGAAGGAATTGATTGCTTCTCGAGAGCGTGAAGACGGTCAGCAGGCCCGGGTCTATACATTTAAAACGTTTATCAAGGTGTCAATGATGAAATATTTCTTGGATGCCGGCTACACGTTGGCCGGAGCCGCTAAGCAGGCACAGGCGCGTGAGGAAAACGTGAAGCACATTCACCGCTTCGTTTCTACCGGGATGAAGGGCTTTGCCATGATTGACAATCAAATGGCCATTAACTTGGGGGCTTTCGATGATACCCAGACTTTGATGGCCCTGTTGCCTGACGATGGTCCCATTCATTACAAACTATTACCAAACGATGAGGCCCAGCGCTTGACCGATGCGAGTCGCGTTTAAGCGGTGAAAGTTTGCTCGTCAGTAGCGTCGTTGATCTTTAATCGTAAATGAAAAGCGCTCGGGGGAAAATCCCGGGCGCCTTTTTGCGAGGCGTGTACTTGATGGTTGCAACGTGAAGCAGGTGGGTGGCTTGATTACTTACATCCTTACCAGATGAAGGGGATGAGTTCCTTGGTTTCACGCTGGTAGTCTGTGAAGGCCGTTCCGTATTTCTGCGCGAGGTAGCGGTCGGCTGTGGGGATGTAAGAGAAGACAAACAGTGCCAGCAGCAGTAACGGTACCAGGAGCGCGTAAGGGTTACCGGTCACTAGTGCACAGCCCAGCACCCACAATACGTCACCCAAGTAGTTAATGTGAATGGCGTACTTGAAAAGACCGCCGCGATAGAGCTTTCCGGCGTTACGGGGATCGTTTTTGAAGGGTTTTCGAAGCAGCTCAGCGGTCGTGTTCAGGGCGCTACCACCGACAAAGAAGAGGAGTCCGAGTAGATAGGACCACAGGACGAAGCCGCCACCGTGAATTAAGAGCCAGGGGAACCCCAGATAGTAGAGGGCAAAGGCCAGACTATTTCCCAACGCTTCAGACCACCCAATGCCGCGCGGTAGCCAGACAAACATCATGGCGTTAAGCCGCAGGAAGATGATGGCGAGGCAGCCAACCATGGTCCAGGTGAGTAGTGGGGGTTGCGCGGCGTTTGCCAACCAGTAACCACTCACCACGAGGTAGCAAAACTGAGCGGCTAAGATCAGTAGTTTTGCCCCCGTCGTTGTTCGATTAATCCCATACATAAGCGACCCCTCCTTTTGGATAACCCTAGCGTACTGCACGAGAGCATCAGCGTAAAGTCGTTGGGTTATGCGTGGAAAATTAAATAGCCGAGAATTTAGCTTTCATCTGTTGACCGGATACCCTATAATGGGGGCCGATAAAAGAGTTGACTCGGTTCGGACCGGGTAACGTAGGGGAGAATGAACATGAAAAATTTTGCGGATGATCCTGCGATTCAAAAACATCGGTGGCTAATTCTGGTGGCCGTCTGTCTATTTACCTTCATGTCGACGTTGGATGGGAGCATCGTCAACATTGCGCTGCCAGTCATCAGTAAGGACATTGTCATTCCAATGAATCAAGCGGAGTGGGTGGTGTCAATCTACTTGATTACCATCTGCGCGTTGCTACTGCTCTTTGGCAAACTCGGCGACACCCGCGGGAAGATTCGCATCTTTAAAATTGGTTCCGTCCTGTTCACCGTTGGCTCGCTACTCTGTGGATTCAGTGTGGGCCTGGGGTTCCTGCTGGTGGCCCGGACAATTCAGGCCATCGGGGCAGCCATGACCATGGCGACCAATAGCGGCATCATTACCGAAGTCTTTCCGTTCAACGAGCGAGGACGAGCGCTGGGGATGATTGGCTCCTTTGTGGCACTCGGCAGTATTGCCGGTCCCGGGGTAGGGGGCCTGATTCTGGCCCACTTCAATTGGGGCTACATCTTCTGGATCAACGTGCCAATTGGGATTGTGGCGCTACTGATTGGCCAGCACATCCTACCCAAAGATATTACGGTCAGTCAACAGGCAATCGATAAGCCTGGGGCGGGGCTGTTCGCTCTGATGATGGTAACGTTGTTTGCTGGCGTCTTTATCGGCCAGGAGATTGGATTTACGAGGCCAGTGATTCTGGGATTATTTGCGGTCGCTATCGTTGCTACGGCCGTCTTCGTACGGCTTGAGCTGCGAATCGACGACCCAATTTTAGCGTTACATCTCTTTGAAAATAAGCGATTTACGATCAGTATTCTTTGTGCCTTCCTGATTTTTGTGGCAAACTTCTTCTTCAACGTTATCGCTCCATTCTACTTGGAAAATGCCCGGGGTATGGCGGCGAACTATGCCGGTTATGCGCTGATGACCTTTCCCATCGTGCAGGTGGTGGTCGCCCCGATTGCTGGGAGTATTTCGGATCGAATTGGGCCAGAAATTCTGACGTTTATCGGCCTGGTGTTGATCTCAATCAGTCAGGTGGGGTACATGCTGTCTACCTTGGCGACGCCACTGTGGGTGTTCATGTTCTTCATCGGTCTGGTTGGCTTTGGAAACGGGGTCTTCATGGCGCCCAACAATTCCATTGTTATGAGTTCCGTGCCGATGCGAGACCTTGGTGTCGCCGGTGGCGTTAACGCGCTGACACGGGAAATGGGGATGGTCGTTGGTATTTCCATCGCCACGACCGTTCTGTTCTCCGCCATGGGGCACTACGCGGGGCACAAGGTCACCGCGTATCTGCCAGCACATCCAGAGATCTTCATTAGTGGGATGCACGTGGCCTTTATGGTCTCGTTGGCGATTTGTTTGGTGGCTAGTGTGATTACGGGCTGGCGGTTATTTAATCGGCGAGCACGGGCTTAAATCGATGGGGCTGTTATAAACAAACTAAAATGTTGACTAACTATTCAAAAATTGGTCATAGATGAACGGTCTGCTTGAGTTAACCGCTTTGGGATGACAGCAGTGAAGTAGAATTAAGGACTAGCCAGGTAAGAGAGGCTGGCCCTTTTTGATTATTTCTTGTGAAGTGCCATTAATATTTTGTAAAAGAACTGTTGCATAGTTATACTTATGTGTGAGGGACATCTAACAATGGTAACTGTTATCTTTTGTTAGAGTTCGTATTTCATAATATTAAGTAGGATACATACCGTATCGCGTGGCAGGTTTGTGGGAGGAAAATGAAGCAATGGAAAATAGAAAAAGAGTTTGGTTAGTCTATTTAGCAGGCATCACACTGGGTACATTTGGCCTAGCATCTTTTGCATCACAACCAGTGAAGGCGGCAACGCAAACTTCTGTTGCTAAGGAAACGAGCGCGGCCTCAGAATTACCGGAACAAACTGACAATCAATTTGCTCCGGTGAATACGGACCAACCGATTAGCCAAGCGTTTAAAGATCAAAATTTGGCTAGTATTGTTGCTCAAAGCTTAGATAGTTTACAAGAGGGAACGGTGACTGTTGACAGTAATTTAAAAGAGGCTGTTGAGGGCGCTAAGGCAAGCGAGGATTCGGGTGTGATTGGTCAACCTGACGCAATTCTACTTATTGATACGCCTATTACGGACTGGACGGGTATCGATGCCGTTGCTGGACTATTTGGGCTAATTGAAATTACAAAGCAGTCGGATTTTGACCAAAAGGTCGGGCCATTGATAGGGCTCCTAGGTAATCCAAACTGGGATCTAGATGTAGAGCTTAATAAAGATGGAATTGGCAATGGTGGATTTAATGATCTGATGGCTCTGAGTAAGAATGGAACAGTGAGGTATGGAAGACTGGATGTCAGTGATAATGAAATCACCGATTTTTCTAAAATCAATGATTTGCTTCCAGCGCAACAAGCCAATACGGTTACTGGTTTACGTGAAAAAGGGGCTGCAAAAGCGTCTGCGCTCAAAGTCAAGAATGGCAGTGTCGTCATCCATGGTGGGGTTCCTGGTGCCCAATTTTTACCAGACAGTTATAACGTGAATCAAACCGCAAAAAATGGTGAATTTAGACTTGAAACGCCTGATTCAACAGAAGATAGTACGATCGATGATATGCCAACTGTGACGCGGCAGTATTCTGTTGGCAATCAGATGGTGAGCTTGGATAATATCTATGGATTTAATCAGGTTGACTTTAATGATCACAGCTGGGGATATATTCATCCTATGGGGTTTATACCGAAGATTACGCAGATGCCAATTGATTCTAACATTAATGAAGCAGATATTAATATGGATAAGTTCAATGATGTGGTGATTAATAATATTCCAGATGACGTTAATTCATTGTCCATTCGAACATTTTGGGTGGGCACCGATGCCGAGGCGGATAGGGCACCTCTAACTAATTTAGTGACAATTCCATTGGAACGGGACAGTAGCCAATCTAGTTCTTCAGGAACGACCGCCTCAACTTCAAGTCAGTCATCGTCGGCTGAGAGTTCATCACAAAATCAAAACAGCTCGAGCTCGCAGAATCCAAGCAGCGCACGTAAAGGCCAAGCTGTCTATGCACTTAAGAAGATTGGCTTATACAGTAAGCCAACGTTCACGCAGCATGCACGTCGTTTCATTTATCGGCGTCAGTCACGGATTAAACGGCCGCAGTTTGTCGTAACGGGCTATGCGCAGTCTGATCAAGGACGTTTGCGCTATAAGGTCCGGGATGTCAATCATGGCTCTGCGACGTTCGGTCGGCAAGGCTACATCACCGCCAAGTCAGCTTACGTGGTGAAGACGTATTATCAAAAAGCACCTAAGAAAGTTCAAGTGATTAGTCCACGTGGGGTGAATACCTACAAACAGGGGAGTTTGACGCGTCAGACTAAACATTATCGTAAGGGGCAGATTTTGCGCATCAAGAAGCTTGTGAAGCACAATCTGACAACGCGGCTAGTTTTGAGTAATGGCGACTATGTAACAGCTAATAAGACCATGGTTAAAGCCGTAAATAAATAATTCGTAACGCTGGTATCCGCTAATAGGACGAAAAAAAGTCTCCGCAAACGCGAAGACTTTTTATTTGCTGTTTGCGTTTGGTTAGTTACTCATGACGCCGTAACCCTACGCCGAGTCCCAAGAGACTGATGGCGAGTGCAACGCCGACAGCGATGGCACTGACGCCACGCTTTTCGTTGGTTTGTGGTAAGGTCGTGGTTGCCTTGTTCTGACGATTAGGCGCCGTTTTAGTGAGTGTGACCGTATTATGTTTAGCTTTCGCGCTGGCAACGGCGACTGGCTTAGTTGCAGCATGACGCGTCGTGTTCACCGTAGCTGCGGCACCGCCAGTTGTTGTGGGTTGTTTAGTTGCAGGAGGTGTCTGCTGAATTTTGGCATTTTTAGTAGCCTTAGCGGGCGCAGTACTGTCAATTGTTGCCCCATCACCGCCAGTAACTGGTGTTTCGTCCGTGTTAGTACCGTTGTCAGTTGGTGGCGTTACGGTGTTACTGTTGTCGTCGTTACCACCAGTTGCAGGTGGCGTTACGGTGCCACCGTTACCGCCAGTCGTTGGTGGCGTGACGACTGGGTCTGTACCATTAACGATAGAAAAGGTGAGTGAAAAGGCGTATTGACTCGTTTTGGAATTCAAGGCCCAAACGGTGTAGGTGCCATCTGGAACGTCCTTACTTGCGGTAAGGTTGAAACCAATCGGGTTAGTATCATCCTTAGTTACCGTAAAGAGACTGCCAGCACCGTTACTCCAACCGTAAACGGTCATGGGATCAGTCATATCGATAGTTGTCCCATTCTCGCCGAGGACCCCGGAAACGTAGTGGGTAATTGGATCGAACGTCCGGTTCTTAGGGGTAATCGTGTAACTGCCCCCCTTAAGGGTTTGGTTCATCGTGACCTGGTTGCTCGTGGGATCTTGCAGTCCCGAGGTCAGGTGGTTATTCTGGGCATCCAAAATGATGCTGTTAGCGGCAGCGTCCAGCACAGGAAAGTCACCGGTGAGATCATTATTACTGATGTACAGTGCCCGCAGGTTCTTAAAGTTGGCGAGCGTCAATGGGCCAGATAGCTGGTTGGATGCCAGATTCAGGCTGGTGTTAGGTTGTAAATCCCCAATGTCATCTAGGCTACCGGTTAAGTGGTTCGAGCCTAGATTGAGATTAGTCAGATTTTGGAAACTAGACATATCTGGCAGATTGCCGGTTAAGTTGAGGTTTGTAAGCATCAGGTATTGTAGCTTGTCGTTTTCACCTAGAACCGAATTGATAAAAGTTGTGGCGTCCATACTTGGCGCAGCCGAATCTTTGCTGGAAACCATGAACTGTGAGAGGTTAGGAGCAAAAGAGAAGCTGATCCAATCGGCTGGTGCAATATCGCCGGTGTAATCGAACGCCGTGATGTTCTTGAAGTATTGGAGACCTTCAAGTGTGGTTGGGTTTGGTCCCGTGTAGCCGGAGACACCGGCTAGCAATAATTTATCAACGTATTGGTAGAGGTTGGCATCCGTAATGGTGACGCCGTTCAGATTCTTTTGGGTGTTGTACTCGACCCAAGACCGTAAGGCGGCGTCCGGTAACCAGATAGTCGCATCGACACCCTGAATATCCTTGTCGTCGTACGTAGGGGCTTCTTTAAGGAGAGCCGCGCGACTCATCCTGCTTGTGCCCGGTGCTTTGAGGGTGTTTGTGCCTGGAACGATATTATCATTACTGTCATTGTTTTTATTCACGACATCATTATCATTGGTGCCCAATCCGGTGTTATCATTCTTGTTTACAACTGTATCATCGGTCTTCTCAGATTCTTTGTTATTATTAACGTCCTTGTTAGCCGGATCATCGGTATTGAGTTCACTATTTTTAATGTCGTTGGTGTCCTTACCGTTGTTGTCTTTATTGATGATGGAACCGTCATTACTACCGTTACCCTCATTGGTATTGATATCGGAATTGCCGGCATTCCCGGAATCATCACCTGTTCCGGGTTCACTTCCTGCTTTGCTATCTGTATTAACGGATGTAGTTTTCGGCAGTGTCTGCGTATTACCTGCGGTTGTGGTGGATGTTGCGGTTGCGGTAGTCGTTGGTGCTGCTGGATTATCGGCGTCGGTATCGGCCGAAGCATTGACGCTCATACCAGTCAGTCCTAGGCCCAGAGTTGCGGCCGTCATACAGGCGAAGACCCAGTGTTTGCCTGCCTTGTAGCTTTTATAGTGTTCTTTTGTATCTGTCATAATTTGTTTCCGCATGATCGTTACCCCCTAGTTGGTAAGTGGTTCATTTTAAATAGCCAGCCAATATTTATGCCACACATTAGTAAATGTGGACAACTTCTTATGGCCAGTGTACACCTTATCGGGATGAATGTAACGCTAAACTGTTATAAAGGATGATGGTTTCGCGACTTTAAGTAATGGCATGTAAATAAAAATGGGGGATTTCAAATCTGAATTATTTACTGGAAGGAAGCGGGGATTAGCGATTCTACCCGATGAGTCTATCAGTTTAGCATCATGGAAAGTCACTCAAAAGTTAACGACTATTTGCTACCAGAACTAATTTATTGTGAGAGGGCCACTGAGATTGAAATGGGAAGTTTCCGCCTTTCTTGCGCGACAAAAAAGCCTTCGCAATTGCGAAGGCTTTTCGTTCATAACTATTTCTATTTTTCAGTCTTATCTGAATCGGAAGCCTTAGGCGTAGCTTTGGCTTTCGTCTTGGAACGTGACTTGCGAGGACGCCGCTTCTTCCGTCTGAATTGCATTGGCTTTTGCGCCGGAATGACAACTGAGAGTTTACCGAAGGAGGCTGCCATTAGTGGCAAGACTAAGTTGAAGATGATTACCGTAAAGATGGTGATCAGCGTGACAGCCGTCAATGTTTGTGACTCGGCGGCTAGGAGACCGAGGACTCCGGCGATGATGATGAACAGTGAATGCCGCATCGTTTGACCGACTTCATGAATCCCTGGTAATAACCAGTCTAACAGGGGACCATCGTTAAATCGGTAACTCAGCGCGAGTTGCGTGAGCTCGACAACGGCGAGAACGGTCAGTGGGATGAAGGCCAGCAGTGGCACTTGCCAGTTGAACTCGCTGTTACCCGTTAACCAGCCCATCAGGACTTGGGTCAATTGGTAGCCGGCAAATGCGGAAGCCAGGAAGGTTAAGAACCAGTAGCTGGCTTGCAGAATTGACCGGCTGAACAGAATCAATAGAAGTAACGTAATGCCAAAGACTAACAGTAAGACGCGTGGTAAGTCGTGTTGGTATTGCGTTTGAATCGTACTTGTGACGACTGGTTGACCGCTAAACGTTAACGTGGCGTTCTTGAGAACAGTTCCGCGGAGTTGACTCTGGGTAACTTGTTTCAATTGTTGCAACGTCTTGGTGGTATTCTTGGCGTTTGGCGCATCCTTTAACGTAATCGTCAGGTAAGTCGATTGTACCTTGGCGTCCGTGTAGTTTGCGAGTGATTGTTGGAAATCACCACTGGCAATCTGCGTAGGGGACAGGTAGAGGGATTTAGCCGCTTCAGAAGTTTGCAATCCGCTGAGGTAAAGGTAAATCTGATTCATCGACTTTTGCATGCTGGCGACTTGCTTCTTGGACGTCTTCAAACTGTCGCTCACTGCCTTGATCGATTCAGCGTAGTTACTCAGGTTTGAGTGAGCAGCGCTGGCATCGGTGTTGGCAGTGTTGACGGAATTGGAGAGGGTGGTTAAGTCATTAACCGCGGTGTTCAGCGTGCTGTTGACGGCGTTGAGTTGGTTAATGTAACGGGTGATTCGCTTCGACGTACTGGTGGTTCCAGCGGCCGTTGAGCGACTTAAAGCAGTCTGGAGCGACGTCTGTAAGGTACTGCTGTCACTCATCAGGGTGTTGGTTTGACTGGTCAGTTTGTCCAACCGTTTAACCTCAGCCTTCAGTGACTTTTGTTTCAAATTGGTACTGTCGGATTGCAGGTCGTTTCTGACCGTGCCAAGTTGACCGACAACGCCGGTGATATTTTCGTTAATCGTACTTAATTGATTAGAAATGTAGTACTGCGTGATCGGTTGACCACCGGGTTGGGTAACTGACGTGACTGCAGCGACACCAGGTTGGGCGCGGAGTTTCTTAGTCAGGTTATCCAATTGATAGAGTTGGTTTTGGTTGTCGAGACGTTGGTTAGTTGAGAGGTACAACGTGACTGGCGTTGCCTTCCCTTGACCGAAGTGCGCGCTTAATACCCGAGCACCCTGCACGGCTTGATTATTTGGAATATCTTGAGCACTGTTGTAGTTGAGGTGTGTCCGGTTCGCAAACGTTACGGGGACGATCAAATACAGAACGACCGCAACGGCGATCCATGGTTGCCAAAGGCCAAACTTGGTTAAGTGGAACCAGAGCTTGTGGTCCTTAAGGCGTGGCCGCGTCTTCTTTGGCCAGAAGAGGCTGTTCCCAAGCATCCCTGTGAAGACAGGGACGAGGGTGACACTGGCAATCCCAGTGATGGCAAAACCAATTCCCAACAGACCGTAGGCACGAATCGTGGAGAAGTCAAAGAGCATCAGACTACCAAAAGCAATCGTTAAGCTCAACGTACTGATCAGAATGCGGTAGCCCAGGTCGTTGACGACTTTGGTCGTTGCGGCTTGGTTGTCGGCACCATCATCAGTCAGGTTCCGCAATTCACGGAAGAACCAGAAGCTGGTCAGTAGCGTGAATAAGCTGATGCCTAGCAGGAGGAAGATCGGTGTGTACTCGGAGTACGCGAAGTTCCAGTGGTAGGCCAGGTTGGTTGCGAGGGATAGCGTCGTAATATAACTAATTAAAATAGCTAAAAATGTAATGATTGGGGCAATGATCGACGCGAAGAGAATCCCCATAGCAATCAAAGCAATTAATAAGGTCATCAGAATGACGACTAGTGTGAACGACGAAATGTGTTCGTTGGCGGCATCGCTGATAATCTCAGGACTCGTGACGTAGGTGTTTAGCCCCACGGTCGAGATCTGTGATTTGAGTTGTGAGGCCATCTGACGGACGGTCCCTTGGTTGTGGCTAACCTCTAACTGAACGATTTCCGTGGATTTATCCTTGGAAAACAGTTGGGGCTTGCTAGTCGGCGTATTTGTCATTGTGGTGATCTTTTGAACCCCATAATAACTCGAACGCTTCTGCAATTCGGAAACGGTCTTGTTGACCGAGGCGAGTTGCTTGTTGGTAAGGGCGCCGTCGGGGTTGTTAAAGACCGCGTTGACGGTGTAGGTCCCATTCAGGTTCCGCCCCCAAGTGTTCTTGAGTTGGGTCGCCTTGACGGGTTGACTCGTATTCGCCAATTGTGGTTGACCGTCATATTGAATGATGGTCTTGACATTTGGCAAGGTGACGATGGCCGCGAAGACCACGACTAACCAGAATACGAGTGCAAAAATCCGGTTGTGGTGAAGCTTTCTTATCCGTTCTTGCATATGTAGTCTGAGTCCTCTCTATCTAATCAATTTCCCGCCGTGCAAGCAGGGTGCAGTTCATGTTTAATTCTACCATATTGGGGCGGAATCGGGCCGTTTTCGGCGTTATTTAACAAAGTTTAAGAAAGCCTTACGGTTGACTCCCACAACTATTGCGGTAAAGTAGAAGACCTCATAACTAACTAAAAGAAAGAACGTGAATCCATGACAAAGCACCATCAAGCCTACCAGAGTCCCTACGCAGCCATGTTGACGCCCGACCGATTCGACTTAGCCCTCAAGCTGGCGGCACAGTATCACCTCGATGCCAGCCAAATTATGTTTGCTTACTTAGAGATTACGGCAAACGTCGCTGAACCGGCGAAGGCCGTCACTGACCGTCAAAAAGAAATTGATCAGCGGTTTCAAGCTTTCTTAGAGGATGCAGCTAAGCCACTTTAATTGCTGTCGCAGTCGTTTTCACGTAAACTTAATTAACTAGATTAATCTTGTTTTGAACGATTAGTTGACTCAGATTGCGCCTCCGAGCCGGTAAAAATCGGACTGGGACGCTGAAGGCGGACGCCTAAAGCCGTAGAGCGGTCTTTAGGCTTGTGGTTAAGCCGCTGAGAATCGCGTCTTGACCGCACCAGTTTCCTAACCGGCGTAAACTCCCACAGCTGAGTCCATTTTCACCACCTGGTAAGGCGCAGTTAACATCAATCATGGCCATTTCAAACTAACATCATGCAATTGATTAAGGAAAAGGAGGGGATTTACCATGTGTACCAGTATCTTACAAATTGCCAAGGACGGCAGTCACATCTTAGCGCGGACCATGGACTGGCACGCCCTCTACGTTCAGCCGTTGTTCGTGCCCCGTGGCTTTCAGTGGCAGAGTGTCTTTGACAATCACTGGCACACGAACCGCTACGCCTTGATTGGTGGCGGGGGTGCTCACCATAACGAAATCGACGTGTCCGATGGCGTCAATGAGATGGGCTTGAGCGTGCAAAAGCTGACGTTTGCCAATGGTTCTCAGCTGGTCGAAAAGCCTACACCAGGGCAGGTTCATCTAGCACCGTATGAGTTTTCCTTTTATCTGCTGGCGAACTTTGCTTCCGTGGCCGATATCGAAGCGCATCTGGATGAAATTCAGCTGATGAGTGGCGCATACGCCGTGAATAACATCGGCGACTCTGAATTACACTTTGCCGTGGTTGATCGCACCGGTCGGACCGTGGTGATTGAACCCACGCACTTTCCTATGCGCATCCGCGAGAATCCATTAGGCGTGGTCACTAACAGTAAGGACTTCGAATTACAGCTCGAACGTCTCGGTCAGTACGTTAACTATACCGATGATTTTGAAGCCGGGACGGTACCGCTGAACGAACCCCACGTCACGACCGGCCGTTTCTCCGGTAAACCAGTGCCCAGTGGGTCATTTACCCCCGGTGGTCGCTTCGTCCGCGCAGCCTATTACAAGGAACGCACCGATCTCCCAGTCGATGAGAACGAGGGGATTATCAGCGCGTGGCATCTGCTGGACAGCGTGGCGGTACCTAAGAGTCACCGCTACCGTCCAACCTATTCCGTCTATCGTGCAGCGACCTGTAGCGAATCGCTGACGTATTACTTCCAGCCGTACAATCGCTTGGATGTGGTCCAATTGAAATTAACGCCAGAAATGTTGACGTGGACGGAACCAAAGTTTTATAAAGTTAGCAATCAGCTTAGTGTGACGCCGTTAAATTAATGGAAAGGTGCTGTGATTAGTCGTCACAGCACCTTTTTGATTTTCTACATTTTACGTTATTAAAAACGGCAACTAATAGCCTTAATGCTCGCCCGCCAGTCGTCTTTTGGCGCACGCTTACATCAGCATCCACAGTAAGTTCGTCGCGACCATGCCAATCAGCACGCTTCTGTGGAGTCGCGGATGCACCATGATTAGCGCTAGAAACTCACGGGCCCAGCCAATTGGTAGGTAACCCAGTCGCGTGGGTGCCGGGTAGCCCCCCACGTGTAGGCGGAGGTGTTGGGCAAGTAGGCGGGTGCGAAAGAGGTGGTAGCCGTTAGTGATTAGCACCACCCGGCCTCCCTGGTTGGGCAGTTGCCACCAGAGTTTTTGACTGTTCAGCAGATTGGTTCGCGTATTTGTGGCCGCCGTCTCTTGGATAATTAGGTTGGCCGGATAGCCGTGGCATTCAAGATAGTCGGCCATCGCAGCGGCTTCACTGGTCGTTTCATCCGCGCCCTGGCCCCCACTGACAATGAGGGTTACCGGGTGATTCTGCCGACTGGCAAAGGTGAGGGCGGTATCGAGTCGTGCTCCTAGGACGCGGCCAATCTGGTTGCCGTTGCGCAGCCCAGCTCCCAGAATCACGAGAGTGTCGGCGTGTCGGGCACGAAAACAGATGGCCCGCAGGTAACCGATTACGCTGGCCCCAAAGAGTACGCCCAAGTAGAGGCTAAAGGCGGGGATGAAGCTCAGCCACGGCCAAATGGTATTGTCGAAGGCACCGTGACTCACGGCATACAGCCACGCGCCGCCAAGGATTAGCCAGAGCCAGATGCCGGCGATGAGGCCAAACGTCAGGCGTTCCCGTTTGCGTACAATCAGGCTGGGCGTGCCAATGATTAGAAACAGCGTGAAGAGGCCCCAAGCACCGATAGCCAGAGTGATTAGTTTACCCAAATCGGCCAGTGGCACGGCCCAAGGATGTTGTGATAACGTGGCCAGTAGCGTCATTAAACCGCCACCCAACACGGTGATCACCGCACTGTTCAGACCGTGGGGATCCCAAATAGTCAGTAAAATGATTAGAAAAATTATAGCAGCACTGGCACTCAGTAACATGGAAATCTCCTTTCTGGGTAAAGTTTAAGTTTTGTTGAGGGTTTGGATAATTAATTCCATCTAACGAAAAACTCGTTATAATTGAGAACATTATAACTGAGATTGGAGGAATCCGGGTGCCTAAGCGTCGAAGAACGAAAAGAAAATCGACTCATAACCCCGCGACCGCTACCTGGATCTTCGTCATGGTCCTGTTGGTTCTCGGTGGCGGGCTGCTAGTGCGCGGTAAGATTAAGACTGAGATTCAGTCGCAACGCATTGCTCAGACGGATACGGGCATCACTGACAACGAGACGGCCGCTCAGAAAAAGTTTATCGCAAAAATGGCGAAACCAGCGGTCAGGGTTTACCGGCAAAATGGTCAGGTCTTACCCAGTATCGTCATTGCCCAAGCCATCCTGGAATCCAGCTGGGGAACGTCCGGCTTGTTCCAGCAGGCCAATAACCCGTTTGGGGTGAAGGGGGCTTATGAGGGCAAGTCAAAGTCGTTTTGGACCAATGAATACGTCAACGGTAAGAAGATTTCGGTCCGGGCCAACTTCCGTGACTATCCCAACCTGACGGCGGCTATTTTAGACCACGATGCGTTGCTCAAACGTAGCTACTTCAAGCAGACGGTGACCGATTACAAGACGGCGGCCACGTTATTGCAAAATAACGGGTATGCCACTGATCCGAGCTATGCCAAGAAGTTGACGAACTTGATCGCCACTTACAATTTAAATGACTATGACACTTAAATGATACAACAAACGAGGCAGTACCGGCATTGACGCTGGTACTGCCTCGTTTGACGTTACTTGCCAAATGGATTGAAGTCTTCTAAGCAACCGATGCTTAACGCGGCTACCGCCATGAATGGAACGCCACGTTAGTTTTCGTCATAGTATCGCGCAAGGTCGTAGAGCGTCTCGGCCAGATTGTTCATCGGCGTGGTTGGCGCCTGGTTGGCAAAGAGGATGACGCCGGATTTGTTGCCTTCCGATCCGTACAGCGCGGTTTCGTAGCCCGCACCGCTAAGGGTTCCACGGACACGCTTGATACTGTGCTTATAGTGATACAACCCACCGGCATAGTTTAGCTTGTAGTCGTTGGAGAGATCGTAATACTGATTAGTCGTCAGAATCTTGCCATTACGCAAGCCCTGCTGAATCTTGTAGTAGTCGGCTGGTGTCGAGTAGTAGTTACCAGCGCCTAACAGCGATGAAACCAATTTCTGTGAGGCGTTGTTGGTATTATTACTCTTGCCATTGGTAAAACTGTAACCGGTCGCGATAGACCCACTACGCGGCAGGTTATCCCAAGAGTAGGTGTTTTTGAGCCCCAGTGGCGCGATGATTCGTTTCTGCACCAGCTGGTCATAGGTTTGCCCAGTCACCTTGGAAGCCACTCCGGCGAGCAGGGTGTAGTTAGCGTTGGTGTAGTTAAAACTCCCATTGCTGCCAACCCTGAGCTGATTCAACGTGTAGTTGATCTCGGCGGATTGCGTCTTGAGGACGCTGCTGGGCGTGGACTCATCCATGTCGATGCCCGACCGTTGATTGAGCAGCTGGCGAAGGGTCATCTTGTTGCTATTCTTAACACCAGGGTAGTACTTGCTGAGCTTGTCGTTCAACGACAGCTTGCCCTGGCCAGCGAGTTGCACGATGAGCGCACCGGTCATCACCTTTTGGAGCGAGGCGATGGGGTAAATGGTGTTGGCTGAGTTCAGTGTCTTCGTGGCGGCATCAGCGTAGCCAACATTGACTTTGCTGGCACCGTTCGTGTAGTTATTGAATAGCATGGCGCTGCCTTGGAAATGAGCATTGTTCAGCAGTACCTTCGCATTTTGACTGCGACTGAACTTCTGCAATGCCCGTACGTCGACCCACCCAACCTTGTCGCCATACCACGAGAACTTGGCAAACTGCACGCCGTTTGAGAGCGTTGCCACCTGGCTGACCTTCACAAACCGGTGTTGCCAGTTCTTACCACTGGCGTCACGGGTCTTAGCCGACCGTTGGGTGTAGTAGGGTGCGTAGTAGTAGATACCATCGTTACGACTGCCTTGATTGACGAAACGTGCGTTGTAACTGGTGTTCTTGGTGCTCTTGATCCCCAGGTAGCTGCTAGCGTCGGCAGAAATCGTCGGCAGGCTACCAGCAAACGCACACGCGAGAGTTAACCCCAAAATTGTCACAATTTTCTTCAAAATTTATCATCCATTCCCTTAAAGTCGGTCTAAGTTTCCCCAAATGCCAGTCTCATATTAACGCGCCTCGGTCATATTTTCAATCGTTTATTTGATGAACGAGTTAAGTGGCCTAACCAACGGATTAATTGGTTATGGGGCACAGCGAATAAACGAGTCGCAAGTTAAGGGGGAGTGTGGTAAACTTATCCAGATAAAAATAAGTTTATAATTGGTGTCGATGTGTGCGGCTGGTGGGTTTTGACTCGCTGGCATGTGCCGGTCGATCCGCGTGTGGACTTAATTTTTGCCAACTGCTGAGGGCCAGATAGCGACAATGGTTGTGGCTATTAATGGATTCCTAGCAGAAACAATCTTAATAACTTTCAAGCTAAGGAGCTGAAGCTAGCGTTGTTACACTTTCTAGGCCAAATGTATGGCCCATTCTTTGATCTTCATAACTGGGAAACCGTGATTACTTCTGGTAATGACTGGCTGATTATCTTCTCACTGGTACTGATTGAGTGCCTGTTGTCCGTCGATAACGCCGTAGTTCTTGCAGCGCAGACACAATCGTTACCGACCCGTAAGCAGCAGGAAGAATCTCTGTTCTACGGGATCTGGGGGGCGTATATCTTCCGGTTCATCATCATTGGGCTGGGTGTATACCTCATTAATTTCTGGGAAATCAAGGTCGTTGGGGCACTCTATCTGGTCTTCCTGGTCTTCCAATACTTCAGTAAAACGCGAGTCAAGCACACGCGTAAGTTGGTTAAGGACAAGAAGAAACGGCTCTTACCGTTGTTCTGGTCCGTCGTGATGCAAATCGAAATGATG
Source organism: Levilactobacillus parabrevis (assembly GCF_044051715.1). NCBI lineage: Bacteria > Bacillati > Bacillota > Bacilli > Lactobacillales > Lactobacillaceae > Levilactobacillus > Levilactobacillus parabrevis. The sequence continues at coordinate 826,956 of NZ_CP168688.1, forward strand.
GACATCATCTTCTCCGTGGATTCTGTGCTGGCTTCACTAGCAATTTCCAACAATCCGGTCATCGTGTTGATCGGGGGCTTGATTGGGATTCTCGCCATGCGGGGTGTTGCTGAGGTGATTATGAAACTCATGCGGCGGATTCCGGAGTTGGAACCAATGGCGTACATCTTGATTGGCTTGATTGCCGTTAAGCTGTTCATCTCGATTCCCGCTATCGACATCGAGATTCCGGCAACTATATTTGGAATTGTCGTGATTGGCGCCATTATCTTGACGCTGATCATTCATGCAATCCGCAAGCGGCGGCAACCACAAGCTAAAGCCGAGGACGATAAGAAGCCATCGAATTCAACTGAATCTTAATAGACGTGGACCTGAGATGAATTCTTAGGCCCTTTTTTTATCCCGTCGAAACGGGGATGCCAAGGTGTTAGCGGGCTGCCGCGATTTTTTGTAAGGTGTTTGACACATACTTTTAAGCTTTACAGTGTATACTGATTTTTGAAAGAGGAGGTAGTACATGAAAAATCGATTGAAATGGTGGCTAGCGGGAGTTGCTGTTGTAATGGGGATCAGCAGCGGGATTCCGGTTGCCAACGCTGCAACCAGCGGTAAGTATTTAACGGGGAATGTCGGCTACGTGCGAACTAAGAAGGCCATGTACGTTGGCATTTATAAGAAGACTAATGGCAAATACAAGCAAGTTAAGGTTAAGAAAAACACACTGTTGAATGCCGAGAGCATTATGTCGATGGATGATGGTCACGGTGGCGTGAAGACGACAGCACTGTTCACGTATGGCGTGGTTAACTACAAACGGGCCAAAGCGCTTAAGTATAAGAATATTGCGACGATTCCGTTTACCAAGGCTAACTTCAGGTACGTAACATTGAAGGCACCGATTCGGACACAGATTTTCTTGAACGGTAAGGGGTATACGGCCAATAGCACGAATATGGCGGCCGATCCAACGCCAGGGTTCTATCTGACGCTGGACAACTACTTACAGTATTACAGCAAGACGGCGATGGCCAAGGCACCTTTCCTGTTTGGCGCACGCTGGGCAGGTTCGACCAAGGTGTACAAGCCGACCCGTTCGGTGAAGGTGTCGAAGGTGACGGTCAAGGGGAACACAACTAAGATTGACTACAGCAAGGCGTTAAAGGGGCTACCTAACAAGAAACTCAGCAAGGGGCACTACCGACTGACAATCACCAATAAGAAGACGACGGGAAGCCTGGGAATCAATCCGACTGACGATACTTTTGATGCGTTTGCCAGTTGGACGAACTACACGATTAACGGAAAGGCCTACCACTTCGGCGAGGTCGAATACGGAAACTAACTGGTTTTGCTCGCCTGCGGCTGCCAGATATTCTGCCGCTGTGGGGAACGCCTGCAGCCGAAGGACGGGCTTTCGGCCGCGAGGTTCATGCGAGTTTCCAAACACGTCCCACGCTGTAAGGCCGGGAAGAAACAAGTCCCGGTCTTACAGCGACGTCACGGCTGGCACCATCTCTAGCCTCCTCCGGCTAAACGGTTTGTTTCCCTAACGTCAGAGGCTAGTTGGCAAACTCTTAACTTTGAATTAGATGTCACCCAGCAAGTAGTTATGTTGGGTGATTTTTTTCGTATGCAGATGTTCCTTCGAGAACTTGGCCCGATACTAATACCAATGTAAATTTCAGCGATCTTGTCTCAATTTTTCGTCAGAAAGCTTGGAAAATCGTATTAACCATTAATTAGATGGTAGGGTGATATAAGCGAGAAAGCAGGCATGATTGTTGTGATATGAGCGAATCGAGAAGGTAGAAGCTACTTCTGCTCGGGAGGTTTGGCTTGGCAATATGTTGTCAATTTTCGTAGGATTTGTGGTTAAATATGACCGACCGTTTCTTACCCGGCCCAACTGACAACGTGGTACCATAGACTTCAAATAGCTCAAGGAGGCAACCGCTTATGCAAATTGGATTTATTGGCACCGGCGTCATGGGGACTGGCATCGTATTGAACTTACTGAAGGCCGGCCAGTCGGTGGTCGTGTACAATCGGACGAAGGCCCACGCCGCAACGGTGTTGGATGCTGGGGCAACCTGGGCAGAGACGCCCGCCGCTGTTGCCCGGCAAGTCCAGTTGGTGATGACCATGGTTGGCTATCCCAGTGATGTCGAGGAAGTCTACACCGGAGATCAGGGCATCTTCGCTGGCATTCAGGCTGGGAGTATCGTGGTAGATATGACTACGAGCACCCCAGCATTGGCGGTGAAATTGACCGGTTTGGCTCACGACCATGACGTTCAGGCACTGGATGCGCCCGTCTCCGGTGGGGATGTCGGTGCTAAGAACGCCACCCTGACGGTGATGGTTGGCGGTGATCAGGCCGCTTACGATCGCGTATTGCCCGTCTTTCAACAGGTGGGACAACGCGTGAACTACTTCGGTGGCGCTGGTAAGGGTCAACACACCAAGATGGCCAACCAGATTATGATTGCCGGAACGATGACCGGCCTGACGGAAATGCTGGTTTACGCCAAGGCAGCTGGACTGGACTTGCCCCAGGTGTTGGCAACATTGAGCAGTGGCGGAGCCGACAATTGGAGCATGGACAACTATGTGCCGCGAATTTTGAAGGGTGATTACACTCCAGGGTTCTTCGCCAAGCATTTCCTCAAGGACTTGCGGATCGCGTTGCAGGAGGCCGACCGCATGGGACTGGATTTGCCAGCAACCAAGCAGGCCAAGTTACTCTACGAGGCGATGGTCGATGACTTTGGTTTGGGCAACGATGGGACGCAAGGATTGATTAAGACTTATGAACATTAGGTTTTGAAAGGGTGATGTAATGGGCTTCGGCCTGTTGCATTTTTACTTTTGTATAATAATCAAATGCCCAACAAATGGTTTAATCATATTGTTAATTAAGGGCGTAGATGGTACTCTTAATTTAAGCAGTCCGTATGGGTGGACTAGATTAAGTTACGAACCGCAATTTAATGAATTACACACCATGAAGCGGCAGAAAGCCAATAACGTGGCATCACATTTAGCCAGGGTAAAACCTGGTATTTCAGACGGAGCAGGGGTAGTCGTATGGTGAGAAAGTATCTTTTGGGAATCTTCCCGTTTGCCTTTATTTTCTTCATTCACAATTTAAATACGCAGACGGGGGCGTGGTCGGTGGCCCTTTCTTGGTGGAACGGGTATCTCGTGTTGAGCTATCTGGTGTTCTTCCCACTCCTGTACGACCGGGCGCGGCAAATGCTGAACGGCTCGGTCGACATTGGTAAGAAGATCAAGAAACCAATGAGCGCCGATCAAGAGGCGATGAAGATGGGGTCCAATTACGGGAATACGGGTCACATGGGCTTTGCCCGGATCGGGGATGCCGATGCCAAGGAAGGTTGGTTGCTCCGGTGGGGGATGAACCTGATTATGCGGCTCTTCTTGATTCTAGCGGGACCGTTTGTCTGGGTTTTCCTATGGGGCAAGCACTGGTGGCAAGCGCGCAAACACTAAAATAAATCTAAAAATGGCGTCGATGAATTTCCTATTGCTGGAAAGTCATCGACGCCATTGCGTTTAAATTATAAGTCTTTGTGCAGAATAACTACGGGTGCCCCGTCTTCATCGAACGGGCCTTCGTTGACCACGTAGCCGCACCGTTCGTAAAACGCCTGAGCACTGACTTCGCCGTGGATAACGCCGGTCGAGAAACCATGCTCGCGCGACCAGTCCTCGGCGGCCGTCAGCAGTCGTGTGCCCAAGCCTTGACCGCGCAAGTCTTGGCGGGTGCAGACCCGACCGAACCGCATCTCAGTTGGCGATTGGGGCTCTAACCGCAGCGTGGCAACGGGGTGGGTGGCGTCCTGGTACAGCGTCACGTAGACCCGGTCGCTGGTGTCGCGGTCGTCAAACTCGACGTCGCGGGGGATTCCCCGTTCGGTGACGAAGATGGCTTGGCGTAGCGACAAGGCGGCGGCCCGGTTGAAGGGGGCGTTTGAAATAACGAGTTCCATGCAAGGCCTCCTATTCGATCTCGGCGAAGAAGCTGTAGAGTTTCTCCGTGGTCAGGGCGTCCTTCTCGGCACCGGCCACGTCAAACGTTACCTTGCCGTGGTGCAGGACAATCAGTCGATTGCCGTAGGTCAGGGCGTCTTCCAAGTGGTGGGTGATCATCAGGCAGGTCAGCTGTTCCTCTTGCACCCGCTCGTTGGTGAGGTGCATCAAATCTTGGCTGGTCTGCGGATCGAGCGCCGCCGTGTGTTCGTCCAGCAGTAAAACCTCTGGACGTTTCAACGTCGCCATCAGGAAGCTCAGTGCCTGGCGTTGGCCCCCGGAGAGGTTCCCGGTCGCTGTCGTCAGTCGTTCATCCAAGCCATTGTGCATGGTGGCTGTGATCTTCTTGTAGCGGTCGAGTTGCTTGTTCAGGTGGCGCGGCGCTAACGTCCGGCGTTGTCCACGCCGTTCAGCCAGCAGTAGGTTTTCGGCCACGTTCATCCGGGGTGCGGTGCCCAGCTTGGGGTCCTGGAAGACCCGCGCCAGAAAACGTGTGCGTCTTTCCACGGATTCGTGAGAAATATCTTTACCGTTGAGCAGAATCTGACCGCTGTCAATACTGAGGTCGCCCCCGATAGCGTTGAACAACGTGGATTTCCCAGCTCCGTTAGACCCCAACACGGTGATGAAGTCACCGGCATTGATGGTCAGATTGAGGTGGTCAAGAATCATGATTTCCTCGGGCGTGTTGCGGTTGACCTTCAACACGACATTTTTCAATTCGAGTAATGGTTTAGTCATTGGTATCCAGCCCCCGTTTCAAAATATGCTTGAAGTTAAACGTCTTCTTGAAGACCGGCAGCATCATGCAAAGTGCCAGGATGATTGAGGATAACAGGTTGAGGTCGTTGGCGCTGAATCCCAACTTGAGGACGATCAACAGGACGAAACGGTAGAGGATACTCCCGAGGGAGACCGCCACCAGCCGTTGGTTCAGCGTTAAATCACCGAAGGCCACTTCCCCAATGATGATGGAGGCGAGGGCAATCACGATGATTCCAATCCCCATGTTAACGTCGGCATACCCGTTGTTTTGGGCAACCAGTGCGCCCCCAAAGGCAATCAACCCATTGGAGACCATTAGGCCCATGATCTTCATGTTATCCGTGTTGATTCCAAGGGAGCGGGCCATCGTCTGGTTATCTCCGGTAGCGATGAAGCCTTGGCCCAGTTGCGTTTGCAGAAAGTAGATGACGAGCCCCGTGATGATGACCATGACCAGCGTGCCTAGAAAGACACTGTCAAAGTATTGGGGCAGGGAGGCGAGAAAGTGATTCTTAAATAACGTGGATTTTCCCAGTAAGGAAACGTTGGCCCGGCCCATGATCCGTAAGTTGACGGAGTAGCAGGCGGTCATAACCAGGATTCCGGCCAGTAATATTGGAATGTGACCCTTGGTGTAGAGCAATCCGGTAATCAGGCCGGCAATGGCACCAATGGCGAAGGCCAGGAGTGTTGCCAGTAGGGGATTCATCCCGTTACTGATGGCGGCGACCGCGGTGGCTGCCCCCAGTGGGAACGTGCCTTCAACGGTCATATCGGCGAAGTCAAGAATTCTAAAGGTGAGGAACAGCCCTACACCCAGGACGGCCCAGAGCAGGCCCTGTCCAATAGCGGATACAATTAAACTCATTAGCGGTATACCTCCCCGTGTTGTTTGGCTTCCTTAACGACCGAGTCCGGCAGGGTAATCCCCAGCTTCTGTGCGGTCTTCAGGTTGATGGTCATTTCACCCTTACGTACGAAGTGAATTGGCGTATCGGCGGGCTTCTTGCCCTTTAAAATAGCGGCGGTCATCTTACCCGTAGTCACACCCAACTTGTATTGGTTGATGCTCAACGTGGCGAGTCCACCAGCCTTGACCATGGTGTCGACGGCTGGGAAGACGGGCACCTTTTTCGCAGTAGCCGTGGCAACCAGCGTTTGCATGGCACTCGCTACGGTGTTGTCGGTCGGCACGTAGACGGCGTCGACCTGACTCACCATTTCCTGGCTGACCTGGTTCAGGTCGTTGGTATTGGCGATGGAGTAGGCCTTCAGATTGACGTGTTCCTTCTTGCAAAGGGCGGCAAATTGGTGATACTGGGCCGTTGCCGAGTCGTCAGACGAGGTATAAATGATCCCCAGCGTCTTCATGTTTGGCATAATCTTTTGAATCAATTTAAGTTGCGCAGCCAGTGGCGCTTGGTCGGAGACCCCGGTAACGTTATTGCCGGGATGGTTGTTATTCTTGACCAGGTGGGCACCCTCGGGATCGGTGATGGCCCCCAAGACGACGGGGGTGGTGGAACTGGCGTTAGCCAATGCCTGAGCGGCTGGGGTGGCGATTCCAATCATAGCATCGGCGTTTTCATTGACGAAGCGCGCGCTCATGGTTTTCAGATTACTCTGGTCGTTCTCGGCGTTTTGAAAATCAATCTTAACGTTCTTGCCCACGTGATAGCCCTCTTCGGCTAGCCCGTGGATGATGCCCTTGTGAATGGCATCTAGCGCGGGGTGGGAAAGTAATTGGAGAATCCCAACAGTGGGAACCTCTTTGGTGGTCGCTGCTTCCTTGTGGCTCTCGCTAACAAAGGCGAAGCCGAGAAAAACCACGAGGATGGCGATGAGTCCGTATAGTCGTTTCATGGTGCAATCAACCTCAATTCTCTATAGTAGGTGCTGGTTTAGGGTGCTTTTGTTTTTGTAGATAATTATTGACGAAAAATAGCGTTAACTTTCATCTTGGCAGAGATGGTTTGACGATGGAAGGATTCTGCCTGTGTGGGTCAAATTACGTAAAGGTTGCTGTGAGTCGGATGGTGACTGTATGTAGGTTGGTGGGACTGAACTTGATTAGGGCGGGTGGTACTTGATGATTGGATTGGTTTGAACCTTCTCTCTAATGCGATATAGCCGAAACGTGCTCCGCAAGGCAGACTCCTGTGCTTAACCCCGATAAGGAAAAAGCCAAGCCCGGGCTTTTATCCTTATCGACGTTAATGCTCGGAGTCTAACCGCCTTGCTCCGCACTCTTTTAGCCTCTAATGCGACATGGCCGAAACGTGCTCCAGAAGGCAGGTCCCTGCGCTTAACCCCATTAGGCAAAAAATCCAGACCCGGGATTTTGTACCTAATGACGTTAATGCTCAGGACCTAGGCGCCTTCTTCCGCACTCTTTATCAAAAAAAGAGCACCCAGTCCGGCTGGGTGCCCAAGAAAAAGGCCCGCATTGCCGGATAGAAGACATCCGTGCGGGCTATTGCATCAGAAAGTTAGCCGGCGCAGATGCGAAAATCGCTCTGGGAGCTCAAGTCGCATCTACAGCGATGACGACTTGATTACCGGCTTTGCCAACGTCCATTAAGTTGAATGCTAGACATTTGCATATAAACTTTCCTTCCTTCCGTTTCTCGAATAAATTTAGTGTACGGCATTGCTGAAAAACCGTCAACCATAATTTTCAATTTTTGGTATACTGGACTTTAACGATTACGCAACTTAAAGCAGAAATTTCAGAGATTGAGAGGCTTGTTGTTGGTGAATCCAGGGCCGTTAATCACTTACCTTCGCAAGAATAGAAATTCTGGTGACAACACCATTGGTAGAATTCGAGAATGAAACTATCGGGATGGTGTGGCAATAGATTATTTTTAATGGTTAGCGATGGTATGGTTGGTGGCAGCTCCATATGATTGGAACAATATAAAAATGAAAAACTAGTGTAGCCGGAGGAGGCCAGGGATGGCGCCAGCCGTGACAGCGACGTTAGACCGGGCGATTGATTCTTCCCGGCCTTACGTCGCAGGACGTGTTTGAAAACTCGCGGAATTTTGCGAGGTTCCAAACCGAGCCGGAAGCCCGCACTTTGGCTGTAGGCGTTCCCACAGCGGCAGAATCCCTGGCAGCCGCAGGCGACAATTGTTAGCATGTATTCAATAAAGTAACTAAATCATAAAAAGATGTTTGAACCTCAAGGAGGTTGCCAGAAATTATGAAAATAGCAGTTATGACCGATACTTCGGCCGGCATCGACTTTGCCGAAGCCGACCAGCGCCACATCACCTTGTTGCCGGCACCAATAATGTTTGGTAACCGCCAATACCACGAGTACCAAGATCTCTCAACGGCGGATTACTATCGGTTAATGCGGTTGGCGAAGACCAAGAAGGTAGTGCCGACCGCGCCCCAGCTCTCGATGAAGACGATTGAAGCGGCCTGCCACGAATTGGTCAAGCAGGGCTACACCGACGTGATCATCGTGGGCCCATCACTGGGAATCTCCGGCTTCGTGAATACGTTGGCGGCGTTTGCCGAAAGTATCGAGGCCATTCATGTGTGGCCGTGGGATTCACGCGGCATCTTAACCGTCATGGGCGATCAAGTCCGGCTGGCGGCGGAGTTGGTTAACCGCGGTGCCACGGTCGATGAAGTTTTTAGTCAGCTGACCTTGCTACGGCAGACGATTCACAGTGTTTTCGTGGTGGATTCGATCAAGCCATTGCTGCGAACGGGGGAAGTCAACCCGACTGGTCCCGGCAGTACGCCGCTACACGCGGGCAAGCCAATCTTGAGTTTTGAACCGTCCGGTAAGATGCGGTATGCCGGCAGTACCTTGCGGTGGCGTGGAGCCCGCGGAGACTTTCTCGACGATCTTGCGGTGGACTTGGCCGCAACGTATCCAGTCAGGGCCACTATTTTAAATGCGGACCAACCCGAGGCAACATCTCGGTGGTTGGCGGCTGCCCAGGAACGGTTCCCCACGGTGAAATTTGACGTGGCATTGATCGGTCCCAGCTTCGGTGTTCACGTGGGCGATGGTGCGATGGGAATGGCGTGGTCACAGGATTTCCAGAGCTTAATTCCTGATAATGAGAAATAGATTAGAAATTTAGGGTTGACACCGATATTTTTTAATGGTTAACTAGTACTTGTAAATTGATAAATGAAAGGAACTTCACTCATGAAGCAAAATAACCTCACTCATTTGAATAGCCAATTTGCCTTTAGCTTCTTCTTTAGATAGCGTTTGTATTCAGCATCCTTGGATACGAACGCGCCGCTCAATTGCGTTTGTATCTATCGATAAGCTAAAGTTTTTCAACATGACTTAAGCGCCAGATAGATACGGGTATAATCTATCTGGAGAAATAATATCGGGCCCGATAACACCAGGTAGATTCTACTTAGAATCTGTCTGGTGTTTTTTTGTTTAGAGCGTGAAGGCGGGCGGTAGGTCCTGAGCATTAACGTAGCTAAGTGCCCGCTCGGTGGAACCGAGCCGGTGCTTAGCTGGGTTAAGCGCAGGGACCTGCCCGACTGAACGCGTTTCAGAAGCAGCCAGGACCGACAAAGCGGACGCGCTGAGCCAGTCCAAGGCTTACCAGCTTCTAAACAGTCAGTTGATCTAATCCGTGGGCGGAATTTATCAGCACTACCGGTAAATTCCAGTATCATTTATCAACCAAATCCAAACATTTCTGACAACTATCAACACATACAAAAGCGCCACCACAACGGTCAGCACGGCTGGCCAACATATCTGGAGGGAATCGATTATGAAAAAATTATTACTGACGAGCATTGCATTATTAGGATTGGGCTTAACATTAGCGGGCTGCTCCAGCAAGTCCGACGCTAGCAGCAAGAGCACCTTGAACGTGGGAATCTTACAGGTTGTGCAACACGGTTCGCTCGATGAGGCGCGGCAAGGATTCAAGGCCGGGTTGAAGCAAGAACTCAAGACCCATCACAAGTCCGTGACCGTAAAATATCACTACTTAAATGCGCAGGGGGACCAAGCCAATTTAAATACGATGAGCCAACAATTGGTCCAACAAAAGAATGACTTACTGTTAGGTATCGCAACGCCAGCCGCTCAAGCACTGGCCAAGAAGACCAAGACCACGCCAACGTTAGTCACGGCCGTCACGGATCTGAAGTCAGCCGGGTTGGTCAAATCCAATAGCAAGCCGCAGACCAACGTCAGTGGGACCAGTGATTTGACACCGGTTGGCTTACAACTGAAGCTGTTGGCTAGCATGAGCAAGGGGAACAAGCCTCTCGGTATCATGTACAACTCTTCCGAAGAGAACTCCGTATTGCAAGTCAACTTGGCCAAAGCTTACGCCAAGAAGCACCACATCAACGTCAAAGTCGTCAGTGCTACTAGCACCAACGATGTGACCAGCGTGCTGGCCGGCTTAGAGGGTAAGATTTCCGGCCTGTACCTGCCAACCGATAACCTGATGGCTAGTGCGATGAAGACCATCGGCCAAAAGGCTAAGGCCGCAAAATTACCCGTTGTGACCGGCTCGATTGAAATGGCGCAAGACGGTGGGACCGCAACTTACGGCATCAACTACTACGACTTGGGGAAGCAAACCGGGAAGATGGCTTACGCCGCACTGGAAAACAACAAGAAGCCCCAAACGACGGCCGTTCAAACCTCAAAGAAGCTTCACATGTACATCAACAAGGCCAATGCTAAGGCAATTGGCTTGAAGACCAGTCAGATTCAAGAACCGTAGACAGAAAGGGAGATCAGTTATGTTAATCACTAGTATTGGCCAGGGCCTACTCTGGGCGCCACTCGCTATCGGCGTATTCATTACATTTCGTATTTTAGATATTCCCGATTTGACCACAGAGGGGAGCTTTCCCCTTGGCGCGGCCGTGACGGTCAGTGCGATGGTTAGCGGCCAATCTGCACTAGTGGCCAGTCTGTTAGGCTTCCTGGCTGGTTGTCTGGCCGGGTGGGTGACCGGCGTGTTGGACACCAAGCTGCGGATGCCTTCACTACTTGCTGGGATTTTGACAATGACCGGGTTGTACTCGATCAACATGCACGTGATGGGGAAATCCAACGTGCCCCTGTTGAATCAGCGGGTGTTGACCAGTTACCTGCCGGCTACATGGTCCGTTGATTTACAAACGATTATCGTGGGTGCCGTCATTACCGGGGTAGTCATGGCAGCCTTGATTTGGCTGTTCAAGACCCGGCTCGGATTGTCCCTGATGGCGACCGGAAATAATTCGGCAATGAGTGCGGCCAACGGCATCTATACCGACCGAATGGTGATTATCGGTTACATGGTCTCTAACGGTTGCATTGCCTTGTCGGGGGCTTTGATCGCCCAGAGCAATGGGTACGCCGACATTGGCATGGGAATCGGCACGATCGTGATTGGGCTGGCCTCAGTCCTCGTGGGGGAGATCTTCCTCCGCGGTCGGCAAATGTGGGTGCGGCTGACCGCCATGGTCGTTGGGGCCATCATTTACCGGTTCCTATTGACCGTCGCCATGGGCTTAGGTTTCCCAGTCGACGATCTGAAAATTCTTTCCGCGGGCATCTTGGTCGTTGTGATCTGCCTGCCACTGATTCGCAATAAATACCAGACGAAGCAACAGTTGAAACGTTATCTCACACAGATTGGAGTCGATTCGCATGCTACAGCAAACAGCAGTCTTAAGCGTCAAGCACCTTCAGAAGGTCTTCTTTCCCGGGACGGCAAATGAGCGCCACGTCTTAAAGGACGTCAGTCTCACGATTGAACCTGGCGATTTCGTCTCCGTCATTGGGAATAACGGGGCGGGGAAGTCCACGCTGCTCAATACGATTGCGGGCACACTGACGGCTGATGCCGGGGAGCTCACATTGGCTGGACACCGCATCACGCGCAAGCCAATCGCCTACCGTTCACGCTGGTTATCACGGGTCTTCCAGGACCCCAAGATGGGCACGGCGGGAGAACTAAGTGTGGCGGAAAACTTAACGTTGGCGGCCCAACACACGGGGAGCATGAGTCTCCGCCGTTACCGGCATCGCGGGCAGACTGAAGCGTACCAGGAGTTATTGCGGCCACTAGATATGGGATTAGAGAATCGGTTGACGACGCAGGTGAAGTATTTATCTGGTGGGCAGCGTCAAGCACTCTCCCTGTTGATGGCAACGCTGAGCCAACCCCAACTGTTGTTGCTAGATGAACATACGGCGGCGCTGGATCCCCAGACGAGCCGCAAGGTCATGGACTTGACGCAAACTATCGTGGCAGAAAACCAATTGACCACGATGATGATCACCCACAAAATGAGTGATGCGTTGACCTATGGTAATCGGTTAGTCATGGTTCAAGACGGTCAGATCAAGCTCGACGTCCGTGGCGAAGAGAAACAAAACTTACGGCAGGAAGATCTGTTGTCGATGTTTGTGGAGTAATTACCAATTAGGTTAGAAAACAATGTGAATAACTTATTTCTGATTAGAATGTCATTCATATTATTCTAATGGATTCGTTGATGACTAGATGAACTGGTTTTAAGTGATATTCGTATTATTAAATTGGTAGATGAGATATTCAAAAAGCACGTCATTACCATTAATTTCAGTCTGTCTTAACTCGTGTACGGCACCTTCCCCGATATGTGGGAGTTTGCTTTCTATCACGCTGATAATGTTCTATACTATGGCCAGATTCTAAGGTAACCTAGGTTTAGGGAGCTTAACGGAATCCGCATGTAAAGTTGAGCGAAGCGTTTGTAACCCGTGAGGTGACTGGTCCCGCGAGACGGCCATCACTGGGTACAAGAAAAAACGTCAAGGACGCGCGAACCACGACTACTAGGAAATTGTGGGGAAGCGGCCGTACATAAATAAAGGACTGGGGCAATTGGCCTCAGTCCTTTATTTGTATCAAATTAAAGATAACGCGTTATTTAAAAAGTGAAGTGTCATATCGTAACGAATATCACGGAAGTGTAGGTAGCTATAGCCCAACACCCAGCCCAGCGCGGAGTACATGATCAGCGTTGGCGTGAAGCTGGAGACGTGCATGAAGCCAAAGATGATTCCCGAGATAAAGATGCCGAGGAAGTTCATCAGCCGAGTATTTTTACTGAAGAAGTAATTCAGAAAGATTCCCCGGAAGATGAGTTCTTCAAACACCGGTGCCAGTAAAATTGCGTAGGCCAGGTTCCAGAAGGGCAGTTGCGTGACCTGCTGAGTGATGGCCGTCTGGTTGGCGGGATTCGGTAGAATGTGTGTGGCAATCAAGATTGACCACAAGCGCTGAATCGCCAGCATCAGAATGAAGAAACCAATCAGCTGGCTTACGGTTTTCCCAGTGAAAGGGGTTCGACCGAAGTTGCGCGGGTTGTTTTGTTGCAGCTGTTTCTGATAACGCCAGGTGATAAAGCCCAGTAACAGCCCGGAGTAGATCAGCATCATACCGATCGCCCGGTTGGGGCTACTCCCGTGGCTGGCTTGTTGGGTCGCCAGGGTGAGAAAAACGCTGTCGATGAGGTACAACAGTAGGAATCCTAGCCACTTGAGGTCACGTAGAATCCAGTCAAGCAGCCAGTTGATCCCCTTATTCCAAGAGTTCATTCAGGCAATCCTCCAATATTAGGTATTTCAGTTTTGCTTGGTGCGGTTAAGTTGGTCTTTGTCAGCGCCTTACCGGGCGACACAAATAGCCTGGAACGCCTGGGCGGACGCTTAAAGCCAAGGAGCGGTCTTTAGGCTTGGTTTTGAACCTCTGCGAACCGAGTTTCAAAACCACCAATTCTCTAAGCGACAAGTCGCTAAGTGAATTCCCACGGCTGAGGCTATTTGTGCCGCCCTCACGGCTTACATAGTGGTCGGCGCAGATCAACAGAATTACATGTAAGATTGGCGTCGATCGACTTATTTGTGCGGTTCGGTGAAATTTTTGAATTCACAATTTAAGTAAGCCTATTTTAGTGGGTACGACGCCCATCGGAAACCACATCATCGCGGCAGCATGATAAATAACCGACAATCTTAGTGGCCAACGACTACCAAGAGCCGGAGGAGGCCAGGGATGTAGCCGGCCGTGACGATGGCGTTAGGACGGGTGATTTTCCCGTGCTTACGCCATGGGACGCGTTTGGAAACTCGCATGATTCTCGCGAGGTTTCAAACCGAGCCGGAAGCCAGTTTCTCAGGCTGCAGGCGGTCCCCACAGCAGGCGGAATCCCTGGCGGCCGCAGGCGGCACGTTACCGCAACCCAGCACTAAGACAATGTAAGAAGGTTATTTATCATATTTCCCGATTTCAATGAGGTTTTCGTCGGGGTCGCGGACGTAAACGGACGTCATTGGGCCCAGTGCTCCCTGCTTAGGAAGTGGTCCATCCACGATTTCCACCGCGTAGTTGGTCAAGTGGGATAGGATGTTTGCCAGTGGGTCGGTCGCGATGATGGCGAAGTCGGCGCCACCAATCGTGGGGTGCTTGGCGACCGGCAAATGGGGGGCGTCAGTCTGTTGGAAATTGATCTTTTGTTTGCCGAGTTTAACACCACGGCGGCCATCGTCAAATTCGATGATGGGCAGGTCGAAAACCTCGTGGTACCAACGGACGGAGCGCTCAATGTCACTAACAGTTAGGGTTAAATGGTCAATATTACGAATATTCATGAAAGTTTCAGTCCTTAGCAAGTAAATTTTCACTATTATAGCATAGTTTTCAGGAAAGACCCTAAGCGGTGAAGTTGACGAACCCGGGCGTTTCGTGGTAAGTTACTACTTATATATTAGGTTTGGGATGAAGCCTTGACGTCGTCGGGGCTTTTTCTGCGTGAGAGAAGAAGGGAAGGATACACGTGCCATTACTACAAGTTGACGACCTGAGCATGAGTTTCGCTGATAAGAAGCTCTACGAAGGGGCCAGTTTTACCCTAGAAAAGGGCGAACACATGGGTGTCGTCGGGCAAAACGGGGTTGGTAAGTCAACCTTAATCAAAATTATTACGGGACAAGAACTCCCACTGACCGGAGAAGTGAAGTGGCAGAAGAAGACCCACGTGGGTTATTTGGACCAGTATGCCGATATTCCGGAAGGCATGACGCTGATCGACTTTCTGCACACCGCTTACGCCGATCTCTATGAAATGAACGACCGGATGACGGCCATGTATACGGAATACGCCGAGAGCATGGATGATAAGCTCTTAGAACGAGCCGGCCGGATTCAAGAGGAACTCGATGCGCGGAACTTTTACGACGTTGAGACCGAGATTGAACGGGTTATTTCCGGGCTAGGCTTGGATGACATGGGTCGCGACCACGAAGTTGCCAACATGTCTGGGGGCCAACGGTCAAAGATTATCTTGGCCAAGTTGTTGTTGGAAACGCCAGATGTGATCTTACTAGACGAACCGACCAACTATCTGGATACGGCACACATCGACTGGCTGGAAGATTATCTGAACAGTTTCGATGGGGCTGCCCTGATTGTTTCCCATGATTACGACTTCTTACAAGACGTCACCAACTGTATCATCAACGTGGCGTTCGGTCGGATCACCAAGTACCGAGGAAACTTCAAGCAGGCCATGCGGCAACGGGCTGAAAAAGAAAAGGCGCAACAACGTGAATTCGATAAGCAACAGGTCGTGATTGAAAAGGCCGAACGCTTTATCCGTAAGAACAAGGCTGGGTCCAAGTCGACCATGGCCAAGTCACGGGAAAAGATGCTGAACCGGTTGGACCGGGTCGATCCACCTTCCACCAACATTCAGGCCCACTTCGATTTCCCTTATCAGGAAACCGGCTCGCAGAATGCCCTGGTCGTGGATCAACTGTCCGTTGGGTACGATCGGCCATTGCTGAAACCAGTGACCTTCTCCGTGACGACCGACCAAAAAGTCGGCCTGACCGGGTTCAACGGGGTCGGGAAGTCAACGCTGATCAAGTCCATCTTGGGCATCATCAAGGCCAAGGGTGGGGAAGCGTCCTTCTCACCATCCGCACGAATCAGCTACTTTAGCCAGGATTTAGTTTGGGATAACAATCGGCAGACACCTCTGCAGATTATCCAGGCGAAGTACGAAAAGTTACCACAAAAGGCCATCCGGACCAAGTTGTCCAAGTGTGGCCTGGATTCCGCCAATGCCATGAAACCAATCGGCGAGCTCTCCGGGGGCGAACAGACCAAGGTCAAGCTGGCGATGATGGAATTCGAACCCGCTAACTTCTTGATCATGGACGAACCAACGAACCATTTGGATGACGAGACCAAGCAAGCCCTGAAGGAAGCCATCAATACTTTCCCTGGGAATGCCATCATCGTCAGCCATGAGGAAAGCTTCTACACCGGATTGGTCGATAAGATCCTGAACGTGGAAAAGCTGAGTTTGAAGAATACACAAAACTAAGATTACGTTTCGGTAAAAGGCGTTCCCTTTTGCCGCTAAATCCGTTACAGTTAACGGTGGGTTGAAATTCAGTAAAAAAGGACGGAAAAGCATGAAACGATTCAGACAATTACTCGTTATTGTCGTGTTGGTCGTTGTTGCGGCGGTGGGGATTAACCGCGTCATGCAACATACGTCGGCTGACAAAGCCGCGACCACGCGGACGGTCAAGTCAATAGCGAAACCAAAGGCGAAAGCCAAGACTATTGATTGGCGTGCACCTTCCGAAGATAAGGCCTATCCAAACTTAAAGACTTACCCGAATGCCTGGCTGGATGTGAATACCAGTAAGCAGCGGGTCTACGTGAAAAACGGCAATAAGGTGCTCTATACCATGTACTGTTCAACAGGAACGGGCAAGGAAAATGGCACCCCACACGGAACGTATTACATCCAGGCCGAACGTGGCAAGTTCTTCTACAACCAGGGCTCTGGTGAAGGGGCGAAGTATTGGGTCTCCTGGAAGGATCATGGGATTTATCTCTTCCACAGTGTCCCAACGGATAAGGACGGCAACTTCATCGAAAGTGAAGCCAAGGAACTGGGCAAGACGGCCGCGTCACACGGCTGTGTCCGGTTATCGGTCTCCGATGCCAAGTGGGTTTACAACAACGTGCCTTATGGGATGAAGGTTGTGATTCACTAGGATAGATCGTTTGAAATTAAGTTGTTAAGCAAATACAAAGCAGGCTCACCGAATGCGGTGAGCCTGTTTTGTACTGTACCGAATTATGCTACTATAGACCGACAGACGCCAAATGACTAGTCTAATAACACGCTTCCGGCTGTCTAGATAATAAAAATTCCGGCAAAAGCTACGACACTTTCCAAAAAAATTGGTCGATCTAACATGGTTAATCATTAGCTTAGTCCTCAAGGGTGTTTAAATACTTCATGAAATCTTTAGTCGAGTAGGCTGTTGTATCATCGTTTTTGTTAACTTTTAAGGCTTGTTGTAGATCGATATCCAATGAATCATTCGTGGGTTTGAATGGAAGGCTATTTTCTTTGATCATTTGGGAGGAAAAGAGGGTGACAGCGATGACGAGATCAATTCCCGTCTCTATCAGTAATCTGTTCTGCTTTTTGTTTACAGTCAAGGTCCATTCTGCTTGTTAGTCGCGTTTTTTCTGAATTTCCCGTAGTATTCTTATGGTATATTTGAGAAAAAATAAGTTATTTAGGAGGATTCCTTCAAAGTGAAAAAAGTGTATGAGTCTATATCTGAACGTCAATTTAAATACTTGGTAGTACTAATGTTGACTTGGTGCTGGGGAAGTGTCATATATCTAAAATTTTCTAGTCAGAATTACTATGATAGTTTGACTGTGCTCTTTTTTTCTTTGATTCCTACTATCACGGTCAGTTTGTTTTTTGTCTATCTTCTCGTTACAAAAAGAGGAAGCATTGAAAATGATATGGGAAAGGGAGATTATGCAGATTTATCTGAGAATCAAAGGTGGGGATTTGCCGCATTAGTTTTTTTGAATCTCTTCTTTTCTTCGTCTAAAGTGGGGGCAGCGCTAGCCATAGCTATAACCCAGTTGTTAGTATTCGTAACTCTTTGGAAAAGACAAGTAATTGGAAAAAATGCCTATTCGATTTTGTGTGTATTACTTTTTCAAATTGAAGGAACTATGATGTACTTTGTGTAATTTGTGATGGTAAGATTGTCCTTAAGTGGCAGTACTTCTTGATTGGTACGTTGGTATTTCCATTTATAGAATTGTCTAACCAAAGGTTGAAAGCGCTCAAATAGACTTCAGCCCTTGGGATATACGAACTGATGTTAGTGAATTAGTCATTTGGCATCACTGAGCGTTACCTAATAACTGGCTGTATTGAAATACGGACCAGATACTGTGGAACTGTAATTGAAACTGGACCAGCTACCACTTGGCGGCTGGTCCAGTTTTGATTTTTAGTGTTACTTTTCAATAACTAGTGTCTTGTTAGCCGAAATGTAATGGCCGTTTGGCAACATGAAGCGATTCGTCAGGTGATAAGACTTCACGGCTTTGATCTTCAGGCTAGTGCCACGAGCGTAATGCTTAACAGCTTTGCCTTTGAGACTGGCGCGATTGTACGCGTTGATGCCATGACGGCTCAGGACTTTGACAGTCTTAGGGTTCGTTTGATAGTAAGTATGGGCGACGTAAGCACTGTTGGCCGTGATGTAGCCCTGCCATTGAGCATGGTGAACGTCGCGGACCCGGTAGCGGAGGAGACCGTTCTTGGAACGAGCATAGCCGGTGACGACGAATTGTGGCCGGTTCGTTCTGGATTGCTTGGCATAGAAGTGTTGCCGGTTGGCCTTAGTAAAGGTTGGCGTTTTGTAAAGGCCGATAGCCTTGGTTGCGTAGACGGCCGTCTCTTTTACGGGAGCTGGCTGGGCCGCTGGCTGTTCAGATGAAGAGGGCTCACTACTAGTGGAACTGCTGTCGGCAGCGCTGGTCGTGTTGCTGGTTGTGTTATCGGTGGTATTGCCACCAGGGGTAACGGGAGTACTCTTCTTAACGTAGTGGAAGGTAGTGGTGTAGTCGCCATCGCTAGTCACAGGATCGGTAGCTCGTGGCGTGTAGCCGTCGATGTTGTAGGTTACTTGAGTAAGATCGTTATGTAAAGTTTTCATAACAGTTGCAATGTTATCGTTCATGTAGCTGACACGTTGATCAGTTTCTGAACTGATTGGTAGCACGATTGATTTTTGAATTGATTTTCCATCTTGGTCGGTAAAGTTAACGACTAAGTTTGTGGGCGTGAGACCACCTTCATCAGTCAACATGTCACTACTGCCACCAATAAATAAAAAGACATTTGAACTGATTTTGACCCACTTGTTAGGATCGCTGGAATTGTTTTGGTACTGCAAGAATAAATTGTTGGTGTTGTCGGGATCGAGATTGATAGCGATACGAGAGACATTGTTAGTGGCACCATCGGGAGAAATAGTAACAGTGTCAGATTGCACGCCATCATCGTTGTATATGGGAAGCTGACCGCTATGTAATAGAGCTACAGAACCCGCGGGCAGTTCAGCCCAAACGGTTGATGTGCCATCGATAACGCCATGTGTGGCATCACTTGTGGTAGTATCAGCGGTACTTGTTACAGCTGATGGATCACTAGATGAAGCGCTTGCATTTGCCTGTGTAGTCACACCAGCTGTTACTAACGCAGTTGAGAACAGCAAGATAGATAGTCCTAATTTTTTTAATCCTTGAATTTACACTTTAAGTGCAACACTAATTAAATAAAGAATGGCCCATGGCCAAATTCCTGTAAAATGATGTTTGCGAAAACAATCATGAAAGGAATTTAGCCATGGACCACTACAAGCATATTACCATAGATGAACGGGAAACTATCTTTTTAATGAGGAATCATGGAAACTCACTTCGTGAGATTGCCAGCCATATCAAGAAAAGTTACTCAACCATTTCTCGAGAATTAAGCCGTAATTCTACTGGTAAATCCTATTCACCTTCGAAGGCTCAGGAGAAGTACAAACAGCGCAAAGGCAATTGTGGCAGAGTCTCTCTTTTGAGTAATCCTCAGGTGTTTGAAGTGGTGAGAGAACACTTCTGCGAAGACCTTTGGTCTCCGGAAGAAATATCGAATCGCTTGGCAGTCGAAAAGTATCCGGTGCAGATCAGTACCACGACTATTTATCGTGGGATTTTCAATGGCTTATTTGATAATTTATTTAAATCTGGCAGCTCTAGTGCCGTGCGCCATCTAAGGCATCACGGCAAGTCTCGCCACAATAAAGCTTATCAAGAAAAGCGAGGCAAGATTCCAATCCCCAACAAGATTCATGATCGTCCGCGAGAAGCTGACAACCGTGTAGAAATTGGTCACTGGGAAGGTGATACCGTGTTAGGCAAAAGCGGAAAGGCTTGTGTCGTTACATTGGTTGACCGAAAATCTCGTTACCTGCTTATTGGTAAAGCTGCTAAAAGAACTTCAGAAGCAGTCACGAATACTTTGAGCGACTTAATGAAGCTATGGCCTGGTAGATCGTTAACGATTACCCCGGATAGGGGTAAAGAGTTTGCCAAAGTTCAATGTTTAACTGATAAGTTTGGTACGCCCTTCTACTTTCCCGATCCTCACTCTCCTTGGCAACGAGGAACTAACGAAAATACTAACGGCTTGCTTCGCGAATATTTGCCAAAAGGAACTGACCTTGATTCAATTACTGACCGCCGGATACAAGCATATGCAGAACAAATGAATAATCGTCCCCGTAAATGTCTCGGATGGAAAACGCCTTATGAAATATTCTTTAATGTAGTGTTGCACTTAATTTGACAATTCAAGTCTCATAAGATAATCAATTCCCCTTTGTGTATCAAATGAACTATGAAGCCCCATAGACCAAGTATAGACACAGATGGTGGATAGGACAATATGGTCATTGGTAGGTAGTTTACCTCATTGATGAAACGAAAGAATACATAAATTATGTTGTATCCACGATTGTATGGCTAATTAAAAGCGGTAATGGTCCAGAAATAAAATAGTGGGAGAATTGAAAAAACGTGTCAATTTATGAAGATTCTGGCAACAAAATTATAGGTTAAATGGGTGACACTTGAATGATGCTGGTTTCATTGGTTGATCTTAAACACCAGTGAAATTGAAAAACGTGCTGCAGATTTCTCCTAGAGAAGTCCGCAGCACGTTTTAGGTTAAAGATTAAGCATTAAAGTTGTCGTTTTCCACATCGCGAATAAACGTTGCCAAGTGGTCGTAGTAGACCGGTGCGTTATCGATCATGTGGTGATGACCACCCTCAGGCGTCGTGACGAAGCGAGAGTGGGGGATGAGTTCAGCCATCTTCTTACCGGTGGCAATTGGCATGGTTTCATGTTCACCGAAAGTCAACAGGGTTGGCACCTTGATTTCCTTCAAGTGGTCACGGAAGTTCCATTCCTTCAGCTTGCCCTTGATGACAAATTCATTGTCACCTTGGAAGGCCCCGTAAACGTCGGTTGCCATCGTGCTGATCAAGTGGGAGATAGCGGCGGGTTTCTTACGGTCCACGTAGCCGTCGTTTAAGATGTCCACGTAACTTTGGTACTTAGGATCGTCATAGTTACCGTCGGCTTCGACCTGCTTCATGTAAGCAACTTGGTCGGCAGATAAGACCGTTTCTCGGATATGGTTAATGCTTTCAACGTATTCGTCGATTTTATCAACCATGGAGGAAATGATGGCACCCTTTAAGTGTTGACCATACTTAGCAGCGTACATTTGAACTAATGCGCCACCCCATGATTGGCCAATCAAATAAAACTTGTCGATGCCTAATTTTTGCCGAACTTCTTCGACTTCATCCAGGAAGTAGTCATAAGTCAGGTACTTCTTGGCCGTTTCAGGGTCACTATAGTCGGGTTGGTCGGAATACCAAGAACCAAGTTGGTCGTACATGTGGACCTGAACGTTCAGGCCTTGTGCGGCGAGTTGCTTGGCAGTGTCTTCCCAGTATTCGTGGTTGCCACCGGGGCCACCGTGAAGGGCGAGCAGGTGAATGTCACCAGTCCCTTGGGTATTGGTCCAGAGGTGGTAGCCGTTGTCTAAGGTAATGATCGTAGTGCCTTGTTTCATGAGTAATTCCCCCGTTTCTAATGAGTTATCTGTCGTGCTGGTCAACAGTGCCTTCGGACCGGTAAAATCAGCCAGTAAGAGAATCCCCACAGCTGAGTCCATTCTCACCGAATCTACGGCTAGTTACGTGTAGACCACGACTAGCTATTGGCATTGGCCAGCACCGAACAGATGCGTTAGTTAATATTTTATCACTGTACATGTAAATTCGAAACCAAAGATAATTGTGTAGCGAGCAAGTGGTGAAGTTACTTGCCGTGTAAGCCGTGAGGGTGGTGGAAATAAGCCCAGCCGTGGGAGTTCTCTTAGTGACGATTCTTGTCGCTTAGAGAACTGGTGTCAGTGAAACGCGATTCTTAGCGGTTCACTGACAAGGCCAGAGACCGTTCTTTGGCTCTGGTCGCCCGCCCTGGCGTTCCGGGTTATTTCCACCACCCGGTAAGGCGCTGTACCCGCAAGTTTTACTTCTCAACGAAGGGGACGGTTAGGGAAGAAGCACCCAGTTGAATCGAGTACTGCAAGTCCTGATTTCCGCGGACAGTCATGCCGAAGTCGGTCGCGTAGATGACCAAGCCCAGTTGGTGCCCCGCCAACAACCGGTAGTGGGTTGGTTGTAAGGTCACGGATAAATCGTAGAACTGGTTTGGCTTCAACTCGTCCACGTGGTAGGCGTTCGTCCGGTTTTGCAGGTTGCGGTGGCCCTTCGTGATCATCTTCCATGGCGTCGACTTGGTCGTCTGGAACTCGCGCAGGTTATCCTCGCGCCAACGATAGCCTTCATCGAGGCTGACCCGCAGTGGTGTTGGACTCACGCCAAGGCGTTTAGCATCGCCGTAATCCACAATCTGGAAACTTAACATCCCGACTGGCTGGTTGACGGCGACTTGCAGCTTCACGGTTGGCTTGCCATCCAAGACCAGGTCGTCCTTTAAGACGGCGGATTTGAAGATCAAGCGGTGGCCGAACATATCATTATGTTTGTCACCGAGGAGGGCCGTTTGCCAAGCGTCAATGTCCTTGGTGTAGCGCTGGTACTGGGTGACGGGAAGCTGGTCGCTAAAGCTGGTGGCGAATTCCATCGGTTCGTGCGTGGCCTCATCGACCAGTTCATCGTGTTGGAGATTGAAGACCCGGGTTGGGTTACTTGGTGCGTCCCAGTCATCTGTAGCGTGCCAGGTCTCTGGGGTAACGTTGTCTTGGACGATGACGTTTGGCAACAACGTTTCTGCCTGGTTGTCGACGCCAAGGAGCTCGTGAGTTAGCCAAAGGTTGACAATGTCAGTGTAGTCGATGGACCGGAAGGCGTTGATGTAGATGTGTTGGCCTTGGTGGAGGATCAGCTTCTTCGTGACGGGCAAATCACGGACGGCATTCCACAGATTGTTGACGTTGCGTGGCTTGACGTTCCAGTCGTTTAACCCGTGGACGAGCAGGAGATCCGCCTTGATGTTTTTAACATTCTTCAGGTAGTTCCGGGCATCCCAGTAGGTGCTATAATTGCCAGTCTTGCGATCCTGACCGTGGGTAATAGCGGCGAGGTCAGCCTGCCATTTGGCTTGAATCCGGTGGTAATCGCCGGCCTTGAGCTGCCGACTAAAGGTTTCTTCGGCCAAGACGTCTGTGTCCTCACCGGGGAAGCCACCGGGGGCGATGACCAGGCCACCGTCACGGTAGTAGTCGTACCAGTTGGAAATGGCGGCTTCGGAAATGACCGTCTTGAGGCCTTCGACCCCAGTAGTAGCGGCGGCTGTGGCCAGCGTTCCCAGATAGGAGCGACCGGTCATGGCAACGGCGTGATTACTCCACCAGGCGGGGATGGCTTGGGTTGCGGCCCGGCTGGTGAAGGCGGTACGGTTCCCAGCCAGCCATTCAATGATGGCGATGGTTGAAGTCGTTTCCTCAGGGTCCCCGGTGGTGCGGACACCATCGGAATCCAACGTCCCGATACCGGCGGCATAAACGACCGCAAAGCCCCGCGCCAGGAAGTAGTCGTTTAGCGTGTAGGATTGTTCGCGCGCAAAGGTTTCCTCAGCGGTCTTAGTGGTCGTTGTCACGGGCCGTGGGTCTGGAATTGGCGTGGTGTCGGGCTGTTCGGTGACATCAGCTAGCGTCAAGTCATTAGGTTGCTTAGGTTCCAGGGGCACGTTGACGTTATGCATCATTTGGTCGCCGGCCTCGTCGTTAGTCCCTTGGTTGTAAGGACTTGCGGTGTAGAGGACGGGGACCTTTAAGCCGGTTTCCGTTTCGGCTGGCCGAATGACCTCGGCTTTCAGCAGGTCTCGGTGGCCGTCGTGGTCGGTATCTTGGGGGCTTTCAACGTAAACGACTTCGCGAATCAGCTGGGTCGTGTCGAAGACAGCCTGGGATTTGCCGTTAAAGATCAGAGGCTTCTCCACGCTGGCGTCGTGCACCATTGGGGCGAAGTAACCGTGCGTCGTCAAGTGGTCGAGGAAGGTCTGACCAGTCTTGGTGTGCGTCGTAAGCAAGAGGTACCAAGCTTGCTTGAGTTCGGCAAGGGTGAAGTCATTGCTGGCGTGGTCGGCAACGGGGAGTTGAATTTTAGCCATTGCGGCCAGTGGATCGGCCAATTGGAAGTCCAAGTCTGGTGTGAAACCGAGCCGTTGCAGGGCCAGGTTGTAGAAGCCAGTGACTGAGACCGTTTCGTGCTGGGCCAAGAAGGCCAGCCCATCGAGATCTGGTGTTGCCATTAAGTTACTGAGTTGTTGGTCGACCACGTTAGCCGTGGTATATTCCGGCCAGCTCTTGTCGTAGAAGTCCCGCAGTAAGGCACTGGGACTGGTCAACTGTTGATTAGCAGCGGTTAAGAAATGAATCTGTTCCAACTCGCGCAGGGCATCGGCCGGCTGCGTGGGACGAATAGCAAATTGTTGATTACGCAAATTGATCACCTTCCTGAATAAATTAAAGGGTCATAGTTTAAGCTTACTTAGTTGGCGTGATGACTTTGTCAGGTAAGCATGGTTTAAAAACGTAAAAGTAAAAAACAAATATTAAAATTCCCAAGCAGTTGCCAACCGGCGAAGTGCCAAAAGAACTAGTGTAAGCCGTGAGGACGGTGTAAATCGGTTCAGCCGTGGAAATTCACTTAGCGGTTTACCGATTAGAGAATTGGTGCTGGTGAAACTCGGTTTTTAGAGATTCACCAGCAAGTCTGGAGACCGCTCTATGGCTCCAGACGTCCGCCCACCGCGTTCCAGTCCATTTTGACCACCCGGTAAGGCGCTGAAAACACACAATTATTTTGGCAAATCGTCGTTGAGGCGGCTGTGTCGGAGGCCGTAGGTGAAGTAGATCACCAGTCCCAGCGCAAACCAAATCGACGAGGCAATCCAAGTCTCAGCCGGCAACTGGAGCATCATGCCAAAGCACAACAGACCAGACACGATTGGCAGTACCGGGTACCAAGGCACCTTGAACCCAGAATTTTCTGGGAGTTCCTTGATGTGGCGCAACCGGATAATCCCAAAGGAAACGAAGAGAAAGGCTACTAACGTTCCGATGTTAACCAGGTTGGTCAGTTGGGCCAGGGGAACGAAGCCCCCCAGCAAGGCAATGACCACGGTGATGACGGCCAGACTGTTCTTAGGCGTCCCATTAGATTCGTCGATTTTTCCTAGGAATTTAGGCAACAGGCCATCGCGACCAATCGAGTAGATCAGCCGAGAGAAACTGTAGATCATGGTGACCATCATGGTAAACATCCCCGCCAGAGCTCCCAGCGAGATGATCCCGGACGTCCAATTCTGGTGAACCAGCGTCAGCGCAAAAGCCACGGGATCGGCCACGTTCAGCTTGGTGTAGTGGACCATCCCCGTAAGGACGACCGCAACCAGCATGTAGAGAACCGAAGCTACGATCAACGTCCCAATGATCCCAATCGGCATGTTCTTCTTGGGATTCTTCACTTCGGCAGCCGAGGCAGAGACCACGTCAAAGCCCAGGTAGGCGAAGAAAACGGTCGAAGCCCCTCGTAGAATCCCTTTACTCCCAAACGGGGCGAAGGGTTGCCAGTTGGCTGGTTTAACGTAAAACATCCCTACTAGGACGAATAAAATAATGATGGCAATTTTGACGATGACGATAGCGTTGTTGATCCGCATCGACTCGCGCATGCCCCGGTTGAGGAGCCAACTGATCAGCAGGACGACGAGGATAGCCACGATGTTCCCGTACGTGCCGTGTGCGGGGTCATAAGGTCCCGTGACGGCTGTGGGGAGGTCTAGGTGGAAACCGGCTAGGAACGAGTTAAAATAGGCCCCAAAGGAATTGGCCACGGCGGCGACCGCCAAGACGTATTCCAAGATCAGAGCCCATCCGAGTACCCAGCCGATGATTTCGCCAAACACCAGGTTGCCGTAAGAGTAGGCGGACCCAGCGACTGGCAAAACGGAGGCGAATTCGGCGTAGCACATGGCCGCTGTCGAACAGACAATGGCCGCTAACAGGAAGGATAAAACGATGCCGGGCCCGCTATACTGCGCGGCGATGGTTCCGGGGAGAATAAAGATCCCAGTTCCGATGACGGCACCGATGCCCAGTGACATCAGATCCTTTGCCGACATTGTTTTGGCAAAGTGCTGGTCACTTTTTAAGTAATTATCTAAGCGTTCGCGGCGAAATATTCGCGAAATACCCATAAAAAGCCTCCTTAATAATGATGATATCTCGGATAGTGTACCCTAGACTTAAATTAAAAGTCAATGAGAGTTGGCAAGAGTTTTACCAAAACCCGATTAAAAAATCCCCACAACCTTGGTTTTCGATATAAAATAGAACAGATATGGTCACAACAGATTTGGTGAGGACTGGTGATTAAGGAGCTGGGTTAGGGACAGAATGACTGGCTGAAAGGCCATAGCGGCGCTGTTTCGGCTGAATAAACTTACGGATTTTCAGTAAAACCTGGTGGCCACGGCAGTCACCAATTATGCCCAACAAGTCAGGTAGAATATTAATGAACTTTTTTTCTGACAAAATCCCCAAATCAAAAGCAGTTCGTGGTATGGTTAACTTTCATTTATATACGAGTAAAGCTAGCTGTCCTAAAGTGGGTATAGCGAAACCGAGATGCAGTAAATCTGTGGCCAATTTAATCAGAAATGTAAAGCACACCTGTGGCTGGTTAGCACCGTGTTAGCCGTGAGGGTGGGCAAAATGGACTCAGCCGTGGGAATTCTCTTGGCGGCTTGCCGCTTAGAGGATTGGTGTCCTTGAAACTCGGTCCTTAGAGGTTCAAGGGCAAGTCTGGAGACCGTTCTTTGGCTCCAGACGTCCGCCCACCGCGTTCCGGTCCATTTTGCTCACCCGGCAAGGCGCCGCAAAAGGGCCTAACCAGCCACCAAATGGTTGTGAAGAAGTGAAAGAGGAGGCAATTTCATCATGATTACCGAAAATGCAAGTGGTGCCGTCGTATACCGTCTCGTCGACGAGCAGCCACAATACTTATTGTTAAAGAGTGCCACCAGCAACTTCTGGGGCTTTCCCAAGGGTCACGTGGAAGGTAACGAAACCGACATTGAAACGGCCGTTCGTGAGATTCGCGAAGAGACTAGCCTGCACGTGACGATCGACCCCACGTTCCATGCCGACTTGGATTATGATATGAAGAACGGACACCACAAACACGTGGTTCTTTACACCGCGCAAGTGCCAGCTGACGTCACGATTCACCGACAAGTTGAAGAGATCAGTGAGTTCGGCTGGTTTGACTTTGCGACAGCCCATGAACGCTTGAGTTACCCGAATCTGCAGGACTTGATGACGCAGGCCAACGCCTTCTTAACGGGGGATCGGCATGTCAAATAAAGTATTGGTCATCACCGGGGCGACGGGGACTGGCAAGACCACCGTTCAGGATTACCTGGTCGATGAGTATCCCGTCACCAAGGTAATTACGCACACAACGCGACCACCACGTCAGGGTGAGGTCAACGGTCGTGATTACTATTTTGAGAGTGATGAGAGCTTTCCGAAGAATCATTACCTAGAGTCCGTTTTCTATTCCGGCTACCATTATGGGTCGTCACGTGAAGGCTTGGCGGCTGGTTTCGAGCGGGCCCCCTTTGTGGCCATTGTTTTGGATAGCAAAGGTGCTATTACCTACGCACAGGAGTTGGGAGACGAGGCCGTCGTAATCTTTTTGACGGTCAGTCAGCCGGACGAGTTGCTTACACGGGTGACCCAGCGCGGTGATGACCGAAGTATGCTCAAACAACGGTTTGCCAGTCCCGAATATCGGCGCGATTTGACCATGCCACTGGCGCTTCAGGGCAAGGCCATTCAGCTGAACAATGATAACTGGCAACAGACTCAGATTAAGTTAGATGAACTGATGAAACGCTTACAGGCAGAATAAGCGACGTCTTGGTTGAGTTTCGTTTGGAAATGTGCGAAACTTACTAGGAATTCGGACTAAATTTTTAAGAGGAGGCCGCCCATCATGGCAGATACGTTGAACGCCGCTGTGGCGATTTTAAGAAAGAATAAGTTTAAGTTGACCAAACAGCGTCACGCGTTGCTGGAGTTTTTGTTGACCAATCAAGGTCACTATACGGATGTGGTGACCGTTGACGCTTATATGCGGACTGAATTTCCGGGGATGAGTCACAACACCGTCTACCGGAACCTGAAGGAATTTGAAGAGGTCGGCATCGTTGAACAGAATACGGAACAGGAACGCACACGGGTAAAGTACCAGTGTGACTTCCACCATCAACATCACCACCACTTCATTTGTCAGAATTGCGGGAAGGTCACCGAGCTCCAAATGTGCCCGATGGACTTTTTCACGGACCAACTACCGGGCTACGACATCACGGGCCACAGCTTCGAACTCTACGGCATCTGCGCAGAGTGCAAGGCGGCCGGGGTTGTTGCGGCGCCCAAGAAGACGTTGGTCAACAACTAACGAGTTAGAAGTTTTCGCTTGCGGCTGCCAGGGATTCCGCCTGCTGTGGGGACCGCCTGCAGCCAAAGAACGGGCTTCCGGCTCGGTTCGAAGCCTCACAAAATTTCTGTGAGTCTTCAAACACGTCCCGCTGTGTAAGGCCGGGGAGAACCGAGCACCCGGTCTAACGCAGCTGTCACGGCTGGCTACACCTCTGGCTGCCTCCAGCTAGGAAAACTTGTTAATCTGACGTTAGCTGAGTGGTCAACGACCTGATTCTCACGAACTTAGGAACTATGATAAGTTGGATGATTCATAAGTGGCCACCTAGTCAGCGAGAGTTGTCTTGTGTCAATCGTAAGGAATACAGAAAGAGACTGGATATCCGGTTTTAAAACCTGTTTAAGCCGGAGGAGGTCAGGGATGGAACCGGCCGTGATGATGGTGCTAGGACGGGAGCGATTCTTCCCGTTCTTACACCATGGGACGAGCTTGGAAACTCGCGGTTTTGGCGAGGTTTCAAGTCGAGGTCCAAGACCGCTTCTCAGGCTTGGACCGGTTCCCACAGCAGGCGGAATCCCTGGCAGCCGCAGGCGAAAGCAGACATCGTTTTAAACCTTAGGAAAAATTAAAAGAAATTTGAGATTTTTTTGAACTTAACGTGGGATAATAAGAACCATTGAGTTAATTCAGAAGGAGGAATGTAGCATGGCGTACCGGACACCACCCTTTATTACGCCGTTTGCCATCGTTTCAATGGCACTCGCGCTCGGCGCTACCAACGTGGTCACTAATTCCGTGACGAAGACCAATGAAGGGGCTTCACGGACGTCGACGAGTTCATCGCTGGTCGTCAACCAGTCAAATGATTCTAAGAAGAAGGCTAGCGACGACAGTAAGAAGAAGGACTCTGATTCTTCCAAGAAGGACAGCAGCGACTCATCTAACAAGGAGAGTAGCAGTAGTAGTTCCTCGACGGATACGGAAAGCTCTTCAGCAAATTCGACATCCGAAGACAACACGAATAATGGCACAACTACGGGGAACACCGGCAACACGGGGACGACTTCCAAGAAGAAGACGTCATCCAGCACGACGAGTTCAGCAACGACTGATAATGATAATACCGCGAGTGATGACACGACGAACAGTGATGATACCACGGACGATACCGGATCAGGCACGTATAGTCACGCCACGACTTATAACAATACGAATGATACCAACGATACGGGTCAATAACGAAGAAAGGGGGACCGACAATGCTTAGTTTTCTTGATATGGTCAACCATTACCTGGGCTACATCAATGTGAGTGTTAAGATTAAGAACCGCATTTACGTCATTTTGGGCGCATTAGGGGATCTCTACCTGTTTTATATTGCCGTGCGTTATCTCCAAAATGGTCACCCATTCTGGGGCTTATTGATTCTGTTGATTGCCTTGGTACTGCTGTACTTTGTCTATCTCAATACGGTGTACTACTTCACCCAGAAGAAGGCTCCATTCGATATTTCGCCTAAGATTGAAAAGGCGCTGCACATGAAGCCGAAAGAAGCCGAGGAGGACAAGCCCCGACGGACGATGGGTGGTCGAAATATTCCCGCTAATGGTTACTTCGATGAGAAAAAAATATTACCTGGGAAATTAACCTCGACGCCAATCGAACAAGCCAACATTCAAAACTTGGCGGGGCGCCTGCAACAGAATCAATTGCTGCAGATGGACTATTCGGGATTGGGCGACCGTGAAATTACGGAACAGACTCGGCAGACGGGAAAGCCCGTTTACGCTTCTGGTCCCGGTGCCTTGATTCCTTACTTCGAGATGCAAACGGAAAATAATCAGTTGGTCGTTTACGCCGGCATTAATCAAGCTGAAAAGCAACGCGTCGGTGTGGTCAGCACGGTCGGTCTGCAAAATGTGGCCGATGTTCGGGATCAAATCGAACTGTATTTAGCCAATGCCACGTTAGTCGGGGGTCCTTTCAAGGTTCTCGGCCGGACGTCAGTGATTGAACAGGCCAACGACTTTCAAGTGGCCGTTCAACTGGCATATAAGCACCAGGGTGGCACCAAGCTAGCGCCAACGAGCACTGACCAGATGACCCGTGAGTCTACGGCGACATCACAACGGGCCCGTTACGACGACGCGCCACAGACGGAGACCGAGTCTGAACCGATGACGCGGACCTCCCGTTACCACCATTAATGAGTCAGCATGATAACCGGCACGCTCAGGGATTGTCTCTCTGAACGTGCTTTTTTGTACCCATTATTGTTGCTATAGATGCGCTAACGGCCGTCCGAGGCCATGACATTGTGACGTCAGTCTGCTACAAAATAGCCAAAGTGGACAGGTGACTTTTCCTAGAGTCGGGGTGGTCGGTAACAGACTATATCGCTGTGAGATAGTGCATAGCTAACATGCTGGTCCCAACTGATGCGAGAAAACCAGCGAACTTGTAAAAAAATGTTCGGGTTTTGATAGCCTAAATGTCACGTTTTCTAACATCACGGTGCTAACTGACAGAAAAATTTTCTCGTGAATATCACAGAGGCTTAACCCGTGGTATGACTAACGTTTTTGAGCTTAAACCATCACTGGGGGTGGTTACATATGATGTGTTTATTTTGACCGGGTTATTTTTTTGGTTTAAACTTTAACCTAGACTCAAAAAACACGGAATAAAAATTCAGGAGTGGGAGTCGCCTTTGGGCAAATACTTTAGTTAGTGGAGGGAAAGACTTATGTCAATGATTGAATTTCACAACGTTGAAAAATACTACGGTAGCTTTCACGCACTGCATAACATTAATCTGACGATTGAGGACGGTGAAACGGTCGTGCTGATCGGACCATCTGGGTCTGGGAAGTCGACGTTGATTCGGACCATCAATGGTCTGGAATCGATTCGCCATGGGCAACTGATTGTAAACGGTCAGGACCTCGCCAACCCCAAGACCGATATGAACCGGATCCGTAAGAACGTGGGAATGGTGTTCCAACACTTTAATTTATACGCCAACAAAACAATTCTTGAAAACATCATGTTAGCGCCAAGAATCGTGCTGCACCGTGACGAAAACGAAAACAAAAAGGTTGCCATGGAAATGCTCGACCGAGTGGGCTTGGCTGATCAAGCACCAAAGATGCCTTCCCAATTATCCGGGGGGCAACAGCAACGAATCGCGATTGCCCGCTCGCTGGCAATGAAACCTAAGTGTCTGTTGTTTGACGAACCAACCAGTGCCTTGGATCCCGAAATGATCGATGATGTGCTGAACGTTATGAAGACCATCGCGCGGGACTCCAGTATGACTACCTTAGTCGTGACCCACGAAATGGGATTTGCTCGTGAAGTAGCCAACCGGGTTATCTTCATGGCGGATGGCCGGATTCTGGAAGATGACTCTAAAGAAACCTTCTTCGATGGGCAACCAACGAATGAACGGGCGCGTCAATTCTTAAGCAAAATTATTACACACTAAAACGGGGGAGGAACACGACATATGAAAAAGTTTATTCGAATCCTCGGCTTAGTTCTGACCCTGTTAACATTGACGGTGGTCGCCAGTGCTTGCGGCCATAAGCCGCTGTCACAACGCAATGTGTTGCAGACGGACCGCCAGGACAAGACGATTACTTGGGGTGTCAAGGCGGATACCCGACTCTTTGGGTTACTCGACACCAAGGACAATCAAATTAAAGGCTTTGAAGTGGATCTCGCTACGGCATTGACCAAGCAGATGCTCGGTAAGGATGCCAAGGCTAAATTCATTCAGGTGACGAGTTCAACACGGATGCCGATGCTGAAAAATGGGAACATCGATGCCATCATTGCCACGATGACCAACACACCAGAACGGCGGAAACAAGTTGATTTCTCGAAAACCTACTTCTTTGCCGGGCAGTCACTGCTGGTCAAGAAGGGTAGTCGGATCAAGAACGTGAAGGACTTAAACAAACAGAAGGGGACCGTCCTCGGTGTTGTGGGGTCGGACTCCGTGCAAAATGTGGCGAAGGTCGCTCCCGATGCCAAGGTGCTTCAATTGACCGACTACGCGCAAGCCATGACCGCTTTGAAGTCCGGTCAAGGTCAAGCGTTGACGACCGATAACGGGATTCTTTACGGGATGTCCGTTCAGAACCCTGGCTACGAGGTTACTGGGGGCACGTTCGTCTCCGAACCTTATGGGATTGCAATCGACAAGAACCAGGAGCCATTCAAGGTGTCCGTGAACAAGGCGCTGACGCAGTTGCGTGAGAATGGTGAATATGACAAGATTCTTCACAAGTGGTTCCACAACGTGAAGGGCTTTGACTACAAGGAGGCGGCTAAAGAATGATTCATATCTTTCAAGCATACGGAGGCACACTCCTCTATGGCCTTGGCCAAACGCTATTGTGTAGCCTCATCGCATTGATTTTTAGTCTGATAATTGGGACGTTCTTCGCTTTACTGGAGGAATCACCAAGCAAGATTGGCCGGCGAATCGCGCGGGCTTATATCGAGCTCTTCCGGAATATTCCACTGCTGGTAATCACGATGTTCTTCTACGTCGTCTTCCCGCTATACGTGGTCAAGATGAACGGGTTCACCGCCGGGACGATTGGATTGACACTCTACACGTCTTCCTTTATCGCCGAAACGGTGCGGGCGGGCATTCAGTCCGTCGATCCCGGTCAAATGGAAGGCTCCCGGTCAAATGGGTTTACGTACTGGCAAGCCATGCGCTACGTGGTGTTGCCTCAGGCCTTTCGCTACGTCATCCCACCACTGGGAAATCAATTCGTGAACTTGGTCAAGAACTCTTCGACGTTAGCCTTTGTCGGTGGGTTTGACCTGATGTACCAAGGAAACGTCATCGCCTCAAGCTCACTGGAAACCATGGCGGCTTACTCCGCTGTCGGGGTCCTCTACCTGATTATTACGATGCCAATCAGTTACTACATGCGCTACTTGGAAAAGCGGTTAGCTTAAGGGGAGGAGAATCATTATGCTGCAAAACTTTATTGATGCCTATTCTCCCGACAACCTGCGCTACCTGCTCGGGGGCTTATGGATTACGATTCTGGTTTCCGTCGTCTCGATCATTGGGAGTTTTATTATCGGGTCGATTCTCGGTGTGATTCGTTATGTGAAGATCAAATATTTATCGGCAGTCGTTGGGTTCATCATCGATGTGATTCGGAACCTGCCACTGTTGTTGATTCTGTTCTTTACCTACTTTGGTTTACCCAACCTGGGAGTTAAGCCGGAGATTATTCCGGCGGCCATCCTCGCCATGACCATCTTTGAATCCACAATGCTTGCTGAAATTGTGCGTTCTGGGATTCAAGCGGTCGACTCCGGTCAGATGGAAGGGGCCCGAGCTAACGGGCTAACTTACTGGCAAGGTCTGTGGCACATCGTGTTGCCGCAAGCTTTAGTCAAAATGATTCCGGCCATCGTGAGCCAATTCATCTCACTGGTTAAGGACACGTCTTTGGCGACGATTATCCTGTTACCAGAAATGTTGTTCCGGTCACAGATCATTTACGGGCAAAACACCAATTACATTATTCCAATGTTCGTGGCGATTGCTTTGATGTACTTCATCGTTTGTTACCTGCTGTCGCTCCTATCACGCTACTTAGAGAAGCGCCAAGCCTAAGGTTGTGTTAGGGATGTGTTGTGGTGATGTGCCGCCTGCGGCAGCCAGGGATTCCGCCTGCTGTGGGGACCGCCTGCAGCCAAAGAGCGGGCTTCCGGCTCGGTTTGAAACCTCGCGAGGTTCATGCGAGTTTCCAAACGCGTCCCATGCTGTAACCCCGGGAAGAACCTAGCGCCCGGGCTAACAGCATCGTCACGGCCGGCTACATCCCTGGCTGCCTCCGGCTCTACGTGACAGCTCTAACAAAAGTTATGTTTGGGGCTGTGACCGTGGGGCATTGGTGATCAACAACTAGTTGTCGGTACGTGAAAGCTGCTAACAATCATAAACTGGCCGTTGAGCTGGTAGTGTAATGAATTTTAGATAAATTGAAAATAGCCATCAACACATTCAGTTTGAGTGCATTGATGGCTATTTTGCGTGGAACTGATATTTCTAATTTTAGCATGGAACGTGGGACAGCTGGCTAGGTCGATTGGGACTGAAGCTTAGCTGGAGGAGGTCAGGGATGGAACCAGCTGTGACGGCGATGTTAGACCATGTTCTTCGGTCTTACATCGCGGGACGTGTTTGGAAACTCGTCTGGGTCTGACGAGGTTTCAAACCGAACTGGAAGCCCGTTCTTTGGCTGGAAGTGGTCCCCACAGCAGGTGGAACCCCTGACAGCCGCAGGCGACAACCACTAACGTTCGCCCTCAGCGTCACGGCCCATTTTCACCGGCCCGGAGGCCTGACAACGACCAGTAGTAACCAGTACCAAATAAAAATCATCCTCAACTGATGTGGGGATGATCTTTTTGATTTATTCAGTAACCACGAATTTCTTGAAACGGTCGAAGTCAGCCTGTTGTAGCTCAACCTTCAGGGCCGTTCCCTCAGCTTCGTAGTTGGTATCCAGAACGTTGGCGTTTTCGTTTAAGTAAGAGACGATTTCGCCGTCTGAGAAAGGTACCAGGAAGTTGGCGGTGACGTAGTTGTGGAAGACCTTTTCCTTCATTGCCTTGACCAACATGGCAATGGAATCGGGATCCTTGGCTGACAGAATCAGTTGGTCGCCGACGCGGCTAGGATAGCTTGCTTCCGTCAAATCAGCCTTGTTGAAGACCGTGATCATTGGCACGTCGGTCACACCGATTTCTTCCAGTGTCTTCTCCGTGGTGGCCATCATGGCCTCGCGGTTCGGATCGGCATAATCCACGACCTGAACCAGTAAGTCGGCGCTGGCTGCTTCGGCTAACGTGGAACGGAAGGCCTTGACCAGTTGGGTTGGCAGTTGGCTCACG
Source organism: Levilactobacillus parabrevis (assembly GCF_044051715.1). Taxonomy (NCBI): domain Bacteria; kingdom Bacillati; phylum Bacillota; class Bacilli; order Lactobacillales; family Lactobacillaceae; genus Levilactobacillus; species Levilactobacillus parabrevis. The sequence goes on from NZ_CP168688.1 coordinate 862,666, forward strand.
AACCCAACCGTATCGCTCAACAGCATCTTCTTTTGGTCGGGGAAGACTAACTGCCGGACACTGGTATCCAGCGTGGCGAACAGCATATCCTTCACGAAGACTTGCTTGTCTTCACTCTTCCCGAATTCACGGACGAGGGCGTTCATTAACGTTGATTTCCCAGCGTTGGTGTACCCGACTAGGGCAACGGAAGGTAATTCGTTACGTTCCCGCTGTTGCCGTTGGGTAGCCGCTGCCTGGGTGATTTCCTTGAGTTCGTGATTGACGTGGTTAATGGAACGTTGGATGGTCCGGCGACTCATTTCAGTCTGTGATTCACCAGAACCACGGTTGGTGAAGCCACCGCCACCGCCGCTACCGGTCTGCTGGTCCAGTCGTTGTGAGGCGCTGGTGTGCAGGCGGGGCAGTTGGTATTGCAACATGGCCAGTTGAACCTGTAACTTAGCTTCGCGAGACTGTGCCCGGTTAGCGAAAATTTCAAGAATCAGACCGGTCCGGTCAATGATTCTGGCCTTCGTCCCGTTCTCCAGGTTTCGAATCTGACTGGGAGTCAGCTCATCGTTGACGATAATGATGTCGACACCATCGTCAGCGACAATTTGGGCTAACTCCTCAACCTTCCCAGTACCAAAGTAGGTCCCGGGATTGGGCTTAGTCAAAGATTGTTGAATCTCTTCTGCCACGGTCATGTTATTGGCTTCCACCAAATTTCTAAGCTCCGTCATGGAGTAGTTAAACGTGGCTTGACCAGCGTTTAGACCAATCGTGATGACGGGTGTACGTGGGGTTTCTTCCAAAAGATCACCCTCCTTTAAAGTCTATGACTTGAGTATAACATGTTTGCTCACTGACGAATAAAGATTAGCCGGGGTAAGTAAGGCTGGCGCAGTCTTGTAGACGGTTTGGGTGAGATGGCGTGGTAACGGTCGAGCAAAATTAATGAACTTAAAAACGCATTATTATTGATATCTCATTTTTAGGTAAAATGACGTGAGCACGAGTGAATAAAAAATTGTTGGTAATGAATGCCTATCTGACAGCGTATACAGCTACATTCATTGGTGAATATGAGTTTGCTCAGTGGGGGTGAACACAAGGGTGACCTCCAAAAAAGTGAATAAATTTTCAAAAAATTAGAAATCAGTATTGATTCTCATAGAACTTTAATCTACAATGGTTGCTGTTGCTTAGTCAACAGGCAAGTCCCATTTGCGCCGTTAACTTTCGGACAATCGATGATTAGGGTGGTTGTAAGTCGGACATCTTCCGTGAGGGGTGTGCGGGCACAATGCCCCGCCGGTCGATGACGCGAGCCAAAACTAACGTCGCAATGTGAGCATTACATATTTAGAGGGGTCGGAATTTTATGAAGGTAAAGTCAATCGTTAAATTAGGAGCGGTGGCAGCGCTGGCAACAGTTTCATTAGCAGCGTGTGGCACTTCTTCTAGCAGTAGCAAGCAGGCTAAGGATCAAACCTTGACCTGGATGGAAAGTTCTACCTTACCAACGATGGATAATTCGCTGGCAACCGATGTCGTTTCCGGTGAAACGTTGAACAACACGGGTGAAGGTCTGCTGAAGTTCGGTAAGAACAGTAGCACCCATCCCGGGGTTGCCAAGAGTTACACCAAGTCTAAGGACGGAAAGACTTACACATTTAACTTGCGGAAGTCTAACTGGAGTAACGGAGACAAAGTAACGGCTCGCGATTTCGTTTACGGGTGGCAACGCACTGTCAACCCGAAGACGGGGTCACAATACGCCTACTTATACGCTGATGTACTGAACGCCAACGCCATCATGAAGGGCAAGAAGGCCGTTTCCACGTTAGGGATCAAGGCTGTTGGCGACTACAAGGTTAAGGTCACCCTGGTTCACCCAGTCAGCTATTTCCCAACGTTAGTCGCTCAGACGGCTTTCTTCCCACAAAACAAGACGGCCGTGACGAAGTACGGTAAGAAGTACGCCACGAATGCCAAGGATAACGTCTACAACGGACCGTTCAAGCTGACTTACTGGACGGGGACGTCAGACAACTGGACGCTTTCTAAGAACAGCAAGTACTGGGATGCTAAGAACGTGAAGTTGGACAAAATCAAGTTCAGCGCCGTTAAAGACCCGCAAACCGCTCTGAGCCAATACCAGAGTGGTAAGCTGGATGCCATCTACTTGAGCGGTCAACAACCTAAGAACTACAAGAACGACAAGGATTACCATGCTCGAAACAGTTCTCGGGTCACTTACATTGAATTGAACGAAAAGAAAGATTCCATGATGCGTAACAAGAAGGCCCGTCAAGCCTTGTCTCTGGTCTTGAACCGGAAACAATTTGTCAACAAGGTCATGGACGATGGTTCTAAGGTCGCTACTGGGATCGTTACCAGTGGTTTAGCTATCCGTAACGGCAAGGACTTTGCCAAGGAAGGCACGATTCCTGCCGCCACTGAACACAACGTTGCTAAGGCGCAAAAGCTTTGGAAGCAAGCGTTGAAGGAAACTGGCCGGAAGAGCTACGCATTGACCTTGATGGCTGATGACACCGCCGAAGGCAAGAGCACGACTGAATATGTTCAGAGTCAATGGTCCAAGCTCTCTAACTTCAAGGTTACCAACTCAAACTTGCCATACAAGACCCGGTTATCCCGGTCTGCCTCTGGTCAATTTGATGCCGTCGTTACCCTCTGGGGAGCCGACTTCCCAGACCCAATCACCGACTTGTCACTCTTCACGTCCGACAACACTTACAACAATGGTAAGTGGTCGAACAAGACTTACGACAAGCTGATCAATGATGCCACGACGACGAACGCTAACAAGCCAGCCGCTCGTTGGCAGAACATGGTTGATGCCCAAAAGGTTCTGTTGAAGGATCAAGGGATCATCCCTGTTTCGCAAAGTGGTAAGCCACAATTGGTTAAGTCCAAGGTCAAGGGTGTGGTTTACTTCCCTGTCAGCTCTAACTGGGACTTCAGCAAAGCTTACATCGCTAACAAATAATCTGTGAGTCTGTGTCGCCTGCGGCTGCCAGAATTCCGCCTGCTGTGGGGACCGGTGAAAGCCTGAGAAGCGGTCTTTCACCTCGACTTTGAGCCACGCCAGGTTCGGGCGTAGCTCAAAGCTCGTCCCATGCTGTAACCCCGGGAAGAACCTAGCGCCCGGGCTAACAGCATCGACACAGCTGGCTCCATTCTGGCATCCTCCGGCTTATGCTACACAGATTAGTTGTCGCTCGCCGGTGATGTGGTTATATTTGTTAAATTTTATCGGGAACTCTCAGAGGTTGTAACTGACTTCTGGGAGCTCTTTTTGATGTTCACTGGGAAGCTTTTGGGGGATGAGTACGGGTAGTGGCGGTCTTACTAGGTGCATTATCAGTCCTAAATGGTGCCTATTGAAATATTTTTCAGATGGCAGTAACCCAATGTTTGCGGCATTTGTCGCTATTTCCAAAGCTTAAGATTAAAATTCGCTATTGATTCTCATCGTTTTATAATCTAGTATGTTACTCAACGTCATGTCACTTGAGGATAATTTGTGAAGGGGTCGGAATTTATATGAAGGTTAAGTCAATTGCCAAGTTAGGGGCGGTGGCGGCGTTAGCGACGATTTCGTTAGCGGCGTGTGGTACCAGCTCCAACGATAATAAGGCCAAGAATCAAACGGTTCACGTTATGGAGACCTCCGCGTTAGCGTCAATGGATAACGCCAAGGCCACCGACATCATTTCCGGTGAGACACTGAACAACACGGGTGAGGGCCTATTGCGATTCGGTAAGAATAGTAAAACGCTGCCCGGGTTGGCGAAGAGTTATACCAAATCTAAGGACGGATTGACTTACACGTTTAACCTCCGGAAATCACAATGGAGTAACGGTGAGAAGCTGACTGCTCAGGACTTCGTCTACGCATGGCGGCGGACCGTTGCGCCGAAGACCAGTTCACAGTACGCTTACCTCTACGCCGACATTAAGAATGCGAATGCGGTGATGAATGGCAAGAAGGCGCCAGCTGCTCTGGGGGTTGCGAAGGATGGAGACTACAAGTTAGTCGTCACGCTGGCTCACCCAGTAAGTTACTTCCCAACGCTGGTTGCGCAACAATGTTTCTACCCTGTGAATAAGGGTGCCGTTGATAAATACGGTAGCAAGTACGCTAGCAACGCCAAGACCAACGTTTACAATGGGCCGTTCAAGCTGACATCATGGTCTGGGACTTCTGATACCTGGACGCTGACTAAGAACAAGAAGTACTGGAACGCTAAGGTCGTGAAGTTACAGCACGTGAAGTACAGTGCCGTGAAGGATCCACAGACGGCGTTGAGTCAATACCAGAGTGGTAAGTTGGACATCATTTCACTGAGTGGCCAACAACCAAAGAACTACAAGAATAACAAAGAATTCCATTCCCGGAAGAGTTCTCGGATCAACTACGTCGAACTCAACCAACGGAAGGATACGATGCTGAAGAACACGAAGGCCCGTCAAGCCCTGTCCATGGTTATCAACCGTAAGCAATACGTAAATAAGGTATTGCAAGATGGTTCGACATCAGCAACTGGAATTGTTTCTACCGGGTTAGCCATCCGCGACGGCAAGGACTTTGCCAAGGAAGCAACCGTGCCATCAGCAACGGATTACAACTTGGCTAAGGCTCAGAAGTTATGGAACCAAGCTTTGAAGGAAACTGGCCGGACCAGTTACTCACTGACCTTAATGGGTGACGATACGCCAGCTGGTAAATCCGCAACTGAGTATATCCAAAGTCAATGGGGTAAGTTGGATCACTTCAAGGTGACGAACTCTAACATTCCTTACAAGACGCGGTTGTCCCGGTCCCAAAATGGCCAATTCGAAGCCGTTGTCAGTGGCTGGAGTGCTGATTTCCCGGATCCAATCACCGACCTGTCCCTCTTTACCACGGGGAACACGTACAACAACGGGAGATGGTCTTCTAAGGCTTACGACAAGCTGATCAACGATGCCACCATTACCAATGCCAACAAGCCAAGTGCTCGGTGGCAGAACCTCGTGGATGCCCAGAAGGTCCTGTTGAAGGACCAAGGGATCATTCCGTTCTACCAGACCGGGATGCCACAATTAGTGAAGTCTAAGGTCAAGGGTGTCGTCTACTTCCCAGTCGGCGCCAACTGGGATTACAGTCGGGCCTACATTGCTAAATAGCGTTTGATCGCCTACGGTTGCCAGGGATTCTGCCGCTGTGGGGACCGCCCGCAGCCAAAAAGCTGGCTTCCGGCTCGGTTTGAAACCTCACCAAAGTACAGTGAGTTTCCAAACACGTCCCACGGTATAAGGCCGGGAAGAATCAAGCGCCCGGTCTAACACCGTTGTCACGGCTGGCGCCATCCCTGGCCACCTCCGGCTACACGACGTTAGCTATGCAGTCGCCACTGTATCTGCTTGTATCCTATAATATTATCGAGAGTTCTCCGAAGCTTAATTGGCTTTGGAGAACTCTTTTTCTGCTTCAAAGAGATATACCGTCCTGGGAGCCTGCTGGTGCGTTTGCATAGGATTAGCGTCCATGTGGTAGATAGAGCCGGTCTATCGTCGTCTGGGGGATTTTAAAGCGATTTACGGTGGCTTTTGCGTTCGTTCAGGGTCGATTTCATTTTTGATCAAAAGCAGTGGCAATCTTCTCATAATTCGAGTTCCTCCATAAATTGAATAATATTCATAAATTAATAGCAGGTGAACTCGGACCATCAGCCGCGAATAGGCAGGAAGGGCGGTGCGTCTTGACCATTAAAATAGCCAATTATGTTCTTGGCTTTCCTGACTTAACGGTTGACTGTAACGCCGACGTATCAGCTGTTACCTGACATGGCGGTGACACCTGGACTTAGTGATTGCTGTCGGACGAGGTCTATCGGGGAGGTGTGAAGATTGGTTGGTACGGTGACCAATCAAAATGAATGTATAATAGGTAAATATTTATGTAAGCGTTATCTCGAGGCTATCGCTAAAATGAGAAAAATTATACTCAAAAATTTTATTTTTGCACAACGAATCCCAGCCCAACGGCGTTTATAACTGCATATTTAAATTTTATTAGTTTTTACCATTGATTTTAATTGTTTTCTAATATACAATTGGAAACATCAAATTTGAGGATGTCAATTTATTTCACTAACAACACATAGAGGGGTTGGATATCAATGAAAATCAATTCGGCAGTCAAACTCGGGACGGTGGCTACGTTCGCGGCAGTATTGCTCGCAGCGTGTGGGTCATCGTCAAGCAGTTCTAGCGAGGCTAGCAAACAAACGTTAAATTGGATGGAAAATTCAGCTTTACCATCAATGGATTCCGCGACAGCAACTGACGTGGTTTCTGGAGAAACTTTAAACAACACCAATGAAGGTCTGTTACGGTTCGGTAAGAACAGTAAGGTTCACCCTGGGGTTGCCAAGAGCTATAAGGTTTCTAAAGACGGTAAGACGTATACCTTCAACTTACGGAAGTCTAACTGGAGTAACGGGACCAAAGTTACGGCAAAAGATTTCGTTTATGCCTGGCAACGCACCGTTAATCCTAAGACCGCTTCACAATATGCTTACATGTACGCACCTGTGAAGAACGCCAACGAAATCATGACTAGCAAGAAGCCAGTTTCTAGCTTAGGGATCAAGGCGGAAGGCAATTACAAAGTGGTTGTCACGTTGACGCAAGCAACGAGCTACTTCCCATCATTAGTTGCGAGTCCCATGTTCTTCCCACAAAGTAAAGCAGTCGTTGATAAGTACGGTAAGAAGTTTGCCACGAACGCCAAGAGCAACGTCTACAACGGGCCATTCAAGTTAACTTACTGGACCGGGACGTCTGATAACTGGTCGTTGAGTAAAAACACTAAGTACTGGAACGCAAAGAATGTTAAACTGAAGAAGATTAACTTCAAGACGATGAAGGATCCACAAACTGCTTTGAGTCAATACCAGAGTGGCAAGCTGGATGCAACTTACCTGAGTGGTCAACAACCTAAGAACTACAAGAATGACAAGCAATACGTTGAACGTAAAGGGGCTTCAACCTTCTACATTGAAATGAACCAACGGAAAGACAGTATGATGAAGAACAAGAAGGCGCGTCAAGCATTGTCCTTGGCAATCAACCGGAAGCAATTCGTCAACAAGGTCTTAGCCGATGGCTCAACGCAAACGAAGGGTCTGGTCTCAACTGGTCTGATGTCTTACAAGGGTAAGGACTTCAACACCGCTTCATACGTGCCAGAAGCTACTAACCATGACTTAGCTAAGGCGAAGACGTTATGGAAGCAGGCACTGAAGGAAACCGGTCGTTCAAGCTACAACTTGACGCTGATGGCCGACGATACGCCAGCTGGTAAGAACACGTTGGAATTCGTTCAAAGTCAATGGTCTAAGTTGGGTAACATCAAGGTTACCAACCAAAGCCTGCCATTCAAGACGCGTTTAGCACGTTCTGAAAATGGACAATTCCAAGCCGTTGTTTCTGGCTGGGGTGCTGATTACCCTGACGCTATCTCCTTCTTGGAAATGTTCACGAAGACCAACTCCTACAACCGTGGGAAGTGGAACAATGCCGAATACAACAAGGACATTGCCGCTGCTGATGGTAAGGATGCAAACAACGAAGCCGCTCGTTGGACGGACTTAGTTGATGCTCAAAAGACGTTGATGAAGGACCAAGGGATCATCCCACTGTACCAACAAGGGAAATCACAACTGGTCAAGTCTAAGGTCAAGGGCGTTACCTACTTCCCAACCGGCGCTAACTGGGACTTCAGTAAGGCATACATTGCCAAATAATCGAATCTAATATTAGTCATTACGCGTAAGAGAACGTTATAGTTTTAATCGGGGAGTAAGGATTAACGAAGCAGTTAGTCCTTACTTTTCGATATATAGCAATCATTTATCGTCTTGTTGTTTTCATATAATTCTTGTTAAGCTTAACAACTTAACGGTAACGAATAAGTCTACTGATTGAGAGGTAAACAAATGGCAAAGTACCTAGCAAAGCGGATCTTCTATCTGATCCTGACCTTATTCATCGTTATTACCGTCACCTTCTTCCTGATGAAGTTGTTACCCGGGACGCCACTGACGAACCAAGCCAAGTTGTCCAAGAGCCAGATTGCATTGATTTACCAGCAATATGGGTTGGATAAGCCGGTTTGGCAGCAGTACCTGTTGTACCTAGCAGGGGCCGTCAAAGGTAACTTCGGGACTTCATTCCAGTTCAGTGACCAACCCGTGTCCTACCTGCTCTCTAGCCGGATTGGACCATCCTTACAGATTGGGCTGCAAGCCATGATTGTGGGTGTCATTGTCGGAATCATCATCGGTGCTTTCGGTGCGATGAAGCAAAATACGTGGGTCGACACCACGACGACTGTTGTTTCCATCTTAGGGATCTCAATTCCTTCCTTCGTTCTGGCCGTACTGTTACAGTACTACTTGGGGTTGAAGTTAGGCTGGTTCCCAATCGCCGAATGGGGAGGTTTTATCTACACGGTATTGCCAACCTTAGCGTTAGGCGCGACGCCGTTAGCCGAGTCGGCGCGGTTCGTGCGGACGGAAATGGTCGATGTGTTGAGTTCGGATTACATTGAGTTAGCCAAGGCTAAAGGCCTGAGTCGGATGGGGGTTATTTACCACCATGCACTGCGGAACAGTTTGATCCCGCTGATCACGATTGTGGGTCCTTTAGCGGTTAACATCATGACCGGGTCGATGGTTGTTGAAAACATCTTCTCCATCCCCGGGATTGGGGAACAGTTCGTCAAGTCCGTCTTGACCAACGATTACCCAACCATCATGGGCTTAACCATCATCTATTCATTCATGTTGTGTGTCGTTCTGTTAGTCACTGATATCCTTTACGGAATCGTTGATCCACGGATTCGGCTTACAGGAAAGGCTAACTAGGAGGTAAATAAATGGCAGATACAGTAAAACTCCCAGAAGATAGCTTTAAGCCCATCACGGCCGATGACCGTGCGGCTTTAGATAGTGAAAAGATTGCGGCACCGTCACTGACCTTTACACAGGATGCTTGGCGGCGGTTAAAGAAGAACCGGGGCGCCTGGGTGTCTCTGATTCTCTTAGGAATCATCTTCTTACTAGCTTTCGGCTCCATCTTCGTTTCACCGCACAATCCAAATGCCGTGAATCCATCATACGCAAACTTACCCTCAAAGATTCCTGGAATTGGGATCAACGGGTTCAACGGAACGCTGGTTCAGGCCGGTGAACGGGTCGATGCTTACAAGCAAGCTGGTGCCACTGGTGTGCATTACATCATGGGGACCGACTACTTAGGGCGGGACTTGTTCTCCCGGGTTCTGTACGGGACACGGATCTCCCTGATCATTGCGTTAGTTGCGACACTGTTTGACTTGACAATTGGGGTGACCTACGGGTTATTCTCCGGTTGGAAAGGGGGACGGGTTGATACCTTCATGCAACGGGTCATTGAAATCATCCTGTCCATTCCTAACCTGGTCGTTATCGTCCTGTTGATTTTGATTCTGAAACCCGGGATGGCGTCGATCATTATCGCCATCGCGTTAACCTCGTGGGTGAACATGGCCCGGCTGGTCCGAGCGCAGACGCTGGAAATCAAGGAGCAAGAGTACATCTTAGCGGCGAGAACGTTGGGTGAAAGCTCGTTCAAGATTGCCTTCAAGCATCTGCTGCCTAACCTGTCGAGTGTCATCATCATTAACACGATGTTTACCATTCCTAGTGCCATCTTCTTCGAAGCCACGCTGTCCTATATTGGGATCGGGATTTCATCCCCGCAAGCTTCGTTAGGGACACTGTTAAATGATGGGCAAAAGAACTTCCAGTTCCTGCCTTATCAGATGTGGTGGCCAGCACTGATCCTATGTATCATCATGTTAGCCTTTAACCTTTTGGGTGATGGGTTGCGGGATGCATTTGATCCGCGGACGAAAGAGTAGGTGAGGTGACGTCATGGATAACGAAAAAGACATTTTAGAGGTCCGGAATCTACAAGTTAACTTCAAGACCTATGCCGGTGACGTTAAGGCCATTCGGAACGTTAGCTTTGATTTACGGAAAGGTGAAACACTTGCCATTGTTGGGGAATCTGGTTCTGGGAAATCCGTTACGACGCGGACCATCATGGGTCTGAATGCGTCAAACGCCGATATTACCAGTGGCTCGATCGTCTACAAGGGGCAAGACCTATTGAAGAAGAGCGAGAAGGAAATGCAAGCCATTCGGGGCCAAGACATCGCCGAAATCTTCCAGGATCCAATGACTTCGTTGGACCCAACCATGAAGATTGGGCGGCAGATTGCTGAACCCTTAATGGTCCACAAGGGCATGAAGAAGGAAAAAGCCTTGGCGCAAGCCTTGGAAATGATGAAGTTAGTCGGGATCACGGATGCTGAAAACCGGATCAACGACTATCCTCACCAATTCTCTGGTGGGATGCGGCAACGGATCGTGATTGCGATTGCGTTGATCAACTACCCCGAGATCCTGATTGCCGATGAACCAACGACTGCTTTGGATGTAACCATTCAGTCACAGATCCTGCATTTGATGAAGGAACTACAAGACAAGATTTCAACGTCGATCATCTTTATCACCCATGATTTAGGGGTGGTTGCCGGGATGGCCGACCGGGTCGCCGTCATGTACGCGGGTAAGATCGTAGAATACGGCACCGTCGATGAAGTCTTCTACAATCCTAAGCACCCGTACACGTGGGGACTGTTGAGCTCGATGCCAACGTTGGATTCGAGTGGGGATTCCTTACCATCGATTCCTGGGACGCCACCGGACTTGCTGGATCCACCAACTGGGGATGCCTTTGCGGCTCGGAACGCTTACGCATTGAAGATCGATACGGAACAGGAGCCACCGTTCTTCAAGGTTTCCGATACGCACTATGCGGCGACTTGGTTGCTCCATCCGGATGCACCCAAGGTGACGCCACCAGCACAGATCGTTGAACGGCAAGAGAAGTACGCGACGATGCAGAAGGCTTGGTTGAAGACCCAACAGTCAACCACACCAGTTGAAGAAGAGGAGGAACAGCAATAATGGACTACGAAAATGCCGAAAAAATCCTCGAGGTCAAGCACCTCAAGCAGTACTTCAACGTGGGTAAAGCCGATGAAGTGCGTGCCGTTGATGACATTTCATTCGATATCTACAAGGGTGAGACCTTTGGATTAGTGGGTGAATCTGGTTCAGGTAAGACCACCACTGGTCGGGCCATCATTCACCTGTATGAACCAACATCCGGTGAAATTCTGTTTGACGGTAAGAACGTCGATTCCTTTACGAGTAAGAAGGACCAACATGACTTCCGCCAAGAGATGCAGATGATCTTCCAAGATCCCTATGCCTCACTGAATCCACGGATGAAGGTCAAGGACATCGTGGCCGAGGGGATTGATATCAACCACCTCGCCAAGGACGACGCCGACCGGACCAAGCAGGTCGAAGACTTATTGGAAACGGTGGGTCTGAACAAGGACCACTCCAGTCGGTACCCCCACGAATTCTCTGGTGGGCAACGGCAACGGATCGGGATTGCGCGGGCGTTGGCCGTGAACCCCAAGTTTGTGATCGCCGATGAACCCATCTCCGCTTTGGACGTGTCGATTCAAGCACAAGTCGTTAACTTAATGAAGAAGCTACAACGGGAACAGGGCTTAACGTACCTGTTCATCGCCCATGACCTCTCCATGGTCAAGTACATCTCCGATCGTATCGGGGTCATGCACTATGGCCGGATGCTAGAAATCGCCGATGCCGACGAAATCTACGCCCATCCATTACACGACTACACCAAGAGTCTGTTGTCAGCCGTCCCAGTACCCGATCCAGAGTTTGAACGGACCCGGGAAGAGATTGCTTACGACGGTAGCCAAGAAAATGACGGTAAGGAACGTCACTTGGTAGAAATCGCACCACGCCACTGGGTCCGCGCTGCGGAAGATGAAGTCTTCATGTACAAGCAACGTGCCCAGGAAGCGTCATTGATTAAGGAGTAGAGTGTGGAGCGAGGCGGGAGTCGGCGAGCATTAACGTCGCTAAGATGGAAATCCCGATTCTGGATTTCTGGCTTAGTGGGGTTAAGCGGAACCGGCTGCCTCGCGGAACACGTTTCGGCAACATAACCACAAAGAACGCCTTACAAAGGGTCCAAGAGCAATCCAGCTCTTGGGCCTTTTTGCAACTTCAAAGGGCAAAACTGGTCGCCTGCGGCTGTCAGTGATTCTGCCGCTGTGGGGACCGCCTTCAGCCAAAGGACGGGCTTCCGGCTCGGTTTGAAACCTCACCAAAATACGGTGAGTTTCCAAACGCGTCCCACGGTGTAAGCCCGGGAAGAAACGAGCGCCCGGGCTAACACCGTCGTCACGGCTGGCGCCATCACTGACCTCCTTCGGCTAAGCTAGTTTTGTCTTTATGCGTTGCCGGATCTGAACACTGAATCGTATAGGAGTGCTATTAGAAATAGTCCCTACACTACTACTAATGTAATTTTTACAGATTTAGTCGCACGGAAGACGCGAACTTTATCGGAACTTAATCATTATGACGGCTAGTTGTTCGGTTAGCCAAACCTAGATTGGCGTTGTAACCAGCGTTAACTGGCGGGTTCACGAGCATCGAGACTGCAGAGAATGGGTCCCTGAATAGTGTCTCGCCGCAACTGCCATTACGCCAAAAAAAACGCCAAACCAGCGAGTGGTTTGGCGTTCAGTGATTTTATTTGCAAGCGGGGAACCTAAAGCACAGGTCCCTCAGAATTGTTGTAGTAGTCGACGTGATACTGGCCATCGGTGACGGTCAACTTGGTGATACTGCCGTTGTCGACGGGAATTGAGATGTCGATGTCGGAGAACTTGGAGACAGTGCTCCGGATGGTCGTGCTGTGTGTGGCAATCATGATTTTATCGCCATCGTTAGCCGCAGCCACCACGCGGTCGAAGCCGGGTTGGAGGCGGGCCCAGAAGGCGGCGTTGTCCTCGGCATCGCCGTAAGGGTCTTGGGCGTGGAACATGTCCTTGGTCTTCTCAATCGTCAGACCGGCAATCATGTCGTCGAAGGTGTGAAATCCTTTGGGACTGCCGACCGTGTGCCAGGTTTCGCCTTCGTCCATCCCCTCGAAGAATCCGAAGCTTTCTTCACGGAAAGCGGGTTCAGTCTGAAGGGCGCTCTGGTCGAGTGAATTAGCGGCAAGGATGATGTCTGCGGTGCGTTGTGCCCGCGACATATCGCTGGCGTAGGCTGCCGCAAAAGGAATATCGGCTAGCCGTTCACCAGCGCGTTTGGCATCGGCCAGACCCTTGTCGGTCAACGGGGCATCGATCCACCCCTGAATACGGAAATACTTGTTCAGAAAGGTTTGGCCGTGACGGACCAAATAAAGTTCAACTGTCGCCATGTCATTCGCTCCTTTAAAATTAAATGTGACTTGTGTCTGTGATTAATTTAGTGGAAATTGCCGCCTGCGGCTGTCAGGAACTCCGCCTGCTGTGGGGACCGGTTCAAGCCAAAGAGCGGTCTTGAACCTCGACTTGAAACCTCGCAAGGACCACGAGTTTCCAAGCTCGTCCCATGGTGTAAGAACGGGAAAAACCGAGCGCCCGTCCTAACACCATAAGCACGGCCGGCTACGTTTCTGACTTCCTCCGGCTAAACTAACGATTGAATTCAAATCTTGTCGAAGTGCCAAGATTTGAATTCAATTTTAATTAAATACTGGGTGGCATCGCTCTACAGGCATAATTAGCCAGTTTATGGATGAAATAGACGAGTCCAAACGGATATTACCAATTGTGAGCAGTTAGAATTCAATCGGTAAATGCTAAGTCGCGATTACTTGTGTTGCCAAGCCGTAGGAGGCCAGGGGTGTAGCCAGCTGTGTCGGTGGTGTTAACTGACTTTTTTGGTCAGTTTACAGCACGGGTTGACCTTGGAGACACGCTGTTTTTGGGCGCGGCTTCAAGTCAAGCTGGAAGCCCGGTCTTTGGCTGGAAGCGACCCCATAGCAGGCGGAACCCCTGGCAGCCGAAGGCGACACAACCAACAGTAATCGGCGGGTATCATTGTAACAGTTTTAATTGAGAATGCCTAGTTCGCGCCGAATTTCACGAGCCTTTTCCGGCGTACTCGTAAAGATAATCCGGTCGTTGAACTTCAACATGGTACTGCCAGTCGGCCGGATAAAGTGACCGTTACGGAAGATTTGACTGATAGTGATGTCACCCACAAAGTCCAGGTTGCGAATCTGCTGGTCGGTGTAGCGGCGGTTGCGTAGCGCCACTTCGTAGACGGCAGAGGATGAGGCCGTCATCATTCGTAGGGTTGTTGGTGCTTCAATCAGGCTCCGGAGCATGGCGATGTTGACGTTTGGCGTGTTGTAGACCTCGATTCCCAGATCGGTCAGCTCGTCCTCTCGTTCATCGAGAACGTTGCGATCCTCGAAGCGCACGATGACCCGGTTGACGCCGTAAGCCTTGGCTGCCTTGGCGAGCTCGTAATTTTTATTGGCATTAAAATGACCCAGCACGACGATATCCGCGTCAAAGACATTTTGGTCCGTGACGTAGTCGGTGTCGAGTGAATCCAGCAGGGACACGTTGACCTCGGAATTGTAGGTCTTGTAGTTGGCTTGTTTATCGGTGTACATGCTGATGTCATACCAGCTGTCCGCCAATTGTTGGGCGACCGGCACCGTTAGGAGGTTGGTCCCAATGAAGTGGACGGTTGACTTTTTCAAGTCTTCAGCTTCAGCGGTGTAGCCGGTGTTAAATAGCAGGGGTCCCAGTACACAGGTCAAAATAGCGGCCAACAGGAAGGCACCAGATTGTTGGCTGGTAACGACCTTCATCGTTTTGGCAACTTGTAAGACGGCCAGAACCATGGTGATCGTGGCTGACGTGATCGCCATTCCGGCAAAGGCGTTACCGCGCTTGAACCGTAGCCGCAGAATGAAGTAGACCGCGGCTTTGGCAAGTAGGTAGGCGATGAGAAAGGCGGGAATCAGGAGCAGTGTGGCGGAGTCGGAGAGTAGCGTCCGTAGGTTCAGTTCGACCCCACTCATCATGAAGAACATCGGAATAAAGAACCCATAACCGATACCGTCCAACCGGGTCCGAGTGTCTTCTTGGGGTTGTAGAAGTTTCATGACGATCCCAGCAACGAAAGCACCCAAAATTCCCTCGGCCCCCACGGATTCGGCGATGACCACCATGCTAAAGATCAGGAAGAAGGCTAGCCGAATATCCAGTTGGGTCGTGGACTTGTTGATCCTTTCGAAGAAGGTGAAGAACGGCTTGAATCGACGGAACAGGATGCCGGCAGCCAGGAAGACGAGGAGCAATAGCCAGAGAGACTTGCCCCCCTTACCGAAGATGGAGGCATAGATGGTCAGGGCGAACAGGGGAATAATTTCCCCCAATGCGGCAATCAACAGGATGGTCTGGCCAAAGGGCTTACTCAGCAGTTCCTTTTCCTTCAGCGTCGCGATGACAATCCCTAGAGAAATCGTCATGAAGATAATTGCGGCTAACCAAGGATCCTTGAAGAGCCCGGTCCACTTGCAGATGAAGCCAAGTAGCAGCGCACTAGCGGCCACGGCGACGTAGCTCGTGACGGCGATGAAGACCGGTGAATACTTGGGCGCACTGCCAGCAACTTTGGCGGCCAGTGGCGTCTGTGGTTGTTTGCGGCGGTTGAAGAGGCTGAAGTCGATCTCCATCCCACTGAGAAACATCAGGAAGATGACCCCGGTGTTTGATAATAAAGTTAACGTATCGTTGGTGTGAACGATATTGAAAAGACTCGGTCCCAGCATGATGCCGACTAGGATCTCCACCACGGCGGTCGGTAGCACGGTGAGCTTGAATTTCGCCATGACTAGCGGCGTGATTAACGCGGCGGTCAGAATAATTAATAAGGAAACTTGGTCCATAATGTCACCCCCGAAAAAATATCTCCTCAATTATAACAAAGTTGGACGAAACTAGCCGACATTAAGCAGTCACATTCCTTTATTTATAGGGGGATTAAGTGTAGAATTGAAAGTCGAATTATTAGCCTTAGCGGCGCTGAATCCGGGGGAGCGTAAGCGGTATCGGTGAAAATGAGGGGCCTGCAAAGTGAGGCCCGTCAGCCATTGACCCTGACGGTCTACATAGGCGGCGTTAAGAGATGATGATTAGGTATTTCACGACTAGGTTGCCCGGTTAATTCGAGGAGGGATTGGCTTGCCAGATTCAATTAAGGCTCATGAGCAAGAACATTTAGATGTAGTGGTCGCGAAGATCAAGGTCGCGCAGACTGAATCCAAGAAGCGGATCGATTCTGCCGAGGATGACGAGGCGGGGATTCGCAAGAACTTCGTCAACGACTTACGAATCAAGACAGACAGTTATGAAGGAATTTTGGAAACGGCGCTATCCGTGCGTCAGCAACAACAGATGTTGGCTGAACGTCAGAACAGCTGGCAACATGCCACGACTGAACTGTCGACACTGAAGCGGTTGGAGAAGAAGGCTTACTTTGCCCGTATTGATTTCCAAGAGGGGGCCAAGTCCAAGCCAGAAACCATCTACATTGGCCTGGGATCGTTTTCCGATTCACCCGACCATTTTCTGATCTACGACTGGCGGGCACCCATTTCCAGCATCTACTACGATGGCGAGTTGGGTGACGTCAGCTACCAGACGCCCGATGGGGAACAGACTGTGGACGTCCAACTCAAGCGGCAATTTCAGATTGAGGACGGCACGATCATCACGCTCTACGACACCGACCAAACGGTGACCGACCAGATGCTGCTGTCCGCACTGAGCGAACACTCTGATACCAAGATGAAGAGTATTGTCACGACCATTCAGAAGGAACAAAACCGAATCATCCGAGACACCGGCTCCGACCTGCTGTTCGTGCAGGGGGCCGCGGGGTCTGGGAAAACGGCGGCGATTCTGCAACGGGTCGCCTACCTGTTGTACCGCTACCGGGGCCATTTGACGGCCGGCCAAGTCATGCTGTTCTCGCCGAACCAACTGTTCAACGACTACATCGACCAGGTCTTGCCAGAACTCGGTGAGCACAACATGGTCCAGATGACGTACTACCAGTACGCTGGTCGTCGCTTACCGAAGATCGACGTGGAAACGCTGGCCCAACGGTTCGGTGAAACCAACACCCCAGCTCAGGAGCGCATCAGTCGCCTGAAGGGGAGTCTGGAGTTCTTCGATGCCGTGACCGGTTACGCCGATCATTTGGAAAGTACCGATATGGTCTTCAGAAATATTAAATTCAACGGGAAAGTCTTTATCCCGAAAGAAAAAATCCAAGAAATTTACTACAGCTTTAACCGTAACTATCACCTGGCCAACCGGCTCCAGGCAACGAAGGAAGCCTTGATTCGGATTCTCAACCGGCGGATCTCCAGCGAAATGAAGACCAAGTGGGTTGAGGAGACGATTCAGGACCTCGACCGTGAACATCTGAATGCGTTGTATGGGGATGAACCACGGGAGTTTGAATCCGCAGATAAGGAATTCCAATTCTTAGCGCGAAAGGTTGTCATGCAGGCGTTTAGCCCGATTCGTAAGGCCATCGTGCGGGCCCGATTCCTGAGTATCAATAACCAGTACGTGCACATGCTACGGGACGTGCCGAACCGCATTGAGCTGAGTGATTATCACATCAGCATGGCGGATTGGCAGGCCAGTGTGGAAGAGTCTGTGGCCAAGTTGCGTGATCACAGCATGCAGTTGGTTGATACCACGCCGTACCTGTACCTCTACGATAAGATGACCGGGAAGTCCGGCGAGCGCGACATGCGTTACGTCTTCCTGGATGAAATTCAAGACTACAATGCCTTTCAACTTGCATTCCTGAAGTTCAGTTTTCCTCGCGCCCGTTTCACCATGCTGGGGGATTTGAACCAGGCCATCTTTACCAAGGAAAATAGCCGTACGTTGCTGCAGGAACTCAGTACGATGTTTGACCCGGACAAGACTAAGGTCGTCCAGTTAACGCAGTCGTACCGGTCGACGCAGCAGGTGACGGACTTCACCAAGCATATCTTGAAAAATGGTGAAGCAGTCACGGCCTTTGATCGTGAGGGTGAATTACCAACGGTCACGGTCGCTGCGGATGAAGCAGATGGGTTACAACGGGTCATTGATCTGGTCAAGCAGAACGACGCTGAGGACGAAACGACTGCGATTATTGGTAAGGACCTGGCAGATTGCCGGGACTTGACTGAAAAGTTGCGGGACCAAGGCGTAGCGGTCACTCTGATCCAGTCGGAAAATCAACGACTGGCACCGGGCTTGATCGTAGTGCCATCGTTCCTGGCCAAGGGGCTGGAATTCGATGCTGTCATTGTATGGCAAGCGTCGGCCAGTCGCTTTGGAGCGGATGATGAGCGTCAGTTGCTCTACACCATTTGCTCGCGGGCGATGCATCGGCTGAGCTTGGTGGCGGTGGGCGAGGTTTCCCCACTCCTGAGCGACGTCCCAACCGATGAGTATGAAATGGTCTAACTGCGTGTGTATTACGCCTTACCGGGTGGTAAAAACAGTCGCCTCCGCCTGTCAGGAATTCCACCTGCTGTGGGACCGGTGAGAGCCTATGGAGTGGTCTCTCGCCTCGACTTGAGGCCTCGCCAGAACCGCGAGTCTTCAAGTACGTCCTGCGATGTAAGGCCGGGAAGAAACAAACGCCCGGTCTAACGTCGCTGTCATGGCTGGCGCCATCCCTGACAGGCTACGGCTAAGTGCGTTTTTCACCACCCGCACGGCTCACATGGTGGTCGACCATTTCATAGCGATCGGTTGGTCGCATGAACAGTTTTGATTTAGCAATTTGATAATAATCGAGGTCAAGCTCAGTGATGGGTTTGGCCTTTTTCTTTCGTCATTTTCTATGGTTGGGAGTGGTTGTTGAGGGGCAAAGTTGGTCGGTGAAATTGGCGTTAAACTTTCTCAGCGAACCACGAGGAATCCGCCGCTATCTGCGGTATAATGGGGCTAATTATTTCTGAAAAAGTTGAGGTGTCCCCATGTCAGATCCCATCAATTACAATGCGTTTACCCGTGCTCAGTGGCGGGCGTTTTCCGACGATGCGACGTTGCCGCTGACTCAGGAGAGCTTGCGACAAGTTAAGGCCTTTAACGACCGGATTTCTCTGCAAGACGTTCAGGATATTTATATTCCGTTGGTACATTTGTTGCGGTTAGAGTTCGATCATTACCAGCAGCTTCAGCAGGACAAGGCCCGCTTTCTCCAACGGCCGGCGCACCGGGTGCCCTTTATCATCGGCATTGCCGGGAGTGTGGCAGTCGGCAAGAGTACCACGGCCCGGTTGCTGGAAGTTTTGTTGAATCACTACTTTCAAGGACAGCGCATTCAGCTGATTACGACCGACGGGTTCCTTTACAGTAATGAGGAGCTGAAGAAACGCAATCTCATGGCGCGTAAGGGGTTCCCGGAAAGTTATGACATGGCTGGGCTAATTCGCTTCTTAAACAGCGTGAAGGCCGGTCAGTCACTGATCAAGGCGCCAGTCTACTCGCATAAAATTTATGATATCGTACCCGGGCAGGCCGAGTATATCGTTCATCCCGATGTGTTGATCGTGGAGGGAATTAATACCCTGCAATTACCGACCAATGAACAGATTTATGTGAGCGATTTTACCGACTTCTCTCTGTACGTGGACGCTGATCCGGGACTGATTGAGGACTGGTTCCTGGAACGGTTCGACCTGTTGCTGAACACGGCCTTTCAGGATCCAACCAACTACTATTATCCGTATGCGATTGGCGGGCATGACCAGGCCATTGCCAAGGCCAAGCAGGTGTGGCACGACATTGACTTGAAGAATCTGGAGGAATACATTCTGCCCACGCGTAACCGAGCGGATATGATTATTCACAAGACGTTCCATCACCGGGTGGATCGGTTGTTACTCCGGAAATATTAGGAGGAAACGCGATGCTACGAGACGCAACCATTGTGGACGCCGATTCCGTTGCGATGCTGGTGCTTCACGAGTTGGAGCGGCGGCAACTGCGGCGGCTACGGCGTCTGAGCAAGGAGCAACTTTCCCAGCTCTTATTTGTCGGCTATCATCAGCCGATGTTTCGCTACGGCTACCCGCAGGCCCGGGTGTATCAGAATCAGGGTGTCGCGGTCGGTGTGGCCTATGGCTACCTGGCGGCGGTCGAGAGCACGTTGGATAATCAGTGGACGGCGTTGTTTGAACGACTACAGGTTGCACCACCTCAGCAGGTGGTAGTGACGCCGCGGGCGCGTCCGGACGAGTGGTATCTGGATATGCTGACGGTTCGCGGTCGTTACCAGGGTAAGACCTATCAGGGTTGGTGGTTTGCCGAGTGGCTGATGGGGGACGCGATTCACCGGGCCAAGCTCAGTGGCGCTAACGCCATGGGGATGGACGTGCGGCCGGGCAGTTCTCTCGCCAAGTTGGCAGCCCAGTATGGCTTTGTGGCGGTTGAGCGCCGGAAGCTGGACCGGCAGACGTACTTTCATTTACGATTAAATTTGCGGGGAAATCGGTGGTAGCGACTACTTAGGCGTCATAACCGATTGACGGGTGAAACAATTCTCCCTGATTTCTGTTGGATTTAGATTGACCCGCGTTTCAGAAATCGGTATGATAGTACCAATGTTGAAAAGAAGAAAGGGTGAATGGCTTGGCAAACGTTGATATGTCCAAATTCGATAAGATTATCGTCTTGGACTTCGGAAGTCAATATAATCAATTGATTACGCGCCGGATTCGTGACATGGGCGTTTACTCTGAATTAAAGGCGCACACGATGAGTGCGGCCGAAATCAAGGCTTGGGGCCCCAAGGGGATTATCTTCTCCGGGGGACCAAACAGCGTGTACGACAGCAGTGCGTTTAACGTTGACCCTGAGATCTTCGAGTTAGGGATTCCGATTCTGGGAATCTGTTACGGGATGCAACTGATGGCCCACAGCTTGACTGGTGGGAAGGTTGAATCTGCTGACAACCGTGAATACGGCCGGGCGGACATCACTGTACTGAGCGATGACGCGAAGCTATTCAAGGATACGCCGAAGACGCAGACGGTGTGGATGAGCCACGGTGACTTGGTGACCCAAGTGCCCGATGGTTTCGAACGTGTCGCAACGAGCGAAAACTGCCCGATCTCTGCCATGCAAGACGTTGACCGGAACTTCTATGGAATTCAATTCCACGCGGAAGTGCGTAACTCGACATACGGTAATGACATTCTGAAGCACTTTGCCTTCGATGTCTGCGGCGCAGAAGCTAACTGGTCGATGGATGATTTCATTGATCTGCAAATCGAACACATCCGTGAGACGGTCGGTGACAAGCGTGTCTTGTTAGGCCTATCCGGTGGGGTCGATTCCTCCGTCGTTGGTGTGCTCTTGCACAAAGCTATTGGGTCGCAACTGACCAGTATCTTCGTGGATCACGGCCTGTTGCGGAAGGGTGAAGCCAAGCAAGTTATGGACAGTCTGGAAGGGAAGTTCGGTCTGAACATCGTTAAAGTTGATGCTCAGGACCGCTTCCTCGGCAAGCTGGCCGGCGTCACTGAACCCGAAAAGAAGCGCAAGATTATCGGTAACGAGTTCATTCAAGTCTTTAACGACGAAGCCCAAAAGCTCGATGGTATCGACTTTCTGGCACAAGGGACGTTGTATACCGACGTGATTGAGAGTGGGACCGATACGGCGCAGACCATCAAGTCTCACCATAACGTGGGTGGTTTGCCGGAAGACATGCACTTCCAGCTGATCGAACCATTACGTTCATTGTTCAAGGATGAAGCCCGTGAGTTGGGTGAAAAGCTGGGGATGCCAAGTGCTTTGGTTTGGCGTCAACCGTTCCCAGGTCCTGGTTTAGGGATTCGGGTCCTTGGCGAAATCACGCCAGAGAAGTTACAAATCGTCCGCGATAGTGACTTGATTCTGCGTGAGGAGATCAAGAAGGCTGGCCTCGACCGCGATATTTGGCAATACTTTACGGTCTTACCAAACATCAAGAGTGTCGGTGTCATGGGTGACGGTCGGACCTACGACTATGCTGTAGGAATCCGAGCCGTAACGTCGATCGACGGGATGACCGCCGACTTCGCGCGCATTCCATGGGACGTTCTACAGGAAATCTCTGTCCGTATCGTAAACGAAGTGGATCACGTGAACCGTATCCTGTATGATGTGACGAGTAAGCCACCTTCGACAATAGAGTGGGAGTAGATTTTCAGTCCCATTCTGCAACGGTGTAAATGTAATAATTCAAATGAGACAGCTACCTTTTTATTCGGTAGTTGTTTTTTTGCGCTTAATTTGAATAGTGTTATTGTTAATGTGGTAACTAGTTTTACGATAGAAAGGATTGATAATGTTGATAAGACTTGACAAAACGGGGCGTGCGAATTACGGAGCTGTTTTAGATTTACTCGATTGTGTAAAATCTGAATGGAATCCTGATCCGAAACGTGTGTGTAATGATACTGAATCTTCGAAGATGATCTTTCAAATTGAAGAAGGGGGCGAAGATCAAAAGGTACAATCTGGGAACCTAATACGTAATGGAAAGAAAATAAATCACCGACGAGATTGGTTGGTCCTCGCGGATATTTATAATAATGGAGATTATACACAGAAGTTTCATCTTCATAACTACATTGATTTTAAGCTGCATGACGGAGCTACAAGGGCTGATTATCTTTACGATGGTAGAATAAGAAATGCAGCACTTTATTTATATATTCGAGAAATTGTTTATGAAGATGATGTGACCGATGCCTGTGAGAAAGTTATTAATTTTTATAATCCAACAGATGGACAGACAGTTAGTCAAGTAAACAATGTTCACGGATTACACGGATTTTTGTAAAACATAGTGTTTTTAGATGATTGCTTAGTTGAAGATGCCTCTCATAAGATAGACAGCAGTTTAAACTTGAAATACATTTTGAGTCATCTGTTTTGAATTGCAAGAGCTGTTACTATATTACTGTAAATGAACGAGAAGGCATTCTAGAACTTTCGGTCGAAAAATTTTCAATTACTGGATTGTTTTGAAGTTGCGCCGTTCATTTAGTTCAATTTAAAGGGAATTAGGTCGGTTGACCAGTTACTATTCATTGCTTAAGGATCAAAGAAATGTCGAGAACGATGAAATAGCAATAAACTCAGACTTGCTTGATTAGCTACCCAGTTGTGTTCAAAACTTGCTCAGTTAATCAGGGAGTGCCAATGCTGTTCTTAATAGATTGTCAATCGCTTGAAATTTTTGGGGCCGGGTATACGTTGATTGCAATAGTATTCTACTGGCGCATGAGTAGCACAACCGTAATTAGCCCTTTTATTTCTTATGGAGGTGCTGAAATTTAGTGTAAGTTAAGGCACAGAAGGTCCGTCAACAACATCGTCTGGCGATCGTAAGTACACTGAATCTAAGATGAGCTAGAAAGACCTAAGCTTATTAATGAGCATCGTTGTATCAGAGATTGGGAATTAGTCACGGCTCAAGAAAAAGTGGGCAGAAAGATGTTAGTGACCTTTGTGGAAGAACTCTTGGTCGATAAATAATCCACATATTGAATATGTTCACACGTTCCCCTAAAGGATTTGCCACTTGATTCCCTCAGATTACGGGACTGAATTCTTACAGTTAGCAGATATTTCCGATGAACAATGGGTGGCTATTTTTATGATGGTGCTATCCTGGGAATGTACAAAAATACATATTTGGAGCGTGGGGTTATGAAATTTAGAAAACTTTTGTTGACACTCATGGTGTTGGGCTTGGTTCTCCCATTATTCACAGTTTCGGCTAATGCGAGCTCAAAGACGATTCCTAAAAATCTTCGGGGAACCTGGGTGTCTAAGGCCCAATACAATAGCAAGCACCACAGCAAGAAGACTTTATGGTTACCTAGGATGAGGGTCAGAGTTTACAATAAAACCGTTAAGTGGCAGTTGAATGGAACTTTGCCTACAGATGGTGGACACTATGATCACAAGGTACATACCATAAAGACCATCAAAAGTAGTCATGGCTTGACCCAATTGACAGGCCATACGCTCTTTACACATTGGAACTTCTTGAGTCGTCACGGCAAGGAGCTAGACTATGGCTGGCAAAATGGCGGGGACCTTTTCATGACTCGCGCTAAGTAAGCTATCTCCATAAAATGGTATAACTAGTCTTATAAAACAGGCCCATCAGTCGGCACTGAATTATTACGATTCCCCCATCATTGTCAGATGAACTATATTATTTCATTTGACAATGATGGGGGAATCTTTTGCATGCCGAGATCTAAGTTTGACACCAAAGAGAGCTACTAGCCGAGAAATTGGCTGGCAGCTCTCCTTAATTTCTTATAGTTGCATTAGAACTTGACACGCATGTTAAAATTGATTTACTAAAACAAATTTAATGCCACACCTACAAATTAATTTTCACCTACATACAAGTCTGTTTTTTATTTAGCAGCGGCGTTAAGCTAGCTTTAACCAATTCGGTTGAGGCTAGCTTATTTTTTTAGGGGTGAATGGCGTATGGAAAAAGTAGAGAATCCATTATTGAGTCGATTACAGCTACTGCAAGATTTGAAGTTTTTAATTGATCGGGGGGCGGACCACCGGATTGATTACAGAAGATTTCGTATTTTTGAAATTAAGTTACCGACTGGCGATATTGATCTGGTGGCCGAGTATCAGACCTATGCAAGTCAGTACACGCTGGCCGAAATTGCGAACCTAATTGTAAAGAAGTACCAATTATAGTTTTAAAATTTTCAAGATACTTTCTGAGACAATCTCGCGTTGATTCTCTGGCAGGGACTTTAGATAGGCAATTAATTCTAAAGTGTGGATGCCAGTTAAAGAATCATCTGTGAAAAAGTCACTTAGTTTTAGGTTGAGAGCCGATGCAATGGACTGTAACTTCTTGAGACTTATATTCTCGAATTCTCCGCGCTCTATTCGCGAGATCAGGCTAACAGAAACACCAGCTCTTTCAGCTAGTTTTTCAATGGTCAAATCTAATGCTCGTCGTTTCTGACTCACCAGTTTACTAATTGCATTTTGCATAGTTGGCTTCTCTCCTATCGTGGCGTTAAGGCTAACCATAATGGAGTCTTTGCACCATTAACAGAGAAAAAAAGACCTTTTTATTTAGAAAATAAGGAAAATAGTACCTATTTGTTGTATATTATACTGTAAAGCCACTTATATTTGCGTAAGTGACAAATTATCAATGAGGAGGAGCTTCATGATTAAAAAAGTTTTAGATATTTTCAAGCAAGAGTTTTTCGCTCTGAACATGCGGTTTTGGGCAACACGGTACGCGATTGCAATTGGGACTGCCATCGCATGGTTTTACTTCGGTAAGCAAGCCTTTCTGGGTGGTCAACTTCCGGGTTACTTTATCTTCTTCGGCATTCAAGCCGCAATCTTTTATCCGATTGCGAACGGGTTCCTTGTGATATACGAGTGGGAGCACGGTCGACAGGCGAAGGGGATTTTCGATAACTACTCTGAGATGCAAGCGGCTGACTACAGAAAAGCTCAGTTTCGCGCTGTTCGACTGGTCAATTCCAATTTTAGAAACAACGATCATTCCTTCGGCGAAACTAAAAATGCCATTAAGAGTGATGCGGCAGGAATGAAGATGATGTTTAAATTTTTCGGCCATGTGTTCTTATGGGTACTGGCTCTATTCTTCACCATCGTTGGGGTCGGCCGGTACTTAGTAACGTTGAAGCCAGAAAATTATTCATTCAATTATAGCGAAGATGGGACATATACCGGCGATTCGAATACTAAAAATTAATTACTGAAGGAGAACCAAACTTATGAAAAAAAGATTTTATGCAATGATTCTTGCGATCACACTAGTTGTTATGGGGGCTGGCTTACTGGGATCACCAGTGAAAGCATCAGCATCAGTCAAATGGCAATTTGGAACCCCCAAAAAGGTTAGAGGCCTGTTTCGTACGAAAACGGTTAAGCACCATTACAATGAGCTCAACATCGCCCAAAACGTCGTGTACAACGAAATTCGAAAACCTAACTGGCCCGCAGAAAAAAGCGGAAAAATCACTTTTCTACTGATGTGGCGGGTGCCATCTCGCAAGCTTAGCGCGCACCTTTATCAAATCAAAAGCGTTACCAGCAATGGCAAGCATGTTCGCTATTACATCAAAACGTTTAGTCATAATCGCTTGAAGATTTCGAAGACTAAGGCATTTGCGCACAAGCCTTACTATTACAGAGCTAAGAATTAGTCATTCGTTGACTAATGACGACAACTTTTTTAGGAGAAACCAACAATGAAATTTAACTGGATAAGCAAACTATGCTCAGATCAAGACGTATAAGGGCACCCGTTATGCAAAGCTAAAAGGTTCGCACCGTTTCAATAAGAAAATTTACGCATCCAAAGCTAAGAGGGTCAGTGCTACCGTTGGCTATTATTCGCACGGCCATTTTTCACGAGTAACACCGACTAAGACGGTCCATGTTAAATAGCTTTAAAGCAGTTGCTAAATAACTTAAGACATATCGAGGTGAAATTTATATGAAACGACTGATCGCGGGTCTGGCCGTCGTTGGGCTGAGCCTCTTCCTGGGGACGACGACCAGCGATGTGGCCAACGCGGCAACGGCTACGTCGCTGGCTTCATCATCAACGACCCAGACTACCGCAGCCAAGGAAGAATCCACTTCATCTGAATCAGCTGGCTCTTCTTCCAGCTCGTCAACGGCGTCGAGTTCAACAACTAAGCCCAAGGCCAAGCCAAAGCCACGAGTGACTTACCGCAAAGTCATCGGTAGGCAAAAAGTGAACTACTACACCAAAATCGGGACCAACCGAAAGCATAACTACAAGGTGTACCGAACGGGAGGCGCCAAGTCTTCGGCCCAGAATATGAAGGCCATTTCGACTGGTCGGTACTACGCGAAGAAAAAGGTCCACATTACCCGCGAAGAAAAGATGGGCGATGGGACTTGGCTGAAATTTACGTATAAGCATACGCGAACGGGGTGGATTCACCGCAACGGGACCGTCAAATCCTACCGGTGGCTCAACATCCCTTTGATTGCGCAACGTCCCCAACTTCCGACTGGCTGTGAAATCACGGCTACCGCAATGATGCTCCAATACGCTGGGGCGAAAGTCACCAAGATGTCGCTGGCCAAAGAGATGCCGCGGAGTTCAAACCCCAACAAGGGCTTCGTTGGGAGTCCCTATTCGAAGACTGGTTGGTGGATCTATCCCAAGGGCCTCATGAAGACTGTCAGACATCATCTCGGCTCAGCTACAGATATGACCGGGGCTTCGTTTAACAAGATGAAGACCAAAATCAATCACGGCCATCCCGTCGTTATCTGGGTCGCTGGTGTCGATGGCTTTGTGAACCACGCTGTCACGCTTTCTGGCTACAGCAAGACGCGGGCCTACTACAATGACCCATGGACCAAGCGGAAAACAAGCATGACCATAGCTAGCCTGCACAATCACCGGAAACATGATGCCTATCGGGCTTTGAGCTATTAATCAAGTTTATATTTAATAAATTCACAAAGGAGCAAAGTATAATGAAGAAACAATGGCTATCTACATTACTCGTCATTGCCGGTCTAAGCAGCGTTGGTATGACTACCTCCGCACAAGCTAAGACCAGTTACTACACCAATAACCCGGGCATTATCCGGGTCAAGAAGACGGTTGCCTACTACAAGGACGCTGCTAAGAAACACCACGTGGCAACAGTTCATAAGGGCCACTACGCCAAGATTTCCAAGGTGGTAACGGTTAAAGGGCACGCGCCCGTTCTGAAGACCAACACTGGCAAGTACGTTACTGCCAACAAGGCATGCGTTGCCAAGACGAAGGGCTACCAAAACCCGAAGAAGTATTATCAAGTCAATTACAAGCAGATCAAGCCTTACGGTAAGGTAGGGTATACGGTCAAACGGGGTTATGAGGGGATTAAGACTTGGAAAATCATGCGGCGTTTGGGTACCGCCAATGGTTATAACAAATATAATTCTGCAGCCTACTACGCTGTCAAAAACTTTCAGCGTAAGCACCATCTGAAGGCGACTGGGAACGTCAATGAAAAGACGTGGGTTAAGTTAGGCTTCTCTAAGTCCAGCTGGAAGAGTATTGATTCATACGTAGCCCCATTGGGTGCTCACGCCTGGAATGGCCGTTCAGCCCACATTGAAGCGATGATTAAGCAAGCCTACAAGTACAAGGGCAATCCTTACTTAGTCGGCTCTTCATCTAAGCCAGTTTACGGCACGGACTGTTCTGGTTTGGTTATGCAGTCACTATATGCTGGTGGTATCAACACTAAACCAATCAGTGCCATCCATCATGCTTACCCCGGTAACGAGTGGAATTCTCGCAACCTGTGGGCTAGCAAGAAGTTCCAACACGTCGCCTACAGTCACAAGAAGCGTGGGGACTTGGTCTTCTATTACCAACCAGGCACCCACACGATTTGGCACGTTGCCATTTACTTAGGTAAGGGCAAGGTCATCGAAAGTTGGCCACCACGGATCATGGTCCAACCGATCAAGAACGGCCAACGTTCTAACGTGGCTGGGATTGCGCGTGTGTTCCACTAATTTTAGATATTTCAACGCATATAAATAATAGTTCTTCATCAATGAGTGTTGATGGAGACTTGGAGGGGGTTCAATTCGTTGACGAGTTGGGCCCTTTTTTTGTACTACTGATGGTTGAAAATAGGGGAGTAAATCTTTAATTGTTCATCTAATTTTGCGGTAATTATGGCGTTCGTGGTCCTTCAATCTGAGAATGATGTTAGTTTTGTAAACAATCATTGCACATCCCGGTAAAAAGTTTAAATAGCACACAACTAAACGTGAAACGTGATTTATTTATCATGTGATTTAACGGTCCTTATTTAAAAATATAATTATGAGAAACACTGTTACACCAATGCTTTTGGACACCTTCAAAAACATTTATGTGCCACAAAATTTTATGCCGTTGATTATTCCTCACAACCTGACTATAATGGATAGTAAATAGAGCTTATAGAATGATATGCGGTATAAGTTCGGCATCAAAGTATCTGATTTTTGGTCATAGTTAATGAGGGGGACCAATCATGAAGGATTTCGAACGGAAAACACATTATAAGATGTACAAGTCACATAAGGGCTGGCTTGTGGCTGGTATCACGGTTACCAGTATGGCAGTCGGTATTATTGCGGGACCACAAGCGACGCAGACGGCGCAAGCAGCTGACGAGCCAGGAACAGAAAGTGTTGAACAGGGTCAGCCAGCAAGTGGCGCTCCGGAAGTTGCTTTGAAGACGGCAGCTAATCAGTCGGCCAGCGGTACACCTGCTGCCGGAGCTGGTGAGCAGCAAGAACAGAATCAGCCACAAAAACCGACACCGCCACAGGCACCTGCGGAGAATTCTAATGACGGAATCAAGGATTCAAAAGAGTCACAAGAGCCACAAGAGCCACAAGAACATCAGCATGATGTTGAGAGTTCGACTCAGGATCCAGCGGATGACACCACTGGAGATAAGCAGGTTACACCAGAAGTAGAAAGCTTAGATGTCACACCAGCGCCAACTAACGTGAAAACCGGGATCACAGTTCAAAATCCGGATAACTTGACAGATAAGGTTACGGGTCAGCCAGTGTTCAACGTCAGCAAGACCCAGCGGCTTCAATATACTTATGATCACACTGACGCTAATGGGGTTAGTTCCGACTTACGCGTTGTCGACGGTTATAACGCGAAGTATCAAGCACAGGGGTCTGGGACTTGGGTAGGCGAGACATACGCCAACAATATCGCGCAAGATGCTAAGGGAATGGATATGAACTCCCCATTAAAGTACAGCGATGGCACGCATCCACTCTACATTGACGAATGGCTGCCCGATTCTGGTTTACAATACTTCATTTGGCAAAGCAATTTTACTAAGCAGTTCGCAACGATTGATGACTTCCGAAATAACTTTACGAAGGCCGATCTCGCAACGGTGACGAGTCTTTCCGCGGATCAAAACCTGCAAGCGGCCAACAGTAGTAACCAGGCTTCAACTTACTATTATGCGTTGATGTCGATGACCACACTGGAAGGGCTTCAGAACGCGACGAATCTTCAAAGCCTGTATCTTTACCCTAATCTTTTAGTCAGTGTCAATACGTTTGGCAATGGTTATCAATCTGGGAATTTATGGGATATTCGGGCGTTAAGCAACTTAAACAAGTTGCAGAGTGTTAACGTGTCGTTTTTCTCTGTGAATGATATTTCTGCGCTGAGTAATAAGGATCAGTTGACAACTGTTCGGATGTCCTATAATCAAATTACCGATATCTCACCACTAGCGACGGACAAGAGCCTGGACATCAAGACGGGCACCGAGTTACAAGAACAACATGTTTTGTTGGCCCCAATCACCGTTAGCACGGCGCTTGCAAAGGGTCAGAACGTTACGGCTGATGGGACATTGAGTTACACGACACCATCCTTTATCATCAAAAACCTGTCGGCAGCTAACTTGCCGGTTACAGGCTTTGATAATGCTAACAATGCGAAATATCCGTCCCTGTTCCCATCCAGTGCCGATGCTGGGAACATCAACAGTAATACCTTGAACTGGTACAACTTACTTACTGGAACGGACACAGACTATGGTAGCCTATCCACAACTTGGTCTGATCCAAACAGTAGCTTCGGTGGGTACATCATTCAACCGTACGATATGGCTGAAGATGTCAGTGATTTAAATGTCAACATTCAACTCCTTCAAGCCAATGGGCAACAACTCAACTTGGCCCCCGCAACACTGATCTCGGGTGATGTGGGTTCCGATGTCAACGTGCAAGCCAATGCCACGGTCATGACCTTCCTGAACCAGCAAATTGCCAAAGGATACACCTTCTCTGGCTTGATTCTAGATGGTACGGGTCTGTACTCTGATTGGGCGGCGGACAATGGCAAAGCAACGCGTCAGACAAGCTGGACCACGACTTTGACGGATGCGCATAAGACCTGGACAATCCTGTTCTACAAGGACGTTTTACCATGGGATGTCTCCGTTGATTATGGGACTAAGGATGCCGCGGGGAACTTCACGCCAATCACCAATGAAGATGGGACGTCAGTTACCGACAGCTACAGCGGGACGTCAGCTGCTCAGGTCGCCCTGAACAGTTACCAGAAGGACTTCCCAGATTACGTGTACACCGGTGCTGAGACCAGCGTGGATGGCACGACCTGGACCGATATCAGTCAATCCACCGACATTCCATTTGTCGGGGCTAAACAAGCCATTCGCATGGTTTACGCCAACGCCAAGCGCGCGACCGTTACCATCAAGGATGCCACTACTGGCAAGACTGTTCAGACGTTAGACTACACGACTAATCCCGAACTGCGGGGCGCCATTGGGAGTACCAGTACCTTTGACTCCGCTTCAGTGATTGATCCAGCCGTGGCTAAAGGCTACAAGCTGGTCAGCGATACCACTAAGAATGCCGATGGGACCAGCGCAATTGTCTTTGGCAAAGATGCCGACACCAATCTCGACTTTACGATTACGTTAGCTCACGACTTTAAGACGACTGAAAAGGCCGTTACTGAAAAGATTGCGTACCAGGATCAGCAACAAAAGCAGGTCGCCGCTCCGGTAACGAAGACTATGACCTTTGCTACGGTAACTGATCAAGTCACCCAAGACGCTGTGACCTACAGCAATCCGGCTGCCACTGGCACGCCAGAATTGGATGTTACCGGTCAGCCAACCGATACCAATTGGGCTGTTTACAAGGACGGTGACCAATTAGCATTCGCTGCTGTTAAGAATCCAACTGTAGCTGGGATGCACGTCGCTTCAACGACTGATCCAGCCAAGGATTTGACACAAGCCACGGCACAGGCAGTTACGCCGGATAGTGCCGATGTGGCCGTTGTTGTGACCTATGCGGCGGATGCCACAACCGGTGGCGGCGGTGATAACGGTGGCGGTGCCGACATCGTCAAGCCTGGTAAGGAACCAGCAACGACGCCTAAGACACCAGCTAAGAAGGCTAAGACACCTGATAAGGTCGCAACAACGCCTAAGGCCAAGGGTGGCCAAGCAGCCGTTGTTACGGCCGGTGGTCAAGGCGCTAAGGTGCAACAGCTAACCACGCCTACCAAGCGCGTACAGTCACAGAAGGCACCTGTTAAGTTGGCTCAAAGCAAGACCGAATTGCCACAGACCAACGAACAACGGGGGAGCAGTTTAGCTCTTGTTGGATTGGCACTGTTGGGAAGCCTAGTCGGGTTAGCTGGTTGGAAGAAGCGGGAACACTAAGTGAGCGTTTTAAATTGAATCGGATTTGGCACCGTCTGGTTGTCCTTAGGGATGACGGGCGGTGCTTTTTAGGTCCCGTTAAATTAATCGAAAATGAGAAGACAGGTCGGACTGCCAGTTATAAACGGTCTTATTTTTCATTCTGCGTAACACCTCACGTGGTTCCCACCAGCCAAAAGTGTATAATGAGGATATTCTAATAATTCAGGAGGAAATCATGGCAAAATCCACACATTTTTACGAATTATTCCAACCAACGCATTACAACGTTTACTTAGACATTGACCGTGCCACAAAGACCATCTCTGGGACGTCCACCATTACCGGTGACGCCAAGGAGACCGGCATCGCCATCCACCAGAAGTTTATGACCATCAGCGCCGTCAAAGCCGACGGTCAAGATGTGCCATTTACCTTCGATGACGAGACCGAGGGCATCCATATCGACCTGGGTAAGACCGGCGAGACCACGCTGACCATCGACTTCACCGCACCTCTGACCGACAGCATGATGGGCATCTACCCATCTTACTACGACGTCGATGGCGAGAAGAAGCTGATCATCGGGACGCAATTTGAAACGACTGCTGCCCGCCAAGCCTTCCCCTGTGTCGACGAACCCGAAGCCAAGGCAACCTTTGACCTGGCCATCAAGTTCGACGAACACGACGGTGAAACCATCATCAGCAACATGCCTGAGACCAAGACCGAAAACGGCGTCCACTACTTCGACACCACAGTCCGTATGTCCACATACCTGATCGCCTTTGCTTTCGGGGAAATGCAGAGCAAGCTGACGACCACTAAGAGCGGGGTGCAAGTCGGTGTTTTTGCCACCAAGGCGCACCAAGCCAAGGAACTCGACTTCGCCTTAGATATTGCCAAGCGCTCCATCGAATTCTACGAAGACTTCTACCAGACGCCATATCCACTCCCACACTCTTGGCAAATGGCCTTACCCGACTTCTCAGCCGGTGCCATGGAAAACTGGGGTCTGGTCACGTATCGTGAAGCCTACTTATTGTTAGATCCCGACAACACCTCATTTGAAACCAAGCAACGGGTCGCAACGGTTATCGCTCACGAACTCGCGCACCAATGGTTCGGTGACCTGGTTACCATGAAGTGGTGGGATGACCTCTGGTTGAACGAAAGTTTTGCCAACATGATGGAATACGTTGCTATCAACGCCATCGAACCCGACTGGCACATCTGGGAAGTCTTCCAGACGACTGAGGCCCCAATGGCGCTCCAACGGGATGCCACCGATGGCGTGCAGTCCGTTCACGTGCAAGTTGAAGACCCCGCCGAAATCGATGCCTTATTCGACAGTGCCATCGTTTACGCCAAGGGTGCCCGGATGCTCGTCATGGTCCGTGCCTTGATCGGTGACAATGCCTTGCGTCAAGGCTTGAAGGCCTACTTCGCCGCTCACCATTACGGTAACGCTACCGGGGCTGACCTCTGGGCCGCACTGGGTGACGCTTCCGGTATGAACGTCGGTGCCATCATGAACTCTTGGTTGGAACAACCCGGTTATCCGGTCGTTTCCGCCGCAGTGGTCGATGGCAAATTAACCATTACCCAGCAGCAATTCTTCGTGGGTGAGGGTAAGGATGCCGGTCGTCAATGGCAGGTACCGTTGAACAGTAACTACAGTGCCGCTCCAGCCATCTTCGCCGACCAATCTGCCACCTTAGGGGACTACGCCGCTCTACGCAAGGCCAGTGGCGAACCGTTCCGTTTGAACGTGGGCAACAATTCTCACTTTATCGTGAAGTACGATGACACCTTGTTACAAGACATCCTCGCTAACCTGGATTCCTTGGATGCCATCACTCAGTTACAATTGCTACAAGACTTGCGGTTATTAGCCGAAGGTCGCCAAATTTCCTACGCGGCAATTGTGCCATTACTGGACCGTTTCGCTGCCAGCCATTCCACGGTTGTCAACGATGTCTTATACGGGGTTGCCAGCAACCTGAAGAAGTTTGTGACGCCAGATTCTACCGAAGAACAGCAGTTACAAGCCTTATTCGATAAGCTGAGTGCCAGTCAAGTTGCTCGGTTAGGCTGGACGCCTAAGGCCGGCGAATCTAACGATGACCAATTAACGCGGCCATACGTCTTGAACGCTACCTTATACGCCAAGAATGCTGAATCGATTGCTGCGGCTCACGCGGTCTTCGTTGCCCACCAGGACAACCCAGGAACGTTGCCAGCCGCAATCCGGGTCTTCATTTTAGCCAACGAAATCAAGCATTTCGGCAGTGACCAGTTGTTTGATCAATTGTTGAACGACTACCGGTCATCCAGCGATGCCGGCTACAAGGCAGACTTATCTGCTGCACTGCCAACGACGCCAGACGCCAAGCAGATTGCCAAATTAATCACGTTGTTTGAAGATGCTGAAACCATCAAGCCACAGGACTTGCGGGCTTGGTACCGCGGTGTTCTGGGCAACGACAAGGGACAACAAGCCGCTTGGGACTGGATCAGAAACGACTGGCAATGGCTGGAAGATACGGTCGGTGGTGACATGGAATTCACCACGTACATCACCGTTACCGCTGGTATCTTCCACACGCCAGCCCGTTTAGCTGAATTCAAGGCCTTCTTCACACCAAAGGTCAATACCCCAGGCTTAACCCGGGAAATCAAGATGGACACTAAGGTCATCGAGAGCCGAGTTGACTTGGTAGAAGCCGAGAAAGATGCCGTTCACGCTGCAGTTGCCAAGACGGTGAAGTAAGCGCGGATTATTTTAAAAGTAAGTTATCGTGAGCAGTTACCAGTAACTTTGGTAGCTGCTTTTTTGACCTCTACTTACTACTAATGTAATTTTTCGCAATCCAGTCGCATTTTTCTGCCAGTTCGTGAGAAGAATTGGTTTAAGCCAATAATTGTTTCCGTGCTAATGGAGGCGGCGCTGCCGATACTGCCGGTGTTATAACATGGAATATGGTATACTAAATCTACTATTTTCAAGTTAAGTGACTTGACCAACTGGTGACTGCCACCGATACTGGCGTTCGCCTTTTACGTGAAAGAGGGTTGTCATGAACGACGTCATCAACTATTTTCAATCAATTAGAATTCGCGGGCTGGGGTGGCTCCTGCTCATCAGCTTGTACCTATTTGCCAATCAACCTATCCTGATTATCGTCTACATTTATTTGGCGGCAGTGATGGTCGTGCGGACCTGGCTCGCCCAGTTTCCTCGACCGGCGAAGTTGGGACTAACCGCTGCTTATGGGCTCCTGCTGGCCCTGCAGATTATCTTCATTTCGGTGGTGGTCTTTCCCATGCGGGGATGGTCGCCCGTGTACTTTCCGGCTAAAATTTTAGGCGTTATTATTATTCTCGTTCCGTTATGGGTCGAACGGTTCGTCACGACCAACAATCAGACGGTTTTCTATTTGCCGACGGTCGAAGAGGCGGCAACGGTCAGCTTCGATGAGCTGCGGCAGAGTGCCGACAAGCTGAGTGACCTCATGAACACGGCGGCCGAGGCCAAGGACAAGGTTTCGGTTGCACACGTGAAGACGATTCTGGAAGACTTACCCCGTCATAGTTCGGTGCGGTACATCAACCACGGGACGCTCACGAATGCTTACTTTGATGCGGCGGATGCCACCCTGGGTGATACCAACTTGTATCTGGCTGTGTCCAATACGGGGAGTGCCGCTAGCGAGATGATCTCGGTATTTACCCGTAAGCAGTTCAACCACGTGTCACTGGCCTTTGACCGCGATCTGGAGACCATCATCAGTTACAACGGGGGCGACAACGTTTACCCACCGGGGATGAATGCCGAAACGCTGGAGTTCTTCCATCAGAAGGCGGGCGCGTCTCTGCTGGTCTACAGTTTGCCGGTGACCGCGGCACAAAAGGAGTTCGTGATCGACAAGATCGATGAGATCAATCGTGAGGGAAGTGCCTACAACATGCTGGGGCTGGTGTCCAAGCATTCCGCTAAGCCCAACATCATGTTCTGTTCCCAGTTCGTCTATAAAATGCTCAAGATGGCGGGAGTGGCCTACTTTGACATGAAGGATGGTGCGGTCCGGCCAACGGACTTCATCGAACAGGATTACTATAAGAAATTGAAATTTGATTACGAACTGAAATTCTAAGTTATATGGGAGATTGCAAGAATTATCCGAACACTTATTAGAACCTCATCTGTTCCCAGAAGACCTCTAATGGTGTACGCCAATTCAAGCATTCTAATGGCATGGTGTTCATTTTCCAATTGATATCGACCAGTTCTTCATCAGTAATATCTTCGATGGGCCGCCCTTTAGGAACAAAACGCCGTAATATTTTGTTTCGTTGCTCATTAGTTCCACGTTCATGAGGAGAATAGGCATGCGCAAAGTACATAAGCTTGCCCGTTTCGTCTTCGAATTCTTGATATTTGGCGAATTCCTTACCATGATCGACCGTAACGGTTTTAAAGTTATCTCCCAACAAGCTAGCAATATCCACTAATACAGCTTTCATCGCACCACTATCGCGTCCAGATAAACGGCGAGTGATGGTTAAACGTGAGGCGCGGTCAACCACTGTGGCCAAAGCTTGACCTTTCTTTTTCCCGGATAGAACAGTGTCCGCCTCGAACTGACCAATCGTCTTGCGACCGTTGTTAGTTCGCTCTTCAATTGATCGACCACAAGCAGCCTTACCGCGAGTTTCATGGCTACGCTGGTAACGAATAGCTCTATCAGGCAACTCCTCAGAGGTGATTTCTAAGCGGCCCTGAGCTAACCAATTATAGAAGTTT
Organism: Levilactobacillus parabrevis; assembly: GCF_044051715.1. Classification (NCBI taxonomy): domain Bacteria; kingdom Bacillati; phylum Bacillota; class Bacilli; order Lactobacillales; family Lactobacillaceae; genus Levilactobacillus; species Levilactobacillus parabrevis. The sequence continues at coordinate 899,864 of NZ_CP168688.1, forward strand.
CGCTTAGCCTCACCGGTTAATTGTGCAATTTGTGCAAAAGAGAGATGCCGTACACGAATCCCCTCAGTAATAAAATCATTGAGATTTGCGGTCAAGTTGGTTTTTCTTCCCCGCTGAGTGCGACGCGAAGTTGTTTGATTCTGAGCCGCCGTAGCAGAGTATGGCTGGTCCCGTAAACGATGTAGTTCATAAGAGATGGTCGAGACGCTCCGATTAAGGTGTCGCGCAATTGATCGCAGTGATTTTGCGGAATCATGCCAATCTTGGATGACAGCTCGTTCTTGAAATGATAAAGTAGACTTACTCATAGAGGTTCTCCTTTGATAGTGTTGTGGTAATTCTATTAAAGGCCTCTATGGGCTTTTTTGTCTACAAGTGTTCGGTTATATTTTACAATCTCCCATATCAAAAGGGCGAGCTACCGGCGTTTTATGCTGGTGGCTCGCTCTTACTTTGTAAAGTTTGTGAAAGGGACTATACACCTATGGGGTGAAGCAGTTATACTGACTGGAATGGTGAGAAACGGAAGAAAATGGTCAAGGCAGGTGTATAGCCAACGGGAGGACACAAAATGACAATGGTTGAGGGTGGCAAGCTGAAACAAGTTATTAAAGTTAAGGATCGGAAAGAGTACGACAAGGTTATGAAAATCTTGTTGCCTACGGGAAATGAACCGACTGATACGGAGAAGGCTCATATTGAACGCGCAGTTATTGCATTTAAGAAGGCATTAGAGACACCCGATGTATAGAACCCATATTTCAAAGATAAGTTCGCAAGAATCATTGGTCAAATTTGACTGTGGCGAGCCAACTGTTAATCGTTTTTTAAGAGAACGGGCTGCTTGGGCCGATCAGTTAGGGAAAACTTCAACGACCGTCTTGGAAGCGAAAGATAAGAGGGTGATTGTTGGATTCTATGCATTGTCCGCGAGTATTGTAGAGGTTCAGAGCGCATACGATGCACAAATATTTCGAAACTTACTGGATGATTCATCGTGGCTTAGCCAAGCGGTAATCCCGTATCCTGCTATTGAGATTACTTGGCTAGGTGTGGAGCGAAGTCTTCAGAATCAAAAGAATGGTACAAAGTTGATCCTAGATATATTTGAACAAGTACTAATTGCCAGATTCAAGTTGAACATTGGCCTTATTGGGATTCAAGTTGCTGCATTACCTGGTGCCTTGGAATTCTATCAACAATTAGGAGTTGAATATTTACATGCTGATTATGACACTGTGCCAGCTATACTGGAAACTTATCCGATGTTTGTCAAAATTGAGGTGGTCATTGAAATCATGAAGCGTCTAAAATTGGCATAAAAAGATGACTGCTCAAGAGCTAATGTTAAGCTTCTGAGCAGTCATCTTTTGTTAGTGAGAATTAGTCGTTTAAGTTATACCGTAACTTCATGTGTTCGGAACCAAACGTTACCATGTCACCCAATAACTTCGTTTGACGGGTGAAGGATTCATCGGAAAGCTTTTCGTTGGCTTCCTTCAGGATCTTGATGTCGGCACCGTCAATAATAGCGGCATCCGTTTCGTGTTGGATCTTCCGGTAAGCAGACATTGCTTCTAAGGCGAAGGTGTTACGGAAGTCTTCGTAAAGACTGTAATCCGTGTCACCCAGTAGTGCCGTAGTACAGCTCAACCAGTACATGTGGTTCATGTTGAACGTCCCGTCAGCGTCTTTGTAAGCAGCTGGCGTGTCATCAACGTTAGCGTAGAATGGCACAACCGTGTTGAACGTGTTGGCACCAAAGGCTAACCAGTGGATCCCGGCGATACTGTCGGGCACGTTATTTCTGATTTGTAAGATGTGCACATCGTGGTTCCGGTTGATCCCGATTGGACGGAACAACGTCTTGTCGTCTTCAGAGCCGTGGCCGTAAACATCGTACTTCGTGTTTTCAAAGTGAGAGCTCAAAACGAATTTTACGTCGTCGATTGAGATCTTCCGGTTGGCGTGACAGATGAATGGCAAGTCTTGGTCCTGAGGATCTTGTTCGATTTCAGGATTGAAGTACTTCTGACCAAACCAAGCACGGGGGTTGTTGTAGACCGTGTCCTTGATGGAAGCACTGCCGAAGATGTGACGCAGGTTAACATGGTCGAAGTCGGGGTTCAGGCTGTACTTGGTGATCAAGTCTTCCAAGTCGTCTGAAGCCAAGGTATCTTCGGCACTAAAGTCAAAGTCGTCAATGTTCATGCGGTTAGGCGCAACCACGTAGGCGTCGTCTGGAATCCGCTTAGCAGCCCAGTGATGCCCACCAATGGTTTCTAACCACCAGATTTCGTTGTTGTCGGAGAAGGCAATCCCGTTTGGTTCGTAGGTTCCGAATTCTTCCAGCAGGCTACCTAAACGCTTCACACCATCGCGAGCGCTGTGAATGTATGGCAAGACCAACGTTACCAGGTCTTCTTCACCGATTCCGCCGTCAACGTAGGGGTCGATCCCCAACACGCGGGAGTTCGTGGTAATGGTTTCGGTGGCAGACATCGCAATGTTTTCACTGTTGATGCCGGCTGCTGGCCAGATACCGTTGGTTAAGATGGAGTTAGGAATTGAGGTGTAACGCAGTGGGTTGTCGGGTAACTTGATTTGCACACCGCTGATCACCGCTTGGTAATCGCGAGGTTGGTCATCAGGGTTGACCACAACGAACCGTTCTGGGTCTAGGGCTTCGTGGCCGTCATCGTTCCGTGAAATGATGGTGGAGCCGTCTAAGGAAGCCTTTTTCCCTACTAAAATCGTGGTACATGAACCTTTAATTCTCTTCGTCATGAATACAGCACTCCTTTTAAAAAACATTATAGCATTGATAGCAGGAGCGTTGAAGTGGTTGGTCAGTCTTCGGGGGCTTTTGTGATATTCATTTCAGCCTTTTGCTGGTCGGTGAGGAGCGGTTTCAGCTCAGTTGATTGAGGGGGGATAGTGGAGCGGTGGCGAAACAGTAGAAAGGGGCCAGCCGCAGTAACGACTGGTCCCAATACGAGAATCATGTAAAGATTGTTATGCACCGTTTCGTTAGAAAAGCTCGGCGTGTGTGCCGATGGAAATTAAAAAGACTTGGTTAGTTTCCGGCAAAATCGTATAAATTAAGAGATGATCGCCATTTTTGCCATCCAAGTGACATTCCGTGATGCTAACGGAAATATGCTGCTTTGAGAGTAGAAACATGATTTGTTTGGCAAGCTGTTGTTTTCCATGTAAGCGATGAGGACAGAAGTAACTTGGTATTGGAGTGCCCGATAGTAGACAAGATATGACGATGTCCCAGGCCGGACGATTTTCACCTTAGTGGTGCAGTGCCACTGAAGACGCGGTTCCAACGCGGTGTCTTTTGAACATTCTTGAACTGTTGCTTGAATTTTCGAGTTGGGTGAATGGTGTAAGTGACCACCTAATTTGATAAGCCTTTGTTTAAAGCATCTAGCGTTGTATAGGATTCAAGTTCTTCTTTGCCATTTAAGGCGTTAAGCACCTCATCAATGAAAGCAAGTAGATCAGCCTCGGTGATTGTTGGTGAGGGAGATATCTGATTGTCGGCAATACTCGTGATAATAGTCTGTAGTAAATGTGTGAGGGAAATACCGTTCATCTGTAAGTTGGTTTCCGCACGCTTTCTAATCTCAGAATCAATGTCGATTTGAATTTTGTCTTTGGTTGCCATAGTAAATGGCCTCCTTCTTGAGTAATCCGAGTTTAGCATACTCGAATGGAGATAGTTGGAAACTTGCTTGAAATTAGTCACGGGAATCATTCCTTTCTAATTAACTACGTAAAAATCGCTTCATTATTTTTTTGAAATAAAACTTTTTAATTTAATTTGGCGTAACTAGAAAAGGGGCCAGCCGCAGTAACGACTGGTCCCAATAAATAGTGATGTGAAGTGTGAAAGAAACTAGGCTTCCAATTGAACAACGTCTTCCGTTGTAGCAGATGCCAACAATGGCAAGAGGTGCGCCGTAATTTTTTGAATGGCTGTTGGGCAGGTGGCCGTCAGATCGGCAAACTCATCGGCTGATAGTCGTTGCGTGATGGCAATGGTCAGCGCGTTCGCCAGGGTGGGAGCGGCCATGCCAAAGATATCAGCGCCGACCAAGTGATGGGCGGCATCCAAAACGACCGTCATTTCGGCCGCAACCTCGTGGGGGCCTTTGGTGCCAGTAAGCTTGCCATAAGGAATCTGGGCGATCTGGTAGTCGGAATTACCGGCGGCTTCGGCAGCGCTGATTCCGACCCGCGCAATGCGAGGGCAGGCGGACAGGACGTTGGGGAGAACCGGGTAACTGATTGGCGTGGTATCGCCCAGAATTTGAGCGGCGATGTAGTTGGATTCAAAGGTGGCCGTTGCGGGTGTCTTGGCAACGGTTTTGGCGATGACATCCCCACTGGCGTAGATGTTGTGGCTGGTAGCACGCAGATGATCGTCCACGACGATCCCGTTATCGCTAGTGTAAATGCCAGCATTTTCCAAACCCAGCATCTGGGTATTGGGTTCATGTCCCGTTGTCGCCAGTACGTAGTCGGTGGCAATGGTCAGACCGCTTTCCGTCGTGACACCGTAACCCGTTGCCGTTTCATCGACGCTATGGACAGGTTCGCGGAACCGAATGTCGACGCCGGCTTGTTGCAGGCGGACTAATAATTTTGTGACGTAGCGGGGCGCAAAGTTCTTAGCTGCTCGTGCACCGTGGGTTAAGATGGTAACCTTGGTGCCGAGATATTGCGCTAGAGAGGCAAACTTAAGGGCAAGGACCCCAGCACCGATAATGGTTAAGTGGTTGGGTAGTTGCTTCAGGCTCAGAAAGTCTTGACCGTCGTGAAGATATTCCTTACCCATAATAGCAGGTAGTACGGCGTGTTGGCCGGTGCCCAGCACGATATTTTCAGCGAAAATGTGTTGGCTACCGATCTGAATCATGTGTTTACCCATCAGGATACCAGTACCGTGAATGAGCGTGATGTCGTATTTAGCGAAGAGGGTCATCAGTTGTTGGGTTTGGGTGTCGCTAACGTGTTGCCGGTACGCTGTCACGTCTGCCCAAGTAAAGTCGTCAGTATCACTGGCCAGGTCTTGAGGGTGTGCCGTCAACGCGGTGGCTTCGTCCAAGGTACTGGTTCCACCAACGCGGTCCTTTTCAATCAGGACCACTGACTTGCCAGCTTTTCGTAAAGCAACGGCGGCGTGCCAGTTGGCGTGGCCACTGCCGATAAATGCGACATCGTAATGCATCATAAAAATAAGTTACCTCTTTCTCTTTTCCTAAGTGTCAATAAATAGTCGTGCACGACTGATTGCTGAAAATAAATAACTGCTAATCTAGCATTTTTTCAAGAGTCGCAATTAATTCATGATTCTGTTTCAGGGTGCTTTGGTAGCGTTCTGGATCAATATTCTGCTGGGTGACGCACAGACGGATCGCTTGAAAAATAGCGGTCTTGCTAGTTCTCCCTTTTTCCGTGAGTTGGATAATTAATTGACGATGGTCCGAAGAACCAAGTTGGCGAGTCAACCACCCTTTATTCTCCATCCTTTTCAGGAGCGGGGTCAGGGTGTTACTGCCAAAGTCTAATTGTTCACCCAATGCGTGGAGGGGTTGGCGATCCTCTTCCCACAGCGCCAAAAGTACCAAGTATTGGGGATAAGTCAGTGCAAACGGTTGGAGTGCTTGCTGATAGAACTTGATAAAAAGGCGGCTTGCGTGGTACACCGAAAAGCAGAGTTGGTTGGCCAGGGTCATATCTGAGTCTTCCACGAGTAGTTCCTCCAATTCGGTTGCGTGCGATTTAATTTACTATAAGCGAATATGTGCTGGCTGTCAACTATTTCAGGGTATTTTGTGAAAAAAAGCTGTTCGGGTATCCGTTCGGTTGTATCGGTTGACGTTTGCCAGTAGAATAGAAGCATTGAGAAGAAGGAGTAAGCATTGATGGACTTAGCGGCAGCGCAACATATTTTAAAGACCACGTTTGGGTACGATGACTTTCGGCCCGGGCAACAGGCGGTCATCGAGCACGTCATGGCGGGGGAGAACAGCCTGGCCATTATGCCCACGGGTGGTGGGAAGTCTCTGTGTTACCAGATTCCTGCGCTGATGTTCGACGGGATTACGGTTGTGGTGTCGCCACTGATCTCCTTAATGAAGGATCAGGTCGATGCGTTAAATGATAGTGGCATCCCCGCGACATTTATCAACAGTTCGGTGGACTGGCCGGATATTCAAGAACGCCTGGCCGGACTACACAATGGCGCTTATAAATTGCTGTATGTGGCACCCGAACGGCTAGATTCGGCGGCATTTCTGCAGGCACTGGGCCAACTGCCAGTGGACTTGTTGGCGGTTGACGAAGCGCACTGTATTTCACAGTGGGGACACGACTTCCGGCCGAGTTACTTGGCATTGAGTACGGCCATTGAGCAACTGCCAACGCAACCGCAGGTATTGGCGTTAACGGCGACGGCTACCGAACAAGTGGCGGCCGATATTTGTCAGCAGTTACAGATTGACCCGCAGAATGAGGTCAATACCGGATTTGCCCGCGACAACCTGGACTTAACGGTGGTCAAGGATCAGGATACCGACCGGTTTATTTTGGACTACTTGAAGGTCAATCAGGGCGAGACGGGGATCATCTATGCCAGCACGCGCAAGGAAGTTACCCGGTTGACGACGCTGTTGACCCGGCACCACGTTAAGGCGGCCGCCTATCATGCGGGTCTGAGCGACGACGAACGACGCGCAAATCAGGAGGACTTCCTCTACGATCGGATTCAGGTGATGGTTGCGACTAACGCCTTTGGAATGGGTATCGACAAGAGTAATGTGCGTTTCGTGATTCACGCGCAGGTACCCGGAACGTTGGAAGCCTACTATCAGGAGGCTGGCCGGGCCGGTCGGGATGGGTTGCCGAGTGAGGCTATCCTACTGTATCGAGCTCAGGACCTCCAGATTCAACACTTTTTCATTGACCAATCTGAGCGTGACGAAAGCAATAAGCAACGCGAATACCAGAAGCTGCAGGTGATGAGTCAGTACGCTAATACACAGGGCTGCCTACAACAGTTCATCCTCGCCTACTTTGGGGAGGATTCAGAACCGTGTGGCCGTTGTAGTAACTGTCGTGATGATCGTGAAGCCCAAGATATTACGGTGTCGGCGCAAAAGGTCTTGTCGTGTGTCGTTCGGCTGCGGTCACGGTTTGGCAAGGGAATCGTGGCGCAAGTTTTAACGGGAGCGCACAATCAACGCGTGCGAGACAACCATTTGGAAGAGCTATCGACCTATGGCATTATGAGTGGTCAACGCCAGAAGAGCGTCGGTGAACTGATTGACTTTCTGACGGCGGCGGGCTATTTGCAAAGTGTCGGCGGACAGTATCCCACGCTAGCGATTACCCAGGAGGGTGCGAGCGTGCTGAAAGGGGAGACACAGGTTTTCCGGAAGATGGCACGCAAGGCCAAGCGGCTGGCACCGGTGGATGATGAACTCTTTGGTAAACTGCGGGAGTTACGGCATCAGCTGGCGGAAGATCAGCACGTGCCGCCGTTCGTCATCTTCTCGGACCGGTCGTTACATGGTATGTGCGAGGTACTTCCGCAAGACGACGAGGCTTTCTTGTCGGTCAAGGGTGTGGGACAGAGCAAGCTGGAGAAGTATGGCGAAGCCTTCATGACGATTATTCGTGAGGACCAGGCGGCTAAGGCATAGCGTGTCGCTCATGTGCACGCTTACGGCTGTCAGCGATTCCGCTGCTGTGAGGACCGGCGAAAGCCTGTGAAGCGGTCTTTCACCTCGCTTTTGAGCCACGAGAAGCATGTGTCTCAAAAGCGTCCAGTGATGTAGTCTGTCAAAAAACGCCAGACTACATCACTCTCACGGCTGGCTCCATCCCTGACCTCCTGCAGCTAAATACGTTTGATGACTTTAGTCAATGTGGCGCCTGCCCCATGATGGTAAATAAATGATCTCGAAGTGACGCGATGAACGCCACTTTTTTAATACCTGCAGGTTCACTGGCGTCTTAGGTACTGATGTTGGATGATAGGTGTCGTGTGAAGACGAGGAAAGCGTGTCGATTGAAATAATGTTTGGGCTAGAACTAGCTTAGCACGGGCGATTGTTTCTCCCCGTGTTTACGGCCATGGGACGACCTTGGAAACTCGCGGTTGGGGCGAGGTTTCAAGTCGAGGTAAAAGACCGCTTTTGGCTTTTACCGTTCCCCACAGCGGCGGCGCTACCGGCAGCCGCAGACGACGATTCTAGCCCAGAACTTGCGAGTCTATATGCTTGGGTCGTTCAGGGGGGTATGGTACTCTTAAAGGCGCTGTGTTGCTCAAGTCTAGCAGAGGAGGGTTCTGCCATGTCTGATCCAGATTTCATTGAGATTGTGAATGACCGTGAGAATAACCTGAAAAATATTAGCCTCAAGATTCCTAAGAATCGCCTGACCGTCTTCACTGGGGTCTCTGGTTCCGGTAAGTCTTCCATCGTCTTCGATACAATTGCGCAAGAGGCTGGACGTCAGTTGAATAGTACATATGATAGTTTTACCCGAACCTTTCTGCCGAATTATCGGCGACCAGATGTTGATGAGGTACGGAACCTCTCGACTGCCATCGTGATCGATCAAAAGCCGCTGGGCGGAAATGCGCGTTCAACCCTAGGAACGGTCAGCGATATTAGTCCCTTGTTGCGAATCTTATTCTCACGATTCGGCACGCCACATTATGGGACGGCCAGTAATGCCTTTTCCTTCAATGATCCGGCCGGTATGTGTCCAACCTGTGAGGGGATTGGGAAGACCTACGTGGTCAAACGCGATGCGATTTTAGATCCAGAGAAATCACTCAACGATGGTGCCATCTTATTGCCCGGTTATGGGCCGCAGACCTTTTTGTTTCAAACGTTGGTGGCGACCGGTTGGTTTGATTTGGATCAACCGGTTAAGGAATTTTCACCTGAAAAGCTAGCGCAACTCTTAAATGGGGAACAGTCAGTGCGGGTCAATTATAAGGATTCAGTCTTTAATGTGAAATTTGAAGGTTTGGAACGACTGTTTTACCGGCAGAACTTGAAGGTCGGCAAAGGGATCAGTGAGGGCGCCCGGAAGAAAATTGAGAAATTTGCGACCATGAGTCCTTGCCCAGATTGTCACGGAACGCGATTCAATCCTGAAGTTTTAGCCGTAAAGATCAATGGCTATAATCTCTATGACTTGACCGCCATGCAGCTAACGGATTTGCGGACGACCCTGGCCGAATTTAGTGATGCCCGGATGTCGAACTTAATTGACAGCATTCAGGAACGGGTCGAGGGATTGATCGACGTGGGTCTCGACTATCTCAGTCTGACGCGGGAGACGACGACACTTTCTGGTGGTGAGTCACAGCGGGTCAAGACGGTCAAGTATCTGGCTAATAGCCTGACGAACCTGCTGTATATTTTGGATGAACCCAGCACGGGCTTGCATCCTAGAGACGTTCATCGCCTCAACGACCTCCTGATCAAGCTGCGCCAGAAGGGTAACACGGTCCTAGTGGTTGAGCATGATCCGGATGTGATTCAGGTGGCGGACTACGTGGTCGATGTTGGCCCGCGGGCCGGTATTCATGGCGGACAGATCACCTTTACTGGCACGTATCCAGAGCTGTTAAAGTCCGAAACGTTAACGGCAAAATACCTGAATCGGCACTTAGCCATCAAGGATGCGCCAAGGTTGCCGGAAAAGTTTATCACGAGTGAACCGAGTCGTCGGCACAACCTTAAGGATGCTATTTTGAAAATCCCAGTTGGGCTATTCACGGTGGTGACGGGGGTGGCGGGTTCTGGCAAGAGTACCTTGGTTGAACAGGTCTTTGCCAAGGAACATCCCGAGGCCATTCGGATTGACCAACGGGCGCTACACGCAAACAGTCGGTCCAATCCGGCTACTTACATGGGTGTTCTTAATGACATTCGTAAATTGTTGGCAGCGGAGAACGGCGTCAGCGAAAGCTTGTTCAGTGCCAATTCGAAGGGTGCGTGCCCGCAATGTGGGGGCAAAGGGGTCGTGGAGCTGAATTTATCCTTTATGGAAAACGCCACGGTCACGTGTTCACTGTGTCACGGTGGACGATTTGACCCGCAAGTACTGACATACCAGTTCAAGGGAAAGAATATTGAAGAGATTATGGCGATGACGGTGGAGGAGGCCACGGCTTTCTTTGCGGGGACTAAGGTCGTTGCTAAGCTCAAAAACGTTTTGACCGTGGGACTGGCATACTTGGCATTGGGACAACCATTGAGTACGTTGTCCGGAGGCGAGGGACAACGACTTAAAATTGCGAAGGAATTAAATAAGCGAGGAAACATTTACATCCTCGACGAACCCACAACGGGGTTGCATCCTTCGGACATCGTGACAATTGTCCAAATCATCAATGATTTAGTGGACAAAGGAAACACAGTGATTGTGATTGAACATAACCTAGATGTTATGCGCAGTGCCGATTGGCTGATCGATATTGGTCCGGATGGTGGGACTAATGGGGGTGAGGTCTTGTATGCCGGATCAGTGGCTGGCGTGCGGACGATCCCACGTTCGGTAACGGGACAGTACCTTTAAAAATAAATCGAATAAATTTAGGCGGCCAATCTTTCCCGGATTGCCGCTTTTTTAAGTTAATTATTTATCCGGATGAATATAAAATTGCTCCAAATTGGCGAATGAATGCATTGTAATCGCTTACACGGTGTGCTACTATTATTCTCATAAATTACTGTGAAGGACTGACCACTGATGGCAAAAACTGAATTTCAAAAAATGATGGACGAGGAACTCTATGATGTCAACGATGAAAAGCTGGTTACGGATCGTTTTGCTGCCCGCGATTTATATGAAGAATTAGATACGATTCCCTTCCGTGAGAAGGATCGCGTCACGGCGTTGGTGACGAAGTTATTTGGATCGGTTGGGAAGAATGTTGAGATTCGACCTAGATTTGCTTGCGACTACGGCTACAATATTCACGTTGGGGATAACTTCTTTGCCAACTTTGACTGTATTTTGCTGGATACTTGTGAGATCAATATTGGCAATAACGTGTTATTGGCACCAAAAGTTCAAATTTATACGGCCGGCCATCCATACAACTTGGAGGCGCGGACGTCCTGGCTGGGTTACGGGAAGCCTGTCACCATCGGCAATAACTGCTGGATCGGTGGGAATGCCGTGATTGTGCCGGGCGTGACGATTGGCAATAATGTTATCGTTGGTGGGGGCGCGGTCGTCACCAAATCATTTGGAGACAACGTCGTCATTGCCGGTAATCCTGCACGAATCGTGAAGCATCTGGACGCTGAAGGCAACGTGATTCCAGAGAAAAAGTAGATTTATCCGCATAAAAACTACCTAAAGTTGGCGGTTTAGTGGGAAATTTGCTATGCTAGTGTTAATCAAACAAATTGCGAACAAATTTGGGGCCGTTGCATGGCGGCTGGTGGTGTTTGCGCAAAATGTAAAAAACGTTACCATGAGCCACTACCGTCCGGCATGGATACGAACTATGGGAGAGTAACTATGGAAAACAAATACCAAAGAGTCAAGGACTCTCTGAAGGAAGCAATTCTTTCCGGGAAGTATCCGATCGATGAAAAATTACCAACTGAAACAGAACTGATGGAACAGTTTAAGGTTTCTCGGTACACGATTCGTCGTGCCGTGGGGGATTTAGAGACCGAACATTTCATCTACCGGATTCAAGGTGGCGGCATGTTCGTTCAGGACTGGCACAAGGACTGGACGACTGAGAACGATAGTAAGATGATCGGGGTCATCACCACCCATATTGCCGACTACATCTTCCCACGGATCATTTACGGACTAGATGAGGTTATTTCCGATAGTGGCTATTCAATGTTGCTGGGAAATACGCGGAATAACCATGACCGTGAGCGTAAACACTTGATCAACATGCTTAATAGCAAGGTTGCCGGGCTAATCATCGAACCGACCCAGAGTGCCTTGCCCAATCCCAATATGGATTTATACCAGGAAATTAAGGATGACCAGATTCCCGTGCTCTTCATTAACGCGGCTTATCCACAGCTGGACTTTCCGTACGTCAATACGGCGGACGCTAAGACTGAGAAGAAGCTCGTGGAATACTTGTTAGGCATGGGTCACGAGAGCATTCTGGGCATCTTTCAAGTTGATGATATCCAGGGGGTTAACCGGATGAATGGGTTCGTTCAGGCCTACCAAGAGCATCCGGATATTTCCTATAAGAGCAATCTGATTATGTACCAGTCCGGCGATGACTTTGAACGGATCACTAGCCGGGTGGCCTCTTATATAGATAGTACTGATCGACCAACTGCGATTGCCTGTTACAATGATCAACTGGCTATCCCGGTCATGTCCTACGTTAAATCGCGGGGACTGCGGGTACCACAGGACATTTCAATCGTGGGCTTCGATAACTATCAGATGTCGCAGTATATGAGTCCCGGTCTGACCACGCTCAATCACGTGAAGGATGTCATGGGGGAAGATGCTGGGCGGATGATGCTCCAGTTGTTGAATAAGCAGCCGGTGCAATCGATCACCTATGAACCCGACTTAATTGTTCGACAATCCACGGCGGCACCGAAGCACGTGGACTAGATAGGTTAGGATGAATTTTGGACCAACCTCGGTGATTGGCGCTATGACAACTCAAAACAGATAACTTTGAAGGCTTACGGAAAACTTCCGTGAGCCTTTTTGGTTGTGCCGCTGTCAATCAATGAACTTGCACGTGGGGTTAATCGACCAACTGAGGGGGAGTGGGCACCCAATTGTGGGGATTGTGGCAATCGCCCGATAACTAACCAACCAACTGAATGGATCGGAAATGTGGAGACGGAACTTGTCCGATTAAAAAAACATTTCCCAATAAACTGGCCTGTACCGCGAATTGATTGAAAGGGTTCGGTTGAAGTAAAAGGCTTAACTTAGCGGTATTCGGAAACGCTTTCAAAAAAATAAAACGACGCAAACCCGTGTTATAGCAAGGGTTTTCACGAGATATTAATCCGCATATAAAAAATAGGTGTTGATTTATGCGTATAAATATAATACACTAAGTTTGTTCAGAAATGAAAACGCTTCACAAAGTTAACCGGAATTTTAGGGCTGGCCGGCCAGTCCAGAAGGGTGATTAACACCAGGTGGAACTGCTTCATTTCTATCAATAGTTAAGCGGGAAAAGCCATTATTTAGTTTTTATCTTTGACCCCTTTAAACTTAGGAGGAACGAAATTTGGAAGCGAAAGCGGAAAAGAAAGTTTCAAGTAAATTCATATTCTTCTTTGGATCGTTCGGTGGAATTCTGTTCGGTTACGATATCGGTGTTATGACCGGTGCCTTACCATTCTTGAAGACCGACTGGGCATTGACTAACGCTTCATTAATCGGTTGGGTTACTTCATCAGTTATGTTCGGTGCCATCTTCGGTGCCGCAATTGCTGGTCAACTTGCCGATAAGTTAGGTCGTCGGCGGATGATCTTGTTGTCATCCTTAATCTTCGCTGTTGGATCAATCCTTTGTGGGTTTGCTCCTAACGGTGGGACTTACTACTTAATCGGGATGCGGATCTTCTTGGGGTTAGCCGTTGGTGCTGCCTCAGCCTTGGTCCCAGCCTACATGTCAGAAATGGCACCAGCGCGTTTGCGTGGTAACCTTTCTGGGATGAACCAGACCATGATTGTTTCTGGGATGTTAATTTCCTACGTTGTCGACTTTCTCTTAAAAGACATGCCTGGTAACTTATCATGGCGTTTAATGTTAGGCTTGGCTTCAGTGCCAGCCTTCATCCTCTTCTTCGGGGTTCTGAAATTACCAGAATCACCACGTTTCTTAATCAAGACTGGTAAACTCGACGAAGCACGTACTGTTCTTTCATACGTACGTAAGCCAGAAGAAATTGACCCAGAAGTTGAATCCATTCAAAAGACTGCTGAAACTGAAAAGAGTAACTTACAAAAGACTTCATGGGCTACTTTATTCAACAGCAAGTATCGTTACTTAGTTATTGCCGGTGTTGGGGTTGCGACTTTCCAACAATTCCAAGGTGCCAACGCGATCTTCTACTACATTCCATTGATCGTTGAAAAGGCTACTGGTAACGCCGCAAGTTCTGCTCTGATGTGGCCAATCATTCAAGGTGTTCTGTTAGTTCTTGGTTCATTACTCTACATCGTGATCGCTGAAAAGTTCAATCGTCGGACGTTGTTGACTATGGGTGGTACGGTTATGGCTCTGTCATTCCTGTTACCAGCTATCATCAACAAGTTAGTTCCTAATGCAAGTCCAATGATGATCGTTGTCTTCCTGTCAATCTACGTTGCATTCTACTCATTCACTTGGGCACCACTTACCTGGGTCCTCGTTGGTGAAATCTTCCCATTAGCTGTTCGGGGCCGTGCATCTGGTTTAGCTTCATCATTTAACTGGATCGGTTCATGGGCTGTTGGTTTGATCTTCCCTATCTTGACTGCTGCAATGTCACAAGAAGCTGTGTTCGCTATCTTCGGTATCATCTGTGTATTCGGTGTTCTGTTCATTCGTTTCTGTGTTCCAGAAACTCGTGGTCACTCACTTGAAGAAATCGAAGCTCGTGGGACTAACCATGGTAAGAACAAAGAAGCTGCAAACAACGACTAGTAATTCTCGATTTAAAATTATTGGGAGGTAAGTTAAATGAACTTAGTTGAAACGACTCGCGCTATCGAGGCCGGTGAGGTTTCCTTAGGGATTGAGTTAGGTTCAACCCGGATTAAAGCGGTATTGGTCACTGATGACTTCAATACTATCGCCTCAGGCAGTTATGTTTGGGAAAACCGCTTTGAAGACGGTGTCTGGACATATCCTATCGACGAAGTTTGGACTGGGATTCAACAAAGCTACACGCAAATGGCAGCCGATGTACAAAGCAAGTACCACAGTGCTTTGACTAAGATCAGTGCCGTTGGGGTTAGTGCCATGATGCATGGTTACTTGGCCTTCGATAAGAGTGGCAAATTGTTGGTACCATTCCGGACTTGGCGGAACAACATCACGGAACAATCCGCTGATGAATTGACCAAGTTGTTCGATTTCAACATTCCACAACGTTGGAGTATTGCTCATCTGTACCAAGCTATCCTGAATGGTGAAGACCACGTTCGCAACGTGAACTTCATTACCAGTTTAGCCGGCTACGTAACTTGGAAATTATCTGGCGAAAAGGTCTTAGGTGTTGGGGATGCTTCTGGTGTCTTCCCAATCGATGACAAGACGGGTTCTTACGACAAGAAGATGCTGGACAAGTTCAGCAACCTCGACAACGTTAAGCAATACCCTTGGGACATCGAAGACATCTTGCCTGATATCTTACCAGCTGGTAAGGTTGCCGGTCACTTGACCGCTGAAGGGGCTAGTCTCCTGGATGCTAATGGCAACCTGGAAGCCGGTAGTGTGATGGCACCACCTGAAGGGGATGCTGGTACCGGGATGGTTGGTACGAACAGTGTGCGGAAGCGGACTGGGAATATCTCCGTTGGGACTTCATCCTTCTCCATGAACGTCTTGGACAAGCCATTGACTAAGGTTTACCGCGATATTGATATCGTGATGACCCCAGATGGCTCACCAGTTGCCATGGTCCACATTAACAACTGTTCTTCAGATATTAATGCTTGGGCTAGTGTCTTCAACGAATTTGCTGCCCGTTTGGGTGTTGAATTGAAGCCAGACCGTCTGTACGAAACGCTCTTCTTAGAAGCAGCTAAGGCAGACCCAGATGCTGGTGGATTGGTCAACTACAGCTATCAATCAGGTGAAAACATCACCAAGATCAAGGCTGGTCGTCCATTATTCGTCCGGACACCAAACAGCAAGTTTAGCTTACCAAACTTCATGCAAACTCAGTTGTACGCTGCCTTTGCACCATTGAAGATTGGGATGGACATCTTGATCAATCAAGAACACGTTCATACCGATGTTATGATTGCCCAAGGTGGTTTGTTCCGGACACCTGTTATTGGTCAACAAGTATTGGCCAATGCGTTGAACGTGCCAATCACTGTTATGAGTACTGCCGGCGAAGGTGGTCCATGGGGGATGGCGGTCTTAGCTGTATATGCTAAGCGCGATACCGATGAATCATTGGAAGACTTCTTGGATAAAGAAGTGTTCACGAACCCAGAATCCATGACTTTGAGTCCAGAACCTGATGGGGTTGCTGGATACCAGAAGTTCATCGAAAAGTATCAAGGTGGCTTGCCGGTGGAAGCTGCCGCTGGCGATGCAATTAGCGACTAAGAGAGGAAGTTAATTGAATGTTAGAGGAATTAAAGCAAGAGGTTTACGAAGCCAACATGCAATTGCCAAAACTTGGCCTGGTTACCTTCACTTGGGGTAACGTTTCCGGGATCGACCGGGAAAAGGGTCTGTTCGTCATCAAGCCTTCTGGGGTTGACTACGACAAGTTAAAGCCTAGCGACTTGGTCGTCGTAAACTTGCAAGGTGAAGTTGTTGAAGGGGATATGAACCCATCCAGCGACACACCAACGCATACGGTACTTTACAACGCATTTCCAAACATTGGTGGGATTGTGCACACGCACTCTCCATGGGCCGTATCCTTTGCTGGCGCCAACTTAGACGTTCCAGCAATGAACACGACACACGCCGACACGTTCTACGGTGATGTTCCAGCGGCCGATGCATTGACCAAGGAAGAAATCGAAGAAGATTATGAAGGCAATACGGGTAAAACCATTGTCAAGACCTTCAAGGAACGTGGTTTGGATTACGAAGCTATTCCAGCCGCTCTGGTTAGTCAACATGGTCCGTTCGCTTGGGGTCCTACTCCAGCCAAGGCCGTGTACAACGCCAAAGTTTTGGAAGTGGTTGCTGAAGAAGATTATCACTCCATGCAATTAACCCATAAGAACCTGGAATTGCCACAATATCTGTTGGATAAGCACTATTACCGTAAGCACGGTAAGAACGCTTATTATGGGCAAAACAATGCCAAGTCGCAGAGTCATGCGGCGCGTGAATAATCTGGTATCAATTGCTTCATGAATAACAATCAATTATATAGAAGGAGTGCTTAAATTATGTTATCAGTTCCTGATTATGAATTTTGGTTTGTTACCGGTAGTCAACATCTCTATGGTGAAGAACAATTGAAGTCTGTTGCCAAGGATGCCCAAGACATTGCCGACAAGTTAAACGCAAGCGGCAAATTACCTTACAAGGTTGTCTTCAAGGATGTTATGACGACTGCCGAAAGCATCACTAACTTCATGAAGGAAGTTAACTACAACGATAAAGTTGCCGGGGTTATTACCTGGATGCACACGTTCTCTCCAGCCAAGAACTGGATCCGTGGGACTGAATTGTTGCAAAAGCCATTACTTCACTTGGCTACGCAATACTTAAACAAGATTCCATACGCTGACATTGACTTTGATTACATGAACTTGAACCAAAGTGCGCATGGTGACCGTGAATATGCTTACATCAATGCTCGTTTACAAAAACACAACAAGATCGTTTACGGCTACTGGGGTGACGATGAAGTCCAAGACAAGATTGCTTCTTGGGAAGATGTTGCTGTAGCTTACAACGAAAGCTTCAAGGTTAAGGTTGCTCGTTTCGGAGACACCATGCGTAACGTTGCCGTTACTGAAGGTGACAAAGTACAAGCACAAATCCAAATGGGCTGGACTGTTGACTACTACGGTATCGGTGACTTAGTTGAAGAAATCAACAAGGTTAAGGATGCTGACATCGACAAGGAATACGCTGACTTGGAAAGCAAGTACACCATGGTTCAAGGCGACAACGATGCTGACAAGTACAAGCACTCAGTACGTGTTCAATTGAAGCAATACCTTGGAATCAAGAGCTTCTTGGAAAAGGGTGGCTACACTGCCTTCACCACGAACTTCGAAGACCTCTGGGGTATGGAACAATTACCTGGTTTAGCCGCACAATTGTTAATTCGTGACGGTTATGGATTCGGTGCCGAAGGTGACTGGAAGACCGCTGCTCTTGGCCGTGTCATGAAGATCATGTCCCACGGTAAGAAGACGGCCTTTATGGAAGACTACACGCTTGACTTACGTGAAGGTCACAAGGCTATTCTTGGCTCTCACATGCTGGAAGTTGACCCAACTATCGCTTCCGACAAGCCTCGTGTTGAAGTTCACCCATTGGACATTGGTGGTAAGGCTGACCCTGCACGTCTTGTCTTCACTGGTTCAGAAGGTGACGCCATTGACGTTACTGTCTCTGACTTCCGTGACGGCTTCAAGATGATCAGTTACGCCGTAGCTGCCCACAAGCCAGAAGCTGAGACTCCTAAGTTGCCAGTTGCTAAGCAACTCTGGACACCAAAGGTTGGCCTTGAAAAGGGTGCCTTAGCTTGGATGCAAGCCGGTGGTGGTCACCACACCATGCTCTCATTCGCTCTGACTGAAGAACAAATGGAAGACTTTGCTACTATGGTTAACATGAACAAGGCATTCATCAAATAGTCATTAATGGCTGAAAAAATGGTTGGGGTTGCCGAGAGCAGCTCCGGCCATTTTTATTTAACCAGTCAAGCGGCCGACGATTGTGATGTGAGATGGGTAAGTGAGACAGTGAAAATGTGGTCAGGCAGGCTCTAGATGGTGAGTCGTCGTTCTCAGCAACGTCTTGAGGCGTTGATTGCGCACTGAGAGGGACGATTGATTCGTTGCGGGGCTGTGGCGGCTGGTTTCAGCTGTGTTGTTAGCTATTATGCATTATCAGATCGGGTCGTGGTTTCAACAGGACGTGCAAGGAGGAAGAGGATATGGGAAAATCAGAAAAAGAGAAAATGATCACCGGCGAGTTGTTCGACGTGTATAATGACGAATTGGTCGCAGAACGGGGTGCTGCTCGTAAACAGGTCGAGGCAATCAACGCCCTGGGTGAAAGTGATCCCGAACAGAGCCAGAAACTGATTAAGAAGCTCTTCGGTTCCACGGGTAAGGACGTTAGTGTTCATGCGAGTTTCAAGTGTGATTACGGTTATAACATCTACGTGGATGAGGATTTCTTTGCCAACTATGATTGTGTAATGCTTGATGTTGCCCCCATTCGAATCGGTAAGCACTGCCTGTTAGGACCCAAGGTGCAGATCTATTCCGTAAACCATCCGGCAGATCCTAAGTTGCGGCGTAATGGTGCCATGGGCATTGGTAAGCCAGTGACAATGGGAGACGATGTCTGGGTCGGTGGTGGTGCCATCATCTGTCCTGGCGTGACGTTAGGGAATAACGTCATCGTCGGTGCTGGTAGCGTGGTCACGAAGTCCTTTGGGGACAACGTGGTCGTTGCAGGCAATCCAGCCCGGGTCGTCAAGCACTTGGATTAGACCGACTATACCAGGTTCATGGGGTGAAAGATACCTTTGAACGCTAATCCGGTATTAAGTGACTCATCAGAGCGCTTCCATCCTTATGGGTGGGGGTTTCCGATGAGTCACTTTTTTTGTGGAAAAAATCAATTTTCGAAAAAAGTTTTTAAGCAAGCGGTTGCTTTCATACCGGGATTTGTTAAAGAAAGCGCTTTGAAAAATCATCCGCATAAGAGAAAATACTATTGATTTATCCGTATAACTGTTTTAAAATATTTGTATTGCGTTTGTGAAAACGTTTTACCTAGCTTCTGGTAAACACTGGTTTTCCTGACGTTGAAACGATAACTATGATTTATCGGACCAATATACCTTTAGCCCGATTTGGCACAGAGAGAACACGCAGAGACATTGGGAGGTATTTTTAAAGTGAAAGGCAACAAGAAAATTTCAAGCGGTTACATCTACTTTTTCGGCTCCTTTGGGGGCATCTTATTCGGTTATGATATCGGGGTTATGACGGGGGCGTTACCCTTCCTCGAGACGGACTGGAGTCTATCAAACGCAACGTTAATTGGCTGGATTACCTCGGCTGTCATGTTTGGGGCGATCTTTGGTGGCGCGCTGTCTGGTCAGCTGTCAGACAAACTTGGTCGGCGGAAGATGATTCTGCTCTCAGCCCTGATCTTTGCGCTGGGGTCACTGATGTCCGCCATGGTTCCTAACTTGGGTGAGTACTACCTGATTGGGGTTCGGATCTTCCTCGGCTTGGCTGTGGGGGCTGCTTCAGCTCTGGTGCCAGCATACATGTCCGAAATGTCTCCAGCTCGGCTACGAGGCCGACTGACTGGAATCAACCAGACCATGATCGTATCAGGGATGTTGATCTCCTACGTTGTTGACTTTCTTTTGAAAGGGCTGCCAGAAGCTTTTGCTTGGCGGCTGATGCTGGGCTCCGCCGCAATTCCCGCAATTATTCTCTTTGCTGGGGTTCTCCGGTTACCAGAATCACCACGTTTCTTGATTAAGAACGGCCAATTAGACGCCGCGCGGACGGTCTTGAGCTACATTCGCCCAGCCGATGAAATTGACAACGAAATTGAGACGATTCAAAGCACGGCCAAGACGGAAAGCGTTGCGGCCAAGAACACTTCTTGGGCAACGTTGTTCTCCGGAAAGTACCGGTACTTAGTCATTGCTGGGGTTGGTGTCGCTGCCTTTCAACAGTTCCAGGGTGCCAATGCCATCTTCTACTACATTCCATTGATCGTGCAACAAGCTACCGGGAGTGCCGCTAGCAACGCGCTGATGTGGCCAATTATTCAAGGGATCATTTTGGTTACCGGGTCGTTAGTCTTTCTGTGGATCGCCGATAAATTTAATCGGCGCGCACTGTTGATCTTAGGTGGCGCAGTGATGGGTCTATCCTTCTTACTGCCAGCCTTTCTGAACGTGACTCACCTCAACAGTAACCCCATGTTAATTGTGGTGTTCCTGTCCATCTACGTGGCGTTTTACTCCTTCACGTGGGCTCCATTGACTTGGGTCCTTATCGGTGAAGTCTTCCCGTTGGCAGTGCGTGGTCGGGCTTCCGGTTTGGCCTCGTCCTTTAACTGGATTGGGTCGTTCGCAGTGGGACTGTTATTCCCAGTCATGACGGCGGCAATGTCTCAGGAGGCGGTCTTTGCCATCTTTGGGGTAATCTGTCTTCTGGGTGTTGCCTTCGTCCGGTTCTGCGTGCCAGAAACTAAGGGACGGACGCTGGAAGAAATCGAACAACAGGGGACGCGTGCCAAAGAAACCGAAACTTTGGCGACCTCTGAGGATTACACGGAATAAGTTAACTATTAAGCAAAAAAGTCACAAGGACCTGCGGATTTTGCTCGCAAGTCCTTGTGACTTTTTAATTACTATTTACTGAGATTAAATGAAGCAGACCCAGCTACCCATGCCTAACAACCCAATGCCAACGATCGTAAAAATGATCAGTAAGGTTTTGGTGTCAGCATCAGCCTTGTGGTTTGTTTGTGGAAATAACTTAAAGATGATTAGGACCAACAGCGCAATGCCCGCTAATAGAATTAGTGCCCCCGTTAAGATATTGTGCGACATCATCATGATATTCTCCCCCTTCAACTGGTTTCATTATAACGGCTCGGCTAGACTTATGCCAGAAAAGGGTGAAATAATTCCCGTGGATTCTACGCCTATGTTAAAATATATCGTGATTAGAAGAATTTTACCCACGCCTACTGCGGTAGGATCATCGCAAGTAATCAAGTGGTGTCAATTTGTAAGTAGAACTAACAGCACATAAGGGGTGACGAGAATGATCGATAAGCCAGAAGTAAGTGCCAGTGCTCTGTGGCTAACGCCGTTGGAGCAGGGGATTATCCGCATTGGATTCGCCGATGACGGGCGGGAACTTTTAGGGCCCGTTCAGAAGATCACGTGGCAGGTCGAACAGGGCCGGGTCCACTTGGGGACACCATTTCTCATTGTTAGTGGGGTTAATGAAGAATTAACGCTGCACTTCCCGTTTGCCGGGAGGATCGCGCAAATCAATGAAGACTTAGCGGCTCACCCGGAATGGCTGAACAATCGCAATGACGATCTCGATTGGATGGTCGACCTTGCGATTGAATAGAAGGGAACTTATGGCATGGAATTAACGTGGCAGGTAACAGCACCGGTGACGAGTCTCAAGCGGTTCTTGAACCAGCAGGGCGTCAGTCACCGGGTTTTTAGTGACTTGAAAGAAAACGGGACGATTCGGGTCAATGACACGGTCGTCACTCCCGCAGTAACCTTGAAGGTGGGGGATGTGGTGGCGGTTACGCTACCCGCCGAAGCGGATGATCCCGATGTAGCGACGAGCACGGTCCCAATTACCGTTTTATTTGAAAATCGAGACTGGCTGGTGATCGACAAGCCAGCCGGACTTAACGTGGTACCTGGCCCCGCCAACCGAACGGATACCCTGGTTAATCGCATCAAGGGTCACTGGGCACAAACGCAGGCGGAAAACCGGGTGCCCCATATCTTAACGCGGCTGGACCGGTTCACCAGTGGGGTGGTCTGGGTTGCCCGACACCGTTTGGCCAATAGCCTAGCAAGTCAGTTGCAGGCCCAACATCAGGTGGATAAGCGTTACCTGGCCATTGTCAGTGGTCGGCTGTCACAGGACCACGGCATGATTGATGAACCGCTGGCGAGTGACCCGACCGGCTATAACCAGATGGTCTCTCCCGCCGGTAAGCCAGCACAGACCGAGTACTGGGTCAAAGAACGTTTTGACCAGGCAACCCTCGTGGAAGTTAAGCTACATACGGGACGGACGCATCAAATTCGGGCCCACTTTGCCTATTTGGATCATCCCTTGATCGGTGATCATCTCTACGACGGCCCTGAAATGGGTGGGATGGCGCGGCAGGCCTTGCATGCGCATACCCTGAGTTTTACCGATCCCTTTACCCAAGAAAACCGATCGTTTATGAGCGAGGTGCCGGCCGATTGGCAGCAGCTCGTCAAGCAACTAAGGAGTGACAGAAATGGCAACTGAACAACTTCACTGTTTAGTCGACGGTGAACCTGTGGCCTTGGAAGGCAGTCTACAGCTGGCCGAATTAGACGCCGGCCTGAGAAATCGAATTAAGCGGGATTATCCGCAGAGTAAGCCCACTGACTATATCTGTGGCCATCACCTGTTAAAGTACCGTCTGGAGCACGTAGATGCCCTGATCAATGCCGATATGAAGCAGACCAAGAAGATCAATCAGAAGCTGACTAAGGCCTTGCAGAGCGATGACTACGATATTATTGACGTGAATGATAGCTTGTCGGAGAGTCTGACATTTGGGCAGAAGGTGTCCGATGATGTGGCCCGCTTTGGCGGTTCCTGGGGCTTTATCTTTGTTTTCATGTTCGTGTTGATCGGGTGGATGATCGTCAATGGCTTACATTTATTTGGGGTCAACTTTGACAACTACCCCTTCATTCTGTTAAATTTAGTATTAAGTTGCGTGGCGGCGATTCAGGCACCCATCATTATGATGAGTCAGAACCGTTCCGCCGATCGTGATCGCATGATGGCCGAAAACGACTACCACGTTAACCTGAAGTCGGAGCACGAGTTACGTCTGCTCCACGCCAAGGTCGATCACCTCGCACAGAATCAGGTCCCCCACACGATGGAGATCGCACGTTTTCAACTTGAAATTTTAGGCGAAATTCGCCAAGAACTAGCCGAATTACGGGCGCACGACGCCGGAAGTTCAGATTCGGCAAAACGAAGGGAGTCTCCCCATGAGAACATGGATAACAGCTAGCGCTTTATTTGCCGTTGGGCTGATATTTGGTAAACGGGCCGCAGATCGCAGGGCCAGTAGTGTTCGGCCGTTAGTTAGCGAGAACTAATTACACGGCGAATTAGGCTTGATGTCGGTGGCTTCGCTGCCGCTACGGCTGAAGTTCCGCGACCATCTAAGCGTCATGACAGTTACATAAGTGGGCGGAAAGCTTTCCGCTCAGTTTGGCAAATCCTTTGACAAACGCAGCATCCTCCGTTAGGCTAGTGAAAGAACTAGAAATGGAGGATTTTTTGTGATAATTCGCGAGGCTCAACCGGCGGACGCTCCTCAGATAGCGCCGTTGATGAACTTGATCTACGATGAGATGGAACTGACAGATTTGGAAGACGTTCCCGAACCCGACTTATTGAAGGCCATTACGGCGGCGTACCGGACCCGGACATACTTGTCTGGACCGGCAACCACAGTAGTGGCCGAGGCCGATGGCCAAGTCGTGGGGATGGCCTTTGGCTACCCCGGAGAACGAGAAGAAGCTGTAGACGATGTCTTTACGCAAATCACTGCCAAGAGTGCTGCGTTTGATGTCCCATTTGAGACCCAGTCGGAAACGGCCAAGGGTGAGTGGTATCTGGATTCACTGGCCGTATCGCCCGACCATCAAGGGAAGGGAATCGGTCACCAGTTATTACGGGCGCTGCCACACTACGCGCGCCGGGACAATCAAGCCGTGATCGGTCTGAATGTGGACCTGGAGAACCCGGCCGCTATGCGCTTGTATAAGCGGATGGGGTATGAGGTTTCCGGTAAGCAGATGATTGGGGACCATCACTATTATCACATGCAATTAGAGATTGGGCAGCGTGCCCGGGTTGCGAACTAACTAGATATTGACGTGAGAGGCCGGGATAATTGTCCTGGCCTCTCTTTTAAGAAATATTGCCGGCGTAAATGAAATTTTATTTGGCCACAAATATTGGTATAATACTGATTGCTGGTAAGCAGTATCCGCTCAGTACGTATATGGTTAAAACTGTCGCCTGCGGCTGCCAGGGATTCCGCCGCTGTGGGGACCGCCTGCAGCCGAAGAGCGGGCTTCCGGCTCGGTTTGAAACCTCGCAAAATTCGTGCGAGTTTCCAAACGCGTCCCACGCTGTAAGACCGGGAAAAGGCAATCACCCGGTCTAACACCGTCGTCACGGCTGGCTACATCCCTGGCCTCCTCCGGCTTGGCTAGTTTTGACAAAACGATGGTTTGTTTTCTTCTTTGACGGTGAGCTGAGCGTCTGTATTTTGGCTAAATTTGGGTTGGTATGAGAGCCAGTCTTAAATCTATGCCACAAAATATCACGTCTGGGACAAGGACATCTAATTTGCTAAAAATAAACGAAAAATTAGGAGGAATAATCACATGAAAGACAATATTCAAATGGGTGATGCTGAATTTGCCCAAATGATGCTGGTTCTCAAGGAACCCGTCACGCAGGCCAACCACAAGGAGTTTAAGTTCCTTGATGGCACCGAAACTGGTGAAATGCAGGAGATTGCGCCCGACATCTGGGCGATGCCAGCTTACATGCAGGAAGACGATGACTTTACGATGTTTTTCCTAACCACGCAGATTGAATCCGGTGAGACCGTGATGGCGTTTGCGACCGGGGAAACGGCTGACGGGGACTTCCGCTTGAGCCAACCAATGGTGACTGGCGCCGGCTTAAACCTGCTAAATGACCAACAACCCAACCGGGCTAAGCGTGTTTTGAAATTTTTAAACGACATTTCCAAAGCTGATCAGGGTGACTGGCGGATGGTTAACGACTAAATAATTTGATTGTTTAGTCCCTGACCCCCTGGTTACGATTGTTCTTGACAAGGGTCTGTCACGGACCGTATACTGGTAAAAATTTAGTTCCTTTAACATCGTCCCGTGAGGCGGTGAAGGGTTCGACTTCCGGCGATAGCTGGGTAAACTGGGCGAGCACGCTTCCTTACGGGACGGGCACGCCTTTTTTTAAACCAATTTTGAACTGGAGGTCATGTGGCATGAACGAACCATCGCGTTATCGTAATCCGGATGCGTTGATTGATATTTGGGAACGACCGAGTCTGGGACAGTGGTTTGGGTTATCGCTTCAGCATTTATTTTCCATGTTTGGGTCCACCGTCTTAGTCCCAATCTTGGTTGGGTTGAACCCGGGGATTGCCCTCTTTAGTTCTGGGGTGGGCACCCTGATGTACATTCTGATTACGCGTGGAAAGATTCCAGCGTATATGGGGTCGAGTTTCTCATTCATCGTTCCCATGGTGGCCCTGATGAAGACGACCGGCTATCCGGGAATCGCACAGGGGACGATGGCTGTGGGACTGGTCTATCTGATTGTGGCAATCATTGTCGCCTTGGCCGGGTCCGACTGGATCAATAAGGTCCTGCCACCCATCGTGGTTGGGCCGATGATCATGGTCATTGGGTTGTCGTTAGCTGGCAGTGCTGCACAGAAGGCGACCGTTGACAGCAGCGGCAACTATCACTGGCAATTCTTTCTGGTGGCAATGATCACCCTGCTCCTGACGGTGGCTTTCAATCTTTATTTAAAGGGGTTCCTCGCGCTGATTCCCATCCTACTGGGGATCGTGTTTGGCTACATGGTGGGTGCGGTTGCCGGATTGGTCGACTTTAAGCCGGTGCTGGAAGCGGCCTGGTTCCAGCTCCCCAAGTTTGAATTTCCGGGTGTGAGCTATCCGCTACACTTCTATTGGGGTGCCGTGCTGAGCCTCGCGCCCATTGCCTTCGTGACGATGACTGAACACATCGGCCACATCACGGTGCTAAATGAACTGACACATCGTAACTTCTTCGAGGACCCGGGTCTCCATCACACGTTGGCTGGGGATGGCCTGGCGTCGATCGTGGCCAGTCTGGTTGGGGGACCGCCCGTGACCTCTTACGGTGAAAACGTCGGTGTGCTGGCAATCACGCGGGTCCACAGTGTCTACGTCCTGATTGGAGCAGCCGCGTTCGCGGTCATCTTCAGTTTTGTCGGCAAGTTGAGTGCACTGATTGAAAGTATTCCCAATCCGGTTATTGGGGGAATCAGCTTCCTGTTATTCGGGGTGATTGCCTCCAGCGGGATGCGAATCCTAATTGAAAAGCACGTTGATTTTAACAAGCGGCGTAACCTGATGATTGCTTCATCGATCCTGGTTATCGGGATTGGAAATGCCTACCTGAAGCTGGGCCAGTACGAATTTTCTGGGTTGGCCGTGGCGGCGGTATTGGGCATCACGCTGAACCTGGTTCTGCCAAAGGATGTCTAAAAAAATTTGAGATAAAATAAAGCATCGCTGACAACCTTTGCGTCAGCGATGCTTTATCGTTTCTGAGTGAGTTTGTGGTGAACTAGCCACCGATTGAAAAGTAGCGTAGCACGGCCATGGCCATAATTCCCACCACAACCACCATTAGCAAGCTTTTGGTTAATACGCCCGCAATCGTGGCGGGGATGGCGGCTAGACAGTTAGCCACGTTGAGGGTGGCGAGGTGACCGGGATTAGCGACGAATAGGCTTTGACAACACAGCGCCGTCATAATCGTAATGGGTACGAACGTCAGAAAGTCAATCAGCCATGCCGGCATGCTGACCTGCTTCACGAAGGCGAAGGGGAGAACCCGTGAAGCCACGGTAATCGCTCCACAGCCGAGAATTACCCACAGTTCAGTTGCACTTATCGACATTTCTTCATCTCCATTCCAAAGAGACAGCCAGCCACCGTAGCGACCAGCAGGGCAAAGTTCTGGCTCATCAGGCCAATCATGAAGTAATAGATAATGGCAACAAAGATCATGACCATGAGTTGTAAGGACAAGCCCAAACGCCGGTCACTAATGAGTTGGAGGTAGACCAGCCCGATAAACATGGCCGTCAGAGCGAAGTCGAAACCAAAGCGGGTCGGGTCGGCAATCATGCCCCCCAGCAGGGCACCAACAATAGTTGCCACGCCCCAGACGAGGTAGGCCACTAAGTTAGCCGCAGATTGCCAAGCAAAGCTCAGCTTGCCGCTAGTCTTGTTCTGCTTGTTCATTGCCAGCGCAAACGTCTCATCGGTCACGAGGGTGCCAATCAGGAGATTCTTGAACAGAGACTCGTGTCGGAAATACTGAGCCAGACTGGTACTCATCAGGATCATCCGTGAGTTGACCAGAAAGGTCGAGATAAAGATGGCGGACAGAGGATCATGCAGCAGGAGCATGCTGGTGATGATGAATTGCGCGGAGCCGGCGTAAACGATAAAGGACATACCGGCCACGACCAGTAGACTTAGGTGACTAGTGTGCGCGACGATACCAAATGCTAATCCAACGCCAATGTAGCCAAAAACAGTCGGTAACACATCGCGGACGCCGGTCCTGAAGGTTAGTGAAGGACCCATAGACAGACTTCCTCTCATTGAAAATTAATCAAGTTAAGTACCAGTGTATCGCTATCGTTGGTGAAGGTAAACTGGCAATTTGAACTATTTAGTTCAATTGTTGGCGATAAGATAGATAGGGAGAATTGACGAGATAGATGTGGTGACACTAAAGCAGTGAAAAAAGGGATGCTCCAAAAGTTGTTAGGCCCTAAAAATTAACTCAAATTCATCCCAATCAATTTGGATGGAAGATTGGTGGGCCGCGGTTTATAGACTACTGGTTTGGCCTAGCCCATTCTGCAACAAAAATGTAAAATTTCTGTGAAAAATACTTCGCGTAAAAGGGTTGCTTTTTGCTGATAGCGGTTGTATGATACTCTCATTGATAAACGAAGAAAGCGGGGTAAAGATGATGAAGATGAACTTAACTGAACTGGCAAAGGCGGCTAACGTTGATGCTAGTCGAATCGATGAATACGTTAAGCATGGTTTGCTGGGAGCAGATCATTCCGCCACGGAATTCGATGATTCGGATCTCTACTGGATTGATATGATTCAGTGTTTTCAGGATAACGGGACGTCTTTAGATGACTTATCCGGATTGTTACCACGATGCCGGAAGGGTCAATCTCGACTCATGCAAGTTTAGTAACGAAAGTGTAAATGTAGTACCAGATAACGCCGTGCGGGTTAGCCGCAGGCGTTATTTTTTTTGCGCACAGTCATCAATCTCCACGAGACGAAAAAAGACGGTCATGCCCACAATGGGGGATGACCGTCCTTGGACGTTACCGGTTATTCAGCTTTAACTTGCTTGATCAGCTGTTGCATGGCTTGGGCTTGGTAAGCGGCCGCAGCTTGCTTGGTAACTTTCTTCTGTTCTGCTGCTGACAACGATGGGTTCTTCGTCATCGCTGCCATGACCTGTTGTTTGACGTAGGCCGTAGCCGCCGTCTTTTGCTTGGCCTGAAAGGCTTTTGAACTGGTTAATTTTTGTAACTTTTTAGCTTGAGTTGCACTCAGAACCGTCCAGTTTTTGTTGACGTAAATGGTGTTGGTTTCCTTCACGTACTTGTGACCGTTACCGGAGAGACCGAACCAGAAGCTGTACGGATCACTCTTGTACTCGCGGTAAACCTTCTTGGTGACGATGCGGTTGGCTCCCGTCGTCCGTTTAACCACATTCTTAGTTGTGACTTTAGCCTTGGTGTGGCTGGTCTTCTTGGCATTAGCGCTGGTCTTGTAAACGTAGACCTGGTGCTTGTTCGCAGTCCCGATAGATTGATAGATCATCATCGGAAGCTGCTTAGAAGGTGAAGCCGAGTAAATCTTTTGGGTCGACGTCGTAGTGACGTTGTGCAGGCCGTAGTGATCATGATCGTTCTTGACCATGAAGAAGATACTAGTTAGCATCCCGACGATGGCGAGAACAGTCAACGTATTTGCGAGGGTCCGCTTAGACATGTAAACGTAAAAGACGAAAGCGAGAACCGCACAGAGAACTAATGTAATAACAATCACTTTGCGGCACCTCCTTTAATAGAATCTTCATCCGCCATGTGAACGGAATGGGAACCCTTCAATTGGAAGGCCACAAACAGGGCAATGACACTGAATCCAATGGCAATCCAGAAGGCGGCATGGTAACCGTTCAAAGTGGCATTAATGGCACGTGAGGCGTAGCTCAGAGGGTCCGTCGTCAAGACGTGCTTAGCAGGCATACTGTTCTTGGTAACGTTGGTCAAGACACTGACCATGATAGCCGTTCCGACAGAGCTGGCGACTTGCCGTTGGGTGTTGTTGACGGCAGTCCCGTGAGACAGCATGTTCATTGGTAAAGCGTTCATTCCGGCAGTGGTTGCTGGCATCATAACCATGGCGATCCCGAACATCCGGATGGCATAGAGGATCACGATGTACAGCGTTGAGGTATCCTTGGTGATCCAGACGAATGGCAAGGTCCCGACCGTCAGGAGGAACATCCCCATCGTGGCTAAACGCTTAGCCCCAAAGCGGTCAAATGCCCGCCCGGTGATAGGACTCATAATCCCCATCATAAGGGCGCCGGCTAACAGCGTCAGCCCTGAATGAAAGGCGGACATCCCTTTAACCATTTGAAGGTAGAGGGGAATGACCATTTCCACACCGACCATGGCCATGTTGACCACGGAACTTAAGATGGCTGCGATTGTAAATTGCTTAGACTTGTAAACGCGGAAGTTCAAGAATGGATCGTCCATGACGAGTTGACGCCAGATGAACAGACCAACGAAGATGAACCCGATAATCAAGGTCGAGAGAACTTTGACGCTACCCCAACCGTCGTCACCAACGGAGGAGAAACCATACAGCATGCTCCCGAATCCAATGGTAGACAGGATTGCGGATAGCACATCTAAGGGTTCCTTGTGCGTTTCCAGCACGCTACGCATGAGCCAGAAGCTGGCTAAGATCACGACGGCAACGATTGGAATGATCATCCCGAAGAGGTCTCGCCAGGTCCAGTTGTCAATGACCCACCCAGAAAGGGTCGGGCCAATGGCTGGTGCCAGACCAATGACGATCCCAGCAAGACCCATGGCGGTTCCCCGTTTGTTAGCGGGGAAGATCGTCAGCATCATGGTCTGCAGTAATGGCATGGAGACTCCCACACCAACGGCTTGAATCAGCCGGCCGGCCAATAGCATTGGGAAGCTAACGGCGGCCCAACAAGTGATGGTTCCGACTAAGAAAGTTGTCATGGCACTAATGTACAAAACCTTGGAGCTGATGGTGTTCAGCAGCCAAGCACTGATGGGAATCATGATCCCGTTGACTAACAGAAATCCCGTGGTCAACCATTGTACGGTTGACGTTGAGACATCAAAGGCCTTCATTAAGGTTGGAAAGGCCGTACTTAAAATGGTTTGGTTTAAAACGGTACAAAACGTCCCAATTAATAGGAGAACAACCAGGAGGTTCCGGTTGTAGGGCTTGCCGTTTGTATCAAGCGATGCTGCATTTCCCAAAATAATTCCCTCTTTTCCCTAAAATTAATTCTGAAATCACTATACGCAGAATGAACTATTTTGTCAACTAGCTTGACAACCTTTTTAGAATATATATACTAGTTAGAGAAAAGTGAACAAGCTTTTTAAATTACCTAACAAAATTGATGACCGCTTTCATTACGTTTAGACGGGCATTTTTAAAAATTGAAATTTTGGTGGAAGTGGGTGACCTTCTAATGAATGAAGACGAAACAAATTTAATTAAAAAATTTCCGATGGCCCATATCGTACTGGGAATCGGGGATGTGGCCGAAGCAACTGGTGTCTCGCAGAGCCAACTCCGTTACTGGGAGCGCAAGGGCTATATTCACAGCCAGGAGGTTGGGGATGGCAAGAACCGTAAATTTAGCTATAAGACGTTGATACAGGTGCAACAGATCAAGACGCTTCTGGATCAGGGACTCACATTGGTGGCTGCGGTCGAGCAAGCAAAGCGCCGTAAGGACTTGTTTGATGCACTCAGATCCTTCGTGGATGGGCGGTTTTCACATGTCAATATGGCCGACGACGGGGACATTCAGATCAACCTCGGCCAGTTCGATCCGGACCCAACTCAGGAGTTGATTGCGGAGCGTGTTGCGGGTCAGTGGCACTTTAAGCTGATTCCAGCAGTTAAATAGGGCGATTTCATTGTTAATCGCCTGTAACAATGGTAACCTGAAGACACGGGAGATTCTTCAGGTCCCGGGCAGAAAAAACTTTCGATACCAATCGATCTTCTGGCTGGATTGGTGGTCAATCATGTTGTTGACGTGTTGTGAAACCAGGCTAATAACCATGAGTAATAGCGCGTTCATCTCGCGCATGGACTACGTTAACTTAAGTTGACGTAAGCAATCGTGAAACCTAAACGACGTGTTTTTTGGAAAATTGAAACTGCTTTTGATTTTTCGCTCGCCCGGAACGGCTTCCGTTGGCGGTCGGTCAAGTTTAGAAAGTTCTTGACCAGCCGCTTTTTTTGTTGCCATTTTTGTCTTGGACGTGGCGGTTAACGTCGCCTCCCGGTCGGTCAACTATCGGCCGGAACGCTGGTGGCGGACGTCGGAAGCCAAGGAGCGGTCTTCCAACTTGTCCTCAAGCCGCTATGAATCGCGTCTCAAGGACACCAATTCTCTAAGCGGTCAAAATCACCACTAAGAGAATTCCACCGGCTGAGCCGATAGTTGACCGCCCTCCGGCTGACACTGACCGTGTTGCCAAGTCTGTAATGGCATGCAATAAGCAGCGTTGGTTTGTATCACGCTTAGCAAGCGGATATAGGTAACTATGAATCAAGAGAGGTATCCAGTCTGACTGCACCGTCACGGGGTTCCGTTCCTATTCGACTCCGGTTCTGGCCTAAACGGTGGTCACAACGTGTCATCACATTTTTAAGACTTAGAGATGGGCATACGCTCTGCGTAATCACTATTGTTTTAAGCTATAATAGTTAGTTTCATCCGTGAGAAATCTGTGAGAAAATGAAAGAAAAATGAAACGGCAATTTTTCTATGAAAGCTATCAAACGGGCGTTTTCATTTGTGCCATTTTGCACAGAAGAAAAAAGTTGGTCAAGATGGTTGTATTTCGTCGTCAGCGTGTTAATATAACAAAATCGCTTTAAACCAAAAACATGAAGGATGGTGTTATACATGCTGTTACGACAAGCTACTATGGCGGACTTACCACAAATTGAATCAATCATTCGTGATGGTCGTGAATTATTGGCGGCCCAAGCAATTGATCAATGGCAGGGAGCCTACCCCAACACTGCGGTCTTAGTTGACGACATTCACCAAGGGTGGACGGTCGTGTTGGAAGAAAACAACGAAATCTTGGGGACTGCCGCAATTATTCCGGGAGAAGACCCAACGTACAAACAGATTGAAGGTCAGTGGCTGACCAAACAGGCGCCTTACTTGGCGATTCATCGTGTAGCAGTATCCAGCCACCATCATGGTCGGGGACTTGCTGGTGAATTGTTCAGTCGGCTCTTTGAGCAGATTGACCACGCTGCGGACATCGAAAGTATCCGCATTGATACGCACCCTCAAAATATGGCAATGCAACACGTTATCAAGAAGAACGGTTTCACTGAAACTGGAATGATTGATCTCGCAGCCGTTGATATGCCCGGCACGAAGGATTTTGCTTACGAACGGGTCACGGCTAACGTTAAACCAGAACACGTGCTGCACTCAGTGACGACTAAGTAATTTTAGGACGCCCGGCGCTGTTAAATAAAGAATGTATATAATAGTAGGATTGGTTCCGCTTTCATCGGGAATTGATCCTATTTTTGTATCAAAGTCAGGTTTGCCGAAAACCACCTTTTCATTCACCCTAAACTCTGCGATAATAGGAAGTAGTCAACCATAGGGGTGATGCGCGTTGGAAAAGAGTAGCTTATCGGGTGGCCGGTTCTTTCTGGTTACCGTGTTAAATGTTGTGATTACGATATTTGAATTCATCGGGGGTCTATTGTCGGGCAGTCTTTCACTGCTCTCAGACGCCTTTCACAACTTTGGCGACGCGCTCTCCATCGTGTTGAGTTACGCGGCCCATAAGATTGGTGGCCGGCAGCAGACCCGCACCAACACATACGGCTATCGGCGTGCGGAAATCTTGGCGGCGCTGCTGAATGCCCTGGTGTTGGTGGTCGTCTGCGTCATTCTGGCGGTCGAGGCTGTCCGGCGACTCTTCCATCCCGAACACGTGCAGGGGACGGTGATGCTCCTAGTCGCCGTCGTTAGTTTTGGCGCGAATCTTCTATCAACGGTTCTTTTGAATCGCGGGGCTAAGCACAATCTAAACGTTCGGGCGACCTACCTGCACTTATTGAGTGATGCGTTGGCATCGGTCGGTGTGATTGTTGGGGCCGTGATGATCACCGTATGGCACGTGAACTGGGTTGATCCCGTAATTACGATTCTGGTGGGCATTTACATTGCCATTGAGTCTTGGCCAATCGTGAAGCAGACATTGGGCATCCTGATGGAAGCTTCGCCGGACCTCGACTATGAGGCGATAGCTCAGGATATTGAGCGGTTGCCGGAAGTTGAGGGGGTCCATCACTTGCACGCTTGGCAAATTGACGAGAACAACATTGTCTTTTCGGTACACGTGAACATGGATGATCTTCCACTAGCGGAGATTGAACCGATTTATCGGCAGATTGAAACCTTGCTATGTCGGAAGTATAATGTAAATCACGTGACGATTCAGGCGGAGTGCCACCGTGGTGAGCACGAAGCGTTATTTTATGATCAAAATGATTGGCGGCACGAGTAATTGTGCTGTTGCGGTTGTTGGGTTAGGAACATAATCTAGATGAGGTGAACAGTGATGACTCCGATGAAGGAGGATTATTTAAAAATTATTTTTGAGCTGGGTGGTAAGCAAAAGAAAGTTTCCAATAAACAGATTGCTATCAGCTTGAATATTGCTGCCGGGTCCGTGACTGAAATGGTCAATAAGATGACGGCAGAGGGCTTGGCCGAGCATACGCCTTACGCCGGCATTTCCCTGACTAACCGGGGAATCCGGTTGGCTGAAGATTTGGTTCGTAAGCACCGAATCTGGGAAGTCTTTCTCGTGGAAAAGTTGGACTACGATTTGCCCGACGTTCACGCGGAAGCTGAAGTGCTGGAACATGTGACGAGTCCCAAATTAGTTAATTCGCTGGATGACATGCTGGGTCACCCCACGCATTGTCCCCATGGTGGGGTCATTCCGGACCGGTTTGGCCACTACCATGAAGACAGCCATACCGTCTTAAACGATGCCAAGGATGGCTCGGTCGTGACTGTGGACCGGTTTATCGATAATCGGGACCTGTTGACGTATTTAGGTGACTTGGAGCTGGATATTGGCGATCAGCTGCGGATCATCAAACACGATCCGTTTGAGGGCCCCGTGACCGTGCAGAACTTAACGGACGATGCGGAACTAATTGTGAGCTACAAGGCGTCCCACTACATCTTCATTAAATAAATCTGAGCTGAGCACTGTCGCCTGCGGCTGCCAGGGGTTCTGCCGCTGTGGGGAACGACTGCAGCCAAAAGGCGGGCTTCCGTCTCGGTTTGAAACCTCGCTAAAACCGTGCGAGTTTCCAAACGCGTCCCACGGTGTAAGCCCGGGTAAAAGCAACCGCCCGGACTAACACCGTCGTCACGGCTGGCGCCACCCCTGGCTGCCTCCGTCTAGACAAACATTTAGCTGGCAACATTTAATGCCTTTGAAGCGCTGACGTAGCGTTTTAAACTTTGAGTATCGACTAAAATGTAATTAATTGAAGGGAACAATCGGCGTCTGTCGGTTGTTCCTTTTTTCTATGGTTGACGGCAGGTCGCCTACCGATGTCGGAAATTCTGTGATGACTGAACGGGGAGGTCCGAGCGCCCGTTCAGCCATCACCGCCACGGCTGGCTCCATTCCTGGCCTCCTCCGGCTAGGATCGTCATGGCCATTGATACAGGTTACATACCGATATAAGTTTAGTATCCGAATGAGATGTATCCGCTATTTTAACGATTCTATGACTGTAAAATTTTTGTCTGATTCAGGCTGTATCGCTATGAGTCGGTGGTCTGTTACTATCCTTAAAAGCACTTATACTTATTACTAATGTAAAAATCCGGGAATCTGTCTCACTTTTTTCAGAATACGTAGAGGTTTCGGCTGAGTATGAAAACTGGTTGGGGGTGAAGCGCCGCCTATTGCTAGTGAACGTCGGCATTTGGTGGCATCTGGGGATGCTAGTTAAGTAAATAGAAGTGTTTCGGGAACAAAAGCAACATTTGTGGTCAAAGATAGTCCAGCCGCAGGCGACACTTCGTGGACCAGCCAGCCAAATTCTAAAGTATTTGCGTTATCCGGTAAGTTAGTGGTGTCAGACCCATAGCGACTGTCGTATAATAAATGAAAACCGGCGGGAGGGACAGAGATGAGTAGCCAGAAGAAACGGGATCAATTAATCTTACATACGGCATTAACCGCTGGTCGAATCATGATTGAAAATGGGTCAGAAGTCGAGCGGGTCGAGGATACTATGGAACGCATCGCCCACAATGCGGGGGCGAAGACCAGTCAGCTCTTCGTGATGATCACGGGAATCCTGATGGCCATCAACGGGGAGGTCGGTGCTCAGATCGAGCCAGTCAAGCGCCGGACGTTTGATTTGGAAAAGATCTCCGTCGTCAATGACTTGTCGCGGCAATTTGCGGCGCATAAGATCACCTTACAGGAGTTTGCTAATCGTTTGGACCACTTGGACAAGTCAACGAAGTACTTTCCGTTTTGGCTCCAGCTGCTGTCGGCCGCTATGGTCAGTGGGCCACTGGAAGTCGTCTTCCGGCACAACCTTCCCGATTTTTGGATTACCTGTGTGGTGGGCGCCTTAGGCTGGTTGGTCTTTTACCTACTCAACAAGTTCATCCAGATTCGCTTCCTGTCAGAATTTGCGGCGGCGGCCACGATCGGTGTGCTGGCAATCTGGTCGGTTCACTTAGGGTTGGGGAATAGCGTCGATGACATTATCATCGGGAGCGTCATGCCCCTCGTACCCGGCGTGCCCATTACCAACTCGGTGCGTGACATTCTGGCTGGTAACCTGGTCAGTGGCCCGGCTCGGGGTGTGGAGGCTTTGGTCAGTGCGGCTGCTATCGGCTTTGGCATTGCCATGGTCTTACAATTTCTTTAGGGAGGGTACCAAATGTCTTTGACTGAATTTTTAATTGAGGTTGCCGGTAATTACGTTGCGACCATCGGCTTTGGTATCCTACTGAATATTCCCCGTCGTGCGCTGAACTTTGCCGGGTGGATTGGGGTACTGGGCTACTTTGTGTATAAATTTATCGTCATCTGGGGTGGCGGCTACGTCGTCGGTAATATGATGGGGGCGGTCGTCATTGGGGTGGCTTCGCTGCAAGCCGCCCGTATCAAGAAGATGCCAATGATTCTCTTTAACATTCCCGCACTGGTACCATTGGTGCCGGGAGGGCAGGCCTACCAGATGATCAAATACTTTGCGTTGGGCGAGAATTCCACGGCGTTTGTCTTCCTGATTCAGGTCGTCATGATTTCCGGGGCGATTGCCTTTGGGTTCCTATTGTCGGAATTGGTCAACCGGGTCCAGCAACGGGTCTGGCGGCATCGGCGATAACCTTAAGGAAGTCTGATAATCTTACAGCAACTCTAGAAATCTAGCGGTGGGGTGGTATACTCATTGCTAGGGGTTTCCCAGAATCGGGTATGACGAAAGGAATTTTAATCATGATGTTATTTAATCGAGATCGGGATCGGCCGTGGAAGTTTACACTGACCACGGTGCTTTTCCTGGTTGTGGCTTACTTTGTGAAGGCCCAGAACGCCTACGTGGACTTCTTGGATTCATCGATCATTGATGTGATTCAAAAAAATCAGCCGGAATGGAAGACGTTACTGTACCGGGGCGTAACCAGTCTGGCAGAACCGAAATTAGCTATTATTTGGGCCTTAATTCTGGCCTTCCTACTGTGGGGCTTTAAATTCAAGATTCCAGCACTCTGGTGTCTGGCGACCTTAGCGGGTGGGGATGTCATCGCCGCTTTGGTTAAGAAGTTCGTTGCGCGTGCGCGGCCATCAACCCATTTGGCTATCGACGACGGGTTTAGTTTTCCTAGTGGGCACGTCTTCGGAACATTTCTGATCATTGCGATGATCTGGGTCGTGCTCTTACCGATGATTGCGCACGCTTGGAAGGCGTGGTTGCTTCGGATCATCCTGATTGTTTGGATGGTGTTGGTCATGATCTCCCGGATCTACTTAAACGCCCACTTCCCAACGGATACCATTGGGGCCATCTTACTGGCCTACCTGTGGTTACAAGTGGCAGAAGGACTCTACATTCGGTTCGCACCAATGATGCAGAACTGGCCATTACTCAAGAGATCTGAAATTTAAGGGTATGAAAGTGAAGCTGAGGATAAGATTCTTAGCACAAATCAAAAGGTAGTTGCGTCGATTCCACTGGGAATTGACGCAACTACCTTTTTGTCAATGGTTCTTCAAATGACTTTAAGTTAATTCAATTCATCCAGCCACTCGTTCGCTAAGTCCATCCAGTGGGCGACGTGGGGTAAATCGGTTCCTGGCTTCCACGCCGTCACGTGGTTGGCAAGTGCTAAGCCGTGGGGACCGTGGTGGAAGATGTGGAGGTCGGTATCCACGTGATGGGCCAGGGAAGCCTGCGCGTAACTCAGGGCATTTTGAACCGGAACCAGTGGGTCGGCGGCCGTGCCCCAGATGAAGGTTGGCACGTTTTGGTCGTTGACTAGCTCATCTGCGGCGATGCTATCGACGTCGGCGGACCAGCTTGCTAGGACTTGCTGGTCAGTTGGAAACCCTAACTTGGGTGAGATGACCGGGTAGCCGAGGATTACGGCGTTGGGTTTGACCTGGTCTGGCTGTGTTCCGGCGAGGCCATTGATCTGGGCATCGTGCCAGAGGTCATTGAAGAGGGCAACGATGTGACCACCCACGGAGAAGCCAGCGACAGTGATGCGGTTGGCATCAATGCGCCAATCCGCTGCGTGTTGACGAATCGTGACCACACTTTGCGCCAATTCAACGACGGGTGCTGGTAGCAGGGGTTGTTTTTCTCCCGTAAAGCTATAGCGGAGAAAGAAAGCTTGGAAACCACGGGCGGACCAGGCTAGCGTCAAGTCCTCGGCCTGCTGTTCGGGGATGTGGGTGTAAGAGCCACCGGGAACGATAATCATAGCGGGATAGGCTGTATCGCCATCCTCACGCAGATAGCCCTGTAAGTAAGCCGCGGAGTCAGTGGCAAGCGACTGGGTAATAATCTTCATTGCAAATCCTCCTTGAGTTATTGAATCATGTTAGTATAGATGCTAAAGGTTATGCAGACGTTATATCTAATTGTAACGCACTTTATCAAAAAGTAACGAGAGGGAGTTGTGCGAGTGACAGCAATTTTAAAGACGCAGCGGCTAGACTTACGCCCGCTGACGGACAGTGACTATCCGGCCTATAAGCGGCTAGTGACCAACCCAGTGATCGCGCAGCCCGTGGGCTTCTCACCACAACCGGATGACAGGCAAGTTCGGCGGTGGTACCGTGCGGATCGAAACAGCGCGCGGTCCTATGCAATCATTCTTCATCAGACCAATCAGTTTATTGGCGCGGTTATCTTTTACGATTGGTTCGCAGACAATGGCCTGCCTGACGAGACGAGTCTGGAATTAGGCTATTTCTTGGACCCGGAATACTGGGCGCAAGGGCTGATGCCCGAAGCCCTAATGGCGTGTTTTAAGGACTTGAAACGGGCGGAATCACCGGTTAAATCGGTCTGGGCGAACTGCCTGGTCAGCAATGATCGGTCCTGCCAATTATTAGAAAAATTATGTTTCCAAACAATCGGTGACCAATTGATGGGCGTGACCGGTGGCGGACAAACGTTGCAACGACAGGCTTTATTTCGCCTAAACCTGAATGATTCTCAAAATAATTGACACTAATCTAAATTTAATCTTGCAATTTTCAAAATTCATGAGTATACTTCAATGTATCGAATAGAAGAGGCGCAATCAACATGAGTCGCTTTCCTCAGGTGGGTATCACCGATGAGGGGAAGCAAAAGGGGCGATTGCCGAAATTCCCACGTGACTACCTAGCGTGAGGGTTGGGTCCTGGTTTAACAGATCAGGGACTGTCGCAGTCAAATATTAGGCTGCGGGGCGCTTTCAACGATATTGACTTGGAATTATGAACTTTCCAATCTCTTTCGCGGGCTTTTATTGCGAAGGAGATTTTTTCGTTCACTGGGTCGTTTCGAGGAAGTCCTTCTAAAATAAGAAGGAGGAAACATTATGGAACAAAGCATGACAAACGCAACAACCAGCGAGGCTTCTGATCAAGTTAAGCGGGGACTCAAGACGCGACACGTCTCAATGATCGCGTTAGGTGGCTGTATCGGGACAGGATTATTCGTCGCAAGTGGATCGGCCATCTCAACTGCCGGGCCTGGTGGTGCGCTAGTTGCCTATGTTGCCATGGGTCTGATGGTTTACTTCCTGATGACTAGTTTGGGTGAAATGGCCACGAACATGCCAATCTCTGGTTCGTTCGCCGCGTATTCCGCCAAGTATGTTGACCCAGCTTTAGGATTTGCGATGGGCTGGAACTACTGGTTCAACTGGGCCATTACGGTTGCCGTTGATATTTCTACTGCTGCTCTGGTCATGAAGTTCTGGTTACCTGGCGTTCCCGGTTGGATCTGGAGTGCCGTTGCCTTGCTTCTGGTCTTCACGATCAACGCATTCTCCGTTCAAGCCTTTGGTGAAACGGAATTCTGGATGTCTTTGATCAAGGTTGTTACGATCTTTATCTTCCTGGCTGTTGGTTTAATGACGATCGTTGGTATCATGGGCGGTCACGCAACTGGCTTGGAAAACTTCACTTACAAGAAGGCACCATTTGTTGGCGGTTTCCCAGCCATTCTGAGTGTGTTCGTTGTTGCCGGGTTCTCCTTCCAAGGTACTGAATTAGTTGGTATCACGGCTGGTGAATCTGAAGACCCTTCACACAGTGTTCCTAAGGCGATTAACTCAGTGTTCTGGCGGATT
The DNA here is from genome assembly GCF_044051715.1 of Levilactobacillus parabrevis. Taxonomy (NCBI): domain Bacteria; kingdom Bacillati; phylum Bacillota; class Bacilli; order Lactobacillales; family Lactobacillaceae; genus Levilactobacillus; species Levilactobacillus parabrevis. The sequence continues at coordinate 940,645 of NZ_CP168688.1, forward strand.
ATTTTATTCTATATTTTAGCTATCTTTGTCATTGCCGCCGTCTTACCATACACGAGTCATGATCTGTTAGGTTCTTCTGCAAGTGACATTGCAATCAGTCCATTTACGTTGGTCTTCCGTCGTGCTGGTTTGGCTGCTGCTGCCAGCGTGATGAACGCGGTTATCTTGACGGCCGTTATCTCAGCTGCTAATTCTGGGATGTACGCGTCAACGCGGATGCTGTTCTCCCTGTCAAAGGAAGGCTACGCACCTAAGTTGTTCGAAAAGACTGGTAAGAACGGGATTCCTTATCCTGCATTGTTTGCCACGACCATCATCGCTGCATTGACCTTTATCAGTAGTATTGCCGGTCCTCAAATCTACATGTGGTTAGTTGCCGCTAGTGGGTTGACTGGGTTCATCGCTTGGTTCGGGATTGCTTTATCTCACTTACGGTTCCGTCGGGCGTTCACCTTACAAGGCCACAAGCTGTCTGAACTGAAGTACCATGCAAAGTGGTTCCCATTAGGACCAATTCTGGCCTTGGTATTATGTATCGCCGTAATCGTGGGTCAAGATCCACAATCCTTCTTCACTGGTAACTGGGAACAAGTGCTGGTTACCTACATGAGTGTGCCACTGGTCTTAGTCCTCTACATTGGCTACAAGATCAAGAAGCACACGAAGTTGATTCCATTGAAGGATGTCGACGTTTCTCCAGTCCATCGTGATGGGACGTTAAAGGAAGACGCTGCGGCACGTGAAGCATCAAACGATTAATCTGGAATTGTGTGGGCAATTTTCACTTAAATAAAAAAATTTTAACGACGATTGGTTCGAGTGAATCCCGACCAGTCGCCGTTTTGTGTCTGACAAGGGGACAGAACCCGTGAACCGCTGAAGAGGAATTTTCCACGATATATTGTCTTTTGCCGATAGGGTTGGTACAATATGTAGTGTTGAAATTTAGACCGGATGAAAACGATTTCCGGTATGCGCGTAAATCAAAGGAGAGATAGCATGCTTGTACTATCAGGAACAATTGGGGCCGGCAAGACGAGTTTAACGAACTTATTAGCCGAACACTTACAGAAACCAGCTTTTTATGAATCGGTGGACGATAATAAGATTTTGCCACTGTTTTACCAGAACCCGCAAAAGTATGCTTTCTTATTGCAAATTTACTTTTTAAACAAGCGGTTGGACAGCATCAAGGCTGCCAACGCTGACGATGAAAGTGTCTTGGATCGTTCAATCTTTGAAGACTCCTTACTCTTTCACTTAAACGCCGACCTCGGTCGAGCAACCAGTACGGAAGTCGATATCTACGATTCCTTACTGGCTAACATGATGCAAGAATTACCAGACGCCGTTCACAAGAAGAACCCCGATCTATTGATCCACATCAACATTTCCTTTGAAACGATGTTGGAACGGATCAAGAAGCGTGGCCGTTCTTACGAACAGATCGATCACGATCCTAGCTTGTTCGAATACTACAAGCAACTCGATCAACGTTACGTGAACTGGTACAACAACTACGACAAGTCACCTAAGATGCAAATCGACGGCGACAAGCTGGACTTCGTGGAAGACCCAGCAGCGCGTCAAGAAGTTCTCCACTTGATCGACGAAAAGATTGCTTCACTCTAAGCTTAACTTGAGTAAACCATGATAAATGGTTGAGAGCACTGACCACGGTTGGTGCTCTTTTCTTTACAGCAAAATGAAGATTAATGGTTGCCACTAAGCTAGTGTATTTTGTCCGCACTGCGGCTGCCAGGGATTCCACCTGCTGTGGGGACGCTCCGGCCTGAGAAGCGGGCTTCCGACTCGACTTGGAGCCACGAAACCCACCTGTCTCCAAGCTCGCCCGTGGTGTAAACTGGCCAAAAAACGCCAGTTAACACCACCTCCACGGCCGGCTCCATCCCTGGCAGCCTTCGGCTAAAGATGGTTTATGGCCATTTCAAAATTCAAGGTCTAAACACACTTAGTTTTTCAGCTGATGGTATGCAATAACCGGAGTTGATTTGTGTTTGAAATGATGACTGGAGATTTTTATTACTCGGTGAAAGTGGTAGGTGAATTCGTTTGCCGGATTGTTTTTTCATAATTAACAATGCTTAATCTGGACGGTATTTATGCTCGCAGTGATGACAGGTCGTGAAAATTGAGCGGCTATGTAAAGCCATCGTCGTAAGAGACCAGAGATTCCGCCTGCTGTGGGGACCGCCTGCAGCCAGAGTGCGGGCTTCCGTCTCGGTTTGAAACCTCGCGAAGTTCGTGCGATTTTCCAAACGCGTCCCGCGCTGTACGGCCGGGAAAGTCACCGGTCTAACACCGCTGTCACAGCTGGCTACACCCTGGCTGCCTTCAGCTAAGGCAACGTTTGACAGGTATGTATTGGACTGGCTGGAAGTTTTAGCATAGATGCACCAGTGATTGAGGATGATAGTAAATTTTCACTTAACCTTGTTTTGCTCCTAGTCAATTGTTATAGAAGAGGTGTAGATCGTGGCAAGTGGACTTCGCACGTAATATGACGATTTGGCAGGGATTTTATATTTATTGTGATATTGTTATCGGCAAGTATCCAGGTGAGTAACAAGCTTAGCCGGAGGGGGTCAGGATGGAGCCGGCCGTGACGATGACCTTGACTGACGATTCTTGTCAGTTTAGGTCATGGGACGAGCTTGGAGACGCTGGTCTTTGCGGCTTCAAGTCGAGGTCCAAGACCGTTTCTCAGGCTTGGACCGGTCCCCACAGCAGGCGGAATTCTGACAGCCGCAGGCGGCATTTTGCGCAATCTGTGAGCAAGTAGCAGGCGGAATCTCTGGCAGCCGTAGACGATGGCTGTACTGATACAGCAGACGGGAAATTTTCCCGATTGTCATCGCGGCCGAAATGCGGTATGATTAGCATAATCAAAAACACGAGGTGCCTATCCAGTAGACGGCCAGAGAAGCGGGGCAAGCTGCAAACCGCAACGTCGAACATTCCAGCACTAACTAAAGTGGGCGGGTAATGCCGCACGGTGCAGACCGTTATCATGTTCAAGGGTATGGCTGAAGATTGCAGTCATGAACTTGGGTGGTACCGCGAAGGTCTTCGTCCCATGTGACGGAGGCTTTTTTTGTATCATCCGGAAAATTGAAGGGAGTAAGTAGATGTTAGATTTAAAATTGATTCGCCAAGAACCCGACTTCATTAAAGAAAAGTTAGCAACCCGGGGTGTTGATCCCGCTGATATCGATAGCCTGTTAGGCTTAGATGCGCAACGCCGAGAACTGATTGTCAAGAGTGAAACCATGAAGGCCCAACGCAACACGGTGTCCGATGAGATTTCACAACTGAAGCGTAATAAGGAAGACGCTAACGACAAGATTACCGAAATGCGTCAGGTCAGTGCGGATATCAAGAAGATTGATGCCGACCTTGATACGTTGAAGGCCCAAGTTCACGATGCCGCCGCTCACCTCCCCAACATTCCTAATGACAACGTGCCTGTTGGCTTGACGGAAGATGGCAGTGTGGAAATTCGCAAGTGGGGCGAAAAGCCTAACTTGGACTTCAAGCCAAAGGCCCACTATGAATTGGGTGAAGACTTGGGCATCTTGGACTTCGAAGCAGGGGCCAAGGTTTCTGGGAGTCGTTACCTCTACTACTTAGGTTTAGGTGCACGTTTGGAACGAGCTGTCTACAATTTCTTCCTCGATGAAAATACCAAGGCTGGCTTCAAGGAAGTCCTACCGCCATACATCGTGAATGATGATTCCATGTACGGAACCGGCCAATTCCCTAAGTTTAAGGAAGACGTTTACCAACTGCGGGACGAAGACATGACCTTGATTCCTACGGCCGAAGTACCTTTGGTCAACTACTACCGTGACGAAGTGATCCCTGAAGAGGATCTGCCAGTTTGGTTCACCGCTTTGACTCCCGCCTTCCGTTCCGAAGCTGGGAGCGCCGGCCGCGACACCCGTGGGCTGATCCGTCTTCACCAATTTAACAAGGTTGAAATGGTGAAGTTCTGTAAGCCAGAAAACTCATGGGATGAATTGGAAGCCTTAACGAAGCACGCCGAAAGCCTCTTACAGAAGCTTGGCTTGGCTTACCATGTGATTACGTTGACGACCAGTGACATGAGCTTCACGGCCGCAATGACTCATGATTTGGAAGTCTGGTTCCCAGAACAAAACACGTACCGGGAAATTTCTAGTTGTTCTAACACGACGGACTTCCAAGCGCGTCGAGCCCACATTCAATACCGTGACGATAATGGTAAGCTCCAATACGTCCACGCTTTGAATGGGTCTGGCTTGGCCGTTGGTCGGGCAGTCGCTGCAATCATGGAAAACTACCAAAACGCTGACGGTTCCATCACGGTTCCCGATGTCTTGGTACCTTACATGGGTGGCGTGACACGGATCACGAAGTAACCGCTCGTCGTTTGCGGGACGTGTGATAGTTTAGCTAAATGTAACTTGAATGCGTCAATATGAATAAGTAGTCAGTGCACGTCAGCACTGCGGAGGGTCCTTAACGGTGAATACAACCGTTAAGGACCCTTTTTGAATGGGGAGCTAAAATGAGATGAATGGTGTCGCGTGGGGCTTTGACGAGCGTATGAGGCGGTCTAATTATGAAATGAATAATTATTTTGGGTATTTTTGCAATTTCTTATTGACGTAGGGTAGGGAGTTCGTATAAAATAGTTTCTGTTGGTTAATTAGCTCCCGCCTCGCTGAAGGCGCAGGATGGTGTGTTGGCCGCAATTATAAGAAATAAGCGATTCAAGTTTTTGCAAGAAAATGCAAAAAAGACTAGCTTTTTCTTCTCAGGTACGCTAAAATATTACTTGTTGTTAAGCGAGTAGTTATTCAGCTAACGAATATTTATTCAAAATATTTCAAAAAGGTTGTTGACAAGCTTCGCTGAACATGGTAAATTATAATAGTTGTTTCGAGCGAGATACACTTCTTGCTTCGGAAGTTCATGGAGGATTAGCTCAGTTGGGAGAGCGTCTGCCTTACAAGCAGAGGGTCACAGGTTCGAGCCCTGTATCCTCCATCGGGAACTTAAGTTCCTAGGCGTTAGTTCGCCAACGTTGCAGGTGTGGCGGAACTGGCAGACGCGCTAGATTTAGGTTCTAGTGTCTTATGACGTGGGGGTTCGAGTCCCTTCACCTGCATTAACCGAATATTGCAAAATATCTTAAAAAATATTTTGCCGACTTAGCTCAGTTGGCAGAGCATCTCACTAGTAATGAGGAGGTCGGAGGTTCGAATCCTCTAGTCGGCATGGCTCCATTAATATAATAGCCAATTTGCGGAAGTAGTTCAGTGGTAGAACATCACCTTGCCATGGTGGGGGTCGCGGGTTCGAATCCCGTCTTCCGCTTTTGCCCTTTTGCCGGGGTGGCGGAATTGGCAGACGCACAGGACTTAAAATCCTGCGGTCAGTGATGACCGTACCGGTTCGATCCCGGTCCTCGGCATTTAATTGAATAATAATTATGCACCCATAGCGCAATTGGATAGAGTGTCTGACTACGAATCAGAAGGTTGTAGGTTCGACTCCTACTGGGTGCATTTTTGTTGCTTATAAGCAATTGTAAGCAATTTTCGGGAAGTAGCTCAGCTTGGTAGAGCACCTGGTTTGGGACCAGGGGGTCGCAGGTTCGAATCCTGTCTTCCCGATTTGACTGACAAGATTAGTGGGTCAGTGAGCTTTTTCTCGGGAAGTAGCTCAGCTTGGTAGAGCACCACGTTCGGGACGTGGGGGTCGCAAGTTCAAATCTTGTCTTCCCGATTTTTTTATCCCGAATACATATAATAAGCGTAACGGCGGTTTCCATACAGATTGTTTGGATGCTGGCCGTTTTTTTGTTACCATAGATTACTAAGTGCTGTCGGCTGCTAATCTGACATGATTGGGTTACGATTATATTATAGAAGTGAAGCCCATCTGCCGGCTGGTGAAAAGCGGATTTTGGGGACTGTGGCTGAGAGCTTGATTGTGGGTTGTTGGTAAGAAAATAAAACTTCTCAGCGATAAGCGGTCTAATCCGTTGCAATTTCACTGGAATTTCGTATAATATTAGTCAACATTAGTCAAGAACACTGGACTGAAGGGGGGACGATAATGGAGAATCAAAATATTTCGGATATTATTGAATCTTACCTGAAGCAGATTTTGGCTGAATCCCAGCAGGTGGAGATCCGCAGAGCGGAAATTGCCAATCAGTTTAACGTTGTGCCGTCCCAGATCAATTACGTCATCAAGACGCGTTTCACGATTCAGGATGGGTACGTGGTTCAGAGTAAACGGGGCGGTGGCGGTTATATTCGGATCGAAAAGGTCAAGTTGCTCGACAACCTTGATTTTATCGACTCGTTGGTCAGTGCCGTTGGCAATCAGATTTCCCGGCATGATAGTTTGTCTGTCGTGCGGAGCCTGTTTGAGGCGGGAGCTATCAACCGAAGCGAGGCCAATATCATCTTGGCTGCCATTAACAAGGACGCCATCAATACGGGTGACCGACAGGCTGATGAGCAAATTCGCGCTCAGATTTTAATTTCAATTTTGAATCACCTACGATATGAGAGTTAAGAAAGTGAGGAGCTGCAATGGATAATCTATTTACACCAAGCGCTAAGAGTGTCCTCGTCTTGGCACAGGAACAAGCAAAATACTTCAAGCACCAAGCGGTGGGGACGGAATACTTACTGCTGGCCCTCACCATTGAAAAAAATGGCATTGCCAACAAAGTCTTACAACAATTTTCTGTGACCGACGATGACGTTCGCGAAGAGATTGAACGTTTTACCGGTTACGGTACGCTAGCAAACACGGACAAGGATAGTTACTTGCCCTACTCACCAAAGGCCAAATCAATGTTGGCCTTGGCTGGTGACGAAGCTAAGCGGTTAGGCGCAACTAAGATTGGGACGGAACACTTGTTACTGGCTTTACTGAGTGACGAAACGATTCTGTCCTCTCGGATTCTGAAGAACCTTAACGTGGCCTTACCAGATGCTCACAAGGTTGTCTTGCGCAAACTGGGGATTACGGATACGCCTAAGCGGCGGAACGATAACCGTAGTCGCCGAGCACCACAGGGTGGAACCCCAACCTTGGACTCCTTAGCCCGGAACCTAACTGAATCCGCCAAGGAAGGCCGAATGGACCCAACTGTTGGTCGGGAAAAGGAAGTCAAGCGGGTGATCCAAATCTTGAGTCGGCGGACTAAGAACAACCCCGTCTTAATTGGAGAACCTGGTGTCGGGAAGACGGCGATTGCTGAGGGCTTGGCCCAACGGATCGTGGCCGGCGATGTTCCCGAAGATATGCAGAACAAGCGACTGATGATGCTCGACATGGGATCATTGGTAGCTGGGACCAAGTACCGTGGGGAATTTGAAGATCGGCTGAAGAAAGTTATTGAAGAAATCTACAACGATGGTCAAGTTATCCTATTTATTGACGAACTGCACACACTGATCGGTGCGGGTGGCGCTGAAGGGGCCATTGACGCCTCCAACATTCTAAAGCCAGCACTGGCCAGAGGGGAACTCCAAACCATTGGGGCGACGACGCTGGATGAATACCAGAAGTACATCGAATCTGATGCGGCTCTGGAACGGCGATTTGCGACGGTACAGGTCAATGAACCAACGAGTGCGGAAGCCTTAGAGATCTTGAAGGGCTTGCGGTCACGCTATGAAGATCACCACCACGTGAACATTACGGATGATGCTTTGGACCAAGCCGTTAAATTATCGACGCGTTACATCAGCGATCGTTTCTTACCAGACAAGGCTATCGACCTGATGGATGAAGCTTCCGCGAAGGTACGTATCGATCAGATGGACAAGCCAACGCCAGCTAGCAAGCAAGCCAAGGAATTGACCGACCTTGCTGCGGCTAAGGAAGCTGCCATCGAGCGTCAAGACTTCGAACAGGCCGCTAAGTTGCGGACGGAAGAAATGGCGCTTCGGCAGAAGGTTGAGGCCCGTGCAGCGAAGGCAGCGGCCGCAGTGACGCCAGATCGGCAATACGCGATCGATGTCACTGGCGAAGATGTTGCCGATGTCGTGGCTGAGTGGACGGGGGTTCCCGTCACGCAGCTGAAGCAGACGGACGCCGATCGTTTGGTTAACCTGGAGTCAATCCTGCACAAGCGGGTCATTGGCCAGGAAGAGGCCGTTTCGGCCGTTTCACGGGCCATTCGGCGGGCACGGTCAGGGTTGAAAGATCCTAACCGGCCAATCGGGTCATTCATGTTCTTAGGACCGACCGGGGTTGGGAAGACCGAATTAGCCAAGGCGTTAGCCGAAGCCATGTTTGGTTCCGAAGACAACATGATTCGTGTTGACATGAGCGAATACATGGAAAAGTACTCGACCAGTCGTTTGATCGGTTCGGCTCCAGGTTACGTGGGCTACGACGAGGGTGGCCAGTTAACGGAAAAGGTTCGGCAGAAGCCGTACTCCGTGGTCCTCTTCGATGAAGTTGAAAAGGCTCACCCGGATGTCTTCAACATTCTCTTACAAGTCTTAGATGACGGGTACTTGACTGATTCTAAGGGACGTAAGGTCAACTTCCGGAATACCATCCTAATTATGACGTCTAACTTAGGGGCAACGAAGCTGCGGGATGAAAAGACCGTTGGGTTTGGTGCCGAAGACTTGGCTAATAGTTACCGAGCAATGTCGCAGACGATTCGGGAAACGTTGAAGCAGTCATTCCGGCCAGAATTCCTGAACCGGATCGATGAAACGGTCATCTTCCACTCCTTGAAGAAGGACGAGCTCCACGAAATCGTGAAGTTGATGGCCAAGCACATCGTTGACCGGGTTGCTGAGCAGAACATTAAGCTGAAGATTACCCCAGCTGCCATTGACGTGGTTGCGAAGGCGGGCTTTGATCCTGAGTACGGGGCACGGCCAATTCGCCGGGCACTGCAGACACAGGTCGAAGATAAGCTGAGTGAAGCTTTGCTGAACGGTGAAGTCAAGGCGAATGATCAAGTCACAGTCGGGGCGACGCGTGGTGAAATCACGGTTAACGTGAAGGCACCAAACAAGGCTAAGCCAACCGCAGTGGCCAGTCACTAAATTTAAAATGTCTTAACGATAGTGGTGTTTCCTCCAGGTGGGGGAGATGCCACTATTTTTCTGCGCGATGACCAGAGGTAGCGTCGTGGCGAAGTGGGCTGGGGACAGCCTATTGATGAGCGATAAATCACAGGCGTTGACCTAGCTGGTGATAAATGAATGTGGTACACTTAAATGGATAATATGGTATATTAGGAAGGTTGATTGGTCACAATTTCACCGGCTGATCGGAAACGTTTTTTAGGTCAGCAGTTATAAAGTAGTGCATAGTATCTGATTGTCATGGGAGCGTGGTTAATCAGTAATTGAAGATGTTGAGATGTGTACTGGTTTTGAATCAGTATGACTGTCAATGAAGATCAGCCTAGCCGTAGACGGCACTTTCCGTCTTCAATATATAATATGAAAAAATAAATCACATTCAGAAAGGAAGCCGGCCTGCTCATGAAGAGAGAAGAACAATTGACCCACACCCACGCCGCTATCTTAGCTGCAGCGCGGGAACAGTTTCTGGCTCAGGGTTACCAAGCGACGTCGACCCGCGACATTGCCAAACAAGTGGGAATTACCCAGCCTGCTCTGTATCACCATTTTAGCGATAAGGAGGTCATCTTCCTTGAGGTCATCAAGACCGTTGGTGGTGAGATCAAGACTGGTATCACCGATGTGGTGTCACAGATACCGGCCGACGCGGACCCAGTAGAGGCCCTGACGGCAGTCACCGAGGTGCTTACCAAAGCACATCCACGAGATGTCTTTACCGTGATTCATGGGAGCTTCAAGTTCCTCAAACCGGAGAATAAGCGGCAGCTGGGGATGGTCTTCATGCAGGACTACCTGATGCCACTGACCAGTTTCTTTGAGACCGGTGTGGTTAGCCTGCAGGATGGCGTTAAGGCACAAGACGCCGCTTCCTTCTACTTGACGAGTCTGAGCCCACTGTTCAACACGTTCCATCACGTGGGGCCTAAGGATGCCTCACAACACGACCAGACACTGGCGCTGGTACGGTTGATTTTATTTGGGGTTGCCGTTAAGAAGTAGAGCTTCTCTATTGACATTTACCCTGAAAGCTAGTACTATATCATTTGTATGCAACTGTGAATTGAAATTGGATGCACCGATATATTGTCCGGTAGCGTCCATTATAAGAAGCCAAAAGCAAACTGTGGGTTTGTTTTTGGATTTTTTTTGCCAAAAATCCGGCTGATTACGCAATTGTAATCAAAATGTAACATTACGGGCTTTGACCAATTTACAGAATAAATAGGAGAGGTGAACAACTTGGCAGGACACTTAGTGAAATACGGGAAACACCGTACTCGCCGTAGCTATTCGCGGATCAAGGAAGTCCTTGATCTCCCTAACTTAATCGAGATTCAGACTAATTCTTACAACTGGTTCCTCGATGAAGGTTTACGGGATATGTTCGACGACATCATGCCAATCGAAGATTTTCAAGGAAACCTTTCGTTAGAGTTTGTTGATTATCAATTACTGGAACCCAAATATACGGTCGATGAAGCACGGGAACACGATGCCAATTTCTCAGCACCACTGCACGTGACCTTACGCTTAACCAACCATGAAACGGGCGAAATTAAATCGCAAGACGTCTTCTTCGGTGACTTCCCATTAATGACGGCCCAAGGGACCTTCATTATTAACGGGGCAGAACGGGTTATTGTTTCTCAATTAGTCCGCTCACCAGGCGTTTACTTCAATGAAGATACTGATAAGAACGGTCGGACTGTGTTTGGCGCAACGGTTATTCCTAACCGTGGTGCTTGGCTCGAATTCGAAACTGACGCTAAGAACATTTCTTACGTTCGGATCGACCGGACACGGAAGATTCCAATGACCGAATTGGTTCGGGCATTAGGTTTCGGTTCTGATGATGAAATCTTAGATATCTTGGGTGACAACGACAGCTTGTCCAACACGTTGGAAAAGGATATTCACAAGAATACCGATGACTCCCGTGTTGAAGAATCCTTGAAGGATATCTACGAACGCCTACGTCCAGGTGAACCTAAGACGGCTGACTCTTCACGGAGCTTGCTGACTGCACGGTTCTTTGACCCTAAGCGTTACGACATGGCTCCCGTTGGTCGTTACAAGACCAACAAGAAGCTCAGCCTCAAGACCCGTTTGCTCGGCTTGACCTTAGCTGAAACGTTAGCTGACCCAGATACTGGTGAAGTTATCGCGCAAAAGGGAACGGTCGTTGACAAGGACGTTATGAAGACGTTGGCACCATTCTTGGATCAAGATGATTTCAAGATGGTTACCTTCCAACCTTCAGACGAAGCGGTCGTTACGGAACCTCTGAAGTTACAAATTATCAAGGTGCAATCACCAGATGACCCAGAGCAAGAAGTTCCCGTTATTGGGAATGGGAACATTGATATCAAGCTGAAGCACATTCGCCCAGCCGACATCATCGCTTCCATGAACTACTTCTTCGATCTGCAAATTGGAATTGGGAACACTGATGATATTGACCACTTGGGTAACCGGCGGATTCGTTCCGTTGGTGAATTGTTGCAAAACCAATTCCGGATCGGGTTATCCCGGATGGAACGGGTCGTTCGTGAACGGATGTCTATTCAAGACGCCGCAACCGTAACGCCACAACAATTGATCAACATTCGGCCAGTGGTTGCTTCCATTAAGGAATTCTTCGGGTCATCTCAATTGTCACAATTCATGGACCAGACCAACCCATTGGGTGAATTAACCCATAAGCGTCGTCTGTCTGCCCTTGGACCTGGTGGTTTGACGCGTGACCGTGCCGGATATGAAGTCCGGGATGTGCACTACACCCACTATGGTCGGATGTGCCCAATTGAAACGCCTGAAGGGCCTAACATTGGGTTGATCAACAGTCTGTCCAGTTACGCACGGGTTAACAAGTATGGGTTCATCGAAACGCCATACCGTCGTGTGTCATGGGACACGCACATGGTTACCGACAAGATCGATTACCTGACTGCTGATGAAGAAGATAACTACGTCGTTGCCCAAGCCAACACGCCTTTAAACGATGACGGTTCATTTGCTACGGATACCATCATGGCCCGTGACGAAGATAACAACATCGAAACCAGTGCTGACAAGATTGACTACATGGACGTTTCGCCTAAGCAAGTTGTTGCCGTGGCCACTGCATGTATTCCTTTCTTGGAAAACGATGACTCCAACCGTGCCTTGATGGGTGCCAACATGCAACGGCAAGCTGTGCCATTGCTTGACCCTCACGCACCATTGGTTGGGACTGGTATTGAATATAAAGCTGCGCATGACTCCGGGGTTGCTTTAATTAGCCAACACGAAGGAACTGTTGAATACGTCGATGCACGTGAAATCCGTGTTCGTCGTGCCGACGATGCGCTTGACACTTACAAGCTCATGAAGTTCCGCCGGTCAAACGGTGGTAAGAACTACAACCAACGTCCAATCGTTAAGGTTGGCGATCACGTCGACAACGACGAAATCTTGGCTGATGGTCCTTCCATGGAAAATGGGGAACTTGCTTTAGGGCAAAACCCATTGGTTGCCTTCATGACTTGGCAAGGGTACAACTTCGAAGATGCCATCGGGATCAACGAACGGTTGGTTCGCGATGACGTTTACACGTCGATTCATATTGAAGAATACGAATCAGAAGCACGTGACACGAAGCTTGGACCTGAAGAAATGACGCGTGAAATTCCTAACGTCGGTGAAGATGCCTTGAAGAACTTGGACGAAGACGGGATTATCCGTGTCGGTGCCGAAGTTCAAGATGGTGACATCTTAGTTGGTAAGGTAACGCCTAAGGGTGTGACTGAATTATCAGCCGAAGAACGTTTACTCCATGCTATCTTTGGTGAAAAGGCCCGTGAAGTACGGGATACTTCTCTGAAGGTTCCACATGGTGGTGGCGGGATCATCCAGGATGTTAAGATCTTCACTCGTGAAAACGGGGATGAATTATCACCTGGTGTCAACATGATGGTTCGGGTCTACATCGCACAAAAGCGTAAGATCCAAGTTGGTGACAAGATGTCTGGTCGTCATGGTAACAAGGGGACGGTTTCCGTTGTTATCCCTCAAGAAGATATGCCATACATGCCAGATGGTACGCCAATCGACATCATGCTGAGTCCAATGGGTGTGCCTTCCCGGATGAACATCGGGCAAGTGCTCGAATTGCATTTAGGGATGGCTGCTCGTAAGTTAGGGATTCACGTGGCTACGCCAGTCTTCGATGGTGCCCAAGATACTGATATTGCGGACGCTTTGAAGGAAGCTGGGATGGCTGCTGATGCCAAGACCGTCTTATACGATGGTCGGACTGGTGAACCGTTCGATAAGCGGGTTGCCGTTGGTGTCATGAACTACCTGAAGTTGGCCCACATGGTCGACGACAAGATGCACGCCCGTTCCATTGGACCTTACTCATTAGTTACCCAACAACCCCTTGGTGGGAAAGCACAATTTGGTGGCCAGCGGTTTGGTGAAATGGAAGTTTGGGCCTTGGAAGCTTACGGTGCCGCTTATACGTTGCAAGAAATCTTGACGTACAAGTCTGATGACGTGGTTGGTCGAGTTAAGACCTACGAAGCCATCGTTAAGGGCGATCCAATTCCAAAGCCTGGTGTCCCTGAATCATTCCGTGTTCTGGTCAAGGAATTACAATCCTTAGGGTTGGACATGAAGGTCTTAAACGGGAACAACGAAGAAATCGAACTCCGCGATATGGACGACGATGACGATGATGTTGTGAACGTTGATGCTTTGAGCAAGTACGCGCAACAGCAAGAAGAGCAACGCAAAGCGCAAGCTCAGGCCGACAGTGCCAAGACCACACCAGAAACTACGAAAAATGAAAGTCAACCGAACACACAAGACTAATTAATAAGGGAGGTCGCTTCTTTGGTCGATGTCAATAAGTTCGAAAGCATGCAGATCGGGCTGGCTTCACCTGATAAGATCCGTAGCTGGTCTTACGGGGAAGTTAAGAAGCCTGAAACCATCAACTACCGGACGTTAAAGCCTGAAAAAGATGGGCTGTTCGACGAGCGGATTTTCGGTCCTACTAAGGACTGGGAATGTGCCTGTGGGAAATACAAGCGGATCCGTTACAAGGGTGTCGTTTGTGACCGTTGTGGTGTTGAAGTTACCCGTTCTAAGGTTCGTCGTGAACGGATGGGCCATATCGAATTGGCTGCTCCTGTAACCCACATCTGGTACTTCAAGGGGATCCCAAGTCGGATGGGCTTGGTCCTCGACATGAGTCCTCGTGCCCTGGAAGAAATCATCTACTTTGCATCCTACGTTGTCTTGGATCCAGGTAACACCCCATTGGAAAAGAAGCAACTCCTTTCCGAACGGGATTACCGTGACAAGCTCGTAGAATACGGTAGCAAGGCCTTCAAGGCTGAAATGGGTGCCGAAGCCATCAAGAAGTTATTGATGGCCGTAGACCTGGATAAAGAAGTTAAAGAATTAAAAGAAGAATTGAAGGAAGCCACTGGTCAAAAGCGGACGCGTGCCGTTCGTCGTTTGGACATCTTGGAAGCCTTCGTGACGTCAGGTAACCGTCCTGAATGGATGGTAATGGATGCCATTCCGGTAATCCCACCTGATCTTCGTCCAATGGTACAACTCGAAGGTGGCCGTTTCGCAACGTCCGACCTGAACGACTTGTACCGGCGGGTTATCAACCGGAACAGCCGGTTGAAGCGTTTGCTGGACTTAAATGCACCTGGAATCATCGTTCAAAACGAAAAGCGGATGCTCCAAGAAGCCGTTGATGCTTTGATCGATAACGGTCGTCGTGGCCGTCCAGTTGCTGGTCCTGGTAACCGTCCACTGAAGTCTCTTTCACACATGTTGAAAGGGAAGCAAGGACGTTTCCGTCAGAACTTGTTAGGGAAGCGGGTTGACTACTCTGGTCGTTCCGTTATTGACGTTGGTCCTTCCCTCAAGTTCAACCAAATGGGTCTGCCAGTTCCAATGGCTTTGGAATTATTCCGGCCATTTATCATGAAGGAATTGGTTGCGCGTGGATTGGCTTCTAACATTAAGAATGCCAAGCGCCAGATCGACCGTGAAGATGACGATGTCTTCAATGTTCTTGAAGATGTTATCAAGGAACACCCTGTTCTGTTGAACCGGGCACCTACGCTTCACCGTTTGGGGATTCAAGCGTTCGAACCAGTCTTAGTTAGTGGTAAAGCTATGCGTCTTCACCCATTGGCTTGTGAAGCTTACAACGCCGATTTCGATGGGGACCAAATGGCCATTCACGTGCCATTATCTGACGAAGCACAAGCTGAAGCACGTTTGCTGATGTTAGCTGCTCACCATATCCTGGCACCTGCCAGTGGTAAGCCAGTTGTTGCGCCTTCTCAAGATATGGTTATCGGGAACTACTACCTGACCATGGAAGAAGATAACCGTGAAGGGGAAGGTATGATCTTTACCGACCTCAACGAAGCCGTCTTGGCTTACCGTAACGGTTTGGTTCACTGGCACAGTCGCGTCGGGGTTCAAGTCTCTGGCATGACTGATAAGCCATTTACCGATGAACAGCGCGGTAAGATTATGGTAACGACCGTTGGGAAGTTGATCTTTAACAACATCCTGCCTAAGTCATTCCCATACTTGAACGAACCAACCAGCACGAACCTGAACGGCTACGTCCCTGACAAGTACTTCTTGGCACCGGGCGAAGACATTCACGATTACCTGCAAAATGCTGAATTAGTTGGCCCATTCAAGAAGGGCTTCTTGTCCGACATTATCGCTGCCGTTTACCAACAATACAAGGTTACTGAAACCTCTAAGTTGTTGGACCGGATCAAAGATTTGGGTTACGACGAATCTACGAAGTCTGGGTTAACGGTTGGGATGGTCGACGTTACCGACTTGAAGGAAAAGCCAGAAATTATCGATGCAGCCCACAAACAGGTTTCTACGGTAACGAAGCAATTCCGTCGTGGGTTGATTACCGACCACGAACGTTACGAACGGGTCATTGGGATCTGGAACGATGCCAAGGATGACATTCAAAACGCTCTGATCCACAGTTTCGACCAACAGAACCCTATCTTTATGATGAGTGATTCTGGTGCTCGTGGTAACATTTCTAACTTTACGCAGTTGGCTGGTATGCGTGGTTTGATGGCCGCTCCTAGTGGTGACATCATGGAACTGCCTATCACGTCTAACTTCCGTGAAGGCCTAACGGTTATGGAAATGTTCATTTCGACCCATGGGGCTCGTAAAGGGATGACCGATACGGCCCTCAAGACTGCCAACTCAGGTTACCTGACTCGGCGGCTGGTCGATGTTGCGCAAGACGTTATCATTCGGGAAAAGGATTGTGGGACTGACCGTGGTTTGAAGATTCGTGCTATCACTGATGGTAACGAAATGATCGAACCATTGTACGACCGGATTTTAGGGCGTTACACCCAAAAGACCGTCTACGATCCAAAGACTGGGGACGTTATTGTTCCTAAGAACCAAATGATCGTCGAAGACACAGCACAAAAGATTGTTGATGCTGGTGTTGAAGAAGTTACCATTCGTTCCGCCTTTACTTGCAACACTGAACATGGTGTTTGTGAACATTGTTATGGCCGTAACATGGCTACTGGTGACGAAGTTGAAGTTGGTGAAGCTGTTGGTACTGTTGCCGCGCAATCTATCGGTGAACCAGGTACTCAGCTGACCATGCGTAACTTCCATACCGGTGGTGTTGCCGGGAACGAAGATATCACCCAAGGGCTTCCTCGTGTTCAAGAATTATTTGAATCTCGGAACCCTAAAGGTAAAGCTGAAATTACTGAAGTTACTGGGACGGTTGAATCAATCGAAGAAAACCCAGCAGAGCGGACCAAGGAAATCACCATTAAGGGTGAAGCCGATACGCGGAGTTACACGTTACCAATCACTGCTCGTATGCGGGTCAGCGAAGGCGACTTCATTCACCGTGGGTCAGCATTGAATTATGGGTCTGTTGATCCTAAGGAAATGCTGCGGGTTCGCGATGTCTTGTCTACTGAAACTTACATCTTAGGTGAAGTTCAACGTGTTTACCGGATGCAAGGTGTTGCTATCAGTGATAAGCACGTTGAAATCATGGTTCGGCAGATGTTACGTAAAGTTCGGATCATGGATCCGGGTGATACCGATGTCTTGCCTGGTACTTTGATGGATATTCAAGACTTCCGTCGCGCCAACTACCAGACGTTAATTTCTGGTGGTATCGCCGCTACGGCTCGTCCAGTTATCTTGGGGATCACCAAGGCTGCCTTGGAAACGAACAGTTTCTTGTCAGCCGCATCCTTCCAGGAAACGACGCGTGTCTTGACCGACGCTGCTATTCGTGGCAAGAACGATCCATTGGTTGGTTTGAAGGAAAACGTTATTATTGGGAAGATTATTCCTGCCGGGACTGGGATGCCAGATTACCGTCAGATCAAGCCCAAGGAAGTTGGCGGTTCGTCAACCGAAGGCGTCTACTCAATCAGCGATTTGGAAAAGCAAATGCAAGAGGATTCACAGGCGTAAGAGCGTGTAGCTAGCCTGTTTAGATTCTGAGCATTAACGAGAATAAGGCTCCTAGTCGGCAACTGCCGGCTAGGAGCCTTATTTTTGTTAAGCGGAAGAATCTGGCTAGCGGAACGCGTTTCGACCAGAGTGTGAGTGAGGGCGGTTAGTCCTTGAGCATTAACGTCAATAAGTGCCAGTTCGGCGGAGCCGAGCCGGTGCTTATTGGGGTTAAGCGGAGGGGACTGCCCGAGGGAACACGTTTTGGAGGTTGCCAGGACCAGGATAGTATGGCGAGAGCAAGTAAACGCTCTGAACAAGAAACCAGCAACATCAGTCTGCTATTAAAATACGTCTTAAAAACCAGTAGTCATCCAACAAAGGATAACTACTGGTTTCTTAATGAAGCTGAAAATTCTGAGACAATATTACGCTTTCGTAATGGGTAAATTAAATAGAGAATCTGCTTCGCGTTCCTTAGCAGCTAGCCATTTTTGAAAGGCAGGGTCCTGATCTCTTCGGGCCATTTGTTCTTTTTCAACCGTTGTTAAGGCACGTGTCTCCGGCTCATCAATAACTAGGACGAGTTTTTGGTCATCTTCAGTATTTTTTATAGTGTACGGCTCCTTTGGCGTAAACGTAATCGGTGGCACGTAACTTGGCTTCTTGACTCGGCCAACCAGCGGCTTTACCGGCAGTATACCAAAAGTGGAATATACTATCTACTTTGGGCCCTCCAACGGGGATTGAAATTACTTGGACAGAAGCATCGTGACCGATGACAATACTACATGTGACTGATGGTTCATCGACCTCATAAGCATCTTCCTTCACGCCACCAGCCACCACCCAACCGCGCTAATCACCAAGTCAGGAAGAAAAGCGATTCTGCCACCGGCACGTGCTCGCCAAAGTCCCAGCAAACAAGCGACCATCAGCCAATGTGCAGTTGCAGTCATACCCCAGAGTAAGCCATAGCTGACCATCATTTCTAGGTCGCCGTCACCAATGGCGGGATGGTGCCACCGTGGCCAGAGTAGGTGAATGCTTAGTAAGCAGGTACAGACGAGTAGCCAGACAATGGGAGAGTGGTGCCAAAGTGAGAGCGCAGTTGCCAGCCAGCTCACCCAGCCGGGAAAGGTTTGTGTTTGCCAATCGCACAGGGCGGCGAATCCCCAGAGTCCGAGCCACAGGACCATTAGAAGGCTGGCCCAGTCGGTCACGGTGGTGGCTAATAGGCCAGTAGCGACTTCCACGATGATAGTAACCGCTGGAATCGTTACCCCACAGATCTGACATTTTCCCCGCAGTAAAGCGTAGCTCAAGACTGGGACTAGTTGCCAATAAGCGAGGGGCGTCTGGCAAGTGTCGCAGTGGGAGGCAGGGAACAGGTAGGAGTCACCAGTGACGTAGCGACTAGCCATGGCGACCAGTAGAGATCCTAGACAACTGCCATATATAAATAGAATAATTATCACCAATTTTTTCACCCCTATACTCTTAACTACGTAAAAGAAGGCGAAATATTTGTGGGGAAAGCCAAAAACCTTCATTGACATGAGTTTTCTGGCGTGGTATTCTATTAAAGGTGCTTTTCGCAGACAGGTCTCGGGTAATCATTACCAGACATGCTGACTGACGGCGGGAGAGACACTTCAATTGAACCCGCGTCCGAGTGGCTTTTTTCTTTAAAGGAAAATGAACCACCTGGATGTGTGGACTAAACTCAAGAATAGGAAAGGAGGACTATTTAGATGCCTACTATTAACCAATTGGTGCGTAAAGGTCGTAAATCTAAAAGTTCTAAATCAGATGCCCCAGCTTTAAACTTCGGGTATAACAGTTTCAAAAAAGCTCAAGTTAAGAATCCAGCTCCACAAAAGCGTGGGGTTGCTACTCGTGTCGGTACCATGACACCAAAGAAGCCTAACTCAGCTTTGCGGAAATATGCACGTGTACGGTTATCAAACTTAATTGAAGTGACTGCTTACATTCCTGGTATCGGTCATAACCTTCAAGAACATAGTGTTGTTTTGATCCGTGGTGGCCGGGTAAAGGATTTACCTGGGGTTCGTTACCACATCATCCGTGGTGCGCTCGATACTGCCGGTGTTACTGACCGTCGTCAAAGTCGGTCCAAGTACGGTACTAAGAAGCCTAAGGACTAAGATGACTGATTGGACTGACTTGCACGGTTGCCGTCAAGCAGTCTGAAACAACATTCGAGGAGGATATTAACAATGCCTAGAAAAGGAAACGTACAAAAGCGTGAAGTCCTTCCTGATCCAATTTACAACTCAAAGTTGGTTACTCGTTTGATTAACCACACGATGATGGATGGGAAACGTGGTACTTCTACTAAAATCATTTATGGTGCCTTCGACATCATTAAGAACGAAACTGGTAACGATCCAGTTGAAGTCTTCGAAGAAGCAATGAAGAACGTAATGCCAGTCTTGGAAGTTAAGGCTCGGCGTGTTGGTGGGTCAAACTACCAAGTTCCAATCGAAGTTCGTCCAGATCGTCGGACCACTTTAGGTCTGCGTTGGATGGTTCAATACTCCCGTTTACGTGGCGAACACACCATGGTTGAACGCTTAGCGCGTGAAATCATGGACGCTGCTAACAACACGGGTGCAGCTGTTAAGAAGCGTGAAGATACGCACCGTATGGCTGATGCCAACCGTGCCTTCGCACACTACCGTTGGTAAAAAGCAGCTATTGCGCTGCATTGCCAGCAGTGTGATAAAATGTTAGAGCGGAGTGTTGCATAACACCTTCGTCTCTAGCTTAAGGGATTTTCCCTTAATCGAGAGGTGGCTACTTAATCAGTGTGATGATAGTAGCCACCTTTTGGCACAATCAACCTATGATCAAATTGAGAGGAGTTACACATTAATCATGGCTAATACTCGTGAATTTCCGCTTGAGAAGACTCGTAACATTGGTATCATGGCTCATATTGATGCCGGTAAGACGACGACTACTGAGCGTATCCTGTATTATACTGGTAAGATCCACAAGATTGGTGAAACCCATGATGGGGCTTCACAAATGGACTGGATGGAACAAGAACAAGAACGGGGTATTACGATTACTTCCGCCGCTACTACTGCGGAATGGAAAGAACACCGGATCAACATCATCGATACGCCAGGACACGTGGACTTCACTGTTGAAGTTGAACGTTCCCTGCGTGTGCTTGATGGTGCCGTTACCGTCTTAGATGGTCAAGCCGGGGTTGAACCTCAAACTGAAACTGTTTGGCGTCAAGCCTCAGACTTCGATGTTCCTCGTATCGTTTTCGTTAACAAGATGGATAAGCTGGGTGCCGACTTCGACTTCTCAGTAAACTCTATCCACGAACGTCTTCAAGCCAATGCCGTTGCTTTGCAAATGGCTATCGGTGCTGAAGATGAATTCAGTGGGGTTGTTGACTTAATCGAAATGAAAGCCTACGTTTACGACAAGGATGAATTGGGTTCCTCATGGGACACTGTTGAAATTCCTGCCGACATGCTTGAAGAAGCAAAGAAGCGTCATGAAGGCATCATCGAAAGCGTCGCTGACGTTGATGATGAAATCATGGAAAAGTACCTCGAAGGTGAAGAAATCACCAAAGAGGAATTAAAGGCTGCTATCCGTCGTGCCACTTTACGTTTGGACATGTTCCCTGTCTTTGCTGGTTCTGCCTTCAAAGATAAGGGTGTTCAGATGTTGATGGATGCCGTTGTGGACTACTTACCATCTCCATTGGATGTTAAGCCATACAACGCCACTGTTCCTGACACTGACGAAGCCGTTACTTTACGTGCTAACGATGACGATCCATTTGCTGCCTTGGCATTCAAGGTTGCTACCGACCCATTCGTTGGTCGTTTGACTTACATCCGGGTTTACTCCGGTACTCTGGAATCTGGTTCTTACGTACTTAACGCTACGAAGGACAAGCGTGAACGTGTTGGTCGTTTGCTGCAAATGCATTCAAATCACCGTCAAGAAATTCCAGAAGTCTTCTCCGGTGATATTGCCGGGGCCATTGGTTTGAAGAACACCACTACTGGTGACTCTTTGACTGACCCTGATCACCCATTACATTTGGAATCAATGAACTTCCCAGATCCTGTGATCCAGGTTGCCGTTGAACCAAAGACGAAGGCTGACCAAGATAAGATGAACAACGCCTTACAAAAGCTTTCTGAAGAAGACCCAACTTTCAAGGCTGAAACTAACCCTGAAACTGGTGAAACTCTGATCGCTGGGATGGGTGAACTTCACTTGGATATCATCATCGACCGGATGAAGCGTGAATTCAAGGTTGAAGCTAACATTGGTGCCCCTCAAGTTGCCTACCGTGAAGCCTTCACGAAGTCAACTAAGGTCCAAGGTAAGTTCGTTCGTCAATCTGGTGGTAAAGGTCAATATGGTGACGTTTGGATCGAATTCACCCCTAACGAACGTGGTAAGGGTTACGAATTCGAAGACGCTATCGTTGGTGGGGTTGTTCCTCGTGAATTTATCCCTTCAGTTGACCAAGGTCTGCAAGAAGCCATGGCAAACGGTGTCTTAGCCGGTTACCCATTGGTTGATGTTAAGGCCAAGTTATACGATGGTAGTTACCACGAAGTCGATTCTAGTGAAGCAGCCTTCAAGGTTGCCGCTTCCTTGGCTTTACGTAAGGCCGTCCAAAGTGCTGGTCCCGTTATTCTTGAACCAATCATGAAGGTTGATATCTTGGTTCCTGAAGAATACATGGGTGATATCATGGGCCAAGTTACCGCTCGTCGTGGTAAGGTTGATGGTATGGAAGCTCGTGGGAACGCACAAATGATTCACTCTTACGTACCGTTATCCGAAATGTTCGGTTACGCTACGACGTTACGTTCTGCATCACAAGGTCGTGGTACCTTTACCATGACGTTTGATCACTACGAACCAACGCCAAAGAGTGTTCAAGCTGATATTATCAAAAAGAATGGCGGTACTCCAGTCGAAGACTAGAGTCTAGTTATTCTCTAAAATAAAGCGTCTCACCGTTATGGTGAGGCGCTTTTTTTATCCAGTATTTTTGATGGTGACCGCTGGGGGTGGCGGGACAAGCAGATTTAACTGGAGAGAGGCCGAGAAAACATGGTCTGACAGAACGTGGTGCTTTGCGTTATAATAATCCTCGTGCGTTTGAAGCTAAGTAGGAGAGTGAGTTATGGAAGAGTTATTTGAGCGGGCGCCGATTCCGCGAGCGTACTTTAAGCTCGCATTGCCCGTTGTGTTGAGTATGGTAGCCAGCATGATTTATAATCTGGCTGATACCTTCTTCGTTTCCCAAACGCAGAATACGAATCTAGTTGCCGGGGTCGCGCTGTGTACGCCGTTGTTTTCCTTCTTGATTGCGATTGGCGATATCTTTGGTCTCGGTGGTAGTTCGCTGATTTCACGGCTTTTGGGTGAAAAGGCCTACGCCACTGGGAGCCGGGTCAGCAGTTTTTGCCTGTATGGGGCAGTCGTTCTCGGACTGGTGACGACGGTCATTCTCTTGGGATTTAGTCGGCCAATTTTACATTCACTGGGAGCCACAACGGCAACTTATCCCTATGCTGAGCAGTTCTACCGGATCATGGCGATTGGTGCGATGCCGATCATTGTCTCGATTGTTCCGGGTAATCTGATTCGGACGGAGGGCTTCGCCACACAGTCGATGGTCGGCACTATGGTGGGAACCGTGATTACGATCATCTTGGATCCGTTACTGATTTTCCCAATGGGGTTAGGCGCTGCCGGTGCGGCGCTAGCCACAGTGATTGGCTACACGGTCTCGGCTGGACTCCTAGTGTACCTAACAAAGCGTTACTGCCGGGTCATTTCGATTGATATCAAGCTTAGTCGGATTGATATCCAGCTGATTCGTCAGGTTCTGTTCATTGGGATTCCTGGTTCAATCACGAATCTGATGCAGGCATTTGGAACGGCAGTCTTGAATCGCTACCTGGTCGACTACGGGGCAACCCGGGTGGCTGCAATGGGGATCGTCTTAAAGGTCTATATGATTATCATGCTAGTGATGGTGGGCTTTGCCTTTGGTGCGCAGCCGCTAATTGGGTATACCTTTGGTGCGAATAACCAGAAGCGTTTTAAGAAGATTCTCCATTTCGATTTGATGGTGGAAGTTGTCTATGCGCTGGTCTTTGCGGTGATTCTCATGATATTTGCGCCGCAGATCATTGGTCTGTTCCTACATAATCAGGCAGTTATCAGTGCTGGAACGTATATGCTGCGGGTCTTCCTGGTGACGACGCCGTTTGTGGGAGCCGTTCTCGTCTATACAACGGTCTTTCAGAGTACGGGGAAGGCCAGTGGGGCCTTTATCATGTCGATTGCGCGGCAGGGGGTAGTGTTCTACCTGATGATCGTGTTAGGTGCACATTTCCTGGGGTACCACGGCATCATCTGGGCGCAACCAGCTGCTGATGTCCTCACTTGTCTAATCGGGTGGTTGTTGGCAAGAGTGCTATTTAATAGGAAGAAGTTGCGTTAATTACGTAGCCGAAATGGTTGCGAGAGGCCGTGGCTATCACAATAGCGGGTAATGAGGCCATGTTCAGGTTGAACTAGTTATTCGAAGAAGTTGCTGGTAAATTTAAGCCTGGTTTGGCACAAATAAATTTATGTTGAATTGATCTGTGTCAAATTGGTCAGCGATTTCACAAAAAAGATTGACTAATTCTACGAAAACCCTTGTCAGACGGCGTTTTATTTAGTATGATAGTCAAGTGCTGTAAATCCGAGGGTATTTTAATATCCCCGGGGGAGAGCTCAAAGCTTAAGCGATGATGTGGGAGATTGCGACACACCCGGCCGCTTTGCCATGAGGGTGTGGCGGGAATTTCCACGGAGTTAGTCTTATTTTTAAAATAGACGAAGGAGGGAACACAATGGCAAAACAAAAAATTCGGATTCGGTTGAAGGCTTACGAACATCGTATCCTCGACCAATCAGCGGACAAGATCGTTGAAACAGCTAAGAGAACTGGTGCCACTATCTCTGGTCCAATTCCATTACCAACTGAACGGACGATCTACACCGTATTACGTTCACCACATAAGTTTAAGGACTCACGTGAACAATTCGAAATGCGGACGCACAAGCGTTTGATTGATATCGTTAACCCAACGCCAAAGACAGTTGACTCATTAATGAAGCTCGACTTGCCTAGCGGTGTTGACATCGAAATCAAGTTATAATTTTTCAAAATAAATACAATATAATCGGAGGTGTACTCATGACCACAAAAGGAATCTTAGGGAAAAAGGTCGGGATGACGCAAGTCTTCACTGATGCTGGCGAATTAATCCCCGTTACTGTTGTCGAAGCAACCCCAAACGTAGTGTTGCAAGTTAAGACGATGGAAAACGACGGTTACGATGCCATTCAACTTGGTTACCAAGACAAGCGTGAAGTACTCAGCAACAAGCCCGAACAAGGTCATGTAGCAAAAGCAAACACGACTCCTAAGCGCTTCATTCGTGAATTCAGAGATGTTGAGCTGGGAGATTACAAGGTAGCAGACGAAGTTAAAGTTGATACCTTCCAAGCAGGAGACATCGTTGATGTCACTGGTGTCACTAAAGGTCATGGATACCAAGGTAACATTCATAAAGATGGTCAAAGCCGTGGCCCTATGGCCCATGGTTCTCGTTACCACCGTCGTCCAGGTTCTCTGGGTGCTATCATTAACCGGGTATTCCCTGGCATGAAGCTTCCAGGTCGGATGGGTAACAAGCAAGTTACTATCCAAAACCTTGTGATCGTTAAGGCTGACGTTGATAACAACGTTCTGTTGATTAAGGGCAATGTGCCTGGTGCCAACAAGTCACTCGTTACTGTTAAGAGTGCTGTTCGCCCACCACGCCCAAAGCATTCTGAAAACTAATTAGGAAGGGAGGATAATTAAATGACAAGCGTAGCATTATACAAACAAGATGGTAGCCAAAACGGCGACGTTACTTTGAATGCCGATATCTTCGGTGTTGAACCTAACGAAAGCGTCGTATTCGACACAATTTTGATGCAACGGGCATCTCTTCGCCAAGGAACTCACGCCGTTAAAAACCGGAGTGCCGTTCGTGGTGGTGGGAAGAAGCCATGGCGTCAAAAGGGTACTGGTCGGGCACGTCAAGGTTCAATCCGTTCACCACAATGGGTTGGCGGTGGTGTGGTCTTTGGCCCTACCCCTCGTTCTTACAGTTACCACCTTCCTAAGAAGGTCGGCCGTTTAGCATTGAAGTCTGTTCTTTCACAAAAGGTTCTCGATGATAGCTTCGTCGTAGTTGACGGGTTAGCATTTGATGCTCCTAAGACGAAAGAATTTGCTTCAGTGCTTGCTGGTTTGAATGTCACGACTAAGACGTTAGTTGTTCTTGAAGACGACAACGTTACTGCTGCTTTAGCAGCCCGCAACTTAGCCAACGTTAAGGTTATTCCTGCCAAGAGCTTGAATGTCCTCGACATTGCTGATGCTGATAAGTTAGTGATCACGCAACCAGCTCTTTCTCAAGTAGAGGAGGTGCTCGCATAATGGAAGCACGTGACATTATTTTACGTCCAGTTGTTACTGAAGCCTCAATGGCAACTATGGATGACAAGCGTTACACGTTCGACGTTGATGTACGAGCAACTAAGACCCAAGTCAAGCATGCTATTGAAGACATCTTTGACGTTAAAGTTGTTAAAGTCAACATCATGAACTTGAAAGGTAAGAAGAAGCGTCAAGGACGTTACGAAGGCTACACTAAGAAGCGTCGTAAGGCCATTGTCAGCTTATCTGCCGACTCAAAAGAAATCAAGTTATTCAACGAAGAATAAAATCTCAGATATAGGAGGGAAATAACGTGGCGATTAAGAAATACAAACCAACAAGCAATGGTCGTCGTAACATGACGAGCTTGGTTTACAAAGACGTCATCACTAAGACGACTCCTGAAAAGTCATTGCTTGATTCACAAAGCCATACTGCCGGCCGTAACAACGCTGGTAAGATGACTGTCCGTCATCGTGGCGGTGGTAACAAGCGTCAATACCGGATCATCGACTTTAAGCGTATTAAGGATGATGTTCCTGCAACTGTTAAGGCTATCGAATACGATCCTAACCGGACTGCTAACATTGCCTTATTAGTTTACGCTGACGGTATCAAGTCATACATCATTGCTCCTAAGGGCTTAAAGGTTGGCGACAAGGTTCAATCTGGTCCAGAAGCTGATATCAAGACTGGTAACGCTTTGCCATTAGCTAACATTCCATTCGGTACTGTTATTCACAACATCGAATTGAAGCCAGGTAAGGGTGGCCAATTGGTCCGTTCTGCTGGGACTTCAGCACAATTGTTAGGTAAAGCTAACGATGACAAGTACGTGTTAGTTCGTTTATCATCTGGTGAAGTTCGGATGGTTCTGAAGGTTAACCGTGCAACTATCGGTGCCGTAGGTAACGAAGAACATGAACTGGTTAACGTTGGTAAAGCCGGCCGTACTCGTTGGGCTGGTCAACGTCCTCACGTTCGTGGTTCAGTTATGAACCCTAACGATCACCCACATGGTGGTGGTGAAGGTAAAGCACCTGTTGGTTTACCATCTCCTCTTTCTCCATGGGGTAAGAAGACTGTTGGTAAGAAGACGCGTTCTAAGAAGAACAAGAGCAACAAGTTCATCGTACGTCGTCGTAAAGGTTCTAAGATGTAATCATCCGATTATTCGGATGTCGAGAGACCTGGTGATCATCGCGTGTAGCGATGCGCCACAAGTAGAGGAGGTTTCATAATGGGTCGTAGTTTGAAAAAAGGACCTTTCGCCGATGCGCACTTATTAAAGAAAGTTGATGCGCAGAAGGATCAAGACAAGAAGGCCGTCATTAAGACCTGGTCCCGCCGGTCTACTATTTTCCCTAGCTTTATTGGTTTAACCATTGCTGTATATGATGGACGGAAGCATGTCCCAGTTTACATTCAAGAAGATATGGTTGGCCACAAGCTTGGCGAATTCGTACCAACCCGGACATTCCGTGGTCATGGTAGCGACGACAAAACAACTCGTTGATAAGGAGGATTAACTAATGGCTGAACAAGTTACATCAGCGCAAGCGACTGCTAAGACGGTTCGGATTGCTGCTCGCAAAGTCCGCCTTGTCATCGATCTTATCCGCGGCAAGAGCGTCGCTGAAGCGATCGCTATTTTAAAGTTCACACCGCGTGGAGCATCACCGGTTGTGGCAAAGGTTTTGAACTCAGCAATTGCTAATGCAGAAAATAATTTTGACTTAGATCGTCAAGATTTAGTTGTTAGCGAAGCCTACGTGAACGAAGGCGCAACCCTTAAGCGGTTCCGTCCTCGTGCCAAGGGCTCTGCTTCACCAATCAACAAGCGTACGAGTCACATTACGGTTGTTGTATCTGAAAAAAAGGAGGGATAACGCGTGGGTCAAAAAGTAAATCCAACTGGATTACGGGTCGGTATCATTCGCGACTGGGAAGCAAAGTGGTATGCTGAAAAGGATTTCGCTGCTTACCTGAAGGAAGACCTTCAAATCCGTAAGTTTATTGAAAAGCGTCTTGTTGACGCATCTGTTTCAACTGTTGAGATTGAACGGGCTGCAAACCGCGTCAATATCTCAATTCACACTGCCAAGCCAGGTATGGTTATTGGTAAGGGTGGTTCAGAAGTCGAAAATCTCCGTAAGGAATTGAACGACTTAACTGGCAAACGTGTCCACATCAACATCGTGGAAATCAAGAAGCCAGATCTGGATGCCAAATTGGTCGGCGAAAACATCGCCCGTCAATTGGAAGGCCGTGTTGCATTCCGTCGCGCTATGCGTGGAACGATGCAACGAACCATGCGTTCTGGTGCCAAGGGTATCAAGACGCAAGTATCAGGCCGTTTAAACGGTGCTGACATGTCCCGTGTCGAAAGCTATGCTGAAGGTACGGTTCCTCTGCACACGTTACGTGCTGATATCGATTACGCTTGGGTAGAAGCTCACACCACTTATGGTTCTCTGGGTGTTAAGACCTGGATCTACCGTGGCGAAATTCTGCCTGAAAAGAAACAATCTAACGGACAAGGAGGGAAATAGCATGCTGGTACCTAAGCGAGTAAAGTTCCGTCGTGTCCACCGTGGTAAGCTACGTGGCGAAGCCAAGGGTGGCAAGAGCGTTGCTTTCGGTGACTACGGTTTGCAAGCGTTGGATTCCAAGTGGATTACCAACCGTCAAATCGAAGCTGCCCGTGTTGCAATTACACGTTACATGAAGCGTGGTGGGAAAGTTTGGATTAAGATTTTCCCTCACAAATCCTACACTGCTAAAGGTGTTGGGGTCCGGATGGGTAATGGTAAAGGTACGCCTGATGGCTGGGTAGCCCCAGTTAAGCGTGGCAAGGTTATGTTTGAAGTGGGTGGCGTTTCAGAAGAAACTGCCCGCGAAGCATTACGTCTTGCAGCCATGAAGCTTCCCGTTCGCACTAAAGTTTTATCTCGAGAGGAAGTAGGTGGCGAATCTAATGAAGACTAAAGAAATCAACGAATTAACCACTGCTGAAATGCTCGATAAAGAAAAGAGCTACAAGGACGAATTATTCAACCTGCGTTTCCAATTAGCTACTGGTCAATTGGAAAACACCGCACGGTTGAAGCAGGTTCGCAAGAACATTGCGCGGATTAAGACCGCTCTTCGCCAACAAGAACTGAACAAGTAGAATACGATAAGAAGGAGGTCACTAATACATGAGTGATGCACGTAATAACCGCAAGGTTTACCGTGGTCGTGTCGTGTCTGACAAAATGGACAAGACGATCACTGTCGTTGTAGAAACGACGAAGACGGATGCAAGATATGGCAAGCGTGTCAAGTACTCCAAGAAGTACAAGGCACATGACGAAAATAACGAAGCCCAAACCGGCGATATTGTTGAAATCATGGAAACTCGTCCATTATCTGCTACCAAGCGGTTCCGCTTAGTCGACATTGTTGAAAAAGCAGTAATCATTTAGGTGTCGTTTTTATCGTATTCTGAACTAGATCTGAAGGGAGGACACTAGCTGTGATCCAACAAGAAAGTCGCTTAAAGGTCGCCGACAATTCCGGCGCCCGGGAAATCCTGACTATCAAGGTTCTGGGTGGCTCAAAACGTCGCTATGCCGGAATCGGTGATGTCATCGTTGCTACTGTCAAACAAGCAACACCAGGTGGCGTTGTCAAAAAAGGTGATGTAGTCAAGGCTGTTGTTGTTCGTACGAAGTCTCGTGTACGTCGTAATGATGGTTCTTACATCGGTTTTGATGAAAATGCTGCTGTGCTGATTAAAGACGACAAGAGCCCACAAGGGACTCGGATCTTTGGACCAGTTGCACGTGAATTACGTGACAACGACTTCATGAAGATTATCTCATTAGCACCCGAAGTACTGTAATCAAGAATCATGTTAAACAAGGAGGTGCCCACAGGAATGCTTATTAAAACTGGTGACAAGGTCCGCGTGATCGCTGGCAAGGATAAAGGCAAGGAAGGTACTGTTTCCAAAGTCCTTAATGCTAAGAACCGCGTGATCGTTAAAGGCGTCAATATGATTAAGAAGCACCAAAAAGCTTCTCAAACTAATCCCCAAGGCGGAATTATTGATATTGAAGCACCAATTCACGCATCCAACGTTATGCTTATTGATCCTTCGAACAACGAACCAACCCGGCTTGGCGTTCGTGTTGAAGATGGTCACAAAGTCCGGTTCTCTAAGAAGTCCGGCGAAACCATCGACAAATAATCACTGAAAGGAGGAACATAATTTCATGTCAGCTCGTTTAAAAGAAAAGTTCGTTAATGAAATTACCCCATCATTGGTGGAAAAATTCAGCTACAGCTCTGTTATGCAAACGCCGAAGATCGAAAAGATCGTTTTGAACATGGGTGTTGGTGATGCTGTTACCAACGCTAAGAACCTCGACGAAGCCGTTGAAGAACTTGGTTTGATTTCTGGTCAAAAGCCATTGGTTACTAAGGCCAAGAAGTCAATCGCAACCTTCCGTCTTCGTGAAGGTATGTCAATCGGTGCAAAGGTTACCCTTCGTGGGGACCGGATGTACGAATTCCTGGATAAGTTGATCAACGTGTCATTGCCACGTGTTCGTGACTTCCATGGTGTTAGTTCTCGTGCCTTTGATGGCCGTGGTAACTACACTTTGGGGATCAAGGAACAATTGATCTTCCCAGAAATCAACTTTGATAACGTTAACCGTGTTCGTGGTTTGGACATTGTTATCGTTACAACGGCTAACACTGATGAAGAGTCACGCGAATTGCTGACTCAATTCGGTATGCCGTTCTCACACTAATTAAGGAGGTTCACACAAATTGGCTAAGAAATCACAAATTGCTAAGAACAAGCGTCCTGCGAAGTTCTCTACACAAGAATATACTCGTTGCGAACGTTGTGGACGTCCACACTCTGTTTATCAAAAGTTCCACCTTTGCCGTATCTGCCTGCGCGAACTTGCCCACAAGGGTCAAATTCCTGGTATGAAGAAGGCTAGTTGGTAAAACGAATTTTAAACAAAGGGAGGGTAAACGTTAATGTCCATGACTGATCCTATTGCAGACTTCTTGACGCGGATCCGTAACGCCAACATGGTGCGTCACGAATCACTCGAAGTACCTGCATCTAAAATTAAACGCGACATCGCTGAAATCCTGAAGCGCGAAGGTTTCATCCGTAATGTTGAATACATCGATGATGACAAACAAGGTATCATCCGCGTATTCCTCAAGTACGGTAAGGATAACCAACGTGTTATCAGTGGTTTGAAGCGTATTTCCAAGCCCGGCTTACGTTCATACGTTAAGGCCGACGATGTACCAAAGGTATTAAACGGTTTAGGTATCGCTATCATCTCAACCTCAGAAGGGGTCGTTACTGATAAAGAAGCGCGTGCCAAGAAAATCGGTGGCGAAGTTCTCGCCTACATTTGGTAATACTTTTAAGAAGATAGGAGGTGCCTTACAGTGAGTCGTATTGGTTATAAAACTGTCGATGTCCCAGCCGGCGTTGACGTAAAACGCGATGGTGATCAAGTTACTGTCAAAGGTCCTAAAGGTTCTTTAACCCGGACTTTCTCTGACATCATCACCATGAAAATTAGTGACGGTGCGGTTGATTTTGACCGTCCAGACAACAACAACAAGACCCGTGCACTTCACGGTACTCAGCGTGCTAACTTAAACAACATGGTTCAAGGTGTTGTTAATGGTTTCGCTAAGACTTTGAAGCTGGTCGGTGTTGGTTACCGTGTTCAAGCTAAGGGTAAGACTTTGGTATTGAGCGTTGGTTACTCCAACCCTGTTGAAATGGCAATTCCAGAAACCTTGGAAGTTAAGGTTCCTGATAACACGACCATCAACATTTCTGGTATCAGCAAGCAAGAAGTCGGTGACTTTGCCGCCGAAATCCGTGCCGTTCGTTCACCAGAACCTTACAAGGGTAAGGGTATCCGTTACGAAAACGAATACGTTCGGATTCGTGAAGGTAAGACTGGTAAGTAACAGTAACGCAGCTTAATTGCTGATAATTCTACAAAGAGGTGACTATTTTGATTACAAAACCAGATAAGAACAAGACACGTCAAAAGCGTCATACGCGTGTCCGGAACAAAATTTCTGGAACTGCAGAACGCCCACGCTTAAACGTTTTCCGCTCTAACAAAAACATCTACGCTCAAGTCATTGATGACGTAGCGGGTGTCACGCTTGTTAGTGCCTCAACGTTAGATAGCGAAGTGTCTGGCGACAACAAGACTGACCAAGCTAAGGCTGTTGGTGTTTTAGTTGCTAAGCGCGCTGTCGAAAAGAAGATTGGCAACGTCGTGTTTGATCGTGGTGGGTACTTGTACCATGGCCGTGTTCAAGCATTGGCAGAAGCTGCTCGTGAAAACGGGCTGGAATTTTAACAGTAAGGAGGAATAACCACACATGGCAAAATTTATTGATCCCGACAAGTTAGAACTTGAAGACAACGTTGTTGCTATCAACCGGATCACCAAAGTTGTTAAAGGTGGCCGTCGTCTTCGGTTCTCAGCACTTGTAATTGTCGGCGATAAGAACGGTCACGTTGGCTTTGGTACTGGTAAAGCACAAGAAGTCCCAGAAGCTATCCGTAAGGCTGTTGAAGCCGCTCGTAAGAACTTGATCGAAGTTCCAATCGTGGGAACTACCATTCCTCACGAAGCACTCGGTCTTTATGGTGGGGGCAAGATCTTACTCAAGCCTGCTGCTGAAGGTTCTGGAGTTACTGCCGGTGGTGCCGTTCGTTCCGTCATGGAATTAGCCGGTGTTGCTGATGTTACTTCAAAGCGTCTTGGCTCTAACACGCCAGTTAACGCAGTTCGTGCCACTTTTGCTGGCCTTGCTGAGTTGAAGCGTGCTGAAGAAGTTGCCGCTCTCCGTGGTGTCTCTCTTCAACACTTAGCTGAATAAGGAGGGGTATTAAAATGGCTCAATTAAAAGTTACTTTAATTCATAGTGTTGCACACCGCCTCCCTAAACAGCGGAAGATCGTGGCTGCTCTTGGTTTGAACCGTGTGAACAGCACGGTTGTTCAACCAGACAACGAAGCAACTCGCGGTGCGCTTTTCCAAATCGCACATTTGATTAAAGTTGAAGAAGTTAAGTAGTACTCATTTCATTTTATAAGGAGGTGCGCAATAGCATGAAGTTGAACGAATTAAAACCTGCTGAAGGCTCACGGAAGGTTCGTAACCGGGTTGGTCGTGGTGATTCATCTGGTAACGGTAAGACTGCTGGTCGTGGCCAAAAAGGTCAAAAGGCTCGTAGCAAGACCCGTTTGGGTTTTGAAGGTGGCCAAATGCCACTGTACCGTCGTATTCCAAAGCGTGGGTTTACCAACATTAACCGTAAGGAATTTGCTGTCGTAAACTTATCCGCTTTGAACGTCTTTGATGATGGTGCTGAAGTTACTCCAGCTGCCTTGGTTGAAGCTGGCATCGTGAAGAACGAAAAGGCCGGTATTAAGATCTTAGGTAACGGTGAAGTAACGAAGAAGTTGACGGTCAAGGCCGCTAAGTTCTCCAAGTCAGCTGCCGAAGCTATCGAAGCTGCTGGTGGTAAGACTGAGGTGATTTAATGCTCACAAGCTTAAAAAACGCTTTTAAGATTAAAGATATTCGTAAAAAGATTCTCTTTACTCTTCTGGTTTTGATTGTCTTTCGGTTGGGTACCTATATTACTGTCCCCGGCATTAACGCGAAGGCACTTCAAAGCGTTGCGTCTTCTGGGTTAGTTAGTATTTTAGATACCTTCAGTGGTGGTGGGTTAACCAACTATTCCATCTTCGCGATGGGGGTTTCACCTTACATCACTGCACAAATCGTTATTCAATTGCTACAGATGGACATCGTTCCGCGCTTCGTTGAATGGAGTAAGCAAGGGGACGTTGGACGGCGGAAGTTAAACCAAGCCACTCGCTACTTAGCGATTGCCTTGGCTTTCGTTCAGTCGATCGGGATCACTGCCGGTTTCAGTGCGCTTAGCTCAATGAAATTGGTGCAAAATCCTAGTGTCGCAACATACCTCTCAATCGGGTTAATCCTGACTGGTGGGACCATGTTGACCACTTGGATGGGTGATATGATTACCGATCGTGGGTTAGGTAACGGGATTTCAATGATTATCTTCGCAGGTATCATTGCTCGGACCCCAACTGCCGTCTACAAACTCTACAAAGATTACTTCGTTGACATCGCAACTGGTGACATGTGGAAGAGCGTGCTCTTCGTATTAGGATTAGTTGTTTTGGTATTGTTGATCATCACGTTTACGACGTGGGTTCAACAGGCCGAACGGCGAGTTCCAATGCAGTACACGCGTCGGGTTTCTGGTTCGCCAGATTCCAGTTACCTTCCATTAAAGGTTAACGTGGCTGGGGTTATCCCAGTTATCTTCGCAAGTTCGTTTATTGCAACGCCTCAAACTATTTTGATGGCATTCCAAAACACGCATTCGCAAGATGCTTGGTACCAAACCATGACGAATCTTTTCAACATGCAAACCTTTGATGGTGCCATTCTGTACACCGTTCTGATCATTGTGTTCACGTTCTTCTATGCGTTCGTTCAAGTTAACCCAGAAAAGTTGTCTGAGAACCTGCAAAAGCAGGGGAGCTACATTCCTGGTGTTTGGCCTGGTCACGAAACGCAGTCATACGTTTCCAGTTTGTTGATGCGACTCAGCACTGTTGGGTCACTCTTCCTTGGATTCATTTCCTTAATTCCGTTGTTAGCCCAAAATCTTTGGGACTTAGATGAGTCAATTGGTTTAGGTGGTACCAGCCTCTTAATCGTCGTTGGTGTGGCTATCGAAACCATGCGTCAGGTAGACGGATTGATGATGAAGCGCGAATACGTCGGCTTTATTCAAGGGTCGTCAAATGGCCCTCAAGGTCCAGAACCAGCTTAATGAGTTTCCAGCGGGTGTGTTGATCTAATTGGCACACCTGCTTGTGTATTTCAGGCTAATAATTTTGAAATAAGGAGAACGAACATGACAGCAATGAATTTAATCCTCATGGGCTTACCGGGTGCCGGTAAAGGGACCCAAGCTCAAAAGATTATCGATGAGTTCCACTTACCGCACATTTCTACGGGAGACATCTTCCGTGAAGCGATGAAGAACGAAACCGAAATGGGCTTGGCAGCTAAGAAGTTCATCGACAAAGGTGAATTGGTACCGGATGAAGTCACGAATGGCATCGTTCGGGATCGCTTAGCTCAAGACGATACCAAGGCAGGATTCATGTTGGATGGGTTCCCCCGTTCCATTGTTCAAGCTGAAGCTTTAGATAGCTTTGGTCCTGAACTTGATCGGGCCATCAATGCCGTGATCAATATTCACGTTGAACCTGATGTCTTGGTAGAACGCCTTTCTGGCCGGTACATCTGCCGGACTTGTGGCGCTACTTATCATAAACTGTACAACAACCCTAAGGTTGAAGGCACTTGTGATGTTTGTGGTGGCCATGATTTCTACCAACGGGAAGATGACAAACCTGAAACGGTGAAGAATCGCTTGGCAGTTAACCTTAAGGCTAACACGCCATTAGTTGATTATTACACCAAGAAGGGTCTGCTCTTTACGGTTGATGGTGACCGGGCTATCGATGATGTCTACGTCGACATTGAAAAGATCTTGAAGAACCTCTAGATTTACTAAGTTCTTGCTAAGTGGCAAGAATTATGGTAGACTTATTCAGGTTTAGCCTGTAAATGGCGCGCTGTCGCAATTCACAGGTGCTAGGCGGGAGCAACATCCTTGCTCCTGCTGCTTTTACGTGTATTTTACACGCAATTATAAGGGAGGTACTTTCGTGGCGAAAAGCGATGTCATCGAAGTCGAAGGTAAAGTTACCGAAACATTGCCTAACGCAATGTTTCGGGTCGAATTAGAAAACGGTCATGAGATTCTCGCTCATGTCTCCGGTAAGATTCGGATGCATTACATCCGTATTCTGCCCGGTGACCGAGTAACTGTTGAAATGTCACCGTATGACTTGTCTAAAGGCCGGATTACTTATCGTTTCAAGTAACCGCCTGGACAGATGTAGGAGGGATATTCATGAAAGTAAGACCATCAGTTAAGCCAATGTGCGAACACTGCAAGGTTATCAAGCGTAAGGGTCGAGTAATGGTTATTTGCTCAGCCAACCCTAAGCATAAACAACGCCAGGGTAAGTAATTCAATTTATAGGAGGTGCACATTTAATGCCACGTATTGCTGGAGTGGATTTACCACGTGATAAGAAAATCGCTTATGGTTTGACTTACATTTTTGGTATTGGTATCAACACCGCACACAAGATTGTTGCGGATGCTGGTGTCGCAGAAGACGTTCGGGTTCGCGATTTGACACCTGATCAAGAAGACAAGGTTCGTGCCGAAGTCGACAAGTACAAGGTCGAAGGTGACTTACGTCGTGAAGTTAGCCTGAACATCAAGAACTTGCAAGAAATCGGTTCTTACCGTGGTATGCGTCACCGTCGCGGTTTACCTGTTCGCGGCCAACACACCAAGAACAACGCCCGCACTCGGAAGGGTAAAGCCGTTTCCGTTGCCGGTAAGAAGAAGTAAAGGAGGGTTAACACTTTATGGCTACTAGAAAAACTAGTCGCAAGCGTCGGGTCAAGAAGAATATTGAAGCCGGTGTTGCACACATTCATGCTACGTTTAACAACACATTAGTTATGATCACTGATGTTCAAGGTAACGCCATTGCCTGGTCATCAGCTGGTGCCTTAGGTTTCAAGGGTAGTCGGAAATCAACACCATTTGCTGCTCAAATGGCTGCTGAAGCCGCTGCTAAAGCATCACAAGAACATGGTATTAAGTCCGTTGAAGTTGCTGTTAAGGGTCCTGGTTCAGGACGTGAAGCTGCTATCCGGGCCATCCAAGCTGCTGGTATCGAAGTCACCGCTATTCGCGATGTTACGCCAGTGCCTCATAATGGGACTCGTCCTCCAAAGCGCCGTCGGGTTTAACGTGAGCGTTTCATTAATGAGGGCAACCTTCATGATGGGATTGACTTATAGGAGCTCAACGCGGTTTGAAAGGGGTAAACGATAAGAATGATTGAATTTGAAAAGCCTAACATTCATAAAATTGACGAAAGTAGCAACTACGGTAAGTTTGTTGTTGAACCGTTAGAACGTGGTTACGGGACAACGCTTGGCAACTCATTACGGCGGATCTTGCTTTCATCATTACCTGGTGCAGCTGTTACCAGCATTCAAATCGACGGGGTTTTACATGAATTTTCGACGGTTGAAGGTGTGGTTGAAGATGTCACGCAGATCATCTTAAATGTTAAGAAGATTGCGTTGAAGCTCAACGGTTCTGACGATCAAGAGGAAACCATGGAAATTAACGTTAAAGGTCCAGCACAAATCACTGCCGGTGATATTGTTGCGGGTGCCGACGTTGATGTCTTAAACCCAGATCTGTACATTGCTACGGTTGCCGATGGGGCAACGTTCCATATGCGGATGACTGCGGATAAGGGCCGTGGCTATGTTTCTGCTGACGAGCACAAAGCTCAGAACACGGAAATGCCAATTGGTGTCTTAGCTGTTGATTCCATTTACACCCCAATCGAACGGGTTAACTACCAAGTAGAGAATGCACGGGTTGGCCAACGGGCTGACTACGATAAATTGACCCTGGATGTTTGGACAAACGGTTCAATTAATCCAAGCGAAGCCATTGCATTGGCTGCTAAGATCTTAACCGAACATCTGGCTATGTTTGTCGACTTGACCGACGAAGCTAGGAATGCGGAAATCATGGTTGAAAAAGAAGAAACGCATAAGGAAAAGATGCTTGAGATGACCATCGAAGAGCTTGACTTATCCGTTCGTTCATACAACTGCTTGAAGCGTGCTGGTATCAACACGGTCCAAGAATTGACTAACAAGACTGAAGCAGACATGATGAAGGTTCGTAACTTGGGTCGCAAGTCCCTTGAAGAAGTTAAGGCTAAGTTAGCTGACTTAGGTTTGTCACTTCGGAAGGAAGACTAATTTTAGACACTCAAAGGAGGGTTTCTGGTTATGAGTTACCGTAAATTACAACGGACTAGTTCTCAACGTCGTGCCTTATTACGCGATTTGACTACCAGTTTAATTTTAAACGGCCGCATCGAAACGACTGAAGCACGCGCTAAAGAAGTTCGGAAAACGGCTGACCAAATGATTACCTTAGGTAAGCAAGGCGACTTGCACGCACGTCGTCAAGCTGCTGCGTTCATCCGTAACGTGGTTGCAGATGTTAAGGAAGACGGCGATGATGTTGTCGTTACCAGCGCATTGCAAAAGGTATTCAGCGAATTAGCACCTAAGTACGCCGACCGTAACGGTGGTTACACGCGTATCTTAAAGACGATGCCTCGTCGCGGTGATGGTGCCGCTATGGCTATCTTGGAATTCGTTGACTAGTCTTTACTAGACTGCGATTCATGGAGTGATCACGTCCATAAACGTGATACCGATATGTTTTAAATTAATCACTAGAACCATGTGGTATAGAGCGCTACGATGATGGGGAAATCTTTCCGAGTCTAGCTTGAATGGGGGCAAACGCCTCAGCGCCGCTGGTTTGTTAGTGATTTTTTTATACACTTTTTTATTTGGGCGCCGGAAACGGTTTACTGAGAGATGGAAATCAGCGTTGCCAATATAGCTCAGGCCAAGGCAAATAAAATTTTGAAAGCTTAGGCACAACTCTTCGGTATCATCGGAATATTTGGTATAATTAGCGGTGACTTTTTTCGTAAGGAGAATCAATAGCGCAGATGGAAAATATAATTGAAGTTAAACATCTGACCTACCGTTACCAAGCGGATGATCCGCGACCTGCACTAAATGACGTTAGTTTTACCGTCCATGCCGGTGAGTGGCTCGCAATTGTTGGGCATAACGGGAGTGGGAAATCCACGCTAGCCAAGTCGTTAGATGGCCTGTTACCGTTCACGACTGGTGAGATTACGGTGGGGGGAATCCAATTGACCCCGGAGACGGTGTGGCAAGTCCGTGAAAAGATTGGCATGATTTTCCAAAATCCTGATAATCAATTTGTTGGGGCGACCGTTGAAGACGATGTTGCCTTTGGCCTGGAGAATCGGCAGATGCCTCGCACGGAAATGTTGCCACGCGTTAAGGCGGCCATTGCGCGTGTCGGGATGAGTGAATTTGCTCAGCGCGAACCGAGCTCTTTGTCTGGGGGGCAGAAGCAGCGGGTGGCGTTGGCTGGTATCGTTGCCATTGCGCCAGATGTGTTGATTCTTGATGAAGCAACCAGCATGTTGGATCCTCAGGGGCGGCGTGAGATGTTGGCGCTGGTCCGCGAGTTGCGGCAGACGCAGCATTTAACCGTTATCTCAATCACACATGACATCGATGAGGCCGCCATTGCCGACCGGGTATTGGTGATCGATGATGGTCAACTGGTTGATGAGGCCGCTCCAGCTACTATTTTTGCACAGGGCGAGCGCCTCGTTGAACTCGGTCTGGACCTGCCCTTTACGGAAAAATTAAAGGCGGCGTTGCGGCAACGGGGCATCGACCCCCCAGCCGACTATCAGAGTGCCGCAGAAATGGAGGAATGGCTGTGGCAATCTCTTTCGAACACGTAAGTTATACGTATCAAGCGGGAACCCCCATGGCTACCTCCGCGGTCAGTGATGTTTCTTTTGCGGTGCCCGACCATGGCTATTTAGCCATCATTGGGCACACTGGGAGTGGGAAATCTACGCTGATCCAACAGCTCAATGCCTTACTTAAACCCACGGCTGGTGAAATTACCGTGGATAATTTTACGATTACGCCCAAGACCACTAACGCTGATCTGAAACCGTTGCGGCAACACGTCGGCATGGTTTTTCAATTTCCTGAGAATCAATTGTTTGAGGAAACCGTGCGGCAAGATATCGCGTTTGGCCCTAAAAACTTTGGGATGGGTGAGGCCGACGCTAACAAGTTGGCCGATGCCATGCTGCAGACGGTCGGACTAGATAGTAGTTACGCCGAGCGGTCACCATTTGAGCTCTCTGGTGGCCAGATGCGGCGGGTTGCGATTGCCGGCGTTCTGGCAATGCGTCCCAAGATCTTAATCCTCGATGAACCGACGGCCGGGTTAGACCCCCAAGGTCGTCAGGAAATGATGACCTTGTTTGAGCGGCTTCACCGTGAACAGGGCTTGGCGATTGTCCTCGTGACCCATCAGATGGAAGACGTGGTGCAATACGCCGAGCAAGTTGCTGTGATGCGCGACGGTCGGTTGGTCAAGTTTGGTACGCCAGCAGAGGTCTTCAGCAGCGAGAAATGGTTGCGGGAGAACCAATTGGATATGCCCCAAGCAGCTCAGGTTGCTCAGCGACTGGCCGATCGAGGCTTGACGTGGGACGCATTACCCTTAACGGCCGACCAACTGGCGGATCAACTCGCCGCGCGGTGGCCACGAGAGGGGGGCGCACATGTCTAACTTTATCTTTGGCCGCTATCTACCACTCAATTCGGTGGTCCATCGCTTGGATCCCCGAGCAAAATTATTGCTGAGTTTCTGTTACATTGGGCTGGTTTTCATGGCTAACAATCCTGTGAGCTATCTGATCATTATTGCGTTTACCTTGGGCTCAATCCTGGCTTCAAAGATTAGTTTAGGTTTCTTTTTGAAAGGTATTCGCCCGTTGATCTGGTTGATCGTCTTCACCGTGGTCTTACAGCTGCTGTTCAGCCCCGTTGGCGGTCACGTGTATTTTCACTGGGCATTTGTGAATATTACGCAGTTTGGCCTCGTTAATTCCGGGTATATTTTTATTCGCTTCCTGCTGATCATCATGATGTCGACGCTATTGACGCTGTCGACACAGCCACTAGACATTGCAACTGGCCTAGCTTCATTAATGAAACCTTTACGGTGGGTTCGCGTTCCGGTCGACACGTTAGCGATGATGTTGTCGATTGCCTTGCGCTTCGTGCCCACACTGATGGACGAGGCCAATAAGATCATGAATGCGCAGCGTGCCCGTGGCGTGGACTTTGGCGAGGGGGGCTTGTTGAAGCAGGCCAAATCGCTCATTCCTTTGATGGTGCCGTTATTCATGAGTGCCTTTAATCGGGCGGAAGACTTGTCGACGGCCATGGAGGCCCGTGGGTATCAGGACAGTGAGCATCGCAGTCAGTATCGTATTTTAACTTGGCAACGACGAGATACGATTACGTGGATTATTTTTGTGGTGGCGTTTGCCGCCATTTTAGCTACTCGTCGTTGGTAGGAGGAAACATGCAACGTTACAAGGTAACTTTTATGTATGATGGAACTGACTTCGCTGGTTTTCAGCGGCAGCCGCACAAACGGACGGTTGAAAGCGTCTTGACTAAGGTCGTCAATAAGATGGCTAAGAACCCGACACCGGCCATCGTGATCTATGGTTCTGGGCGGACCGATGCAGGGGTCCACGCATTGGCTCAGGTGGCCCATTTCGACTTCCCCTTCATCATTCCCGCGGAGAACATGCGCAAGGGCTTAAACAGCATGTTACCGATGGATATGGAGGTCTTAAAGGTCGAAGAGGTGGCGGAAACCTTCCATGCGCGGTATGATGTCTCTGGAAAACGCTATTTGTATCGGATGGATCTAGGTGAATTCCGGAATCCGTTTAAACGCAACTATACGGGTCACTGGAAGTTTCCAGTGGATTTGGGTAAGATTAACCAGGCCCTAGGCGACTTGGTCGGAGAACACGATTTTACCAGTTTTGTGGCGTCTGGAGCCCAGACCCGGACGTTTGTACGGACCATTTATGAGGCAACGTGCCATATTGATGAAGCCAATGATGAATTGGTCTTCGAATTCTATGGTAATGGCTTCATGTATAATCAAGTTCGAATTATGGTTGGCGTGCTGATTGAAATTGGTGCCGGCACCCGACCGGTTCATGATATTTTGCGACTTTATGAAGTTAAAGACCGTCGACAGGCTCGTAGAACGGTGCCAGCCGCGGGTTTATACTTGAAGCATGTCTACTATCAGGGAGAGGATCCGGCGCATCCAACGAAATTACCGCAACATCAGCGGTGAAATTTCGGCTAAGGGGCTAAACAATCATTGACTTTATGGTGAAAACTTTGTATTATGGTTGTTGGTATTGTTTGCCCCACGATAAGCCCCGGAAAGTTTACTTGGTGTCAGACAAACACAGATTTATGGAGGAATTTAACGTGCGTACAACTTATATGGCAAAACCCAACGATGTTGACCGTAAATGGTACATTGTTGACGCAACTGATGTTAGCTTAGGTCGTCTTGCTTCAGTCGTTGCTTCTGTATTACGTGGTAAGAACAAGCCAACGTTCACCCCTAACGTGGACACTGGTGATAACGTAATCGTCATCAACGCTGAAAAAGTCGCTTTAACTGGCCGTAAGGCTACCGACAAGATTTACTACCACCATACTGGTTTCGCTGGTGGCTTGAAGTCACGGACTGCTGGTAACTTCCGGGATCAAAACCCAGAAAAACTGATCGAAACTTCTGTTCAAGGTATGCTCCCTAAGAACTCCTTAGGTCACCACATGGCATTGAAGCTTCACGTGTACGCTGGTGAAGACCACAAGCACGAAGCACAAAAGCCAGAAGTATTAGACATTACTAACCTAATCTAAGGAGGAAACCAAATTGGCACAAGTTCAATATCGCGGCACTGGCCGTCGTAAAAACTCCTCTGCACGTGTACGCTTAGTACCCGGCTCAGGTAAGATTGTTATGAACAACAAGGCAATCGAAGATTACATTCCATTCGCAAGTATTCGTGAAGTTGTTTTACAACCATTCAACGTTACGGAAACTCTCGGTAACTATGATGCATTAGTTACTGTTCGCGGTGGTGGGTTCTCCGGTCAAGCCGGCGCAACTCGTCACGGGATCGCTCGGGCATTGCTCGATGTAGATCCAGATTTCCGTGGTCCATTGAAGCGTGCAGGTCTTTTGACTCGTGACGCTCGTATGAAGGAACGGAAGAAGCCAGGTCTCAAGAAGGCACGTAAGGCTTCACAATTCTCCAAGCGTTAATATTTCGATATTATCAATTGGGAAATCCTCACCATTATGGTGGGGATTTTTTGTTTGGGATGTAATGCCATGAGCTGGGGTTTGAAACGACAACGTACAGACCGAGTTCCGTCGCAATCCTTCTTGAATCACGCTGGGCGAACGGGATTGTCGTGCACGAAAAAAGGATTCAATAACCAGCAATTTAGGTGTTGTTTTCCCGCAGTGGTTGTCTTAGACTGAGGGAATGGATACTGATACGAGGCAGGGCAAACATGGAAAAAATTCGACATTCTAAATTTTATGATTTATTTCTAAATACATTATCTAAGAAAATGGTAATGGGGTTTATTTTGATCATCGCGTTGGGAACCATCTTTTTGAGCTTGCCGGTCGCAACCTATGGGCATACCGTGTCATTTATTAATGCGTTGTTTACGGCAACTTCGGCAACTTGTATCACCGGACTGACGGTGGTCAATACGGCAGAGACGTGGACACCGTTTGGCCAGGTTGCCATCATGGTGATGACCGAGATTGGTGCATTAGGTTATATGACGTTCACCGTTCTGTTGTTTAACATCATGCGGCGTCACTTGAACTTATCGACCCAACTGATGGTAAAGGAGTCGTTGAACCTGGAGCACTTGCACGATACCAAGAGCGTGACTCGTTACGTCATTGGTCTGTCCGCGTTGTTCCAGATTGTGGGGATGATTCTCTTCGCTTTCGACTTTGTGCCACGCTTTGGGTGGTCGCAGGGTATTTACATATCTCTGTTTCATTCGGTTATGTCATTTTGCAATGCCGGCTTCGATGTCTTTGGAAACAGTCTGATGGGCTTTCGTAACGATTCCTACATGTTGTTGGTGACGACAATCTTGATTGTTGCTGGGGGCCTCGGTTTTCTGGTCTGGCGCGATCTTTTGCTCTACCACGAGCGGAAGCGTCTGACGCTAAATTCGAAGTTGACGTTGGTCACGACCGTGTCACTGTTTGTGGTGGGGTTCTTGATTTTACTGGTCACTGAACGTGATTTAAGTTGGTTACCCAAGGGGACGTCATGGATCAATCGTACCGTGAACACGCTGTTTCTGAGTGTGACACCGCGGACGGCCGGTCTGGTGTCCTTACCGACGGATGGCTTACATCCCGGTAGTGTTTTTCTGATTATGATTCTGATGTTTATCGGTGGGACGCCTGGTTCAACTGCTGGGGGGATCAAAACGACGACGTTTGGCGTGCTGATGATTCAAAGTATTTCGCAGCTGCGTGGCAAGCGCGATGCGGAGTTCGCACATCGGCGGTTCAGTCAAGCTAATGTGAGTCGGGCTTTGCTCCTGATTTTTATGGCCAGCGTGGTTATTGCGCTAGCAACGTTGGTGCTGACTCAAACGGAAAAGATTCCACAAAACTTTGGCTTGGAATACATTGTGTTTGAAGTTTTGTCAGCGTTCGGGACCGTTGGGCTGAGTTTGGGCCTGACACCGCATCTAACGGTGATTGGTAAATGCGTGATCATGCTGTTGATGTTCATCGGGCGGGTCGGTATCTTCACGACGCTCTATACG
This sequence comes from Levilactobacillus parabrevis, assembly GCF_044051715.1. Classification (NCBI taxonomy): domain Bacteria; kingdom Bacillati; phylum Bacillota; class Bacilli; order Lactobacillales; family Lactobacillaceae; genus Levilactobacillus; species Levilactobacillus parabrevis. The sequence goes on from NZ_CP168688.1 coordinate 985,508, forward strand.
TTGTCACGGCGCCAGGTTAAGAAGAACCTGATTCGTTACCCTGAAGAAAATATTTTAATTGGTTAAGGAGTCTGAACGATGAAAAAAAGTTTTGCAGTGTTAGGCCTCGGCCGATTTGGACAAAGTGTTGTGGAAACGCTGGCGGAGACCCACCAAGATGTCTTGGCAGTCGATGTTCAGGAGCAGCCCGTTAATGAGATGACGGAAATTGCCACGCAGACGTTGGTCGCCGATACTCGGGATGAAGAGGTTTTGCGCGAGCTCAACATTGACACCTTCGATTACGTGATCGTGGGTATCGGGAACAACATGGAAGCTAGTATTCTAACGACCATGTTAGCCAAGGAACTGGGAGCCGAGAAGGTGATTGCGAAGGCTGAAACTAGCGACCACGGCCGGGTGTTGAAGCGAGTTGGGGCCGACCAGGTGATTTTTCCTGAGCGTGATATGGGGCACAGTATTGTTCGCAAGTTGTTGTCCAACCATATCCTGAATTTCATTGATCTGAGTGATAAATACACGTTGGCGGAGGTGGTCATTACCGACCCAACGTTTGTGAATCAGAACTTGATTCAATTGAATCTGAGGAAACGATTTGACCTGACAATCATTGCGATTCAACACGATCAGAAGATTAACATCTCTCCGCAACCGACCGATATGGTGATGCTGCATGACGTGTTGACGGTGGTTGGTCCGATTGAACACGTTGAGGCGTTGGACGAGGCGCTGAAGAAGTAGGGCTTAGCTCCTGACTATAGCAAAGTTTTCGAGATGCACAAGGACTAAGTCAAATTGTTTTTGAAATCCCGTTGTGGCGGGATTGGTAAATGAAAATAACCTAAGAGTGGGCACCTATCGGACTGATGGGTGCCTTATTTGTGCAGTGGCTGGACCACTAAATGGGTGGATACGATTGTGATTGAATTTCTGCAGAGCACTTGGTATGGTTAGACCACTAGAAGTTAACTGACAAAAGGGGACGGGGTAGCTCATGAAAGTTAGACGGATGGTCAATTGGTTGCGGGTACAGAGCGAGACGCAAATGGGGATGTATGGTGCCGAAGAGCTGACGCAGTGGAAGGCGATGGCACTGCTGTATTATATTCAAGGGACGTATTTGGCGCTCTATGGTGTGCCAGCGTTTAAAGATGACATTGTGATTGAGAAAAACGGCCCAGTCATTGCGGCTGTACGTCACAAGTACGGGGACCGGATTCGGATTGTTGGCAAGCTGGGGAAGAAAACATGGGCAGATGATTATCACATTGAAGATCATCATCCTCAACTTTTAGATGTGTTGCATGCCGTCTGGATGGCTTATGGCGATATGTCGACTATTGAGCTCCGTCAGCAGATGCTACAGGAACGGCCCTGTCAGGAGACACAGGTTGGACAGGTGGTTGACTTAGACGCCCTGACAGCTTACTTTCAGACAGATATTGTGGCCCTTCCTGAGGAGATTCAGGATGATCCCGCGGTGGATGCGGTACATATGGAGACGGTGTAAAGATACTACCAGTAAATAACTTGATAGCGGGGCTTGATCGTAGGGTCAGGCTCTCTTTTTTTAGCTAGTCAATACGATTGCGTTTGAATGGACGGCTTGCTATAGTTAGAACACAGCAATTACAAGACGAAAAGAGGCGATAATTCATGGATGTTTTAAAGATTGTAAATTGGTTTCGAGTGGAGAGTCATGCGCAGATGCGTTTATACGACGCCGATGAACTGAGTTTGATGCGAGTGATGAAGCTACTCTATTACGTGCAGGGAACGAATTTAGCGGTGTATGGGGAATGCGCTTTTGATGACCAGATTTTAGCTTGGAAATCGGGGCCAGCAATTGCGTCAGTTGAAGGTAAGTACGCCGGGAAGATTAGTATTGTTGGTCAGATATCTAAACAAGCTGCAGCCGATTTTGAGGAAATTGAGATGAATCATCACAGCCTGGCTGATATTTTACACGCCGTCTGGGACGCATATGGGACGTTGTCTGCACTAGAGTTAGTTGCCCAAAGCAAGTCGGAAAATCCTTGGCGAGAAACTGCGATAGGTCAAACAATCTCAAATGAAAAGATGCGTGCCTTCTTTAAAGCAGAGGTTGTCAGCTAAGGTGAGCAAGTGAATTACGATAAATAGTTGCCCAGTCGTTTGTCCAGCCGTGAGATAGCTCATAGGGTGCATACGATTTGGGTTGTGTCTGGCACCCGACCTTGTTATCATGAGGCTAAGGCAGAATTGAGTAGACGGAGTTGACAGGAAGGCTTTCCAAGGAGGGTCCGAAGTGAACAACGATATCGATCAAATGGTCAATTGGTTTCGGGTCAAGAGCAGCCAACAGATACAGGAGCTGGATGCCGATGAGCTGAGTCGCGCGAAGGTTTCGCAACTGTTGTATTACGTACAGGGCATCTGCGTGGTTGTCTATGGCATCAATGCGTTTACCGATGATCTGGTTGCGGGTGAACGTGGGGTCATGATCCCCGCGGTGGAACGTCAATATGCTGGTGAGACTGGCATTGTTGGCTACATTTCGGCTGAAGATCAGGCTGACTATGACTACTTAGCGTCCATTCAACAGTTTCAAGCCATCTTAGAGTGTGTCTGGCAGACCTTTGGACACCTGTCAGCTATCGACCTGATGGAGATGGTGCAATACGAACAACCGTGGGCTGAGACGCTTCCCGGAGAGCCCATTTCCACGGAACTGATGGAAGATTACTTTAAAGATAAGGTTATTGCTAAAATTAAAACAGACAATTAAAGAGTCAGTTACAAAAAGCGCCATTCGTCAGCACCGAGGATTTCCCCAGGCTAACGAATGACGCTTTCCTACTATATTAATTTAGTTTTACAACAAGTGAATGTTGGCAGCTTCACACTGGTCGATCATGGCTTGTGGCCAGATAGACGTTTGAACTTCACCAACGTGCGCTTTACCCAGCAACAACATGCATAGCCGGGATTGACCGATCCCACCACCAATAGTGTAAGGGAGTTCTCCGTTCATGATCATCTTGTGATAAGGCAGGCTCAAGCGGTCTTCTGCGTGGGCAATCTTTAATTGCTTTTGCATGGAGGCAGCGTCAACCCGGACACCCATACTGGAGATTTCAATAGCTTGTTGCAGGGGTTCGTACCAGAACATGATGTCGCCGTTTAGTTCCCAGTCGTCGTAGTCAGGGGCCCGGCCATCGTGACGTTTGCCACTCTTTAAGGCGCCACCGATCTTCATTAAGAAGACACAGCCCAACTTCTTGCTGATGGCGTTCTCACGTTCCCGTGGCGTCATTTCAGGGTACATATCTTCCAATTCTTGTGTCGTAATGAAGTGGATTTCGTCTGGTAAGTGGTGAACGGCTTGGGGGAACTTGTACCAGACTTCGTGTTCCATGTGCTTGATCACTTTGAAGATGGTCCGAACCGTAGACTTCAAAGTATCGATCGTCCGTTCATCCTTGGCGATAATCTTTTCCCAGTCCCATTGGTCAACGTAGGCGGAGTGGAAGTTGTCCAAGTCTTCGTCTTTCCGAATGGCGTTCATGTTGGTGTAGAGGCCTTCATGCATTTGGAAGCCGTTCTTCTTTAAAGCGACCCGCTTCCACTTGGCGAGAGAGTGGACGATTTCAATCTGAGAATCGCCCATGTCAGCCATCGTGAATGAAACGGGCTTTTCCACACCGTTTAAGTTATCGTTCAACCCAGTGGACTTCTCGACAAACATGGGTGCCGTCAACCGTGATAAGTTGAGTTGCTTCCCGAATTCATCTTGGAAGGTTTCACGGATGTAACGAATAGCTTCTTGGGTTTCTTTGATAGACAATTTTGGATCGTATGATTTTGGAATGATTAAATGCATAAGCGATTCTCCTTTGGGTTTGTGGTGAGATAAAATAAAAAAAGTTTTTCCATCCCTTGTGTAATCAAGGGACGAAAAAACCTTTCGCGGTACCACCCAAGTTGCCCACTCTAGAAATGGGCCAGCTCAATTAGAGTACAAACATACTCTACCGATGGTAACGTACCGGTTTACGGCTAACCCTACTGTGACTGTGTCATTCAGGTAGCAACTAAGAAAGTGTTATTCCGAGTAATCAGACACTGATTGGGTTTTCACTAAGTCCCAACTCACTGACAGGCTGACTAAACGTACTCGTCTTTCCTCCGTCTTTTTATCTTATGGGATTAATCCTAGCACCTTTTTTTGATTTGTAAACAAGAAAATTAAAATCTGACGAGAACTTTTGCCAGAAAGAGGTCGATAAAACCGCGGTAGAATCGGTATTTCGAGCTATTGAAAAATTTAAAAAATTTGTGAGTTGGCTATGATTTACGCAAGGGGAGACTGCAAGGACGCTGGGAGTTGTTGACGTGGTCTCAAAATATAGGTGTAGTCTGCTCAAGTGGACATCGTTTCCTACACGAGTTGGTGGTATAAAGCATGTACACTGACATCCAGCAATCAATCATTGCCAATCTGTGAGAAGGGGCGAGTTTCTCTCTAGTGTCGCGCTCGACTTCTAATTAATAATCTCTGTTCAGCGAGAGCACGATAGTCTCGGATTTTTTGCCAATCTTAACTTCGTAAATAAACAGTTTAGAGCTAACCAATCCCGAACGATACTGTTCCATGCAGGACGTTCTGAATCTCATGGTTACCCACAGTAGGTCACCATCATTCAGATGACCCATCTTGGAAGCAAACAAATCCCGTCAGTATGCGTTTTCACGGCAGTTTTATCTTGACATTTCACCCAATGAAAATTAAAATATAATAATTAGTCTTATCAAATTCTCATTATATGGGTGAAAGGAGGAGTCGCAATGGCAAAGCAGCCACTACAACTTTTCATCAAGAAACAGGTGCAGACTGATCTATACAAGAAAACGGGGTTGGAGAAGACTTTAACGGCATTCAGCCTAACGACGATGGGAATCGGTGCGATTGTAGGTTCCGGTATCTTCATCACGCCCGGCCTGATTGCGGCCAACTACACGGGGCCGAGTGTCATGTTATCGTACGTGATCGCCGTGGTCGTCTGTGCGATGGCTGCGCTGTGCTATTCCGAATTCTCTTCGACGATTCCCTTAGCAGGAAGTGCCTATACCTACGTTTACGCCGTGTTTGGTGAATTTGTGGCGTGGATTCTAGGCTGGGCGTTGATTTCTGAGTATCTCTTCGCCGTGTCGTCGGTGGCCGTTAGTTGGTCATCGTATTTCCAGAACTTGATGGGGGGATTCGGGATTAAACTCCCGGCGTTCCTCCAAGCCGCAGCGGGTACCGCTGGTGTCAAGGGTGGTGGCATCGATATTGTTGCCTTACTGATCACCATGTTAGTGGCGGCGTTACTCTCGAAGGGGATTCGGGAATCAGCGCGAATCAATAACATTATGGTGATCGTCAAGATTTTAGTTATTCTCTTATTTATTGCAATTGCTATTTTTTACGTCAAGCCTTCAAATTACCGCCCATTTTTGCCATTCGGAACACACGGGGTCTTCAAAGGTGCCGCGGTAGCCTTCTATGCATACATTGGTTTCGATGCTGTATCAACCGCCAGTGAGGAAGTTAAGAATCCTAAACGCAACATGCCTATTGGGATCATCTCATCGCTGTTGGTAGCGGCGGTGCTCTACATTGGCCTGTCGGCTGTCTTAGTCGGGGTTGTGCACTATACGAAGCTTGGTGTGGCCGATCCAGTGGCCTTTGCCCTCAACCTGATTCATCAGGACTGGGCGGCCGGCGTGATTTCCTTTGGGGCCATCGTGGGGATGACGACCGTGTTAATCGTCATGTCTTACGGGGGCACGCGACTGTTGTTTGCCATCAGCCGTGACGGCCTATTGCCAGCATCGCTGAAGAAATTGCACCCTAGGACGCACGTTCCCGTGGCCAACACTTGGATTTTTGGGATCGTCGCTAGTATTTTTGCGGCGTTTATTCCCATTGATAAGATTGCTGAATTGGTTAACATTGGAACGCTGTCGGCGTTTGCGATGGTTTCACTTGGCATTGTCTTCTTGCGCCATGACGAACGGTTCAAGGACATGGACACGTCGTTTAAGGTGCCGTGGTATCCCGTCTTGCCAATTGCGTCCTTCCTGGCCTGCGTCTATCTGATGACGCAGTTACAACCATTTACCTGGGAAGCCTTTGGTGTCTGGGTCGTTCTTGGACTCATCGTGTACGTGAGCTACGGTTACCACCACAGCCGCGTTCGACGTGAGACGGCTACGGACTGACGGTGAACGGGCAGTCAAACAGGACTGAGACAAACATCGAAGCTTTGCTGCAGAGACGGCAAGGCTTTGTTTTTTATTAAGAATGTTATGGACTTAGAAAGTGTTAAGGAAAGGCCCCTATAATGGACAAGTCAGTTAAGACGAGAGTAATTTAAACCATTCGGTAAGCTGACGGGTGGATGGAAGGGTGGTCAACACAACCATGGAACCGCGACTGAGACCGAGAAGAAAGCGTCATCCCATTCGAAACATCATTATTATCCTGATTCTAGCCTTACTAGCAGGCGGAACAGCCTATGGGATGCATAAGTATGAAAGTTTAAAGAACACCGTGAAGAGCTCCTACAAGGCGTCTGGAGCGAAGAAACTACGGAATGTCGATGCGCAACTATCCGCGAAGAAGCCAATTTCGATTCTCTTGATGGGCACCGATACGGGGGCTCTGGGGCGGACGTTTGCTGGGCGGACGGATAGCATGATGGTTGTGACCATCAATCCCAAGACGGATAAGACGACGATTACCAGTATCCCGCGGGACACGGCCGTGAATATTCCGGGTTACGAGGACTACGGCGTTTCTAAAATTAACGCGGCGTATGCGTATGGAAAGTCCAAGACGGCCATCACGACTGTGCAACAGATGTTAAACGTGCCGATTGACTTCTATGCCATCATTAACATGGGTGGGATGGAAAAAATCATCAACGAGGTCGGTGGAGTGACATTGACGCCAACGTTGAGTTTTAGTTATGGTGGGTACACCTTCAAGAAGGGCGTTAAGACACACATGAACGGGAAGAAAGCTTTGGCTTACTCTCGGATGCGTGATGACGATCCAAAGGGGGACTACGGACGGCAAACGCGGCAACGGAAGGTCATTATGGCCTTGCTGAAGAAATCCGGCTCCGTTAGCACGTTGCTTAACGAAGAGTTTATTAGTTCACTGACAAAGCAAACGCAGACGGATCTGACGTTTAACGATCTGACGGCCTTGGCTACGAACTATCTGTCAGCCACGAAGCACATCAAGACGACCCACCTGCAAGGAACCAGCGAGACCATTAACAGCCAGAGTATGGAAGTGGCCTCAAAGACTGAACTGCAACGGGTGACGAATTACATTCGGAATGGCCTGAGTCTTGAATACAAAGCAACTGGGACCATTGCTAATATGGACACGGCGACCACTTCAACGACCAGTACGGATACGACTGGGAGTAATGGGGATGCTAGCGGTTCTAATGGCGGACCCGGTGGCGGGTATTAAATCAAAATAAAGCAAAAGCGAGACACTTTCTATGACTGAAGTGAACCCTTAAAGTTGGACACAGAATTTACGCTGCCTTCTGGATGGCGAGTTCCCGGTATTTTTCCGGGGACTTGCCATCCAGTTTTGTTTTGATCCGACGTTTATTGTAAAAGCTAATCCAGTCAGTCATAGCTTGAGTCAAGTCTTCCTTGTTCTCAAAATGCTCATCCATAACTTCGACCTTCATGATGTGGAAGAATGATTCAACTACCGCATTATCTAGACAAGTTGCTTTGCGTGACATGCTTTGAAATACGCGATGTTCTTTGAGTGTTTCTCGCCAGAATTTATGTTGATACTGGAATCCCTGATCCGTGTGGACTGTTGTTCGATAACCTAATTTTGGCAGTCCTTCCAATGCTTCTCTAAGCGGCTTTAGGGCAAATTCTACTGTTGGATGGTCACTGATGTTGAAGGCTAAGACTTCGCCTGAGAAGAGGTCAATCACTGGTTCTAAATAGACACGTTCACTTTGGCTCATACCACCGTATCGAAATTCACTGACATCTGTAACGAGTTTTTGATAGGGTCGGTCCGTTTTGAATCGTCGGTTCAACCGATTAGGCGCAATTTTACCAACGGATCCTTTGTATGAATTATATTTACGTTTTTGCCGATTGTACGCTAAACAAAGCCAATCATGCTCATGCATTAGACGCAAGACTCGTTTATGATTCACCGTGAATCCATGCTCCTGTAAAGCTTTAGTTAGTCGCCGGTAACCATACTTCTTGGTGTACTTAGAATCTTCCTGCCGGATCTCATCGATTGCCTGAATGATTGGAGAATCATCCAGCTTTTCACGCTGACGATGTGAGCGTGCGTAATAATACGTACTTCTTGGTACTTTGACGACCTTGAGTAGGAGCTTGATGGGCACTTGAAAGACCTGCCTTAACTCGGTCACTATTTGCGAGATTTCTTGTCTGCTGACTTCTTCTGAGCTAAGGCATCGAGTTTTTTTAGGTATTCATTCTCAATCTTTAACATCAAGTTTTCTTGTTTTAATTGCTTCAATTCATCGGCGGTACTGGAGTTATTGCGACTCTTTGAAGGCTTCGTTTGCTTATGTTTAGCCATGATTTTAGGCTTTCCTCGCTTCCGTTCAAGGCCAGCGATTCCTTGCTCCTCAAAGCGCTTCTCCCATTGCCAGATGGTGCTTGGCGAAGATAGATTGAAGTGCAGAGCCGTTACCGGAAGCGAGGCCTGATGTTGTTTTCTCCAGTTTAATACATCAACCTTGAACTGACTAGAATATTCTGGCTTCTGATCCTTCAGCTTCAATCCAGCTATACCGTATTTCCGGAAGCGACTAACCCAAAGAAGGATAGTTTCTTCCTTGCTGATACCATGTTTTCTGGCCAATGAGGTTGATCCAACTCCACTCAAATATTCAGTGACGACCTTAATTCTAAAATCTAAATCAAACTTAACCATAGTAAAACCCCCAAGGTTGGACTTTCTGTCCAACCTTGGGGGTTCACTTCAGACAAAAGGTTGTGGAGAGTGTTTTTTTTGAGCGACTAGGAAAAACAGTATTTTTTAGATGGACTATATCTGGCATAATGTGAAAACATGACAGAAAAGATCGAGCGGATGCCATTAACATTATCGGTGCTAACTCGGTTGTGCTAAAATATAAGTTATATAAATTATTTGATAAAAGATAGTGATTAGCTGGAGTGTGGGTGTGATGTGGTTGCATTAGAAAAACCTCCAAATAACTACTAATTATTTGGAGGTTTTATATTGAAAAAAGTCTTTATGTGCTTTTCCAGCGCCGATCGTGAACCGTACGTACATGCATTGTTCTACCAGTTAAAAACGTTAGGGATAAATGTTTGGTATGACTATGACAATTTGCGATTGGGTGACAATCGATGCGAAAAGAACTTAGTACTTCCGTTCCAAAATATACAAGTTGCCATTATTGTCATATCACACAATCTCTTCAGAAGTGCCTGTGCAATTGAGGAATTTCAAAAAATTAAGGAAACATATTTTCAAGGCAATTTAACTGTAATTCCCATCTTTTATTCATTCAATCCCAGAAAATTAGCTAAAAAAGATGCTTGGGTTAAAAATCTAATTTACCATGAAGTTGCATCTTCAACTGAGGACGTACTTGAATTAGCTAAGAAGATATTAGCAACACTTTTGCATCTCGAAGTTAATTGTGTCGATCAAGAGACAATTGGTGGCTTGATCCAGGCATTAGATTCAAAACAAATGATCACTAAACATGGTCAAAAGTTGGTTACAGTATTGCAATCATATCAGGCTATTTCTAAGAATAATGTTAATGCTCGTGTTGCCGTTCTCTATACTTTGTGTTGTTTAACATCTTCGGGAAGTCGATCCCCGCTGGGACTCATAAGAATCTCTGATTTGAGCCAGCATCTTTTTCAAAAAACTCAACTCAATATTCCAATAAACACGTATGAAGTTGATATTTTCGAAATGTTAACTTTACTATTGATTCAGGGGAAATGAGTCAATATACTCTACGCCACTATTCAGGGCATTAATGGTAGAGTCAACTACTTCGTCTATCCAAGTATCAATTGTTTTGTCTTTTCCGGAAACGATCGATGTCATCATACTTGCTGAAGGAAAGTCATTGAACTTTTTTTGCATATTCCTCAAATATGGGAATTGATCAATACTTTTACACATGTTATCAAAGACTGCTTTTGCTGCATATCCGGTCCACGGAATTGGGACATAAATTGCTCTTGTTCCATAATATTTGTAAGCTCTAAGATATTCATTATAAACACCGGATTTCGTAACAGGTTGGTCACTCTTAGCATCACCAAACATAAAGATAAATATCTTAAAATCAGAAATTATAGAATCACGAAACTCATTCTTTTCTGATTCGGTATCTTTAACCTTAAATGGTTCAATTCGTAAACGCGATGTAATCATCGGCGTGTGGCTTTGCTGAAGATACTGAAACGCTGCTCCAGTGAGGTAACCACCAATTCTCTTTCCTAGACCGTTATAAATATTAAATTTATTATCAATTAATTTGTCTGCTAGGGCTTGTGTTAATCTATAACTAAAATTATCTTCATCATTAGACGGTGCCCAAAGACTAGCTGAAATAAAAACGTTATGCTTAATTTGAACGTCTCGAATTCTATTAATCACTTTAGGAATTTCTTCATAGTTTTCTACTAAGTATGTTTCAATCCCATAATTTTTTTTAAGTGATTTAAGCTCATATTGTTGCATTTTGAACTCAAAAGTTTTTTTAGGATCCACTTGTTTTTGAATACTATAATGTATTGGTGCGTACTCGCCAAGAACTTCTCGCAACTCCGCAATATTTTTAAGAACTAAGTCATCTTTAAAACTGTACCCTACAAAAAGAAATGTATCTGTTGTTAACTCCTTAGTCAAAAAATCAAAAAATAAGTGGTGCTTGATTTTATGAGTTTGTAACTCTTTCTTTGTAATAATAATACTTTCATAACTGTCCAAATCACCGTTTATTTTAATTAGGTTAATTGCATTTTCCCTAATTTCATTGAGCTGTTGTGGTTTATAGATTTTAGAAAAGGGGTATCCTGTTTTTTCAAATAGTCTTCAATCATTGAATCATAGTTGGTTGTCCATATAGTTCGAAAATTTAGTTGCATCACAGTACTTAATAAATGGGAATCTCGATTCGAGCTTTGTAAGCGTTTCTTTATTTTCTCAAGTAATTCATTGCGATTGTATTTATCCTCATAAAATTGTGCCAACTCAAAAAGATCTGTTTTATCGTCTATACTAACTTTCAGATCTTTTGCAACTGGTTTTAAAAGTTCTAAAAGTCCTGGAAACCCTGCGTCAGCATCTAGTCCTGCTCCAAGAAATAATGACAAGGGACGTTGTTCAGAGACAGTCCTAAAACTCTCAAAGAAATTATCATTTCCTTCTTTTCGAATTGGATCACTTACTGTATTCTCCATGGCTTAAACCTCCAAATAATTAGTAGTTATTTGGAGGTTTTATAAATTAAGCTGATTTCGAAAATTGAACCGTTCTAACGCAGTTATTTTATTTGTAGCAGTGATTTCAGTATAAATCTGAGTGGTTGAGATGCTAGCATGACCCAATAATTCTTGGACAACACGCAAATCTGCACCGTTATTAAGTAATTCTGTAGCAAAGGTGTGCCGAATGTAATGGGGCGTAGCTTGTGGATTGATGTTACTCAACTCACGATATTTGTAGAAGACATTTTCAATTCCCCATATTGATAGACGTTGACCATATTTGTTTAGAAATAAGGCGTTAGATTTAGGTTCAAATTGACCTCTGCAATGTAGATAGGTTTGGATAGCTTTTCGCGTTGCCTCACTGGATATATAAAGGAGTCGTTCTTTATTTCCTTTACCGTGGGCAATGAAGGTCCAATCTACAAAATCAATATCGTTAAGGTCTAAGTGATTTAGCTCTCCAATTCTTAGCCCTGTGGCGATTAGAAGTTCGATTATCGTAATGTTTCTAGTGGCAATGAGACGGATGAAACCAGTATTTTCCTGCTTTTCCCGATATAGCACGCGAAGAAGTAACTTAATTTCAAGGGCAGTCAATACACGCGGAAGCTTCTTTTTTCGTTTTAGCAAGAGTCTGTGAGTGGAGCCAGGTAGGGGATGCGGAATGATGTTCTTACTGACAAGATAGTCTTGGAAAATCCGGATGAGGATTAATCGTCGGTGAATAGTACTGGTACTGAGTGATGAAGCAAGTAGTGAATCTATGTAATTTTGAATAACCATGCCAGTCAATCCAGCATGCGATGTGGTGAAACGTTCAAACTGTCTGAGATCGCTTCGGTAGGCTTTGAGAGTGTTGTTCGAGAAATTTCGTGAATCAGCGTAAGGTCGTAAAAATTGCTCATAAATTGATTCTGACATCTTGGCACACCTCAGGTCATCAATATTTTGTGTATAGTGAGTTCGAGAGCCTATATTATACGTTGCATAAATGGACTAGTCCAATAAGACGTTCCACAAAGATATTAATATCGGTAGTTTCAATGATTTGAGACAATTTTTCTGTAGGTATCCACTCATTTTTGTCGTGTCATCATTGAAGATTATCAGAGTTTTGTAGGTAAAGTAGCCGATGTTAAATAAGAATAGATACTCGGTGATAGTAATACTTTGTGATAAGTACTAAACTGAGATTGCATTGATGTGTTCACAATTACTGGTTAATCAGTGAATTGCTAAATTACTACAGAACGAGCGGGAGTGATTGATTTGAGTGAGCAACGAAAGGTTAAGAGCGTCTCAGAGTATTTAGAAGCTATAACTGATGCTAAGGAGCGAGCAAAGAGGAATAACGCTAAAACTAGTGTAGAACCAACTTTGTATTTTCGTGGTCAGAGAGAAAACTATGGTAATACACGACCAAGTATTGCGCGCTTTTTACAAACAACTAACGCTAACTCCAAGAAATTCAGGGATACTGAGAATCAGATAATAGAGGACTACATGGCAAAGATACCAGGGCTATTTAATGAATGTGAAAATAACTTTGATCGTTTAGCTTTAGCGCAACATCATCAGTTACCGACTCGACTTTTAGATTTGACAACAGATCCTTTAGTGGCACTTTATTTTGCGGTTGAGGGTAATTCCTTTTCGTCTCAGGACGTAGAAGATGATGGCTTTGTGTATCCTTTTTCGGATCAATATAATCAGAGAGAGTTAAAAAAATCCTTAGAAGCGGATAATTTAGATGACTTAATAGATCTTTTTAAAAGAACCCTTAGTAAAGAGCGAGCCATTCTAAAATCTCCTTATAGTGATGAAATCGTATTAGAATCGTCACTGGCTAGATTAAATGATGATGACAGAGCCTGCTTTTTGAAAAAATTGCGTAAGTTCTTTAGCAAGCTTAAGAAGAGCTACGATTTAAGTGACAGGAATTTAAAGCTTTGGTCTGAACTATATGAAAAAATTATAGAAATTAGACAGTTTAATATCATGCATCAGAATCTCCCAGGATCGCTTATAAAAGAATACAGAACGTGGAAAAATCAAGACGTTTCTGAGGCATATAATGAACTGAACGATGCAGTCTCAACGGGTCGGCTTTATCACCAAGTAAGAGAAGATATTAATGACTTTGCAGCAATAATAAATCCAATGGAAATGTATGCGCCAAAGATTGTTACACCACGACTAATTGATGATCGTATCAAAAATCAAAGAGGGTGCTTTATGTTTGTTCCTTTTATTGATATGGAGAATCAAAATAATTCGGAATATGGGCGTAGAATGCAGCGCCGCATCAACATTCTGAAGATTTCAGATGGTGATGGTTTGCTAAGAATTGTTATACCTGGAGAAGATAAACCGTACATCCGTAAACAATTGAAAGATTTAGGTATTACCGGAGGATTTATTTATCCAGATCCAAAACATATTGCAGAAGAAATTGTTGAACAGCACAAGGAAAGGTTCTGTGAGAAGTCGCAGCAAATAGATGACTGTGATGTTTAAAAAGTGTCTTATTGACGAAGGGATCAGGTTTTTGTTGTGCTTGATTACCAATAGAAATTTTGGCTTAGTCAAATTAAAAACGATTGAAGGTGAGGGCCTTCAATCGTTTTTTGCTAGTTAAATTGTTTTAGTACCCCAAACTCACATCCGTCAAATTAACCGACAAACTGCCATCAGCCAACCAACTCGTCAGGTTCTTCCCGAAAATATCCAGAATTGGCTTCGTATTTTCCTTAGCAAACCCAGTTTGGTGTGGGGTAACCAATACGTTCGGGTAATCCCACAGCCGGGAATCCTTAGCCAGTGGTTCCTCTTCGAACACGTCCAGTGCCGCATGCAACACGTTTTGATAGAGGAGGGCGTTCATCAGCGCCTGCTGGTCGACTGATTTGCCACGGCCCACGTTGATGAAAATGTTGAGCTCGTCCAATTGCTTGAAGAAGCTCTCGTCGAAGTAGTGGACGGTCGTGCTGGTCGCAGGCATGGCGTTGATGACCACGTCCGCATCCTTCAGCAGGGTGCTATCGTTAGCCAAGCTAGCCGTTTCCACAAAGCCCTCTACCGGATGACCCGAGCGATTGACCCCCGATGGGCGATTGCCAAAGCCATTCAGTAACTTCGCAATCGCCTGGCCAATACTCCCGGTACCATAAATAACGACCTTCTGGCTCGCCAGCATGCTCAAATCATCCCGTGCAGGCACCTGCCAGAAGTGACCCGCCTGATTCTTCACGGCTTCGTTAAAGCCGCGCACAAAGTACAGCAGGTAGCCTAACGTCGATTCCGCAATTGCCGGTGAGTAGACGCCACTAGCGTTGGTCACCTGGACATTATGGGCCTTGATCCAGTCCAGCGGCAGGTAGTCGATCCCGGCGCTGACCGTTTGAATCCATTTGACCTGGTTGTTTGGCGCCATCAGCGCTGCTGGGCCAACCTTTTTATCCCAACCAAAGATGATGGTGATGGGGGCTGCTGCTTCCCAGTTTTCAGCGTCGACGACTTCGACACCGGTCTTTTCCAATTGCACCCGTTGTTCAGCTGTTAAGGGTTGTAAGGTAAGTACGCGTTCTGTCATGATGAAAAACCTCCTCATACCTATTACTTATCTATTATTTTAGCACGACTTTGTGTATTTTATCCGTTAAATTTGAAAGCGCATGCATAATTTCCTAGCAAAGATAACACACATTTTCAGAAGTGTTACGAAAGTCACCGAACAATTAACACACGAATTTCGAATATATACCATCATCTTTGGGGATATTAAGGCCCAACCATTGAAAATTCACTTATCACTAGATATAATGAACACAAGACAGCAATTATTTATTTACACTAATAACGTTTGGGGAGGTTAGAAAAATGCTAAATCTTGGTCTGGATATCCTAGGCCTAGCACGGTTCCAATTTGGAATGACCACTGTCTTTCACTTCTTCTTCGTTCCATTTTCAATCGGGTTAGCCTTCGTGGTGGCAGTCATGGAAACCATGTACGCCATCAAGGGTGATGAGGACTACAAGAAGATGGCGCAGTTCTGGGGTAAAATGTTCCTCTACAGCTTCGCCGTTGGTGTGGTTACCGGTATCATCCAAGAGTTCCAATTCGGGATGAACTGGTCCGAATACTCTCGGTTCATGGGGGACATCTTCGGTGCACCATTGGCCATTGAAGCCCTGGCTGCATTCTTCTTGGAATCCACGTTCATCGGGATGTGGATGTTTACTTGGGGTCGCTTCAATAAGTGGGTCCACACGCTCTTTATTTGGTTAGTTATGTTCGGGTCTTCACTATCCGCATTATGGATTTTGGCGGCCAACAGTTTCATGCAAAATCCTTTAGGCTACATCATCAACCAACAGACTGGTCACGTTCAAATGGTCAGCTTTGGTAAAGTGATTGGGAATCCGCAGTTATGGAATGAGTTCCCGCATGTTATTTTCGGGGCTTTTGTAACCGCTGCCTTCGTTATCGCTGGGTGCTGTGCTTGGCGCTTACTTAAGAAAGACCACGTGGACTTCTACCGGAAGTCATTGAACGTTGCCTTAGTTATCGGTTTGATTTTCTCTCTGGGGTCCATCGCTACTGGTGACCTGCAGAGTCGTTACCTGATCAACAACCAGCCCATGAAGTTTGCCGCTATGGAAGGGCTCTACAAGAACTCGACCAACAAGGGTGAATGGGCCGCTGTCTCTGGCTTCAATACGAAGCAACACAAGACGACCTGGTCCGTCGACGTGCCTTACGTCCTGAACCTATTAAGTTATCACAAGACGACTGGGACCGTTAAAGGCATGAATCAAATCAATAAAGATATGCACGCGAAGTACGATAGGAAGTTTGGGAGCGACATGAACTACTACGTCCCAACGAAGACGCTGTTCTGGAGTTTCCGAATCATGTCAGGTGCTGGGGCCCTGTTCGCCTTACTCGCCATCGTGGGCTTGATCTTTAACCGTAAGAGATCACAATTGATTATGAAGCAGCGCTGGTTCCTCTACATTATGGGACTGTGCCTGTGGTTACCATTCGTTGTAAACACCGCTGGTTGGTTTATCACTGAATTCGGTCGTTACCCTTGGATCGTCTATGGCCTGTTGACCATTGCCGACGCGGTTTCGCCGAATGTATCTGTGGCCTCATTGCTGACAACGAACATCGTTTACTTTGCCATGTTTGCCATCATGGGGCTCATCATGATTATCCTCTGCCACCGGACGTTAAAGGCTGGTCCGGATGCCGAGAACACCGACGGCTATTCAGCTGGTGATACGAAAGAGTTAGATCCTTACTCGAAGGGGGCGTTCAACCATGACTAGCCTGCAGCTTGTATGGTTCATTCTCATTGGCGTGTTGTTTAGTGGTTTCTTCTTCCTTGAAGGGTTCGACTTCGGTGTCGGGATGTTGGTGAAGAGTTTCGCCAAGAACAGTGACGAACGGGACGTGGTCATCAAGACCATTGGCCCACACTGGGACGGTAACGAAGTTTGGCTGATCACTGCCGGTGGGGCGATGTTCGCGTCCTTCCCAATGTGGTATGCCACCTTATTCTCTGGCTTCTATCTGATTTTATTCCTGATTCTAGCAGCTTTGATTTTCCGGGGTGTTTCCTTCGAGTTCCGAGCAAATATGAAAACGGATACTTGGCGGAGCTTCTGGGAATGGGCTTCGACCATCGGGAGTTTCTGTGCAGCCTTCCTCTTTGGGATGCTGTTCACCGCAATGATTGCCGGGATGCCAATTGATAAGAATGGTGACATGACCGCTCACTTTGGCGATTACGTTAATTTGTTCTCCCTCGTTGGTGGGGTTGCTGTGACCGTCTTGAGTCTGGTCCACGGCTTGAACTTCATCCGTTTGAAGACTTCCGGCGGTTTGCGAGACCGGGCCTTAGCCTGGAACAAGATTCTTTACCCGGTACTCTTTGCCGGGGAAGTGCTCTTCGCCGTTCTGTTATTCTTCTCCACCGACTTCTTCGCCAAGAAGCCAATGACCACCACGGCTATCGTGGTCGCACTGGTCATCTTCACCGCCTTGGCTTACTGGGGTGTTCTGGGGAACCACGAGTGGCTGTCCTTTGTTGGCAGTGGGTTATCACTGATTAGTGTGGTTGTCTTGATCTTCAATGGGTTATTCCCACGGGTCATGATCGCCAACAATCCGGCCAACTCGCTGTTAATCAAGAACTCTTCAAACTCACCTTACACGCTTCATCTGATGACGATTCTCACGTTCAGTATTCTGCCGATCGTGCTGATCTACTTCATCTGGAGTTACTGGGTCTTCTACAAGCGTCTGGCTTCACCAAAGCAGAGCGCTTAGCTTGAAATAAATGCAATCGGGGATGTCGTCTTCGGGCGGCGTCCTTTTTGATTGGCTGCACCCATGAAATGAAGAGTCAAAATTGAGCGTATATCAGCGATGTAAGCGCTCGAAATGTGGCGATGAAAGCTGTATCATAGCAGTAAGACTTACTTGTTTAGAGGGGGCGTTATTTTGATTGATCAGCGTGTTTTTAAATTTCCAGGCGTCAAGCCGGCCGCAGCCGTAATGGCCGTCCTAACGTTCATTCAGGCGTTCATGATTATCTTTCAGGCTCGTTACCTGTCAATTGCCATCGTGAACCTGTGGCACATGAAATCCGTGCGGACCATTGTGGCGCCACTGGCCCTGTTTGCCGTGGCCTTTCTAGCACGCCATCTCCTTACGTTGGCACAGAATTGGCTCCTGTATCCGTTCGTGGAGAAAACGACGAAGACTTTACGGAAGCAGTTCATGGCCAAGTTATTTGACCTAGGGCCCAGTGTTGTTGCGCAGAAGGGAACCGGGAACGTGGTCACCATGGGCCTTGAGGGGATCGATAAGATTCAGACGTATTTGATGCTGATTATCGGCAAGGTGTTGGATCTATCCCTGACACCGTGGATTGTCTTGATTTACATAGCCTTGATCCAGTGGAAAGAAGCGTTATTCCTGCTCGCTATCTACCCGTTAATTATCTTCTTTATGATTATTCTGGGACTCGCGGCGCAGGCCAAAGCCGACCGGCAGTATGCGGGCTACCAGCGGTTATCCAATCACTTTGTCGATACCTTGCGGGGGTTGCCAACGTTGAAGCAGTTGGGGTTGAACAAGACCTATGCCAACAACGTCTACCAGGTCAGCGAGGATTATCGAAAGAAGACCATGTCGACCCTGACGATTGCGATGACCTCAACGTTTGCGTTGGATTTCTTCACGACCTTGTCCATCGCCATCATCGCCGTCTTCTTGGGTTTTGGCCTGATGAACGGGACGATTCATTTGTTGCCCGCCTTAATTATTTTGACCCTAGCGCCGGACTACTTTGCACCAATTCGTAACTTTGCTAACGACTATCATGCGACGTTGAACGGGAAGAATGCGCTGACGGCGGTTCTAGACGTTTTGCAACGCAAGACGCCAGCTGACCGGGACCTATTGCCAGTACGTGATCCTGTCTGGCAGGCAAATGATGCCATCAAGTTCAACCACGTCAACGTCAGCTATGAGGACACGGATAAGCCGACACTGAAGAACATAAACTTTGACGTTCGTGGCTTTCAGAAGGTGGGCATCATCGGCGCTTCTGGTTCCGGGAAATCCACCTTAATCAACACGTTAGGGGGCTTTTTGAGTCCGGATGACGGTCAAATCAACGTGCGAGGCACGGCCGTTCCCCATCTTGACCAGCAAGCTTGGCAGCACAGCTTCGTTTACATTCCACAGGCACCGTATCTTTTCCACGCCAGTTTGCGCGATAACTTGGCCTTCTACGCGCCCAATGCGTCTGATGATGCGATTGCTGCAGCGGCAGCGAAGGCTGGACTGACCGACTGGATTGCCACGTTGCCGGCTGGCTTGGATACGCCAATCGGTGAAGGTGCGCGGGGCGTCAGTGGGGGACAGGCCCAACGAATTGCGTTGGCGCGAGCCTTCCTGGACGATTCACGGCGAATCTTACTGTTTGACGAACCCACAGCGCATCTGGATATTGAAACGGAAGTCGAGTTGAAGCAGACCATGTTGCCAGTCTTTGACAACCACTTGGTCTTCTTCGCGACTCATCGGTTACATTGGATGAATGAGATGGATTATATTTTAGTTATGGACCATGGTGAGATCGTCCAACAAGGGACACCTGCTGAACTTCAGCAACAGGGCGGTGCCTATGTACGGTTGCGGTCCGAAATGGAAGGGGCGACGGTCAAATGAAGGGATTCTTTGCGACATTTAAAAATGATCACTGGGTCATGCCATATCTCCGTCGCTATAAGAAGCTTCTGGCATTGGTCCTGTTCCTAGGGTTTATGACCTTCTTCTGCGGAGGCGCGCTGATGTTTAACTCCGGCTATCTGATTAGTCGGGCAGCCACGCATCCCTACAACATCTTGATGATCTACGTGCCCATCGTCTTGGCACGGGCCTTCGGGATCGGTCGGCCAGCCTTTCGCTATGCGGAACGCTTGACCAGCCACAACTGGGTGCTACGGATTGTCTCGGACTTTCGGAAGCGACTCTATGAGGCCGTGGAGAAACAGGCTGTGGCGATTCGCCAGACGCACCAGACCGGGGACGTCTTGAGTATCTTGGCTGAGGACATTGATCACATTGAGAATTTATACCTCCGGACAGTCTTTCCATTAGTGATTGGCTGGTTACTCTATGCCTTCGTCGTCATTGGTATCGGCTACTTTAACTGGGCCTTTGGGCTGTTGATGCTCGTTTTATTGGGCGCCATTGTCCTTGTGATGCCGCTTCTTTCGGTGGCTGTCAACGGTCGGCGAGAATTTCAGGCGCGCCAGGTGCAACGGACCTTCTACACGCAATTGACCGATGCGGTGTTGGGGTTGGGCGATTGGCTGATTTCTGGTCGGCGTCACGACTTTCTCGCGCAGCAGGATGCACCAATCGATGAGATTGCTAAGCTGCGGCGCGCCGATCACCATTTTCAGTGGTGGCGCAACTTTGCCATTCAATTTATCTTCGGTGCTGCGGTCATTCTGCTGGTATGGTGGGCCGGTGTCATGTTCACCCACAATCAGGCGGAAGCTAACTGGGTTGCTGCCTTTGGACTAGCACTATTTCCGACCGTAGAACCCTTTGCCGACATGAGTCAGGGGGTCAGCGAGTGGCCGGTCTATCAGGACTCCATCAAGCGGGTTAACGCATTGGATGAAAATGAACCGGAACAGGTTGCGCAGACGACGATTGGCAATTTGACCGAATTGAAGTTAGATCACGTGAAATTTACCTATCCAGGCGCGGCTCGTGAAGTCATTGACGACCTGTCGTTGACGTTACACCCCGGAGAAAAGTTGGCGTTGCTGGGACCAAGTGGCACCGGGAAGAGTACGCTGTTGAAGCTGGTGCTGGGCGATGAGACGCCGACAAGTGGTCAAATCACGCTGAATGGCGAACCTATTTCTCGGTTGCAGGACCAGCGAGCCCAACTATTCGGGGTGCTGGACCAACAACCTTATCTGTTCAATACGACGGTCATGAACAACGTGCGGTTAGGGAATCTTAATGCTTCCGATGAAGAGGTTATGGCGGCAGTTAAGGCCGTTGAGCTCGATGATCTGATCACGCGGTTACCAGCGGGGTATCAGACGCAGGTTCAGGAGGCCGGTAGTCGGTTCTCTGGTGGGGAACGGCAACGGTTGTCACTGGCACGGATTCTGCTGCAGGATGCGCCGATTATTATCTTGGACGAACCCACAGTTAGCCTGGATCCCATCACCGAACAGCATTTGCTGGATACAGTGTTTGACGTGCTTCACGACAAGACAATCATTTGGGTGACCCACCATCTGGCGGGTATCAACCACGTTGATCAGGTTCGTTTCATTGAGGACGGGCACTTTGACATGCAAGGAACTCCGGCGGAACTGTACCGGGACAATCCGCGGTTCCAGTCGCTGTATAACTTGGATCGTGGCCGGTGAGTTATTAACTGTGTTTGATGAGGAATCGTTGTGAAGACGATTCCTTTTATTTTTCAAAAAAAATCCTCTGGTGGGTTGTCCAGAGGATTTAATGTTGCCTGTGAAACGTGGAGCGAGTCCAGCGCTTTGTATGGCCCCATAGGGATCGTTGTCTATGGGATGTGTTTGGGTGTGTGTGCTTGTATCTGACGGAGCAAAGGAAACGTTTTTCTATGCTAGAAAGTGAATTGCGCCACTGCTTGTTGGTTGTGTGGAAATTTGCGATAACTTGGTTGGCGAGTCTTGATATTGAAATACTGAGAGCGAACATTGTGTGGTACTTGCTGGGCTCAACTGTCATGATACGGAATGGTCAGTTTATTCGCAAGCGAACGGCTCAGTAATCGTAGTCACCCTTTAAGTAGTTAAAACGTCTGATAATCCGGCTTGCAAACCGCGTAATCTCGGTAATGATCGTTCGACAGTATCGTTGGGCGGACAAACTAAAAGATCACCAGCATAATATGCCAGTGATCCTGAAAGCCATTGTCTCATTTAACGGAGAAACAGTTAGCGTTGCGGGTAACTAAGGGGCTACGTACGATTGTCCTAGCTTCTCTAGCTGACTCCTGTATAGTGGGCTATACCAACTAGTGATCGCGGCGGAGGAGCATCCGCGTCAAGTGAGTCAGATCAGTCGTAGCCTGACTTGCGGGCAGCTGGTCGATTAGGGCCAAGGCTTGGTCAGTCAGGTCCGTGGCTAACTCGTGGGCAGCGCCAACACCATTGTATTGCGTCACTAAATTCTGAACCTGTTCGATATCTGCGGTGGTCATGTCCTGTTTCTTTTTTAGCAGTCGGTGAAAATCGCGTGGTGCCTGGGGAATCGCCAAAATTAGTGGCAATGAGTAGACCCCTGAACGCAGGTCTTCCAACACGGGTTTGCGCGTCTTCTTGGGATCACCAGCATAGTCTAGAATATCGTCTAGAATCTGATAGGCACTCCCAATCGTCAGCCCGATTTCACGGGCGCTGTCACTGACGGCGGCAGGTGCCCCCGCCAATTTAGCTCCCTGATAGCAACTTAGGGCAAAGAGCTCAGCCGTCTTGCCAGCAATTTCTTTGAGGTAGGCGTCCACGTTCACGTTTTCACGGTAGTTCAGCGCCATTTGGCTGAGCTCACCCTGGAGAATCCGGTGCATGGCATTGATATGGTTCTGAATCAGGTCACGGTCATCCGTGGACTTTAGCACTTGATTAAAGTAGGCGGTGAACATAAAGTCACCGGCGTAGATGGCGTTGCGTTGTCCATATTTCATCTGAATCGTGCGAACGCCACGACGAGTCGGGGATTCATCGATCACGTCATCGTGAATCAGTGTACCCACGTGGAGAATCTCTAAGGCTGCTGCACCGGCCTGAAGCTGTGTGGGGGATGCTTCGTCGCCAAATGCGGCGAATAAGTAAAAGTAGCCGGGACGTAAGAGTTTACCGCCGGCGTTGAGTAGCGCTAATATTTTGCTGTGGATGGGTTGGTTATCTAACTGGACCGCGGCTAACAAGTAATCTTGTAGCGCGACGAGTTGCGGTTCCACCTGGGGAAATTGCCGCCAAAGTTGTCGATCCATACTGCACCTCACTATATGTACGTTAAAATTTATCTTACTGGCAAGTGGAAACGTTGTCAAATAAAGGTTATCATCTAATTAGAATTTATTTGCGGGGGGATTACGTTGACACTTAGTATTTTTTTCGAGTTAGTTGAAATTAAGGCAAAAATCGCATCAGTTTGGCCGTTTTTACTGGGACTAATCTTTGTTCAAGCCAACTTCCATCAGTTGAACTGGGGAATCATGGCGCTGTTCTTTATCGCCATGCTACTGTTCAACATGGCTGTTGATATCAACGATAACTATCAAGACTACACGAAGGCCGGTAATCAGGCCGCTGAATGGAAAAAGAAGACCAACATTATTGGAGTTCAGCACCTTCACATTCGCCGGGTGTTTACTCTGATGGCTAGTTTTGCCGTCATTGCTGGGATTATCGGCCTCTACCTAGTCTGGGTCACTGGGTGGCCGCTATTGGTCATGGGGGTGCTGTGTTTTCTGGTGGGGTACCTCTATGCCGGTGGTCCCCGGCCACTTTCGGGGACGCCAACGGGTGAATTCTTTGCCGGTTTTACCATGGGCTATCTGATTATGTTGATCACCGTTTATCTGAATCTTTACCAGACAACGGCATTTAATGGGGGGCTCATGGCCCGAGTCCTGTTGGCCTCAGGGGTAGCGGTTATGGCTATCGCGGCGTTGTTGTTGGCTAACAACATTTGTGACGCCAAGGAAGATCTCGACTTAGAACGCAAGACAATTGTGTATTACTTGGGCAAGCGGCGTTCCTTGTGGCTCTTTGCGGGGTTCTACATCGTCGGCTATCTATCATTGATTGCGAGTGTTCTGATTGGGGATTTGCCGGTCTGGTCCCTGTTGTCCTTAATCAGTATCCCACTAATTTACCGGAATGTGGTGGCTTTTTTCCAGATTCAAGTCAAAAAACAAACATTTATTTTGGCGGTTCGTAACTTGGCGATTCTAGCGCTGACGACAGTCTTAGCGGAGTTGCTTGGCTTATGGATTAGTTAAGCCTTCGTAAATTTCAATCATAGCCGTTGTGATTTTACAGCGCAATCGGGTAAAATAGACTTAAACGTGATTCATTCGTGATTGTTTACACCTTAATCGACACCGCGGATGGATCACCAAGAAGAGCTAAATGGAGGTCGCACTGTCATGAAACTTTTAGAAGATCGCATTCGTCAAGACGGAACCGTATTACCGGGAAACGTCCTCAAGGTCGATAATTTTTTGAATCATCAAATTGATCCGCAATTAATGGATCAGTTGGGCGCCGAATTTGCTCGGCGATTTGCCGATGCCGGCATCACTAAGATCCTGACGGTGGAGTCTTCCGGAATTGCGCCCGCAGTTATGACGGGGCTGCACCTGAACGTCCCCGTTATTTTTGCCCGCAAGCACAAGAGTCTCACGTTGACGGACCACCTTTACACGGCGAAGGTATACTCCTATACCAAGCAAGTGAACAACGATATTTCGATTGATCGCCGCTTCCTCAGCCCCGAGGATCGGGTGCTCATCATTGACGACTTTTTAGCCAATGGGCAAGCCGTCCAAGGGCTACTCGATATTGCCAAGACGGCGCAGATCGAGGTTGCCGGTGTTGGTGTCGTGATCGAGAAACGGTTCCAGAAGGGACATAAGATGGTCATGGATGCGGGCATTCAGTTAGAAGCCTTAGCCAGCATCGCTGCCTTCGAGGATAACACGGTTACTTTTGCGGAAGATTAACTAAACACCTTGCTTGTTTATTCACCACGCAAACTTTAAAATAAATATTGAAACCACCACATTGATTTTAGAAACTATCCAAATTCGAGTTAGAAAGTAGGGAGCAAATTGGCGAACACGGTCTTATATCCTGGAGATACTATTGGGGTGATCGGTAACAGTGCAAATGCTGCGATGTTAGTGACTACCGCCCGTAAGATGGGCCTACGTGTCGGTGCATATGGCGCTGATGAAACGAGTGAAGCATTACAATTGGCTGACTTTAAAGCAGTCGGCAGTAATAAAGATAGTGAGAAGCTGCAGCACTTTGCAGAGAGCTGTGCGGCAATCGTTTACGATTCTGATCGGGTCAGCACGAATGTTGTGAAGTTCTTGGCTCAGTATACGCGGATACCTCAGGGATCGGACATGCTCGAAATGATGCAGGATCGGCTGTTGGAACGGGCATTCTTTGAACAACTGAACGTCAATATTGCTCCGTATGCGACGATCATCAATTTGGATGACGTCTACCAATCCATCAATTCAATTGGTTATCCGTGTGTTCTGAAGCCTATTCAAAAGGAATGGTCGCGGGGCCGTGAATTAGTCATTAAGACCCAGACGGATATTGCTAAAGCGGCCGGTCTCCTTGACTGGGGGACGTATATTTTGGAGTCACAGATTGCTTATGACCGTGAGTATTCTATTATTGTGGCTCGTGACCAGGATGGCAATGGTCAAGCCTTTCCAATTACGGAAACGCAGTCCGTTGACGACCGCCCCGTGCGGACGTGGGTGCCAGCACAGGTCGATGATGCTGTTGCTAGTGAGATTCAACGGATTGCGACGGAAGTAACGAAGCACGTTAGCTATGTGGGTGTCTTTGAAGTCTCCTTCTACCTCACGAGTAGTGGTGCCATCTATGTTAAGAAGATTGTGCCAGCACCGAGTGAGACGGGATACGTCTTCGAAGCCGCTGCCAACTTGACGGAATTCGATCAGCATCTCCGAGCAATTGCTGGGTTACCGTTGGCGTCTGCCCACATTTTGACGCCAGCCGTGACCGCGGCCTTTACTACGGCTCAGTTACCCGCAATGCGGACCCAGTGGCAATTGAAGGCCAACTGGCACTTTACGTTCTATCACTTGAAGCATCAAGAAGATGACGATGTCATGGGGCATATTGCCGTTCAAGGAGACAGCATCAAGCCAATCCTGGATCAATTGGATGATACCGGAATCTGGTCGGATGAAGCCACGGTTACACCTACAAGCGCGGCACCAGACGAACAAGCTTAACTTGATAAATAAAATTTAACGCGAGACTGCATCGACCTGGACGTTAACGGCGCCGGGAAGATGCAGTTTTCTTGTCTTTAAGGGCCGTATAGGTGACCTAACTGGCTGGATATTAGTTTAGTAATAAGAGATTTGAAAAGATGGCCGAGAGTAGTAGGCGTGGCCCGAGATATTTGCTACAATGATAGATAATGATAGGGGAACGTATGTGCGCAATGTGGTGTGACGCTTCCAACGAGAATTCAGAAATTTGAGAATTATTTAAATAGTGGGCTTGATGAGTTATGGGGTGTATTTGGCCGCGACGTCTAGTGATAACTGCGCGTGTCTGGATCGAGTTATTTAGGGCCTGGCGGTGTCGAAAGCCCTAGAATTTTGCTATAATAGTCAGGACTAACTACAGAGAGGATTGTGTTCACGGTGGCAGGAGAAGAATTGTTAACTGGCATGAATGATAAGCAAACGGAGGCCGTCCTTCAGACTGAAGGGCCCCTCCTGGTACTGGCAGGTGCCGGGAGTGGTAAGACGCGGGTCTTAACCCACCGAGTAGCCTACTTGATCGAGCATAATAACGTCATGCCGTGGCGCATTCTAGCGATTACCTTTACAAACAAGGCCGCTAAGGAAATGCGGGAACGAGTGGCTAAACTGTTGGGTCCCGACGGTAATGACGTTTGGGTTTCCACGTTCCATGCTCTGTGTGTGCGAATCTTGCGGCGTGATGCCGATAAATTAGGGTATAATCGGGCTTTTACGATTGCCGATACCGGGGAACAACGGACGCTGATCAAGCGGGTTTTGCATGACCAGAACCTAGATGTTAAGAAGTTTGATCCCCGTTCGGTTCTGGGCGCCATTTCGAATGCTAAGAACGCTTTACAGACGCCAGCGATGATGCGTGAAGCTGCAGGTAATCCGTTTGAAACGACGGTTGCAGATGTTTACGAGAGCTATCAACGGCAATTGAAGGTTAACCAGGCCATGGATTTTGACGACCTGATCATGCTGACGATTAAATTATTCAATGACGAAAAAGATGTCTTGGCACACTATCAAGATAAGTTCCAATACATTCACGTGGACGAATACCAGGATACCAACGATGCACAATACATGTTGGTCAATATGCTGGCTAAGAAGTATAACAACCTCTGCGTTGTTGGGGATGGCGACCAGAGTATCTACGGTTGGCGGGGTGCCAACATGGAAAACATTCTGAACTTTGAACACGATTATCCCGATGCCCACGTTACCCTGTTGGAACAGAACTATCGGTCAACCAAGACGATCTTGAAGGCGGCCAACGATGTTATCCAGCGTAACGTGAACCGGAAGAAGAAGGATCTCTGGACGGAGAATCCTGAAGGGGATGCGATTTCTTACTACCGCGGGCAAAATGAAAACGATGAAGCCCATTATGTGGTGGCAAAAATTCAAGAAGAACGCGAGCAGAATCATCACGATTACGGTGACTTTGCCATCCTGTACCGGACCAACGCGCAATCTCGGGTGATCGAAGAAACGCTGGTTAAGGCTAACATTCCTTATACCATGGTCGGCGGTCACAAGTTCTATGACCGTAAGGAAATTCGGGATGTCTTGGCTTATTTAACGTTGATTGCTAATCCAGCCGATTCGATGAGTCTGGAACGGATTATCAACGAGCCTAAGCGGGGAATTGGCGCGACTAGTTTGACGAAGCTACGGGACTTTGCTGACTTTAATGGCTGGTCCGAGCTGGAAGCGACGCAAAACGTCAGTCTCGCAACGAATTTGGGGGCTCGGATTCGGAATGCCATGGAGAAGTTTGGGCTGACGATCAAGGCCGTACAGGATGTTGCTGCCACGGCGACCGTGTCCGATATTACCAGTCAATTGTTGGATCAGACCGGCTATATGGCCGCTCTGAAGGCCTCCAAGTCCTTGGAAGCTGAGACACGAATCGAAAACATCGAAGAATTCTTATCCGTTACGCAAAAGTTTGATGATAGCTGGGACAACGAAGATCACGATGAGAATGATGATCGGCTGGTTGAATTCTTAGCCGACTTGGCTTTAGTATCCGCGCAAGACGATGTTGAGGAAGAACCGGCAGAGGTAACGTTGATGACGCTACATGCTGCTAAGGGACTGGAATTTCCAGTGATTTTCCTTATGGGGCTTGAAGAGGGGATCTTCCCACTGTCACGGGCAATGCTCGAAGATGATCAGTTGGAAGAAGAACGGCGTCTGGCCTATGTTGGGATTACGCGGGCACAGCAAAAGCTGTATCTCACCAATGCGTACTCACGGATGCTCTATGGGCGGCGTCAAAACAACCCTGAATCACGATTTATTACCGAAATTGCACCAGAATTACTGCACTTGGATTACAGTGAAAGCAAGTCTGGTTTGACGCCAAGTCGTAAGGACGTGCCATTTGCGCGGCGAACAGCCAGTGCCGTTGCCACGCCATATCATGGTAAGACTGGTCGGGTCAGTGAACCAACTGGCACGGGTGCTGGTAAGGTTGCCTGGAGTATTGGCGATAAAGCCAGTCATAAGAAGTGGGGTGTCGGTACCGTGGTCAAGGTTAGTGGTACCGGTGAAGACGCCGAACTGGATATTGCGTTTCCAGAACAGGGTGTTAAGCGGCTGTTAGCTGCCTTTGCACCAATTAAACGGGTTGATTAAAAAGGTTAACGTGGGAGGCTAACATGACTGATAAACCCATCAATACTTTAACTGAAGATCAGGCTGCCAACGAAGCAGCTGAGTTGCGTCCTCAACTTATAGCGTGGGGCAAGCAATATTACGATGCGGATGCACCAGCGGTGGAAGATGACGTCTATGACCGGGTCTACGCGCGATTAGTTGCTTTGGAAACGGCTTTTCCCAATATTGTGACCCCAGAATCACCTACACAGCGGGTCGGTGGGACAACGCGGGGGGATCTACCCAAGGTCACTCACGAGATTCCGATGCTTTCTTTGGGCGACGTTTTTTCGCTGGAAGAATTGAGCGAATTTGATGATCGACTCCGAGCGAACGTTGAAGAAGATTTTGACTATAACTGTGAATTAAAGATCGATGGTCTGGCTATTTCATTACGCTATGAAAATGGGGAGTTTGTTCAGGGCTCTACGCGCGGTAACGGTCAGATTGGGGAAGATATTACCGCCAACTTGAAGACAGTCAAGTCGATTCCGCAGACCCTGAGTCGGCCGTTGACCATCGATGTACGGGGCGAGTGTTACATGCCTAAGGCGGCCTTTCTGGCGCTAAACGAACGGCGAGAAGCGGCCGGCAAGGCTCCGTTTGCCAATCCGCGGAATGCGGCAGCTGGTTCGTTGCGGCAACTGGATGTTCAAGTTACGGCAGATCGCCAACTCGCAACGTTCATGTACAATATTGCAGATTACGAGCCGCTGAACACGCGGACACAGAGTGGCTTGCTGGATGAACTAGCTGAATTGGGCTTTACAACGAACCCTAGTTATCAGGTCGCACATAACATGACTGAAGTCGGCGCGTACATTGACCGTTACCAAGAGCAACGTAGTAATCTCCCATATGGGATTGATGGCATCGTCATCAAGGCTAATTCGTTGCCACTGCAACGGTCACTGGGTGCTACGGTCAAAGTGCCACGGTGGGCGATTGCTTATAAGTTTCCACCTGAAGAAGTTCAGACGAAGATTCTGGATATCGAATGGACTGTGGGACGGACGGGAATCGTCACACCAACTGCTGTAATGACACCAGTTGCGTTGGCCGGGAGCACGGTTGCTCGGGCCTCCCTGCACAATCCAGATTATCTGGAAGCTAAGGATATTCGGATTGGTGATACGGTATTATTGCACAAGGCAGGGGATATTATCCCTGAGATCTCGCAGTTCGTTGCGGCTAAGCGTCCAGCAGATGCTGAACCTTATCCGATTCCAACGCACTGTCCCTCCTGTGGAGCAGAGCTAGTTCATTTGGATGAGGAAGTTGCCTTGCGTTGCATCAATCCTAACTGTCCAGCCCAGCTAGCCGAGGGGATGAATCACTTTGCCTCCCGGAATGCGATGAACATTGCCGGCTTGGGTCCACAGATTGTGGCGCAGCTCTTTGATCGGAAACTGGTCAACAACGTGGCTAGTTTATATCGGCTGACGGCTGATCAATTATTAACTTTAGATAAATTTGGGGAGAAGTCGGCCCAAAACCTCTTGACAGCAATCGATAATAGTCGCAATAATTCATTAGAACGTTTGCTATTCGGTTTGGGTATTCGTCACGTTGGCGCCAAAGCTGCTCGTTCCATTGCGGCAGAATTTGGCGATCTCGACAGCTTGATGGCTGCCGATAGCGAGACGATTGCCGCCATCGATACCATTGGTGGTATCATTGCCGACAGTGTGGTGACATACTTTAGCAGTGATCAAGTTCAGAATCTGATTCATGAACTTGCGGACCTTGGCGTCAACCTGACATACACCAGTGGGGCGGCAACACCCGTTGATGCTGAGGG
The DNA here is from genome assembly GCF_044051715.1 of Levilactobacillus parabrevis. Lineage (NCBI taxonomy): Bacteria > Bacillati > Bacillota > Bacilli > Lactobacillales > Lactobacillaceae > Levilactobacillus > Levilactobacillus parabrevis. The sequence continues at coordinate 1,016,156 of NZ_CP168688.1, forward strand.
ACAATTCGCTGGGCAACGGGTGGTTCTGACGGGGAAACTTCAAGAGTTGACCCGCCCGGAAGCTACCGCATGGCTAGAGCAGCACGGTGCCACAGTTACCGGGTCCGTCTCGAAGAAGACAGACTTGTTGATTGCTGGCGAAGCGGCTGGTAGCAAGCTCACTAAGGCTCAGAGCCTAAACGTTCCCGTTTGGAATGAAGCACAATTGCAGGCGGCAATGAATGAGAATAAATGATGACCTTTAGGAGGAAACAAGTCGTGAAACGGTTACGAACTTTTATCGCGTTAGCTGCAGTTCCGTTATTTTTGGCTGCGTGTGGTAATTTGGGTAGTTCCAGCATGTCTTCAAGTTCTGGTGGTAGTGGTAAATCTGGGAGCACCCAGTTGACCGGCCAGACTACGGACGGGGATTACGAAGGCGTCATCAAGAGTGGCCACTACCAGACGAGTAAGTCACGTGGAGTCACGAACAGCCAAGACTCTGGCAATACGTACAACTTGAAGAGCTTTGAAAATGGGATGCTGAGCGTCTCAAAGAAGGTCTTTTCAACCAAGAAATATGTCTTCCAGGAAGGTCAGTACTTGAGTTCTTCAACCGTACAGAATTGGCTGGATCGAAAGTCCAAGTCTAATCCAGATGGATTGAATCCTGCTAGCAACGGGTCAACTTCACCAAACAAGCGGAACCCCATCTATATCCAAGCCCTGGAAGAACAGGACTACATGACGCAAAAGGACAATAAGCTTTCGCTGAGTGGGGTGACGGTTGGGATCGCCGTGAACTCGGTCGATTATTACAAGAAGACGCAGTATGGCGCAACCTTCGAGACGAAAATCAGCAAGGCGGCTGGTGAGGCGTATGCCAAGAAAGCAGCCAACACGGTGCTTCAACGTCTTCGGAAGAAGTCAGCGTTGAAGAATGTGCCGATCGTGATTGCCGTTTACCGGCAGGCGTCTAACGATAGTCTGGTCGGTGGGACCTTCATGGCATACTCGAATAACAAGGCTGGTGCAACTAGTGTGAAGAGCTGGACACCGCTTGGTGAAAAGAACTATGTCTTCCCAGTTGAGAGTGGTTCAAGCAGTCCTAACAGTAACGACGAGAGCTCCTTTACGAACTTCAAGACACAGGTTGAGAACTTCTTCCCGAACCTGAGTGGGGTGACTGCACAAGCCCGTTATGACGGTAAGAACCTGCAGGGGATGCACGTCAACATCACCGTCCAGTTCTACAGTCAAACGGAAATCATTAGCTTTACGCAGTATCTCCAAACGGCAGCACAGAAGTACCTGCCGTCCGGAGTGCCAATTGATATTACCGTCTCATCGACCGATGGAACGCAGAGCTTCCTAGCACGGGCGAGTGGCGCGAAGAAATTTACCAGTCACATCTTCAATAGTTATTAAAATAAATGAGATTTATGCAAAGTTGCGGAGTCCTTTCGTCGTTTTGACGAGGGGGGTCCGCAACTTTTGCCATATTCACCCCAGATTGTTTTAAGTAATGATGATTTAACGGCCGGATAATGGGCTGACCTATTTGTACAAGGAAATGATAAGTTAGGCGTAAATGAGTTGTTATCGTGCAAACTAACTGTTATCATGGGCATTCGGCGGTAGTCACGTCCCAGAAAGATGCCCAGTTCGGATTTTTTTCGAGTTGAGAGCCCCGCATTCTCGGCCCGGTCACTTTGGAATCTAAACGAGGTCCCAGAAAAACGACCATTTTCTTGTCAGAATCTTTGGTGTACTGCTGATATATGGTAGAATATTAATGTATGTTTATCTTCAGGTAAGTTGGGGATAAACGGTGAATGCGGATAAATTAGAAAGAGGGATATTGATGGCTAATCGAATTAATCGAGACCAAGTTCAACACGTTGCCGGTTTGGCAAAGCTTGAATTTACGGATGCCCAGTTGGATGCTTTCACGCCCCAACTTGATGACATTATTGGCCTTTTTGAAACGCTCAGCGAAGTTGATACTGACGGCGTTGAAGCAACGAGTAATGTATCTGATCAATTAAACGTTATGCGTGAAGATGTCGCCGATAACTGGGGACAGAGCCAAGCACTGCTTAAGAATGCACCGGATGCCGCTCGCGGCTTCATCAAGGTACCGGCCATCATTGACGAAAGCGAGGATAACTAACAGATGAATTACTTTAAACAAGATCTCGCCAGTCTCCACGCCGACTTGGTCGCTAAGAAGCTTAGTGCTAAGGAACTGACTCAGGCCACCTTCGACAACATCAAGGCCACCGATCCTAAGATCGATGCCTTCTTGGCTTTAAACGAAGATGCTGCATTGGATCAGGCTGCTAAGGTTGATGCAGCTGGGATTAAGGAAGACCAACCCCTAGCTGGGATTCCCGTTGCAATTAAGGACAACATCGTCACCAAGGACTTAACGACGACGGCTGCTTCTAAGATTTTAACCAACTTCAATCCAATCTACGACGCAACAGTAACGACTAAGTTAGCCGATGCGCAAATGATCACGGTTGGGAAGACCAACATGGATGAATTTGCCATGGGTGGGTCAACCGAAACGTCTGCCTTCAAGCAAACGAAGAACGCTTGGGATCAGACCAAGGTTCCCGGTGGATCCTCTGGTGGTTCCGCAGCTGCTGTGGCCTCTGGTCAAATCGTTGCTGCCTTGGGGACCGATACCGGTGGCTCTATTCGTCAACCAGCCGCATTTAACGGTGTTGTTGGGATGAAGCCAACGTACGGTCGTGTTTCTCGTTGGGGTTTGATTGCCTTTGGTTCTAGTCTGGATCAGATTGGACCACTGACGCGTGGAGTTAAGGATAACGCCACGATTCTGAGCACGATTGCTGGGCACGACGAACATGACTTGACCAGTTCAACGCAAGCCGTTCCTGATTTTGCCAAGGACTTAAACGACGCCACTAGCGTTAAGGGTCTGCGTATTGGTTTGCCTAAGGAATTCTTAGCCGACGGGGTCGACGAAGACGTGAAGAACGCCATTCTGGCCGCTGCTGACACCTACCGCAAGTTGGGTGCCACGGTCGACGAAGTTTCCTTACCACACAACAAGTACGGGGTCGCTGCTTACTACATCATCGCCTCATCTGAAGCCTCATCTAACCTGCAACGGTTCGATGGGATTCGTTACGGTTACCGGGCACAGGACGTTAAGAACTTGGAAGACGTCTACGTGAAGTCCCGTTCCGAAGGCTTTGGTGACGAAGTTAAGCGCCGGATCATGTTGGGGACCTTCTCCCTGTCCGCTGGATTCTATGACGCCTACTTCTTAAAGGCCGCCAAGGTTCGGACGGTCATCATTAATGACTTTAAAGCGGTCTTGAAAGACCACGACTTCATCATGGGACCCGTTGCCCCAACGCCTGCATTTGATTTGGGCGCTGAGATCAAGGATCCAATCACGATGTACATGAACGATATTCTGACGATCCCGGTCAACTTGGCTGGGTTACCAGGACTCTCATTGCCTGCTGGCTTTAGCAACAACTTGCCAGTCGGGATGCAATTGATTGGTCGGCCATTCGACGAAAGCACGCTGTACAAAGCAGGGTACGCCTTCGAACAAAGCACGGACTTTCATTTGCAAGTACCAACGTTAGGAGGTCAAAACTAATGAACTTTGAAACTACGATTGGACTAGAAGTCCACATTGAGTTAAAGACAAATTCAAAGATCTTTAGCCCATCCCCCGTTGCTTACGGAGCTGACCCTAACGCCAACACCAACGTCATTGACTTTGGGTATCCTGGGGTTCTGCCAACGACCAACAAGGGCGTTGTCGCCGATGGGATCATCGCGGCTTTGGCCTTACATGCGACGGTTGAACAACACACGCACTTTGACCGGAAGAATTACTTCTATCCTGATAACCCTAAGGCCTACCAGATTACGCAATCTGACAAGCCAATCGGGCATGACGGTTGGGTCGAGGTTGACGTTGATGGTGTGAAGAAGAAAATCGGTATTTCTGAAATGCACATTGAAGAAGATGCCGGTAAGAACACCCATGAACGCGACTATTCTTACGTCGATTTGAACCGGCAGGGGACACCACTGATTGAAATTGTTTCTAAGCCAGATATCGCTTCACCTGCTGAAGCCTATGCTTACTTGGAAGCTCTTCGTCAACGGATTCAATTTACTGGGATTTCCGACGTGAAGATGGAAGAAGGTTCCATGCGGGTCGATGTCAACATCTCCGTTCGACCTGTTGGTCAAGCAAAGTTCGGGACTAAGACTGAACTGAAGAACTTGAACTCCTTTAACTACGTTCAACGTGGGTTGGAGTACGAAGAAAAGCGGCAGCAACAAGTCTTGATGTCTGGCGGCGCGGTTCAACAAGAAACGCGGCGGTTTGACGAAAAGACCGGTGAAACCATTTTGATGCGGGTCAAGGCCGGCGCTGATGATTACCGGTACTTCCCTGAACCTGACTTACCAGCCCTGAACATCAGTGATGACTGGATTAAGGAACTCGGCGATGCTATGCCAGAAATGCCAACTAAGCGGCGTGAACGTTACGTTAACGAGCTTGGCTTGACGGATTATGACGCCATGGTTATTACCCAGACCAAGGAAATGTCTGACTTCTTCGATGCTACGGTAGCGTTGAAGGCCGACCCTAAGATGGCCGCTAACTACCTGCAAGGGGACGTTAACGCCTACCTGAACGACAACCACGTTGATTTGCAAGCCACTAAGCTGACACCAGCTAACCTGGCCGGTATGATCAACTTGATTTCCGATGGGACGATTTCTAGCAAGATGGCCAAGAAGGTCTTCAAGGCGATTACCAATGGTGAGGAACCTAAGGCGTTCGTTGAGAAGAACGGCTTGGTACAATTATCAGATCCAGCTAAGCTACAACCGATCATCGACGATGTTTTACAGTCAAATCCACAATCCATCGAAGACTTCAACAACGGTAAGAAACGGGCCGTTGGGTTCTTAGTGGGTCAAATCATGAAGCAAACGCACGGGCAAGCTAACCCGCAAGTCGTTAACAAGCTGTTAATGACAGCATTACAGCAATAGAGCAATGGAGGCACATCATGCGTAAACGGGCACGGGTCATTTATAATCCAACTTCAGGGCGTGAGGCACTGAAAAAAGACCTGATTGATATTCTAGCGGTGTTTGAACAGGCGGGGTACGAGACGAGTGCCTTTGCCACCACAGCCGAACCTAACTCGGCACAAAACGAAGCGACCAGAGTGGCGAAAGCCGGCTTTGAGTTGATCGTGGCTGCCGGGGGAGATGGGACGATCAATCAAGTGGTCAACGGGATTGCTGGATTGTCGCATCGTCCTAAAATGGCCATTATTCCTGCCGGTACCACGAATGATTATGCCCGGGCGCTTCACATCCCGCGCGAGGATCCGTTGGCGGCAGCGAAGGTTGTCCTGAAGGACCAGACCATCAAGATGGATATCGGCCAGGCGGGTGAGACTTACTTTATCAACATTGCCGGTGGGGGACTACTGACGGAGTTGACTTACGATGTCCCATCTAACTTGAAGTCGATCTTCGGCTATCTAGCATACCTGCTGAAGGGTGCTGAGCTCTTGCCACGGATCAAGCCCATTGATATGGACTTGACCTATGACGGTGGTCATTTCCGCGGCAAAGCGTCCATGTTTCTCTTGGCACTGACCAATTCCATCGGTGGCTTCGAGCAGATTGTGCCCGACGCTGCATTGGATGACGGGAAGTTCACCATGATTATCGTCAAGACAGCCAGCATGCCGGAAATCCTCCGGTTGATGGGCTTAGTCTTGAACGGGGGGAAGCACATCAACGATCCCCACATCATTTACAAGAAGACTAGCAAGGTGATTGCCAAGCCAGTTGAGGAGCGAATGATGATCAACCTGGATGGCGAGTACGGTGGTGACGCCCCAATGAAGTTCCGGAACCTCGGACAACACATTGAAATGTATGCCAACCTAGACGCTATTCCGGATTCGGCGGTTACTAGTGAATCGCCGGAAGTTCTGGAAGCAGAACAGCGTTTCGTCAAGCAGGTTGAAAGCCTGCCGGAAGGCGAACAGCAAACGGAAGATTAAGATACTGAAGGGATTTTGCTCGAACGTTTAGTGGCAAAGTCCCTTTCTCATTAAGGAGTACACATGAAAACTAAAGCACCAGTAGCAAAGAACGAACGTCTCGACGTCACCATCGCCGACCTGACTTATCAGGGGATGGGTGTGGCTAAGGTGGACGATTTCCCACTGTTCATCGAAAACGCCTTACCCGGCGAAGAACTGACGATTCAAGTCACTAAGGTCCAGAGCCATTACGGTTTTGCCCGGGCAATTGCCTGGAAATCCGAATCACCTGATCGGGTTAAGGATGTTGACAAGACGTACCGCCAAACGGGGATTGCGCCGTTACAACATCTGGCCTATCCAGCCCAACTGAAATTCAAGCAACACCAGATTGCTGAACTCTTCAGTAAGGATCACCAAGACGTTGATGTTGCCCCAACTTTGGGGATGGAAAATCCTACCCAATACCGGAACAAGGCCCAAGTCCCTGTTCGGATGATCAAGGGTCAACTGGAAACCGGTTTCTACCGGCAACACAGTCACGACTTGATCCCATTGACGGACTTCTACATCCAAGATCCAGCCATTGACGCAGCTATTGTCAAGGTTCGCGACATTCTCCGTCAATTTGAGATTCCAGCTTACAATGAAATCAGTGACAAGGGTGTTATCCGTAACATCATGGTTCGGCGTGGCTACTACAGTCATGAGATGATGATTGTGCTGATCAGTCGGACGCAAAAGCTCCCAAGTCAGGCCCAACTGGTCAACCAGATTCACCAGGCCTTACCAGAGGTCACTAGTATCGTCCTAAACGTTAACGCCAAGAAGACGAATGTCATCATGGGTAACGTGACGCGGACGCTGTACGGCAAGCCGACTATCGAGGATAGCCTGTTAGGGTTGACCTTCGCCATTTCGGCCCGGTCATTCTACCAAGTGAACCCACAACAGACCGAAAAGCTGTACCAAATGGCCATCGATAAGGCCGGTCTGACCGGTGAAGAGACTGTGATCGATGCCTACTGTGGGATCGGGACGATTTCACTGGCCTTGGCCAAGCACGCCAAGCACGTTTACGGGGTCGATGTGGTTTCCGAAGCCATTGAAGATGCCAAGGTCAACGCTCAGAAGAACCATTTGAGCAACGTGTCCTTCGAAACCAACAAGGCCGAGTTCCAAATGGCCAAGTGGCAAGAAGACGGTATCAAGCCGGACGTCGTTGTGGTCAACCCACCACGTAAGGGCTTGGCAGAAAGCCTGATTGATTCCACCGCTAAGATGGGACCTAAGAAGGTCGTTTACGTTAGCTGTAACCCAGCAACGTTGGTGCGTGACGTGGCCCGGTTCCAAGAACTCGGCTATGACATTGACGGGCCAATCCAACCCGTTGACCAATTCCCACAGACACCACACGTGGAAAGTGTTACGGTTTTAGTGAAGAAGTAGATTTAACCTGATGAGGACCTCAGCGAGCAATTGCTGAGGTCTTTTTTTGCGGAAATTAGTTCGAGGAATACTTCTAATTTCTCAAGATGAGTCAAAAAATTATACTTTTTTTGAATATGTCCCAGCCTGCTAAAAGTACACAGTCAACACTTAATTGGTATTTTCTTGCACACGTGACACCATAATGAAAGCTTGCTTCCAACACGTAAAGCGGTTTACCAGAAAGCATTTTCAATCTGTGCACCTCGACACAATTAACGGGGTTGCTGAACAGAATTTCAAGATTTTACTTTACAAACGTGCAGGAATCCGTTATGCTAATTGTGATAAATGAAAGGGGTTTCATATTATGACATTAACGACTGCACAATTAGCAAAATACATGGATCACACTAACTTAAAGGCCGATGCCACCGAGGCTAGCATCAAGCAAACCTGTGACGAAGCCAAGAAATTTGACACGGCTTCCGTCTGTGTTAACTCCTACTGGATTCCGTTCGTTGCTGAGCAATTGAAGGACAGCGACGTTAACCCTATCGCCGTTGTTGGCTTCCCACTAGGTGCCATGGCAACCGATAGCGAGGTCTTCGAAGCAAACAAGGCTATCGATGACGGCGCCGAAGAAATCGACATGGTCATCAACGTTGGTGAATTGAAGTCTGGTAACAATGATAAGGTTGGTAAGGACATTCTTGCCGTAGCCGAAGCCGTTCACGCCAAGGGTAAGTTGCTCAAGGTTATCTTGGAAACTTGCCTGTTGAACAACGAAGAAATCATCCGTGCTTGCAAGTTGAGTGAACAAGCTGGTGCCGACTTCGTGAAGACCTCTACTGGGTTCTCAACTGCAGGTGCCAAGATCGAAGACGTTAAATTAATGCGTGAGACCGTTGGCGACCGTTTAGGTGTTAAGGCTTCCGGTGGGATTCACAGCAAGGACGAAGCCTTAGCCATGATCGATGCTGGTGCTAGTCGTTTAGGTGTCAGTGCAACGGTTGCTATTTTGACCGGTGAAGCTACTGGGACGAAGTCAGGTTACTAAAATAAGTTTGTGAAAGTGGGGATACGGATATGAAGTTTAAACGCATTTTCGGTTTAGTTATGGATTCTGTTGGAACGGGGGCCGCACCGGACTCTGCGAAGTACGGTGACGCCGGGGCCGATACCCTGGGGCACGTGGGTCACTACTACGCGGGCAAGCTAGCCTTACCGAACCTGGCTAAATTGGGGATATCCAATCTCCGGGATACGCCAATTGAGGGCGTTCCCGCAGTCGATGCGCCACACGCTTATTACGGTAAAATGCAAGAAATCTCTGCCGGCAAGGATTCCATGGATGGTCACTGGGAAATGATGGGCCTACCTGTTCGTAAGGCACTCGATACGTTCCCTAACGGCTTTCCCGCTGACATCATCAAGAAATTGGAAACGTTTTCTGGTCGCAAAGTCATCGGTAATCGTCCCGAATCTGGTACTAAAATCATTGCCGAATTAGGGGAACAACAGATGGCTAAGGGCGACTTGATCGTCTACACGTCTGGTGATTCCGTCTTGCAGATTGCGGCGCACGAAGAAATCATTCCATTGGATGAACTCTACAAGATCTGTGAATACGCTCGTTCATTGGTCAACGGCCCAGAATATCTGATTGGCCGGATCATTGCACGGCCTTACGTTGGACCCGATGCCGATCACTTTACGCGGACGGCTAACCGGCGTGACTTCACGCTGGAACCAACCGGCGAGACCGACATGGATCGTCTGCAAGCCGCTGGCGTTCACGTCGTCGGTGTTGGGAAGATCAACGACATCTTCTCCGGTCACGGAATCGACGAAGGCTACCATAACGAAAGTAACATGGACGGGATGGACCACGTGGATCACGTCATGCAAGAAGACTTTACCGGTTTCTGCTTCACGAACCTGGTGGACTTCGATGCGATGTATGGTCACCGCCGGAACCCTAAGGGCTTTGGTCAAGCCTTGATGGACTTTGATCAACGACTCGGCACGGTTATGGCAAACATGCATGACGATGACCTGTTGATGATCACCGCTGACCACGGGAACGATCCAACCTACACGGGAACGGACCACACGCGTGAATTTGTGCCATTACTGGCTTACTCCCCAAGTTTTAAGCAGGGTGGAAGCTTAGGCATCCGGTCACCATTCTCAGACTTTGGTGCAACTGTGTTGGATAACTTTGGCGTGGCTGGTAACAATGAAGGCCACAGTTTCTTAGCTGACTTGAAGTAGCGCAACCGAGGAGGAAAACCATCATGAGTAACCATTTGGAAGCAAAAATGGGCGATATCGCCGATACTGTCTTAATGCCTGGTGATCCATTACGGGCAAAGTACATTGCCGAAACGTTCTTAGAAAATCCAGTCTGCTATAACAAGGTTCGGAATGCCTTTGGGTATACCGGAACTTACAAGGGCCACCGGATTTCCGTTCAAGGAACTGGGATGGGGATTCCGTCCATTTCCATTTACGCTCACGAACTGATCAACGATTACGGTGCCAAGAAGCTCTTCCGGGTCGGTACGGCCGGCGGGATGAGTCCAGACGTTCACGTTCGCGACGTGGTTCTGGCACAGGGGTCAACGACGGATTCCGCGATTATTCACAACGTCTTTGGCGGTGGCATTTACTACGCAACGTTGAGTGACTTCGGGTTACTGGACGCAGCGTACCATGCAGCCAAGGATATGCAGATTCCGGTTAAGGTTGGGAACATTCTGGCCGAAGACCGCTTCTACAACGATGAAATGGACCGGCAAAAGTTGGTCGACTACGGGGTAATCGCCACGGAAATGGAATCAGCAGCGCTGTTCCTGATCGCAGCGAAGTACCACGTCAAGGCCTTATCCGTTTTGACCATCAGTAATCACTTGGTTACCGGTGAATCTACGAGTCCCGAAGAGCGTGAAACGTCCTTCAACGATATGATCAAGGTTGCTTTGGAAGCTGCCATTGCAGAGTAACCCTGAAGTTGGTGGCCGTAGCGCTTTAAGAGTAGCTAGCGGTCACCAATTTTAAGTTTGGTAACACGTTTAAAAATCACAAGGAGGGCAAACACATGGCGGAGACGACGGCACAACGACTGGCACAGAGCTTAGCCGTGGCTAAGATGTACTATCAATCGGACCAGAGTCAAAGCCAGATTGCCCACCAGCTTGGTATTTCCCGGCCAACGGTGTCGCGCTTGCTACAGTTTGCCAGAGAGCAGGGCTTGGTACGGATTCAGATTGTGGATCCGGTTCAGGACGTTCAAACGCTGGAGCGGGCACTGACCCAGGCCTACCACGTGGAAGTTCACGTGGTGCCGACCCAGTTAACGGTAGCCAGTGAGCTACTCAACACGGTCGGTCAGTACGCGGCCCACTATCTCGAGAAAATCGTGGCTGAACACGATATTATCGGGATCGGCTGGGGGAAGACCATTTATGCAATTGGCTCGAATCTTCAACCCGATACCTTAACGGGTGTCGAGGTGATTCAACTCAAGGGAAGCGTGAGTTATGCTACGGAGCACACCTACGCGTACGAAAGCATTGACGCCTTTGCCAACGCCTTTCACGCCGTGCCCCAATACTTACCGCTGCCGGTTATCTTTGACCACCAACAAACTAAGGAATTGGTGGAAGCTGAGCGACACATTCAGTACCTTCTCGAGTTGGGAAGAAAGGCTAACATTGCGATTTATTCCGTGGGGACCGTCCGTAACTCAGCGCTGGTCTTTCAACTGGAGTACCTGCAGGAACGGGAAAAGAGTTTCTTGCAGGCCCATGCAGTGGGGGACATTTTCTCCCGCTACATCGACGAAAATGGTGAAGTCGTTGATCCACAGTTGAATCAGCGCACAATCGGTATCGACCTCGACAACCTCCGTCAGAAGGAACATTCGATTCTGGTGGCGGCCGGCGATGCCAAGGTACCAGCGGTCCAGGCGGCCCTCAGGGGTGGTTATCCGAATTGCTTGATTATTGATCAACACGCAGCAGCACAACTACTTAAGGTTACCCCGACGGCCTAGCCGCGGTGACCGCATCCAATTAGAAATGGAGTGGCTGAAATATGAGAATGGTTGACATTATTGATAAGAAACGTAACGGTGGCGAATTGACCAAGGAAGAGATTCAAACTTTCGTGGACGGGGTTGTTTCCGGTGAAATTCCTGATTACCAAACCAGTGCCTTTTTGATGGCGACTTACTTCAAGGATATGACCGATGCAGAACGTTCTGAGCTGACGATGGCCATGATGAAGTCCGGGGACCATTTGGACTTGTCCAGCATCGACGGCGTCAAGGTCGACAAGCATTCAACCGGTGGGGTCGGCGATAAGACCAGTATCCCATTGGCACCAATCGTTGCTGCTCTGGGTATTCCCGTACCCATGATTTCTGGTCGGGGCCTCGGGCACACGGGTGGCACGTTGGATAAATTGGAAGCGATTCCAGGATACCAAGTGGAAATCAGCGAAGCGGACTTTATCAAACAAGTTCAAAACGAAGGTTTAGCCATTGTTGGGGCAACCGGGAACATTGCGCCTGCTGATAAGAAGATCTACGCTTTGCGGGATGTGACCGACACGGTGGACTCCATTCCATTGATCGCCAGTTCCATTATGAGTAAGAAGATTGCTTCTGGTACGGATGCCCTGGTCATCGATGTGAAGACTGGTTCCGGAGCCTTCATGAAGACGCTGGATGATTCTCGGGAGCTCGCCAAAGCCTTGGTTGGTATCGGTAAAGGGGTCGGCATGAATTGCATGGCCATCATTTCCGATATGAATCAACCTTTGGGGAACGCCATTGGGAACGCCTTGGAAATCAAGGAATCCATCGACCTCTTGAAGGGTGAAGCGCCTGCTGACATCACCGACTTGGTACTGACCCTCGGCTCATACATGGTCGTCATGTCCGGTAAGACCGACAGTATGGCTGAAGCCCGTAAGATGTGTGAAGGCACGATCACGGATGGTTCTGCACTGAAGAAGTTCGGTGACATGGTTGCCGCACAGGGCGGAGACCGGAGTGTTGTTGACCATCCAGAAATCATGCCACAAGCTAAATACAAGATTCCACTGCCAGCTAAGACGTCCGGTGTGGTTAGCCGGGTCGAAGCTGACGAAATGGGTGTGGCCAGCATGTTACTTGGCGGTGGCCGGCAAAAGGCTGACGACAAGCTGGACTATGCCGTTGGAATCATGATGAGCAAGAAGGTTGGCGACAAGGTAGCCGCTGGTGACTCATTATTGACTATCTACAGTGACCGCGAAAATGTCGATGACATCAAGGAGCTACTGTATGCCAATATTGAAATCAGTGACTCGGCTGAGCCATTGACATTGATTCATGAGACTGTGAGATAAGAGTGGGGAAGCAGGCGGTAGTTAGTGAGCATTAACGTCGCTAGGGTGAAAATCCCGGTTTTGGATTTTTGGTCTAGCGGGGTTAAGCGGAGCTGACTGCCTGCTGGAGCACGTTTCGGCAACGTGGTACGAGTGAGCTCACCCAACTTCGGGAAGCAAACAAGGGCTGAGCACCTTTCCCGAATCAGCGTGATAGCCAGCCTGATACCATGTCCCGAATGGCCACAAGTTTTCAAATCTCAGATTTTCCAGTTATGCATAATTTAACAACCACACACGTAATTGAGAAGCCAACTCCTGCGAGCTGGCTTCTTTTTTTACCCGTTACTTAGTACTAATGTATTTTTTAGGAATCCGTCTCACAAATTAGCAAAATAACTGAAAGAATCGTTTTGATTCATGAGTTATTAATAGGAAGAAAGGGTAATACGGCGAATACTTCTTCGTCGGGATGAGTGCAGGTCCCTTCAATATCGAATGCAGAAATCAAATTAGACTAAGAGTTGGCAAATTCTGGCCGTTTCAGTCGGGATAATTTAACGAAAACTTGGGAAAGTGGATAGTCAATAAAACCAACAAATTTTAATTTGCTGAAAACGGACAATATCAGTGACAGTGCGGTCTTTTTTGGGTAAACTTTAGGTATCAGTAAAACCATTTGAACGTCAGGGGATGTTACCGCCATGCTGGACAATTTATTAGCGGTTATTCATGAAGAACACTTATCAGAACAGCTTTATCACAGCCTTGTGGGATTAGAGGTTGAGGAACAGCGAATTGACCAGCATGGCCGGTTGAGTCGTCGTCCGCATCCCAGCAAATTTGGCTCGCGAACCTTTCACCCGTACTTCCAAACGGACTTTACCGAAAGTCAGTTAGAGGTCATCACGGACCCTAACCCGAATATTGGGGGAACGCTGGATCAGCTAGATACCCTGCAAACGGTGGCTTACCGGACCCTTGAGGGGAATGATCGCATCTGGCCGCTGAGTATGCCACCCGTCATGGATGAGAGTGACTTGCAGTTCATTGCTGATCACTTTGATCGACCGGCGATGAAGCCGTACCGGGAATACTTGGTCAAGAAGTATGGTCTCCAACATGGTTGTGTGACCGGGGTTCATGTGAACTACAGTATCCCCGATCCCGTGATTCATCGGCTCTTCAGTCACTACACCGCTGAGTTTGAATCGCTAGTGGCCTTTAAGAATGCCTTGTATTTCCGCATTGCGCAGAACTTTGTGCGGTATCAGTGGTTGTTGACCTACCTCTTTGGCGCCAGTCCAATTGCTGAACGGGGGTTCTTTGAAACGACACCGCCGGAGTTGGCTGATCCCGTTCGGAGCATTCGCAACAGTCGGTATGGCTTCGTTAATCGGCCTGAAGAGCAGGTGACCTATGCATCGTTGTCGGATCACTTGGCACAGCTCCAGCGGATGATCGATGCCGGGACGTACTTCTCTGCCCACGAGTTCTACGGGCCAGTCCGTCTGAAGGGGCAGGCTAATGCGCAGGACTTCCTAACCGGGGGGATTCAGTACCTGGAGCTCCGGGATTTTGATAATACGCCACTCACGCCCAACGGTGTCAGTCGTCATGCGTTGTACTTTCTGAAGATGTTCATGATCTACTTGATGACGCAGCCGTTACCTGCAACTAAGGTCCAGGAGTTGCTGGCAACGGGCCGGCAACGCAATCAAGCCGTCGCGTTGGAGCATCCCCTCGAAACGACGCAATTCCAGGCCAACGGTCAGCGGATCTTCCGTGAGATGCGCGCGATGGCTGACCAATTGCAGGCCCACAATGAGCAGTGGGGGGCCATCGACGATTTGGAAGAGGTCCTGATGCATCCCGAACTGACGCCAGCCGCCAAGCTGTTGACGCACGTGAAGCAGGGGAGTCTGATGACGTACGGTCAGCGGGTTGCCAGGGAGTGGTATCACAAGCGAATTACCGCTGATAAACTGTTGCCGCAGATGCCGCGCTTGGGTGAAGACACCCAGCGCTTGATTATGGTCGCCCTCCAATTGGGAGTGAGGTTTTATCAGGTCCGTGACGAGGACGGCGAAGACATGTTTATGTTTACCTTCGATGGGATCACCCAAGTCCTGCAAGAGCGGGATACGGTAGGCAAGGAGCCGGAGAAGTTACTACGGCGTCTGTTCCCAGATTTGCCGGAACGACCTGCACCATTAAATTATGGCCAATCAAAATAAATTTAAAAAAGTTTTGGAAATAAAATAGCAGATATTTTGAGATTTATGAAAAATGTTTTCATTTTGAGATGCCAGTTATTGCGGTATTAGTTGCACCCAAATGAGTCAACCACGGGCGACCGGGTTGGCTTTTTTTGACCGCTTTCTGAAAATGAATTGCTTCACAAGTTGGAGAATGGGTCTTGAAAGCCTTTTAACTTTATGATAATGTAAACGATGTCGCTAAACGTAAAACGGTTTACATACGATTTTTAGTCAATTAATTCGTCAAATCCAACCGGGCAACCGGTTGATTTGGGAATCAGTTGGAAAAGGGTTGCACGTGTACCAGTGATCAATTTAGTTAAAAAGGAGAAATATCTGATGAAAAAGACGACCGTTATTAATTCCGAATTATCTACGGTAATTGCTGGCATGGGCCACATGGACTGGTTGAGTATCGGTGATGCAGGGATGCCTGTTCCGATGGGGACTAAGAAGATTGATTTGGCTTTGACCAAGCAACTCCCAAGCTTCCAAGACGTATTGAAGAATATCCTGGCTGAACTTGAAGTTCAAAAGATTTACTTAGCCGATGAAATCAAGACGGAAAACCCAGAACAATTGGCTGCCATCAAGGAATTGTTGCCTAACGTTGAGATTGAATACATGCCTCACAGTCAGTTGAAGAAGGACTTAGCGCAAACGCACGCCTTCGTTCGGACCGGTGAAATGACGCCATTCTCTAACATCATTCTTGAATCTGGCGTAACTTTCTAAGTTGTCTTTTAGACTTAATAAAACGTTTTACTTAACTTTAAATTCATTACAAAGGAGTCTTTACCATGCAAGCAAACGCAGTTGAATCAAAGCACGGTTGGACCCAGTTAGCTGATGGCTATCTGAGCAAAACCCCGCTGTTCCAATTTATCTTAGTGTCGCTGATCTTCCCATTGTGGGGGACTGCTGCTAGTTTGAACGATATCTTAATCACTCAGTTCAAGACGGTCTTCATGTTGAACGATGCCGCTACGGCCTTCGTTCAAAGTGCCTTCTACGGTGGTTACTTCTTAATTGCTATTCCAGCCTCATTAATCATTAAAAAGAACAGTTATAAATTTGCTATTATGACCGGGCTGATCTTCTACATCGTGGGTTGTGGGTTGTTCTTCCCAGCTTCTCACCTGGCAACTTACAGTATGTTCTTAGTCGCTATCTTCGCGATTGCTATCGGGTTGAGCTTCTTGGAAACATCCTGTGATACTTACAGCTCAATGCTTGGACCGAAAGCCAACGCAACGATGCGGTTGAACTTCTCTCAAACCTTAGTGCCACTTGGTGACATTATGGGGATCGTTTTAGGGAAGTACCTGATCTTCGGTTCCGTTGATAACTTGGCTAACAAGATGAGCACGATGCACGGTGCCGCACGGTTAGCTTACGGTGAAAAGATGTTGCAATTGACGTTGCGTCCTTACAAGTACATCCTGATTGTGCTGGTTGTGATGTTCATCATCTTTGCTTTATCACCAATGCCTCGCGCTAAGGCTACCAAGACGGTTGAGGGTTCTGATGAAGCCGTTGAAGACCGTCCTAGCTTGGGTGAAACGATCAAGTACCTGTCCCACAACAAGCGTTACATGAAGGGTGTTTTAACGCAATTCTTCTACGCTGGTTTACAGACGACGGTTTGGTCTTTCACCATTCGTTTGGCTTTGAACTTGGATCACCACATTACGGATAGTGCCGCTTCAACTTTCATGATCTACAGCTACATTGCTTGGTTCGTGGGTAAGTTGGTCGCTAACGTCTTCATGAGCAAGTTCTCCATCACTGGTGTCTTGACTTGGTTCTCTCTGTTAGGGACGTTGTCATTGGTCGTTACCTTTACGATTCCTAGCATGGTTGCCGTTTACACGGCTATCTTGACCAGTTTCTTCTTTGGTCCAGAATGGCCAACGATTTACACCCACACGTTGGATGCTATCGATGAAAAGCGTTACACGGAAACTGGTGGGGCCATCATCGTTATGGCTTTGATCGGTGGGGCCATTATCCCAGCCATCCAAGGTTTGGTTTCTGACTTCTCCGGTTCAATGCAGTTCTCATTCGTTGTCCCAACGCTTTGCTACGCATTGATCACGACGTACTTCTTCCTGGAACACCGTTTCGAAAAGAAGCACCCAGAAGAAATGCAAGAACACTAATTTTAAATTTATCAGTTAACGTTAGCCAGTCGGGCCCTCTACCGACTGGCTTTTTTTTATGCGCCAACAGGTCTTTGTCTAACGCCTTACCGGGTGGTGAAAATCGACCGGTTCGCGGTGGGCGGGCGTCCAGAGCCAAAGGGCGGTCTCTGAACTTGACTTTGAACCTCAAAGAGCGAGTTTCAAAGTCACCAATTCATCAAGCAACAAGCCGCTTGATGAATTCCCACGGCTGAGTCGATTTTCACCACCCTCATGGCTTGGATAGCGTTGCAGCATAAGCTTGCCGCGTTGTTCTTCTAGCACAAGCGAAATATACATCAGCCATTCTCATGTTTCGTCAGAGCTATGGTATAAGCCTTTCAGAGCAATCAAAAACCGCTAGTCGTCTCAAATGAGGATGACTAGCGGTTTGAATTGTCTTAGCGTTATTTAGCGTGGTTCTGACGCCGACGCTGATGGATAAAGTAAACCGGTAAACCTATCAAGGTTAGGGCCAGTCCGGTGACGGCTAAGCCGATTTCCGTGACGAGGGTGGTGATGATAATGAAGATACCACCAACCAGCGCTATCAGCGGAACAATGGGGAATCCAGGGACCTTGTACGGTCGCACAAGCTCTGGTTCCCGTTTACGCAAGATGAAGATGGCCACGAAGATCAGGCAGTTAAATAACCACATTACGAAGACTAACATGTCGGTCAGAATGTCAAAGCTGCCCATTAACATCATCAGTAGGGCGATTCCGAATTGAACGATGCCAGCAAAGTAAGGAACGTACGTCCGTCGAGACAGACGACCGAAGTATTTCGACAGTGGTAGGCTATCCTCGGTCGCTAACGCATAGGGGACCCGCATCCCAGTCATAGTATAGCCGTTGATGGCGCCGTAGACTGAGATCAGAATGCCAATAGTGACAAGCTTGCCGCCAAATTGACCGAAGAGCTTCATGGCTGCGTCGGCCGCGGCATTCTGATTGCCGGCAATCATGTCGACCGGAAGTGTTCGTAGGAAAACCAGGTTAATCAGCGTGTAGACCACGGTGATCAGGGCCAGGCCTAGCACGATTGCTCGAGGTAAGTCACGTTCGGGATGCTTCATCTCACCGGCGATATTACCGATGTTGATCCATCCGTCGTAGGCAAACATGGTGGCGAGCAGACTAGACGCAAAGGCACCGCCGAAGCCAATGTGGTCACCGGTCGTAATTGGCCAGAATTGAATAGCAGTGTGTGCCGGGGCAAAGAGCCCAAAAATAACAATGACCACGATGGGGATTAATTTAAAAATTAATGAAATCGATTGAACGCGGCCACCAACTCTGGCGCCAAGAAAGTTAAGCCCGGTGATGCTCAGGCCACAGATAATCGCGATGGGAAGCTTCCAGGCGTTGTCTAGGTGAAAGAGGTTCACGAACTGAACGCCGAAGATAATCGACAGTGCGGCAATATTAGCTGGATAGTAGACCAGCATCTGGGCCCAACCCATCAGGAAGCCCACCGGTTTGCCGTAGGTGTACTCTAGATAGCGCATGGCGCCACCAGTTCGGGGAATAGCGGCTGCTAGCTCTGCACTGGTTAGACCGGCGCAGATGGTCAACAGGCCTCCTAGGATCCAGGCGACCAGGGTCATGTTAGCGGAATGGTTGGCGGCCACCACGCTAGCGGTCTTGAAGAAGACCCCACCACCGATGACGGTTCCCATGACGGTGGCGAGGGCGGTAAACGTGCCGATTTCGCGGCGTAACTCCTTTGCCAAAATAAAGACTCCTTTTCCTCTCAAATGCTTAGATTCAACCATTATAGCACGGAAACCTGGGATTCGTGTGGGATTGCGAGAGATTTTTCAGGAGAAATAACTAGGCGCTGCCGCCGCTTGTGGATGCTAGTAAGGCTGGTTTATGAGTGTTGGTAGCAACTTATAAGTCGGCTAGAACGTGACCAACCAGGATTAGAGCACGCTAAAATTAAGGCTTGCAGGTAACCCGGCTCTCAGGCGGCAATTTTTAGGCTTTTTGCCAGTATGGCATAGCGTCAGGCCGGAAGCAATATCAGTTAGGGTATTAACATTATTATAAGGGTAGTCTGGGCGCTGGCTTGG
The DNA here is from genome assembly GCF_044051715.1 of Levilactobacillus parabrevis. NCBI lineage: Bacteria > Bacillati > Bacillota > Bacilli > Lactobacillales > Lactobacillaceae > Levilactobacillus > Levilactobacillus parabrevis. The sequence goes on from NZ_CP168688.1 coordinate 1,035,544, forward strand.
GGGAAACGGAGCGTCAATATTTATTTAATTATTGGAGCTAGGCGCATCGGGTAAAAGAAAATGGTTGGCAATCCAATAGTTTGGACTGCCAACCATTTGCGGAAATAGATGTTACCCGGTAATGATAATTTTTCAATGTGTAGGGGATCAGTGGAAGGCCATGTTTAACACCAGAACGATCAGAATACCGACAACGGAAATCACGGTTTCCAAGACGGTCCAGATACTCAGCGTCTGCTTCACGGTCAAATCAAAGTATTCTCTGAACATCCAGAACCCAGCATCGTTCACGTGAGAAGCAGCCAGTGATCCGGCACCAATGGCCAATACCATCAGCGCGGGATCGACGCCGGCCTGAGCCATCAGTGGCGCAACAATTCCGGCGGCAGTCAGTGCAGCCACGGTTGCGGAACCTAAGGCCACCCGGAGAACGACGGCGACCAGCCAGCCCAGAATCAGTGGGGACATGTTGGAGTCGATGAAAATCTTAGCGACTTCCTTACCAACACCACCATCAATCAGGACTTGCTTGAAGGCGCCACCACCCCCGATAACCAGGAGCAGCATAGCAATCGACTTCACAGCGTTTTCAATGGATTCCATGATTTCTGAGGTCTTGCGTTTCCGTCCCCAGCCCATGGTAAACATTGCCACCATCAGTGAAATCAGCATGGCAATCGCAGGATCCCCAATCAGCGCGACGATTTGGTCGAGCAGAGACGCGTTCTTGGTAGGGGTTGCCCCACCGTCGACCGTCATCTTGTAGATGGTCGTGATGGCCATCAGGATAACGGGGAACAGAGACGTCAGAACGGAGAGTCCAAAGCTAGGAGATTCAGATGGCTTGAACGTCTTGATTTCACCCAGTGATGACAGGTTTCCTTTGCGTTCGAAGGCAGCGGGCGCGTAACGCTGGGCCAGTTTGGTAAATAGTGGCCCGGCAACGATGGCACACGGAATAGCAACAACTAACCCGAACAGCAGGACCTTCCCATCGTTGGCGTTCAAGATCGCCGCGATGGCCACAGGTGCTGGGTGAGGGGGCAGAAATCCGTGGGTCACGGACAGTGCGGCCGCCATGGAAATCCCTAAGTAGAGGATTGGTACGTCGGCTTCAATGGCGATGGCAAAGACGATTGGGATCAACAGAACCATCCCAACTTCGAAGAAGAGCGCGATACCCAGAATAAATGAAGCGAGCATGATGGCCATTTGCAGGCGTTTCTTCCCGAATTTGTCAATTAACGTCGTGGCAATAACGTAGGCCCCACCGGCATCGGCGACTAACCGACCCAGCATGGCACCAAATCCGAAGACTAAGGAAAGTTCGCCCAGTTGGCTCCCAATCCCAGCCTCCACGGTCGTGGCAATTTTGGTTAAGTCCATCCCCAGCAGAATCGCTGTCAGAACGGAGGTCAAAATCAGGGAGACGAAAGTATTGATTTTAAACTTGATGATTAAAACCAATAAAAAAATGACCCCGATGACTAAAGCTATAAGTTCCATAAGGTAAGCCCTTTCATTTTTAGAATTTTGAAAAGCCGATGCATCAGCACCGGCTCTTCACTGTAAGCAAACATCATTGTAACCGATTTACCTTGAAATCGCCACCATAACGTTTCATAAATTTGTTTGTAAGTTAGCTTACTTTCTGAAAACTTAAGGGACTTACTTATTTCTCTTTGGAAACATTAACATGTGTCCGTTGGTATTCGGCAATGTTCTTGTATTCCGATTGTAATTGCCGACTCAGGCGAATGTAGATTGGCACTAGAGCGCGGTAGGCACTGTAAGTGTCTGGGTTGGGATGATGAACGTTAGCCACGCCGATGAAGTTCTTCACAACGGAGAGGTCGTCGATCATGCCCAATGCGTACATCCCTAAGGTTGCGGCACCCAGGGCAGTTCCCTCGGGACTCTCAGGAATCGTGACGTCTTGTTCAAAGATGTCTGCCAACATTTGGCGCCAGAGAGCAGAGCGGGCAAAGCCACCCGTTGCTTGGATGCTAGATGGTTTGCCAACAACTTCTTCCAGGGCCAACATGACCGTGTAGAGGTTGTAGACGATGCCTTCCAGAGCAGCCCGTACCATGTGGGCCCGTGAGTGAGTCCGAGTCAGACCGAAGAAGGAACCGCGAGCGTTAGCGTCCCAGATTGGAGCCCGTTCGCCACCCAAGAAGGGATGGAAGATTAAGCCGTCGGAACCGGCTGGAATCTTCTCAGCAATTTCGGTTAAGAGGTCGTAGGAATCCACGTGCATTTGTTCTGCGGTCAACTTTTCTGGTGCGAAGAGTTGGTCACGAACCCAACGGAAGACAATCCCCCCGTTGTTAACTGGTCCACCAACGACCCAGTGATCTTTGGACAGGTAGTAACAGAAGACTCGGCCCTTAGGATCGATCTTTGGCTTGTCAGTGACGACCCGCACGGCACCGGAAGTTCCGATGGTAACGGCAACGACACCGGGATCAATGGCGTTAACCCCCAAGTTGGCTAATGGACCATCTGAAGCGCCCATAACAAATGGCGTGTTGGCGTCCATGCCAATGACACCAGCGTAGTCGGCCTTCATGCCGGTGATTTGGTCAGTGGTATCAACCAGCTTTGGCAGTTGGTCGCGGGTGATCCCAGCGACTTCCAAGGCTTGGTCGTCCCAGTCCATGTTGAAGATGTTGAAGAGCCCCGTAGCGTTGGCGATGGAGTAGTCCTCTTGTAATACGCCAAATAACTTGTAGATGACGTATTCCTTGATACCTACGAACCAGCGCGCTTGCTTGAAGAGGTCTGGTTGTTCATTGCGCAACCAGATCAGCTTGCTCAGGGGGGTCATTGGGTGAATTGGCGTTCCAGTCTTTTCGTAAAGTTGCTTACCCACACCGTTCTCACGGAGTTCGTCAGCGTATTTTACGGCCCGGTTATCTGCCCAAGTGATGGCCCGTGTCAGTGGTTTGTGGTTTTCGTCCAACAGAATCAGACTGTGCATTGCTGCGGAGAAGGAGACCCCGTGTAGGTCGCCGTTCTTCAGGTCTGCCTTCCGTAAGACGGTCGTCAAACCGTCAATGATGGCGGAGAAGATTTCTTCTGGATCTTCTTCAGCCATGTCCGGTACATCTTGGTAGAGGGGATAAAGATTGTTGGAGTAGCCTTGCATCTTACCCGTAGTGTCGTACAGAACGGTCTTAACGCTGGTCGTACCAATATCGACCCCAATCATGTAGTCCATTGTGCTCTTCCTTTCGTGGTGCGATTATTAAATGAAAAAAATCATCCTGCTTTGAACGATACCGCATCGCCCGTCAGAACGCAACGACAATGCTTATAAAACGCCAAGACACCTGTCAAACGGTAGCGTTCAGTGCGCAGATGTAAAATTTCCGCTTCGACTATTATATGAAAAGAAGTTTCACATTTCAAGCGAATTGTTGTAAAATGTTTACAAAAGGTAATCTTTGTCAACCACGCCCGTTTAAAAACGGACGCTTGTGAGAACCACACCCCATGGCATGGTGACCACAATTTGCTTAGATACAGCGCTAGCCTATGAATAGGACTTATCCGCTAATTACCAAAGCCTTTTAGGTCCGCAGGTTGCCAGGCGGACTCATTTCTTACAGGGTTGCTAAACCCTTTGCTAAAATGTTCTGTGCCGCATTATGATCACGTACATGGAGTACCCCACAATTAGGACACGTCCACTTGCGTTCAGCTAATGTCAACTTGTTCTTACCAGTCAAGACGTGACCACAATCACTACAAGTTTGCGTTGTGTTTCGGGGATTGACAGTCAAAAATTTCCGTCCGTACAAATCGGCTTTGTAGGACAGCATAGCCAATAGTGTTCGCCAGCCAACGTCCGAAATGCTCATTGCCAAAGCGTGGTTCCGCAACATATTTTTACTCCGCAGTTCTTCAGCTACGACTAAATCGTGGTTTTTGATCAAGGCCGTAGAGACGTAATGCAGGAAGTTCTTACGTTGGTTAGCAACTTTAAGTTGTAGCTTAGCCACTAATGACCGTTGCTTTTGATAATTCTTTGATTCTGATAAGTGTCGTTGGCTCTTTTTAGCTCGTCTGGCCCGCCGTGACAGTTTTCGTTGGGCTTTAGCCAGCTTTCCCTTAATCATTCGATAGTAACGCGGATTAGCAATCACCTGTCCATTGGAGTCCGTTAGAAAATTATCAAGATTCAAATCGACACCAACTTTAGACTCAATAACTGGTTGCTTAGAAACGAAGGGGTGCTCCGATCCAAGCTGCAGGGACACAAAATAATGACCCATAGTATCCATTGAGATCGTTGTCGTACCAACCCTAACATCATTGGCACGTAATAAAAGGTGTGATGGGAAGCCCTTAAAATGGAGTCGTCCCAGCTTTGGCAGCCATAGATGGTGCGTATCAGTTAGCCTGACGCTCCCATTGTTCATCGATGGCGCTGTTACCTTGGCGCTATAGAGACAAGATGTCTGGTAGGTCTGAGTATAGCCGCGTTTATGAAATTTAGGAGTCCCCGCCCGATGGACCTGGTGGAATAGTTTCCAAGCAGTCTTGTAATTCTTGATAGCATTAGCTTTCATCAAGCTATCAAAGTCTGGATGATTGAGCCAACCATGAATATTGGAGATAGCAGTTGATGGCTTCTTTAGACGTTCAGTCAAATCAGCGATGCGATCCAAGACAAGTGTAATTGGAATCTTCACTTGCTTTAACCAGAACAGGTCATTGTTCATGCCGTTCATCTGATTATAAATAAACCGACTGGCGTCACTATTACGCTTAATCAGCCGCTTTTGTTCGGTTGAAGGAAAGACTCTAACTTTAACGCCATAATGATAAGGTAATTGGGCCATTGTCTTCGCCATAAGTTACCATCTCCTCTTGCTTGATGGTAGCATATGAGTATACTTTATCCATAGCAAAACGGTTTATAATAATATTTATGGAGGTATCACATGAGCAAAAAAATCGTAGAAAGCTATATTGCCAGTCATTGAAGGGCATATTGGCATTCATCCCTTGTTTGAAAGCAAGGGAATTCTGCCTAATTTATATTAAAAATTATCGGAAGGGGGCGGCGATTATCGCACGCTCAACCATTGGAAAGATTCGGGGGACGTATGATCAGTTGTCTCGGACGGAAAAAAAGGTGGCCCAGCTGGCGTTGGATAACCCAGCCGTGGTCAGTGAAATGACGATTAAGGAATTAGCCAGTGCCACGGGGGTCTCAACCGCGACTATTTCCCGTTTCGTTAAGCGGATGGACTACTCGAACTATCGGGAATTTACGATGGCTCTGGCCCACACTGCCGCCGAAATGACGCCGCAACAGAATAGTTTTCCAGAATTAGCCGAGGGGGATTCACTCGCGACGATTGCGAACAAGACCTTTCGCTTTTCCATAAATTCTTTACGAGCAACAAACGAAGCGCTGAATGAAGATGATCTGGCCCGCGCCGTCATCAAAATTATTAACGCCAAGACGGTGGCTTTCTTTGGCTTGGGCGGCTCTGCCGTTGCTGCTCTCGATGGCTATCATAAGTTCTTGCGGACGCCACTGAATGTGACTTATCATCCAGACTACGATATTCAATTGATGCAGGCGGCCCGGATGACGGCGCAGGACTGTGCGATTGTGATTTCCCACTCAGGTCGAAATCATGAGACCTTGGAGATCGTTCGGGAGCTCAAACGTAACGGTGTCGCCATCATTGTGATTACCAGCTACAGTGGTTCCGAGCTGGCTCAGGCGGCAGCGGTCACATTCCTATCTCTAACGGATGAGGTCAAGTATCGTTCAGAGGGGATGTACTCGTTGATTTCGCAAATGACGATTCTCGACAGTCTTTTTATGATGACGGTCTTGCGCAGTTCTTCACGTACTAAACCCGTCTTGACCCGGGTCAGAGACGTTATCGAGCAGACTCGTTACGATTCCTAACAGTCATGGTATAATGGACGGCATACCGCCAACATGGCGGTAGAATACCTGACGAAGGAGAATGGTGATCGACGGTGAAACGACGCGACTATCAACCCATATATGACAACACGTTTCGGCGCCGCCACCGGTATCGCCGTTGGTTCGTTGTGCTGATCTTGGTGCTGCTCGTTGTTGGTAGTGGCTGGGGTTGGTACCGTTGGGACGCTCATCAGCGCGCTCAGGTGGCTAGCTATCCCGTTCGTGGGGTCACGGTTAACCAGGACAGCGGTTACTTAGACTTTCAGCAGTTGGCGAAGAGCGAGACGTTTGTCTACCTGCAAGCCACCTCGGGGGCGACATATACCGATGATGACTTTAGCGATAACTATTCGCGCTCCCAGGGAGCCGATATTCAGGTGGGGGTGGCCCATACCTTTAGCTTCACCACTTCGGCACGACGACAGTTCAATCACTTTAAAAGTACAGTTAAGAGAAATTCAGGAACCTTACCTATTATGGTAGCGGTTAGTTATTATGGTAAATATAATAGTAATAACACAGAAATGGCGACCCAGGGGCAGAAGCTTAAGACGCTGGTACGGTTACTCAGTAACCACTACCACCAAGGCGTGGTCGTCTTTGCTAGCAAGTCCGTGTTGACCCAATTCGTGAAGCCAGTACTCCCCAATCAGGACTACTGGACCGCCGGTGGCAAGCTATCCGGGCATTCACAGCAGGTTAAACTGATCGAGTATGATGCCAACGGGCAGGTGACGCAGAATGGGCAGAATCTGCCGGTGGCTAAGTCGGTGTTTAACGGTACTCGCCGCGACTGGCACGCCTTCACCAAGTGATACTGGTATTGTTCGCCTCCGGCTGTCAGGGATTCCACCTGCTGTGGGGACCGGCGAAAGCCTGATGAAGCGGTCTTTCGCCTCGACTTTGAGCCGTGAAAATCTCACGTCTCAAAGCTCGTCCCGCGCTGTAGTCTAGCGAAGGACGCCAGACTACACCGCTGTCACGGCTGGTTCCATCCCTGACCGCCTGCGGCTAATATCAGCATCACTTGTGGGTGGCTGCAGGGACTAAATTAAGATATGCATTAGAGCAGTAGTCAACTTGGCTGCTGTTTTTGTTTACACCAAAAGGTAAAAGTTAACGCAGCCATAGACGATAATTTTGCACAATTCAAACAAAAACCGTAGTCCCCAATCCAGGGCTACGGCTTCGTTAAGTATTTAAAAACCCGGCATGTGCGCCAGTCTACGAGGACTGATCCGTCGATGCCAGTGGCTTCATGGCGTAAGTACAATCGTCTGCTTCATCGAAAAAGGAAATTGGTTGACGTTCGTTGGCGTGAATCGTTAAGTGATAGCCAAACTTATCTTGAAAAGTAAGCTGTTGATCGTTGAGGCTTTTTACGGATACCTGTAGCTGATGGTTATCGATCTGCACGTCAAGATTAGGACTAATTTCTAACCGGTGGCGCCGCTGGTTATGGGGGTCAACGAACTGCCACGTACCGACATAAAACAACGGCGACTCACTGGGCTGGGGCTTTTTCTTTCTGCGTAATGAGAATCCGCCTGTTAAACCAGCCACTAGTGAAACGCCAAATAATGCGAGCTCCCGACCTTTCACCGGTAATCCCTCCCTTGAATTATTAGTTACTCTCAATATAACATTTCTGGACAGAAAACAGGTGCTTTTTCTCCCAGATTTCAAAGAAAATTAATTCTATTGCTATGCCTAACGCGATGCGACTGTTAGAATAAAGTTAACGATAGAAAATCGATGGAGGGATTGCAATGATTCGCATTGGAACTGTAGGGACGAACTGGATTACGCAACAATTGGTCGAGGCGGTAGCCTTATCGAAACGTTACACGCTAGCTGGGGTTTACTCCCGGCACCAAGAGACGGCGGATGCCTTCGCTCAGAAGAACCAGGCCGAGAAGAGCTATACTGATTACGAAACGATGTTAGACCAGGCCAACTTGGACGTGGTCTACATTGCCTCACCAAATAGCTTGCACTTCAAGCAAGCGATGGCTGCGATTGACCGCGACATTTCCATCATCGTTGAAAAGCCAGCCTTCAGTAACCGGCGGGAAATGGCCGCAATCATGGCCGAACTCAAGCAACACCCAGCCGTGAAGTACTTTGAAGCAGCGCGGCACGTTCACACGCCAAACTTTAAGGCCATCAGCAAGGCACTCATGTCGCTGCCAACCGTTCAGGGGGCAGCATTAACGTACATGAAGTACTCCTCCCGTTATGACAAGGTTTTGGATGGTGAACAACCAAACGTCTTCACCAAGGAATTCTCTGGTGGGGCGCTCCAAGACTTAGGGGTCTACCCAATTTACTTGGCCATTGCTTTATTTGGTCAGCCAGAAAACGTGGCCTTCTTCCCAACGATCATTGCAACCGGAGCCGATGGTAAGGGCTTGGCAATGCTACGCTACGGTGACTTCGATGTGACCGTGAACTTCGGGAAGACCAGTAACTCCTACGCCTTATCCGAAATTTATGGCTTGAAGGAAACTATCACCATCGATAGTGCTGGGGAATTGACCCACGTCGAAGAACGCGATGCCAGTGGCCAGGCCACCGACCTGAGTTCCGCTGAATTGGCCAACCCAATGTTGCCAGAAGCCGAAGACTTTGCTCGGGTTTTGGAAGCGCCGGATGACAAACAAAACGTGGCCGATTACCAACGCTGGTTGCAGTGGAGTTTAACGGTCAACCAAGTATTATTCGATCTGCGGGTCTCCGCTAACTTGAAGTTCCCAGCCGATCAACACTAAGAAAGAGGAAAATAAATGTTAAAACAATTCGAGGCTCATTTTAAAGACTTGGGCTATACTGAACCGACCGCAATTCAGACGGCAGTTTATGAGCCGCTAGCGGGAGACCAGAACGTCTTGGGCCTCGCGCCAACGGGTTCAGGAAAGACCGTGGCCTTTACGCTACCGGCCTTAGCCAATCTGTTACCCGGTGACGGCACGCAACTGATCGTGTTGGAACCCTCCCAGGAACTGGCGATTCAGACCAGCCGGGTCATGCGTGACTGGGCAAAACTGTTAGATTTGAAGGTGGTTGCCCTGACCGGGGGCGCCAATGTCAAACGCCAAACGGAACGCCTGAAGAAACGGCCGGAAGTCATCGTCGGAACGCCGGGACGGGTCTTGAACCTGGTCAGCGATCGGAAATTAAAGCTACACCTGGTTTCTTTACTGATCGTCGATGAGGCCGATGACCTGTTGACGGGGGATACCTTGGACACGGTGCGGTCAATTGCACAGGACATGCCAGCCGATGTTCAACTGGGTTTCTTCTCCGCAACGGATACGCCGATCCTTCACGAACTCGACCAGTGGTTTGGTCAGTCCGTGACCCGGATTGATGTCCGTCAAGAAGATAACACCCAGGGGACCGTCCGGCATGGCCTTTTGCAGGTCGGCATGGGTAAGCGTGATCAGATGCTGAAACGCATGCTGGCGATGCCAAACTTCCGGGCACTGGTCTTCTTCAAACAGGCCAACACCTTGCGGCAAACGGCAACGCGGTTCTATCACGAACACATGTCGGCAGCGAGCCTGACCAGTGATCTTCGTCAGGTTCAACGTGAGAAGGCCCTGCAGGACTTCCGACTGGGCCGGACACGCTTGTTGTTGACGACCGATGTGGCGGCCCGAGGCCTCGATATTCCTAAGTTGCCGGCTGTTATCAACTATGACTTACCAACTTCTGTGAACGAGTACGTTCACCGGGTTGGCCGAACGGGTCGGATGGGAGAACCGGGACAGGTCATCAGTCTTGGGGATGACCATGATTTGCGGGATCTCAAGAAACTCTTAAAGGAGACCGACTACGACTTAGTCCCGTTATACTTCAGTGGTCGGACGTTGACGACTGAAAAGCCAGTCGCTGTGACACCCAAGCCAGCGGCAACGGCAACGCCAAGTGTAGATGCAACGGTCAAGGTGCCTAAGGCTGCGGGTAAACCAGTGGTCGCTGGTGAAAGGCCAGCAGGCAAGCCTAACACGTCACGTGCTAAGCAGGAGCCTAATCCGTCTAAGAAAAAGAAGCACAAGAACCGTCACACTAAGAACAAGGGTATGCGTAAGAAGTGGCGCGACCGCGATGCCCAACAGTAATTAACCTTTTGAAATCAAATAATCCGTGGTAAACTTAAAAGCGGATTATTGATATTGTCCCTATAGCACAACTGGATAGGGCACTCGCCTCCTAAGCGAATGATCCCGGTTCGAGTCCGGGTGGGGACATTTTAAAAAGAGTGCAGCGCCAGGCGGTTAGCTGGCGAGCATTAACGTCGCTAAGTGAAAAATTCTGGGCTTGAATTATTTACTTAGCGGGGTTAAGCACAACCGGCTGCCTGGTGATGCACGTTTCAGCAACAGACAGTCGGAGTACGTCAATAAGACGGGAATCCCGGGCTTGGATTCTTGGCTTATTGGGGTTAAGCGGAGCTAACTGCCTGAAATCGCACGTTTCGGCAACAGGGAATCAACGACACCAAACAAAGTTACCCAAAAAAGAGCTAGGACAACGTCATCAAACGTTGTCCTAGCTTCTTTTTTAACCGCGAATGGCCAGCCCAGTCTATGTAGCCGAATTATTTCGAGTAGTCAACCACCCATTTGCCGGTATCCGCAAGTCGATACCAGTTGTAAAGCGGTAAGTCCTGTCCGCTATAGTCGTACAGCCAGTATTGACTACGGTAGACGTGGATCTTGGCCTTTAACATGACCTTGCTAGGCTGATTGGGTTTGACTGTCGAAATCAGCTTGTGACCGCTACGCCAAGTATTGTAGCGGTAAAGACGGGTATCGTTAGTGTTCATGTAGTAGTATTTATGCTGATAGATGACCTCGTAGACTTGTTTACTGGAAGTCTTGCGCGCATAGAACTTTTTCTGGTTGCTGATAATACGACCAGTATCGGTGTCCTGTTTTTGGGCGTGCTTCTTAGTCTTGTAAAGTTCCATGTACTCGTAGTTGTCGTACATATACGCGCGGGCATACGTTTTGTGGGAGAAGGAATTAGATGGTGTCACAGAATAATGCCAGGTTTTAGCATTCGCATTGGTGGGAATTAATAGGAGCAAAGCCAGTGAGGAGATGATGACGAACAATAGCTTCTTGTAAGACAAAATAATGACCCCCTTTTAGGTTAATCATATCAAACTTATTGCCATTTATCATTATTATTTTATGATTATGCCCTTTAATACCGCTTGTGAGTGCTTAATCACTGACCATAATTTAGATAACGTAACGGTATGTCGGAAGCGGACCGGCCATTTTTACGAATAATAAAAGCGCTTTACATTTAAAATTATTCGTGCCAGAATATAAGATAAGTTTTGTTGTCACTAACGATAACTTAATATAAAATCTTATGAATTAGGTTGTTCCTATACATATAGAAGAAAAAATTATTAAGAGAGCGGGTCATTTAACATGGGTGTTGGTTTTAAGTTATTACTACGGGCTATCTTTTGGTCAGCTCTGTCTTGGTACTTCTGGTTCTTCAGTGGTGCCCAAGCTTCCGGTGGCGTTGGGATCATTCAGAAAATCTTCGCCGTGTTTTCCACGGTGGCCGCGGCATTCTACATCATCATGTTCCTGATTGGCTGGATGAAGAGCTGGGGAATGTTTCAAGGCAAGGGTAACAAAAAAGATTAATGATTATGATTCCTGGGGAGGAAACAGATGTTTCGTAAAGCTATGGGTGACGCCGGTAGTTGGCTAGCCCTTTCACTGTTCTTCGGGGTCCTTAAGGATTTGATTGGCCTTTTCCAGCACCAAAGTCTGACGGTCGTCTGGTTATGGCGGTATCATGATTGGCGGGTCTGGGGATTGTTTTTCGGGATCTTGGTTGCGTATTGGGTTATTTGGACTTTAATTTTCTGGGGACTACGGGCGCTCAAAGACGTGATGGGCCGTAACGATCCACCAGTCACTAAAAATTAAAACGGTATTGAACGGAAAATTTCTCGGAAATTTCGCGTTTGGTACCGTTTTCCTTTATAATAAGGGTATTCAAACAAGAGGAGGATTTTCGATGGAAAATTCAGAATCAATGAATCCTAAGAAATTTAGTCGAATTTTAGTTGGGGTAGACGATTCACCTGATGCACAGCTGGCCTTCCGCTATGCTATGAATCGGGCCAAGTTTGACGATTGCGAGTTGGTGATCTGTTCTGTGCTGGAATCAGATAACATGAACATTTACCAGGCCCTGAGTAAGAACTATGTGCACGGGCAACGCGCGGATTTACAGAAGCATTTACAACAATATCAAAAATTAGCTGAACGTTTCGGCATCAATAAGGTCACCATTATTATTGGGGAAGGCGACCCCGGTGAAACCATTGTGAAGACGATTATTCCTGAGGTGCAACCAGATTTATTGGTCATCGGGTCGTTGTCTCAGACGGGGGTTCGGAAGTATTTCGGAAGCCAAGCAGCCTACATGGCAAAATATTCTCCAGTTTCTGTGATGATTGTTCGATAGCGTCAGATTAGGCTTTGATGAACTACATGTGAAAATTATATACAAGTAAGCCCTTGCATTGGGAAACTTTTTTTCATACAATGGGTTTTATGCAAAACGATTCACCCAACTCCGACGGGGTGGGAGAATCTGAATCGAGCATAGGAAAAGAGAGAAAAACATGCAGTTCGTCGTTTTATTATTGGGTATTTTACTGTTACTCTTTTTAATTATTAAAGTAAAATTGAATACCTTCGTTTCACTGATTGTCACGTCAATCTTAGTGGCATTAGGGTTGGGCATGAACCCAGCTAATATCGCCAACTCCATCAAGGACGGAATCGGTAGCTCCATGGGCGAACTGATTATCGTGTTTGGTTTCGGGGCCATGATTGGCCGATTGGTTGCCGATGCCGGGGGTTCTTACCGGATTGCCCGGACCTTGATTAACGTATTTGGGAAAAAGCGCCTACAAGTGGCCATCGTGGTCGCTTCCTTCCTGATCGGGATTTCCTTACTTTTCGAAGTTGGGTTAGTTCTGGTTACGCCAATCGTCTTCGCGGTTGCGCTGGAAGCTGAAGTACCATTCCTCTATCTGGGGATTTCCATGGCTGCGGCACTGTCCGCCACGCAAGGTTTCTTGCCACCACAACCATCACCTACGGCCGTTGCAACGGTCTTGGGCGCCAACATTGGTGAGATGTTGCTGATTGGGATCATCGTGGCGATTCCTTGTGTGATCGTTGCCGGTCCTATCTGGACACGTGTGATTCGGCGGTTCAATCCAGACCTGTTCGTCATCAAGCGTTCTTTGCCTGCCTTCGGGGAAGTTAAGGAATTTGATTTGAAGGAAACGCCTGGATTTGGTCTGTCCGTTGTAACGTCTCTGTTCCCAGTTATTTTCATGGCTGCGGCAACGATTTATCAACTGTCGGTCGATGGTGGGGCAGCACCTAAGAATCCACACGGTCTCGATGCCATTGTGGCGATGTTGGGGAACCCCGTCATTGCCATGGTACTGGCTTTGCTGTTTGCCATTTGGTCCATGGGTTTCCACCGTCAACGAACGATGAAGGAAATCAGTGCGACCCTGGAAGATGCCATCAAGTCGATTGCCATGTTACTGATGGTTATCGCTGGGGGCTCTGCCTTTAAGGAAGTTCTGATCGATGGTGGGGTCGGGAAGGCCGTGCAACAATTGATGATGCACTCTAGCCTGTCCCCAATCCTGTTGGCTTGGTTGATCACGGTTATCTTACGGATCTCTTTGGGCTCTGCAACGGTTGCCGGGATGACTGCCGCCGGACTAGTCTTACCACTGATGACCACGATGAGTGCCGATCCCGTAATGGTTGCATTGGCCATTGGGGCCGGTTCATTGGCCGCTTCGCATGTGAACGATGCTGGATTCTGGATGTTCTCAGAATACTTTGATTTAAGTGTTAAGCAGACGTTCCAGGTTTGGACCACGTTGGAAACCGTTATTTCCATCGTTGGTTTGGGCATGGTTATGCTGATGAACGCGATTATTAACTAGATTTGAAAAAAGCCATATCACCGGAAATGCGGGTGATATGGCTTTTTAAGTTGGCAAAACTTTTGGGAACGTATTTCGCAATGAGCCTTTTCAAAATGGTAAGTCGGAGATAGACAGTATGTAGATTGAAAGATATAAGCCTTCGATTATCGAAAGGTAAGTGCTGCTTGTAAAAAACGGTCTGCCTTTCAGTCCGCAGTGAATGAATAGAAAAAGGGAACCAGTTCGTGAACTGATTCCCTTAAGCAATTTACTTTTCTTCACGGATAATGTACTTGGGTCGATGCTTGGTTTCTAGGTAGATCTTACTGATGTACTGTCCCAAAATACCAAGACAGAACAGCTGAATTCCACCGATTGCCAAGAAGATGACGACCAGGGAAGGCCAGCCAGCAACGGAACCGCCAACGGTCAAGGCCCGAACAATCACGAAGATTAGGGCAACGATCGAGGCAAGAAACGATAAACTGCCGACCCACGTTGCCAGCCGTAATGGCGCGTTGGAGAAATCAATGATTCCCTCAATGGAATAGGCAAATAGTTGCCGCAGACTCCAATGCGTCGTGCCGGCCGCGCGGGGCTGACTTTCGTACGTCAGGTAGGTTGTTTTAAAGCCAACCCAACTGAAGATTCCCTTTGAAAAACGATTGAACTCGGGTAGCGAGAGAACCGTGTCCACGAACTGCCGGGTCATTAACCGGTAGTCACGAGCATTGGGTTCAATTCGTACGTCTGAAATCCAATTGATGACACTGTAGAAACTCCGGGAGAGAAATGCCCGAAGACGGCTCTGACCGCGACGTTCCTGTTGAATGGTGCCAACACAGTCGTAGTCTCTGTTCTCAATCAGATCGACCATTTCTGGCAAGAGCTCTGGTGGATCTTGAAGGTCAACGTCCATCACGGCTACCATATCCCCGGTAGTAGCTTGTAATCCCGCGGCGAGCGCCGATTCCTTCCCAAAATTCCGAGAGAACGACCGAAAGTGGACGGTCTCCGGATGATCTTGGTGTAGTTGCTTCATTTCTTCTAAGGTGTGGTCGCTGGAACCATCATCCACAAAAATATACTCCGGCGTTACCGTTGGAGTAGGGGTATTCATGGAATCGATCACCTTGCTAACGGTTCGGTAAAATAATGGAATAGACTCCTCCTCGTTATAGCAAGGAACGACCAGACTAAGCTTTTTCATCACAGACATTCCTTTCACACAACGATACCATCTTACCTCAAATGTTGGGGGCTTACCATTAAATTTTTCTTACAGGCAGAAGTCAATTTAACCAATCTGGCTAACCTGCTTTAAATTATGAGGGTGACAAAACGGTGACCTCTAGCCCTTGCGGCGCGTTTTAGCCGCTGCTTTGATGTATACATAGCGAATTAGTCGGATGTGCAGACTATTGTTTCACTAGATACGAAAAGAATTGTGATTGGTTGCATCTTCGGGTAAAGTCTTCTGTAACCCTTCAAATGGTGCAACAGGACTTGCTGTCGTTTAGTAGTCTAGCTGATTGGCTACAGGGAAGCCAGTTACAGGCATGAGATTGTTAGCGCAATGATTGTTGCGGCGGGGCACCGAATGCGCTGACGCCGGCTGATAGACCCATGAGCGGCCTTTCTGGTGGATTTCTGATAATTCACGGTGAAAAGCGGGTAATCCGTAACATGCCGCGCGCCGTTCTGCTATAATTGACCCTAATCAATCAACGTTAATTTGGAGGGAACATAGTGACGAAACCAATTAAAGTAATGACGGTGTTCGGGACCCGTCCAGAAGCCATCAAGATGGCCCCAATTATTCTAGCCATGCAACAACGACCAACTGAATTTACACCGATTACGGTGGTCACGGCACAACACCGTGAAATGCTCGATCAAGTGTTAGAAATCTTTAAGATCAAGCCAGACTACGATCTAAACATCATGAAGGCTAAGCAGACACTCAGTGACATTACGACGCGGGTGCTGACCAAGCTTGATGCCATCATCACGGAGGCGGCCCCCGACATCGTACTGGTCCATGGTGACACGACCACGACGTTTGCGGCTAGTATCAGTGCCTTCTACCACCAGACCATGTTGGGCCACGTGGAGGCTGGGCTGCGGACCTGGAACAAGTACTCGCCGTATCCAGAAGAAATGAACCGGCAACTGACCGATATCTTGAGCGACCTGTACTTTGCGCCGACCGAATTATCCAAGGAGAACTTGCTGAAGCAGGCTCACCCGTTGGAAAATATTTACGTGACGGGGAATACAGCAATTGATGCACTGAAACAGACCGTGGATGCCAACTACCATCACGCCGTCTTGGATCAAGTGCAACCCGGTCACCGGCTGATTCTGATGACCATGCATCGACGCGAGAATCAGGGGGCGCCCATGCACGCCGTCTTTAAAGCCGTGCGCGCAGAAGTCGAGGCTCATCCTGACGTTGAGGTGATTTATCCGGTTCATTTGAGCCCCGCCGTTCAAACGGTCGCTCATGAAGAGTTAGGGGGAATGGATCGGATTCACCTGATCGATCCGCTGGACGTGGTCAACTTCCACAATCTGTCGGCTAAGAGTTACTTCATCATGACCGATTCTGGTGGGGTCCAAGAAGAAGCCCCGTCGTTGAACAAGCCAGTGTTGGTCTTACGGGACACCACGGAGCGGCCGGAAGGCGTTACCAACGGCACGCTGAAGTTGGTGGGAACCGATCCGAAACGTGTCACGGCCGCAATGGAAAGTTTATTAAGTGATCAAGCCGCTTACGATAAGATGGCGCAGGCCGAAAATCCCTATGGGGACGGGCATGCATCAGAGTATATCCTGGCGGCGATTCAAGAAAAATTAAATGGAGGAAATGCTAATGGGTGAAACGGCGTACGATCGAGCCGAAATCAAAACGACTGAACAGTTGTATGAAATTATGCGGGAGATTCATCAGAGCGCTGCAAAACATCATGAACGTTTCGACTATAAGATTCTGCGTAACGTGCACTTTGCAAACAAGGTCAAGAATCCGGTGACTCAGGAAATGAACGAAGGGGATTCTTGGCGGGTGATGCAGATTGATAATTTGCTGGTGACTTCCTTTGGGGTCATTAACGTGGAAAGTAAGTATTGGCGGGGCATGATCTTCCATGACCTCTCCGAAGAAATCTTTTCATCCAGTCTGGATGACTTCTCCGGCGTGAATCTGAGTGGTCGGGAGAAGGAAGTGCCCAAGGCCTTGGCGAACCATTTAGACCGATTCTTCCTGCCTAACCTGTCAGAAGAGAATGAATCTTTAACGCAAGGCTATACGATGAGTCTGGAACAGGAGGGGCGTGGACAGCGCTCCATCACGTTGCATACCGGGATCAGCAATCCAGCTACCCAGGCGGAACTGTCCTCTAAGCTGCTGGTGCGTTACATCAATAGTGAAATCACCATGCACCGTCAGCTGGAAAATAAGAACGACCGAATCATCGACTTTGTGAAGCCGTTGGTTTACTATAATTACTACGACCGTTACAATCACAGTAACTCGTTAGTGGTTGGGAACAAGACAAAACTGAACGCCCATGACGCGTACAACTGTACGGCGGTGGCTAACTATGATGATTTGGCGACCTTTATTGAAGCCTTTCGTCAAGCCAAACGGGTGCGGTTCAGTCGTAAGACCTTGGAGAAGATGATTGGGACTCTGAAGTTTGCCGAGGATTACGGGTCGTTCTAAATCTAGTGAAAGGGGCCATGGCTCGTGTGGCAGAAATGGCGCCCGCGTTTGGCGGGAATCAACCGGATCATCCAAACCATCAGTAAGCATTATCAAATGGCGAACGTGTCCGACTCGGCGGCGGTATTAGCGTACTATACCCTTTTGTCATTATTTCCAGCGTTATTGGTTTTAGCAAGTTTATTGCCCTTTTTCCACATTGAAACCAGTACCGTGATGAACAGTATCGAGCCGTTTATTCCGGCGAACGTTTACGACTTGTTGGCACCGATCATCCACTCGTTTTTGAATAATCGAAGCGGCAGTGTGCTGTCCATTGGGGTTATCGTGGCTATCTGGTCCTCATCACGGGCCGTGGCGGCGTTTCAGCGGACGGTCAATGGGGCGTACGGTGTCGTGCGGAAGCAAAATGCCATCGTTAATCGAGTGGTGGCATTCTTCTGGATGGTGGCACTAATTGCCTTTCTGTTCCTGATGATGTTGTTCTTTAGTGTGGGGCAGATCGTATTGGAACGACTCACACCACTCTTGCATCTGCCAACGCAGATCTTAGCGTATGTCAATGCGGCAAAGTGGCCGGTAACTTTTGTGATGACGTTCTTTATTCTGATGATTCTGTTCTACTTCGTTCCGAGCGTGAAATTAAAATTGCGCTATGTTTGGCCCGGAGCTTTAACGGCGACGTTAGGCTGGTTACTGCTCTCGCAAGCATTTAGCTGGTATTTGAAATTCTTCGTCCACAATATCGATAGTTATAAAACGATTGGGACGTTCATTGTCTTGATGTTTTGGTTGGACTTTACGGCTTTGATCCTGATGTTTGGGGCGGTGCTCAATGCCGCTATTCAGGACTTAGTTGAGGGGACCATTGAGGAGCAGGCGGTCTTTACCTACATTCTGCGGAATCGATTGAAACGTAACCGCAAAGATGATTAGTTGGATCGGCCAGGCTGATTATTTAAGCTGGCCAATGTGATAACGTCACCTTAATTCAAAAAACAATCCAAAAAGCTACGACTCGTCAACTCCGAAAAGTTTGATGAGTCGTAGCTTTTAGACGCAGTAGCGTTGTTTTGATGATAGAGACCTGTCATAATGCCGTGCCAGGTCCGTATGAATGCGGTTAGGCCTGTTGCGCGTGCGTTACCAGTTGGGTGGCGAAGGTATCGAGTTGTTCGATGGCCGCCTGATCGGGTTCTAAGTTGATTTTGATGCTAGGAGCGCCTTGCGTTGCGCCAGTCTTCGTAAAGGCCGCTTCAAAGTGATCGACGGTCGTGTTGTAGTACTCGCCGTAGAAGGTGTCACCGGAACCGGCCACCCCGAATGTCTTGCCACTTAGGTTTAGTGTCTGTAGGTCTTCATAGAAGTCGAGACCTTCGTCCGGCAGGGAACCCTCATCGTAGGTGTAGGCGCAGACCACGCAGATATCGGCTTGGTTGAATTCGGCGGCATCGGTCTGAGAAATTTCGGTTTCGGTGACCTGACAGCCCAGATCTTCTAACTTTTCGGTAACGATGTCGGCTACGTCTTCGTTATTGCCGGTAATCGTGGCAAAGACCACGTGTGCTTTTAGCAAAATCGTTCACTCCTTTGGTTGTACTGATTGCCGTTAATTATAGCAGGCTATCGCGATGGTGACTAGGGATGGTGACGTGTGGGGATGATGGTGCCGCCGAAAAGATGATTGACTAACTAAACCGCTGTTAGGGTCGTCACCTCCGTGGGAGAACTGGTAAAATGATGACATAAGACGAGAAAAGGATGTGACCTGAATGGCCGAAATTACCATGATTGAAGCACAGAAACGCAGTGGTCGGTTTAACATATACGTTGACGGGCACTACGCGTTTCCCGTGAGTGAGAGTGTATTGGTCGATTTTCGCCTGTATAAGGGGATGGAAATCGATAAGGAATTGGAAGAACAGCTGACCGCTGCCGATGACGTGGCGAAGGCCTACAATCGTGCACTGGATTATTTATCCCATCAGTTGCGAACGGAAAAGGAAGTTGCCGATAAGCTGGTGACGTTGGAGATTCCTGAAGAGACCATCGAACAGACACTGAAAAAGTTGCGTGAGTTTGCGTTGGTGGACGATGCCCACTACGCTGCCAGTTACGTGCGCACGGTGATGCACACCGGGGACAAGGGCCCGCGGGTCATTCGACAACATTTGCGGCAAAAGGGTGTTGGTGAAAAGGTAATCGACGAGGCGTTGACCCTTTACACGCCGGAAGAGCAGTTGGCCGTGGGGACGGCCGTGGCGGAGAAGCTGGCGAAGCGTTATCAGCACAATTCATCACGTAATCAGGAGCAGAAGATGCGTCAGGGGTTAATGGCGCGGGGCTTCGGTGGTGATGAAATTAAGGCGATGCTCGATGCCGTGGACCTGACGCCAGACGTGGACGAACAACAGGCGTTATTGGCTAAGCAGGGCGAAAAATTTCTGCACCGTTACCGGGCACTTAGTCCCTCGGAGCGACAGTATAAAACAAAACAGATGTTGTACCGCAAGGGCTTTAAGCTAGATGACATTAGTCAATGGCTGGCTGATTTTGGGGAATCGGCTGAATAGATCCATTCAGAATTAAAGGGTAAGGGGGAGTTACCATGAATTCTAAAGTTATGGGAACGGTGCTGGCATTTGCCACGGTCTTGGGCCTCAGCGGGGGGCTGGCTTGGTGGTTCAACAATCAGGCCAAGACACAGGCAGAGACGAAGACAAGCAGCAGTTCAATCGTTCGGCAAGTTAAGCCCAAGAAGAAAAAGCCGGTGGTGAAGAAGGCCGTCGTTAAGGCGAAGCCAACGGCGGCCACTAGAGAAATTGATGCGGTTCTCCGCGCCAATCGTTTCGTCGGGACCGCGTTGGTCATTCACAACAAACAGGTCATCTACCAAAAGGGCTGGGGGTACGCGGATGCGGCGGCTCATAAGAAGAATGGGGCCCACAGTGTGTACCAGTTGGCCTCCGTGCAGAAGTCGTTCACGGCGGGGCTGATCATGAGACTCGCCAGTGAGGGGAAGCTGTCACTGACCGATCCCTTGTCGAAATACTACCCGACAATTGCCGGATCAGATGAGATTACGCTGCGGGACATGCTGGATATGAAGAGCGGCTTGACATTACCCGCGTTTCCCAGCAAGCTCCACTCGGAGAAGGGCATGATTCGGTTTATCTTGGCCAACGTGGTTAGTCGGCCAGCTCAGATTGGCAAGTGGGATTACTCACCCGTTAACTTTATGTTGTTGTCCGGGATTATTCAGAAGACGAGTGGTGAGAGCTACCGGCGGTACTTCACGCAGAACATTACCAATGCTTGGCACCTGAAGCATACCGGGTTCGTCTTTAACATGGCGGATCAGGCCACGTACTCACAAGGGTATCAGAATGCCAACAATGCGGACGTGACCGCCAACTATGGGTCTCAGTTTGGGGAATCCAAGGCGTCGATGTTCTACCAGTTCGGCACGGGGCAGGTCTACATGTCCGCACGTGATCTATACACGGCCCAACGGAACATGCTGCAGGGGAAGCTCTACCCAGAAAGTGACGTCAATGTCCTGCTCGCGCCGGGGACGGCCTCCATGTATGGGGGCGGGATGTACGTTTACCCCGGCTACGTCCGGACGCACGGACTCGCCTATGGGTACGAAGCAACGTCTCTGTTGAGTAAGGATGGCACGGACGGGGTGGTTCTTTTGAGTAACTACTACCGGGTCAACCAACTCTCGCAAACGCCGGCAATTCAGATCTGGAATCTATTACAGGCTGGTGAGCTGGGCAAGTAAGTGCGTTGCTACTGATTGATTTTAGATTTAGGCAAAATTAAAAACAGACACGCTAGTACCGCGGATACCAACTTGGGTGACAGCGGCGGCTAGCGGGTCTGTTTTTAGTCTCCGGGCTGATCATAAGCAGAGTGTCAGAGCCACTCTAGAAAAGTCCTGGGTTAATCTTTAGGGCGACTGCCGTAAGCGCGTTTGGACTTGTAGCCAGCAGCTAGAATTTTTCGCATATCGGCGATGTGGCGGGCTTTGGTGTCGTCCGCTTTAGCACCGAAGATGTAGCGGGCCCATTCGCGTTGGTAGCCAACAGTCAGGTCGGCAAAGAAGGCAGTCAGTTTGGGGTCATCGGCCAAAAGGTCGGCGACTTGTGGAATCATGGGTTCAAAAGTACTCAGGGGAGCTTGTGTCATTGCTTATTCACCTCGGTCATTGATTCATTTAGTTTATCTTAAATTTGCGGGTCACCCAAGGATTTTGTTCAGGAATGTGGCGGTGCCTATTCATTAATACGGCTGAATCTGGTATAATATTGATTGAATTTTTATAGTTACCCGTTACTTAGAAAGTAGGGTTAATACATGACGCGCGAAGCTAGAGGACCTAAGGAAGGCGACTTCATTACGATCAAAAGCTACAAGCACGACGGAAGTTTGCATCGAACTTGGCGCGACACGATGGTACTCAAAACAAGCGAAAATGCCCTCATCGGGGTTAATGACCACACGTTGGTCACTGAAGACGATGGGCGGCGGTGGGTGACAAGAGAACCCGCTATCGTTTATTTCCACAAGCATTATTGGTTCAATATTGTTGCGATGATTCGGGATAACGGGGTGTCGTATTACTGTAATCTGGCTTCCCCGTATGTTTTGGATAAAGAAGCGCTCAAATATATTGATTATGATCTCGACGTAAAGGTCTTTCCGGATGGTGAGAAACGCTTGCTCGACGTTGATGAATACCAAGATTTCAGTCAACGGTGGCAGTATGGCGAGGAAACCGATCGGATCTTGAAGGCAAACGTCTTGACCCTCGTCGATTGGATTAATCATCACAAGGGCCCCTTTTCTAAAGCCTATGTCGATCTTTGGTATCAACGGTATCAGGAACTGTTACGACGCTCAAATTAATCGCGGCGTAGACCTGTAAGAGTTGTCTTCCGTATCACCAGGAGCAAGTCATTCGTGGCTGGCTCCTTTTTTCAAAAAGCCATCGTTGTTACCGGACACCATTGCGGGCCATTGAGGCTTACTGGGTCCGGGAAGGCGTTCTAAAAATAAATGACGAATGAGAGGAGTACTGCCCATGAAGTGGTTCGCCAATTCACGACTGATGTTTTGGTCCGTGGAACTGTTGATTGTTGCGGCCTTAATCTGGGTCTGTACACAGATCAGCTTCTTGTTTTCTCCGATTGGCATTTTTCTCTCCACGATATTTGCACCACTGCTGATCTCGGGAATTCTCTTCTACCTGCTGAATCCGGTAGTCAGATTACTGGAAAAGGTGCGTTGGAAGAAGTTTCACATTAATCGCGCGGGTGCCGTGGCACTGGTCTTTTTACTCCTGGTCTTGGTTCTGGTGGCCGGTGCGATGTGGCTGATTCCCCGTTTGGTTACCCAGGTCACCACGTTGGTCGGTAATATTCCAGACTTTGCCAAATCTAGTGAGGCTGTCCTCAACAAGCTGATCAATCATCCAGTACTGAAAGAGATTGACTTCTCCAAGTACTTAACGCAGTTGCAGAGTGCTTTGTCCAAGTACGCACAGGGCTTCATGAGTGGCTTGACCAGTGGTATCGGAAGTATCATTGGCACGGTCACCACGGTCACGGTGACAGCAGTCACGGTGCCGGTGATGTTGTTCTACATGTTAAAGGATAGCGACAAGTTCATGCCAGCTATTCAGAAGTGGTTACCTGCCAAGCATGGTGAGCAAACCGTTGAACTGCTGGGACGAATGAACAAGACGATTGCTCGGTACGTGGGCGGTCAGATCGTTGAGTGCCTCTTTGTGGGGAGCTTCACGGCGATCGGTTACTTCTTCGTGGGTGAAAAATACGCGCTGCTGCTGGGATTTTTCGCGGGCATCTGTAACCTGATTCCCTACGTGGGCCCCTACATTGGGATTCTCCCAGCGCTGATCGTGGCCTTTGCAACGAGTACCAGCCTGATTGTCTACGTGATCATCGTGGTCGTCGTGGTGCAACAGATCGATGGCAACCTGGTCTATCCCAACATCATTGGGAAGAGCCTACAGATTCATCCGTTGACGATCATTATTATCCTGCTAGCGGCCGGTAATATCGCCGGACTGCTGGGGATGATTCTGGCGATTCCGTTGTACGCGGTGGTCAAGACCGTGGTGCAGTATCTTTACAGCATCTGGCAATTGGAACACGCGGAGAAGAAGTCACTGTAGCAGCGTCATTCGGAAAGGGAGCGTCATCTAATGGGTGACAGCACCGGAATTTTCGTAAATTCGCGCAAATTGGGTAGAAATTATCAAGAAATGACTAACGTTTGCGGTTTGAAGTTGACGTGACCGCTGAATATGCTACTATTTAGATTGTTATTGGATTTTTTGAAAAATAGACCCCCGGGTAAAGCAACGGGGAAATTAACCAGATAAAGTAGGAGATTCTACATGAAAAAAGTAATTACTTACGGAACGTTTGACCTGATCCATAAGGGTCACATTCGTTTATTGAAGCGGGCCGCAGCCTTGGGTGACGATTTAACGGTTTGTGTTTCCTCCGATGAATTCAACGCGGAGAAGGGTAAGCGGGCTTACACCTCTTATGAAGACCGGAAGTACATTCTGGAAGCAATCAAGTACGTTGATCACGTGATTCCAGAAACCACTTGGGACCAAAAGATTCGCGACGTCCAGGAAAACAACATTGACATTTTTGTTATGGGTGACGACTGGAAGGGTAAGTTTGATTTCTTAAAGGATTACTGTGAAGTCATTTACTTACCACGGACGGAAGGTATCTCCACGACTAAAATCAAGCACGATTTAGGTCTTTCCGATGAAAAAACTTGGACGGAAGACGAAAAGTAGTGTTGGCAGTGAAATCCTTAGTCGCAGACTAGGGATTTTTTCTTAGGAACGCGTAGACGGAGGCAAACGAATGCAGCAGATGATATTTTTATTGACGTCCCTTAATGGGATGCACAAGCCGAACTTTTCCACGCAATTGTTGAAGGCTCTGAAGAATGGCTCACAGGTCAGCGTCTTAGTGGCGATGGTCGATTTTGAATCAGTCTGGACGGTGCGACAATATCTAAATCAACTTGCCAGAAAGGACAGTCAAGTCAACAAGATTCGCCTGATCACCTTGGCGGAAATGTTCGCTGATGAGCCGGGACTGGCCTTGACTACTGAGGAACGACATGCGATAGGGCTCGAGGATTACGAGCAGCGGTTGTTTGCTGACAATCAGGAACAGGTTAAGCGGTATCTGAGTGATGGTCACATGGTGGCAGAGTTACGGCAGATCGACGATGAGACGCCGATGGTTCTGCGCCAGTATCAGGCCGATCAGTTGGCTCAAGTCGATACATACGGGTTAGACGGTCAGGTTGTCGGGATTGAAAAGATTCAAAATGAGGTTGCTCAGACCAGCTATCTCCTTAATCGGAACGGAGAGGCCGTCTTACGCTTTGTAAGGCATGAACGACCAATTGAGCACATTTATAATTTAAGTGCCACCTCGGCGATGTTAGCTACCGAATTTGAGGGTGCCAAACAGGTAGCCACCTCGGAGACGCTGTCGAAGCGGCAACGGGAACGGGCGGAAGCAAATACGGTCGATCAGACACAGATCATTACGGCCACGGAAGCCTATTACGGTGTCTTAGCGTACTCGAACTACCGCCGTTTCAGTGACGTCTTTGCCTTCTATCAGGCGGTTCTCAGTCGATTGTTGACGGATGATACCCGGTTGTACGTTGACTTGGCGGTCAATGCGCACTTCTCACCGCAAATGCCGAACCAACTGATCTTTAACTACTAAGGAGTTTTTCCATCGTGCGTGCGATTTTATCAGGATTACATCATAAAAAGAATTTACAGGAACTTGAGCTCGAACTGATCGATGTGCCAGAACCTTTCGACGATCTCGCGGTCACGTTCTTGGAAAAACAAACCAAGGCGTCCATCACGATTCCCGTCAGCAAGGTCCTCAGTGCGCAGGTCGTTCGGTTACGACTCAACGCAAGTGACCTCCAATTTCCAGCAGAGGGTCAGAGCGAATTTAGCTGGGAACTTTATTTAAACCTACAACAACAGAACACCCGGGGCCTGATTCAGGTCGAGAGTGAATACTTGAGTGACCGTCACCAGTTGACGCTGACCAGCTATTACCAGCTGAATAGCGATGCTAACGGGATGGCGCTGTTCAATATGCATACGGAGCAGGCAGAAGACGAGTTCACGATTAACGCAATTAACTTGCAGGACGACCAACTTCAGGTGATTGGACCTAGTCGGATCAACAACCATGCCATCACTAATCAACGACTGGTCTTGAAGAATGTACAGGCTGACAGTTCGGCGGAGTGGCCGATTACCCAGATGACCTTGCACGGGTTATTTACAGGGGTAATTCCACTATCCGACCTGGCTGACGATAGTACGCAACAGCTCTTCATTCGCTCAACAATTGACGGTCAAGACCTGGAACAGCGCGTGGTCTTAGCCAAGTCGTTGGCCGGGCAGGTGACCCAGGCCGTGACGCCGGGGCACCGCCTGGTGATCATCGACAAGCGTTTCGATAACGGGATTCGGGTGCAAGAAACGGCGGCACCATCCATTCCGCAACGTTTGGCTAACGTGCCAGGCAAGGTGGGAGGCGCCACGAAGTTCCTGTCGATGTTAATGGACAAGGCCAACTTGTTCTACATGCGTCGGCTGTTCAAGCGGGGTCACCGGCCTTACGATCAACCAACGTTAATCTTTGAAAGTTTTGGTGGGCGGCAAGTCAGTGACTCGCCTTACGCCATTTACCAACTGTTCACGCAGCTCTATCCCGGGTTTACCTTTATCTGGTCGATTGACCGGTCCCAGAAGAAGTTCTGTAAGGAAAATGGGATTCCGTTCGTCATTCGACGGACGTCCAAGTGGGTCCGGACACTGGAAAAATCCAGCTTCTGGATCAGTAACGCCCGCTTCCCATCCTGGGTCAAGAAGCCTAACTACGTGACCTATATTCAAACGTGGCACGGAACGCCGCTGAAGAAGCTGGGCTTGGACATTGAGAATGTCTCGATGCCCGGCACCACGACGACTAAGTATCATGCCAACTTCGTCCGGGAAGCCAACCGGTGGGATGCCTTGGTCTCACCTAACGACTATTCCACGCGGATCTTCCGGTCGGCCTTTGGGTTTAACAATCAGATTTTAAAGGTTGGGTATCCCCGAAACGATGAACTCATCAACAGCACCCGTGAAGACGTGACCGCGTTGAAGCAGGAGCTGGGAATTCCGTTGGATAAGAAGGTCGTTCTCTACGCGCCAACTTATCGGGACAATCAATTTGCCGAGAAGGGGAAGTACACCTTCGAGTTACCATTCTCTCTCGATGAGTTCCGTGATCGGTATGGCAAGGATGCCGTGTTGGTTCTGCGGATGCACTACTTGATCAGTAACGCGTTGGATATCAGCGGGTACGAAGGCGTCGTCTTTGACTTCTCCAACCATCCGAACATTTCCGACCTGTACCTGATCAGTGACATGCTGATCACCGACTACTCATCCGTCTTCTTTGACTTTGCTTACTTGAAACGGCCAATCCTGTTCTACCCGTACGACTATCACATGTACAAGGACGAGCTCCGTGGGTTCTATCTCGATTACGAGAAGGACTTGCCGGGCGAGATTGCCCACAACGAGTCGCAGTTATTGACGATGATCGGTGATAAGCTGAAGACCCCCGACATGAGCGATGATCAGAAGTTTATGGACTTCTATCAACGTTTCTGTTCAATTGACGATGGGTTAAGTTCCCTGAAGATCGTCAACTACGTGGTGCAACAGATTGAAAAGCACGGGTAACCCGTGTCACTAAACTTAAATTTACGGATAAGAAAAGCGAAGCCGGTTGGGCTTCGCTTTTCTGTCAAAATAGTAGTGGGTTACTTGTGGAACTTCGTGGCCTGCTGGTAGGCGTGGCTACTGAGCTGTGTGGCCGTACGACTGGGTTGTACAGTCTCCTGGAAGTAGTGGTCTAAGATCAAACGGTAATTGCGCTTGACCAGCTTCAAATCGGGCTGCTTCTGCGTAGTCAACTGTGCCTGGGCCGCTTGAGCGAGCCGCAGGGAATGGTTGCCCTGATTCGTGTGTTTGACGAGGTAGGTTACATTCTTGCTGGCCTTCTTATCGCGGGGCGTGACCGGCTGGTCTTCAGCGTGACTGCTAGCCAGTGAGGTGTTCATGTTGGCCGTCAGACTGACAATCTCGTAGTACTGGTCCTTCTTGACCCGGACGTGATCGTAAGTCTTAAATATCAGGACGTTCAGCAGTAAGGCGATGATAACTAGGCCAGCGCCACTAAAAATGATGGTCATGGCCGGTCGCAGTCCGCGCCGACGGTGTTTGGCAATGAATAGACCAATTAGGCCACCCACGGCAATCAGGGCGCCTAGACTAAAAACAATTTCGATGATGATGGCTTCGGTACTCGCCGACATATTTTCACCCGTTTCTCAATGCATTCATTCTTTTATGATACCACGAAAGTACGGAGATGCGGGGTAAAAAGGGACCTAGACCGTGAATTGTAACGTTAAATGTGTTAAAATCAAGAGCTGTGTAATCAAAAGATAACGACTATTTAAAATAAGAAATTTTGTGAGGACTAAACAATATGAGTGAAATTAAATTAGCATCTGCGGTGGACAAGCGTCGAACGTTTGCCATTATTTCTCACCCTGATGCCGGGAAGACGACGATTACCGAACAACTCCTGCTGTTTGGGGGCGTTGTGCGCGAAGCCGGAACCGTCAAGGCTAAGAAGAGTGGTAACTTTGCTAAGTCTGACTGGATGGAAATCGAACAGAAGCGGGGAATCTCCGTTACGAGTTCCGTGATGCAGTTTGACTACCAAGGCAAGCGCATCAACATTTTGGATACCCCAGGACATGAGGATTTCTCCGAAGATACTTACCGGACACTGATGGCCGTGGACTCCGCAGTCATGGTTATCGACTCCGCTAAAGGGATCGAACCGCAGACTAAGAAGCTGTTTCAGATCTGTAAGATGCGGGGCATCCCGATCTTTACCTTCATGAACAAGCTGGACCGTGATGGCCGGGACCCCATGGACCTGATCGCCGAATTGGAAGACGTACTGGGAATCGAAGGTTATCCAATGAACTGGCCAATCGGGATGGGTAAGGAATTAAAGGGTCTGTACGACCGTTATCACCAACGGGTCGAATTGTTCCGGCCTAAGGATGCGAGTCAACCTTACCTGCCATTAACTGAAGACGGTGAATTGGCGGAACACAACGACTTGGAAGACGATGGCTGGTACCAGGATGCCCGCGATAACATGGAGCTGATTGGTGAAGCTGGGAATCAATTTGACCAAGCCAAGATCGCTAGTGGGGACCAAACGCCGGTCTTCTTCGGTTCAGCGCTGGCAAATTTTGGGGTGAAGACGTTCCTGGAAACCTACCTGGAATACGCCCCAGAACCCGCAGCGCACCACACACAAGAAGACAACGACATCAAGCCGACCGACCCCGAATTTTCAGGGTTTGTCTTCAAAATCCAGGCCAACATGAACCCGAAGCACCGGGACCGGATCGCCTTTGTGCGGGTCTGCTCCGGTGAATTCGACCGTGGGATGGACGTCACACAGGAACGGACGGGGAAGAAGCTCCGGCTATCCAACGTGACGGAATTCATGGCTGATACGCGTGAAAACGTCGAAAAGGCCGTGGCTGGTGACATTATTGGGCTCTACGAT
Source organism: Levilactobacillus parabrevis (assembly GCF_044051715.1). Lineage (NCBI taxonomy): Bacteria > Bacillati > Bacillota > Bacilli > Lactobacillales > Lactobacillaceae > Levilactobacillus > Levilactobacillus parabrevis. The sequence continues at coordinate 1,064,994 of NZ_CP168688.1, forward strand.
ACGGGAAACTTCCAAATCGGGGATACTATTTATACCGGGAAACAAGCCGTGAAGTTTGAAAAACTTCCGCAATTTACGCCAGAACTTTTCGTCCGGGTCGCAGCTAAGAACGTCATGAAGCAGAAGTCCTTCCACAAGGGGATCAATCAGCTGGTGCAAGAGGGGGCCGTGCAACTCTACACGTCCTACTCGACTGGTGATTACATTCTGGGTGCCGTTGGGCAACTGCAGTTCGAAGTCTTCCAGTTCCGGATGCAAAATGAATACAATTCAGAAGTTATCATGGAACCAATGGGTAAGAAGACGGCTCGGTGGATCGATCCCGACCAACTCGACGAACGGATGTCATCGTCGCGGAACCTATTGGTCAAGGATAACCACGGTGAACCACTGTTCCTGTTTGAAAATCATTTCGCAGAACGCTGGTTCAAGGACAAGTATCCTGATGTTGAATTGACGTCAAAACTATAATCGCCAATGGAGAGTGGGACAAAAGGCGGTTAGCTGGCGAGCATTAAGGCCGCTAACTGAATAATCCCGAACTTGGATTGTTTGGTTAGCGGTTTTAAGCGGAACCAGCTGCCTTTTGGCGCACGTTTCAACCATATAATATCGAGATAAGCAAAGGAGTCTGGGATTTTGTCCCAGACTCTTTTTTTGCGGATAATTCGGTGGGTTTACTAGACGAGCCCAATTGGGGTGAGGCGCAACCGTTGTGGGTCTAAAATTAAGGTGTCATCAGATTTTGGCGGTAAATCTGATGAGAAAATGCACGATTATCACACGAAACTCTAAGCTAGCTGTTACTAAATTTACAGGGGATTGTATTGTCGCTCATATAAACTAATAAAAGCGCCTTCAATTGGGTAGTTTAAAAAATTTGGGGAGAAATATAATGGCTGAAAATAACAATAAAATAACCTTAATGGCATTAGTCATGATGATCTTCACCACCGTGTTTGGCTTTGCCAACAGTACGGTGGCTTACTTCTTAATGGGTTATTCATCAATTCTATTTTACTTAGCGGCGGCGGTCCTCTTCTTTATTCCGTTTGCCTTAATGATGGCGGAGTATGGTGCCGCTATCAAATCCGATGAGGGGAGTGGGATGTACCAGTGGATGGAAGTCAGCGTGAATCCCCAGTTCGCGTTTATCGGGACTTTCATGTGGTTTGCGTCCTACATTATCTGGTTGGTCTCGACCTCGGCTAAGGTCTGGATTCCCTTCACCACGCTGTTCTTTGGGTCTGATCAGACGCAAAAATTTGCTTTCGCGGGGTTGAATGCGACCCAAGTCATTGGGATCTTATCCTGTTTGTGGATGATTCTGGTCACCTATGTCTCAATCAAAGGGGTCAAGGGAATCGTGCGGGTCACCAGTCTTGGTGGGATCGCCGTCATGAGTTTGAATGCGATCCTGCTGGTGGTGTCTGGCGTTGTCTTGGCGCTACGGCATGGTCACATGGCTCAGCCGCTGCAACACTTCATGACCTCCCCACACCCAAATTACCAACAACCAATGGGAATTATGAGCTTTGCCGTGTTTGCTATCTTTGCATACGGGGGTCTGGAAGTTCTCGGGGGGATGGTCGATAAGACTAAGAACCCAGAAAAGACGTTCCCCAAGGCCATCGTTATCTCGGCCATCGTCATCACGTTGGGTTATGCCATCGGGATTCTCTGTTGGGGGATCAGTACGAACTGGAATGCCGTCTTGTCCGACCCATCAACCAATATGGGGAACATTAGTTATGTGATGATGCGGAACTTAGGTGACGTGCTGGGTGAGTCACTGGGTCTGAGCGCGGCAACGAGTACCACGATTGGCCTGTGGTTTGCGCGGTACACGGGGCTGGGAATGTTCCTGGCTTACTCCGGGGCATTCTTCACGCTGACCTATTCACCACTCAAGACGTTGATCCTCGGGACGCCGAAGTCCATGTGGCCAAAGAAATTTACGGAATTAAATGACAACGACATGCCAAGTTACGCGATGAAGTTGCAGTGTACGGTCGTCATCATTATTATTCTGTTAGCTTCCTTCGCGTCAACCGATGCCTCAGCCTTTTACAACATCTTAACGCTGATGGCCAACGTTTCTATGACGCTGCCTTACCTGTTTCTGGTCTACGCCTTTCCTAAGTTCAAACGGAATCGCGATATTCAGAAGCCATTTGAAGTCTACAAGTCACCGGCTTGGACGACCGTCATTAGCTGGGTCGTCTTCCTCGTGGTGTTGGGGGCCAACACCTTCACGCTGATTCAACCCGTTTTGGAAAACGACGACATTCAAAGTACGATTTGGATGCTGGTGGGACCAATCTTATTCGGACTGTTAGGGGTCATCTGGTACCACGTCCGTCAACGGAAAATTACGCAGGACTAGGAAAAAGAGTTGTCACGCGTAGCCGTCAGAAGTTCTGGCTAGCCGGTACAAGCGTGTTCAGAGTATGACAGCTTACATCGCCTGGTAAATTAGGGATTACAACTAAGAAAATGGGAGCACCGTAGCTGTAAAGCTGCGATGCTCTTTTTTTAATTGATTTCGGCAGCTGTTCCAGACTTATCGGGTCAAACGGGGCCAACGGACGCCGTTCAAATTTCGAAGCAATTCCGTGATATTTTGACGCATTGTCCGGCAAAAGGTGAAGGCATGCTATCATTTAAACGAGGAAATAGAGAGTTGTTTAGTCGATTGAGGCCCAACACCGTTTGGGGGTGGAGAGGAGCGGTAACAATGAAGTTGAGGACTTGGTTAGGTGTGGTGTTCGGTCTAGGAGCCGTTGTCCTGGGGGGCGGCGTGGCCCAGGCCGATACCGATTACGATAACGCCTTGAAGTCGGCGCCACAGGGGATCTCGCTGGAAAATATTTTTACACCAGGAACCACCAGTAATAACCAGGCGGCAGTCGTGGACACCAACACGGCTGGAACGCAGGCGGCCAAGGTCAATAATGGCAAGAAGCAATTTGGAGCATTGTGGTCAACCGCCGACAATAGTTTTGATTTGACAAAGAATGAAACCGCTTCAATGTGGCTGTATTTCGGAAACACTGGAAAGAAAGCTGCCGATGGGATGGCTCTGGTCTTCCAGAATGATGGTGCCGGTTTGGCAGCAAGCCCGGGTTTTGGCAAAACCATTTCCGGCGAAACGCTGGGGGTCTGGGGCGTCGATACCGATAAGAAGCAGAGCACCGCAGATAAACTAGCGGCCAGTGCGATTCAGAATAGCTGGGCGTTGGAATTTGATACGCATTTGAATACGTCCAGTAACTACTCGAATGCGGGGGATGCGGATTCCTTTGACGGTAAGCTGAAGGGCCCGCATCTGGCGCACAATTATCCGGGTGAAGCTAGTACCTACCAGATGGTCAAGGCCTCACAGTTATTGCCCTATCCGGCTTCAGGTTACTATGCCACGCAGACTCATGCGGGGGCAATCACCGGTGACTATACCCTCTTGTCAAACGGTGCGTGGCATCATTTAACGTTGGACTGGGACGCTACAACAAAGCAGATGACTTATACCTTTAACGACAAGGACCCCGTGACTGGGAATGATCAGGCGGGCGTCAGTGAAACGGCGGACCTCGACCTCAAGAAGATTGATCCCGATAATTCTGGGAAAATCCGTTGGGGCTTCACTGGTGCGACCGGTGACAGTTACGAAAATAATTTAGTTGTGATGGAAAAGGTTCCAGGACTGGTGAATGCTAAGGCGCACACGACGCTGACGGACCTGCAGACTAATCAGACGATTGACGACGGTGACGTGCTGAAGGGGACCCACCAGTTCCGTTTGGATTATCAATTGGACTATCGCGATGGGAAGCAATCCTGGAAAGACGTGGCCGCCAAGATTCAATTGCCGGCGTCTCTGGACTATGACCAAACGGCTACAATTCGCTACCAAAATGGAAAGACGAGTAGCGTAGACCTGGCGGGAATGACCGATAATCAGGCAAGCTTCACGTTGGGAGAGGCGTTATCAGCGGACAATCCTACCGCGACGATTTCCTTTACGGGAACGGCAGCAGACGTTAAGGGACCGGTGACGGTGGATGCCAGTGCCGGAAGCTTTACGGCGGTTAACGGTGTCGTAACGACTGACACGTCCGTCTTCACGGTGAACCCGACGCTGGAATTGAATCTCTTTTCGCTGTCCGGAAGTAGCGTGCAATTGGAGCCCGGTGAGAGTGCAACTTTTAAAGGCTTGATTGTGATTCCAGAAGGGGTCGATCTGAACAATACGGATATGACGGTGCATCCCACGCTGAATGGCACGGCCCAGGCTGACTTTAAGCTGCCGGCCGGGGATGATAACAGTAGTGGTCGGTTCAACTATTCGGTTGCTGCTAACCAGTTGAAGTCCGGGACGAATACGCTGAAGCTGAGCGTCGAGGATCCTTACGGTAACGTTTCGAATACGGTGACGTATACGATCACGGTTCCAGGGCAGTTGTTGTTCCAACAGGTTTCGACTAAGAGTAGTTTTGAAGCAACCACGCTGACTGGTGCCAGCCAGAAAGTCAAACGGACCAAGGACTGGCAAGTCGAAATTTTAGATACCCGTGAAGCCGGTGCGGAGTGGTCGCTCCAAGTGGCGGGCACGAAATTCGCCACGGCGGCTGGTCAAGAATTGTCTGGTAGTCTTTACTACTACGACAGTGACCAGAAGAGTCCGGTGACCAGTACGCCGATGACCGTGATGAGTGGCACGTCCAGTGACCAGGACGACGTGACAGACGTTGTCGGTGGTTGGGATGATGAAGCTGGATTGGTCTTAGAGGTCGATGGTGATGCGGTTCAAGGCGAATATTCTGCAAATATTACCTGGACGCTAAACAACGTTCCCTGACTAGGGCGAACGCTAACCGATAGTTAAAAATCACCCGCGATGTGTAAACTCGCGGGTGATTTATTTTGACTTAAATTAGGAGGGGAAGCTAGTCTACCGACGTTAATTTGTCAGCTTGGGCTTGGGCGGCCTGTGCCACGATGTTCAGGTAGTTGAATGGCCGGTCGAAGTTAGGCTGGAAGAGCATGTCAACCATGGCTAAATCGTCAATCGTGTTGTCGTTTTGGATGCAAACGGACAGTGTGTTGGCAGATTGAGATACATCGTACTTGCTCATCAGGGCACCACCGAGGATCCGCCGGGTATCTGGGGAGTAGACCAACGACATCAGTACGGGTGTCGTGGTTGGCATGAATTCAGGGCGGTAGTTATCCTTAACGATGACCTGTTCGGCGTTGATTCCCTGTTGTTTAGCTGAAGCTAAGGTCAACCCAGTGGATACGATGGTCCGACCGTAGAGTTCCAGGCCGGATGAGGATTGCGTCCCCATGTATTTCACGGTTGGCTTAACCAGGTTCTTACCGACTAGAATACCTTGCCGCACAGCATTCGTAGCTAACGGAATGTAGGCGTTTTGATGCGTTGGGTTGTAGTGTACAGCGGCACTGTCTCCAGCGGCAAAGATATCGGGATTTGAGGAACGCATGTAGTCATCGGTAATGATGGCGCCGTTCTTTGCCATATCGACCTTGCCCTTGAGCAGGTCGGTGTTGGGCCGGAAACCGATACACAAGATGGCGAGATCGGTATCGTAGCTGCCGTGATCGGTCTTAATGGTTAAGCGACCGGCGGCGTTATCATCAAAACTTTCCACCGTTTCGCCTAAGGCAAGCTGCACGTGATTGTCACGGTAGTCTTGTTCAATGACGTCGGTGAACTCGCTGTCGAAGTATTTCGGCATCACGCGATCCATAGCGTCAATCAAGGTCACCTCATGGCCGGTGGTCGAGTAGGCTTCGGCTAGTTCGGCACCAATATAGCCGGCACCGATGACCGTGATGTGCTTAGCACTCTTGGCTTCTTCGATCAGCGTCTGAGCGTGGGCCCAGTTCTTGCAGAGCTTGACCTTGGCGTTGTCGATACCTGGAATCTTAGGAACGATTGGCCAGGAGCCAGAGGTCATGACTAACTTGTCATAGTCCTGAGTTGTTTGTTCATGAGTGTTCAAGTCTTCAACCGTAACCGTTTTCTTTTCAGGGTCAATGTTGAGGACGTTGTGGTTCATTTGCACGTTGGCGCCCAGACCGGCTAATTCTTTGGGACTGGAATAGAAGAGGCCTTGTGGATCGGCGACCTTACCACCGAGATATAATGCAATCCCACAGGACAGAAAAGAGATGACATCATTGCGTTCGTAGACGGTCACCTCGGCATCTGGATGTTCCGTTAGGATCTGTTTAATGGCAAAGGTACCGGCATGCGTACAACCAACAACTGTGACTTTCATAAATGTAGCCTCCCAAACAAGTTTTTTAAATGGATTGAAAGATATTTCACAAACTGTGTCAAAAAAATAAATCAATTGGTTACAACTTCATTTTAGACAACTTAGACGAAAAGTCAACACATTTCTAAATGTGTAACCATTATTGACGGAAAGAATTTCTGGTGGCTAGTGTTCAGTGGGGATTAAGAGTAGACTATTTGGTGAAGAGTTTTCGGTCTTGCGGCGTGCGACGGCGGGGTGTGGTGATGGTCAGACGCAACCGGCGTTTTCCGCAAGACGATAGTTATAGAAGGAGTGGTAGTTGTAATGAAAGCAGCAAAACATCTGACCGCCTGCACCACGGTGCTCGTCGGTAAAAAAGCAACGGTTGATGGGTCAACACTGATCGCCAGAAATGACGATACCTTTTTAGCCCTGACGCCCCAACGGTTCTACGTGCATCCCGCAGAAAAGGATCAACCAAAGCGGACCTGGGTCTCTAATCAAAACGGGTTCACGGCGCCCATTCCTAGTGACGGTTACCGTTACCTGGCAACGCCTAACGTTGAGACCGACAAGACCGGTGAATACGCCGAAAGTGGGATCAACTCGCAGAACGTTGCGATGAGTGCCACCGAAAGTGTTTACGGTAATCCTCAGGCACTGGCATTCGATCCCTTAGTTGCTAACGGTTTAGCTGAAGATTCCCTGCAGACGATGGTTCTGCCTTACATCAACTCCGCGCGTGATGGTGTCCGTTACTTGGGTAAGATGATCAAGGAATACGGTTCACCGGAAGGCAATGGGGTGCTGTTCTCCGACAACGATGAGGTCTGGTACATGGAAATTGTTACCGGTCACCACTGGGTTGCCCAGCGGATTCCGGACGATGCCTATGCGGTAGCCGCCAACCAAGTGGCCATTCAACAAGTGACGTTTGATGATCCCGACAACTTCATGTACTCTGAAGGCATTCAAGAATTTGTCAGCGAAAATCACCTGAACCCCGACCAAGACGGCTGGAACTTCCGTCATATCTTTGGGACCAGTACCGAAAAGGATCGGCACTACAACACGCCACGGGTCTGGTTCGGTCACCGTTGCTTGAACCCAGAAATTAAGCAGGACCCCCAATCCAGTGATCTGCCATTTATTTGCCGGACCAGCCACAAGATCAGTGTGGAAGATGTTGAATACATTTTGAGTTCTCACTATAACGAAACGAAGTACGATCCATTAGGCCCCGGCGACGATGCTGACCGCCTGAAATTCCGGCCAATTTCGATGAACCGGACGCAGAACTCCCACGTCTTACAACTACGCAACGATGTGCCCAAGGAAAGCTCCGCCATTATGTGGGTCTGCTTTGGGGTCCCAGCCTTTAGCCCATACGTGCCATTCTTTGCCAACGCAACCGACACCGATCCTTCATACAGTAGCACGCCCGTTCACTTGGACGACGTTAGTGCTTACTGGATGTACCGGAAGTTGTCGATGATTGTGGAATCTCACTACGTCGACTTCATTGAACAGGATACGGATTACGTGACGGCCGCTAAGGAAGGCTTGCGGACTCACGTGGACCAAGCACTGAAAGGTGCTAAGGGCCTGTCTGGTGACGAATTGACGGCCTTCTTGACGACGCAAAACCATCAAGTAACGGCCGACATGCGGAAGACGACAACGAAGTTCACGAACGACCTCATCGAAAAGGGGCTGACGCTGTCTCGCCTGACGTTCAACATGGATATTAACCTGTAAACAGTGGTGGTAACTTGCAGGCGGAGGGTGCGTTGCGCACACTCTCCAATGCACCTATACTTACTACTAATGTAAAAATGACGGATTTTGTCGCATCAAATTGAAATTGCGACAAAAATAGCGTCCCCAGTTTGGCTGACAAGCCATTGGGGACGCTATTTGTTTAGATTGAAAGGTGACTTAACGAATACGTGGACGCCTGAGCTTAACCTTTATCGTAAATGGCTCGCAGACTCTTCAGATCGGCGGTCAACAGTTGGGTGCGGCCCTGATCAATCGGAGTCATGACGGAGATCTTGTCCGAACTGTGGTCGAGTCCCAGGGCGTGGCCGAGTTCGTGGACGGCCACGGATTGTTTGAAGGATTGGGGGTAGGTGGCGTTGAGCTTGGCCGTAGCCGTGTTGGTGGTCAAGATTCCCTGCCAGCTGATACGCTGGGTGATCTGCGGACCGCCGTGTCCCAGCTCAATTGTATTCTTTTTGCCGGTCTCCTTGTGGTGGTAAACGCCAAACGTGATCCGATTGGTCGTGGTCGATCCGGGACCCTCGGTCAACTGGACAATCCCGGGCTGATTATAGAGTTTAACCGCCTCGGCGAAGACTGCCCGGGCCTTGGCTGGGGTACCAGTCGCGTAGTGGTAGTAATACTTTTGTTGGAGGAGTAGTCCCTGAACGGCACTTTCCACCGGGGTGTCGTCTGCTCCGGTTTTGGTGGTCGCGTCTTTAGGGTTGCGGAGGATATAGCCGCTGGTTTGGTAGTTGTCGGCCTTGCGCGTTCCCTGGTGGGTAAGGAGACCCGTGATGGCCGTTTGGTAGTAAGTAAATTGCGTGGAGAGGGCCTGCCAATTGCTGAGAATAAAGAGCCCCACTGCTAGGAGGGTCACGATGAGCAGGCGTCTGAGTAGTTTCACACCGATGCTTCCTTTCTGCGCGGCCCCGTTCATGGTAGCCGGTAGTGATTAGTTTGATTCTAGGGTATCTGGTTCAGCATGGCAACTAGGACGCCTCACAAATTTAGGGGCGTGACGATTGTTGCTGTGAATATTGAAAAAATTATAAAAAGGGAGGCCAATGCACGGGCAACATATCCATTACATAATTAGTCATACCGTAAATAGAAAATATAATGTTCTATTTTTCTTCACAATTCTCCCGCAGTCTGGCCAAACTTTTACGGTTTAATAAGAGTATGGTAATCGGAACGATAAATTATTCAATAAACGGAGGCATAACTTATGAAGAGAGAAGAGATGACGACTTTAAATTTAACACCCCAGCAAGGGCTGACGGCCCGAGAGGCTCAGACGCGGCGGCAAGAATTTGGCAGTAACCAATTGGTGGCTGCTAAAAAGGCTAGCATTTGGCGTCAAATTGGGCATCATTTAGCGGACGTATCTTCACTTGTGCTATTATTTGCCGTGGCATTAGCCAGTTATATGGCACTTTTCCAAGGTGGCGGTTGGACGAAATCCATCGTCATTGGGTCGATCCTGGTCATCAACGTGATTATCGGAATGTATCAGGAAGCCTCGGCCGAAAAGGCGCTGGCGGCGTTGCAATCGATGAGCTTGCCCACGACGACCGTGCGGCGGGAAAACATTGCCCAGACGATTGACGCGAAGGACGTGGTTCCGGGTGACCTGGTCCTGTTGAAGGCGGGAGACCAAGTCCCGGCCGATGGGGTGGTCCTGTCCAGTACTAACTTAGCCGTGGATGAAGCCGTTCTGACCGGTGAAAGTGTGCCGGTCAACAAGGTGGCGTTACACAAACCCGACGGTGCTAAGGAAAACCAGCAAGTCTTCTCCGGTACCGCGGTGACGGCCGGCACGGCTGTCATTCAGGTTGTGACGACTGGGATGGCAACGGAGCTGGGACAGATTGCCGGGCTTTTGAATAAAACGAAGAAGCGAGCAACACCGCTACAGGGCCGTTTGAATCGGCTTTCCGGTTGGCTGACGACATTTGCCGTCATGGGCGGAATGGCCATCTTTGCCCTGAGTATTTGGATGCAAAACCAGGGGCTGGCTGACAGCCTCATGATTGGGATCTCCCTGGCGGTGGCGGCCGTTCCTGAAACGCTGCCGATTATCGTGACAATCAGCTTGGCTCACGGGGTGAAGCGGATGGCTAAGCGTAACGCCATCATGCGCCGGGTTAATGCAGTTGAAACCATTGGTGGGGTCGACGTGATTGCTTCCGACAAGACGGGAACGTTGACGCAGAACCAGATGACCATCACCCGTTACTGGACGCCGGGCGCCAAGTCGGCTGCGGCGGCTACGGAAATGACGCACGCCGGTAAGGACCTCATGCGTTACTTGGGGTTAGTGACCAATGCTGAAATTCAAATGGTTAACGGCGAGGAAGAAACGGTGGGTGACCCCACTGAATTGGCCATCGTTCGCTGGTTAGCTAAAAATGATGCCAGCCGTAAGGGCTTTGAAGCAACGGCGCCGCGACTCGCCGAAGATCCGTTTGACTCCACGAAGAAGACCATGGCAACGCTCCATCAATTAAAGGATGGTCGTCGGTTGGTCGTGGTCAAAGGGGCCTTTGATCGCTTACCCGTTGACTGGCAGCCAGCAGAATTCGCGCAGGCCAAACGGGCTCACGATGCATTCGGTCAGGAGGCTTTACGGGTCCTGGCAGTCGGCTACCGGGTCGTACCGGCTGGCGACACCATCAACTGGGCCGACCTGACGCAACACCTGACGTTTGCGGGGATCGTGGGAATGATCGATCCACCACGGCCAGAGGTTATCACGGCAATTCGGGAGGCGAAGGCCGCCGGAATCAAGCCTATTATGATTACCGGAGACCACATGGTGACGGCCGAGGCCATCGCCAAAGAAATTGGCTTATTGTCACCGGGGCAACTGGTGATGTCCGGGGATGAACTCCGAACGTTGACGGATGCCGAGCTTGACGGTCAGATCAAAAACATTGCCGTCTATGCGCGAGTATCGCCAACCGATAAAATCCGAATCGTTCAGGCTTGGCAGAAGACCGGCGCCACGGTTGCGATGACGGGTGATGGCGTGAATGATGCGCCAGCCTTAAAGGCCGCCGATGTGGGTATCGCCATGGGAATTACCGGGACAGAAGTGTCTAAGAGTGCCGCGGACATGGTCCTGACGGATGACAACTTCGCGACGATCATCTCGGCGGTGAAGGAAGGGCGGACGGTCTATCAAAACATCCTCAAGGCCGTCGAATTCCTGGTGGGGGTCAACTTCGCTCAGATCTTCCTGATGGTTGGCTCGGTCCTGATGGGCTGGGGCGCGCCACTGTTGGCCGAACAGCTCCTGCTGATCAACGTTTTAGCCGATGGTATTCCTGGTTTCTACCTGAGCAGAGAACCTGGCGAAAAGGCCGCGATGCAACAGCCGCCGGTGGCTAACGATGAAAGTCTCTTCGCTCGTGGCCTAGGTGGTCAACTGGCAACCCGTGCCGTGACGTTTACGTTCCTGACACTGGGGGCTTACGGGCTGGGACGCTTCGTTCTAGCGGCTAACCAGCCAGCGGTCGGCATGACGGTAACCTTCCTGATCCTGGCGATTGGTTCTATGATTGATATCTACGCCATTAAGGATCGTCAACCGTTGACGTGGGCCAGTCTGAAACGGAACCCACGGCTTAACCGGGCGCTGCTGGTCACGATTAGCTTGCTGATTGTTGTGGCAGTGGTTCCGGGGCTCCAAGGGCTCTTCGGCCTCGTTGCACTGCCAGTCGGTGGCTGGGTACTCGTTGCCATCGGCGTCTTCATCCCGACGCTCGTCTTGGAAATTAAGAAGCGCTGGGGGCAACGGGCCCAATCAATGGGCAATCGGTTGGTTGAAGACTGAAAATTAAACTTGAGAAGAACGGGGTTCCACCACACACAGATAGATTTCGGTTGTGTCCCGCCCCGATTTGTGCTAATCTGACAACAGTTGCATAAATCAAAAACAATTGAAACGGACAACGCCAGATTGGTCACCGGTGCCTAGCGAACTAAGGATAGTGAGAGCTTAGTTGATCGCCCAATCTGGATAACCCCGCTTTCGTTGCAGGCTGAATCAAGAGTAGGCCGCGCCGTGACCGCTACGTTATCAAGCGGAACGTATGTTAGTACGTTGTTTAAAGTTGGTTTTGAATTAAAAACAATTTGGGTGGTACCGCGGAAAGATCTTTCGTCCCTAGTGATAGGGATGATGGGTCTTTTTTTATGGGTACGACAGAAGGAGAATATGATGACAGAAATTTTGGTTAAAGATTTATTTAGCGACCGGCACTTTGCCGAAGACGAACAAGTTGTTCTGCACGGTTGGGTGAAGACGGTGCGGGGCTCTAAGCGCGTGGGCTTTATCGAATTGAACGATGGCTCTTGCTTGAAGCACGCACAGATCGTGATGAAGAGTGATCTGGAGAACTACGCCGAAATGACGAAGTTGCCACTGAGTTCTACAATCAAGGTTGTGGGGACGGTCGTTTACACGCCAGACGCCAAGCAACCTTTCGAAGTTCATGCCGAAGAAGTTGTGCTTGAAGGGGCCTCCGATAGTGACTACCCACTGCAAAAGAAGAAGCACTCCTACGAATACTTGCGGACGATGGCGCACCTACGGCCACGGACCAACACGTTCTACGCGGTCTTCAAGATCCGTTCACTGACGGCCTTTGCCGTACACCAATACCTGCAGGAAAATGATTTCACTTACGTTAACACGCCAATCATTACCAGTAGTGATAGCGAAGGGGCCGGGGAAATGTTCCGGGTCACCACGTTAGACATGAACAACTTGCCTAAGACGGACGACGGCAAGGTTGATGACAGCCAAGACTTCTTCAAGAAGGAAACAAACTTGACGGTCAGTGGTCAACTTCCCGTGGAAGCCTTCGCTTTGGCTTTGCGGAACGTGTACACGTTTGGCCCAACCTTCCGGGCTGAAAACTCGCACACGGCTCGTCACGCCTCAGAATTCTGGATGATTGAACCAGAAATGGCCTTTGCTGACTTGCAAGACGTCATCAACGAATCCGAAAGTCTCCTGAAGCACGTGGTCAAGTATCTCTTAGCCCACGCCAAGGATGAATTGGAATTCCTGAACAACGCCGTGGATGACGATCTGTTGAACCGTCTTCACCAGACCATCGACGAAAAGTTTGCACAGATTACCTACACGCAAGCCATCGAAGAGTTGGAAAAGGCGCCTGTTAAGTTCGATGTTCCCGTTTACTGGGGGCTCGACTTACAAGCTGAACACGAACGCTACCTGTGTGAACAGGTCTACAAGCGACCAACCTTCCTGACGGATTACCCACGTGAGATCAAGGCTTTCTACATGCGCGATAACGACGATGGCAAGACTGTCGCAGCCGCTGACTTATTGGTTCCCCGTATCGGTGAATTGATCGGTGGGAGTCAACGTGAAGAACGTCAAGCTGAAATGGCCAAGAAGATCAAGGATAACCACTTACCACAGGAAGAATACCAATGGTACTTGGATCTGCGGAAGTACGGTGAAACCAAGCACTCCGGTTACGGAATTGGTTTCGAACGGTTACTGATGTACGTGACGGGGATGGAAAACATCCGCGACGTGATCCCTTACCCACGGACTCCAGGTAACGCTGAATTCTAATAAGCTTATCGAATCAAAAAGTGTCACCACAAATCTGTTGAAAGATTTGCGGTGACACTTTTATTTTTAGCTTTAAATGGTTTCGGTAGGGACGAGGCGCACGTATCGCGCGTTGATGTAAGCTTCCGGTCCAATTTGATACCAGACCAATTGCTGATTATCAACGATCCGACCGCGGATGTCCAGCGGCTCACCATGCTCGAGTTGGCCAGCGGTTTCGCCGTATGGTTCCGTATAGATGGAGACTGCGGCACCGGGAACGTAATCGACCGAGCCGATTCGGGCAAAGTCTTCGGGATGCCAAGCGCGTTTCTGCGTCAGAGCCGGGTGGGCCAGTTGGTGGTCTCGGCGAGTGGTTTCAGTCGCACTCAGCCACTGACTGCCACCGAGATTGTACCAAACTGAGCCGTCCGTCAACGTGATGATCATGAACAGCCGCCAGAGTGAGTCGGCGGGGAATTGATAGCCGTATGCCGTGCCGTCTGGACCATCGTAGACCAGATGATCCGCCTGAAGGAAGACGTACTGTTGAACGCGTTGGACCGTTTCCCAGCTGTCACGTCGATAGAAATACACGACGCGTTGGGCGTGCGTGGAGAATTTACCGCGTTGTGGACCCTGCGCTTGGAAGATGTGATAGTTGCTGACAACGGGTGGCGTTAGCGCGTAGCTCGTAGAAAGGGCGCCCCGGTGAATCTGGGGAAGCTCTAGCAAGCGGCCAGAGTCGAAGTCGACCAGGTAGGCGATGATCGGTTTGCCCAACAGACGACGATAGATAGCGGTCGTCAGGCCATATTCACTGATAAAGTCCTGGGTAAAGCCGTGAATCCGTGAGAGCGCGTACCCCGGAATCTCCGGGAATCGACAGCGGACGGGGTGGTTAAGTGACCCCGTTAAGATAAGTGCCGGTTGGAGCGGATGATTGTGTTCATCCACCAAGCGAATCACTAATGTAGCAGTCGGCTCGGGCTGCGGCTGTTGGACGGCGTGTTTTAAGGTGACAGCGTGGTCAGTCAGAACGGGTGGCGTTACAGCCGGTTGGCTAGGGGCAACGGGTTCTGCTGGAGCCGGGATTGGTTGACGACGGCGGTGTGGTGCTACCGGCTGCGAAATGTTTTCGCGTCGGGGCTTCGGTTCAATCATCCGTCGTAACCAGTCAAAAAATGCCATGCCATTCACCTCCAGAAGTTTCCTTTAAAATCTAGTATACCATTTTTCCCGGCCACGCCAACATGTGAACGCTATCAGATTTTTTCTGATGAGCTCAGTAAGGGGATTGATGTGAACAGAAAATGGTGGAGTGGTCTTCAGCTGAATGTGCCGACAAAAAAAGGTGCTCAGCTCTCATGGCTGAACACCTTCAAAAATTCGTGATTAAGCGTTACTTGACGTGGAATCACTAGCTGCGGCATTAGCATCCGTGTCAGCAGCCAACGTGATCTTACCGTCTTCAATCTTGGCAACGAGGTTCTTAACGTCCCCGTGGTCCAGGTAGAAGTCGGCAATCCGGTCCTCAATCTCTTCTTGGATGACCCGCCGCAGTGGCCGAGCCCCCATCGCAGGATTGTAACCCTTCTTGACCAGTTGTTCCTCAACCGGCGCGGTAACGTGAATGTGGAGGCCTTGGCCCGCCAACATTTGGTTAACGTCAACAATCATTAAGTCAACGATGTGCATCAAGTTTTCCATGCTCAGGGAGTTGAACTCAACGATATCGTCGAACCGGTTTAAGAATTCTGGTTTGAAGTAGTTGGTCAGGTTCCCCAGAACAGAGTGGGTGGTTCCTTCGGCAGCGGCGCCAAAACCAACGTTGGCTTCGGCATCACCGGTACCGGCGTTACTGGTCATGATGATCAGCGTATCCTTGAAGGAAACCGTCCGGCCTTGAGAATCAGTCAACCGGCCGTCGTCCAGAATCTGTAAGAACATATTCAAGACGTCGGGGTGGGCCTTTTCAATTTCATCCAACAGAATTAACGTGTATGGATGACGCCGAACCTGCTCGGTAAGTTGGCCAGCTTCTTCGTAGCCAACATAGCCAGGTGGTGACCCGATCAGCTTAGAAATGGAATGCGGCTCCATGTACTCAGACATGTCGAAGCGAACCATGGCGTCCTCGGAACCAAAGAGTTCATTGGCCAATTGCTTGGCTAATTCCGTCTTCCCAACACCGGTCGGGCCGACGAAGAGGAAGGAACCGATTGGCCGACCAGTACCGTTCAATCCGATTCGGTTCCGCCGGATAGCCCGGGCAACCTTGTCGACGGCTTCATTCTGGCCGATGACGTGCTTTTCAAGGTCGGCACCTAAACTCTTAAGTTGGTGTTGTTCCTTGGCTTGCAGTTCACCGACAGGAATGCTGGCCTTTTCTTCCACGATATCTTGCATATCCTTAACCGTAACCTCGGCAGAAGCGTTTTGGTCGGCGTCCTTGGCAGTTTCCTTGGACTTCTCCAACTTCGTGACTTGGTCGCGGTAGTAGGCGGCTTTTTCGTAGTCTTCCTGCTTTAAGGCAGCTTGTTTCTGTGCTTCAGCGGACTTGATCTTTTCATCGATGGCCTTAGGGTCGGCGATGTTGATGGTCAAATTCTTCCGTGAACCGGCCTCATCCAACAAGTCAATGGCCTTGTCAGGTAAGAAGCGGTCTTGGATGTAGCGATCAGACAGGCGAACGGCAGCCTCAATGGCGTCATCGTCGTAGTGAACGTGGTGGTAATCTTCGTATTTCTTTTGAATACCCTTTAAAATCTTAATGGCTTCGTCAGCACTTGGTTCATCGACCGTAACTGGTTGGAACCGCCGTGCTAAGGCTTGGTCCTTTTCAATATCGCGGTATTCACTTAACGTGGTTGCACCGATCAATTGGAAGTCACCACGGGCGAGGGCTGGCTTCAAAACGTTACCAGCATCCATACCGCCTTCGGCATTCCCGGCACCCATGATTTCATGGATTTCATCGATAAATAGGATGATGTCGGGGTTAGCTTGAACCTCTTTCATTAACTGTTGCATGCGTTGCTCGAATTGGCCACGGATACCAGTTCCCTGGACCAAGGACACAACGTCTAAGCGAATAATTTGCTTGTTGGCGAGCTTTTGAGGAACGTTGCCTTCGACAATGCGTTCCGCAAGGCCTTCAACGACCGCCGTCTTCCCAACACCGGCTTCTCCGATCAACACGGGGTTGTTCTTCGTTCGCCGATTCAGGATTTCAATGACTTGTGCCGTTTCTTTGTCCCGGCCAATAACGGGATCGACTTTGCCATCTTTGGCCAACTGGGTGAGGTTTAACCCGTACTGACTGAGTAAGCCATTACCGGAACCGCCCTGGTTGCCAGAAGGTTGGGTTGGTCGACCTTGTCCGGAAGCTTGTTGGAAATTATTAGCTTGGCTGTTGTCGCCGCCTTGCATTGCCCGGAAAATATCATCCAGGTTATTAAAGCCGAATGGATCTTGTGCCATGCGGCCACCTCCATTTCCAGAATCGTTTGATTGTTGCTGTTTCAGCAGCTGGTAACAATTTTGGCATAGGTCAACTTGTTGCCGCTGCCCATTTACACTCATGTAAAGGTGAATCGTTGCTTCATTGCGGTGGCAATTTTGACATAGCATCTTGTCGTCTCCTTTCTTGCCTGGAGTTCTCGTGGAAATTCCACGGGCCTTCGAAAAGTATTTGACCTTTCTTGACCATTGACCACATTATACCGCGTTCATCTGGTCGTGCAAGTATTTTGTTTGCACGATAAATGCGCGGTATTACGGGAAATTTCTAACGAACGCCTTCATTTTAGCACTCTCGACAATAGAATGCTAAAATGAACATTTCAAAATTGAAAAAATTTTTTAAATACTTTGACCGACACGCGTTTGCCCCGTAAGATAGGGGAGAACGCACGCGAAGGGTGATATAATAGTTGTTTGAGATTAGTGGTAAGGCTTGCGTTCTTTGGCTCAGCAGATTGGGCCATTGGGATAACGTACCTGAATAAAGTAGTAAGACTTATAATGGCGGACTTTTTGCTCGCGAACCAGCAGTGCGTTATTTAGTGGTTAAAAGTTATCTTAGCCGGAGGAGGTCAGGGATGTAGCTAGCCGTGGAGGTGGTGTTAACTGGCGTTTTTTGCCAGTTTACAGCACGGGCAATCTTGAAGACACGGGGGCTTCGTGGCTTCAAATTGAGTCGGAAGCCCGTTTCTCAGGCTGGAGCGTCCCCACAGCAAGCGGAATCCCTGGCAGCCGCAGGCGACAATTTTTCACCAGACAAAGAAGAGCGAGGGAGGAAAAAACAGTGGCACGAGACTTTACGGATTTAATGAATCAATTAAAAGATAAGAAAATTGAGCAGTTCGAAGTAACCCCCGAAGACTTCCCGGCATTTCAAAAAGCTTTTATGGCTTACGAAACGCGAAAACGGGTGGTGGGCAAGGCTGAAAAGAACGGCAAACTCATCTATCACTACGATTATGACGCCGGAAATGACGGCGAATAACGATATTTTGATGAAAGCGGTTCATGTATAACTTGTAATTTGTGGCTTACATTGATATTCTTAGTAGGTAGGCGTGACTCGTTGAATGGTTGTTTGGCCAATGCGCAAGGTCAAGGCGAACCGCGTCGGTAAGTAGTCAACCTAAGCTTAAAGGAGATCGATCAATTATGGAAAAACGCGAATTTCATGTAACAGCAGAAACTGGTATCCATGCACGTCCAGCTACTTTATTGGTACAATCAGCAAGTAAGTTTAGCTCTGAAGTTAGCTTACAATACCAAGACAAGTCCGTTAACTTGAAGTCTATCATGGGTGTTATGTCTTTAGGTGTTGGCCAAAACGCTGACATCACCATCACGACTGACGGTGAAGACGAAGCTGATGCAATGACTGCTATTGCTGAAACCATGACTAAAGAGGGTTTGTCTGACTAATGAAGGCGATGCTCAAGGGGATTGCTGCCAGTGACGGGGTGGCTTGCGGTCGGGTCTACCGACTGGATGAGCCAGACCTTCACGTTTCTCAACAGACAATCACTGATCTTGATTACGAATTAAATCGATTCCATCAGGCCCTTGAAGCAACCGTTTCAGAGATTGAGACGATAAAAACTCGTGTAAATAAAAACCTGGGTGCTGACCGTGCCCAGGTTTTTATTGCGCAATTAGCGATGTTAAAGGATCAAGACCTGATGGGACATGTCGAACAGAATATCCGGGAAAAACACGTCAACGCTGAATTTGCGGTGGCTCTGGTCACAACGACGGTAGAGGAAGAACTTACGGCGCTTGTCGACAATCCTTACTTGCAGGATCGTCTGACCAACTGGCAAACGGTGGCGAAGCGGTTGACGGCGCACTTGTTAGGCGTGACTTTGCCGGACCTGGCACTCGTCACTCAGCCCGTGATTGTGGTCACACACGACCTGATTGCGAGTGAGGCGGTCGCGGTCAATTCACAACAGGTTTTGGGGTTCGTGACCGATGCCGGTGGCCGCACGTCCCATTCGTCAATTCTGGCGCGGTCGTTGAATTTGCCAGCGGTCGTGGGTACCCAGACGGCGACACAGGCACTGACTAATGGTGAATTGGTCGTTGTCAATGGAACCCAGGGCAATGTGATGGTTGGCCCGACGGCGGACGAGATTGCGGTCGCGCGGCGAACCATGACGCAACGCATGAAAAATCAGCGGCGGTTAGACAAATTGGCGCATCACGAGACAGTTTCCAAGGACGGTGTGGGCGTGACCCTAGCCGCCAATATGGGAACTTTGGCGGATTTAGATCGGGTGACTGCTGGTGGTGCAGAAGGTGTGGGCCTGTTCCGGACGGAATTTTTATACCTGGACGCTCAACACTTACCAACCGAGGACGAACAGTTCGCCATCTATCGTCAGGTCTTGGAGACAATGGCACCTCGGCCAGTCGTGATTCGGACGTTGGACGTCGGTGGTGATAAGGAACTTCCTTACCGACCGTCACAGAACGAGGCCAATCCCTTTATGGGAGCGCGCGCGATCCGACAAAGCCTTGCGCACCAACAGGTTTTTCGAAGCCAATTGCGGGCATTGATTCGGGCCTCGGCGTTTGGCCATCTGAGCATTATGTTTCCAATGATTGCGACACTGGATGAATTGCGACAAGCTAAGGCCATTTACGATGATGAACGCTCTAAGCTGACGGCGAAGCGGGTTCCTATGGGAAAGATTGCCGTGGGCATGATGGTCGAGGTGCCAGCAGCGGCGTTGTTGGCCGACCGGTTTGCTAATGAAGTAGACTTTATGAGTATTGGTACCAATGACTTGATCGGGTATACGCTGGCGGCTGACCGAACCAATCAGAACGTGGCTTACCTGTATCAGCCTTATCATCCGGCGATTCTGCGCTTGATCGATAATGTCATTTCGGCAGGACACGCGGCGGGCATTCTCGTTGCCATGTGTGGTGAAATGGCGGGAGATCCGATTGCGTTACCGCTCTTGCTGGGGATGGGTCTCGATGAGTTCTCTATGGCGCCGAGTGCGATTACGAAGACGCGTCAGCTGATCAGCCAGTTAGACGCTCACGAGTTGGCGGCACTGGCAGAGACGACGGTGAATTCCGCCAGTACCAGCCAGGAGGTCGTGACCATGGTTCAGGCGGCGGTTCCTGGTGTTCTGAAATGAATAAAATGTGCGTGAGGGCATCCGCTTTGCTGGGGATGTCCTTTTTGCTAGTGACGTGAGTGGCTAATGGGTGCTTACCGAAATTGTTTGACGGGTGTGCGAAATGTAAGCGCGTAAGAATGGCCAAATGATGAGATTTTCTTGCGATGGCCGCTGCGGTTTGCAATCCCCTAGCCAAACCCATATAATTGTGATGATTGTACAAAGCGAAACTCTAAATATTTTTAGCCAAACACAGACGCAAGGGGGATTGGCGATGAACATTGGCTTATTTACGGATACCTATTTCCCTCAAGTAAGTGGGGTCGCAACATCAATTAAGACGCTGCGAGATCAACTGGAAAAGCAGGGGCATCAGGTCTATATTTTTACCACGACCGATCCAAACGTCGAGCGCAACGTTTATGAGCGGAATGTCTTTCGTTTTTCGAGTATTCCGTTCGTCTCATTCACGGATCGCCGGATCGCGGTGCGGGGACTCTTTCAAGCTTATCAAATTGCGAAGGAATTAAATTTGGATATTGTCCACACTCAGACGGAGTTCTCGATGGGGTGGATCGGGAAGTTTGTGGCGCGGAACTTAGAGATTCCCTGTCTACATACTTACCACACCATGTACGAGGATTACTTGCATTACGTCGCTAACGGGAAGATTTTGAAGCCCGTGCACGTCAAGCAAGCGACCCTGGCCTTTTGTTACCACTTAACTGGGGTGGTGGCGCCGAGTGACCGGGTGTTAACGACCTTAACTGATTATGGGGTCAAGACGCCGATTCGAATTATCCCAACGGGGGTCAATCTACATCAGTATGAACAGCCAGATACGGCGGATCTACGGCGTGAGTTAGGCTATCAACCAGATACACCAGTGATTCTATCGTTGAGTCGTTTGGCCTACGAGAAGAATATTAAGGAGAGCATTGCGGCTATGCCACGAATTCTGGCAGAAGTTCCCAATGCCCAACTCCTAATCGTTGGGGATGGCCCAGCCAAGGAAGACCTCGAACAGCAGGTGAAGGATGCCGGTCTGACCGACCATATTTCGTTTACCGGCCAGGTGAATAATAACGATGTTTTTCGTTACTATCACATGGCAAATGTCTTCTTGTCTTCGTCCGATTCGGAGTCGCAGGGGTTGACCTACATCGAAGCCATGGCGGCGGGAACGAAGATCGTGGTCATGACGAGTCCGTATACCGATGAGTTGCTGTCGAAGCGGACACTTGGGGTGACCTTCAAGACCGAGGATGAAATGGTGACCAATGTGGTGGACTACCTGAAGCATGGGGATGAGGAACAGGACCCAGAACTGCTGGCGCGTAAGTTAGCGGAGATTTCTGCTGATACCTTTGGCCAACGGGTCATTGAGTTCTATCAGGATGCTCAGGCAAGCTACGAAGCGACGCACGAAGATACCCCGGACTTTAGTGATTAGAGGAGCAATTGAATGCTAAAAATTAACATGTTCTCCAAGGCCGATTCCGTCAAGGGACAGGGCGTGGGGAGTGCTTACAATGAACTAATGAATCTATTGGCAACACGGCTCAAGGATGAATTCGACGTGACAGTCAACAAGTATGGTCGGGTCAACGTGACCCATTACCACACGATTAATCCGACCTATTACCTGTCAACATTCCTACCAGGACGTGGCCGAAAGATTGGTTATGTTCATTTTCTGCCGGAAACGTTGGAGGGGAGTCTGAAGATTCCACAACCGTTCCGGTCAATCTTTTATAAATACGTGATTGCCTTTTACCGCCGGATGGATCACATTGTTGTGGTCAACCCGACCTTTATTCCTAAGCTGGTGGCGTACGGGATTCCTGCTGAGCGAGTGACGTATATTCCCAACTTTGTGAGTCGTAAGGAATTTTATCCGGTCGATGCGGAGCGGAAAGTCGCTTTGCGGGCGCAGTACGGTTATGATTCGAAGCGTTTCACGGTACTGGGTATCGGTCAGATTCAGGAGCGTAAGGGCCTTTTTGATTTTATTAAGCTCGCTCGGAACAATCCGGAGATTCAGTTCATCTGGGCCGGGGGCTTCTCCTTCGGTCGGATGACGGACGGCTATGCCGAGCTGAAGAAGGTTGTCGACAATCCGCCGGCTAACCTGAGCTTTCCAGGCATTGTCGACCGGAATAAATTGGTGGACTATTATAATCTAGCCGATCTCTTTTTATTGCCATCCTTCAATGAACTCTTTCCAATGTCGGTTCTGGAGGCCTTTAGTACGGGAACACCGGTCCTCTTACGGGATCTAGATCTGTACCAGGCGATTATTGCTGGGGATTACCAGCCGGCCAAAGATTACGATGAAATGAATGCGCAACTTCAGCGCCTGCCACACGATCCAGCAGCACTGGCACATTGGCATCAGCAGAGTCTCGCTGCTGCGGACCGTTACTCTGAGGAACACCTCACCGAAATCTGGCGGAAGTTCTATACGCAGCAAGCAAAAGAGGGGTAAACTGCATGTCACGACGAAATAAATGGGTATTAGTGTTAATGTTACTCTTGGGGATTGCCATTTTTGCGTATTCACTCCGTGACATTAAGTTTTCAGTATTAGTTAACGATTTTGTTCACATCAATTTTTGGTGGTTTGGGGTCGCCATTCTTTGTATGCTCCTGTATTTGGGGCTAGAGTCATGGATCGTGAAGGTTTTTATTTCCGATCGGATCGAAGGCTTCACGTTCAAAGATGCTGTCCGGATTCCCTTAGTGGAACAGCTATTTAACGGTATTACGCCGTTTTCATCTGGTGGGCAACCCGCACAACTTTTTGCGTTGATGCAGACTGGGATCGATGCAGGGAAGGCCAGTTCGGTTCTCTTAATGAAGTTTGTGGTCTACCAATCGATGATCGTCATTAACTTTATCATTGCTTTGATCATTGGGTTTCGGGAGATTCAGGACAAGCTTCACGCATTGGCGTGGCTAGTTGTCTTTGGATTCACCATTCACTTGGCGGTTATCGTGGGCCTCCTGATGATTATGTTCTGGTATTCGTTTACCAAGAAGATGGTCGGCGTCTTAATGTACCCGTTCCATTGGTTCATGAAAGCGGAACGTTTCCACCGGATCGAAGACAACCTGAATAGTAAGATTGATTCTTTCTATGCGGAGAGTGTCCGAATCAGTGGGAAGGGCAAGCTGATGTTGCGGGTCTTTGTGATCACCTTCTTTCAGCTGGCAGTTTACTACCTGATTCCCTACTTTATTATGCTTGCGCTGGGATACACCTCAGCCAACATTGTCATGGTGACCAGCTTCCACGTTCTCATTGTGATGGTCATTTCCCTGTTTCCAATTCCAGGGGGCTCTGGTGGGGCCGAGTATAGCTTTGAAATGATCTTTAGGAGTTATATTACTTCAAATAGTAAGTTGGTCTTAGCGATGATTTTATGGCGCTTGTTGACCTACTACTTTGGAATGCTGGCCGGTCTGGTGGCGATGGTTATTCGGCCAGATAAGGTCGTTGAAGAGCCGGATTTATGATTTCCATGAGTTTTTCTGCATTAGGGCGTGTCATCAGGCCGTAAGTTTGGTAAAATCATTATGGAAAGCTAGAAAGGGGATCAACCATGGAAGAATCTCAATTGATTGGCATTATTAATCGCTTAAAGGCGATGCAAGAAGATGCCACCGACGAGCCACAACCCCGTCGTTTTGAAAAAGAAGGCGTTGAGCAAGCCACGGTCGTATTTAACCAGGCAACGCACACGTACACTTTAACTGAACACAATCCGGAAACAACTTTTGAGTTTGATAACATCGATTTAGTTGCTATTGAGCTGTTTGATTTATTAACGGATAACTAACAAAACTATGGGCGGCCATAGTTTTGTTTTTTTATAATCGGGGAAAGATTGAATTTTTTCCAAAGGTTCTGGAATCGGATTGATTACCTCGCAATATCCGCTATACTTGAGAGATGTTAATTCTTATGTGGAGGCAGTCGTAATGGCGAACTTTTTTAAGCGGAAGACGAACTGGTTAAACACCCGAATGGGATTTTTCCTGTTGATCGTCGTTTTATTTTGGGTAAAAACTTACATTGCCTATCAGACCGAGTTTACCTTGGGTGCCAAGGGGAATGTTCAACAGTTTTTACTGTTCATTAACCCACTACCGGCCGCTCTGTTGGTGTTCGGGATCGCCCTGTATTTCCGGGGGCGATTAGCTTATTGGTTGATGTTGATCATTGATGTGTTGGAATCCACGTGGATCTTTGCCAACGTGGTCTATTATCGGGAATTCTCTGACTTCTTGTCCTTTGGGATCATGAAGGGATCGAGTTCTGTCGGTAATAACCTAGGCAAGAGTCTGGCGCAGATCACCCATCTCTATGATTTCTTTGTTTACATTGACATTATTATTTTGATTGTCTTACTGGTGACGCACGTGATCAGAATTGATGCGCGACCGTTTAAACGGCGGTACGCCTTCTCAATCACGGTGTTGTCATTTGCATTGATGTTTGCGGAGTTCGGAATGGCCAGTGCGGATCGTTCTGGCTTGTTAACGCGGACGTTTGATAACAATTATATCGTGAAGTACCTGGGACTGAATGAATACGCCGCCTTCAACGCGTACCAGACCCAAAAGGAAAGTGCGACCCGGGCGAGTGCCAACGCTTCTGATATGAAGAGTGTCTTGAAATATCTGAAACAGAATCGGGTCAGCCCTAACGTGTCGTACTACGGCAAGGAAAAGGGCAAAAATGTCTTCATTATTCACTTGGAGAGCTTCCAGCAGTTCCTGATCGACTATAAGGTCGATGGGAAGGAAGTCACGCCGACGTTGAATAAGTTCTACCATAACAATAATACGTTGTCGTTCGATAACTTCTATCATCAAGTAGCTCAGGGGAAGACCTCTGATGCAGAAATGATGCTGGAAAACTCTCTGTTCGGGTTACCTCAGGGGTCGGCGATGACGACTTACGGTACACAGAACACCTTCCAAGCGGCACCAGCTATCTTGAGCCAGGAGGATGGGTATACAACGGCAGCTTTCCATGGGGATGTGCCGAGTTTTTGGAACCGGGACAACACCTATAAGTCCTGGGGGTACCAGTACTTCTTTAGCTCCAGCTATTATACGGAGAAGCCGGGGTATAGTGTTGGGTATGGTCTGAAGGATAAAATCTTCTTTAAGCAGTCGGCCAAGTATATTGAGCAGCTCCCACAGCCGTTCTACGCTAAGCTGATTACGTTGACTAATCATTATCCATACGAATTAGATAAGAAGAATACTGATTTCCCAGCAACGAAGACCGGGGATAAGACTGTGGACCCATACGTGCAAACAGCGCACTATCTTGATCAGTCGTTTGCCGAGTTCATGACTTATCTGAAGAAGACGGGGCTGGATAAGAATAGTGTGGTCGTCGCTTATGGGGATCACTATGGTATTTCGAACAATCACCGACCAGCCATTGCGCAGTTATTGGGTAAGGATAAGATCACGAGTTATGATCTGACCCAGTTCCAAAAGGTACCTTTCATGATCCATGCAGATGGACTGAAGGGTGGGATTAACCATACCTATGGTGGTGAAATCGATGCCTTGCCAACTTTATTGGACCTGTTAGGGGTTAAAAATACGGATACCATCCAGTTTGGTCAGGACCTGCTTGCAAAGAACCGTAATCAAACGGTTGCTTTCCGTGATGGCAACTTTGTCTCACCGAAGTATACGAAAGTCGGGGGAACGGTCTACGATACGAAGACAGGGAAGGAGCTCCAGCTCACGGCGGCACAGAAGAAGGCTGTGGCTAAGCTTCAGAACCACGTGACGACCGAGCTGTCCCTATCTGATCGTGTGATCTATGGTGACTTGCTGCGGTTCTATACACCGAAGAACTTTAAGAAGGTCGATAAGTCTTCATTCACCTACAAGTTGAAGCCAGCGATGGAACGTCTGGCGGATGCGGAGAAGCAGGAGAAGACGAGTGTTGTTGCCCAGAACAATGGGAAGAGTACTGTTTCTGACTATAAGACTGATGCACCAGAACTGAAGTAAATGAGTTGAGGCCGTTACCGCGTAATCGCGGTGGCGGCTTTTTGTCTGGTCGCGTTTTATCGTCATGTACCTAGACCAGTTGAGTCTTCGTTGTGGAAGCAATAGGTGAAAGTGGGTATTTTTGCATGCCAGAAACGCCGACTTGACGGGATTTTCACCAGCGGTGGCAACAAATTTCAGTAAATATTCATTTTTCACTTGACCATAGTCCCAGATATTGGTAAACTATTTTCTGTTGTCAATTACAGGGCAAACATTGTAACAGCAACGAAAGATTGCGACATAATTAATTTTAAAAAAGGCTTGACGGCCTGATTGATAATTGATATAGTAGTAATCGTTGTTGAGAATATTTATTCAGCTGAGCTTCAAAAATTCAATATTTATTCAAAATATATTGAAAAAATCAGTTGACACTAATTTGACGACATGATATACTTTAAAAGTTGTCACGAAGCAATTGCTTCTCTGATAACTTGGTAGACCTTTGAAAACTGAACATTGTTTCGACAAACCAAATATGTGTAGGGCGGTTTGATACTAGGTATCAAACCCAAACAATATTTGCGAAGTCAATTCGCTTTTATGAAAATAAAGTAACAACAATCGATGAGCTGTTCAAGCATCATCTTTAAGATGAGAGTTTGATCCTGGCTCAGGACGAACGCTGGCGGCATGCCTAATACATGCAAGTCGAACGAGCTTCCGCTGAATGACGTGCTTGCACTGATTTCAACAATGAAGCGAGTGGCGAACTGGTGAGTAACACGTGGGTAACTTGCCCAGAAGCAGGGGATAACACTTGGAAACAGGTGCTAATACCGTATAACAACAGAAACCGCATGGTTTCTGTTTGAAAGGTGGTTTCGGCTATCACTTCTGGATGGACCCGCGGCGTATTAGTTAGTTGGTGAGGTAAAGGCCCACCAAGACAATGATACGTAGCCGACCTGAGAGGGTAATCGGCCACATTGGGACTGAGACACGGCCCAAACTCCTACGGGAGGCAGCAGTAGGGAATCTTCCACAATGGACGAAAGTCTGATGGAGCAATGCCGCGTGAGTGAAGAAGGGTTTCGGCTCGTAAAACTCTGTTGTTAAAGAAGAACACTCTTGAGAGTAACTGTTCAGGAGTTGACGGTATTTAACCAGAAAGCCACGGCTAACTACGTGCCAGCAGCCGCGGTAATACGTAGGTGGCAAGCGTTGTCCGGATTTATTGGGCGTAAAGCGAGCGCAGGCGGTTTCTTAAGTCTGATGTGAAAGCCTTCGGCTTAACCGGAGAAGTGCATCGGAAACTGGGAGACTTGAGTGCAGAAGAGGACAGTGGAACTCCATGTGTAGCGGTGGAATGCGTAGATATATGGAAGAACACCAGTGGCGAAGGCGGCTGTCTAGTCTGTAACTGACGCTGAGGCTCGAAAGCATGGGTAGCAAACAGGATTAGATACCCTGGTAGTCCATGCCGTAAACGATGAGTGCTAGGTGTTGGAGGGTTTCCGCCCTTCAGTGCCGCAGCTAACGCATTAAGCACTCCGCCTGGGGAGTACGACCGCAAGGTTGAAACTCAAAGGAATTGACGGGGGCCCGCACAAGCGGTGGAGCATGTGGTTTAATTCGAAGCTACGCGAAGAACCTTACCAGGTCTTGACATACTATGCAAATCCTAGAGATAGGACGTTCCCTTCGGGGACATGGATACAGGTGGTGCATGGTTGTCGTCAGCTCGTGTCGTGAGATGTTGGGTTAAGTCCCGCAACGAGCGCAACCCTTATTATCAGTTGCCAGCATTAAGTTGGGCACTCTGGTGAGACTGCCGGTGACAAACCGGAGGAAGGTGGGGATGACGTCAAATCATCATGCCCCTTATGACCTGGGCTACACACGTGCTACAATGGACGGTACAACGAGTCGCGAAGTCGTGAGGCTAAGCTAATCTCTTAAAGCCGTTCTCAGTTCGGATTGTAGGCTGCAACTCGCCTACATGAAGTTGGAATCGCTAGTAATCGCGGATCAGCATGCCGCGGTGAATACGTTCCCGGGCCTTGTACACACCGCCCGTCACACCATGAGAGTTTGTAACACCCAAAGCCGGTGAGATAACCTTCGGGAGTCAGCCGTCTAAGGTGGGACAGATGATTAGGGTGAAGTCGTAACAAGGTAGCCGTAGGAGAACCTGCGGCTGGATCACCTCCTTTCTAAGGAATATACGGAGGCTACACATACTTTGTCGAAACAATGGTCAGTTTTGAGGGGTCTACCCTCATTATCATATGATTTTGCTAAATGATTTTGGGCGTATAGCTCAGCTGGTTTAGAGCGCACGCCTGATAAGCGTGAGGTCGATGGTTCGAGTCCATTTATGCCCATTGACCGCAAGGTCATCATTTTGGGGAATTAGCTCAGATGGGAGAGCACCTGCTTTGCAAGCAGGGGGTCAGCGGTTCGATCCCGCTATTCTCCATTGGTACGAGAGTGCCAAGGAATTTGTTCTTTGAAAACTAGATATTATCAATTATTTTCCTTTAATTATTAAGATAATTAAAACCGAGAAACAACTGCGTATTTTTGAGTTTTTTAATTAGTTTATATCGCTAATACTCAATTAATCAGCGATTACGAAGTAATCGTTAGGTTAAGTTATGAAGGGCGCATGGTGGATGCCTTGGTACTAGGAGCCGATGAAGGACGGGACTAACACCGATATGCTTCGGGGAGCTGTACGTAAGCTTTGATCCGGAGATTTCCGAATGGGGAAACCCAATTACTTTAATCAGTAATTACAACTCAGGGAATACATACTTGAGTTGAGGCAGACGCGGGGAACTGAAACATCTAAGTACCCGCAGGAATAGAAAGAAAAATCGATTCCCTAAGTAGCGGCGAGCGAACGGGGAATAGCCCAAACCAAAGAGCTTGCTCTTTGGGGTTGTAGGACTGAACATTTGAGTTACCAAAGTCAATGATAATCGAAGAGTCTGGGAAGACTCGGCATAGAGGGTGATACCCCCGTAGATGAAATTGTTGACCCTCAGTTCAGTATCCTGAGTACGGCCACACACGTGAAACGTGGTCGGAATCCGGGAGGACCATCTCCCAAGGCTAAATACTCCCTAGTGACCGATAGTGAACCAGTACCGTGAGGGAAAGGTGAAAAGCACCGCGGAAGCGGAGTGAAATAGTTCCTGAAACCATGTGCCTACAATTAGTTAGAGCCCGTTAATGGGTGATAGCGTGCCTTTTGTAGAATGAACCGGCGAGTTACGTTAATTTGCAAGGTTAAGGTGTAAAGACCGGAGCCGTAGCGAAAGCGAGTCTGAAACGGGCGTTTCAGTAAGTTGATGTAGACCCGAAACCAGGTGACCTATCCATGTCCAGGTTGAAGGTGCGGTAAAACGCACTGGAGGACCGAACCCGTGTATGTTGAAAAATGCTGGGATGAGGTGTGGATAGCGGTGAAATTCCAAACGAACTTGGAGATAGCTGGTTCTCTCCGAAATAGCTTTAGGGTTAGCCTCGGAGTTAAGAATCGTGGAGGTAGAGCCACTGTTTGGACTAGGGGCCCGTCATGGGTTACTGAATTCAGATAAACTCCGAATGCCACTGATTTATATCCGGGAGTCAGACGATGAGTGATAAGATCCACCGTCGAAAGGGGAACAGCCCAGACCATCAATTAAGGTCCCTAAATACATGCTGAGTGGAAAAGGATGTGGAGTTGCACAGACAGCTAGGATGTTGGCTCAGAAGCAGCCACCATTTAAAGAGTGCGTAATAGCTCACTAGCCGAGTGATCCCGCGCCGAAAATTTACCGGGGCTAAGCATGTTACCGAAATTATGGATGCGACCAATAGGTCGCGTGATAGGAGAGCGTTCTAAGGGCAACGAAGCTAGACCGCAAGGACTAGTGGAGCGCTTAGAAGTGAGAATGCCGGTATGAGTAGCGAAAGATCAGTGAGAATCTGATCCACCGAATGACTAAGGTTTCCTGGGGAAGGCTCGTCCTCCCAGGGTTAGTCGGGACCTAAGCCGAGGCTGAGAAGCGTAGGCGATGGATAACAGGTTGATATTCCTGTACTAGTTAATCATGTTTGAACGATGGAGGGACGCAGTAGGCTATGGTGTGCACACGATTGGAAATGTGTGTTCAAGCGTCAAGTCTGGTGATGAGTTAAATGCTTATCGCTAAGGACAAGGCGTGACGAGGACCGAATTTTAGTAGGGAAGCGCCAGATGTCACACTGCCGAGAAAAGCTTCTAGTTAGTGATTAATTACCCGTACCGCAAACCGACACAGGTAGTCGAGGAGAGTATCCTAAGGTGAGCGAGTGAACTCTCGTTAAGGAACTCGGCAAAATGACCCCGTAACTTCGGGAGAAGGGGTGCTACACGCAAGTGTAGCCGCAGTGAAAAGGCCCAGGCGACTGTTTATCAAAAACACAGGTTTCTGCAAAATCGCAAGATGACGTATAGGGGCTGACGCCTGCCCGGTGCTGGAAGGTTAAGTGGATGAGTTAGCTTCGGCGAAGCCCAGAAATGAAGCCCCAGTAAACGGCGGCCGTAACTATAACGGTCCTAAGGTAGCGAAATTCCTTGTCGGGTAAGTTCCGACCCGCACGAAAGGCGTAACGATCTGGGCACTGTCTCAACGAGAGACTCGGTGAAATTATATTACCTGTGAAGATGCAGGTTACCCGCGACAGGACGGAAAGACCCCATGGAGCTTTACTGTAGCTTGATATTGGGTGTTGACACAGCTTGTACAGGATAGGTCGGAGCCGTAGAACTCGGAACGCTAGTTTCGAGTGAGGCGCTGGTGGGATACGACCCTCGCTGTGTGAACACTCTAACCCGCACCACTAATCGTGGTGGGAGACAGTGTCAGGTAGGCAGTTTGACTGGGGCGGTCGCCTCCTAAAAAGTAACGGAGGCGCCCAAAGGTTCTCTCAGAATGGTTGGAAATCATTCGTCGAGTGTAAAGGCAGAAGAGAGCTTGACTGCGAGACAGACAGGTCGAGCAGGGACGAAAGTCGGGCTTAGTGATCCGGTGGTACCGTATGGAAGGGCCATCGCTCAACGGATAAAAGCTACCCTGGGGATAACAGGCTTATCTCCCCCAAGAGTCCACATCGACGGGGAGGTTTGGCACCTCGATGTCGGCTCATCGCATCCTGGGGCTGTAGTCGGTCCCAAGGGTTGGGCTGTTCGCCCATTAAAGCGGTACGCGAGCTGGGTTCAGAACGTCGTGAGACAGTTCGGTCCCTATCCGTCGCGGGCGTAGGAAATTTGAGAGGAGCTGTCCTTAGTACGAGAGGACCGGGATGGACATACCGCTGGTGTACCAGTTGTGCCGCCAGGCGCATCGCTGGGTAGCTATGTATGGATGAGATAAACGCTGAAAGCATCTAAGTGTGAAACTCGCCTCGAGATGAGATTTCCCATTCCTATATGGAAGTAAGACCCCTGAAAGATGATCAGGTAGATAGGCTGGAAGTAGCAGCGCCGTGAGGCGTGGAGCGGACCAGTACTAATCGGTCGAGGACTTAACCAAGTTGAAAACGTGGTTGTTTCCGAATGGAAGATAATTGAATAATATCTAGTTTTGAGGGAAGAAGTTCTCTTATAGTGTGGTGGCGATAGCCTAAAGGATACACCTGTTCCCATGCCGAACACAGAAGTTAAGCTTTAGCACGCCGATAGTAGTTGGGGGATCGCCCCCTGCGAGGATAGGACGTTGCCACGCGATTATTCCGGCATAGCTCAGTTGGTAGAGCACCTGACTGTTAATCAGGTTGTCGACGGTTCGAGCCCGCCTGCCGGAGCTTAATAATGGAGAGTTGTCCGAGTGGCTGAAGGAGCAGCATTGGAAATGCTGTAAACGGGTACTAACCTGTTTCGAGGGTTCGAATCCCTCACTCTCCGTTTCATAAAGTATGACCCGTTGGTCAAGTGGTTTAAGACACCGCCCTTTCACGGCGGTAACATGGGTTCGAATCCCGTACGGGTCATTGTAACACTTAACATGGAGGATTAGCTCAGTTGGGAGAGCGTCTGCCTTACAAGCAGAGGGTCACAGGTTCGAGCCCTGTATCCTCCATATAACATAATATATTATGGTCTGTTGGTCTAGTTGGTTAGGACGCCTCCCTGTCACGGAGGAGATCACGAGTTCGAGTCTCGTACAGACCGTTGTTATGTTATTAACAATTTAATACACAACAAACATATTACATGATGGTATGGCTCGGTAGCTCAGTTGGTAGAGCAATGGATTGAAGCTCCATGTGTCGGCGGTTCGATTCCGTCCCGCGCCATTTATGGTGGGGTAGCGAAGTCTGGCTAAACGCGGCGGACTGTAAATCCGCTCCTTCGGGTTCGGTGGTTCGAATCCACTCCCCACCATCATTATAGGGATATAGTTCAATGGTAGAACAACGGTCTCCAAAACCGTCGATGTGGGTTCAACTCCTACTATCCCTGTTTGTAATGTGATGGCGGTATTGGTGAAGTGGTTAACACACCGGATTGTGGTTCCGGCACGCGTGGGTTCGATTCCCACATACCGCCCTTAGATTGGGCATCTTGAATTACTTTCAGCTGATCCAATCAGATTGGATAGGCGATTATGGTGGTATAGCCAAGTGGTAAGGCAGAGGTCTGCAAAACCTTCATCGTCGGTTCAAATCCGATTACCACCTTTGACTGGGTGTATCCAATCAATATTTTTTTGCCGGAGTGGCGGAACTGGCAGACGCGCTGGACTCAAAATCCAGTGACCGTTGAGGTCGTGTGGGTTCGAACCCCACCTCCGGTATCACTAAGAACATGTTCGGTTTTCATAAAAGTAACGACAGACACTGTTAATTCGGGTTTGTCGTTTTTTTTTATGACTAATTTTAGCTAACAGCTTCGTCTATATTCTGTGTCGATCCTGTGCCTCTTGTAACGGCCTACAGTTAGGCCTAAACTAAGATTATCATACATATATAGATGGGAAGTCTCGAGATAGTGAAAGTGAATAAACTGATTCGTTATGCGTTAATTGGATTGATTGCCGCTGGTGGCGGTATTTTTCTGGGGCAAGAGCCCGCTCAGGCGAGTTACAACACCATGTTTGCCAGAGAAGGGTACTTCTCTACGCATGAGAAGGTGGACGCAACGTCTTCCTTTGATCGGAAAATCAGCACCTATAAGTCGGTTTACATCACCCAGACGAAGCATGGCGCAGTTCGTAATGCCAGTCTTATGTTTTATAGTAAGCCACAAACTAGTAAATTCGATGGTTATGCGAAGCACTGGATTAATGTTCGCCAGTTGAAAAATGGCAAGGTCTACGCCTACAACGAAAAGACGGTTTATGGTAACTATTTGGTAAGCTATCATCAGCTGAGCAAGGGACACGGCAGCAACATCAAGGCTGGATCACGAAAGGTCAATGTGCACTTCTCTAAGGCGGGGAACGTCCTATTTAAATACCAGAAAAATCTACTCACGGTGCACTTGAAGAATGGTCGGATCACACTCAATGGTAAGGCCACTCAGGCGCGGAATAACCGAGTCTTCAAGCGTGCTGTCCCCAAGCATGGTACTCGGGTAAATCGGCTGGTAGCGGACGCTAAACGCTATTTGAGCGTCCCTTATCGCTATGCTGGTCGTGATGCCTTTGGTGGGCTAGACTGTGCCTCGTTCGTTGATCAGGTCTACTTAGATGTCGAGCATCGTGACATCGGGGGAATGACTGGTGTACAGCAGAAACTCGGCAAACACGTGGCTGTCAGCAAGGCAAAGAAGGGGGACTTGCTCTTCTGGCAGATTGCTGGGCAAAAGTACACCTACCACGTGGCCATGGCGATTGGACACGGCAAGCTGATTGAGGAAGCGGGAAAGTCGGTTCATGTTTCTAAGATAAGTCATCGTCATCCGCAGTTTGCTATTCATATGAAGTAGATGATAATAAACCGCTAGTACAGTGGAAGGATTTCCATTCCGTACTAGCGGTTTTTTTGGTGCATCGGGGATTTTTAAGCGGGCGTTTGATCGTAGTGATTGCGGGGATACCCGAAACCTTACAGGGGAGTTGGCTTCCTGCAGGTATAAAAAAATCCTAGCTGGACAGGCTAGGATTTTATCAGTCATATAAGAAAGTTGTTTTGTTAAATAGATTAGCCTTCGTAGGCGTCTTGTAAGCCGACCTTGTCTTGATGGTCGATGGAAGCGTAACGATCGGAAGCGTACATCACGCTGGACTTGTCACCGGAGTGGCTCAAGCCTAAGGCATGGCCAATCTCGTGGGTTGCAACGTTGGTCCGTTGGCTCTTGGTGTAACCGTACTTAGTTAAGAGGCTCCGGTTCAACGTGGACTTAGCGGAAACGATTTGGTTGTTGTCGCTCTTCTTTAAGTAAGAGTAGTTCGTGTAACCCGCCAGCTTACCGCTCTTAGTGCTTAATGACTTGGAAGAGGTTAAGGTAATGTCAGCTTTTTCACCGCTCTTGGCAGCCTTTAATTGAACAACGCCAACCTTGTTCCAACGCTTAACGGCGTTCTTCCAAACGCTCTTGTAGTAAGAGGAGGAAGTGTTGGTCTTGTAAGTAATGGTGGTGTCATTCCAACTGCCCCATGAAGGTGTTGGCTTGCTTGCGGATGCGAGGATCGTGGTACTGAAACTTGCGAGGGTCAAGACGACGGTGGCGATTACTAAGACTGTCCATTTAACAACTTTCTTTAACATTTTAATGACCTACTTTCTTAATTCCGAACTATTTGTAATTCGGTTGTGTAATATCTTATTGACTATCGTTAGTATAAAGCGGGTCGTGGATCAGTTGTTATGCCACAATGACGAGTGTGGATAGTTTCCACGGGACAATATTGTGGAAGTGGATATAAACGACCAAAAAAAGCCCGTAACGCCGCGAAAAGCGTTACACATCGGGCATTGTGGCCACTTGAAATGTCGGTGCTAACTGACTACCTTTGGTTGTCCAAGCGCACAAAAAAAGACTGGATAAAGTAGAACTCTTTTTTTAGAGTCACTTTGTTCAGTCTGTTTAAAACGATATTTATAATCAGAGTGTAACGAACATTCGGTGGTAACACTTTCCCTATTGTGGGGTAATTAGCGATATTTGACGGCGGTTCCGTAAGCGGCAACGGATTGCATGTCTGTGCCAATGGAACCGGAATCAAAGCGCATCATCACGACAGCATCTGCGCCCATGTCGATCGCGTTCTGTCGTAGTCGTTCGATGGCGATGTGACGTGATTCATTCAGCATGTTGGTGTAATCCTTGATTTCACCACCGACCACATTTTTCAAAGACGCACCGATGTTACGCATGATGTTTTTGGACTGGGTGGTCAGACCAAAGACCTCACCTAGAACCTCGTAATCTTGTCCGGGAATCTTTTCAGTCGTTGTTACTAGAATTTCTGCCATAGTGTACATCCTCCTCAGATAGGTTACCCCTAATATACCGGTGTTGGGGGGGTGAATACAACTTTGATAATTCAGAGAAAATCGTGCGAGAAAGGGGCTGGTCAAATCTCGAAGCCTTGGCAACGGATTTTGACTTGATTTGTCGGGATCTAAACTGCATGAATAGGCGATATCTGGCTGTATATCCAGTGGCACGACCCACTCCTCACCTTTTGCGGCTTAAAATCTTGCATATAACCGGTATCCTAGCACCAGTATTAGCCAGACTGGCAATGTTATTAGCTGTTAATCGGGATAACCACATGTTAAGCTGTGACTTGTGGAGACCTAATAAGAGGTACCACCTAAGGAGAAAGCATGACGATAGAAGGCAGAGAATCACGACGTCCCCTGGAAGCACTAACGAACGAGACGCTGAATCAGCCATTATCACAGAAACAACGCGACCAGATTGATACTTTCTTAGCTACCGAAAGGGCCCATCGAGAGGCTGTGATTGTGTTAGAGCAGTCGCTACACGCCCCCCTTGCGAACTACCATGATCAACGGTTATTTTATCAGAACGTGAGTGACCTGACGCACTTTCGCCGGAATTTCTTCACGCGAATCGGTCGTTTTTTACAGAAGTCCGTTGCGGCAACCTATCAACTGGAGTTCTGGGATCGTGATTCTCATCAGAAATATTGTTTTCCACAACACGAGCTGTCACGCGCGGACACCTGCGACATCAAGACGGGAACCGCGGTCGAAACGCTCACCTACGTACAACTGGGCTATAAGATGCGGCGCACGTATGACATCCAAAATCATCACCTCTACCAGGTCAAAATGCAGTTTTACGTTGAAGGTCAGCCCTGTGACATGGTCGATGGGTTGATGCTCCTGCAACAGCGGTTAGAAAGCCGTTCAGTGTGGCTCAAAGACGCCATTCTCCACATCAAAGATTTCACCTAAATCAAGTGACCAACCATCTGCTGCGAACGGTGGCAGATACATACGAAGGTAAAGAAAAAATCCAACCGCAAGCACGTTGCTGGTTGGATTCATTAGTTAGCTGACGACTGGGCAGCTAGGATAGTCGCTAATTTACGCTTAGTGGTGCCAACTTCGCCGCGTAACAGCGCTCTGTGACTGACAGGGATAATGTTGGCCATGCTGCGCTGATGGTCGCTAGCGTCTAAAATATGTTCATCCACAACGTAGATGATTGCGGGATTAACAACTAGATCCCAGTGATGTTCAGCGTGAACGGATTGTGGTGATAGGGCTAGTGCGGTGATTAAGCTCTGACAAAAGCGATCGATCAAGGCAGCGTCCACAATGGTATTACCCGTTAACGTTGGCTGAAACTTACCACTTAGGATGTCACCGATCACTTTGATTTCAGGCATAGGGGTTCCTCCAATTTCAATGATGCCCCATTTTAACACGAGAACTCGGGGAGGGGGACCAAATACCTGTGAGCTTAGCGAAACTTTAAATTTACGCAACTAAATATTACTTTTCTGATGATTTAATCGAAAATCAGTAGGCCCAGGATGAGTTGGACGACACTGGTCGTGACCAGCCGGTAGTTATCGTTGATCTTGGGCTGGAGCCACCAATAAGCGACCGCTAACAGGCCGGCAATGACAATCTGCCACGAGAAACCGAGGGTAAGCAGTGTCAGTATCAGGATAGCGGGGGTGACGAGTGTCCAGCGCCAGTCGCGTTCCTTAGTCAAATAGTAAGGTTCGAAGAAGACCAGGTAGCTAGCGACTAACGGCACCATGGGCATTAGAAATTGCATTGCCAGGTAGTGATTGCGAAGGAAAAATAGGATCACGGGGACGCCACAACCGGCCAAGAAACTGAAGACCACGAGGCCATAGGCGGATTGCAGTCCCAATTGGGGAACGCATGCTAGGACCAGGAAGACACACAGTAGGATCGCAAATAGTTGTAGCATGTGATCGTGCGGGGCCGCCAGCAATCCCAACGTGGCCGCCGCAACCACGAAAATTGGGCCGATGCGGGACTGAAAGTGACGTTTAAGAATCAGAAAGTAGCCAGCAGCGACGAGCATACCGTATCCACCAAGGTAGACCTTAATATTCGTAGCCAGGGGCGTTCCCGTTGCGGCGGTCAACCCGGCGACCCACCAAAGTAAATTTTGAAAAAAGGTGAAAATGAATAATTGTTGTACCGTCTTATTTTTTAAGAAGGCCATGATTGTGGTCATGGAATCGCTCCATTTCAACTGATTTAGTCTTATCTTTTATAATAGATATTGTTTTGACCCTGGTCAATCATTCTTTGCAAAAAAACGGCAAGGTTTCTTTTATCCCTCATTAATATATGTTAGAATGCTTAAGTTATGAGTCAATTCCCGATAGGATTCACGCATTCAGTGAAGCTGCCTTGTAACCGACTGGCGCGAGATTATCGGTCAACTCGTCGTCAACACTATCTAGGGGGAATATCCATTGCAAGAAAGACATTTATTTACGTCGGAATCCGTTTCAGAAGGCCATCCAGATAAAATTGCTGATCAGATCAGTGACGCCATCTTAGATGCTCTATTGGCTCAGGATCCGGATTCACGGGTTGCCTGCGAGACGTCCGTTACGACTGGCCTGGTGCTGGTCTTCGGTGAAATCTCTACCAAGGCATACGTGGACATCCAAAAGGTCGTTCGTCAAACCATTAAGGAAATTGGGTACACGGACGGTCAATACGGCTTTGATGGTGACAACTGTGCCGTCCTCGTCGCTATCGACGAACAATCACCCGACATTGCGCAAGGGGTCGATGACTCTTACGAAACGCGTGAAGGTGATGAAGATCCACTGGACAAGATCGGTGCCGGTGACCAAGGATTAATGTTTGGTTACGCCATCGACGAAACGCCAGAACTGATGCCCCTCCCAATCACGCTGAGCCACGCTTTGATGCGTCGGATCGCCAGCCTGCGGAAGATGGGCACCATTGATTATTTACGGCCAGATGCGAAGGCAGAAGTCACCGTTGAATATGACGATGAGGGTAAGCCATTACGGGTCGACACCGTGGTTTTGAGTACGCAACACGATCCAGACGTTACGTTGGACCGAATTCGTCAAGACGTGATCGATCAAGTGGTTAAGGAAGTTATTCCCGCCCACTTGTTAGACGACAAGACGAAGTACTTCATCAACCCAACTGGTCGTTTCGTTATCGGGGGTCCTCAAGGGGATGCCGGTCTGACTGGTCGGAAGATCATCGTCGACACGTATGGTGGGGCTGCTCACCATGGTGGTGGGGCCTTCTCCGGGAAGGACGCCACGAAGGTGGACCGTTCAGCAAGTTACGCTGCGCGGTACATCGCCAAGAACATTGTGGCTGCCAAGTTGGCAACGGAATGTGAAGTCCAGATTGCCTATGCCATTGGTGTGGCGGAACCCGTTTCCGTTTCCATCAACACGTTCGGCACCGGGGTCGTTACGGAAAGCAAATTAGCTGCTGCCGTTCGTCAACTCTTTGACTTACGTCCAGCCGGCATCATCAAGATGCTCGACTTAAAGCGGCCAATCTACAAGCAAACTGCCGCATACGGCCACTTTGGTCGGACCGACATCGATTTGCCTTGGGAA
Organism: Levilactobacillus parabrevis; assembly: GCF_044051715.1. NCBI lineage: Bacteria > Bacillati > Bacillota > Bacilli > Lactobacillales > Lactobacillaceae > Levilactobacillus > Levilactobacillus parabrevis. The sequence continues at coordinate 1,104,394 of NZ_CP168688.1, forward strand.
CACACGGACAAGGTCGATGCTTTAAAGGCTGCTTGCAAATAAGCACCACGATTAATTTCTAAAATGAAATCCCATCAGTTTGGCACTCCGCCGGCTGATGGGATTTTTGCGTTCAGGTTGACTGGTCCACCAGATTTATTTTCACCAGAGGGTGTCCTTTCACCAGCAATCCGTGATAGTATAAGATATTACTGTTTCAAACAGAATTTGGGAAGTAGCGCTGTTGGCTACTCAGTTTCGTTGCGTGGTGGGGCCCAACGGTAGGAGGAAAATTATGAAACAAACAAATGTTAAGGTTGTCACCATTGCCGTCTTTGTGGCGACCTTCATGTCTGCCGTTGAAGGGACAATCGTGTCGACCGCCATGCCGACTATCGTTGGTGATTTAAAAGGGGTGGCCCTGATGAACTGGGTCTTCTCCATCTTCTTACTGACCAGCGCCATTGCCACCCCCATCTATGGTAAATTGGCGGATACCGTTGGCCGGAAACTGGTCTTTCTCGTGGGGCTGTTCATCTTCGTTCTGGGATCTACATTATCGGGGATGTCCCACAGCATGGAGACGTTGATTGCTTGGCGTGCCCTGCAGGGAATCGGAGCGGGGGCCATCATGCCCGTGTCGTTCACGATTCTCGCCGATATTTACCCCGTTGAGCAGCGCGCCCGGGTCATGGGCCTCAATGGGTCTGCCTGGGGAATTGCGGCGGTTGTCGCACCGCTATTGGGAGGATTCATTGTCGATCAACTGAGCTGGCACTGGATTTTCTTCATTAACATTCCAATTGGAATCGTGACCATGGGATTGATCTGGTTCTTTCTCAATGAGAACACAGAGCGTAAGGCGTTTACCATGGATTGGGCCGGTTGTATCTGGCTGTCCGTGGGTCTCTTGGCCGTCATGCTGACGTTTCAGCTGCTCGGTGAAGGGGACCTTAACATCGTGTGGGTGATCGGCGGCCTGATTGTTGCCATTGTCGCCTTTTGGGCATTTATTCGCCGCGAGAAGCGCACGGATGATCCACTGATTCCCATGGAATTGTTTAGCAACCGAACCTTTGTGGTCCAAAATCTGATTGCGGCGCTCTTAAGTGGCTTTATCATGGGATTCGAAGTTTATCTCCCAACCTGGACGCAGGGGTTACTGGGATTGAAGGCCTCCGAAGCAGGATTTGCCATTACACCGAGCTCGCTGATGTGGATTGTCGGGTCCTTTATTGCTGGTAAATTACTAATGAAACGCTCACCATATCAGATTGTTAATATTAGCCTGACGCTGGTGCTGATTGGGGCGGTTATTATGGCGATTATTCCCGCTACCACGCCGTTCTGGAGTTTCTTTGTCATTGCCGCAATCTGCGGGACTGGCTTTGGGATTACGATTACCACCACGACCGTCACGGTGCAGAGCAAGGTACCCGTGGCTGAGATTGGGGTGGCGACTTCCTTTAATACCTTGGCACGAACGTTGGGACAGACCGTGATGGTGTCCGTTTTAGGGATTGTCATGAACGTGGTGATGGCGCATGGCGTTGCCAGTCATCCCGGGACCAGCATGGCGATGATGAATAAGTTAATTAACCCACAAACGGCCAAAAATCTCCCAGCGCACCTGTTGCCTACGCTACATGGTATTCTGTATCAAGGGTTACACCTGATTTTCATTACCGGGGCCTGCCTGATTGTGGTTTCATTCTTGGTCAACTTGCTCGACCGCCGAGGCACGCAGAGCTTAAGTGACCATCAAGCGTAATTATTCCCGTTTTAAGGGGAGATACGGTATAATAGTTCTAAATGACCGAGAGTGGAGGCGAAGAAAATGTTTGAAAATAATCATTCACGTTACGCCAGTTACGGTACCGTTGCGGCCTTGCCCGGCGACATGATCGACGCCGTTTGGGAGATCATCGACCAAGACCTCCAAGGGGTATTTCCGTTGGAGAATCTACTGACGTTTAAGCTGCATAACAACCAAGGGACGACTACGTTTGAATACGTCCAATTAGATGAAAATGATCATCCAGGAGCCCTGAGTGCGGGGTTCGATACGGATTTCGCTTATGCTCCCGAACTCCCAGATACTGTTCTGGCCTACGATGATGGTGACAGCCAGATTATCCTGCTGCCATCTGAAACGGCGGACCATTAAATTAAAAAACTCCCCCAAACCATTTCTGGCTTGCGGGAGTTTTTTGTCAATTTAGACCGTTGCGTCGGTCCGAATGCCTTTTAAGGCGTCATCAATTTGGCCTAAAACGATGTCGGTGTTACCCGGCTTGTCAAGATCGTACTTCTGTAAGTCAATCTTGATCTTAGGGCTGATGTCGTAGTCGGCGAACCAACCTTGGTAAGCCGTCCACATCTTCTTGTAGTAGGATTCCAATTCAGGATTGTTGTCGAATTGTTCGTAGTCCCGGCCACGCTTCTTGATCCGGTGAAGAATGGTGTCGAAGTCGGCATCGGCGTAGACTAATAAGTCTGGTGCCTTCTTTGGGAGTTCGTCCAATTCGGTCATCATGTTGTCGAGGAGTTGTAAGTAAACCTCGAGTTCGGTGTCCGTAATGTTTCCTTCAGCGTTGTTTTCTCGCGTGAACAGGGCGTCTTCGTAGATTGAACGGTCGAGGACGTTGTTGTCGTCCGCGAGGGCTCGTTTGATCATGCTAAACCGCTTGTTCAAGAAGTAAATCTGTAGCAAGAAACCATATTGCTTTGGGTCCCGGTAGTAGAGTGGTAACACCGGGTTATCACCGACCGGTTCGAAGAATGCTTGCGTATTTAAATGTGATGCGATTTTTCCAGTTAGAGTCGTTTTACCGACCCCGATCATTCCAGCTGTAATTATCACCATGATAGCCCCTCTTTAATTAGAAATACAAGATATAGTGTACCATAAAATGACTGACTACTACATCTGCCGGGAAGAAAAATTTCCGCCATTTCCTGTACTTTGGTCATTGTTGTATAATGAAACCGTTGGTATTAGTGGATTAGGAGGTTGATTAAATGTATCAAGCAATCGTCTTTTTTGACTTGGATGGAACGTTATTTGACGACGACAAGAATGTTTTACCGACAAGTGTCGCAGCCATTCAAGAAATGCAACAACATCATATTCTACCAGTTATTGCGACTGGAAGAAACATTTTTGAGATTCAATATGTCCTGGATGCCACGGGAATCGATGCTGTGGTCAGTGCGAACGGTAGTTACGTCCAATATCAGGGCAAAAAATTAACTGCGGCCGTGATCGATCAGAAGACGTTAACGGCCATTACGGCCTTTGCCAAAGAGCAGGGTGATCCGCTGGGTTACTTTAACAACCAGGGCTTTCGCTTGAGTCAGGCAAACCAGGACACGACCGATAACTTTAAATTATTGCGGCTAGACGCGCGGGTCGATCCCACTTGGTATCAGACCCAAGATATTAACTTTTTGAACGTCTTCAACCGCGACAAGGAAAAAATCTACCGCGAGAAGTTCGCAGGGACACTGTCCTTCGTCCGCAACAATCCGCGCGCCTTGGACACCATGCAGACGGGGGTCACCAAACAGACGGGAATTCGCACGTTCTTGAAGGAAGCCGGCCTCGAGAAGGTTAAGACTTACGCCTTTGGGAATGGCTTGAACGACCTACAGATGTTTGATGAGGTCGATATCCCGATTGCCATGGGTAACGGGGTCTTCCAGGCCAAGAATAAGGCGGCATACGTCACGGCTGGCAATATGGATGACGGCATCGTCAAGGGTCTGCGTCACTTCGGTTTGATCCAGTAAATCAGGTGACCAGTCTCGTTAGTATAGCGTATTTTGATTAGGAAGAATAGGGTCAAAAAGACGGGCGACACGTAGCTAATCTGCTCACTATTGCAGTGGGGGATGGCGGGTGTTGCCCTTTTATTGTTTAATTTGTGAGAACGTAAATTTTCCTAAAGTTGCCAATAAAGATGCGACTGATTGGCCACTTTTTACATTAGTACTAAGTAGGGGGCAAAGCTAAGAGTGTGGTACCGGCTGTCTTTGGCTCACGTTTCAATCCTATAAAATAGCATAATAAAAGAGCCTAGGGAGTTGTCCCAGGCCCTACTGATAGCAGATTGCTTATTTCGGATTGCGCGTTGTGATTAGCCTAACTTCTTTGCGATGTTCGCCAACGTTACGTCGGCCGTGTCGGCAAAGACCATGTCGGCGGCACCCAATTCGGTGGCATCACCGATTCCCAGGGAGACTTCACCGGCTGCGTTGATGGCTTGGACGCCGGCAGCGGCATCTTCGACCCCAATACATTGTTCAGGTGGCAAGTTTAACAACTGGGCCCCCTTGGTGTAGATCTCAGGGTCCGGTTTGCCATGCGTCAGGCTTGCTGGGTCGACAACCTTAGGGAAGTAGTCGGCCAGTTGTAACTTGTCCAAGACACGCGGGGCGTTCTTAGAAGCAGAGGCTAGGGATAATTGGTAACCCTTAGCCCGCAGATCGTCCAAGAAGGCCTTCATGCCAGGGAGAATGTTGGCGGGGGTCATCTTGTCGACTTCGGCCACGTAGTTTGTGTTCTTCTTGGTTGCCAATGCTTCCTTTTGGGCTTGGGTGTAGTCGTTTTCCTTGCCCCCAGCCTTGAGAATCATTTCCAGGGAGTCCATCCGGCTAATGCCCTTGAGACCGTTGGCGAGTTCGTCGCTCCAGGCCACGCCGAGGTAGTCGGCCAATTGATGCCAGGCAGTACCGTGTAGGACGGAAGTATCGGTGATGACCCCGTCTAAGTCGAAAACGAATCCTTTAATATCAGCAAATTTTGTCATTGCGAAACACTCCTTAATATGAAATGGTTGCGGGTTGTTGCGGTTTTAGTGAAACTTCATGTTGACCAATAGTTAGTGTGGCGGCGTGATCGGCGGTTACCGTGACTTGACGGTGGTCGATCTCAAAGGTGTAACGGATGCCTCGGACCAGCTGGTGGAACTGAATGGCTCGCCAGTTTTCTGGCAAGTGGGGGTTCACTGTGAGTTGCGGTGCCAGGACATCAACGCCAGCGTAGTGCCGTGTGGACATCAGGGTAACGGCACCCATGACGCCGAGGTGGATGCCTTCAGCGGTGGTGCCGCCCTGAATGTCGTAATAGTCGGATAACAGGGCCTGTGAGAAGAGTTTCCACGACTGGTCCATGTTCCCCGCCATCGCCGTCAAAACAGCGTAGACGATGCGTGAGAGGGTAGAACCATGGGTCGTACGGTCGAGGTAGAACTGGAGGTTCTTCATCAGGGCTTGCTGTGGTAAGTCATAGCCCAATTGCTTGAGCAGACCCATGACGGCCGTAGCATCCAGACTGTAGAAGGCCATCAGCGCGTCGGCTTGTTTAGCCACCTGATAAGCGTCGGGCGTCTTACCCTCGGCCTTTAAGATGCGGTCCATCCGCGAGATGTCACCGTACTTCTTCTGATATTTGCTAAAGTCTAAGCGTGGGAGCTTGAAGTAACCCTCGAACTGCCCGATGATGCCATCCGGATTGATATCGAGCTTAAGATGGTGGCTTACGTCGGCGACCTTTTTAACCACGTCTTGGTCGAAGCCAGTCTTCTGGTCAACGGTCGTAACTTGTGTCTGTGGTAAGGATTGCCGTAAATCAGTCAGCTGATTGAATAGCCAAGTGACCATCAGGTTGGTATAGGCGTTGTTGGCCAATCCGGTTGAGTCGGCATTGGGATAATTTTCGTGAAATTCATCGGGACCCATGACCTGGTCGATCGTATAGCGACCGGTCTTAGTGTCCAACTTGGCCTTGCTGAGCCAGAACTGCGAGATTTCCTCCAACATTTCCAAACCGTAGTCGGTCATGAAGTCGGTGTCGCCGGTGATGTGTGTGTACATGATCACGTTGTAGGCCACGGCCAATGAGACGTGGCGTTGCAGTGAGGAGTAGTCCGGGTCCCAGGTGTTGGTCAGCGGATTCAAGTGAACGACTTGCGATTGCTCGTCGCCAACCTCACCAGATTGCCACGGATACATGGCCCCGGCGAAACCCGCGTCCTTGGCGTTCTGCTTAGCTGCGGGTAGCCGCCGGTAACGGTACATCAGAAGTTGCTTGGCGAGTTGCGGATCGTGTAGTGCGTAAACGGGAAGATCGAACATTTCGTCCCAGAAGACGTGGCCGCGGTAGGCTTCACCGTCGAGTCCTCGGGCGTTGACGGAGGCATCGATCTTGCCAGAAGCGATGGCCTGTGCCGAGGAGAACAGGTGATAGAGATTGACCCGGGTTAACTTCTGCGCGGTAATGTCTCCAGTGATCTGGATGTCGGCGCCGGCCCACCGTTGCTGCCAGTAAGCCGTTGAGCTAGCCAGAGTGTTGTCAAAGCTGGCTTGTTGAAGGTCGGTTGTGGCGGTCGTCATAAGGTCGGTCTTGGTTTCACGGCTGGTGAACAGGACCACATTTTTTTCAAAGGTATAGGTCTGATTAGGTTGGACGGCGACCGAGCGCATCTGTTGAATGTGTTGTTCGGCATTTGGTCGGGTATCGACTGGCGCATCGAGGGCCTTGCCGGGACCAACCAGCTGGGAACCAAAGATAAAGTTAACCTTGGAGGACCGTGTGTGGCCTTCCAGGTAGATGGTATCGGGTTGTTGGCCGGTGCCGGTTACCTTGATGTGGTGCTGATCGAAGGCGGCATAGCGGTCAACGTTACTGTTGATAACGCTACCATCAATTTCTGAATAGATCTGCAGGGTGCCCGCAAAGTTGAGGGGGGTCACACTGTAGCGAATGCCGAGACGATGCCAGTCTTTCATATTGGCGAGCTTCGTCGTTCTGATCTGTAGACTATGGCCGGTGGGCAGCTGAACCAGCATGGTCGTTGTTAAAGCACCAGTATGGAGGTCAAGACTGCGGTAGATGTCCTGAATGTCGCTGGCTTTGATCTGAAATGGATTCTGATGGTCAACGCCAAAGGTCAGGGCCTGGGCATTGGGCAGGTTGACCAAATCCTCGTTCGTCACCTGGCGGCCGTTGATGTTAGTCGACAGTTGATCGTAAAGGCCCGCAGCGTACATGCCAGGATAGTTGTCGTGATCGGCATGGGCCTCGGTATAGGCCCCCCGTAGACCGAAGAAACCGTTGCCCACGGTGAGCATGGCTTCTTGCCCATAGTTGCGCTTACCTTGGTACTGGCCATAGTAGTCGAGGTGCCAGCTCAGATAGTTGCGCTTGGCAGTGAGAGCCGCATTTAACCCTTGGTCAGCAATGGCCTGACTGCTGACGACGGGAATGTTGAGCATATTGGTAATGGCAAGACCGATGTCGATTCGTTGGTGATTGATACCGACAACGGTGTCGGAGAAGGGGTAGCTCAATGCGTTGTCGATGACGGCAGCGTCCACATCGAGCCCCGCTAACTTCAGTCGGAGGTTTTCCAAATTTTCACCGATAGCTTGATCCGAGTTGTAGGCAATCGTAAATTGACGCTGGGCAGCGGGTTGGCCGGCCGGTGCGTAACTCACCTGCAAGGAATCGTCTAAAACGTGTAATGTAATTATTTTCAAGCTTGATCGTCGTCCTTTCTGCTAAAACTTAGCGTATTATTCACTATTTATCTTAGGTTACCCACTGACAATAAGCAATTAATTCCCCTTAATTTTGTTAAAATTTACGTGAAGTAAAACGCTAAAGCGGCGCCGTTGCAAGCGATTGCACGATTTGAACTTTTACCCATTGGTTCGACCAATTGAATGACCGAGCATCGGTAAAATAGGCTTCGATAAATTGGCAGAAACGTGGTAAGCTTTTGGTATTGAATTGTGAAGGGAGCTAACGCTGTTGAAAGTGTTAACGATGATCCTAATTGTCCTGGCAACTGGCCTCATTATTGGCGGCACCCTCTGGGGCTTGCTGGCGTGGGCCCTCGTTGGTTGGGTAAAGGTTGCGGTCGGTTTTGGTGGCTTGTTGCTGGCAACAAGCGTCAATTTCTTCTTATATTGGACGCTGTGGCCGCATCGACCTTTTGAGGATGACGATGAATAGGGAATTTTCCGGAAGACGAAACGCTTAAAAATAGACACAAAAAAAGCCATTACGATAAGTCGCAATGGCCAAAGAGTAAGGTTACAACATAATTGGGGGATTATGTTGTAAAAATTTCATCTACTTTGGGGGAGTAAAATGAAATCTGTCTGTTGAATGAGGACAGAAGCCTCACGCGTAAGTTGAAGGTTAGTCCAAACTTACCCGCAACCCTATAGTAACGCAGAACAAGAAAAAATGCCATTAAAAAATAAATATTTGGCAAAATTTCTGCGGTTTTAAGGGTGACCCGAGAAACGGTGGTAACCTAGATGGGTTACGGGTTTGTTCGGCAAAAAAACAAAGTGATAGAGGGAATGATAACGTGCAAATTAAGCAGCAACCAGTTAGCTATTGGAATTTTGGATGGGTCCTGATTATGATCGTCGTGACGTCGGTGGTTCAGATTCCACTGAACTTTATGGCGCACGGCACGACACTCCATCGCGGACTGTGGGCAGCTGGCTATCTGGTCGGGTTTGCCGTGGCAATCGCGCTGGGTGCTTGGATCTTCCAGCGGGTGCATCCGGTGCACTGGCAGCGATTGACGCGTCAGGACTGGCAGTTGATGGTCAAGGGCTACGTGTTCATTATTGCTGCAGAGATTGTTTTAAACGTGGTCAATAACGTCTTCTTCGGTGAAACCAGTACGAAGAACAACGCCCTGATCGCGGATATCATGGGTCACAGCTCCTTGACGCTGGTGATGCTCAGTCTAACGGCTGTGTTGGCCTCACCCTTTCTGGAGGAGCTGACCTTCCGAGGAATTCTGGTCGGGGGATGCTTCCCAGCCAAGATGTTTTGGCTACCGGTTATCACCAGTGGTGTCATCTTCTCGCTGGTTCACCAGAGTGACAACATTATCAGTTGGCTGATTTACGCGTTGATGGGGGGCACGTTCGCCTACATTTACCGGAAGACGGATAAGCTCCAGACAACGATCATTTTGCACGGCTTTAATAATTTGATTGCCGTCGCCGTGATGATTGCGACGCTGCGCTAGGATAGTTGGGTGAATCAGAATCGGTGATTGCTTGCTCCAGAGGGGGCAGTCGCCCACCGGAAGCAACAGCTTTTAACCAATAGAAACAACAAAAAGGCCAACGCACTCACAAATGGGGGCGTTGGTCTTCTTTATTCGACGGTGTCGACTTCTTTTGTAATGAGCCGCTCGTTGCTGACCGTATCAAGCTGTTGCTTGACGGTCACCAGTTCAGTCATCATTGAATCAATTTCTTCTGACGACATCCCAAGTAGCGTTTGACATTGACCAATTCGTGAGTAGACTTCATCACGCTTAGTCGTGGCCATTTCAGTCAAGTGAATCAGGACTTGGCGTTCGTCGGTTTGGCTCCGAACCCGGGTGACCCAACCTTGCTTTTCAAGTCGCTTCAGCAGCGGTGTCAACGTACCACTGTCTAATTCCAAGCGTTCGCCAAGCTGGTGAACCGTCAGAGGCGCCTTTTCCCACAGAACAAGCATTGCAATGTATTGGGGATAGGTTAAGCCAAAGGGCGCTAAAGCACTCTGGTAAAAATGATTAAATTTCTTGCTGGCCGAATAGATTGAAAAACATAACTGTTCATCCAACAATACGGGGTTAACGTCTGTCATCGTATTGGCCTCCTTTCGTTTACTTTCCAGTGTATTGTATACAATTAAATTGCCGCTGGCAAGTAAAATACCTCAGCTTGCCCGCCATGGGCCTATCTGGTCGCGTGAATAACCAAAAGGCGAGACAATTCGGCGAAAATGTAACATCACAATAATTATATAGCATATCTATAGGTAAATAAAACGATTGTTGACAAAATTAGTTTTATTACACATTTAAAATTTAGGGGAGTAGTTAGTTCGTAAAGGGTATGTGTGGTTGAACCCAGTAACTTACGATAACTTAAAAACTAAAACACTATTGGTGACTGGGGTAGTCCTAGTTCAACAGGAATCCTTGTGAAAATATGATTAAAGTTGTCAACTGATTAGCTGGTTGACAAGACCGTTTAAGTATACCAGAAGATTTAAAAATAAAAAGTTAAATTTTATAGATGTGATAATGAAAGTCTAGTGAGAGGAATGTGGCTTGGTGCGCGGTGGGGAAGCACCAACGTTGATACTGAATTGAATACTGGGGATAAAAAAATAGGAGCCTTGCTAGACGTTAATCTAACAAAGCTCCTATATCAGGTTATTCGTGATGCCCCGAGCAGGATTCGAACCTGTACTTGATCTCTCAAACAGCGACCTGAACGCTGCGCGTCTGCCAGTTCCGCCATCGGGGCAACTCAACAACAAGTAATATATTACACTATCCGTGTATAAATGTGAACCCTTAATTTAAAATTTTTTTATTTAGGGAATTTAACGGCCGTCCCATAGCCGTGAACCACCAGAAATTTCGGGGCAACATTCATCTGGGCGATCTCGGTATTGAAGCGAACTTCAATCAGACCGTCCGCACCCATCTCTTGTGCTTTCTTCATCAACGCTTGTTTGGCCTCATCGAATAGGCCATCGAAGAGTTCGAATTGATCCGGCTTTTCTGACCGTAACATGGTGTGTGTTGTCGCGGTCAGGATGCCTTGGATCTGGTGGGACCGGTTTAGGCCCCCAGTTGTCATGAACATCTGTAATTCCTCCTCATTTTAAAACCTGGTAATGGCGTTGCAGGAGCAGCATGCAGGCCGCACCAATGATGACGCCTGTGCAGTTGGTCAGGACGTCATTGATGTCAACCCAACGCCCCAGACCGACCAGCCAATTAAAGATGGCCTGGCCACTCTCAAGCGTCAAACCAGTGGCGAGACCGGCGAGTAGCCATTGGCGCCACCGATGCTGACTATGGTTGTATTGCCAGATAACACCTTGTGGAATAGTCATGACAATGTTCAGCCAAAATGACAGGTCGATACTGGCCGGTTGTAGGGGCCAAATGACCCAAGTGCCGCCAGCAATCCAAAAAGTTTGAATTTGGCCAACGCTACTCCCCAGCGTAATGGCGACTGGCGTCCACGTCAGGGCGTTTAGTCCCCAGCAACCCAGCCACCACCAAATTCGGCGGTAACGTCGTTGATGCCAGTCTCTGAGGCTCAGTGTGGCCCACAGTAGGCTGACACCAATAAATGGAATCCATCGGACCATATTTAGCGCCTCCTAGCATTTCCAGTATACCGATTTGCTGGGAGGGGGACAATTGCTTTTGAAGATTTTATTTTCACGGATTTGCCGCGAATTGGCCGGTTAGGTTCGATTTCTGCTTGGAAAATCATTTTTGAAAAACATCTTTGCCATATTCCTTGATCATGGCCTTCCGCCAGTTGCTGTACGTCAGGTAGGGGCCCATTCCTAATTCGCCGGTCTTTGGATCAAGGTACTGTCGATTCGTAGTCGTGGGGAGATCACCCGTACAGGGCGTGGCGATGCAGCGACAGCCCTTGTGAAAGGGCGGGTAGTTGATGCCCGGTCTGGCTTCGTCCGTCCGGTAGACGCGGCCATCCTGAGCGCCACAGTCCGGACAAGTCTCCTGATCGAGAACACAAGTAATCTGGTAGTAATCGGTGTAAGGCGTCCCGACCGGCTGTTGGGCTTGCGTAACTTGCGGCCGGTTAAGCCCAACTGAGCGCCCAATATGTGGAAATAACCAGTAGATGATAGCCAAGACCAGTGCGATCACCGTTGACCACGTGATGGCGTATCCTAGTGTATAGAAGATGATGCCAAGAACGACATCCAGAATTAGAAAGACGATAACACTAATTGAAATACCGCTTCTTTTTTTCACGGGATTGCCTCCATAAGTAAATTTTGAAAGCCCTATCACTGTATTATACACGAGACGCTCGCCAATGTGCGAAACAGTTCGCTGGCACGACGATTATCGCGGGCAGTTACCCGAACTGACGACTACTTCGAGGTTAAAACGATAGTTAAGCCGTAACCCTGAATTTCCAGGGTAAGTAGGGTAGAATGAAAACATTGACTAATTTCGAAAGGGGTCCCTCGTTTTTATGGCAAATCAGTTACCGACTAAGATCAAAGTTCGTGGTGCAAAGGTCAACAATCTCAAGAATTTGGACGTTGATATTCCGTTGAATAAGTTTGTGGCAATTACTGGCCGCAGTGGTTCCGGCAAGTCGTCCTTGGCCATGGGGGTGCTCTACGCTGAGGGAGCCCGGCGCTACCTCAATGCTCTTTCAACGTTTACGCGGCGGCGCATCAATCAGATGGGCAAGGCGGCGGTTGAATCCGTTGAGTATCTGCCTTCCGCGTTGGCACTCCGTCAGCGGCCACAGGTTCCTGGTGTGCGCTCGACCGTGGGGACAATGTCGGAAAGTCTCAATATCTTGCGGCTGGTCTTTTCACGGCTGGGGTCACCCGTCTGTCCGAATGGGCATCAGGTGCCACCAACGTTAGCAGTGGCCGAAAATGATGGCTACGTGACCTGCCCAACCTGTGGTGTGACTTTTCGTGCGCCCGGAGCTGAAGACTTCGCGTTTAACTCCGACGGTGCTTGCCCGACCTGTGGTGGTTTAGGCGAGGTGCGGCAATTGGATTCGTCGCTGTTGATTGCCAATGAAGACCAGACGATTGAAGAGGGAGCGGTGGCATCCTGGCATTTGCCTGGACGTAATTTTATGCCAATCGTCGCCAACGCTATCGGTATTCCTATTGACGTACCGTACAAGGATCTGAGTGCGGCCGATAAGCAGCGTGTCTTACACGGTCCTAAGCAGAACGTGGCGATTAACATTCCTAGTAGTAAGGGCAAGATCTTCCATATGGACAATGCGGTCTACGAGAATGCCTTTGCGGCGGTTGAGGATAGCTTAGCCACGACCAAGAATGAACGAACAATTGCGAAGCTTAATAAATTTTACACGTTTGACACCTGCCCAACTTGCCACGGTACGCGGCTGAATCCGAAGTTGTTAAAACAATTGCTGAATGGTAAGAATCTGGCGGAGGTCAGTGATTTGCCAGTTAAACAGCTACGTGAGTTTGCCGGCACCATCGTTGACTGGCTTCCCGCTAAAATGCATAAGCTGGGAACGGACCTCGTCGATGAACTCGTGCGTAGCCTGCAGCCGATGGTCGACTTGGGCTTAGATTACCTGACGCTGAGTCGTCCCGGTGCGACGCTGTCCACGGGTGAGCTCCAACGAATCCAGTTGGGCCGGACCCTGCGGAGCGCAACGACCGGCGTCCTGTACGTGCTAGATGAACCCTCAGTGGGCTTACATCCGGCTAACGTGACCGGACTAATCAAGGCCTTTAGAGGATTGGTCGCACAGGGCAATTCTGTGGTGGTCGTGGATCACGACACCCGGATTATTGGTGCGGCGGATTACGTGATTGAAATCGGTCCTGGTGCCGGAAAAAATGGTGGCACAGTGGTCGATCAGGGGACGGTCGCCGAGGTGGCGCGGAGTTCACATTCACTGATTGCACCATTCTTGAACGGGACGACGCAACTGCGTGAGCGGCCGATGCTGAGTGATCAAGCGCTCTGGCAAAAAGGACAGCTCAGTCTGGAAGTGCAGCACCGGTTTAACATCGATGACGTGGCGGTGAAGTTTCCGAAGAATCGGCTAACGACGGTCACGGGGATGAGTGGTGCTGGCAAGACGACGATGATTCTTGATAGCCTGATTCCAGCGATTGAAGCCGAGGTGGCCCATCGGCCATTACCTAAGCATGTCACCCAACTGGACCGCGCGGGCATTCGTCACGTGATCAAGGTTGACTCGGTTCCCGTGGGAAAGAATGTGCGCTCAACGGTAGCAACCTATACGGATATCTTGAATCGCTTACGGAAGCTGTTCGCAGCAACACCAGCGGCGCAGGAACGTGGCTATACCAATAGCCGCTTCTCGTATAACGTTAAGGCTGGGGCTTGTCCCACGTGTAATGGAACCGGTCAGATTTCTCTAGATGTTCAGTATCTGCCGGATATTACGGAAGTTTGCCCGCAGTGTCACGGTCAGCGCTACAACCAAGAAACGTTGGCCGTGAAATGGCAAGGGTACAGTATCGCCGATGTTTTGGCCTTGTCCGTTGATGAAGCCCTACCCGTTTTCGCCGAAGAAGCGGGTATCGAACAGACCTTGCAGACGCTTCACGACATGGGATTGGGTTATCTGTTACTCGGTGAAAGTACACCGGCGCTCTCCGGTGGGGAGGCGCAACGTCTGAAGCTGGTTTCTCGCATCGGTAAGCGGCAGAATGGCACGTTGTTTATCTTTGATGAACCCACGGTCGGGTTGCATCCCCTGGATATACAGCAGTTGGTCAAGGTCTTCGATCAGCTTCTGCAGCAGGGGGCCACGGTGATTGCCATCGAGCATGACTTGGATCTGATTGCCAATGCGGACTATGTGATCGATATGGGCCCCGGTGGCGGGATTGCTGGGGGACAACTGGTCGCAACTGGGACACCGGCCGCGGTCAGTGAGAACCCGGCGAGTGTGACGGGGCGGTATTTGAAGGCCCAGTTAGACCTATTCGCTTAAGATTTAAGACAAAAAAGGGCGCCGACGAACCAATCTTCGTCGACGCTCGTTTCATCTAGATTAAAGTTTCTTGGAAATTTGGTAACGCTCGCTGGCCGCGTGGCCGGTCTGGCCATTTCCCAGTTGTGATTCTGCTAGGAAGATATCAAAGGAAGGCTCACCTTTTTCGCTCTTCACTACCAAAACGTGACCGGCATCGGTGTGCCGTTCTTGATAGATCTGCGCCGATTGGACGGCTTCGTGATAATCGTGAAAGTTACCAATTGAATCGCCAGGATTAAAGAGTACAACTTCATCCATTATAATCATTCCTTTCAGGGCTAGCTGCTAATTTCATTATACCGCACTTGTCCTGAAAACGGTATCAATTCACAAATTCTGGTCCATAGTAAATGACAGCTGTGACTGTTCAGCGTTGGCACAGAGCAATTTGCCGGCTTGATTTTCAATTTCTGTCGCAAAAAGTTGTGCGGTAGCCACGTTGAAATGGCCTAAGTTGGCGTCATCGTTCGCTGTCAGCGCATCGCCAGCGGTCACACGCTGAATCCCCAATGATTGGGTGTGCTTCAGGAAGTCCGCAATGAGCTGGCGATTCTCGTGGTAGTGCGCTTCACTCAGATCCTCTAGCAGTTTGCCAGCCCAATAGGGATTCTGTGGCGAGAACTGCTGATTGGCGGCCGCGTACGCCGTGCCGAGCTGGTCGCCGTTGGCGTAGAAGGGGACGTATGGATTGAAGGCGGGGTTGCCAAAACATTGCCAGATAAGACCGGCTAACTGAGGAATCACGTGACGTCTGATCTGCAGGATGTGGGAATTTTCCGTGCGTGAAAGGCCAATGGCACGGTAGAGGTGGCGTTCGGTTTCGGTGCCATCGCCCAATGGATCATAGGGCGTTTCCTGGTAGTGCGAACCTAGTAACTCCGCAACGTCCGGCACGCTGATTTTGCGTTCCGCATGACGAATGAAGGGGAGTTCCTGGTCGGTCGGATTTTCAAAGGCACTCGGCGTGAAAAGCTTGTGTCCGTACCAGACTCGTGGCGTATTGTAGTGAGCGTCGAAAACGGTCTGGGTGCCGAAGATGTGGCGGGAGTTGAACCGATTACCGTCTGGGTTAAGATGGTTGCGCTGAACGAAGTGCCGGATGCCGGTCGAAGTCAGAAAGTCACCGGGACGGTCGAAGTCGATATCCTGAATGGCCAATTGATTGGCGACCACGGCGTACATGTCGTCGGGGATGCGCTGGGCAACCCAGTGATGACCACTGACGACTTCCATGTACCAGACCTCATCGCTGTCGCTAAAGAGAACGCCGTTGGCCTCGGCAGCGCCGTTGGTTTCAACCAATTGGCCTAGTCGTTTGACACCAGCTTGGGCTGAGTCCACGTAAGGGAGAACGACCGTGACCATCGCGTCTTCAGCAATGCCGTCGTCGACGAGTGGATCTACGCCCAGCACGCGGCTGTTAGCGTAAGCGGATTCCGTGGCGCTCATGGCGACGTTGTGACTGTTAATGCCGCTCTCAGCGTAGTCACCCTCACTCGGATCACTGTCGGGAACGGCGGTGTAGTGGGCTGCATGAAC
Organism: Levilactobacillus parabrevis; assembly: GCF_044051715.1. Classification (NCBI taxonomy): domain Bacteria; kingdom Bacillati; phylum Bacillota; class Bacilli; order Lactobacillales; family Lactobacillaceae; genus Levilactobacillus; species Levilactobacillus parabrevis. The sequence continues at coordinate 1,120,522 of NZ_CP168688.1, forward strand.
TGGAAGGGTGGTGGTGAAGTGATTGTTCTTAGAAATAAAAGTCGTATTCGGATTGTTGGTCGCTGGGTGCACGACCGCTTGTTTCGGCCAGATGGCGACACCGTTGTCCTCGTTGCGGGCAATCAAGGGGCTACCGTCGATGGTGGCTAGCTTGCCAGCAAGAAATGAGGTGCAGGCCTGGTGGGTTTGACGAGTCATGGGGGTTCCTCCTTCAAAAAGTGCGTAAATATAAGATTTACTATAGCATATTTTGACCGAATAAGCCGTTGACCACCGTTTCTATCCAATTGTTTGCTAGAATAGACTCTGGATAGCTGCCGAATTTTGAGAGTGGCGACTGATTAGGCGTCAGGATGGCAAGAATAGTCACTTCATATGTGGCCGGAAAGCAAGATTTTAAAGGAGATGTCGTGATGGAAAATGTCCATACGCATGAACATTCGATTGAACGAGAATTAGAGTGTGTTTCACAGGTGCCGATTTTTCAGCGGTTGTCTGCTGAACAGATGACCTCGGTGGCACAGGTGACTCGCCCGATTCATGCCGAAAAGGGCGGTGCCGTCTTTAGCACGGGCGAGGTCTCACAAACGCTGTACATTGTTAATCAGGGACAGGTTCGCTTGTATCATTTGGCCGAGGATGGCCGAGAACAGGTTTTACGGGTCCTGAATCCGGGAGACTTCGTTGGTGAAATTGCGTTGTTCACGGACGAAATCCATGCGTCCTACGCTGAAGCAACCAAAACAACCGAGCTGTGTACCATTTCGCGGGCCTCGCTGACGGCACTGATCAAGAAGTTGCCGCCACTGTCGATGGCCTTACTGGGTGCTTTGGCCGACCGGCTGAAGTCTGCTGAACGTCAAGCAACATTGTTGGCGATTCCAGATGCGTTACCTCGTTTGGCAGGATATTTACAGGAACTCACCGGCCATACGACGGGCACAGTTGACTTACCGATGAGCAAACAGGATCTGGCCGCTTATCTGGGGATGACGCCGGAATCGTTGAGCCGCAAGCTAAGACAGCTGGCAACGTCCGGGATTATTGAGACGATTGGCCGGCGGCAGGTCAAAGTAACCGATTCCATTAAACTCAGTGAATTAGCCCCATCATAGGCCATTTTCAGCGAACCGTTTAAGAATCCTTAATAATATGGTATTCCCGAAATAAATTTGCTAAAATGATGGGTGTTGTGTTTCATTTAAATCTTAATGAACGACCAAATTAGACTTAATAATAAACAGGAAAAAGGGGATACGCACATGTGTGGATTCGTTGGCTACGTGAACCAAAAGGATGTTCCGGCTACCACGATTAATGATATGGCAGACCGCATCAAGCACCGGGGGCCAGATGACGAGGCTTACTTCAGTGATGACCAAGCTGTCATGGGTTTCCGTCGCTTGTCGATCATTGACTTGGCTCACGGTAAGCAACCCATGTATAACCGGGACCAGACGAAGGTCTTAACTTTTAATGGTGAAATTTATAACTATAAAGAAATTCGAGCTGACTTGCAAAAGCTCGGCTACGAATTCCAAACGGACGTGGACTCTGAAGTTTTGATCCACGGTTACGATGCTTGGGGTCCTAAGTTATTGGACCGGCTTCGGGGAATGTACGCCTTTGCCATTTACGACAAGACGAAGAACGAAGTCTTTGGTGCCCGGGATCATTTCGGTATCAAGCCAATGTACTACTATGACGATGGTAAGACGTTCCTGTGGGCCTCTGAAATCAAAGCGTTTCTCGAACATCCAAACTTCAAGAAGGAATTCAACGAAACCTTATTGCCAATCCACTTGAGCTTTGAATTTATCCCATCACGGGACACCATGTTCAAGAACGTCTACAAGGTTTTGCCTGGACAATACTTCATTCACCACGCAAACGGCGAAACGGAAACGCACCGTTACTTCAAGTTCAACTACGATCACATCGACAACAGCCAAACGGTTGAAGAGGATGCCAAGAAGATTCGCGGTATCGTTGACGAATCCGTAAAGGCCCATATGATCGCCGATGTTGAGGTTGGGAGCTTCTTATCCAGTGGGATCGACTCTTCCTACGTGCTGAACGAAGCTTCTAAGCTCAAGCCAATTCAATCCTTCTCCTTAGGGTTCAAGAACTCTAAGTACAGCGAACTGAGCTGGTCCACTGAGTTTGCCAAGGAAATCAAGCAGAAGAACACGCCACTCTACATGACGGGGGAGGATTACTTCGATATCCTGCCAACTATCATGTACTACATGGATGAACCATTGTCTAACCCTTCAGCGATGCAGTTGTACTACCTGTCTAAGGGGACGCGTGAATCCGTGAAGGTTGCCCTGTCTGGTGAAGGGGCCGATGAATTCTTCGGGGGCTACAACACGTACCTCGAAGCAATTCCATTCGAACGCTACCAGAAGTGGGTGCCAAAGGGGATTCGGAAGATGCTAGGTGGCATCGCCGAAAAGTTTCCTCGCTTCCATGGGCGGCGGTTCCTGGTGCGTGGTGCCCAGCCATTGAGCGAACGCTACTACCGGGTCAACTACGTCTTTGACTACCATGACCGAAACAAGATTTTGAAGAATCCGAAGCTCAACCAAGATGCTGGTGCTTACACTAAGCACTTGTTTGATGACGTTAAGGGCTTAGATGAAATGACGCAAATGCAATACTTCGACATCAACACCTGGTTACCTTATGATATCTTACATAAGGCTGATCGGATGAGTATGGCGAACTCTCTGGAAGTGCGGACCCCATTGGTTGATAAGGAAGTGGCGAAATTCGCCGCAACCATGCCAGTGAAGACGCGGATCCACACGGATGAGACCAAGGTTTCTCTGCGGACCGCTGCCGAGGCCGAATTGCCAGAACGGGTAGCGAAGAAGGAAAAGATGGGCTTCCCATCCCCAATCGCTACTTGGATCAAGACGGAACCTTACAAGTCACGAATCATTGAAGCCTTCAATTCTGACGTGGCCCACAAGTTCTTTGATACCGAAGCCTTGATGGATATCTTACGTGAACACATTAACGGTAAGTCCAGCATGCAAAAGATCTTTACTATCTACACGTTCATTCTCTGGTATGAAGTTTACTTCCCAGAAGACACGACGGCTAAGACGATTGATCTGGTCCACCGGACGCAAGTTTAATAATTTACGATGGCGCCGTGCATTTACACGGCGCGTACATAACGCTCAAGGTTGCTATTGGACTCGTCCGCTAACAACCTTGCTTGCGTTTAGTCAGATAAAAGTAGTTGTGAAGGGACTTTTAAATAGTTATGGAAAACAATGGCGTAAAATTCACCCCAATCTTGTTGGGGAGTGACTTCAACGTTTACGGGATGGCCCGGTCATTTTACGACCTGTACCATGAACCCGTTCAGGCCTTCGCCAGCATTCAGTTGGCCCCGACCCGCTACACCAAAGTGGTTAATTTGGAATTGATCCCCGGCTTCGATGAGGACCCTGTGTGGATTGAAACCATGCGGAAACTCAAGGAACGGTATGCCAATCATCCTGAACCCGTTATTTTAATTGGCTGTGGGGATGGTTATGCCCAACTGATCAGTAAGCACAAGGCCGAATTGGAAGATGTTTTTATCTGCCCATACATTGATTACGATAAATTGCGGCACCTAAACAACAAGGAAAACTTCTACAAGGTGTGTGATCAGTACGACTTGCCTTACCCGGCAACGCGGATCATCACCAAGGATGAAGCAACTAGTGGCGATATCGAGCAGCCTTTCGATTACCCAGTTGCCTTGAAGCCAGCTAACAGCGTGGAATGGCTGGACGTGCACTTTGAGGGTCGGAAGAAGGCTTTCCGGATTCAGAGTGAAGCCGAGTTCAAGGACATCGTGGCCAAGGCTTATGCCAATGGCTACACGTCCGATCTGATCTTGCAGGACTTCGTGCCCGGGGATGATAGCAACATGCGGGTGCTGAACGCTTACGTGGATCAGCACCATCACGTGAAGATGATGTGCTTGGGCCATCCCTTGTTGGAAGATCCCGCACCATCGGCCATCGGTAACTACGTGGCCATCATTCCGGAATATAACGAAACGATTTACAAAAACATCCAGACCTTCCTGGAAGCCATCGACTTTACCGGTTATGCCAACTTTGACATGAAGTATGACGTCCGTGACCACAGCTTCAAGTTGTTTGAAATCAACTTGCGGCAGGGGCGGAGCAGTTTCTTCGTGACGTTGAACGGCTATAACCTTGCAGACTGGGTCGTTAAGGACTATGTTAAGGGTGAACTGGTTGATGCACCAACCGTTTACGGAAACAAGGATGAAAGTCAGCACGCCCTGTGGCTTGGCGTTCCCGTCAAGGTCTTCAAGCAGTACACGCGTGAAAATGCCGACAAGGAACGCGCCCTCAAGCTGATTGCAGCGGGCAAGTATGGCACCACGTATCGTTATGATCAAGATATGAACCTGAAGCGTTGGGCCTTAATCCAGTGGATGCAACACAACTATACGGTCAACTTTAAGAAGTACTTCGCAGAAAACAAGGGGTAATTGCCATGCAAAAATTCTTTACGATTATTGGCGGCATGGGCACCATGGCCACCGAAAGTTATTTACATCAATTGAACTTACGGACGCCGGCTCACGCCGATCAGGAGTATTTGAATTATATTTTGGTCAACCACGCCACGGTGCCGGACCGGACGGACTACATTTTGGATCACAGTCAGCCCAATCCGCTACCGAGCTTGTTAGAAGATATTCAGCAGCAGAGTCAGCTGAATCCGGCATTCTTCACGTTGCCTTGTAACACGGCGCATTATTTCTATGACAATCTGCAAGCGGCTACCGACATTCCCATTCTGCACATGCCACGCGAGACGGTTAAAGAAATCAAGCGCAGGTATCCGGATGCCAAACGTATCGGGATTACCGGGACGCGAGGAACCATTGCCGATAAGGTCTACGAGGATGAGGTGAAGGCAGCTGGGTTAACGCCCGTTCTGCCAACGGATGCCATCGAAGATGAGACGATGACGCTGATCTATCATTACATTAAAGAAAACAACGAAGTCAACGCCGACCTATTCCATCGCATCATTCGCGAAATGATGACGGAACAGCACGCCGACGTGGTTATCTTGGGTTGCACGGAGCTTTCACTCGCTCAGGAACGGGAACCCGAGACAACCTTCCCAACGGCCGACAGCCAATCTATTTTGGTCGACCGGACGCTGGAACTGGCTTTGAAGATGCGTAATAAATAAGTTTGATAGTAAAAGAACCTAAAAAGACGGTAACCAGTAGTGGTTGCCGTCTTTTGCTGTGGAAATTAGTCTATTGGGGGCGTCGTTCTGAAGGTTAACCGTACAGTGAAGGATTGGCTGTCCGTTTGTAACATGAGCTTTCCCCCAAGGGTGGTCACTAGCGACTGGACAATGTTTAGCCCAAGGCCGAGACTCTGGGTTGAGTGGTCATCGGTGGTATAGAATTGCTTGGTCGTCACTTCTTTTTGCGTGGCAGTTACAGTTGTTTCGTTCTGAAATTCTAGGCAAATATGTTGCTCGTCCAGGAACCTTAGACTAACAATAGCTGAATTTTTTGCATATTTGAGCCAGTTGCCAACCAAGTTTTGGATGATTCTTTGGAGTAGCAGTTGGTCGGTCGTGAGTGTGATATTAGGTGCAATCTGGGGAGTCACGGTGATGTGTTTAGCGGTTAGCTCATCAAAGAGGCCAAATAATTCTTGTTCCAGAAAGTGAGAAACGTTGATTGATTCCAGATTTAAATGATTCGCCTTGGTGCGCACCAAATTGAAGTCCATCAGATATCGTAGGTAGTAGTTGACGGAAGCCAGATTGTTCAGAACCCGCTGTAAGTTAGTGGTGGTCGCGGTCGTTGGCTGTCGTTGAATTAGCTGAACGTAACCCGTAGCCACTGTTAGCGGTGTTTTAATGTCGTGTGTCAGATTAAGGAGCATTTGTTCCAGGTGATGCTCGCGCTGATATTCTGTTTGTTGGAGGTGCCGGGTCTTCTGAAGGGTTTGATTCATTGTGACCGTCAGATGTTGAATGAGGCCAAAATGGAGATTACTGGTGACACCCGCGTTAGTCGTATGGGTATTGATGTAGACAAGGTCTGTCGTGATGTGTTGCAGATCAACTAAGATGAGTCCGAGAACACTACTCAAAATAAAAACAAAAATACATAGGACGATGATGATTAAAGTTGTCATGAACTACTCCTTCACTAGACGAGTCGGACACCGATACCCCAAACGGAGACAATATATTTTGAGTGACCAGTCAGCGCGTTGAGTTTAATCCGCAGATTGCTGAGGTGAACGTTAAGCGTGTTTTCGGCGCCCTGGTAGGGTTCACCCCATACAGTTTCGTAGAGTTGGGCCTTGGCAAAGACCTGATGCGGATCTTTAAGTAATAACTGGAGAATTTGAAATTCTTTTTTGGGGAGCGTTAGGGCATGATCGCTGACTGTGATTTGATGAGTCGTTAGATTGAGCCGAATATCATTAAAGGCCAAAGTCGTATTTTCTACGGGACTAGTGGAGGCTGTTGAACGTAGCTGGACTTGAACGCGAGCCAGGAGTTCATCAATGTCGAAAGGTTTTGTGAGATAGTCATTAGCACCGGCTGTTAGTAAAGCTACTGTTTTAGTTTTTGACTGAATAGCTGTCAAAACCAGGACGGGAACATTTGAGGTCTTACGGATGGTTTTGAGCACACTTTCGCCCGTAATATTAGGCAACATTAAATCTAGAATAATGAGATCTGGGTGCTGCTCGCTAAAGACCTGCAGTCCCTTAATACCGTCTAGGGCGGTTAAAACTTGGTATTGAGGACTTAATACAGCCCTTAAAAGTTGTTGAATATCAGTATGATCTTCGATTAGTAAAATTTTTAACATTAATTTTGAATGGCTCCTTAGCTTCATATATGTTTAATTATATATGAAGAGGCGGGCTGTCACAATTTAGGTTAAATTAAGGTTTACTTATAGCAGAAGTTAAGAAATAGTCACTAAGATTAGTGATGGTAAGGGCGAATAGGAGAGGAAATGACGATAACCATGAGTGAAGATGTCTTAACAATTACTAATGTCAGCAAGCGCTTCGGTAATTTTCAAGCACTTGATGATGTTAGTCTGACCGTAAGAAATGGTGATATTTATGGTCTGCTTGGGGAGAATGGCGCTGGGAAAACAACCCTCATGCGTTTGATTACAGGATTATCCTTTTTGAGACAAGGAAGGATAGTCTTACTAGGTGAGCAACCAGGTCATTATCGGCAAGCGCTGCGCAGAACAGGGGCTATCATTGAAAATCCAACAGCTTTTCCGGGATTAACGGTTAAACAAAATTTGAAGTTATGTGCTATTCAGCATGGCATTTCGGAGCCAAACCTGTTGGCAGAAACATTAGACTTCGTTGGGCTAACGTCCAAACAGTCTACCAAGGCGAGCCATCTATCGTTGGGTCAGCGGCAACGACTAGGATTAGCGTTGGCGACGTTACCACGGCCTGACTTTTTAATCCTGGATGAACCAATCAACGGACTTGATCCCAGTGGCATCATAGAGTTTCGTAAGTTGATTAAGCAGCTTAATGAGGAACGACACACAACAATTTTGATTTCAAGTCACATCCTATCTGAACTCTACCAAGTGTCAACCCGTTTTGGTATTCTGCATCATGGGCGACTGATTAAACAGCTCACCAAGTCTGAGCTAGATACTGCTAATCAGGCTGGATTGGAGATTGAGGCTGACCAGGTCGCGGCTGCCGGACAAGTGTTAGATCATGCTATGGCCGGTGACTTTGAAATCTTGGATGAACACCGACTTATTGTTCGGCATAGTTCATTATCAGCTGCAAAGATAAACCAACTTTTGGTTCAAGGAGGCGTCTCCGTGACCCAAATTGTACAACGAGAAGGCTCATTGGAAGAATATTATACGAGTCTGATTGCAAGGGAGGATCAGCGTCATGTTTAACCAAATCAAGGCTGACAGCTATCGGCAGCTACATACTTGGGGAAGTTATGTCATCTTAACATTGACGGTTTTACTTAGCGTCTTGATTACCGCCTATGAGAGTACAGGCGGCATCATGATTAATGCTGGTACAATGCAAAAGTTTGCAAGTAGTCAGTGGACAGTCATGACGGGCTTGAGAAGTGCCACGTTATCCGCAACCATGCTGTTATACATCGACATTGCCTTATTCGTGATGGTTATTGGACAGGAGTTTTCGAAGAAGACGTATAAAAACACGTTGATTTCAGGTATTTCGAGACTGGGTTTTATTTTGGGGAAATTTGTCACCATGTTGTTAGACATTCTTCTTTTGACGCTGGCCTTTTACGGCGTGGTTATTTTAACCAGTCGTCTGGCTGGCCGCGACGGTGGTACTTCGCTGATGACTCTAGCACGAACACTAGGACTAATGACCGTAACAATGGGATTTTTTATTAGTGTCATTTTCAGTATTGGCGTCATTGTGCTAGTTCTGATGAATTCGGTGGTAGCAGCGACTATTTTTATGGCTTTATGGCCAATTTTGATTGTGCTCTTATCAAATTTCACGAGTTGGCAGTGGCTTAAGTACCTAAACTTTACGGGGGTTGCCCAGCAAATAACCTTGGGAACTTTAAAGATTGGGGCACTTTGGCCGTATATCGGTGTTAGTTTTGGGGTATTAGTCCTGACAATCGTCGGTTCAACAGTTCTGATACAACATAAAGAGTTATAGGGAGATATTAGCAGATGAGTAAGCATAAGGTGAAAGGGTAAATCGCCATTCTAATTGTTGTGTTTTTAGGTGTTGAGACCGTCAAGATAGCCCGAATGCCACATCATTTAACGACTCAGCAAATTTTGCAACGATTCAGTTAGCATGTAAACACGAAGCAGGGTTCTGTTGGAATTGCTAAGTTTTCTAAATCAACGATGGAAATCACTGGTGCCCATTCTAGTTATCATTATCGCTACTCAGTTGATGATTATAATCAGCTGTTAAGCATCAGGAGTGGCAGTCTTAAGGGACGGTACGCCATGAAAATGGATACGATTAATTATAAAATGATTCCCCAAAAAGGTCATCGGGGGCAGAAGGATATTCGATTGATTAGAATTGATTGATGGGGGGACAGAGAAAATGCTGTTTTTGTTAGAATTACCCTTATTTTTGTTGCGGATGGGATTGCTGGTATTCAGATTACTTTTTCACTTATTTTGGATTGTTCTGATAGTGATTCTATTAGTTGGCGTCCTGGGTTGGAAGGTTATCTTACCGATTGTTTTTTAGATGATATTTGGAGATTAAGGATGAGGTGAGTAGTAGAGGGGTTAACGTCCGTCCTGCAAATCGAAGCTATCGAGTCCGAGACGACTTTTCCAACGGCCGACAGCCAATCTATTTTGGTTGACCGGACGCTGGAACTGGCTTTGAAGATGCGCGAAGCATAAATTTCTACAGATAAAAACGGACCTGCTCATGATGAGCGGGTCCGTTTTGCTTACAGGCAACTATTATCGGAAGGCTAAAGTTAGGCCCAGACCAACCGTGATCAGACCTACAACGCCCAGTACCCAGTAGATCAGGTGGGGGGTGTCACGTTCCATTTTGCGGCCAAAACTGACTTCAATCAGCGCGATGGTGGCAATCCCCAAGACAAACTTGAGACTGATTAGCAGGGGGGCGTGACCGAACGTCCGAATACTCAGGACAACGCCGCTAATGATCATGACCAGGTAGGCCAGTCTCGCCAGTAGTAAGAATTGCGTCACGCGTTTTTCCGAGTGACGTGTTAGACCGAAGATCACCAGAATCGTCAGGATGATCCAGGTCCAAAAATGTAAGGCTAACCACATCGTAACCGCTCCCTTAAGCACTATTTACATCCAGAGTACCATATTGGAGGGGCGAAAGTGAACTAATTTACCCGGTGATAAACGACTTCGGCCAATGGACCATATTGGTGGGTGGTCACTAGCTGATAATTCTGGGGCTGTGTGAGCTCGCCGAATAGGCGTTTGCCAGTACCCAACAGAATGGGCGCAATCTGAATATACAGGTCGTCGACGAGGTTAGCGGCTAGAAGTGGGGTGAGGACGCCGCTGCCACCGACAATCCAGACGTTACCCGACTGCTGAGCCAGCTGAGTGGCCAGAGTGACCACGTCCGTTGACGTAAAGGTGTAGCCGGGCTGGGATGGTCTAGCCTGATGAGACAGCACGTAGCTGACCATAGCGGGATTGTGAGGATTCAGTGGACTTCCTGGCGCCATGGCTTGAACCGCCTCGTAGGTGACCCGGCCCAGGATGGCGCTCGACATGGCGGCGAGCGTGTCAGCGCCCACGTCAGCGGGGATGTTCGGCAGTCTGGTCAGCCAGTCAATGTTATCATCCGTGGTCGCCAGGTAACCGTCGAGCGAAATAGCACCGTAGAATTGAATTTTACCCATGTAAGGTCACTCCTTTAGTCAAAAGGGGCGCAACCCCTATGGTGTTGCGCCCCTTAATGTCTATTTGTTAGTTTAAGTTCAGGCTCGTGGACTTGGCCCAGTAAGTGTTACCAGCAACGGCAACACGGTACCAAGTTGACCCATCGCTGGATTTATAGCCCTTTTTATTGATCTTGGCAGTGGTTCCCGCCTTGAAGTCTTGCGTGTGGGCCGTCGTCTTGGACAAGTAGTCCGAGTTCAGGACGTGATTGTATAACGCATAGTTCTTGGTGGTCTTCAGGGTTGGCGTCCCATTAGCGTCACTGTAGCTGACTTTAGGGAAGTTCAGCACCTTGTTGTAGACCCAGTACTTGTAACCGGAGTTCTTGCTGAAACGAATCCGGTACCAAGTACCACTCCAGCCGCCCTTTTTGACGCCACGGCTATCGACGTAGACCTTGGCCCCGCGATAGTCGGAACTCAGGTTGGACCAGCCAATCTTCCGGGCGCCATTCGTGCCCTTAACGTGATTGTAGACGGTCCAGTTGGTGTAGTTGTTGGCCAACGTAGCCGTTTCGTTGTTCCCGCCGTGGTAGTACTTCACGGTCTTAGGCTTAGCTACCGTATGCTGTGTGGATTCGTCGGGAGTCTCGTCAGTGGTCGTGTTATCCGTGGTGCCACCGAGACTTGCGTACTGTGACTTAACCAGGCTAACAAAGTCAGTCATGGTGTAGGTTGTGCCGAAGTACTTCCGAGCGTTAGTGGACCAGTAACCATCGGGATCGGTATGGTTCGTCCCACCCAGTTGATTAGAGACATCGTGGTGGGAAAGAACTGTCGTGTACCGCTTTGGTGTTAATCCATACTGTTTAAGAATGTAAGCCGTGTAGTAGGCCGCGTTGTTTAATTCGGAGGCGAAGGCTGACTTTGAGTGAACCTCGACTTGTTCGAATTGCACGTAACGCTGGTTGGCTACCGGGCCAGCTCCCCAGCACAGGTACTTCGTGTTGGCGATGTTGATGATGTTACTGGCATCAACGAAGGTGTGCACGAAGGCGTTGTTATAGTGACTGGTCATGTAGCTGATTTCACCAAAAATATTAGAATTAGGGTTGGCCGTTTCGTGGACGACGACCCCTTCAGGCTTGTTGTGCCGGTACTTATTTTGAGGCAAGACCGATTGGTAGGCCTTTTTGATCTTGGGGGTGCTGTAATCTTGATTACCAATGTAGGTATTGATTGCATTGGCACTAGCGGTCGTGGATGACCAGAATAATCCCAGACATCCCGCCGTGAGGGCGATTCCCCGAATCGTCCAGCGTTGCCATTTCTTCATAATAACTTCTCCTCCTACTGAGTATCTCTTATCTTAAAAAAAGATGTAACGCAACGACTCGATTATAACGTATTTTTCAAAGGTTGAATATTGAATAGCTTATGGGGTGATCTATCGGCGAAGTTCGGAGTTTCGACATGTATAGTGGGAAAAGGGCGGATGGTGTCGCTAACTGTCGGATTCTTACGTGTTTTACATGATATTTACAATAAAAGTTCGGAATTAACTGTTTGTTTCAAAGTTCTTACAATTCTGTGGCAGAAATGGCAGACGCATTTGCTTGCGGTCACGCCAGAAGTTGGCTATAATTATTATTTGCATACGAAAGGAGCGACGAACAATGGCTGATGAAACGACTGATACAACAGAGATTAAGATTGGCGATTACGTTGCGGCAAAGAAGTTTGGTCCCCTGGAACACAATTTCACGGGTGAAGTGACCAAAGTGTATGATAATTCAGTTTTAGTTGAGATCCGCGACTACGATCCAGCTGATAAAACGGCGGTCGGGGACATGAATAACCGTGCCGTAGTACGTAAGTCAGCTGCCAAGATTACGGGCAACAAAGATGACGAAAACTAGTTTTTAACAATTTTTTGAATTTATTTGCAAAAAGATAATGACAACTCACAGATGGTATGCTATACTTTTCTGTGTTGTGCGGGTGTAGTTTAGTGGTAAAATTCAAGCTTCCCAAGCTTGTGTCGCGGGTCCGATTCCCGTCACCCGCTTTCGAATGGGGCGGCCTTTAGGGTCGTCTTTCTTATTATTCGAAAGCACCTCAGACGAATTAGTACGGTGGTTATAATTTTCAGCGAATCCGGGAGGCTGTGAGCCGGGTAATTTCACCATCGGAACGGAGCGGCTGAGTCAATTTAATTGATCATTTAAGTGGACTTTTAAGTCAATCAGAGTGGTACCGCGGGAAATCTCGTCTCTTACAAATATTTTTGTAGGGGACGTTTTTTTATCCCGCCGGTGAAATGATGTAAACTAAGAGCACAACGTCATTGATGAAGTGAATTATAGGGAGGAAAATTAGCATGGATTACAAACAAACAGTTACTGCAGCCTTAGCCCAAGCCCTCGACGGCCAATTGACCGCTGACGAGATCAGCGCCAAGCTAGAACGGCCAAAGACGTCTGACAAGGGGGACATGGCGTTCCCAACGTTTACGCTGGCTAAAGTTTTACACCGCGCACCTCAACAGATTGCGCAGGACTTAGCTGACAAGCTGGATACGACTGATTTTGAAAAGGTCGAGGTCGTGGGTCCTTACCTGAACTTCTTCTTTGACAAGGGTGCTTACAGTGAAGCTACCCTGGACACGGTTTTGACGGCCGGTGCCAGCTATGGGAAGAACGAAGACGGTAATGGTGGTAACGTGCCAATCGACATGTCTTCACCTAACATTGCCAAGCCAATGTCCATGGGTCATCTGCGTTCAACGGTTATCGGAAATTCGATTGCTGAAATCTTGACTAAGAACGGTTACCACCCAATCAAAGATAATCACCTGGGTGACTGGGGGACCCAATTTGGGAAGCTGATCACCGCCTACAAGCTGTGGGGGAATGAAGCAGATGTGAAGGCTGATCCTATCAACAAGTTGGTTGAATATTACGTGCGTTTCCACAAGGAAGACGTCAACAAGCCTGAACTGGACGACGTTGCGCGGGAATGGTTCAAGAAGTTGGAAGATGGTGACGAAGAAGCCCACCGTCTGTGGAAGTGGTTCCGTGAAGCTTCCCTCCAAGAATTCAACGATGTTTATGACGAATTGGGCGTGAAGTTCGATACCTACAACGGTGAAGCCTTCTACAACGACAAGCTGGAAGAAGTTGTCCAGATCTTAAAGGACAAGCACTTACTGGTTGAGTCACAAGGCGCCCAAGTGGTTGATTTGAGCAAATACGACTTGAACCCAGCCTTAATTTTGAAGAGTGACGGGGCATCCCTGTACATCACCCGTGATATCGCCACGGCATTGTACCGTGACCGGACTTACGATCCAGCTAAGAACCTGTACGTGGTTGGTTCCGAACAGACTTACTACTTCAAGCAATTGAAGGCCGTTCTGAAGGAAATGGGCGTTAAATCCGCCGACAATCTGCAACACGTGCCATTTGGTCTGATCACTGTTGATGGGAAGAAGTTATCGACCCGTTCTGGCCGGATCATCCTGTTGGCCAAGGTTCTGGAAGAATCCGTTAAGCTGGCTGGTGAACAGATCAACGAAAAGAATCCAGAATTGGCAAACAAGCAAGAAGTTGCCAAGCAAGTTGGTGTTGGGGCCATTGTCTTCGGTGATTTGAAGAACGAACGGACGAATAACATTGACTTCGTATTGGCTGACCAATTGAAGTTCGAAGGAGAAACTGGTCCATACGTCCAGTACTCCCATGCTCGTGCCGAAAGTATCTTGCGTAAGGCATCTAACGTTGACGTTCAGGCAGCTGGCAACCAAATCACGGACCCAGAGGCTTGGGATACCATCAAGACGTTGGCTGACTTCCCAGCAATGGTCAAGATGGCTTGCAAGGAACTGGAACCATCCGTCATTGCCAAGTACGCCATTCGCTTAGCGAAGACTTTCAACAAGTACTACGCACACTCCAAGATCCTGACGGAAGACGCCGAATTACCAGCACGTTTAGCACTGGTCAAGGCCGTTTCCACGGTTCTGAAGGAATCCTTACGCCTGTTGGGTGTTCAAGCACCGGACGAAATGTAGGCTCATAATAAATTTAAAAGTTTAGAAAAGACGATCATCAACTGGGCATAGGCTGAGTTGGTGGTCGTCTTTTTGTGGTGTGGTCACTTGAAAGCTAATCCAATGTTCCCAGTTTCTCGGGACTGGCACCGTTGGCAACGAGTTGGTTGAACTCGGCGTGAACGGCTGGGTCTACTTGGTTGGTACCTGGCAGATAGTGGATGCTTTCTGTGCCGGCCTGGAGCGCTGTCTTGTAGTACCACTTCTTCCACCGCAGGAAATCTAGGGTGTGTTGGAGCCGAGCCATCTTGGCTTCCAGCTTAGCCTCGTGGTCGTCTAAGAAATCGTAGCGCGCCTGCAACGTGGAATCCCCGGTCATACAGAGGTCGATGAAGTCCCCGATTTGCTTGACGGGCACACCGGCTTCCTTGAGACAGACGATGACTTCTAGAAAATTAAAGTCGTTATCCTTGAAGCGCCGGCGCCCGGCAGCATTGCGGTCGACGAAGGGCAGCAGGCCCTCCTTATCGTAATAGCGAAGGGTGTAGGGGCTGATGGCGAGCTTATCCGCGACTTCCCCGATTGAGTAACTCATCAAAAAATCTCCTTTATTTTTCGAATTGGTGTTGACTTAGAGTTAACTCTAGATTATATACTACGATTATTCAAGTTATTTCGGAAAAAATAGGAGGATTTATCTGATGTTAAAAACAAAACCATTAGTTGTCATTACCGGTGCCAGTTCAGGATTTGGCGCGGAAGATGCAAAATTATTCAATGCTGCAGGCTACCCCATGTTACTGTTGGGTCGGCGTGTAGAGAAAATCAAGGCGTTGCCCCTGAACTTTGATAACGTTCTGGTGGATGCCGTTGACGTGACTGATCAAGCAGCTTTGGCCGCCGCGATTCGTCAAGCTGAAGCACAGTATGGGCCCACGGACCTGTTGATCAACAACGCTGGTGTCATGTTATTGGGAAACGTCACCCGTCAAGATCCTAAGGAATGGCAAACGATGCTAGATACCAATGTAATGGGCGTCTTGAATGGTACGCAAATCGTGTTACCAGGCATGATCGAACGCCAACATGGAACCATCATCAACATGTCGTCAATCGCCGGATTTAAGGCGTTTGCCAACCATGCCGCCTACGTTGCCAGCAAGTTTGGTGTTCACGGCCTGTCGGAGACGATTCGCCAGGAAGTGGCCAACGATAACGTGCGAATTTCCCTGGTTGCACCGGGTGCCGGTGAGACGGAATTACTGACGCACGTGACGGACGCCAGTGCCTTGAAGGACTACGAAGCCTGGAAGCATACTATGGGTGGTTTAACGTTAGACCCGAAGTACGTGGCGCAGACGGTGAAGTTTATCTATGACATGCCACAGGAAGTTAACGTCCGTGAGATTGATTTAGCTGCAACGCGTCAAGATAGCTAGAGGAAAAATGTGGGTGGCTACTAGAGCTTACAATCGTGATGTCGCATGCTAAGATTGATGACTATGTGATTAACTAATGCTGTGGGTAAAGGATTATGTAGCTGGAGGAGGCCGGGGATGGAACCGGCCGTGACAGTGGTGTTAGGCCGGGCGATTGTTTCTCCCCGGTCTTACACCGCGGGACGCGTTTGGAAACTCGCATGAACTTGGCGAGGTTTCAAACCGAGCCGGAAGCCAGGTTTTCAGGCTGCAGGCGGTCCCCACAGCAGGTGTAATCCCTGGCAGCCGCAAGCGGTAATTTTTAACCAGTGCAGTTCGTTAAGAAGTTTCCCGTTCCTGAGGAAGCTTCTTTTTGCGTTGAAAACGAATATTTGGTACACTTGCTTTATAAATATGCAGAGACGTGTGGCTAAATTCCGCATCCTTTGTTATACTTAATGCAATTTTATGCGGGAAGGGTGGTCGCAATGAAGAAAAGTATGCGTCAATCACGTATCGAGCAGCTGATCAATCAATATCCGATCGGTACGCAGGAAGAGTTAATGGAACACCTCGAGGAGGTTGGCATTCAAGCTACGCAGGCCACCATCTCGCGGGATATTCGGGAAATGCAGATTGTTAAGGCCCAGGATGGTCATGGCCACTTGCGCTACACAATTTTTAAGGCAGGTAATCGTAGCGAGGAAGAGCGGCTACGAGAAACCATCAACGAGGTCGTTACGGGTTTGACCCGGGTTGAATTCGTCAATATTTTGAAAACGCTGCCGAGCAACGGGAACCTTTTAGCAGCGATCTTTGACGACTTGAATTTACCAGAGGTGGCCGGAACACTAGCGGGACATGATACCATCTTCATTATCAGTCCTAGCGCCGAGGTGGCGGTCAAGCTCCACGACATGATCGCAGACGAAATGAATCCGGACATCGTCCATTAAACTTACCAGCTAATTTGAGAAGGCGTAAAGCGAATAGCCGTTCGCTTTACGCCTTTTTGCCGATTCGGTAAACTTAGTGATCGAAACTGGTGCAGGTCCTGTAGCGACCCGAAGTTAAGCTATTTTAAAGGTTCGTAAAGTTTTCGGGAAACGCCGGGCGGGGCAATGGACTATGCTAAAATAGTGATATTACACACGGCAGGTTTATTTAAAATCATGTGTGAGCCGTGAGTGCGCGTTTGTCGCAAGGCAACACGACTAGCTAACGGATACGCAAGCCAGTGCCGACCGTCCGAACTGATAGTTTGGCGTGGTTAGCCTAACCTGAGTATTCAATTCTAATTGAGATAAGAAGAGGCTATTTATGAATAACCAACAACCTAATCAGAACTTTTGGTCAGGCTTCAAGGCCCGCTTCAAGTACATCTGGCATCGATTCCAATTAACCCGGTGGTTGATCGTCATTGTGATGAGTGGGTTCTTGGTGTTAAGTGGTTACCTGACGTTCATGGCTAAGACAGCCAACGTCGGTGACCTGAAGGCTGCGCTGGAAAATCCAACGCAGATCTATGACCGCAGTAATCAAAAAGCCGGGACGCTGTATTCCCAGAAGGGGACCTACGTGCCATTAAAGAGCATCTCGCCGAGCGTCCAAAGTGCCGTCATCTCGACGGAAGATCGAAACTTTTATCATGAGTATGGGTTTTCCTTCAAGGGATATGCACGGGCCTTCTTTTTGTATGCCAAGAATAAGATACTTCGACACAACTACATCAGTGGTGGGGGGAGCACACTGACCCAGCAGTTGGCGAAGAATGCCTACCTGACGCAGGAACAGACTTTTACGCGAAAATTTAAGGAACTCTTTTTGTCGATTGAAATTGAAAATGTTTATACCAAAAAGGATATTCTGTCGATGTATCTGAATAACGCTTACTTCGGTAACGGGGTCTGGGGTGTTCAGGACGCGGCCGAACGGTATTTTGGCACCTCAGCCGAACAGCTGTCCGTGCCCGAGTCTGCCGTTCTGGCGGGGATGTTGACCTCACCGAGTGCGTATAATCCCATTGACCATCCGCAGGCATCACGCGCCCGGCGAAACGTCGTGCTGGGACTGATGGCGGAGACCGGAGCGATTACCTCGGACCAGGCTAAGCAGTATCAAGCCACCGCGTTAACCACTAGTGATAGTTACTCCTATAAGAATACCTATAAGTATCCGTACTTCTTCGATGCCGTGATCAACGAAGCCGTCAGCAAGTATGGACTGACCGAATCGGAGATCATGAACAAGGGGTATAAGATCTACACAACTTTGGATCAGTCTAATCAGCGACAGATGCAGACCTTGTTCAAGAACACCAGCTACTTCCCAGCCAATGCGAGTGATGGCACCAAGGTCCAAGCGGCCAGCATCGCCATTGATCCGGATACTGGTGGCGTTGAAGCGGTCGTCGGGGGTCGGGGTAAACACGTCTTCCGGGGGTACAACCGAGCAACGCAGATGCAGCGGCAACCGGGATCGACCATCAAGCCACTGGCCGTTTACACGCCAGCCTTGGAGAACGGGTATTACTATGACTCAGAATTGACCAACAAGAAGAAATCGTATGGGTCTAACAAGTACACGCCAGAAAATTATGGTAACCAGTATACCGGAAAGATGCCAATGTACCAGGCGCTTGCGCAGAGTGCCAACGCACCGGCCGTGTGGTTACTGAATAAGATTGGTGTGGACAAGGGGTATGAGTCTGTGAAGAAGTTTGGCCTACCCGTGACGAAGTCCGACAAGAATCTGGCGTTAGCGCTGGGTGGCTTGAAGACTGGGGTATCGCCGCAACAGTTGGCGCAGGCCTACACGGCGTTTGCCAACAACGGGACCATGACCTCGGCACATTACATCCGCAAAATCGTGGATGCTTCGGGGAACGTGGTCGTCAGCACGGATGACAGTCAAGCTAAGCGTTCTAAAGTGATGTCGCAGAAGACCGCTAAGCAGATGACCAGTATGATGATGGGCGTCTTCAATTACGGGACTGGGACCAGTGCTAAGCCTTACGGGTACACGATTGCCGGGAAGACCGGGAGTACCGAAGCCGATGGGGATGCCGATGCGACCCGTGATAAATGGATCGTTGGTTACACGCCTGACGTGGTCGTCACGACCTGGGAAGGGTTTGACAGCACCAGCAGTAAACATCACTTGGAGAACGTCAGTGGTACCGGCGAAGGCCCACTGTTCCAGGCAGAAATGCAAGGCATCCTGCCCAATACTAAGGGGACGTCGTTTACCACCAAGGATGCGTCAACCCTGGCTAGAGCTCAGAATTCCGGAACAACCTCCGCGTCTAGTGACATCTGGGATCAGGTTCAAAACGGGATCGATAACGCTGGTAAGTCATTTAACAACGCTGCCGATACGGTTAAAGCTTGGTGGGAAAAGGCGAAATCCTACGTGGAATAGCCGATTCTCGCTGGGGTTGCATCGGAAAGCATGGTACAATAGTTGGTGATTAACTTATCCGGGCGAAGGCCCATCAAGGAGGAACACTAATGGCAGACATGCACGCACTGGGCGAACAAGTAGCCCAAACCTTGCAAGAAACGCAAGAATTCAAGGATCTTCAAGCAGCTTTTGACACGATGAAGGCTGACGATGAAACGTACAAGTTGTTTAAAGAATTTGAACAAATTCAAATGGACTTACAACAAAAACAAATGACGGGTCAACAACCTACGGACGAAGACATGAAGCACGTCCAAGAAGTTGCCGGTCGCGTTTCCGAAAAGGATGCCATCAAGGCCTTGATGGATAAGGAACGGGGCGTTAACGACCTGTTGACTGATTTAAACAAGATGATTACCGAACCCATCCAAGCTATCTACAAGGGCTAGGCAAAAAGAATCGTCGGCGCAACCATTCCGTTGGGAAGGTCGGCGCCGACGATTTTTTTACCCGACCATGTTTTGGAACGGGTTCAGAGGAGATTGGAATTTATTGTTGGTTGTGCCTATCGTTTTTGGTTGAAGTTTGTGCGGGTGAAACCTCGTGAAGCTCACAAAGGCTTTAAGTCCAACACCATAGATAATGCTGGGTGGCAATTGCGTTCGATCAGAGATTAATGAGCTGACTGTGTGAAACTAAATTCGCATGGTGATTGTGCAAGTAATGATTGGAGACCACAATATAAGCCGTGAGGGGGGCGCAAATAGACTCAGCCGTGGGAATTCTCTTAGCAGCTGGTTTTGCTGCTTAGAGAATTGGTGCTTTGAAACTCGGTCCACAGAGGTTCAAAGCAAGTTCAGAGACCGCTCTTTGGCTCTGGACGTCCGCCCCAGCGTTCCAGTCTATTTGCGCCCCCCGGTAAGGCGCGGTAAAAATCTATGGATGTTTTTTCCAATCTAGACTTAACCCAAAGGAAATAAGGAAAGGCAGGCCCGAACCATGAAATTCATTCATGCGGCTGATTTACATTTAGATAGCCCGTTTTTGGGGCTGCAACATTTACCCAACGGCCTGTTGGCGCAAGTGCGGGCATCAACTTTTACTGCGGCAACTAAGGTTTTTGACAAAGCGATTGCCGAACACGTGGACTTTGTGCTACTCGCTGGAGATCTCTTCGACCGGGCGGAACAGAGTGTGGCCGCACAAGCCTATTTATTCGAGCAGTTTGACCGACTCAATGATGTGGGAATTCCGGCGTTGATTAGCTTTGGGAATCACGATTATCTCGCCGATCAGCATCAGACGGTGGCGTATCCGGCCAATGTGACCGTGTTTGGTCCGGAAGTCGGCACACAAACGCTGACGTTAGCTTCCGGGGAGACCGTGGCGATCAGTGGTTTCAGTTATCCGCAACGCTGGGTGCCGGAGGATCAAGTCATTCAATTTCCCACGCACGCGTCAACGGACTGGCATATTGGCATGCTTCATGGCGCTGTCAGTACGGGAAGCGGCGACCACTACGCGCCGTTTACGGTGGCTGAGTTATTGGCAAAACACTACGATTACTGGGCGCTGGGCCATATTCATCATCGACAGGTATTGAATGATCAGCCACCGATCTTGTACGCGGGAAATACGCAGGGACGGGCGATCACCGAGACGGGCACCAAGGGCGCTTATTTGGTGACCAGTCGGAATGGCCAACTGGTCCCAGAATTCTTTGAAACGTCGACAATCAACTGGGAGGCCATCACATTATCCGGGGGTGCGTCGCTCCAGAAATTGAGTCAACAGCTGGTGGACTGGTTAACGGCGCATCCCGCAGACCGCACGACGCTCACGGCCGTCACGATCCAATTGACGCAGCCACTGGCCGGTGAGGATGCCGCACAACTTCAGAGTGGAGATTGGTTAGCGCTGTGGCAACGAACGCAGCAACGGGTGATGCGAGCAGCTCAACGTTACGTGGTTACGGTTAATGTGGCGACCCAGATGGCTAGTGTTGCGGCTCCCCAACTGGACCAGCATTATTGGGAACAGGGAGCAGCTGGCGTCTTTACGCCGGAAAACTTACAACGGCTATTTGGCAAGCTCAATCAGGATCCCGCATTGGCAGAGTGGTTCACGCAGCCACAGACAGCGAAGGCTGTGGAAGCTCTGGCGCGGCAGCAATTAGCAGAATTAATGGGAGAGGAGGGGAACCATGAGGCTTAACCAGTTGACGATTTATGGTTTTGGTAAATTTCATAATCGGACTTTTCCACTGAATGCAGGCTTAAACGTTCTGTTGGGGCCCAATGAGGCGGGAAAGTCCACACTGACGCAGTTTATCAGCGCCATCCTCTTTGGTTTTCCCACGAAGAAGCATCCGGAACTCCGCTATGAACCCCTTGATGGCAGTCGGTTTGGCGGTGAGATTGCTTTCACTCAGGACGGAACGGATTACCTGGTCAGCCGGGTCGATGGTCCCCGTGGGGGTAAGGTGACGTTGCACAACGTGACGCTCGATTTGGCCCTGCCAGCTACCACACTCACTCACTTATTGGCACCGGTCGATGCTCAGCTCTTTAGCAACGTTTACGCAATCAATGAGCCCCGTTTGGGAACCGTCTTTGCGGCGTCTAAACAGGCGCTAATTGATCGGTTACGTCACGTGGGGGCTGTCGGCAGTGACTTCTGGTTGGACCAGGCACATCAACTGGATGATGCGGCGGATGAGTTGTATAAGCCGCAGGGCCGCAAGCCCCGCCTGAATCAGCAACTTCAGGAATATCAAGATTTAACGGAAAAATTAAATCGGGCGAATGCCAGTTATGCGACCTATTGGGAACTTTTACAAACGCAACAACAACAGCGTTCGCAGCAGAAAGACTTACAACGACAACTTGCGGTGCAACGGCAGGTAGCTAGCCAATACGATCAGCAGTTGTCACTGTGGTCGACATATCAGCAGTGGCTAGACTTGGATGATACGGCTGCGCCAGTCATCAGTGGTTTTCAGCAGAACGATGCCACGACTCTGGAACGGCTGACCAATCAGGTAAATGCCACGGCAGCAACTCTTCAGGGAGACCAGAAACAACTGGCGAGCTTGCAAGACCAAGCCCAATTACCGCCACTCTTTCAACAATACTTATTAGTCGCGGGCCAAGTCGACCCCCTGATTGCACAGTTGCCCGACGTAACGATTGCTGTGCGGGAGCAGGAACGCTTACAGACCGATCAAGCGGAGCTTCAGCGGCAGGCTGGCGATATTGAACGCCAGTACGCAAAGCACGGTCAGATGCCACGGGCGTTTTCACTGGCAACCACGCAGCGGGTTCAGGAGTTAACCGCGAGTCTATCGTTGGCAAACCAGAAGCGCCGGCGGCTCCAGCAACAATTGAATCAACTTAACGAGCAGTACCGCCAGCAACAGCCAACCCGTCAGCAACGTCAGAATCCGCTGGCCGATAAACAGGTCGGTTGGTTGGCAGCAGGGTTGGTTGTGCTGATTGGTGCAATGTTCCTTCCCGGCGCGCTATTTAAGCTGGGCGGTGCGTTACTTGGTGTGGCCGTGGGCTACTATGGTGTCTTCATCGTGGATAGCAGTACGCCAGCTAGCCGGCAAATGCAGACGTTAGAGGAGGATATCCGTGACGTTCAGGCGCAGCTACGAGAGGGTGGTAAAGCTATCGATGACCTGACTCAGCAGCTCGATGATATTGGGGATGCTCACGGCCTAGGCGACTTGGCACCTGCACAGTGGAACGCGGCGCAGGATGCCATCGTGACGTGGGATCGCCTCACACAACGTTTGGAGAATGTAGCCGAGCAGTTAGCAACGGTGGTCGCAACGGTCACGGACTTTCAGGCAGCCGTTCAGCGGGTACTGCCGGCGGCGACAACGGCCGATTTTACGAAATTGGCGCGTGAGTTACAAGACTTACAAAGCACACAACAGCGCTTGCGAACCCAAGAGAGCGATGTCACGGCGGTAGCCAGTCGGTTAAAACGCGACCAGAATGCGCTAGACCAAGCTCAACGAGCCGTCACGACCTTTTTACAGACGCGTAATTTACGAAGCACGGATGCCTTTTATCAGCAGTATCAGCGGGTGCGTGAACAGGGGAATCGGACGCAGCAACGGGCAGCCTTGGCCGAGCAGCTGGGTGCGCGTAACTTGGCGGCACTTCAACAGGTTGCTAGTCACGCGGACCTCAGTCAACGTGCACAGTCGGCGACGACACAGGTCGCAGACTTACAGCAACAGTTAGATGCCGTAACGGAACAGCTCGCGACGATTGCTGGTCAGCTAGACCATTTGACTGCCAGTGGCACGCAGGCTGGCTTACGACAAAAGTTAGCGAACCTGGCGGCACAGATGCAGGCGACCACGCAGCAGTGGCTGGTCGATCGCCTGGTGAGTCAGTGGATCGCGGCAACTCTAGCAGCGGCATCCGGCGACCGTTTGCCCCAAATCGTCAAAACGGCTAGCCAATTCTATGGTAAATTAACGGAAAACCGGTATACTGAAATTGAACTCACACCAACCACGCTCCGGGTCAAACGTGCGGATGGTGATTGGCGTACGGTGGGACAACTGTCGCGGGGAACGGCTGAACAGCTCGACTTTGCCGTGAAGTTGGCCTTCGCCGTAGTTATGGCGCAACAGGTGGCCATGCCGGTAGTCATCGACGACGGCTTCGTTAATTTTGATGCCGATCGGCGACGGGCGGCTTACCAGTTGCTGGTGACAATCAGCGACACGATTCAAGTGATTCTATTGACCGCAGATGATGGGGTCGCAGATAAATTACCCACAGAAAATTTAATCCAATTAACTGATTAGGAGGGTCTAACATGGCGGCAACAAAACAATTAATGGACTATGCAGTGGACGAAGCGGTCGACTTATTTGTGTTATTAAAGTCAGCGGACGTCCGGATAGCTAAGAATGGGAAGCAATACATCGCTTTGATTTTTGAGGACCGATCCGGGGAGATCTCAGGTAAGTACTGGGATGCTTCCGAAGAGGATGTCAAAAACTACGTGTCGGGGCAGGTCGTGCACTTGCAAGGTAAGCGGGAGAATTACCAGACCCATCCGCAAATTAAGATTTTTCACTTGCGGTTAGCCAAGCCAGGTGAGCCAACCGATCCAGAGATGTTTATTGAACAGGCGCCAATGGACCGGGCAGCCATGGAAGACTATATCAACCAAACGATTTTTGAAATTACTCAGCCAACTTGGAATCGGCTGGTGCGCAAGCTTTTAGGTGAATACCAGGATCAATTCTTCACGTTCCCAGCGGCCAAGAGTAATCACCATGCATTCAAGGGGGGGCTGGCTTTCCACACGATTTCAATTCTGAAATTAGCCCATTCAGTGGTTAAACAGTATCCGGATTTAAATGCGCCACTGCTCTTTGCCGGGGCGATTCTGCACGACTTGGGCAAGACGATTGAGCTGTCCGGACCACAGTCAACGACCTATACTTTGGCCGGTAACCTGATTGGTCACATTGTCTTGATCGATGGTGAATTGGTTCGGGCTTGTGATCCACTCAAATTGGACCCACAGGCTGAGGATGTCTTGCTGTTGCGGCACATGATCTTGAGTCACCATGGCTTACTGGAATACGGTTCCCCCGTGCGCCCAGCTCTGCGTGAAGCCGATGTGCTCCACCAACTGGACGAATTGGACGCCTCCATCATGATGTTGGATACGGTCGTGGACCACACGGAACCGGGAGAATTCTCGGAACGAGTCTTCGCTTTAGACGGCCGTCGCTTCTACCGGCCAACGACGGATGCACCAGAAAAGAAGCAGGATTAGAACGTAAAATTTAAGCCAGACGGGTCTCAAAATTTTTCGATAACATCTGAATAGAATAGAAAACCACGCCAGTTAATTTTGGACGTGGTTTTTGTTTCAAATGATGGCGTCTTTAAGGGGGATCTATTTGGTTGATTACGAATGGTGTGAAAAGAAGCAGGGGACGACTTTTTTCGTTGTATGAGAGGTAAGCATGATGAATCTTTGAAGTATGTGTCGCAATTATTTGTGGCGAGGTAGCGCGGTTGAAATATAATTGCAGCGTAGCCGGAGGCAGCTGGGGTGGAGTCAGCCGTGAAAATGGTGTAAGGACGGTGGGGCCGTCCTTACACCATGGGATGTGTTTGGAAACTCGCGGTCTTGAGCGAGGTTTCAAACCAAGTCGGAAGCCCGTTCTTTGGCTGGAGACGGTCCCCACAGCAGACGGAACCCTGGCTGCCGCAGGCGACAGGGCGTAATTTGTCTGTCGCCCACCGCGTTCCGGTTTATTTTCACCGCCCGGCAAGGCGAAGGGCAAAGACGACAAAAAAAATCCCCGGTAAGCCGACGGAAATCGGTGTACCGGGGATTCGTTTAATTCAGAAATTACTTAGTTGCGGATGAAGTCGTCTTTGAAGACTTGCTTGATGATAAGTAATCAGACAAGATGTTCTTCAAATCGTTATCCTTGATGGAAACGTCACCCTTCTTCAAGACCTTGGCAACCACGTTGTGCAGAACAGTAGAATCGTTCATGTCGTTGTCAATGATTTGCTTCTTAAGTTCAGCCTTGTGTTGGTTCATAGTACCCTTACCAGGGTTCTTCAACATTAAGATGACGTGGTAACCGTATTGCGTCTTAACAGGCGTAGCGGTGTATTCACCAGTCTTCAGCTTGAAGGCAGCCTTCTTGAAGGTTGAGTCCAGAGAAGTATCCGTGCTATCGAAGGCACTCAACTTACCACCCTTGTTCTTGGTAGCTGTATCAGTAGAGTACTTCTTAGCTAACTTCGTGAATTCACTCGTCATGTCGCTCTTCTTGGTGTCCTTCAAGTCGTTGATAACAGTGTTAGCAGTAGACTTCTTGGATACTAAGATGTGGGCAACAGTAACTTCTGGTTCGTAGCTCTTGAATTGCTTCTTGTATTGCGCATCAGTAACCGTTACGTTGTCCTTAACGGCTTCCTTCAACAGTAAGTTAGAACGGATTTCAGTCTTTAAGCTGGATTCCGTCATCCCACTTTGTGCAAGAACGCTCTTGAATGATGACCCGTATTGGGCTTTGTAGGTATTGAATTGCTTAGTAACAGCGGACTTCTTGACCTTGCTACCGTATTGCTTTTCCAAGACCTTGTTCAGGATCATTTGTTGCAGAACTTGCTTACCAGATGAAGTTCCCTTCAAACTGCTGTAGTAAGCACTTTCGGTGATCTTGCCACCGCTAGTGGTTGCAACGGTTTGGTTCCCACAACCAGCAAGCGTTACAGTCAGTAACAAGCCAGCAAGGGCGATAAACCATTTCTTCATATTACTCAACACATCCATTCATCAAAATTGGTGTAAACACCATACTTGGATATCATAACACAAATATAGCGAAACCTAAAAAGGTACGCGAAGCTTTACAAAAAGTTCAAATTTAGAGCTTATCCCAGCGTGAGACGGTGTCCTGAATTTCTTCCACGCGGGGGCCAATTTTAAACGCAAACTTTTCAACGTCGCTTTGGATGTCTTCGATGGCAGGGGTGGCAGCGGTGACGGCGGCGTCAAGGGCGGCCACCTTTGTCGTCACGTTATCTTTAGCCGTTTTGACGTCATCAACCTTGTCAACAGTGTCTTTGATTTGGTCACCGAGTTGCTTGGCCCAGACACGTGGGTCTTGCTTGGTCAACGTAAAGTAGGCTGCCAAACCAACGCCGGTTGCCAGGGTAACGCCCGTTAGAAATTTACCAAATCCCATGATTAATCCTCCACGTGTGCTTTGATCTTAGCTTGAATAGCGGCGTAGTCGTCTGGTGTGTAGTTGCCGGAGTTATCCTTAAAGATCATTTGGAAATCATCATCGTCGGTGTAGCGGGGAACTAGGTGAAAGTGGGAATGGAACACGGATTGATAGGCCACCTTACCATTGTTATTGACGATGTTCATCCCAGTAATGGCGGAATCTGACGCCTGAACGGCACGGGCGATTCGCGGAATCCGGGAGAAGACGGCTGCTGCGAGATCACTGTCGTAGGCGAAGATGTCCTTGACGTGGGTCTTCGGAATGACCAGTGTGTGGCCGGGAGTCCCTTGTGAAATGTCTAGGAAAGCCTTCACGATATTATCTTCGTAAACGGTGTAGCTCGGGATGTCTCCCTTTAAGATTTTGCAAAAAATACAATCGTCATCATAGTGCGGTTCGAGTGTCATTTTATCCATGAAATCTCCTTCTTTCGGGTTGATTTCGTCTATTATACACCATCGTTAGGGGCGGATTCATCTCCACCGTTCGTTCACAGTCTACGCTATGGTATAATAGCTGAGTTATCACCGAGTCTTGCCTCGAATTATCAGCGTGCGTATGCTGGTCGCCTGCGACTGTCAGGGACTCTGCCTGCTGTGGGGACCGCTTGCAGCCGAAAACCGGGCTTCCAGCTCGGTTTGAAACCTCGTAAAATCATCGAGTTTTCAAACGCGTCCCGTGCTGTAAATTGGCAGAAAAACGCCAATTAACACCACAATCACGGCTGGCGCCGTCCCTGACCGTCTACGGCTAAGATAGCGGCTTGAGTTCTCGTTACATTCGCTGATAGAGCAATTCAGTCAATACTCTCGCAATGATTCTGCCAATTATCTGCGGGCTGAATCGCTATAGTTTAAAACACGGTGGTGGAATTTGAGCTTGTTAAATTTAGAAAAAATTAAAGACCGCCCAGTTAACAGCAGGGTGGTCAAGAAATGAGGGAATGTTTATGGCTTTAGAAGTTAGCCACGTTGTGGGAGGGTACTCCCAGATTCCCGTCTTAAAGGACATTAGTTTTGACGTTAAGGACGGCGAATTGGTTGGTTTGATCGGGCTGAATGGTGCCGGTAAATCAACGACGATCAATCATGTTATTGGGTTATTAACACCCCATAAGGGAACGATTACGCTTAACGGCGTGACCATCGATCAGGATAGTCAGGCGTATAAGCAACAGATTGCTTACATCCCTGAAACGCCCGTGCTGTATCAAGAATTGACATTGCGGGAACATCTGGAAGTGACCATGATGGCCTACGATTTGGACCATGATCAAGCTTGGACGACGGCTCATGAGTTATTGAAGACCTTCCGGCTGGATAATAAGCTGGATTGGTTCCCCGCAAACTTCTCCAAGGGGATGAAACAAAAGGTCATGATCGTCTGTGCCTTCTTGACACAGGCCAAACTGTTTATCATTGACGAACCCTTCCTGGGGCTAGATCCATTGGCCGTTAACGATCTGCTGAATCTGATCGAGGATCGCAAGAAGAAGGGTGCTAGCATTCTGATGTCGACCCACGTGCTGGACACGGCGCAACGTTACTGTGACCGCTTCGTTCTACTGCATGATGGTCAGGTTAAGACTGAAGGGACCCTCAGTGAGTTACAAGCCGCTCTTCCCGAAGCGGGGGAATCGCTGAATGATATTTACCTGTCCATGACGAAGGTCGACCGCGCATGACCGGTTTATTCAAGACACGGCTGCAGCGCCATCTCCGGGAAATGGCGAAGTATTTGCGGCTCGTGTTCAATGATTTCTTTGTCTTTGCCCTGCTCTTCTTAATGGGGGGCTTGGGATACGGTTATTCAAATATGTTAAAGACGCTGAAGACCGGCTACTGGTGGGCACCTGTTGTGGCGCTGCTGGTGTTGGTAATTGTGGCACAGATTGGGCGGTTTGCAACGCTGATTGAAGATGCCGATCGGGTCTTCCTGTTGCCAAAGGAACGGGCGATGCACGCTTACTTGGTGGCCGCTCGGCGGTACAGCCAAGGTTTGGCACAGGCTACCCAGGTGATTGCCGTCTTCCTATTGGCACCATTTATGAGTGTGACCATGGCTTGGCCGGTACTGAGCCTCGTTGAATTAGGCTTGGCGCAGATCATCTTAAAGGATGCGTTGCTCCGGCTTGATTTGGCGAGTGCCTACCAAGTCACGGGGCAGACGCGGATGAATCGTTGGGAGTTCAAGTGGCTGCTGAGTATTGTTGTCTTGGCAGCGGGGTTGTGGATGCTACCCTTGGTGGCCGTTGGCTTAGCCTTGATCCTCGATATCGCCGTGGCCGTCTGGTACGCACAGCACTGGCAAAAACAACAGATTCGTTGGCGTGAACAGATTAAAATTGAAGATAATCGGATGCTGGGCATTTATCGTTTCTTCAACATGTTTACCGAAGTACCTATGCTGGCCGGCACGATTAAACGCCGGCGTTATCTCGATGGCCTATTCAAACTGATCAAGCCACGACACGATAAGTTCTATCTCTACCTCTACAGTCGTGGTATGGTGCGGGGCAGTGAGTTCAGTGGACTGGTCGTTCGGTTAACGGTGATCGGTATGCTGCTGTTGTACTTTGTCCGGGGTGAGTGGTTGCCGGTGATTCTGGCGGCCCTGTTCATCTACCTGATTGGGTTTCAACTGCTCCCATTCTTCCAGCAATACGAGGATATCGTCTTTACCCACGTCTATCCAATCCTACCGGCACAGCGCTTGAAGAGCTTCGTGACGCTGATTACGTTGATTCTGAGCGTGGCCGCTTTGCTTCTGTGGCTCGTGGTCGTGGTAGCCAATCCACACCTGATGACGGCTGGGATAACGTTGCTGGTCGAGGTCGTTGAGGTCTGGTACCTCGCTAGGATCTATACACCGCAGCGGTTAGCTCGGTCGATTGAAAATAGGGCTTGACGTGGCTCCGATTTCCCCATAAAATTAATAATAGCTGACAAATCGAGGAGGGGTGACCATGGCACTGGATATCAGTGACGGCTGGAGTCTGTATCCGCTGGGCGGGAATACCGGTACAGCGTATATGGGGACGAAGGCTTCACAAAAAGTGTTCTTAAAACAAAATGCGTCACCGTTTCTTGCCGCGCTCTCGATGGAGGGCATCACACCCCGGTTGGTGTGGACAAAGCGGCTTGCCAGTGGGGATGTCATGACGGCTCAGGAATGGCTGAACGGTCGCACGTTGCATCGCGAAGAAATGCGCGAACAGCGGGTCGCTCGGCTTCTGCATCGGGTCCATCATTCTCACCTGCTTCATGATATGTTATTAAAAGTCGGCGGACGATTTACCACGCCCGCCCAGTTGTTGACTCGCTTACAGCCAGCCCTAGCTGCTGACTTACGGCGCCATCCGCTGATTCAATCGGCGTTTGCTGCGTTACAAGCTGAGCAACCACAACTGCCCAAGACGCATTACGAAGTATGTCATGGTGATTTAAACCATAAAAATTGGCTGTTGTCTGATCGGCGACGGCTGTACCTGGTCGACTGGGACGCGGCAACGTTTGCCGATCCCGCTTATGATCTCGGCGCCTTGCTCTGTGAATACGTGCCACTGGAAGAGTGGCAACGGTGGTTACAGGACTACGGCGAGAAGATCACGACGGATTTAACGGCGCGGGTCAACTGGTATGCGCGGATTCACTGTTTAACGGTGATTGCCGACAGTTACCACCAACAGCGTTTTCAAATTATGAATCAACATTTAATTTTATTAGAAAAGCTGACGAGAGAGTCAGTGACGGACTAAGCGTCGGCGGGAGCGGGGAAGGACCTTGCGCCCGCCGTTGTGATTGAAGGAGGAATTGGACATTGCGCGTGCGAAATAAACCGTGGGCCAAGGATTATGTGGCCGAACACACTGAACGACTCGTTGAGGAACCAGAACCACTGAAGGGTGAGTGGCAGAGCCGTTTCCCTAAGGACCAACCGTTGTATGTTGAGATTGGAACGGGGAAGGGGCAGTTCATCGTTGAAATGGCGAAGGCCCATCCCGACCGAAACTTCATTGGGATCGAAATTCAGTTCTCCGTGATTGCAGCGGCTTTGAAGAAGGTCGTCGCCAGTGAACTGACTAACATTCAATTGGTTCACACGGATGGCGAAGCAGTCAACACGTTCTTTGCGGCGGGCGAAATTGCCGGCTTGTACCTGAACTTTTCCGATCCGTGGCCTAAGTCGCGGCATGCTAAGCGGCGGTTGACGTCGCCAGTCTTTCTGGCGCACTACGCCGATGTTTTACAGCCTGAAGGCTCGATTCAATTTAAGACCGATAACCGGGGCCTGTTCGAATATTCCTTAGGGAGTTTGAACAACTTTGGCTTGGTCTTCGATGGGGTCTGGCTCGATCTCCACGCCGCTACGGATGACGTGGAAGATATTCAGACGGAATACGAACAAAAATTCTCAGCGAAGGGGCCAATCTACCAAGTGATTGCCCACTTCCCGACTGAAACTAAAGATTAGACTTGTGGGGTCCGTGGGGACAGACAGTGGTGATGACACCGGTGTTTGTTCACACGGATTCTTTTTTTGAAATAAATTGCAGAAATAAAATATATTGCGGTCCTTTTTACGGAGTTAGAGAGTAAAGGGGGGACGGCGACCATGTTGATTGCTTTACTGAAGGGGAAGTTGATTGATGCGGCGTATGCGAAGCGGCTGCAAGACTATTGCTGTCCTGCTTGCCGACAACGTGTGACCTTACATCATGGGACGCGGGTCCAGCCGTACTTTGCCCATCGACCCAGGGCAGCCTGCACAATTCTAGGTGAAGGTGAGACCCAACAACATTTGATGGGCAAACGACAGTTAATGGCATTCTTTGACTCGTGGGGAACGGTATCCTTGGAACGGATCTTACCGGATATCCAACAACGTGCGGACTGTTGGGTGGAACGAAGGGGGCAACGACCGGTTGCTATCGAGTTTCAATGCAGTCCGATCATGACAAGACAGGTTGCTTGGCGAACCAGGGGGTATCAAAAACTGAATGTTTATCCTTTTTGGGTTCTGGGGAGTCGCTACAGTAAGCAAAAGTTAGGGTGGTCGCTGATTGAGCGATTCGCCACTTGGCTACGCGGGTGGGGCCTATGCCTCTTATTTTGGGATGTCCAACGCCAGCGCATGCGGATCAACCATCATCTCTATCAAGATGCGCTCGGCAACTATCATTGTCGGACAACCTGGTTGCTAAATATTGACGAATTGATTGCCGGTAATCAGGTACCACTTCCCAAGTTGATCCTAGACTATCCTAAGTGGCGTTCTCGATTGGCTCGTGATTTGCATACGAAGCGGCCTGCAGTGTTAGCAATTCAGGAGGTCCTTTATGCCACGGGACATCATGTATTGGATGTGCCCAACTTCTTGATGACCACAACGGTTACGCTACCAGTTTTCGGGCAGGGATTGTTACTGTGGCGTGCGTTGGTCATGGCCCAACTGTTTGCGTTGCCGGTATTGCGAATCACGGGGACCACGATAGATTCGCTCGCGATAAAAAGTTTTAAAACGGTTGGCGGCCACCAGCGGGCGGTTTGGTTTTCGGCGGATGAAGCGCTACATAAAGCACAATATAGCTTGCTAGCGGATTTGGTGACGCTGGGCTATTTGCGACCGATTGGTGAAAACTGGCAGATTTGTCGACGACCGAAGTGGGTCGGTGAAACGAAAAATGTTAGAGAACGATGAGAATAAATAGAGACGCAGTCCCCAACTCCCACACCAAAAGTGGTAAACTATTGTTATGCAAAAATTAAAGGAGGATTAGGAAAATGAAACAAATTCCCGAACGCGCGGCAGTTCCCGAGGCTTTGACCTGGGATCTGACCCCGATTTATGCCGATGACGCGGCCTTTAAGCAGGCCGTTGCCGCAATTAAGGCGCAAGCCAAACAGGTGGCGACCAAGCAAGGCCAACTCGCAGAAAGTGCGGGCGACCTTTATGAAGTAACCGCCGCCATTTTTGACCTTAACCGTCAGCTGGAAAAGGTGTACGTGTATGCCTCCCTTAAAAACGATCAAGACACCAGCGATGCCAATGCCCAAGCTTTATCTGGCCAAGCCGAAAGCTTAGTTGCAACGGTGGCTGCGGCAACCTCCTGGTACGAACCAGAAGTACTTGCTTTGCCACAGGTCGTCTTGCAAGCGTTGATTGACGCGGAACCACGCTTAACTGAATATCAACACTTCTTCGATGTCTTAGGGAAACAACGCGATCACACGTTGTCTGCGACTGAGGAAAAGCTGCTGGCCGGTGCCAGTGATATTTTCGGGGCTTCCGCCAAGACCTACAGTGTCTTGAGCGACGCCGACTTGAAGTTCCCCGTAGTTCAGGACGAAGCGGGCAATGACGTTCAGCTTTCCGAAGGCTTATACGGCGTCTTACTGCAATCAACTCAACCAAAGGTCCGTGAACAAGCCTTTAAAGCCCTGTACAGCGTTTATCAACAATTCCGGCATACATTTGCCAGCACGTTGTCCAGCGAGGTTAAAACGCATAATTTCAGTGCTGAGGTCCGGCATTACGGGAGCGCTCGTGAGGCTGCAATGAGCAGTAATAACGTGCCTGCTGTCGTTTATGATACGCTGGTCAAGACGGTCAATGACCACTTGGATTCCCTGCATCAGTACGTGAACCTGCGTAAAGAGATTCTCGGGTTGCCCGAACTCCACATGTATGACCTGTATACGCCGATTACGGGGGAACCCAGCCTGTCGTATACCTATCCAGAGGCTCAGCAGGAAGCGCTCAAGGCCCTCAGTGTGCTGGGCCCAGATTACGTGGCCAACGTGCAGAAGATGTTTGATGGCCGTGCAATTGATGTGGTTGAAAACAAGGGTAAGCGGACTGGCGCTTATTCCGGTGGGATGTATGACACCAAGCCTTACATCCTCCTGAACTGGCAGGATAGCCTGGAAAGTCTGTTCACATTGGTTCACGAAATGGGTCATAGCATGCACAGCCACTATACCCGGACCAATCAACCTTACCAATACGGGGATTACTCGATCTTTGTGGCGGAAATTGCATCAACGACTAACGAAAATCTTCTAACGGATTACCTATTAAAGACGCAGACGGACCCACAAGTTAGAGCCTACGTTCTGAATCATTACCTGGATGGCTTCAAGGGAACGGTCTACCGTCAAACCCAGTTTGCTGAATTTGAAGATTACATTCACCAACAAGCAGCAGCCGGTGAGACGTTGACCGCGGACTTCATGAGTAAGTTCTACGGTGACCTGAACCAGCGCTACTATGGCGATGGGGTCATCTCTGATCCCCAGATTGCGGACGAATGGACGCGAATCCCACACTTCTATTATGACTACTACGTTTATCAGTATTCCACTGGATTTGCGGCCGCAACCACATTGGCCCAACGCGTCCTGAGTGGGGATGTCGCTAAGCGTGATGCCTACCTGAACTACTTGAAGTCTGGGAGCTCCGCTTTACCAATTGAAGTGATGCAAAAGGCAGGGGTCAACATGACCAAGCCAGATTATTTGGAAACGGCATTTAAGACCTTCGACGACCGACTGGCTGAATTCAGTAAGTTAGCGCGTGAGTTGAAGAAGTAAAGCACAGTAACGTTGCGTGACCGGCATGAACGGCTGGCAATAAAAAACTGGTATTATCACTGCGTATTTGGCAGTGATGATACCAGTTTTTAGGTTAATTGTACGAGCTAAAGTTAAATTGATTGCCAATCGCGTTGCCACAGCACGCCCATTGTCTTCTCGCCAGTGTGCACGCTGATGGCGGGGCCTAGCGCACTCCGGGAGACACGAACCTGTGGGAACTGTTCATGAAGGGCTTGCTGCCATCGGCGTGCGGTCTCTTCATTATTGGCATCGATGACCGTTGCGTGGAGTGGGTAATCGATCTCCTGCAGGCGCGCGGTCAGGTGGGCAGTAATGAAGCCAAAGGCCTTGCGCATCGTCCGCTCTTTGTCGATGGCAATGATCTTACCCGCGTCATCGAAGGTTAGCAGTGGCTTGATGTTGAGGAGGTTACCGATCATCGCTGAGCGATTACTCAATCGTCCGGTCCGTGCCAAATGACTCAGGTTGTCCACGGCGAAGTAGACCTGTTGCGTATCGCGGAGGGCGTTCAGCTGGGGAATAATCTGCTCGGCAGTCTGACCAGCCTTAATCAACTTACCTGCCAGCAAGCACAGATTGGCCTCACCGGCACTGGCAACCAGGGAATCCACCGGGTAGATCTTAGCCTTGGTGTAAGTCTGACAGAACATCTTCAGATTGCTAAGAAATGACGTGATGCCACTGGAAAGGTGAATTGAGATGATCTCATCGACGCCCTGACTAGCCAGCTCATCGTAAGCATCCTCGATCTGTCCCAAAGAGACTTGCGCAGTCGTTGGCAGTTCGTTATCGGTTTTTAAATAATCGTAAAAAGTTTGTGAGCTTAATTCTGACTCGGGATACTGCTGTCCACCGAGGATTACGGTGATGGGCAACACCGTGATCGGATTTTGTGCAATCTGGTCGGCGGTGAGGTAGGAAGCAGTATCGGTGACGATGGCAGTTGTCATAAGCGTTCCCCTTTAAAAATCCAAAATAGTTGGGTCAATCATACCATATTGGGTGGGGCAACGGGGGAATATTGGACCACTTTTTTAGGGCCACCGTAATCCATACAAAAAGGCCCACGTAAACGCACGTGGACCTTGCTGTAAAACGATTTATAACACCCGCAGATGCGGTGGAAAAGCACCCAATGATGCTGAATTAGCTTGGTCATTTTTGGGGTAATTAGGTTCAGTCATTAACATTTCTCGCGTAGCAACACCCTGGCTCTCGCAGACGTCACACAGGGAGTCGTAAGTCACATCGTTTAAGAGTAATCCGCATTCGGAAACGTCACAATTGAAGATAACTGCAGATGAAGACTGTTGGATCTTCATTTCGGCTGCGAGCTTTTGATCCGTCTTAAAGGCTTGTTTTGCCAAGTCGGAGTCGCAGTCTTCCGTGAACATGTCGAGGTCTAAGCGACAGTCTTTCGCCACTTCCACTGCCAAGTTCTGTGAGAACTTTTGGTGGTCGTTGACAACGGCCGTTTGCATGTCGAGTAGGAATTTCCGTCCCTTACGTTTGCCCTGGAAAAGGGCTGCTTTATAGGCTAAAATAGCCTGATAGTAAACGTTGAAGTAGGCGTTACGTTGGGCCAACGTGGGCCGTTCAGGCAAGGCCTGTTCAATGATTTGTTGATTTAGCAGTGGGACGAATTGAAACGACACCTTGCTATTTAAATGGTCGGCCAACCGCATAATATTCTGTTCTGAACGCATGCAACGTGCGCCCAGGGGGTTGACGAACAAATAGACTTCTAACACATTGCTTCCTCCTAATATCTATCCTGCTTGGCAACCAGCAAGGGTCACCAAACAAAAAGTAACAATAGCACTACTTTAGCAAATTTTCAAAAAATAGCAATCCAAACGTTTGTTTGAGGTGAATCCCGTCCGTTTAAAACGCAACCTAATCATGCAACATTTTTGGCTGGAGGTAAAGCTAAACGCCTCGTGAAATCAAAACTGGCAAGAACTTTGAAATTTAACGGGAGGATACCGAGTAATTAGTCTCGGTTCCGGCTGAATTATGGTAAAATTCAAAGGTAAGCTGTGTATTAAAGGTTGGGGGATAGTCGTCATGATAGCAAATTGGGATCAATTTTTATTGCCCTATCAACAGGCCGTGAGCGAGCTGAAAGTCAAGCTCCGCGGTATCCGAAAGCAATTTGAGAATCGCAATCAGCGGCCGCCCATTGAGTTTGTTACCGGACGGGTCAAACCGGTACCTAGTATCGTGGAAAAGATGACCCGGCGGCATGTGGCCGAGGAACGTTTGGAACAAGATATGCAAGACATTGCGGGACTACGCATCATGTGCCAATTTGTTGAGGATATCTACCAAGTGGTTGACCTGCTACGGCAGCGGACGGACCTTACGATTCTTGAGGAACGTGATTACATCCATAACGAAAAGCCCAGTGGCTACCGGTCTTATCACATTGTGATCGAGTATCCGGTTCAGTTGGTCACGGGGGAAAAGAAGATTTTAGCAGAGATTCAGGTGCGGACACTGGCTATGAATTTCTGGGCAACGATTGAGCATTCATTGAATTATAAGTACCAAGGTGACTTCCCGACAGAGCTGAGCGCACGACTCCAGCGAGCGGCGGAGGCCGCTTTCAAGCTGGACACGGAAATGTCCGAAATTCGAGAAGAGATTCAGGAGGCCCAACACTATACACCGCAAAACGGTGCTGGTGGGGATTCTCCGGACGCACCTCACAGTAAGGAAGATTGACGCAATGAAGGTTTCCATTTATGGCAATAACGGCCAGGCCTCAGTGAAGGTCGCGACGGCTTTAAAAAAAGGACTTACGGCGGCTGGAATCGAGCTAGATAGTCTCGATCCAGACATCGTCATCACGGTAGGGGGCGATGGAACGTTGTTATCGGCGTTTCACCACTACAGTGATCGGTTGGATAGAGTACGTTTCGTGGGGATTCATACGGGGCACTTGGGCTTCTATACCGATTGGCGTGATTATGAGGTTCAGGAGCTGATCGATAGTCTGGTCGAAGACAACGGTCAGAGTGTCAGCTACCCGTTGCTCACGATTAAGGTGGAGTATGCGGATGGCACGCATCCCGACAAGGCCTTAGCGTTAAACGAATCGACGATTAAGAAGGTCTCTGGAGCCATGGTGGCCGACGTCTATATCAAGGGCGAGTTCTTCGAAAGTTTTCGAGGGGATGGCCTGTGTATCTCGACGCCGACTGGCTCGACGGCCTACAATAAGGCCGTTGGTGGTGCCGTGTTGAGTCCACAATTCAACGCGATTCAGATGGCGGAAATTGCCTCAATCAATAACCTCGTCTTCAGAACGTTGGGGTCACCACTGATTTTGCCGGCCGATGAGTGGATTCGCGTGGAACCAGCCAGCTCGGCTAATAATGTTTTGATGTGTGACCAGCTGAGCATTGAAGGGCGGCCAATCAAGGCCATCACCTACCAGATTGCACAGCAACGGATTTCCTTTGCGGAGTATCGGCATACGCACTTCTGGCAGCGCGTTGAGTCCTCCTTTATTGGGAGGGACAACGGATGACGGCCTTTGCCTGGCGCGTGACGGGAACCAGCCCAATTCACGTGCGGACGGTCTTAATGGACCACGGGGTGACGCGGACCTTCCTGAAGAAAGTGAAATTTCATGGTGGAATTGTCACTTTGGATGGGGTAGAGGTTCGCGTCATTGCGATGGCTAATCCCGGTCAGACCGTGGGACTACAACTGCCACCAGAGCAGGCAAACGACCACGTTTCAACGTCATTTGCCCCCCTGGAGATTCTCTATGAGGACCCCCACTTTTTAGTGGTGAATAAGCCAGCTGGAATGGCGTCTGTGCCATCGCACCTCTATCCTGATGATACGTTGGCCAATCGCGTCAAAGGGCACCTGACGGCAATTAAGGCCGATAGCACGGTGACCCACATTGTGACGCGACTGGATCGTGAGACCAGTGGCGCCGTCATCTTTGCCAAACATCACTTTGCCCACTCGATTCTTGACAAACAATTGAAGCTACACCAGTTGGATAAACGCTACGTGGCGGTGGCTGCGGGCGTTGTGGCACCGCGTCATCAGCTGGTGACGGCCCCGATTGGCCGCGCGACGGGGTCGTTTATCAAGCGAGCGGTTCGGCCAGATGGACGGCAAGCTAAAACGGAACTCCGGGTGGTTGCGCAGTCGCAGACGGCTAGCCTGTTGGCGGTCAGGCTCCACACGGGTCGGACCCACCAGATTCGCGTGCATTGCGAGTCAATCGGCCACCCCTTGCTGGGGGATTGGTTGTACGGTACGACTACGAATCCGTGGATTCACCGCCAAGCACTGCACTGTGCGCGATTGTCTTTCTACGAACCATTCGTGCAGCGGTGGGTGACGTGTTACGCGCCGTTGCCGAGCGATATGGCGCGGGTGATTCAGCATGAGATTTATGATAATAACATTAGATAGCTAATAGGTCCCGAACCGCAGTGAAAACTGATGGTGCGGGGCTTTTTCGTTTGTAAGTCCGCTTTACTTCCCCGATGGATGTTAGCTTTTTGAGGTGGATTAGTTGCTTGCCAGTTGAATTTGGCTTAAGTTATAATCATAGAATTGCAAGTGCTTTCATTTAAACGGACGGTTACAACGTGTTTGAATGAAACGTTTGCGTAAAGAGGTGAGGGTGTCGTGAATTATTTTGTGGATATGAATTTGGGGTCGGCGGTAACCGGGATTGAAAAAGCCCAGTTTAACCGGATGAAGCTGTTTCAAAAGGCTGGTATGCCGGCAACCTTGGTGTATTTGGCGTATGGGTCACGGTTACATGAACATTTGAAGAAGTTTGGTTTCCAGGGTGTCGGCTTCTCCATGTATGATTACTTTCAAGAGAGTCGCCAGTATCGAGATGTGGGGCATTTTGATTGGCGCCATTATTGGCAAATGACCTGTCATTATCGCTTGCGGGACGTTCCGGATACAAATGACGTCCGGGTGGACAATGAGGATGGGCTGTTTTTGATGTACGCGCATTTCTTGGATAAGGATTATAGCCAAGTTGATTACATTAATTACTTTGATCGTGATCACAACAAGATTCGGCGGGATGTTTATGACAGTCGGGGGTTCCTGAGCCGGACGAGCCTGCTTGCTGAGAATAATCAAGTTAACACGGAACTCTACTACAGCCCGGATCAACAAATCAAAATCATTAAGCAGTGTAAGCCGGTGGATGGGAAGTCTCTGTTGCGGTCGGTGACACTAAAGAACTATGGCCAGCGAGATTACTATTTTAATGATGAAACGGAACTGCAAACGTTCTTCGTCAATGAGTTGGCGCAGGCTGGTGATATTTTCTTCTCCGATCGAAATGGGAAGATGGCGCCGGCACTGGATCGGACGCGCCCAGAAATTAAGATTTGTCCGGTCTTTCACAGTACCCATGTTCGGGCCGGTCAAGATATTGTGACGGGGGCGCTCAAGCGTGGTATTTACGATTATATTCTGGCACATCCAGCCCGGTTTAACGGGATTGTGGTGTCGACTGAACAGCAACGAACGGATCTACTGGCACGCTTCAGTAATCTACCACCGATTACAACGATCCCAGTCGGGTATGCGACGGCTCAGCCGGTTGATGTGATGCGCCGAGACCCGCATCGGATTATTAGTGTAGCCCGCTACTCACCGGAGAAGCAGCTCATGCATCAGGTTAGAGCGGTTGAAGAGTTAATTCCGGAATTTCCGGACATTCAGTTACATTTGTTAGGATTTGGGAATAAAATTAAAAACGAGCTACAAAAGTATATTAATGAACACAGTTTAGGCGACTATGTTTTTCTCAGGGGGTTCCAAAAAGACCTGACGGACGAGTATCGCCAAGCTTCGTTAGCCTTGATGACCAGCGTTGAGGAGGGCTTTTCCCTGTCGACCGTTGAAGAATTGAGCTATGGCATCCCCGTGATTGGTTATGACATTCGTTATGGACCAAACGAAATGATTCACGATGGGGAGAATGGCTTTTTAGTTCCGGCAAATGACCAGGAACAGCTCGTTGAAAAGATGCGAGAATACCTATCTAACAGGGAATTACAGCTGACCTTCATGGGGAACGCCCAGCGCTTAGTCCAGGCGTATTCGCCGACGAAGACGATGGAAAAGTGGGAAAAACTGGTTCAATCTTTGAACAGTCAGCCAAAATAATTTTTTGTGTCAGATAGCAATTGGTTTTAATTATAAAAGAAATTAGGTATAATTGAATATGTCGATGCGTGGCGGTTGTATTTAGATGAGACCGCATACATCAGGAATACGGGAACCATTATTCAAAACGAATGGGAGTGTTGCGCTGTGTATTACTTTGTCAATGAGTATATTCTGCAAAAAAATTCGAGTGTTGAACATACGGCGATGAATCGGGTCAAGTTGTTTAACCACTACAAGGCGCCTGCGAAGATTGTCACGAAGATTTATGATCGGCTACTTCATCGGACGATTGGTGATTTTGGGATAACCGATGATCAAGTCGTGAATATGTTCGATTACTTTCAAGGGGTTACGGACTATACGGACGTCAAGGTCATGACGACGGATAATATTCACATACCAGTTGAGTATGAGGTTACCGTGGGCGCTAACTTTAGCGGGGTAGCTGACGGCGACCGGTTGGTAGGTAATGTTGGGTTCATCCCTGGCACGGTTGGCCGGGTGTTCTACCAAGAATTCTTTGACCCACAGGGCAATCGAATCGGGACTGATCTCTGGGATTGGCGCGGATTTAAGTCAGCGACCCAGTACTTTGGTCAGAATGGCCAATTGATCTTACAACGGTACTACACACCGGCTGGCCAAACGGCGCTGGAGGAGTACTACGCCCAAGATACCGAGGGCAAGCCGCTTCCTTCACGGATAATCTTGAAGGATTATCACGGTGAGGGGGACCGGTTCTTCCAGAATACGGATGATTTATTCAATTTCTTCTTGAACGAATTGAGCAATCAGGATAGCGAGACAACGACCTTTATCGTTGACCGTCCAGGTACTGGGGTCAAACCATTGTTGGCCTTAAATGATGCCTCCCGGAAGTATCTCTACATTCCTATCAACCACGCAGTCAATCCCAATGATCCAGTGCACGCTGACCTGGATGGCTTCTTAGCGCCAGCGTTTGAACACTTTGGTCACTTTGATGGTTTTATCACAGCGACCGCTCAGCAGGCTGAGCATCTGACAACGCGTTTTCCTAAAGCACATGTCTTCTCTATGCCGGCTGTGGCGACGCTACCGTTGTCGAAAGAAGCGACGGAGAAGGTGGCACCAGCGCAGCGGATACCACACAGCTTGCTGTATGTTGGTCGGATTAGTCAAGATAAGCAGATTGATCAACAGCTACGGATGTTTGCTCTCGTCAAGGATCGTGTGCCGGACGCCACGTTCACGCTCTTTGGCTATGGAGATCCCCAGTATGTTTCGGATATGAAGAAGCTCACGGATGAACTTAGGTTGACGGGCAGTGTCTTCTTTAAGGATTACGATGCCAGCTTGGTTGCGCAATATGACCATTATCAGGTCTTGACGAATATGTCGCTAGCTGATGGTGGGCCACTGGCCATGATGGAAGCGCTGATGCACGGGATTCCTGCTGTCAGCTACAAGTTTAATTATGGCCCCGCGGAACTCATTACGGATGGTCAAGATGGCTATTTGATTGATCCAGGTCAGAACTTACAGATGGCCGAAAAAATTGTGGGCTTGTTCACGGATACGGCCAAATTAACGGCGTTTAGTGATGCTGCTTATACCAAGTCGCACACACAGTGGACACGTCGGAAGGTCTGGAATCGTTGGCAGAAGGAGCTCAAAGCCTAACGTAGCGGCTTGAGAAAGGAAGGTCTGGGAATGTATTATTTTTTAAATGACAACATGCAATATTCAAAATCAGGGATTGAGCAAGCCGAAATCAACCGGTTACGGCTATTTGACAAGCATCAGGTTCCGGCTAAGATTGTGACTCGTGTCTTCTCGATGGAGCTCACAAATATCCTGCGGCAGGCAGGCATTGCACGCAAAAACTTTGTGAACTTATTTGAATTCTTCTGCAATAGTGTCGATGTGGAAACCCAATCATTTACCATGAATGATTTTTCCTTACCAGCTAATACTACGACGACGCGGAAGGATAATCAGCTTCAAGTCTTTGCCCAGGGGAAGATGATGATGATCATCTACTTCCGCAAGGACAGTGAAGAGATTAGCAATGTCCAATACTTCGACGTTAATGGCCGCACCATCAAGATGGTGTGGTGGGACGTTCGCGGCTTCAAGTGTCTTGAACAGCTCTTTGACTGGGAAGGCAAAATTTCTCAGGAACAGTACTTCGGGCCGGATGGTCTGGTGCATATTGAAAAGAACCACTACCTCAATCGTGCTGGCAAGGCCTGTGTTTCATGGCGCGTACTGAATTATCGGCAGAGTAATTGGGTCTTTAGTGGGATGAATGAACTCACGCGCTTCTTCTATGATGAGTTAAACACGCAGTCGACAGCCAACGTCTTCATCTGTGACCGAACGGTGGAATGTGACTGGGCACTCTTTCACATGCAGACGCCAGCGTTTAAGGTGCTTCACCTACACAACGACCACGTCAGCGATCCCAGTGACATGTTGCACTCGCCACTGAATAATAACTATACGAATGCGCTGAATAACTGGGACAAGTGGGATGCCGTGATTTCAGCAACGCCAGAGCAGTCGCAAGATATTGTTGACCGCTTTGGGACGGCGATTCCTGCATTTACCATTCCAGTGGGGTATGTGACCGATGAAAAGATTGCTGGCAAGCGGCAGGCGTTTGATAAGCGGCAAAAGGATCTGATTGTTCACGTGGCACGATTGGCGCCAGAAAAACAACAGAATCATTCGATTGAAGCCTTTGCGCAGGTTCATCAGCAATTTCCGGATGCGCGACTTGAGCTCTGGGGTTATGCCAATGGGGACATTGAGAAGAAGTTCAAGCAGCAGGTGGTCGATGCCGGTTTGACCGATGTTGTCAGCTTCAAAGGGTACACGCATGATATTGGAGCTGTCTACGATCGTGCCCAGTTGGGCGTTTTGCCAAGTCGAGCAGAAGGCTTCTCGCTGACGTTGTTGGAAGCGCAGTCTCATGGTGTACCGATGGTCGCTAATGATGTGAAGTATGGGC
Organism: Levilactobacillus parabrevis; assembly: GCF_044051715.1. NCBI lineage: Bacteria > Bacillati > Bacillota > Bacilli > Lactobacillales > Lactobacillaceae > Levilactobacillus > Levilactobacillus parabrevis. The sequence continues at coordinate 1,164,422 of NZ_CP168688.1, forward strand.
CTAGCGACATTATCCAGGACGGCAAGACGGGTCTCTTAACGGAGAATGGCAAGCCACAGCAATTGGCGGATGCACTGATCAAGCTTCTCAGTGATCGGGAACAGCTACGGGCATATAGTGATGCGGCGTATGAGAATGCTAAGCGTTACTCCGAGGATGCCGTCTTTGAGCAGTGGCAGCAGTTGCTGGACTACTTTACCAGTTTGACGCAAGACAAGACCGCTGTCGCAGCGGACTAACAGTGAAGGAAACCGCCAAAAACGTTCTTTGTTTGGGCGGTTTTTCTATCTAAGGGGGGTGTTCGGATGCATCGTTCCGGAGAAATTTGGATGGCTGTGATTCTGGGAATTATTTTCTTGGGGTTCCTGGGTTATTGGACCACGCAGCGTATCGTGGGTGGTCCAAACCGGCACTACTATCAGCGAACTAAGACTGATAACCGAGGAACCATTGCCCGTGGGCACTATTCACAAGCAGAATTAGAGGCGCTGGCCCGGTTGACGCATGGTAGCCAGTATCACGGTAATACAAGTCTGGACATTGTCGCAACGAAGTATGTTTATCAGTTGGATGGGAAGCCCCTGCCCAACATTGTGGGTAACGATGGTGTGCTGCAGTTGTTCAATAAATCTAAATTTATGACGACGGCGATGGTGCGCGATGCGGCGGCCTATTGGAATCACCTCGCGGGAGTAAAGATCGTTGCCATCGTTGACAGTCAGCGGCTAAGCGATGAGGTGATCCATGACAACGAGACTCAGCGTGGGGTCTTAGGTAGGCAGTCTTACAACGGTCAGGGCTTGGTGTTTTTCCCGCCCAATTGGCACATGAGTGGTCTCTCAGCTAAGGATCGAAATAATTGGCAGGAGGCGGCGTTGATTCATGAGATTGGCCATGCTTTGGGGATTCCCCACTTGGGCGGTGGTCCCTTGGGTGGGAACGCGGCCAGCGCAGGGATCCTTACAGCAGAATTTATGGCGCCGTGGCGACCGGGGCGTAATCCTTTAGGCGTGCGCAGTACGGCAGCTGATGCGGCGGCACTAGCGCTAGCTGGGTTGAGCTGGCAACAGCCACGAAGGCTGGCGAGCTGGGTACTGACGGATCCAGCGGCTACGGTAATCTACAATCAAGGACGGTTAACGTCAACAATTCCACGGGGGAGTGAATCATGACAAAGTTAACGAAACGATTAGTGCTTCTGTTGGGCCTGGCGCTCGTGGTGGCAGGGGTCTTCATGGGGCTGAATCGGTTGAACGCCTCAATGACTGATGATGCGCACTATTATCAGCGCACGAAGGCAACGAATACAGTCGACGGTGTTATCAATTTAAAGACGTATAAGCAGTCGGAACTTGAGCAACTTACCAAGATTACCCACGGGACGAAATACACGGGGAATCACAGCTTGGATGCAGTTGCCACCCGTCACGTCTATAAAATGGGTGGAAAGAGTATCCGTAACTTTGTGGGGAGCGATGGTATCCTGCAGATCCACAATGAATCCAAGATGATGACGACGCCAATGGTCAAGGATGCCGCCGAGTTTTGGAATTGGGTAGCCGGCTATGACATCGTGCAGGTCGTCGATAAGCCCAAGGCCAGTGATGAGATTATTCATGACGCCAAGAGTCAGGACAAATATATTGGTGGCCAGCAATACGACGGTACGGGGATGAAATTCTACCCGGCAAACTGGAAGAAGAAGGGCTTCACCGCGGCTGAGGACCAGAATAACCGCGAAGCCGTGCTGATTCGCGAGCTGGGCCATGCTCTAGGGATTCCGACATTGGGCGGTGGCAGGACTGGTGGCAACGCTGGTGCGATTGGTTATATTACGCCAGAGGTTATGAGTGTTTGGGAGACGGGTCCCAATATGCTGCCAGCCAACCGTAAGGGCATCCGGAGTACGCCAATGGATGCTGCGGCAATTGCCTTGGCCGGAATCAGTTGGCAGCATCCGCGGAAATTAGGTGCTGCTGTTTTGAAAGGTCAACAGGCAACCGTCATTTACAATAATGGGCAACTTTCAAATAAATAGCGAAGTGGGGATCCAGCATTGGTGAAATAGCCGATGCTGGATCCTTTTAGTTTGTCCACGTAACTAATGGGGATGGCACAACAGTGAAGCTGGAACAAGTATCGTGGAAACTGTGTCATCTCAAACGGGTCCTTACAACTGATTTCACAAGATCTTGAAACAACGAAAATATTTGTGAAAGCAAATGGGCTGGCTTACTTGCAAGCGGGTCTAGCTTAAACTGGTGATGGCGTTGATTATCAGTTGATAGAATGGTCACAATTTGTATGTTACGTTTTTAAACTAATGTGAGTAAATTGGCGATTCAATGCAACCGTGTGCGCACCAGATACTGCCATATTTGCGGATCAGATACTTGCGTTATTGACGGATTTATGGCCAACAAATGGGGCTGATAACGCCAACCCATACAGATTTTTTAATCAAAATATCATAAAAGTTGATAAAAAAAGAAACTAACGAAAGCGCATTCTAAAATGGTATTAGCTGTATATAAAATCTCCCCTCCAAGATGTACAATGCTTACATATGCTTTAATCGCTGATGTAGAAGCGTTCGTAAACTGATGGCAACAGCTAAAAATCTTCTTAAACTATGAAACACAAGCAGTTAATCAGTTGACCTTAAAATTAAAGACTGCTGTTAGAAAATTAGAAGTTTTACTATTTTCGCCGTTTTCTAAGATAGACCAATAATAATTTTATCTTTAAAACAGTATGTATAGTAAATTTATGCTAAAATGATTTTGTTGAAGAGCTCGTTCATAGGGGGAACTCGTTTATATGTACGACCCTTCATTGTAGAAAAGTGTATAGACCATTTACACTTAACTTCTAAACCTGTAGACATGATGCGGAACTAGGAGGCATGTCTATGGCTAACATTTCACAGACAACTTAAGGAGGACGATTAAAAGTGAAATTCATGCGGAATAAAGCTTTTAATGGAGACCCCAAGCTACGTTACAAGATGTACAAGGTAGGGAAGACCTGGGTTTTCGCTGCACTGGCATCATTTTCGCTTTTGGGGGCTGGATCACTGACTGCAAGTGCTGATAGCACTAGTCAGACTGATACCAGTAGTAATGCACAGGTCGTTTCATCAGCAGCAAGCTCAGCAGGCACAGCGGCGGATGAACTAGAGTCGAACGTATCATCAACTAATACATCTGAAGTAACATCTGAGGCTGCTAACTCTTCAGCTAGTGGCGCGGATTCTTCAGCTACTTCTAGCGCGGCTTCATCTGCGGCAACTGCCGTACAAGAGGATGAAGTAGTTGCGACTAGTAGTTATTCAGAAACAACATCTTCAAGTAGCGCGACAACTGAGAGTACATCGGTAGCTGCTATTAGTGCCGACGCTGTACCGACTAATGTTGCCACAACAACATCAGATGCTGTAACTATTGCAGCCAAGGCTGCGGCTGAGGTAAAGACTGATGTTACGTTGAATGATAACGTTACCAAAACGGTTACTAAAGTTGCAACAACTAAAAAGGCTGTCGTCACGCCAGTAGCCGAAAGTATCTCGGTTTCGGTCGCCAGTGCTGATTCAAGCGCAGCTAGTGGAGCTAACAGTACTGCAGCTAGTACAGCTGCCAGCGCTGCTGCTGTTGCCAATTCTGCGGCTAGTAGCGCAGGTAGCTATGCTGCTTTAGTTCCGACTACAGACACAACAAGTGCTTACGCAGCTACGAGTAGTTATGCTGCTAAGACAGTTACCGCAGCAGATATCACCCAGTATTACAACAGTCTAGCCTCAGCTTATAAGCAGGCGATTGCAGATGATAAGGGTGATTCAGATACTAACATTGAAAATTACAGTACGGCTTTGTCTTTGGCCAGCTCAGCTGCCGTTGAGGCCGTGTCATATGCTGATCTCGCTTCTAGTACGGCAGTAGTTGCACGTTCAGCCGCCGCTACTGGTTTGAAGGATCTTGTGAGTGGTGCAAACGAGCCAACGTTCTCAGCCGCTGCAGCCGCTAGTGATGCAGCTGTCTCCGCTTCTGCGGCTGCTAGTAGCGCGTACAACGCGACTCAATACGATAATAGTAACGCTGCTGCAGTTTCTGCTTATGCAACGGCCAGCAGTGCCGCCGCAGATGCTGCCGCGGCATCATCCTTGGCAACATCCTTGGCAAGCGATGCGCAAGCACAGTTCAATCTTGCTTCTAGTGCTGCATTAACCGGGGACTACGAGGCTGCTAGCGGTGCACTTGTTTCAGCAAATTCGATAGCGTCGCAAGGATTAGACGCCTTCAAAGCAGCAAGTACGGCTAACTCCACGGCACAATCAGCGGCTGATACTGCCACGTCGATTGCCGTTAGCGATTCGGCTGTTAAAGCTAATTCCAGTGCCGTCCTGGCAGCGAGTTCAGCAAGTGCAGCAAGTTCATTAGCAACTGAAGCTTCTAGCTACAACGGTACTCAGTCAGAACAATACGCCAGTAGTGCTGCGTCACATGCGACTTTAGCGACATCCAGCGCGACCCTAGCTAGTTCGGCTGCTTCAGCTGCTGCGGTTGCCACGAGTGCTGCCGATGCGGCCTCGTTAGCCCGGGTTGCCAGTTCAGCCGCCGTCGATGCTAATGCATCATTGCAGGGTGCCTCAAGCGCCGCTTCACTGGCTGCTGCTTATGATACGAATACTAATGGTGGGCAAGGTTCAACCGATAGTGATCAAAATGCTGACGGTATTACGACGAACAAGATTACTGCATCAACGACAGCTGTTGGGGTTGGATCGACAACAACGTTCACGAACACCATGACCTTGGGTACGTACGATAATGGTTTCCTTGGTGGTGGGACGCTCACATACAAATTGTCTGGTTCGGCACAATATACTTGGTATATGTCTACCAATGGAAAAGACTGGACTGTAGTAAACACGTCATCCGTTTCCAGTACGTCATCGACGTATACGCCGACGTTTGATTCTGCTGGAACTTACTACTTCCAATTAGTCGTTAGTGGAACGAAGAAAGCTTCTAATCTTATGGGAGGAGGGAATACAGCAACGTTCTCCACAGCTTCTAATATTGTCACAGTTGTGGTATCAGATGTTAACGGGAATTACACGAACCAAGCATCGAGTGCCGCTGCTGCAGCTGCAGCTTCTGCATCGAGTGCTACTGAAATGGCTAGTGTTGCGAATTCATCATACAATCTGTTGTCCAGCACAATAGATATTAGTCAAGACAATGACATTAGTATTTGGTCATACGCTGGGCGCGCGAGTGATGCAGCATCCAATGCTTCGTCATATGGAGTATTAGCTGCAAACGCCGCCACAGCAGCTGCCGAAGCAAGCAGTCTCGCCGCTGAAAATGAAACGGCTAGAAATTACTCTGCGGCTTCTTCCTATGCTGCCGACGCGATTACCGCACAAAATGCTGCCAGCTCTTACAATGTTCTGGTGAGCTCTGCGGCTTCTCAAGCGGCTTTCTACATTGATCTAGCATACAATGCGGCGACAGTGCAAGGCTCCGCTGGTAGCTACTTGGCTTCTAGCTATGCAGCGACCGCTTCGTCCGCTGCTAGTGCAACGAATATTCAAGCAGAAATTGCAAACTCTAATGCAGCCGATGCAGCTAATGCGTTTGCTTCGGCTCCGGATTACCAAGATTTAGCTTCTGCAGCTAATGCAGCTGCAATTGCGGCCAATTCGGATGCTGCATTCTATGCGAGCTCAGCAGTTGAGGTTTCTAAGAGGGCTGCTTCTTATGCAGCTGAAGGAGATCTGGATCATGCTAAAGCTCAGGCCAACAACGCATTGACACTTCTTGAATTTGCAACGAATTCCGCAAGTTCAGCAGCAAGTTCAGCGAGTCTGGCTACTAAAATCATTGTGGAAGCACAATCCTCAGCAACTAGCGTGACCGCGGCATCGACTGCAGCAATTGATGCAGCTGCCACGGCATCTGCTCAAGTTGCAGGCTCCACAGCTGCATCCTTAGCTGCAGCAATGACGCAAAACACAAGTCTCGGGGCTTCATACGTGAGTGCAGCCGCAAGCTACGCACAAGATGCACAGTTTGCTGCAGCGACTGCTGACGCAGCAAATAATGAAGCAAACAACTACATGTCAATGGCGTCCTCAGCGGTTGCTGCTGGTAACTTTGCCATGGCAAGTGAGTATTCAACGGCCGCAGATGCAGCGTTAGTCTCATCTGAACAGTTAGGTTCGACTGCAACAGTTGCTGCTGCAAATGCAACTGAAGCAGCAAAGTTTGCAGTTATGTACTCTAATAACTTGGGATCACACCAAAGTAAACCATCAAATGATGCTTGGTCATTGCTTGGGGTTATTATCTCGGGTGGATTTACGCAGCAAGCAGCTGCAACGACCTCAACAACGTCTGGCAAGACAATTACGTTAAGTAACAGTGCCTCAACTGGACTGGGTGCCATCAATGCTTCGCATACGGCTACATGGTATGTTCAGATTAACGGAAAGTGGCAAAAGATTAACGCTGTTGGGAGTGGCTTATTAAACTCTTCAACACAAACCGGTACGATCAAAGACGAAAAAGGTAAGGTAGTTGCGGATTACACATTGACTGATACCACGCCTTGGTATGCGGGTGCAGCCTCAGCCGCAAGTACGCTTTCTGTAACGATTGCAGATGACTTTACTGGATCATTGGCTTTCCAATCCTCCGCAAGTTTCCTTGGAACGAGCATAGTAACTGGTTCCTTCTGGAGTAAATTATCTGCGGTTGACGTTTATGATAGTGAAATTCCAGCAACTGGTATTTCAATTTCTGGTGATGACTACATTCTGAATAGTTCTGATACTCATACGACCGGGAACTACACGGTTACCACCAATCCTGGAAACGCAACTGGAGATATCACCTGGACGAGTAGCGATGAATCTATTGCTACGGTTAACAGTGATGGGACAGTTACACCAACGTCTGCAACTTCTGCTGGTAAGATCATTATCACGGCTACGATTACGAACGCTGATGGGACGACGTTCTCAGCAAGCAAAGAAGTTATGGTCGGTAATGGTTTAGCAGATAAGAATGCGAACACGGGTGATCAGTTCACTTGGGCACCGGAGATGGAGACCAGTGACTCGGACAGTAGCTTAACTTATCAATGGTATTACTCAGCAACGGCCGGTACGCAAGGATCTGCAATAGCTGGTCAGACAAACTCTGTGTTAAGTATTGATGAGATCACTGCTGTTCATCAGGGGTACTACACACTTGTTGTGACCGCAACTGTTGATGGTAAGACCTCAATCAGTACGTTAGGACAAGCTTACTTGGCAGTTGATTCTAGTTATACTAACGGATCTTCATCATCAGCAAGCTTAGCAACTGACGCTGCAAATGAAGCTGCACATTATGCTAGCGTTGCTAATTCCTATGGGGATGTTGCGCAGCAATATGCGGACAATGGTAAAAACGCCAGCTCATATGCTAATTTAGCAACCGAAGCAGCTTCGACAGCTACCTCAGCAGCCTCAGCTGCACAATCAGCCGCAGAAGCAGCCTCAGCTGCACACTCTTCAGCTTCATCTGCTGAAGCCGCGGCGGATAACTCAGCTGCATCTAGTTATGCAAAACAAGCCTCCGAAGCAGCCTCAGCTGCTCAAAAGTCTAAGGATGATGCATCAAGTGCAGCATCTGATGCTCATTCATATGCCAATCAAGCAATTGTAGCTACGGATGACAGCGATTCCGATAGTGACTCAGATTCTGACAGTGATTCGGACTCCGACAGTGACTCCGATTCAGACAGTGACTCCGACAGCGACTCAGACTCAGATAGCGATTCGGACTCCGACAGTGACTCCGATTCAGATAGTGATTCCGATTCCGACAGTGACTCCGATTCAGATAGCGATTCGGACTCCGACAGTGATTCTGATTCCGACAGCGACTCAGACTCAGACAGTGATTCCGATTCTGATAGCGACTCAGACTCAGATAGCGATTCAGATAGTGACTCGGATTCAGACAGCGATTCCGACTCAGATAGTGACTCGGATTCAGACAGTGATTCCGACTCAGATAGTGACTCGGATTCAGACAGTGATTCCGACTCAGACAGTGACTCAGACTCAGACAGTGATTCTGATTCCGATAGCGATTCAGACTCCGACAGTGACTCTGACTCCGACAGCGACTCCGATTCGGACAGTGACTCCGATTCAGACAGTGACTCTGACTCAGATAGCGACTCCGATTCTGACAGCGATTCCGACTCAGACAGCGACTCCGATTCCGACAGCGATTCCGACTCAGATAGTGATTCCGACTCAGATAGTGATTCGGATTCCGATAGTGATTCCGACTCAGATAGCGACTCGGATTCAGACAGCGACTCGGATTCCGATAGTGACTCCGATTCAGACAGTGATTCTGACTCGGACAGTGATTCCGACTCAGATAGCGATTCGGACTCCGACAGTGACTCTGACTCGGACAGTGATTCTGACTCGGATAGCGACTCGGATTCAGACAGTGATTCCGATTCAGACAGCGATTCGGACTCCGATAGTGACTCTGATTCCGACAGTGACTCAGACTCAGACAGTGATTCTGATTCCGATAGTGATTCCGACTCCGACAGCGACTCAGACTCAGATAGTGATTCGGATTCCGACAGTGATTCGGACTCTGACAGCGATTCGGACTCCGACAGTGATTCAGATTCCGATAGTGATTCAGATTCGGATAGTGATTCCGACTCCGACAGTGACTCCGACTCCGACAGTGACTCGGACTCCGACAGTGATTCCGACTCAGACAGTGATTCCGATTCCGACAGTGATTCGGACTCAGATAGTGATTCGGACTCCGACAGTGACTCCGATTCTGATAGCGATTCAGATTCAGATAGTGATTCGGATTCCGATAGCGATTCCGACTCAGATAGCGACTCAGATTCCGACAGTGACTCCGACTCGGATAGCGACTCAGATTCCGACAGTGACTCCGACTCCGACAGCGATTCAGACTCCGATTCCGACAGTGACTCGGATTCTGACAGCGATTCAGACTCAGATAGTGACTCCGACTCAGACAGTGATTCCGATTCCGACAGTGACTCTGACTCAGACAGCGATTCAGACTCGGACTCCGATTCCGATAGTGACTCGGATTCTGACAGTGATTCAGATTCCGACAGTGACTCCGACTCAGATAGTGATTCGGACTCCGACAGTGACTCCGATTCCGATAGTGATTCGGACTCAGATAGCGATTCCGACAGTGATTCCGACTCAGACAGTGATTCGGATTCAGACAGCGATTCAGACTCGGACTCCGATTCCGATAGTGACTCGGATTCTGACAGTGATTCAGACTCGGACAGTGATTCAGATTCCGACAGTGACTCCGACTCAGATAGTGATTCGGACTCCGACAGTGACTCCGATTCCGACAGTGACTCTGACTCAGACAGCGATTCAGACTCGGACTCCGATTCCGATAGTGACTCGGATTCTGACAGTGATTCCGACTCAGACAGTGATTCGGATTCCGATAGTGACTCGGATTCAGACAGTGACTCCGATTCTGACAGCGATTCGGACTCAGACAGTGACTCCGATTCCGATAGCGATTCCGACTCCGACAGCGACTCGGACTCAGATAGCGACTCGGATTCCGATAGTGATTCAGACTCAGATAGCGACTCGGATTCAGACAGTGACTCCGATTCTGACAGCGACTCAGACTCAGATAGTGATTCTGACTCCGACAGTGACTCCGATTCCGACAGTGACTCAGACTCCGACAGTGACTCAGATTCCGACAGTGACTCCGACTCCGACAGTGACTCCGACTCCGACAGTGACTCCGACTCGGACAGTGATTCCGATTCCGATAGCGACTCAGACTCCGACAGTGACTCCGATTCCGACAGTGACTCCGACTCCGACAGTGATTCTGACTCGGACAGTGATTCCGATTCTGATAGCGATTCGGACTCCGACAGTGACTCTGACTCCGATAGCGACTCTGATTCCGACAGTGATTCTGACTCCGACAGTGACTCCGATTCCGACAGTGATTCCGACTCCGATAGTGATTCTGACTCCGACAGTGACTCGGACTCCGATAGCGACTCTGATTCCGACAGTGATTCTGACTCCGACAGTGACTCCGATTCCGACAGTGATTCCGACTCCGATAGTGATTCTGATTCCGACAGTGATTCGGACTCTGATAGCGACTCTGATTCAGATAGCGACTCTGATTCAGATAGCGACTCCGATTCTGATAGTGATTCAGATTCGGATAGCGATTCCGATTCTGATAGTGATTCAGATTCCGACAGTGACTCCGATTCCGATAGCGATTCAGACTCCGACAGTGACTCGGACTCAGACAGTGATTCTGACTCCGACAGCGACTCGGATTCCGACAGTGACTCGGATTCCGATAGCGATTCAGACTCCGACAGTGACTCAGACTCAGACAGTGATTCGGATTCTGACAGTGATTCTGACTCAGACAGTGATTCGGATTCAGACAGTGATTCGGATTCAGACAGTGATTCCGATTCGGACTCCGACAGCGATTCGGACTCAGACAGTGACTCCGATTCCGATAGTGATTCAGATTCCGACAGTGACTCCGATTCCGATAGTGATTCGGATTCCGACAGTGACTCGGACTCAGACAGTGATTCGGACTCAGACAGTGATTCCGATTCCGACAGTGATTCCGATTCTGATAGCGATTCCGACTCCGACAGTGACTCGGACTCCGACAGTGACTCCGATTCCGACAGTGACTCAGACTCCGATAGTGATTCGGACTCCGACAGTGATTCGGACTCCGACAGTGATTCAGACTCTGACAGCGATTCCGATTCCGACAGTGATTCTGATTCAGATAGTGACTCCGACTCGGATAGTGATTCCGATTCTGATAGCGACTCCGACTCCGACAGTGATTCTGATTCCGATAGTGATTCCGATTCAGACAGTGATTCGGACTCCGACAGTGATTCGGACTCCGACAGCGATTCCGATTCGGACAGTGACTCCGATTCAGATAGTGACTCCGACTCCGACAGCGATTCTGACTCCGACAGCGACTCCGATTCCGATAGTGATTCCGACTCCGACAGCGATTCTGATTCCGATAGCGATTCGGACTCCGACAGTGACTCCGACTCAGATAGTGACTCAGATTCTGACAGTGACTCCGACTCAGATAGTGACTCGGACTCAGATAGTGATTCCGATTCTGATAGTGACTCCGACTCCGATGGTGACTCTGATGCTGACGGCGGATCCGGTTCAAATGGTGGCAACGGGTCTGGTTCGAACGGCGGTGGTTCAAACGCCGGTGGCGGAAGTAATGGTAGCAGTTCAAACGGTGGCGGTACGACTACCGGCGCTGGTACTGGAACGACTGGTACCGGGTCAAACACTGGAACGACCGGTGCCACGGCAACGCCAATGGGGTACGCAGCGAGTGCAACGCCAACAACTGGTGACGGTACGCAACCAGCTGTAACAAACTTGGCTAGTCCAAATGCTGACAATGACAAGGCTTCGGCTAGTGATTCGTCAGACAAGAAGACGGCTGATAAGTCTACTACCTCGAAGAGCGGGGCGGCTGCCAATCCATCAACTGGTAACGATGCTGATTCCGGTCAAAACTCTCAAAACGATGGGAATAACCTGACGCTTTGGGGCTCCATCCTGGCAGCTATTGCGGCTGTGACCGGTGGCTCATGGTGGTACTTCGGTGGCAAACGTGGTAAGCATGGTGATAATTAACAATCGTTATCACAAAAGTAGCAAATAGTAACAAAATGGTTTAAAAGTGGGTATACTTGATTTATATCCAGACGGGTCCCCTTTGGGTCAAACTGGGGGGACTCTTATATTAGAAAAATAATTAATGTGAGGGGCGGTTCTATCCATGAAAAAGGCAGTGATTAAGGAACTTCGTGAGGCGCTTACGAGGCTTGGAACAACTAAGGATCAAGCAACGGGAAAGGTGACTTTAGCGCTGTCTATATCGGATAAACGTCACCGTGCCAAGACGTCATTTATACGGGCAACTAGTTTCGATCAGGCTTGGAAGACGGTTACTGAAACTTTGGCGCCAGCTCCCCAAGAATCTTGGGTTCGGATTGAGACGGTCAACAGTTTTCAGCGGCGGCTACTAGTGGACTTACAACAGGATTTGAAAGTCATGACCCGTATGAACTTTTGGCGTCGTGGTGTTAGCTTCGATCCGGAGCTAAAAACAGCGTTACTTGAGATGGAGATTAATGGCCATGAGTTCTTTCATCCAGGTAAGGATCACCAGGTTGGTAAGAACGCGTCAGATATGTGGATTGACTTTAAGGCGATTGCCGATTACCTACAGGAACGAGATGGCCAAGATGTGCCAGACTTAGCGGCAAGCCAGTACATCTGGAGTTTTACGACGATGGGGATCTTCACTGACGGACAACAGATTTGGCCGCTGGCTACACGCGAGGATGGGACGACTGGCGTTCGGTTACTACAGAACCCTAAGCAAGAGATTCAGTCGTATTTGACGGCAGGAGAAGCCTACCTGGCTCGGCAGATCGATGACGATGGTAAATTTGTTTACGGTTACTTTCCAGCGATGCAACGGGTATTGACTAACTACAACAGTGTCCGGCATTTCTCGTCAATTTATGCGCTGATGGAAGCGATTGCGGCGACCGGAAATGTGGCAGATATCGAAAAGGCACGAACGGCTTTGCAATGGGGGATTGCGCATCTGACAGTAGTGAAAGATGATGCTTGCTTTGCGATTGAACACCCCAAAAATGGCACGCCAGAAATCAAATTGGGCGCACAGGCCATGTTGATTCTCGCATTGTGCAAGTATCAAGAGGTCGCTAAGGATTCACAGTTTGAAACGGTTGCCCGTCAAGCCTTTCGTGGAGTCGTTGCTTTCCGCCAGCCAACGGGTCGTTTCAATCACGTCTTGAACCCCGATTTGACGGTTAAGGATAGTTTTCGGATTATCTATTATGAAGGAGAAATTGCCTTCGCTCTGATTCGGTTGTTCGAATTAACTGGTGATGCCGACATTGGTCAACAGGCACAACAGACGCTGAACTTTATGGTTGAAAATGACTTCGGCAAGTACCATGATCACTGGATTGCTTACGCGACGAATGAGGCGGTACATGCTTTCCCTGCCAACCGAGATTACATGGCGATGGGGTTGAAAAATGCCTTCAGTAACTTAGGCTTCATTGAGGCCCAGGTTAGCCCACATCCGACCCGGCTGGAGTTATTGAATGCTACGGTGCGGCTGATCGATGTTATTCGGCGGACGGATAACGAAGACTTATTGGAAAAGTATGACGTGCAGCATCTACGGGAAGTCTGGCAACGGCGAGCCGAGCATGAATTAGTAACCGGGGCTTTTGAGCCTGAAGTGGCGATGTTCTTCTATCGCCCAAGTAAGTTTTACGGGGGCTTCTTCACGCGTAACGACCATTTTCGGACCCGTATCGATGATTGCGAGCATTTCCTATCAGGTTTGATTAACTACGACAACTACAAATATTAGGAGGCGACGGCCAATGATTATCTTAGCGAATATTTTTGCCTACAAGAAAGTTCAAATGTTTATCAGAATGTCTATTTACATTGTATTGGGGATCGTAGTCTTGGTCGTGCGTCATCATAATAAAAAGAAGACTCGCAAGCGCATGGATGAGAAGACAGAATACATGATGAAACATACTAAAAAGGATGCGAATGGCAAGTATCCGTGGGAAATTTAACGGTGAATTCGAATTGGGGGTAGTAGGATGAATTACTTTGTGGGGGCGTATTTGAATGCCAAGTTGACTGGTATCGAGAAGGCCCAAGTCAACCGAATCAAGTTATTTGCAGATGCAGGTTGGCCTGCACGCTGCATCTACACGAAATACAATCCTAAAATCCATGCCAACGCGGCCAAGTTCGGTTTAGAGGGTCAGTGCTTCACGCTCTATGACTACTTTCAGGAGGCAACTGACGATCAACTAGCTCCGGCTAAAGACTGGGTGGATTACTGGGAAACGACTTGTCACTTTCGCTTAGAGTTCGTGGATATTGCGCCAGATATTCGGATTTTTGATGAGCAAGATCGTTATGTGGCTTACGTGCACTTCAACGATAAGGAGTATCAGCGCCCAGACTACGTAAATTACTTCGATAGTGATCACCAGAAGATCAAACGGGACCTCTATGATTCACGTGGCTTTCTGAGCCAGACTAAGTTCTTAAAGGAGCAACAGCGGGTTCAGGCCGAGATCTTTTACAATCGTGAGGGTCAGGTCAAAATTGAACGGACCTATCGTGAGATTGATGGGAAGACGGTGCTGAAGCGGATTATTCTGAAGGATTTTCAACAACGTGATTGGTTCTTCGATACCGAGGAGGAGTTCCAGACCTTCTTCTTCAACACGCTATATGAAGATGGCGATGTTTATTTCTGCGATAAGAATGGGTATATTGGGCAGGCGATGGCGAACACCGCCGCTAACGTTAAGGTGTGTGCGGTCTTCCATAGTACGCACGCCCGTGAACAAACCGACGTCGTGGGGTCCAAACTGAAGAGTTCCTACCGGGTGCCGTTATCGCAACCGGAGAAGTTTGACCGATTCGTGGTCTCAACTGCCCTTCAGAAGCAGGATCTATTGGCCAGATTTGATCAATTGCCACCGATCGACGTCATTCCAGTGGGGTACATCCAAGCGAATAAAGTTAGCCTACGAAAAAAGCAGCCACATCGAATCATTGGGGTTGCGCGATTCTCACCGGAAAAGCAGGTGCTTCACCAGATTAAAGTGGTCGAACGATTAGTCGATGAATTTCCTCATGTCGAACTCCACCTGTTTGGTTTTGGCGGACAGGCCGATGAGCGACAATTGCGCGATTACGTGGCCGACCATGACTTAGCGAAACACGTTTTCTTCCGGGGATTTGTAACGGATCTTTCCGCTGAATACGCTCAGGCCTCACTGGAAATGGTAACGAGTAATGAAGAAGGATTTTCATTGGCGACCCTTGAAGCGTTGAGCTTTGGGGTACCCGTCATTAGTTATGATATTCGTTATGGACCAACCGAAATGATTGAGGATGGCGTTAACGGTAACCTAGTCGAGCGCGATAACGTGGATATTCTTTATTGGAAGGTTCGCTCGTATTTGCGCGATGCAAAGTTACAGAAAACCTATATGAAGAACAGCCTGCGACTGGCTAAACGTTACACAGCGGCGGCAACCACGGAGAAGTGGCGAGCCTTGCTGACTAGTTTGCAGGATCAACATTAGTTGCCGGCCACAGGGACGGTGACCTTTGTTGCGGTCACAGTAAGTTGGGGGGATTTAAATGGCTACCGTGATTCAGGGTGTCACGTTTTTTCAAGACCAACTGATCTATCAAGCCACGCATAAACGGCGGTTGGTCCCGTTTACGCCGGCAGTGGCAGCGCTACTCCGTGAGCACCAGATTTTTACTTTTCTCAATGGCCAGCACGTGCGCTATTCGCCAGGAACGGTGCTGACGGTCAGCCGAAATATTTCACTCGAACCTTATACGACGTTTCCCGTTGGTAATCGGCTCTATCCCATGGGCGCGTTCAGTTACTCACGAAGCGTGTTACCAGTAAATACGATTGTGGGACGGTATACGTCGATTGCCACAGGGGTCAGTCGGATGGGGGCCAACCATCCGCTTCATCGGTTTACGACATCCAGTGTGACCTATGAGCAGCATAGTACGGCCCTCAATGCATATCTCACAACGCATCCGACTGCCTTTGAAGTTGCGGGTGAGATGCCGCCGGTTGATCTGCCCGTGATTATTGGTAATGATGTTTGGATCGGACAAGATGTGACGTTCGCTTCGTCGGGAATTACGATTAACGATGGGGCCGTGGTCGCGGCCAATGCCGTGGTCACTAAGGATGTGCCGCCGTATGCTGTCGTCGCTGGTAATCCGGCGCGCATCGTCAAGTATCGTTTTGACCCCGCCACGGTTCAGCGGCTTTTGGCGCTACGGTGGTGGCAGTATGATTTTGGCCAATTTACAACGGTTAAATCAGACGATGAGATTAACGTTTTTATTGATAAGGTTGCGGCGTTACAGGCTGCGGGACAGTTACAGCCATTCCAGCCGTCGGTCGTAACGTTAGCTAATTTTGAGAAATAGTCTACCAATGGGCATGCAAACGATGGGCAGAGCCAGCCACGAAGAATTTCTCTCGAGAAATGCGGTTCTCCTGAGGATAATGCATGCGGCAACTCGTGGACTGGCGGGCGTTTGCGGATAGTAAAAGGGCTTCATCGCTGATGAGAAGCGGTGAAGCCCTTTGGCGTTTAGAGTGCTAAAACTTTCTTACCATAGAAGAGGTTGGTACCTAACTGATCGGCGATGGCCTTGATCTCGTTGGCAGTAACACCAGCGGGAATCATGGTCATGCCCACGGAATCCGTCAACCGCTTAGTCATCGTCCAGTCTTCCAAGCGTTCCTCATTAGCGAAGCCGGTGCTCAGAATGTGTTCGAAGCCTTGGTCGGCTAACCAATCCACGGCAGCGCCACGGTCTTGCGGGCGAATCTGATCGAACGCCGTGCTGAAGGTCATGGTCATCCCACCAGCAGCTGCAATCAGGGGACGCAATGCCTCTTGATCGAGGTGGTGTTGAAGATCGAGGGCACCAAAGATGGCCCCATCCACACCGAGCTGCTGTGCTTCGAGCAGGTCGGCCTCCATCATCTTTAATTCGACGTCATCGTAAGGGCTGTGACCACCGCGAGGGGCAATCACAACATCTAGGGTGACTTGGTGTTCATGAGCGTAACGAACGGCTTCGCCCATGACCCCCTTACTAATGGTGGTGCCGCCAACTGCTAAGTTATCGGCTAAGGCGACGCGTTTGGCACCAGCCTCGACAGCAGCGGGGAGTTGCGGATAATTCTCTAGTAACGGTTCAACTAACAGCAAAATCGTCAATCCTTTCTCAAGTTAGAAATTCGTCAATGGCACTAACGGTATGGTACAATGAACGCACTCAATTAACGGGAGTGAAGTTATTGAAATCAGATACGCATAAGACACGTTCCTGGTTCTGGAACTGGGTCGTAAATAATCGTTTAGTTTCGATACTAACAATTACGCTTCTTATTTTACTCATTTTACTAGTGTTAAGTAAAGTCCCATGGCTCGCCACGCCGTTTGTTTTGGTCTGGCAGATTGCCGGTTTACCCCTTATCATTGCCGGGGTGGGCTATTATTTACTAAATCCACTGGTCGACTGGTTAGAAAAGCACCGTGTCGGGCGGCTTTGGTCGATTCTGGGACTTTTCGTCATTATTGCGCTACTGCTGGTCTGGGGAATCGGTAGTCTGATTCCAATGGTCCAACGACAATTGACGACCCTGATCGCCGAGTGGCCTCATTATTGGCGGGATGCCACCGGAATGGTCTCGACATGGCTCCAAGATGACCGCCTGAGTGGTCTGAAGGCACAACTGGATCAATTCAACCAACAGCTGTCCGACAGCTCTTCCGCAGCCGTTTCTGGCCTCGCACAGAGTACAGTCAGTTCGGTCGGTGGCATCGTCAGTCGGGTTGTCTCGATTGCGGTGGGAGTGATCACCGCGCCATTCGTTCTGTTTTATCTCCTGCGAGATGGCCATCAACTACCAGATCACCTGGCTAAAATTTTACCGATCAAGCATCGGCAATCGGCCAAACATTTATTAGTTGAAATGAATCGCCAAGTCAGTAACTATGTGCGGGGACAATTGATCGTGGCTTTTATCGTTGCGATGTTGTTCTACGTTGGTTTTCTGATTATTGGCTTGCGCTTCGCCTTACTGCTGGGAATCCTCGCAGGGGTCCTGAACTTGGTCCCTTACCTGGGATCCTTCCTGGCCATGGTGCCAGCCGTAGTGGTTGCTGCCTTTGTTTCCCCGTGGATGTTGGTGAAGGTCCTGATTGTCTTCATCGTTGAACAGACATTGGAAGGTCGATTCATTTCTCCCCTTGTCCTGGGGAGCTCGCTCAAGATTCATCCATTAACGATTATTTTTATTTTACTGATTTCCGGGAAGGCTTTTGGCGTCCTCGGTGTGATCCTAGGAATTCCTGGATACGCCGTGATTCGCGTCATCGCAACCGAGAGCTTCCAGTGGTACCGTCAATTTGTAGGCGGCTACGATGAAGCAGCGGACGTGCCAGCACCCGTGACTGAACAAGGAGAAACGACACCTGATGAAAAAAATTGATGAAGCGGCCGCGTTCCTAACGACCCATGTAAACTTATTCCGCTGTCCCGTGTGCTTGGCTCCATACGACCACGTTGACGGGCACAGCCTGGTCTGTCCACACGGCCACAACGTTGACCTCTCGAAGAAGGGAACCCTGTATTTCATGCAGCGGGCCGTCGAGAGTGAATATGACAATGACATGTTAGCCGCTCGACGCCGCATGCTACAAGCAGGTCTCTTTGCCGGGATCACTGAAGAGTTTGCTGCGCAAATGCCGGCCAGTCCCCAAACAATTTTAGATGTCGGGTGTGGCGAAGGAACGCCGTTGGTGGATGTCTTACAGCGTCGCGATAACCGCGACACAGCGGTTGGTTTCGACCTCTCCAAGCCCGGTATAAATTTAGCCACACAACTTGGTGGGCCCGCTTTTTTCTGCGTGGCCGACCTGGCCCAAATGCCGTTTAGCGATGGGGCCTTTACCACGGTACTGGACCTGTTCTCACCGTCGGCTTACAAGGAATTTAATCGTGTGATTGCGCCGGGTGGTCGTTTATTAAAGGTGATTCCGAATGCGGATTATCTGATTGAGTTGCGCCAGGCCATTTTCCCCGCAGGCAGTGCCCACGCGACCTACGATAACGGGAATGTCTTGGACCTATTCAAGCAACATTATCCGGAAGCAACCGCGCAACGGATTCGTTATCAGGTCCCAGTTCCGGCCGAGCTATTCGCCGATCTCATGCTGATGACCCCGATGCACTGGGGTGCTGACGAGGCCCAATTGGCGCAGGTCAAGGCTAATCCCTTCGCACACATCACGGTCGATGTGACCTTGTTAAGTACGCAAGTGAATTAGGTGAAACGTTGAAGAATCTTACGCAAAAGGCTTGCGAACCTGACAGAGCGGTGTTATATTTACCAATGAGAAATCGTTTGGCGGTCGATATCAGTGTAAGCTGTTAGCGACTGACAAGTAGCACTTCACTAAAGCAGCCCCTCGCCGTGCCCACACCGAGGAACTGCTTTTTTTCTGCGCTGCGGTTGGGTTAAAGATATCGCCTGCGGTTGTCAGAATTCTGCTCGCTGTGGGGGCTGTCTGCAGCCATGGAGCGGGCTTCCGACTTGCCTTGAAGCCACACAAGATCGTGTGGCTTCAAGGTCATCCGATGGTGTAAGTCCGGGATGAAGTGGGCACCCGGACTTACACCATCGTCACGGCTGGCTCCAGCGATAACGATGCTAAATTTGGACCCTTGTCAAAAGCCTACCAGAATGGCTATAATGATGGAACAGAACGAATGTTTGATAGACAGAACGGAGAGAGAGTATGACTAACCATATTGCCTTATTTGAACCACTTTTTCCCGCTAACACGGGAAATATTGCCCGGACGTGTGCGGGGACTGATACCATTTTAGATTTGATCAAGCCCTTGGGATTCTCAGTGGACGATGCCCATTTGAAGCGGGCGGGTCTGGATTACTGGGATAAAGTAGACGTGCGGTACCATGAAAACTTACCAGAATTCTTGGAGTCGATTCCCGATCCAACCCAACTTTACTTAGTGTCAAAATTTGCGGATCAGGACTATACCGAACCCGATTACAGTCTGAACGATAATGATCATTATTTCTTATTCGGTAAGGAGACCACGGGATTACCAGAACCCTTCATGCGGAAGAACGCCGAGAAATGTATTCGGATTCCACAAGACGACACCCACATTCGGGCGTTAAACTTATCTAATTCAGCGGCAATCGTGATTTACGAGGTCCTGCGGCAACAGCAATTTCCAAAGTTGGAACGGGTGCACAAGTACCCACACGACAAGTTGAAATAATCTTAAAAAACGAAAGGGGGCCGCTTCTTGGCTACGAAACGAAAGACGTCACGGCGTCGGCCAACTAAACGTAAGCCGACTAAGCGGCGGACAACGAAAAAGCAGCCTTTTCCATACACAAGCAACGTGATTGGTCTGGTGTTACTAGCATTAGCGGCACTAGGGCTCTTTAACTTGGGCTTGTTGGGAACGCTGTGGGCCAACCTAATTCGTCTGTTCATTGGGGATACTTATCAATTCGGGTTGGTTCTGATTGGAGCGCTTGGTGCAGCGTTGGCCGTTACCGGTGTCCTGCCGCAGTTAAAGCGCCATTATTGGATTGGCGGTGGGTTGGTCTACGGTGGTTGGCTGCTTTGGATTACCGCCAATCACTTCATTGAAGTTGATCAACACAGTCAATTTTTTGCGACCACCTGGCAGGCCGGTCTTGCCGATCTGTGGAGTGGTGGGTTGACCTCACAGCTCGGTGGTGGTGCCATCGGAGCATTTGAATTGAGCATCGTGGCTTGGTTGATCGCTCTGGTGGGGGCCCAGGTTGCCTCCTGGCTGATCATGGTCGGCGGGGTTATCGTCTTCTTTCAGATTCCCTTCGCCGATATTCAACGCTGGTTTCAGACAATTTGGCAGACGTTGCACCACGGTGTTCAGGCCAGCAGTGATGCTCTGAAACGGGGTAACGAAAAGGTACAGCAGCAGCGTGAAAAGCGGACAGCGGCCAAACCGGCCAAGCCGGCCATCACGACGCCAACGGATCCGGATGCCAAGGATTTGCCGACGCCCCGTGCAGCGGCTAAATCAGCCGCACCGGAACCCAGCTATCACATTACGGTGGCCAATGAGCAGCCTAAGGCGCCGGTCAGTGCGGCACCAGCAGATGCAAGTGATGCCGACGACACAGAGGCTAGCCTAGTCAACAGTACGCCGGTCGATCCGAACTATCAGTTACCAACGGCCGACCTGTTGAAGCAGGTTCCACCCACTGACCAGACGGATGAGGTCAACGCTATTGATGCCAACACCAAGATCCTGAAGCAGACGCTAGATAGCTTTGGCGTGGACGCTGAGGTGAAGAACGTCAGCTTGGGACCGTCTGTGACTGAGTATGAATTGCACCCAGCCATTGGGGTCAAGGTCTCACGCATTGTGAATTTGGCGGACGACCTCGCGTTGGCGTTGGCGGCTAAAGGAATTCGGATCCAAGCACCGATTCCCGGGAAGTCTTTGATTGGGATCGAAGTGCCCAACAAGGAAGTTTCGACCGTGGCCTTTAGAGACGTGGTTGAAGCTCAGCCACCACATCCGAATAAGCCGTTACAAGTGCCGCTGGGTCGTAACGTTACTGGCCAGGTCGTCAGCATGGACCTCACTAAGATGCCCCATCTTCTGATTGCCGGAGCGACTGGGAGTGGGAAGTCGGTGGCCATCAATGACATCATTACCAGTATTTTAATGAATGCGCGGCCGGATCAAGTCAAGCTGATGCTGATTGATCCGAAGAAGGTTGAGCTCAGCGTGTACAATGGGATTCCGCACCTGCTGACACCGGTGGTTTCCGAACCGAAGAAGGCAGCGCGGGCGTTGCATAAGGTTGTGGCCGAAATGGAACGACGCTACGAACTCTTTTCACAGTTTGGACAGCGAAAGATCTCGACCTACAATGCCTTTGTCCAGAAGGCGAACGCCGAGGATGATCAGGCGCGACCGACCTTGCCATACATTGTGGTCGTCGTCGATGAACTGGCCGACTTGATGATGACCGTTTCCAATGAAGTGGAAGACGCCATCATTCGACTAGCACAAATGGGTCGGGCTGCTGGGGTCCACATGATTCTGGCAACGCAACGGCCTTCAGTTGACGTCATTACCGGACTAATCAAGGCCAACGTGCCATCGCGGATTGCCTTTGCCGTGTCCAGCGGAATTGATTCGCGGACGATCCTCGATACCAACGGGGCAGAAAAGCTGCTCGGTCGGGGGGATATGCTCTATCAACCGGTCGACGCCAACTCGCCAGTCCGGGTCCAAGGGGCCTTTATCCCTGATGAGGACGTGACGAACGTGGTTGATTTCATCAAGCAGCAACAGACTGCGGATTACGATGAAGACATGATGGTCACGGATGAGGAAATTCAACAGGAAGAGGCCGGTGACAGCGACGATGAACTCTTTGATGATGCGTTAAAATTTGTCGTCGATCAGCAGAAGGCCAGCACGTCGCTCCTGCAACGGCGATTCCGTATCGGCTATAACCGGGCGGCCCGGATCATGGATGATCTGGAACAGCGTGGCTACATTGGTCCGCAGGAGGGCAGCAAGCCTCGTCAGGTTTACAAGCAACCCGACAGTTCGGCTGACCAGCCGGATTCATCTGAATAGTCTTGTGACTTAACCAAATAACCTTACCAAGTCTCCTCGTAGCCGTCGCAATCGTTGGTCGGCATCGTTAATGGGCGTATCCTATTAACTAAATGGGGGAGGCTTTTTCTATGGACTGGGGAACGAGGAGCAACTGGGTCGAGGACATTGGTGAACGACTCTCCACGGTTGTGGCAGTCTTCTTGCCGGATGGTCAGACAAAGAAAAAGAAACGGACGACGCGGCAGTGCGTCAATCAGAATATCCAACGACTGACGAAAAATCTTGTGAACAACCCACAGCGCGACATGCAGTGGCAGACGGACTTTCGCAGTTTGCAGGCACTACTCCGACTGTACGCATCATCGGTGCCAGGTGACTTAGGCGTCGTAGTCGATAAGATTTCTGGTGAACTCTTAACCGCTATCGAAAAGCCGGTGCCTAACCGGCAAGCTATCGCACAGCAGTTAGGGGCGTTGGACGATTGTCAGTAGAAGCGGTAAAACTCTCAAAAATAAAAGTGTTGGCTAAACGTGTCTGAGTGATCGGCGAGTATAGTCAGCGCTCTTTTTAGTTAGTGGGCAACAGGTTAGTTATGATTTAAGAAAACTGATGAAGTTTTAGGAGGTCGCGAGAAAAAGCTGCTAGTGCAGAATAGCGAATTTAGTTAATTTACTTAGTTAACATAATCACAAGCAGAAATAACCGGTTTTTCGGTTAAATCTGACGGGCTGTGACGCCCTGTCAGTTCAACCACAGATTGTGGATATTATGCAAAAATAAAAAGGCATCCTGTCACAGTATTTTAACTGTGCAGGATGCCTCGTAGCATTAACTAGTTCATGAATGCGGTAATGGCACCGAAAACAAGTGACCCAATCGTTGCGATGATCATGATCCAAACAAAAACGTTGAGAATCTTTTGGAATGTTGATTTCTTTTTCTTTTCCATACGTGAATAGCCACCTCTTTACGTCCCATTTTACTCAACTAGTTTACCGTGGCGCCGCTCGAAATGCAACAGCTATAGCCAACTTGTCAAGGAGTTGTTACAATTCCGAATTGCATGTAGTCGCCGAAATCTCTATAATATAACGAAGACTAGCAGTGGGGGGAAGTAAAATGAAGTTTTGGACATCGCCGGGTGGCCAACTCGCAATTCTGGCGATTGGGTTCTTATTAATTCGGGGTGCAAAGACCTTGTTGCGGAAGCGCTGGCCGAAGGGGCTCAGTACCTGGGACCTTATGGCGCCGCTCTTTTTGTTGGGGGCGCTGAACCTGATTCCGGCCGGTTCGGGACTGATTATGCCCTGGCTGGTTATCGGCTGGATGGCGGTGGGCATTATCGTTGCGGTCATGCAGGCCGTGCGGAACCACGAAATCCTATACAGTAGCTTTTTTAAGACTTTTTGGCGCTTAACTGACCTGTATTGGTTGCTGGGATTCATTGTATGCTTTTTACTTGTAATTAGTTAGCTAATGCATAAATATTAATAATTTTGATTATGGAACCAGTTTTTTGGTGAAATATGAAGGGCTTTCAGCCGCGGTGAACAGATGTTCGCCGCGGCTTTTTTAAGCTTTGTGGGGAAATTTATAAAAATTCGGAAACGTTGTGGTAGAAAGTGGGGGCATGTGGTAAACTTGACAATAGTTACAAATAGGGGGTAATGGCCATGTTCATGGGCGAATTTGAACATTCAATCGATACCAAGGGCCGGCTCATTATTCCCGCAAAATTTCGGGAGCAGCTTGGCGAACAATTTGTAGTGACCCGGGGCATGGATGGTTGTTTATTCGGCTATCCAATGTCTGAGTGGGCAGCACTGCAGGAAAAATTGAAAGCCTTGCCAGTAAATCGTAAGGACGCTCGGGCCTTTGTCCGCTTCTTCTACTCCGCTGCGACGGAGTGCGAGCTGGATAAACAGGGGCGAATCAACTTACCGAAGTCCTTACAGGACCACGCTGCGTTGTCTAAGCAATGCGTCATCGTTGGCGTGGCTAATCGCTTTGAAATTTGGAGTCAAGAACGGTGGGACAAGTTCTCCACCGCCGCCGAAGAAGATTTCGACGATATCGCCGAAAATTTAATCGACTTCGGGATGTAGCTTAGGAAGGGAGAGTGTTCATGGAAGACTTTCATCATGTAACGGTTTTGTTAAATGAAGCAGTGGCGGGGTTAGCCATCAAGCCAACGGGCACCTACGTTGACTGCACTCTCGGTGGAGGAGGACATAGCCAACACATTCTGGAGCAGTTAACAACGGGCCATCTCTATGCATTTGACCAGGATCAGACAGCCATTACTTACAATCAAGAACATTTAAAAAAGTACGTTGAAGCTGGGAAGCTGACTTTTATCAAGAACAACTTCCGTCAGATTAAAGAGGAACTGAACGCCCGGAACATTACCGAGGTCGATGGGATTCTTTACGACCTCGGTGTTTCTTCACCGCAATTTGATGAAGCCGACCGTGGGTTCAGTTACCAACACGATGCGCCACTGGATATGCGGATGGATCAGAGTGCCAAGCTGACCGCGTGGATCGTGGTCAACGAGTGGGAATTCAACGACTTGATGCGGATCTTCCATCGTTACGGTGAAGAGAAGTTCGCTAAGCCAATCGCCAGAGCTATCGAGCGTCACCGCGCCACCGCGCCTATCGATACGACGGGTCAGTTGGTTGAAATCATCAAGGAAGGGATTCCCGCTGCCGCTCGTCGGCACGGCGGTCATCCCGCTAAGAAGGTTTTTCAAGCGATTCGAATTGCCGTTAACGATGAATTGGGGGCTCTTGAGGACTCCCTGGAACAGGCAATCGGCTTGCTGGCTCTGAACGGCCGGGTCAGCGTCATTACCTTCCAGTCGTTGGAAGACCGACTGGTTAAAACCATGTTTCGTGAAAACTCTTCATTACCAGAACTCCCCCACGGTATTCCGGTAATCCCTGATAATTTGCAGCCCAACTATAAGCTGGTCAACCGCAAACCAATCACGCCTTCCGAGGAAGAGTTGGCCGCGAACCACCGCGCACATAGCGCCAAATTACGAATTTTAGAAAAAGTTAAATAGTAAACCAATCACTAAATATTGACATAGGATGATGATCAATTATGGCGCAAAATAATTTAGCTGAAGCGGTTCCCCTAACGCCGGAACCCCAACAACGCCCAAACATAGAGCAGCCGCAACGCCAGGCACAACCTCAGGTTCAGCCTCAAGGCAACCCTAACAGCCAAAAGTTACCGGTTTCGAAATTTGAAAAATGTTTGATGACCGTGTGCGGTCTTGTTTTAGCCGTGCTCATGGTCTGTGTCGTTTCTGCCAAGATCTCAATGAGCAACGCCCAGCATGAACTGCAAAGTGTCAACAATGCTGTGACGACCTATACCAATCGCAACACCAACAAGCAACAGCAAATAAATGAGTTGCAGAGTCGGAGCCGACTTGATAAAATTGCCAAAAAGCAAGGTCTATCTCTCCAAAATGACCGCATAAGGAATGTAAACAAATAATGAAAGATCCAAATAAGCGACAAATGATGAATAAGCAACCCCGCAGGAACCGGAAGTACGTTGGCCAGTTTCTGTTTTTCCTTTTCATTGCTGTTTTTATACTCATCGTTGGTCGCTTTTCGTATATCTCCATTGGCAAGAAGGTTCAGAACGTTAACCTGAGTGCTTCCGCGCAGAAGCTCTATACGGCCAACGAGACCCTCAAGGCCAAACGGGGGACCATTTACGATGCCAACGGGCAAGCGATTGCCGAAGATACCAGCGTGTACTCACTTTACGTGGTGCTGGATAAGCGGCAGAAGAGTGTGGACGGACAGAAACTGTATGCCACTAATAAAGAAAAGATTGCGACCGTTCTGGCAAAGAATTTGCCAATCAGCCGCGACAAGGCGTTAAAAATCCTGAATCCTAGCTCTGGGCACCCCTTCCAGGTGGAATTTGGAACGGCAGGTCAGAATATTTCACTGACCACCAAGCAGAAGATTCAAAAGGAACATCTGAGTGGGGTCAACTTCATTCAGCAGGAATCTCGCCTCTATCCCAATGGAACGTTTGCCTCTCATCTGGTGGGTCTAGCTCAGGCCAAGACCAACGATAAGGGTCAGACGACACTGACGGGGTCGATGGGCATCGAACAAGCCTTCAACAAGCAATTGACCGGGACGAATGGGTCACAGAAAATCAAGAAGGATATGTACGGTTACCAGTTACCTGGAACGAAACAGAAATCCAAGAAGGCTAAGAACGGGGACAACGTGTATACGACGCTGGATACCCGGTTGCAGACACTATTAGAAACTGAAATGAGTAGTGTTCAGAATCAGGTCAAGGCCAACTCGATGAATGCTGTGTTGATGAATGCCAAGACTGGGGCCATCCTCGCTGCCACGCAACGGCCGACGTTTAATGCCAGCACGAAGCAGGGACTAGGCGACATCTGGCGGGATACACTGGTTCAGGATGCCTACGAACCTGGATCAACGATGAAAATCTTCACAATGGCTTCTTCCATTGATAGCGGAAATTACAATGGGAATGCCACCTATCAATCCGGGAAATACGCCATCGGCAATCAGATTGTTCCTGACTGGAATACGTCTGGGTGGGGGACAATTACCTATGATAAGGGGTTTGCCCTCTCTAGTAACGTTGCGATGGCCCATCTGGAACAGCAAATGGGCGCCAAAACCTGGAAGAAGTACATCGATCGTTTCCACTTCCTGAAGAGTACCAACTCTGGGTTACCCGGTGAAATGAGCGGGAGTATTGCCTTCCAGCGACCAATTGAACAGGCTGATACCGCGTTTGGTCAAGGGATTCAGGTCACTGCCTTTCAGATGCTGCAGGGCTTAACCGCCGTCAGCAATGATGGGAAGATGATGAAGCCTTACGTGATCAGTAAGGTAACGGACCCCAATACCAACAAGACCGTCAAAAAGTATTCTCCAACAGTCGTTGGTAACCCCATTTCGGCCAAAACGGCGAAAACTGTTCGGAAACATATGGAAGATGTCGTCTATAAGAGTTATGGTATTGGGAGTGACTACAAAATGAGTGGGGAACGAGTCGCTGCTAAGACCGGGACTGCTCAAGTCAGCAACGGGAAAGGCTACCTGTCTGGGGATGACAACTATCTCTATTCTGTGGCAGCCATGGTCCCTGCTAGTCATCCGAAATATGTGATGTACATCACCATGAAGCAGCCCCATCTAGGCAGTAAGACCGCCTCACAGCTGCTGGCTTCCATCATGAAGCCTGTCATGGCACGGGCTTTGCAGGAAGATACTGAGGCCAAGACGACTAGGGCCTCCAAGATGCCATTAGTTGCTGGTCGGACTGTAACGGTAGCGACGAATGCGCTGACTAAGGCCGGTGCAACGGTCACCTTGCTCGGAAATGGGAATAAGGTCACGAAGCAATCCGTTTCGGCGGGAACCACGTTGTATAAGAATCAGCGGGTCTTCCTGAATACGGGGGGCACCGTGGCTTTACCGAGCTTGACGGGCTGGTCGAAGGGCGATGTGGTAAAATTAGCCCAGATTGAAGGATTAAAACTTAACGTTACCGGGGATGGTTACGTCACGAAGCAAAGTATCAAGGCGGGAACCACCGTCGCTTCCGGTGCGACGTTAACGGTGACTTTGAAACAAAATAAATAAGAATGAGGATTGAGAAAGAGAATGATGAATGTAGTAGTGCCCTTGTTGGGTGGATTTATAATTACCGTGGCGTTTATGCCATCACTGATTCGATACTTCCGAGCCCGGCATGAAGGACAAATGATTCGTGAAGAGGGACCAACTTGGCATGAGAAAAAGTCCGGAACGCCAACGATGGGGGGCTTGCTGTACATCATCGCGATTGTGGTGATGACGCTGGTTACCAGTTGGGCATTAGCGCCACACCATGTGCTTTCCACGACCTGGATCTTACTCTTTATCTTGGTGCTCTATGGGGCGTTAGGTGCTTGGGACGATAGCATTAAATTGTTCCATCGCCAGAACGAAGGCCTTAAGGCGTGGCAAAAATTACTCGGCCAAATTGTGGGCGCACTGATCCTGTTCTGGGTCTACACCCACGAACAGTTGCCAATGGCTTTGCACGTACCGGGCTTGGGCGACTGGCATATGAGTGGCTGGTACGCCGTTTTCATTATTATTTGGTTGGTTGGGTTCTCTAACGCCGTGAACTTAACGGATGGGTTAGACGGCCTGGTCAGTGGGTTGGCTAGTATCGCCTTTACGGCCTACGGGATCGTGGCTTACCAACAACACCAAATTAACATTGCTATCTTTTGTTTTGCCGTAGTCGGCAGTCTTCTCGGTTTTCTCATCTTTAATCACGAGCCAGCCAAGATCTTTATGGGTGATACCGGTTCGTTAGCCCTTGGTGGGGCTTTAGCAGCAGTTTCTATTCTGTTGCATCACGAACTGTCCCTGCTGTGGATCGGTTTGATTTTTGTGATTGAGACGGCGAGTGTTATGTTGCAAGTTGCCTCATTCAAGTTGACGGGCAAGCGAATTTTCCTGATGAGTCCGATTCACCACCACTTCGAAATGAAGGGTTGGAGTGAATGGAAGATCGACCTGACTTTCTGGGGAATTGGTTTGATTACCGCGTTGACGGGTGTCTGGGCCATCTTAGCCAACTAACGACTGGACGACTAATGGGCTAGCTTGCTCGTTAGGGCCAAGCTAGCCTTTTTTCGTCCACTGCCGGTTTGGCTGGATAACCGTCCTCACGGCTGACACTAGTCGTTGACTTTGCGCAACAATGGTGTTGGTGGCGACAGTATGTGCTATATTGGCTTGCTACAGCTATTTAGTGGGGATGGTGGTCCAGTTGACCATGAATTTATCGGAATGGGCTTAGCGGCTTTTTAGGAGATCCTCACAGGAAATTAACTGCTAACCATCGGTAATTTGCCAGCATTGCCCTAAAAATCACTGAATATCGAAGATTTCTTGTAGATTTTGGCAGATTTAGTGAGATAAGTCAGCGAACCTGATAAACTAGAGATAGTGCCAAATTTGGGGTACTCATCTTTTATAGGTGTCTCGATGAGATTGTTGGCTAGTAAAGTCAGTCATTGTCTCCTGGTAAAATGCTCTGAATGAAGGTTGCTAGGCTTAATTTGGGCACAATTAGCTTAGCCGGAGGAGGCCAGAGGTGTAGCTAGCTGTGACGGCGGTGTTGTTTGGCGTTTTTTTGCCAAACTACAGCGCGGGACGTGCTTTGAGACGGGTGAACTTCACGGCTCAAAGTCGAGGCAAAAGACCGCTTCTCAGGCTTTTGCCGGTCCCCACAGCAAACGGAATCTCTGGCAACCGCAGGCGACAATGTGCCCGAAATAAACGATATCAAAATAAGTAACACTAAAAATGAATGGAGAGCGAACGGCGTTATGAAGCAGATCACGACATATGCAGGGAAAAAGGTTCTCGTCTTGGGATTGGCTAAGAGTGGGACCAATGCAGCAAAATTATTAAAACGTTTGGGGGCTACGGTCACCGTCAGTGATGTCCAACCACTGGCAGAAAATCAGGACGCACAGGAACTTAAAGCGGCTGGTTTTAACGTGATTCTTGGCGAACAAACGCCGGATCTGCTAGACGCCGGGTACGATTTAATCGTGAAGAATCCTGGGATTCCATACGATGTGCCGGTTGTAAAGCGGGCACTGGACTTAAAACTACCGATTATTTCAGAAATGGAATTGACCGGCGAAGTCGCTGAGGCCGAATTGGTCGCTGTCACTGGCAGCAATGGGAAGACCACGACCACGACGATGATTCAAAAGATGTTGGATCATGACCGTCAGGCGGGCCGCGCCGTTTATGCCGGAAACATTGGTGTTCCGGCCAGTAAGGTTGCCCAAGAGGTCACAGCCGATGACACTCTGGTCTTGGAAGTGTCTAGCTTCATGCTGGTGGGAACGACTGAATTTCACCCCCACATCGCGGTCCTGACCAACATTTTCTCCAATCACTTGGATTATCACAAGACGCGGGCTAACTACGTTGCGGCCAAAATGAAGATTACCGCCAATCAAACGGCGGACGACTACTTTGTGGTCAACTTTGACAATCCAGAGTGGCGTGAGCTGAGTAAGCAATCCGCCGCCAAGATTGTGCCATTCTCGCGGGAGGATAACTCGCAGGATGGGGCTTATGAAGCCGATGGCGAGCTTTACTTCCGTGGTGAAAAGATCATGGCCGCCAGCGACGTCAAGGTTCCTGGGGATCACAACATCGAAAATGCTTTGGCCGCAATTGCCGTGGCCAAAATCAAAGGGGTCAGCACGGCAGCCATTGTCAGTGTGCTGAAAACCTTTGGTGGTGTGCGGCACCGGACTCAATACGTGCTAGAGGCCGAGGGTCGTCAATACTACAATGACTCTAAGGCAACCGACATGGAAGCAACCGAGATGGCATTGAAGGGCTTCAACGCCCCAGTGGTCTTGCTGGCTGGTGGTTTGGATCGGGGCTACACCTTTGAAAAGATGGTGCCCGCCTTTAAGGCACACGTCAAGGCTATCGTGCTCTTCGGTCAGACGGCCAAGCTGTTGGAAGATGCAGCAAAGCAGGCTGGTATCAAGACCATTAAGTTTGCTGAGAATGCCGAAGCCGGTGTGCCAGTGGCTTACCAACTGAGTGATCCTGGTGACATCATTCTCCTGTCGCCGGCCAATGCCAGCTGGGATCAATACCCGAACTTTGAGGTTCGTGGCGACCGCTTTATCAAGGCCGTTGAGAACCTGACGGGTAAGCAGGAGGAAAAGTAAATGCGACTAATCGTATCGGGTGGTGGTACCGGTGGACATATTTATCCGGCACTGGCCCTTATCAAAGCTTTGAAGAAACGCGATCCTGACGCCGAGGTCCTCTATGTGGGATCCGAGCGAGGATTGGAAAGTAGCATCGTTCCGGCCAAGGGAATTCCCTTCAAGTCAACGAAGATTCAAGGCTTCAAGCGGTCTCTGTCCTTGGACAATTTCAAGACGCTCTATCTGTTCTTAAAGAGTGTCCATGAGACCAAGAAGATGATTAAAGAATTCAAGCCAGACGTCGTGGTTGGTACCGGGGGCTACGTTTCCGGGGCTGTCGTGTACGCCGCAAGCCGGTTGAACGTTCCCACGATGATTCACGAGCAGAACAGTGTGGTTGGGATTACCAACCGGTTCCTGAGTCGGTACGTGGACCGAATCGCCTACGTCTTTGATGCCGCGTTGGATCAACTGCCTGCCAGTAAAATGGTGAAGACGGGGAATCCACGGGCCCAGGAAGCCGCTGAGGTCGTCAGCAGTTTTAGTTGGCAAGAATACAATTTAAAAGATGACGTGCCAACATTGCTGATCTTTGGTGGGTCCCAAGGGGCTTTGAAGATCAATGCGGCCACCGTCGCTGCGATCCCAGCTTTTAATCAACGCGATTACCAAGTGGTCTTTGTTACCGGGCAGAAGCGTTATGATGGCGTGATGGAACAGCTCAAGTCGACGACCATTGGCGACAACGTCGTGGTTAAGCCGTACATTCCCAACATGCCAGAAGTCTTACCCAAGGTGGCCGCAATCGTCGGTCGGGCTGGTGCAACGAGTATCGCGGAAATCACAGCCGATGGGATTCCATCTATTTTGATTCCAAGCCCATATGTAACCGCTGATCATCAGACTAAGAACGCACAGTCGTTGGCCAATGTGGGGGCCGCTGAGATCATCAAGGAAGCTGATCTGAACGGGGATACCTTGGTAGCTAAGGCCGATCAACTGATGACGGACGACGGTTTACGGCAAGATATGGCAGTGGCTTCCAAACAATTGGGTGTACCGGATGCTGCGGACCGGGTCTTGGACGTGGTTCTATCACTCAAGCGTGACTAGCACGCTAATCCAGCAAGTGGGAGGTGTGCGGCTGTGAAGTTTCGTTTGAACCGCAACGATAAGAAGCAACAAGAAACGTTAACGCCCTGGGAAAATTATCAACGCAAGGCAGCGGCACAGCGCAAGCAGGCCAAAGCGCCCAAGTGGGTTCATCAAGCTAAGCGTATCGGTGACAAGTTACCGCGGCTGAAGCATCAACGAAACCGTAAGTTGGTCCGCCGGTTAACGATACTGTTGACCAGCTTTACGGTGGTGATCCTGGCGATGGTCTATCTGATCTCGCCACTGAGTCATTTCAAGACGGTGACGGTTACTGGTGCCGATGTGTTGAGCGCCCAACGTGTTCAGCGTGCGGTGCAGGTTCGACCGGGTGATTCAATCTTCAAGCTGTGGGGGCATACCAAGCAATTCGAACGGCAGGCTCCCCGGCGAAATTCACGCCTCAAGCAAGCGACCATTCACTTCCAGCGACCTAACCGGGCAACGGTTCACGTGACCGAGTACGTTACGGCGGGGTATGTCATGAAGCAGAATCGTTACTATGAAGTCTTAGAAAATGGTATTGTTAGTGAACAATCGGTGACCCAACCTAAAAGTGGAACCCCGGTTTACGGTAATTTCAAGAATACCAAGCGCCTTCACCAGATGATTTTGCAATATGCCAAGCTCGATTCGGAAATTAAACGAAGTATCAGTGAAATTCATGATGCGCCGAATAAGGACAATCCGAACCGGGTCCACTTGTTCATGAATGATGGTAATGAGGTCTACGCTAGCATCCCAACTTTCGCCCAGAAAATGGCGTATTACCCAGGGATTGCAGCGAAAATGAAACAAAAAGGTGTGGTCAATTTGGAGGTTGGGGCGTACTCGTACCCCTTTACAAAATAATTCATTTTGATTGCAACGGCGAAAAAGCGTCAATTAGGCTTTTTCAACCCCTAGTAAATGTGGTAAACTGAAAAATAATTAGGGGAAAAAGCGAATTCATGCAGTGTTGATATTAGATTAACTTAGGAGGTTCCTTTTTCTATGGATAATTCAGGGATGTACGTTGGTCTCGATATAGGAACCACCTCAATAAAAGTCATTGTTGCTGAGAATGTTAAAGGGCAAATGAACGTTATTGGTGTGGGAAATGAACGTTCGAATGGTGTCAGTCGCGGAGTTATCGTGGACATTGACAAGGCAGCTGAAGCGATTCAGCGCGCCGTTCGACAAGCCGAAGAGAAGGCCAGCATCGAAATTCACGATGTAATTGTGGGAATTCCCGCAAATATGTTAAAGATTGAACCATGTAGCGGGATGATCGCCATTGACGATCAATCTCGTGAAATTACGGGGCGTGACGTCCGGACGGTCGCCAGTGCCGCGTTGATTCAGAGCTTACCACCAGAACGTGAAGTCGTGGACATCTTAGCCGACGAATTTGTGGTCGATGGTTTTGACGGGATCAAGGATCCGCGGGGGATGGTCGGCGTTCGTCTTGAAATTCACGGGACGTTGTTTACTGGACCCAAGACGATCATGCACAATACCCGCAAAGCCGTGGAACAAGCTGGCCTTAACCTGCGGGGGACAGTTATCAACCCGATGGCACAAGGCATGATGGTCATGAATGATGGTGAACAAGACTTTGGGACCATCCTGATTGATCTTGGTGGCGGACAAGCTACGGCAGCCGTGATTCACGACCACCAGTTAAAATACATTGATGTCGACCAGGAAGGTGGGCAATTCATCACCAAGGATATCTCGGTGGTCTTGAACACTTCCCTGGACAGCGCGGAAAAACTCAAGCGCGATTATGGTTACGCCGATGCAACGCAAGCCAGCGACGAGGATGAGTTCCCAGTTGATGTGGTCGGTCAAAGCCAACCAACACCAATTTCGGAAAAATACTTAGCTGAAATTATTGAAGCTAGACTTGACCAAATTTTCCAACGTCTACGGTCTAACCTAGACAAAGTCCAAGCCTTAGAGTTACCGGGGGGTATCGTGTTGACTGGTGGCGTAGCTGCGCTGCCAGGCATCACTGACTTGGCTACGGATGAATTTGGGACCAACGTTCGGGTCTACGTGCCCGATCAGATGGGGCTTCGGCACCCATCGTTCACGTTGGCACTAGCTTTAGTGAAATACTTTGGGGATCTGAGTGAGATTGACTTGCTCATCAAGAGTGCTTTGACTGGCTCCACCCAATTAGCCGATGAGACTGACGAGATTCGTTCCAGAGAAGCCGCCCAAGAGGCTGCTAACAATGCTCCGGCACAATCTGGTCAGACTCCGAAGGCTAAACAACCAAAAGAAAAGAAAAAGCGAACTGAAGGGTTCCGGAAGTTCTTTAGCGACTTCTTCGACTAATGCGAGATGGAGGAAATACAAATATGGAATACTCACTAGATTCAGCGCAAAATCACGGCGCGAATATCAAAGTCATCGGTGTCGGGGGCGGGGGTAACAACGCCGTCAACCGGATGATCGCCGAAGACGTTAAGGGTGTCGAATTTATCGTTGCCAACACCGATGTCCAAGCCTTGGAAGCTTCTAAGGCTGAAACCAAGATTCAACTTGGCCCGAAACTGACCAAGGGACTTGGTGCTGGTGCCAACCCTGAGATTGGTGCCAAGGCTGCCGAAGAAAGTGAAGAACAAATCACGGAAGCCTTAGATGGCGCTGACATGGTCTTCGTTACCGCTGGGATGGGCGGGGGTACTGGGAACGGTGCTGCCCCAATCGTCGCTAAGATTGCCAAGGATGGCGGTGCTTTGACGGTGGGGGTTGTGACCCGGCCATTTAGTTTTGAAGGTCCACGCCGCGGCCGATTTGCAGCTGAAGGGGTTGCTGCCATGAAGGAAAGCGTTGATACGCTGATCGTCATCGCCAACAACCGCCTGTTGGAAATTGTCGACAAGAAGACACCAATGATGGAAGCCTTCCAAGAAGCTGACAATGTGTTACGTCAAGGGGTTCAAGGGATCTCTGACTTGATCACGAGTCCTGGCTACGTTAACTTGGACTTCGCTGACGTGAAGACGGTTATGAAGGATCAAGGGGCTGCATTGATGGGTATCGGTTCTGCCAACGGTGAAAACCGGACAGAAGACGCTACCAAGAAGGCTATCTCCTCACCACTGCTGGAAGTTTCTATCGATGGTGCCGAACAAGTCCTGTTGAACATTACCGGTGGGCCAGACCTGTCCTTGTTTGAAGCCCAAGCCGCTTCACAAATTGTGTCTGACGCCGCTACCAGCGATGTTAACATCATCTTCGGGACGTCCATCGACGAAGAACTCGGCGATGAAGTTCGGGTCACGGTGATTGCTACCGGGATCGACAAGAAGAAGGAAGAACGCGAGGCTGCCCAACACAGTCGGGTTGCTCGGCGTGAATCCAATCAACAAGGCAACAACACTGAATCACAAAATAACCAAGCAAGTAAGAATGAAACGGACCAAGATCCATTTGGTAACTGGGACATCCGCGAACCTGCCCACCGGCCAGAACCCAAGGCCAGTTCATCTCATGATGAATTTGCCGGAGTTGACAAGCCAGACTTTAATATCTTCAACCCTAGCTCTAACAATGACAGTGCACCGGCTGATGATAGCAATAAGGGCGAGGACACGCCACCGTTCTTCAAGCGTCGGCGCAAGTAAGGGCGTCCCAGGTAGGAGTCGTTATGAGAGGAGTGGCCAACCATGGCGGAGAAGTTTAGTCTAAGCAGATTTTTCGGTGTCAACGATGATTATGACGAAGACTATCAGGAACCCGAAACAGCTCCGGTAGCGAACCCAACGCCAGCTACCCCTAATCGGCCAGTCGATAGTCGAAAGGTGGTTGCCATGCGCAATGCAAAACCCAATGCCAGTCATATCGCAATTTGTGAACCCCGGATCTACTCTGATGCGAAGTCGATTGCCAAACAGCTTACAGGTGGCGATGCCGTCATCGTGAACTTTGCGCGGGTCGATGAGCCACAAGCACAGCGCATCGTAGATTTCTTAAATGGGACCGCATTTGCTGTGGGTGGCGAGATCAAGCGGATCGGTGAACAGATTTTTCTGTGCACCCCGCATAACTTTGAAGTTAGCGGCGACGTCGCGGCAAATCTAGGAACGCAGTTTACGAAGTAAAGGAGCGACGCCTTGTTAACGATTGTGAATTTGATTTTCCAGGTTTTAGGCTGGGTCGTGAGTGCCTATATCATGTTGATCGTGGTGTACGCGCTGATGAGTTGGTTGCCTGGGGCTTACCAGTCGAAGTTAGGTCAGTTCATTGGCCGGCTGGTCGAGCCATTTCTAAGTTACTTTAATTTCATTTCGGTTGGACCGTTAGGATTTGGCCCAGTCGTGGCCATCATCGTCCTATCGTTGGTTCAATATGGTTTGCAGTACCTGCAGTACATTGTACTGAGTCTACTCGTTTGACGAATCAAGGGGAGGTTTGAGACATGGATGAGAACGTCACACAACATTTTCGACCGGATGAAGCACCGTTTATTGATGCTGTCGGTGGTTGGCTTCAACAGGTGGCGGACGAGTACCGCCCCGTCCTCACGCATTTCTTGAACCCACGGCAAGTCTATATTGCCACCACGTTAGCACACCGTGCGGACGTGAAGGTTCAATTTAGCGGTGGCCACAAAATGGCGGAGATGCAACGCGCCCTGTTCTTTCCGGATTATTACGAACCCGAGGAGAAAGACTTCGAGTTAACACTGTTACGGGTAGATTATCCGGTGAAGTTTGCCACGTTACATCACAGCCAGATTTTGGGGACGTTGTTGGGTTCGGGGATCGAACGTGAAATTCTGGGCGATATCCTGACCGATGGCGAAACGTGGCAGGTCGTGACGGAGTCGTCAATGGCCGATTATTTGACGGGGCAGGTCGATCACATTGGTCGGGTCAAGTCCCGGCTAGTGGTCAGCGACTTTGCTGCGTTGATTCAACCGTTAGACGAGTGGGAAGCAGAGTCTGCGACCCTATCGTCATTGCGGTTAGACAACATCGTGGGGACCGGCTTCCATTTATCCCGGCACCGCGCGAAGGAATTGATTGAAGGCAATCACGTCCGGGTCAACTGGACGGAAACCATCAAGCCGGATTACGAGCTCGACGTGGCTGACATCGTGTCGGTCCGAGGGTTTGGTCGGGTGCGGTTAGACGAGATTGCCGGCCGTACGAAAAAGGAAAAAATTCGGGTCACCCTAGCGGTGTTGAAGAAATAGATGCGGAGGGAACACAATGGTACTAAGTCCATTAGACATTCATAATAAAGAGTTTGGCACGAAGATGCGTGGTTACAACGTTGATGAGGTCAATGATTTTTTGGATCAAGTCATCAAAGATTACCAAATTACGTTGAATCACAATAAGGAATTAGAGGAACAATTAGATGCAGCAAACGGGAAACTCAAGTACTTTAACGACTTGAAGGACTCTCTTAACCAATCTATCTTGGTTGCGCAAGAAGCTGCGGATAAGGTTAAGGCTAATTCTCAAAAGGAATCCGAAATCATCATCAGAGAAGCGCAAAAGCAGAGTTCTGATATTGTTTCTGAAGCCACGAACAAGGGCAATCAGATCATGGACGAAGCTTCGAAGCGGGCCAAGAAGTTGGCCGTGGAGACTGATGACTTGAAGAAGAGTACCCGGGTCTTCCGTCAACGTCTACAAGTTATGCTGGAAAGTCAGTTGGAAGTGGTTAAGTCCAATGACTGGGACAGCCTGTTAAAGGAAGGGTCCATGTCCAGCTACGAAGAAATCAAGAAGGTCGTTGGCGACCGGCTTGACAATGATACAGCTCAAGGCGTAAACTCAAACACATCCCAACCAAGTGGTGAGACGGCGGTGGCAGATGATGCCCCGGTCCAAGAAGCCCCAGTGACGGATGCGAATGATGATAATGGCGAGACCGTTGTGATTTTCCCAGACAACGATCAACCGCATTTTGATCAAGACCAACAATAAATAATAAATGACAGAGAAATCAGTCAACTAAAAAAGACGACACAAGCGAGTTAGCGATGGTGGAAGGCTAACGTCACCTCTTTTTAGCTGGTATCATTCTCCAAGTCCCGTGGCTGAACCAACAGTAAGCAACGGCGGAAGCGCCCCGATACGGCGTCTTGAGGGAAGGCGGTAACCACCGCCTTCTGAATTTGGGTGGTACCACGAACGACTTCGTCCCTTGCGACGGGTCGTTTTTTGTTTGGAAAGAGTGCAGAACAAGGCGGTTAGGTCCCGAGCATTAACGTCAATAAGGATAAAAGCCCGGGTCTGGCTTTTTCCTTATTGGGGTTAAGCGCAGGGACCTGCCTTGTGGCGCACGTTTCGGCTGTGTAATGGTAGAGGAGCACCAGTGCAATCCTGCCAAAAAATAGTCAACAGCGAGGCCCTGATTACCAGCCAGCCGGTGTCAACCTGTTATACTAAGCAAGGTAAGTTTAGTGTCAGCTAATCCACTCCGGGGGCACTTCAGAGCACAAGATAATTATTTTGCATGATCATCAGGATACAATCGGTCCGGTAGACCGGTGAGCTGAGGCCAGTTAGACTGGCTTGAGCTCACCGGTTCATCAACCGTGAAGGACTTAATCATAAGGAGGAAATGACGGTATGCGAGTGAAAGACACGTTGAACCTGGGTAAAACCAAATTCAAAATGCGTGGCAATTTGCCGGTTAAAGAAGTTGAACGGCAAAAAGTCTGGGCTGAAAACAAGATTTATGAAGCCCGCCAAAAATTAAATGAGGGGAAGCCATCGTTTATTTTGCACGATGGCCCACCATACGCTAACGGTCCCATCCACATGGGGCACGCGTTGAACAAGGTTTCCAAGGATATTATCGTTCGTTACAAGTCGATGAGCGGCTACCGGGCACCTTACGTTCCTGGTTGGGATACCCATGGTCTGCCAATCGAACAACAGTTGACGAAGGCCGGCTACGACCGGAAGAAGATGTCGACTGCCGACTTCCGTGACCTCTGTCGCGAATACGCTTTGAAGCAAGTTGACCAACAACGTGAAGGCTTCAAGCGGTTAGGTGTTTCCGCTGAATGGGACAATCCTTACTTAACGTTAAAGCCAGAATTCGAAGCCGCTGAAGTGCGGGTCTTTGGTGAAATGGCCAAGCGTGGGTTGATCTACAAGGGGAAGAAGCCAGTCTACTGGTCATGGTCCTCCGAATCAGCCATGGCTGAAGCCGAAGTTGAATACCACGATGTGACCTCACCTTCCGCCTTTTATGGAGAAAAGGTCGTTGATGGTAAGGGCGTCTTAGATGACGATACTTACTTGGTCGTTTGGACCACGACCCCTTGGACCATTCCTGGTTCTGAAGGGATCACCATCGATGCTGGTATCGAATATGCCGTTGTCCAACCTGCCGGTGAAGATCGTAAGTTTGTCTTGGCCAGCGACTTGGTTGCTGAAAATGCCGAACGCTTTGGTTGGAAAGACGTCAAAGTCTTGAAGACGGTGATGGGCCAAGATATGGACAATATCATTGCCCAACACCCATTCATTGCCGACCGCAAGTTAGTGGTTATGTTAGGCGACTTCGTCACGACCGATTCCGGGACTGGTTTGGTTCATACTGCACCAGGTCTTGGGGAAGATGACTTCAACGTGGGTAAGCTGTACAATCTGCCCGTCTTAGTACCAGTCAACGACCAAGGGTACATGACCGAAGAAGCAGGTCCCGACTTTGCTGGTGTCTTCTACGAAGATGCTAACCAAATCGCGTTGGACAAGCTGAAGGCTAACAACGCCTTGCTGGACTACATGCCATACGAACACAGTTACCCATTCGATTGGCGGACGAAGAAGCCCGTTATCTTCCGGGCAACGCCACAGTGGTTCGCTTCTGTGGACAAGATTCGTGATGAAATCTTGGCAACGTTGAAAGACGTTAAGTTCCAGCCTGACTGGGGTCAACGGCGGTTAGCCAACATGATCAAGGACCGTGGCGACTGGGTTATTTCCCGGCAACGGGTCTGGGGTGTGCCACTGCCAATCTT
This sequence comes from Levilactobacillus parabrevis, assembly GCF_044051715.1. Lineage (NCBI taxonomy): Bacteria > Bacillati > Bacillota > Bacilli > Lactobacillales > Lactobacillaceae > Levilactobacillus > Levilactobacillus parabrevis. The sequence goes on from NZ_CP168688.1 coordinate 1,204,813, forward strand.
CTATGGTGAAGATGGTGAGGCAATCATCACACCAGAAACGGTGGAACATGTCGCTGACTTGTTCGGCCAATACGGCTCAAACATCTGGTTCAAACGTGATGCCAAGGACTTATTGCCCGAAGGCTTTACTAGTGAACACTCACCAAATGGTGAATTCACGAAGGAAACCGACATCATGGATGTGTGGTTCGACTCCGGTTCATCACATCAAGGGGTCTTGGCTGAACGCGATTACCTCGATTTCCCAGCAGACCTTTACTTGGAAGGTTCCGACCAATACCGTGGTTGGTTCAACTCTAGTTTAATCACCAGTGTTGCCGCTACCGGCAAGGCACCTTACAAGCAAGTCGTTTCACAAGGGTTTACGTTGGACAAAGAGGGTCACAAGATGTCCAAGTCCCTGGGGAACACGATTGCTCCTGACGAGATCATCAAGAAGATGGGGGCCGACATCGTTCGTCTCTGGGTCACTTCCGTTGATTCCTCAGCCGACGTTCGCGTTTCTACGGAAGCCTTCGTCAAAATTTCTGACAGCTACAAGAAGTTGCGGAACACCATGCGTTACTTGCTGGCAAATACCAGCGACTTCGATCCTAAGACCGACGCCGTTGCCTTTGATCAGCTGACCGCGGTTGACCGTCACATGCTTTACAAGCTCAACGAATTCACGAAGAGTGTGGAAGGGCATTATGATAACTTTGACTTCCTGAACATCTACAAGGAACTCATCAACTTCGTCGTCACCGATCTGTCCGCCTTCTACCTGGATTTTGCCAAGGACATCTTATACATTGATGCCGCTGACAGCAAGGCACGCCGGTCCATGCAAACGGTCTTCTACCAGATTGCCGTTAGCTTGACTAAGTTGATCACGCCAATCCTGCCACACACCGCTGAAGAACTCTGGGGCTTCCTGCAAGAACCAGAAGACTTCGTGCAATTGGCCGAAATGCCTAAGGTTCTGGACATGGATGACGCTAACGAAGTGGAAGACAGCAGTGAAAACTCTGCTTGGGATCACTTCATGAAGCTGCGGAGCCACGTTCTGAAGGCCTTGGAAGAAGCCCGGAATGCCAAGTTGATTGGGAAGGCTGCTGAAGCCCACCTGGACTTGTACATTGACGGCCAAACCAAGACGTTGTTGGACAAGTTAGACGTTGATGTGCAACAGATCTTACTGGTTTCTGGTTTAGACTTTGCCGACCTGAATCAAGCCCCAGCCGATGCGCTGAGCTTCGATCACGTCGCCGTCAAGGTTACACCGGCCGCTGGTGAGGTTTGTGACCGTTGTCGTTTGACCAAGGAAGATGTTGGTAGTGACAAAGACTACCCTCACTTCTGTGCCCGCTGTGCCGCTATCGTTCGGGAAAACTATCCTGAAACGGCAACGGAAGGTTTTGAAGAAAAGTAAGCTATAAGAGCTTGCCTTAACTGAAGATTAAGTTGTGCCGCAAAGATGACTGCCCGCTTGGGTAGTTGGTCTTGCGGCACTTTTTTTGGTGCGGGGGCATCCGAGGATGATGGCATGTTACGACTTAAATTGTTTACACGGAACACACAAGTCGGGTATACTGCTCGTAGTGTTAATTTTCATAAAAAGGGGATGACTTTATGACCGACGTTTTTAAGATTGTTAACTGGTTTAGAGTGACCAGTAATGCTGACATGCGGACGATTAAGGCTGATGAATTGACGCAAATGAAGGTTATGAAGTTATTATATTATGTTCAGGGGACGTACTTGGCGGTCCACGGCGAAAAGGCATTTTCCAATGATATTATTGCTTGGAAGTTTGGCCCGGTTGTTCGTGAGGTTCATGAAAAGTACAGTGGTCAACGTGGAATTGTTGGCAATCTTAGTGAAGATCCGCAAGCTATTGCGGACTATACCAGCATTCCGTCAGATTCTGATTTGGGCATCATATTGAAGGCCGTCTGGCAAGCATTCGGGGATATGTCTGCCACTGAATTGATGCAACAAACACACACGGAACGTCCGTGGCAGGAGACTGTCCCCAATGGTGTGCTTACATCCGAATTGATGACGGCTTTTTTCAAAGCTGAAGTCGTTTTGCAATGAGCAAAAACGTTCGGTTGAATCCTAAATATCTTGAAACAGGGCATATAAAGATTGACCTCAGAAAACAGTTGCACTTTGACCCTGACCGTTTGGCTTTTAACTTGTCTTTTGTGACGAGAGATAGGCGGTTTAATTTTGAAGATAAGGGGTTTAGCAAGATTGTCAAAGCAAAATTATTCGACAAAATGGTTCGGCTCTCGTCTGATAATTTTAATGTAATCCTGGGTTGGTCCAAAAGTGTTGGGTTAGAGAATTTACCAGAAACGGCAGTAAGATTGGCAATCAATCCAGAGTTTGTCCAATCCCATCGGCATGAGGACTGTTTACCCGACTATTGGATTTTTCGATTGGCTAATACTGGTCGAGTTATTGGTAAGATTCAGGAAAAGACGTTTTACGTTCTGGCCGTCGATACTAAATTTAAATTATATAAACATTAATGATTAAACTACTGCGCCGTTGGCGGGGTAGTTTTTTGTAAGTATTTCTATTATTTTTATTCTTCAACCGCCAGTAAACCGGCAATAAGCCCCCGTGTTTGCGGTCTACCGGTCAAGCGAGTATAATTTGGGCTATGTATGGGAGGGATACCATGTTAACCGGAAAAGTAAAAAGTTATAGTGAACAACGCGGTTTTGGTTTTATTACCACGCCAGACGGTGAAGATGTCTTTGTCTATTACACGGGCATTATCGGCGAGGGTGAAGGCTTTCGGAAACTCGAAGCCGGCCAAACCGTGCAATTCGTGATTGTCCAAGGCATCCGTGGGCCACAAGCAGCCAAAGTGACGCCAGTCAAAATGGGCAGTGCGGAGGAGGCTTAACATGGATTTAGAAGAACACGTTGAATCCACCGAGGACCTGTATGACGGTGTGATTGTGAAATTAGAACGGCAACGTGTCCGCCTACCTAACGGGGATGCTGCGACCAGAGAAATCGTGCGTCACGCGGGTGCGGTCGGCATTTTAGCGTTGACCGATGATAATAAAATGATTTTGGAACGCCAGTGGCGAGCACCAATCGCCGCTACGACCCTGGAGATTCCAGCGGGTAAGTTGGACAGTCGTGATGCCGACAACGTTGAACACGCTGTTATCCGGGAACTGAACGAAGAAATTCGGTATCAACCGGGCCAGTTAAAACGGATTACCGGATTCTACTCCAGTGTTGGCTTTTCTGATGAATACATGACGCTATTCATGGCAACGGACCTCAAGCCCGTGACCACCGAACTTCCTCGGGACCAAGGGGAAAATTTGGAATTGATGACCGTCACAAAGTCTGAAGCACAGGCCATGATTGAGAGTGGCGAGATCAACGACGCCAAGACGATTACGGCCATCTATTACTGGCTATTGCAGAAGTAGGTGACAGCAATGCACAATGATTGGCAAGAAAACGACGATCAACCCAGGACCAGAGCCGACTACCGGCGCGAGCAGGAACAGGCCGAAAAGGACTTTCAGGAACGCGACCGCAAACGGGTTCAGGTCGAAAAGGACTATGCCAGAAGACATGGCAATCCTAAGGGAAACGAGCCAACCAACGAACCACCCATTGACCAGCGTGTCAGTCCCGTCGAAATGAAACAAAAACGGCTGGGCCACCGCCTAAACTGGGCGATTTTTTGGTTAGCTGCAATGATCATTATTGTTTATCTGATTCTATTCTTCATGCATTAACCGTAGAATAGTGGCGTAATGCCTGTCGGACTAGCGGCATACGCGCTGTAAACTGACTGAATAACTGGTGGTGGGCAGTGTCACATCACCCTGTCGGTCATCACATTTATGTCGTGGTGACCGCTAAAAACGACGATAAATTTTAAGGAGCGAATACCACACATGACATTTGGAATTCTCTGCGCCATGGAAGAAGAAATCAAGGAACTACACGACGCCTTACAAGACGCCAAGACCACGGATATTCACGGTCTTGAATTTTACGAAGGCACCATCAGCGGCCAACAGGTCGTCTTGGTCCGTTCTGGAATTGGTAAAGTTGAAGCCGGCTTGACGACGGCCTTACTGATTACCCAATTCAACGTGGATATCGTCATCAATTCCGGTTCTGCCGGTGCTTTGGCACCTGACCTGAATATTGGTGACGTGGTTGTTTCCACTGAAACGGCGTATCACGATGCCGATGCCCGGGCCTTTGGCTATGAATACGGTCAATTGCCACAACAACCAGCCCGGTTCGAGGCTTCCAAGGAATGGGGCGAAAAGATTGTGGCCGCCGCAGCCGACACCGGTTTGAAGACCAAGTTAGGCCTAATCGTTTCCGGTGACCAGTTCTTAAACAGTCCCGAAACCATCAAGGATATTATGGGACACTTCCCAGATGCCTTGTCTGGTGAAATGGAAGGGGCCGCAGTGGGCCAAGTTGCTCACCAATTTGACGTGCCTTACGTGGTCGTTCGGGCCATGTCCGATAACGCCGATAATGACTCTGGCGTTAATTTTGATGACTTTATTATTGATGCGGGACACCGTTCTGCTCAGATGCTATTAGCCCTGTTAGCCGCACAAGACTAACTCGGCCGTTCAGGAGGTTTTAAGGGTGCAAGAGATTCATATTGAGAACAGCAACGCCGTCAAGGAAATTTATCTGGACAACGCTGCCACGACGCCGATGGCCCCAGAGGTCTTGGCTGAGATGATGGATAAGATGACGAACGTGTACGGGAATGCTTCCACGCTTTACGGCTTGGGTCGTCAAGCCCACACGGTCATGGAAAACAGTCGCCAAGTCATCGCCAACAGTATTAACGCCGCCAGTGACGAAGAAATTATCTTTACCAGTGGTGGTAGTGAAGGTGACAACACCGCCATTACGCAGACTGCCCTTGCACGCCAATCGCTGGGTAAGCATATCATCACCACGGAGATCGAACACGAAGCGGTCCTGAAGCCCCTTCATGCGTTGGAAAAACAGGGCTTTGACGTGACCTATCTGCCCGTTGATGAGCACGGAAATATCAGCCTCGATGACTTCAAGGCGGCCTTGCGTGACGACACGATTCTCGTAACCATTATGATGGGTAACAACGAGGTTGGTAGCCGGATGCCGATTCACGAAATTGGTGAGATCTTAAAGGACCACCAGGCGTGGTTTCACACCGATGCCGTGCAGACCTATGGCTTGCTCGATATCGACGTTCAGCGTGACCACATCGACATGTTGTCGACATCGGCGCACAAGATCAACGGTCCCAAGATGATTGGGTTCCTTTACAAGCGTGAGGGGGTCAATTTCCCTAGCTTGATCAAGGGGGGCGACCAGGAAGAAAAGCGACGCGCCGGAACGGAAAATGTGCCTGCCATCGCTGGTTTTGCCAAGGCCGCTGAACTGTTGACGCCGGAAGCTAAGGCTGAAAAGCGGGCTCGTTTCCACGGCTTCAAGGAACAGGTCGTTAAAGGCTTGACCGATAACGGCGTGGACTTTGAAATCAACGGGTCGCTGGGTGACGTGGGTGAAAACCTCGATCACGTGCTGAACATTTGGATCAAGGGAATTTCGACTTACGTGATGCAGACCAATCTGGACTTGGCAGGAATTGCCGTGTCCGGTGGGTCGGCATGTACGGCGGGTTCCATCGAACCGTCGCACGTCTTAACGGCGATGTTTGGTGAAAAGAGTCCCCGGATCGCAGAGTCGATTCGCTTGTCCTTTGGGCAACAGACGACGAGCGATGAGATCGCAGCGTTTGTAGAGAACGTGAGCGCCATCGTGAAGCGGTTAGCCAAAAATCATAGTGAGGTGAAGTAACGTGTTATTTGAAAAGCAAATGCAAGTTGACGGTGACCCCGATACTTACGAGCTGAATCCAAACGTGAAGCCCTATGCTTTGAAGGATGTCGGGTTCCAACTGTCCAACGCCGGTAACTACACGCTGGAACGGTCGGTCGATCCAACGTCACCCTACAATCGTAACCAGATGCTACGGGTGATTGTGGCTAAGGATCTCAGTGGCTTCAAGATGTCGACGACCAACGCTTCTGGTAACCGGCGTGTCAACATCTTCAAGGGTGCTCACGCCGAAGGTAACGTGGAACAATATCACTTTATCCTACAGAATCTGATTGACCGCGAAATCATTCAGAAGAAGTAGTTGTTTCGTAAATGAAGCTCTAAAATAGATGAGACAAAGGTGGGAGGCCGAACCAGACCTGCCACCTTTTTGTGAGTAGGCGTGGTGTTGACCACAGTGGGCAGGCTGCCACCACCTTTTCTGAAAGGGAACACCAGGCTTGCAAAACTTACGAAAAATAGGTAAACTAAGCAATACTGGATTTATGCGACCTTCAAATCGTAGATTCTCCAGAATCTGAATGAAATGATGGTGATACCATGCAGGACAACAGCCACACGCGAGTTGTCGTTGGTATGAGTGGTGGTGTCGATTCTTCCGTCGTCGCTTTGCGGCTTAAGCAGCAGGGTTACGACGTGATCGGCGTCTTCATGAAGAATTGGGACGATACAGACGAAAACGGTGTTTGTACCGCCACAGAAGACTACAAGGATGTAGCCAAGGTTGCCTCAGAAATTGGCATTCCTTACTACTCCGTCAACTTTGAAAAGGAATACTGGGACCGCGTGTTCACGTACTTCTTGGATGAGTACAAGAAGGGCCGGACGCCTAACCCTGACGTGATCTGTAACAAAGAGATCAAGTTTAAGGCGTTCCTCGACTACGCGTTGGAGCTCGGTGCCGACTACATTGCGACCGGACACTACGCCCAGTTAACCCGCGACGAGAACGGCGACGCGCACTTGATGCGTGCCGTGGATCAGAACAAGGACCAGACTTACTTCTTGAGTCAGCTTTCCAAGGAGCAGTTGGACCGCGTGATGTTCCCAATCGGTGACTTGGTGAAGCCACAGGTTCGTGAAATCGCTAAGAATGCTGGCCTGGCAACCGCTGATAAGAAGGACTCCATGGGAATCTGCTTTATCGGTGAAAAGGGTCACTTCAAGGACTTCCTGAACACCTACTTGCCAGCTAAGCCCGGCAAGATGATGACCGTTGATGGTGAGATCAAGGGCGATCACGCCGGCTTGATGTACTACACCATTGGTCAGCGTCGTGGCTTGGGTATCGGTGGTGACGGTGAAGACAACGAGCCATGGTTCGTTATCGGTAAGGACCTGACGAAGAACATTCTTTACGTCGGCAAGGGGTACCACAACGAACACCTCTACGCGACACATCTGTCAGCTTCTGACATTCACTGGGTCAACACGATTGACCGCGGCAGTGATTTCCACTGCACGGCCAAGTTCCGGTACCGGCAAAAGGATACTGGCGTGACCGTTCACTTGAGTGAGGACGGCCAGCAGGTCACCGTTGAATTCGACGATCCCGCACGGGCCATCACACCTGGACAGGCCGTCGTCTTCTACAACGGCGACGAGTGCCTGGGGAGTGCCATTATCGACGCTGCCTACAACAAGGATCGTGAGCTACAGTTGATCTAGTTCTGACCATTTAAACGAAACAGTCAATGGAAACCCGCTAGCGAGAGCAATCTCGTTGGCGGGTTTTTGAAATTTCCGCAGTTGTTTCTTTGAAAATCACCTGAAAACTGGCATAATAAGGTGATGTGACTGCACGGGGTTCTGAAGGGCATGTTAGCGTGGTATTATTGAGGTTATTGAGATAGAACGTGACAGTTGTTTTGTAGAACGTAGCTAGTGCAGATGGATAGAATACGACAGGTATAGAAAGAATTGGTACGGGTTAAGCCAGTGTAAGCCGTGAGGGTGGCCCAAATCAACTCAGCCGTGGGAATTCTCTTAGCGACGTTTTTGGTCGCTTAGAGAATTGGTGTCTTTGAAACTCGATTTTAGAGGTTCAAAGACAAGTCAGAAGACCGCTCTTTGGCTTCTGGCGTCCGCCCCAGCGTTCCAGTTGATTTGGGCCACCCGGCAAGGCGCCAAGGGCTTAACCCATAAAGAGATGAGAGGAAGGGACGACACTTTGAAATTATACTTTGTCCGTCATGGTAAGACGCAGTGGAATTTAGAGGGCCGGTTTCAGGGCGCTGGGGGCGACTCTGAGCTACTGACCGAGAGTTACCAGCAAATGGTCCAGGTAGGTCACTTCTTGCGTCAGACGCGCTTTCAGCACGCCTATTCAAGCCCCATTCGTCGTGCTCGGGTGACCGCCCAACACGTTGTGAAGGAGCTTCACCAGCACGTGCCCCTAACGCTGATGAGTCGCCTCGAGGAATTTCACCTGGGGCAGCTCGAAGGCATGGCGTTTGAGGATGTTAAAGCACAGTTTCCGGCTGAGCTGGATGCCTTCCGTAACCATCCCGACCAGTATGATACCAGTCGGATTGGTGGGGAGACTTTCCAAGAGGTTATTGACCGCATGACACCTGGTATCCAGGCAATCGTTGGGGCCAATCCACAGCCGAAGGCCAACGTCCTGATTGTGAGTCACGGGGCCGCTCTCAACGCGGAGATCAATGCGCTGTTGGGCACTCCGCTTCCGGACCTGCGGAAACGAGGCGGTATTCGGAATACCAGTGTCACGGTGCTCGAGACCACGGATGGTGGCCACAGCTTTGACTTGCTGGACTGGAATGATACGAGCTTCTTGACGGCGGCAGCATCGCCGACCGACACGATTTAGATATTAGGTGATTAATAAAATGACGGAAAAACAAACGGGTCAGGGGCGTGACCAAGATAAAGCGCGCTCAGAACGCATGGTTCATGAATTGGTTCAACGTATCGATAGTCATCCGGGGGATGCGGATGCGTACTACGAGTTGGCAACGGTTCTAGTCGATCTCAATTCTTTTGCGCAGGCAGAAGAACTTTTGATGAAGGCCTTGGGCTTGTTCGCGGCACAACCAGTTGCCGTGGAGAAACTGCATTATGGTTTGGGGAACGTCTACTACGCTGCTCAGGATTACACGAAAGCCATTGCCGAATTTGACCAGCTGGGTGCGCAGCTAAAGGGTGCCGGTTACCTGATGATGGCGCAGAGCTACATGGCAAGTGGTGACCACAAGCGGGCACTGGTCTTTGGTTTGACCGCGTTAGGCAGTCAACCTAAGGACGTTGCAACTTTGCAGGTGGTCGCTGAGAACCTGCTGGCACTGGGAAATATGGCCCAAGCAGCTCAGTACTACGATCAAGTTTTGGCACTGGACGATCACAATGGTCGGGCTAACTTTGATCGTGGCTTAGTGGCTATGGTTCAGGGCGAAGATTATGGTCCGTATTTTAAGGCGGCTAAGTCGTTAGACCCACAGTACTTTGAAAAGGGTCAAAAGAAGCTGGCCGATATCGAACGGTTTATTCAGACGCAAAAGAAACAAAAGAACGAGACCAAAGAGTAGTCAGGAGGAGACGAGCAGATGGCATCCGAATCACTAGACTTATTCGCGGGCGACAGTGGCGATCAGGCCGATTACGTGGTCGGCACCGTCAGTGCGGTCTTCTTTGCCAGTCAAGATAGTTTCTACAAGGTCATGCTGATCAAGGTGTCCGAGACCAGTCTGGACTGGCACGAAGACGAAATCGTTGTGACGGGAAACTTCGCGGACGTGAAGGACGATGTGACCTACCGCTTTAGTGGTAAGAAGGTCGAGCATCCCAAGTACGGCGTGCAGTTTCAGGCCGACAACTATCAGAATGAAACGCCGACATCCCGTAGTGGCGTCATTGCCTATCTCAGCGGGGATGATTTTCCGGGGCTGGGGAAGAAGACGGCGGAGAAAATCGTCAACGGGCTAGGCACCAACGCCATTGAGAAGATTCTCGATGACAGCAGTGTTTTGACACCGCTGGGCCTGTCGCCCAAGGTGGTAGCAACGTTAGTCAGTCAGTTGCAGACTAATAACGGGATGGAACAGATCATCATTGGTCTGAACGGTTACGGTTTTGGGAGCACGCTGGCAGCCGCTATTTACAATCGGTATGAGGCGAAGACACTGGATGTGATTCATGACAATCCCTACCAGTTAGCCGAAGATATCACCGGGGTCAGCTTCAAACGAGCCGATCAGATTGCGACGCAGTTAGGCTACGCAGCCGATCGACCAGAGCGGTTGCGTGCGGGTCTCTTACAGACACTGACGGATCTATCCGTTGCCAATGGGGATACTTATACTACGGCTAAGCCACTGTTGGCGAATACGCTGAGCCTCCTAGAGAACTCACGGAATGTGCGATTGAATCCACAAGATATTGCGAACCAACTTCTCGAGCTGGCGAAGCAGGAGAAAGTCGTCGGTGACGAGCAGCGGATTTATCTGAAATCACTCTACGATGCCGAGTGGCAAATTGCCGAACATTTCCAACGGCTGTTACAGGGTGGCGAGGACGATGACCGATTCAACGATGAGGCCATTGCAAAGCAGGTCCGCATCGTCGAAAAGCAGGCCGACATCGTGTATGACGATTCGCAGACGGCCGCGTTGACCGCTGCCGTGAAGGCGAAGGTCATGCTGCTAACCGGGGGACCCGGGACCGGAAAGACCACGATTATTCGTGGCCTAGTTAACCTGTACGCCCGGTTGCACGAGGTGTCACTCGACATCAATGATTACAAGGAGCAACCTTTCCCAATCTTATTGGCCGCACCGACCGGCCGAGCTGCCAAACGAATGAGTGAGTCGACCGGTTTGCCTGCCAGCACCATTCACCGGTTGTTGGGACTGACGGGGCGAGAAGATGATCTCGATGCCGCGGCCACTAAGGACCTAGAAGGTGGCTTGCTGATCATCGATGAAACGTCGATGGTCGACGTCTATCTAATGAAGACGTTGTTGCGGGCGGTCCCCGTGGGCATGCAAGTCATTCTCGTGGGCGATAAGGACCAACTCCCATCCGTTGGACCCGGCCAAGTCTTTCACGACCTATTGGCCAGTGACCAACTGCAGAAGATTCAGTTAGACACAATTTACCGGCAGGGGGATGGTTCCTCGATTATTCCACTGGCCCATGCGATTAAGAACGGGGAGCTACCGGCCGACTTTACCAAGAATCAACCAGACCGGTCGTTCATTCCGTGCCATGCTAACCAGGTTGAAAGCGTGATTGACCAAATCGTGGCTAAGGCGCATGCCAAGGGGTTTACGGCGAGTGATATTCAGGTGCTGGCGCCAATGTACCGTGGTTCTGCTGGAATTGATCGCTTGAATGTGGTCTTGCAGGATATTTTGAATCCGCGGAAATCCGAGCGGACTAAGGAAGTTGAATTCCGTAACCAAAAATTCCGGATTGGTGATAAGGTCTTACACCTGGTAAATAGTCCCGAGAATAACGTCTTTAATGGTGATATCGGAACGATTACGGGGATCGACTTGAGTGCTAAGAACAAAGAAATCAAGGCTGATCAATTGACGATTGCGTTTGAGCAGACCGAGGTCACATATTCACGCAATGACTGGAACCGGCTGACGCTGGCCTACTGCATGTCGATCCACAAGTCGCAGGGGTCCGAATTCAAGATGGTGATTTTGCCGATGGTTGGTCAGTATAACCGAATGCTCCAACGAAACCTGCTGTACACGGCGGTGACCAGAGCGGCGGATATGCTGATTCTGTTGGGAGAACCTAATGCGTTTGCCACCTGTGTCAACAATCTGTCGGTTAATCGCCACACGACGTTGACCACGCGGATTCAACACGTGTTGGATCCTGAGGGAGCAGTTGCGTCAGTGCCGGCAAGTGAATCGACCGAAGATTCTGGCGAGAACGCACCAACGGCAGAAATGTCAACCGGAAATGAGAAAACGGTGGCGCCGAGTGAGAAAGCGCCGGAAACGCCTTCATCAGAGGCGTCACCAGCGGCTGAACCGACCGATTACCGCTTAACACCGGAGTTAGTGCTTGGTCGTCAGATTGATCCCATGATCGGGATGCAGGGAATCACACCAGCACAATTTATGGCAAAAGCCTAAAAGTGCGGCGCGAATCGTTGCGTTTCCGGGAAAAGATTGCGATAATATAAACAGTAAATTAGACGTTGTGCGTCTTAGTTTAGTGGGGATTATCCCGCAAGCAGCACGACGTAAACTTAAAATATAAACGAATTTGGGGAAACCCACTGGGAGGCTGTTATGGCAGAACATGTCGAAGCTGGCAGAATGAAAGTTTTTGCACTGAATTCAAACCGGCCACTCGCGGAAAAAATTGCGAAGGCTGCTGGCGTTGAGCTAGGTAAGTCAACGATCAAGCACTTTAGTGATGGTGAAATTCAGATTAGTATCGATGAAAGTATTCGTGGGGACGAACTGTTTATCATTCAGTCAGTCTCAGATCCAGTCAACACGAACTTGATGGAACTGTTGATTATGGTGGATGCCGCACGGCGGGCCAGCGCTGAGAAAATCAACGTGGTCATTCCATACTACGGGTATTCACGGGCCGATCGTAAGGCGCGTTCACGGGAACCCATCACCGCTAAATTAATCGCGTCACTCCTTCAAATGGATGGTGTCAGTCGGGTGATTGCCCTGGACTTGCACGCGGCGCAGTTACAAGGATTCTTCGATATTCCGGTGGATCATTTGCAAAGCGACCGGCTGTTGGCCAGCTACTTTGAGGACAACCCTGAAATGGCGGATGATAACTTCGTTGTGGTCGCTCCCGACCACGCTGGTGTGAGTCGGGCACGGCGGTTAGCCGAATTGCTGGGCGCCCCCATCGCCATCATTGACAACCGGGATGATACGGAGAACTCCGCGCATCCCGATGCCGTTATCGGGGATGTGAAGGGCAAACGGGCCATCCTAGTTGACGATATCATTGATACCGCCTTACGGATTACCGTTTCCGCTCGCGCCTTGAAGGCTGCTGGTGCCGCAGACGTTTACGCCTGTGCGACGCATGCGGTTCTGTCTGGTCAAGCAACGGAACGGATCGATGACTCACCACTGGAAAAAGTAGTCTTTACCGATTCGATTCAGTTGCCAGAAGAAAAGAATAGTGATAAATTTGTCGTATTGTCCGTTGGCGAGTTATTTGGTAAAGCCATGGACCTCATTTACCACCAAGAACCCGTGGATTCCTTATTCCACAAGGCTTTGAAGCAGCATAAGCAATAACAACGATGAGGGCCGTCACGCTGGTGATGGTTCTTATTTTATGCCCCACCGAATCCGCAAAGGGGTTGAATGGGGTGGCGTCACAAATATCTAGATTAAGGAGCGAGTAGTTTGAGAGGAAAACATTTTGGTATCTTACTGGGAATCACAGCTTTAGTCGTGGGCGGTCTCGCTGCTTGCGGGAAGACCACGACTTCGAACAAGACGGGTCTGGCAGCCGACCAAGAGGTCAAACTGTCTACCAAGTCGGAAGTCACGACCTTGGATGTCTCCAAGGCAGCGGACTCTACGAGCTTGACCCAGTTGTATCATACGCAAGAGGGATTGTATCGTTTAGGTAAAAATGAAAAATTGATTAACGCGATGGCAACGAAGACCACGGTCAGCAACAACGGGAAAACCTACGTCTTCAACTTGCGTCACGATAATAAGTGGAATGACGGCAAGACGGTCACGGCCAAGGATTACGTTTACTCTTGGCAACGGACGGTTAACCCGAAGACGGCGGCCGAATATGCTTATCTGATGGCTGGTATTCAGAATTACAGTCAGGTTCAAAGCGGAAAATTAGCGCCGAGCCAATTGGGTGTCAAGGCGTTGGGTAAATACAAGTTACAAGTGACGTTAAGTAAGCCAGTGGCCTACTTCAAACTGTTGTTGGCTTTTCCAACCTTCTTCCCACAGGAACAAAGTATTGTGGACAAGTATGGCAAGGACTACGGTCATTCCAGCGACCAGACGGCGTACGATGGGCCGTTTGTCATGACCAAATGGCAGGGGACTAACCAGAACTGGCAATTGGTCAAGAACACCAAGTTCTGGGATAAAAAGAAGATCACCTTGAAGAAGATGAACTTCCAAGTCGTGGCTGATCCATCGACTGGCCTCAACTTGTATCAACAAAAGAAATTGGATGCGACGACCTTGGATGGAACGCAGGTAGCTAACCTGAAGAACAACAAGGATATGAAGACGTTTGTCGGGGGTTCGACCTACTACATGCAGATGAACCAAAAGCGGATCAAGGCTTTGCGGAATCTGAAAGTTCGTCAAGCCTTGTCCATGGCCATCAACAAGCAACAACTCGCTAAGAGCGTGCTCCGAGATGGGTCCAAGGCACCACTAGGATTCGTGTCACAGAACTTGACGCAGAACCCGAAGACTAAGGCGGATTTTGCCAAGGATGCTTATGTCAAGAGCGGCGTGACCTATGACTTGAAACAGGCTAAGCAGTTGATGAAGGCTGGCTTGAAGGCGAGTGGCACGAAGGAATTGCACCTGACCCTGATGGCCGATGATACTAGTGTGACTAAGACGGTTGCTCAGTACATTCAAGCTGACTTGGAGAAGTTGCCTAACGTGAAAGTTACGTTGAGCACGCTGCCTTACAAGACGCGGTTGAGCCGTTCCAATAGTGGAAACTTCGACTTGGTCCTGTCCAATTGGGGAGCTGACTTCGCCGACCCAATTAACTTCTTGTCGTTGATGAGCACGGGGAACACCAACAATAATGGTGGTTTCTCTGATGCCCAGTATGACAGCTACGTAAAGAAATCCGAGAATCAGGATGCCAACAAGCCATCGGCTCGGTACAACGACCTGGTCAACGCTGAAAAGCGTCTGATGACCCAACAAGGTGTGATTCCACTGTATCAACCCGCAACGGTTGAAATGTGGAACGCTAAGGTCAGTGGCTACGTTTGGAACCCAGCCGGCATGAGTCGTGGGTACCAATGGATGGCAGTTCAGAAATAGATTAATCAGAGTGGGACAAAAGGTGGTTATCAGTTTTAAGCGGAATCGGCTGCCTTTTGGCGCACGTTTTGACCACATAAGCGTGGCTAGTAACAGAGTCTGGGATTTTATCCCGGGCTTTTTTTTACAATTTAAAATCACGTAAAATGGTTTCACGTTGGGCCAGACTCCTTTCAACCTGTGCGAAGTTGCGTCACTTGAAGTGCCACAACCGCGTTTTCAGAAAGGTTCCCCTGTCGTTGAGTCGGATTCGGACAGCGGGAGTAGTCGTTAACGGCTTTGACGGTCTCACGTGGTATAGTGAGGCCGGAAGGAAGCGATTATGATGTGTACAACACCCGTTACGATTACATTGGATGAGCAATTGCGGCAAGCCGTGACTGCTCAGTTACAGGCTGTTGGATTGACTTTGAATGCGTATTTTGTGCTAGCAGCAAAGCAACTTGTCATTCAGGACCGGATACCATTTGCCGTTTTGACACCTGGAGAGAATGAACCTAATGCAGTGACTAGAAGAGCGATGGTAGTGATAGAAGCCAAAGAGTTGGGTCTGATTCCGGACGATTCGCCGGTATTTACTGATGTCGCAGCAATGATGGTGTATTTGGATCAGAATGGTGAGTTCTAAAATAGTTTCTATACTATTACTAATGTAAATTTACGGAATCTAGTCTCACTTTTTTTAAAATAACGTGAAACTTTGTTTTAAGCACGTAATGGTGTGAGCACACAACTGATTTAACCGACGAAAGCCTGAAATTAACGGCGATCACAAGCCCACCGATTTTCAGAGCAATTGGACTAACAAAGCTCGGCTTGTAAACACTGGAAGGCAACTTGAATATTACTGGCCTGATATTCACAATTGAAATTATGTATGAAACATGTTATACCTAGAGTAGTAACTATGAAAGCGAATACATAATTTTGACAAGTCTAATGAAAGTTGGAGGTCAACACCATGCAATTTGATGACTTACTTACAGAACAGAGAAATCACCGTTCGACACACATCGACCGTGAATCAACGTTGGAAATGGTCGGCACGATCAATCGCGAGGATCACCGGGTTGCCCGCGCCGTGCAAAAGCAGTTGCCAGAGATCGCTGCGGCCATTGACGCTGCGTACCCGAAGTTTGACCAAGGTGGACGACTGATTTACGTGGGCGCTGGGACTTCTGGCCGGTTGGGGGTCATTGATGCGACTGAGCTCCAACCCACTTACGGCTTGACCGAGCAACAAACCTTTGGCCTAATTGCTGGGGGAAATCAAGCATTGACCCATACGTTGCCTTCCGTTGAAGATTCACCAGAGCTGGCGCAGGATGACCTCGCCGCCGTCCAACTGACGGAGAAGGATGTGGTCGTGGCCAGTGCTGCTTCCGGGCAGACGCCATACACCGTAGCCGCCTTGAAATTTGCTCAGGAACACGGTGCTACTGGAATCGGGTTCTCCTGTATTGAGGAGAGTCCGCTGGCCCAACTTGCCGACTATCCCATCACGCCGGTCGTGGGTCCCGAAGTGATTACTGGAGCCACGCTGCTGAAAGCTGGGACCGCCGAGAAGATGGTATTGAACATGCTATCGACCGGGATCATGGTGAAGTCGGGGAAGGTTTATCAGAACCTGATGATCAACGTGGTTCCAACCAACGGCAAGACCTTTGAACGGGCCAAGAAGATTATCGCGGAGGCTACCCAGACGTTGACTTTGGCGGCAGAGCGGGCACTCGATCGCGCCGGTAACAATGTGCCATTGGCCATTGTTTTGATTGAGACGAAGGGAACCATTGCCGAAGCCAAGAAGTTGCTCGACGCTACTGGTGGCCACGTTTCACAGGCAGTCAAGCTCAGCGACGACGTGCATCAGATTTAACGCAAAACTTGACTGGTCCACACCAATTCCTTTATACTCGTAGGTAGGCATAAAGGGAAGGAATGTGGCAAATGTATTTAGCAGATGAACATCGTTATGAAAAAATTCCAGTGCGGCGTGCCGGGAATACTGGTTTTCAATTACCAGCAATTTCTTTCGGAATGTGGCACAAATACGGGGAGCACGCCAATTACGGCGACACCCGCGACATTATCTTAAAGGCGTTTGACGCAGGGATCTTTAGCTTTGACTTGGCCGCCAACTACGGTCCTGGTTCCTACGAAGCAGAACGTCTTTTTGGTGAAGTTTTGGAACGTGAGTTAAAGCCTTACCGGGATGAACTCGTCATCAGTAGTAAGGCTGGCTTCCACATGTGGCCCGGTCCTTACGGTCAAATGAGTTCCCGCAAGGCGCTGATGGCTTCATTGGATCGTTCCCTGAAGTGCATGGGGTTAGACTATGTGGACATTTTCTATAGTCACCGTTACGACGCCGAAACGTCACCAGAAGAAACGGCCGTTGCTTTAGACGACATGGTTCGCCAAGGTAAGACGTTGTACGTTGGGATTTCTAACTACACGGCACCACAAGCTGAAGCGATGATCAAGATTTTTAAGGACCTGCACACACCATTCGTGGTGGACCAAGTTTCTTACAACATGTTGAATCAGAGTGCCAATGATGACGGACTCTTCGATATGCTTCAGAAGAACAATGCCGGGGCCATCGCGTACGGGCCATTGTGCGAAGGCTTGCTGACGGACAAGTACCTGGACGGTATTCCAGAAGACGTTGATATTCACTGGTCTAGTGAATACATTCTGGAACAAGGCCGCGACAAGATGCTGAGTAAGTTGCAAGCACTGAACAAGATTGCGCACAGTCGTGGGCAAAAGCTGTCCCACATGGCGCTCGCCTGGTTGCTGCACAATCCGGTTATCACCAGTGTCATCACTGGCGCTTCCAAACCTGAACATTTATATGAAAACGTAAAAGCAGTTCAAAACTTAGAGTTTGACGATGAAGAGTTACAAGCTATCGACAAGATTCTAAAGGCTTAGGACTGATTGAAGACTGACGACGCAAGGATTAACTTACGGCTCAGTCTTTTCTTTTACACCGGCTAAGCGGTGGAATGACGATCTAGTCGAGTAATACCCTGAGAATTTTGGCCGAGTCAGTTGGTTAACTTACCAGCCAATCTGGTAAGCGGTTAACCGTAAATAGCTATAAATTTGATAATAACGAATGCTATTCTGTGAAATTCGAAAAATTGTTCAGCAAATGGACCGTAGGATAGGGTATAATCGTTATAGAGCGAGTGCGGCGGGGTAACTGCCGATGCTTCGGACAATAGAGAATTAGACAGATTGGTGTGGAGGATGTTATGACACGGAAAGTAACGATTCGAGATCTGGCAGAGGCCGCTGGTGTTTCGGTGACCACGGTTTCGCAGATTTTAAATGGCAAGGGTGAGCGCTTCAGCATCGATACGCGAACGCGCGTACATCAACTCCAAGAAGAGATGGGGTACGTGCCGGATTTTAACGCGCGTAATCTGATTATGCGTTCTGCGCAAACGATTGGTGTCATTGTGCCTAACCTGGGGAACCCTTTCTTCAGTATGTTTATCAAGGGGGTTCAATCGACCAGTCGTGAGCGGCACTTTATCCCCCTGATTTTTGGGGCAAACTATGATGAGGATCTAGAGGGTTACTACCTGCAGGAACTGATTAAGCGGGCCGTTGATGGTCTGATTATCGCCAGTTCCTCGATTACGGTTGACGCCGTTGATAATATTCTGAAGAAAAACGGAATTCCTTACTTGTTGATCGATCAAAATGGGGGGCCAAGTCTTGACCGCGTTCGGATCAACGACCAGCGTGGCGGGCAGATTGCGGCCGAACATTTGCTGGCGCTGGGTCACAAAAAAATTGCCATTGTTATGCCAGCAGATCCCACGGACAACCTGATCATACGGCTGGATGGGTTTAAACACACGCTGGCAACGGCCGGTGTGACGTTGAAGGCCGAGGATACAATTATTTCGCCGATGACCAAGCTCGGTGGTTACCAAGCAACGGCGGCCGTGGTCAAGCAAGCGCCAACAGCAGTATTCGCGGTCAACGATGAAATGGCGTTGGGCCTGATTCGGGGACTCCACGAAAAGGGTATTCGTGTGCCGGAAGACATCTCAGTCCTGGGCTACGATGACATCGACCTCGATGATTACGTGGTTCCTAAGCTGACAACGGTCCATCAACCAGTTGTGACCATGGGTGAACAAGCTACGACGTTATTGATTAACCGGATTCAGAAACGCCAGTTGGACCCACAGACGGTGGAATTGCCCGTTGAATTGAAAGAACGGGAGAGTACGGGACCAGTCAGTAAATAACTCGTCAAATATTAAAAAATAACTGAAAAAAATTTCAAGTTTTACTTGTAAGCCTTTTCGAATCATGATACGCTAGTAGTAATCTGAAACGGGTTACCGGGCGTATCGGTAATACGTAAAACGTTTTACGAACGGATAAATGGTTAAGGAGTGGAAGTTTATTATGGCAAACAAAGTTACTGTTTTGGGAAGTCTCAACGTGGATACAACCTTACGGGTTCCCCGTATGCCGTTACCAGGTGAAACCCTGTCAACTGAAAACAAGAGTAGTGCTGCTGGTGGGAAGGGTGCGAACCAAGCCGTTGCCGCAGCCCGTGCTGGTGCTGAAACGCGGTTCATCGGTAAAGTCGGTAACGACGATGCCGGTCGTTTCATGGTAGAATCCTTGCAAGAAGACAAGATCGATACGAGTGCCATTGTAACCGACAAGACGGTTGGTACCGGTTCTGCTTTCATTCTGTTGGATGAAGAAGGCCAAAACAGTATCTTGGTTTACGGTGGTTCTAACCAACAGATCAAGGATGCTGAAGTCTTGGCTGTCGAAGATGACATCGCTAAGGCCGACTTCCTGATCGCACAATTTGAAACGCCTCAAGCTGCAACCTTGGCTGCCTTTACCGTTGCCAAGCAACATGGTGTAACGACGATCTTAAACCCAGCGCCTGCTGCTGAGATCGATCCAGCTATCTTGAAGGTGACTGATCTGGTCGTTCCTAATGAAACTGAAAGTGCTGTTCTGACCGGTATCGAAGTGACTGACCGTGCGTCAATGGATGCTAATGCTGACAAGTTCCGTGCAATGGGCGCCAAGAACCTGATCATCACCGTTGGGAGTAAGGGTGCTTACTACGCAACTGAAAAGGAATCTGGTTTCGTCCCAGCATTCAAGGTTAAGGCCGTTGATACGACTGCAGCCGGTGACACTTTCATTGGGGCATTGAGCTCACAATTGAAGAGTGACTTGAGCAACATTGAATCCGCTTTGACTTTTGCTCAACGCGCTAGTTCATTGACGGTTCAAGGTTTGGGTGCGATGCCTTCAATCCCAACCTACGATGAAATCATCGCTGCAAGTAAGAAATAGGTTTTCTGAAAGACTTAACTAACTAAGCAATCTTTTTCGAAATTTTCGGAAAAAGATTGCTTTTTTTTGCGTATTTTGGACAACCGGTTGCAACATCAATGAATCGGTATATTTGATAATACAGTTATCCAATTATTATAAACGCCGCTAGAATAACTTTTAAAAGAGTGGTTGCATTATTTCAGTTGAATTGGTATAGTTAGAAAAGTCAAGGAGATGCCGTTGACGATATCGATTAAATCAACGAATGCATGCGCCAATCAAAAATGGTAGCCGTGAATGGTCCGGCTACATAAAAGTGAGGTTATCTATCAATGTTGAATGAAAAAGCAGTAAAAAAAGCAGATTTTGATGAAGTTGATACGCAAGCGGTGACGGCCGTTCGGATGCTCAGTATGGACATGATTTCGCGGGCCCGTTCCGGTCATCCTGGCTTACCTTTGGGGGTTTCGCCAATGGCTTACGTCTTATTCTCCCGGCACCTACGCATTGACCCATCTTTCCCACAATGGTTCAATCGCGATCGGTTCGTCTTATCCGCCGGTCATGGCTCAGCAATGCTTTACAGCCTGCTGCACCTCAGTGGGTTTGCCCTGAGTAAGTCCGACTTGATGAATTTCCGGCAAGTTGGGAGTAAGACGCCAGGACATCCCGAACATGGGGTGACACCTGGTGTTGATGCCACGACTGGCCCTTTGGGACAAGGTGTTGGTATGGCTGTGGGGATGGCCATGGCTGAAATGCACTTGGGTGCTGAATACAACCGCGCTGAATATGACGTGGTTGATCACTATACTTACGCGATTTGCGGGGATGGGGATCTGATGGAAGGGGTCGCTGCAGAGTCAGCTAGCCTCGCCGGTCAGTTAAAATTAAATAAATTAATCGTCTTATATGATTCAAACGATGTATCCTTGGATGGACCACTCTCTAACGCTTGCCACGATGACGTTGCGGGGCGGTTTGAGAGTTACGGCTGGAACTATCTGCGGGTCGCCGATGGTAATGACCTAGACGCGATTGATGCTGCAATCAACACCGCCAAGGACAACCAATCCGGGCCAACGTTGATTGAGGTCAAGACGGTGATTGGTGCCGGTAGTCCCCATCAAGGGACGAACAAGGTTCATGGCGCACCGCTCAATGCGGAAGACCTTGCCGCTACGCGTGAGTTCTATGG
The DNA here is from genome assembly GCF_044051715.1 of Levilactobacillus parabrevis. Taxonomy (NCBI): domain Bacteria; kingdom Bacillati; phylum Bacillota; class Bacilli; order Lactobacillales; family Lactobacillaceae; genus Levilactobacillus; species Levilactobacillus parabrevis. Next base: position 1,226,257 of record NZ_CP168688.1, read on the forward strand.
CTGGGATAACGATCCCTTCACGGTACCAGCGGCCGTTACGGAACGGTTCCAAAGCACGGTGAAGTCTCGTGGCTGGGCTAGCCATCAAGAATGGTCTAACTTGGTTACACGTTACTCCACAGCCGAACCAGCATTGGCTGCGCAGTTTGCACAAGGTATTAGTCAGAGCTTGCCAGCCGATTACACGGAGAGCCTGCCAACGTATTACAAGAAGGATGCGCTGGCATCACGAGCTAGTGGCCATGAGATTCTTCAACGGTTGAGCGCAGCTTGCCCGAACTTGTGGGGTGGTTCAGCTGACCTGTTCAGCTCGAACAAGACCAACGTTGCCGATGAGGATCGTTTTAGTCGGGACAATCCAACCGGCAAGAATCTCTGGTTTGGGGTTCGTGAATTTGCCGAAGCCGCTGCGATGAACGGTATCGCCTTACACGGAGGGACTCGTGTCTACGGGTCAACATTCTTCGTCTTCTCCGACTACATGAAGCCAGCAATTCGGTTAGCCGCATTGCAAAAGTTACCCGTGATCTACGTCTTTACCCACGACTCCTTAGCCGTTGGAGAAGATGGCCCGACCCATGAGCCAGTAGAACAATTGGCAGCATTACGGTCCATCCCAGGTTTGACGGTTTACCGGCCAGCCGATGGGAACGAAACGGTCGCAGCTTGGGAACAAGCCATTTCTGCAACGGATCACCCAACGGCAATCATTTTGACGCGGCAGGGCCTACCGACCTTACCCAAGCCAGCCGCTAAGGTTCGTGCCGGCGTGAAGCGTGGGGGGTACGTCGTTACGGATGCGCAACACGAGGCTGAAGGGATCTTGATGGCCTCGGGTTCTGAAGTGAAGTTAGCTGTGGATGCACAGCAACGTCTGGCCGAGATTGGTCACGATGTTCGGGTGGTTTCCGTTCCTAGTTTTGAGAAATTTAACGCCCAATCCGCTGATTACCAGGAAAGCGTTCTTCCCAAGCATCTTCGTCGCAGAGTTGCGGTTGAGATGGCGAGTGGTGCCAGCTGGTACCGGTACGTTGGCCTAGATGGGATTGCATTGACACAAGAACACTTTGGCGCTAGTGGGAATGGCGCAGCCGTCGTCGAAATGGCTGGTTTTACCCCAGAAAATGTTGTTCAAGCCTATCTAGATCTGTTATAAAAGAAAAGTTTCTTCTATAGTATTACGTCCTCCAGTCACGCTAGTCTTCCGCAACTAGCGTGACTTTTCTGTGAAGTGGTATTGGCACAGCTTTAGCGACTAGTTATCGAAACAATCACGTAAGTTACAGAACAATCTAGTAAGTTGATCGAATTATTGGTAAGATTGGGGTAAAGAAACTGGAGGCGGTTTTAATGGAGATTCGACGGATTAAGGTTCCCACGGCATTAGTGTGGTCTGCACCGACGGTAGCCACAGAGACTGATCAGACGTATTTGCAAGACGGTGACCTGACGGCGTGGTTGGCAGCTTTGCAGCCAGCTGATCGGCAACGGTTAGCGGACACGAATGGCATCGTCACCGAAGCGCTATTTAACGATCGCGTCGTTTTGGATCGGCAGGAGGGTGACTGGGCGCACGTCTTTGTGACGCGGCAAGCCAATCGTCTGGAACGGCGGGGGTATCCCGGCTGGATTCCGATGACCCAATTGACGACTAGTGATGCTGAGTTGGAGTACCCAACGACGACGGTTCGCCTGGTTCAGCCAACGACGACGTTACTGGACGCGGAGCAACAGCCGGTCTTGACCTTACCGATGGGAACTATTCTAACCACAACGAGTCAGGACGCTGAATGGATTCAAGTGGTCACCCCATTAGGCTCTGGTCAGATTCCAGCAGCAGCTGCGCAACTTGGCGTAACTGGTGTGGATGATGGAGATCGAATTCTTGCGTTGGGCCGCCAGTTTGTCAATACGCCTTACCTGTGGGGTGGGTTGACCCCAGCTGGTTTTGACTGTTCGGGCTTCATTTATGCGCTGCACCGTGCACTGGGCATTCCCGTACCACGTGATGCGCAGGACCAATTTGCCAATGGTTATCCCGTAGCGCCTGAAGAATTAACCGCGGGTGATCTGGTCTTCTTCGCCACGGACCACGGTACGGGAGCTATTCACCATGTGGGTCTATACGCGGGTGCTGGGCAGATTCTACATGCCCCTAAGCCTGGTGGCCAGGTTGAAGAAGTCAGCATGGCCAAATCTGCATTTGCCCCTGAATACGCTGGTGCACGGCGGTTCTGGCAATAAACACAAGTCTGAAGAATTCTCTAAGGTCGCTTCGAATTCGGCTTCCAAATTGGCTCTCGTGCTATACTGAGTTCACCGGGGAAGTTAAATTCAAGTGAAAAGAGAGTGCAAACAATGAAATTAAAGCGAGTTATCTTGAGCTTGGCGGCGGTTACTCTGGCACTGGGCATTGGCGGAAGCATGGTTCATGCTAATGCGGATACCACGGACACGACGAGTGATACCAGTAGTTCTGCCACCAGCGGTAGTACCGTTCAGACTAAGGCGTTATCCAAAGCTTACGTGGTCTATGGTGCGGGGCTAGCCAGCGAGGACAAGGATGCCGTGGCTTCAGCCTTAGGCGTCAAATCCAATTACAGTGCGTTAACGGCGACTGGGAGCGATTATGCCCAGTACCTGAACTCGGCTGGGACAACCGACGCTAGCATGATCAGTTCTGTAGCGTTGGCTCCGGCTGATCCGGGAACTGGTGTGAAGGTCAACATTGCCGAATATAATGGTAGTAATAATATTACTGAGGTTACTTCTCAGCAGTACGCCATGGTCGCAACGATGGCCGGCGTTAAGGACGTTATCATTACGGTGACTGCCGACAAGTCCGTCTCAGGTGAATCGGCGCTGACTGGGGTCTACAAGGCTTTGGCAGCAGATGGGTTGACGCTGAATGCTGAGAATACACAAGCCGCTAACGGCGTTTTGGACGCCACGCAACCGGCAATTGATCATAACAATAATGATAAGAAGTATCCTGGTAAGCTGATGTCAGCGGTCGGTTCGGTTTCTTCCGACTTAGCTAAGCAACGGCAAAACGGGGATGATCTCGCAACCAAGGCCGACATTGAAGAAATGTTGGAAAAGGCTTTGGCTAAGCAGGGCATCGATGGTAAAACCAATCAAACACAGATCACTAATATTGCAATTGCGTTGAGCAAAGTGCAACAAGCACCAGTCTCAACGAGTAAGACTTACGTGAACAACGTCACCAATGTTGCCAATAATTTGGCGAATAGTATCGGTGACAAAATGGCAAATGTGAAAGACTTTGCCAACAGTGCCGATGCTAAAAAAGCTGAAAACTTCCTTGTTCAGATCTGGCACCAAGTTGTCTCGTTCTTCCAAGGACTATTCAACTAAGGAACGTCAGAACGGCGGGATTACTAACTAACGGGAGAATTTCTCCCGTTTTTTTGTGCACAAAAATAAATTTCACAAAGTCGCAACAAAAATTGCTAGTTGTAACCTACAGAAAGCGTTATCAATGGCAATTTGTATTCTGCAAACATTTTTAACCCCGAAACTGCTTGAGGTGTTCAATGAAATTGTGACGGGTGAATTTTGAAGGCTTTAGAACAAAGGTTTGGTTTATGTAACCGGTTAATGCCTATGAATAGACGCTTTCAGGTGATAAATAAGGTGATGAATTTAAAAATGGGAACAAATGTTTAAGCTTAAAAATCCGTTATGATTTCCTTAATATTTCACAAGGAACTGGCAAATCGTGTGGTAATATTAATTTGTGATTCGTATTTACTATGAACGACCGGAAGTTGCTTGCTGATTAGCAGGACTTTCACGTTCACCTGCATTGAAAAAAAGTCATAAAAGGACGTGTTGTTGAAAATGAGTACAGGACAACGAAAAACCACCAAAGCACTTGTCGGAGTCGTCAGCGCCATGGGTGCGTTAGCAGCCGGCGCCACGATCACCGCCAATGCGGATAGTATTCAAGTGAAGCAGGGCGACACCGTTTGGGAACTTTCACAAAAGCTAGGCGTTTCGATTCAAGACCTTGAACAACAGAATTCGATTGATAGTAAGACTGACATGATCTTTGTCGGTCAGAAATTACAAGTCCGCTCCGCCAAGACGCAACAGACGCACACCGTTAAATCAGGTGATACGCTGTGGGACTTGGCTCAGCAGTACCACGTCTCCGTGGCACAATTACAAAAAGCTAATCACATGGATGGCGATGTCCTGAGTGTGGGACAGAACCTGACAATTCCTAAGGGTAGCGTTGCCGCTACCACGAGTACGACTAATTCCACGGCTACGACAACCCGTAGCGCAACGCAACAGACAACGCAAAAGGCTAGTGCCGTTCAAGCCCAAATCGTGGCACAACAGCAAGCCGCAGCTAGCAAGCAACAGCAGAAGCAGAGTGCCGCAGCCACTAGCTCAAGTACTACGAAACAATCTGTATCGACGCCAGCTGCCAATAGTTCATCACGGACTAGCAGCTCAACGGTAAAGGATAATCACGTCAATGCCAACACGACGAAGGCACCGGTTGCAAGTCGCACGAGTAGTCAGTCAACTTCATCAACCACGAGCTCGAATAGTGCAGTAACGTCTAGTAATTCTGCAACGACGCCAAGCACGACGAGTTCTAGTCAACCAGTCCAACGTCAGTCTCGGGCAGCTACTGCGTCAAGTCAGTCTGTATCATCATCTACCACGACGCAGTCTAGCACACAGGCAACGACACCAAGCAAGGCTAGTACCAGTGCCGTAACCAGCAGTAGCAGTCAAACGCAAGCACAGCCACAGACTGGCAGTCAAAATGCAACGGCTACGACCCGGACGAAACGGATCAAGACCACCACGCAATCCGCTGTTAGAAAGCAAGCTGCCAAGGCTACGACGGCAACGAGCACTAACACAACTAACACCAGTTCTTCAGCGACGGCCGCAACCAGCAGCAGTACTAAGAAGACCACGAACACAGCCGGCTTAACCAGTGGGTCCGTGACTGGCTTAGCGCTGAAGTTAGCCTCAGCCAACATTCCTTACGTTTGGGGTGGCTCTTCGCTCAGCGGGATGGATTGCTCTGGATTAGTTGCTTACGTTTACAAGAACGCAATGGGCGTCAGCTTACCACATAACACGGTATCGCAAGAAGCCTATGTTTCAACGCACTCTGTCGCTTCAGCCAAGCCTGGCGACATTCTCTTCTGGGGTGCGAAGGGGTCCACTTACCATGACGCAATCTACTTAGGCAATAATCAATTCGTTGCTGCACCACAACCTGGTCAAAATGTTAAGGTGCAACAGATCAGTAGTTACTTCATGCCATCCTTTGCTGGGTCGCTGAAGTAATCGGTTGCAGGAAAAAAGTTTATGAAAATCGTTGAAAAAGTTTAAGATAATCGTTAACAAATCCCTTAGCAAGTGGTATGATTCCTTTTAGTCGTTTGAGAAAACGGGAATCAAAAAAACTAATTTTGTTAAAGGAGTTGTGTAATGATGAGTAATCGGGTAGAGATTCTGGAAGAGTATCGGCAGGCTAATTCACAGCTAGCCACGTTGAAAGAAAAGGAATCCGCAACTGTTCAAAGTACTAATGAAACCGTACAGATTGAACCGCGGTATGGTGAGGAAATGAACTACCTCAGTAATAAGTGCGCTCAGCTAGACATGATTCTGGAAGCAATGGATGCTTCTGAAGATTAATCATAAACTGTTATTGGTTAGCGCCAATGACGAAGGGATGTGGTCGCGATCACATCCTTTTTTGTTGCCTGCAAAGTGACTGAAAAAACGTCCCATCAGATGCAGCCTTTTCGCTGTGTCTGATGGGACGTTTTCATATCTGGCTTTCAAAGAAACTTAACCGTCTAAATTGTCGTGTCGAACCAAAAAGGATACTGTTTGAGGCCCACGTAAACGTCAAAGAAACGTCCGCCCATCTCTTCGCCGTCTAATTGGCCGTATTCGATGGCTGGAACGGTAAGGTGGACACTTGATGCCTGATAGTAGTGAACGGCCTTAGACGTCAAATGACGCTTAAATACGAGGCGTAGGGCTAACCACATCAGCTTAAAGAAATTAGGCTTTTCGATGACCACCAAGTGCAGCTTGTGATCGGTGATCGTTGCGCTGGGGGCAATACCCACGCCACCACCGAAGTAGGGGTGATTCGTCGTGGTGACCAGGAAGGCGTTCGGGTAAATATCTCGTTGGTTGCCGACGTGCACCGTCAGGGTGAAGCCGGTCTGGTTGTAATACACATCCAGGGCCGAGGCTAGATAAGATAGCTTGCCCAAGTGATGTTTATTGAGCCAGACCTTGGCTTTGGACTGATTTGCCTGAGAAATGATGGCGGCATCGAAGCCGATTCCCAGATTGTTAGTAAAAACGCCACGTTCCCGCTTGATGGTTTCGTTGTAGCTCCCAATATCATAGTCAGTGGCGTGGGTACACTGAATAATCTGTTTTAAGGCGTCCGGCCATTTCAACGCCATGCCAGCGCCCCGAGCAAAGTCATTACCGGAACCGATCGGTAAGTAGGCGACCGGAATGCGGTGGGTCCGAGGAAACTTGTTGAGGCCGTTGATGGCTTCATGAAGAGTGCCATCGCCACCAACGGCGAGGACGACCCAGTTTTGATGGGGCTCGTCGGGTAACTTTTTGGCAAATTGCTCGCTTAAAAGAATCGCGTGGTTCGCATATTCTGAGATGGCGAGCTGATAGGAGACTTGAGCGGCATCAAGCGCTTGCTTGATCTCCGGCCAGAGTTCCTTCGCGCGGCCGCTTCCCGCGTGCTCGTTTAAGATGATATAGAACTGGACACTCACCATACTTCTCCTCTCAATTATTAATCTTCACTATTATAAACGAAATCGACCAAACTGCCTAGTGATTCTGATGGAACTTTCCTTAGTTATAAGGTTTTTATAAGGAAACGGACGGTGGGGTGCGGGTCGCTCGCTTTTCGAGGCGAGGCTTCGGAAAGGAGCATGAGTGCTGACGTGGTAATTGGAGATAAGTGGGGTGTTTGGTTTTGTTGGAGTTTTTCTGAGTTTATACAACGAAATTAAAGGCTAAGTCCGGTATTTGTTTGGGGCTTCGTTCTCGTGCAACATAGCCGAAACGTGCTCCACAAGGCAGACTCCTGCGCTTAACCCCGCTAAGCCAAAAATCCAGACCCGGGATTTTTATCTTAGCGACGTTAATGCTCAGAGTCTAACCGCCTTGTTCCGCACCCTGACCACAAAAAAAGACGCCATCACAGCGTCTTCTTCAAATCATATTTACTTGGTCATAATGAACATTGGCAAGATCATTGGGTGGCGCTCCGTCTTCGCAAATAGGAAGTTTTGGAGGTCATCGATGACTGCGTTTCTAATTGAAGCTTCAGTAGCCTTGGGGTTGCGCATAGCTCGACGAATCGTTTGGAAAACACGACGACGGCCTTCATTTAGCAGCTCGCCGGATTCACGCATGTAGACGAATCCACGAGAAAGCAGGTCGGGGCCGGCCTTGATTTCTTGATTCTTGAGGTCGATGGTGGCAACTACGACAACTAAACCTTCTTCAGAAAGTAGTTGGCGATCGCGTAAGACCACATTGCCAATGTCACCGATACCGGAACCGTCGATGTAAACATCGCCAGCGGTAAAGTGACCCGCAACCCGAGCGGAGTCTTGCGTTAAAGCTAAGACGTCCCCGTTTTGCAGAATGAAGCTGTGATCTAACGGTACACCACACTGTTCAGCCAGTTCGGTATGAATCTTTAACATCCGGTATTCCCCGTGAATCGGCATGAAGAATTTCGGTTGCATCAGCCGGAGCATCAGCTTCTGTTCTTCTTGACCACCGTGACCGGAAGTATGAATGTTATTGACCTTACCATGAATGACGTTAGCGCCGGCTTCTTCCAGTTCGTTAATGACCCGGTTCACTGAAATCGTGTTCCCGGGGATTGGGTTACTGGAGAAGACAACGGTATCGCCAGGCTGAATGGCAATTTGCCGGTGGGTCCCATTAGCGATCCGTGAAAGGGCCGCCATGGGTTCACCTTGCGAACCGGTACATAGAATCATGACCTTTTCAGCGGGCAGGGAACGAATGGTGTTGGCATCGACTAACGCATCGTCAGGGATGTTCAAGTAACCCAGTTCCCGACCGTTGACAATGGCGGCTTCCATGGATCGGCCAAAGACAGCAATCTTTCGTCCGTGAGCCAACGCCACTTCACAGGCCGTCTCGATACGTGAGATGTTGGAAGCGAACGTGGCAAAGATGACCCGGCCTTCAACTTGGTCGAAAATCTTGCGAATGGATTTACCCACCCATTTTTCAGATTTCGTCCAGATGGGGCGTTCGGCGTTGGTACTGTCTGACATCAGGCAGAGCACGCCTTCATCGCCCAGCTTGGCCATCTTTTGAAGATCAGGCGGCTGGTTGGTAACGGGTGTTAAGTCGAACTTATAGTCCCCCGTTTCCACAATCGTGCCGACTGGTGTGTGAACAGCAACCCCCAGCGTATCGGGGATTGAGTGGGTCGTCCGGAAGAAGGTCACACTCATCTTCCGAAATTTAAGCACAGTATCATCGTCAATTGTGTGTAGCTCAGTCGATTTAAGTAATCCGTGTTCTTCGAGCTTGTTCTTAATCAATGCTAAGGCTAAGGGACCAGCGTAGACTGGAACGTTCAGAGCCTTTAACAGATACGGGATACCACCAATATGATCTTCGTGGCCGTGGGTAATCACTAGCGCCTTGATCTTAGACTGGTTCTCAACGAGGTATTGGTAATCGGGAATGACATAGTCGATCCCTAATAATTCGTCTTCAGGAAATTTAATCCCGGCATCAATCAGGATGATTTCGTCCTGAAATTGAATACCGTAAGTGTTTTTCCCGATTTCGCCAAGTCCACCCACGCCAAAGATAGCGGTCTCGTTATTTTTGACGTTTAACTTGTTCATTCATTGAACTCCGTTAACTTGTAATTCGGATTCTGTTGTTCGTAAGCGAGGGTACTGCCTTCCATCGCTTCAATGAATTCGATATTGTGTTCCGTGTGTGCCTCTACTTGGGCCCGAGCTTCAACTTCGGTGTCCGCTTCCAAATAGAGAGAATGGGTATCCTCGCGCTTAGGATTCCGCTTTTTATCGTTTTGGTAATAAACTTTATAAATCACTGACAAAACTCCTTTAACAAAATAATTTAACTCGTCAGTAAGACGGCGGGTCATGGGTCCTTCCGAACTGCGGGTTGCTTACACAACAATTAGCACAATTTTAGCATAGTTTCAGGTGATTGTATAGAATTACCACTGGGCGACAAAACATGCTATGATTAAGCTAACGCAAAGTGAACGGAGGAGACGCCATGGCACTAATAGTAGAGATCATCATTGGGGTTATCATTGCCATCGTGATATATGAACTTATTCACCGGACCATCGTGCAGCGAGCGACCCGAATTGTTCGCCGGTCTGCTCAGGATGAGACGGATGTGGCGGTGAAGGCGGCTCTCCAACGACTGGTCAATGAAGATGTGCTGACGGAACCCGAATGTCAGATTGAAGCCGTTGAAACGGTCGCCGATGTTTGGGGCCGCGGGGTCATGTCATTTGAGTACAGTTTTCCCGCGGGCTTGGATACCGAACGCCGGTTACCGGAACTTGAAGCAGCGTTTAATCAAGCACTCGCTAGTTTTTGTGCAGACCACGAGGTGAAGTCGGTCGTCAGTGGCTCGGCTTTCGTCGTCAGTGACATCTGGGTCTACACGGGTGAGTTACATCTTGACGTGGCTTACCTGATGAATGAATCTACCGTAGAATATATGAAGGATTTAAAGAAGTTGGGCGACCCGAGTGTTAAGTGAGTGACCAAACTAAATAAATTAAAATTAAAGGACGGCTGGGTTTTCGCAAGAAATTGTGAAAACCAAGTCGTCCTTTTTCAAACAACTACTCAATCATAATGGTATCTTCAGCGCGACTGAATGGTTGGTCCTTGTCAATGTGGTCGTAGAATAACGTCCCGTGTAAGTGATCGATCTCGTGTTGGCACACGATAGCGGGGTAGTTCTTCAAACGTAATTGATGCTTCTCGCCGTTAACGTCGTAGTAACGCAACGTGATTCGGTCGTGGCGGGGCACGAAGCCGGGCACGTCTTTGTCAACGGAGAGGCAACCTTCACCCTCAGTCAATGCCCCGAGCTGAACGGATTCGGAAACGATGACGGGGTTGATGATGACGTCCGTGAATGGCGACTTGCCATTTTCTTCTGCTGGCGGAACCAGTACGGAGGCCATCTTCTTGGAAACACCCACTTGGGGAGCGGCCAAACCAACACCGGCACGTAAACCATACTTCTTACATTGTTCTGGGTCTTGGGAAACGACCAGGTATTCCATTAAGTCCTTAGCGAGCTGTTGATCCTCTTCTGACAGGGGGAAAGTGACTTCTGCCGCTTCCTTGCGCAGTACGGGATCGCCATCTCTGACAATATCTTTCATGAGAAACAAGAGCATTACCTCCGCAATTTATTCATAACTAGTATTCATTTTAACATATCAGGCGGCCAAAATGAAATGAAAGAAAACGGTTTCCATACATTTAAAATAGCGAAAGCTGATAATCACAAGCGTTATCAACGATTTCGCGTCAAACCTTTATTTACGTCAATGAAAGGGCTTGCAACGGTTGTGAAAAAATGGTACTTTAGGGGTGTAGTCAGGAAACGCAACGTTAACTCACTCTATGTTAACAATTTCATATCAAGTGAAAGGAAAGTGTTACTTATGGCTAATGGAAGCAAACAGATTGTAGACTTTGCCAAAATCAAAGCTACGATGGCCGACCCATATAAGCACCCGGTGCAAGTCATTGACCGGGAAGGGAAGGTTGTTGATCCAGACACGTTGGCGAAATATTCAGATGACCAACTTGTTGACTTCATGAAGAAAATGGTTTGGGAGCGTACGTTACACGAACAAACAATGAACTTCTCCCGTCAGGGTCGCCTCGGTTTTTATGCTCCAACTGCCGGTGAGGAAGCTAGTGAAATGGGGAGTGTTACTGCATTCAAGCAACAAGACTTCCTGTTACCTGCATACCGTGATTTACCACAAATGATTCAACACGGGACTACCGTTGCAAAAGGTTTCTTATGGTCCAAAGGTCATGTTGAGGGGAACCAACACGAAAATCCTAACATGCTCTTCCCACAAATTATTATTGGTGCCCAATACGTAGAAACTGCCGGCGTAGCTTTGGGAATCAAGAAGAACGGCGACGAAGACCGTGTTGCCTTCGTCTACACCGGTGATGGTGGGACGTCACAAGGGGACTGGTATGAAGGGGTTAACTTCACCAGTGCCTTCCAAGCACCAGCCGTATTCTTTGTTCAAAACAACGGTTGGGCAATCTCCGTACCACGTTACAAGCAAACTGGTGCTGAAACCTTAGCTCAAAAAGCGGTTGCCATGGGTGTTCCTTCCGTCCAAGTCGATGGGATGGATATTGTGGCTGTTCACGAAGTATCAAAAGCTGCTCGTGACTTTGCCGCTGCTGGGAATGGTCCAGTGGTTATTGAAACGTTAACGTACCGTTATGGTGCGCACTCCTCTGCCGGGGATGATCCTTCTCGTTACCGGACGAAGGAAGAAGAAAAGCCTTGGTTCGATGCCGACCCATTGATTCGGATGCGGAAGGTCTTAACCGACAAAGGTGTTTGGTCACAAGATCAAGAAGACAAATTAGTCGACGAATACAAAGACGAATTTAAGCAAGCAATGAAGGAAGCAGAAGCAGCACCAGCACAAAAGGTTTCCGACTTCCTGAAGTGGACTTACAATGTTCCTACTCCAGCGGTTAAGAAGCAAATTGCAGAATTCGAAGCAAAGGAGTCGAAGTAATCATGGCTAAAATGACGTATATTAAAGCGATCACTTCTGGTCTGGATCAAGTCTTAAACGACGATCCCAAGACTTTGATCTTCGGTGAAGATGTTGGTAAGAACGGTGGTGTCTTCCGGACCACGGTTGGTCTGCAAGACAAATATGGTGAAGACCGGGTCTTCGATACCCCATTGGCTGAATCTGGTATCTTAGGATTGGCAATTGGGTTGTCACTGACTGGTTGGCGGCCAATTCCAGAAATTCAATTCATGGGCTTCACGTTCGAAGCAATGGATGGGATTGTTGGACAATTGGCTCGTGACCACTACCGGTTTGGTGGCCAAAAGAACTTCCCAGTTACTGTTAGGACCCCATTTGGTGGGGGGACCCATACTGCCGAAATGCATGCCGATAACTTGGAAAACTACTTTACCAGTACCCCTGGGCTGCGGGTGGTTACACCAGCTAACCCATACGATGCAAAGGGCCTGATCATCTCCGCTGTTGAAAGCGACGATCCAGTTCTGTTCATGGAAAACCTGAAGCTTTATCGTTCAATGAAGGATGAAGTGCCAGATGAAAAGTACACGGTTCCGCTAGATTCTGCAAAGGTGGTTCGCGAAGGTTCTGATATTACCATCGTAGCCTACAGTGCAGAAGTTAACGAATCATTGACGGCTGCCGATGCTTTGGCTAAGGACAACATTTCAGCTGAAGTCATTGACTTGCGGTCACTGTCACCAATTGACACGGATACGATCTTTGCTTCTATCGACAAGACCCACAAGGTAGTTGTCGTTCAGGAAGCACAACGGATGGCCGGTGTCGGTGCCGTGGTTGCCTCTGACATTGCTGAAGAAAAAATCATGTCCTTGGACGCACCGATCGGCCGGGTAGCTGCACCAGATAGCATTTACCCATTTGCTCAAGCCGAAAATGATTGGATTCCAAATGCCGATGACATTGAAGCCAAGGCACGTGAAATCGCTAACTACTAATTTCAAACTTTAAAAAATAAAGATTAAACACAATGTGGGAACATCCTGCATTAAATGAAAGAAAGGAAGTTTTCCCATGGCTTATACGTTCAAACTCCCTGAGCTTGGTGAAGGAATGGCCGAAGGCGAAATTTCTTCATGGCTTGTTAAAGAAGGAGACGCCGTCAAGGAAGACGACACATTAGTCGAAATCCAAAACGATAAGTCTGTTTCGGAATTACCATCACCCGTTGATGGTACGATTTCAAAGATTGTGGCACAAGAAGGGGACACCGTTGAAATCGGCGATCCATTGATCGTGATTGATGACGGCTCCGATACGCCACCTGATTTAGGCAAGGGTGGGGATGCTGCACCGGCTGAAGAAGCTGCCCCAGCACCCGCTGCCGAACCTGAAGCTGCTGCACCGGCACCTGCCGCTGCACTAACTGGCGTTCCCGCTGCGTCCGATCCTAACAAGTTGGTTATGGCAATGCCATCTGTCCGGCAACATGCCCGCGACAAAGGCGTTGACATCACTCAAGTCACCCCAACTGGGAACCATGGTCAAGTCTTGAAGGCTGATATCGATAACTTCAATGGCGCCGCCGCTCCAGCACCCGCTGCTGCCGCTGCACCTGCTGCTCCAGCCGCTGCGAAAGCAACTGGGCAAGCTATCAAGCCTTGGAACGCCGACCGGCCTGAACTGGAAACGCGTGAACCAATGTCACCAATGCGGAAGATCATTGCTAAGAGTATGCGGACTTCCAAGGATATTGCGCCACACGTTACGTCGTTCGATGAAGTTGAAGTTTCAGCTCTGATGGCTAACCGGAAGAAATACAAGCAAGCTGCTGCGGACAAGGACATTCATTTGACCTTCTTGCCTTACATTGTCAAGGCTTTGGTTGCTGTTATGAAGGACTTCCCAGAACTGAATGCTTCAATCGATGACACCACGCAAGAAATTGTGACGAAACACTACTACAATATTGGTATCGCTACCAACACGGATCACGGTCTGTATGTACCAAACATCAAGAACGCGGATTCCAAGGGTATGTTCGAAATTGCCAAGGAAATTAGTGAAAACTCACAAGCTGCTTACGACAACAAGTTATCACCAGCATCCATGGCCGGTGGGTCCATTACCATCAGTAACGTTGGGTCAATCGGTGGTGGCTGGTTCACACCAGTTATCAACCAACCTGAAGTCGCAATTTTAGGGGTTGGCCGGATTGAAAAGGCACCTTACGTCAATGAAGATGGCGACATCGTTGTTGGCCGGATGCTGAAACTTTCCATGAGTTACGACCACCGTTTGATTGACGGGGCCTTAGCTCAAAATATCTTAAATGAACTGAAAGCATTACTTCATGATCCAGAAATGCTCTTAATGGAAGGATGACAGAAAATATGGCAGATGTTGAAAAAAAGGATACCGTCATCATTGGTGCCGGCCCCGGTGGCTACGTAGCCGCAATTCGGGCTTCTGAATTAGGCCAAAAAGTAACTTTGGTTGAAAAATCCGATACGCTGGGCGGTGTCTGCCTGAACGTTGGTTGTGTCCCTTCCAAAGCGTTGATCCAAGCGGGTCACCGGTTAGAACAGGCCAAGGATGGTTCCACTTATGGGATTTCGACGAGCTCGGCTGAGATCGACTTTAAGAAAACCCAAGACTGGAAGCAAAAGAAGGTCGTTGACCGGATGACCAGTGGGGTTAAGATGCTGATGAAGAAGCATCACGTTGACGTGGTCAATGGTGAAGCTGTCTTCTTGAGCGACACCCAATTACGGGTAATGCCAACTGGTGAAAAGCAATTCATGTCTACGGACACGGGTCAAACCTTCGAATACAATAACATTATTATCTCGACGGGGAGTCATCCCATTGAAATCCCTGGGTTCAAGTTTGAAGGCCGGGTCATTGACTCGACTGGTGGGCTCAACTTACCAGAGATTCCTAAAGAATTCGTTGTTATTGGTGGGGGTTACGTTGGGACTGAACTGGCGGGCGCATACGCTAGCTTAGGTGCTCACGTGACAATCATTGAAGGAACGCCATCGATCTTACCAAACTTTGAAAAAGACATGGTTTCTGTTGTGCTGAAGAACTTGAAGAAAAAGGGTGTTGATGTCATCACCAGCGCCATGGCTAAGGGTTCTAAGCAAGACGATAACAGTGTTGACGTTACTTACGCCGTTGATGGCAAGGAATCCACGATCAAGGCAGACTACTGCATGGTCACGGTTGGCCGGAAGCCAAACACGGATGACTTGGGTCTGGAATACACCAAGGTTAAGTTAAATGACCATGGTCAGATCGAAGTTGACAACCAGGGTCGGACCGCTTCAGAACATATCTGGGCGGTTGGTGATGTGGTTCCTGGCGCAGCATTGGCTCACAAAGCCTTTGCTGAAGCCAAGACCGCTGCCGGTGCCATCTCTGGTGAAAAGACGGCAAACGACTGGTTAAGTGTCCCAGCAGTTTGTTTCGCCGATCCAGAATTGGCAACGGTTGGTTACACTCAAGCCGAAGCTAAGGACAAGGGTATCAAGGTTAAGACCGCGAAGTTCCCATTTGCTGGGAATGCACGGGCCGTCTCCTTGGATGTTCCTGAAGGCTTTGTTCGCTTTGTCTACACGGATGATGAGAATAAGAACATCGTCGGTGCCCAAGCGGTGGGTCCTGAGGTCAGCACCCTGACCGGTGAATTATCACTCATCGTTAATGGTGGGTTGAATGTGGAAGACGTCGCTTTGACGATTCACCCACACCCAACATTAAACGAACCAATCCAAGAAGCTGCAGACATTGCTTTAGGGTTCCCAACCCACGTCTAACGGCGACTTGTGACAACTCTAGTTTCACGAAAAGGGTCACTCCTAGTGAGTGGCCTTTTTTCGTGGCTAGCAGTTCTGATAGGGGGGAATCGGCGGGGGCTTCCACTTAAATCTGGTTAATCAAGGAATGGGCGCTCGCTGAAACCACCTTGCGGACGATAAATTTTGGAGTTTAGACGCTCTAACTTGCTATCCGACAAGGTTCACTTATAATGGAATTATGTGGTCATTTTCGGCGTAAAATATTTGAAGTGTTTTGACCGCGGCACCAGTGGTTGGCGAAAGTCTTATTTCGAGAAGGTCAACGATCTGGGGGGTCATTCAACTGTCTGTTTAGGCTTTTGCAAGGGCTCGTAGCTAGGGTCAGTGCGGTAAAAGGAGGGTCACCATGAAACCAACGTTACTTATTCAAGGGAACTTTGATCAGACTAGTCAATTGGTTCACCAATTACTGGTCATGAACCTACCACTGGATTGTGTGGTTATGCCCAATACGACCGACGATACGCCGCGGTACCAGCCGTTAGTGGTGGCCAGTGCCCTGTGCCCACGTTTGACGGTGCGTGTCGGGACGGCTGCGGACTATGGTAAGGCAACCTGGTTGGTCATCTTGGACCGCTACGCAGCTGAGTTACCGTTGGCTAATCGTATCGCAGAACTTCGGTTGCTGATGAAGCACATCATTGAAAATGGCTTCAATGGGCAGCTCGTTTTTTCTGGCGAACAGGATGAGTTGTTAACTTATTTTGCGTGGAAATTCTCAGGCTTACCGGCAAGTCAAATCTGGGGTCTCGGGACGTACCCACTGACCCGACTGTTGACGTACCGCTTGGCGGAGCGTCTGGGTGTCGGTGCAACCGTGATTCAGGCCACGGTCGTTGGCACGGCTAAGTCACCGATTGCGGCTTGGAGTCGGACCTATGTGGGACCGGCGCCGTTGCTGATGTATCTAGCGAATGCGGATGCGGATTTTGATGCGGACGACCTGGACAAGATGAGTTCGTGGCTGGTTCGTGAGGCGGCTGAACAGCAGGATACGCTGCGGTACATGGCCATTATTCGACTGATTCAGGCGACGCTGTCTCAGCAGCCGGTGATTGCGCCGGTCACCAACATTCATGAGGAAGATCCAGTCTTTGCGGCGGCTTCACCGGTGTTGGTTGGTGCGAAGGGGATTCAACATTTAACCAATCTGGTCTTGTCGGAAGATGAACAACAGGCTTACGGCGCTCAGATTGCAGAAATTAGAGAACAAATTACGGCGATTGAAAGCCAACAAACGGAGGGAAAATAACTCGTGACCCAATCATCAAGTAATTATGAATATCCTTTACAGGCCGACTGGTCGACTACGGATATTGTAGCGGTGACCACGCTTTATCAGCGGGTGGAAGACGCTTACGAGGTTAATCAGGGGGTTCCGGCAGATGTGCTGATCGCAGCTTACCGTGATTTCCAGAAGGTTGTTCCACAAAAGTTTGAAGAAAAACAGCTTGGTCGCGACTTCGAAAAGGCGTCTGGTTATAGTATTTACCGCACCATGAAGCAAGCACGCGAGCAGGGCGGTCGGATTAGGATGAAAGGGGCACGTTAGACGATGAGTGAAGATTGGCAGCAAGTAGCACGCGATGTATCAGCTTTATTACGGGAAGGCCGGCGACAAGTTATTGCCAAGATGGCCGGTCCCATGACGGTCGATGAGAAGACTGGGCGTAAAGACCTCGTTACTAATATTGATAAAAGTAATGAACAATTTTTAATTGCCGGTATCCGGAACATGGATCCTACGGCTAAGGTACTAGGTGAAGAAGGTTTTGGTGACAAGCTGACGAGTTTAGATGGCCGTGTCTGGATCGTGGACCCAATTGATGGCACCATGAACTTTGTGAAACAGCATGACAACTTCGCTATGATGATTGGTATTTATCAAGACGGCGAGGGGCAGCTTGGCTTTATCTATGATGTGATGAATGATGTGTTGTATGCTGGGGGACCAGCTGTTGGCGGTGTTTGGGCCAATGATCAGCAAATTTCCGCACCAGCCAACTTGGCCTTATCCGAAGGCTTGATTGGTGCCAGTGCGCCATTAGTGGTTCATGATACAGCTCACATGCAGAAGATTGTTCACGACAGTGCTGGCATGCGTATCTACGGGAGCGCCGGCATTGAAATGATTAATGTTTTGTTGGGGAAGACGCTGGGGTACATTTCCTACCTTAAGCCATGGGACATCGCTGCCGGTCAAGTTATGCTAAACTTTTTGGGTGTTCGGGTCTCAACCATTGACGGCCAGCCGCTCAATATGCTATCATCTAACCTTGTACTAGTAGCGACGGAAAAAGCGCAACGTGATATTCTCCAAATTGAAGAAGATGACGTCTCACTGTGACACGGTCACAGTTTTTTTATGCGGCCGGGCGGTACAGATGGACTT
Source organism: Levilactobacillus parabrevis (assembly GCF_044051715.1). Taxonomy (NCBI): domain Bacteria; kingdom Bacillati; phylum Bacillota; class Bacilli; order Lactobacillales; family Lactobacillaceae; genus Levilactobacillus; species Levilactobacillus parabrevis. The sequence continues at coordinate 1,244,393 of NZ_CP168688.1, forward strand.
TATTACTCAATCACGCTACAATAAGCGTACTTACTATCGACGTAAGCATGCCGTGATCCATCTAATTCAACAAGCATGAAAGGAAGAAATACACTTGAAATTCAGAGATGATATCCGTAACATTGCCATCATTGCCCACGTTGACCACGGGAAGACAACCCTGGTTAACGAAATGCTTAAACAATCCGATACGTTAGACGAACATACGTCCATTGGCGACCGCGCCATGGATACTAACGCAATCGAAAAGGAACGGGGCATCACGATCCTGTCCAAGAACACCGCTGTTCGTTACGGCGACAAGCAAATCAACATCTTGGATACCCCAGGACATGCCGATTTCGGTGGTGAAGTTGAACGGATCATGCGCATGGTCGACGGTGTTTTATTGGTTGTCGATGCCTACGAAGGTACGATGCCACAAACCCGTTTCGTTTTGAAGAAAGCTTTGGACCAACACTTGACCCCTATCGTGGTTATCAACAAGGTTGACCGTGAAGGCGCTCGTCCTTCCGAAGTTGTTGACGAAGTTTTGGACCTCTTCATCGAATTAGGTGCTGACGAAGACCAACTGGACTTCCCAGTGGTTTACGCTTCAGCTATGAACGGGACTTCAAGCTACGATCCAGAATTGGACACGCAAGAACACACGATGAAGCCTGTCTTTGACACCATCGTTAAGCACATCCCAGCCCCAATTGACAACACTGACGAACCTTTACAGTTCCAAGTTGCTATGTTGGACTACAACGACTTCGTTGGTCGTATCGGGATTGGCCGGATCTTCCGTGGGAAGGTTAAAGTCGGCGATAGCGTTACTGTTATGAAACTTGACGGTTCTAAGCAAAACTTCCGAGTAACCAAGTTGTTTGGGTACTTTGGGTTGAAGCGTTTGGAAATCAACGAAGCCCAAGCGGGTGACTTGATTGCCGTTTCTGGGATGGATGAAATCAACGTTGGTGAAACGGTTGTTGCACCTGACACGTTGGAACCACTTCCAGTATTGCGGATTGACGAACCAACGCTGCAAATGACTTTCCGGACCAACGACTCACCATTTGCTGGTCGTGAAGGTAAGTTTGTGACGTCTCGTCAAATCGAAGAACGTCTGAAGCGTGAACTTCATACCGATGTTTCCTTACGTGTTGACGACACTGACAATCCTGGTGCCTGGGTCGTTTCTGGTCGTGGTGAACTTCACTTGTCCATCTTAATCGAAACGATGCGTCGCGAAGGTTACGAATTACAAGCTTCTCGTCCAGAAGTTATCTACAGAACAGTGGACAACGTTCGTTGCGAACCATTCGAATCTGTTCAAATCGATACGCCTGACGAATACACGGGTTCAATCATCGATACCCTTTCACAACGTAAGGGTGAAATGAAGAACATGGAAGCCGTTGGTAATGGTCAAACGCGTTTGACTTTCTTGGCCCCATCACGTGGATTGATCGGTTACTCAACCGAATTCTTATCCTTAACTCGTGGTTACGGGATCATGAACCATACCTTCTCCAAGTACTTGCCAGTTATCAAGAACTGGAACCCAGGCCGTCACAACGGGACTCTGGTTTCAATTAACTCTGGTAAGGTAACGACGTACGCAATCATGGCCGTTCAAGACCGTGGGATCGTCTTCACTGAAGCCGGTACTGAAGTGTACGAAGGGATGATCATTGGCCAAAACAGCCGTGACAACGATATCTCCGTTAACATCACGCGTGGTCGTAACCAAACCAACGTCCGTGCTGCCGGTTCTGAAGATATCGCCAAGGTTAAGACGCCATTGAAGATGTCTCTGGAAGAATCACTGGAATTCATCAACGAAGATGAATACTGTGAAATCACGCCAGACCATGTTCGTCTGCGTAAGCAAATCTTGAACACCAGCGAACGTGAAAAGGCTGCCAAGAAGCGGAAGACTGCTTCACGGAAGTAATTTCTAAACTTTAATTTAAATTCTAGCCGGTAATGGCTGCAGGAGACTGCAGTTGTTGCCGGTTTTTTTGTGGGATTTTGTGTAAAGTGAGCTGATGAACTTGAGTCGATGGAAGTCAGCGTAAGTTGTGGTCGTGAGAGGACTTGATGAGGCCATTTGTGTCGACGGGATTTTTACAAAGTTGAAAGGTCGATACAATCCTTATGGCTAGCTATGGTAATCCTTCCCAGTTTTATCACATTCTTAAACGCAAGCTATGCTATAATATAAACATTCGATTACCGTCTGCGGACGGCAGGCTTGGAGCGAGTGAAACGTATGCGGAAGTTAAAATATTTGGACTATTGGCTATTTGTGCCATACTTAATTTTGAGCCTTTTTGGGATCGTGATGGTGTACTCCGCCAGTGCTGATATTGGCTCGCAAAATGGGGGGAGCCCCGGTAGTTACCTGATGAAACAGTTGTTTTTCGTGATTCTGGGACTGGCCATCTACACCTTTATGGTGCTCATGAATTTAAATAAGTTACGTGACAAGAAAATCCTGAAGTATGCGAGTGTGATTGCAATTGGGTCATTGCTGTTTCTGTTGATTATCGGCAAGACTATTAACGGGGCGGCCGGGTGGATTCGCTTGGGTCCAATTAGTATTCAACCCGCCGAATTTGTGAAATTTTATCTTATCATTTGGCTGGCGCACGTCATTGATCGGCGTCAGGATGCCATTGCCATTGAAGGTTGGTGGGCTGTGATGTTGCGACCCGTCCTCATTAGTGCAGTCATGATCGGTTTGATCTTTATCCAGCCGGATTTAGGGGGAGCGACCATCAACGCCAGTATCGTCTTTGTGATGTTGCTGTCGAGTGGCTTTAATTGGAAACGTGCCATTACTTACTTCTTGGGTGCAATTTTAGTGGTTATGGGGATAATTTTTCCATTGGCCGTTAAGATTTCCGAGATGGGTTTTGCTAAAAATATTTATCAACTTCAACGAGTTGTGGCCTTTGTGAATCCATTTGAGCATTCACAGGGCGTTGGGCAGCAGTTGGTGAACTCCTATTATGCCCTGAGTAATGGGGGAATCTTGGGCGTTGGTTGGGGGAACAGTATCCAGAAGACCGGATATTTGCCTGAACCCAACACCGATTTCATCATGGCCATTTTGGCCGAAGAACTGGGGTTGATCACGGCTTTGGGTGTGATTGCCTTGCTGTTCTTAATCATTACCCGGACGGTATTGGTCGGGATTCGCAGTAACTCTGCCTACCACACGCTGATTTGTTACGGTGCGGCCACCTATTTAACGGTGCAGACGCTGTTTAACCTAGGTGGGGTCTTGGGTCTACTGCCAATTACTGGGGTAACGTTCCCCTTCATCAGTTACGGGGGGTCCAGTACCTGGACACTTGCGCTGGTCATGGGGGTCGTCATGAATATTAGTGCGCGGCAGAAACGTTACCGCGCCACACATTAACTGAGGAGGTCGACTGATGGCATTTGAAATTCAACCACGACAGAGTCTGATCGTGTATACGTATAGTTTAAAACAGACCCGCCAATTGAAGCGCTACGGTACCGTCATGTATGTGTCTAAGAAGATGCGTTATGTGGTTTTATACGTGGATCAAGCGGATGTGGCCTCATTGACGGATCAGTTGAACCACTTACGCTTTGTCAAACGGGTCGTTGCGTCACAACGGCCAGCAATCAATGAAACATTTAATGGTGTCGCCGAAGAAATGGCGGCCGCAACGAAGGATGATGATGAATGAGAATTGTAGCAGGTGATTTTGGTGGTCGGCGACTCAAAGCCGTTCCCGGTATGGCCACACGGCCAACTACGGACAAGGTCAAGGAGGCCCTGTTCAATATCATTGGCCCGTACTTTGATGGCGGGCGTAGTCTGGACTTATTTGCCGGTTCCGGTGGGTTGAGTATCGAAGCCGTGTCCCGTGGGGTGGAACACGCCGTTCTGATCGACAAGCAATACGCAGCCATTAAGACGATTAAGGATAACGTGGCCGTCACGAAGGCTCCCGAAAAATTTGAAATTTTGAAGCGCGATGCCAATCGAGCTTTAAAAGAACTCGCCGATCGAGGGGATCAGTTCAATCTGGTCTTTTTTGACCCGCCATACGCCCAGCAAAAGATTGCTGAACAGATGGCAACTCTGCGAGAACTGGGACTGTTGGCGAGTGGTGCCCGGATTATCTGTGAAACGGACCAACAGGCGCAATTGCCCGATGATATTGACGGTTTCGACTTTGTTGAGCGCCGAGACTATGGGATTACCGAGCTGACGATTTATGCGTTAGGGAGTGAAGGTTAATGACGATTGCAGTCTTTCCAGGTAGTTTTGATCCACTGACGAACGGCCATTTGGACCTGATTCAACGGGCTAGCCGAATGTTTGACCACCTGATTGTTGCGGTGGGGCAGAACACGTCTAAACGTGGCGTCTTTACCGCTAGTGAACGTGTTGCCTTCATCGAGGCTGGGACGCAGGCGTTGGCCAACGTTTCTGTTCAGGTCGAAGCGGGATTGACGGTTGATTTTATGCGGTCAGTCAACGCCACGGTCTTAGTCCGTGGCTTGCGTAACAGTACCGATTTTGAATTTGAACAGGGGATTGCCGGCATGAACCGGTCACTGGATGATCAGATTGATACGGTTTGTTTGATGGCGGCGCCGAAGTATCAATTCGTGTCGTCTAGCCTATTGAAGGAAGTGGCGCAATTCGGTGGTGGCCTGACCCAGCTGGTACCGCCAGCGGTCGCTCAGGGACTGCGGGATCGATTGGAGCGTGACAAGTAGATGTGGAAGTTGACGCGTCATCAGTGGCGTCAAGTCATCGGTACGCTGATTTTAGCGATCGCCGTCTTGGCGTTTTTCTTTATGCCACTCCCCAAGTACATTGAGGGTCCCGGTGAAGCGAATGATCTTAAGACGTTCGTGAAGATGCCTGGCCATTCGGATACGGATAAGGGAAAATACATGATCACCTCCGTGGCGTTGGCCCAAGCACGGCCGGCGACTTACCTGTATGCCAAGATGAATGCTATCTACAGCATTGAGAGCGTGGATGCCGTAACGGGTGGGCAGAGCAATGCCACCTACGATAAAGTTCAGGACTTTTACATGCAAAGCGCTATTAACGAATCGATTTACACGGCCTATAAGGCCGCCAAGAAGCCGGTGACACGGAACTATCTAGGAATTTACGTGCTGAGTGTGGATCAAAAGTCGCCGTTTGCCAAGCAATTGCAGGTTGGCGATACGGTGACTAAGGTTAACGGCCACCATTTCAACTCGATGATCGGGTATCAGCAGTACATTCAGCGTCAAAAGGTTGGCGCCAAGGCCACGATTACTTATCGGCATGATGGTAAGACGCGGTCAGTGACGAAGAAGCTGATGCGCCTGCCAACCAAGAAGGCCGGGATTGGGATTACCTTGACGGATAATGTGAAGGTGACGGCAAAGCCCAAGGTCACGGTTGATGCCGGGAATATCGGTGGACCATCTGGTGGGTTGATGTTTAGCCTACAGATCTATACGCAAGTGACGGGCCAGAATCTTCGGCATGGTAAGAAGATTGCTGGAACTGGCACGATTGACGCCAATGGTGATGTGGGTGAGATCGGCGGGATTGATAAGAAGATCGTTGCGGCTAAACGTGCCGGTGCGACCGTCTTCTTTGCCCCGTACGTCAAGCCAAGTAAGCTCTTATTGAAGTATGAAGAACACCACATGACTAACTATCAGTTAGCCAAAGCAACGGCGAAGAAATACGCACCGAATATGAAGGTCGTTCCCGTCAAGTCCTTTAATGACGCGGTTCACTACCTCCAAACGCACTAAGTTAGAATTCCTCTTTGAAAAAAGGGGAATTTTTTTGATTTTAAAAGTTTATTCTGCCTTTAATTACGGAGTTAAGAGTAAAGGGGGCAATGCGTATGCAAATGATTGGAGATTGGTGGTCAGGGTTAGCGCGGCGTTATCAGCTGATCGTTGGTGGGGTACTCGTCGTGGTGGTGGGAATTGGATTGGTGGGGTGGTTGATTACGAGTCGTGCGGCACCAGCACCGCTACCCGCGGCGGTACCACCGGCACAGGCGCAAACGAGTCATCCTGCGAGTCACTCGGTAGTAGGTGTCAGTGCAGCTAGTCAGGTTAGTAGTCATGACACACGGGTCTTTGTGGACGTTCAGGGGGCCGTGGCTCACCCGGGACTCTATGAGTTTTCCGCCGGTATGCGGGTCGCCGATGCGGTCAAATCAGCTGGGGGGTTAACTGCTAAGGCTGACCGGCAGCAGGTAAATTTAGCTTCGCGACTGACTGATCAGCAACAGTTAGCTATACCGATGAAGGGTGAAAAGCCGGTTGATGTCGGTGGTAAGGAGTCGGCGGCCACCAAGACCAGTCAATCTGGGGGTGGCGCGTCTGCAAAATCCGGTGGGCCTGCATCCGTCATTAATCTGAATACCGCAACGGTGACAGACCTGCAGCAACTGACCGGTATTGGCGAAAAGAAGGCCCAGAAGATTGTTGACTATCGGACGGCACACGGCTCCTTTCAGACGGTCAAGGACCTGACGCAGGTGCCGGGATTTGGTGAGAAGACGGTAGCTAACCTACAGGACCAATTGACCACCTAAACGTTCGGAACCGCTGATAACCAATGACATATCAATGGCGGTGCGTTAATGTTAATTTTAAGTGGATGGTGTAAGCTAGTGAAGGTAATTGGATGGTGAGTGTCGTCATGCCTCCGCTGAACTGAAAAATGAATTTTAAATTGATAGGAAATGGGGACTTTAACATGCAGCGAGAAAGAATTCCTTGGGATCAATACTTTATGCTTCAGGCGTTAGTTATTTCCACGCGGAGTACCTGCAATCGTCTGTCAGTCGGGGCAACTCTGGTTCGTGACAAACGGATCATTGCTGCGGGGTATAACGGGTCGGTGTCGGGCGATGACCATTGTTTAGATGAGGGCTGTTACTTGGTAGACGGTCACTGTGTTCGAACAATTCACGCTGAAATGAATGCCATCCTACAGTGTGCCAAATTTGGTGAGGCCACGGATGGGGCTGAGATCTACGTCACGGATTTCCCGTGTTTACAATGCACCAAGATGTTACTGCAAGCTGGAATCAAGAAGATTACTTACATGCGTAACTACCACAATGATCCTTATGCTCAGAAACTAATTGCGTTGAAGCACGTGGCCTTGAATCAGGTCACGGTAGACCCGACAATGTTGACGCAACTTCCATTTGAACAACCGAAACAGGATTAGTGGCGGCTAACCATTGGTTTTTAGCGTGTTTACCAGTAGCGGCAATCAGTGTGGTTTTTGGTGGCCATCCGGTAGCTGGCGTGGGATTGGTGGTCTTAATGATGGGGCGCGTAGTGGCGTTGCGGTCGCGGCGGACGCTTCTGATCGCACTACTGTTAGTGGCCGTCTTTAGTGGCATTTTCGCTTGGCGACAGGGTCAGCTGAAACACCGGCAAATTTCGGCATTTCGGCCAACCAACGTGTCGCTAGCCGTGACTTTTCAACCGGATGCGCTCGTTTTCCACGGTGCCGGTTACTACTTTGTCGCGCGAAATCACCTGACGGGGGAACCGCTGACGGTGCGGGGTTGGGCTCAGTCCGCTGCGGAACTTCAGCGGTTGAAACGATTGCGACAACCGCAGCTTTGGCGTGTGAATGGACAGCAGGTGGGAATTCTACCGGCAACGAATTTTAATCAGTTTGATGCGGCCAGTTATTGGCGGCATCGTGGGGTGACCAAATCCGTTAAGATTGTCAGTATTGGCCAACAGCGGACCGCACCATCATCGCCACTGCAAGTCGTGAATAACTGGTGGCACCGTCAACGCACACGCCTGATTCGCTACTGTGATCGGCTTCCAGGAGCCTTGCGGGTCTACGCGTTGGGTCTCCTGCCCGGGAGTCGCGCAGCCGAGGCCGTTCAAGAACTCCAAGGGATGCAGCAGCTGGGCCTCTTGCATCTATTTTCGATTTCCGGGCTACACGTGGCGCTACTGCTGACAGCGGTAGAGTGGCTGTGCGTACACCTTCGCATCCAACGGGAGCACTGGGAGTGGGGATTGCTCCTGGGTCTTCCCGGTTACTTTATCCTAGCCGGAGGTGGTAGCGGTGTGCTGCGTGCCTGTTTGATGCGGGGCATTCAACTGGGCGGTCGTAAGATTCGCGTACGAGTGAGTGCGCTAGACGCCTGGGCAGGTGCCTTAGTGGTAGGCTTGTGGATGAACCCGGGGATGCTCTTTGAGCTGGGTAGCCAACTGAGCTATGGTCTGTCACTTGGCTTGATTCTTTTAGCGCAAGAGTCGCCCTGGTGGCAGCAGATTGGTCTGACGCTGCTGGGATTACCCAGTCTGCTGAACGGGATCTTTCAGTGGCATACGCTCACAATTCTAGCTAATGTGATATTGGTTCCGCTATTCCCACTGGTTATGTTGCCGGTAACGTTGATTGGTGCGCTGTGTTTTTCCTGGCTGCCGATAATTAGCGGGTGGAGCGCAGCCATCTTAGGCATGTTGGATGGCGGTCTGACCCGGTTGGCAGAACTGCCAGGAAATGTGAGCTTTGGTAAGCCCTGGTGGTGGGTGTGTTGGTTATGGGTGGTGTTGAGTTGGCTGTTGTTCAGTCGTCCACCCGCCCAACGTCGGCGATGGCTGGTTGGCTTACTCGCGAGCTATGGTTTGATGTACGGTTTGATTCATTTTCCACTTCACGGCGAGGTTGCCTACTTTGATGTGGGCCAAGGCGATAGTATTTTACTGCGAGAACCGTTCAATCGGCGGATTGCGATGATCGACACCGGTGGTCACCTGGCTTTTCCGCAGCCGAAATGGGTGCCGGTCACGCCAACTACATATGCCGCAACGCATACGAACCTGAATTACCTGCGGAGTCTGGGAATCGACCATATAGATGATCTGTATTTGACCCACCATGATGCTGACCACATCGGTGATCTACCAGCCTTTCTGCAAGCAATCAAGGTTAAACGATTGCTCGTACCAGCGGGGATGGAGAAGGAACCAGGCTGGCAAAGGTTGTTGGCGCTTAGTCGTTTCCCAGTGAAGATTCAACCGATCACGATTGCCAGTCAGGTCCCACTGCGGGTCCGCCATCCGTATGAGGCAGCCCCAGCTGAAAATGCTAATTCGTTGGCCTTACAGGGCGACTTTGGTGGGTTGAACTTTCTCTTTATGGGGGATCTGGACCAAGCGGGTGAACAGAAAATTATTGGCGATGACCCACAGCTCCGAACGGACGTGTTAAAATTAGGACATCACGGTAGTAAGACGGCCAGTGCACCGGCCTTTATCGAGCAACTCCGTCCGCGATGGGCAATTATTTCGGCTGGACGGGAGAATCGCTATGGGCATCCCCATGCTGAGACTTTGGCAACGCTACGGGCGGCCAAGGTACCAGCAGTGAGCACCCAAACGAGCGGGATGATTCGTTACGTTTATGCGGGGAAACACGGTGTCTGGCAGACTAAACTAAAAGGGGAACGGGACTCTTGACGATTAATGAACTCTTAAAAACCTTGGCGACTGGTGGCAAACTCGCTCCAGTTTACCTGATCATGGGGCAGGCGGACTACCTTCAGCGGCGGTTAAAAACGGCTTTCAAGTCGGTCGTTCCCGCGGAAGAACAGACGATGAATTATGCCACCTATGATATGGATACCGTACCGTTGGCGGTCGCTTTAGACGATGCCATGGCAGCGCCATTCTTTGGTGAGCGGCGGGTCGTGTGCATCGATAATCCCCAGTTTCTGACCGGGGAGACCAAGAAACAAAAGGTTGAACACGATGTGGCCAGCCTACAAACTTACTTAGGGTCACCAATGGAAAGTACGGTGCTGGTCTTTTTCGCACCGTATGAGAAGCTTGATGGCCGTAAGAAGGTTTCCAAGCAATTGAAGAAAGTGGCCACGACCATTGACATCGGTAACTTTTCCGAACGAGACGTGCGGCAGTTCGTGACGACTCAACTCAAGCAGGATGGGTATACTATGGACCCAGCAGCTTTGGGTGAGTTGATCCAACGTACGGATGCGGATCTGACGCTGATGATGGCGGAGCTCCCCAAACTGGAGCTCTTTGCCTATCCGCAGAAGACGATTCAACCGGACGCTGTTACCGGGTTGGTGGCCCAGACGTTGACACAAAATGTGTTTGATCTGGTCAATCAAGTTTTGGCTAAGGACACAGCCAAGGCGGTCACGTTATACCGGGAGTTGTTGTTGGCGAAGGAAGAACCGTTAAAGATCAATGCAATTTTGCAAGGTCAGTTCCGGTTGTTGATTCAGACCAAGGTGTTGGCTAAGCAGGGATACAGTCAGGGCAAGCTGGCGAGTCTCCTGAAGGTTCATCCATACCGAATCAAGTTGGCACTGCAGTCACAACGGCGGTTCAAGCTGACGGATTTAAACCAGGCCTATTTAGGATTATTTCGGGTGGAAAAACAGATGAAATCCACCGCGATGGCGCCAGAAATGTTGTTTTCGTTGTTTATGACGCAATTCGCCGGGGGACAAACGGCATAAAGCGTATCAAAAAAGGGGGTCGACCGGAATGGTCGACCCCCTGAATTGCATCATCTAATCTGTTTGATTAATTGATTACTTAGCTAAACGTGCAGCCATCCGTGACTTGTCACGAGATGCCTTGTTCTTCTTGATCAAGCCCTTAGAAGCGGCGTGGTCAACAGCAGCACTAGCTAAACGGTATAATTCTTCCGCGTTGTCGGCACCGGCCGTCTTGGCTTCTTCGAAGCGCTTAACGGCAGTCCGCATCGTGCTTAATTGTGCTGAGTTACGTTCGTTGGCCTTAACGTTGGTCTTGGCACGTTCGATTGCTGATTTGATAATTGGCATGAAAATTTCACCTCCGAATGAGAATTCCTGTACCGGAAATCTTAATTTCAACGTATGTAATTATACAGAACCCAGAGACCGAATGCAATACCTTAGCACGATAAATGTAAAGCAATTTTACTTGATAGGCATTTACACAGAAAAGCTTGCTATTTTTGTGAGAATTCAGTATGATAGGTAACTGTGCAAAAGCACAAACCCTTAACTTAGTTGGTTCGACAACCACCGTCGGCTTACTCAGTTTAGGGCAATTATATGAAGGGTGGTACATTTACCATGGCTATTAGTCCAGAAAAGAAAAACGAAGTTATCAAGCAATACGCACGTCACGAAGGCGACACGGGTTCTACTGAAGTCCAAGTTGCTGTTTTAACCGCTGATATCAACGAAATCAACGTGCATATGCAAAATCACCGTAAGGATTTCCATTCCCAACGTGGTTTGATGAAGAAGATTGGTCACCGTCGTAACCTTTTGGCTTACTTACGGAAGACTGATGTTCAACGTTATCGTGAATTAATCAAGAGCTTAGGCCTGCGTCGTTAATTCGCAGCACCGACGAGTCCATTTCCCTCTGGGAGATGGACTTTTTTTGCGTGGGACACCTTCGTAGTTCAGTAATTGCCCAAAGTATGGTAGACTGGAGAAAGTTTAATCATGGACGAATCTAGGTAGCGATACCTATAAGAAAAGACTGGTCGCAGTAGATCAGTGATTAACTTAAAACTAGTGAAAATACTTGAGGTGAACTTATGAGTGCGAAGATAAAAATTATTCCGTTCGGTGGTGTCCGCGAGAATGGAAAGAACATGTATGCCGTTGACGTTAACGGTAGTATTTATATTTTAGATTGTGGGTTAAAGTACCCGGAAAATGAGTTGTTGGGGATCGATGTTGTGATTCCTGACTGGAATTACTTACGTGAGAACAAGGACCGCATCGTTGCGGTCTTCCTGACCCACGGCCATGCCGACGCTATTGGTGCGTTACCTTACTTCTTGAGTGAGTTCAACGTTCCAGTTTTCGGGTCCGAAATGACAATTGCGTTAGCTAAACTGAACGTTGCCGATGAACCCAAGGTGAAAAACTACGATGATTTCCACGTGGTTGACGAAAAGACTGAAATTGACTTCGGTGACGTGGTCGTTTCCTTCTTCTCAACGACCCACTCGATCCCAGAATCTATGGGGATCGTCTTGAAGACCGATGAAGGCCAAATCGTATACACTGGGGACTTCAAGTTTGATCAGACGGCTAAGCCAGGTTATCAGACGGATTACGCTCGACTTGGGGCCATTGGTCAGGCCGGCGTCTTAGCCGTGCTGAGTGACTCTGCCAACGCTGAAAATCCGACGATGAACGCTTCCGAACAAGAGATTGCCGAATCCATCGAGGAAACTTTCAACTATCGTAACGGTCGTGTGGTCGTTGCTTGTGTCGCGTCAAATATCTTGCGGATTCAACAAGTCTTTGACGCCGCCGTTAAGACCGGGCGGAAGGTTTGTTTGACTGGGCAAGACCTGGAAAAGATCGTCAACACGGCGATGAAGCTGGGTAAGCTATCCTTTGACGACGACCTTCTAGTAACGCCAGAACAACTCGACAGCTTAGATCCTGCTGAAACGGTAATCCTCCAGACTGGCAAGATGGGTGAACCCATCAAGGCAATTCAACGGATGGCCAACAAGCAGGAAAAGACGCTTAATCTGCAAGAGGGCGACTTGGTCTATATCACGACCACCCCTTCGCACGCCATGGACACGACGGTTGCCCAGACACGGGACATGGTTTACCGTGCCGGTGGTGAAGTGAAGGCAATCTCCGATGAAATGAATTCGTCAGGTCACGCCTACAAACGTGACTTGCAACTCATGTTGAACCTGTTGAAACCTAAGTACTTGGTTCCTATTCAGGGGGAATACCGGTTATTGAACGCTCACGCCAACGCTGCAATGGAGTTGGGAATGCCTGCCGACCACGTCTTCATCCTCGCAAAGGGTGATGTTCTGACTTACGACAAGGGGACTATGGGTCTTGGTGAAGGTATCGATGTTAGTGATACCATGATCGATGGGATCGGTGTCGGTGATATCGGAAACATCGTCTTGCGTGACCGGAAAGTCTTGGCCGACGACGGGATCTTTATTGCCGTAGTGACGATTGACCGTAAGAAGAAGCAAATTGTGGCGGAACCTAAGATTACGTCACGTGGCTTCGTCTACGTCAAGGCTAACAAGGACTTGATGCAGGAGAGTGGTCAAATTATCAGTAAGGCCGTTCAAAATAACCTCGATAACAAGGAATTTGATTGGGGCCATTTGAAGCAGGATGTCCGTGAACATTTGAGTCACTACCTCTTTGAACAGACCCATCGACGTCCCGTAATTTTACCGGTCATCATGGAAGTCAACCAGCACCATCGTCGTGCAAGCAGCAAAGACAAGGCGAACACGGGGAAGGAACAGGCTAAAGACGTCAAGGCACCTGCTAAGCCTAAGGCCAAGTCGAAGCCGAAAGCAAAGGGTAGTAATGCACCCAAGGCAAAGGCAGCTGGCAACAAAGCCGCAGTAACGGCTAAGGATGGTCAGGCAACGCATAAGCCACGGCGTAATCGGAAGCGGCGGCCACATGCAGCTAAGCCGGCCGAAACAACAGACAAACAGTAAAAATACGAACGGACCGAGACCATTTGGCGTCGGTCCGTTTTGATTCAACCAATTCTGGTCCAGAAAGGAATGTGCTATGGGAGAATTTTCTAGTCCTGCCGCTCGTGAACAGGCCGTTGTCCGGGCTCACCAGGCGTTTGATGCGGGGGAGTGGTCCACGGCAACTGAATGGTTTGAACGGCTCTACAATGACCAGCAAACGGCCGAATTCAATCGCTATTTGGTCGCGAGTCTCTACCACGATGAGAAATACTTGGTGGCGGAGCAATTTGCCGCGGAACAGGACGCGGTTTATTTGACGACGGCGGAAACGTTTCAGCTACGGTTAGACGTAGCACTGAAAAATCAACAGTTTATTTTCGCTCGAGAGTTCTGTGAGCTGCCCGCGGCGAAAAGCTGGCGTGAAACGGGAATTGCCCAGATTGTCAGTGCCGAGGAGGACTCACGCCGGACGTTAGGTGAAACGCAACGGGTTTTGGCCAAGCAATTCTATCATCTGGGGGATGTGGACTTCGACGAACAGCGGCAACGCTTAACGCACGCACGTCAACTACCACTCAAGGAGTTCATGCAGAGCGTTCAGTACCTGTTGGTCGACCCCTTTTTGCATCCCCTGATGCGTGCAACGCTGTTGGAAGAACTCTTACGGCTACACACGACGAAGACGGTCCACCTTCACTGGTTGGACGACGAGGATTACACGTTAGACACCAGTCAATTGCAGCCGGTGGGGGCGAGTCAGGCTGCCCGCACCATGCAAAATTATCTGCATGAAGATCTGGGTCAGCGCGATCCGATGCTTGCGGCTAGCGTTTCGCAAACAATTACGTTACAATTGATGATGCTGTATCCGTTTATCGACAAGATTATTCGGAATCCACTGGCTTGGGTCCAGGTCGTGGCGCAGCAACCGGTGACAGATCAGACCGGTGCGGCAGAATTAAATGAAATTTCTGAGTGGCAAAACCGCTTAAATCACTTCATGAGAGCATTATTTGGGCCGATTAACCATGAAAATCATGAAAAACCGTAAATTCGGCAAGATTTTAGTTTACAAATAATTCTGCAGCATATATACTGGTCAAGGATTCTTTTTTGGGAGGGTTCCAGCTTTCCCTTTCTGAAAAGAAGTAGTATAATTTTACGCAAAGGGTGATTAATTTTCCTTGTGAGAAGAGATTGTCCTTGCGATAAAATACAGGAGGGTTTCATTAATGGCTGAAAAAGAACATTATGAAAGAACTAAACCCCATGTAAATATTGGTACTATTGGCCATATTGACCATGGGAAAACGACGTTAACTGCTGCAATCACTAAGGTACTTGCTGACAAAGGTTTAGCAAAGGCCGAAGATTACGCTGATATCGATGCTGCTCCAGAAGAACGTGAACGTGGTATCACGATCAACACTGCCCACGTTGAATACGAAACTGAAAAGCGTCACTATGCGCATATCGATGCCCCAGGACATGCTGACTACATCAAGAACATGATCACTGGTGCTGCCCAAATGGACGGTGCTATCTTGGTTGTTGCTGCTACTGATGGTCCTATGCCACAAACGCGTGAACACATTTTGCTTGCTCGCCAAGTTGGTGTTAACTACATCGTTGTCTTCTTAAACAAGACCGACTTAGTTGATGACGACGAATTGGTCGACTTAGTTGAAATGGAAGTTCGTGAGTTGTTGTCCGAATACGATTACCCTGGTGATGATATTCCTGTTGTTCGTGGTTCCGCTTTGAAGGCTCTTGAAGGCGACGAAGAACAAACTAAGGTTATCCTTCACTTGATGGACATCGTTGATGACTACATCCCAACTCCAGAACGTGAAAACGACAAGCCTTTCCTTATGCCTGTTGAAGACGTCTTTACGATCACTGGTCGTGGGACTGTTGCTTCCGGTCGTATCGACCGTGGGATGGTTAAGGTTGGTGACGAAGTTGAAATCGTTGGTTTACATGACGACGTATTGAAGACTACTGTTACTGGTCTTGAAATGTTCCGTAAGACGTTGGACCTTGGTGAAGCCGGGGATAACGTTGGTGCCTTACTTCGTGGGATTAACCGTGAACAAGTTGTTCGTGGCCAAGTTCTTGCAAAGCCAGGTTCGATCCAAACCCACAAAGAGTTCAAGGGTGAAGTCTACATCTTGAGCAAAGAAGAAGGTGGCCGTCATACGCCATTCTTCTCAAACTACCGTCCACAATTCTACTTCCACACCACTGATATCACTGGTGTTATCGAATTGCCTGATGGCGTAGAAATGGTTATGCCTGGTGATAACGTGACGTTCACTGTTGAACTGATCCAACCAGCTGCCATTGAAAAGGGTACTAAGTTCACTGTTCGTGAAGGTGGCCACACCGTTGGTGCCGGTACCGTTACGGAAATTGACGACTAATTAATTTCATTAATTAGTGTGCCTTGAAAGAGGGGCTGAAGGGGTGACCTTTCAGTCCTTTTTTCGTCCCTAAATATCGTAATGAGCCGGGTGCCGATTTCAGTGAGTCACGGCTGAGAATCCGGAATAATCGGTTCGTGATGGTAATTTACCGGTAGCGGTTTATTTTTACTGGATTTTCAGAGAAAAATTTAAGGAAAGCCGCGTCATTCACGGCATTTCAGCAAAAATCATTTTACAATTCGGATAGCATAAGGTACACTTATACAGTATGCAATTGATAGAATTGTAAATAGTAATATCTTTCATTTCGGAGGGAAAATAATGGCTGCAAAATGGGAAAAAAAGGACTCTAATCAAGGCGAATTAACCTTTGAAATTGCTCCTGATATGATCAAGGATGGTCTGGACAAGGCCTTCAAGCGTACCAAGAAGAACCTGGCTGTACCTGGTTTCCGTAAGGGCCGTGTACCACGTCAAATCTTCGACCAAATGTACGGTGAAGAAGCATTGTACCAAGATGCTTTAAACATTGTGTTACCAGATGCTTACGAAGAAGCTATCAAGGAGGCTGGTATCGAACCAGTCGACCAACCCCAAGTGGATGTTGAATCCATGGACAAGGGTAAGGCTTGGGTTCTGAAGGCCGTTGTTACGGTTAAGCCAGACGTTAAGCTTGGTGACTACAAGGGTCTCAGCGTAACGAAGCAAAACACGCGGGTTTACCAAAAGGACATCGATGCCGAATTAGAAAAGCAACGTCAACAACAAGCCGAATTAGTGCTTAAAGAAGACGAAGCCGCTGCTAAGGGCGACACTGTTGTGATTGACTTCGACGGTTACGTTGATGGCAAGCAATTCGATGGTGGCAAGGCTGACAACTACTCCTTGGAATTAGGTTCTAACTCCTTCATCCCTGGCTTCGAAGACCAATTAGTTGGTCACAAAGCCGGCGATGACGTTGACGTTAAGGTTACTTTCCCTAAGGACTACCAAGCCGAAGACTTACGTGATAAGGAAGCCACTTTCAAGGTTACCCTCCACGAAGTTAAGGAAAAGCAATTACCAGAATTGGACGATGAATTCGCTAAGGATGTTGACGAAGACGTTGACAGCTTAGAAGAATTACAAGCCAAGACGAAGGACAGCTTGAAGGAACAAAAGACCCAAGCTGCTCACGATGCTATCGAAGACGAAGCTATCAGCGAAGCCGTTGACAACGCCGAAATCGCCGACATCCCAGAAGCTATGCTGAAGGATGACATCAACCGTCAAATGGACCAATACCTGGCTAACATGCAACAACAAGGTATCGAACCAAAGATGTACTTCCAATTGACTGGGACGACCGAAGACGACTTACGGAAGCAATTCACCGATGGTGCCGAAAAGCGGGTTAAGACTAACCTTGTTCTTGAAGCCGTCGTTGCTGCTGAAAAGATCGAACCTTCAGAAGACGAAATCAGTGCTGAAGTTAAGGACTTAGCTGGCCAATATGGCATGGAAGAAAGTGCTGTTCGCAGTGCCCTTTCAGATGACATGTTAAAGCATGACATTGCTATCAAGAGCGCCGTTGACTTGATTGCCGATTCCGCAAAGCAAGACAAGAAGAAGGACTCAGAAGATAAAGACTAATTCTTTATCCAATTGAGGACTTGACCGGGACGACAGTCGCTGTTGTCCCGGTTTTTCATTAGAATCAGGTTTTCTGAGCCGCTGAGGCAAATTGATTTTATCGTGGGCTTATCTGTGGTATAGTACACGATTGATAGGGAAATCTGGTTAGTTCGACAGGTTTACTGACACAAAGCTTTTTGTAATGAGTTAGGCTTAAGCCTGGAGAGAAAGGGTGAAGTTTATTGTTTGAAAACACCGAAACGAATGGCCCAGTGACCTGTTCTTTTTGTGGTAAATCACAAGATCAAGTTAAGAAGATCGTTGCCGGCCCAGGTGTTTACATCTGTAATGAATGTATTGACCTCTGTAAAGAAATCATTGATGAAGAATTCAGCCAAGACAGCGCACAAGAAACCTTGGAAGTGCCTACGCCTGCTGAAATCGTCAACACGCTCGACCAATACGTTATCGGTCAAAACGAAGCCAAGCGGACATTATCCGTTGCCGTTTACAACCACTATAAGCGGGTAAACGAAATGGCTCAGGCTGACGACGAAGGCCCTGAACTGCAAAAGAGTAACATCGCGGTGATCGGACCTACTGGTTCCGGGAAGACTTACCTGGCGCAAAGCCTAGCTAAGATTTTAAACGTTCCATTTGCGATCGCAGATGCCACAACCTTGACTGAAGCTGGTTATGTGGGTGAAGACGTTGAAAATATCCTGTTGAAGCTGTTGCAAAACGCCGATTATGACGTGGACCGCGCCGAAAAGGGTATCATTTACATTGATGAAATCGATAAAATTGCTAAGAAGTCCGAAAACGTTTCGATTACTCGTGACGTTTCCGGTGAAGGGGTTCAACAAGCCCTTCTGAAGATTCTTGAAGGGACGATTGCCAACGTTCCGCCTCAGGGTGGCCGTAAGCATCCCCAACAAGAATTCATTCAAATCGACACGACCAACATTCTCTTCATCGTTGGTGGGGCCTTTGACGGCATTGACGGGATCGTCAAGCGTCGTCTGGGTGACCAAACAATTGGGTTTGGTGCCGACAGTAAGGAACAAAACGTTTTGGCTTCCGGCGACAGCCTGATGCAACACGTGATTCCAGAAGACTTGCTCCAATTCGGTTTGATTCCAGAATTTATCGGCCGGTTGCCAATTTTGACAGCCCTCGAAAAGCTGGATGAAAACGACTTGGTTCGGATCTTAACGGAACCTAAGAACGCGTTGGTCAAGCAGTACGAGAAGTTACTGTCCCTCGATGATGTTCAACTGGAATTCCAGCCAGCTGCTCTTCGTGAAATGGCCAAGTTAGCCATTGCGCGGAATACGGGTGCCCGTGGGTTGCGGTCAATCATTGAAGACGTGATGCGTGATATCATGTTCGACTTGCCTAGTCGTGATGACGTGGCAAAGGTTGTGATTACGGCTGAAACCGTAACCGACCATGCCGAACCTGAAGTCATCTTAAAGGATCAAAAAGCTTCATAATTGTCACACTGTGTGGCGTAGCGACCGGCCCTTGGGTTGGCCGCTTTTTTTATGGCCGCGTAAAGGGTTGGGGGAGTGGGCTTTAACCGCTTTATTGCAGAATGCCTGTTCGAGAAAGTCCCCAGTGAGGTGACGTTCTGTGTTAGAATAATGAAAGATATTTGGAGAGGATGGCATTAACCAATGGAAGTCAATCACGTAGAATTAGTCATGAGTGCGGTTGACCCCGCACAGTACCCAACGACGGGGTATCCAGAAATTGCGCTGGTCGGCCGATCAAACGTCGGGAAGTCTTCACTGACTAACGTTTTGATCAATCGGCGCTCGTATGCCCGGACGTCCAGTCAACCGGGAAAGACTCAGACCCTGAACTTTTATAACGTCGAGGATCAACTCTACTTCGTCGATGTCCCTGGCTACGGTTACGCCAAGGTTTCCAAGTCGGAACGGGAGAAGTGGGGGCAGATGATCGAAACGTATCTGACCCAACGCGACCAATTAAAAGGGGTCGTTTCCCTCGTTGATGCCCGGCACGCACCGACTGAAGACGATGTTCAGATGTATCAGTATCTAGCTTACTTTAACCTGCCAACGCTGATCGTTGCCACTAAGAGTGACAAGATTGCTCGTGGCAAGTGGAACCAAGCCGTAAGTCAGATCAAGAAGGCGATGAACCTGCCTAATACCGATAACATCATCATGTTCTCAGCACCGAAGAAGGTCGGGAAGGATGCCGTCTGGAACTGGATTGAAGAACAAGCCTTTGGGGAGGAATAGGAATGGAATTTAATGACTATCAAAAAGCTGCGAACCGGACGTTGTACGGCAATGAACAGGTTCTAACCAACTGCGCGTTGGGGCTAGCTGGCGAGTCGGGCCAAGTTGTCGATCTCGTGAAGAACTACACCTTTCACGGTCAGGACATGGACCACGAGGCTATCGTCAAGGAAATGGGCGACGTGCTCTGGTATCTCAGCCAGATTGCCCAGTGGGCCGACATCGACTTCGATGAAGTAGCCCAGGATAACATTAAACGCCTTAACGAGCGCTACCCCCACGGGTTCCAACCGGAACGGTAATCGCTTGGCTGTTCAAAGCAAAGTCTAAAATAAAAGGACCCACGGAATTCTCCGTGAGTCCTTTAACTTTCGACGTTAGTCTTGACTGTGATCCTGTTCGTGTTTTGATTTATCGGCGTTGATCAAGCCTTTAGCGCGCTTGTTATCCTTGTGGGCATCGTCACGCTTCAAAAACTTGTCGCGTTTCACGTCCGTGGGGTCCATCTCAGCAAATTTACCGAACATGGAGTCAAGGTCATCCTGGCGTTTTACTTTAAGAGCCATTCAAGCCACCTCCTTGTCTTTAGCAGTATCATAGCAGAATTCCTGAGATTTGTCATTTATCAGGGTGAGGCTTGGCAAAAACCGAAGAAATTAGACTGATTTATGGCCGATAAAAATAATCCGGGAATCGGCGCTGTGGCTGGGGTGAATTGCTTGCACCAAACACGTATTCGGCTTATACTTGACAAGCTAATTCGAGAAATGAACGGGAGGTTAGGCCCTTGGCATCGGAATATTTGGAACACAAACTGGCGTTATTGCCGGGCCTTCCCGGCTGTTATTTGATGAAGAACATCAACAGCCAGATTATCTACGTGGGGAAGGCAAAGAACCTGAAGAACCGGGTGCGGTCGTACTTTAAGAGTAGCCACACCGGGAAGACGGCACAGTTGGTCAGTGAAATCGTGGATTTTGAAACGATTATCACCTCGACCGACAAGGAGGCTTTCCTCCTAGAAATCACGCTGATTCAAAAGCATCAGCCGTACTTCAACATTAAGCTGAAGCGGGGCACCGGGTACCCGTACATCAAGATCACTAACGAACGCGATCCGCAATTGCTACTGGTCAGCGATATCAAAAAGGATGGGGCCTATTATTTTGGGCCGTACCCTAATGTTTACGCGGCTGAGGAAACTATTCACTTCCTGCAGAAGGTCTATCCGCTACGGCGGTGTACCGGTTATCAGGGGCGGCCGTGTCTGTACTATCACATGGGACAGTGTCTCGGTGCTTGCTTCAAGGAGGTTCCCCAAGCCGATTACGACGAACAGATCAAGAAGATCAAATCCTTCTTAAATGGAAACGTTGGTCACGCCGAAAAGGAATTATCCGACCGAATGACGGCGGCGGCCGCTGACATGGCTTATGAACGGGCAGCCGATCTGCGTGATCAGATTCGTTACATCGAAGCCACCGTGGAAAAGCAGAAGATTATTTCTAATGACAGTACGCCACGGGACATCTTCAACTTCTATTTGGATAAGGGGTGGTTGTCGATTCAAGTCTTCTTCATTCGCCAAGCGCGCTTGATGAAGCGGGAGAAACGGCTCTTTCCAATCGTCAGCACGGCTGAGGAAGAACTGGCCAGCTTTATCGTCCAGTTCTATCAGCGAAAGAATACGGTGTTGCCACGTGAGATCCTGGTGCCGGCTAGTATTGATGCTGCCAGTATTGAGGAAGTCCTCCACGTGCCCGTCAGAACGCCGCAGCGGGGCACTAAACGTGATCTGTTGGACATGGCTGCTAAGAATTCGCGACTGGTCTTAGAAGAGAAGTTTCGGCTGTTAGAGCTCGATGAAGGCAAGACAACTGGGGCCATGAAGGAAATCACCGATGCTCTGGGCATTGCGCCTGGACACAAGATTGAAGCGTTTGACCACTCCCACATTCAAGGGGCCGATTTAGTTTCGGCAATGGTGGTCTTCGTTGATGGTCAACCCAATAAGAAGTTGTACCGAAAATATAAATTACGAACGGTCGATCACGCCGATGAAACGGCTAGCACTTTGGAAGTGATTCGGCGGCGTTATGGGCGGTTACTCAAGGAACACGCACAGATGCCGGACCTGATCTTAATGGATGGGGGCGACATTCAGATGAATGCGGTCAAGGAAGTTCTGTCGGATGAATTTGACCTCCACATTCCAGTTGCCGGAATGGTCAAGAACGATCACCATAAGACGGCTGATCTACTGTTCGGTCCCGATGATCATCACATCCATTTGGATCCTAAGAGTCAAGGCTTCTACCTTGTTCAGCGGATTCAAGACGAGGTGCACCGGTTCGCCATTACTTTCCACCGACAGGTTCACAGCAAGAATTCACTGAGTTCACGGCTTGACCGAATCCCTGGGGTGGGGCCCAAGACGCGGAATAAATTGTTGCGGAAATTTGGCTCGACCAAGAAAATTGGTGAGGCTAGTGTGGATGATCTGCGGGAATTAGGCGTTAGTAAAACCGTTGCGCAGACGATTCGGTTGACCCTGCAGGCTGAGACGGCTGAAATAAAAAATCCGCGAACGCCAACGAAACTTTGACGTGACGGCCGTTTGCCGGTATACTGGCTAGCAGGATACTTTACGAAGAAAGCAGCACGCGCTGGTTTAGAAAACGAGGAATAATAATTATGTTTGTAGATCAAGTTAAAATTGACGTCAAAGCCGGTAAGGGTGGCGACGGGATGGTTGCCTTCCGTCGGGAAAAATTTGTGCCCAATGGTGGACCAGCCGGTGGTGATGGTGGACGCGGTGGTAACATCGTGTTCACCGTTGACGAAGGCTTACGGACGCTGATGGACTTCCGGTACCAACGGAAGTTCAAGGCTAAAAATGGAGGCAACGGTGCCATCAAGTCCATGACTGGCCGCGGTGCCACGGACACGATCATTAGTGTCCCCCAAGGAACAACGATTTATAATAACGAAACGGGTGCCGTCATCGCTGACTTAGTGGCTAATGACGATTCCGCCATCGTGGCCAAGGGTGGCCGTGGTGGTCGGGGCAATATTCACTTTGCCTCACCTAAAAATCCCGCACCAGAAATCGCCGAAAATGGGGAACCTGGGCAGGAATTTGAAATTCGCTTGGAATTAAAGGTTCTCGCTGATGTCGGCTTGGTTGGATTCCCATCCGTTGGGAAGTCAACGCTGTTGTCGACGGTCACGAGTGCCAAGCCAAAGATTGCGGAATATCACTTTACGACGTTGGTCCCTAACCTGGGGATGGTGCGGTTACCTGATGGCCGTGACTTTGTAATGGCTGATTTACCTGGTCTGATCGAAGGGGCCGCTAATGGGGTTGGCTTAGGTTTCCAATTCTTACGGCACGTTGAACGGACGCGGGTTATCCTGCATCTGATCGACATGAGTGGTCTCGAAGGTCGTGACCCTTATGAAGACTTTGAAAAGATTAATGAAGAACTCAAGACGTACGATCCCGACATTTTGAAGCGGCCACAGATCGTGGTTGCCAATAAGATGGATATGCCGGACTCCGCTGACAATCTGGCCAAGTTCAAGGAAGACTTGAAGCAAGACGAGTTGTTGGCTCAGGCACCGGAAGTCTATGCAGTGTCTGCACTGACGCACGATGGGTTAACACCGTTGCTACAACGGACGGCTGACATCCTGGCCGCAACGCCGAAGTTCCCAGTCAAGCAAGAAGAAGTGGTCGAAAAGGCCGAATACGACTTCAAGCCTGAAGCGGAATTTGAAATCACGCAGGACGCCGATGGCACTTGGATTCTGACCGGTGATAAGCTGCTGAAGCTTTTCCGGATGACCGATATCAACCATGACGAAAGCCTGTTACGCTTTACCCGTCAAATGCGGGGAATGGGTGTCGACAATGGTCTGCGAGATCATGGTGCCAAGAACGGTGACCTGGTCAAGATCGACGACTTCACCTTCGAATATATGGCTTAAATGGGTGTTGCCAGTGGGACCGATTGGACTTAGTCTGATTGGTCTGCAGGGGCAATAGCCGACTCAATAGTTTAGCGCCAAAAAAGCGTGGTCAATCAAGACTTGAATCCTGATTGACCACGCTTTAATTTTGAACCTTATGAGAATAATTGCCAATTGCTTGCCCTTAGTGGGTGTTAACTTACAATGTTAATTTTAACCAAGTCGTGGGCTTGACCACTTGCTTTTTGTCAGCAAAGGCGCCGGCAAACTTAATCTTAACGGTCTTCAGATTGGGGTTAGTCTTTTCACTGGCAAGGCCGGTGGCAAATGTGGCGAGCTTGCCTTTGGCTGGAATGGTCTTTCCAGCGCTGGCATCGCTCAGTTGATTGGCCGCATTTAACTGACGGTTGCCGCTGAGCCGGATACTTTGAATGCCATCGGTGGTTACGGCCTGCTTCCCCCGGTTATAAATGGTAAACTTAACCTGTAGCGTGTAGTAGGGACTCTTGATCTGTGCCAAATTTAGGGCCTGAGCCGCCATGCGTTTGGCCGCAGCCGTCTTAGCGGTGTTCTTAATGACCCGAACGGTCGTGACCTTGTACGTTAAATTGCCAGATTTAATGGTCGTTTGGGGATGCTTGATGGTGCTCAACGTCAGCTGGGTTCCGACCTTGTCGAAGGTGTACTGACCAGCCTTCTTGAGGTTGCCCGACTTCTTGTAGCGTGTACTCTTGGTCAACTTGGCCTGCGGGTGATACGTCTGCGCCTCTTCTTTATGCGAAGTGGCGGATGACGTTACCGCAGCATCCGGTTCCTTGGCACTGTAACTACTGGATTGGCTACTGCTATCCTTGAAGCTGGCGGTGCTCTTTTGGCCGCTGGATTGGCAACCAGCGAGTCCTAGAGTGAGCAGCCCGAGGCTGAGCAGCAATGATGCTTTGATGAAACGCATGGTAAAACTCCTTTCAACCGAATAAGATTTGATGGGGCACCAGGCGGTAGCCGTAGAGGCGTTGAGGTGATTCCTGCGCGATGAATAGGCTGGCCTGGGGGTCGACCTGTTGCGTGCGGGTCCTTAGTTGGTCCAGCGTTAGTGGTCGGCCGGTCCCCGTGATGAGATGAAGCTGATGGGGCTTGGTTTGTAGATCGACCACTGGTACTTGCTGACCGTCGTGCTCCCAGTACAGACGCAGGGCGGGATGCAGGTCGATGGTCGACAGGTTAAAGTCAATGAGCCGCATGTTCTGTTGCCCCCAATCACAAGCTTACCTCGATTATACCGAATTTTAGGAAAGAACCCTAGCAATAATCCCCTTCACTGGGAATGGCCGGTTTTGAGAGTTGCGATTTTACCCAAAATCCCCTAAAATAGTGGACGGACTTTAATTATAGAATAGGAACGAAAAAATATGGAAATTCAATTTTTAGGGACGGGCGCCGGGTCACCCGGAAAGTTTCGGAATGTGACCAGTACGGCGTTGCGCTTACTCGATGAGCGCAATTCAGTGTGGCTGTTCGACGTGGGTGAAGCCACCCAGCACCAGATTCTGCGGACCACGTTAAAGCCGCGGAAGATCGATAAGATTTTTATTACCCACCTGCATGGTGACCATATTTTTGGGCTACCAGGTCTCTTGAGTAGCCGGTCGTTTCAGGGCGGCAATGAACCACTGACTATCTACGGACCCAAAGGAATTCGGGATTTTGTGGAAGTCAGTATGCGCGTCTCCGAGACCAAGTTGTCCTATAAGATTCACTACCGCGAATTATCCGCGGACGGCATGATTTTCGAAGATGATAAGTTTCGAGTTTACGCCCAGCACCTTGATCACCGCATCGAATGTTTTGGCTACCGGGTCGTTGAAAAGGATCATCCGGGAGAATTGATGGTCGACAAGCTACGAGAAGCTCAGATTCCTTCTGGACCAGTTTACGGTGAATTGAAGGCTGGCAAGACGGTCACACTTCCTGACGGGCGTACCGTGAGCGGGGCGGACTTCCTGGGACCAAGTCAACCTGGCCGTATCGTTGCCCTCTTGGGTGACACCCGGCAGACCCGTAACGCCGCTCGTCTGACACAAGACGCCGATGTCTTGGTGCATGAGAGTACGTTTGCCAAGGGTGAAAGCAAGCTGGCACGGGCCTACTATCACTCAACCAATATTCAAGCGGCTGAGCTGGCTAAACGGACCAATGTGAAGATGTTGCTGCTCAACCATATCTCAGCGCGTTACACGGGTAAGATGGCGTTAGAGCTACAGCAACAGGCACGTGAGGTCTTTAAGAACACACGGGTCGTCAAGGACTTTGATGAATACAATGTGCCATTTCAAAAAATAACTGCGGAGGGTGCTCAGAAATGAAAAATCAGTGGCGAATCGTTCTAACAATCTTACTAGTTATCGTGGTGGCAATTTTTGCCATTCTAAACGTAGAAAGTGTCCCGGTTTCTTTTGGATTCACAACGGTTCATTGGCCATTGATTTTGATTCTGTTGGTGTCGATTTTGATCGGCGCTGTCTTGATGATTCTCTTTTCAACCATCACCGTCTTCCAACACAACCGAGCATACAAGGACTTGGAGCAGAGCAGTAATGAACGCATTGACGCACTGACCAAGGACAATGACCGCCTGACCAAGCGGCTGCAAAACTCCAAGAGTAAGCAGATCACTGGGCAACAGGAGAAGCAGTTACAAGATTTAGAGAAAGAAAATGCTGAATTAAAGGCAAGATTAGCTGGAGAGTCTAAAGACTAGCTACATTTAAGTGAAATGACCGTACCAGTTGGTTAATTTCAAGCTTAAAAGTTATCTTAGCCGAAGAAAGCCAGGTCTTTGGCTGCAGGTGGTCCCCACAGCAGGTGGAATCATTGGCAACCGTAGGCGACAACTTTTAGCTTAGCTGAAAAATAACAAGAACCGATAGCGAGGAGCGGTGCCAGTGACACCGCTTTTCTAACGTTTAGAAAGGATGATTTGCTGGTGATTGCCGCACAATACCAATGGAACATTAAGAATGTTGACCAGCCCTCCGCGGAGGCACAGGCGCTAGCGAAGACTGCAGAGATTTCGCCGATTGTTGCTCAGATTTTGTGGAATCGGGGCTATCAGACGCCGGACACTGCACACGCCTTCTTGAATCCCGGGCCAGAACAACTGCATGATCCCAGCCTTTTACACGACATGCAGAAGGGGGTCGACCGAATTGAGGATGCCATCGGGAGTGACCAGCAGATTACGATCTACGGGGACTACGATGCCGATGGAGTCACGAGTACATCGATTCTTTATGAAACGCTCAATGAGATGGGGGCCAAGGTCAATACGTACATTCCTAACCGGTTTACTGACGGCTACGGGCCTAACGTGGCAGCTTTTAAGAAGCTGATTGCAGCGGGGACCCAACTCATTGTGACGGTGGACAACGGGGTCGCTGGTAATGAGGCGATTGCGGCGGCAAATGAGGCGGGAGTGGACGTGGTTGTCACGGACCATCACGAACTTCCCCAAGAGCTACCCGCTGCCTATGCCATTATTCATCCCCGGTATCCCGGTGCTGAGTATCCCTTTGGCGGCTTATCCGGTGCTGGGGTGGCCTTTAAGGTGGCCCAAGCGTTGCGCGAGGAAATTCCACAGGATGTCTTGGATCTCGCGGCTATCGGGACGGTTGCTGATCTGGTGCCACTGGTTGATGAAAATCGAGTGCTGGTCTACTTTGGTCTCCAGCTGTTAAAGCAGGACGAACGACCAGGTTTGCAAGCGCTGATGGCTGGGGCAGGCATTAAGCCTGAAGAACTGACCGAGCAATCGATTGGCTTCGGTATCGCGCCCCGGTTGAATGCATTGGGCCGGCTAGAAGATGCCAGTCCAGCTGTCGAGCTGCTGACGACACTGGATGACGCACGGGCTAAGGAATTGGCGCAACAGACCGAGGAGAAGAATCGTAAACGCCAGGAACTGGTTCAACAGATCAGTCAGGCGGCCTTGGCACAGGCTGAGGACGCCGAGCATCGTGACCGGGCCGCACTGATCATTAGTGGGCATGACTGGCACGAAGGCGTTCTGGGAATTGTTGCCAGCAAAGTCGTTGAGACGACGGGTAAGCCAGCGTTGGTGTTGAACGTGAACGAAGATGGTCGGGCCAAAGGGTCTGGTCGAAGCGTGGCCGCATTTAATCTCTTTGAGGCCTTAGACGGTCATAGAGACCTGATGACAGCATTTGGTGGTCATCACATGGCTGTTGGGTTAACGGTGCCTAGTGAGCAGTTAGGCGCCTTAGCTGATGCCTTGGACCAGGAGGCGGCCAATCAGAAACTGACCGAAAGTGGGCCAGCTGAAGTGCCCGTTGCGGCTTCGTTAGGGGTTGGCACGGTTACGCCCAAGCTCTATCAGGAGCTGGCACAGTTGGCACCGTTCGGTACGGACAATAGTCAGCCGTTGTTTGCCTTTGAAACGGCCACGTTGACGCAAATCAAGGCGATTGGTAAAGACAAGTCTCACTTGAAGTTTCAGCTTCAAGAGGGTAATCATCAGCTCGATGCCATTCAGTTTGGCGCCGGGAAGAATGTGGCAGCCCTGAGTGCGGAGCCGGATTCGGCGGCCGTTCTGGGTGCCATCGAGGATAATGTCTGGCAGGGCCGGCATTCCCTACAGGTGATGGTCAAGGATCTCCGCTTGGCGGATAATCCGGTAAAGGTTGAACGGACCAATCAGTTGCATCAAAAGATGTTCCAGCAACCCGGAACGTACGTGTTCTTCCACAACAACGCGTTTCGACAGTTAGCTAACCAACTGCCAGAAACCGCGACGGCACTGCTTTATGATGGAAGTGTGGCCGAAAAATTACCGGCTGATTCAGCCGTGTTTATTGTGGATTGTCCGGATGCCACGACTGATTTGGAGACGGTTTTAAAACAACTTCAACCTACACAAATTACCGCTTATCTCTATAAGAAAGAAAGTCTTTCGCAATTAGGGATGCCAACTCGCTCGCAATATGCTAAACTATTTAAGTTCGTTGCAACGCATCAACAAGTAGATGTGGGGCACCAACTGGCACAATTGGCAACTTTCTTGCAAATTCCACGAACCCAGTTAGTCTTCATGATTCAGGTGTTCTTCGAGTGTGGCTTCATCGCAATCGATCACGGCATCATGAATGGTGTGGCGAACCCGGAGCACAAGGATCTGACAGCGGCTCCGAGTTACCAACTTCGACAACAACAGATGCAGACGGAACAAGACCTCTTGGCCTGTCCGGCTGCGGCGTTAACGAAGCGTCTTGCCTCATTGATATAAAATAAAGGAGCTACTTAACTTATGGCAACTGATTTTACGAAATATATTGCTTCCGTTCCGGACTACCCAGAAAAGGGCATCATGTTCCGGGACATCTCCCCATTAATGGCGGACGGTGAGGCCTTCCACGCCGCAACCGATGAAATTGTCGCATACGCCAAGGATAAGGGCGTTGAAATGGTCGTGGGTCCAGAAGCCCGCGGATTCATCGTCGGCTGTCCCGTTGCGTACCAAATGGGCATTGGCTTCGCACCAGCTCGTAAGCAAGGCAAGTTGCCACGGCCAACGGTCAAGGCTTCATACGACTTGGAATATGGCACGTCAGCACTTTACCTGCACAAGGATGCCATCAAACCGGGCCAAAAGGTCTTGGTTACCGATGACCTCTTAGCCACTGGTGGGACCATTGGCGCAACCATCCAATTGGTCGAAGACCTGGGTGGTATCGTGGTTGGAACGGCCTTCCTGATTGAATTAAAGGAACTGCACGGTCGCGACAAGCTGAAGGGTTACGATGTCTTCAGTTTGATGACTTACTAAGATAATGAAAAATGGCTTTACCACCGGATCTCGGATGGTAAAGCCATTTTAGTTTGGGTAGAAGTTGTCGGATAGATTAGTGAGATTTGCATAGGCCCGATACGATGAAAAGTTTATCATAAATGATTTTGAAATGAATATTGCTGGTGGAAGCTGTTTAATTTTTAATCATGCCGCGTTTTTGGACGATGATTCCCGTGGTGGTCAGTGCCGTGGCAAAGATGACCAGCAGCCAGATCACCGGCATCCAGGAGCCGCTGAACTGTTGCAGGTAACCAAAGAGAATCGGGCCGACCGCAGCCAGCAGGTAACCGGCAGACTGGGCCATCCCCGAGATGGCGGCTGTTTGGTAAGGGTTCGTCGTCTTCTCCGTAAAGAACATAATAGCGAGGTTAAAGGCCACTCCGGATCCCAGACCAGTGACTAACGAGACGATAGTGAGAAAGGGAACGGAGTTGGTATCGATCAGCCACGTGAGCGGTGCAACGACATAGCCTAGCGTCATGATGCTCAGCAGGATGCTGACACCGTGACGTTTGTTGAAGAGAAGCGGCACCATAAATGAGAGCGGTAGGCCACTGATTTGGAGCAGTGTCAGGAGATTGCTGGACGTGATGGTTGAGACGCCGTGAACGGCCAGAATCGATGGCATCCAGGTAATAATTGCATAGTAGACTAGCGACTGAAGCCCGAAGAATAAGGTAATCAACCACCCTAGGGGCTGGTGCCAGACGCTCTGATAGTGAGGAATGTGGGAACGTTGCTCGTCGGTCAGTGGTTTCTGACGTTTCGCACGAATATTTGGAAACCAGGCAAAGATGGCGATGATGCTGATGATTCCGAGATAGGCTTGAGTCGCAGCGAGACTGGTTCGAGAGATCAGAATTCCCGAAACGGCGGTTCCAATCGCCCCAACGAGAAGCATCGATAGGGTGTACAGGCTCGTTCCCAGGCGAATTTTGTAAGGCATATGTTCCTTGATCAAAGCGGGGACCAGAACGTTACCACTGTCGATCCCAATGCCGACCAGAAATGTCCCGAAGAGCAGGGCCGGTAAGGTGGGGATGATTCGGAGGTAGGTCCCGATGATCAGTAGCAAAAAGAGGCCAAAGACGGTGCGCTCGTTGCCCCACCGTTGCGCTAATTTCACGATGATCGGTGAAAAGATAGCGAAGGTCACTAGCGGAATCGACGTAATCAGTCCAGCCATCGAACTGGGAAGATTCAGAGATTTTTCAATGCTGGGGAGTAAGGGTGGAATAATAGTGATGGGTAAACGGAGGTTGGCGGCGATCAGCATCATGCCAATCAAGAACCAACGAGGTTGGGTTTGTTTCAAAGTAAGTGCCTCCTATGAATTGTTCGTCAGTCCATTATAGCCCGGGCGGCGGATGGAAGAAAAGGGGCTTGGCGTGATTTCTTTCATGAAAGCAAAATTAAATATAATGTTTTTAGTGCAAAACTTCTGAAACACAAAAAAGCAGAGAGGGGAGGACCTCTCTGCAAACTTTAGTTGACAACTTAAGGCTGAATCGACGCTACTCGTGCGGTTCGGGTAGGTCGTTGACGACGATAACGTTGGGTTCAGCGTGCTGGACCACGTAATTCGTCGTGGAACCCACGATCATGCGGGAGAACGCGTTGGTCCCAGACTTACCCATGACGATGAGGTCGATTTGACTATCTGCGGCGTTAGCAATTTCTACAATGACCTGTTTGGGCGCGCCTTCGCGTACCAGCATCGCGACTTCCAGATTCGCTTTTTCAGCGTGATCACGAGCCGCTTCTAAAATTTCTTGGCTGGTATCGCGGAGACTCTTGATTACGGCTGAGTAGCCACCACCCAGGCCTTGCGCGGAGAACTGGGTAATGTCGATGACCTGCAGAAGAATCAGTTTGGCATGCCAGTCCTGAGCCAAGTCAATCGCGGTCTTGAGCGCTTCATTAGCGTTACTGGAGCCATCGAGTGGAACGAGTAGGCGTTTATACATGGGTGTTACCTCCTTCGATATGGTCGGGGGGCAGCAGGCAATATGTGGTGACGCTAGTCGATTAACGCTAATCCACTGACGATGAAAGTACCTGGGAGTAACGTCAATGGATTAATTAACTAATGGATTAGATTAGTTAATAATTATATTATGCATTAAAATGATTAGCTTGGCAAGCAAAAAATGGTAAAAAATAAAAAAAGTCATTTCTAAAGAGAAATGACGGAGTGATGAATGCCTGAATCTATTGATTATGTCTGGCAAGAAAATAACTGTAAAGGGCAATTCCTAAGGCAATGATAATGAGAATCAGACCAATGAGTTTGAACATGAAAATTCTTCTTTCTAAATGAAATGATTATTATTTAGTATAATATACTTTTTCGGGTGGTGCCCGATCTGATTAATTTTCGGTAGAAAAAAGGGAACTTCAAGGACGCTTGAAGTTCCCCAAAACGTTATTTAGGTAAGGAGAGTACAGGATTTGAACCTGCGCGCCGGTATTAGCCGGTTCGACGGATTTCGAGTCCGTTGCATTACCACTCTGCCAACTCTCCAAGTCACTACTCATATATTTTACCAATAATGACCATAATTGCAAGCGTATTTTTAAATTACGCCGTCCGCTAAAACTTTGGGATCAAATGGGTCAATCCATGCGGGGGCAATCTCTAACAGGCTGAGCGGTGAGATATTGGTACTATCCAACTTGGCTGCCAAAACTTGCTTATCTTCTTGACGGGCCGTAGCAATCTCCCAATCGGTCCATTCCGATTGCCAGGTCTCTCGACTGATGATGACCAGAAGCCGGTGGGAACGTTTAATTTCTTTTCTGAGCTGGCGTTTGATAGCCGCAGCGTGCAACCCAGTAAACTTAGCGGACAAGTGCTGTTCATGAAAACTGATGGTGGGAAACGCCCAGTCGCGTTGGGCCCACTCGCAGAGTTGCTCGTAAAACGAATGGGCTAATGGATCGGCTGACTGGTAGCTGATAAATAGATCACTCATAGGGCTAACTCCTTTCTGATTAACAACAGTGTAGTCCGTTAAGAAGTCAAAACCATTACAGATATATTTATTTCTTATGAATCCTATATAACAGAACTAATTCATGCGTAAAGATTTTGCCTAGTTGTCGTAATTTAAGTATAACCGGTTACTGGTGATAGGTAGCAGAGAAGCATCTTGAAAAGATGTGTTCGTAAAAAGGATGTCGTTAGGTGTGTGGACAAGAAAAAAACGCTCGGCAAATTTTACCAAGCGTTTACATTAATCATTCAATTGTAGTGTGCTTACTTTGCCCCAACTTTTTCCTTAGTCGTCACTTTTTGGTGAGCAGCTACGGCAAGTTCTGGGAACCAGATTGCAATCTCATGGTGCGCGTTTTCCCGACTGTCAGCGGTGTGCACGATGTTTCTCAGGATGCCATCTGGGTATTCGTGGGCAAAGTCGCCCCGAATCGTTCCGGGTTGGGCGTCGTTAGGCCGCGTCTTACCCGCTAAATTGTGAACAGCTTTAACCACGTCAGTCCCAGTCACGATGATCGCAACGAGGGGACCTTCCTGCATGTAGGTCTCGATTTCCTTGAAGTAAGGCTTTTCGACTTGCTCCCTGTAGTGCCGCTTTAATTGGTCAGTTGTTGCGTTAACCACCTTGAGCGCAGTGATTTGGTAACGCTTTCTTTCGAGCCGTGAAATAATATCTCCGATATGTCCTTCCGCAACACCATCCGGTTTAACTAATACTAAAGTTTTTTCTGAATTTGCCATGGTAGAGAACCTCCTTGAGTTTTTTAAAGCGTCCAGGTTATAACGGGTATAACGAGTTGTTAATTCAAATTGTAGACTAACCTTTCCGCAACGTCAATCGAATTGTGAATATTTTGATAGCGTTTTCATTATTTTATTTTTAAGCATGAAAAAAGCCCGAATTTACTCGGACTTTTGGTCGATTATTCGGGGTCACCCATGACCATCCACAGGATCAAGTAAACGATGATTCCGGGGAAGATAGGGGTGATTGCCAGTAAGAAGAAAATTAGGCGGGCGATACCGGGATTCCAGTCGAAGTGATCGGCAATTCCACCGATGACGCCGGCGAAGACCCGGTTACTCATAGAACGATGAATATTTTTCATGACGTAGTCCTCCTCTAATTAGTTTAGGATTGAAAATCAGTTTTGTTGAAGAAATCCACGTGAATGTCATCATCGGTGATTTCTAGCTTGGTGATACTCCCATTGATGGTTGCAATGCCTTCATCCAAATCGGGAGCGTAGCGATCGATGATTGACCGAATCGTCATTCCGTGTGAAACGACCATGACCTGATCGCCATCTTTGGAGTTTTCCCGTAGCTTGTTAAAGCCGCGGTCGAGTCGTTCCCAGAACATGTCATTGCTTTCAGCTTCACCGTACAAGTCCGCTTGGTGAATCAGGTCCCGCGCTTTTTCCAAGCCGTAGGTGCCGAGCACCTTTGATTCGGAAGTCAGGCCAACCTGAGCGCCGACAAATTGCCACATCTGATTTAAGTCATTGCCTTCAAAGTAGCCGTGACACTGTTCACGAAATTCGGGGTACTGGTAAGTCACAATGTTCATGTTATCTGGATTTTCCCTGAGTGCGATTCGCGCCGTCTCAATGGCCCGCCCAGAGTCACTGCTGTAGGCAGCGGCGAGGGGGATGTTACTGAGCTGTTGGCCAGCACGCTTGGCATCGGCCCGCCCCTTAGCTGTAAGGGGGGAGTCAATCCAGCCCTGAACCTTGTTGTAGTGATTCAACATCGTTTGACCATGACGCACAAAATATGCCGTAAATTTCTTCATTTCTTCTAGGCCTCCGTTGATCAAGTAAGTGTTTACATCCTCAGTATATCAAGCTTGAAAATAGAACGCGAAGATTTTGCCGCAACTTTTGCAAAAAGTGTGTGTGTTCGCTGGAATCCGTTAGGCAAGCATGCTAAGGTGAAAGATATTAGGAGATGATGTGCATGAGTACTGAGAGCAGTTATCGTTATACGGGTGAGAAATCGATTGATTTAGCGCAGTTGGCAACGCACGTTGAGAAGGGGCCGGATCAGGCCGTCATCAACAGTGCATTGGACGCCAACGTGGCGACACTGAGTGACTTGCAGTCCCGGCTATATTCTCAGAAGCAGCACGGGGTTATCGTGATCCTGCAAGGGATGGATACCGCCGGGAAAGACGGCTTGATTCGACACGTCTTTAGCGGGCTGAATCCCTCTGGGACGAGTGTGGTCAGCTTCAAGGAGCCGACTCACGTGCAATTAGCCCATGACTTTCTGTGGCGGGTTAACCAAGCCCTGCCTTCACGAGGAGAGATTCGGATCTTTAACCGCTCCCAGTACGAAGACGTCTTGATCAGTCACGTCCATCCAGAGATGCTGACCACACAACATTTACCAGGCATCAATTCAGTGGCGGATGTTGATGATAAATTTTGGAATCATCGTTACCATGATTTGAAGAATTATGAAAAATATTTACGACATCAAGGCTTTGAAGTCATCAAAATTTTCTTGCATCTGTCCAAGGATGAACAGACACACCGGTTCGAACGACGCATCGAAGTGCCTAGCAAGAACTGGAAATTTGTCCCGAGCGATATGCAAGAACGGGCCTTCTGGGATGATTATCAGGATGCTTATACCAAGATGCTGGAAAACACGGCAACTAAGAAGAGTCCATGGTATTTGATTCCAGCTGATGACAAGGGTGTGGCCCGGCTGATTGTGTCCAACATCTTGATTGATCGGTTACAGGCCCTGAACCCTCAATATCCTAAAGTTAGTTCAGAGACGAAGCAAAAGTTGCGGTCTGTCCTTCAAGAGCTAAAAGATCATAAATTATAAGATATTGTTAGATACAAAAAGCCACTGTAAAGGCTATGGTTGTAGACTAGAGCACACAAGATTGTAACATACAAATACTGATATTTGTGCTGAACGTTGCCCCTAAACTTAGGCAACGTTCAGCGTGGATATCAGTATTTTTGCGTCGAATAGGTTAAGACTTTTTAGAGATTCGATTGGGGAACATCGGTGAACGACCACGGTGTAGTACAATGAAAGTTAGCGAAATGTTTGGGGTTGTTCACTAATTTGACACACTAGACGGCATGAACACCCCTGAACAACGATGTAACACTAGAGTTGTATAATACATAAAGCCTAACGTAGGAGGAAATAACTGATGACTGTGAGTGTTGGTATTGATAAAATCGGGTTCTACACGCCAGACTTGTATCTAGATATGGCCGAATTGGCCACTGTGCGGGGAGAGGACCCCAATAAATATTTGATTGGAATCGGTCAATCGAAGCAGGCTGTTATTCCGCCGACACAAGACATTGTGACGATGGCTGCCAATGCCGCCAGTCAGATTCTGACGCCCGCTCTAAAGGCTGAGGTGGCAATGGTTCTGTTTGGGACGGAGTCGGGTATCGATAACTCTAAAGCCAGTGCTGTCTACCTCGCACATCTACTTGGATTGTCACCACAGACGCGAGCGATTGAATTGAAGCAGGCTTGTTACGGAGCCACAGCTGGCTTGCAACTAGCCGCCGATTACGTTCGAGTCCATCCTCAGGCCAAAGTGCTGGTTATTGGGGCTGATGTGGCGCGGTACGGTCTGCGCACGGCAGGTGAAGTGACTCAGGGTGGTGGCGCGGTTGCTATGTTGGTGACGGCCAATCCGCAAATTCTGGCGTTGGACGGGGTCAGCAGTTATCACACCGAAGACGTGATGGATTTCTGGCGGCCAACCTACCGGACCGAAGCTCTGGTTGATGGTAAATACTCCACCAACGTTTACCTCGACTTCTTCAAGACAGTCTGGGCTGATTATCAGCAGCAAACCGATCGCACCATTGCAGACTTTAGCGCCTTTGTTTTTCATTTACCATTTACTAAGATGGGGCGC
Source organism: Levilactobacillus parabrevis (assembly GCF_044051715.1). Classification (NCBI taxonomy): domain Bacteria; kingdom Bacillati; phylum Bacillota; class Bacilli; order Lactobacillales; family Lactobacillaceae; genus Levilactobacillus; species Levilactobacillus parabrevis. The sequence continues at coordinate 1,280,959 of NZ_CP168688.1, forward strand.
AAGGGTCTTCGCCAGATCCTGCCCGAAGCCCAACCAGACCAACAGGAAAGCCTGAAAGCGGCCTTTGAGGCTAGTCAGGAAGATAACCGAAACGTGGGTAATCTCTACACTGGCTCACTGTATCTCAGTCTATTGTCACTGCTTCGGCATGGGCAGTTGGCATCGGGAACGCGTCTAGGGTTCTTCAGTTATGGTTCCGGTGCCGAAGGGGAATTCTTTAGTGGCATACTCCAACCCAACTATCAACAAGGATTCGATGATGCCACCCTGACAACGTTACTTGCCCAGCGCAAACGGGTGAGTGTCGCTGAATACGAAGACATTTATCGCGCCCAGTTGAGCAATGACAGCCGCGATGTCCAACTGCCAGTGGGTGAAGAGACCGCCCAGTACTACCTCGCTGGTCGGCGAAACCAGCAGCGTCAATACCGCGAACAATAGCATTTTGTATGATCCAATTTAAAAAAACGCTCCACACCTTTCTTAAGATGCGGAGCGTTTGGTTTATTCAAATTGATTTTTAACGACGTAACCGTCCTTAAATACCAGGACAGGAGATTGCTTACCCACTCTGATCTGCAAGGTATAGCCCTTACCCAGCGATTTTTCCAGCGAGCCACTAGTCTTAGTGAAGTTCGTGACGAAGCGGGGCCACTTAGCTTGCTTGGCCAAGCTCGGCTTCTTATTCAGCGCCGCAATCGTCTGCTTCAGATCACTGTTGGTGACCGTCAGTGTGTAGGTCTTGCTGGACTTATCAAAGGTGACGTCCCCCAACTTTGTCAGGGCCTTTGCCAACTGTTGCTTAACACTTTGTTCGTTGTCGGCCTGAGTCACACCACTTGAACTGGCTGAGAAGGCTTTGCCCGACTGTGAACTGATCTGACTCTGCTTAGCCGTGTGAGTCGCCGGTGCGTTGTCCTGAGACCAGTAGGGCAACTTCCAAATGGCGAAGACGGTTCCCAAGAGGGCCAGCGTCATTAGGATAATCGAGCCAACCTTTGAGTCACCGTGTTGAATTGCCGTGGCGAGTGAAAACGCCGCAATTATTGTGATTAGACCGCCCATAATGGCAAATCCAAGAATCATGATGAATCCCCCCAATTTCTGTTGCTTTCAGTATAGCATGAAACAATTATATCGTGAAAGGGGTTACCTGGAACCGTTAAACTCGAATAATATTAACAAATTAATTAAATTAGGGACCCACAACATTTTATAACCGAATATTAATCAAAATGTAGTCGCTAATAGTTAACCTTTCCGGTATAATATAAAACACATAAGATAGAAATGAGGAGATTAGTGTGACCAACGTTTATTTAGCAGGACCATTCTTTGATGATGAGCAGATTTCACGGATTGAACGGGTGGAACAGGCCTTAGCCGCTAACCCCCGCGTAACAAACTTCTTCAGCCCCCGGAAGAGCGAGATTCCTGGATTAACAATGGGGACACCTGAATGGGCAACACAAACATTCCAAATGGACGTGAGCCAGATTGATCAAGCCGACGTTGTGGTTGGTATGGTCGACTTTGTTGATGACCAGGTGGATTCTGGAACGGCATTCGAAATTGGCTACGCCTTTCACAGCAAGAAGCCGGTAGTGATTCTTCACGAGAAGGATACCACGTTGAACCTGATGATTGCTGAGGGCCTGCACGCTTACGTTCAGGAAGCTGAAGCTCTGGCGGCCTACGACTTTTCGACCTTACCTGAAAGTCATTACCACGGTAAAGTGATCTAAAGCACACTTAAATAAGTTGAACAAATAAAAACGGCTTTCTCGTCAGTGACGGGGAGCCGTTTTAAGTCTAAAGTTAGTGGACGTCATCGCGGAACAGGCCAACAACTTTACCTAAGATGCTAACGTTATTGAGGATGATTGGCGCCATGGTATCATTTTCTGGTTGTAGCCGGAAGTGATCGGCTTCCTTGAAGAAACGCTTGCACGTGGCTTCATTTTCTTCCGTCATGGCAATCACGATATCACCATTATCGGCATTTTGCTGCCGGCGGACAATGACCTGATCGCCATTGAGAATGCCAATGTTGATCATACTCTCGCCGCGAATGGTCAACATGAAGAGTTGATCATCGTCGCGTTCGAATTCTGGGGGAACTGGGAAGTAGTCGGTCGCTTCCTGAACGGCCAGGATGGGTTCTCCGGCCGTGACCGTACCCAAAACGGGAATTCGGGTCTGTTGTTCGTGAACACCCAGTTCTTCTAATCCGGCGGGGGTAACTTCTAAGGCCCGTGGTTTTGTCGGGTCCTTCGTCAACAGGCCCTTCTTTTCTAGGCGGGCGATGTGGCCGTGCACCGTAGAGGTTGAGGAGAGAGAGACGGCTTCGCCAATCTCACGGACAGTCGGCGGATACCCTTTTTCGTTGACCCGTTCCCAAATGAAGCGTAGGACGGCTAACTGTTTACTTTCAGAAGCTTTACTCATTTTTTCTGCCACCTCGTTCGTCATTCGTAGTATAGTTTAACCATAGTGTAGCATAGGTTTCCGGCGTTTTCAAACAGATGTTCGGGTAAATTCAGGCATTAATATATTTGTGACGCTATGGGTTGGCGAGATTATGCAGATAGTCAATCGACAAACGTTGCTGTTGCGGGATTACCAGCCAATTAGTTATCGCTAGTGTTGCGGCGAACAGAGGTGCTGGCGGAGGTTGATTATTTTGGACGACATCTTTTTTTCGCCTAAAGGCGCGAGTGATTCGCTAAAATCGTGTTGTTTGCGGCCGGATAATTGAAATTTGAAATTAACCCTGATATGATAGGGCTTGTCTTGAAATGGCGACGGCAATGATCGTCAAAGTTTCATTTGGAATGTGACGTGGGAATCAAGCGGCCGGTCGATGTTGAAATCGCGGCTGCGTAATGACCCAAATTCAAAAATAAACTTAAAGGAGGATTGTTCATGGCTGAAGAAACGATGGACACCTTATTAGTTCGCATCAACGAACTGGCCCACAAGGCCAAAACAAGTGAAGGCCTCACCCCTGCTGAAACGGCGGAACGGGCAACCTTACGGAAGAAGTACCTGAAGTTATTCCGGGCCAGCTTTAAGAGTCAGGTCGAAATGATGCAGGTTTACGATAAAAGCGGTAAGGAAGTTACGCCAGAAAAGGTCCGTAATATCCAACGTGAAAAGGGTTTGCGGGACAATTAATTGCGAGAGCGAGTCTTTTTAATGGATTCGCTCTTTTATTTTGCGTTAAGTTTGTGTAAAATTGTAAACTGAATGACTTTATAAAGGAGGGGAATACCTTGTCAACTTGGATCTGGATCATTATCGTCATCGTTGTCGGCCTTGGCTGTGCTGCTGGAGGCTTCTTCGGTGCCCGGAAGTACATGGAAAACTACCTGAAAGACAATCCGCCAATTAACGAAGATCAACTGCGTGCTATGATGTTGCAAATGGGACAAAAACCATCTCAACGGAAGTTACATCAAATGATGAATGCGATGCAACAACAATCACACAACAAAAAGTAGATCGGGTTTTACTGACGACTCGCTTCCAGTTTCCATGGAGGCGAGTTTTTTTGTTTGCATTTTTATTTAATTTCTGTAAAATTGGAAAGTCTGTTACAATTTAATCATATTTTAATCTTAAAGGAGGGACGTTCGTGAGTATCTTTCGTAAATTGGCTTGGTACTTTCGTCTAGAATGGCGAACGTATCTAGTCGGCATCATTGGCTTGATTCTAACGGCCATCATTGCTATTATTCCGCCGCGAATCATTGGGAACATGGTTGACGGCATTCACGGGCAGACCATGACCGGGCGGCTCTTAGCCATCGATTTGGGTTTGGTTACCCTAGCTGCCTTGGGGCAGTACGCCACGCGCTATATGTGGCGTAACGCCATCTGGGGGGGCGCTGCTCACCTGGAACAACTTTTACGGAATCGGCTGTTCAGTCACTTTATGGTGATGGATCGCGAATTCTACCAACATTACCGGACGGGGGATCTAATGGCCCACGCGACCAATGACTTGGAAGCCGTACAACGGGTGGCTGGTGGGGGGATTCTCCAGTTCGCCGATGCCATCATTACTGGGGGCACGACCCTGATCGCCATGATGGCGTTGATCGATTGGCGGCTTACTTTGATTGCCATCATTCCATTTCCCTTTCTTGCCGTCATCTCGTGGTTCCTCGGGCAACGGATTCACCGGGCCTTTGGGGCGTCACAGGCGGCTTTCTCACGTCTGAACAACAAGGCTCAGGAAAGTATTAGCGGTATCAAGGTCATTAAGGCCTTAGGACAAGAAGATGCCGACGTGGCCGATTTCGATAGCCAGGTTGCGCGGACGATTAAGATCAACCGGCGCGTGAACCGGTTAGACTCGTTGTTTGATCCGGCAATTACGTTGGTGATCTCATTATCCTACGTGGCGACCATCGTGCTCGGCGGCTTGTTTGTGACCCACAACGTCATCACCATTGGGAACTTGGTCTCCTTTATCAGCTATTTAGCGATGATGGTCTGGCCGATGTTCGCCGTGGGGATGCTGTTCAATACCATGGAACGGGGGAACGCCAGTTATGACCGGGTCATGGAACTGTTGAACCAGAAGACCCACATTATTGACCGAGTCAACGGTTTGAAGACGCGCCCAACCGGGACGTTGAGTTACCACGTCAATCGTTTTGACTATCCCGATGATGCCGGAGCCAGTCTCCAGCGGATTGACTTTGACTTGCAGGCGGGTAAGACCCTTGGAATCGTGGGACGGGTCGGCGCTGGTAAATCAACGATTATGAAATTGATTCTGCGGGAGTTTGACGCCTACGATGGTGAGATTCAATTCGGCGGCCATCCCATCAAGGATTATGCGCTGGATAGTTACTTACCCGCTATCGGCTACGTCCCTCAGGAGAGTTTCCTCTTCTCCTCAAATATTTTCGAAAACATTCGCTTTGCCCGACCAGAAGCGACTCAAGCAGAGGTCGAAGCGGCCGCAGCTAAGAGCGACTTGTCGGGTCAGATTGCGCAGTTGCCTGAGGGCTACGATACCCAAGTGGGTGAGGAAGGAATCTCCTTATCTGGTGGGCAACGGCAACGGATGGCCATTGCGCGCGCCCTTCTGATCAATCCGGAGCTGCTGATCTTGGATGATGCCTTGTCGGCCGTCGATGCTGAGACCGAGGCCGAAATTTTGGCGAACCTGAAGGCCGAACGGGCCAACAAGACGACCATCATTTCCGCGCACCGGTTGAGCTCCGTAATGGGGGCCGATGAAATCTTGGTGCTCGATCACGGTGAGGTCGTCGAGCGCGGCACGCACGCGCAATTAATGGCGGCTCGCGGGTGGTACCAACGGATGTTTGATCAACAACAATTAGAGACGCAAGTGAAGGGAGGCGTTAGTGATGACTGATAAGCACGAATCGGCATGGGCCCATAGCATGACGACCAAGGAACAGTGGACGGTCATCAAACGCCTGCTGAAGTTTGCGGCACCGTATAAGTGGTTCTTCATTGGGTCGATTGTCCTGTCGGCGGTCATCAGTGGGATCAACGTTTTCCTCCCATGGCTGTTGCAGACGTACATGGACCGCTATCTGCGGACCAGTAACGCGACAATCGCGATTATGTGGATGTTCGCTGGGCTTTACTTCTTCGGCATGGTGACACGGGCGCTCATGCAGTTCTGGCAGAACTATACCAGTACCATGGGTGCGGAGTACATGCTGGAAAATGTCCGCCGCAAGCTCTTTAGTCAACTCCATCAAAAGGGGATGCGCTACTTCGACCAGACGCCGGGGGGCTCGATCCTCTCGCGGCTGATGAACGACACCATGACGTTCTCCAACTTCTGGGCGTTGCTCAACACGCTGATCTTAGCTATCTTTGCGGTTATTTCGTCCTTTGCGGCGATGTACTTCACCGATGTGACGGTAGCGCTGTGGACGCTAGTGTTGGTACCATTCCTGGGTGTGACAATCTGGTATTACCAGCGTTATAGCTCCAAGGTGTACCGGCGGATGCGGGAACGACTGAGTGAATTGAATACCAAGCTGGCCGAGGCCATTACCGGGATCAGTGTCATTCAGGAATTCCGGCAAGAACGGCGAACCGCAGCTAACTTTGAAACGACTAACCAGGCATACTACGATACCCGTAAGGCCATGATTCGGACGAACTCCTTACTGTTGAGTCCCATCATTAATCTGTTCTATGCGTTGGGTACCGTAATTGTGTTGGGAATGTTTGGGATGCGAGGTCTGCACGAAGTCGTTGCTGCCGGGGTTATTTACGCGTTTATCACATACCTGAATAACTTTTACAGTCCAATGAGTAACATGATGGACAGCCTGAGCGACTTTCAAAACGGAATGGTGGCTGGTTCACGGGTCCTGCGCGTGGTCGATGATCAAACGTTAGCGCCTGCACAACATCCCATAGCGGACGCAAAGATCACCCGTGGTAAGGTTGAATTTCGCCACGTGACCTTTGCTTACGACGAAGAGCATCCCGTCCTGCGAGACGTGTCGTTCGTCGTTGAGCCCGGCCAGACGGTAGCGTTGGTTGGCCAAACCGGATCAGGGAAAACGTCAACGATTAACGTGTTGATGCGCTTCTACGAATTCCAGTCTGGTCAGGTCCTAATCGATGACCGTGACATTCGCGAGTATCCCGCCGAAGAGTTGCGGACAAAGATGGGGTTAGTGCTCCAGGAACCACAGCTGTTTTACGGGGATATTCAGACCAACATTCGGATGTTCAATCCGGATATTTCGGACGATCAAGTGCAACGTGCGGCCCACTTTGTGCAGGCTGACGAGTTCATCGATCAGTTGCCAGAAGGCTACGCAACGCCAGTCCTGGAGCGGGGAACGGAATACTCTGCTGGACAGCGGCAACTGATTACGTTTGCCCGCACGGTGGTGACCGACCCTAAGATTCTGATCTTGGATGAAGCCACGGCTAACGTGGATACCGAAACGGAAACCATGATTCAGACGGGACTCTCCCGGATTCAGGAAAACCGGACGACGATTGCGATTGCCCACCGGTTGTCGACGATTCAAAATGCCGATCTGATTCTGGTGTTGAACCGCGGTAAGATTGTGGAACGTGGAACTAACGATTCATTGATGCAACAACACGGTTACTATTACGACATGATTCAGCTGCAGAACGCGGCGCACGTCAACTAGTTGTCGTCAATTTAATCGTCACTATTGGCAGCCAATTCGATTCTGAGTTGGCTGCCTTTTTTAGACTGTTCGAAAGCAGCTGGTTGAATAGAGCCCCTCACTTAGTACTAATGTAATTTTCCCGGAATTTGTCTCATGATTTAGAGCAATGGGCCAAAGATTCGTTTTAATGGCCAATTAGTTTCGGATTGAATCTAAAGTACGTGGTTTGGGTTGATCCATTGCTTAAGCAACGGTAGCAAAAAGCCATCATGACTAGCAACGTCCTAGTCATGATGGCTTTCAATTTAATCTTGGTGGTCTTCTTTTTCCTTTTCACCAGAAACATCCACGTACTCGAAGTTCGGATTGATCTGCTTGTCCAGTGCGTTGAAGGCGGCCTGCATCTGTTGCTCGATGTCAGCTTGACCGGCTTCATCCAGTTTCAACTTGCGGTCGATGGTGATTGGATCGCCAAAGGCTACCGTCACGCGCTTTCTGGAGAACAGTCGCTTGAAGGTCAGGGGACCCTGATAGACAGCGGGCACGAGTGGCACTTTTGCCATCTTAGCAATGACGGCCGCGCCCCCCTTGAGTTCCTGCGAATGGCGGGAACCTGAAGGAAACATGATCAAAGATAGGTCACCTTTCCGTAGAATTCGGACTGGCGTTTTGATCGCCGAGGGGCCCGGATGGTCACGATTTACCGAAAAACCATTGACATGGTAGAGCAGCCATCGGAAAATGGAGTTTTGGAACAACTCTTCCTTGGCCATGAAACTAAACTTCCGGGGACTGGCGGCCAGCGCAAAGTAGACGGGATCAAACCAGGTCCGGTGGGGGCCCACTAGGACATAGGGGCCATCTGGCAATTTTTCACGGTTGAGATATTTAGCTTTTCCATTTACGATGAATAAGATAACGCGGATGACATTCCGCAGAAACGAATAAAACATGAGTCGTGCTCCTCTCGCAGCGAATCTTCAATGAATCTAGTATGCAAAAAAACTGCCGGGGTTGCAAGTAATCTTAACCAAAAATGAAAGAAGGTGGCGGTCATGACCACGCCAGAATTACAGGCCGGTGAACGAATCGACCAGCTTTATAGCCAAGATATTCAAATTATCCAGAGCCCAGAGGTCTTCGCCTTTTCGTTGGATGCAGTCCTTCTAGCCGACTTTGCCAAGCTCCCAGCGCGTCAGTCCAGTCAGACCGTGGACTTGTGTGCCGGTAACGGGGCCGTGGGACTCTTCATGAGCAGTAAGACCAGGGGCAAGATTGCCGAAGTCGAGATTCAGCCGCGGCTGGCGGATATGGCCCGGCGCAGCGTGGCGTTGAACGACCTTACGGAACGAGTCACCGTTTACGAGGGCGACTTGGCCCAGGTCAATCAGTGGATTCCTAAGGATTCGGTGGACGTGGTGACCTGCAATCCACCGTACTTTGAGGATCTGCCAGATAGTCAGAAGAACCCCAATCACTATCTAGCAATCGCACGGCATGAGATCACGACGACACTCGCCACGGTGGTCCAGACGACCAGTGGTCTGTTGAAAATGAATGGTAAAGCCTATTTCGTCCACCGACCAGACCGCTTGCTTCAGCTCTTAGACCTGATGACGGCCAACCGGTTGGCACCGAAACGGATTCGCCTGGTCCATCCCAAGCCGGGTAAGGAAGCTAACATGGTCTTGGTCGAAGCCATCAAGGACGGTAAGCCAGGGGGATTACGCTTCTTAGACCCCCTGATCGTGTATGACGGACATGGCGAATATTCTCCAGAAGTGAAGGCGTTACTCTATGGAACCGACTAAGAAAACAAGCGAAGAACCGGCAAAAAAATATTACTTTTACGTCTTGCTCTGTGCGGACAACTCTCTTTACGGCGGATTCACCACTGACGTTGCCAAGCGCTTTGCCACCCACGTTGCCGGTAAGGGTGCTAAGTATACAAAGGTCCACCGACCACTGAAGGTGTTATTTAGTCAGTCCTTCGATAACAAGCACGATGCGCTCCACGCTGAGTGGGCCTTCAAACACCAGTCCCGCCAACGGAAGCTAGCGTTCTTAAAGGCGCAGGGGATTTCCGTCGAAAAGTAGGCGTATTCCCCCTTTAATGGTAAGGACTATGGTACACTTGTGGCGGGTAGTAGATGTTATTTTTCAGACAAGCGAAGGAGGAACTTACTGTGAAAATTATTGCTTATGGCATCCGTGACGATGAACGACCTTACTTAGAAGAATGGTCCCAGGACCAGGGTATCGAAGTTAAAGCCGTGAGTGAATTACTAGACGAATCAACGGTTGATTTAGCCAAGGGTTATGACGGGGCAGTGGTTTACCAACAAAAGCCTTACACAGCGGCGGTCTTAGACCGATTAGCTGCCGATGGTATTACGAACTTATCTCTGCGAAATGTTGGGGTCGACAACGTTGATGCTGATGCGGTTAAACGCAACGGCTTCAAGGTAACCAACGTTCCGGCATATTCGCCGGAAGCCATCGCTGAATTTACGGTATCACAACTGATGCAGTTATTACGGCGGGCACCAACGTTTGCGCGGAAGCAAGCCCACGGTGACCTGCGTTGGGCACCGGACATTGCCGATGAGCTCAATTCAATGACGGTGGGAGTTGTGGCGACTGGCCGGATCGGTCGGGCAGCTATGAAGATCTACCAAGGTTTTGGCGCAAAGGTCATTGCTTACGATGTCTTCCACAATCCAGAGTTGGAAAAGCAGGGCATCTACGTGGACACCTTGGACGAATTGTACGCCCAAGCCGACGTGATCTCTCTGCACGCACCAGCTACTAAGGACAACAATCACATGCTGAATGACGAAAGCTTCGGTAAGATGAAGGATGGTGTGTGGATCTTGAACCCGGCTCGGGGCGCGCTGATTGATACGGATGCGCTGATTCGGGCTCTAGATAGCGGTAAAGTTGCTGGGGCGGCGTTGGACGTTTACGAAGATGAAGTTGGTATTTTCAACGCTGACTTCGGTAGCTTTGACGCCATTCCAGACGAACGGCTGAAGAACTTGCTGAAACGTGAGAATGTTCTGGTTAGTCCGCACATCGCGTTCTACACCCGGACGGCCGTTAAGAACATGGTCCAATTTGCATTGAACAATAACAAACAATTGATTGAAACTGGCAAGGCTGAAAACGAGGTTGCTTTCTAAGCTTAGCTGGACGAAAAAAGCGTCACGCAATTTGCGCGACGCTTTTATAATGGAAACGTTTAGGCTTCCGAACAGGCAGCTGTGAGCGCCAGGAGCAAGTCCTGTAACTCGAACGAATCCGTCACCGTTTGGTCCGGGATCCACTGTCCGTCTGGAATCTCTAAGTTACGATGATTAAACCAGAAGGCGTGCCAGCCGGCCTGTTTGGCGGCTTTGACGTCCATGCTATAATTATCGCCAACGTAGGCAACTTCACTCGCCCGCAGGTTAAGCTTGCGGTTCATCAACGTGAAGATCTGGGGATCAGGCTTGGCTAAGCCAGCTTCCTCCGAGGTGATGATGGCGTCCCTAGTCAACCATCGGTGCATCTGGAGCTGCATGACTTTGGCAAGCTGAGCGTCCGTATTGCCATTCGTAATAATGCCCAATTGGTACTGCTCGCTGAGTTGATCGAGGGCGGTTTCCAGTCCGGGGAACAACTCGATTTGGCGAAGTCCAGTGGTATAGGCGCGTTGAAAATCAAGCGCTGACTGGACATCGACCGCGGGCAACTGCTGGGCTAAAAGCGCGGTGTTGAGCCGCTTAACGGCCATTTCCTGTTGCGACCACCGACCATCAGCAACCTGAGCGTAAGCCTGGTCACTTTGCTGGCGGTAAGTCTGGAAGGTCACATTAAGATCAAAATCTTGCGGCAGATTTAAAATCGGCGCAAGGGCGGCCTCGAAGGGCGCTTTTTGATCATAGAGCGTGTCATCGACATCGAAGACGACCGCTTTAATCATATTCGTTTCCTCCTCAGTTATGCCTAAGCAGTTTACCATAACTGGAAATAAAAGCAATGTAAGGCCTGAGATTGTTCTCTGCAGGCGCCTTGCCGGGTAGGTAAAATAGACCGTGACGCGGTGGGCGGACGCCTGGAGCCACAAGGCGGTCTCCAGGCTTGACCTTGAACCTCTGAGAAACGAATTTCAAGGTCACCAATTGCCTAAGCGGCAAGGTGCGCCACTTAGGCAATTCCCACGGCTAGGCCTATTTTGCCTCACCTCACGGCTGACGGGGATGAATCCGAGACTTGGGTGGGATCCAGTTGAGGCATGGCTACATTTGGGGAAAGCAAGTATTTAAGGCTTGTTGTCCACCTGCGGCCGCTAGGGGTTCTGCCGCTGTGGGGACCGGTAAAAGCCATAGGGCGGTCTTTTACCTCGACTTGAAACCTCGCAAAAATCGGCGAGTTTCCAAGATCGTCCCATGCTGTAAGAACGGGGGGAGACCCACCCGTACTAACGCCATTGTCACGGCTGGTGCCACCCCTGGCGGCCTCCGGTTACCAAGTATTTCTGGTCGCACTGAGCTTTCCATTTTCAGTAAGAGTTTTGTTCTTACGACGAACTTACAAACCGATTAAATTCCACCAGGCCTTATTCAGGGGGTATGGGGAAATGATATTCAAAAACTGTGACGCTTATGTGGACTCACAACTGTACATAGCAGAGTGGATAGCGTGGGTTAGACTGATGTCAGCCGTGAGGGAGAGGCAAATCGGCTCAGCCGTGGGACTTACCTTAGCGGCTTGCCGCTTAGATAAGTGGTGGGGCTAAGACTTGGTTCTCAGAGGCTTAGCCCCAAGCCTAAAGACCGATTTTTGGCTTTAGGCGTCCGCCCACCGCGTCCCGGCCGATTTGCCTTTCCCGGTAAGGCGCTGCTTCCATCAGTTCAGCCCATCGAGGGATTAATCGCAGGAATTGTTAACTTTTGCTTGTGTTAGCGCCAGTAGTTTTGTATAATTACTTTCGGTGCGTATGCGCCAATTCACACCTCGCGTGATGACCGGAGGGGTGCTCGCTTGCGAGTTCTCTAGTCAATTGATCGTGGGGGAGGAAATCAAAAACTATTTGGAGGCATTTTATCATGGCTGTTATTTCAATGAAACAACTGCTCGAAGCCGGTGTCCACTTTGGTCACCAAACCCGTCGTTGGAACCCTAAGATGAAGCAATACATCTTTACGGAACGTAACGGTATCTACATCATCGACTTACAAAAGACGGTGAAGTTGATTGACGCTGCTTACAACTACATGAAGGACGAAGCTGCTAAGGGCGCCGTTGTTCTGTTTGTTGGGACTAAGAAGCAAGCTCAAGATTCTATCGAAGAAGAAGCTACCCGTGCTGGTCAATACTACGTTAACCACCGTTGGTTAGGTGGGACTTTGACCAACTGGGAAACCATCCAAACTCGGATCAAGCGTCTTAAAGATTTGAAGAAGATGGCTACTGACGGTACTTTCGATGTTCTTCCTAAGAAGGAAGTTTCCTTACTTAAGAAGTCTCAAGACAAGTTGGAACGGTTCTTAGGCGGTATCGAAGATATGCCTAAGCTCCCTGACGTTATGTTCATCGTTGACCCTCGCAAGGAACAAATCGCTGTTCATGAAGCACAAAAGTTGAACATTCCGATTGTTGCTATGGTTGATACGAACACTGACCCAGACGAAATTGACGTGGTTATCCCATCTAACGATGACGCTATCCGTGCCGTTCGTCTGATCACTTCTAAGATGGCTGACGCTATCGTTGAAGGCCGTCAAGGTGAAGACCAAGTCAACGAAAAGACGTTCGAAGGTAAGAAGTCAGCTGACAAGAAGGGCGACAAGCCTGCTTCTGACAACTCGATGGAAGACATCGTTAACGCCGTTGAAGGCGACAACAAGTAATTAAATGCAAGGTGTCACTCTGACACTTTCCAAATATAAGATTTAAAGCACCTTAGGCTGGCTTAATGTTTAGGACCGATAATGGCCTGAGATTGAGTCAGTCTTTTTTGCGGAATTAGATGAATTCAAAAGGAGGCCATTACACATGGCAAGCAAAATCACTGCAGCACAAGTTAAAGAATTACGGGACAAGACCCAAGTTGGGATGATGGATGCTAAGAAGGCCCTCGTTGCTTCCGAAGGTGACATGGACAAAGCCATCGATTTCCTGCGTGAAAAGGGTATCGCTAAGGCAAAGAAGAAGAGCGGCAATGTTGCTGCTAACGGTTTAGCTCGGGTGAAGGTTAGTGGGAACACTGCTGCCATCATCGAAGTTAACTCTGAAACTGACTTCGTGGCCACTAACGACACGTTCAACGCTTTGGTTGACACGGTTGCCGACACGATTGCTGCACAACAACCAGCTGACTTGGATGCTGCATTAGCATTGAAGACGACTGATGGCGACACGTTAAATGACGCTATCGTTAAGACGACGCAAATCACTAGCGAAAACGTTCAGTTACGTCGTTTCGCTGTTGTGAAGAAGACTGACGGCCAAGTATTCGGTTCATACTTACACCAAGGTGGCCAAATCGCTGCCGTAGTTGTCTTGGAAGGTGCTGACGAAGCCACTGCCAAGGACGTTGCGATGCACGTTGCTGCGATCAACCCAGAATTCGTTTCTAAGGACGACATTCCAGCTGACCGTTTGGCTCACGAACGTGAAGTCTTGAAGCAAGAAGCCTTGAACGAAGGCAAGCCTGAAAAGATCGTTGAAAAGATGGTCGAAGGCCGTCTGCACAAGTTCTTATCCGAAATCAGCTTAGCTGACCAACCATTCGTTAAGGATGGCGACCAAACTGTCAGCCAATTTGTTGCCAGCAAGGGTGGCAAGTTAGTTAACTTTGTACGTTACGAAGTTGGCGAAGGTATCGAAAAGCCTAAGAGTGACTTGGCCAAGGAAGTTAACGACCAAATCAACGGCTAATTTCAGTAAAGAAGCGTAGATTCCGGTTGGAGGCTACGCTTTTTTCATATATTTTTAGCGAAATGTGGTAATTCGTAACCCCTGACTATCACTAGCCCGGGGAATATGATAGAATTATTGTCAGAATACAATAGGAGGAAACACAATGGCGGACGTAAAGTATAAACGGATTATGCTGAAACTGAGTGGCGAGGCTTTGGCCGGCGACAAGGGTTTTGGGATTAATCCGCCTGTGATTAAAACCGTAGCGGAAGAGGTTAAGAGTGTCTATAACTTGGGCATTCAAATCGCTATTGTGGTTGGTGGCGGTAACATGTGGCGTGGTGTCTCTGGTGAGCAAATGGGCATGGAACGCGCCCAAGCCGACTACATCGGCATGCTGGCGACCATCATGAACGCGTTAGCCTTACAAGACAACCTAGAGTCGATTGGCGTACCAACGCGGGTTCAGACTTCTATTGAGATGCGGCAGATCGCCGAGCCGTACATTCGGCGTAAGGCCATCCGGCACTTGGAGAAGGAACGCGTTGTCATCTTTGCTGGGGGTACGGGAAGTCCGTACTTCTCAACGGATACGACGGCTGCTTTACGGGCGGCGGAAATCAACGCTGATGCCATCTTAATGGCTAAGAACGGGGTCGATGGAATCTACTCCGCCGATCCTAACAAGGATCCGGATGCCGTTAAGTTTGACCAATTAACGCAATTGGACATCATCAACAAGGGCCTGCACGTCATGGATACGACGGCTAGTTCGCTTTCGATGGATAATGATATCCCGTTTGTCGTGTTCAACCTCAATGAGAGTGGTAACATTCGCAAGGTTGTTGAAGGCGAGAATATCGGGACTACAGTTAGGGGAAAATAGATATGGCAGATCAGATTATTACAGATGCACAGAGTCGGATGAAAAAAGCCGAAGAAGCTTTGAAGCGGGAACTCGGGACGATTCGTGCCGGCCGTGCCAATGCTAGCATTTTGAACCGGGTCACTGTGGATTACTATGGTGCCCAAACGCCATTGAACCAAGTGGCATCTATCACCATTCCGGAACCACGGGTACTCATGGTGACACCTTACGACAAGTCCGCCCTCGAAGATATCGAAAAGGGTATCTTGGAATCTGACGTGGGGATCACGCCAGCTAACGACGGGACTGCACTGCGGTTAGTGATTCCACAACTGACCGAAGAACGGCGTAAGGAAATTGCCAAGCAAGTTAAGGCTACCGCTGAACAGGGCAAGGTCGCTGTCCGGAATGTCCGGCGCGATGCTATGGACAGCGTTAAGAAGGGCCACAAGAACGGCGATTACACCGACGATGACTTACACAACTTGGAGGACCAAGTCCAAAAAGCAACGGATAAGGCTATCAAGGGTGTTGACGCAATTGCGGCTGACAAGGAAAAAGAAGTCTTAACGGACTAATCCAACTGAGTAAGGAGCGTTTAAAAATGGCAGAAGATAACCAAAATAACCAAGATAACGTTGAAATTACCCCCGGTACTGAGGAATTTGGGAAGATGGTTTTCCGTCTGAACAACCCAGTTAACGCTGAAAATATTTCCGTGTTGAACTACAACGGGGCCGAATTGGAACAGATTCAGGATGGCGTTTATGCTCAACCTGCATACGTTAGTGACGATTTCAACTTATTCTTTGTCGTTACGCAATTAATTGGAGACGACTGGATCGTAGCGTTCTCTAAGGCTACCATTACTAATGGTAACGAAATTACTGATCTTTCAGATCCACTGCCAACTGGGGAAGGCTTGAACCTCTTGGGCCAAACCAGTGCTGACGATGCCAACAATCTCTTGAGCTACTTCGGGACGTTGGTTGACGCTAAGCGCGGTGAATGGCGGTTAATCGAGTAATTCCGGTCAAAAGCTAAAGATTTGCTCAATTTGGGGGCCGGGATAGTTTCCCGGCTCTTTTTTTGTTATGATGAGAGGTTGTAGAGATGAACCTAGAATCAACGGAGGTGCGCAGTGTTTTCATTTTTAAATAAAGATCAAGCCACGGGCGAGGTCACGGAGCGCCAGTTGGACGAACAAAATATTCCGGCCCACATCGCCATTATCATGGATGGTAACGGACGGTGGGCGCAGCAGCGACATTTACCCCGGATTGCCGGCCATAAGCAGGGGATGAATACGGTGAAGACGGTTGCCAAGGCAGCCAGCCATTTGGGTGTCAAGGTGCTCACGCTGTATGCCTTCTCCACGGAGAATTGGAAGCGGCCATCTACTGAAGTCAACTATCTCATGAAGTTACCGGTCGATTTCTTTGGCACATTCGTTCCCGATTTGGTGAAGAACAATATTCGGGTGAAGGTCATGGGTTACACGGATCAGTTGCCAGCGGCGACCCAAAAAGCAGTTCGCGATGCGATTGCGGATACGGCCGACTGTACCGGTATGGTGCTGAACTTCGCGTTGAACTATGGTGGTCGGGCTGAACTGGTCACGGCAACGCAGCAACTGGCAGCACAAGTACAGGCCGGCCAGTTGGCGCCCACGGACATTACGGCGGATATGCTCGGGCAGCAGTTGATGACCGGAGACTTGGCCGAGTTAGCCGATCCCGATCTGTTGATTCGGACCAGTGGTGAAGAGCGGTTGTCGAATTTCATGCTCTGGCAGGTCGCCTACAGCGAGTTTGTCTTCATGCAAGAACATTGGCCGGACTTCGGTCAAGCAACGCTAGAACAAGCTATTTACACGTATCAGCAGCGTCATCGGCGCTTTGGCGGGCTTAACCCCGCGACTGATACGACTAAAAATTGAGAACATTGAGGAGTTTGTAATATGAAACAACGGGTTATAACGGCGGTCGTTGCCCTGATTATTTTTATCCCCATCATCGTTGAAGGGGGTATCTGGGTCGACATTGCTGCCTTTGCACTGGGTCTTGTGGCCTTGTCAGAAGTCTTAATTATGCGGAAAAAATTGTTAGTGAGTCCGGAGGCCTTTATTTCGGGTATCGGAATCTTATTGGTCATTGCACCACAAGGCTGGTGGGCAGATCTGCCCCATTTCCTAGATCCTTGGTACATCGTTTATTTGTTTGTCCTGCTCTTATTGTTACGGACGGTGGTTTCCAAGAACCGTTTCTCATTTGACGATGCCGGGATGATTACCCTGAGTATGCTGTACATCGGGATCGGTTTTCACTTCTTCATCGCAGCCCGGGCCGTTAGTCTCGTGGCGTTACTGTACGCGCTGTTCATCGTGTGGACCACGGACTCCGGCGCCTACATGATCGGTCGGAAATTAGGGAAGCACAAGCTGGCACCGCATATCAGTCCCAATAAAACCTGGGAAGGATCGATTGGTGGCTCGTTGGTAGCCACGATTGTCGGGAGTGTCTTCTGGTACTTCTTCCCAATTGGCCACTACAGTCTGGTTGTCATGATCATCTTGACGCTGATTTTCTCCGTCGTTGGTCAGTTCGGTGACTTGGTGGAATCTGCCCTCAAACGGTACTACGGCGTTAAGGATTCCGGAAAGATTCTCCCCGGTCATGGCGGTATTCTGGACCGGTTTGATAGCTTACTGTTAGTTCTGCCAGTCATTCATTTGTTTGGCCTGATTTAAGTTTTGCTGTTCGCTTGCGCCCCTTGGGGTGGTTAAGGTATGCTATACAGCAGTTAAAAAAACGTAGGATTGCGTCGAACATTAGAAGGGACGACAGCTGTGATTACAACGATTATTACCTTTATTATCGTCTTTGGGATTCTGGTCATCGTTCACGAATTTGGGCATTTTTACTTTGCCAAACGTGGTGGGATCTTGGTCCGAGAATTTTCTATTGGGATGGGTCCCAAGTTGTTTTACCGGCGCGGGAAGGATGGGACGACCTATACTGTCCGTCTATTACCCGTCGGGGGGTACGTCCGCATGGCGGGTGCCGAGGACGACGAAGATGAAATTAAGCCCGGGACACCGGTCAGCCTGTACTTAGGCAAGGATGATCAGGTCGAACGGATCAATGCTAGCAAAAAGTCGACGTTGTTTAACGGGATTCCAGTCGAAATCACCGGCTCTGATCTGGAGGATGAGCTCTGGATCGAGGGTTATGAAAATGGTGATGAGTCTGAGGTCAAGCGTTACCCGGTCGCGCACAATGCGACCATTATTGAGACCGATGGTACCGAGCTGCAGATTGCGCCTAAGGATGTGCAATTCCAAGCAGCTTCGTTAGGTCGGCGCCTCATGACCAACTTCGCCGGGCCGATGAACAACATCATCTTGGCTATCGTGACGTTCATGCTGATGTCGTTTGTGCAAGGCGGGGTCGCCATGGGGACCAACCAAATCCAAGTGGCAAGTTCACCGGTGTCCATCGCCAAGAAGGCTGGTATCCAGAACAATGACAAGATCCTGTCCGTGAATGGCAAGCAGACCAAGGACTGGACATCATTGAGTACGGCCATTCAACCGCGGGCCAACAAGGCCACCAAGGTTGTCATTCAACGCGGTAGCACGCAGAAAACGCTGACGTTGACACCAAAGGGCGAGCAGTCCAACGGTAAAACGGTTGGGATGATTGGGATTACCCAGGCACAGAACAAGCATATCGGGGCCATTTTGGCTTCCGGGTTCACACAGACCTGGACGATGACCAAGGCGCTCTTTGGGGCGCTCTGGAGTATGGTCTCCGGTCACTTTAGTCTGAACGATTTGGGTGGGCCAGTTGCGATCTTTGCAACGACCTCTCAAGCCACTAAATTTGGCCTGGTCGGCGTGTTGAACTTCCTGGCTTTCTTGTCGATCAACTTGGCAATTGTCAATTTAATACCAATTCCTGCCTTAGATGGTGGTAAAATATTATTGAACTTTATTGAAGCTATCCGGCGCAAGCCCCTTTCCGAAAACGTGGAAGCGGGGATCACGCTGGTCGGTGTCGGCTTCCTGGTGATTCTGATGTTACTGGTGACCTGGAACGATATCGAACGCTACTTTATTCACTAGCAAAATAGGGATGTAACGAGAAGGGAATATTTGACTATGAAACAATCGAAATTACTCATTCCAACTTTGAAAGAGGTGCCGAATGACGCTGAGGCCCTGAGCCATCAAATGATGTTGCGGGCCGGCTACATTCGCCAAGTGACGGCGGGCGTTTACGCTTACTTGCCACTGGCCTACCGGGTCTTAGAAAATATCGAAAAGATTATCCGTGAGGAAATGGAAAAGATTGACGCGGTTGAAACCTTGATGCCAGCCATCTTGCCTGCCTCACTGTGGGAAGAATCCGGCCGTTACGAAACGTACGGGCCTAACTTATTCAAGCTGAAGAACCGGCATGACAGTGACTTTATTCTGGGACCAACCCACGAAGAAACGTTTACGATGCTGGTTCGCGATGCGGTTAAGTCCTACAAGCGGTTGCCTTTGGTGATGTACCAAATCCAACCGAAGTACCGGGATGAAGATCGTCCGCGTTACGGGTTATTACGTGGTCGTGAATTTATCATGGAGGATGGTTATTCCTTTACCATCAACGATGAAGATCTCGATCGCATTTACTCACAAATGGAACACGCCTACGAAAACATCTTTGATCGCGTGGGCTTGAACTACCGGGCCATCGTTGGTGACGGTGGTGCCATGGGTGGGAAGGATTCCAAGGAATTCTCCGCCATTGCGCCAGTGGGTGAGGACACGATTGTTTACTCTGATTCATCCGACTATGCTGCTAACCTGGAAATGGCACGGAGCCTCTTCATCAGTAAGAAGTCCCACGCTCAACCAGAAGAAATGGAAAAAGTAGCGACGCCGGGGGCCAAAACGATTGATGAAGTCGCCAAGTTCTTAGACGTGAAGCCCACAACGTTGATCAAGAGTATGCTCTACGTGGCCAACAAGGAGCAACCCGTAATGGTGCTGGTTCGTGGTGATCACGCAGTCAACGAAACAAAGCTGAAGAACTACTTGAATGCGGACTTCTTAGACCCCGCAACGCCAGACCAAGCTAAGCAGTTCCTGGGCGCCAACTTTGGTTCTCTGGGTCCCGTTGGTGTGGGTGAAGATGTTAAAATCTTGGCCGACCAATACGTGGGTGACATGGTCAACGTGACCGTGGGTGCCGATGAAGATGGTCACCATTACATCAACGCTAATGCAGGCCGTGATTTCCGGGTCGACGACTATGCCGATTTCCGTGAAGTCCAACCTGGTGATTTGTCGCCAGATGGTGCCGGCGTGCTGAAGTTCACCAAGGGTATCGAAATTGGCCACATTTTCAAGTTGGGGACGCGTTACTCCGATGCTTTGGGCGCAACTGTTCTGGACGAAGGTGGCCGTCAAAAGCCCGTTGTCATGGGATCTTACGGTATTGGTGTGAGTCGTTTGCTGTCCGCGATTGCTGAACAACAAGCTGATGAAAATGGTCTGGTTTGGCCACGGAACATCGCACCATTTGATATTCACTTGGTTCCCGTCAACCTGAAGAAGGAAGACCAAGCCAACCTGACCACTGAACTGGAAGAACAGTTAACGGCCAAGGGTTACCGGGTGCTGACTGATGACCGGAAGGAACGTCCCGGTGTGAAGTTTGCTGATTCCGATTTGATGGGGATTCCGGTCCGCATCACCATTGGTAAGAAGGCCGGCGAAGGCATCGTTGAGATCAAGATCAGAAAGACTGGTGAAACGGTCGAAGTTATTAAGGATGAAGTCGCAAGTACTGTGGAAATTCTCTTTAAAGACATCGACTAGCTTACCGAAAGACCAGCTAGCAGCTGGTCTTTTTAGTCTTTTAGCTTAAAACAACGCGGGCATGTTCGCCTGTGGCTGTCAGGAGCTCCGCCTGCTGTGGGGACCGGTGAAATCCTGAGAAGCGGTATTTCACCTCGACTTGAAACCTCGCTGAAAGCCGCGAGTTTCCAAGCTCGTCCCATGGCGTAAGAACGGGGAGAAACAAGCGCCCGTCCTAACGCCATCGGCACGGCCGGCTACGCTTCTGACAGCCTTCGGCTAAGACTGGTCGTTGTTTTAGGCTACTAGTGGTCGGGTCAAGACCAGCAGCTGGCTGATACTTTACTGGTGACTAGTGTCGGACTCAAATTGAGTTGAATTTTGGCTAGCGAATTGGGTCCCGTGTTTTCAAATTAATCAAAATTTTTGATTGCTGTTTCAGATGATAGAATGAATGTTCATTGGATTAATGTCATGGTTAAGAGCAAGCCTAGCCGGAGGAGGCCAGGGATGGCGCCGGCTGTGACGGCGGTGTTAGCCCGGGCGGTTGTGTTTTCCCGGGCTTACAGCGCGGGACGCGTTTGGAAACTCGGCTGAACTTGGCGAGGTTTCAAACCGAGCCGGAAGCCCGATCTTTGGCTGCAGGCGGTCCCCACAGCGGCAGAATCCCTGGCAGCCGCAGGCGACAATTTTTAACCATCAGTAACCAATGAAGAAGTAGAAGTAAGAAGAGATTCAGACAGTGTGAAAGGAGTTCGCTTGTGGACGAAGATCGCCATGCATTATTTGAAAAATTATTACAACAACTAGATTTGTCCGGTGCGGCCGACCAGCCGTACTACCAAACGGCCACGATCGACCGGTTGACCGTTCACGAACAGTCACGGCGCTGGCACTTTTTCCTTAAAATGCCTAGTATTTTACCCCTGACAGCCTTTGTGGAATTTCACAATCACCTTCAGATTGCATTTCGGGAGATTGCGACGGTGGAGGCTAGCATCGAGGTTGATCAGCCCGAATTGACTAACCGCCTAGTGGGTGATTATTGGGAATGGGTCGTGAAGAACAGTGGCTTGACCAGTAATCTGGTTCAGGAACTCTGTCAATCTCAAGTGCCCCAGCTCGATCCGGATGGCCGGGTCCTGTTATACGCTCAAAATGAAGTTGTGAAGAACTTCTTGGCCAATCAGGCGTTGGGTCCCATTGAGGATACCTACCGCCAGGCCGGTTTTCCGAAATTTAACATCCACGTGATGGTCGATGAATCCAAGTCACAAGCCAAGATCGACGAATTCAAAGCACGACAGGAAAAGACCGACGCTCAGTTAGCCCAACAGGCGGCTGTGGCGATTGAAAAGGCCAACCAAAAACGTGCCAGTCAAAGTAATGGTGACGTTCAAGCCGCCAGCGGTCCGACCCAGATTGGGAAAGCCATTAAGGGCGATCAACCGACGATGCGAATGGTCGATATCACCCAAGAAGAGCGATCGGTCATTGTTGAAGGGTACATTTTCGACAAGGAAGTTCGGAAGTTACGTTCCGGTCGGCAACTGTTGACGATTAAGATCACCGACTACACATCTTCCATCGTCGTGAAGAAGTTCTCGCGCGGTGCCGAAGACGAGGCCCAATTTGCCGGGGTTGAAGAAGGTAGCTGGGTTAAGGTCCGTGGGAGCGTCCAAGAGGATAGCTTCATGCGTGACCTGGCTCTGAACGCCTACGACATTAACGAGGTCAAGCACGCTAGTCGGCAAGACACGGCACCAGCCGACCAAAAGCGGGTCGAGCTGCATTTGCACACCACGATGAGTCAGATGGACGCAACCAACCCAATCGGAGATTACGTCAATCAGGCAAAAAAGTGGGGGATGCCCGCACTAGCCATTACGGATCACTCTGACCTTCAGGGGTTCCCAGCGGCATTTAACGCGGGAGCCAAGGCGGGTATCAAGATGCTCTACGGGGTCGAAGCAAACCTCGTGGACGACGGGGTGCCGATCGGTTACAACAGCGCTCACGTGCCACTAGATGGCGCCACGTACGTTGTATTTGACGTGGAAACCACTGGACTGTCTGCCATCTACGACAAGGTGATCGAACTATCCGCCGTTAAGATGGAGCACAAGAACGTCATTGCACAGTTTGAAGAGTTCATCGATCCCGGATTCCCGTTGTCCGAACAGACGACGAATTTGACCAGTATCACCGATGATATGGTGGCGGGGTCCAAGTCCGAGGAAGAAGTCTTCAAGCTCTTCCGCGAATTCTGTGGCGATGCGATTATCGTTGGGCATAACGTGACCTTCGATGTGGGGTTCATGAACACCGGCTACAAGCGTCACGGGATGTCAGAAATCAGCAATCCAATCATCGATACCTTGACGTTGGCGCGCTTCCTGTACCCAACGTTGAAGAGCTACCGGTTGAATACGTTGGCTAAGCGGTTCCACGTCAGCCTGGAGCACCATCACCGGGCCGTCTACGATGCCGAGTCCACGGGTCACTTGAATTATCTGTTCTTAAAGGACGCTGAGGACCGCTATGACATTCAGTATCACGACCAACTCAATGACCATATGACCGATAACGATGCGTATAAACACGCGCGGCCGAGCCATGCCATTCTGATTGCGAAGACGCAGGCCGGCTTGAAAAACATGTTCAAATTGGTCTCGGCTTCCAACGTGGATTATTTCTATCGGGTACCACGGGTGCCCCGGAGTGTGCTCGACCACTATCGGGAGGGAATTATCGTTGGATCGGCCTGTTCATCCGGTGAAGTCTTCACCGCGATGATGCAAAAGGGTCAGGTCGAAGCTGCGGCGAAGGCCAAGTACTACGACTATCTCGAAGTTCAGCCTAAGGCGGCCTACCAGCCGTTGATTGACTCGGGGCTGATTGCCGACGAGTCCAATTTGGAAGAGATCGTGGGCAATATGGTTCAACTCGGTCATGATTTAAACAAGCCGGTCGTCGCTACCGGGGATGTGCACTACCTGAACCCCGAGGACTATATTTACCGCAAAATTTTGATTCACTCACAAGGTGGGGCCAACCCACTCAACCGTCAGGAGTTACCCGATGCGCACTTCATGACGACCAACGAGATGCTGGACGATTTCGCCTATCTGGGCGAAGATACGGCCAAGGAAATCGTGGTCACCAATACGCAGAAGATTGCGAACGACGTTGATGAGGTTCACCCGTTAAAGGACAAGCTGTACACGCCGCGGATGGAAGGGGCCGAGGACGAAATTCGCCAACGGACCATGGACACTGCGCACGCGTGGTACGGTAACCCACTACCGGAATTGGTGCAACACCGAGTTGACCGGGAGTTGAAGTCGATCATTGGGAACGGGTTCTCCGTGATCTACCTGATTGCCCAACGACTGGTAGCCAAGTCCAACAAGGACGGCTACTTAGTTGGGTCCCGGGGGTCCGTTGGGTCCAGTGTGGTCGCAACGTTCACCGGAATTACCGAAGTGAATCCGTTGCCGCCGCATTATCGGTGTCCGAACTGTCAGTATTCCAAGTTCTACACTAAGGGTGAATACAGTTCCGGTTACGATTTACCGGAAAAGAACTGCCCGAAGTGTGGCACGTTGATGATCGGTGACGGTCATAACATTCCGTTCGAAACCTTCTTAGGGTTCAAGGGAAACAAGGTTCCCGATATTGATTTGAACTTCTCCGGGGACTACCAACCAATCGCCCATAACTACACTAAGGTGTTGTTCGGCGAGAAAAACGTGTATCGGGCCGGAACGATTGGGACGGTTGCCGACAAGACGGCTTACGGTTACGTGAAGGCCTACGAACGGGACACGGAACAGACCTTTAGAGGTGCCGAAATCGATCGCTTGGCTAAGGGCGCGACTGGGGTCAAACGGACCACCGGACAACATCCGGCTGGGATTATTGTTGTGCCGGATTACATGGATATTTACGACTTTACGCCGATCCAGTACCCAGCCGATGACCAAAACGCCGCTTGGCAAACGACCCACTTTGATTTCCATTCGATTCACGATAATATTTTAAAGATTGATATTCTGGGACATGATGATCCAACCATGATCCGGACGCTACAAGATTTGTCCGGGGTCGACCCGCAGACCATTCCAATGGATGATCCGGGCGTCATGGCACTGTTCTCCGGGACGGATTCACTGGGCGTTACGCCGGAACAGATTCAGTCCAAGACGGGGACGCTGGGTGTGCCCGAATTCGGGACGCGCTTTGTCCGGGGGATGCTGGAAGAAACGCACCCGAAGAACTACTCGCAACTACTCCAGATTTCCGGCCTGTCTCACGGGACCGATGTGTGGTTGGGGAACGCCGAAGAGTTGATTAAGGCCGGAACCGCCACCATCGCCAACGTGATTGGGTGTCGTGATAACATCATGACCGACTTGATCAACTTCGGTCTCGATTCCGAAACGTCCTTCCAGGTCATGGAACACGTGCGGAAGGGCCGGGGAATCCCGGACGAATGGCAGGAAAAGATGAAGGCAACGGACTGTCCCGACTGGTACATTGACTCGTGTCTGAAGATCAAGTACATGTTCCCACGGGCCCATGCCGCTGCCTACGTGCTAATGGCATTGCGGGTGGCCTACTTCAAGGTCTACTTCCCAATTATCTACTATGCAGCGTACTTCTCCGTGCGGGCTGATGACTTCGATGTCGTAGCTATGTCACAGGGGAAATCCGCGGTTAAGGCGGCCATGAAGGCCATCAACGACCAGGGGATGGACGCTTCTACCAAGGATAAGAACCTCCTGACGGTGCTCGAACTCGCCAACGAAATGTTGGAACGGGGCTACGAATTCAAGATGATTGACCTCGAAAAGTCTGATGCTGCGGAGTGGATCATCGACGGTAATACGCTGATTGCGCCATTCAAGGCGGCTCCCGGACTGGGGTTGAACGTAGCCAAGCAGATTGTGGCGGCTCGAAACGACCGGCCATTCATTTCCAAGGAAGACCTCGCTAAACGGGGGAAAGTCTCGAAGACCTTGATCGACTTCATGACGGAAAACGGTGTGCTTGCTGGGTTACCAGACGAGAACCAACTCAGCTTATTCGACGACATGATGTAAGTCGCAATTGTTGGAGCGCGAGGTGCGCCTTACCGGGCGGTGTAAATCAACTGGAACGCTGAGGGCGGGCGTCCAGAGCCGAGAAGCGGTCTCTGGACTTGCCTTTGAACCTCTGAGAGCCGAGTTTCAAAGGCACCAATTCTCTAAGCGGCATAGCCGCCAAGAGAATTCCCACAGCTGGGTTGATTTACACCGCCCTCACGGCTTACATGGTGTCACCCCACACAATTGCAATGACATCAAGTCTCATGTGTAGTTGGACTACAAGTTGGCACTGAGATAATGCTTCCGGGCCGGTTAAATTGGATAGCCCAAGGTTGATGGTGACATCAAGTGTGGGCCGTTTAACTGAGAGATATACTTTGTTAGTAAATGTTAATATGAGGTCCATCACTGTAGCCAAATGGCTGGGTGATGGGCCTTTTGTTATGATTATCCGTGCGCAGCGAATGGTAGTCCCTTACTTACTACTAATGTAATTATGAGGAAATCTGTCTCATTCTTTTGGTAATTAATTGAAAATTCGTTTTAGCTTTGAAGTTGTTGTGGAGGGTGAAGAATCTGTAAATCCTTTTTGAGAGGAAATTAGTGAATAGAGCCAGAGTGAAGCCTAGTTTAGCCAGAGAAAGCCGGTAGACAGTCTTCGAAATTTCAAAATCCTTGGCAGCTGCAGGCGACAGTCTGCAATTCAATTGCTCAATTAAGAACGCCGGTGAACTAACACAACGTTAAACCCGCTTTTATCAGGATTAATAACGTGGTAAGCGCTTACAAAATCGTTAAATTATGGTACAATAATGGTGAGGAATCAGAGAACCATTACTAAACTTTAACGAAAGCGGGTGTTCACCATGCTACAGCGGTTTGCACGATTACCAGACGGTTGGATGTTTCTGGCAGGCTATTGTTTGATTGGTTTAGGCTATGTGTTGTTTGGCTTGGTATCAACTGTCGCGGCGGTGCCATTCTTGGCAGTCGTCATTGGCTACTTCCTAATTGCATTCATTTTGACCGTAATTAAGGCGATTAGCTTAAAGGAAATGGCATTGAATCGGTTAAACTTATTGGTTTTTGAATTCATTACGATTGCGGGATTCATTTTGCTACTGTTCACCTGCGAACAGTAGCTGGCACAATGGTTGCAATCCCGCGTGAACTGTAGTAAAGTAGGCTTTGTAGTTAAACTCGTTTTTTAAATGAGTGAGCAGTCCATGCTCACTCTTTTTAATGGAAAAATGTAGGAGGCGGAATTCTTTGAGTACAGTCGTTGAGACCGTGACGGACCTGGCCCGGCCAATCGTGGCGCATCATCAGTTTGAATTAGTTGACGTTGAATTTGTCAAGGAAGGTAAAGGCTGGTACCTGCGGGTCTACATTGACAAGCCCGGTGGTATTAACATTGAAGAATGTGCGATGGTGAGTGATGAGTTGTCCGAACAGCTGGACGCGATCGATCCAGATCCCATTCCCCAAGCCTACTTCCTCGAAGTTTCTTCACCTGGTGCAGAACGGCCACTGAAGAAGCCGGAAGATTTTGAACGGGCCGTGGGTGAGTATATCCACGTTTCCCTATATCAAAAGATTGGTCAAAGTAAGGTTTACGAAGGTACGTTGGAAGAATTACGTGACGATGCCTTGGATTTAACCGTTAATTTAAAGGGACGTATCAAGACGTTGACCATTCCACGCGATGCGATTGCCCAAGCCCGGTTAGCCATCAAGTTCTAACTAAATAAGGAGCGAAACACAACATGAGTAAAGAATTATTAGGTGCCCTTGACGTCCTTGAGACGGAGAAGGGTATCCAGAAATCAGTCGTTATCGACGCCTTGGAAGCGGCCTTAGTTTCTGCTTACAAGCGGAACTACGACCAAGCCCAAAACGTTGAAGTTCAGTTCGACCAAAAGAAGGGTGATATCCACGTCTTTGCCGTGAAGAAGGTCGTTGACCAAGTCTACGATTCACGTCTGGAAGTTAGTTTGGATGACGCCTTGGCCATCAGCAAGGGTTACGAAATTGGTGATGACATTAAGTTTGAAGTGACCCCCAAGAACTTTGGTCGGATCGCCGCGCAAACCGCTAAGCAAGTCATCTTGCAACGGGTTCGTGAAGCCGAACGGAACATCATCTACGATCAATACAGCCAGTATGAGAATGAAATCATTACCGGTGAAGTTGAACGCCAAGATTCCCGTTTCGTTTACGTGAGTTTAGGTAAGGTTGAAGCCGTTATGGGCCACCAAGACCAAATGCCTAACGAAACGTACCGGATTCATGACCGGATCAAGGTCTACGTGACCCGGGTCGAAAATGCCACCAAGGGGCCTCAGGTCTTCGTTAGCCGGACGCACGCTGACTTATTAAAGCGTTTGTTCGAACAAGAAGTGCCTGAAATCTTTGATGGGACCGTTGAAATCATGGCAATCGCTCGTGAAGCCGGCGACCGGGCCAAGGTGGCTGTTCGTTCGAACAACCCTGACATTGACCCCGTTGGGACCAGTGTTGGTCCTCGTGGGCAACGGGTCCAAACCATCGTCAATGAACTTGGCGGTGAAAACATGGATATCGTGGAGTGGACGGATGACGAAGCCAAATTTATCGCCAACGCCCTGAACCCTGCCGAAGTTCTGGATGTCATCTTTGATCCAAACAACGAACGGGCTTGCCAAGTCATCGTGCCAGACTATCAACTGTCTCTGGCCATCGGTAAGCGGGGTCAAAATGCCCGGTTAGCCGCTAAGTTGACCGGTTATAAGATCGATATTAAATCAGAATCCGAAGCATCTGCTATAATGGAAGCTGATCAGACTGCTGATGCACAACCAGCAGCTGACGATGATGCGCCCGTTGCCACTGATGACACCGACACAGATACGTCTGTTGACGATGCCCCAGTGACGGAAGACGCACCAGTTAGCGATGAAGTTGCTGACGACGCGACCGATGTAGCTGCTAACGATGATGACGCCACAGATTCAGCAGCTAGTGAGTCAACCACTGACGATTCTTCGTCAGCTGAATAGTACCCATCTAAAGGAGGTTTGGTCCCATGAAACAACGGAAAGTCCCTATGCGCAAGGATATTGTGACTGGGGAAATGGCGCCTAAGAAGCAACTGGTTCGGGTTGTTCGCAACCAGGAACAGGAAGTTAGCGTTGACCCTACCGGTAAACAATCCGGTCGTGGTGCCTACATTGCTTTAGATGTGGACATTGCAAAGCGGGCTAAGAAGGAACGGACCTTCGATCACGTCTTTGGCGTGAAGGTTCCGGATGACTTCTACGATGACTTAATTGCTTACGTGGATCATCAGCAAGCACGGCGGGAATTATTCGACAATGACTAATCCCGAGCGCGCTTTACAACTTTTAGGATTGGTTCGGCGGGCAGGTAAACTGACCACCGGCGAATCCTTCGTTATGGCAGCAGTCAGAGACGGCTCAGCTAAGATGGTTTTAATGGCTAGTGATGCCGGCAAGACCAGTCAGAAGCAGTTTCGTGATAAGACGGCGAGCTATAACGTCCAATTAAACGAGGACTTTACGAAAGACCAGTTGAGCACGGCCATTGGGTCAGCGCGCACGGTCATCGCAATCACCGATCCGGGTTTCGTCCGGAAGTTACAACAATTACTTGCTAAGTAGCCGCCTGACGTTCTCGTGATCGGCAGAATACAAAGGAGTGTGAAGATATGGGGAAAAAGCGAATTTATGAACTCGCCAAAGAAATTAATGTCTCCAGTAAACAGATCATTGCGAAAGCCGAATCAAAGGGCTTTCCGGTGAAAAACCACATGTCAACGCTCGGCGAGAACGAAGAACGTCAGCTCCGCGAAGCATTTAGCAAGAAGTCTGCTGGCAAGGCAACGACACCGAGTGTCAAGCCTGCCAAGCAACCTGCAACGATGCAAGCGGCCCGGCCTGCTAGTCAGAAGAGTGATCACCCCAAGACCACCAGCCACAAACCTGCTTCGCAGGGGAATGGTAACCGGTCAAATGGGGGCAACCGTCCAACCAACAACGGTAACCACAGCAACAATGGTGGAAACCAGTCGGCTAACGGCGGCAGTCGCACCTCTAACCAACGGTCCAATAGCGGCAACAGCAATAATCGTAACCAACAACGTACGAACAATAACAATAATAAAAATAATAATGGCCAGTCCGGAAGTAACCACACTGAGCAACACAATTCCGGGACCGGCAGATTTGGTGGAAGCTTGAATAATAATACAAATAATAGCAATGGCCGGCGTGGTAGCAGCAACGGAAACAGTCGTGGGGGCCGGAATAACCGGAACAACCGCAACAATCGCCGCCGTAATAATAACAATAATAACCGCTACAAGAAGAACCAACGGATCAAAGACACCAATCAGCACAAGGGTGCACCAGAACGGAAGAACAAGGCATTACCAGATGTATTAGTCTATACGGACGGCATGAACGCCCAGGACTTAGCCAAGATCTTGCACCGTTCTTCAGCCGAAATCGTGAAGAAGCTCTTCATGTTGGGCGTTATGGTTAACCAGAACCAATCCTTGGACAAGGACACCATCGAAATCTTAGCCGATGACTATGGCATTCAAGCACAAGAAAAGGTTCAAGTTGACGTGACCGACCTCGACAAGTTCTTCGATGCTGAAATGGCCAACACGGATCATTTGGAGACCCGGGCACCGGTCGTGACCATCATGGGACACGTTGACCACGGGAAGACGACGTTGTTGGATCACTTGCGTCACTCTCACATTACCGAGGGTGAAGCCGGTGGGATCACGCAGGCCATTGGTGCCTACCAAGTTCACTACAACGACAAGTCTATTACCTTCTTGGATACCCCAGGACATGCGGCCTTTACTGAAATGCGGGCCCGTGGTGCTGAGATTACCGATATCACGGTCTTAGTGGTTGCCGCAGATGATGGTGTGATGCCACAAACCATCGAAGCCATTCACCATGCGAAGGCTGCTGGGACGCCAATCATCGTGGCTGTCAACAAGATTGATAAGCCAGGTGCTAACCCGAACCACGTCATGGAACAATTGACGGAATACGAATTGATTCCTGAAGACTGGGGTGGCGATACCATCTTCGTTGAGATTTCTGCGAAGTTTGGGAAGAACATCGACGAATTGCTCGACATGATTCTCCTGCAATCCGAAGTGTTGGAATTAAAGGCTAACCCAGAACAAAACGGGGTTGGTTCCGTCATCGAAGCTAGTTTGGACCAAGGTCGTGGTTCCGTTGCCTCCTTGCTGGTTCAACAAGGGACGTTACGTGTAGGTGACCCAATCGTTGTTGGGAATACCTTTGGTAAGGTTCGGACGATGACCAACGAACGTGGCCGTCGGATCAAGGAAGCCAAGCCATCAACGCCAGTTGAAATCACTGGGTTGAGCGACGTGCCAGAAGCTGGGGATCGTTTCGTGGTCTTTGACGACGAAAAGACGGCCCGGG
The DNA here is from genome assembly GCF_044051715.1 of Levilactobacillus parabrevis. NCBI lineage: Bacteria > Bacillati > Bacillota > Bacilli > Lactobacillales > Lactobacillaceae > Levilactobacillus > Levilactobacillus parabrevis. The sequence goes on from NZ_CP168688.1 coordinate 1,312,311, forward strand.
CCGCTGGTGAAGAACGGGCTAAGGAAGCCTTGGTTCAAGAACGTAAGAACACCAGTCACGTCACGTTGGACAACCTCTTCGACTCCCTCAAGGAAGGCGAAATGAAGGAAGTTGACGTGATCATCAAGGCTGACGTTCAAGGTTCCGTTGAAGCCTTGGCAGGTAGCTTACAGAAGATCGATGTCTCCGGTGTGCGGGTTAACATCATTCACTCCGCCGTGGGTGCCATTAACGAAAGTGATGTGACCTTGGCCGAAGCCTCAGACGCGATCATCATTGGGTTCAACGTGCGGCCTACGCCACAAGCACGGGCCCAAGCCGATAGCGACAAGGTCGATATTCGCTTACACAACGTCATCTACAACGCCATCGATGAAATCGAAACGGCGATGAAGGGGATGCTGGAACCTACCTACGAAGAAGAAGTTACTGGCCAAATCGAAGTTAAGAACATCTTCCATGCTTCTAAGGTCGGCACGATCGTCGGTGGGATGGTTACTGAAGGTTACGTAACGGCTGACGCCGACGTCCGGTTAATCCGTGACGGCGTGGTCATCTACGAAGGTAAGCTTGGTAGCTTGAAGCGTTTCAAGGACGACGTCAAGCAAGTTAAGATGGGTTATGAATTAGGATTAACTATCGAGAACTTCAATGATATTAAGGTGGACGATGTGATCGAAGCCTACATCATGAAGGAAGTTCCCGTTAAATAAAAATCGGAGGCAAACGTCATGGCACAATATCGAGTTGGCCGGTTGGAACAAGAAATCCAGCGGGAAGTTACGGATATTCTCCTAAAACGTGTCCGCGATCCCCGGGTCGAGGGCGTCACTGTTACCGGCGTGGAAGTCACAGGTGACTTGCAGCAGGCAACGATTTACTACAGTATTTTATCGGACAAGGCTTCTTCAGCGGAAAAGACACAACAAGGTCTGAACAAGGCTACGGGTCTGATTCGGTCTGAACTGGGTTCACGCTTGAGCATCTACAAGACGCCTGAGTTGAACTTTGAACAGGACTCTTCCGTGCGTTACGGAAGTCATATCGATGAACTGCTGAATGATCTACACCGCCGCGAGTAGTTGCTCACGGTGTTTGAGGGAGGCGTTGGTCCAAGCGGATCAGCGCCTCTTTTTCGTACTACCGGCGAATGCTGGCAGCAAGACGCCTGCGGCTGCCAGAGATTCTGCCGCTGTGTGGACCGGAGCAAGCCAAAGAGCGGTCTTGCTCCTCGACTTGAAGCTTCGTAAAAGGCAACGAATCTTCAAATCGTCCTGTCAGATAAATTGGCCAACGCGCCAATTTATCTGACAACCACGGCTGGCGCCATCTCTGGCATCCTTCGGCTATGGTACTGGCAGCATTCGCCGGTGGCACCAGTATTTTCGGTTTGACGATTTAATTAGAGACCGAATATGCCATCATTTAGTATGCAATCAACTAGTGTAGGTGAGTACTGACGTCTTGACGATATTAGAATCAATTTTATTGGCAAAGATATAGTTGTAACCGGAGGCGGCCAGAGGTGGAGGTAGCTGTGACGACGGTGTTAGCTGAGAATCAGCTTACAGCGTGGGACGTGTTTGGAGACTGACGGTTTGTGTCGGGCTTCAAACCGAGCCGCAGGACCGCTTCTCAGGCCGCAGGCGGTCCCCACAGACGCCGGAATCTCTGGCCGTCGCAGGTGGTTGGATACGACTAAGTTTTGCAACGCGAAACGGAGGAAACGAAGATGGATGGGATTATCCCGCTTTATAAGGAACGCGGCCTCACGAGTTTTGACTGTGTGGCGAAGTTGCGCCATATTCTGCATACGAAGAAGGTCGGCCATAGTGGTACGTTAGACCCGAGTGTGGATGGGGTCCTACCCATCTGTATTGGGAGTGCGACAAAGGTTGTGCCCTACCTCATGGCCTCTGGAAAGGTCTACAAGGGCACGGTTACGCTAGGTCTGGCAACGACTACGGAGGATTTAGACGGTGAGGTCATTGACCGTCAGCCTTTGACAACACCGTTTGATCGCGCTAAACTGCTTCAAGCAGCTGCAGCGTTGACTGGTACCATCCAGCAGACACCACCGATGTTTTCGGCAGTGAAAGTGAACGGTCGACGGCTCTATGAGTACGCACGAGCTGGGGAAACGGTTGAGCGGCCAACGCGGACGATTACCGTGTCCGCCTTTGATCTGGTCGACGATGGCCAGTTCGATGCTGAACAGGGCACCCAGACGATTGCGTTTGAGATTGCCTGCTCCAAAGGAACCTACGTGCGGACTCTCGCTGTTGATCTTGGTCGGCAGCTGGGCGTACCGGCAGTGATGGCCTCGTTGACACGGCTCAAGAGTGGTGGTTTCGACCTGGACCAGACGGTGACGTTGGACCAGGTGGCCGCTGCGATGGCCGCTGAGGACCTTTCCGAGATTCTTCGACCAATCGACTACGCCTTGCGAGATTACCCGCACGTGGCGTTGTCAGAGCGGCTCTGGGGCCTCGTAAAGAATGGCGTCTTCCTGGATGAAGAACAGGTCGGTAGTACGGCTCCCGTCGTGGCTCTGACTTATCAGGACCAGACGAAGTGTCTGTACCAGTACCTTCCCGAAAAAAAGCAATATAAGCCGTTGAAAATGTTTACGGTGAATTAAGCGTTAAGAAAGAGGCGTCTCGTAATGGAAGTTATTCGCATACATCACCCGTTGGACCCCCGTCAGATTCCAGCAGATCCGGTCGTTTTGGCCATGGGATTCTTTGATGGTGTCCACCGGGGGCACCAGGCGGTCATTAGGCGGGCTAAGGCACTCGCTGCGGCCAAACACGTCAAACTGGCGGTGTTAACCTATGATCATCATCCATCGCTGGTTTACCGGCCGTTAGAGGGTGATGATCGCAAATATCTAAGTACGCCCGAACGTAAGCTCCAACAGTTTGACCGGATGGGCGTAGATCGGGTCTTTCTAGTCAGTTATACGGGCGAGTTTGCTGCCCAGAAACCTCAGGAGTTCGTCGACAATTACTTGGTGGCGTTCCACACGGTGACGGCGGTGGCTGGCTTTGACCACACCTATGGTAAGAAAGACGTGGCCACGATGGATCTGTTGCCAGCCTATGCGCAGGGACGTTTTGAGGTGGAAACGGTCGCTAAGGAAACTGGTGGTCAGGAGAAAATCAGTTCGACGCGGATTCGCTCGGCCATGAAGGCGGGTGATGTCGATACGGCTAATGACCTCTTGGGTTATCTTTACCGGTTGACAGGGGTCGTTGTCCACGGTGAGGCGCGGGGCCGGACTATCGGCTATCCAACCGCCAACGTCCTGACACCGGAGAATGAATGGTTACCAGGCATTGGGGTCTACACGGCACGATTGAAGGTTGGGGCCATTTGGTATCCCGGCATGATCTCCGTGGGCCGTAACGATACCTTCGGCGATAACCGGCCAATCACGGTGGAGATGAATCTCCTGGATTATCAGGGGAATCTCTACGGCGAAAACGTTGAAGTTGAGTGGCATCACCGTTTGCGGGGACAAGTTAAGTTTGACTCTGCAGAGGGGCTGATCGTCCAACTCAAGAAAGACGAGACGGCCACTAGAGATTATTTCTCTCAGGTCGCCGCGGATTAGACCATTAATTACAGCATAAATAAAGAGCTCGGATAATTTTATCTGGGCTCTTTTGTTTTGAGAAGATAATTGCAAGTCGGGTAATTTTTGATATGCTGAGGACTGGTTAGCAGGTATCTTGAGGTAAAAGACCCGTTTATTGTAGCTGAAATTCGGCTTGTAGGCAGTGAACGACCAGTTGATGGTAAAGGAAAGCTTGAATTTTTTCAGCCGATGGGTGGATAGCACCGACAATCGTAGCCGGAGGAGGACAAGGGTGGCGCCGGCCGTGACGGCGGTGTTGTCTGACGTTTTTGGTCAGACTACAGCGCGGGACGAGCTTTAAGACGCGTGGATTTCGCGGCTTAAAGTCGAGGTGAAAGACGTTCTTCGGCTTTCACCGGTCCCCACAGCAGGCAGAACCCTTGGCAGCCGCAGGCGGAATTACAAGCAATCATCACAGCCAAGCCAAAAAATTAGCACTTAATTGCAGAGATTGCTAAAAATCCTGCCAGATTTCTTGACTTCAAAACCCGGTTTTGCTACATTATATATGTGTCTTAGCACTTGATTAGTTTGAGTGCTAAAAAAGGGGTGATTGTGATGCTTTCAGAAAGACAAATGATGATTCTGCGAGCCGTTGTCCGCGACTTCACCAATACCGGTGTTCCGGTGGGGTCCAAGGCATTAGCCAAGCAGTTACCCATCCACGTAAGCTCAGCGACAATTCGTAACGAGATGGCAGCCTTAGAAGAGCAGGGCCTGATTAAGAAGACCCACTCATCTTCCGGCCGAATTCCTTCGGTCGAAGGCTACCGGTATTACGTTGATCATCTGGTTAAGCCCGATCCATTACGGCCCAACGATATCGATGTGATTCAGTCATCACTAGGTGGCGATTTTCATAAGATTGACGAAATCATTTCGCAATCCGCGACGATCCTGTCTAACCTGACGAGTTACACGGCGTTCACGTTGAAGCCGGAATTAAAGGATAGTCGCCTCAGTGGTTTTCGGTTAGTGCCTTTAGGCAAACGGCAAATCATGGCCATTCTCGTCACCGATAGTGGTGATGTGGAGAACCAGACGTTTGACGTGGCCGGAGACGTTGATGGTGAGCAGCTTGAAGCTGTGGTTCGCTTGATTAATGACCAACTGGTGGGACTGACTTTACCGGAAGTCTTACGGAAGTTGCAGGCTGATATTCCCGCAAAGATCGCACACTATCTTCAGAGTCCACAGGGATTCTTGGATATCTTTGGCGATGTGCTGACGCGGGCCGCTCAGGAGCGGTTCTACGTTGGTGGGCGACTCAACCTACTGAACTTTTCTCAGGATAGCGACGTTGACTCACTGAAGTCCTTGTATTCATTGATCGACAAGACCGATGACATCGCGAGTGTGCTGGGGCAACCTAGCGATAAGATCTCCGTGCGTATCGGCAATGAAATGACCAACGATGCGTTGCGTAACTTCAGCCTGATCACGGCGACCTATGACGTTGACCAACATGGTCAGGGGATGATCGCGATTCTGGGACCCACGCGGATGCCATATTCTCGGATGCTCGGTATCGTTGGAGCGTTTCGTGAAGAGCTCGCGAAGAAACTATTAGATTACTACCGGTTTTATGACGAGTAAAGAAAGGGAGGGTTTTTATCGTGGCTGACAAGCAACAAGCGTCCACCGATGACCAAACTGCGGCAAAGGCCGCCACGACTAAGCCAGATTCAAAGACTGAATCGGCCGAAAAGGCAGCACCAAAGAAGCCAAAGTTATTTAAGAAGGTTGCGACCGCGGCTGAAGTCGATGAACTCAAGCGCAAGGCCAGTGACTTTGAAGATAAGTATTTACGTGCGGAGGCGGAAGTCCAAAACATGCAAGCGCGATTCCAAAAGGAACAGGCAACGCTTATCAAGTACGATGGCCAACAACTGGCTAAGGACGTGCTCCCCGTAATCGATAACTTGGAGCGCGCTCTAGCAGTCGAAGCAGCGGACGAGGCGGGGCAACAGCTAAAGAAGGGTGTTCAGATGACCTATGATCATTTGGAAGACGCCCTGAAGCGAAACCACGTCACGGAGATTGAAGCCATTGGGAAGACATTCGACCCAACGTTGCATCAAGCGGTTCAATCAGTACCCGCAGAGGATGGCCAAGCGGCCGAAACGATCGTCAAGGTCCTCCAAAAGGGTTACCAACTGAAAGATCGCGTTCTGCGACCAGCAATGGTTGTCGTTGCACAATAAAGCAAATTAAAAAAAACTAACAAAGAGGGAATTTTTGATGGCAAGTAACAAGATTATCGGAATTGACTTAGGGACGACCAACTCAGCCGTTGCCGTTCTTGAAGGTAGTACCCCGAAGATTATTGCGAACAAGGAAGGCGCTCGGACGACGCCATCAGTTGTTGCATTTAAAGACGGTGAAACGCAAGTCGGTGAAGTTGCCAAGCGGCAAGCAATTACCAACCCGAACACGATCTCATCCATCAAGAGTCACATGGGTGAAGCAGGTTACAAAGTTTCCGTTGATGGCAAGGATTACACGCCACAACAAATCTCAGCAATGATCTTACAACACTTGAAGTCATTCGCTGAAGACTACATTGGTGACACGGTTGAAAAGGCCGTTATCACGGTGCCAGCTTACTTCAACGATGCCCAACGTCAAGCCACTAAAGATGCTGGTAAGATTGCCGGCTTGAACGTTGAACGGATCATCAACGAACCTACGGCTGCTGCCTTAGCTTACGGCTTGGACAAGCAAGACAAAGACGAAAAAATCATGGTTTACGACCTTGGTGGTGGGACCTTTGATGTTTCCGTACTGGACTTAGGTGACGGTGTCTTTGATGTTCTCTCAACGAACGGTGATACTCACTTAGGTGGGGATGACTTTGATAAGAAGGTCATGGACTGGTTGATCGCCGACTTCAAGCAAGAAAACGGTGTCGACTTATCCAAGGATAAGATGGCTTTACAACGTTTAAAGGATGCTGCTGAAAAGGCTAAGAAGGACCTCTCTGGGGTTACCGAAGCACAAATCAGCTTGCCATTTATTTCCGCTGGTGACAACGGCCCACTTCACTTGGAAAAGTCATTGAGCCGGGCTAAGTTCAACGAATTGACGGCCGACCTGGTTGAAAAGACCCGGATCCCTGTTGAAAATGCGTTGAAGGATGCCGACTTAAAGGCTGGCGACATTGACGTTGTTATCTTAAACGGTGGATCTACTCGGATTCCAGCCGTTCAAGAAGCCGTTGAAAAGTGGACGGGTAAGGAATCTAACCACTCCATCAACCCTGATGAAGCCGTTGCTTTAGGTGCCGCCGTTCAAGGTGGGGTTATCACCGGTGATGTGAAGGACGTTGTTTTACTTGATGTTACGCCATTATCCTTGGGTATCGAAACCATGGGTGGGGTCTTCACCAAGTTAATCGACCGGAACACCACGATTCCTACCAGCAAGTCCCAAGTCTTCTCAACCGCTGCTGACAACCAACCAGCCGTTGATATCCACGTCTTACAAGGTGAACGGCCAATGGCTGCTGACAACAAGACGTTGGGTAACTTCCAACTTGCTGATATTCCAGCCGCACCTCGTGGGGTTCCTCAAATCCAAGTGACGTTCGATATCGATAAGAACGGGATCGTTAACGTTTCCGCTAAGGATATGGGCACTAACAAGGAACAGAAGATTACCATCAAGAGTTCCGGCGGTCTTTCCGACGAAGAAGTTGAAAAGATGATGAAGGAAGCTAAGGAAAACGAAGCTGCCGACAAGAAGCGTAAGGAAGAAGTCGACACTAAGAACGAAGTCGACCAATTACTTTTCCAGACCGACAAGACGCTGAAGGACGTTAAGGGTAAGGTCTCCGATGATGAAATCAAGAAGGCTGAAGATGCTCGTGACGCCTTAAAGAAGGCCCAAGAATCCAACGACCTGGACGACATGAAGGCTAAGAAGGATGACTTGAACAAGATCATCCAAGACCTTTCCGTTAAGTTATACCAACAAGCACAACAAGCCCAAGGCGACGCTAAGGGCGCTGCTGGCCAAGCTGCTGGTGCCGATGGTGCCAAGGCTGACGGTAAAGATGGCGACACCGTTGACGGTGACTTCCATGAAGTTCACGATGACGACGATAAGGACAAGAAGTAAAGACTGATTGTCTAATCGCAAATGGTCATGGCAAAAAGTCAGAGTCCGTGGGGCTTTGGCTTTTTGTTTCGAGTATGCTATTCTTACTAGTAGCGAAAAATTTCGGAATGGATTGGGAGGAAAACGATGGCGCAATCGGACTTATATGGCGTTTTAGGTGTCTCAAAGGATGCCAGCCAAGATGAAATTAAAAAGGCCTACCGGAAATTATCTAAGAAGTATCACCCAGATTTGAACAAGGCCCCCGACGCGGCGGACAAGTTTAAAGAGGTTCAGGATGCTTACGATGTTTTAGGTGATAAGGATAAACGGGCTAACTACGACCAGTACGGTTCAGCCGACGGTCCTCAAGGCTTTGGTGGCTTTGGCGGCGGTAATGCCGGCGGTGGCTTCGGCGGTTTTGGTGGCGGAGGCGGCTTCGACGACATCTTCAATCAATTCTTTGGTGGTGGCGGAGGCGGTCAACGCAATCCTAACGCACCACGTCCGGGTCGTGATCTGCAGTACCAGATGGACTTGAAGTTTGAAGAGGCTATCTTTGGGAAGAAGACCAAGATCAAGTATACGCGTGAAGCCCAATGTCATACCTGTGGTGGGAACGGTGCTAAGCCGGGGACTTCACCAGTGACCTGTCACCAATGTGGCGGTTCTGGTTACGTCACGACGGAGACCAACACGCCACTGGGTCGGATGCGGAGTCAACAACCATGTCCTGTCTGCCACGGTACGGGTCAAGAAATCAAAGAAAAGTGCCCAACCTGTGGTGGCTCTGGTCACGAAGAAGAACAGCACGAAGTTGAAGTTTCCATCCCAGCTGGGGTCGATGACGGTCAACAAATGCGGTTACAGGGTCAAGGTGAAGCCGGCATAAACGGCGGTGGCTACGGCGATCTGTTCATTATTTTCCAAGTGACGCCAAGCAAGGACTTCCGGCGTGACGGAACGGAAATCTACTTTGACCAACCAATTTCATTCGTCCAGGCAACGCTGGGGGATGATGTGACGGTTAAGACCGTTCACGGTGATGTTAAATTAAAGGTGCCAGCCGGTACGCAAGCTGGGACGACTTTCCGGCTACGGGGCAAGGGTGCACCGCGCCTACGTGGTAATGGTAATGGTGATGAACACGTCACTGTGAAGGTCATGACACCAAAGAACCTGAACAAGGGTCAACGGGATGCACTCCGCGACTTTGCTAAGGCCAGTGGTGAGACTGTTACAGGTACGGGCAAAGGTAACTTATTTAACAAAATGCGCGATAAATTTAATGAAAATTAGCTTGCGGGCCAACGTGCTCAAATAGCTAATCTATCAAGGCTGCTGAAGATTTCGGCAGCCTTTTTATTTGTCTCAAAATATAAGAATTTTTATAATTGCAAAAGAAACGCTTAAGCTTGAGTAAGGTTAATTGCAATCCGGTTTTGGCAATGATACTCTCAAAACATAGGGAGCGCGGCTTTGGCTGCGGAACTCCTCACCAATTCACTTGGATTCGTCGGGGAATATACGGGTGAATTGGCTGCGAACGGAAGCTGGTTTGGGGGACGAATCGACCAGCAAAACTTGGGGGTGAATTTCATGAGAGCAAAGTGGCTGGCGTTATGGCATCAGCCGGTGGTGGCCTTCATTGGCTGGACCATGTTTTACTTTGTGATTTTGATGATTTTGGTTTATTTGTATGGTTACAGTGGTTTGAATAACTCGACGTTTATTTACAACGAGTTTTAGTTGCGGGGTCAACTAACCATTAGCCATGATTTCTTCGGGGGGGATATAGAATGATAGAAAACATGATCACAGCGATTGATCAGTTTGCCACTAGTGATCCGGATCGTATCGCTTACGATGATCTGGGGCACACGAACACGTACGGTGAGTTAAAACAGCGCTCAGATGCTTTGGCCGCTCATTTGGATGCCATGCAGTTACCAGTGCACGCGCCCATCCTAGTGTATGGGGGCCAGACGTTTGACATGATGGCGACCTTCTTAGGAATCGTCAAGAGTGGTCACGCCTATGCGCCAATCGATACACATTCGCCACTCGAGCGGATTACCACGATTAATGAAATTGCCCAACCCGCCGCAGCTATCGCTGTGAGCGCGTTACCCACGACTTTAGGTGAGACGCCGGTACTTACACCGGATAACCTACAGACCATCTTCAGCAGTCCCGTGGTGGACTACCAGGTGGATCATGCCGTGAGTGGGGACGAGAACTACTATATTATCTTCACGTCCGGAACAACGGGGAAACCTAAGGGTGTGCAGATTTCACACAAGAACTTGTTAAGCTATGTCAACTGGATGCTGAGCGCCGACTTCGTGTTGCCAACCGCACCGCGGACGTTGTCGCAAGCGCCATATTCGTTCGACCTGTCCGTCATGGATTGGGGTCCAACGCTGGCCAGTGGTGGGACACTTGTCGCGTTGCCGAAGACGGTGACGGATAACTTCAAGCAACTGTTCGAGACGCTACCGCAAATGGATCTGGATGTCTGGGTCTCTACGCCGTCGTTTATGGACATTTGCTTGTTGGAGCCCACTTTTGATGCCGCACATTATCCACGCCTGAGTCGCTTCCTCTTCTGTGGGGAAGAATTGACCCACGCCACGGCACAGAATTTACACCAGCGGTTCCCGGATGCTCGGATCTTCAACACTTACGGGCCAACGGAAACTACGGTGGCGGTGACACAGGTGGAAATTACGGCGGAAATCTTAGCCGACTATCCACGGTTACCCATTGGTTATGCCAAGGGTGATACCGAGATCACGGTGGTCGATGACCAACTGCAGCCGGTACCAGCAGGAACTGAAGGCGAGATTTTAATCAGTGGTCCATCGATGTCGAAAGGGTACCTGAATAACCCAGAGAAGACGGCTAAAGCCTTCGTCACCCTGAACGGTAAGACCGTTTACCGGTCCGGTGACCTGGGTGTGGCTATGGCGGATGGCCTGATTATGTATCGTGGGCGAACCGACTTCCAAATTAAGCTCCACGGTTACCGAATCGAATTGGAGGAGGTCAACCACTACTTGTCACAGGAAGACCACATTCAGGTCGGTGTTGCTGTGCCGCGGTATGACCGGAATCACAAGGTCAGCCAACTGATTGCTTGGGTGGTTCCGAGTGGTCATAATTTTGCCAGCGAGTTAGACCTGACCAAGGCGATCAAGGATAATTTGCAAGGTGGCGACATGATGGAATATATGATTCCGCAACGCTTTGTGTACAAGGATAGCCTACCGATGACCCCCAACGGCGAGGTTGATATTAAATCTATTATTGCTGAGGTCAATCAATAATGTTGACTTTTGAACCGTACGGCAACCCAACGTATTTCGCCTTGTTGGGGGTGGCGTTATTGCCACTGATGATTGGTCTTCTGTACGGCAAACGGTCGCGCCTTTACGAAACGTTAGTGTCAATCTTCTTTCTGGTCTTAACCTTTGGGGGTTCTAAATGGACCCAAGGGGTGGCCTTGATAATCTACATTTTGTATGAGGTGGTCTTGACCTGGGGGTATGCCGTTTACCGGAGGAACCATAATTCGGGGCCGTTGTTTTACCTGATGGTGATTCTCGCCATCGCACCATTAACCATCGTCAAGGTGACGCCGGCTGTCGAGAACGGCCAGGCCTCACTGATTGGATTTCTGGGGGTCAGCTACCTGACCTTCAGAGCCGTGCAGACGATGATGGAAACACGGGATGGCACGCTGAAGAACTATAACATCATGACATTCTTACAGTTCATGTTGTTCTTCCCAACCATCTCTTCTGGTCCAATTGACCGGTATCGGCGATTTGAAGCCGATTATCGGTCGGTGCCGGATCGTGACAAGTATCTGGGGATGCTGCAAAAGGGAATTCGTTACCTGTTTGTCGGCTTTATGTACAAGTTTATCCTGGCGTACTATTTCGGGACGATCTTGATGCCGAAGTTGCAGCTGATGGCGATGCACTCGCGCGGTGGCTTCCTGGATATCTCGTGGCCGCTTATCGGCTACATGTACTGTTACAGTGCAGACTTGTTCTTTGACTTTGCCGGGTATAGTTTGTTTGCCGTGGGGACGTCCTACATTATGGGAATCGCTACGCCAATGAACTTCAATCAACCCTGGCGGTCACCGAACATCAAGGATTTCTGGAATCGTTGGCACATTACGTTATCGTTCTGGTTCCGAGACTTTATCTACATGCGACTGGTCTTCTGGTTCATGAAGCATAGGGTCTTCAAGAAGCCAACGACGACTGCCAACGTTACGTATATCATCAACATGCTGATCATGGGATTCTGGCATGGGGTGACCTGGTATTACATCACGTACGGCCTGTTCCACGGGGTTGCGCTAGTGATCAACGATACTTGGTTACGTTACAAGAAGAAGCACCGGCAGAGTGTTCCGCATAATAAATTTACGCAGATCTTTGCCATCTTCTTAACGGCCAACCTGGTCTGCTTTAGTTTCTTGATCTTCTCAGGGATTCTGGATAAAATTTGGTTTTTGAAGTAAGCAGTAGAGGATGTATTTCATCGAGGGGGAAATAAAAATGGATATCAAAGCAACTGTATTAGACATTTTAAACGATTTAACGGGTAACGATGTTAGTGGCGCAATGGATGACAATCTGTTCGACAGCGGCATCATGGACTCCATGGCTTCTGTTCAATTATTATTATCACTGCAAAGCGAACTGGGTGTTAACGTACCCGTTTCCGAATTTGAGCGGTCAGAGTGGGACACGCCCAACAAAATCATTGCGAAAGTGGAAAGCCTGGCTTAGCCAATGGCAAAGCGATTACTACGGATTTTCGGTCCGTTAATTCTCGCAGCTATTCTGGTTTTTGCGGTACTCGCTTCGCCGGTCACTTTCGGGTTCAAGCACATCAGTACTACCCGAGAACGACAGGCAGCGGTGTCGCTGTCACCCAACGTTTTACGTGGTAAGCACATCAAGGAAGCGGCCTTAAGTGACGGTTACGTGCCATTCTTTGGGTCATCGGAGTGGTCACGAATCGATCCGATGCATCCCTCGGTTTTGGCGCAAAAGTATCACCGAGACTACCGGCCATTTCTATTAGGTGCGCGGGGAACCCAGTCGTTAACGCAATTCTTTGTGATGCAAAATATCCAGGGGCAATTGCGGAACAAGAAGGCGGTCTTCTTCGTTTCACCACAGTGGTTCGTGAAGGGCGGGACGCGTAAGGATGCCTTTGGCTTCTACTACTCACAATTACAGACGGCGGAGTGGTTGACCCACTACCGGCACGATGCAATTGATCAGTACGCTGCCAAGCGCCTCCTGCAGATGCCTGCCGCAAAGTCCGACCATTTCATCTATGCCGCACTACAACGGGTGGCGGCCGGTAAATCATTGACGAAGGATCAGCGGTTCTATCTGCAAACTAGAAAGAACATGTTGACCCAGGAAGATCAATTCTTCTCCGGCATTAATTTACCATCGCAGAACTTGAGTCGTGTCAACCGGCAAGCCAAGAAGTTACCCACTCATTACTCCTATTCGGCGCTGGATCGACTCGGCGGTCAGTTAGGGAAGCAAGCAACGGGCAATAACCCGTTCCAGATCAGCGATAAGTTCTACAATCATGGGTTGAAGCAGGAGATTAAGACGGGGAATTTGAAGGATTTCCAAAAGAACCTGTCTTACCTGCAATCGCCAGAGTATAGTGACTTCCAGCTGTGTTTGGATCAATTTGCTCGGCTGCATACCGACGTCTTGTTCATCATTCCACCAATTAATCAACGCTGGCAGAAATACACCGGCTTATCCGAAACGATGCTGAAGCAATTCGACCAAAAGATTCATTATCAATTACAGTCGCAAGGCTTCAACAATATCGTTGATTTATCGGATAAGGGCAACGTGCCGTACTTTATGACCGACACGATTCATCCGGGCTGGCGTGGCTGGTTGGCGATTGATAAGCGTGTGGACCCATTCTTAACCAAGAAGCAGGCCCAACCGCGTTATCACACCAGTGACAAATTCTATGAGAAGCAATGGCAACAGTTGGAACCATCTCAACTGAGCCAGTACGAAAATAACAAGTAATCTGAGAGGTCTGGGTTGATGCCCGGGCCTTTTGTCATCTCTATCGGCGCAAACGGGTTGGGGGCGAGCTGGCGATTGGTGCCGACTTACCTTTTAGTTTGTGATTAACGCTGATGGTTGGTATAATTGTCTGGACATGGTGTTTAAGAAAGTAGGAAATCAACATGGATCTTGAGAAATTAAAAAACCATCAAAAATATATTCGCAACTTTTCCATTGTGGCCCATATCGACCACGGGAAATCCACGATTGCGGACCGAATCTTGGAGTTAACGGATACCATCTCCAAGCGTGACATGCAAGATCAAGTGTTGGATAGCATGGATCTTGAACGCGAACGCGGAATTACGATTAAGCTGAACGCGGTTGAATTGACGTATCACGCCAAGGACGGCCACGACTATGAATTTCATTTGATCGATACCCCGGGACACGTGGACTTCTCTTATGAGGTCTCACGGAGCCTGGCTGCCTGTGAAGGGGCAGTCCTGGTCGTTGATGCGGCGCAAGGGGTCGAAGCCCAGACGTTGGCTAACGTGTACCTGGCGTTGGACGACGACTTGGAAATTGTGCCGGTCGTGAACAAGATTGACTTGCCAGCGGCGGACCCAGAAAAGGTCAAGAAGGAAATCGAAGACGTCATTGGCTTGGATGCCTCCGATGCCGTGTTGGCTAGTGCCAAGCAAGGGGTCGGCATTCCAGAATTACTGGAACAGATCGTCCACAAGGTGCCAGCACCAACCGGTGATTTGGATGCGCCATTGAAGGCTTTGGTCTTTGACTCCGTTTACGATGATTACCGTGGGGTTGTCATGAGTGTGCGGCTGTTCGAGGGAACGGTTCAACCGGGCGATAAGATCTTACTGATGAATAGTGGTAGTGAATACGAAGTGACCGAGGTTGGGGTTAACTCGCCGAAGCCAATTTCACGTGATTACCTGATTGCCGGTGACGTGGGTTACATCACTGCCAGCATCAAGGATATTGCCGATACCCGGGTGGGTGACACGGTGACCAATGCCGCGCAGCCCGCAGAAAAGGCACTGCCAGGCTACCGGGAAATGAACCCGATGGTCTACGCCGGGCTGTACCCGACTGACAATGCCAAGTTGAATGATTTACGGGAAGCGTTGGAAAAGCTGAAGCTGAACGATGCTGCGTTGGAATTCGAGCCGGAAGCCTCCCAGGCGTTGGGCTTTGGATTCCGGTGTGGGTTCCTGGGGATGCTCCACATGGATGTTATCCAGGAACGGTTGGAACGTGAATTCAACCTGGACTTGATCACGACGGCGCCATCCGTTACGTACCACGCGTACTTGACGGATGGGACCATGAAGACGGTTGAGAACCCAGCAGAGATGCCGGAAGCCTCAGCCATCAAGCGGATTGAGGAACCAATTGTGAAGGCTACGATCATGGCGCCTAACGAGTACGTTGGGGCGGTCATGGACCTGTGCCAACACCGGCGGGGCCAATTCCTGACGATGGAATATTTGGATGACTATCGTGTAAATATCATCTATAACATGCCGTTGTCGGAAATCATCTTCGACTTCTTTGATAAGTTGAAGTCGAGCACGCGGGGTTACGCATCGTTGGATTACGAACGGAGCGGTTACCAAGAGGCTGACTTGGTCAAGATTGATATCCTGTTGAATGCGGACAAGGTCGATGCGTTGAGCTTCATTGCCCACCGGACCTTCGCTGCCCAACGAGGTCGTGAGATTGCATCGCGGCTGAAGAATATCATTCCACGCCAAAACTTTGAAATTCCTGTACAGGCTGCCATCGGTGCCAAGATCATCGCGAGAACGACGATCAAGGCCTACCGGAAGGACGTGACCGCCAAACTCTATGGTGGTGACCGTACCCGGCGGATGAAGCTGCTGGAAAAGCAAAAGGTCGGAAAGAAACGGATGAAGGCTGTTGGGAAGGTTGATATTCCTCAGGAAGCATTCATGGCAGTTTTGAAGACTGATGAGGACGAAACCAAGTAGTGACGCGGGCTCTATGGAACTGCCTTTTCGTTTGCCGCCCATTTGCCTACCGTTTGTCGACGGAATTCCCTGCATGTCGACAAAACTAAAAAAATGTCATAAATGATGCACTATCAGTTATTCTGGTTGTGCATCATTTTTTCGAATATGTCGACTGTTTCAGTCTTCATCTTTCGAGTGACGTGCGAATACGTGTCCATAGTGGTTGCGATTCGTGAGTGTCCCAGTCGAACCTGTATTTCTTTGATGTTAGCACCGTTTTCTAGCAGCATGGTAGCATGAGTGTGACGTAGAGAGTGGAAATTAAATGGGAAGCCGAGATCCTTTTGAACTTTGTCAGCGTGGTATTTGATAGAGTATGGGGTGACTGGTTGACCATTTTCTTTGTGACGAATTGTCAAACCAAGCGCAACACTTTATCAAATAAAATTTCTTCTGGAGTACGATAGTCTAAAACTCTTTTAGGTCGTCGTTTTTAGCTGATTCTGGCACTTCAAAACTTCCTCTAGGTTGTGACCGTTGAGGCTTTTCCCTTTAGGAAAGTATTCTCGAATTAACTCGATGGTATTTTCATTGGTTCCACGTTGTTCTGGCGAATATGGATCCGGCCAGTAAATGGTCACTCGTAAATTGTTGCGAATATCTGCTAGTTGTAGGAATTCGGTTCCGTGGTCTGGCGTAATTGAATGGATAAATTCCTTAGGAACACGCCTAAACATGGCCAATAGAGCCTCGTTTATTGACTCAGAATTCTTAAGCGATGCTTTAGTAATCAAGGTATATCGTGTTTTACGATCAACGGCAGTTACTAGAATTTCTTCACCAATCTTTCCTTGAACTGTGTCGAGTTCCCAATCCCCAAAGTGCCGGCGTTCATTAATGAACCTAGGTCGCTCATGGATGGAAATGTAGTCTTTAGGTTCACGATGTTTACGGTCACCTGGACGATGACGTTGGCGACCTCGGGGCCTTAACTTGCGCCGAATACCAGTATCTCCATGAGAAGTAAAAGATTGGTTGAGGTTATGTTGCTCAATGTGGCGGTAGATAGTATTATAGCTAACGAATGTTTGGCCCTCTAATTTCAAACGATTGGCGATCTGTTGTGGGGACCATTGACGTTCCCTGATTAAATAGGCAATTTTTGAACACAGTTGAGGTAGCTGATCAAGAAGTCGGGGCTTGTGGCTATTTCGGCGTCGTATTCGATAATCCTTTTGAGCCTCAGACGGTGAATAGTGCCCATTCAAACGACCTAATTCTCTCGAAATTGAACTAGGTGAACGCCGTAACTTCAAGGCAATCCCACGAGTTGATAATCCTTTAGCCGAAAGTTCTAGAATACTTTCTCGTTCATTTATAGTAAGATGGTGATAGCTCATAGCGAGTACTCCTTTGCTTTTCTTGGTTGTTAAGTAATTGTACCCGCTATGGTTTTTTTTATTCAAGTAATGTTGCACTTCAATTGTAAATTCGTCTTTAAAAAAAGCAGTTTTGATGCAGTTTAAGTGCAGTATTTGTGCAGTAAGTCAGCAGGCACTAGCCGAATTTATGCGGTATTCTAGTACCGCTGAAAGAATTAAAGGACAGGCGTGTATGGCTTAACGGCAAAGCTTCAAATGTGGGTTCGACTCCCACTACACGTATTGGCGGATGAAAGGGGGTGAAAGCCTCCCTTGAATTTCATATCAAGCCTTTCCAACTACAATCAGCATTCGCCTTCTTCATAATGGATTGATTGGCTGGTAAACCGGTCAGTTTGCATCTTTAGCTCAGTAGTAGAGCAGTCGCTTGATAAACGGAAGATCGCTGGTTCAAATCCAGCAGGATGCATTGGGCGTAAATAAAATTTGAGGAGATGAACTCTCCCGTTCATCCGAGGCTAGAGCGTCCATCGCGTGATTGTAACTGGTATTTGCCTGCCAGAAGAGGGCGGTCTGAATCCCGTGTGTGGCTCGATTCCACACCAATCACATTGACCGTAAATAAATTTTGCTTAATACTGGATTATAAAAAACTAAACTGAAAAGAGGTGGAAACTTCTCTCAGTTTAATTTGAAATTAGTCTGAGGAGCCGTCTGTGGTAGAGCAGCTCATTTTTTGTTACATAAACTGGGAGGGATCTACGATGGCGATATTCAAACGTGTGAAGATTATTATTTCCATTGATTTTTATGTCAATATTTATTGGAAATATTAATGCCCTCATATTTTCTATTTCAGCCTTTCTTTTCTGACTAACGGTGGAGTAATATGATGATATATTAAATTAACCACTGGGAGTATATAGAAATATGAATGTAGGATTTTTTAATAAAGAACTGTTGAAATCAGTATCTGCAAGTGCCGGTTGGCTTTTTGGGGTTATTGGTGCATTATTGTCATTTGTTGATTTCAAGGAACAGACGAAAAAGGATGTACTAATCGGTTTTGTATTGATTACGATTGTATTTTATATTGTTAAATTAATTTGGGCAAACTTGATCAGAAACGCTGGTTTTAAGGTTGGGGACTCGAATATATCAGTAAGACACGGAGATATATTTAACAGTAAATATTATGACAATCGTAAGTTTATTAAAGTGCCTCGATTTAAAATTGAAGTGCAACACCTGCTCTACTAGACCAGTTCTTTATTCAGACTAGTCAAAAAGGCCATGAAGACCTATTCTTAATTCACCACAAACAAGAAAGAGGTATCTTCATGACCCGAATTAAGAATATCATATCTAATCAGTATCACCAACTCAATTTAGCTGAACGTGGTCGAATTGAAGCCCTAAGGGGCTTAGATTGGTCCATCCGCCGGATTGCCAAGGCTCTTCATCGTAATCCCAGTACGATTTCGCGTGAATTAAGACGGGGGACAACAACACAGATTAACGCTAATACTCGTATCTTCGAACAGTCATATCTGGCGGAAACTGGCGAAGCAGTTTATCGTAAGCACCGGCTAAACAGCTGTTATCGTGGACTCTTTGATCACTGTCAAACCTTCTGTAATGCTTTGGTTACAGCTTTAAAAGCTCGCCCCAGAATGCATAGTGTGGATACTTTTGTTCACCAATTCAAGACTAATTACCCAGGAGTTGTCTGTCCCTCAACACCGACGGTGTATCGATACATTGATGACCAGCGTTTAACTATCCGTAATTCAGACCTACCAGCTAAACTCCGTCGCCGAGTCAAACGTCCCGGAACAAAGCATCACCGAATCAATAAGAAGAATCTGGGCCATTCAATCGAAGAGCGTCCCACTGTGGTTCAAGCACGTCAAGAGCTTGGACACTGGGAAGGTGACTTGGTCAAAGGTAAACGAGTTGAATCTGAGCCAGCATTAATGACTTTGACTGAACGTGTTAGTCGTTTAGAAATCATCGTTAAACTTCCCAATTATCATGCCGACACTTGCTTGAAAGCCCTCCAGAACACCTTATATGACTATGGAACTGAGTACTTTAAAACCATTACTTTTGATAACGGTGCCGAGTTCTCAAGCTTGAGCCAAGTGGTGGGAACGGACATCTACTTTGCCCATCCTTATTCACCATGGGAACGCGGAACCAATGAGAACACTAACGGCCTTTTGCGCGAGTTCTTCCCGAAGGGTAGATCCTTGGTTTTGGCCTCACTCATTGATATTCAGCTGGCTCAGGATACCTTAAACAACCGGCTGCGGCGGTCATTAAACTATCGTTGCCCAGCCGATCTAATGCCTGAACTAGCTTAGCAACTAGACCACTTCTAAGAATAGATTCTTAGTGTTGCACTTGATTTGACAATTGAGGAGTTTATTAAAGTGTTTGCTTTTAACGAGTATTTTGATACAAAAGTTGATGATGAGATAATATCGCATGGCTCTCTTAACGGGAAATTTATTGACAAAAAAGTAGACGACATCTCAAAATTAGATATTTCTATTGATGAAGATGGGAGACTAGAACATAGACACAAATTGAATATCAATAGAGATAGGCCGAGAGGTAAAAAAATAAGATACGAACTTGGATCAATTCATAAATTTTCAGAAGATGTTTTCTTGACAGCCCTAACTCATTTTGATGACAAGAACCGAGCGTACTTGTCTATTCAAGATTATGTGAAATTTCTAATTAACTTTTGGGATGAAATTGATGAAATGTATGCTGGAAGAACTGTAGTCATAACTCTATTCGGATCGGGTATAACTAGGCTAGACCATGATAGGTATAGTGCGACAGAGATATTGGATACAATACTCTGGACTTTTAAGCTCCGAAGAATTAAATTTAAGAGGCCTACTAAGCTAATTATCCTTCTAGACAAAAATACAAATCGGAAAATTGACTATTTCCTACTAAGGAGTAAATTTTATGGCTTACAGAAATAAGGTATATGTTGCATTTGATGGTGACAACGATATGCGGTATTATGATTTGATGCGGGCGTGGAGCGTCAAAGATGAGTTCGATTTTAACGATGCACACGACTTACATAGCGCAAGGGATTCAAGCACCGAAGAATCAATTAAAAAAAGTTTAATGGACAGATTTAATAATTCTAAGTTATTCATTCTTTTGATTGGTGAACATACAAGATATTTAACGAAGTTTGTTAAATGGGAAATTGAAGTGGCAATCCGATTGAAGCTACCAATTATTGCTGTCAATTTGAATGGTAGCAGGTCTCAGGATGAGTTAATGCCACCAGTGCTAAAGGATGAGTTACATTTGACCGTGGCGTACGGAGAAAAGATAATGAAAAAGGCCATGAATGATTGGCCGGACTTTGAGTCGAATTGTAGAACCCAAGGTAAAACTGGTGAGTATGCTTATAGTGATGACATTTACTCGAGCCTGTAGGTGAAAATTATACATTTTTAAACTCAATCTCGCTTAAATGCGGGAGCTTTTTGGCAAAAAAAATTCAGAGGTAACATCATGTCAGTCATGATTCATAGTAATATGAGTATGAATCGTCTGAGTGGGTGCCGGCAGATGCTCGGCTGGATAACGTAGTGTAAGGATAATAAGTGTCGTGCAAATGCATGGTGTTTTTATTATGCCCAAAATTAGGAGGTGGCCGGCATGGGCAGATGGTAAATACAAAATTTGACCTTGTCAGCCGCACAGAGACGCGTTGTCTAGGCGAGTTGGAACATGACCTTGACCACGCTAGGTACAAAGACGGCCTAAGAAGAAACCTAAGCCATATCGGTCAGTCACGAGAGTGTGGAGGAAGAGAGATGGAGACAAACATGAGGGAAAGCCACTGTTGTGACAGTAGTAGCAAGCCTATTGGTTAGACTGTCTTCAATGATGGTACTGAGCAACAACATCTAAAGCTCGGCTGATTTTGGCTGATAGAAACGTGAAAAGCATTAAATATTTATGAAGAGAACAGAGTCGCTGATGTGACGGGTACTGGCTATTTGCAAGTCACTGGATTTCTTGGATATAATTGAATAAACAGTATTCTAGGAGGAAAATGCAAAAATGCTTACCGTACTCATCAATACACCACAACTTGTAACATCAATTATTGCCGGAATTACATCTGGTCTACTCGTAGCATTCATCATCAATATTGCAAAGATTTTTCGATGGATAGGTGACAAGATTGGAAAATTGAAAGATGAAATGTGGCACAGTGGGTTTATTAGCATTAAGCGAATTCGCCATCGTTGTCGCCATGGTAAACAAATTTCTATAAGAGACTATAAATATGTTTTGGATCATTCTGAAAAGTTTTCGAGAAAGGATTTGGAAAAGATCACTTATCAAAATAGGCTTTCCTTACCTGCCTCTGGTATATCGATTAATTCCAATTTGACTTCGAAAATGGTAGAAGCTTTAAGAAAATCTCATCAAGACAATTAGTGATTATAGAGAGGCTGTGACATAAGTCTCTAAAATGAAAGCTGGTTGAAGGAAGTCTTCGAATTTTCCTCAATCAGCTTTTTAGTATAATTAAATAAAAAAGAGCACCGGTCGCACCCGATGCTCTCCCGAAACTAGCCTCGAAAGGACGTTCAATATGCAAGACTATTGTAACATGGACCAAACTACTTTGAGTATTGCTTTAGATTATTTGCCTGAAGAAAACCATCCGGCTCGTTACATTAACACATTGGTAGAATCCTTAAAACTGGATTACTCTTATCAATTCGGTCGCCCTCGTGAATACGACCTGGTTGCAATGCTTAAACTAGTATTACTAGCTTATGCTTACGGCATCTTTAGCAGTCGTCAAATCGAAAAGTTTGCCCGAGAAAACAAACTAGCTGGTTGGCTCATCGCCGACCAAGTCCCTTCATATCGGACCATTTGTCGTTTTCGAATCTCAGATGATCTGCCAGTTTGACCAAAAAAAGTTTAAACAACTTAACGTTGTTTTTGAAGGACGCTGGTGTAATTGATGACGTCACATTCATTGATGGCACTAAGATTTTGGCCGATGCCAATAAATATAGCTTCGTCTGGCGGAAGAACACGGTACGCTTTGACAAAATGAATCGGGACCAACTGGTCACGATGTTAGGCGAGTTTCACGAAGCAAAGCTTATTGGTGAAGTCCCAACTGGTTCTGACCTCAATCTTGGCATGTTAGACGCTGTTATCGGAACTGTCGAGGATAGACTGGTCACTTTGGATGAGGAGGTTCAGGCTACCAAGAAAATCTCGCCTAATTCTGCCAAAAAACAGCGGCGGATTCTCAAAGCACAACGGCGGAAGCTAACTCAACGGCGGAATAAGATGATTGACCATCAAAAGCAGCAAGTGATCTTTGGTCAACGTAACAGTTACTCCAAGACTGACCATGACGCAACTTTTATGCGGGTCAAAGAAGACCCGATGCAAAATGGCCAATTGAAGCCAGCCTATAATCTTCAAATAGCAACGAGTAACTAATTTATTACGGGATTCGATCTCTTTCAAAATCCAACTGATACGCGAACTTTCCCGTTATTTTTAGCAAGCTTGGAGTCGCAAAAAGTGTTGGGAAAAGTAATTGTGGCTGATGCAGGTTATGGCTCAGAAAGTAACTATCGATATTGCGAAGATGAGCTCGATAAACACATCGTATTAGTTCCTTACGGGACAATGCTCAAAGAGAATAGTCGGAAGTGGCAAAGTGATGATCGAAAGGTAATGAATTGGGATTACTACGAAAAAGATGACTATTTTATTGACCCGAAGGGTGTCAGATTCAACTTTAAAGCTTATCGAAAAAGTACTGACAAGTATGGCTTTACTCGTGAATTTAAAGAATACGAAGCCGAAAAGTACAATGAGAATCATGAGGTGATTCCACTGGCTCTGACGCCAAAGAAAAATCTTCGCCGAATTAAAGTGAATGAGGCATGGGAATACTTTAAGGCAAAGGAACGCACCCAGCTTTCAAAACCAGAAAACAAGGCTATCTACGGACGTCGGAAGATTGACGTAGAGCCAATTTTTGGCAAGATGAAGGCTTATTTGCATTTCAATCGCTACTCGGTCCGTGGTCTAGCGAAGGTCAAAAAAGAAACTGGAATCCTCGTTCTAGCATTGAATATCCTCAAGTTAGTCTCCACCAGGAGAAGATGGCTTGAGAATCAAGAGCATGGAAATAAGGCACGAAACCAAAGTTCGGTTTCGTGCCTTATTTTTGTTCTACAGAGGCTAGTTATGTCACAGCCCCGTAGTGACTTTCGGTATTTCAAAGAAATGAATTTTAAAATAATGTCGCTCTAATTGTACTGTACTGCAGCATTAAGCTTACGACGATAACGTAGATAGATAATTACTGTTAAAGGAACGAGCAGCAGCATCACTGGATAAAAGAACCTGAGTGGAAAAATAGTGGGCAGAATACCACCAATGATGGGTCCAAGAGACATCCCAATATCGCTGCCCAAATAGTAAGTCGCATTGGCAAGTCCCTGTTCTTTCATGGGTGCTAATAAGAGGGCAGTTGATTGGGAAACAGAAACCATGACGCCAAAACCAACGGCCATTAATACAGCTGCCAAGATCATTTCAAAGTTGTTTTGCATGATGGTTAATAGGATGATGTAACCTATTGTTGCAATTATGCAGATAGAAAACCAAATGCCAAACGAAATCGTATCAAAATAATCTTTTAATAGAATTCGAATAACAATCAAAGTCAGTGAGTAGCATAAAAAGAAGAGACTTACGGTAATATTCAAATGCCGTTCTTGAACGTACATAACAATATCGGCTTGGGTCACAAAGTAGGGAATAGACAATAGCGAAAAAATCAGAGCTACCGGTAGTGCATCTTGTTGAATAATCTTAAAGTGGCGATCTTCTTTTAATTCGATTGAAGGTTTCGCATGGTTATGGATGAATTGGATGACAACGACCATGGCTATTGAACTCAAAACTGCCAGCATGATAACGAATTTGTATCCGAGAAGTTGATAGATGCTAATCGCTAGGGCGGGAGCAATCGCCATGGCGAGCGCATTTAATAATCCGTAGTACCCCATCGCTGCCCCTAGATGCTGTCGCGGAACTAGAAAGGCCATCCAAGTTGCTAGACAAATGGTACATAGGACGAAGCCCAAGCCATTGACGATTCTAAAAGTTATTAGCCAAGACACGTCGGCAGCAAACAGGTAGCCCAAGTCACTAACTGCACACAGACTACCACCGACTAATGCTAGACGATATTTAGAAATTTGATCGGTTAAATTCCCAGCAAAAGGCCTTAATAACATTGAAGTGATACTCATCACACCCACAATAATACCAGCAAAAGTACTATTAATCCCTAAATTACGGGCATAGCCATTCATCAGGGGGTTAACGGCCTGAATACTAAATTGATAAAAGAATGTTGCCAACATGACGCAAATGATATCCCTTGAAAAAAACGAAAACTTCTCTGTCAAAATTTATTCTTCTCTCTTGAAACCGATTTTGGCCAAACAAAAAGGGTGCTATAAACACCCTCTTATGAATATTAGTTATGGACGAGAGATACCCTTAAATAGCTGGAGCACCGTTTTAGCATGTTCAACGCCGTTATAAGGTCGTTGACCAATATCTTTGATAATTATTTGGTCGGCCTTTGTTGGTGACCATAGCTTTTCATGCTGATCAGTCGCAAAGTTAAGTAATGCTTGACTGATAAAGGCATCACGATCGAGTTGTTCTTGACTAGCATCGGGTGCGGCTTGACCGACAATCCCATACATGTCGGTCCCATGATAGTCGGGAGAACCTTCGGCTGGGCCAACGCTCAGCTGATACACGCATCCACCAGCTTGAGCATGATCATGGGCTTCTCGAATAGCAGGTAAGGTGAAATTGTAATCTGTAAAGAAGCGGGTCCTGACATTAAGGGGTGAATTCTTGCCAGCGCCACAATGTAGGGCGATGGCCTCAGCCTGTTTACGGGGAATATGGCAATCGTAAACCATTTCATCAATTACGGCTTCGATTGTTTTGGGATCAATATTATCTGGCATGTGAGCTGCATACCAGCTTGCTTCAGCCGTTGTTGAGGTGATGATTAAGTCCACATCTTTATGGCTACCGCTTTTAATAACGTCAGCAGGATTAGCCTTTAAAACGCCATTTGGCAGAAATTCATCTTCAACAATGCCAATTGAAAGTGTATTTAAATTACCACGTTTCAAAACGTCGGTCGGTAAAACTTGATTAACGGCATTTGTCAGTGACTTGGCATCAACCGTTAATAATTGGTCTGGTGACGTTAAGTCTAATGTTTTTAAAACTTTATCTGCCAGTTCTTCGGCCCACCAAGCTGGGATATAGCGAGCGGCATAGCCAGAAAACGCAGCTAGTCTCTTATATAATCCGTCAGCTTCAGGCACAGCCAAAAGCGTTAACAGTGAGAATGAACCAGCACTGTGGCCCGTAAGCGTCACTTGGTTGGCGTCACCGCCGAATAATCCAATGTATTGGTGAATCCATTTTAGGGCGAGGATGATGTCTTGCAAGCCTAAGTTGCTGGCATCTTTAAACTTCCCACCATATTGGGATAATTCAAGCCAACCAAGTGCTCCTAACCGGTAATTAATGGAGACGCCGATTACCTTACCACTAGCGACTAAGCCGGATAAATCCGACGTGTCTTGAGAGTTAGCGCCATAAGTCCAACCGCCACCGTGGATATACACGACAACTGGCAGTTTTTCTTGAACATTGTCTGGCGCCCAGATGTTAAGATTTAAGCAGTCTTCGCTTTCACCTTTGTCGGAAGTTAAAAAGGCGGGATCTGTAAATTGCACCGATGCTGGGCCGCTTTGACTATAGTCTTGATTGGCTTCGAATGGGACCATTTGAGCTTTTTGGAACCGGTCAGCAGTACCATAGGGGACGCCAAGCCATTCCTGAACGTTATCAATTTTTTTGTTGGGATGTGACATTTCAAATTCCTTCTTCCGCATTTTTTGTATCGCTTGCTTTAGTATGCTTTTATCGTAAGCTGTACCGTAACGTTACAGTCAAGTGAAACTTTTAGTGCAAGGAAAATGTTTGTCTACGATAATAGCGCAATCGATAGCAGGGTCGACCATTGCGTGATATTCTTTGATCATGATGCCTTCTGTTTGGTGGTGACCACGACAGTGTACTTGTCAATTATGAACTGTTTTCTTTTGTTGTAATGTCCATAGAAGGCAACTCGTGATCCGGATGACACTTCGTATAAAAAATTTAATCCATGCTTGTGCGCTAAGCAGTTGATTTCAGTTCCAGTCTTAGAATTTCGTACTTTTGTATAAAGAAGCAGGGGACTGAGATTTAATACTTTCGGTTCGGATAGAACCAGTCCAGCTATAGCGTGCATTTCCATGTTCATCACCTCAATATCATTATACGAACAAGTGTTCGCGCAGTCAACACATAGTTTTCCATATTCCCTTCACATTAGGTAGAAACAGATAAGTATTTCTGAGAGTAAGTATCGGTTGGGTTTAAATGTCTGAATAGATGCTGATTTACCAGCACTTTCAAAAAAATGTTGAGATTACCGCATTGGCATGTAAATGACGGTTGAACCAGGAGGCGTTCTAAATCGGCGGAGACGAGGTCAAACAGTGGCGCAGGCCTGTGGAACTGCTTTTCGGTATCCAAGTGTTTCCTACCACTTATCAATGTATCGATAAAATAGTTAAATTCAAAAGAAGTGCGCTGTCATTTTTTCCTGACAGCACACTTCTTTATTGTGGGATAATTTAATTTTTAAGTTAGTTTGTAGGCGTTTGTGGATCATTGTTGCTTTGATTAGCGTAGTTTTTGCTTGGGTGTTGCAGCATGATGAAGACTGCCGCGACAATTAAAACAACCATTGCAGGGAAGGCAAGTGCGGCCGTGAAGCCGAACAAAGCACTACCGATGATTCCTAAGACAGATCCCACGAGTGAGATATTGTGCTTACGAGATTGAATTAAGGCGACAATATTCAAAACGACGCCAATCCAAGCCATTGCGTAGAAAAAGTTAGCGGCGGAATCCGTTGCGTTTCCACCGTTACTTGCATCGCTGAACGCAGTACTAAAAATTACAAACCAAGAAATAGCGAACAAGACACAGTTGACAATGTCTAAGACGCCGGTCCAGGTGTTAAGCTTTAATCGAGTCATAATAAACTCTTCCTGAGAATCATCGACTTTACGATGACAAAGATTTAAAGTGAGCGGTCTTTTTGAAACGCCTTAAACAGACGGGAATGCCAATTCGAGAGATCAGCTAATACTCACAGCTTCGGGCACGGGGCTTTCGGCCGTCGATGAGAGACCGCAACTGTTAGTGGTACAAGAGAAACGATTGCAGCGACAGGCAAAACAAACGCAGGACGTCATTCTTCTTTTGCCTGTATTTCAATACGGTCAGTTATTAGGTGCTTACTGTCGTTTTATTCTTGTTGAAAATATAGTGCCCCCTCGAGTTGAATCTACTTCAATTCGAGGGGGCACTTCGTCATCTTAATTCCGTCTTTGTTTTTTTATTTTATGCTTCACCCCAGGATTGGACCAAGGGGTGAAGCACCAGACTGAATCTATCGTCAACATAATCGGTCTGGCTTTTGTGCTGGTTGCCATGATTTGAAGATAACTTTCGATTTCTGAGTTTGGAAGGAATTAACTGCATAAGCGATAGAATTATTTATCCAGATTAATGTTGAAACTGTAGTCTTTACTGTTGAGAACATTTTTTTCTTCATGAGCATCAAACACAAACCGTATATTTTTAATGGAGTTGACGTTCTTTAGTTTTGGAATGTAGAAGAGAATTGTTCCGTCTTTTTTTGCACTAGAGTAAATTTGACCAAATGAGTCGCTAGAACGAGCAGCATCCAATTGTTGCCCATCATTAGTAATCAATTTCCCCGTGCTAGGATAAAAGTAAATATCTTTATTTGCCTTTGTAGTAATGTTAACCATGATGATTCCATTGCCAGTTTGTGAGTTATTATCATTATCAGTGAAAGTAAAAGATTTAGTCTTGGTTATAGAGACACCATCAATCTGAGTATTGGCGCCATTCCAGGTATTGTCTTTGTTAGCTGTATATACGTACTTTTCGGTTAATGTATGTAATGTTGAAGTATCAGATTGGTGATAAGTTTTGTGAGATGGGTAAGTAATGACCCTCTGAGAACCATCTGAATATATTCTTCCGTACTCTTTAAGCGAGGCGTAATAATCATTAACAATCGGTTTAGAGGCGTGGAATCCAGATTTTACATCTACCTTTCTTGCTTGTTTATTTGCTTTAAGGGCAGAACCATATATCTTCTTGTCGCTTTTATTGGTAAGTACTGCTGAAGCGAGTGCTTGAGCATCATTATTATATTCGATGAGTGCGGTTACTTTTTTTGAAGCCTTATAATTTTTCAATTTAGAATTTAATTTTCTAAGCTTTTTGTTGGAGCTTTTTGCAAGGATGGACATTTCTTTAGTGGTACTTCCATTTCCACGAATAGCGGCTACGTAAACGTCCGTTTCGACTTTTAAGGTCTCACTTAGACTTTTATTAAGCTCCGAGGAGGTAGCGTTACGTGTGACCATCGATTTCTTTTGAGTATTACATCCAGTCAGTAATAATGAGCTAAGTATGATTAAACTAATAGATTCAATTTTGTTCATGTTTTCTCTCCCAGAAATATGTACAGCTTTTAACGTCTTCGGATGTGGACGGTAGTTAAAAGTGAACGTATGCTTTACAACTATTGTTAAATTACGTAGAGTGGGGCAATTCTTAATTCTAAAAACAATTGGTTTCCTCAAATAATCTATTAACAATAATTTTTAAAGCCAATAATCCTGAATGGTCAGAGCACGATGGCTACTCGAAGGCAATCGCGATATTTCGGATATACTCCTCTTTAGGTAGGCAAGCAAATAACAAAAGCTTGTTTATCTAGAGAGGAGTTTTTCCTTATGGGTTGAAGGGGGTCTAGATATACGGTTGAGGAAAAATTTATCAGGTAATTTAAAATTTAAGTATTAGCAGGTTTAGATTCTAAGAAAGAGAATTTAAAGTCGATAAAAACACGACAATATTAAGAATACTACGTGCCTTGGATAATTAAAAGTGATATTTGTATAAATATACTGAATATTTGGGATGTTACTGACTATTGCGTTGATTATTTAAGGATTTGTCTGAATATAACATGAAATAATTTTGTTTCGTTCATAAACTGGCCTACCCAGACAAGTCGACTTGTAGCCGTTCCCCTGACAATAATGGTAACCTACAAACAAGCTAGACAAGGCGTCAGCAAGGGGGAGTTTCTAATGACTAAAGGATTAGCATTTCGGTTTCACGGGGGAGCCACGGCCTTTATTGACCGGTTGGCAATAGTGATCGATGATTTAGACGATGGAGATATTCAATTGCTCGACCAGATTACGCAGTGGTCCTGGACCAATGACTGCGTAATTCCCAATGGTTGCATTCAGCTGTCGGCCGAGGAAATCGAACACCGGTTGGAAAAGTTCAGTCAGCTTGAACTACTTGACTATGGCAGTCGGGTGTAAATAAAGAGGGGCGCCGCTCAGAGCGAGCAGCGTCCCTTAATGATCATTAATCTTCTTCACGTTCATGATGGAGCGTCCGTAACAGTACGCAGATGGTAACAAGGTGCAGGATTATTGAAATAATATTCAGGCACTTGGATGTATGCTTATGCATGTAGAGGCCTCCTTCGTGGTTAACCTCAGTGTAACCGCTTTAGAGGCCGTTGCCTAGGCCTAATTGATAAATATAGGGAACGCCTAAGCCTGCGGATGAATTTCCAATACCGGATGCCGCTTGGTCCCGGTTAATTCTACGTGGAGGTCATCGTGTGCAGCGAGCTTTTCTTGAATAGTCGCCACTTCTTCCTCAGTGAAGCCTTCGACATCGTACATCAGGTTGCGTTTTGCCGGGAGTTTGGCAACCTTGTCTAGAATTGTCTTGATCAGTGTATCCATGACGCATCGTCTCCTTTGTAATCGTTGTTAGTTGGTTGGTCAATCACGCTATCATAGTCAGTGCCTCACAGCGTCACTTAATTACCACCGTGATAAGCTAAAGCCAAGTTATTTTGGGGTAATTAATCTTGGGGGGAGATGAAACTGATGGAATTTGAATTTAAGAATGGCGTTCACGCCTTCAGTCGGCGGTTGAATCAGGTCATTGATCACCTGGATACAACGGAAATTGCGTTGATTGAAACGCTGCTAGACATTGCCGTTGCACCAGAACAACCCATGACGGTCAAGGCGCTTCGTGAAAAACTGGGGATTACCACCGCCGAGTTATCGTTTTATCTATCGCGACTGGTGCACCTGGATCTCATTACCTGGACGCCTGAAGAGTCCACCGTTGTTGCCAATTAAGAAAGCGCGTAGGGCCACTGGTCTTACGCGCTTTTAATGTCCTATTCCCGTTCGGCATCCTCTGCCAGCTCCAACCAAATCGTGAGTTGAGAGGGGATGTAGTCCGGCCACGCTTCCATCTTCTTCGCACAACGTTTGAGCAGATGACTCTGTCCATCGTTGGCGAGATCATCGAAGACGGTGAGTGCCTGTGAATTGTCTTCCAAGTCCGTGATCAACGTCGGTAGCTGATGCTTCCACTCTTCAATCAAGTCTTGATAGATCACAATCCGTCGTGCTAGCAGAATCGTATAGTCAACGCCCTCAACGTGTAGTTGCTTGACGAAGCGGTCGTATTCATTGAAGACGGCCGTTTGAGCGCGTTGCCAATCAGTCTTGGTAAGTTCAATCTTCTCATTTCTCATATGCTCATCCTCTTTGCGTTTCATAATTTATGTAATATCGATTTGTCGACACAAATCATAGTGATTACGAAACCGTATCCCTCGAATAGTATAGCATTATCTCCGTGAATGGTAAGCAAACTTGCAAATTATTCGTACCCGCAGTCGAACCCATTAACTTACACGACTATATCCAGTGGTGTAATCAATGGTATAACCGGGTTCGATGTTGAAAATGTAAACGTTGAAATGAACCGCGTTGGACCCAATGGACTGGGCGCGCATCTGAACCCCGCGTGCCACCAGCTCATTGCCCTTGAAGACCGGCGTCACGGCGTAGCGAACGTAGTGACTCTTACTTTCCTTGAGGTAGGTCGCCACGTCCATCTCGTTGTGTAGCATGGCGGGATTGTTCAGCGTTCGGGTTCCAGTCATCAGATTCTTAGGATTGTTATTTTGCCCGGTAAATTGGTAGCCAATCAAGTGACTGCGGTTATAGAGCCACCCGTGGCTGGTGCGTTTGTTATGCCAACCCGTTGGATCGACCGTCAGGGCTTCTCGCTTAGCGCTAGGCATCAGCGACTGATTCAGAAGGGCAGCCGCACCGGTGACCCGGTTCAAGCTGTCCAGGTTGTGATAGGTTGCCCAGGCACCATTCTTCGTGGACAGTTCGGCCCGGCTGAAGCCAGGTTTATTCTGGTTGACGGTAATTTCTTGTTGCCCACTGTAGGTCAGACTAGCGAGGTTGACTCCGGATGACTTGGTCTTTGCTGGCACAGAGGGTGTTGACTTGTGGGCAGCGGCTTTGTTGGCTGCTTTGAGACTGGCCTGTTGACTGTTGAGCTTGGATTGGCGTTTATCCAGCCGAGCCTTTTCAGTGGAATTAGCCCGCTCCAAACTGCTGGCTTTCTTCTGTGGACCGTGGTCGTACACGACCTTGGTGCTGGAGCTAGCCGACTTGGCAGTCGATTTTTGCTGACCGCAGCCACTGAGGCCAATTCCAAGAATGGCCAATAGACTGGCGGTAAGTGTAATAAATTTTTTCATTAGCGCAGCGCCTTTCTATAGCCCGCCGCCTTGGCCTGGGCTTCCGTATTGAAATAAACGGCATTGCTACTGTTCATGTGGTAGCCGGCTTGATCGGGCGTATGGTAAATTTTGGAATTGCGATTACCGACGATTTTCTTCGCTTTGTTGGTATCAAGATCGCCTTGCTTGTGGCTGGCACGGCTCGTCTGGGTCGCTTGACTACTGGCTGCAGCGGCAACTTGCTTGGCGGCCTGTACTTCAGCTTTGGATACAGACCGAGCGCTCGCCTTCGAACTGGCAACTGCTTCGCTAGCGCTATCCGCACGGGACTCGCTAGCTGACTCGGAATCGGCCACCTGACTGTCGACCACGGCGAAGGCCTTGGCCTGACGGCTGGACGAGGCAGCCAGCTGGCGAGACTCGCTCTGGGCGGCAATCAAACGTTGTGTGCCGACCTTGACCGTCTTCGTTTGGACCGTGGGCTGACTGGCACCCAACGCGACCAGTCCGCCAAAGATAAAGAGCACGGTGCTGAGAGCCACCAGCCATTTACGATGGTGGGTAAACGCCCAGTAGCCACCGCCAGCACAGGCGGCTAGCCAAATAAGTGTGAGAAAAATGATGAGCCACTCCTTTATGTAGATTAAAATTCCTAACATAGCGGCTTTAGCCGCTGCTAGGACAATGCGAGTTACAGCTTTCTCTCTCATTTTATGTGGAGGAATAGACGATTTCAAGCAAAACCTAGGCTTTCCGTTAAGTTTTGGGTCGACCACGTTGGATTTGCATTTAATCTCGTACAGAGAAATTAAAAAGGTCGCCACTAGGACGACCTGTATTGTTACGACATTAAATGATTACTTTTCATCTTTTTTCAGCAATTCGACGATTTCTTTCAGGTACTTCTCCTCGCCGCTTGGTTCTGGCTTGGCTGGTTCCTCGGCTGGCTTTGGCAACAGCTTATTTAATAGCTTAATCAGTAGGAAGACCACGAACGCGATAATTAAGAAATTAATGATGGAGTTGATGAACGCTCCGTAGCGGAAGTGGGCCTTGCCGACCGTTAGAACCAGATCTGAAAAATCAATGCTCCCAATGAAAATTCCTAAGAGGGGGTTGATTAGATTTTCTACCAGCGAATTGACGATGGCCGTGAAGGCAGCCCCAACAATAACCCCAACGGCCAGGTCCATCACGTTGCCGCGGGCAATAAACT
Source organism: Levilactobacillus parabrevis (assembly GCF_044051715.1). Taxonomy (NCBI): domain Bacteria; kingdom Bacillati; phylum Bacillota; class Bacilli; order Lactobacillales; family Lactobacillaceae; genus Levilactobacillus; species Levilactobacillus parabrevis. Next base: position 1,345,623 of record NZ_CP168688.1, read on the forward strand.
CTTTAAATTCCTTGATCAAAATAATTTCCTCCCTCGCGACTCGGCGCCGCTTCGTTTACCCTCTATTTTTAACGATTTATTGATAAATTGCAACCGAAACGCGGTGGAGGGCGAGACGACTTTACTGATGCGTTTGATGCTTGGTAGAAGTGGTGCTAGGTGTGAAAGATTCAAGACGAAGTAATTTATCGATTAATAACCGCCATTAGCGTAACGATAGTAGTGAGCTTTAGTTACTTTATGAACAGTCGCCATTCCAACCAGACGTAGTTTGTGATAACCGACTTTTTTTAATTTTAACGTTGGGTAAATGGTATTTCCCATTGTAAAGCTGGTATGGAAACGGTAGTTATGACCCTTTTTTGAAACACTTCGGATATGGTAACTGTAAACATCTGCTTGTGGGGCACCTTCGTGAAGCGTGTGTTTAGTTAACCACAAAAGATGATGGTCACCAATGTAGTAACCTCGCATACTTTTGGGCGTAGTACTCGAGGCAAACGCCTTTTCACTAGTGGCTGATAGCACGAGAAAGGATAGTGTTATTAAGCCGATTGTTAATAATTTGTGTTTCATATTTTTAATCCTCCGACTAAGTATATTCAGCTTTTAGCGTCAATCAGTTTTGGACGTAAAATCTATGTGGGAATTACCACTTTTGAAGATTTGATATTGAACGGTATTAACATATTCAGGCTCAAAGAATCATTCATTCTAGAATACCATAATTTCAAAGCCAGCTCTGTCTGTTTTTAAACTTGCAACAGGTTAAATAAGCAAGCTTATTGTCCTAAGAATAATCACCTATGCTTCTTTCAGGAATAATGTTTAGAATTAGACTGATATGTTTTGGAGAACTCTGTAGGGAAAAGTATTTTTGAATCTATGACTTTTGAGATGGTTAGGTCAATATAGTGTAATATAAATTCATTTTCAGCTAGATCGTTAGTGGCAACAGAGACTACTTGTGTTTGCTACTTTTAATATGACTTAGGCAAAACGTATCTGCTTTCTACAATTATCGATGTTTGGAGAAAAATGAGTAGTAATTATCATATTTTTAAAAATGCCTTAATACGGGCATTCAGACTGATTTATGGTTTCAATAAAAGACAAAAAATAGTATAATGTAAGTGTTTACAAGACGGTGAAGGCTTATCTGAAATCAAGCTTCACAAAAGTTGTGGTGGGTGAACTTTTTACTTGCATTCTGGCGTAAAATCAACTATTATCAATTATTGATACATTTTAAAATGGTAAGGCAGTCTAAACGGCCCTGAAAGCTAGGAACCGTGCCGATTGTCATTGTATAGGAGGTGATTACCATGCTGAGTCGAACCAAAGAGTTTTTGCGGCAGAACAACTACCGTTATGAAAAATCGTATATTCGGCCGTTGATGGCGCCAGAGAGCGTCTACGTCTTCAAATTCGGAAAAGATTCGCTCAATAACCGGGTAATCATTCGTTATGGGCATACGTGGACCGGGCGTCAGCGAATTAACGAGATTGATTTGCGCCTGCATAAACAGAAGCATCCCCGCGTATTCCAAAATGAGGCGGACATGTTGGACTATCTCGAAACACGTCTTGCCCAGCGAAAGCAAAAAAACGCTGACCACCCGTCGAAAACCGAGAAGGTCTAGGCGGCCGTCTTCGTCAATTTCTTAAATGTTTAGCGGTGAGCTGGTGACAAGGTTGTTGTCCCGGCTCTTTTTTTACATAGATTAAGGAGGAAATAATTCATGGAATGGACCGAAGTCAGTGTTTTAACCACGAACGAGGCCGTTGAAGCGGTCAGCAACATCTTACAGGAAGCCGGTGCCAGCGGGGTCAAAATTGATGATGCCGCTGATTATGCTAACTTAAAGGCCGGTAAGTTTGGTGAAATCGTGGACCTCAAGACGATTCCCCATCGGACCACGGGCGCGCTGATTACCGCGTACTATCCCGAAACGGTGTTTGTTCCCGAAATTCTGCCAACCATCAAGCAGCGGGTCAACGAACTCAGTCAATTTGGCCTCGATCCCCAGCCAGGAACGGTGACGACCAAGGCTGTTGATGACGTGAGCTGGGCAACTGCCTGGCAGAAGTACTACCATCCAGTCCGCGTGACGCGTTACTTGACGGTTACCCCCAGCTGGGAGAACTATCAACCTGTACAAGCTGATGAGAGCGTCATTCGCCTCGATCCCGGCATGGCCTTTGGGACGGGGACCCATCCAACAACGCGGCTCTCGATGACCGCCCTGGAAATGGTCGTCCGTGGTGGCGAATCCATGTACGACGTGGGAACGGGCTCCGGTGTGTTGAGTATTGCGGCCAAATACATGGGGGTTAAGGACATCACGGCGTTTGACCTCGATGAGGTGGCCGTTCGTTCCGCCAAGACCAACCTGGACTTGAACCCAATCGCTAAGGATGTCGTAGCTAAGCCTAACGACTTACTGAAGGGCATTCACCAGCCGGTTAACCTGGTTGTGGCGAACATTTTAGCTGAGATCATCCTACCTTTAGTGCCACAAGCGTGGGAAAACTTGACCGATGGTGGTTACTTCCTGACGTCGGGCATCATTGCTGACAAATTGGATGAAGTGGTTGCTGCGCAAGAAAAACAGGGCTTTATCATTGATAACATCTTACAGATGAAGGACTGGCGTGGTGTAATCGCGCACAAACCAACGGAGGATGAATAGGCATGCAACGGTATTTCTTAGATGACAGCCATCAGACCGGCGACCATGTGGTGTTACCCGAGACGATTGCCCATCACTGGGTGACGGTTCTGCGGGCCGAAGTCGGTGCCACGGCAGAATTTGTCGACGCCCAGGCCCATCTCTTCCACGGCGAATTGACGCAGGTGACTACTGAGGCGGCAACCGTAACGTTGACGGCTGTTCCCACGCCGAAAGTGGAATTACCGGTTCACGTAACGATTGCCTGTGGGCTACCTAAACAGGAGAAGGCCGAGTGGATTACCCAGAAAGCGACCGAACTCGGTGTTGACCGAATCATCTTCTTCGGTGGTGACTGGTCCGTTGCCAAGTGGCAGGGGAATAAAGTTGATAAAAAAATAAAACGACTCACTAAGATTGCCCACGGTGCGGCCGAACAATCTCATCGGTTACGGCGACCTGTCGTGAGCTATGTCCAGAACCTCGCAGCAGTCCTTCAGGAGCCCGTAGACGTGCGCTTAATGGCCTATGAAGAATCAGCCAAGCAGGGTGAACAGAGTGCCTTAAATCAACAGCTACAGGCCGTTACGCCGGGACAGAGTCTGTTGACCATCTTTGGCCCTGAAGGCGGTATTAGTCCAGCCGAAGTGGCTGCAGCCCAGGCCGCTCAGACGACACTAGTTGGTCTAGGCCCCCGGATTTTACGAACGGAAACTGCCCCATTATACCTGCTTTCAGCCGTTTCGATGGTGATGGAACTTCAACAACCGAGATGATTTAATGAAATCTCTGTGAAAACATGCTAAAATGGTTCCAATTATAAGAGAGAATTGGGTGAATGTGGATGGCGTTTTTGGAGAGAGTGGGTTGGCGTTACTGGGCGGTCGGTCTGGTGATGGGAATGATCGTCCCCGCAGTGTTGAGTTGGTTGGGAGTCAGTCCAGTCTGGCGCTTTGCGGGATTACTGGTCATCGTCAATGGTGGCTTGGCCGTGGCACTGGGCCGGCGAATCTATCGCCGGACTCAGCCCGGCTGGTGGCTCATTATTTGGCCACTGGTCTACTTACTGGGGTCCTATCTATTCTTACCTCAGTACACGTGGTCCTTCGCGGTGGTCTATCTGTGCCTAGCTTATCTGGGCTATGGTTTAACGGAAACGAAGCAAGCAATCGAATCATAATTTATAACTAAGGGTGGTGGCGTCCAATATGACCAAAGAACGCGTCTGGACGGCTGAAGAAGTAATTGCCAGAGTCGGTAAATATATGAATGCGCAACACGTTGAGATGGTGGTCAAAGCCTGTCATTTCGCAACAGTTGCCCACAAGGACCAGCATCGCCAATCTGGTGAACCCTACATTATGCACCCCATTCAAGTGGCGGGAATCCTGGCTGATCTAAACATGGATCCCGAAACGGTTTCCGCTGGTTTCCTGCACGATATCGTGGAGGATACCGGTGTGTCATTGAGTGACGTGCGGGAACTTTTCGGTGACGACGTGGCTTTGATTGTGGACGGTGTGACGAAGCTCGGGAAGATTAAATACAAGTCTAACCGAGAACAATTGGCTGAAAATCACCGAAAGTTGTTGCTCGCGATGTCCAAGGATATCCGGGTCATGATCGTCAAATTGGCCGATCGCCTGCATAATATGCGAACACTGCAACACCTGCGGCCCGATAAGCAACGCCGAATCGCTAATGAAACGCTGGAAATTTATGCACCGCTGGCCGATCGTTTAGGGATTAGCACTATCAAGTGGGAGCTGGAAGACATTTCGCTCCGTTACTTGAATCCCCAACAGTATTACCGGATCGTTCACCTGATGAATTCACGGCGGGATCAACGGGAACAGTACATTGCGGGGGCCATCAAGGTCATCCAATCCTCTATTCAGGATCTGAAGCTACAGCCCGAAATCTATGGTCGCCCCAAGCATATCTACTCGGTCTACCGCAAGATGAAGGACCAGCACAAACAGTTTAGCCAAATCTATGACCTGTTGGCGATTCGAGTCATCGTCGATACCATTAAGGATTGTTATGCCGTGCTGGGGGCCATCCACTCACAGTGGAAGCCAATGCCCGGCCGGTTTAAGGATTACATCGCAATGCCCAAGGCCAACATGTACCAATCCCTGCATACCACGGTGATTGGTCCCGAAGGCAAGCCACTGGAAGTCCAGATTCGGACGAAAGAAATGCACGCGGTCGCTGAATACGGGGTCGCTGCGCACTGGGCGTACAAGGAAGGTGTCAAGGACAAGGTTCAAGAGACCAATTCCGGAGATAAGCTCAATATCTTTAAGCACATCATTGAATTGCAGGAAGATACTGATGATGCTTCCGACTTCATGGACAGTGTCAAGGGTGAACTCTTTGGGGACCACGTTTACGCGTTTACCCCTAAGGGCGACGTACTTGAATTGCCTAAGGGTGCCGGTCCGTTGGATATGGCCTACGCCATTCACACCGAGGTCGGGCACCACACGACCGGAGCGACGATCAACGGTAAGATTGTCCCGTTGAACTACGAGATTAAGAACGGGGACATCGTTGATATTCGGACGTCTTCGAGTTCTGCCGGACCCAGTCGTGACTGGCTCAAGCTGGTTTCGACGCGGCGAGCACGGAACAAGATCAAGCAGTTCTTCCGTCAGACTGACCGTGAACAAAACATCGTGGCAGGGCAGGATGCCGTGGAACGGACGATTCGCGAACTCGGCTATGAACCCAAGGCCTTGATGAACAAGGAAAACTTGGAAAAGGTCACGGCTAAGATGCACTACCAGCACGCCGATGATTTATTGGCAGCCATTGGGTTCGGTGATATCCAACCGCGCGGTGTGGCCAACCGGTTGACCGAAGGCGTACGTAAGGCCGAGGAGGACGAACGGCAGCGCCAGGAAGAACGCGAGTTGCTGGAGGAACACCAAACCATTAAGAACGATCCAGACGCTGATAAGAAGGATCGTAAGGGCAAGGATTCTGATGGCGTCGTGATCGAAGGGGTCGACAACCTGTTGATTCGGCTAAGTCACTGCTGTTCACCGGTTCCAGGCGACGATATTGTCGGATACATTACCAAAGGTCGTGGGGTTTCCGTGCACCGGAAGGATTGTCCGAACGTGAAGCAAGCCGAGAAAAACGGTGAACGGATCGTGGCGGTTCGCTGGGGCGATATGGCTGGCGATAAGACCAACTACAATGCCGACATCGAAGTCCAGGGCTACAACCGTAATGGCTTGCTGAACGATGTATTGCGGACCATCAACAACAACACCAAGTACCTGACGTCCATCAACGGCAAGGTCGATCACAACCGGATGGCCGTTATCTCGGTCAGCGTGGGGACACGAAACCAGTTTGAACTGCAACGGATTCTCGATAACATTAAAAATATTCCGGACGTCTACGTGGTTAAGCGGGCGTTTCATTAAAGAAAAAGTGAGAAAAAAGGCGGTTAGCTGACGAGCATTAACGTCGATAAACTGAGAATACCGGGCTTGTATTCTTGGCTTATCGGGGTTAAGCGGAATCGGCTGCCCTTTTTTTCACGTTTCGGCCAGGTCGCCCCGAAGCGAGCGAACCTCAGCCGATTACATAAGACAGAAAGGCAGGGTCACCATGCGAGTATTACTCCAAAAAGTAAGCGAGGCATCCGTCACCATCGACGGTCAAGTTCACGGGGCCATCCAGCAGGGATTTTGCCTGCTGGTGGGTGCTCAGGACAGCGATACCAGTGAAGAGGTCGACTACCTCGTCCATAAGATCAGTAAGTTGCGGGTCTTTGAGGACGACGCGGGTAAGATGAATCTGAGTTTGGCCGATGTTGATGGCCAGATTCTATCCGTCTCCCAATTCACATTATATGCAAGTACCAAAAAGGGCAACCGCCCGAGTTTTACGGCGGCTGGCGAACCAACTCATGCGAAAAAATTGTATGAAGAACTCAACGCAAAACTGGCGGCTGAAGGTATCAAGGTCGCAACGGGCGTCTTTGGCGCCGACATGCAGGTGGCCTTGGTCAACGATGGCCCCGTTACGATTTGGTTTGACACGGATCACAAATAAATTAGTAGAGCGGGTCTGGGCGGTAAGCGTTCGGGCTCGTTTTTTCGGGAGGAAACAACATGCGTTATCAGCAAGTATTTTGGGATTTTGATGGCACCTTAGTCGATACCTATCCGGGGATGGTCAAGGCCTTTGGTGAGGCGTTGGTCGCTTGTGGCGTGAATGATTTTGAAATCGACAGCGAAGATATCTACCGGGCAATGCGTCAGCACAGTTTGGGTACGGCTTATCAGCGCTTTACCGCGGAGTATCAAGTGGACCGTGACCGACTATCCAAGATCTATGAACAGCTAGCAGCGCCACTGCTGAATGAGACCGTGGCTTTTCCTGGGGTAGCCGAGTTATTGGCAACCGTTGTGGCCAGCGGCGGTCGGAACTTCTTGTTAACCCATCGTAACCGGCGGGCCTTGGATCGGCTGACGACGTTACACTTGAATCAGTATTTTAGCGGTTATGTGACGAAGGATGACGATTATCCGCGGAAACCAGACCCCACCAGTCTGTTGGCACTCTGCCAACAATATTCAGTCGATCCACACACGGCCATCATGATTGGCGATCGTAACCTGGATGTGGCAGCCGGTCATCGCGCCGGGATGGCAGGAGCGTTGTTCGATCCGGAACATTTGATTGTGGACGAGAGCCAGCCGGAGATTCGCGTGACCCGAATGGCCGATTTGCAGGCGTGGATGACCGAAAAATAGACCGATGAATTACCAATAGATAGCTTATTGTCTATTACAAACTATTTAGCGGAAATTCGGGCTGAATTTTAGGGTATTGGTGCGATTGAGAAACAATTTTTCGCCGATATAGTCTGATGGTAAATGCATCTAGTTGTACAATGAAATCAATCTAAATTGGCATTTTGCTATATGCAAGAAGCTGATAATACGCCAATTACAAATGAAAGCGCAGATTGCCTTGCTCGGGCAGTCTGCGCTTTTGAAATTCACATTAAATTAGAAGAATCTATCCCCGAGCCAACGTCTGGTCGACGGCCTCGCCGTAAGTCTCACCGAAAAGATTCAGGTGAGCCAGTAGGTAATAGAGTTGGTAATGGGGCAAGCGTTCAGTGTAGCCAGTCGTTAGTGGATAAAGATCCTGATAGCCGCGGTAGAAGTCGGCCGTAAAACCGCCGAAGATGGTAGTCATGGCCAGATCGAATTCACGGTCGCCGTAGAGGACGTCTGGATCAATCAGCGTTGGCACGCCCTCCGCCGTGAACAGATAGTTACCAGCCCAGAGATCGCCGTGCAACAGCGATGGCTGAATCTGCCGGTCTTGGTTCTCCGTGATAATGGCCTGCCGTACACGGTCATATGCAGCTTGGCGGGATGCATTCCAGAGATGATGTGCCTGAGCACGCTGCACGAGTGGGTCGAGTCGTTGCTTTAGGTAAAAGGTTGTCCAGTCGTCTTGCCAGGTGTTGTTCTTAGGTAACTTGCTGACGAGGTTACTATCAGCGAAGCCAAACTGCTTGGCGGTGACGTGGTGGACCCGGGCAACTGTTTGGCCCAGTTCGTACTGGCTCCCGTGACCAGTCTCCAGAAATTCCAACACGAGGTAGGCATCGGAGCCAATCTCACCAGTGGCGATGACCTCTGGTGCATTAGCGGCTTGGCTCAGTGCCTTCAGTCCGGCAACCTCGTGGGCGTAAAAGCTGACGGGTTTACCCGGCTGAACCAGAAGAAAGTATGGCCCTTCGGCGGTATCTAGTTGAAAGGCTTCATTGATGTCCCCACCAGAAACGGGGTGAGCGGCTTGGATTTGCGGTAACGGCAATTGGTTTAGCCATTCCGACGTAAGTTGCATGGTAAGATCTTCTTTCTAAATGACTAGGACTGAGAACTGAAGTAGGCGCTGAGCCCTCTGACGACCCGGGTCGCAACCTGCTTTTGGTACGTGGTGCTGTGAATATATTTAAAATCCTGCTTGGTATTGATGTACCCCATCTCTAGTAGAAGGGATGGCCGACTATTGTCGCGAATGACCTCGAAGTTTCCGTACTTGATGCCGCGGTTGGTTAGGGGTAAGTCGCCCATCTGATCGTTGATCGCCTCGGCTAGTTTGTAGGACGTGTCGCGATGGTAATAGTAGGTTGTCGTCCCCGAAGCCAGGTTATTGGTTGGGGAAGAGTCGAAGTGAAAACTAATGAAGGCACTCGCCTGATTAGTGTTGGCGAGACTAGGTCGGTTGGCGAGACTGACTGATTTATCGTTGTCACGAGTCATAATGACATGTGTGCCACGCGCACGAAGCTGCTTAGCAACCTGTTTGGCCAGGGCCAGCGTGTAGGTCTTCTCGTCATGCTTCTGATTGATTGACAGGGCGCCGGAGTCGCTGCCACCGTGACCAGGGTCCAAAACGACCGTGGCTTCTGACAGGCTGGTCGCTTTTTTAAGGTTTCCCGGATGATCAACCAGCCAGCTGGCGACCCAACCAAAGTGATTTTGACTGTCGCGGACGTGGTACCAGTTGTTCTTTTCGCCCAGGATGGTCAGGCGACTGTTACGTTTGATTTTATAGGTTGTTTTATAGGTCAGGCCGGGGCCATTGCGCAGGTTGAGATTACTGACGGTGGCGGTGACAGAATTGTTGCGGATGAAGCTGAAGAGCAGCCCCCCGGCAACTAAGAGGATAACTAGCGCGGTAATGATTCCCGGCCAGTTGCGTGGTTTAAAATGCATGCTGAATTCTCCTTCATCAAATTAGGTTTAATTATACCACGAATGGTTTTCATAACTCTTAAACTTTGTGAGGGGACGCCTTGACTTTTCACGGTAGTTTCAGTAAGCTTAGGAAGAATAAAATAGATTGCCAATGAGAGAGATTAGTAGGAGAAAGCCCGTTACTAGAGAGACCGCGTTGCTGGGAGCGGTCAACGGTGTGACCCTGAAGACACTTTTGAGGCTAATGGCGCTCGTCGTCATTCGTTTGCAACGTTATCCTGCAGAGAACTTTAAAAAGGTGGTACCGTGCATACCTGCGCCCTTGTCAATTGACAGGGGCGTTTTTTATGCTCTTATAGCTATGCTTGTCACTAACGCGTTGAAATTTATTGTGTGCGTTGTTGGTGGCAAGTGTCAGCCGAGAGGCGGGATGGGTACCACCAACATAAAAATTCGTTGCAGGCGTAGAAAGGGAGAATGCTCATGCGTTATCAACGACCAAAGGGAACGGCCGACATTCTACCAGGCGATTCACAGACCTGGCAATTCGTCGAAGCCACCGCGCGTCAGTTGTTTGCTAATTACCGCTTCGAAGAAATTCGGACGCCGATGTTTGAAAACTTCGAAGTCTTTTCACGGACTTCCGGGGATACCTCCGACATCGTGACCAAGGAAATGTACGACTTCAGGGACAAGGGGGATCGTCACTTATCCTTGCGGCCAGAAGGGACTGCCGGTGTTGTGCGGGCCTTCGTTGAAAACAAGCTTTATGGTCCAGAGACCAACAAGCCTTACAAGGTCTACTACATGGGGCCTATGTTCCGTTACGAACGGCCACAATCCGGTCGCCAACGGCAATTCCATCAGATTGGGGTGGAAGCCTTTGGGAGTGACGCTCCAGAATTAGACGTTGAAGTCATTGCCTTAGGGATGAACCTGTTGGGCAAGCTCGGTCTGAAGCACTTGCGTTTAGCGTTGAACACGCTGGGCGACAAGGAAAGCCGTGACGCTTACCGTCAAGCCCTGATCGACTTCTTGGAACCACACTTTGATGAACTGAGTGACGACTCTAAGGTTCGACTGCACAAGAATCCACTGCGGGTCTTGGACAGCAAGGACAAGCACGATCAAGCGATTGTCGCCGATGCACCGTCCATCCTGGACTTCCTGACGCCTGACGCCACGGCCCATTTCGACCGGGTTAAGGCTAGTCTGGACGCCCTGGGGATTGACTACGATGTCGACGCCACGATGGTCCGTGGGTTGGATTACTACAACCACACTATCTTCGAAATCATGGCTGATTCACCCGCACTGGGCGAAGGTTACACGACTGTGCTGGCCGGTGGCCGGTACAACGGCTTAGTCGAAGAACTCGGCGGTCCAGAGATGCCCGGCGTTGGTTTCGGCCTCGGGGTCGAACGCCTGGTTCTGTTGATGCAAGCCGAAAAGGTTGTTATTCCTAACGATCACCCACTTGACGTTTACGTCGTGGGTATCGGGGACGACACGTCCTTAGAAACGTTGAAGTTGGTTCAGGCCATTCGTGCAGCTGGTCTGACCGCTGATCGTGACTACTTGGCACGCAAACCTAAGGCCCAATTCAAGACAGCCAACCGCTTAGCAGCCAAGTACACCTTAACCATTGGTAACCAAGAGTTAGCCGACCAAACGGCTAATTTAAAATCCATGGAGACTGGTGAAGAAGTCAGTGTGCCGTTAGCTGACGTTTACCAAGATTTCCAAAACGTTGTAAACACTAAGTTTGCGGCAAAATAAGAGGGGATAAGAATGGAAAAGAATTTAAAGCGAACCACGTACGCCGGGTTAGTTAACGAAGACTACCTCGACCAAACCGTTGTCTTAAAGGGTTGGGTACAAAAGCGCCGTGACTTAGGTAGCTTGATCTTCGTTGACCTCCGCGACCGCGAAGGCATCGTTCAACTGGTCTTCAGTGAAGAATTCGACAAGGACGCTTTGGCCGTTGCTGACCAACTGCGTAGCGAATACGTCATTGAGATCCAAGGAAAAGTTGTCGCACGGGCACCTAAAGAAATCAACCCCGACATGCATACGGGTAAGGTTGAAGTCCGGGTTACCGGCATCAACCTGTTGAACAAGTCTAAGGAATTGCCATTTGAAATCAAGGATGGCGTTAACGCTTCCGATGACCTGCGTCTGAAGTACCGTTACCTGGACTTACGGCGGCCAGAAATGCAAAAGTCACTGTTGTTACGGAACCGGATCGTACAGTCCGTTCACAGTTACTTTGACAAGAACGGGTTCATCGACATTGAAACGCCAGATTTGACCAAGTCAACGCCAGAAGGGGCCCGGGACTACCTGGTACCTTCACGGATCTACCCTGGTCACTTCTACGCCTTGCCACAATCCCCACAATTGTTTAAGCAATTACTGATGGGGTCTGGCTTCGACCGTTACTACCAAATCGCCCGTTGTTTCCGTGACGAAGATTTGCGTGGGGACCGTCAACCTGAATTTACCCAGATTGACTTGGAAACGTCCTTCTTAACTGCTGAAGAAATCCAAGACCTGACTGAAGGCCTGATTGCTAAAGTCATGAAAGATACGTTAAATGTCGATGTTAAGCTGCCATTTGAACGGATGGACTGGGACGATTCTATGGCCCGTTTCGGGACCGACCAACCAGATGTCCGCTTCGGTATGGAATTAAAGGACCTGTCCGACATCATGGCCAACACCGACTTCAAGGTATTCTCCGGAGCCGTTGCTAACGGTGGTCAAGTCAAGGCTATCGCCGTTCCTGGTGGTGCTGACAAGTACAGCCGCAAGGATATCGACAAGTACGGCCAATACGTTGAACGCTTCGGCGCCAAGGGCTTAGCTTGGATGAAGGTTACCGACGACGGCTTTAGCGGCCCAGTTGCCAAGTTCTTCAAGGAAGGCGACTGGTTCGCCCAAATCACTGAGAAGACTGGTGCCAAGAGTGGTGACCTCTTGCTGTTCGCTGCTGACTCCAAGCGTGTCGTTGCCCAAACCTTGGGTTACTTGCGGGTAGCCATTGCCAAGGAACAGGACATGATCGATCAAAATAAGTGGGCCTTCTTATGGATCGTCAACTGGCCATTGTTTGACTACGATGTCGACCTCGAACGTTGGGTTCCAGCACACCATCCATTCACGATGCCTGCCGAAGGGGATGCACACTACTTGAACGACGGTGAAGACCCACACAAGGCCTACGCTCAAAGTTATGACATCATCCTGAACGGTTTGGAATTAGGTGGGGGCTCCATCCGGATTCACACTCGTGAACTGCAGATGAAGATGCTCAAGGCCTTAGGCTTCACGCCTGAACGCGCCGAAAAGCAATTTGGCTTCCTCCTGAAAGCCTTAGATTACGGGTTCCCGCCTCATGGTGGTCTGGCTATCGGGTTGGATCGTTTCGCCCGGTTGCTGGCTAAGCGCGACAACATTCGTGACGTGATTGCCTTCCCTAAGAACTCGAAGGCCACGGAACCAATGACCGAAGCCCCATCGACGGTTGCGGACAAGCAATTGCTTGATTTGGACTTGTTGATCGCTAAAAAAGAAGATTCAGACGCAGACAAAGACTAGTTTTGTCTGGTGAAACGTCAGCCGTATTTGCGGTTGGCGTTTTTTTGCTTACTGAAGATATGTGATGGCGGAAAACCTGTCGCCTGCGGCTGCCAAGGATTTCGCTGCTGTGGGGACCGGCAAGAGCCTGAGAAGCGATCTCTTACCTCGACTTTAAGCCGCGAAGAGCACCTGGCTTAAAGCTCGTCCCGCGCTGTAGTCTGGTAAAGAACATCAGACAACACCGCTGTCACAGCTGCTCCATCCTTGGCCTCCTCCGGCTAAGCTAGTTTTTCTCCATAAGTGTCGCGTAAATGACAAAACGCAATTTAACTGAGTATCGGTTAATCGTGACGCTATCTTCAAAACAAGGTTAATCAAGCTTTTTAGTCATGAGCAATTTGACGTGAAGGTGATTTGAATAGTCATTTTCGGGCATCAAGGAGAGACATACGGTGCCAGCAGTGATCTATGTAAGCCGTGAGGATGGCGGAAATAGCCTCAGCCGTGGGAAGGTTCTTAGCGGTGGATTTTACCGCTTAGAACTTTGGTGCTTTTAAGACTTGTTTCTCAGAGGCTTGAAAGCAAGTTCAGAGACCGCTCTGTGGCTCTGAACGTCCGCCCTAGCGTTCCAGGCTATTTCCGCCACCCGGTAAGGCGAATCCAAGATCAATGCTGTGACGAAAAGTAAGTAACCCTTGACGCCGCCCGTGAAAAGCCGTTTAATGGAATCATTAGAAAATGGAGTGATTATGATGAGTGAGAGAATTGAAACTGCAACGTTTGCTGGCGGCTGTTTTTGGTGTATGGTTCGCCCGTTTGATACCTTTCCGGGCATTGTGAAAGTCCTGTCTGGCTACACGGGTGGAACCGTGACGAATCCTACATACGAACAGGTTAAGAGTCAAACGACCGGACATACCGAGGCCGTTAAAATCTGGTTCGATCCCAGCAAGGTGACCTACCGACAGTTAGTTGAGTTGTACTGGCAACAAACCGACCCTACGGATGATGCCGGTCAGTTTCAAGATCGAGGCGACAATTACCGCCCCGTAATCTTCGTGAATAGCGCAGAACAGGCGGCAACGGCAGCAGCCTCGAAGACAGCTTTGCAGGATCGTGAACAGTTTGACAAGCCTATTGTGACCAAGATTCAGGTCGCTCAACCGTTCTTTGTAGCGGAGGAACGGCACCAACAGTTCTATAAGAAGAATGCCGAACGTTTCGAACAAGAAGAGGCTGGCGGTCGGGCTGACTTTATCCAACAGCACTGGCAGAATCATTAGAACTCGCTAAAAGATACGCGGGAACGTGGCCGTGGCGGGGGATAAATGCTATACTAAGCCGAGCATAGTATGAAATATGACAAAAGAGTAAGCGAGGTTGGTATTTAAATCATGGATGATGTGCAGCAGTTGTTAAAACGGCATACCTATACGGCGAAATTCTCCGTGGCGTTCTTCTACGGAGTCTTGGTGTCGATTGCGGTGAACTTCTTCTGGACACCGGGGCATATTTACTCCTCCGGTGTGACCGGGTTAGCACAGTTGGTTAACAGTTTGACGGCAGGGTTGGGAATGTTTCATATCTCCACGGCTCTGGGGCTGTTTCTGATTAACATTCCCATGTTTGTCCTGGCTTGGAAACAAATTGGTAAGTCTTTTACGGTTTTTACGTTCATTTGTGTCCTGTTCGCGTCCATTATGATTCGGTTTATTCAACCCGTTCATTTGACTAGTGACCCGATTATCTGTGCGATCTTCGGGGGTGCGGTCAACGGTTTCGGGACGGGATTCGCCTTAAAGAATGGGATTTCGACTGGTGGGCTGGATATTATTGGTATCGTGTTGCGGCGTAAGACTGGCCGAAGCATGGGAACCATTAACATCGCCTTTAACAGTTTGATCGTCCTGAGTGCCGGGTTCGTTTATGGCTGGCCATATGCGCTGTACTCCGCGTTGGGACTGTTCGTGAACGCCAAGGTCATCGACATGACGTTTACCCGTCAACAACGGATGCAGGTCATGGTCATCACCGACCGGCCTAAGACGGTCATCGACAGTATTCAGAACCATATGCGCCGGGGAATCACCATCGTCCACGGGGCTGAAGGGGCTTACCGGCACGATGAGAAGACAATCTTGTTCACGGTCATCACGCGTTATGAAATGGACGAGTTGGAGGTCGCCATGGAAGAGGCTGATCCACACGCCTTCGTCAGCATCTCCGATACGGTGAAGGTGTTGGGGCACTTCTACGAGCCGAAATGGTAAATCGATACAGCGATGAAGGAGAAGCCTTCGCCGCTGTATTTTTTGTCAAACGGGGGCTGCTACTTATTACTAATGTAATTTTTTCGGAATTGGTCTCATGAATTTGACACTTACGCAAAAAAATCGTGTTAACCTATGAGCCATTGTGGGTAGAAAGTAATTTAACAGAACGCGACGTTTCCATGCTTTTTCACCAAGCCTCCCGCTAAGTTCCAGTGGATTTTCAACGTGTTTCTTAAAGGTTCTTAAATTTCTCTAGGTTCCCCCCGGAGATGTGGTATAATTCTCGGTGTTATGGACAGCGAAAATAAGTGATATTGGTGATAGCGTGAAAGATATTTATTTAGGGTTAATCCGACTGATGTCGCTCTTGTGTGGTGGCCGCCGGCAGCGTAACTTTGTTTACCTGATGAGTTTTGGCGACAACCTCGCGTTTATTCGTGCCTTGGCACAGGCGTCACCGGTCGATCGACCGTTAGTCGTGTTTTACCGACCGCAACAGGAACGGGCGGCGCAGCGTTTGGCGCGGTCCGGGATTGATGTGCGGCCGTTTCGTGATGATTTGGCCTTTGCCTTGAAGGGCATTCCCCAGATTATGCGTGCGCGGGTCTTGTTTTGTGACAACTACTACGCGTTTCTCGGTGGTTTGCACCATCCCCAACGGATGCGGATCGTGCAGGTCTGGCATGCGGCTGGGGCCATCAAGCGCTTTGGTTGGGATGATCCCACCACGGCGCAGCGTTCCGCCAGCGACCAGCGACGGTTTCAGGCGGTCTACGATCACTTTGATGAGTACGTTGTTGGTTCGCCAGCAATGGGTCAAGTCTTTGCTAGAAGCTATCGGGTGCCTGTCGCGCGAATGCAAGTTTTAGGCTATCCGCGGTCGGACCGGTATTCCGATCCGAAGTGGCAGCAATTGTCACGTGAAGCGGTTGCCAAAGCGGCACCTGAGTTGGTGGACCACCGGGTCATTTTGTATGCGCCGACCTACCGTGAGGGCGTGACCTTCACGCCACCAGCTGGGTTGGCAGCAGCGTTGACCGCTGATCCCAATGCGAAGGTAGTCGTGAAGATTCATCCGGCGTTAAAAGCCAGTGCGCAGAAGTTACAGGCGCAATTGGGACAACAGGTCGTGGTGACTGAGGACATCAGTACCACGGACTTGTTGAACGTTGCGGAAACGGTCGTTACGGATTATTCTTCAGTGGCCTTTGACTACAGCCTGGTGCCCAATGCACACAGTCTGTTGTTCTTCCTGTTCGATCTGGACGATTACCGGCAAGATCCCGGTGTTCAACCGGACTTGGAAGACTGGTTGCCTGGGTCAATCATCAAGACGACCGATCAGTTGGCGGCAGCGATTAAAGCCGACGCGCCAACCGATCTAACCCAGTTTAACCAACGGTGGAATTCCGCCAACGATGGGGCGGCCACACAGCGGGTCGTTGACCGTTATGCTGCGTTGCTAGATTAGCACCAGCGATTAAAATTTAAAGGAGTGCAGTGCCTTGAAAGAGGTCATGACCTTATTCAAAGAACAGGTCTCGAGTCTCGGAATCATTTTTCGGATTTCGCGCTACGAAGATCAAGCAAGTTATCAAAGTCATTACTTAGGTTTAATGTGGGAGTACTTATATCCGTTGATTCAAATCGGTATCTACTGGTTAGTCTTCGGTGTGGGTCTGAAACACGGCCAACCCATTAGTGGGGTCGGTTATCTGCCATGGATGGTTATCGGAATCTCACCTTGGTTCTTCATGAACCGGGCCACGTTGGATGGGTCCAAGAGTATCTACCAACGGGTCAACATGGTGGCCAAGATGAAGTTCCCCGTGTCCGCGCTGCCAACGATCAAGATCGTCAGCAATCTGAGTTCCTTCTGGACCATGATGGTCTTCACCATCTTTATTGGCCTGTTGAACGGGGTTTACCCTAAGGTTGCCTGGTTCCAGTGGATCTACTACTTCTTTGCCATGATTTGTTTACTCGTGGCTCTGGGAATCTTCAACTCATGTATCAGTGTGCTGGTACGGGACTACCATATCCTGTTACAATCCCTGATGCGGATGTTGTTCTACGTGTCCGGTGTGCTGTTTAACTTCGTGACACCCTCATTCCCAACACCATTCATTCACTTACTCGAACTTAACCCGTACTACTATATCGTTGCGGGCTTCCGGGAATCCTTCTTAGGGACCGGTTGGTTCTGGGATAAGCCAATGTTAACGTTAGAATTCTGGCTGTTCGTGTTCTTCTTACTGCTCGTGGGTTCCCACCTGCACTACAAGTTCCGGTCACGCTTTGTTGATTTAATATAATTGAAAGGAGCAACCTCAAATGGCGAACGGTTTCCAAAAAATCACGCAGTCATTGAAGCTAGTTGCTCGCTATGGGCTCATCGTGATGAACGATGGGCTTATTTGTTTACCTATTAAACGGCGACTAGTGATGTTTGAAAGCTTCAACGGAAAGGATGTCAACGACAATCCGGCGGCCATCTACCGCGCATTGGTGGCGGCGAATCCCCGTTACCGGGAGACGGCGTACTTTAGCGTCAAACCTCGTGAATATGCGGCATTGAAACGTAAGTACCCGGAGATCCAACTAATCAAGCGCTTTACACCCAAGTGGGTCTGGCTGATGGCCCGGGCTCAGTACTGGGTCTTAAATTCCCGGCTACCGAACTGGTGGCGGTCAAATCGGCACACTCGAACCATTCAGACTTGGCACGGGACGCCCCTGAAGAAGCTGGGCGCCGACATCGAACACGTGGCAATTCCGGGGACCAGTACGGCTGACTACCACCAGCAGTTTGTGACGGCCGCATCGCGCTGGGATTACCTGATTGCACCGAACCAGTATTCGCGCGATATTTTCAAACGGGCCTTTGGCTATCGCGGCCATTTTCTGACGATTGGCTATCCCAGAAACGACGTGCTCTACACGGATGATCAACCGGATAAGGTGGCGGCACTGCGCCAATGCCTGTTGGGCAAGGTCACTGGACCAGTTGTGACCTATGCGCCAACTTGGCGTGACGACATGGCGGTGCGACCAGGGGTTTATCGTTTTGACCTGCCGTTTGACCTGGGTGAATTCTTTAAGCACGTACCGACTGGGACGCACTTGATTATTCGCCCTCATTATCTGGTTAAGGACGCCGTGGATATTCGTGGCTACGAGGACCGAGTGACGGTACTGGCCGATACCGACATTGCCGAACTCTACCTGATTACGGATCTTCTGATCACGGATTATTCGTCGGTGATGTTTGACTTTGCTAACTTAAAACGGCCCCAATTATTCTTCGCCTACGACCTCGAACACTACCGCGACCAACTTCGCGGGTTCTACTTCGATTACCAAAAGGAAATTCCGGGGCCACTCGTCACGACGGCGAACGCCTTCTATGAGCAACTCGATGGGTGGCGCGACCAGGGGAGCTTCCCAGCGTATCAGGCTCAGCAGGACGCCTTTTATCAGAAGTTTTGTGATTGGGAAGACGGCACGGCTAGCCAGAAGGTGGCCAGCCTGATCATCAGTGGAAAGGATGAATTGTAATGGCAGAATTTTTAATCGGCTCACACGTTAGTATGAAGGGCAAAGACATGCTTCTGGGATCGGCGCAAGAGGCTGATCAGTATGGTGAAAATGTCTTTATGATCTACACGGGTGCGCCCCAGAATACCCGTCGCAAGCCAATCGACGAGCTGAATATTCCGGTGGGCAAGCAGTTCATGGCCGACCACAATCAGCGGGCCGTCGTGATTCACGCGCCGTATGTAGTCAACTTGGGAAATACGACCAAGCCCCAGAACTATGCCTTTGCCGTGGAATTTCTGACCAATGAAGTGAAACGGGCGGCGGCTCTCGGGGCCACACAGATTGTGCTGCACCCCGGCGCTCACGTGGGTGCTGGCCCGGAAGCTGCGATTGCCCAGATTGCCAAGGGTCTCGATGAGATCTTGGCGGCGGCCGATGAGCCCGTGCAGATTGCCTTGGAGACAATGGCGGGCAAGGGAACCGAGGTCGGTCGAACCTTTGAAGAACTCGCGGCCATCATGGATGCGACGGCGGCTAATGACCGACTGTCGGTCTGTTTCGACACTTGCCATACCAGTGATGCCGGTTACGCCATCGCCACGGATTTTGATGGCGTACTCGATGAATTCGACCACGTCATCGGCGTCGACAAGCTCAAGGTGATTCACCTGAACGACTCCAAGAATCCACAGGGAAGTCACAAAGATCGGCACACCAATATCGGATTGGGAACGTTGGGGTTTGACGTGTTGAACAGTGTTGCACATCATCCCCAATTGACGGCGGTGCCGAAGATTATGGAAACGCCCGTGATTGGGCCAGACCGCAAGCATGGGGTCAATCCTCACGGCTACGAGGTGGCCATGCTCAAGCATCAACAATTTAATCCGGATTTAGAAGCTGATGTATTAGCCGGAAACCCGGTCGATGCATACCTGACGCGGTAGTAGAGCAGATATGGTATAATCGCTTAGCTTTATCGTAGGAGTAGGAGACTTAGGAGGAGAAATTGAATATGAAAAAAGGTGTCGATGCGCCGTTAGTACCAATCGTGTTTTTACTCGTTGGTATCGTGGGGATGGTGATGGCAGTTACTTCTGGGGAGTGGACCAATTACCTTTTCCCAATTGCCCTGTACTTGTTTGCGGGCATGTATTTGTATACGTCGTTGTGGGGGAAGTACAAGCTTATCAAACGCGTCGTTGCGGAAATGCAGCTTGACGGTCACGAACGGGTGCTGGATCTCGGTACGGGCCATGGGGCCTTTTTACTGGAAGTTGCGCGGCGGTTGCGTGTCCCGGGGAAAGTGACGGGTTTAGATATTTGGAATCGGGGAGACCAGTCAGGCAATTCAACCGAGGAGACGCAACGCAACATTGACCGGGCGGGTGTTAGTGACGTCAGTGAGTTGGTCACCGGCGATATGACACAGTTGTCCTTTGAGGATGATTGTTTTGACTATGTTGTGGCGAGTCTTGCCATTCACAATGTAAAACCCAAGGCTAGCCGGCAACAAGCGATTACGGAGGCCTACCGGGTATTGAAGCCGAACGGGCATCTGGTTATTTTGGATATTGAACACGTCGGTGAATATCGGAATCAATTGAAAAAACTTGGCGTGAAGGAAGTTAGTGTCCAGCACGCTGGACTTAATGGAATGTATGCGTTGCTGAGTACGAGAGTTTTGATAGCTCAGAAGTGAAGAAATGCAGAGACGCGTTGATTCTGACTAATAGTGATAGCAAAAAAACAAAGTGCTCTGTGACCGAAATTGGTCACGAGCACTTTGTTCTTTAGATGGTTAATCAGCTAAGGGATGGGGAATTAAATCGTAATCCACGCTCTCCATAATCAGTGTGGCAGTCTCTTCAATCGACTTGTTTGAGACGTCGATCACTAGACAGCCAATCTTTTTATAGATCTTCTGAGCGTAGTCTAATTCTTCGCTGATCTTCTTGGTATCAGAGTAGGCACTGTCTGCGGGTAAGCCATAAGATAGCATCCGTTCCTGACGAATCTTTCTGAGCGATTCCGGCTTGTTGGTCAGGCCAAAGATTCGCTTGGGGTCAACCTGCCACAGCTCGTCTGGAAGCTGCGTAGTGGGGCCTAGCGGCAGATTAGCGACCCGTAAGTTCCGGTTGGCCAGGAAGAGTGACAGGGGGGTCTTGGAGGTTCGTGAGACCCCGAGAATCACGATGTCTGCTTTGAGTAGGCCAGTCGGGTCCTTGCCGTCGTCGTAGGTCACGGCGAATTCCATGGCGGCAATCCGATCGAAGTAGGTGTCATTGAGGTTGTGAACCAGGCCGGGAACACCTTCGGGAGTTAAGCCCGTGGCGTTTTGCATGACTCCCATGGCCGGCTGGATGCAGTCGAACTGCTGGAGCTGGTTAGTGGTCGCAAATTCTCTGACCTTTTTACTCAGCTTGGCGTTGACCAGCGTGTGAAAGATCATCGCCCGCTGTTTCTTAGCGAGGTTGAGAATCCCATCGAGAATGGAATCGGTTTGAATAAAGGGGAACCGTTGGTAGCTGGCTTGCACGGTGGGAAACTGAGATACTGCCGTTTGGGCAACGGTCAGCGCCGTCTCCCCGGAAGAATCGGAAATGATGAAGATGGTAATCTGCGGCATAGCGAGCAACTCCTCTACATTTTTTCTTAATGATTACCCCTAGTTTACCCCGTCCGCTAAAACGGTTCAAATTTTATTGTCTTGCGTTATTGACGCCGTTTGGATGATTATGTATAATAGTTAAGAACCGTTACGCCGGTGGTAAAAAGCTAACCGGCGTTATTACTTGTGCTCGGAGGGAGGGAATTTTATATGGCAAAGACAGTCGTTCGCAAAAACGAGTCTTTTGACGACGCTCTTCGGCGCTTCAAACGTACGGTTTCCCGTAGCGGTACTTTACAAGAATACCGTAAACGTGAATTTTACGAAAAACCAAGTGTGAAGAAAAAGTTAAAATCAGAAGCTGCGCGTAAGCGTAAAGCCAAGAAGAAGCGTTTCTAAGCTCTTTTTGCAATTTAACTTAAAAAACCGTTGACCTTAATTGGTTAGCGGTTTTTTGTATCGTTTAGGTGAAGTTGATGCACTAAAGCAATGCAGTTAGCAGCATTTTTTAGTAGTGTTTTGGTCAGTAGCTTCCGTTCAGAGGGCACACGGTTACTGTCGTTGTTCGGTCAAAGTGGATGACGGTGCAACGACTGTTAACTAAATTTACATAGAGAACCATTGAGTTTTACAAAATATAGGTTAAAATAAATATGTTTGTTACAAAATGAACAGATCGTGGAGGAAAACACAATGGACATTACGGTTGCAATGGCTCGCAAATCAGGGGAGCCTTTAACAATTGAAAAGGCACAACTGGCTGAATTAGAAAGTGATGAAGTCCTGGTAAAGATGGTAGCTAGTGGCGTTTGCCACACGGATGCTGTTGGTCGTGATGCTGGTATGGCTGGCTATCCAGTGGTTCTTGGACACGAAGGTTCCGGAATTGTCAAAGAAGTTGGGTCGTCTGTTTCAACGGTGAAACCAGGAGATCACGTGGTCTTATCATTTAATTCATGTGGCGTATGTGAGAGCTGTCTTTCTGGGCATCCTGCAGAATGTGATAAAATGAACCAAATTAATTTTGGTGGGCGTCGTAAGGATGGTTCTGCTGCAATTACCCAAGATGGGGAAGCTGTCTCGAACTTCTTCGGTCAATCCTCATTCAGTACTTATTCAGTAGTCTCCGAACGTGGTGTGGTTAAAGTCGATGAGAGTGCTGATCTTAAACTACTCGGACCTTTGGGCTGTGGAATTCAAACCGGTGCCGGGACAGTTTTACAATACTTCAAGCCTAAATTTGGCGATTCAATTGTCATTTTTGGTGCCGGCGCCGTTGGGTTGTCTGGTGTGATGGCCGCCAAGCTAATGAATATGGAACACATCATTGTCGTGAATCGACCTAATCCTTATCGGTTGGACATGGCTCGCGAGTTGGGAGCAACGGATGTTATTGAGAGCAAGCCCGATGTCGATGTGGTTTCCGAAATCAAACGGATTACCGGTAACGGAACCGACTTTGCATTGGAGACGACTGGTGCCGCACAATGCATTAAGGAATCGGCTAACGCAATCAAGCCACGTGGTATCGATGCAGTCGTGGGGATTGCTGGAGATGTCACATTTAATGTGAACGATGACATCATGGCCGAAAGTAAGACGATTGCTGGGGTCATTGAAGGTGATGCCATTCCACAACTCTTTATCCCTAAGATTGTTAAGTATTACCAAAAGGGCCTGTTCCCATTTGATAAACTCACCAAGCTTTATAAGTTTGAAGATATTAATCAGGCGTTTGCGGACTCTGCCAGTGGTAAGGTCATCAAGCCGATTGTTGTATTTGATTAATCATTATTAGTGCATTAAAACAGTCGCTTCTACCAATTCGTTTACTGTTTCTAACGAGTTGGTGGAAGCGACTGTTGTACGATAAAGAATGTTTTAGTTGTTAGTCAAAACGACCTTCCCAATCATCCGGTTAGTTTCCACTAACGCGTGGGCAGCTCGCAGATTAGCGGCGTTAATGGGGGTAAGTGTCTTGGTTAGCGTGGACTTAAGTTGCTTGTCGTCTAGCAATTGCCGAATGCGTTCCAGCGTCTCGTGCTGGCTGATCATGTCGGCCGTCTCAAAGTAGGACTTGGTGTACATCCATTCCCAGGCAAAGGTCGCGCGCTTTTGTTTTAAGGCCCGGAGGTCGATGGGTTGGTCGTTGCCAGTAATAGAGACGATGTGACCGCTGGGCGCGATGAGCGTGACAATCTCGGCCCAGTGCTGATTGAGGTTGCTGAGTTCTAGAATGTAGTCGACCGTGTTGTAGCCCAGTGCGTGGACCTCTTCAACGAGGTTCTTGCGATGATTGACGACGGCATCCGCACCGTGGGCCTTGGTCCAGGCAATGGTCTCCGGCCGCGATGCCGTGGCAATCACAGTCAGGCCAGCTAGGTGAGCGAGCTGTGTTGCCGTTGAGCCAACGCCACCAGCGCCATTGATAATCAACACGGTCTTCCCGGCGTTGTCATGGGGATGGTCGAAGGCAATTGGCATCTGTTCGAAGAGGGCTTCCCACGCCGTTAAGGAGGTCAGGGGCATGGCCGCAATTTCCGCCGGATTCAGCGTAGTTGGTGCGTGGCCCCCGATGCGTTCATCGACGAGGTGGTATTCGCTGTCCGTTCCAGCGCGTTTGAAGGAACCAGCATAGAAGACCCGGTCGCCGGGTTGAAATAGACTGACAGCATCGCCAACCGCGTCAACGATGCCGTAAGCATCCCAACCGATCACCTTAGGCGTGGTGAGGACACCCTTCGTCCCACGCCGTACACCGGTGTCCACGGGATTGACCGAGGTCGCCTGGACCTTCACCAAAAGGTCGTGACCCGTGGGTGTTGGCTTAGGTGTAAAGAATTCAAAGAAACTTTTTTCATTTTCAATCGGTAAATTCTGAGTGAAGCCGATGGCCCGCATGTCTGACATGGCAAAACTTCCCTTCTTGATTGGTGATTCAGTGTTAGCGTAAATCATCGGTCGGTGAAAAACAATCCTGAATTTTTTGTCAGTAATTGACAGATCTGTCAGTTACTAGTTGCGCTGTGGGCTTGAATGAAAGGTAAGTGCTGTTACTTGTTATCTGGCGCATTCGGCGTAGACTGGGTCCAGTTGACAGAGGAGGCAGAGAATCATGGAGCGAAAAAAATATGATTGTGCTGTTGGCTGTCCGGTAGAGAGTACTTTACAGTTTGTTGCGGGGAAATGGAAAAGTGTCATCTTATATCGATTGTTTCAAGAACGGGTGGGCCGCTACAGTGATTTTAAACGTTGGTTACCCGGCATTTCAGAACGGATGCTGGCGCGGCAACTTCACGAGCTAGTATTGGATGGACTCCTGACCAAAAAGGTTTACGTGGAGATGCCACCGCGAACAGAATATCGGTTGACACCGTTTGGCCAGTCACTTTGGCCAGTAATTGCGGCGATGGCGGCTTGGGGTCAGCATTATAACCAAAGCCAGACGGGAGCAACTTCAGCTGACGCATCCGCTAAATAGGTGTAAACTAGAAAGTAATCACGATTTTTAGGAGGAAATGTAATGAGTTTAGAGACCCAACTCAACACAGATTTAAAGACGGCTATGAAGGCCCACGATAAGTTATCCTTAAACGTTATCCGGATGATGAAGGCTGCTTTGACCAACGAAAAGGTTAAGCAAGGCCATGATTTGACCCCTGACGAAGAATTGACGATTGTTTCCCGTGAATTGAAGCAACGTAAGGAATCCATGGAAGAATTCGCCAAAGGTAATCGTGACGACTTGGTAGAAGGCGTTAAGGCCGAAATTGCCATCGTTGAAAAGTACGCGCCTAAGCAAATGAGTGAAGACGAAGTTGCTAAGATCGTCGCTGACAGCATCGCTAAGGTGTCTGCTAGCGGTATGGGTGACTTCGGTAAGGTTATGGGCGTTGTGATGCCACAGGTTAAGGGCAAGGCCGATGGGGCCGTTGTCAACAAGACTGTTAAGGCCCAATTAAACAAGTAAGTTCACGAGAATCATCACGGTTGGACCGTGGTGATTTTTTTAACGAAGGGAGGGTGGTCACGTGGTTTTGATTTATCAAAAATTTCAGCAACCCACGCCGGCTCAAAATGACCTGTTACTGAGCGCTGATCCCAGTCAGAGCCTGATCGACAGCTACCTGAAAGTGGCAACAGCCTTCGCTGCTAGTGATTCTCGGGGACTGATTGGCGTACTGGTACTCCTACCACGGGCCAATCAAGTCCTAGAAGTTGCTAATTTGGCCGTTACCCCTAGCCGTCAGCGGCAGGGCTACGGCAAGGCCCTCCTGGAGTTTGCCCGGCAGTGGGCCAGCGACCACGGCTATCACACGTTACGGGTGGCCACGGGGACCACGAGCTTCACTCAACTCTATCTCTATCAACGGCAGGGTTATCGCGTCGTGGCGGTGGAGGCCGATTACTTTACGACCCACTACAATCACGATATTATGGAAAACGGCTTGGAGCTTCGGGATCGACTCGTGTTGACCCGAAGAGTTGTGAGCCCAACTGATTAAGAGTGGTGAGGGTGACTGCAACCAGACCGGTCTGAATCGGTGATTAGTGGCAGTTATTGGCGCTTCTCCTGGCTTTTCGCGCGGAATCCTTTTACAATCCCCGGCAGTATGCTAAAATTTGACTATTAGACACTAACTAAAAACAAAGGAGCCACCGTATTTGACTGAAAACACAACGATTGAAAAAGAATATATCTTGGCCCGGCCTGAAGATGAGGTTGCTTTACTGGGAGCGCAGGATCAGTTCGTCACGATCCTTGAAGAAGGCTTGCAAGTAACAATCAAGCCTTTCGGTAATGTGATCAAGGTCTCTGGTGCTGCGGATACGGTCAACCAAACGCTGGCTATCTTGCGCAACATGAGCGACCTACTGGCCAAGGGGATCAAGCTCAACAGTGCCGATGTCATCAGTGCCATGAAGATGGCGGGTAAGGGCACATTGACGTACTTTAAGGATTTCTACAATGAAACGTTGATTAAGGACGCTAAGGGGCGTGCTGTGCGGGTCAAGAACTTTGGCCAGCGCCAGTACATTGACGCCATTAAGCACAACGACATTACCTTTGGGATTGGGCCGGCCGGGACTGGGAAGACCTTCCTAGCCGTTGTCATGGCCGTGGCTGCCCTGAAGCGCGGTGACGTGGAGAAACTGATCATTACCCGTCCCGCCGTGGAAGCTGGAGAAAGCCTGGGGTTCCTGCCTGGGGACTTGAAGGAGAAGGTCGACCCTTATTTGCGGCCTATCTATGATGCCCTGTACGCTATTTTAGGGGCAGAACATACGACCCGCTTGATGGATCGTGGAGTTATTGAAATTGCGCCACTGGCCTACATGCGGGGGCGGACGCTGGAATCAGCCTTCGTCATTTTGGATGAAGCTCAGAACACGACTAACATGCAGATGAAGATGTTCCTGACGCGATTGGGCTTTGGGTCCAAGATGATCGTCAACGGGGACATTTCGCAGATTGACCTGCCGCACAATGCCAAGTCTGGGTTGATTCAGGCTCAGCATATCCTGCAGAATGTGGCGCACATTAACTTTGTGACCTTCAGTTCTGATGATGTGGTCCGGCACCCAGTCGTTGCCAGCATCATTAACGCTTACGAAGCCAACGATACTAAACCAAATGGAGCTAAAAAATAATGGATTTAGAGATTTATGATAAAACCAAAGACGGCGTGCCAGCAAAGCACGTGGACATGATTAAAGATGTTTTGGAATATGCCGGGAAGTATCTTGAACTTGCCGAAAATACCGAAATGTCCGTGACTCTGATGAACAATGAAGACATTCACCGCATCAACAAGCAGTACCGCGGGGTCGATCGGGCAACCGATGTCATTAGTTTTGCGATTGAAGATTCTGAGGATGAAGACGCTGATTTTCCATTAGTCATGGACCCTGAGATGGCCGCCGAGATTCCCGAAAATATCGGTGATATCTTTGTTTCCATGGATAAGGTCGAAGAACAGGCGGAATATCTGGGCCACTCCTACGAACGGGAACTCGGATTTCTCGTGGTCCACGGCTTCTTACATCTGAATGGCTACGATCACATGAAGCCAGAGGATGAGAAGGTCATGTTCAAGTTGCAAGCCGATATCCTCGATGCCTATGGGCTCAAACGATAAGCGCAAGCAGACGGGAAAGAACCGGGCGTTCGTGCAGTCGTTAGGTCACGCGTGGGATGGCCTGCGGGCACTGTTTCATTACGAACGGAATTTCCGGAAGCACTTGGCAGTAGGAACGCTGGCGGTGATTGCCGGCATTATTTTAAGACTAACGTTAAATGAGTGGCTGTGGCTGGTGCTCGCCATCTTCTTGGTGTTGATCGCCGAAACGCTCAATACGATTGTTGAGGCTGTCGTCGACCTAGTGGTGGGCACGACCTATCACGATTTGGCGAAACGGGCCAAGGATGTGGCCGCCGGTGGGGTCTTACTCGCCGCGACTTTTGCCATCATTGTCGGCGCACTCGTCATGCTGCCAGCGCTGAGTCGTTGGTTCTAAGTGGAGGAAAATATGGATAATCCAAATTATAAATCAGGCTTCGTGGCTATCGTTGGCCGGCCCAATGTGGGGAAATCAACGTTTTTAAACCGCGTGATCGGTCAAAAGATCGCCATCATGTCGGACACCGCACAAACTACGCGGAATAAGATTCAAGGGATCTACACGACGGATGAAGCGCAGATCGTCTTCATTGATACGCCGGGGGTCCACAAGCCTAAGAGTAAGCTGGGCGACTACATGGTGCAGTCCGCAATGTCGGCTTTGAACGAAGTCGACGCCGTCCTGTTCATGATCAACGCTGCTGAAAAACGGGGGGCCGGGGATAACTTTATCATTGACCGTCTGAAGGGCATCAAGGCACCGGTCTACTTGTTGATCAATAAGATCGATCAGATTCATCCGGACGACCTGCTGGCCATCATGGAACAGTATAAGACGGCGCTGCCATGGAAGGCCGTTTACCCAATTTCCGCG
Organism: Levilactobacillus parabrevis; assembly: GCF_044051715.1. Lineage (NCBI taxonomy): Bacteria > Bacillati > Bacillota > Bacilli > Lactobacillales > Lactobacillaceae > Levilactobacillus > Levilactobacillus parabrevis. Next base: position 1,374,043 of record NZ_CP168688.1, read on the forward strand.
CTTGAAGGAAATAACGTGGATGAATTCTTGGGTGACTTGGTTGACGAGATGCCAAATGGTCCCCAGTACTACCCCGAAGATCAGGTGACCGATCACCCAGAACGCTTCGTGGTCAGTGAACTGATTCGCGAAAAAATTTTCATGTTGACGCGTGAAGAAGTGCCACATTCAGTGGCGGTTGAAATCGAAAGCATGAAGCAAAAGGATGAAGATCACGTGCACATCGAAGCCACGATCATCGTCGAACGGCCGACCCAAAAAGGCATTATGATCGGCAAGGGTGGCAGTATGCTCAAGAAGATCGGCACGATGGCCCGGCGCGACATTGAACACTTGTTGGGAAGCAAAGTCTACCTGCAACTGTGGGTCAAGGTCCAACCAAACTGGCGTGACAAGGCAACGTTGTTGAAGAGCTACGGTTATCGTAAGGACGACCTGTAAAGCAACGGTATTTGAAAGAAAGCGGGGATGACGGTGGCACGTAATGTGACGGATTTTCACGGCATCCTGCTGTTTCGGCGCGACTATGCTGAGCGGGACTTCCTGATTAAGTTTTTGACGCGGGAGTTCGGCAAGAAGATGTTTTTGGTGCGTGGTGCCAAGAAGAAGGGCTTCAAGATGGTCGCGGATATCCTACCGTTTACGGTGGGCAGTTACGTGGGGGACATTGCCGATGATGGCTTGTCCTATATTCGCACGGCCAGGGAGACCAGCCAGTATCAGAATATTAGCGCGGACATTTTTAAAAATGCCTACGCCACGTATATCATGAGCCTGGTGGATGCCGCCTTTCCCGACAGTCAGCCGTTACCCGAGTGGTATCACCGGGTGCAGCGCGCGCTGACGCTGATTGACGATGGCGTGAATGCGTCGATTGTGACCAACATCATGGAAATTCAGTTGATGCCGGCCTTTGGGGTAGCGCCACAGCTCCAAGGCTGTGCGGTCTGTGGTAGAAACGATCTGCCCTTTGATTATTCGGAAAGCTACGGGGGACTGTTGTGCCAGCAGCATTGGCAGATGGACCCACGCCGGCTTCATCTGAATCAGCGGACAATCTATTACCTACGGCAGTTCTCAGTGCTCGACCTGGATAAGCTCCACACGATTAGTGTGAAGCCTCAAACGGAGCACGCCCTGCGGCAGTTGATGGATGAAATCTACGACAGCCAGATTGGGGTTCATCCCAAGAGTAAACGGTTCTTGGATCAGATGCAGTCCTGGTCGGCGCGGTTGATGCCACTGAAGGATGACAACGCAGAGGCCGGAGATAATCCTAAATCTTAATAATATGAGTGCCGAACGCTTCCCTGCACGGGGCGGTGTTTGGCACTTTTTTGTGTAGCGAGATGGTGATTAAAAGGGAGACAACGGTAATGATTGGACTGCTATTAGATGATGATTAAAAAATGGTCAGTGACCAGAAAAATGTTATTCATCACAGATAAGGTAATTTGTGATGAATTTTGATAATTGTTGTGGATTGTTCCAAAAGACCGGGATTATGGCGGGAATTATAGATGCAGAGTAGCTAAAATTTTTTTAACATAGGGTGAACCGTTTCTCCCGTGGCTATCTGGCGGCATCTGGTAATTTACATTATTCGTGCTACCCTTGAAATATAAGAAAACTTATTAATCGGAGAACATCTCCATGTGCGACAACGGCATGGGAAAAGAAAAGGGAAGATTAGACATGCAGACGAAAGATCGTCAAGAATGGGGTCGTGAAAATAAAACGCAGCATCAGTTCCTGTATGCGGGCGTTACGTTAGTGGCTTTGAGTACAGGGCTCATGATCAGTGCGCAAACAGCACAAGCCGCAACAGATACGACAGAGCCGGTCACAGCAACTGTTAAAAATTCTGAAAACGCAGCAGCTGGTGAAGTCGCTGCTTCAGCAAAGGCTGCTGGTAACCTGACGAGCGCTGCGTCTGACGAAAACTCGGCGCCATCTTCAGTGACGAGCCAGTCGTCTAGCGTTGCCCCGTCGTCAGTGACTAGTCAAGCGTCGAGTACTGCCAGTGGCAAGCCAGTGGCTGCACAACAACCGTCTCAGGCGGACTCACCAGCTGTGACAAGCCAAGCAACGACAGAGGAACCAGTCGAAAAACCAACAGAACCTGTACAACCACCGGTAGTGTCTACGGAGCCACTTCGAGTAAAGACTTCATCCGTGGCGGTAAACAATTCTAGAAAGTTCTCTGCGATGGGCTATTCATTACGGTTGAATCAGGTTCGGCCATCCTTGTTGTTATCGCGATCGGCAGTTGTTCCAACAAGCGCTGATGAGACGACACCGGATGCGGATGGATTTTCGTATGCCTTAAACGCTGCTGGTAATGGTTATATCATTACAGGATACTCGGGCACAAGTAAGGATATTGTGATTCCGGACGCTCATACCGGGAGTGCGGGTACTTTCAATGTCTCCGAAATTGCGGATAAGGTTTTCCAGAATGCGGGGATTAAGAGCTTAACCATGGGTGCTAATATCCAAGTTATTGGGGAGCATGCTTTTGAGAATAATCTGCTGAAGACGATTGATTTTTCCAAGGATACTAATTCGCTATGGGATATCAAGGCCAATGCGTTTAGTGGAAATCAGTTAACAGGTGTTTTGACGTTGCCAGCAACCTTAACAGAGATTGGGAATGCGGCGTTTGAAGGAAATGAAGGCGATGGCTCTGGTAACCAATTAACTGGGGTTGATTTCGGTCAAGGAGACAATTCTCTTTCAATTGGAGTCAACGCATTCTCCCACAATGCACTGACCAGTGTGGTGTTACCGAAGGAGACATGGTCTGTGGGGAATAACGCGTTTGATTATAATCTTCTGACCACCGTTGACTTAGGGAATGCCCTGCAGACAATTGGAAAAGCCGCGTTTTCAAATAATAAGATCACTGCTGTCACCATACCTGAGACGGTAACGAAGATTGATAGTAATGCTTTTGAGTTCAATCAAATTTCCCAGCTTGATCTGAATAATGCGAATGCACTGAAAACGATTGGTGGATCAGCTTTTGATAACAACTTGCTAACTAGTGTTGTGATTCCAGACCAGGTTGAAACGATTGGAGGTTCCGCGTTCTCAACGAATCAGACGCTCACACAGCTCACGCTTGGTAAAAACGTTCAGACCATTGGAGATGCGGCCTTTGCTGGTGATAGCATTGGAGGGGATCTTTATGTTCCGGATACGGTGGTTACTATTGGTAATACCGCCTTTACTGGCAATCAATTGACGGGATTGCAACTCGGCGATGGGACTTCTCAACTTCAAACAATCGGGAGCGCGGCCTTTACTGGCAATCCAGACTTGACTGGGAATTTAGTGATTCCAGATAGTGTAACGTTCATTAATGAGGGGGCCTTTGCTGGAGATGCCTTGACGGGAATTGACTTTGGCAAGAGTACTGGGACTATTGGGAATTCCGCATTCTCTGGCAATCACTTGGTAGGAACGTTGGTGTTGTCAGATGGTATTCAACATGTTAATAATGCAGCTTTTGCAGGTAATCAATTGACTGGTCTAAAATTGGGCACGGATTTGCTCACTATTGGAGACAGTGCTTTTGCGGGCAACCAATTGAAGGATACTTTAGATGTTCCCGACTTGGTGACATCAATTGGTGAGGACGCCTTTGCAGGTAATCGGTTGACTGGCCTAAAGCTAGGTACGGATTTAGTCACTATTGGAGGCAGTGCCTTTGCAGGTAATCAGGTGGCTGGTACTTTAGAGATTCCCGACTCGGTGACGACGATTGGTGAGAGTGCCTTTGTCAGTAATCAATTGAAGACACTTACACTGGGACAATCCGTAAAGACCATTGGCGCTGCAGCCTTTGCGAACAATAAGTTAGGAGGAACATTAGCGATTCCTGAATCGGTAACGGACGTTGGTGCCTCAGCCTTTGCCAGCAACGATTTGGGCGGCATCCAACTGAATGGTACTGTGAATAGTGTCGGAGATGGTGCCTTTGCTGGCAACGATTTACAGAGGATTCAGGCTGCTCAACCAGTCACAACTCTCGGGGACAACGCTCTAGCTGGGCAAAAGACATTGGCTGTTAGTGTGAACAAGTCCGGTAATCAACTGACCGGCATTCGTGCCGCCATTGCCAAGCAACTACAATTAAAGAACTTCACTCTGACGGATCCCATGATCTTTATGCTGGGTGATACGCAAGTTACGTATGATCTGACAACTGACGTGTTAACCTTGCCTGCAGACTCTAAGGGGACCAGTCTGAAACTGTCGCTATCGAGTGGAAAGACTGGGGATGCAACGGACCATTCCGGAAACTATGGGGTGGACGCCCTAACACTGAGTTGGTCAACACCAAGTAGTGGTTCTGGTACGACGACACCAACGACGCCGGTTAAACCAGTTCAGCCAACTACACCGACAAAACCAACCAAGCCAACCAAGCCAACGATTCCTAGCAAGCCAACTAACAAAGCTAAGCCGACTAAACGGGCTCAGAAAAAGGTGCCAACTCGTAAGGCTAAGCAACATCGAACTAAGGGGATGGCTGTGAAACGTGCGGGTCAGCGAGTAACTTTCAAGTTAGCCGGTTCCGCTGCGTCCACTGGATTCAATGGTGCGCAACAGGGGATGTCGCCATCCACGTGGTCCTATACGCAACAGTCGGTTATTGCAAAGCGTGGTTCCAAAGTTAATGGACAAGAAACACAGGTGCAAACGCAATTGCCACAAACCCTTGAAAAGGATAATTATTGGTCAGCGATTGGGGCTGCATTGTTGGCAGTCTTGACTTGGCTAGGCTTAGGTGAACGCCGTCGTCGCCAGTAAGACGGTTGAGATTACCTAAAATGTGTTTTAAAAAAATTTCAGAATAAAATGGTCGTCAGGATTAACTGACGGCTATTTTTGTACAGTAGGACTCATCGCAAGTGGAAAAGAATTAGGCCATCTTTGAAAAGCTATGTCAACTAGTGACCACTCAATGAAAGCAAGGCAAAAGCTGCTGAGAAAAGAAAACACAATCAGGCCTTCCAAAACTATACAGTTAGCTGTACAATAATCATAGAGGTGTTTCCATGAACGGTGATCAAATGATTTCCCGCAAGTTAGTTATTTTGGGACGGCGAATCAGGCATAAACAGAATTTATTCGTAGGTCAGCTGGAGTTAACCAGTGAGCAGGCTGATGCACTGCGGTTCTTTGAAGATTTTCCGCAGAGCACGATTACGGATTTTAAAGATCATCAGCAGGTTACCCACCAAACGGCCCGCATGATCGTGAAGCGGTTGGTTAATCGGCAGCTGTTACAATTAGACCCTAATCCTAACGATGGTCGCGCCAAGCTAGTTGCATTCACGGCGGCCGGCCTTGCGAAATGCCGACAGTTAGATGCGCATATTGAAGATACCAGTCAGGCACTGTTTACCGACTTTACACCGACCGAGCAGCAAGAACTTTTGGCGATGCTGGATCGCGTCAGCCAGAATTTGGAAAGGAACTGAGGTCGTGTGAAGACCCGTTTGTATACAAAAGATGTGAAATTAGTGTTAGCCGCTAGCTTCTTCTTCCTGATGAGTCCGATGCTGGTGAATCCGATCATTGCGGGATTCTCGAGTAATGTTGGGGCGAACAGTGTGTTGGCCGGGGTCGTCGCTGGGATGATGAACCTGACCTCGCTGGTCTTGCGGCCCTTAGCAGGGAATCTGACCGATCGCTTTTCCAAGTATCGGCTGACCTTGATTGGGGGAATCCTGATCCTTATTGCGTGCGTGGGCTATGGCGTAACCACGTCCGTCCCCTTAATTATGGTGTGGCGAGTCGTGAACGGCCTGGGCTACACGCTATGTACCGTTTGCATGTCGACCTGGATGGCCAGCCTGTTACCGGCCGACCGAATTGGCGCCGGCATGGGGATCTACGGTATCGCCAACGCTTTGGGAATGGCGATTGGTCCCGCGGTGAGTGTTTATCTCTATCACCATTTTGGCTATCGCAGTGTTTTCTGGGTCGCCGCGATTTGCGTGACACTTTTGCTCATCATCATTCAGTTCGTGGGTAACCGGAGTGTGCCGCACCCCGATTACAGAAAGAGTAAGGCCCAGCAGCCGAAATTGCGCTTGGTTCAGCCCAAAGTCATTCCAGTTGCCGTGATTCTCTTGCTCTTTTCTCTGCCATACTTCGCGACGCAGACCTATATTGTGAGTTATGTCGAACACCGCGGTTTTGCGATTCCGGCGGGAGCCTTCTTCCCGGTCTATGCGCTGGTACTGTTAGCGATGCGGTTACTTTTACGAGACGCCTTTGACCGGATTCCCTTTGGCAAATTCTTCTGGGTCTGCCTGGGGTGTAATCTGATTGGCATCATCGGGCTGACGGATATGACAAATTGGTTGATGTTGGCGGTAGGTGCCGTGGGTCTCGCTGCTGGATACGGTCTGATGTTTTCCATTTGTCAGGCGAAGTCACTCACGCTGGTTCCCGAGTCCGACCGAGGTCTGGCCAACAGCACATTTTACATTGGTATCGACTTGGGGATGACGCTCGGGCCTATGCTGGCAGGGGTCATCACGACTTACTTACCATGGGTCTCGCTCTACCCGATGATGGCGATCACACTTCCGCTACTCGTAGTGGTGTATTGGCGGAACCGCCGGAAGTTGGCCTGAGTTAAATTTGATAATAAGTGTAGGCCTGCCGGTTGGGAGGCCTATTTTTGATGGAAATTGATATGCTGTCGCGTTGAAGAGCCTGACTAGCGCGTAAATTTGAGCAAAATGGCTTTCCAGTAAAATGTAGGTAAACATTGTACAAATTGTGTAAAGGAGATTGTAAGACAACCCATTATTTGCTAGTTTAGAAAGAAATGCTGTACTGGGAGCTGACAGAATACATGGGTCTGAATTTTTCTGAGATACTGAAACCGGCATACGATATGGTAACTATGGATCAACCTGGAGCACTCGTGACAGTTTCTGCACCAACGGGTAGTGGAAAAACATTTGGGATTATTAATTACCTGTGTAAACGTGTTGTTGAGAATCGAAAGTTCCGCGCGTATTTTGTCGCCACAAAGAAAAATAACCTCCATCCAGAAATGTTTGGCAAAAGGCTACTCGCTGAGTACGTGAAAGAGAATGGTAATTTTGAGTCCACGGAAGCTCGTCGGCAGTATCTACATCGAACATTGGCAGTTTTGAGATCGTTAGAGGAAACGATTGCCATTGTTTTAAATCATCAGAACGATATTCCAGTGAGCCTACAGTCAGATGGGCTTTCACGTGTAGTGGAACGATTAGAAACGTACTATCAGCGCTTTCGTAATCAGCCGGATCAAGTTTTAAGAGGTGAGCGAATCAAGGATTACCAAAATATGGCGCAAGCATTTACTGAGTTTAAGGGTGCACTAATTGAGAGAGTAGCTGCTGAACTGGGATTAAATATGCCGTTGAACCAGGGTGATCGTGTCTGTTTTTGCAATTATGTTGCCGCTGATAAGACACCTGCCGCTCATTATCTCAATCAGTACTTTCCAGAAATTAATTTAGATCAACATCAATTAGTACTTCTTACGTGGGCTAAGTTTACGAGAAGCTATCAATCTTTTTTCAGTTCAAAATCAATCACGATCAGTCGTGATGAGGAACTTGGTGATTCACTAATTGTGTTGGATGAAATTGATGAGATGAAGCGTATTTTGAGTGATCAAATAATTGATGATAGCTTGCGATTACCGATAGATTTTTTAGCGCTCTTTCGAGAAATCCACGCGGCGACAAATAATCTCCAGAAAAGTCGGCCAGCAGATATTATGGCGATTCTTCGACAAAAGCAACGTTTTAGCAAATTAAAACAACGCGTCGATTATCTAGATCAAAAATATAAATTAACTGAAGACTATAAAACAATCAACTCAGCAACGAAGACAAATTTTATTTTTAATCTGTCGAGTTTAACGATAACCAGTAGTCATGCCTGGTGGAGTCGAGATAATCCGGAAGAAAAAAAGGTGGTTTTGACGCAGCTGAAACCCCAAACGGATGATCTTCACTTTTATGAAATGGTGCGGCAGATTGGCCTTTTTTTAGAAACGTTCACGGAATTAATGGGAAAGTGGGCGGAACTCTATCAAAGTCAGGTCAACGGGCAACGTGATGACTTGGAAAATCAATTGCAGTTAGAAAGTGCTTTGCGAACGGTCTGTGACACATTATGGTTGTCGCAAGATGCGAAGAATATTATTGTTGCGATGTTTCAACGGTTAGGTGGTTATCGGCGTAAAGCTTATGAGCTTAAATTTGAGAACTACTACGGCCGTCATTTACAACGTTATGGCTTGCAACTGGTCTCTTTAACGGATAGTGACGATCATTTAAATCGAACGCAAGTTGAGATTGGCACAGTTCAAACGACCCCGGAAAAATTTCTCTTGAGGCTCGTAAAACGTGGTGTTGTTTTGGGGATGTCGGCAACCGTTAATGTTGAAACGGTGCTCAGCAATTTTGATTTTAACTTTTTACGAGAGCCGCTAGGGGAACGATTGCTTGATGGACTCGAAAATTTACCAGACGCAGTTAAGGAAAGTTTTGACGTTAGTCGGCGCTATCGTGAAAATGGTGGAACAGTTAAGGTTTTAGAAACGACATCTCAGGCCGCAACCAGTGAGGGCGGACACTGTATGCGTGATTTAGTTCAAACGCGGTTGCAGGAGTTGAAACTAACGCCCGAGCAAGACGAGAACTTAAAAAAGTTGGACCAATTTGTTAAGCAGACGATGATCCAGGTTCATCAGCATTTTCAGAGGAAGGATAATCCTAAAGAATATCAGTATATTCAATTGCGTTATTTGGAATTGTTCGATAGCTTCATCTGTTTTTTAGGCAATGAAAAATTGCCAACATTTTTAGGGTTGCAGAGTGTCCTTCCCAAAGAAGATGACGACTTTCGACATTTAGTAATGGATCGAGAATTTATAGAGCAGGTGTGGGAGAAGTTGGTTGCCATCCTATGTTCAGCGGAAAGGTCACGTCCACAGTTACGAATGATTGCTAAGAAGTTATCGTCTCAGCATTTAGCTGTTGAAAATCAAGTGGCTAAAGCGTTAGATTTGCCGGCGGTTAAGGAGACTAGAGTGTATTTGCTGAGCAGTTATGCCACTCTGGGGGTTGGCCAAAATCTGCAATATCGCGTGGGAACTCTAGAAAGATCCCAGGTAATCGATATTGCACCCAAAGCGGTAGTGGAGGGCGATGAACGTCGCCAAATGGTGGATATTGCTGGTATTTATTTGGGACGCGTCACCCAAATATTTACGCAAATTCCGGATCAGGCTAAATTGAGTAATCGCAAAGAATGGATTACCGGTTATTATGAATTGGCAGGGCTCGTTGACAACGGTGAGATTAATTTAGCGCAGGTCGCAAAGTATGCTCGTAAGCAAAGTAATGGGCAACCGGTTCGTCAATTTCGAGAGACTATCAGTTATGTGGGTGCGCATACACGAGTTGTTCTACAGGCAGTTGGGCGTTTGGACCGGGCGTTTAATAAGGTACCAGAGACCATGGTTCTGTTGGGGAGCAAGGTTATTGATTATTTTAATGTCACGATGATGCAGGATTATCAGTTGGGGCCAGTTGCCCAAGCGATTCGCAATCATCAATTACAGAAAAAACATGTCGTGCTAACGTCAGCGCATATTCGACGGATTAGGTTTCGGAATCAGACACAAGAAACACAGGACGCGGTTTTACAGATGGTTGGACAATTGCAGATCTCGGCGGACGCCGCCGGACATTTTCAAACGTTTCGCGAGACGCTGCTAAAGTATCCAACGATGACGGCGCACCAATATGATAGTCGTCAAAACAGGGCGGAGTTTTCTTATTTAGATATGCAATCGGTGAGCTATCGGGCCCAACGAGAGGGGGATGAGTTTACCTTTCCGTCGGATGGTCAAGGGAATGTTGAAATCTCGGCAGAAGCAGCTGGATTGACAATTATTGCCAAAAATCCTGATTTGCGGAAGATTTTTGAGGCCAATCAGTGGCCATTATTTTGGACGGTGTTGGATTACATTCTTAATCCAGTTCAATTCGACAGCTATCGAGGAATTTTGGGTGAAGAATGTGGGAAATTTTTGATAGAAAAATATTGGTCAACCCAGTTAGCTGGCCTGACACACTCGAATTATGAGCTTTTTGATTTTCAAACAGCTAATCATGTTTTGATTGATATCAAAAATTGGCGGCAACCACATCAACGCGAGGTAATAGCAGAACGACAACATGTTATGGATAAGCTAGATGAAATCAGTCGACGAACGGGACAGTCAGATTGGCGCGTGTTAATGGTTAACCTAATTGCGCCGGCAGGGTCACAGAACTTCATTCAACAGGAATTAGTGAACGGTCGCGTTATGGAGGCTCCATTTTTGCTAGACCGGGATGGCAAATTTGCGTTAACGATGGCGGAGCAACGAAAGGTGGGGGAATTCTTAAATGGTCGATGATCACGGGCTCGTAAAGACAAATTATTTGGAGTATGAATTCGACAAAGTAGGGCTTGACCAACACATACGATTAGTTGTTGTGGAGACCATGCATCCAGAGAAAATAGCACACTGGTCGGAACAGAATGCGGTTTTGGCTATTAAAAGCTTAGGAAAGAAAATTTTATCGGATGGTAAAAGCAGTTTTCGCTATTTGGTTTCATTACGTAAAAGAACGACACCGCTGACCGAAGACAAAGAGCTCAAGCAAACGATTCTAACCTTTGATCAGGCCATTGCAACTGGCATCTCTACAGATATGTTGCTGATGTTACTCATCAAACAGATGAAACAGGGTCAGCTAGACGCGGACAACAGTTATAGAAATGTTTACGCGACAAGTGACTTGTATTTGGTGCCAAAATGGTCGGAAAGAGGTAATTTCCAGGCGGCCGTTAAAGTTGAAATCAAGAATCACGTTTTGCGGTTACGTACTGAGACGTTCAAAAAGACGCTTGATAAACGAGGCTTTGGATTGGCGGATGGTTGTTTTAAATGGTTGCCTAAGAGCAATGGACAACCATTATTTAAAGCAGGTGGTATCAAAAACCATCGAAATTTGACGCCCTTCTTATCGGTGGAAGAACTGGACCAGTTTGAGAAAACAAAATTAGGAATTATAAACGATTTGATTACGGGACTAAGTCAGCAATTTTCCGAGTATTTCAAGATGTTTCCAACACCGTGTGAGGTGCCGTTGGCCTATTATCAACAACCCAAATTGTCTTCCGCCAGTCAAGTATGGCAAGTGCTGCGTGGAAGTCGGTTTCACTTTGTTGCTAATTCTGAACAACCGGAAGTCCTTAAATTGACACAGTTTTTGCAAGAAAAGTCTGACCAAAGTTCGCGGCTAAAGGGACTCGAGATAAGGAGTATTGCAGGCTCGAAGCCAGTAGATGGCCTGAATATTCAAGTTGTCGCGGACTTGGATGACAGTCACTATATTTGTGGCTCTGGTAAGCGAGTCATTCAGCATCTTACCCTGACCAATTTTTCACAACTGATGCTGAAAGATGAGAAGTGGGATTTGTTGGACGATAAGGCATTTCAAATGATGTTGTATCAGTTGCAGATTAAACGAGAAGTGATGACCGCACAGCTACAGATTCCCTCAGGAGTTGAGATATCCGCTGCGTCACAATTTCGATACTTGATGCTCGATAATCTAGCCGACAGGAAATCAGAACCGCGTCTCCGCGTCACCCGATTAACAATCTCTGCTACTGGAAAGTTATCCTTTGAAAAGGGACTTTTTAGGGAGTCAGACGTGGCAGATACTGAACTTTTGAAGACAGCTCACCAAATTTGGGAGTCATCGAAGCGTCGGCACAGCTACTTGGTGGGCGCCATTCAGAGTGATACAAATCTTTTTATAATTTATGGCACGGACTTGATTACCGTACCCGATGGTGCCAAGTTAAAGGCACATTTGGTCGCGGCTGATGGTGAAAATAGACTTGCCCGCAGTGAGCTCATCACTGCTGCACAGGCAACGGTGACCGTTGATAAAACTGGGCGAGAGCAACTAATTCAAAAATTAGAGGCACTTGATCAGTCCACGCTGACCGTTCGACAGGTCAATGCTGTGCTTAAACGCAATTGGAAAACAAAACTCATGCAAGATTTTAATAACCAATTTTTTGAAGATACGGGTATTTGGTTGCACATTCCAGTACGCCAAAAACGCTTCGATGCCTATTGGGTTGGCACGTATGGGATGGGTCTACTAGAATTGCAGGGGCGACACTATTACTTTGTGGGCAATCATCAGCTGATTAAGGGGAAACAGGCACGGGCGATTCCCCTTAAACAAATTGAAGTTTTGAACAGTCCTCAGCCCAAAACAGATATTCAGGCGATCTTTCAGGCGTTTGAATCCCTATTACAGGTCGACTTTGTTCGCTTCAATCGATATACAGTGATTCCATTTCCATTCAAGTATATTCGTGAATATCTAGATCTGGAGGCACATCGGGAGAAGGAAAAGGCCACTTTAAATCAGCATAAAACCCAGCAGTAAATGTACGAAACGCATTGACATCCCCGCCCCAGACGGCTATCATGAAACACAGTTAAATAAGTCGATTATGATGAATGAGAGTCACGGTATCATTGGTTTAGCGAGTTCGGGGCAGTGGAAGCCGAATCCAATCCAGCGTGAGTTGGCACATTCGGAGTCGTTTCCAAGTAAGCTGCTAGTCATTGACTAGAAGTAGGGTGGAACCGCGAAATTAAAATTCGTCCCTACGTGAATTTGCCTTAGTGAATTCTCGTAGGGATTTTTTTGCGCGCTTATTTGTTTAATCGGTTGATCAGTTAGTCGCTGGCTCAGGCGTCACTGGGCTAAATCTAGCTGGCAACCACACAAGGAGGAACTGCACCCATGACAGAAAAACTGTCCATGCAAGCAATCATTTTAAAGTTACAACAGTATTGGTCTGCACAAGGTTGCATGCTGATGCAAGCTTACGATACTGAAAAAGGGGCCGGTACCATGAGTCCCTACACGTTCTTACGCGCAATCGGTCCAGAACCTTGGAACGCCGCTTACGTTGAACCTTCCCGTCAACCAGCCGATGGTCGTTACGGAGAAAACCCCAACCGTTTATACCAACATCATCAATTCCAAGTGGTCATGAAGCCTTCACCTGACAACATCCAAGAACTTTACTTGAATAGTTTGCGTGAATTGGGTATCGATCCTTTGGAACATGATATTCGGTTCGTTGAAGATAACTGGGAAAACCCATCCATGGGTTGTGCCGGTGTTGGTTGGGAAGTCTGGTTGGACGGGATGGAAATCACCCAGTTCACCTACTTCCAAGTTGTTGGGGGAATGGAAGTTGATCCCGTGACTTCTGAAGTTACTTACGGTCTGGAACGTTTGGCTTCCTACGTCCAAGACGTCAACTCCGTCTTCGACCTGGAATGGGCCGATGGCGTTAAGTACGGCGATATCTTTAAGGAACCTGAATACGAACACTCCAAGTATAGCTTTGAAGAAAGTGACCAAGACATGTTGCTCCGGCACTTCGATGAATTTGAAGACGAAGCCAAGAAGCAGATTGCTAATGGCCTGGTCCATCCAGCTTACGACTACATCTTAAAGTGTAGCCACACCTTCAACCTGTTAGACGCACGTGGCGCCGTTTCCGTTACGGAACGGGCCGGCTACCTTTCTCGGATTCGGAACATGGCACGTGCTGTGGCGCGGGCCTTCGTTGCTGAACGGAAGAAGCGTGGATTCCCGTTGGTCAAGGATGACAAGTTACGGGAAAAACTATTAGCTGATGAGGAGGCCAAATAATGGCACACACATTTTTACTTGAAATTGGTTTGGAAGAAATGCCCGCCCACGTGGTCACACCAGCTATCAAGCAACTGGTTAAGCGCACGGCAGACTACCTAAAAGAACAACGCGTGGATTACGATGACATCAAGCCATTCTCCACGCCACGCCGGTTAGCCGTCCTGATCAGCGGTTTGGCTGACAAGCAAGAAGACATTAGCGAATCCGTCAAGGGTCCCGCTAAGAAGATCGCGCAAGACGCCGATGGTAACTGGAGCAAGGCCGCTATTGGGTTTACCCGTGGTCAAGGCCTGACACCAGACGACATTACCTTTAAAGAAATCAAGGGGACAGAATATGTCTACGTCGACAAGTTTATTGCCGGTGAACCCGTTGCTTCTGTATTGGCTGGCCTGCGCGACATCATCATGGCCATGACCTTCCCAACCATGATGAAGTGGAGCACCCACCATTTCCAATACATCCGGCCAATTCGCTGGATGGTTGCCTTACTCGATGACCAAGTGATTCCATTTAGCATCCTGGACGTGACGACTGGGCGTACGACGCGCGGTCACCGTTTCTTGGGTAAGGAGATTGACTTGGCAACGGCCGCCGATTACGAAGAGAACTTAACTAGTCAATTCGTGATCGCCGATGCCGACAAGCGTAAGCAATTGATCAAACAACAGATCGACAAGCTGGCCGCTGACAACAACTGGACGGTCAACGTTGACGCCGGCTTGCTGGAAGAAGTTAACAACCTGGTTGAATGGCCAACTGCCTTTGCCGGGAGCTTCGACGACAAGTACCTGACGATTCCTGATGAAGTCTTGATCACGTCCATGCGCGACCATCAACGGTTCTTCTACGCCCGTGATGCCAACGGCAAGCTCTTACCAGTCTTTATCTCCGTTCGAAACGGTACGGACCATGACCTGCAAAACGTGGTTGCCGGAAACGAAAAAGTTCTGACCGCCCGTTTGGAAGATGCTATGTTCTTCTACACGGAAGACCAGAAGAAGACAATTGCCGACTTCGTTGACCGCCTGAAGACCGTTAGCTTCCACGATAAGATCAGTACCATGGCAGAGAAGATGGACCGGGTAAAGGCCATCGTTGCCGTCTTGGCTAAGCACCTGAACTTAAACGATGCGCAGACCAAGGCTGCTCTGCGTGCCAGCGAAATCTACAAGTTTGACCTGGTTACTGGCATGGTCGGTGAATTCGCCGAACTGCAAGGGGTCATGGGTGAAAAGTACGCCTTGCTTGGTGGCGAAGATCCTGCCGTTGCCCAAGCTATTCGCGAACACTACGAACCAATCTCAGCCGATGGCGCGCTGCCAGAATCTGTCCCCGGTGCCGTTTTGGCTCTGGCCGACAAGTTCGATAGCATTCTGACGTTCTTCGCTGCCGGGATGATTCCTAGCGGTTCCAATGACCCTTACGCTTTGCGGCGTCAGGCTACTGGGATCGTGCGGATCGCTAAGGACCAGAACTGGGCCTTACCTGTTGCCGAATTGGCTAGTGAGTTCATCGCTGCTGAAACGGATGCTAAGGTTGCTCCAGACCTGGACCAAGCTAGCCAAATCCAAGCCGTCGTTGATTTCATCAAGGACCGGATTCGGAAGATCTTGCGTTCCGCTAAGCAACGTCACGATATCATTGACGCCGTGACGAACGGAAACAGTAGTGATGTCTTACGGCTCTTCACGGCCGCAGATATCTTGGCTAGCCACGCCAACGATGACAACTTTAAGGACGTTATCGAATCCTTGACACGGGTTATCCGTTTAGCGCAAAAGGCCCCAGCCGAATTGGCCGATGCCACGGTCGACACCAAGTTGTTTGAAAATGACAGCGAAGGTGCCTTGGACCAAGGCGTTGCTGAAGTTGCTGCCGCAGCTGACAAGGGCCTGAATGACCTGTACGCTGCTTTGGCCGACATCCAACCAACGATTGCCGCTTACTTCGAAGCCACGATGGTGATGGACAAGAATGAAGCCGTTAAGAACAACCGTCTGACAGAACTCAGCAAGTTGGCGAACTTAGCCATGGGTCTGGGTGACTTGGACCAGTTGATCGTTAAATAACTGTTTTTAAATGAAGTAATTTTGAAGCCAGCTCCGATTATTTGGAGCTGGTTTTTTCTTGTCCGATCATTTGTGAACGAACGGGGGTATTCTGGTCGCTAGAACTTGAGAAATTCACCATTATACAGGGGAGTACAGTCGTTGAGAAAATGGGAAGGGTCAATGCTACCTAATCACACGCCACGCAAACTAGCTTTTTATGCTAATTTTGGCCGGCTGTTGGTCTGCCTCGCCTGGATTCTGCAAGTGTTAAATGTTAGCTGGCGGTCGATCCAACCGAATCGGTCGCTACAGGTGTTGATTGTTTTTACGCTGCTGGCATTAAGTCTGGTATTGCTGGCCTTAGTTCTCAAGCAGACGGCTTGGGACAGACGGGATAGCTTGTTACTAGATCTGAACTTCGTTTTTACCATCTACGCGGGCATTTTACTCCTATTGCCGCAAGCGCTAGATGCCGCTGCATTGGCCAGTCCGTCGGGGCGAGCCGGTCTGATTTGCACCGTGGCGGGCCTAATGTTGGCGTATGTGCCACCGCAAGAAGTTCATGTTTTTCACACGAGTTGGCCTAGGGGCAACTCTCCGCTCGTTCAACGGTTATTGATTAACCAGGGACGGATTCTGGTAGGCTTAGGCATTGTCGGTCAGCTACTGGGTGCCAGAACAGGGTGATTCGCCGAAAGACTTTCTTTAGCCTTCCAATGAGGTTAGTGAGTCGTTTAACTTTTATCCTGCGCGGGGAAGGTGTAGATTGGAAATAGGGTTTTTCAAAAGTCCGAGTGAGCTATAAAAGTTGACAATGCCCCCATAGGTGGTATCATATATAGTGTATTTTTGCGCACGAATTCTAATTAAAGAGTCGCACTTTTCGGGTTTCCGGGGTGCGACTTTTCAAGGCTATGGTGAGCAAACGGAAACGCGTAAGGGAGTGATTGGTTGGCGAAGATACCCGAAGACGTGATTGAGACGGTTCGGACGGCCACAAATATTGCGGACGTTGTCGGCCAGTACGTGCAACTGAAAAAATCCGGTAAGAATTTATTTGGTTTATGTCCCTTCCACGAGGAACGGACACCCTCGTTTTCCGTTTCGGAAGATAAGCAGATTTTTCACTGCTTTAGCTGTGGTCGGGGGGGTAACGTCTTCAAGTTTCTGATGGAGCTGGAGCACGTGACTTTTCCCGAAGCCGTGGTCAAGGTGGCCGATTTCAGTCACGTTGACCTCGACAGTGAGTATCGGCAAGATGCCGCGGGTCCCGCTGTAGATTCCAAGACGGGCCAACTGCTCGCCTTGCATGAACAGGCCGCCAAGTTGTATCACCACATCTTGGTCAACACCGAGATGGGACAACCGGCATTGGATTATTTGCACGACCGCGGGCTAACTGATGAGACGATTGAGACTTACCAGTTAGGTTTCGCGCCGAGTCAACGCCTACTCAAGCCATTCTTTGACCAGCGACAGAGCGACTACCAGTTACTTCGGCAGTCCGGGCTGTTCATTGAAAATGCGCAAGGTGAGTTGCGTGACCGCTTCACCGAGCGGGTCATGTTCCCTCTGCGAAATGCGAGTGGGCACGTGGCAGCCTTTTCCGGCCGGCTCCTCAAGAAGGCTGACGACCAACCGAAGTATTTAAACAGCCCTGAAACCACATTATTTAATAAAAGTAAGCTGTTGTTTAACTTCGATTTGGCCCGACCAGCGATTCGGCAAGCCGGAGAAGTCACTTTATTTGAAGGTTACATGGATGTCATCTCGGCGACCCAAGCGGGCGTCAACAATGGGATTGCTTCCATGGGAACGAGTCTAACGACCGAGCAGATCTACGCCATTGAGCGGACCACGGACAAGCTCAACGTGTGTTACGATGGAGATGAACCCGGGCAACGGGCCATCGACCGGGCATTGCGGCTATTGGGCGAGCACAGTCACCTGCAACTCAGCGTGATTCAACTTCCCGAGGGCCAAGATCCCGATGAATACCGTAAGGCTCACGGCGACGAGGCATTTCGCCAAATGTTAGTCTCCGCTAAGGAACCGCCGCTGCGCTTTCAAATGCGCTTTCTGCGGCGCAACCGGGCGTTGGAGACGGACAGTGAACGGCTGGAATATGTGAATCAGGTCATGCCTCTCTTGGCGCAGGTCAACGAGCCGGTCGAGCTGGACATGTACCTGAGTCAGCTGGCCAGTGAGTTTCACATCGATAAGGCGGCATTGGCCGCGCAGCTCAAGCAGGTGCAGCGGGATACTGCGGCTCAGCAAGAGCGTCAGCGGCCAAGCACACCGGCTCCCGCGCCAACCACTGCGCCACCGGTCACTGTGCATCAGCAGCAGCGACCGCTGAATCGCTTGGAACGGGCGGAACGCAATCTGCTCTATCGTTGTTTACACGACCGGAACGTTTGGGCGAAAGTGACCAGCGTTGCCGATTTCAGTTTCGTGCATGACGACTATCAAATTATTTATACCTTGGCCCAGGGTTATTTTCAAACGCATCAAGTGTATCAAACCGCGCAGTTCACGGACTTCATTCAAGAAGACCGCCTGCAACAGCTTGTGATCGATCTCGAGACAACACCTAATATGGCCGCGGCGGTAACCCCGCGGGAGATCGATGATTATTTAGCGGTGATTATGGATGAGGCGCCGGTCGAGGCGAAGCTCCGGCAAAAGAAAAATCAATTGGCGGAAGCTTCGCGACTAGGCGATGCCGACCAACAACGTCAACTCGTCGTTGAGATTGTGCAGTTGGAACGACAGCGTCAGGCGAACAAACAAGTTTAATCTAGGGGGTATTTTAATGGCAAAAAAGACCACGGATCAACCAATGTTTGATCAAAAAGCATACAACAAAACGGTGCGCGCTTTGATTAAAAACAACAAGAAGGTTGGGCACATCACGTACGATGACCTGGCTGACAAGGTCGCAACACCTTACACGTTGGATGCTAAGCAGATGGACAAGTTACTTGAAACGATCTCCGATTCTGGGATCAGTGTGGTTGATGCTAAGGGTGAGCCAGACCCACGGGCCGTCAAAGCCCAAAAGGCCGTTTCTAAGAAGGAATTAAAGGATGCCGGCACAACGACCGGGGTTAAGATCAACGACCCTGTTCGGATGTACCTGAAGGAAATCGGTCGGGTCAACCTGTTAACGGCTGACCAAGAAGTTGCCTTAGCCTTACGGATCGAAAAGGGCGAAGAAGAAGCCAAGCAAGAGCTGGCTGAAGCCAACTTGCGGTTGGTGGTTTCCATCGCTAAGCGTTACGTGGGTCGGGGGATGCAATTCCTGGACTTGATTCAAGAAGGGAACATGGGTCTGATGAAGGCCGTCGAAAAGTTCGACTACCGTAAAGGGTTCAAGTTCTCCACGTACGCCACTTGGTGGATTCGTCAGGCCATCACACGGGCAATCGCTGACCAAGCACGGACCATTCGGATTCCTGTGCACATGGTTGAAACGATCAACAAGTTGATCCGAATTCAACGGCAACTCCTCCAAGACTTAGGGCGGGAACCAACGCCAGAAGAAATTGGGGCTGAAATGGACATGCCAACGGAAAAGGTTCGTGAGATCTTAAAGATCGCGCAAGAACCCGTTTCCTTGGAAACGCCTATTGGTGAAGAAGATGACTCTCACTTAGGTGACTTCATCGAAGACCAAGATGCCACGAGTCCTGCCGATCACGCCGCTTACGAACTTCTGAAGGAACAGTTGGAAAGTGTCTTGGACACGCTGACTGACCGGGAAGAAAACGTGCTGCGGTTACGGTTCGGGTTAGACGATGGCCGGACGCGGACTTTGGAAGAAGTCGGCAAGGTCTTCGGGGTTACCCGTGAACGGATTCGTCAGATCGAAGCCAAGGCCTTACGGAAGTTGCGCCACCCATCACGGAGCAAGCAACTGAAGGATTTCTTGGAATAATTTAACGTTACTACAACGAGGGTCCCTCAGGGCTTCGGACAGATTGTCTGAAGCTCTTGGGGGCTTTTTTTGTTTTTTGTCAACTAGTGTTGATGGAGGAGCTTTGAGAGAGTCAATTCATTTTCGAATTGGGCCTCTTTTGGGTAATGTGATTTTGAGGCTATCTTAGATGTGGTGACAAAAGGTAATATGGATATGATGCAAGATTAAACTAGTGTTCGATTGTACTGGCGATTAACTTCCCGCATACTTGGGAAATATATGTACAGTATGGGGGTGACTTTTGGAAAATTATTTAGATGTTGTTACGTGGTATCACGGGACTGTGAGTACTTTTTACGAAGGAATTCAGACAATTGATATTCAAAAATCCTTTAGTAATAAGGATTTTGGTCGTGGCTTTTATTTGACGCCAAATTACAATCAGGCATTAAAATGGGCTAAACGGAAGGCAAGCATTGTTAATCGAAAAGG
Organism: Levilactobacillus parabrevis; assembly: GCF_044051715.1. Lineage (NCBI taxonomy): Bacteria > Bacillati > Bacillota > Bacilli > Lactobacillales > Lactobacillaceae > Levilactobacillus > Levilactobacillus parabrevis. The sequence goes on from NZ_CP168688.1 coordinate 1,394,355, forward strand.
TAATCAGAAGTACGTCGGTGCCCTTGTAGCGTCGTTTTATATAGATTTTCGACGGCCCACAGGATTCAAAATTTTGAATTTTGGGCACGAGTTTAATAGATCTTATTTAGATTTTGTTGTCAGTAATCGTTTAGGATTGCGCAGTGTTTGTTCACCTGATGTTGTTTATGGTCTCATCGCGGATGGTACTAACTTAAGCGCGAATTTGCGAGATTATTCGCGTGAGCAAATCAGTTTTATTGAAGCTGAACGCCAAATAAGGTATAGTTCGGATACAGTACAGCTCTGTATTCGCAGTCAAAGGTTTGCGAATGAACGGGTAGCTTTTCTTAAAAGTAAGGTGGTTCCAGTATGAAAAACGTACTAACGATAAGACAAGACCTACAGCAGCAAATAGAGGCTCGGTTACGTACCTATAATTATAGCGACTCAGAAATTGCGGAATTGTTAGTGACTTATCATGCTAGCATTCTTGAGTGGCAACAGGACTACTTCGTAACCGGAACTCACATATCACCGGAAAACATGGCTGATGATATTGTATTCTCGGAAAGATTGTAGCTAATTATTAGGAATAAGCTCTATGTTCTAAATAAAGGTTCTATGATATTTGGTGTTGATGGATTTCTCTACCAACACCAAATATCATAGAACCCTTTTTTGATTGGTGGGAAACGTGCTTGCAAAGCAGACTGATAGAAATTTGTCACAAGAGGCACGATTGAAAGTTCCATCAGCAAAATTCATAATTTTGTCGAAAAAACGGTGAATTGACGTTCAAAGTGAGAATTTACATTTTAAAACGATATTTTGAAAGCGTCTTGAAATATAGCTGGAAGCCATGAAAAATTGAACGAATTAATAATCATTTAGATAAGTTAATCCTCACCGTTCGAGTGGCCCACCACTACTCATAAATTAGCGAATAAAAGTAGTTTCCATCGGCACTCATTTATAGTATAGTGTCATCAGATGATTGAAACCGTTTACAGTAGAGACTTATTATTATGAGGTTAATTTATTGGGTCAAAAGCCTTGAAAAAACTTTTAAAGGGGATATAATGTATCTCGTTTAAAAGTTAAGAGAGATAAGGGAAAGGGGGCACATTTGTGAAGGCAAAGCCAAGTTTAGAGCAGGCCTTGTGCATCGTTGCTTTACTGGGAATTCAGGACCGAAAGATACCTTTACATAGTCGTCTGGTGGCGGAAAGGTTAGAAATTTCGACCAGCTATTTGAAAAAAATCGTGCAAAAATTGGCGGTTGCGAAGATTGTTAAAACGGTTTCGGGTCGTGACGGTGGCATTGTTTTGATGAAAGATCCCGTGAAAATTACCCTGTTGGATGTTTTCAATGCGATTGAGGGAACTGAGCCGCTCGTTCAAGGAACGGGGTTGGTTTCCAAAGTATTCGGTTTGGATCAGAAGGCAGCTTTCATGGAAACGTATCAACTTGAAGATTTCAAAGATACCCGGCCGGTCGCCAACGTCCTGGCCGTGTTCGCCCAAGCTGAGGAGAAATTCCGGCAACAACTCGCGACACTATCCATCGGTGATGTCTTACCGACCACTGCGGACCAACCCCTCCAACTGGATTGGACCAAGTGGCTCACGCGTTAAGCAGTAGAATAGAAGATTCATAAAATTTGAGTAATCGTGTTGGGCCGTTTTTTTGCCGCAACACTTAAAAATATTTCAATCGTCAAGGAGGTTTCACCGTGCGCTGGATGAATAAGCACTACATCTGGAACGTCATCGGGTGGCTGGTCATCGTGATCTTAGCCATCGTGACGATTCCAAACATGAGTAAATTGGTGGCGGATAAGGGACAGATCACCGTTCCTAACAGTTACCAAAGTACGCGAGCAACTAAAATGCAAGATCAATGGGGCCGCTCACAACGCGGTACCACGGCGGTCGTCGTCGTTTTTAACAATGGCAATGCGAAGCTGACCAGCTCGCAGAATGACCAGATCGACAAGACCATCAACCGAATCAAAAACAATCAAAACAAGTACGAGATTCGGTCGATCACCGCGGCTAGCGACAGTTCGACCGCCGCTTCCCAACTAATCTCAAAGGATAAGAGTACGCAACTCTTACAACTAAATGTGCATAAATCTTCCAGCCATTCGGTCACGCATATTCGTGATCAGATCACCAAGCTGTCGAAGACGAGTGGCGTGAAGACTTATGTGACCGGGGCAGATGTCCTGAATCAAGACTTCTCCGATGCCACGCAGGCTGGGGTGCAGAAGACGGAAATCATTGCCGCCATCTTTATCTTCTTAGTCCTGTGGCTGGTTTTCCGGTCACCAATCACGCCGTTGTTCTCACTTCTAACGGTGGCCGTCTCCGTGATTACCTCCATTTCTGTGGTGGCTAACCTGGTTGACCGTTTCAACTTCCCATTTTCCAACTTTACGGAAGTCTTCATCGTCATCGTGTTATTCGGGATTGGGACCGACTACAACATCCTCCTGTATAACGAGTTTCGAGAACGGCTGGCCAGCGGTAAGGATAGGTACACCGCTACGAAGGAAGCTACTCGGGTCGGTGGCCGAACGGTTCTGTATTCCGGTCTGTCTGTCTTAATCGGGATGAGTGTGTTGGGCTTTGCCAACTTCTCACTGTACCGTTCAGCGGTCGGCATCGCCGTTGGGGTCGTGGTCTTACTGGCCGTGCTTCTGACACTGAACCCATTCTTTATGGCCATCTGTGGACCTCATATGTTCTGGCCAATCAAGAAGTTTCAGGGTGAAGGTGACAGTCGCCTCTGGCACGGGATGGCTAAGCACGCCATGATCCGTCCAGTGATTACACTGATCGTGACGGGGATCGTGTTTATCCCACTCGCCCTGACCTCACATGGGGCGTTGAACTACGATAACTTGGTGGAAATTGGTGATAACGTGCCGGCCAAGCAAGGATTCAAGGTCGTGCAAAAGCACTTCTCCGAGGGAACCGCGGAACCAACCACGATTTATATTCAGAGCAAGAACAAGATGGATAATGAAAAGACGTTACTGATCGTTGACCGCTTGACCAAGCAGTTGCAACAGACCGACGGCGTTAAGACGGTCGCTTCTGTCACCCAACCGGGTGGGAAGGCCATCAAGAAGTTATACGTCCGTAATCAAATGAGCTCAGTCACGACCGGGTTGGCCAAGGCCCAAAAGGGTGTCAATACGGTCAACAAGGGATTGAAGTCCGCCAACAGCTCACTGAGTAAGCAAAACGTGAATGGTGCAGTGAAGGATGCTGACAAATTGGCCACTGGAGCTAAACAAGTCAGCACCGGGACGACGCAGTTGCAGAGCGCCATTTCCCAAGTCTCTACCGGGGTCAACTCTCTGAATAGTCAAGTTTCCTCCGCTTCTGGGGGTAAACAGGCGGCCCAGTTGGCGCAGTTAGAAGCAGCGTTACCGCAGTTGAACGCCGCCATTCAGCAGTTGAACTCACAAGTTTCCGCTAGTTCAACCAGTACCAGCGGTGTCACAACATCACTGACGACAATCAAGACTAGCACGCAAGACATTGCCTCACAATTGGCTAAATTGCAGAGTGCCACCTCTAATTTGCCAAGCATGAGTGCTAGCACGGTCGCTGCGGCTTTCAGTGCGCAGGGTGTTCCGTTGTCTGCCGCTCAGAAGACGGTCTTGGCCGGCATCTTGCAGAAGCAAAGCGCCGCGCAGAGTGAATTAAAGAGCACATTGAGCACGTCCTTGACGCAAATCGGGGGCGATGCCAAGTCAATTGGGGCTGCCGATCAGACCGTTGCTAGTCAACTGCAATCGTTGCAGAGCTCCACGAGTCAATTACAGGGTGCCGTTGCCGAGTTAGCCCAGAAATCTAACGTCGTTTTGCCTGGGGCAGCAACCGCCTTGCAATCGGCCAGCGCACAGTCCAGCCAGTTAGCCAACGCAACGAGTCAGCTGTCTGGTGCAATGTTTACCATTAATGGTAAGATGCCAGCACTGGTCTCCGGGGCGAACCAAGTCGCTGCCGGGAACCAGACGATGGCTGAGAAATTAGCCGCGATGAGCAAACAATTGACGGCCTTGCGGAAGGGCCTGACCTCAGCCTCCACTGGGTTGACACAAGTCTCCACCGGGGTTGGTTCGGCCAACACCTACCTGAAGGGCCTGCAGAAGTCCGCCGCTTCATCGACCTTCTACATTCCAACTAAGCAGTTACACGGTAGTTCGTTTAAGCCAGCACTGAAGACTTACATGTCGCCCGACCGGAAGATCACCAAGATCACGGTCGTTCTGAATGATGATCCAAGTTCCGCGGCTGCCATGGCGCGGCTGCCGAAGCTGGAAAAGGTCGTTAACGGGGCCTTGGCTGGGACGAGTCTGAAGAATGCCGAAGTGGCATTTGGTGGGAATACGTCGCAGACCAATGACATCAATAACATGGCTTCCAGTGATTTTACGCGAACGGTCATTATCATGTTAGCCGGGCTCTTCATCGCCTTGATGATCGTTACCCGTTCACTGGTACAACCGATCGTGATCGAAGGAATCCTGGTCGTCGCATACTCCGGCGCCTTGACCATTGTTCACTGGTTGGTGGACCCACTACTGGGAACCGATATGTTGACGTGGAACACACCGTTCTTCACGTTTGTCATGCTGATCTCCTTAGGGGTCGATTACTCGATCTTCCTGATGCGGAAGTACCGGGAGTTCCTGCACGAACCGGGGGCTACCAGTACCAAGATGCTCCGGGCCGCTACGGTTATTGGGACAGTCGTTCTCTCCGCAGGGGTCATCCTGAGTGGGACGTTCGCCGCCTTGATTCCATCCGGTGTCATGACGCTGATTCAGATTGCGTTAGCCGTGATTATCGGGATTATCTTGTTGGTCATCTTGCTCCCAATCGTGATGCCAGCCGTTATGAAGATTACCTACCCGTACCCATATTCTAAGATGGCACAGGTACAAAACGAGGAAGATGAGGCGCGAGAGAAGAAGCGTCCCTTCCGGCGTCAAAGAAAATAAGTTGTTTTAAAATGATCCAGAGCACGGCTCGCCAATGTGGTGGGCCGTGCTTTTTTGCTGTGCGTTGGCATTTAGAATGATTACCAGCACGAATGATATACGGGCAAGCTGGTTATCGATTACATGTAAGGATATACTGAGAAACATCGGAGGGGATTTTATGAATAAATTTGTTATCAGTACGGCAATCGCTTTAGGAATCGCGGGCGGCTTTGGTTGGGGAACCACGGCGCACGCGCAGACAAAGTGGACGGCGGGGACGCCCCAGTCACTCAGGGGAACTTGGACGCAGTATCGTGTCCAACACAAGGGCCACGATACGATTGTCTACTGGAACGAGCTGGTGGCGACGAAGAAAACGGTGCTGATCGAGACCGAATTCGGTAGTCAGGCCTACGGAGGAAAGCGTGTTGGGTATCGCTTGAGTCATGGTATCTATCGTCTGCGAGATTATGACAGCAGCGAGAAAGTCTGGGACTATACCAAGATCACACGAAGCGGCCAGAAGATGACGTTACAGGAATATGGTCGGCGGCACGTTGGCAAGCCCTTCAAGCATGTATCCGGACAGGTCGCGCACTTGACCCATAACGCGAAACTGAATCGGGAAGCATTAAACTCTAAATCATAAGTGATTTTGGGCGTCGGCTGGTCCGGCGCCTTTTTGTGTAGCATATGGCATATTTAAAATTAGCCCTATACTAGTACTAATGTAAAACCTGAGAAATTTGTCTCATCTCTTTGGGAAATAAGACAAAAATTCGTTTTAATACTGAATTTGTTCTGACTAGTAACAAGTAGCGTTTTGGCAGTCGAAACTAATCTAGCAACGGGGATTTGTCAACGCTACTTCCAAGCATTTGCACCGCACGCATTTTCACGCTATCCAAGACGGACGGACTAGCTTATACTTAGAGTAATCAGGAAGTTAGAAAGGAAGATTTGACGAATGGATGCAGACCATTTATCGGTGCGCCTTGCCACCGTTGCCGACTACGTTCCCATGGGGAGCCGGTTGGCTGATATTGGGACCGACCACGCGTACCTGCCAGTCAATTTAGCTAAGCGTGGCAAGATTGCCGGCGGTGTGGCTGGTGAGGTCGTTAAGGGCCCGTTTGAAAATGCCCAACATGAAATTAACAAAGAGGGCCTGTCCGACCGGATTACGGCACGACTAGCCAACGGTCTTCAGGCGATTGAAGCTGATGACCACATTGATACCGTGGCGATTGCGGGGATGGGGGGCACGCTCATCGCCCAGATTCTCACGCAGGACTTCGATCGCCTTGCAGGCGTTAACCGCCTGGTCTTACAGCCCAATGTGGGTGAAAAGAACGTCCGCCAATTTTTAATGACCCACGGGTTCCAACTGGTTACGGAAAAAATTGTGACCGAAGACGGCCATGATTATGAGATTCTGGTGGCCGACAGAGCGGATGACCCTCAGCAGTACAATGCGGAAGAATTACGCTTTGGACCGTATCTGCTGGCAGAACACAACGCCATCTTCATGGCCAAATGGCGGCGTGAGTTGGCTCGGACCAAGCAGGTCTTGGCGCAGGTACAGTCGGCCAAGGAAGTTCCCGCGGCGAAGGTAGCGGAGCTGACAGCTGAGATCAAGGAGATTGAGGAGGTCTTGCAACGTGTTGGTGCGTGAGTTAGTTGAACGGTTCGAGCAGTTCGCCCCGAAGACGTGGGCGGAACCCGGTGACCCGGTTGGATTGCAACTGGGGAGTTTGGATGCTGAGGTGCACAAGGTCATGGTGACCTTAGACGTGCGGCCCGAGGTCGTCGACGAGGCGATTGCGGTCGGTGCCGACTTTATTTTTGCCCATCACCCCATGATGTTTCACCCAGCCAAGAACTTAGATCTGGCGGTGCCCCAGAACCAGATGTATGCAACGTTACTGCAGCATCACATCACAGTCTATGGCGCTCACACCAATCTCGACAGTGCCCCTGGTGGGATGAACGACTGGTTGGCGGCCGCCTTAAATCTTCAGGACGTCGAGGGCCTGGTTCCCAGCAATGGGGTAACCGCGACGCCCGCCATTACCATGGGTCGCATTGGTAATTTACCGACGCCCACGACCGTTCGCCAGTTTGCAGAAGACTGCAAGCACATCTTCAACGTGAAGGGCTTGCGGTTGGTCAGTCACACCCCGGATGCACCCGTCAAGCGGGTCGCCGTTCTCGGTGGCAGTGGCGGTCCGTTCTACCATGCGGCGCTGGCCAAGGGGGCCGATGTCTATGTGACTGGTGACATCTCGTATCATCCCGGCCACGACATGATTGCGGCGGGGCTGAACGTCGTTGATCCCGGCCACCATATCGAGAGTATTTGCAAGCCCCACTTACAGGCGTTGTTTACGCAGTGGGCGGCCGAAAATCAGTGGCCAATCACCGTGGTGGCATCGCAATTAAATACCGACCCCTTCACTTTTATTTAAGCGTGAAAACGGGTACACTAAAAACGTAGTTAATTCATTTGAGGAGTGATTTATTTTGGCAAAGTATGAAAACCTGATTCCCCGGTTCCTGAAGTACGTCAAGATCAACACGCGTTCCAATCCCAACTCTGGCACGATCCCATCAACGCCGCAGCTGACTGAATTCGCTGAAGGCTTGGTGAAGGACCTGAAGGAGATCGGTCTGGACAATGTGCATATCAACAAGCAATGTGCTTATGTATATGCCACCTTACCAGCCAATACGGACAAGCAAGTGAAGAAGATCGGCTTTATTTCTCACTTTGACACTGCCGACTTTAACAGTGAAAACATTAACCCCCAATTCGTGGAAAACTATGATGGCAAGTCCGTCATCAAGTTGGACGATGCTGGCAAGTACACGCTGGATCCAACTGTATTTCCGAACTTGAAGAACTATCAGGGACACACCTTGATCACCACGGACGGCAGTACCTTACTGGGTGCCGATGATAAGTCCGGGGTTGCTGAAATCATGGCTGCCGCAGAATACCTGTTGGCCCACCCTGAAATCAAGCACGGTGAAATCGAAATTGGTTTGGGACCCGATGAAGAAATTGGTTCCGGTGCCGACCACTTTGACGTTGAAGATTTTGGTGCCGATATTGCCTACACGGTCGATGGTGGTCCATTAGGCCAATTGGAATACGAGACCTTTAACGCTGCTGATGCTCAGGTTGAAATTACCGGGACCAACGTGCATCCGGCCGAAGCCAAGGGTGTCATGGTCAATGCTTCGCAAGTGGCAATGGACTTCCACGCAGCTCTACCAGAACACGACCGTCCAGAACATACTGAAGGGCGGGAAGGTTTCTTCCACCTTTACAGCATGAACGGGACCGTTGACAGTGCTCACTTGAGCTACATCATCCGGGACCATGACCGGCAGATTTTCGAAGACCGCAAGAAGCTCTTCCAAGGGGTCGCCGATCAATTGAACAAGGCATACGGTAGTGACCGTGTCCAAGTTACCATCAAGGACCAGTACTACAACATGCGTGAGGTCATCGAGAAGGACATGACGGTCGTTGACTTGGCCAAGGAAGCCTTGGAAGAGTTAAACATCAAGCCACTGATCTTCCCAGTACGTGGGGGGACTGATGGTTCCAAGATCTCTTACTTGGGCTTACCAACGCCTAACTTATTCGCCGGTGGGGAAAACATGCACGGTCGGTTCGAATACGTCTCCGAACAAACCATGGAACAGGCAACCGACGTCGTTATCAAGATTGCCGAACTCGCCGAACAACAGGCTTAAATTAATTAGTCAAAATTGGTCAAATTATTTTGAATTTTGGTCAAAATCAGTTAGAATATGAATGAAAAATGGAGGTTAACCTAAGGGTTGCCTCTTTTTTGAACAGCAGAAGGTTGAATACAGTCGCCTGCGGCTGCCAAGGATTCTGCCTGCTATGGGGACCGCCTGCAGCCGAAGGGCGGGCTTCCGGCTTGGTTTGAAACCTCGCGAGAAGCTTGCGAGTTTCCAAACACATCCCGCGCTATAAGGCCGGGGTGAAACGAACGCCCGGTCTAACAGCGCCGTCATAGCTGGCGCCACCCTTGGCCTCCTCCGGCTGAGATTGTCTTCAACCTTCTGCGAGTTACTTGTCGTCTCTGGCTATGTAATCTGTACTATAATGCGTAGACCACAAAGCGGTCTTTCACCTCGTCTTGAAGCCGCAAAGTTCGTGCGTCTCCAAAACGTCCGATGGCCTAGGCTACCCAAAGACGGTAGCCAACGCCATTGACACGGCTGGCTCCATCCCTGACATCCTACGGCTAAGCTAATTTCAAATGGTGGCAGTTGAGCGACCTGGCGTCTTGTCGAGAAGACCATGACATATATCATTTTAGAATGGGTATTGGTTACTTGATGTATGATTAGCAAAAGTTTGCGGTTCAACGTTGATTTTGATCGGAGAAAACTAGGGGCTAGCAGCGCCGTCATAGCTGGGCGCCACCCTTGGCTTCCTCTGGCTGAGATTGTCTTCAACCTTCTGCGAGGTGTTTGTCGTTTCTGCCTGAGCCAAGTTGCGTAGGAGAAAGCGGCATCGTGAAAATTTATTTCTGACAACTGCTTTAAATCTATGTTAGCCGTGAGGGTGGGGCAAATAGGCTTAGCCGTGGGAATTATCTTAGCGGTTTACCGCTTAGATAATTGGTGACTTTGAAACTCGTTTCTCAGAGGTTCAAAGCAAGCTCGGAGACCGCATCTTGGCTCCGGGCGTCCGCCCACCGCGGACCGGCCTATTTGCCCCGCCCGGTAAGGCGTCATTACCCGCAAATTCATATTATAAAAATTCAAAATTAATTTTAACCGAGGAGGATGCAATCTATGAATCCAGAAAAAATGACTGAAGCACTGACCAGTGCGTTAAGTGAGGCACAACGCATTGCCATGACCCGCAAGCACCAAGCGGTCACGGTGGCGCACCTCTTTAAATATTTGATTCAACCCGGTGAACTGGGTCGCGAGATCTTTGCCAATGCCGGCGTGGACATTGCTGCCATGGACAGTGAACTTGACCGGGAGCTGGATGGCATCAGTACGGTCTCCGGCAGTGGGATTCAGTACGGGCAGGAATTTTCACGTAACCTGACCGACCTGCTACAGAAGGCCGACGCTATCAAGAACAAGTACGGCGATGACTTCTTGGCCATCGATACGGTGTTGATTGCCCTGATGCAACTGGGTGGCGAGAACCTGACGGATTATCTCAAGAGTCAGGGCATCACGGAACAGATGGTTCGCAACGCTGTTGATAAGCTGCGCAGTGGCGAACGCGTGACCTCTAAGAATCAGGAGGACCAGTACAAGGCCCTCGAAAAATACGGAATCGACCTGGTTAAGGCCATGCGCAGTGGCAAGATCGATCCAATCATTGGCCGGGACGATGAAATCTTGTCGGTTATTCGGATTCTGTCACGCAAGACTAAGAATAATCCCGTGTTGATCGGGGAAGCCGGTGTCGGGAAGACCGCTATCGTTGAAGGCTTGGCCCAACGGATTGTTCGTGGGGACGTGCCCGATAATTTGAAGGACAAGACGATCTTCTCCCTAGACATGGGGTCTCTGATTGCCGGAGCCAAGTACCGGGGCGAATTTGAAGAACGACTCAAGGCGGTCTTGAAAGAGGTCACCAAGAGTGACGGTCAGATCATCATGTTTATCGATGAAATTCACAACATTGTGGGTGCTGGCAAGGCTGAAGGTAGTATGGACGCTGGTAACCTGCTGAAACCCATGCTGGCCCGCGGTGAGCTTCACTTGATTGGCGCGACCACGCTCGATGAGTACCGCAAGTATTTGGAACAGGACAAGGCGCTGGCTCGGCGGTTCCAACGGGTCGTGGTCAACGAACCAAGCATTGACGATACCATCACCATCTTACGAGGCTTGCGCGAGCGCTTCGAGATTCACCACGGGGTTAAGATTCACGACAACGCTTTGATTGCGGCCGCCAAACTTTCCGACCGCTATCTGACCGACCGGTTCTTACCCGATAAGGCGATTGACCTAGTCGACGATGCGTCGGCTTCCATCCGCGTGGAAATGAACTCCGCACCAACCGAATTGGATCAGGAACGCCGGCAAATGATGCGGATGCAGGTCGAACAGACGGCGCTGAAGCAGGAAACGGATGCGGCCTCTCAGGCACGGCTCAAGGAACTGACGAAGGAACTGGCCGATATCAAGGAAAAGGTCAACAAGTTGAGTGCCCGCTGGAATCAAGAGAAGACGGCCATTAAGAGTGTCGGTACCAAGAAGACAGAGTTGGACAAGGCTAAACGTGATTTGGAAAACGCCGAGGCACAGTACGATCTGAACAAGGCCGCCGAACTCCAACACGGCACGATTCCCAAGCTGGAACAGGAATTGGCCGACTTGGAAAAACAGAATCAGCAACAGGACTGGTTAGTCTCCGAATCCGTTACGGAAAACGAGATTGCTAGCGTGGTCAGTCGCATGACGGGGATTCCCGTGACGAAGCTGGTCCAGGGCGAACGGGAGAAATTACTGAAGCTCGCCGATCGCCTGCACGACCGAGTCGTGGGTCAAGACCAGGCGGTTTCGGCCGTCGCCGATGCCGTTCTGCGGTCACGAGCCGGCCTGCAAGATCCAACCAAGCCACTCGGGTCCTTCCTGTTTCTAGGGCCAACTGGGGTTGGGAAGACCGAATTGGCCAAGGCCCTTGCCGAGAACTTATTTGATAGTGAAGATCACATGGTCCGCATCGACATGAGTGAGTACATGGAGAAAGAATCCGTGTCCCGGTTGGTCGGGGCGGCCCCGGGGTACGTCGGTTACGAGGAAGGCGGTCAGCTGACCGAAGCCGTGCGGCGTAATCCATATACCATCGTGCTCTTCGATGAAGTGGAGAAGGCCCATCCCGATGTCTTTAACCTGTTACTGCAGGTCTTAGACGATGGCCGGTTGACCGATAGCCAAGGCCGGACCGTTGATTTCAAGAATACGATCTTGATCATGACGTCTAACCTGGGCTCCGACCTGTTATTGCAGGGAACCGATGATCAGGGACACATCACGACCACGGCCCAGGAGCAGGTGGCTAAGTTGCTTCAAGCCCACTTCCGCCCAGAATTCCTGAACCGGATCGACGACACCATCATGTTTACGCCGCTGACGTTGGCTGACGTTCAACAGATCGTGGTTAAATTGGTGGGACATCTCGCCGATCGCTTGCACGAACAACAGCTGGATCTCACGATTACGCCCGCTGCGCAGGCCTGGATCGCCCAGAAGGGTTACTTGCCGGCATACGGTGCTCGGCCACTGCAACGCTTCATCACGACCCACGTGGAAACGCCGTTGGCACGGCAGTTGATTGCCGGTGACATCCCGGTCAACAGCCTGATTACCATTGATGTGGTGGATGACCAATTAGCCTTTACGCACGAGCTGCAAGCAAAGACGATTCCAGCAACGGATTAATTGCGGGTTAATAGTGAATTGAATAAAAAATGAGTCGATGACTGTACTGTCACGGTGCTTTGAGCGTCGTAGCAGTGCAGTTTTTTAGTGATTTGACAGCAGCATCCTAACGACCAGTTACGTTTGATTACTAGGTGTTCTCGAGTATGCCGGTAAGCGACTAAAATGGCCAGAGAACATTTGTTCGTCCTACGAATATTTGGCACTTTTTCTGGTATAATAGCGATAAAGATAATGTTGAGAGGAGTGGATAGGATGTTTGTCCCGTTACAGGTCATGAGTACCTACAGCTTGTTACAGAGCACCAACCGCATCCCCGACCTGGTGCAGGCGGCCAAGGACCGCGGTTATACCGCGTTAGCTCTGACCGATAAGAATGTCATGTATGGGGTCGTGGCCTTCTACAACGCCTGTCGTGCGGCGGAGATCAAGCCAATCTTGGGACTGACGTTAACCACCCAAGCGATTGGGGAGCCGACTCAGCCGAGTGAGCTGGTCTTCTTGGCCAAGGACTTTACCGGCTACCAGCAGCTTATGCAGCTATCCACGGCTTATCAGGTAGCCGGAGCACCGGTCGATCTTAGCCAGCAGACGGCTAATCTGACCCATCTCAGTGTGATCGTGCCATTGCATAGCGAGGTGGGCCAGCTGCTGGAAATTGGGGATGTCGCGGCGGCAACCGAGACGGTTCAGCAGCTACAGACGTGGGCCCCAGCTAACGTTGCCGTGGGGATCAGTCCGGACCTGGATGCGACCACCCAGCAACAGCTACGAGAGGTACAGACGGCTACGCAGGTGCCACTCGTTGGTCTTGCACCGGTAGAGTACCTGAATCGCGAGGACCACTTTGCCGTGACGGTTCTGCGTGCAATCGGGGCGGGTGAAGTCATTGAAGACTTGCCGGCTGCCCAGGAGACCATGGGGACCCACTGGTTACGGCCAGCCGCCGAGGAGACGGAACGATTTGCCCACGCTGGGTTGACGGATGTCATCGCGGCGACAGAAAAGGTGGCCGCAGCGTGTGAGGTGACGCTGAAATTTCAGCAGCCGCAACTCCCGCAATTTCCCACACCTGACCAACAGGATTCCCAAAGTTACCTGCGTCAGCTGTGCCAGGAGGGGTTTCAGCGTCGCTTAACGGCCAATGGTATCGTGGATGGCCAGCCCTACCAGCAGCGCTTAGAGCGTGAACTAGGGACTATTCATCGGATGGGCTTTGACGACTACTTTCTGATTGTCTGGGATGTCATGAACTTCGCCCACCGCGCCCACATCCAAACGGGACCGGGGCGGGGGTCAGCGGCCGGTTCATTGGTCGCCTACGTCTTGGCGATTACTGAGGTCGATCCGTTGGCCTATAACCTGTTGTTTGAACGCTTCTTGAATGAAGAGCGGGCCCAGATGCCCGATATTGACCTGGATATTCCGGATGATAAGCGAGAACAGGTTCTGCAGTATGTGCATGACAAGTACGGGCATTCTCGAGTCGGTCAGATCATCACCTTTGGGACGTTGGCCACTAAGGCCGCTCTCCGGGATGTCGGTCGGGCCTTGGGGATGGCGCCGTATCAGATGAGCGATTGGAGTGCGGCAATTCCTAACCAGTTGCATATTACGTTGGCGGCGTCCTACAAGCAGTCCCAAAAGCTCCGCAATCTGGTCGCTGATAGTCCGAAGAATAAATTGCTTTATGAGACCGCCTGCAAGTTGGAAGGGTTACCTCGTAACTATTCGACCCACGCGGCCGGAATCGTGTTGAGCCAGGGGCCGTTGACGGATCTCGTCCCCCTGCAGCCGGGGGCGGGTAGCCTACTTATGACGCAGTACCCCAAGGATACGGTTGAGGCGGTCGGACTGTTGAAGATGGACTTTCTGGGCCTCCGTAACCTGAGCATTCTCGCCAATGCTTTGGCGTTGGTCAGAAAGCAGACGGGCCAAGTCCTGGATATCAACGCGATTGACCTCAACGACGCGGCGACCCTCAAGCTCTTTGCGCAGGGGGAAACCAACGGGGTCTTCCAGTTCGAATCCTCCGGGATCAAGCGAGTTCTGCGGCAATTAAAACCCGATAGTTTTGAACTGGTTGCGGCGGTCAACGCCCTGTACCGGCCGGGGCCCATGGAAAACATCGATACCTTTATCAAGCGTAAGGATGGGCAGGAGCAGGTGACCTATGCGGCCGATGCCCTCAAGCCCATTCTGGGGCCGACCTATGGGGTTCTGGTCTACCAAGAACAGGTCATGCAAGTGGCCAGCACCATGGGGGGCTTTACGCTGGGTGAAGCCGATCTGTTGCGGCGGGCCATGAGTAAAAAGAAGAAGCAGACTATGGACGCCATGCAGAAGAAATTCGTTAGCGGGGCCCAACAACTGGGGTACGCTGTCGAGACGGCCCAACAGGTCTTTGCTTACATGGACCGGTTCGCCAACTATGGGTTCAACCGCTCCCATGCGGTCGCTTACAGTAAGTTGGCCTTTCAGTTGGCTTACCTGAAGGCCCATTATCCGGGACCATTCTACGCGGCCTTGCTGAATTCGGTGATTAATGTACCGGAGAAGACCAAGCTCTACCTGACCGAGGCCAAGCGCCACGGGGTCACAATTTTGCCGCCGGATATTAATCAGTCGTCAGCGTACTTTAATCTGCGTGGTTCGGCCATTATCTTTGGGCTGAGTTCAATCAAGGGCGTGCGCCGAGACTTTCTGCGAGAATTGCTGGCCGACCGTCGTGAGAATGGACCGTATCACGACCTGCACCAGTTCCTTCAGCGAATTGCGGATAAGTACCGGAAAGCTGACCTCCTCAATGCTTTGGTCTATGCTGGGGCCTTTGACAACTTCGGCTATAATCGCGCGGAACTGATTGCG
The DNA here is from genome assembly GCF_044051715.1 of Levilactobacillus parabrevis. Classification (NCBI taxonomy): domain Bacteria; kingdom Bacillati; phylum Bacillota; class Bacilli; order Lactobacillales; family Lactobacillaceae; genus Levilactobacillus; species Levilactobacillus parabrevis. The sequence goes on from NZ_CP168688.1 coordinate 1,409,669, forward strand.
GCGTTACCGGAATTTCTCAGCAGTGTCGAACTGTCTGGTGGTAACGTTGAACTCTTTGCAGCGTTAGCACCTAAGGTCGACCACCGGCCTGATTTGGATCTGATGACCAAGTTGACCCAGGAGGAAGCCGTACTCGGGGCCTACCTGTCGGGTCATCCGGTGGAACAGTACCGGCCACTAGCCCAACGACTGCATGCCGTGACCATCAGTGATTTGGCGGAGAATAACCGGGTCACCGTCGTTGTTTACGTTACGCGGATTCGAACGATTCGGACGAAGCGCGGTGAGCCGATGGCCTTTGTTACCGGGAGCGATGAGACCGCTGACGTCAGTATTACCATTTTCCCCAACCAGTATCGTATGGCGAGTGAGTGGTTGAAAACGGACCAAGTCATTGTCGTTCGGGGGAAGGTCGAACAGCAGCGGGGCTTACAAATCGTGGCTGATCGACTGGACCTGGCCGAAAACTTACAGCCGGCCGATGCCCAGCAGGTTAAGCAGGGGGCCCGTTGGTTCATTCGAGTCGATGCGGATCATGATCAGCGGCCCGTTGCTCAGCAACTCGCCCGATTCTTAACGGCGAATGTGGGACCGGTACCGGTGATCGTCTATCAGCCTCAAACCGACCAAAAACGCTTGTTGCCGAAGACGCAGTGGTTACGGGCAGATAGCGCCCTAAAGGCGGCATTGGAGCGCCTGATGGGAGCTGGCAATGTCGTCTATGAAAATGGATAGACCAATTTAATAAAAAATACCTCTAGACTATTTATATCAAGTTCTGTATTATATATACCAATGAACGAGATATTCTAATCTGGAGGTATTTTTTAATGAAATTAAACGTTAAAGTTTATTCCGATGGGGCCAAATTGGCCGACATGAAGGCTGTCGCTGCGAAGGGACTCGTTGAGGGGTTCACCACGAACCCCAGCCTGATGAAGGCTGCTGGAATCACGGATTACCTGGCCTTCGCCAAGGAAGCTGTTGCGACTTTCCCCGACCAATCAATCAGTTTCGAAGTTTTCGGTAACACGCCGGAACGGATGCTAGCAGAAGCCAAGGTGCTGGCAGCGTTGGGTAAGCACGTGGCTGTTAAGGTGCCCATTATCCGGGCCAGCGGGGATGACAACACGGCCGTGATTACGGCGCTCTCCGACGCTGGGGTACAGGTCAACGTGACCGCCATCACCACGTTACAAGAGGTCAAATTAGCGGTCGATGCATTGAACCCTAAGACTGGCGGCATTGTGTCTGTATTTGCGGGCCGGATTGCCGACACTGGTGTCGACCCAATGCCAATGATGAAGCAGTCAGCGGAGCTCTGCCACGCGAAGGCTAATGTGGAGCTTCTGTGGGCCAGTACGCGTGAATCAATCAACGTGGTTCAAGCCGACGAAACCGGCTGTGACATCATCACCGTGCCACCCAAGATTTTGAATAAGTTAGACAAGTTCGGAAAGGACGCCTTCCAGGTCTCCGTTGATACGGTCAAGACCTTTGACCAAGACATCGCCGAATTAGGCTTCACGATTCCGGTAGAAGTCGGGTAGGCACCGGCTTTCGTCAGTCGCTTTTAGATGATTAAAGTGGCTGAGTAGTTTGGAAAATTTATTAGGAGGAGTTGGCACTGTGCTTTGATGTGAGCACACTGCCAACTTTTTTTGGTTGAACAGAGTGTTTTTACCGCAAAACTGGTCAACATGTCTCCCGTTTTTGAACGTTCCCCAATAAATCGAAAATTATTTCTTTGATAACAAATTGGTTATAAAACGACGCAATTTCTGTGGGTTTTCAGCGCCGACGGGTAGGGGAAAACGCTTACTTTGAGAAATTGTGTACAAAGTGTCGAAAAATCGATAAACATAGCAGACATTAATTTTCAAAAGTGATAGAATAATTTTGGAATCAAATTTGAGCCGAAACTTTTGGCATGCCAATTTTTAACGAGATTGGTGAACCAGTTCGGCCAATTCTAAAGGAGAGATTTTTCTAATGAAGAAAACCAAGATCGTAAGTACCCTTGGTCCTGCAAGTACTGACGTTGATACGATTGTTAAATTAATCGAATCTGGCGCCAACATCTTCCGGTTCAACTTTTCACACGGTGACCATGAAGAACATTTAGACCGTTTGGAAAAGGTCCACAAGGCTGAAAAGATTACTGGTAAGACCGTTGGTATCATGTTAGATACTAAGGGTGCCGAAATTCGGACGACTGTTGAAAAGGGTGGCAAGCTTGACTTCCATACCGACGACGAATTCCGGATCTCCATGGATGACTCACTCGAAGGTACCAAGGAAAAGATTGCTGTTACTTACCCTGGCTTGTTCGACGATGTCCACGAAGGCGGCCACGTCTTATTCGATGATGGTTTATTAGATACTGTCGTTGAAAAGAAGGATGACGCAACTAAGGAATTAGTTGTTAAAGTTCAAAACGATGGTGTCTTAGGTTCCCGTAAGGGTGTTAACGCTCCTGGCGTTTCCATCAACTTACCAGGGATCACTGAAAAGGACTCCGACGATATTCGTTTTGGTTTGGACCACGAAATCAACTTCATCGCTGCTTCATTCGTTCGTAAGCCACAAGATGTCATGGACATCCGTGAACTCCTCGAAGAAAAGCACATGGAACACGTTCAAATCTTCCCTAAGATCGAATCCCAAGAAGGTATCAACAACTTTGATGACATCATCAAGGTTTCCGATGGTTTGATGGTCGCTCGTGGTGACATGGGTGTCGAAATTCCTACGGAAAACGTGCCTTTGGTACAAAAAGCTTTGATCAAGAAGTGTAACATCTTAGGCAAGCCAGTTATTACTGCTACCCAAATGTTAGACTCCATGCAAGAAAACCCACGTCCTACGCGTGCCGAAGCTTCTGACGTTGCCAACGCCGTCTTTGATGGTACTGATGCAACTATGCTTTCTGGTGAAAGTGCTAACGGTGAATACCCTGTAGAATCCGTTGCAACTATGAACCGGATCGACATCAAGGCTGAAAATGCTTTGGCAGAATTTGGCCGTGACAACTTGGACTTCGATAACGGTGACGTTACCGAATCCATCGGTGCTTCCGTTGCCCGTGTTGCTAACGAATTAGGTGTTAAGACCATCGTTGCTGCTACGGAATCCGGCTACACTGCAAAGATGATTTCTAAGTACCGGCCAAATGCTGATATCTTAGCTGTTACCTTTGACGACCGTACTCGTCGTGGCTTGATGGTTAACTGGGGTGTTTACCCAATCGTTACCGAAAAGCCTGCTAACACTGACGCAATGTTTGATTTAGCTGCTGCCAAGGCCGTTGAAACTGGTTTGGCCAAGGAAGGCGACTTGATCTTAATCACTGCCGGTGTTCCCGTTGGCGAACGCGGCACGACTAACTTGATGAAGATCCAATTGATCGGCTCAAAGTTAGTTCAAGGCCAAGGTGTCGGTGATGACACGGTAATTGGCAAGGCCGTTATCGCAAACTCCGCTGCTGACGCAAACGCAAAGGTTGTTGAAGGTGGTATCTTGATTGCCAAGAACACCGACAAGGACTACTTGCCAGCTATCGAAAAGTCTAGCGCCGTTATCGTTGAAAACGGTGGGTTGACTTCTCACGCAGCTGTTGTTGGGATTTCCATGGGGATTCCTGTTATCGTTGGCGCTACTGGTGCCAGCGAAAAGATCTCCGATGGCGAATTGATCACCGTTGACTCACGTCGCGGTATCGTTTACCACGGTGCTTCCAACGCGCTTTAATACGAGATAAACCTGTTATTAAAAACGGACCCTCTGTCGGGGGTCCGTTTTTTGTGATTTGTGGGGGGAATTAGCCGCTGTGAAGTCTCATAAGTCTGGGATACGAGTTGCCAATTCAGGAAGCATTGCAGGCGATAAGGGGATAGTAGGTGTCATAAGTAAATTTGTAAAGAATAACGCTCGCTAGTTGGACGGTTTCCGTGTAAAATAAAGGTTAGACACTTTTGAACGGTTGACTGGGAAAACCAGTAGAATTGAGGAGATTATGGAAGAACTATTAGGCCGCGTCATCGCGGGAAAAGTTACCGATGAAAATGAAAATGATTACTACGTTCAGATTTCCGGAACGACTTTTCGGCTGGACAAGTCAGAAATCAAGAAACCTTTAAAACTAGGCTCAAACTTCAAAGGGTTTACCTACGAAAATGAAAACCACGAAATGCAAATTACGCGGAATGCACCGCAAGTTCAAGTCGATCACTACGGCTTCGGGACGGTGGTCCGGACGCAACGGACGTTAGGTGTCTTTGTTGATGTTGGTTTGCCTAACAAGGATATTGTCGTTTCCTTGGATGACCTGCCAGACATGATGGAATTGTGGCCTCAACAGGGTGATCGCCTGCTGATTGCTTTGCGTGAGGATGCTAAGCAACGGCTCTGGGGTGTGCTGGCTGACGGTGACATTTACGCCGCCATTGCCCAACCCGCCAAGAAGATTCTGCAAAACTCCAACGTGATTGTTCGTTCCTATCAATTGAAGCTGGTTGGCACGCGGGTAATGACCGACCACTACGAGTTAGGGTTCATTCATCCATCCGAACGGGAACGCGAACCCCGTTTAGGTGAAGAACTCCACGCACGGGTTATCGGGGTCCACGACGATGGAACGTTGAACCTGTCCTTACGTCCACGGACGTACGAGGCCATTGATGACGACTCCGCTATGCTGTTAGCCGCACTGGAACACAGTGAGGACGGTCGTTTGGACTTTAGCGATAAGAGTGACCCAGCCGCTATCAAAGCTTACTTCGGGATTAGCAAAGGCCAATTCAAACGGGCCATTGGCCACCTCTTGAAGGCACGGAAGATTACGCAACACGATGGTCAACTCTGGTTAGTGGCGACCGAAGCCACTGACGCGACTGAGGAGACCCAGGACTAGGAGGCACGCTCATGACCGAATTAGAAGATCAGACGCTGGACTTTGCACACTACCTTACCGTGGAGCAGGGCCTAGCCAAGAATTCGGTGACGAGTTACACTCAAGAACTTCATAACTTTGCGGCGTATCTGACCGAGCAGCACCTCGCAAGCTTCTTAAAGGTCGACCGGCTGACGGTCATGAACTACCTGAGTGCGCTGACGGCCAGTGGAAAATCGCGAAATTCCGTGATTCACGCCGTGTCAGCGCTACGTAAGTTTTACCGTTATCTGGTGCAGACCCATCAGATCACTGACAACCCGATGGCGAACATCGCCGCACCCAAGCACGCGGAACATTTGCCGGCGGTGCTCACGGTGGCTGAGGTCGATCGACTGCTGGCTGCGCCAGATACCGCTAATAAATATGGGCTGCGTGATCGCGCCATTCTCGAAGTGATGTACGCGACTGGGATACGGGTCAGTGAGTTGGTTCATTTGAAGCTGGCCGACCTGCACTTGGAGATGGGGTTGATTCAGACGTTGGGTAAGGGTGATAAGGAACGGATCATTCCCATTGGGGATGTGGCGACCGACTGGATCAACCGGTATCTGGCGCACAGTCAACCGGTCTTGCTGAAACAGCGAACAAGTCCCTATCTCTTTCTCAATGCCCACGGTGGCGGGCTGTCACGACAGGCCATTTGGCAGAAAATCAAGCATTACGTGGCACTGGCTGACATCCACAAGGACGTGACGCCCCACACGTTGCGGCATTCATTTGCTACACATATTTTGGAGAACGGCGCAGATCTGCGGGTGGTTCAGGAGCTTCTGGGACACGCGGATATTACGACAACGCAGATTTATACCCATATTTCCAAGAAGCGATTGGTCTCGGTCTATGATCAGTATCATCCCCGAGCCTAGCGCGGCACCGGATGAGAGTGACTAGGGTCAGAGACGATTGAACGGAGGAAAAGCATGTTACTGAAATATCGGAGTGATTATCAAAAGATCGCCATGGGCTTGCTGAGCTTGATGCCCACCTTTAAGGACTGGGACCGGCTGCAGCACGAGCTGGCTTGGTACCAATCTGGGGATGATCGGACACTCTACTTGTGGAAGGACACTTACGATGACTTCGCCGGTGCTGTGGGGACCCAGGTTCAGGGAAATTACCTGATTGTGCGGTTGATCACATTGATGCCAGATAAGGATGTTATTGAAAATACGTGGCAGTTGCTGGATCAACTGGCCACAACGTTACCAGATAAGCGGCTGATGGGGACCCTCTCCACAGCCAAGACTATTGCAAAATGGGAGTATCACCATGGACAAAGCCACAGCAACCGGGCAACCGCTGATTCAGGTCAGTGATTTTGAGGGCCCACTGGATTTACTGTTACATTTAATTAAAACGAACGAAATGGATATTTACGATATCCGGATTGCAACGATTACCAGTCAGTATCTGGATTACCTGCATCAGATGCAGACGCTGCGGCTCGACATTGCCGGGGAGTATTTTGTGATGGCGGCAAACCTGATGGCTATTAAGGCCAAACTATTATTGCCAAAGCCGCAGACACTGGAGCCCAGTGATGAGGACGACATGGGTGATCCGCGAGAAGACTTGGTCAATCAGCTGCTCGAGTATCAGCGCTATAAGCAAGCGGCACAGGTGCTCAAGGAGCGGGCACAGGAACGCCAGCAACACTTTACCCGTCCCGCCATGGCAGTCCCAGACTCAGTGGCTTTATCGGTAGCTCCGGGCATTGAGCCGGCGGATCTCCAGGCGGCACTGGCCAAGCTGATTCATCGCGCCATGGTGGCCAAGCCGGTCACTCAGAGCATTCAGCAGGAACACTATACGATTAAAGAACAGATGCAGACGGTACTAACGCGCTTGGCGCACAGTAAGGGCCCGGTTAACTTTGAAAAGTTGCTGGGTCAGACCCCGGTGCTCGACGAGATCGTCACGACCTTTCTGGCCGTCTTAGAGCTCGCCCGACAACGTCAGGTTGCCTTGCAACAGGTCAGTCGTTTAGTACCGCTGCAGATTAATTTTTTACGGTTGAAAGGTAGGTATCCCACGGATGTCACCCCTAGCACAGATTGAAAGTTTATTGTTCGTCAGCGGTGACGAAGGCATCACGGTCGCTGATTTAGCAGCGGCCACGGGATTGTTGCGCCCGGCGATTCTAGCCTCGTTGGAACGGTTGGCCCAGAAATATGCGGCTGATCAGGACTCGGCACTAGAATTGATGGTCAACGATACCACCTATCGGCTGGTCACGAAGGAAGCTGCGGGCGACTTGATCAAGCGGTACTTCGAGAATCCTTTGAGTACGAGCCTCTCACCGGCGTCATTGGAAGTCTTGGCGATCATTGCGTACCGCCAACCGATCACGCGAATCGAAGTCGATGAGATTCGTGGGGTTCAGAGCGCCTCCACTGTCCAAAAACTGGTCTTACGTCGGTTGGTCGAAGACGCGGGACGTCTGGACGAACCGGGCCGGCCGAAGCTCTACCGGACCAGTGCCTACTTTCTCGACTACTTTGGCTTAAAACAACTCACCGACTTACCACCGTTACCCGCTGCGGCTAATCCCAGCGAACAGGACGATGGGGATGGCGGTGACTTGTTCTTGCAAGCCTTTAACCAGCAACTGAATCAACCAGGAGAATCAGGAGATGAAACGTAAATGGAACGACTACAAAAAGTTTTAGCACACGACGGCGTGGCTTCACGACGTCAATCAGAAAAGTTAATCATGAGCGGCCGCGTCAGGGTCAATGGCAGCGTTGTGACGGAGTTGGGAACCAAGGTCGGCGTCCACGATAAGATCCTCGTGGATGGCGTCCCGATTACCACCGAAGCCCCCGCCTACGTGATGCTGTATAAGCCACGGGGCGTGATTTCAACGTCTAACGACGAAAAAGGGCGTAAGACGGTGGTCAACTTGGTCGAAAACGTCAGCCAACGGGTCTATCCAGTCGGCCGGTTGGACTACGATACCTCGGGACTGATCCTGTTGACCAACGACGGGGAACTCGCCAATCGGTTGACGCATCCCAAATATGAAGTTGAGAAGACTTACGTGGCGCGGGTCACGGGGATTCCAACGAACGATGCGTTGCGTGAATTGCGTCAGGGGATTACGGTCGATGAGATCAAGTACGCCCCAGCCAAGGCTAAGATCATCAGTACCGACGAAAAGAAAAAAATTGCAATTGTCTCGTTAACGATTCACGAAGGCAAGAATCATCAGGTTAAAAAGATGTTGAACGCCATTGGCTGTCCCGTTGAAAAGTTGAAGCGTGAAGAATATGGCTTCTTAACGCTCAAGGGCCTTCAACCCGGCGATGCACGTAATCTGAAGCCGGAGGAAGTCAAAGAACTTCGCCGTTTAACCGGTTTAGCCTGAGACAAATTGTTGACAGGCGTTGGTTCGTTTAGTACATTAAAGGTGTACAAAAAAATTTATGGTTCATCTTCAGGGCAGGGTGTAATTCCCGACCGGCGGTAAAGTCCGCGACCCGCGCGAGCGGTTGATTCGGTGCAACTCCGAAACCGACAGTATAGTCTGGTATGCAGAAGATGAGACGTTGCTTTTTGCGTTGCTTAATTTTGACGTAAACTCCAAGGTCTTGCTCTTCTGTGGCGAGGCCTTTTTTCGTGGGTCGCGTCACTGAGATGACCGCAAGGAGGAATTAGTCTCATGGAAAGTAGTCACAAGGGTTTAAGCGTTCGCGCGATGGTCGAGATGGCGTTATTCGCCGGGGTCTCCTATATCTTGATGTTCGTGTCGATTCCGATCATTCCCATCGTGCCGTACATGAAACTCGATTTAAGCGACCTAGTCGTGCTGATTGGGTTGGGGGTCTTTGGTCCCGCGGGGGCGATTACCATTGCCGCAATTAAGGAGTTATTGTACTTCGTTACGACGGGGCTAGATATCGTCAATTTTATTGGCGTTTTGACGGCGTTCATTGCCGATCTCGCACTGGCGCTGCCGATCAGTGCCGTGTTACGGCGTCACGAGTGGACGGTCAAGCGGCAAGTGGTCGCGGTGATTGTCGGGACGTTGAGTCTCACCATCGTGTTATCACTTGCCAACTGGTGGGTAATTACGCCCCTGTATCTTAAGGTGTGGGGAATGTCGTTGGGCTTACCCGTGAACAAGCTCATCTTATTCGGTGTTATTCCGTTTAACCTGATCAAGGGGATCGTCCTCGGGATTCTGTTCATTCTGCTAAATCGACGGATGGCGCCCTGGCTACAGAAGCACACGCTATCATAAATGAATCAATCATGAATTGTCTTGAAATGGAGGGCTGGCATACTGTCAGCCCTTTTCGTATGGTAAACTAGGTGCAGACTTATTACGGAAGGGATGCGTAGCCATGGAAGCGGCGGACTTACTAGCCTTACTGGATCAGCAACAGTTTCGCCGTTTGCGGGTGATTGAGAACCTCCTGCGGGAGAAGAAGACGGTGTCGACGCTGTATTGGGGTCTACGCTACCGGTTACTCTATCTGATTGCCCTGGATAAGAAAATGGCGCGGGGAGCCTTAGACGCCCCAGCACAGGTGCTGATTAAGCGGGGATGGGCCGAGACGGGTGAGACGCCCGATCAGGTTCGTTTGACTGCAGCGGGGGCCACTGAACAGGCGGCTCATGCTGAGCACCCACAGACTTGGGCCAGTTGGGGGATGCTGGATCTCTTGGCGGCCCGGCAACGGCTCTTACTGGCGGTGCAGGTTGTGAGTCAGTATGCCCATTCGGCCAAGCGCTATTACCCGTTGGCGACGGACCTGGAGACACGTCAGGCGGTACGAAATTGGTTCCATCAGAGTAAGAGTGCTCAGCTACCAGAACGAATGTTCGATTCACTGAAAAGTAGCCTTGAAAAGCTACCACCGGTCACGGCGGGGGTCGTCACGGACCTGTTTACAGGGCACGGCCAGCCGGGGCTGACGGCGGATCAGTTAGCGTTAAGTCAGGAGCGGACCGCGTGGTCGGTGACGCTGATGCAGTTTGATGGGGTCATGCAGATTGCTCAGGATGCCCGCGAGTCTGACCATCCGTTGAGCGCTCTATTTCGGCCACTGTGGCAGTCACCGGTTACGCGCAGTGCGCAGCAGACCCTAGCGGCGGTGTCACAGGGGCGACGTGTGGAACAGATTGCTACGGTGCGTCAGATCAAGCCGGGAACGGCACGGGAACATTTGCTGGAGGCGGCGATTCTATTACCGTTAGCCCAGTTTCCCTATGACTGGTTATTGACGTCGCCCATGCGTACAGCGTTTGCGACTAGTCTGACCGGGCCAATTGATACCTGGCAGTACACGGCGTTACCGCAGGAGCTTCAGGACCGCTACACGTTTTTTGATTTTCGACTCTACGCCATTTGGTGTGATAAGCGAGGTGTGGGGGATGCTTGAGCCCTTAGCGACAAGTTTGGAAAAAGTATTTGGCTTTACGAAATTCAGAGAGGGGCAGCAGGCAGCTCTCACGTCATTAGAGGCGGGTCAAGACACGCTGGCCGTTTTGCCGACCGGTGCCGGTAAGACGTTGATCTATCAGTTGTACGGGTACCGTCATCCGGGATGTGTGCTGATTATCTCCCCCCTGTTGTCGCTGATGAACGATCAGGTTGATCGGATGCGCATGGCGGGGTTTAAGCGGGTGGCCGCGATTAATTCGCTGACGAGCTATCGGGAACGGCAGGTAATCATGCGCCACCTCGGGGAGTATCAATTTCTCTTTATGTCACCGGAAATGTTAGCCCAGTCGCAGATGTTGGCGCAAATCAAACAGCTCCAGCTGAGTTTATTGGTGATTGATGAAGCTCACTGTATCGTGCAGTGGGGGCCGGATTTTCGACCGGAGTATCTGTTATTGGGTGCCATTCGTACGCAGTTACAACAGCCACTAACACTGATGCTGACGGCAACGGCGGGACAGACGACGCGGCAAGAGATTGCCAAGCAGTTACGGAGTCAGCCAGAAATAGTGGCAGAGTCCGTCGATCGCCCCAATATCTTTCTCGACGTGGAGCAAGTCGCTGACGAGCTGGAGAAGCAGGAACGCTTGACGGCGCTGGTCGGTCAGCTACAGGGACCGGGTGTGGTGTATTTTTCCAGTAAGCAGCAGGCCAGCGATACGGCGTTAGCACTCCAGCAGCAGACGGGCGTGCAGGCAGCGGCCTACCATGCGGGACTAAGTAGTGAGGATCGTTTCAAGATTCAGCAACAGTTCATGGCGGGTCAACTCGACGTGATCTGTGCGACCAGTGCGTTTGGGATGGGCATCGATAAGAATGATGTCCGCTATGTTATCCACTACCACTTGCCGGCAGACTTTGAGAGCTATGCGCAGGAGATTGGCCGAGCCGGGCGGGATGGTCTGCCAAGTGTGGCCATTCTGTTGTACGCCAGTGGGGATGAACAGCTTCCCTTAATGTTGGGGCAAGCCAACCGGCCCGAACCGGAGACCATTCACCGCTACTATGCCCGACCACAGGCGTTTAGCGAGGATGACGCAGCCATTGCACTGCTGGCGTTCTACAAACGGCATGGCATTAGTGAGGCGGCGGTGGTTAACCTATTTAGCCGTCGAGAGCGAGAACGGAACAGGGCGCTGGCACAGATGCTGAAATACGTGCGTGAACCGCGTTGCTTGCGGCAAAATTGGCTTGCGGCGTTTGACGAACAGAGTCCGGCCCATCACGAGCGGTGTTGCTCACCAGCGGGGATGACCCCGGATTTTGAACAGTTAGGGTTGCTGTCGTCACACAAATCTGACCCGGTAACTCAAGATGGAGACTGGGTTGCGCGACTGCGGCGGTTATTTTAATGACGAATTGTCAAACCAAGTGCAAAAAGTTCCACAATTCATAATTAACTACAGGTAAATATAATTAAGAGATTTTGAAGAATGCCGTCATATCGATACTTCGAACAATTATAGCTACCTAAAAAAACGTCAGCGTGGTACAATTACGGTTGAAAGTTTTTCAGGGAGGTTAGATGATGAGTCAAAAGCGTGACGATCAAACGTCGAAGGAACAAGAGTCCCATCCATGGGATTCCTCGTTTGCCGATGATCGCGACGATCAGGGGAACCTGTCACGAACGAAAATGCGGCGACAAAATCATAGCAATACCATGGTTACCATCATTCTGGTGGCAATCATTATCGTGATTGCGGCAGCCTCGTTGGTCTACGGCCTAGCCCGTCAAAGTGCGGTCAACCGGCCTCAAAATACCGAGAAGGTCGCGGCTAGTTCGTCTAGCTCGTCCTCCAAGAAGGCCAAGAGCTCCCATAAATCATCAAGTCAGGCATCATCGAAGAAGCAAGCTGCTTCAACGAGCCACAAAAAATCAACGACATCTACCACGACTGCTAGTTCGGCTAAGACGACTAGCAGTTCTTCGGCTACCACCAGCCACAGCAGTTCAGCTGCTACAAGTAGTAGCACAACGAGCAGCAGTACAAGTTCAAGCAGCACCGCTGGTCAAAAGTATGCGACCGTTGAATCCGGCCAAGGGGTCTACCGGGTCGCAACGAATGCCGGAATTTCGGTTGATAAGTTGCTTGAATTAAATGGCCTGTCTTCGGGTGCTGCATTGCATCCTGGTCAAAAGTTACGTGTAAAGTAGGATTTAATTTCAATTTATAGGGAGTTTGGTTTGATGGATAAACAAGGATTACAGGTTGCCATTGATGGCCCAGCCTCGGCTGGGAAGAGTACGGTGGCAAAAATTGTTGCACAGCGTTTTCACTACATATACTGTGATACGGGTGCCATGTACCGCGCCATTACTTGGAAAGTCTTGCAAGCTGGCGTGGCGTTAGACGATGAGGCTGCCGTGAAGGACCTCTTGGATCAGATTACGATTCGTTTTGAGCCCGGGACTCCCGTTCAAAAGGTCTTCGTTGACGATACCGAGGTAACCTTAGCGATTCGCCAACCGGACGTGACAAATGCTGTCTCACAGATTTCAGCCCAGTCAGCTGTTCGGGCTGAATTGACGGAACGCCAACGACAAATTGCCGATGCTGGCGGAATCGTCATGGATGGCCGCGATATTGGGTCAACCGTGTTGCCCAAGGCCGAGGTTAAGATCTTCTTAGTTGCGAGCGTTGAAGAACGGGCACAGCGCCGGTTAAAGGATAACGCGGCTAAGGGGATCAATACGCCACTGGAAACGTTGAAGTATGAGATTGAGGAACGGGACCGCAAAGACTCGACCCGAAAGATCTCACCATTGACCCAAGCAGCGGATGCAATTCGGCTCGATACGACGTCCATGTCCATCCAGGAAGTGGCCGATCGCATCGCTGAAATCATCCAAGAAAAAGAATCCCTATAAAATGGGCTTTTTACTAGCTTTTAACAGCACAATCAGCTAAAATGGTATTTAGAGTTGTCGCAAGGAGGAAAAATTCGCATGAGTGAAAATGGCACGAGTCAAAACAATGAAAATAACGAATTATTAGATGCTTTAAACAGCATCGATAACGTTAAAGTCGGTGACGTCGTTAAGGGTGAAGTCTTAACGATCGATGACGACCAACAAGCAATCGTCGGTATTGCTGATACTGGTATTGAAGGGGTTGTTCCAAAGAAGGAACTTTCCACGAAGCCAGTTGATGATATTAATTCTGTAATTAAAGTCGGGGACGTTATGGACCTCGTCGTAATTTCTCGTATTGGTACTGACAAGGAAGGCGGCAGTTACTTACTGTCACAACGTCGTTTGGAAGCCCGTAAGGTTTGGGACGACATCCAAAAGGAATTCGAAGCAGGTCATACGTTGACTGCACCCGTTACCCAAGTGGTTAAGGGTGGGTTAGTCGTTGATGCTGGTGTGCGTGGATTCGTTCCTGCATCTATGGTATCTGACCACTTCGTTGAAGACTTATCTCAATTCAAGGGCCAAACCCTGGAGTTCAAGATTGTCGAAATCGAACCTAGCGAAAACCGTCTGATCCTTTCTCACCGTGCATTGGTTGAAAAGGAACGTGCAGCACAAAAGGCTGAAATCATGGCTAAGTTGACTGCCGGTGACATCGTTGAAGGTAAAGTTGCACGTTTGACCAACTTTGGTGCCTTCGTTGATCTTGGTGGCGTTGATGGGTTAGTTCACGTTTCAGAAATCGCCTTTGAACGGGTTGAAAAGCCTAGCGATGTCTTGAAGGTGGGCCAAGAAGTTAAGGTTAAGGTCTTATCTGTTGATACTGACCGTGACCGGATTTCCCTTTCCATCAAGCAAACCTTGCCAGAACCTTGGGATGGTATCGAAGACAAAGCCCCTCAAGGTAGCGTCTTAGATGGTACTGTTAAGCGTTTGACTAGCTTTGGGGCCTTCGTTGAAGTGTTCCCTGGCGTTGAAGGTTTAGTTCACATTTCCCAAATTTCCCACCAACACATCGCAACGCCTGCTGACGTTCTGAAGGTTGGTCAAGAAATCAAGGTTAAGGTCTTGGATGTACGTCCAGATGACCACCGTTTGGCATTGTCTATCAAGGCCTTGGAAGAAAAGCCACAATCTGGTGACGAAGCTTCCGAAAGCCACAGTAGCAACAATAACAACCGGAGCCGGAACAACAACGGTGGTAACAACCGTCGTCGTAACAACCGGAACTCTGCTGAAACTTCAACGGCTAACGCCCCAGAAGAAAGCACTGGTTTCTCTTTAGGTGACCTCATTGGGGACAGCCTGAAGAAGGACATGGAAGATAACGAAAACAACTAATACGTTTGGTTGAAGAAGGGTTTGGCGCGGAACTTTGTTGGTTTCGCTCCGAACCCTTTTCATGTCATCAGGGGTATTTTAACCGTATCGCCAACGAGCCCGAAAATAAGCCCGCAACGGCGACACGGTAACCGCCAGTTTTGACAGTTAACCGATTATCGTGTAGACTATGACTCTTGTGAGCAGATGTCGTTGCTCGAAGTGTGGTTTACATGGTTCATGCGTGGATGTGAGTCATCCATGTGAGCCGTGAGGGTGGCAAAAATAAGCTCAGCTGTGGGAATTCACTTTGCGGTGGTTTGTACCGCTTAGTGAATTGGTGTGGTGGAAACTCGGTTTTGGAGGTTCCGCCACAAGCTGAAAGACCGGTTTGTGGCTTTCAGCGTCCGCCCTAGCGTTCCAGCTTGTTTTTGCCACCCGGTAAGGTAGATGGTAACATCTATATAACCCGTATTAAAAATTAAATTGATTTGAAGAAGGAGGGATTTGTCGTGGCTTATCCCGTAGTCGCAATCGTGGGTCGTCCTAATGTTGGTAAATCGACCCTGTTCAACCGGATCGCCGGTGAACGAATCTCAATCGTTGAAGATACCCCAGGGGTTACGCGTGACCGAATCTATACGCGTGCCGAATGGCTGGGAACTGAATTTCGGATGATCGACACTGGGGGGATTGACCTCAGTGACGAACCATTCATCACCCAAATTACGCAGCAGGCGGAAATCGCCATCGAAGAAGCCGACGTCATCGTCTTTATCACGAGTGCACCTGAAGGGGTCACCGATGCTGACGAAAACGTTGCCAAAATTTTGTACCGGGCCAACAAGCCGGTTCTGTTAGCGGTCAACAAGGCCGATAACCCTGAAGTACGGGAGTCAATCTATGACTTCTACTCATTAGGGTTGGGCGATCCATACCCCGTTTCTGGGGCCCATGGGTTGGGCTTGGGTGACCTGCTGGATGCCGTCGTTAAGGAATTCCCTGAAGATACCGGTGCGCCTAAGGACGATACCATTCGCTTTAGCCTGATTGGACGGCCCAACGTCGGGAAGTCCTCTCTGGTCAACGCTATCTTGGGAGAAGACCGGGTCATCGTCTCTGACGTGGCTGGGACTACCCGTGACGCCATCGATACCAAGTTTACCGCTGATGGTACCGAGTTCACCATGGTCGATACGGCCGGGATTCGTAAGCGTGGTAAGGTCTACGAAAACACTGAAAAATACAGTGTTATGCGGGCCATGCGCGCCATTGACAATTCCGATGTCGTGTTGATGGTCATGAACGCCGAGGAAGGTATTCGTGAGCAAGATAAACGGGTCGCCGGTTACGCCCATGAGGCTGGTCGAGGAATCATTATCTTGGTCAACAAGTGGGATACCCTGAAGAAGGATAACCATACGCTGACAGACTTCCAGAACCTGATCCGCATCGAGTTCCAATACCTGAGCTATGCCCCAATCATCTTCGTTTCGGCGAAGACTGGACAACGGCTCGAACAGCTGCCGGAAATGATCAAGCGGGTCTCCGAGAACCACAACAAGCGGGTACAATCCGCTACCCTGAATGACGTGATCATGGACGCAATTGCCCTGAATCCAACGCCATCCGATAATGGGAAGCGGCTACGGGTTTACTATGCAACTCAAGTGGCCGTTGCACCGCCGACTTTTGTGGTCTTCGTTAACGATCCCAAGATGATGCATTTCTCTTATGAGCGTTTCTTGGAAAACCAAATCCGGGAACATTTCGATTTTGATGGGACACCAATCCATCTGATCGAACGGGCACGGAAGTAGGAAAAAAAGCGCTTTAGTCTTACTCTAAGGCCGATTTTGACCCATTTTTCGATAAAAATCGTAAATCTTACGGGATAATTGCTAAAAAATGGTGTTATCCCTTGTCATATAAGGCTTCCTGTGCTATCTTTGATTAAGAAATGATGCGGTTGACCGTATTTGTTTCATCATTTTTGGACCACTCAAAAATGACTACTAGATGGCATTCATCTAATCTTCATTGCAGGAGGTGAATTCAAACATGGCAAACAAAGCACAATTGGTTAGCGACGTTGCAACTGCAACTGGTTTAACTAAAAAGGACGCAACTGCTGCAGTTGATGCAGTATTCGATTCTGTCCAAGCAACGTTAGCAAAAGGCGAAAAGGTTCAATTGATCGGCTTTGGTAACTTTGAAGTACGTGAACGTGCAGCTCGTAAGGGCCGTAACCCACAAACTGGACAAGAAATCCAAATCCCAGCAAGCAAAGTACCTGCATTCAAGCCAGGTAAAGCTTTAAAGGATGCTGTTAAGTAATTACAATTAATTATTTAATAGGTAAAGGGCCAGGTCGGCAATTGTCGGACTGGTTTTTTATTACCCAAAATTTGTGGCAGCTTGAGTGTTTATAGTTTCCATGTTTGATCGGATTGCGTATAATTAAATGCGTTGTCAATTTTAGTGACTTTAACGAAATAAAACTGTGCTACACCCATGGAGCGCAAGTGTAATGGGGTAGTACCTGACAGTGAATTAAATGGAGGCGGGTTATGAGTTACGCACAAACGGCACTTGATCAATTGGAAAAGGGACAACTCGAAGACTTCAAGAAGCAGTATGCCTTGTCACTGCGCCACGATGACGATGATACCCTGTTCAGTCTGGGCGAGGAGCTCTACTCTCTGGGATTTCTGAATCAGTCGCGACGGATCTACGAGAAGCTTTTGAAGAAGTACCCCGATGAAGATGAATTGCGCACGAACCTGGCCGATATTGCCATTGATGAAGACAAGAACGACGAAGCTTTAGACTACCTGAATCAGGTCAGACCAGACTCTCCAGCCTACGTGGAGGCGCTGATGGTGGCAGCCGACCTTTATCAGACGCAGGAACTCTTCGAAGTCAGCGAGCAGAAATTGTTGACGGCCAAGAAATTGGCCCCTGACGAGCCCGTCATCACGTTTGCGTTGGCCGAGCTCTACAATACCATGCGTGAGTTCAGAAAGGCTATACCGCTATATTTGGACCTAATTACGGCCGGTACGACCGAGTTCTCTAAGGTTAACCTGGTCGAACGACTCGGGGTAGCCTACGCCAACGCTGGGCGCTTCGAGCAGGCAATCGGCTACCTTAAGCAGATTCATACCGGGGATATGACGCCGGACGTGAAGTTTGAGACGGCCTTTACTTACCTGCAACTCAAGGAACGGACCGAGGCCATCAACCTTTTCAACGAGCTGAAGGACAGTGATGAGCACTACACCTCACTTTACCCTTACTTGGGACAGGCGCTAGAGCAGGAGAACCGCTTACCAGAGGCGCTGACTGCCTTGCAAGAGGGCCTGGGTGTTGATCAGTATAACGAGAAGCTCTGGCTCCAGGCGGCGCATGTGGCTACCAAATTGGATGATGAGGCCTTGGCTGAGAAGTATCTAAAGAAGGGCCACGAGCTTGACAGCGATGACATTACTGCGGTAATTCAATTGAGTAACCTCTACGTTAAGCAGGAGCGTTGGGACGAAAACGAAGCTTTAGCTAAGCCATACGTGAAGGCCGAAGATGCTGATCCCCAGTTATACTGGAATTTGGCGATTACGGCCAACCACCAAGAAGACTTTGCCGGTGCTCGCAAGTACTACGATGCGGCAGCGCCATTCTTCATGGATCAGCCAGACTTCTTGAAGCCAGCCATCTACTTCTACCGCGAAGAAGGGGCTACCGACCAGGTGATCAAGCTGTTACAGGCTTATCTGAAGGTCGTGCCGGATGATGGCGAAATGGCGTTGATGTTGGAAGGCTATCAAGATATTTAAGCGAAAAGACGAAAAAGAATGGTTCCGATGGATCATTCTTTTTTACTGGAGTGAACACACAATAATTACTTTAACTTGTACCTACCAAAAAAAGCAACCGCAAAACCCGCGGTTGCCAACCCAGAACTAAGGCTTAAACTTACTGAGAAAGTTCTTTTTCGGCCGAGCAAATGAAAATCCTTCGCCCAGAGCCTCGTTTACATTGATGACCGAGACAAACGCCTTCGAATCGTGCCGAGCAATGATTTGACGCAGCCGATGGAGCTCACTAGGGGCAACGACCACGTAAATCATTTGACGGGGCTTGTGGGAAAAGCCACCTTCGCCGCTGACCAAGCTCACACCACGCTGCAGTTCATCCATGATACTGTCCGTAATTTCCTGGTACTGATCGGAAACGATGATGATTCCTCGAGCGGCGTAGGCACCTTCCTGCGTGAAATTCACGAGTCGGGCAAAGACGTAGGAGTAAATCAACGTGTAGGCCATGTGTTGAATGTCGATGTAGACCAGTGAAATCAAGAGGATCACGACATCCAGCCACAGCAACGTTTGACCCATGGGGACCCCATAGAACCGCTCCATGATTCGGGCAACGATATCGGTTCCCCCCGTGGTGCCACCGTACCGGTAGAGGAGACCGGAACCTAGGCCACCAGTCAACCCAGCTGCTAGAGACGCGAGTAGAAGGTCGTGGTGCAGGTCGATTGCTAAGGGGACCCGTTGCCAAATCCACAGGAATAACGCCAACATGGCCGTTCCATAGATGGTATAAATCAGGGACTGTCGGCCTAAGAACCGATACCCGATCAACAGTAAGGGAGCGTTGATCAAAATCGTTGAATAGGCTGGGTCCAGGTGGAACAGCGCCCGGATAATCAGCGTGATCCCGGAGATTCCACCATCCGCCAAATTATTTGCGATGTTGAAGAACACCAGGCTGAAGGCCATGGTGGCACACCCAATCCCAATCATTAGTAGGTCAATCAGCCGGATAGATTCGTCCTTAACTTGTGTCATGACGTTCTCTCCTAACCAAAATAAAATTTTTCCTTTTCCATCATAGCACAGCGCAAGCGCTAACAGGCGACAAACTCGTGGAGAAGCGGTGACTTTGAATTCAATTCTCCCCTGGAATCTGTTAGACTGGCATATAGAGCACACTGATCTGACCGGTCATAACTGGTTGCGAACGGCCGAGCTTTCGGTCAGGTTAAGCGCGTAGAACAATCGGCGATTTCAGCCGGCGAAAGGTGAATTTGACATGAAGTTGGAACAGTTACCAGAAGAATTTGAACACGCGCGGCCAGTCTTACAGACGATTGAGCAGGCGGGCTATGAGGCTTACTTTGTCGGCGGCAGCGTGCGGGACACCATCCTGGGAAAGGCCATCCACGATGTCAACATCGCCACCAGTGCCTACCCCGATGAGATCAAGCACCTCTTCAAACGAACGGTCGACACCGGGATCGAACACGGTACCGTGATGATTCTGGACCATGGAACCGGCTATGAAACGACGACGTTCCGCTCGGAGTCAACCTATACCGACTTTCGCCGGCCCGATCAAGTCACCTTCGTCCGTTCGTTGGCCGAAGACCTTAAGCGCCGTGACTTCACAATTAATGCGCTGGCTATGCGTGAGAACGGGGAAGTCATCGACTTATTTGACGGTCTGACCGACTTGCGGAATAAGCAGATTCGTGCCGTGGGTGATGCCCAGGAACGCTTTCATGAAGACGCACTGCGGATGATGCGGGCGGTCCGTTTCGCTAGTCAACTGGACTTCACGATCGTACCGGATACTTTAGATGCTATCACAGCCCACGCTCAGCTTTTGACCAAGATTGCTGTGGAGCGGACGCAAGTGGAACTGCTGAAGCTACTTCAGGGAAAGACGCCTCAACGCGGCCTGACCGATCTCATGGCGACCGGTTTGTGGCAATATTGCCCGGACTTTGCGCCTCATGAGGCGGCTTTAAAGGAACTCACAACGCAACTCGTTCATGGTGCGTCATCCGAAACGGCTGCTTGGACACTGCTGGTCACCAAATTTGGCCTAGAGACCGCGGCAATCACGCCCTTCATGAAGCACTGGAAGACGGCTAATCAAACCATCAATGCTGTACAGACGACTAGCAAAACGGCGACATTGCTCCTGCAGGGGGGTCTGAACGCTTGGCAACTCTATCAATGTGGTGCCGACTTGCTGCCAATTGCCAATGAGGTCGCCGTTATTTTAGGGGCACCGGACCGCTTAGCATCGCTGACAACGCAACTGGCGGCGCTACCCATTCAACATAAGAAGGAATTAGCCGTCACTGGAAAGGACCTTATGCAGGCCGGCATTCAACCGGGACCGCAGTTGGGAGCTATTCTGGGCGACTTAGAGTACGGGGTCGTAACTGGTGCCGTGGCAAATACCCACGATGCACTGGTGGCCCAAGCAACTGCTTAAGAATCTTAATTAAGAGAGTGAAGAGACTATGCAAACCTTACGCGCAGAAAATTTACACCGAACTTACGGTGAAAAAATCTTATTTGATAATTTAAATTTCATTATTAACGAACACGATCGCATCGGCCTCATTGGGGTCAATGGGAGCGGTAAAACATCACTGCTGGACACCTTAGCTGGCATCAGCAACGAACAATCCGGCGAGCTGTCAACGCCCAAGGACTATTCCATTGGCTACCTGACGCAGAAGCCCGATCTTGACGAAAATCTGACGGTCATGGATGCCGTATTCTCCGGCGATCAACCCGTCTTTGCCACGATTCGCCGTTATGAGGCGGCGCTGGCGACCTATGGGGCTCATCCTGAAGATGCCAAGGCCCAGCAACGATACCTGGACGCTGAAGCTCAGATGAACGAAGAGGAAGCCTGGACCGCCGAGAGCGACGTGAAGACGATCCTGACTCAGCTGAAGATCACCGACCTGTCACAGTCGATTAAGACCATGTCTGGTGGTCAGATCAAGCGGGTCGGCCTGGCCCAAGTGTTGATTCAGTCGCCTGATCTTCTCTTATTAGACGAACCGACCAACCACTTGGATTTCGACTCCATTGCCTGGTTACAACAGTATTTGGCTAGCTACAAAGGGGCCTTACTGGTCGTCACCCATGACCGGTACTTCTTGGATCAGATTGCCAATCAGATTTGGGAGCTTGATTTCGGGAAACTTTACCAATATCCTGGCAACTACCAGGCCTACGTACAGGAAAAGGCGGAACGTGTCAGCCAGGAAGCCGAAGCCGACCAGAAACAGCAACAACTGTACAAAAAAGAATTAGCTTGGATGAAAGCCGGCGCCAAGGCCCGCTCGACCAAGCAACAGGCCCGCATCAACCGGTTCAACGATATTGCCAGCAACGTGGGCACACGGCAGGTTCAGAGTAACGTGTCTATCTCGTTAGGCCAACAACGCTTGGGTAAGAAGGTTATTGAACTCAAGGAGGCTAACCTATCCTTGGGCGGCCACACGATTCTCAAAGACTTTAGCGACCTGATTCAGGGTGGCGAACGTATCGGGATCAGTGGGGAGAATGGCGCTGGTAAATCCAGTCTGCTCAACGTGATTGCTCAGCGGTTGCCGTTAGATTCTGGGATCGTTACGATTGGGGAAACGGTCAAGATGGCCTACTATACCCAGCAGATTGAACCTATCCCGGACGACAAACGGATGATCAATTACCTCTCCGAAGTGGGTCAAAACGTGACCGACAAGGCGGGGAACTCCGTCAGTGTAACCGAACTTTTGGAACAATTCCTATTTCCACGGTTTATGCATGGAACGTTGATCCGTAAGCTCTCTGGTGGGGAAAAACGTCGGCTGTACCTGCTGAAGCTCCTGATGGAACAACCGAACGTCTTGCTCTTGGACGAACCGACCAACGATCTGGATATCAGCACCTTGACCGTCTTGGAAGATTATATTTCCCAGTTTGCTGGGACCGTCATTACGGTTTCCCATGACCGGTACTTCCTGGATAAGGTGGCTGATCGGCTGTTGATTTTTGACGGCAACGGTCAAATCGATCGGTACTCTGGGCAGTTCAGTGCCTACTTGGACGACGCTCAGAAGGCCAGCAAGGCGAAGAGCAAGCCGGCCAAGGAAAAGGCAGACAAGCCTGCTGATGACGCACCCGCTAAACCAAAGAAGAAGGTTAAATTGACCTACGCCGAACAGAAGGAGTGGGAAGGTATTGAAGCCGTGATCGATGGTCTTGAAAGTCAGAAATCCGAGGTTCAAACGGCGATGAACGCTAACGGGGCGAACTACGACAAGCTAGCCGACTTACAGGCCCAACTCGACGATCTCGACAAACAACTTGATGAAAAGATGGAACGTTGGGAATATCTTAGCGAGTACGCGGAATAGGAGACGACCAAAATGCTAGAAGATGCTTATTTAGATTTGGCCAAGAAAGTTTTAAAAGAGGGCCATCGTAAGTCTGACCGTACAGGAACCGGGACGCTAAGTCTATTTGGTTACCAGATGCGCTTCAATTTGCAGGAAGGCTTTCCACTGTTAACCACAAAGAAGGTTCCCTTCGGTTTAATTAAGTCGGAATTACTGTGGTTCCTGAAGGGCGATACGAACATTCGGTTTCTTCTACAACACCACAACCACATTTGGGACGAATGGGCCTTCCAGCGCTTCATTGAGAGCGCCGACTATCACGGTCCAGACATGACCGACTTTGGTCGCCGTTCGTTGGTTGATGCGGACTTTAATCAGCGATATCAGGCGGAGAAGAAGGCCTTTGACGACCGGATTCTCAACGATCAGGCCTTCGGTGACCACTACGGTGATCTAGGCCTGGTTTACGGCAGTCAGTGGCGGGCCTGGCAGGGTAAGAATGGCGAAACGATCGATCAAATTGCGAACGTTATCGAAACGCTACGGACGCACCCTGATTCTCGGCGAATGATCGTCTCAGCGTGGAACCCGGCCGACGTGCCATCCATGGCATTGCCACCGTGCCACACGTTATTCCAATTCTACGTGAACGATGGCAAGCTGAGCTGTCAGCTCTACCAACGGAGTGGAGATATCTTCCTGGGCGTGCCGTTTAACATTGCGAGCTATGCCTTGTTGACCTCCCTGATTGCTAAGGAAGTTGGCCTGGAGGTGGGCGACTTCGTGCATACCCTGGGTGACGCGCACATTTATCGTAACCATATTGAGCAGATCACAACGCAGCTGGCTCGGACACCGAAGGCAGCGCCACAGTTATGGCTAAATCCGGGAAAATCAAGCATCTTTGATTATGAAATGGCGGACATTAAGGTCACGGGCTACGATCCGGCACCGGCCATCAAGGCGCCGGTCGCCGTCTAGCTAGATTGGAGGCACAGTGATGTTAATCTTTCTCTGGGCGGAAGGACACAACGGTGTGATTGGCCAAAACGGGCAATTACCGTGGCACCTACCAGCCGACATGCACTTTTTCAAAACGGTCACGACAGGAAACACCATCGTGGCGGGGGCACGGACGTACAAGTCCTTTGGCCGACCGTTACCGAACCGACAAAATATTGTGGTGACCCATCAACCGGCTAGTAATTTTCCTGATACGGTCATCGTACTAGATTCGCTGGATGCCGTACGGACCTATGCAGCGGCCCATCCCGACGATAAAATATTCGTCGTCGGTGGCGCTCAGCTGTTTGTGGGCTTGCAAGACGACGTGGACTTCCTGTATCGCACCGTGATTGATGCCAACTTCACCGGTGACACCTGGATGCCAGTCATAAACTATGAAAAATTCCAGTTGATTGCGACCCAACCGGGTATTCGCAACGATAAAAATCCTTACGACTACCGCTTTGAACAGTATCAACGGCGTTAGTACTTAGGTAGTGTCATTAGCTACGCCATAGATCTGACTGCAACAGCGATTGAGGTGCTTGTGCTATAGGTGTGACTAACATTCAGACCCTGACTTTAATTAAAAATTACAAACAAAAAGACGTTGTGCCAGCGCCTCAGTTACGATTGAGGGTGTGGACAACGTCTTTTTTAATCGTTTTTTATGTTGATCTAGGCGTAGAACAAAATTGAGAAATACATCAGGCCTGTGCCCAGCATGACAAAGAGGTGCCAGATAACGTGACCGAACGGGACGCCCTTGAAGCTATAAAGCACGGCACCCGCAGTGAAGGCAACCCCACCGAGGAGCAGTAACATGAAGCCAACGGGTCCCAGACCACGGTACAGCGGTCCGATGCCCATCAGACACATCCAGCCCATCACCACGTAGATGACGGTGGAAAGGACTTGAAACTTTCCCAGCCAGATGGCCTTATAGACGATGCCGGCGACGGCCATGGCCCAGATAATGCCGAACATCCACCAGCCGAGTTTACCGCCAACGACTAACAAACTAAAGGGCGTATAGGTTCCCGCGATCAACAGGTAAATCGCACAATGATCGAATATTTGAAAGACGTGGCTAGCACGGGTAAAGTACAAACTATGAAACAGCGTTGAGGCCAGGTAGAATAAGACCAAAATGATGCCGTAAACCAGAAATGTGGTCATTCGGAGACTGCCGCCTTCGCTGTGTGCTCGTAGGATCAGAATGACCAGACCGGCAATGCTCAACGCGGCACCGATTCCGTGGGTCACCGCATTAAGAACTTCATTGACAATCTGATACGTGCGACTCCGTTCCTTTTCCAAACAAATTCCTCCTTCGTTGACTGTTATCAGAAAATTCTGATAATCAGACGGCGAGTTAGTAGAATTACTGAAAAAATTCAACAATTCTGCTATACTATTACCGTATGTTCCATTACGCATATTGTAGCATAAACCAAAATCTCTGGTCAGAAAGAGTGGGATACCCATGGCTAAAATTAAAATTGTTGCGGATTCTTCTGCCGGTCTAACCGACCAGCAAATCCAGGATTACAATATTACCATTATCCCGTTGACGGTCATGATCGATGACACCATTTACGTTGAACGGGAATCAATCACCAATCAAGAATTTATTGAAAAGATGAAGACGTCCAAGACGTTGCCAAAGACGAGTCAACCACCATTAGGTAAGTTCGTGGAGACCTTCGATAAGTTGGGCGAGGACGGTAGCTCCGTCATCTGCTTCAATATGTTGGCGGCCATCAGTGGCACGGTGCACACCGCCGAACAGGCTGCGCAACTGTCTAAGACCGATGTCACGGTCGTAGACACGCAGTATACCGACCAAGCAATGGCCTTTCAAGTGATTGAAGCAGCTAAGTTGGCCGCTGAAGGTGCTGACAAGCAGGCCATTTTAGACCGTGCCGTTGCCGTTCGTGACCATACCAAGCTGTTCATGGGCGTGGTTACCCTGGAAAACATTTTAAAGGGTGGTCGCCTCAGTCGGGCTGCCGGCATGCTGACGTCACTGTTAAACATCAAGATTGTTTTACAGGTAACTGGCGGTGAGCTGAAGATTCGGGCCAAGGGTCGCGGTATGAAGACCATCGACCGGTACTTTGACAAAGTTTACGAACAAATCAAGCAGACGCCGGACATCGTGTCTATCGGCATTTCGCACGTGGAAGCCTTCGAATCAATTGATAAGATTCAGGGTCACCTGCACGAGATTTTACCCGATAAGAACGTCCTTGTGCGGGAAACGGTACCCATCATTGCCACCCATGGGGGCCCTGGCGCCTTCGCATTGATGTATTACACCGATCCTACTAAATAAATAAGTGTTAATCGAGAAAAGGGGTGGCACGGCCACCGCTTTTTCTTTATCCCGAGGGGGGATTCTTAGTGAAAAATGCAAAAGGACTCAGTAAAATTGTGGGAATTGCCCTACTGATTGTGCTTGTCACGCTGGCTGTCTTAACTTACTGGCATCCAGGCGCACGGACCACGCTCAACGGCACACATCCCAATGCCGTTAACCGCCGGAAGGTTGTCCGGGTCGTGGCACTCGGTGATTCGCTGACACAAGGGGTTGGTGATCAACAGGACAAGGGCGGTTACACGCAACGTCTCAAGACCAAGATTCACCACCACGATAAGGTTAAGGTCATCATGCACAACTACGGCAAGTCCGGCGACCGCAGTGATCAGATTGAAAAACGCTTGGTCGATAGTAAAACGATGCAACGACAGGTTGAAAAATCACAGGCCATTGTCATGACAGTTGGGGGTAACGACCTTCTGCAGACGCTGACCAAGAACGTTACGATCAATCAACAATCAAAGCTCAACACACAACTAGACGGCGCGCAGGCCACGTATCAGCAGAAGCTCAAGAGTCTGCTGAATACCGTCCGCAAGTATAATCCGACTGCGCCAATCTTCCTGTATACCATTTACAATCCAGTCTACGTGTACTTTGCCAATATTGACCAGGTCACGAATGCCGTTGACGACTGGAACGCGACAACGACTAAGACGGCCAAGTCCTACAAGAACCTCTATATGGTCGACATCAGTCGGGCATTATCAGTGGGCCAATTCAAGTCTGCCACCCAGCAGGCCAAGCTGAAGCGGACATCACAAGACGTCAATAACGGCAAGATTTCGACGAAGACCTTCCAGGAAACCATTCTGGCGAGTGACGCGAGTGATGAATTGAATAATTACCTGTCACCAGCGGACCATTTCCATCCGAACGCCAAGGGCTACCGTCTGATGACGCGCTACGTCTTCAAGGAAATGCAGGCTCATGAACAGTGGTTGCTAAAGTAGTGTGAACCGATACCTACAGCAGTCTTAACGCGCTTGAAACAAGGAGGAATTATCTATTATGCAGCGTCATTCAGCTCCGAAAGTTAAATCCCAACAAAATTGGTGGAAGTGGGGGTTCCTGGCCTTGGTCGCCGTGCTGGTCATTGCGATGATCACGGTTGGCGTCAAGGCCATGGGGACGACCAAGGTTGCCTCAACGGCGTCACCAGCGACCAAAACCACGAACATCGATGTCACTCTGAACAAGAAACAGGTTAATGCGCTCGCCGACTACTACGTGAATAAGTCTCTGAAGGGGCAAGACGTGAAGTATACCTTTCAAGTGACTGACCACGCCATCCTGACGGGATCGACGAAGGTCTTAGGCGCCAATGTTAATTTTGTTTTACTCCTGAAGCCGACCGTGTTATCCTCAGGAGACGTGCAATTGAAGGCCGAGAAGCTCTCCATTGGGTCGCTACCCGTACCTGTGAGCTTCGTGATGAGCTATATTGCGAAGAACTATCCGCTACCTAAATGGGTCGCGATGAACAGTAGAAAACAGACCGCCACGCTTCACTTGACGGCCATCGGTAACGGGAAGAAGCTCTCGTATGCCGCTAAAAAGATCGATATGTCTGGTGCCGGTAAGTTTGTTTTCCAAGCTCGGATTCCAGACTAACTAAGGAGGCACTTCATGCCTAAGACGTTTTACCAATATTTAATGACCCAACGTAATCCCGAAAGCTACGATCCCGTCGCAACTTTTGCCAACAATGCCTTTCTCGACAGCTCGTTTCCGAAGCAGGATACGGAATTTGATTCCTTGTCCAAGTATCTTGAGGAGAACGCACCTTATCTGCCATCAATGACGATCTTTGACGACGCTTGGCAGATGTATTTGGCGGCATTGGCTTAATCTAGTGGCGTAATTACAGATGATTTCTCCGTAACTATTAAGCGATTTACGAAGTCTATTTAACGAAAAAGTCCGTATAACGGGCTTTTTTATTTGGCTTATGACAGTTTGTACGATTGATCTTCTCTTTTCTAACATTAACACTGTGGCAAGATATTTTTTTGTCGTTATAGCGGATTAAAATACCTTATTTTTAAATATTCAGGGAAAATATTACTCTATTGCTGTATAATTAATTTTATAATCCCTTATTTTAGGGTGTTTTACCTTGTGGCTTAGATCAATACGGAACGGTAGGTACTTTGCATTGTTGCCGGTACCGACCGGTGTCGCTTAGCTTACGCTTCTGCCGCTTGATCTAGTTAAATAAAATGTTTGAGGAGAGTTCGGATATGAAACTTTATATAAAGCGCTTGATGGGCGTAGCGTTATTAGGTACAGCAATTTTATCATTGTCAGCTTGTGGGCAATCAGGGGCTAATCAAGTTAATGAGAAGAAGGTTTCCTTTATCAAGGACGCACAGTCATCCAATCAGCGGATTTGGTACATGGCCGAATCGGATGCTGACAGTGATTACGAGTTGAGTAAGGACACACACATCGAACAGATCTTAGTGACCAAGAATGGGAAAGCAACGGTCTATAACATGCCAAGTTATGATTTCAGTATGCGTGATATTAATGGCAAAAGTGATAAGCAGGTCATTACCATCGCGCAAAAAAAGGATAAGGAGTATTACAAAGAATATATAACTGACACAAGCAATACCGAATACATACGTAATATTATTAAAAAAACAGAGAGCGAGTATAAATATTATAAAAAACATCCAGACTACTTTGGTGATACACATAAAGTGGCATTACAAACTCTGCAGAAGTACCGAGATGATTTGAATTATTTGAAAACTAATGAAGATACAGTCTTAGGACGTACCCCCAAGTATGCAAAACCCACAGCAAAATTGATAAATGCTAAAGTAAAAACCGATAATTCTGGTAATAACGTTAATTTTGAAAATATTACACACCGACGTTGGGATTTAGAAACAGATTCAGCAAAATTAAAACCGCTAAAAACTGATGATACTGAAGATATAGGTGTACCTGTTTATTATCACTACACAATGACTAATGGTTTCCAGTTAATTTACGACAAACCTGTCAAGATTTTGAACGACATGTATACCGGGTATACAAATCCTACAAATGATTCGAATACGACTTTTTTGATGACTAAAACAACAAATAAAGAGACGTCTTCTGATTTCGACAAGTTAGGCACAAAACACGTTAGCGAAGAAGAATAGATGCTATTTATATGATTCTAAATTTGGAACAGATGGCTTAATTTTACTGTTAGGAGAAATTTATCATGACAAAAATCACTAAATTAATCGCGATTGTTGCAGCTACAGCTGGCGTTGCTGGGGTTATGGCCACGACCGGTAACCCAGTTAATGCCTCAGCCAGCACCAAGTTCCGCTACTACAAGAACATTAAGAATCGCACGTACAAAGTCACTAATAAGAGGGCCGTCATCTACAGCAATGGCAAAATCAAACACAAGACTGGTGCCAAGCTCGGTGAATATGGTAAGTATGTCACCGGCTACTACGCTTCTCACGTTACCGTCAACGGCCACAAACGGGTCTACTACAAATTCAAGACTGGTTCTAATCATACCGGCTGGGTCTGGAGTGGCTACTTGAAGAAGGTGTCTAACCAGTCCAACAAGATCATAATGACTTACAAGCCTTATAAGGGCAGCAACTGGGGTAGTCAATCAGACTTCGACCGTTTATCCAAGGGTCAGCGTTTCAAGATGAACATCAGTGAATACCGTCAAGGCTTCTTGAACACTGTTAATGCTGAACGAGCCAAACGTGGGATCTCTGCTTTGAAAGAAGACTCAGGATTAAATGGTGTGGCTCAACAACGTGCCATCGAATTAAGGACCAATGGTTCTCACTATACCGATGATGGCAAATTAGCTTTCGTTGTTGATTCTAAGGCTGCCGGCATCAATTATGCTCATGCTGAAAATATTGGACCTATGGTTATTAACATGATTTCTCACGGTGATGACGCTGATGATAGCATTGACGGCAGTACTAAACTCAACACAGTTGTTGACTCTGCATACAACGCGGCTAAGGCTGAAGCATTGAGCTACATCTATGATGATGCTGACAGCAACTGGGGGCACCGTGACAACTTGTTTAACGCGTCATATAACGTTATCGGTATTGGTGGTGATTTCGTATCTAATGATCAAATCGTCAATAATGCCACAATTCTCGGTACTAAGTAACCCCTAATACAAGCCAGTTTCACGCTTGTGTACAAAGTCACCTTAACCTAATTTGAAGTGCTCTACAATTATTAAACATGTAGGTCTAATAATTGTGGGGCTTTTTTTGATTCATCCAATCGATGAATGTGTCATTTGTGCCATCATTCGTAGACTGGGATTGGCTGGAAGCTTATTGGCCCATCGGTAGAAAATGGGCTCACTGGCAGTATTACGACAAAATATCACCACTATCTGAAATGACAAAAAAATGGTAAACTAGGCTGGTTACTCAGTTTCTCTTGTCCCTTTTGACTTATTTGCAAATGAAGAGGGATAAGTTAGGTATATCGAGCAAGTCCAAAACGAAAAATAACGGACAAGGTAGTTTAGCTATTGCAGAGCAAAGAAATTCTTAATTGCCAAAAACCAACCTTCATGTTAAGCCACAAACTACGGTTGGTTGTACACCCAACTGGACTCGTTCTCGACAGAAGTCAGTAAAAGTAATGCGTAAATGTGCCCAATATGGAATCAACATATGGCAAATTTTGGGCACAAAATGGGCACAAAATAAAAATTTTGAGATTTCGATACGCTACAAACGTTGATATAACAAAGGAGAGAGCACTATGAGTATCATTCAATGGTTTCCAGGTCATATGGCGAAAGCGATTCGGCAGATGGAAGAAAACGTCCACCTAGTCGACATCGTCTTTGAGCTTGTTGACGCCCGGATTCCAGCTTCTTCACGTAATCCCGAAGTGACTCGAATTGCGAAGAACAAGCCGCATTTAATTATTTTAACGAAAAAGGACCTGGCCGACCCCCAACAGACGGCGGCTTGGTTAAATTACTACCGGGCACAGGGACAACCAGCCATTGCCATCGACTCACGGGCTAACGTGACCCCTAAGCAAATCACCAAGATCGCCATGGGCATCTTGTCCGATAAGCTGGTGGCCGAACAAGAAAAGGGCCTCAAAGAACGACCAATGCGTGCCATGACGGTGGGTGTGCCCAACGTTGGGAAGTCAACGTTACTGAATCACCTGGTTAATCGGAAAGCTGCCCAAGTTGGCGATACTCCCGGTGTCACCAAAGGCCAACAGTGGTTGCGCTCCAGTAAACATCTGGAATTGCTCGATACTCCCGGTATTCTCTGGCCCAAGTTCAAGGACCAAGAAACGGCACAGAAATTAGCGTTGACTGGCGCGATTAAAGAAAAGCTCTACGCCAAGGACGACGTTGCTCTCTTTGCACTCAACTTCTTCCGCACCTATCACCGGGCAGCCCTGATCGATCGTTACCATTTAGTCGAAGCTGATCTCGACCTGAGTGACGTAGACTTGCTCTTGAAGATTACGGAAAAGGTCGGTATGCGTGACGACTACCTGCGGGCCAGCGACCGGTTGATTCTGGACGCGCGGCACAAGAAGCTCGGTGGCTTCACGTTAGACCGCGCACCACAGGCAGGCGACGCACATAATGGCTAAGCAACCCAGTCTCGTCAGTCTCAAGCAAGAACTGGCGGATGTTACCAGTCTCACAGACCCCCGTCTCGACGTGCTGGCGACCGATTCACGTAAAGGGGCCCAGTTACTCCTGACACAGATCAAACGGCGCTTAAACAAGCAGGCAGAGGCTGAGGCGGCCTTTCAAGAACGCTTACACTACGAACGTGATCTATGGGCGATGGGCAAGCTGGTCGCCGGTATCGATGAAGTCGGCCGGGGGCCATTGGCGGGCCCCGTCGTCACGAGTGCGGTAATTCTGCCGCAAAGCTTCGACATTCCGTTGGTGAACGACTCCAAACAGTTGACGCCTAAGGAGCGCGAACGCTTGTATCCGTTGATTCTCGCGCAGGCCACTGCCGTTAGCATTGGTATTGGCAGTAGTGAACTAATTGACCAGATCAATATTTATCAGGCAACGCGGGTCGCCATGCAGCGCGCCGTTCTGGGCCTCGGCGTTGCGCCACAGCACTTGATTGTTGATGCCATGCAGATCCCGGTTGATTTGCCGCAAACGCGACTGATCAAGGGAGACGCCAAGAGCGCCAGCGTGGCCGCAGCCAGTATCGTCGCCAAAGTCTATCGAGATCATCTGATGGACACGTATGATCGGCTGTATCCGGGCTATGGCTTCAAAAAAAATGCCGGTTACGGAACGGCTGAACACCTTGCCGGACTAGCGGATCGGGGTGTGACCCCAATTCACCGGAAAACTTTTTCGCCCGTTCAAAAAATAATTGCCGCTCAATCACGGAGTTAGTCTTAAAGAGACTAGGAGGTTGTTAACTTGCAACTGACACTTCGTGATTTTTTCATGCGCTTAAATTTGGTGACCGGGGTCGGGCAGCAAACCGCTAATCGTTGTTGGCGTTGGCTGGACCGTCACCCCGAAATTCACCGTGTTGACCCGACCGTTGTTTCCCAATTTGCCGATGAATTGACCCTGACCACCGCGCTGACGAACGCCCTGCAACTCGAATTATTCAGTCGGGACATGAACGACACCGTGACGGAGAATCTAACGCACAGCGGCTGTCTGACGATTGTCGATAACGCGTATCCGATACAGTTAAAGGAAACGTATGCGCCACCGCTCGCCCTGTACTTTCTGGGAGACCTCCGGCGCCTGCAAGCCCCTCAGCTAGCGGTGGTGGGGTCACGCCAGCCGACCGATTATGCCGTTCGGGCCATGCGACTACTCTTGCCGGCCGTAGTGGAGCAACGGGTGTGCCTGGTCTCGGGTCTAGCCCAGGGCGTCAACACTATGACGCATCAGGTGGCCTTAGCGCATAGAGGGACGACGATTGCGGTGATCGGCACCGGCCTGGATAAATGTTATCCGGCTGCTAACCGCGACCTCATGGCAACGTTAGCTCATCAGCAGTTGGTCCTGTCGGAATATCCGTGGGGGACGAGCGGTGCCCGGCACCATTTTCCCGAACGGAATCGGATCATTGCCGGTTTGGCGCAGAGTGTATTGGTCGTCGAGGCGGCCCATCACTCTGGTAGTCTGATCACAGCCAATATTGCCCTGCAGGAAAATCGAAATGTACTGGCCGTTCCGGGGACGATTGATGGCAAAAATTCCGTTGGTACCAACGAATTAATTCTCGCTGGGGCAAAGCCAATCTTGAATTCTGAACATATAATAGAAGAACTTTTAGTTGACAAGGTACCCTGACTTGAAATACCATGAGTGGGATTATAGTGAAAAAATTACGAACACCACGTTCGTCGTAAAAACAAGTAAGTAGGGGTAAGGAAGCGCGTTCAGCGGGGCTTTATCACCTACCAACCGAGGGAGTAATGTGATTTGCCGACTAAGTCAAAAGCGAAAGCTAGTACAAAGAAGCGGCGGAAACCGCAAAAAAAATTAGTTATCGTGGAATCACCGGCTAAAGCCAAGACGATTGAAAAATATTTAGGGCGGACCTACAAGGTCGTTCCTAGTCTCGGCCACGTCAGAGATTTACCTAAGAGTTCGATGGGAATCGACTTTGATAACAACTACGACCCGCATTACATTTCTATTCGGGGTAAGGGCGATGTGATTAAGGGGTTGCGGGCTGAAGCCAAGAAGGCCAAAGCCGTCTACCTCGCATCTGACCCTGACCGTGAAGGAGAATCAATTGCCTGGCACTTGGCGCACATCCTGAACTTGGACGTCAACGACAAGAACCGGGTCACTTTTAACGAAATTACCAAGGACGCCGTCAAAGAAGCCTTTAAGACGCCCCGGACGATCGACATGAACCTGGTTAACGCGCAACAGGCCCGCCGGATTCTGGATCGGTTAGTGGGATACTCAATCTCGCCACTGCTCTGGAAAAAGGTTAAAAAAGGGCTGAGTGCCGGCCGGGTACAATCCATCGCCTTGTCACTAATCATCGAACGGGAAAAGGAAATTAAAGCGTTCCAACCCGAAGAATACTGGACGATTGATGCCGACTTCAAGAAGTCCCGGAGTACCTTTGGCGCCAGCTTCTATGGCCTCAATGGGAAAAAGGCCGGCTTGAAAGACAATGCCGCCGTTCAAGATGTGTTGGCTAAACTGGATAAAAAGGGTGACTTTGACATCACCAACGTGGTTCGGAAGGAACGGAAGCGTTCGCCACAACCACCATTTACCACCAGCTCCATGCAACAGGACGCTAACCGGAAGTTAAACTTCCGAACGCGGAAGACCATGATGGCCGCCCAACAGCTGTACGAAGGGATCAACTTGGGTAAGGAAGGCACACAGGGGCTCATCACCTATATGCGGACCGACTCGACGCGGATTTCCAGTATCGCTAAGCACGAGGCCTCAACCTTCATTCACGAGAAATACGGTGCCGAATACGCCGCAACCAAGCCCATCAAGGGTAAGTTGCCAGAAGGGGCGCAGGATGCCCATGAAGCCATCCGGCCAACCTCCGTATTCCGGACACCAGCTAGCCTGAAGGAACGTCTGAACAAGGATCAATTCCGGTTATACCAATTGATCTGGAATCGGTTCGTGGCCAGTCAAATGACCAACGCTATCATGGATACCATGGCGGTAACGCTGAACCAAAACGGCGTGACGTTCCGGGCCAACGGATCCAAGATGAAGTTTGAAGGGTTCTTGAAGATTTACAAGGATGGTAAGGAAAAGGATAACCTCCTGCCTGACCTCGAAATCGGTGACCAGGTTAAACTGGCCAAGACCGATCCGGCCCAACACTTCACGCAGCCACCTGCACGTTATTCCGAAGCCAACTTGATCAAGGCGCTGGAAGAAAACGGTGTGGGTCGGCCATCAACCTACGCGCCAACGCTGGATACCATCCAACGCCGATACTACGTCAAGTTGGTTGGTCGGCGATTTGAACCCACTGAACTGGGTGAAATCGTGGACAACATCATCAACGACTACTTCCCAGATATCGTCGACGTTGGCTTTACGGCCGACTTGGAAGGCGAACTGGATAGTGTTGAAGAAGGTAAGCAGGACTGGGTCAAGATCATCGATGACTTCTACAAACCATTCTCGACCGAGGTTGCGCATGCCGAGGATGCCATCGAAAAAATCCAGATTCGTGATGAACCAGCCGGCTTTGACTGTGACATCTGTGGTGCCCCAATGGTCATCAAGATGGGCCGCTACGGGAAATTCTACGCTTGCTCACGCTTCCCAGATTGCCGCAACACTAAGCCAATCGTTAAGGAAATCGGTGTCGTTTGTCCCGTTTGTCATAAGGGCCAAGTCATCGAACGCAAGTCCAAGAAGAACCGGATCTTCTACGGTTGTTCCCGTTATCCCGACTGTGACTTTGTCTCATGGGACAAGCCAGTCGGCCGTGATTGCCCGAAGGATGGTCACTATCTGGTCGCCAAGAAGATTCGTGGCGGTATTCAGATTGTTTGTCCAAACGGCGACTACGAAGAAGCCCCACAGAAGTAGGCGGCTACTCGGAATTGTTGCTAACAGTTAAATTTGTTTCACTGGCGTTGACCTCTTGGGGTCAGCGCCTTTTTTGAACCTGACACTTATTACTAATGTAAAAATTGTCGATTTGGTCTCACCTTTCTTTGAAGAATCGTTTTAACCAGACAATAGTGTATCCCCAACAATAGTCGATACGATCCGTCGACATTACGTGTTTTACCCTATATCAAAAACCGACAGCCTTACTCAATTAGAGTAGGGCTGTCGGTTTGTAAAATGAGCACTAAATCTTAACTAGCCAACCACACTTCAGGGTGATCAAAAGCCAGTTGGAGTTGTTCCAGGAACTGACTCACGTGATAGCCGTCCGCTACCGCATGATGGATCGTCAGTGACAGGGGCATTTGCCACCGCTTCGCTTCCTGCTCGAACTTGCCGGCCTGAATGACCGGGAAGAAGGTATTCAACGGCGTGAAGGGCAGTGGCGTGTAACTGGTAAAGTGCGTCCAAGGAATGCTGCCAATCATGTAGGTGTTCTCACTCTGCGGAGCCTTGGGCATTGGTGTCCGCTGATCGCCATATTCGGCCAGGTCGGCCAAATAATTCTGATAGAATTGCGTGAAGTCCGGATCGTAGGCCGTCCATAAGTTGGAGATACTGTGATCATCCGCGTGCATGACGGAATAGGACGGGTGGAGGATGTCGAAGCGTTGCAACTGTCCGGTGTTGTCGCGGTACACTCTGAACTCTGGGGTCTGAGCGATGACCTTTGAGACCAAGTAGAGGTAGGCCGCATTAAATTTTAAATCGCGGGCCGCCAACCATTCCTTGGTTGCCGTGACGTCCAGGTCAACGGTCAGGGTGAATCCCGTTGGCATCATCTTGGTGAAGTAATAAAAATATTCGCGACGCGGCCACGTGGCCATGTCGATGGGGGTACTATTTGTATTTAAGGTTTGCATATTAATTCCTTTCTGATTGGTTGTAGGCCGGTTGGCATTTTTTCAGCCACTCGGCTTTGAGGTCCTTGAGCGTCTGTCGAAGGTTATCGACTTCGGTGACGTCTGCCTTCCAGAGGACGCTGTAGGTAAACGCATCTGCTCCTAAGGTATTCCAGTCCGTTTGTAGGGCAGTGTCATGGTAGAAGTTTTCGTTTAAGTTGGTTTGGTAATAGCCCCAGCGGTTGTGAATGTTACGTGCAACGTCGATGAAGGTCTTGCCGTTCTGGTTGTTTTTAATCTGGATCACACCGTAGAAGGTCGGTGCCGCCTTGTAGTTTTGAATGAGTTCTTTGTGATTCATGTGTAACTCCTTATCGTTAGGTTGCCGCCAATAGTCACTGCCACTTGCCGTGCGGTTAAGGAAACCATAGTCGACCAGGTAACGCCGCAATAACGGAAAATCGGCATAAATGGGCTTGAGTATGGCCGTCAGTTCCGGTTCCGTGAAATGCTGGTTCGCTGGAATCGACAGGGTAATGCGTTTCAGAATAGCGAGAATCGCTTTCTGATGCTTGGGCCATCGAGCTAACTTCAAGGGTGCGGTCGAGGTGAAATACTTTGCCACCAGCTGCTCGTATTCGTCAGTGGTGATGGCAAACCGATCATCCTTTGGACCCTTCTGGTCGGGTAACGTCACCAGTTGATCGGCAGTCGTTGGCTGATTGAAGACCTGCTCGTAAATGGCGAGGTAGAGCTTGGCCTGCTTAGCCTTTTCACGGAAGGTAAACTTCTGATGGCGCACAGTTGCCGCCGCAATGCCCATCTCTTCGGCCACGGCAGCGTCCTTCTGGCCCTGAGCGAATGCCAGCAGTAAGTCTCGTTGCTTGGCCGTTAATGTATTGTATTTGTTATCGGTTTGGATCAGGTCGGCCACGGCATGGGGGTGTTCGGTCGCAAGATGCCGCCGAATCATGGTTGCCGCCGGATAAAACTTGTCGTCTTCCGGGAAGACTTGGTCCTTGGCAAACGTTGCC
This sequence comes from Levilactobacillus parabrevis, assembly GCF_044051715.1. Taxonomy (NCBI): domain Bacteria; kingdom Bacillati; phylum Bacillota; class Bacilli; order Lactobacillales; family Lactobacillaceae; genus Levilactobacillus; species Levilactobacillus parabrevis. Next base: position 1,447,437 of record NZ_CP168688.1, read on the forward strand.
CCACAAGCATTGCAGACGTAGGCAGTGTCCGTTTCATGCCAGCCCTGTTCAATTTCAGTCAGTGTCAGATCAACTAGGTTCATGTCTCATCCCTCCAGTAGCATCTACTTTACAAATGTTTACGGAATATGTCAACAGGTAATTTAATCTGTTTATCCAGGATGAGTACCTTCAGCCGAGATTAGCGGCTTATATTCGACTTTCGCTTCATCTTGATATGTTTACCAAAATAATAAACAACGATACTGAGAATTTCAGAACCACAACAATTATCACTCAGCATCAGCCCTAACACACGAGCTTACCCAGTCCGCTCACAACATTTCTGATGAGTTAGTTGAGTTTTTAGGGCGCGTTTGCTAGCATTAACACGTACAGGAGGTGTCAGCCGTGGCTTCAGCAGTCGCACAATTCATGACTTACCTGAGTGGTGAGCGTCAGTATTCACCCGAAACCGTGAAGGCCTACCAGGAAGACTTAGCTGAATTCAGTCACTTTCTGCAGGACAACGGTGGTGAGAAGCCCTGGACGCAGATCGACCAGCTCGACGTGGAGGTCTACCTCAGCGACTTGTACGATCACCACTACGCGCGGACAACGATTGCCCGTAAGCTTTCAACGCTGCGGTCGTTCTACAACTTCCTGATGAGTAATGGTCTGGCCAAAGACGATCCGTTCGCCTACGTTCAGCTCAAGCACCATCAGAGTCACTTACCCCGTTTCTTCTACGAACGAGAAATGACGGCGCTGTTCACGGCCGCCGCGGGCAACCCCAATCAGCAATTGGCAACGCGGGACTCCGCCGTGCTGGAGATTCTCTACGGCACCGGGATTCGGGTCAGCGAGTGTGTCAATCTAACCCAACGCGATGTGGATTTTGATAATCGCATCATGCTGGTTCATGGGAAGGGCAACAAGGAACGCTATGTGCCATTTGGCCACTACGCTAGTGACGCCCTGGAAACGTACTTCACGGCGGCGCGGACGCCCTTGATGACCAAGTATCATCAGCAACATGACTACGTCTTTATCAATGCTCATGGTGGTCAGCTGACCACGGCGGGCGTGACGTATCTGCTCAATCAGATCATCAAGCGCAGCAGTCTGACCAGTGAGATTCATCCCCACATGTTGCGGCACACGTTTGCCACGCACCTGCTCAACAATGGGGCGGACTTACGCTCGGTGCAGGAGCTACTGGGTCACAGTAGTCTCTCGACCACGCAGATCTACACACACGTGACGCGAGAACACCTCCAACGGGATTATCGTCAATTCTTTCCCCGTGCAACTGAAGACAAGGATCAACCGAAGTAATCATAAGGAGACTAATCATTATGCCAGTAAAATTTGAAGCAACGACCATCTGTGCCGTCCGTCATAACGGCCACAACGCCATGGCGGGTGACGGCCAAGTCACGATGGGTGAAAAAGTCATCATGAAGGGGACCGCTCACAAGATTCGTCGGATCTACAACAACCAAGTCGTTGTCGGATTCGCCGGTAGTGTCGCCGATGCCTTTAACCTCGAAGAAAAATTCGAAGGCCAACTCAACGAATACAGTGGTAATCTGCAACGGGCAGCCGTTGAACTCGCCAAGCAGTGGCGCTCCGACCAAGCTTTGCAAAAGTTGGAAGCCTTACTGATCGTCATGGACAAGGACGAAATGCTCCTGGTCTCTGGTTCCGGTGAAGTCATTGCTCCTGACGATGACATCTTAGCCATCGGTTCCGGTGGAAACTTTGCCTTAGCCGCAGCGACGGCTTTACATCACCACGCCAAGGAAATGAGTGCTAAGGAAATTGCCGAAAGCGCCATTCACATCGCTGGTGGCATCGATATCTTTACGAACGAAAACGTTATTTCTGAAGAACTTTAATCTGGAGGACTGAGAATAGTGGACGCAATTAATAAAACACCTAAAGAGATCGTCGGCTTACTTGACCAATACGTCATCGGTCAGGACGAAGCCAAAAAGGCGATTGCCATTGCCTTACGGAACCGTTACCGCCGCATGCAACTCGACGCCGCCATGCAAGAAGAAATTTCACCTAAGAACATGTTGATGATCGGACCGACCGGGGTCGGGAAAACTGAAATTGCCCGCCGGTTAGCCAAGATCGTTCACGCGCCATTCACCAAGGTTGAAGCCAGCAAGTTTACCGAGGTTGGTTACGTCGGCCGTGACGTGGAATCCATGGTTCGTGACTTGGTTGAAGTCTCCGTTGCTATGGAAAAGCAGGACCAATTTAAGAACGTTCGCGCCGATGCCACGCAGGCTGCCAACAAGCGGTTAGTTAAGTTGTTGGCCCCGGCTAAGAAGAAGGAAAACAAGAACAATAACGACTTTTCAAACATGATGAACATGTTCTCCCAGATGCAAAACGGCCAAATGCCAACGGCACCTAGCGAACAAGAAGAAGTTACCGATGAGATTCGCAACGAACGACTGTCCTTAACGGAACAACTTAATAAAGGCTTGCTCGAAAATCACATGGTTGCGTTGGAAATGGACGATCCTCAACAAGCTAGCGCCACCGACAACAACATGCTGGGCCAAATGGGGATCGATTTGAACGACACCTTGGGTTCCATTATGCCTAAGAAGCGGATCAAGCGGACGGTCACGGTCGCCGAAGCTCGCGAAATCCTGGTCAGTGAAGAATCAGAAAAGCTGGTCAACAACGCCGACATCAATCATGACGCCATCAAGCGCGCTGAAAACACCGGGATCATCTTCCTCGATGAAATTGACAAGATCACCAAGGGGAGTGGCCAGAACAGTGGTGACGTCTCCCGTGAAGGGGTTCAACGCGACATCCTGCCAATCGTTGAAGGGACGCAAGTTAAGACGAAGTATGGGACCATCGATACTGATCACATTCTCTTCATCGCGGCTGGGGCCTTTGCGGAATCCAAGCCAAGCGATTTGATTGCTGAACTACAAGGTCGTTTCCCAATTCGGGTGGAATTAAACGACCTCAGCAAAAAAGACTTTGTTCGGATCTTGACCGAACCAAACAATGCCTTAATCAAGCAATACATCGCTTTGATTGGAACAGACAACGTCAAGGTGACCTTCACCATGGAAGCCATCGAACGTATTGCCGAGTTGGCCTTTGAATTGAACCACGAGAACCAAAACATTGGGGCTCGGCGGTTACAGACTGTTCTTGAAAAGCTTCTGGAAGATCTGCTTTACGAAGGACCTGACATGGGCACTGGTGACGTCACGATTACCGAAAGTTACGTTAACGATAAGATCGGTGACATCGTTCAGAACAAGGACTTATCACGGTACATCCTATAAACGTATGTGGGGGCCAGGACGGTTGTCTTGGCTCTTTTGCGTGACGTAAGGTATGATAAGAGGTAACAGATTAATGTGGGAGGAATTGCGATGATCACGTTGAAAAATGACTATCTGACGGTAAAAATCAATCCGTTAGGTGCCGAATTAACCAGTGTTAAGGATAATGAGAGTGGTTTGGAATACATGTGGCAGGCTGATAAAACCTATTGGGGCCGCCATGCGCCGATTCTCTTTCCCATCGTCGGCCGGTTACAGGATAACCAGTACCGACTGAACGACGAGACGTATCACATGACCCAGCACGGCTTCGCCCGCGATCGTGAATTCACGGTCATCGATCAGACCGACACTCAGGTCAGTCTGGAATTAACGGCCGATGATGAAACCAAGGCGTTGTATCCACAAGACTTCATCCTGACGCTGTCCTATGAACTGGTCGATCACCAGCTCAAGGTCAACGCGACGGTGACGAATCCTACCGATGAGGCCATGGCCTTCTCGTTCGGCGCGCATCCCGGATTCAACGTGCCATTTGGTGGCGCATTAGCCGACTTTACTGACTATAACGTGACCGTTTCACCCAAGCAGACCTATCAACGCGTGCCACTAGTCGGGCCGTACAGCGATACGAAGCATTCTGTGCCGCTAGACCTGCACCAGCCGTTGTCATTAAAGCACGACTTGTTCGACCATGACGCTCAGGTGCTGACGCTCGACAACCATGAAACGACGGTCATGCTCAGCACGCCCTCAGACGATCACGGTATCGCCTTAACGGTCGCCGCCCCGTATCTGGGCATCTGGTCACCGTACCCCAAGCAAGCACCGTTCGTGTGCTTAGAACCATGGTGGGGCCTAGCAGACGACGTCCAAGCCACGGGTGACTTGGAGTCAAAGGTCGCCATTCAGAAGCTGGCTGGTAAGGATTCCTTTAAGGCGAGTTATCAGATTACTTACTTCTAGGCAGCTGAAAACAGTCGATTGCGAATACCCGGGATTTCGCCTAGATACGGTTGACACCCGTAAGATAGTCTTCGGTATCACGATTGCATGGTCAGCAACAGAACTAACTGATACTCCCAACGATGGTTCGGTTAAAGCTATAGTTAAACGTTATTTTAGTCGGAGGCAGCCAGCCGTGGCGGCGTTGCAAGGCCGCTCCTTGGCTGTAGGCGTTCCCCCACAACAGGCGGAATGGCTGGCTGCCGCAGGCAACAATGTTTAGCCATAGCTTTCAAACCATAAGAAAAAGGCTCCCAGCGACAATTGTCGTTGAGAGCCTTCGGTATCCTATTTAGCGTGGCGCTTCTGGTAGCCATGACCAAATGGCACCAGTGACTCTGTCCCATTTTTGATCCGACTAATATTGGTCCGGTGACGGTAGAAGACGAACACCGTCAGAATAAAGGCGATTCCTGTCAGATACCAATCGTGAAACCCTAACGAGATCAGGGTAATCAACGAAAAGGCAATCATGCTGGCGAGACTAACCATACTGGTCCAATAGATCAGGCTGACCCATAGTCCGGCCGCAATCACAAACATTAACGGGTTGTATGCCAGTAGCATCCCCGCTGAAGTGGCCACCGCCTTACCACCCTTGAAGTGGTCAAAGACGGATACAGTGTGGCCAAGAACCGCAAACAGCCCGAATAAGAGGGGCGTCGCGGTGCCAAAGATCGTGGTCACGTGTCCCCAAGTGGGAAGCAGTGTAGCCACCGTGCCTTTCGCAATATCAAGGACCATCACAACCGTCCCGGCATACGGCCCGAGGACCCGGTAAGTGTTGGTCGTCCCAATATTACCGGAGCCAGACTGGCGAATGTCGGTATGGAAGAAGGTCTTACCCACCCAGACACCATTTGGAATGGCCCCCAGGAGGTAGGCCACAATGAGTAACCCAATTAATTTCACGCGTAATTCCTCCGCTCTTTCTCCCGACGACCGCCCTCACTGAGGTAGCGGCCGTCACTAATAAGCTGCTCTATATTTTAGCATGTTTTACGCATTACGCCAATTATATCAGGAAACTAGCCAGCTTTTAGTTTCCTGTGGTATGATAATGTGGTTACTGAAAACCCACCTCATGCGATTTGTACGATTCATTTGAACATACGTTCGTATTAGGGTAAACTAAAGGGTATCGTAAAAGCAATTTTAAATCTAGTAAAAGTAAAGGGGATTTACGCATGGCGAAAGCAAAACCTAAATATGACGATTCCTCCATCCAAGTCTTGGAGGGATTGGAAGCTGTCCGTAAACGTCCTGGGATGTATATCGGCTCCACTGACGGCCGGGGGCTCCACCACCTGGTCTACGAAATTGTCGATAACGCCGTTGATGAAGCTCTGGCCGGATACGGTAAGGAAATCAACGTTACCATCCACCAGGACAACAGTATTACCGTCGTCGATCATGGTCGGGGTATGCCCGTGGGCATGCACGCGTCCGGTATTCCAACACCTGAAGTTATTTTAACGGTGCTCCATGCCGGGGGTAAGTTTGGCCAAGGCGGCTACAAGACCTCTGGTGGGCTCCACGGGGTGGGGGCTTCCGTGGTCAACGCACTCTCTAGCTCATTGACCGTAACCATCGTACGTGATGGCGTTCGGTACCAGGAAAAATTTGCCAAGGGGGGCCATCCCCAAGGCACTCTGGAAAAGAAGGGTAATACGCGGGCTCATAACGGGACCACGCTAACCTTTAAGCCGGATAGTGAAATCTTCACAACGACCGTCTATAACTTTAATACGCTCGCAGAACGGCTCCGTGAATCGGCCTTCCTGCTCAAGGGTGTCAAGATTACACTGACCGATGAACGTGAAGGCCAAGAAAAGGCCGAAGAGTACCACTTCGAAGATGGGATCAAGGAGTTCGTTAGCTACCTTAACGAAGACAAGGATACCCTCGGTGACGTGATGTACTTTGATGGCAAGAAGGACGGTATCGAGGTCGAAGTCGCTGCCCAATACAACGACGGCTACACCGAAAACCTCCTATCCTTCGTCAACAACGTGCGGACCAAAGATGGAGGCACCCATGAAGTGGGTATGCGTAGTGGGTGGACTAAGGCCTTCAACGAGTACGCACGGAAAGTCGGTCTTCTCAAGGATCGCGATAAGAACCTCGAAGGAACTGATGTCCGTGAAGGGCTGTCCGCCGTGATTTCACTGCGAATTCCCGAAAATCTGTTGCAATTCGAAGGACAGACCAAGGAAAAGCTGGGAACACCGGAAGCTCGGGCCACTGTTGATAGCATTATTAGTGAACAACTGGGCTATTATCTGATGGAAAACGGAGACTTCGGGAAAATGTTGATCCGTAAGTCAACGCAAGCTCGTCAAGCACGAGAAGCTGCCCGGAAGGCCCGTGATGAAAGCCGGAACGGTAAGCGGCACAAGAAGCATGAACGCCTGCTCTCCGGTAAGCTAACGCCTGCACAATCCAAAAATTCTGCCAAGAACGAATTATTCTTAGTCGAAGGGGATTCTGCCGGGGGTTCCGCTAAGCAAGGCCGTAACCGGAAGTTCCAAGCTATCCTGCCATTACGGGGGAAAGTGCTGAACACTGAAAAGGCTAAGCTACCTGACATTATGAAAAACGAAGAAATCAGCACCATGATCTACACGATTGGTGCTGGTGTTGGGGCCGAATTTAATATTGCGGACGCCAACTACGATAAAATTATCATCATGACCGATGCCGATGACGATGGGGCGCACATTCAAATTCTGTTGTTAACCTTCTTCTACAAGTACATGCGGCCGATGATCGATGCTGGCCGGGTCTACATTGCCCTGCCACCACTGTATCGCATTAAGACGACCGGCAAGAAGTCGACCATCGAGTACGCCTGGACTAATGACGAACTCGACCAAAAGACTAAGCTCATCAAGAACCACGGTTACAACCTGCAACGATTTAAGGGGTTAGGTGAAATGGACGCCGAACAGCTGTGGGATACCACCATGGATCCTGACAATCGGACGCTGATCCGCGTTCAGATTGATGACGCCGCTTTGGCCGAACGCCGGGTCACCACGTTGATGGGTGACAAGGTTGAACCGCGCCGGAAATGGATCGAAAATAACGTCCAATTTACGTTAGAGGACGACAATACCAGTCTGCTAGAATCCGCAGAACCAACGGATCCAGCGGATAACTAACCGGTGAAAGGAGCACATAATTCGTGAGTGAAGGACAAAAAATTCAGGAACTAACTTTGGAAGAAGTTATGGGCGATCGGTTTGGCCGGTACTCTAAATCCATCATCCAGGAACGGGCACTGCCTGATATTCGAGACGGTTTGAAACCCGTTCAACGGCGAATCCTGTTTGCCATGAATAAAGATGGTAATACCTACGATAAGGGTTTCCGGAAGTCTGCCAAGTCAGTCGGAAACGTCATGGGTAATTTTCACCCCCACGGGGACAGTTCCATCTACGAAGCATTGACCCGGATGAGCCAGGACTGGAAGGTCCGCGAACCCCTCGTTGAAATGCACGGGAACAACGGGTCAATGGACGGTGATCCAGCCGCTGCCATGCGGTATACCGAAGCTCGACTGAGCAAATTAGCCGGTGAAATGTTACGGGATATCGATAAAGACACGGTTGAAATGGTGCTCAACTTCGATGATACCGAATACGAGCCAACGGTCTTACCGGCTCGTTTCCCCAACTTACTGGTCAACGGATCGACCGGGATTTCGGCCGGTTATGCCACGGAGATTCCACCGCACAACTTGGGCGAAGTCGTGGATGCCTTGGTCTACCTGTTAAGTCATCCTAAGGCGACGTTGGAAGAGCTGATGTCATTTGTTCAGGGACCCGACTTTCCTACCGGTGGAATTATTCAAGGCAAGGACGGCATCGTCAAGGCCTATGAGACCGGTCGTGGTCGTGTCGTCGTCCGTTCCAAGACGTCAATCGAACCTTTACGTGGGAGTAAGAGTCAGATTATTGTGACTGAAATTCCTTACGAAGTGAACAAGGCCCAGCTGGTCAAAAAGATCGATGAAATTCGCCTCAACAAAAAGGTCGAAGGCCTCGCTGAAGTGCGGGACGAAACCGACCGGGACGGATTACGGATCGCTATTGAACTGAAGCGTGATGCTGATGCGCAAGGGGTTCTAAACTACTTATTTAAAAATACAGAATTACAAATCACCTACAACTTCAACATGGTCGCGATTAATCACATGCGACCAGAGCACGTGGGTCTCAAGACGATTCTGACAGCTTACCTGGAACACCAACGCGACGTCATTACGAAGCGTACCAAATACGAGCTACAAAAAGCCTTGGACCGGCAACACATCGTTATCGGGCTGATTAAAGCGCTGTCCATCCTGGATCAAGTCATTGCGACCATCCGGGCCAGCAAGGACCGGCGTGATGCGCGAGACAATCTGGTCAGTGCCTATGATTTCTCTGAAAAGCAAGCGGACGCCATCGTGGCTCTGCAACTGTATCGGTTGACCAACACCGATGTGACCCAGCTCCAGGCTGAATCGGATAAATTATCCGCAGCTATCGAACAGGATCACAAGATCTTGGCTGAGCCTAAGACCCTTAACGCGGTTCTGCGTAAAGAGTTGAAGGATGTTGCCAAGAACTATCGGAACCCCCGGCGGACCGAGATTCAGGATAAGATCGAAGACCTGAAGATCAAGACAACGGTGACGGTCGCTGATGAGGATGTCGTCGTTTTAGTCAGTCATGACGGTTACCTAAAGCGCTCCGGTGTTCGGTCCTACACAGCTTCGGACCCCGAGGACAACGGGTTGAAGGATGAAGATTATCCAATCTTTATGGAAAAGCTCAGCACGTTAGACCACCTGATGATGTTTACCAGCAAGGGAAATCTGATTTACCGACCCGTTCACGAGATCAGCGATGTGAAGTGGAAGGAAACTGGTGAACACATTTCACAAACCATTGGCTTAGCCAGCGATGAAGAAATTGTCGCCACCTTCGCCTTTAAGACGCTGAAGGAGCCAGGACGTTTCTTAATTGCGACGAGCGATGGTTACGTTAAACAGACGGCCTTCAGTGACCTGACACCTGGTCGAACCTACAAGAGTCGTGCTGCAGTTTACGAGAAACTCAAGCACGATGATGCCCGAGTTGTCCAGGTGAAGTACCTGACGGAACCCGTTGACAAGGGAATCCTGCTGATTTCCAAGAATGGATACGCACTCCGTTATGCCGTCGATGAAGTTTCCATCAATGGTGCTCGGACCACGGGGGTTCGTGCCATGGATCTTCGTGATGATGATGAGGTCGTTAACCTGGCCTTAGTTGCCGATAACGATACGATTGCGTTGATTACCCAACGTGGGGGCTTCAAGCGCCTCGCGATGAAAGAAATCTCTGTGACGAGTCGCGCTCGTCGTGGGGTCATCGTGCTTCGCGAATTGAAGCGCGATCCACACCGGGTCGTCGACTTCATGACGATTCCAGCAGGTAATCCGCCCCTGGAAATCATGACCAGCCGCGAACGGACGCACGACGTCTTACCAATGGAACATCCACTGAGTGGCCGCTATTCGAATGGGTCATTCGTGGTCGATACCGACGTGGAAGGTACTCCCGTCTCGCTCCGTGTTAAACCAGCCGAATTGGTGCTGGATTAACCACAAGTTTCATGGGCGATCCGCGAAACTAAGGCCATCGTATTTTGATGGTATTTAAGTGGCCTCGGGCGGCTGTGAGGGGATTTGCAAGCTGTAATCGTTGCGCTTTCATCCAAAACAGCCTATTATAGAGATTAATAGTTACTATTAGGCTGACGTAGTTGTCGGCTAGACGGTTCGTCACGCCAGTCATAAGGAGTAAACGCGGATGAAGACGAAACAAGAAAGCATCTTTTCTTCTAAAACCCTGACGTATTTTCTGCAACTCGCAGAAACCATGAATTATACGCAGGCTGCTCAAATTTTGGGGATTACCCAACCAGCTTTGACCCAACAGATTAAGAAGTTAGAACGAACGGTGGGGGCACCGCTATTCTATTCAGTCGGGAAAAAGCTCCGGTTGTCAGACGCCGGCTACACGATGTTGGATGCCACGCATAAGATTTATGCCATCCTGAACCAGGCCACGGATGAGATTCAGCAATCCACTAGTGCCACTCAGGGGGAAATCAACATTGGTCTCTTGGCTTCGGTCGAGGACGCTGTCTTTGAAGACTTCGCCATTCTGTCTTACCAAAACAATCCTGAGCTTAAGATTTCCTTCCACATGCTAACTCGGAAGGAAATTTGGGAGCGGTTGGAAAATAATAAGATTGACTTGGCGATCATGTACTTGCCCGATGACTCCATTAAGAATTGGAAGCCATACGAGTCCAAGAAGATTATTTCGGATGACCTGTTGTTTATCCATCACGACGAACAATTGGCCAAGAAACACCGGATCAAGTTCAAGGACACCACGGCTAACGTGTGGGCAATGTATCCGGATGGGTACTATCTGAATCAGACGATTCACGAGGCCTACAAGAATCAATTGGCTGATTTCCCTAAGGGGGTCGCCAACTTCACAACGCCAACGCAACTGTTGCATTTCTCAATGCAGACTGGCGCGTCGACGGCGTTGCCTAACTCGTTTATGGTTGGTCAGGATGACCTGCCAGAGACCTGGACGGCACACTTTGATCCTAATATTCGCTTTGATTTGGCCTTTGTTTTTCGCAAGGGCAAAGCGGAGATTCCACGGATCAGCCACTTTCTCGCGCAGTTTGACCGGTACTTGCATGCCGACGATTACATTTCGCGCCTCAAACAATTGCGTAACAAGTAAATTTAAACAAAAAATTTATTGATTAAGGGAGTTTTTTACCAATGAGTAAAGCATTAATTTTCGGTCACCAAAATCCTGATACGGACGCCATTGTGGCTGCCAAGGCTTTTGCCTACTACCAAACGCAGCGCGGTTACGACGTTGAAGCCGTTGCCTTGGGCGAACCTAACATGGAAACCAACTACGTGTTGAACCACTTTGACGAACCAGCACCACGGGTCGTTAAAACGGTTTCAAACGAAGTTGACCAAGTAATGTTGGTGGACCACAACGAAGCCCAACAAAGTGTGAGTGATTTAGACAAGGTTCAAGTCACCTTCGTCGTTGACCATCACCGGATTGCTAACTTCCACACGGACGCTCCCTTGTACTACCGGGCAGAACCAGTGGGTTGTGTCAGCACCATCTTGACTGAAATGTTCGACGAATCTAAGATTGAAATTCCAGCTAAGTTGGCCGGATTGATGCTTTCTGCAATCATCTCCGACACGCTGTTATTACAATCCCCAACGACGACGGACAAGGACCGCGAAGCCGTTCGTGCCTTGGCTGAAATTGCTGACATCGACGTTCAAAGCTACGGTATTGCGATGTTAAAGGCTGGAACTAACTTGGCCGCTAAGAGCGATAAGGAACTGATCGATGGCGATGCCAAGTCCTTCGAAATGAACGGTCACAACGTTCGAATCGGTCAAATCAACACGGTTGACTTAGACGACGTTATCTCCCGTCAAGCTGGCTTGGAAAAGGAAATGAACGCTGAAATTGCTGCTGATGGCTATGACCTATTCATTACCTTGGCAACCAACGTCTTGAACAGCGATTCCGAACTCATCGTTGCCGGTGAACCTAAGGACGTCGTTGAAAAAGCCTTCAATGCTAAACTCGAAAACAACCGTGCCAGCTTACCTGGTGTGGTTTCTCGGAAGAAGCAAGTTGTGCCACCATTGACCGATGCCTTTAACGCTTAATTCGGTGAATTTACAATAAATTGGAACGCTCCGCGAAGAAATTTAATCTTCGCGGAGCGTTTTTGTCGCAACTCTTTGGCAACCCGCATATAATACGGGCCGATGGTAGCCGTCAGGCATATTCCCTGTAAGAGAGAGGGAATTTTGCATGACAAGAAGTGCTTGGTATCGAAAAATCGTGATGGTTGTGGTTACGATTGGTCTTTTTGTCAGCCAAATCGGTGGTGCTGTGGCGTTGGCAGCGTCCACAACACCGTTTGGACCTGAAAGGTTTGTCACGAATCATGCGACCTACGCAATTACTACCAAATCGGCTTACTATCAACGGATTTGGCGTTCGGCCATTCGGGCGTGGAACAAGACTGGGGCCTTTACGTTCAAGCTCGCGTCAGCCAAGGCAGCTCAGATTAAGCTGACGACAGCAACACCCAGTGAATCGCAGCAGTTAGGAAGGGACGTTGGGTTAACGGAGTTTTGGGCCCGGCATAATTATCTGTTTAAGATCAATTCTGAGTTAAACCCAGAACTGTTACACAACTACGGTTATTCCCGATCGGATGACACCCACGTTGCCGAACACGAGCTGGGACACGCTATGGGGCTCGCTCACAACCCATCAAAGCACAGCGTGATGTACTACGAGAATCGGTCAGTCGGTATTCAACAAGTTGATATCAATGGCGTCAAGGAACGTTACCAAACACCGGCTGGGCAGGCAAGCTAGCCAATACAAAGTAGAATAGAAGATAAGCGTCGGCTCAATCTTGAGTCGGCGCTTTTTAGATTGGCCGCTAAATAGCTAAACGGGTGAGGCAGCAATTCAGCAACTCAGGTGAAGAGACAGGCTACCCAATCATACATTCATCATGACCCGCATTGATCATATTTAGGCAAATTAATTGCCTTTTAGCCAAAGAGTCGTAAACTGGAAATAAGTAAATAGTTGTGCACAATTGATTGGAGGAATCTCAATGAAACAGGAAGACTCTCAGGCAGATTTAAAGGCGCGCTTGACGACCGAAGAATATGCGGTTACCCAGAACGCCGCAACGGAACCCGCGTTCACCGGCCAATACGATGCTTTCTATGAACCTGGTATTTATGTGGACGTTGTCAGTGGTCAGCCGTTGTTCAGTTCGACCGACAAGTACGATGCGGGCTGCGGCTGGCCCTCATTTACCAAGCCAATCGATGCAGCAAACGTCAAGGAAAATACCGATCATTCATTTGGGATGGTACGGCAGGAAGTTCGCAGTAGCGATGCCCAGTCCCACCTCGGCCACGTCTTTAACGATGGGCCACAGGAAGCGGGGGGCTTGCGTTACTGCATTAACTCGGCAGCCCTCAAGTTTATTCCGGCCGATCAACTCGAAAAGAATGGCTACCACGACTTTCAACAACTATTCCCAGATCAAAAATAAGGAGGCACGCTCATGGCACAAACAGATACAGCAATTTTTGCAGGCGGTTGCTTCTGGTGCATGGTTCAACCATTCGACACCCAACCAGGCATTCAGTCGGTCGTCTCCGGTTACACCGGCGGCCATACCGTGAATCCCACGTACGCCGAGGTTGCCAGCCATACCACTGGTCACACAGAAGCTGTACAAATTACGTTTGACCCAACTGTGATCAGCTACGCGGCGCTAGTCGACATCTACTGGCGGCAAACGGACCCAACCGATGCCAGTGGCCAGTTTCAGGACCGCGGCGACAGTTATCGACCCGTTATCTTCGTCAATAGTCCCGCACAGCGCCAGGCAGCGACAGCATCTAAGGAAAAACTCGCAGCCAGCGGTCAATTTGACGAGCCAATCGTGACCAGTATCGAAGATGCCCAACCATTTTATCCCGCTGAAGACGAGCATCAAGATTTCTACCGCAAGAATCCATTTCGCTACCAGATTGAAGAAATGGGCGGCCGTCAGGCGTTTATCGCGAAAAATTGGCAAGACTAACTGTCCGGTTATGCGTTACAATTAGCTTAAGGACGGTGATTAAGCATATGGGTTACGTTTTGAAGCTACGCGAATTGATTGGGCCACGACCGTTAATTGTGGTCGGTGCCGCAACGGTCGTGCTCAGGCAGCAGCAACTCTTACTGGTCAAACGCACGGATAATTTACTTTGGGGCTTACCAGCAGGTTCTAAGGAACTAGCCGAAGATTTGCAAACAACGGCGATTCGCGAGTTACGTGAAGAAACTGGTTTGCTAGGTCGGCAGCCCAAACTTTTGACAGTCGTCAGTGGTACCGGCATGCAATACACGTATCCCAACGGTGATCAGATTGATTCAGTCACGACAGTTTATCAACTGTCGGCAACTGGTGAGCTGCGAGCAGATCAAGACGAGACCAGCGCAGTTAAGTTTTTCCCATTAGCAAAGTTACCAGCAACGTTAACGCCAATTACAAAACGCATTTTAAATGACTTACAAAGTACGCAAAAATTATAGATCAGAAGTAAAGGTGAAATCCAGGAAAGTTGGAGAGAGCCTTTATTTTTAGCTTTTAGGTCTACTTTCGATAATATATATTATGTAAAGTAGAATAGGTTATCGATTTAGCCACGAGAAACGGCTGTGCCCCTTCCTTTGGATACGTTGTTATTTTTTTGCAGCACTACTTATGGACCACTTGCTTTACTAATTAAAAATGTCAGCCAGCTTTTACTGACGACACATGTGCGTTCACCAATTACGCTGCTCAGCAAATTCTTTGAGTCACTACTAACTAAACTATCCCGCAAACTTACCGACCACAATCATCCGTTTGCAACAAAATAATTTTAATTCCTGTTAAGTGTTGTCGTCACGACTGCATAATGTCAGCAAACCTATTCACTGGTTAAGACCAGCTCAAACTGGCAATTTACAGGCGGATTCTCCGTTAGTTTCGTAGTCAGGCCTCCATCTAAAGTCTGAACGTGTGCTTAGAATCAACGTCCAAAATCACGTGATGCCGGTAGATTCCGATAACACTTGGCATGGCGTCATTGCTGTTGGTTCCTAAGCTAAAAGTCCAGATAAACACGATTTACCATTCGGCAATCCGAATGTAATTGCTGTCTGACTCGGTGATGGCAATCACAGATCTTAATCAAATGACTTGACTGGATGATTCTAAAAAGCCTAACGGACACATGCAGCAAGTATTGCTGATAACTCTAATTGCCAACGTGGACCTCAGCTTTTTCTCCTGACTAACTTATAATTAGGCACATGTGACGACCTTGATGGGCCTAAAACGTTGTTACCACAGTGATTGAGCTTACGATGATTGCTGAATTCATACGACATGTTTAGAATGTAATTGCTAACTTAAGTGTCCAACAAACGTTGATATAGCAGTGATTGGCGGCTTTTACAATCTTTGAAAGTACTATAAAGTAATGCGTATCAACATAAACTATAGCTCAAATACTGCTCAGAAAGCTTATATAATAGTCCTCACAAGCATTCTAACCCGAACATGCTGACCAGCTCCTCAGGTCATACCGGTACCGTTCAAGCTACTACTTTCATTAAAACAAATATTTTAAAGATAGTAATAGCTAAAATTAAGGCGGGGGACTTGCTAATTTGGTCAGTCACCGGTATCATATAAAATATGAGAACATACGTTTGGAGGCCACCTCTATGGAGAAGCAACATTACTTAAAGTTAATTAACGAAGAACTGGCCACCGCGCCCTGGTACGTCCAGGAATACTATCAGGCCAAAGCGACCGTTCCCCTGTCCCCAGCCACCCTTTACCAATATCTAACCGAGTACCGGCGCTTCTTCAACTGGCTGATCAGTGAAGGCTTAACGCCGGCCAGCCGCCCCGCTGACATCGATATTCAGGTGTTGGCTACCTTAAAGAAAGAAACCGTTGAGCTATACAAGTCCGCCCTGCTGAACCAAACCAAGCTCACAGGCGCCCCTGGCAGTCGAACCCATCCAACCATCAATCGCTCGTTAAACGCCCTCTCATCGCTCTTCAAGTACCTGACGGAAGATACCGAAGACGAGCACGGTGAGGCCTACTTCGACCGTAACGTGATGCACAAGATTGCCCTAGTCCGAACCAGTGAGACCTACGCGACCCGGGCAGCCAACTTGAAGACCAAGCTCATGCTGGGCAATACGGATCATGATTACCTGGCCTTTATCGACGAAAAATACGAAGGCCTGTTGTCACCGGCTAAGAAACGGTACTTTCACCGGGATAAACAGCGGGATTTAGCCATCAACGCCCTCCTGTTGGGCAGCGGTTTGCGGGTCTCAGAAGCCGCAAATGCTGACCTACGCCACTTGAATCTGAAGACGGGTACGATCGGGGTAGTCCGCAAGGGTGGTCAACGGGATACAGTCCCCATCGCCCCGTGGACATTGCCCTACATTCAAGACTACGTTGACCACCGATCGGCGATTTATCACGCCACCAGTAGTGACCGCGCCCTGTTTCTCAGTAGTTATCGCGGTCAAGCCTCGCGCATGCAAGCCAACTCCATGGAAAAAATGGTAGCCAAATACTCCTCGGCATTCAAGGTCCGCATCACGCCGCATAAGCTCCGCCACACGTTAGCCTCAAAACTCTACCTCGCCACCAAAAATGAACAACTCGTGGCCACCCAGTTGGGACAGAACTCAACCAGTGCGACTGGACTGTATACCCATATCATTGATGAGGAACAGCGGCATGGGCTGGAAAAAATGTAAAACAATTCAGCTGTAAGCGTAAACCAAGTGAAAATCTTACCGTTGTAATGACAAATAGCCTCGCACAAGCTAACAATTCTCAAACTGTGAGCTTGTGCGAGGCTATTTATTGCGCATGAAACCAAGTAATTCCCGCCTATCAGAGCTAGACAGTCTAGAGAGAAGCAACCTTTATTCTCCAAAAATCAATGTCAAACTAGTAGACAGTTGTTGGAGCTCATCGCGGGATGGCAAGTCATCTGCCTGCAAATAATAAGTTATCAGGCCTAACATGGTACTTCCAATCACAGCAGTTTCTAACTCTGACGCTGGGCGCTTAAGAAAGACGCGAAATTGCTCACTAAAAGTACGCTGAGCGCCGGTCAATAGCTGCATTTTCGTTTCCGGAATCGTCATCAAAGCATTGATTGGCCTGCGCCAATTCACCATTAATTCCTGAAGCTCCGACTCTAATTTCGTCACCGCATGGCTTAAAGGAATCTCTTGCTTCAGTAGTGTAACTCTCTTTTGTAGCGTTTCATCTAACCACAGCAGAATATTCTGCAAGATAACGTCAGCCAGAGCAAACTTGTCTTGGTAGTGGGCATAAAAAGTTTTTCGATTAATCATTGCACGGGTGGCTATATCCTTAACAGTGACGTTATCAAACCCCTCTTCAATTACCAGATCGATGAACGCTGAAGAAATTATTTTTTCGGTCTTTTGAATTCTCAAGTCGGTCATGGTGATTTCCCCCTCTATTACCACTTTTTGTGTTTTTGTAACCCTACGCCCCACAAATTTATACTTTGTCCATTTAAAACACAGAGACACTTAACCTGACCATTCTTTTAAATGCAAAATACATTTATGCTACTTATAGATTCAAGAGGAGGTAATTAAAATGCTTAATGTATTCAAGCGGAAGAATATTTGGCTAGGCATGTTGGCCGCAATTATCATCATTGGACTATTCGCCTTCGCACAAGTTGGGGCAAGAAGTACCGTTAAGCTTCATCACCTTCCATTGGCTCTGGTCGTCAATGACCAGGGGAAGGATACCAAGAACGTTGTCAAGACTTTGCAAAATGAGAGTCGCAAAAAGAATGCCGAAATCAAATGGGTAAAGGTTAAGCGTACCAGTAGCCTAACTAAAGGGTTTGCAGAGAGAAAATACTACGGTGCTGTCGTCATTAATTCCGGGTTTACCCAAGCCATTAATCAGCAGACCCGTTATTTAAAAGGCAAAGTTATCACTAAGAAACTAGATGTTCTAGCAGCCAAGACACCAGCGTTAACTGAAACGCAACCATTCCAACAACAAAAGGTAGTCGCAGGTTCTTTGACTAGCAAATTACCTGAACAAGCAAAAATTTCTCTGTATGTCAGTCAAGGAAGTAATGTGACCGCTGCAAACGTCTTAATGACGGCATTACCTGAGATGACCAATCGACTAAATCAGAAGATCACTAATCAGTATAACCGTATCGCTACTAAGTCCGGCTTAACTTTGACGTCACAGGAATGGTCAAGTCTTCAGACGCCAATAAACGCCACGATGACGAAGCGTAATTCCGTTTCAACCAAAGAGATCAGTGGGATGGCGCCATTCTTGATAACCATTTTTTGCTGGCTTGGAAGCCTCATTTTCAGCCTTCTGAATTGGCGCGACCACAGCAAAAATGAAATGAACCGCAGCGATGGCCGGCTATCCATCACCAGTGTTACAAGCCAATTGATCTCCGGAATAGCAATTGCCACGGTAATTGCTGTCTCCATTTACTTCTTCATCAAAGTTTGCTATTCGGTTCCCGTTCACGATCCACAGAACTTCCTCTTATTGATGGGATTCATTGCGTTTGTCTTCTATGCCTTGCAGTCAGCCGTTCTCGATTTATTGGGCCTAAAAGGGTGGCCTCTGCTGCTCGTCATTTGGATTGGGTCGATGGGTGTAATCACATTTATTCCACAAATGCTGAGTCCTTTTTACCACAACTACGTTTACGACATCACACCCATCCGCTTTGCCAACGACCTCATCACAAATCAAATGTATATTCGGGATGCTTCCATAACTGGATCATCCATGATGGCCCTGCTTTACCTTGGCCTAGCTTCAATTGCCGTCATGTATGGATCAACGCTGATCAGAAAGGAAAAAAAGACTGCCTAGCCGCTGTTTAGATTAGGTCGTGAGTGCCTATAAAATTGCAGTTTCACTATATAATTATTTTCAACCACCTTCAAACATTTGGCTGAAAAAGGGGATGCTTAGAGCAAACCTTGTACAAACAGCTGAAGATTTTCAGCTATTCTATTACTAAGACTATGGCTAGGCCTCCATCCGGAGTCTAGCCATAGTCGTCTACTTTCCTTATTCACTTTTTGAGGTGCTTTAAGCCTTGATTGACTAGGGTCGAGTTTCTTTCTCTATCCTAAATTTTGAAAACTACCTGTCCGGTTATTGGCGGTTGGCTATGGCGCTAACCTTGTGCTCGACGTATTTTGAGGTGTGCTATACTATTAACATAGTAGTTAATTGTCAGAACATTTAAGGAGGGCAAATCCTATGCATTGCAGAGCAACATTGCTTCTAGCGAGTCTATCTGCAATTATCTTGGGTGGCTGCACGAACACCAGCAGGACAACTCACGGTACCAACAGCCTTAAGATCTATAACGCCCAGCATCACCGGGTCTATGCGGCAACGGGCCAGCGGAGCAACACCATCGTGGCCAATATTCCGCAAGATTATCATCACCTGTCTAATCGCAAGGTCCCACGGATGGCTAAACCCAGTTACCGGTACGTGATGCACCACGCACGCAATGATTTCACCCTCACCATGCAGGTCTATTCAAATTACCATTATGCCAAGCTGACCGGTATCCCAGTAGTTGGCAGTGGTCTGGTCAAGCTGACTGATAAGAATTTTCAAAAATTAAATCACCCACAACCTTTTACTAATTAGGGTGGGCTGACACAAAATGACTAACTCTGTACAATCTCACGGAGTTAGTCATTTTGTTGTGCGTTTAGTTTACGAATTTCTTTTGTGGTATCACACTAAGTTCAAGCTGACATTAATCAGTCAGTTGGTAGCTCGCTTCAATGAGCTTCCCCAAGATTAACTTTGACGATAACTGGTTAATATCCAAGGTAATCCAGTGTTGTTTCGTGAAATGCTGTCCCGGCAGGATGTAAGGCATCGTGTTAACCAGCTCATCAATTCTTGCAGGGTCACATTTCAAATCAAGATACAAAGTGTCCTTTTTCTCATAGACCAACCCAAATATTTTCTTGCTGGCCGTGTGTCGTAGTGCGTCGAAAACAATCCGATTGCGACGGCCCGGGGCGTTAAATGGTTCATCAACACTTACCTTCTTGCCCACGCTACAAAATGCAATGAGGGCCTCTTTTGTCATTTCCATATGTATGCCTCCTCACTGACGCATAAGAAAAGATTATTCATCCAAAATGTGAAGCGAACGATTCTTTGAGCACGTGTCATTTGGCATTTCCCTCCGATCGATAGTCAAACAAATCATCTACTGATGTATTTAGAATCTGTGCCAATTTAAAAGCTAAACTTAGCGACGGATCATACTTATCGTTTTCAATGGCATTGATTGTCTGCCGCGTCACGGCTGCTAGCTGTGCCACCTCTGCCTGGGATAGTTTTAGTGTTTTGCGCCGAATGGCAATACTATTTTGCATGGTTCCCGCCTTCCTATGTCAAACTTATTTGACACCTTTAGTCAAACATGTTTGACACTAAATGTAAAGACTTTTTGACACCTCATATCATCGGCCAGCAAAAAGCGTCTGAGATTCTCGACAATCCCAGACGCCCACCAAAATTTAGTCTCGACTCAGATAATCCCGGCGTTTTCTAAACAGAAATACTGTCAATAGCATGCCGAACGTAAATGGTAACGCCAATCGATATGGCCGCAAGAAGGCTTGTGTTAATTGCTGCTTGGTTTCGCTCTTGATTGTCGCAACTACCGGAGTCAAGGTCCTGTTGTCCCGAGAGACCTGCGTTGTAACGGCCTGGCTAACCTGCCGGTAGACGCTCCTCTTAACGGTAGTCGGCGCTTGGCTCAACTCATTTTTTCGCAAGGCTTCCTGATAATTTAAGCGGATCAGTCGTTGTGTTTTCGTCTTACCGATGAACGTTGTCTGTTGCTGTGCAGGTGTTTTCTCCGTTGCTAACTGCGTTTTTACCTGCAGCAACGTGTCCCGCTTCACCTTATCCGTGACCGATAGAGCCTCGACTCTGTCCTGCGCAAAAGTCCAAATGTTGGTTTTCGCCGTTACTAGATTCGCAGACAGTGCCGACACAAAGATGGCCACGGCTAGGGATGTCCCAATCTGTCGGAAGACACCAATAACACTCTGTGAAGCCGTTAGCAGGTTGCCGGTGAAATCGCCGGCCGCCAATACCGTAATTGGTCCGATCACGATGCCATAGCCTGCCCCCACTAGGATTGCTGCCACACAGACCTGCCAATAGACATTGGGATTCATTTGACTAAGAGCCACGTAACCCCCAATCATAGACAGACTGCCCATCAAAATGACGATCCGCGGTCCCACTTTGGATAACAGCAAACCACTGATGGGTGACCAGATGAAGATCATGAGTGAGGCAGGGGTAATCATCAATGCCGCCAGGAGCTCGCCCTTATTTTGAACCTTTGTAAAGAAACTCGGCATCAAGACTAATAGTGCAACCAGAAAGACGCCTGACATCACGGTCACAATTGCTGACCCGACAAACTGTTTGTCCTTGAATAGAGCCAGTGGCACCATAGGTTGTTGGCTATGTGCTTCGACCATAATAAAAGTAGCTAGTGCGGCGACACTCAGTAGGCCAAGTCCCAGACACTTTCCGCTCGTCCACCCCCAGTCACTCCCCTTGACCAACAACAGAGTCAGGCTGAATAACATTATCATTGAAAGTAGTGACCCCAAAATATCTAAACGTTCCTTGACTGGCTTGCTCTCATGCAGATCGAACAGCTGCCAGCAAAGCACGAGTGAGAACAAGGTAAACGGCACGTTGATCAAGAATATTCCACGCCAACCAAAGAACTGCGTCATGATCCCGCCAATCGTTGGCCCCATGGCTGCCGCTAATCCTTGCGTGACGCCTAGCATTGCAATCGCACTAGTTCGCTTTTCCATAGGCACGCTCTGAATACCAATTGTCATACTAACTGGAAAGATGATTGCCGCTCCCAGACTCTGAACTCCCCGACCCACAATTAGCCACACTACATTAGCTGATAATCCAGAAAATAGTGAACCGACTAGAAATAACACTAGACCAAAGATGTAAAAACGACTACGGCCGTGAATTTCTGCTAGCCGGCCCAAAGGAATCGTTAAACTTGCAAACAAGATGGTATACAAATTGAGCGCCCATGAGAGCTGCTCCAAACTGGTCGATAACCCCGTTTGAATTGCTGGTAACGCAATGTTCATGACCGTCGTATCCAGCATACATAGGAAAATACCAATGGCCATTGTCCCAACTAACTTCGTGGATTTTTTCAACATAAGATCCCCTCCCCAAGTGTTATCGTTAGTCTACGAGCATGGCTCACGATAAACTAGATTTAGGTTACAGAAAGGGGGATGTTGTGACCCATGAATCCACAGGACCGCAAACAACAAAACTTGACGACCATCTACCGAGCACTACTGGAGCTGATGATGCAAAAACCCATGGCGACTATTTCTATCACCGAGCTATGCCACCGGGCTCAAGTCTCTCGGACATACTTTTACCGGCACTATCAAAGCTTCGATCAAATTATCATCGCGTACCAAACACAAAATATGCTCAGCTACCTGCGGCGGCTACCACGGACATCTCAAGTTGAACTCGCTGACCTAATGATGTACTACTTCGAGAATACCAAGTTAGAGGCTGAAACTTATCAGCTCTTGATTAAAAATGGCCAACTAGACGTTCTTCTACAAACGTTCCAAACCGTTTTTCAATTGCTAATCAAGCAAGACCGTATCGGTGGGCACAGCTCACGTCTAAACGAACCGTACTATCTAGAATACTTTTCTGGTGCCGTCATTAATATCACGGTCAACTGGGTCAAACGGGGATTTGTTGAGTCACCACGATATCTGGGCCAGCTGGTGGCACGTTTCACATTGAATCAGGTAATGTAAAAAGGCACGCCCACTAAGATAACAAGGTGTGCCAACAAAATATCTATGAGCTTGCGGCTACTCCGCAGACTTTTTTTAAGTCGCAAGATTAATTAAAGCTCAGTCTGGACCCACGACTAATTCTCCAGAAAATCAATCAACAACTTATCAACCTGCGCATTGTCATGAAGCTTGCTGTGCTGGGCATTCGGCCCAACAATCTTCCGCTCCTGATAGGATTTAGCCCGACCAGCAATCAAATACCGCAACGACTTTGAAGAAGCATTGCTGACGGAACCATCCGAATGAGACCCGTCGTTCTTGTCACCGTAAATGTTCAGTACGGCAATCTGATGCTTGGGGTACGTTTGGCGCAGTGGCAGCAAGGCTTTATAATCAGCCTGCATCTTTTCCGGTTTACCATCTGGCTGCAACGCCATTTGATTTGGCTCATCACCCATTCCAAGAATGCCATTGAAGTGCCCAGCAATGTCAACCTGCTTCTGAAGCTTGGGTAGTTTATGCGAGTTGTCTAGGAGATAATACATGATTGCCATATTCCCCATTGAATGACCGACCATGTTGAGTTTCTTCGTCTGAAACGTCTGTTGGAGCTTAATCACAGTTGCTTCAGCCCAGCGGCCCCACTGACGCGGATTAGAATTTCGATTGTCTTCAAATCCTACCTCGACGATTGGGTGATAATCCCCCTTCCGAAACTGACCGGACAAGGTAACTTTTCCATGTTTCGAAACAGTTGCCCGCACGATAGTCTTCGTCAGACCGGCATTTACCAACGATTGGGCCATCTGTTCTTCTGCACGATAGCTACTTCCCCAGCCATGGAAAAATAGCGTTGGTTCATACTTACCGGAATTAGGTAGGTCGGAAGCGGTGGTCGTGTGCTTATTGCCCGTGTCACAAGCTGATAGTCCCAGCACAAGTAGTCCGATACCCATGAACGTTAGTAATCTTTTTTTCATCATAATAACACTCCCCCCAAGGTCAAAATTCGAATTGACTTCATAGCTCAAGTATAAGCCCCTCGTGTAACGCTAAGACAACTCAATTTTACAATTAAATGGAACAAAAAAACTCACCGCCATTTGCAGTGAGTTTGCGTCGTTAAGCCTCTAACATTGTCACAAACCGATGATTCCAAATGCCTTCGTAAAAGGCAATGGTCTGTTCGGCCGTCATAAACTTATTATCTACGGTGGTTGTTAACCCCCGCGTCATTTGTAAGTCGTAGCCAATACCATGTGCCACCTTAGTTGTCGTGTCAACACAGTATTCGACCTGCGCGCCACAGATTTCCAAAGACTCGGCGGCAAAGCTCGTCAAAACGCGCCGTAAATTGGTGTGGTAAAAAGCATTCGCATGATTCTTAGAAACTAAGGGATCCGTGTCGCGATAATCCAGTTCGGGAATTAACTCCCAATCGTGGGTTCCTTTAACCAAGTCTTCGTCCGTATGCTGGACAAAGACAATCGGCTTTTTTAGCCTTGCGGTACGCCGCAATTCTCGCGTTGACGCCCGCAATGACTTGGGGCATATTCACAGCGGTTTGTTCACCGTAACAAACACCGTTTTGAAGATCAATGACTAGTAAGACATCTGCCATGTTGATGGCCTCCTTCAGGAATCTTTCAGCTTAATTTCTATCATACGCTATTTGCGGAGGCGTTCAAACCACATCAGACTAGTTTTACATATTTTCTCTTTGTTCTACACGCAATCGGCTTGACCAAACGATTCCCAGTAACGAGATTGCTGCCGTTCCCACCATCGTTGCTTGAAATCCACCGGAAAAATTAGCGCCGCGGAACTGGTAAAAGATCATTACGGCAAGCGTTGTCCCCAGGGCACCGCCCAACAATCGGAAGACATTGTAAATTCCGGAGGCTTTACCAATCATTACCCGTGGCACCGCACCAATCACAGATTTTTGCAGGGCTGGTCCCGCCATTGACAATCCCACGCCCGCCAACATTAGTGGTAAGACGAACCACCCGTAATTTTTATGTATAAACACCGCAATTAGCAGGTAGCCAACGCCTTGGCAAAGCAGTCCTAACGTGGCAATCCAGCGCTCACCGAACCGATCAACGGCCCGTCCTGCAAACGGTGCAACGACGACCAATGTCCCCGTCCATGGTAACAGCTCCATTCCAGCAACTAGCGCTGTGCTTTGTTGACTGGCCTGTAGATATTGCGGTAGGAAGAAGACCACGCCGTACATTGAGCCATACAGGCAAGCCGTGGCGAGATTTCCCCCAGTAAAAGTTCTTTCTTGAAACAGGCTTAACGGCATCATCGGTAAAGTTTCGTGGGCCTGACGGCAAATGAACCAGGCACCACACCCCAAGCTGATTAACGCGATGATGAAGACGATCTCTAATTGGGCAAGGTTCGAGCTACTCGTTGTTGCCGACAACGCCCAAATAACACCGGCCATTGCAACAATAATTAAGACATTATCAACTAGGTTAATCGGATTGCTTTGCCCGTGGATCTCTGGTAAGTGACGTCTTGATAGCCAGATAGCTACAACGCCAATCGGCACATTGATCCAGAAAATCCATTGCCAGGCTAATTTTGCGACGATGAGCCCGCCGAGCGAGGGACCGACAATCAGGGCCAAGCCCCCAATGCCACTCCAGATGCCTAACGCCCGTCCCCGTTGCGCCGGCGGCAAGGCATTGGTGAGAATAGCCATCGACATCGGCGTCATGACCGAGGCACCCAGGCCCTCAACAATTCGAGCAAGAATCAGCCACCCAATGCCACTGGCCAAAGCACAGAGGACTGAGCCAACTGTAAAAATCAGAATTCCCCAGTTATAAATTTTGCGGCGCCCCCAGCGTTCTCCTAGCGAGACACCGACCAGTAAAACTGCCGCAATCGTAATGTTATAGGCATTCAGTGCCCACTGCAACGTGCTCACCGAAATCTGAAAATCCGTACGAATCGCCGTCGACGCTGTCGTTACAATCATCGCATCCATCATGGCCATGAAAAAGCCTAACGATGTCAGTGCAAGTATCCATCTCGAACTTACTGTTTCCCCTGTCATTTCCCCATCTCCCGTAATTGGCATATAGTTCAAATATCTTTGAACTATGTAAACATACCATTGCCGGAAGCTGCTGACAAGATGCTAAATCTAAAAAGGGGCACTCATAATGAGCGTCTCTCCAGTGGTCTAACTGGTTATAGGCTTTGCCGGAAATGGATTAGGTGTCGATCAAAAGTCGACCGGTCTAAAATAACATACTTTTCACGTGCTACCTTCCGCACCGTGATCAAACCCGCCTCCTGTAAAATTTTAAAATCGACTATCTGATCTGTAATATAGACCTTTGTGAAATATATATAACATCTAAAAAGAGGATTAAGACTGATGCTTCTTTAACCACTCCGCTAAGGTAAGCATAATTTCTTCATTATCTGGACTATTTGTAACACTTAATATTAGGTTCTCACCTTCAGCATCACTGAAGCCCAATCTATACCCATTAATCTTTAGGAAAGTCAATCCTGACAAGAGCGCCGTTCGTTTATTGCCATCCATAAAAATATGCTTTTTTGTTATCTTTTGTACGATGAATGCCGCCTTAATCCAGATGTTGGGATAGAGTTCTTTGCCAAAGATTACTTGTTGCGGCTGTTCAACAACAATATCTAACCCTTGTGGATATTGTATGCCAAATGACTGACTCTGCGCGTGATCTAAAACCAGCTTATTAATTTCTATAAATTCTTCTTTAGTCAAAAAGATCATAAGTCTTCTAGTCGTTTCATTAAATCAGCGTGCTCATCAAACAGATCATTAGCAGCTTCTAAAATATTTGGCCTAACGTTTTCAACCTTTCTAAAGGTAACTTCTTTTCCATCAGGAGAGATAATCTTTTCAAAAGTTGTTTCTCCATCAACGTTTAAAAATTCACGATCCTTTTTTGAGAGTCGAAAAGCGTAGGAATTTCCATTCTTAAAAAGCTTTACCGATTCATTTAAATCTTCTGGATTAATCATGACAAGTCGCTCCTTCACTTTATGTACATACATTATATCCTCTAGTACATACGAAATCCATTTATAACACTTACTCGGAGAATTAATCCTTGCCGGAAGCTACTGACAAGATGCTAAATCTAAAAAGGGGCACTCATAATGAGCGTCTCTCCAGTGGTCTAACCGGTTATAGGCTTTGCCAGAAATGGGTTAGGTGTCGATCAAAAGTCAACCGGTCTAAAATAACATACTTTTCACGTGCTACCTTCCGCACCGTGATCAAACCCGCCTCCTGTAAAATTTTAAAATGGTACGAACCGGACGTCTTGCTAATCTGCATCGCCTGACTGATCTCGCCACAAGAAACCTCGTGGGCCAGTTGACTCAGATACTTAACGATTTCCAAACGAATTGGATCAGCTAGTGCCTTAAAGACTTTGATGCTCTCTTCAGTTGTCTGCGCTTGTTTTTTCATAACCCTTATCCTACTAGACTTATTCTTTAACGCAAGTAGTTACTCGTGATTTTTGCGAATCACGACCTTCTCACTAGCATTCTCAACGCAAGCTGTGTAAATTTAACGTAAACTATCGACCAGAGGAGGGAATCACAATGTCACTCGGAACCACGCTCAAACGCGTTCGCAAGCAACAAGGCCGCTCACAGAAGGATGTCGCGACCGGCATCTGTGCCCAATCCATGCTATCGGCAATTTAAAATGATCGGTACACGCCCAATGCAAAATTGCTGGTCGCACTGTGCCGCCGACTAGCCATCTCACTCGATGAGATCAGCTTAGCTACCGACTTTGCCATCAGTGGAGATGACGACCTGAACACACGTATGCAGGCGCTCTGCAACCAACACCGTTATCAGGAGCTCCGGGATTTCTTATCCGCACCCGAGACAATCGCCGCCGTGACCACAGCACAACAGACCCAGGCCTATTACTATTACCTTGGCGTGGCCCAGCTACACGTTGATGCCAAACTGGATGACGCCAAGCAGAACCTGCAATTTGCGATGACCATGACAGAAGAACGCATGCCTACAATGCTGACCCGCCTAGCCATGGCATCGCTCGCCACCGTTCAAGCCAAACAGGGCCTCCGCCACAGCGCCACCCAATTGAGCGATCAGGCACTCGCCGCCATTGAACAAGCCCCCTACGAAGAGAACAGCAACATCATCTTCTACCTCGCCGCGTTAACCGCGTACTTTTTACAAGACGCCACGCTGGCTACCCAGCAATTACTAGCGGGCATTGACTACATCACTGCCCGCAATTCTCATTATATGCTGGCCAACAGCTATCGCCTGCTGGCGAAAATTGCCGATCGTGCCGGGCGTGAGAACGAAGCTACCGACGCACGTCAAAAGCAACAATTCTTAACGGATCTCTTTCACGAGCAAGTACCGAAAAAATTTTGAAAGTATCAGCATCCTGATTTTTAACGCAAACAATTATCGGTTAAAGTAAGGCCATCCAATCAAGGAGGCCTTTTTATGTCAGAAATCCTATTTCAAAACCACGTACTCACCCGTGCACCCCAGCAGCGACTACAAACAATTCTTAGCAATCCAGAAACTTTGCGCCTTTGGGACAACGAGATTACGCAGATCGCCGCGGTAAGCAATGGCGTCGACATCACTCGGCAAGCACCCGCACTCAATACGCACGAACATCTGACTGTTACCGCGTCAGCCAACCAAGTCATTTACCGCAGTCAGGGCGGAAACCTCGCTTATCAGTTAACTTTTACGCTATCTGGGGATGATAACCAGACAACCCTCACGGAAACGCTCACCGTACCCGCTACTGCTGGGAACCTTGTTCCACTCAACCTGCTAGCCCCCATTGCCAAGCACGCTTTTGCACAAAAGCTAGCGGCATTGGTCGCCCTTGCCGAATCGGATTGGACGGTGAACGACTGATGCATGCCATCACACAAACGTCCTATCAAGGTATCGATGCGCTAACCTTAACGTCACGCCCGATACCCCGACTAAATCCGCTGGCCGTTCGTATCGAAACGCGCTACACACCCATCATGCCCTACGACATTCTCACGGAGACGGGACAGCTAAAAGCCTTGCGCCCTGTCAAATTACCAATTGTCGTCGGCTACGGCTTTGGTGGCATCGTTCGTGAGGTCGGTGGGCTACGCAACTCTCAGTTGCTAAATCGTCCCGTCATCGGCATCCAACCAACCGGCAGTCATCAGGAACAAATCCTGTCGACGTTGCCACCACTCTTGTTTCCGGTTCCGCAGAATGTCTCGCTGGCAGACGCGACCACGCTCATCGGTGGTGCGGATGCTGCCTACTTTGCCTTCAAGAAGAGTCAACTGCGAGCTGGCGAAACTGCCTTAGTCACTGGCGCGAGCGGCAGCGTTGGCACTTACTTTCTACAACTGGCGCAGCTCTTTGGTGTGCACACCATCGCCATTGGCCATTCCAGCCGTCACAAGCTTTTGCAAACATTAGGTGCGGAACAGGTGCTCGACTATGATCTCCCACTCGACCAGCAGTTAGCTGAGGCACCTGCCGTTAGCCAGGTGATTGATCTGGCCGGTTCAACCGCACTGCTCGACCAACTGACGGCTACGTTGGGGCCAGTCAAGATTCTTTCATTGGCGCAGCAACAGTATCGCGCACGACCGCAGCAGTCCTTTAGTTTCGTAAGTGGTGCCATTACTCCGAGTGATTACCGTTGGCTACTAACGCAACTCGCCCAACACAAACTCAGAGTGGTAATCCACGAGCAATTCCCGTTCACCGCTGTCAAGACAGCGCAACACCACCTGTTGTCGGAACACGCGGCCGGACGAATTCTATTAACCTACAATCAGGAGGCTTGACAAGAATGTTATTAACGATTGATTGGAATCACCTGCTCCCACAACTTCTCTCACTATGGCTCATTGGCTGGGGCGTTCGTGCCCTATTAGTTGGGGTGATTGTCGGTGGCCTGTTCTGGCTGTTTAAGCGCAGTCACTGTCGGTGAACCCCAGCTACTAGCACCTTGACACATCCGTCCAAAGGGTCAGGCCTTCGTTATGCCTGAAAACTAACTTTAACATTCCAGTCCTTTGGCGTGGCCTTACTTCAAAGGTAATGATACGATACGGACGTTAAATTGGGTGTACCTTTCGCTGAAATAAGTTATTTCTGGAGGGGATAATTATGCGTATGGTTCGACAAAACACAACCGCACAGTATCTTTTATTTGGATCCACGCTAATTTTGATAGGACTTACAATCGTCTTGTTTAAACCCGTTGCCTTGGCAGTCATCGGTTTCCTTTCCCTGGTAACGCTGACGTTTCACTTCGACCTCTTTGCCTCCACCCACGACCGACACTTTCTGAACGAAGCTGATTTCATTCTTCAACTCGTCTTAGTGGTAACCACATTGACCAAGCTTTTCTTAGTGGCACGACCACATTTAGTTTAGTCAAATATCTCACCTGACTGAATCTCAAGCGCCGACTTTTCCCAACCTTAACATGCCCGTGTCATCGCGACAATGGTTATCGTATATACCCACTTAGCTGTTGGCGTCCGAACTGGATTCGTCAATAATAGATTCGAAACAGAGATCTAATCTACACGAATAAAGGCTCATTCATCGCTCTAACAACGATGGATGAGCCTTATATATTTGAATTTCAGTCTAATTTATTTCGTAACAAGTCGCTGGCGTGCGGCATCCAGAATTGGTTGCGCCAAGCCTAAGCGTTCGGCCAGCCAGATTGCTTCACTTGCGCCGACCTGATTCAGCAACAAGCGATACGTTGGCTCCAACGTCTGCGGATCGAAGGCCATCGTGGCCGTCATAAACGTCGGGCAATCAACGGCATATTCCTTGATCGCACTAAAGTGGGTCGTCGCAATGATGGTTGCCTTTCTCTGACGAAGATATTCGATGATCGAGATACTCAGTGCAGACCCTTCTTCCGGATCAGTCCCGCTCCCAATTTCATCCAGTAAGACCAACGCGTTCTCCTTGATATTATCCGTCATATCAACCAGCGTCGTCATCTCAGCGGCAAACGTACTCAGTTGAGCCGTAATACTTTGGTTATCGCCGATGTCGACCCAAAACTGACTGAAGACTGCCATCTGGGTTCCAGCAGCAGTCGGTAACTCAAGGCCAACCTGAATCATCAGGGCAAATAGCGCGATAGTCTTCAAGACAACCGTCTTCCCACCCGAATTGGCTCCAGTGATCATCAGTCCCTGCTGCGGCGTCAGCTCAATATCGAGCGGTACAGCGTTCTTGAGCAAGGGATGACGGCCCGCAACGATCTTAATGTGCTGATCCGTATTTAGCTCGGGTAAACGACTGGCCGTTTCCAATCCGTACTGACCACGTGCCATGATTTGGTCGAACTGGCTGAGTAGCTCCTGATTCTTAGTCAACGCGTCCCAGTTATCCAGTACGTCCCCGGTCAAAGTTACTAGCAATTGGTAGACTTCAGCACTTTCATCGGCAATGAGTTCTGCGAGGACAGCGCCCTTCTTAGCTGCCGTGGCTGGCTCGAAGAAAATGGTTGAACCGGTCGCCGACTGATCGATGACCTGCCCCTTGAATCGGTTCTTTTCACCGGCCTTGAGCTGCACGCAAACCCGCTCATTTCGCGTGATCAGCCGGTTACTCTGTACGGAACGGGGATGCTTCTGAACGAACTGTGTCAGCGCCGTCTGAACCTGTTGGCGTTGCTTTACAACTTTCCCACGAATCTCGGCCAGTTCCGGCGTCGCGTTGTCGGCAATTTGACCGTAGATGATCATGTGCTCCAGCTCTTGTTGAAGACTTCCCAATTGCGCGGTGGATTGCATGAACGCTGCCAGATGTGGTGCTAACTGCTGGTGTGTGTGCAAGATGGCCTTTAGCCGCCGCAAATTAATCAAAAAGTGATTGATCTGGTCTAGCTGTTGCGCGTTCAACATGAGGCCCTGATCAAGCTTGGCCTGCAACGCCGCTAGTTGATCTAGGTCAAAATAAGTAAATGTCACATTGTTGGCCAGTAGCCGGTGGGCTTCCGCCGTTAACGTTAATTGTGTGTGAACAGCCGTCAATTCGGTTTGATTGGCCGTTTCCTGTAGTGCTTTGGCTGCCCGATCACTGTGCGTGTACGTGGCAACTGTTGCTAAAATTTGATCTAATTGGGTAATTTCCTTTAAATTCATTTGCTCTCCTTGCAGCAAACAGCATGGAGAGACCTTCAGTTATTGGCTTGTCGGTCCTGCTATTTGCTATGACTTGCACGATCTCGTGCCGGACACTTCACGGCAATTTCGCACACTCATTAACGTCACTCCTCGTCCTTATTTACTGTGTTAACCGTAACATACGCCGAGTCTTTGAGCAAACGCAGGTCCACTAGTCTACGCGATACCAGAGTCATCACCCCGCTACCCGTTTCTAAATCTCTGCCTCATTCTCTTCGTTCAACTTGTCACAGTCGATGATCAGCTGGCAAACTTCCTTCTCTGGTGCTAACTTCATCGAATACTTGCGGCCGTATTCAATCATGGTGTGATGCGCCTGATGCAATTCTGCCGGATTCAAAACGCTGACAATCTTATTCTCCACCTGTAAAGGTGAGGCCGACTGCTCTACAAAATGAAGGCGCTTGGAAATAGCCGAGACGTGGGTATCCACAGCAAACGTCTCCTGGCCAAAGACGTCGCTCAAAACAACGTTGGCTGTTTTCCGACCGGCACCGGGCAAGGCCATGATACCCTTACGATCAGTCGGCACCACGTCGTTTAAGTTCTCGTGAACGATGCGCGCGGTCTTGATGATATTCTTAGCCTTGTTGTGAAATAGACCAACGCTTTTAATAATCGTTTCAACGTCGCCCACATCTGCCACCATTAACGCCGCAGGATTCGGATACTTGGCGAACAAGGTTGGCGTCACCTTATTGACCGAGACGTCCGTAGCTTGTGCGCTCAAAATAACGGAGATCAAAAACTGGAAGGGCGTCCGCGCATCCAGTGACGACCCCACCGGTCCAATGTCGTCTTCCATTTGATGAATGGCCCAGACAATCTGTTCGTCTTTTAACATAAATAGCCTCCCGCTTCTATCGTTCTGTAGTTGTCCTCTTAATAGTACCGCAAAGAGTCTCTATATAAATCAATTTGTCTGAATTTCGAGGCTGACCTTTTGCAAAATCATATCGCGTATGCTGTAAAACTTTTCGAGATAAACTTATTTGACCGATTTTTTCGAAATCAAGGTGTATAATCAGAAATTGCCCTAAATTATTCAGTAGATATTGAAGGAGTTAGTCATGCAAAATTTAGATTTAACCAACCTCGTCCTTGGAGCTTGGCTCTTAGTCGTTGTCATCAAACGACAACTCGCCCCGAGAGTCATTCGTTTCAAACTAGAATTTTTTATTCTGGTTATTCTGTTGGGAATGGCCTCAATCGGTGATGCCTTTCAGAAACAGCATTTGCACATCACTCCGCAACAAGCTCTGATCTTCGGGAGTCTTAGTCTCGCTAGTGCACTGATTTTTGCCGCGCTACGGGCTTGGTCTTATCATCTCTGGGTCAACGATGCTGGCCTCGTTATGCGCCAAGGTAACTGGTTAACGGTGGTCCTGTGGTTAGTCGGCATTGCCGGTCATCTGGGCGTCGACCGTTTGTGGACGGGCAGCTCAGTGACGTTGCTGCTCTACTTGGGTGTCACGCTGCTCGTTCAACGAGGCTGTGTCTGGTTACTCGCTCAGCGCCAATATCCGGCAGAAATGCGCGCCAACGCCGCCTTACAAGCCGAAAATCATCATGATCATCACGAACGTCGGCGAGCACGCCGCAACAAATAAGGCTAAATTTCTAAAACAAAGGAGCTGTGACGGATGTCATGGCTCCTTTACTGTTGCTAACTTATTTTTCATTATAGTGTGTTCTGCAAGCCAAAATCGTCACAACTTCATCAGTAACTGTATAGATTAAGCGATCTTTTTCGTTAACTCGCCGTGACCAATATCCCGTGAAGTTCCCATGCAATGGTTCTGGTTTGCCAATACCTTCGAAGGGCGTCCGTGACACATCTTTCAATAATAAATTAACACGTTTAACGGCTCGCTTATTATTTCTCAATAACCACAAATAATCCTGCCAAGCATTCTCTGTAAATTTCTTATCCATCAATGTCCTCATCTAATTGAATCAGATCATGTTGAACTGTTTGATTCCGTTGTGCTTGATTCAGAGATTCTTGTAACCATTCACGATTTGTAGGATTTTCTAGGACATACCGATTTTCAAGCATATTATTGTATTCATCCTCTGAAATCAAAACCGCATTTTTTCGATTCTTCCGAGTAATCGTAATAGGCTCGAAATCTCCAGTAGCCTTATCCATGTAACTCTTCAAATCTTTACGAAAATCACTGTAAGTTGTCGCTTCCATAATCTCACTTTCCTCCTGTACTTGATTCTGTACATTTGATTTCAACAAGATTATTGTACAGCATAGCGTACAACAAGGCAACATTTTTATCTCTATTCTTCATCAGAATCTATAAGTAGTCCGGAGACGGCCTATTTCCCACCCTTAAATCATGTCGTGAGTTTCTTCTCACTGGCCTCAAGCAGGTATCGTAAAGGCTACTGAGCACTAGAACCAGATCCAGCGTATCCGCTTTTTCCTTCAAATTCGCCCGCTTCTCAGCGGATATCACGGGTCTTTCACCGTGATGGTCGCAGCCAATTTCATTGACACGAACTGCTCGTGACACCTCACCCACCTCTTCCGTGAGAATCGCCACGTAATTAATTGTGTCCTAGTCAAATGGAAACATAATGCCTTTTAGACAGAAATCTTTCCAAAATGGAATTATACTTCCATTTTTCTTCAAATATCTAAAACAAGGCATTATGATTCCTTTTACACTGTTAAAGGTTCCATTTCAATCCCAAAACCAACTATGCCCCAGTCTCACCCAGGCGTTTTAGCCCAGCCGTTAGTAATGCGGCCATCTTTGCTGGTGATTCTGGATGGGGCTTGACCAGCCATGTGTTCAGGACGTTCCAAAAGCCCCCTATAGCAAAACTCATGATGTAGCCCGTCTCCACCGTTGACCCGGCTATATGCCAAGGTGCTGGGAAGACCCGATAGATTTCACTCGCTTGCGGCGTTATCTGAGCTAACGTACGGTCGAAGAGCCCCTGAGCAATCAGGCGACTCACCCGCTGACGCTCCTGCCACCAGAACTCAAAGAAATAGGTCAACACATCTTCAAAGACCATATTTTGCGGATCAATGCGTTGCAGGACCGCCAAGTACCGTTGCCCGACCTCCTGGTTATAATAACCCAACAAAGCATCCTTGTCCTGAAATGCCCGGTAAAAGGTCCGCCGCGACAACTGTGCCCGGTCTGCAATCTCAGTGACCGTAATCGCTGCGTATGGCTGTTCGTCTAACAAATCAAATAGAGCTGCCTCCAACCACGCCTTTGACTGTTCTGCCAGTCTTTCCTGTCCGTTCATGGTGCCTAACCTCCTGTCACAAATCCCCCACATGTGTAGCACTTATCTTTCAGCAACTACTTGAACTTGTAGTGCTCAGTATACGCTGTTAAGGTCAAGGTGTCACAGATGTGCCACAAAAGGGGGAGCTCACTATGAACAAGCTAAAGGGTGTTTTACCCGTTTTACTGCTCGGAAACCTGCTATGTATGATGGACGTTTCCATCATGACCATCGTTTTACCCGAAATTCAGTCAGCCTTTGGGGAAAGCCTGACCGAACTATCTTGGGCACTCAACGTCTACACGATTATTTTCGCCACACTGATCATTCCGTTCGGCCGCCTCGCGGAACACTTTGGTCAAAATAAATTTGTCTTTACTGGTTTAGTCGTCTTTGGCCTGGGATCACTCTTGACTGGTCTATCACCCAATCTTACCTGGATGCTCGTTGCCCGCGCTATTCAAAGTATTGGGGCTGCTGCCATCATTCCCACCAGTATGGTCATTGGCCTGGACCTAAACAGCCAAGCCAACCGGAATCGAGTCGTTGCCGCATTGGCGGGTGTTCAGGGATTGGCCGTTGCGTTAGGCCCGACTGTCGGCGGGATTGTTGCCCAATATTGGGGCTGGCGGTGGGTCTTCTTCATCAATGTTCCGTTAGTCATTCTAGACCTGATTGTTTTTGGTTTCGTACTGCCACTGCGACACGAAAAAACAGTTACCGTTAAAATTGATTGGCTCGGTGCCCTGCTCAGCATGGTCTTACTTTTCAGCCTGTCACTGGGCCTGATCAAAGGGAACACTTGGGGCTGGCAGTCCACGACCATCGTTAGTCTGTTTACACTGACCACGATTAGTTTCATCACTTTTCTGGCCTGGGAACGGCATACCGCACACCCTATGGTCGACTTGCAGCTCTTTCGGAGTCGTAACTTTAATGGTGCCAGCCTCGCGCTAGTTCTCTGCAATTTCTTTCTGGGTGGGCTAGCAGTGCTTCTACCAACCTTTCTCACCCGTGTTCACGGCACCAGCGAGCTCACAGCGGCTCTGTTGATGACACCCTATTCTGTCACGGTTATGGTGACGGTTATCCTAACGTCGCTGATAATTCGTCACGTCAATAACAAGCTGATTGTTGCCAGTGGTTTCCTGCTGATGGGTATCAGCTATGTCTTACTTGGGCGTATTCCACTGGGTAGCAACTATCGGCAACTGATTATCGCCGATATTCTGTTGGGGTTAGGCTACGGCTTAGTTGCGGCCACAGCGAACATTCTTGCCGTAGCAGACTTTCACGGCGCTCGCTTGACCGATTCTCAAAGTGTGGCCAACGTCCTACGACAAGTGGGAATGGTTCTGGCAATTGCCGTCTTTACCACACTACTCACCAGCAACGTGACCCATGCGAAGCGCGAGACACTGGCCGTCGCTCACACTCAGGTCAGTCAGTTGGCCAATGTGACAGCAACGCAGCAGCATCGACTCAATCAAAAGCTACAACGGTGGCTCAATCCAAATAGCACGTCCGTCACGTCCACTAAGACGAAATTCAAGCCAACGACCATCACGGTTTCTGCGGCCGCACGACAGCAACAAGTTCATCGGGTCTATCAGCAACAGTTGCTCAGCCTATCCACAGCAAAGGCCGTTACAGCGACGCTCATTCCACTGTCCGCAAAGCAGCAGTTGCAGCGGTCCATCACCATTGCGGTGAACCGTAAGATCACCCAACGCGTTCACCAACTTAACCGCGAATTGACTAAGGTGACGCAACGTATTCACCGGTCACTGAAGTACCACCTAAATCACGCCTTTCTCAATGTTTTTGGCGTATTAAGCTGGGTACCATTTGCAGCAATCTTAATGGTACCCGTGTTTAAATTTCGACACGATCACTAAAACAGACAGATTAGGCGTGAACGATCATAACTAGTTACCCGCGAGCCGACTTCTTCGCCACCAGCGCAAACGTCAGGGGAATCTTCGGCGCATCGGCCGGCAGTTCAAACCAACCGTCACGCTGTACCAGATTCGGTAGTGCTGGCCACTCTGTCCGCGGATACTCACCCAGAAATTCAATGGTCAATCCCGCTGTCAGGAAGGCTGTGGTGATTTCTTGAAAATCATGATTCCAATTGTGATTTGTCGTATGTTGCACGCGATGGGCCGAATGGTCGGTATATGAGCCATCCTGTTCGTAGGTCAGCATGCCGTCGTTGAAGTAGTCGGCGTGAACGACCATCGACTCGAAGTCTAAGGCATTTAGAAAAGGATGATCATCGCGGATCATAAATGTGCCGTCAGCCTTCAGCAACGCCGAAATCGACTGGGCCCAGTCCGTCAGATTCGGCAACCATGTAATCGTCCCCATACTGGTGACCACGACGTCAAACTTTCGTTGAATCCGCTGACTGGCAAAGCGGGCATCGCCCTGCACGTATGTAATTTCCGCCCGCGCTCGTTGTGCGATCTCTCTGGCATACGTTAGCGACTGTGGCGAGAAGTCCAGCCCTGTGACGTGAGTAGCGCCGAGGCGTTGCCAGGACAGCGTATCCGTTCCGATGTGACATTGCAGGTGGAGTAAATCACAACCTCTAATCGTGTTGTCAGGTAGCCATTGCCGCAGAACGTCATAGTCATGCTGAACGGTCACCGTCGTTTCGTTTGGGGTTGCCACCAAGTGATCGACATCGTAAAAGTCCGAGATCATGTGGACCTTAGCGCGGTCGTTCCAATTTGCTTGATTGTCTCGCAACTCACTTTGATAATCTGACTGATCCATACCTGCCACCTCCTCAATTAATTTGTAGTTATCATACCACGCAGACAGAGTGCCAGCGACACCCGTCGTCCACTTTCTCAGTCGAAATCTCCCACGCCGTACACCGAAGCCGCGAAAGAATGTGCTGTTTCCTTGCCCAAAAACTTATGAATTTACTAAAGGGCCAAAGAAGCCTTAAAAACCCTGGTATTTTTCCCACAGACACGTCATTCTGCGGTAGTCTAGGAACATGTTGAACGACACGTATAAATGGTTAGCATCTTTCGGAGGTGATTCGATGCGCTGGGAACCCCTATTAATTATCTTACTCATGGCCTGCTTGAGTGGCCTGCTCATCGTCACAACCACGCACAAACATCGGTGGTTCGCCCTGCTGACTTTAGCCTATTTAACCGGCTTAGCAGCAATCCTATTCACACCGATTTCCTTCTCTGGCACCGGCGTCTACATTATGCCCGTTGGCTTCGGTCGCGTGAACTTAACGCAATTAGACGTCTTTAATCTCGGGTTTGCGGAAAATATTCTCCTGACCCTGCCACTTGGTCTGCTGCTAAAGTGGCTCGTCCCAAAGATTTCCATCTGGGGGGTTGGGGTATTCGGTCTCTTCACTGGTAGTAGCATCGAAACGATTCAGTATATCCTCTCACGGCACTGGCTGATCAATCGGAGTAGCGATATCAACGATGTGCTTGCCAATGCTATTGGTATCGTGATTGGTGGCATCCTGGTCGCCATCTATTACCGTATTCGCGTTGGTCACCGCAACCGACAACAGCAGCGTGCAGTTGCCTAATGTGAAAGTTAAAGCCAAGTCCAATCCGGTAAGTGCCGAATCAGGACTTGGCTTTTTGCTTAGCAAATGGTGTCCCTACTTACTACTAATGTAATTTTTAGGAAATCTGTCTCATGTTTTTAAAAAAATCGATTTAATGGCACAATTATATATTTGTTATATTTTTACGTTGAGAATCTAATTCACCGACCAATAGTTTCCAGCGATTATTGATCCTGTCGTCAAATGAATAGCTTGGCACAACTATCCCGAATACAGATTACTCCTCGTGCATCCATTCATCAAAATTCGGTGACTTTGTCGCATCATAATTGCCAGCCGCATCGAAATCAACGTGTTCAACCGGAATTCCAGCAATTAAGGTTTGCCAATCAAGAGCAGACGGGAGCTTTTCAAGGCACAATTTTCCTTTGGCATTCAGTGTGGCCTGCAAGTAATCGCCACTCGAAAGTCCCATCTTTTCTCTAAACGTAGCCGGTATAACCACTCGACCTTCACTAGACATTTTTATAATTTTAGCATCACTATTGGAATTCATAATAGGTCTCCTATTCTTTCAATCATTATTATCAATAATTCTAAAAAATCACGCCATCCATTCAGACAGCGTGATCTACTCATTTATTCATTCATTGACGATGAGGTTGCCTTGGTCTTGCGAAAGACGAACCATTTGCTGAAGAAGTAGTTTGCCAAGACAACAATAACTTGGTCAACCAACTTAGTCAGCATTTCATTTTGCGATAATAAGGATACCCCAATCCACATGATACCCTCATCCATAATCAGTGTGGCCGCTCTGACGGAGAAGAACGTGATGATCTCGCGCCACAGGGCTTCAAACGTGGTGAAATGGGAGTGGAAGACCCATACCCGGTTCGTCACGTACGCAAATAGCACGGAAACAAACCACGCCATCGCCGTCGCGATTTGGTAGTTCCAGCCCCACATTGTCGCCGTCACGAAGAAGACGACCAGGTTAACTAGTGTGGTGAGTCCTCCGAAAAACAGGTACGCAATGACGCTCTTATACTTGTCATAGAGTTGCAGTAATTGCTTCATAAATATCCTCCCCGAAATGGCACCTCGTCAATCCTTGTTATAACTGAAAAAGCAACGGGAAACAAGGCAAATCCCCGATTCAATAGAAAAAGTTAAAGGTTCACGCACTTGACCATACATTCTCTAGTGACTGGTTTGGCTGTGGCGTGGGTTTAGCAAGTGAAATTGGAGTGGTGGTTTTTTTGAACAGGTTAAGTTAAAGTAATTTATTTAATCTTGCCTATCTCGCCCCATACCAACTAAAAACACCATCCCAGTTTCTCAACCGAAATGGTGTCCGTTTTCTCTAAAGGTTTAAACGTTTTTGAATTAAGTTAACGATATGACTCTTGAATAGCGCATAGAGCAACACGACTTGAATCGGGGTCATAATCACCTGTTTTAAGAGCCGCACGGGGAATAGTCCCCAGAATGGGGTCTTATACATGATAGCCACCCACAACGTGTTCAACAGCGCGTTAACCACCACTGAGATGATAACCTGTGCGATGATCAACCGCGGCCAGCTCACCGGCTTTCCATACAGGAACAGCGCATAAATCAGTGAACCCAATACCGCCGAGATCGTAAACCCGATAAAGAACGGGCCACCCGACATCAACGTACCAATCACATCGACCACTGCCGCCGTCATCATCCCCCACCAGGGGCCAAATAACCGGGCGACCAGTGCCGCGACCAGAAACGTGAAGCTAAACTTCAAGAATGCTGGTCCCACCGAAAAACTCTTGATCACCAATTGCAACGCCATCAATAGGCCCATCGTGACCAAACTCAACGTGCTCAGCTTAGGTAGCCGAGTCTCTACAGTCATCTTCAATTCAGACATCTCCTAAGGGAGTTGCCACATCGCTGCGGCCAATGCGGAAATAAAATCGCGGGCCAATTGCCCTTCGTCCGGTGTTCACATTGCGTTCCACCAGCACTTGACGCTTTATTTCCTACTCCGTAAATTTAATTACAGCGAATAGCTTACCATAACCGCATAGAAGATGCACGCTTTAAGCGCGATCGAAATCTTTTAACCAAGCTAAGGCCAAAGCCTTTTCCCCTAAGTGGGTCCCGATGACCGGTCCAAAGTACGACCGTTCCACCGGAATCTCGGGGTATTGCGTGGCAATCTTGTTAGCCCAAGCCTGCCCACCCTCGGGATCGTTAGCATCTAAAACTAACGCTCGGAGTGGATAGTCGACCTTGGACTGCGCCTCGACGAAGAGGTCTTCCACGCGGGCTAACGCCTTCTTACGCGACCGAACCTTTTCGAAGGCGACAATCTCGTGGGTCTCGTCGTCAAAGGTCAATAATGGCTTGATCCGTAGGACACTTCCGATGAACCCAGATGCGTTGGACAACCGTCCACCACGCACCAAGTTCTGCAGGTCATCAACCACGAAGTATTCGCCAATTGTTGACCGCAAGTCGTCGAGTCGGGCGATGATCTCGTCTGGCTCGGCACCCTTTGCGGCCATGCGTGACGCTTCAATCGCTAAGTAACCCATTAATTTAACGGTAATTTGCGAATCATATGGAATGACCTTGATGTTTTCAATCGTTGGTGCCAACGCCTTTAACTGGTTGACGAACCCAGAAATTGTGCTGGCCAAATGAATGCTGATAACCGCATCGTACCCTTCGTCGGCCAACTGATCATATAAGTTGATCATTTCACCTAATGGCGGTTGGGACGTACTGGGGAAGGACTTGGAATTTCGTAATCGCTCGTAAAATTCGCTCGTGGTAATATCAACATCTTCATCATAGGAGCGACCATCAATGATCACCGGAATAGGTACGACGTGAATGTGATACCGCTCGACCTCTTCTGCGGACAAATAGCTGGTACTATCGGTGACCACAGCAATCTTCATGTTTGTACACCTACTTTATCTTTCGTTTAGGACTCATTTCCCCCACAATTAAACCGCACCATTAATCACCACTCAGTGAGCAGGATCAACTGGTACGGCCAGCAGAATAACAAAAAAACAGAAGTCCACTGGGGGTCAAAATTAAGTTTCAAAAACTAGAATACCATAATTTCGACGAGACGACTAGGATTTACCCGTCGCCGACCGTGGAATTGTGAGAAAAATTATCAGACCAATTACAAACAAGATCGACAGCGATGCCGCCCCAATACGGGATTGTCCCGTCATTTGGGTAATGACCCCAACCAAAATGGGGCCCAGCACTGCCGAAAACTTTCCCAAAATGTTATAGAAACCAAAGAACTCACTCGACCGCTCCTTAGGGACCAACCGACCGAAGTAGGACCGAGATAGGGCTTGAATCCCCCCCTGACTCGTCCCAACCAGCACGGCTAGAATCCAAAAGTCCGTAGTCGATTTTAGATTCAAGGCATCCACACAGATTACCAGGTAAACCATGATCGCAATGAGAATCCCCGTCCGCGTACTCGTCTTACCAGCTAGCCACCCATAGAAGATGGAAAACGGAAAAGCCACCAGTTGGACGACCAGCAGTACCATGATCAACGTGGTACTGTTAATGCCAATGTCTAAGCCGATGGAGGTCGCCATGGTAAAGATGGTATCGACCCCATCGATATAACAGAAGTAAGCAATCAGGAACCAAGCTAAGTATTTATGTTGCCGCAGATGAATAATGGTCTGCCAGACGCGATGCCAGCTCTGCTTCAGTGGCGCTGATGCGACGTCTAAGGCGTGACGTTGGTGCACGTTACGCTGGAACGGGATGAAGAAGACAATCCACCACACGGCCGCTAAGGCGAACCCCCAGCGCGCAACAGCCAGACTCGACAGCTGACCAAAGCCATTGGTGAACTCGAGAACCATAAACAGGAGAAAGGCAATCACGCCCCCTAAATAGCCAAAGCCGTAACCCACGCTGGACAACCGGTCCATTTGCCGATCATCACTGACATCAGTCAAAAAGCTATCATAGAAAAGATTCCCGCCTGAATATCCTAGAATCGACAGAATATAGATCATCAACAACCACTGCCACTGCGAAGACGGCAACAGGGCTAGCCCCAATGTCATCACCATCCCCAGACTGGCAAATCCAGTCATCAGACGCTTCTTGAATCCCCGGTAGTCGGCCAACGCCCCCAGGAAGGGCGCTAAGATGGCTACGAGTAGCGTTCCAAAACTATTGGCATAACCCCAGTAGGCCGTGGCATTCGCCGCCGCGACCCCACTGCTCTCGGCAACACCCTTAAAGTAGATTGGGAGAACCGCCGTGGTCACGATGATGCCGTAACCAGAGTTGGCCCAGTCGTAGAAGACCCAACTCCACTGCTCCTTATTTAACGTCATCGTGGCCCTCCTTAAAGGCCGCGGTCAAAGCTCGACCCGGTAATTTTTCGGGGAACTGCACATTCAGGAGTTTCGCAAAGGTTGGGGCCTCATCGATCAGCCGTGCCTCATCAATGATTTGATTAGGCTTAATCGCCGGTCCGTTCAGTACCAGCGTGGTAAAGTAATCCGGCTTATCCGGATCATACCCGTGAACTCCGTGATAGCGGTCCGGTTGCCCGAGACTCTCTGGGTCAACCGCCTCCACCACATCAGGACGACCGGTCTCGTCCGTAAAGTAATACCCAGCTTCCGCCTCTACCATGAACCGGCAGTGCGGGTCGGCACCGCGTTTAGCTGCCGTGCGACCATCGATCACCCGGGCAACCCCGGGAGTCTCCTCGAGCACTTGTTGCAGGTGCTTGCTATCCGCAAAGTTGCGGGTATACACGTAAGTACTCCCATCGCAGGACTTGGCCCACACGTGCCAGTCGTTCTTAACCGTCCCGTTGACTGTAGGCGTCAACCACCCACGTTTAGCAAAGGCCTGATTCAAGTGAATCATGTGATCCACGTTGATCTGGTAGTGATCGCCTAGAATGGCAAAGTTCGTAGCCGAAAAGGTTCCCGCCGCAATCGTCGCAT
Source organism: Levilactobacillus parabrevis (assembly GCF_044051715.1). Taxonomy (NCBI): domain Bacteria; kingdom Bacillati; phylum Bacillota; class Bacilli; order Lactobacillales; family Lactobacillaceae; genus Levilactobacillus; species Levilactobacillus parabrevis. The sequence continues at coordinate 1,491,453 of NZ_CP168688.1, forward strand.
CGATCAGCTTGCCAACTCGCGTATCCAATCGCTTCAAAGCCGCCATAGCCTCGGCCGACCGGACCCCGTAACGATGGCGCATGCTATCCATATCGACCAGGTGAATCAGGGTCAACGTCGGCTTCTTATGGACCAGTGTGTCAATTGCACAGGCCGTGATAAAGTCATCCAGCTCTGGTTGTTGAATTCCCCGCCGCAGGTGACCGTAACGCTGATTCATCCGCAGCAGAAAGGCCGGACTGCTAGCCTTTAACGAAACGAGCACTTGATTCGTCCAGATTCGGTTGGGAAAAATCTCTGCTAGGTTATAAGTAATTTTACTTCCAGCCGTGACGGGCCACAGGAAAGCCGCGGTTTTCTCGTGCTTTTGCCGTACAAGATCATACAGCGTTGGCACCTTCACATCACGTTGATACCAATACCAATCTGGTGACTGCCGTTGCGGCTGCATTTTGGTATTATTCACGATGCCATGAACCGCCGGATACTGCCCGGTAATGATCGTGGTATGTGAGGGATAAGTCAATGTCGGGTAAATACCCCGCACCTTTCTAACTCGGGTTCCCGTGACCACCAGGCGCCGCAGGTTGGGCAACTCTTCTAAGTGTTCATCCAAGTCTCGACTCCCCATTGCATCTAAAGAAATCACAACTAATCTTTGCTGAATAATCATTCACTCCTTATGCTCAAACGTCCTCAAGGTTCCTTGACGGTACGTTGCCGGTCCATACTCTTATCGAGCCGGTTTAATAATATTTGTAATAAATTGCGTTCATCGGTTGACCAATGTTCAAAAACATCATCGGATAAGGTCTCAAACGCCGTATTGATTGTGGCGGCCGTTTCTGTACCGTTATCCGTTATTGTATATACCAACTGTCGTTTGTCTCGCCCAATGGCTTTCTTGGTGACCATGTCTTTGGCAACCAAGCCCTTCAGTTGACGACTCAAAGTCGAGGTATCCAACTTCGTTTGTTGGGCAAGAATTTCTTGGGTATTTTCACCGCCGCCAATGTGGTCGAGTAACTGCCACTCGGAAACGGTCAGGTGATGCTGCTTGGTCATCCGCTGCAGCAGCGTTTGCTGCACCTTATTGATGGCCATTAACGCGGCTAGACTGGATTTCATTTTGCCCTCACTCCTTTGCTTGTATTGTACAACGATTTGCTTGCTAATCACAAGTCAATTTGATGACGATTTTATCTTAATATTATTGGGATTATAAGGGATCTTCTTTGCACTTAATCCATCGGCCAGTTATACTTAAAGTTGCGTCATTTTTAGGAATCCATCTGTGACCGAACGCTTATCAGCTTCAACTTAGCTCACGAATAATCCTTCGCCATTATCCGGATTCTTATTCATCCGTGAGCCCGCACAGACAGCTCCCCCACCATCACAAATCTCTTTTAAAAATAAAATTTTCACTAGAAAGGTGTTGTTTCCATGTCATTTGACGGATCCTTTACCCACGCAATGGTTCAGGAACTCAGCCAAAATCTGACGACCGGCCGCGTTAGTAAGATTAACCAACCTTACGATAACGAAGTCGTCCTGACGATTCGCACCAACGGCCATAATTATCCGATCCTTCTTTCGGCTAATCCAACCTACGCGCGGATCCAAGTGACGCAGATTCCTTACGTCAACCCACCCGTCCCCACCAACTTCACGATGATTCTCCGGAAATACCTGCAGGGCGCCATCGTCAAAGGCATCACCCAGGCCGCTAACGACCGGGTCGTTCACCTCCACTTTACGTCGCGTAACGAATTAGGGGATCAGCAGGAACTACTCCTGATCATCGAAATCATGGCCCGACACAGTAACATCATCCTCGTCGACAGTGCCAGTGGTAAGATCCTAGACGCTATCAAGCACGTCGGCTCCGATCAGAACCGTTACCGGTTACTGCTCCCGGGTGCACAATACATCACCCCACCAAAGCAGGACCTCGACAACCCCTTCGATGGTCCCCGGGCCGATCTCGCCCAAACTTTACGCGACTTCCCTAACGAAGAGGTCCTCGCTCAAACCTTGCAACATCAATACCAGGGACTGGGCAAGGATACGGTCGCCGCACTGTCAACGGTTCTACACGAACCCGGCGATGCTGCCCAACATTTCCGTGACTTCTTCGCCCGTTTCGACGCGCCACAACCCACACTGACCATTTCGCCAAAGGGCAAGACCAGCTTTACCGCCTTTCCTTATCCGACGGCTGGCACGCAACACACCTCTGAAAGCTTATCTGAACTTCTGGATGCCTATTATCAGGATAAGGCCGAACGGGACCGGGTTCAACAACAAGGGAGCGTCTTGATTCGGGTCGTTCGTAATGAACTTAAGAAGAACCGCAACAAGCTCAAAAAGTTGCAGCGAACGCTAGCCGAGACGGAGAACGCCGATGACTACCGGATCAAGGGTGAAATCCTGACGACTTATCTCAACCAAGTTGACCGTGGTCAAACCGACGTTTCCCTTCCCAACTTCTACGATGAGAACAAGCCACTGAAGATCAAGCTCAGCAATCAACTCTCTCCAAACCAAAATGCGCAAAAGTACTTCAAACGGTATCAGAAGGCTAAAAATGCGGTGATCTACGTTAACGAACAGCTTAAAATTACCCAGGCCGATGTGGACTACTTCTCTAACATCATGGCCCAGATCGAACTGGCCGCGCCTAAGGACCTCGTCGACATTCGCTTGGAGCTCCAACAAGGTGGCTACCTCCGCGACCACGATCACCAAAAGAAGAACAAGAAGCAAAAACGGCAAAAGGTCAGCAAGCCAGATCGGTTCACTGCCAGCGATGGCACCAAGATCTCTGTTGGGAAGAACAACCTGCAAAATGACCAACTCAGCCTGCACACGGCTAAGCGAACCGACATCTGGTTGCACGTGAAGGACATGCCGGGGTCTCACGTCATCATTCACAACGATGACCCTAGCGAGGCAACCATCATGGAAGCCGCTAATCTAGCTGCTTACTTCTCCAAGGGGCGGGCCTCCAGCAACGTTCCCGTGGACTACCTGCCAGTCAAGCGTCTGCATAAGCCTAACGGTGCTAAACCTGGTTACGTGATTTTTACCGGTCAACGGACCGTTTACGTCACGCCTGAAAGTGATTTAGTTGAAAAATTAGCGGATAATTAGTTTGATTGCTAGTTACAAATAATCTGCAAATGAAAAGCACGCCATCAATTAACGTTGATGGTGTGCTTTTTGCTAGTTACAATTTAATTTCGGTTCTATGATATCTGGTGTTGATGGAGAAATCCATCAACACCATTTTTAGTCAAAAAAAGAGGCATGTCACCTCTATGCTACAATCAAGTCGACGAAAACCAATTGAAAGCGAGAATGATGACATGTCCCAAGAACAGTCTACAAGAAAACTACTGCAAATTAAAGACCAAAATATTACTAATTTTAGCGTACAAGATAATTCACGTGACGCTTTGCGAATCTATGCCGACCTGTCGTATACCGTAAATGTTTGCCCACGTTGTGGCAAACATGAAGTCGTTAGAAATGGCTTCAAAACAGTGAATATCAGGATTCCTAATATTAGCGAACGGACAGCTCTACTAATTTTACGCAAACAACGTTTTCTCTGCAAGAGCTGTGGTCACACACAAATTGCCCAAACACCTGTCGTAAAGAAAAAACATCAGATATCTCAAAGCATTAATCATAGCATTACAAAAGAGCTAACCACAGATCGAACTATGACCAGTATCGCTTCACAATACAACGTGTCGACTAACACAGTTAGTCAACACGTTGTATTGTGAAGCAAACCAGGCCGGCATACAATGGTCTTCCCACTTCTTTGTGTATTGATGAGTTTCGTTCTACTGGCAATCAAATGAGCTTTATCGCTATTGATGCTAAAAAGCACGACCTTATCACCATCTTGCCAGGACGAAAGAACAAAGAAATTGGAGAATTTTTCCTAAATCACTATTCTCTAAAGAATAGGAAAAAAGTTACTCGTGTTGTCATGGACTTCAACGCACAATACCAATCCGTTATCCGTAAGATCTTCCCTAAAGCTGTAATAGTCGCCGACAATTTCCATCTGGTTCAAATGACCTTACGTTCACTGAACCAGACCCGCGTTCAGTTGATGAAACAATTCCCTAAAAATACTCGTGAATATCGTGTTCTTAAGTATTATTGGCGTCTCTACTTGAAGAACTATAAAGACCTTGAGAAGACCAAAACACACTGGTTTTCACACCTTAAAGACCATTTAACCCAAGAGCAAGTTGTACTGGAAGGTGTAGAACTAAATCAGCAATTCAAAAACACCTATTACTCTGCCCACGCTTTAACCGAAGCTATTCAAAAACGCGACTACTCCGCCTTTATCGAAGCTTTGGGTGAAGTTGAGAACGTTAGTCCTCAACTTCTAGAGACCGTCCACACCTTTATTCATAAGATACGGTTTATTGAAAATATGACACAGTGTTCTATCTCAAATGGCCCAATTGAAGGCGTTAACCGTAAAATTAAACAGATAAAGCGCACCGCCTATGGATACCGTAATTGGATCAACTTCAGTTATAGAATACAAATTGAATTCAAAATCAGGGTCCAAAAAAGAGGCCCAATTCGAAAATGAATTGAACCTCTTAAATTCCCCCTCATCAACACTCGTTGACAAAGAGCCTTAATTTCTGAGTACCGGCTATTAAATCGTCCGGTTAATAATCTTGTCGAGCTGCTCGGTATCACTCAAATTGCTCAAGGTTAAAGCCTCACTCGACCCAAAGGCAATCGTGGCCCCCATTTCCTGATCGGTCGTTCCCGGCCGGTTCAAGACGTGGAGCTGCTGGAATGGGAAGACGGCATTCATCAAGGCGACACGCTTGCTGTTGAGATCGATCTTAATTGCAGCCAATTCCTTCTCGTCCAGCGTCCCGATGTGTTGCCGGGTGAGCATTCGTACCCAGTTAACGCCGGTGACTTTACTCAGAAAAGCCATCTCCGTCAATCGAGTCGGTCGGACACCAACAACTGTTAGCTGTTGACTGTCCTTGCTCTTCGGTGCAAAGAGGACCTGCACCATCCCCGTCAACTGATGCTCGCTAACGGCTTCCTTAGCCTGTTCGACCAACTTCAGCCGATCAGCCTTGGCCCGCTCAGCCGGCATCCGGAAGGCCGTAACCTGTGCAATATCCTGGTTCATCCCCGGGGCGATCATATCCATGACCCCGACCGCGATCTTATGCTGCTCGTGGACAAACAGACTCACACTGATGGTCGCCGTCTTCGGTTGTGCCTGACTGCTCTCTTGATCCGGCGGCAACACGTGTAAATTCAAGTTCAGCTTGCCCAACTCACGGGTCAGGTAATGCCGATTTCCGGGAACGATCACAATGTCTGGATGCTCGACCTTGATCACGTTGAGCACGTCCCCCAGTTGAATGGGATCAACGTACTGTTTGTCCGTAAACTCGGGCGCGATCCCAATGGCATTCGGGTTGGTATTCATCAGAATTGTATGGTAACCCGCACGCTTTAACTGCTTGAGCATCTCCGTAGTGAAATACTCGGCCGCCGTGTTGGGACCCAACTGATTACCACCGCGGCCCAGAACTAATGCGGTCCGGTCGCCCAGCGGCTCACTCTCGTTTTCGTATTCAAAGGTACTGTAGTAGCCGCTGGCGTGTTCATCGAACTCACCGGCAGTGGGCTCGATCATCTTGTAGGTCGGCTTAATGTCTGCCTCAGCGGATAGGCGGCGAATAGTTGCCGTGTCCGTCTGCCAGATGCGGGCGATCATCCCATCCCCGAAGCCGTAGTACCGGCCGACCTTGAGGGTATCGACATCCAGGGGATTCTCCTTGATTCGCTTCTCGATCTTCAACAAGTGTTGCAGTTTGACGAAATAGAAGTTATCGATCTTGGTCAATTCACTCAGTTCATCGGGCGCATATCCCCGCCGGAGTGCTTCGATCAACACCAGAATTCGGTTAGCCAGCGGATGGATCAATTGACTGATCATTTCCCCATCAGTCAGATTGCTGACGCTAGGTAACACATCTCGTGGTGAGAACTGTGAGCTCCGCACGGATTTTAACATGGCCTCCTCGACCGATCGGCCCACACCGACCGTTGACCCCACCGCCTTCATGACGGTATCCAGGTGTTGGTCGGCATCCGGGACCTCTTGAAAGGGCCAGATGGGAATGCGCACGCTGACGTGGTCAATCGTGGGTTCCATAATGGCCGTCTGCTTGATGAAACGACTAGGCAACTTGATGTCGACGAGTCGCTGACCAATCAGCAGAGCGCCGGTGACCAGCGCCAGTGGATAACCGGTCGTCCGCGCGGCCAAGGCCACCCCTCGCGTAAAGTACGGGGCAATCTTAGTCACGTAGAAATGCTGATTATTTGGATTCAACGCAAAGTGAATGTGGATGACTCCCACAATTCCCAGTTCGGTTGCAATCCGAAAGGTGGCGTCCCGCAGGTCCTGGTACTCCCGGTCATTCAGCGTTTGTGGTGGCGTCACCACAATCGAGTCTCCCGAGTGAATCCCAACGGTGTCGATATTTTCCAACCCTGCGATCAGGATCTTGGTATCGGCCACATCGCGAACCGCAACCATTTCAATTTCCTTGTACCCCACGACACTACGTTCCAGCGTACACTGATCAAATCGTGACTGGGCGAACCCCTGATTCAGGGCATCCAGCATGTCATCGACATTTTCACAGATTGTACGGTTGGTATCCAAGCGTGGTGCCACCGGCTTCACAATCAGTGGAAAGCCAATCGACTCAACCAACCCCAGAGCCTCGTCTTCTGTAGACACGACCTGTGCCTCGATGACTGGCTCGTGAATCTCCTTGAGTGTGGCGTTTAAGGCGGCTGGATTGTTAATCTGCCGTAGAGTCGCGGCGGGCATCCCTAAAATAGTGACACCAAAGCGACCAATATCACCATTTTCAATGAGCTCCTGAGTGATTCGAATACCCAGCAGGCCACCCAGCGTCGGTAAGATGGCGTCTGGCTGGTCACGTTCAATGATGTGTCGAACGTTAGCGGTCGTCACCGCCTGGACGTACATGTTGGTTGGCTGAATTTCTTCCAGCGCCACGGAGAATGGGTTGTTATCGATCACCAGCGTCCGGACGCCGTGTTTCTTGAAGCCCGTAATGATCTGGACGGTGGCACTGTCGAGCTCGGTCTCATGACCAATTTCCGTCGGACCACTCCCAATGATCAAAACTTTTTGTAAGTCATCCAAGTTCTGCAAACTTATCCCTCCCGCCGTGCTGTCATGGCTTCCATGAATTCATCAAACAGGTCCCGACTCTCATGAGGACCCGGTGCACCATCCGCGAAGAACTGCACGGAGAATGCTGGGTAGTCACGGTGTCGCAGTCCCTGAACGGTGCCGTTGATCAGGTCCACGTAGGTGGTGATCAGCCGGTCACGGTCAATCGTCTTGGCGGTGACGGCGTACCCCTGACCCTGCGTGGCGTAAATAATATCGTTCGTAATGATCCGACGAATGGGATGGCTACTGCCGTGATACTCCACGGGCAGTGCCTCTAATTTCGCCCCATTAGCCAGCGCAAAGAGCTCGTGGCCCAAGCCAATAGCGAATAACGGAATCTCCGCTTGAACGGCTCTAATCATCTCTAAGACCCCTTCACCGAGGTCTAAGGGTGAACCAGGCCCCGTCGACAGGAGCACCCCATCCGGATCCAAGTTCAGCACGTCTTGAGCACTTGCCGTCCACGGTAAAACCGTGACGTTGCACCGGCGCTCTGACAGCTGCCGTAAAATCCCGTGTTTCAGCCCAAAGTCGATCACGACCACGTTCTTACCGGTATCCGGGTTGGGATACGGTTTGGGCGTGGCGACCTGATCGACCTGGCGATTCGTCAGCACCGTGGCGTTGAGCTGATCAAAGGCGTGGGCGTCCGCAACATCCACGATACTCCCCTTGACCGGCCCATCCATTTTGCGGAGCTTACGAATCAAATGGCGGGTATCGATGCCACTGATACCCGGAATGTTGTGTTGTTGTAAAAATTCATCAAGCGACAGCCGGGACAGGCGGTTGGTCGAGATATTCGTGACATCGCGGACCACCATCCCCTTAGCCGTGGGCAGAATCGACTCGTAACTATCGTGGTTGATCCCCACGTTACCAATGGCTGGCTGCGCAAAAATGATGATTTGGTTGTGATAAATCTGATCGGTGATTGTTTCCTGATAGCCTAAGAGATTCAAGTTGGAAATGACTTCGCCACTCGTTGTCGCGCCGGCACCAAATCCTTCACCGGCGTAGGCCGAGCCGTCTTCTAAAATCAAATAGCGTTTTGCCATGCTAAATCGGCCCCTTCGTCAAGTCTATGCCTGTTGGATTTCCACGGCGTCGCGGTCGTCGATCTCACTGACGGAGACCTTGATCCGTTCGCGCTGAGAGCTAGGAATATTTTTGCCCACAAAGTCGGCCCGAATTGGCAGCTCCCGGTGTCCACGATCGACCAAGACGGCCAGGTTAATAGACTTCGGCCGGCCAAGATCCATGACGGCGCTCATTGCGGCCCGAATGGTGCGACCCGTGTACAGAACGTCATCGACCAGAATTACTTTTTTGCCGGCGACTGAAAAGTTGATGTTCGCTGCAGATACCGTAGGATCGGTCGCAGCGTCGTGTTCGATATCGTCGCGATACGACGTAATGTCGAGGTCGCCGACCGGTACCGTCACGTTCTCCAGTTGTTGTAAGCGGCTGGCAATTCGTCGTGCTAAATACACGCCGCGCGTCTTGATGCCTAGAATAACGAGGTCATCGACACCCTTGTTTCTTTCAATAATTTCATATGTGATTCGGGTCAGGGCCCGTTGCATTGCCATTGCGTCCACAACTACCTTTGCCATCTTAAATTCCTCCTTAAAGTTTCACGCGTTCATGTGCAGGAAACGGGCAGATCTCTTCGGCAAAATGGTGAAGAAACCCGCCCGCCTAGCTACCGGCAAACCCGCTTATCTCGTACATTTAGTTTAAAAAGCTTAGATTACTTTGTCAACCGGTAAACCGGCCTCGTGCCGTAGCTTATTGACGACCGCCATAAAGTGCGGCGGAACGGGCGCAGTGAAGTCTAACTGCTCACCCGTTGTCGGGTGGACGAACCCTAATTCGCGAGCGTGCAGGAACTGACCTTCACCCTTTAGCGTCTTCTTAGGGCCATACAACGGATCACCCGCAACCGGATGGTTAATGTACGCCATGTGCACGCGGATCTGATGGGTCCGACCGGTCTCCAAGCGACAGGAAACCAGCGTGTAGTTGCCGTAGCGTTCCAATACGCGGAAATGAGTCACGGCAGGGCGACCATCGGCCACGACGGCCTGCTTCTTACGGTCCTTAGGCGCCCGACCAAGTGGCGCGCGAATTACGCCCTCTTCTTCCTTGAAGTTACCGTGCACGATTGCCACGTACTCTCGGAGGTTGGTCTTGGCCTGCAGTTGCGCAGAGAGGCTCTGATGGGCGTGGTCGTTCTTGGCCACCATCAGTAAGCCCGATGTATCCTTATCAATGCGATGCACAATCCCCGGCCGCAACGTCCCATTGATGCTAGACAAGGGGCTATGATACAGGAGTGCGTTGACCAACGTGTGATTAGGATGCCCCGGTGCGGGATGAACGACCATCCCCTGCGGCTTGTTCACGACGATGACATCATCGTCTTCGTAAACGATATCCAGCGGAATGTTTTCCGGAGTGACATCGAGTGGCTGTGGGTCGGGCAATTCAATGTGAATTGTAGCCCCCACGGCCGGTTTATCCTTTGGCTTGGCCGGTTGGCCGTCTACCGTGATCTGTCCCGCTTCAATGGCGCCTTTGGCCTGTGAGCGAGAAATTGTGGTTACCGTTTCGGCAACGAGCTTATCCAGCCGCGCCGTCTCCGTTACCGTAAATTCATGTGTTTGCATTAATGTGCCTCCCGACGATCGGCGAGAAAGACCCCGATCGCAATAAATATCACACCGACCGTTAAACAACTGTCGGCAAAGTTAAAGATTGGAAAATTAATAAAGTCGAGTTGGAACATGTCGACGACGTAACCCTGTGTGAGCCGGTCGATGAAGTTCCCAATGGTTCCGGCCATCATTAGGGCGAGCCCCAATTCTTCCGGCCAGTGTTCACCACGATTGCGGTACTGCCAGAAGAAGTAGCCCATGACGCCCAACGCCACGATGGCGATGACGGCAAAGAACCACATTTGGCCCTGTAAGATACTCCAGGCGGCCCCATCGTTGCGCAAGTGGGTCAACGATACCAGCCCGGGGATGAAGCTCTGTTCGCCACCGAGGGGGATGTTGGCCACCACGGCGTATTTGATCCACTGGTCGAGCCCAACCAGCAGAATAATTAAGATGGTATCAGCAATCAGCATAACTTCTGGAGCACCTTTCCTATAAGTCGTTGTTGAAAATTATACCAGAAAAAGCCGGGCTCTGACGGTTTGGGCAAAATAAAAATTGGAGAACCATTTCATGGGGGTTATGGATTCAGGGGCAACAGAATTCTTGTTGGGGTGTGATGACGAGTGAACACGTGCCGAGTTTGGCGTTTAGCCGGAGTTTTGCCGATCGATCATCTCCGCAATGAATTGCGAATTAAAACAAATATTACAGCTATTTTGAAAAATTATGAGACTAAAATTGTGAAAATTACATTAGTAGTAAATGGAGAGTGTAAAAAAAGCGATGATTGTTCATCGCCTTAATCGTGTCATGTTCTTCTAACTATTTGGCTGCGTTTTTCCTCTGAGCTTATCCGAGACAGCTCAAACGGCATCTTTTTATTGGCGACAATCTGTTCACCGAATGACGTTAGTGCCGACTGAGAGACAATTCTAAGTATTCAGCTCAGCTGATTCAAGTTAAAAGCGGATCTAAAAAAAGCAGTCACCACCACTGATGACCGCCTCTCGGAAAAACTGACTATTGTTGAATGAGATAAATAATACCTTCTCCTGGGTCAATGCCTTCCAGCGCATCATCTAGCCCCGTGACACTACCACCAACGGACCACCCTTTGAAGTTCTTCCTGGTTGCCGCATCGTATCCCTGAGCAGTCAGGGCTTGGTCAATCGACTTCATACTAGCCGGATTTTTGCTGTAAAAATCGATATACTTCATCCTCTTGAATGACACGTATCTGGAAATCACCTGACTCATGCCTTCTTGGCTACGCAGTTCGTTAACGTCAGCGGAATCATCAATCGTTTCAAAGGAGTTTGCCGCATCCGTCAATTTTGAATTGTATGTAGACTTAGGAAACATGGTCCGAATCATAGTTTTACTATCGACAGTCACATCATCTGTGACCTGTGTCTTCGTCGTTTTGCCATTTCTAGCCTTCAGGTAACCACGCCAGATCCACCCCTGCAAGGATCCATCTGCGCTCTTCACGTGATAGTAAATGGCATTGTGTCCCGCGTACTTCTTATACAACATTTCATGGGCATCCGTGTACCACGTCACCTTCGCCGTCGTCTTATTGTTGCCATAACGGATGCTGAGGTGTTTTGAGAACCGTGAACCGGTCGTTGCCGTGTAAGCATGCCGTTTCATGGCCTTCCGCCAAACTAACCGTACCGAACTGGCACGCGAAGCCGAATACTGGCTACTTGCAGAAGCCGTCATACTGACAACACTTGAAAGGCCAATGCCAACACCGATAATCGTCATGATTTGAATCACTTTTTTCATACTAAATTCCTCCCACTATTGGCTAGTTTAGCACTGACGCACCGACTGTCAAAGTTCACATTAATTGCGCGACGATATAAAAAAACGGCCAACTCCGGTAGGTTGACCGTTCACAAAATAATTTTAATAATCGGATTCAGATAGTCTAGAACAACCCCGTAATCTTCCCATCAGCGTCAATATCCATATCCAACGCCGCTGGATGTTTAGGCAACCCCGGCATCGTCAAGACGTTTCCCGTCAAGGCAACCACGAAACCGGCACCCAATCGTGGCGCGAACTCGCGGACGTGAATCGTAAAGTCCGTGGGCGCCCCAAGCTGGTGGGCATCATCAGTCAGTGAATACTGTGTCTTGGCCATGCAGACGGGCAGTTTGTCCCAACCATGCTTGGCAAAGGTCTTCAGTTGACGAGTCGCCTTGGTCAACAGTTCAACCTTAGCCCCACCGTAGATTTTCTGCGTAATGGCCGTCATCTGAGTGACCAGATCAGCATGTTCTGGCGTTAAACGGGTAAAGTGGCTGGGCTGCTGCGTTGCCGCAACGACCTTGTCAGCCAGGTCCATAGCCCCAGCACCACCATCGGCCCACACCGTCGTCGTTGCAACGGGTACGTTCAACGCTTCGATGTCGGCCGTCAGTGCAGCAATTTCGGCATCGGTATCGCTGGTGAAGCGATTGATGGCCACGACCACCGGCACGCCGTACTGTTGCATACTGGCGATGTGCCGTTTCAGGTTGGCACTTCCCGTCTGGAGAGCCGCCACGTTTTCCGTTTCCAAGTCAGCACGTTTGACGCCGCCGTTGTACTTCAGCGCCCGAATGGTGGCCACAATGACCACGGCGTCCGGTGTCTTGCCGAGCACCGGCGTCTTAATGTCCATGAACTTTTCACCACCGAGGTCGGCCCCGAAGCCGGCTTCGGTCACGGCGTAGTCACCGAGTTGCAGCGCGGTCTGCGTTGCCAAGACGGAGTTACACCCGTGGGCGATGTTGGCAAATGGCCCCCCATGGATAATGGCTGGATTGTGTTCCAACGTCTGAACCAGGTTAGGCTTGATGGCATCCTTCAGTAACAGGGTAATTGCCCCGCCGACCTTCAGATCACCGACCGTGACTGGCTCCTTGTCTTCATTATAACCGATTAAGATCCGGTTGACCCGGCGCTTTAAGTCGCTGAGGTCTTCACTCAGGCACAAGACCGCCATCAGTTCACTGGCAACCGTGATGTCAAAGCCATCTTGGCGCGGGACCCCGGACGTGCGACCACCGAGACCGATGACCGTTTGCCGCAGCTCACGGTCGTTGATGTCCAGTACCCGTTTCCACACGATACGCCGAGGATCGAGCCGTAATTCGTTGCCTTGTTGAATGTGATTGTCAATTAACGCCGCCAAAGTATCGTGAGCCTCGGTCAAGGCGTGGAAGTCCCCCGTAAAATGCAGGTTGATATCTTCCATGGGCACTACCTGAGCATAGCCCCCACCGGTCGCGCCACCTTTGAGTCCCATGACGGGGCCCATTGAGGGTTCCCGCAGCGCCAGCACGGTCTTGTGGCCCGCACGGTTCATGGCATCCCCCAGGCCGACGACAACGGTCGATTTTCCCTCCCCAGCCGGAGTTGGGTTGATCGACGTGACCAAAACGAGTTTCCCCGTTTGATGATCGCCGGCCAGTGGCAGGTTGATCTTAGCCTTAGTGTGACCGTAGGGTTCGATTTGGTCGGGCGTTAACCCCACCTTTGCCGCAATTTTTTCGATAGGTTCTAACGGCGTTTCCTGTGAAATTTCAATGTCGCTCACTTGATTTCCTCCTTCACTGTTCCCGGCATGGCAGCTTGAATCAGCCCAGCCAATTCAATGGCTGAGTTACGGGGCAGTAAAAATTGATAGATTTTACCCTGGGCAACGATCCCCATCCGATAACGCGAGACGCGGACCGCGCTGACGTGGGCCAGCGGAATGACCAGATGATGATGATTCAAGACGGTGCTGACCGTCAAGACACCATTGGCCATGGTGATATTACGATAGTGGACCTCCGCCCAACATAAAATGGCAAAGGCCACGAAGAAGCCGAGGGTCCACCAGTTAAAGTGGGTCACTTCCAGCCAGAAGATGGCCCCCACCATCAGGACCATCAGCGTCCAACTCCAATTAATAATGCTGCTAACGGGGTTGGGTTGATACAAAAATCGCCGTTCTTGGGTTATCATAATTTACAACACCTCACGAAAAAGATTGGAGTGATTCTGTGTTTTCTTTGTATACCGATGCCGCGACGCAACCACAAAGCGGCCTGAGTGCTGGGGGCATTCTGATCATTCACGACCACGAACAGACCCAACTCAAGAGCCGCCTGTCTGCCACCAACAATCACGCTGCCGAGTTCGAGATCGCCCGATTGGGATTTCAACGACTGGCAGAGATTGCCGGGGACGCTTGCGCAACGACTACCGTCTTATTCTATACCGATAGCCAGATTGTTAGCGATAGTTTACAGAAACATTATGCAAAACATTACCAAAGTCTCGTGGACGCACTCCTAGCCGCCCAGGCACCCTTCCAGTTGGTGCTGACGCAATGGGTCCCTGAGAAACAGAACCAGGGCGCACACACGTTGGCCAATCAGGCCCTTCACTCCGCGGAGGAGGCCAAATAAGTCGTCAGTGGCTTCTCGTACTGGCTCCAGTCCGGTGTCCCGCCATACAACGCGGAACCCGCTAGGAATTTCCCAATCTGAGGACCAGTCGTCAACCCTGATGAGCCTAAACCGGACGCCACCAGGAAGTCCTCGTGTTCCGGAACCAGCCCAAAGAATGGGGCGAAGTCGCTGGTGTAGGCCCGTGTACCGACCCGCACACCGGTGAGACTATCCGCCGTAACACTCTTGACCAGTCGCTGGGCACTGCCCAACAGGTCGGCCGTTACTTCAGAATTGACACTGATATCGAACTTGCCATCGTCTTCATGCGTGGCCCCAACGATCAGCTTCCCGTGACCAAATGGCACAAAGTCCCGTTCGCCCTCAGGCATCACGACGGGCATGTGTTCTTGTAAGGGATAATCTTTCACAGCGAGCTCAATCAGTTGACCCTTCTGTGGTCGAACGTCGGCGTTCACTCCCAATGGGGCAATCAATTCCTTGAGCCAGGCCCCGACAGCCAGGATGACGCGATCAAATTGACGCGCCCCAAGTGACGTGATGACTTGTCCCTGTGCATTGAGCTTGACGCGTTCGTGACTGACTTTCAGATTGCGTTTGCTGGCACTCGCTAGCAGGCCGTTAACCAAGGCCGCACCATCGACCCGTGCCCCCCCAGTAATGACAACGCCGGGTTGCGGATTAGTCAATAATGGCACTTGGTCCTGCACCTCTTGCGCCGTTAACGTGGCAACATCCCCCATGGTAGCGGCGGTCTTACGCCGATCTTGGGCCAATGCAAACAGTGTTTCCAGGTCCGCTTCATCCTCACGCGTCACGATGGTCCCCGTCTGTTGATAGACGTCGGTACCCAGCTGCGCATCGTGGATCAATTCCGGATAGAGATCGGCACCGGCCTTGGCCAGGCGGTACCACTGCTGATTCCGGCGCTTAGAGAGCCACGGCGAAATGATCCCCGCTGCGGCCTTTGACGCCTGGCCCACACCGTCATCAAACAGCGTGACCTTGATCTTTTCACTACCTGGTAATTTACTCAAATAATAAGCCGCGGTGGCACCAACAATACCGCCACCGATGATGGCAATTCTCTTTTGCATGCAAATTGACCTCCTAATCAAGTCACTACTTCACTAATTTTCATTTTAGCATAACTTGCGCCAGATAACGCTTAGTTAATCTACGATTATTGGGTTGCGTTTGGGTGCTAACCAGGCGATGCTATCCTTTGATAGGCCGATTAGTGACTAAAGCCTCACGTTCATGTGCACAGGCCCTCGGCACAAATCGAAAGCCGCCAGCAACTATCACGATCTCACCCATCATGCTCGGAGCGTCCCCTTAAAACAGAAGTTATGCCAAAAAATGGATCTTGCCCTTCTTCGGCAAAATCCATTTTACATTAGCAGATTACTTAAAAACCCGGAAGCGTTCGTCATCATCCATGTAGGTCTTAGTATCGGCTGGGGATTCAATGGACCCAAAGTCCATCTGTGCCCGTAACCGCCAGCTTGCTGGGACATTGAAAGCTTCACGGACAGCGTCGTCAATCAGAGGATTGTAGTGTTGGAGGTTCGCACCCAAGCCGTTTTCGGCGAGTGACGTCCACACGGCATACTGCGCGTTTCCTTGTGACTGTTCGGACCAATCTTGGAAGTTGTCCGCGTACAGTGGGAAGTTCTCTTCAAACTCTCTAACCGTCTTGGTTTCGGTAAAGTACAGGATGGTTCCATAGGCGGCCTTGAAGCCGTTGATCTTAGCCTGTGTCTTAGCGAAAGCAGCATCGTCCTTGACGACCTTACGCAGTGAATCGGCAACGATGTCCCAGAGTTTGTCGTGGGAATCATCGAATAAAATGATGGCCCGCGTCGTCTGGTTGTTAAAGGCAGAGGGCCCCTGCTTAATGCTGGCTTTAATCAGCTCGACCAATTCGTCCTGAGAGAAGGCAACGTTCTTGCCTAATGCATAGATACTGCGCCGTTGCTTAGCTAATTCGATAAACTTAGTTTCCATAATTTAAAAAACCTCACTTTTAAAGTTGTCGTCATTTTAGAGCGATGAGTGGTGATTCAAACGCTGGCATCAAGTTTACCACTTACTTTTAGGAAGTAAAGAGATTATTTAGGAACCTGATAGGCATTTTCAAAGGTCGCCGTCATCCAATCCAACCAATACTGGGGGTTCAGCGCCTCCCCGGAAACTTGCTTGATCAAGGCTTGTGGCGTCAAGCTGGCGCCGAACCAGTGGATATTATCCTTACGCCACTGGGTAATCTGTGAATAGTCCCCACTGGCCAAGATATCGGTAACCGGCAGCGTCTGGCTCATAGTGTGGTAGAACTGAGCCGCGTAGATTTGCCCCAGCAGATACGTTGGGAAGTAACCGAGGTCACCGCCCGCCCAGTGAATGTCTTGGAGAATGCCCTCCGTGTCGTTAGCGGGCGTGATTCCCAGGTATTCCTGGTACTTTTGCCGCCACAGTGCGGGTAACTCCGCTACCGTGGTGTCGCCATTAAACAACGCCTTCTCGAGCTCGTAGCGCACGATGATGTGCAGCGGATACGTCAACGGGTCGGCTTCCGTCCGGATCATGGTTGGCTTGGTTGCCATGAATCCCTGGTAGAAGGTCGCCTCGTCAATGTCCGCGAAGATATCGCCAGTCGTCTGCCGGAACCGATCATATTCACCTTGCCAGAACGCCGCATTGCGCCCAATAAAGATTTCATTGAACAATGACTGTGATTCATGCAACCCCATCGATGGCGCATCCGCCAGCGGCGTGTAGTCGTAATCGGGATTGAAGTTTTGCATGTACAGGCCATGACCCGCCTCGTGAATACCACCAAGCAGAGCCATTTGAAAGTCATGGAGACCGTAGCGGTTGGTGATCCGAGCATCCCCGCGGTTCAAGGCCACGGTGAAGGGATGTGTGCTCCGTGACAGGTTTCCCTTCTTGAAGTCGTAACCCAACCGCGAGACGGTCGCTCTAACTAATCGTTCCTGCACAGCCTCGGGAACCGCGCGACTCATGAAGTCCGTTCTGGGCTGCGTGCCCCGCGTTGCTAAGGTCCGTTGAATCTTTTGAATGCCGGCCTTTAGGGTAGCCATGATGGGGTCCAATTGAGCCACGGTCATCCCCGGTTCAAACTGATCGAGGAGCACGTCGTAATCGGTCGCTTGGCCTTGTTTCCAGTAAGGAATGAACTGCTTCTTGAATGCCACGATTTTTTCCAAATACGGTTGCAGCAAGCTGAAGTCTTGAGCCACGCGGGCCTGTTCCCAGACCTGTTGGGCATCGGAAACAACCTGCTGGTACGCTGCGTAGTCTTCGGCGGGGATGTCATGATTCAGATCATAATCCTTCTTGACCAGTTGCAAGACCTGCTGACCCTTCTCGTCGAGTGCCGTAGGGTGTGCCGCAAAGTAATCGAGGAATTGCCCCATTGCCGTCCCCGTCCGTAAAGCCAGCTCCTGACTACTGATGTAGCCGGCCAATTCACCCCGAAAGCTCGCCCCGTCTTGCGGTAAATTCGTGTGAGAATCCCAATCGATCAACGTTAAATTCATATCTAATAGGTTGATTTGCTTAACTAATGCCAGAAAATCCTGTTCCTGTGTCGCCATGGCTATCCGCCTCCATTTTTTAAGTTAGATTAAGTCTAGCATGGTTGATTGTAAAAATCTCGTGAAATTTCTCATTACTTTTTAATCACATGTCTTCTGAATTTCCAATTGGCCTTTCAGTTAAACAAAAAATGGAGATACCGGCCCAACTCTGAGCTAGCATCTCCATTCTTTGGTTCTAAAATTAGCTTCTTGCGGCGTTGTCAATTGCCCCTGAATGAATTCAGAGGCTTGTCGCTCACGTGTCTGACGACACAGTAGTCCAACATCCCCGTTAAGGCACTCCTACTCGTAGTGGCAACATCATCGGGTAATTGACGGCTACCCGTTTAACTGCCAGGTTTACCCAGCAGTTGTTAGCTTCTTAATCTTTGGGTGTTTGACACCGTTCAACCATTCTTCGCCAAGCATCTCAATATTCATGGCCCCCAGTCGATCGTCATTACACCGATATTGACAGTGGTTACACCAATACTCATGAGTATCATGATGCCGACTTGAGCTTTATACGTTAGGAAAGATTCTAACTGGAAGAAAGACCAGGAACGATGGCTATCACGCAAAGGTTTAGGCAAGTCATTCGGGTTGAAAGTCACATTGGTTAATGTCTTCCAAAACGAAGAGCGTATGTGAACCATACAGTGCAACGAGTGTCTTAGCTAGCCGATGATTCACATCGGCCATCCAGCGGTTCTCTCGTTGAGCCAGTTGTTTCAATCTTTTTTGGCAGCCTTGGTACCTTTGCGTTGTAGTTGTCGCCGAATTTCTAGGAACTTCTTCCGCCTACGTAAAATCTTTTGACCGTTAAAGAATAGCGCTTTTCCTTTACCATCAAAGGCAGTTGCTAGGAAACGTAACCCACGGTCAATACCTACAATTTGAGGATTATCCTTAGTATCGAAATCACTAACTTCCTTCGTGATACCAATGTGCAAAAACCACTTACCCTGGTTGTGAATCAGCTTGGCAGTGCCTAGTTTCCAATCCTCAGTAAAATATTTTTCGAATCCTCTGCCGGTGAAGTTCAACTTAGTCCGTTTACCTAGAGTGGTTATCGAAATCTGTCGCATCCTATCTACAAAAGAGTAATTACTCTGCCGAACCAAGTCTGCTTGTGGCCGACGAAATTAGATGGGTTTTACTAACCAGTTCAGGTCTCTAGGAACCTGAATCCACTTGTTTTCTTCGCTTTTGTAGCGGTAAGGATGTTGTTCCATTTGTTCTCGAACGGTCTTATAGCGAGCTGAGACTGTACGAAAAACAGATTGAATCATCTGACTATTGAGTTCTGATTCTTGTCTAAATATTTTGTACAGGTGGTGATTGATTTTTAACCAACTTAACTGGAAGCCGTGGTCAAAGATCCATTGACTGACAATATTAGCTAATCGTTGATACTCTTGACTCATCGCTAGAAATTGTTCTGCTTGATTCATATCGGGATAGAGTCTCAGCTTGATTGTTCGCCCTAATTTAACCAATGGATACCTCCCCTGTAGATTGGGTTAAGTATACCATGTTTGAGCTTCTAGGGGAACGTATGTTTCGAAAAAGCTTGTTAAATTCTGGCATTCATCCCGCGATTAAAATCGCAGGTTTTCTGCTTAGTTTATTATAAATACCTTCTAATGCATCCGTAGTTACCCGTGAAACATTGATTTTGCGTTCTTTTGCCATTTCATTTAAATATTCTGGTACCGTAATCGACCGTTTTACTTTTTTAGAGTTTCGACCAATCCACGCTGCCATATTTACCGTGATATAAACAACAGATTCATTATCTTATAAATGCCATTTTTTTTGGATTTTGTACCTCAGGGTAAGCTTCTCCATCGAGCATCGTTGCAATCGCATCCTCTGCATTGTCAACCAGTTCGACTAAAGTATCTCCTTGTGTAACCATTCCGAGAACATTAGGAGAGAAACCCACAAAGTAATGGCCATCTTCATCGTTATTCTCTTGCGCAATAATTGGATAGATCAATTTGTCTTTCATGAATTTTGATATGCCAACAAGGCTACTTGAGCCCTGCATCTTTCCGTATTTTATTTTCCAATTTAGCTGGCCGGATTGGCATATCGCTCGCCCCTTTTCTAACAGAAATCATAGCAGGTTATACGCATTTAATCCATATACATAATGTTCACCCTCCAAACAACGCCAACAGTTGAGCCGTCACCCACGCTTCATCAATCTCCGTAAATGGCAACCGCAGTAAGACACCCAGTAAAAACGTCCAGATGGCTGGTGTGACCTGTTCAACCGGCGCCGTAACCTGTTGTTGGGCCGCCAGTAAGGTCACCACTGTCCGTAAGCTCTGTGGCACGGGTAATGGTCCGGTCAGGCTGAAAGCGACGGCGTTGGGATGTGCTCGCGCATAGTCTAGGAGATTGGTCACCATCCGTTGGAGCATGGCCTTGGCGTTGGCTGAATCCAAGACCCCTTCCCGCAAGGCAGCCGTGATCTCTGCCACGATATCCGTGCGGAGCTGAGCCAAGAGACTCGCTTTGTCCGGAAAATGTCGATAAACGGCAGCCGGCGTCACCGCCAAAAATCGGGCAATTTGACGCAGAGAAAGCTGGGTGGCTCCCTTATTTTCCAATTGAATTCGGGCCTGCTGCGCGATGGCCGCTGCTAAATTTTGACGATGGTACGGTTGTTTTGCCACAATTACTCACACTCCTCGAAAAACGATGTTATCGCTATTTACGTCCTATGTTATCACTGTTCACATTATATGTAAACAGTGATAACATGTGCTTTGAATTACGAATCCTTACAGAAGCTTTACACCGTTCTCCCATTAAAAGCCTTATAATAAAACCAAACCTAATTTTAGAAAAGAGTGCCGTCTATGTCACGAACCATTTCCACCCGTCGTTTCACCTTTCAAGTTATCGGCTTTTGGCTAATCTGGTTGATTGTCCAGGTCGGGGTAAATTCCCCTATCGAACACCATCTGAATGGCTGGCCAGAGGAGCTAGCCCTCGATGCCGCCAAACTGATCGTCTGGGTTGGCGCTGCCGCCTGGCTCCTTCACCAAGCTCGTCCCGAGGAACTAGCCATCGGTCGCCGTGAGCAATGGCGGCCCAACTGGCACTTTACGACCGGCTACATCATTTGGGCAGCCATCGTGGTGTATCTCCTAGTTGAGTTCTGGGTCGTACACCATGGCCTGCGCATTAGTCCCAGCTTCACTCCAGAATATTGGGGACGGTACTTCTTGGTCGTCGGTGTGGCGGAAGAATTTCTTTTTCGGGGATACTTCTTCAACGTCCTTCTAAAGAAGTTCAGTCTCACCCAAGCCAACCTGATTCAAGCACTGGCCTTTGCCAGTCTTCACATTCCACGCTACCTAACCACGGTACCAGCAATGAGCCCGATGACCTGGGTGGGTAACCTAATCACGGTCACCGCTCTCGGGGCCCTCTTCGGTTGGCTATATGCCAAGAGCCGTTCACTGTGGCCCGGAATCATTGTGCACATGACTTGGGATATTTTAGTCACATTATTTGCCTAATCGTCAGTAGACAAAAAATCTCGCCACCCGAAATGGGAGACGAGATTTTTTGATTAACGGCTGATATAGCGTCGCAAGTAACCCAGCAGAATCGCCAGAAATGCCAGCGGCAACAAAAAGCTTAACAAGGGCGTCACTAATGCCGAGGTCGTGGCAAACGTCACGCCAACGTCCAAAACTAACACCGCCACACTGACAGCCAGCAAAGCTCGCCACCAGTCACGCGTGATCCGTGCTTCATACGTGAGGCCGTAGACCAATAGCGTTAACGCGGTCGTCAACAAGAGTGCCCGTTGAAGCAAAGTGGCCCCTATGACCGCCGCCAACAGCAGTGCCACCGCACTGAGCGCGATAAAGAAGTAACCGTACCAGCGTTGGGTTTCCTTAATGGATTTCACGATTATCGCTTCCTTTTGAACCTACCTTCAGTGTAGTGGCTCACGCGATTATTTTCAAATCATTTACAACTGCTGACTTGTATCGACGTGAAGTTCGCCGTTCCATTCAGCACTAGTGACGGCCGGCACTTCGCCGCGAAAGACCCGTAGCAGTGTCAGTAGACTCTCAGCACTATTTTCGACAGTCAATTTCTGTGGCGCTAACCAGTAGATGGGGCCCTCTTCACTAGCCTTAATTTCACCGGTAAATTGGTCACCGCGATACAAAAGGCCCAGCTTTCGTTGCTGCCGGTCGGTGCTGAACCATTCGCAGGTCCCACAAAAATCGACCGTCTTTAGTGATAATCCCGTTTCTTCGAAGACTTCGCGCATGGCCGCAGCCGCACAACTCTCGCCGACTTCTACGTGACCACCCGGAAAACTGTGACCGGCCTTCCAGGGAACGTTAACTTTATCCTCTACTAATACATTGCCCGTCCGTGGATCGGTCACCATCACCATCGTTACCAATTCTACCGGTTGCGTTCTTGCCATCTCGTCTTCCTCCATTTCAAAGCATTATCTAGCAGTGCCGTGAATCCAAACGACCAGCACCACGTTAATAGGTAGCAACTTGCAATTCCTAACAACGCATGCTGTCGTGTAAATGCCGCACCTCCTAGCAGCCAGATTAACTGTAGCCAAAAAACATTGGCTAAATACGAGGGGTACGCGTAACCCGCTAGCCGATGAATCACCGGTAGCCACCGGGAATGTCGTGACTGTTGATGACCGGCCAACGCCAAAATCAGCCCAATAATACTTAATATGTAAATCACCGTCGCCGGTAAATAATAGCTGGTATGGCTAAAACTCACTGGCAAAGGCCAACTCAACAACGCTCGATTCTGTCCGACCAGCGCCACAACGCCAATCACTAGCAACAGCCACCACCAGCGACGCAATTGCCGCTGAACCGCGGACCAGCCAACCCACGCCAAGATCCCCAAGATTGCGTATGGGAAGAACCCGAGAAAGACCCGATCCAAGAGATACCAGTCTGTAAACTGAGCCGTGGGGTAAACCCGCAGCGTGTACCAAGCCACCCACGCTAGATAACCAATCGCCGTCAATCCCAGTGCCCACCAAGCCGCCCAACGACTGTGGATCAACCGCCGAATCACCCAGAAAAGAGGCATTAAGAAAATCATCTGCAACATCATCGTGTTATACCACAGATGCGGGGCAGCATTGCCATTCACAAATTGCCAGACAAAGCTTAGTCCATCGTGATAGGCCCGCTGTTGCTGCAAGCCCGGAAAAATCAGCAGGTAGGCCAGCGTCCAGCAGATTGTCGGGAAAAACAGTGCCGACCACTGTTGCTTCAGGTAATGCCGATAGATTGGTTGCTGGCGAGCCGTCGTTCGCATGGTCGTCAACAGGATGCCACAGATAAAAGCCGGCGCCGTAAACTTCACCAGCAGATAGGCCCACGCCAAACCACGCTGAAGTGCAACTGGCTGTGTCAGTCCCAGAGCGAATCCCAGAACGGACTGTAGTATCACTGCCGTGCAGGCAAACACTTTCAGGTAATCACCGCCATCCGCTACTGCATGCAATTCTTCATTTTTCACTTGCCGTCATCGCCTTTACCCTTTTCATTTTAGCAATCCGGCGACAGGTCTGTAAAGACAAAAAAAAGAGGCTCACTGGCCTCTTTTATTTCTTCACTAAGCTTCGCGTTCGCGATTTTTGAATTTTTCAACTAAGCCATCAACGCTGTAGCAGACCGCTGCCAAACCGGCAAATGCCAGTGGAAAGACGATCCAAAGCGGTGACTTCATTAACACTAGCACCAGGCTTAAGAAGCCAACTGCTAGTACGACCAAGACTGTTAAAGCAACCATGTCTTTTGTCATTTTGCTCCCCCCAAGCTAAGTTATTTTCTGTGGCCCCTAACCACAATTCATAGTTTAGCAGGTCTCCACGAAAACGACAACGACTTTGACCAAGCTTAATAAAGTCACTAACTTTTGCAGCCTTTCCACCTTAATTACCGCCGCTGTGATTCGACTGTGGTAGCGGGTGTTCCAAGTGCTGTAGCTGCCCACGGAATTCGGAAGCGTACCGTGCCTGATCCGGCTGGAACTCTGAAAGACGTTCACTCAGACCAACCGCATAGTCGGCCTGCTCACCGTGTTCGCCCTGATCCAGGCCGAGCTCTTCTTCACCAGCTGTGACCCGCATGGGCATGAACCGCCGTAAAATGACAACTAGCAAGCAACCCATCACGGCAACGAAGGCAATCGTGAAAGCCGTTGCCAGGATCTGAACACCTAACAGGTGCCAGCCGCCACCATAGGCCAAACCATTTTCTACAATCGTTGGGTTAACTGCCTTGGTCGCAAAGACACCGGTCAAGATACTCCCAACGATCCCGCTCACACCGTGACAACCAAAGGCATCCAGCGCATCGTCCACACCCAGGCGTGGCTTCAGCAGGCGAATGAAGGCATAACTGGTCATCGTCGCAATCAAGCCAATGGCTACCGACCCCATAATCGTGACGTAGCCGGCCGCCGGCGTAATCGCAACCAAACCGCAGAGGGTCCCGGTACAAACACCGACCAGCGTTGGCTTACCCGTGGTCCAAATATCCAAGAACATCCAAGTCACCATAGCCATGGCCGTGGCCACCGTACTGGTGATGGCTGCTTGTAGAGCCACCCCGTTTACGGCTAAGGCACTGCCAGCGTTGAAACCGTACCAACCAATCCAGAGGATCGCCGTTCCCAGCAAAACCCAAGGTAAGTTGTAATGTGGATTGTCCCGGTTACCGGACAACCGCGGTCCCAACCAAGCGGAGAGTACCAGTGCCGTGACCCCCGCGTTGATGTGAACGACGGTCCCACCGGCAAAGTCCAGCACGCCCAGCTTGGCCAGCCACCCCAGCGGGCTCCAAACTAAGTGAACCATCGGGTAGTAAATGAAGATCGACCAAGCAATCAGGAAGATCAATAAGAACTTAAAGTGAATCCGGCCAACGACCGCTCCCACAAACAGCGCTGGGGTGATGATGGCAAACATCATTTGAAATAAAGAATAGGCCCCGACCGGAATGTGAGTCGCCGTCAAGCTAGCCAGGTTGACCCCAGCCATGAAGACGTGGTGCAGGTTGCCCACGATCCCCGCAATGTTCCCGGAAAATGCCAGGCTGTAGCCCAAGAAGACCCACAGTAGAATTGCGACACCGGTCATGATAAAGACCGACAGCATAGTGTTGACCACGTTCTTTTCCGAGACCAGTCCCCCATAGAAGAAGGCCAGTCCTGGAGTCATGAATAAGACCAAGATACTAGCGATTAAAACGAATGCAGTGTTTGCAAGATTCATCAACGACGCCCTCTTTATCTCTTAATGTCACAAATCCTAACATTAAAAATGGTCTACGTCCACCACTGACTTTGATTTAGCCTACTGTTTGCGGTTTTGACTTACTAACGGGGGTAATTCAAGGCTTTGGTCTAATTACGCTCCCACTAAACCGGCGTGACGTGTTATTTTTTCTGACACATTCTTTTAAAATAAATCGATGTTCCCAGCGACTTCCCTAGCAGTTTGCAGTAAAAAGGCCACTCATCGCTGAATGGTCTCACCTATTTAGTAACCCTGAACAACCTCACGGCTTGACCCGTTGCCTTCTTGTTAGCTAGGATAATCTTCCCCTTATCCAAATAAGTCTTCAATGCCTTCCTTGCTGTCACCAAATCGGTTGCTGCATACGTAGTCACCGGTGGCTGAACCGCGTCAGCGACTATCAGCGTACCCCCAAGAGACAGTGTTGCCAAACCCGTAGCAGTAAGCAAGGGTTTTCAGGATAGTATATAGGGTCATTTAGTATTAAAGGGTACTTCTCAATAACGACAAAAAGACCACCCTATTGAAGAGTGGTCTTGATTGCTAATCGTCTTGTATTAATACTTAGCTTCATTAATAGCCCATTGAACTTGATAAATATCTTCATTAATAATCTCGGTAGCACCCTTACCAGCCGTATGGCCTGGCTTGACTTGATTTACATATGAAATATAATAAAAGATATATTGACCATAGGCGGTTTCGTACCCAACCGTCTTATCCCAAGCTTGAGGGTGATTATGCAAAATAGTAGCCAATTTATTCAAAGTATCTCGTAATTTAGCTACATTCTTCGCTCCCTTGTAATCCTTGTTGGAAACTGCATCACTGATTAAACGCAATTTGTCTTTGGAATTAGTTGGGTTAGATAAGGCAGTAGTTGTCGTCTTACGGGCTACTTTTACGTTAGTCGTTGGCGCAATGACCGTTTTGTTAGACACCTTGGTCACTTTCCCCTGCTTGCCCTTTAAATTACCCGTCCAAATCCAACCTTTAACTGAGCCTTTGGCGTTCTTGACATAACGGTAAGTGGCCGTCTTGCCAGTAGACTTTTTGACACGGACACTTTGGGTTGAGTAGAACGTCTTGGTATTCTTGGAAGTCGTATGCTTAGTCAGATACCGGCTAGAATAAAGGGTGACACTCTTAGGGGACTTTTTAGTGTACGCGCTCTTCTTGTAGTGGGTATTCTTGGTAATCTTGGTTACACGGAAGCCTTTTGTCTTAACTGCTTTTGCTGAAGCATCAACCGTTGTAACCGTTCCACCCACAAACAAGGCGACGGACAAAGCAGAAAGTGCTTTGACCAATTGAGTCTTTTGCATAATAAATTCCTCCAAATTTTATAAAATTATTTCGACATTGATTGTTTTTCCCGAACGACCGGGTACAGTTGCGTTTTAAGCTCACTGGCGTATACTGTCGTAAGCCTTATTGGTTAATTCATGGCAATATGCCAATCGGACGTTTCACCTAACTTTAGTTTTAAAGTCACAGTGATAGCCGCAACAATGACCAGTAACACTATCCAGTATTAGTGGCTCCCTTACTGAAAGTCCAATCAACCTGATCACGGTATTCAGCGTCGTTTTAACAGCGAACCTTACGCAAAATCGAATTCAACATTTATCTAACTGTCCCAATATATTCCCACAGCTACAGTTCACACCCATTTTTCTGGTTCTCTATTTAAGAGAAATTGAAAATCATATTCTCCGTTTTAACATTAAAGCACACCTTAATTGGATAATTATATATGCTTTGTTGTGAAAATAGAAATGGAGGAACTATGATGAGTAAAACGTTACCAGAAAGAATCACCGATCTTCGAGAAGCTTTAGATATCACCCAAGGAAAATTGGCTGAAGAGATCGGTTTGGACAAGTCAAGCATGAGTCGCATCGAGAAAGGGACTCGTAAAGTCTCTAGCGATGAACTACTAAGACTAGTTGATTATTTCCAGGTCCCTGCTGACTACGTTTTAGGCCGGACAGACAATCTGACCGATCCTCACTTGTTCAAGGATAAGTTAGAAGTCATCAAAGTCGATGATCTGCCTTATTACTACCGTTCTGCTATCAAAGCTTACGCTGACTTCCAGCGCCACCAATTCCATGTCGAACTACGTCAAGGCACATATACGCCATCGGACGCAGCTAAGTAAATCCCGATACTTATTAAAGAAATGGCATTTTCAATTGTTGAGAATGCCATTTTTCAATACGGCCATGGCCCCTAATACAGCCTGATGGCACGGCTATCGTTTTAAACTATCTTCAAATGCCACTGATCATCGGCCTTGCGCACATGTGTCAGATTTTCAATCATTTCCTTAGGTTTATAGAGTGGGTGACCACCATATCCCTTAGCAGTCAGCTTTACAACATACAAACCATCGCCAACCGTGAGATAATCAATCTGATTCATCAATTTAATGTAGGAGTCATCATTTACACCCTTAATTACCTCGCCAGTCGCTACTAAAAAGTGAAAATGACCAGCGGTCTTAACCATGTGCTCAATTGCCTTGGCGTTAGGTAGTGCGTTCTTGTGAATATCACTGATTCGCGTCTTTAATTTGCTACTATCTGTTTCAATTACTGGTGTTGTATTTACCACAACAACCTTGCGATAAAGATTTCCCCGAGCGTTCAAGATCGTATTAATCGTCCGGTCACTGTTCGCTCCGTTGGCGACACTTGGATTCATCATCAAAACGAAAAGTGTTAAGTTACTAGTCGGGTTCGGCGTGCTGATTTCTAGTGAGTAACGACAACCCGCGTTAATATTAGCTCGAATTGGTTTGAACCCTTCTGGATAAGAATAAGTCATAACAAACCTCCATCTATATTTATTTCATTGGCTAATTTACAATGTTAATTGTACGTCTCTATAATAGCAACGTCAAAATGATTTTTCTCTATTTTAGCATTATCCGTTTGTTAGGCTATAGTTAATAAGTGCAACTCCAATGCGGCCAACCCAGTTTCAGCTGACATCGTAAATTTTCATTTACCTGTATCCGCCATACCTTTCGACCTCTTTCTAAAGGAACCATGCACCCCGGTTGATCCTGCATACAAGAACCACTACTTTTTTTCAGAATCTGAAATGAACTTAGCGTGACGTCTCATAAGGGTTGGGAGGTAACGTATACGGTTACTTAATAATAAAAGACATTTCTCAATAATAGCAAAAAGGCCCCTCTACTAAAAAATCTGCTGCCAGTAATCAAATAGATCGATTACCAACAACAGATATCTTAGAATCAAAAAGGGGGCTGATTGGCCAGCCCCCCAAAAACCTCTCACTTAATATGGTAGAGAAACACCTATTTTAAGCCTCTCACTTTACGTACAGCCCGCGGAATCATCTTACGAATCCCTCCGCGTGGATCCTTGACGTCGCCTTTATAGCGCGGAATCAGATGAATGTGCGCGTGCATCACGGTTTGCCCAGCCGCTGGATTGACGTTGATGCCAATATTATAACCGGCCGGGTGATAACGTTCATCCAAGAACGCCTTCGACGCCGTCAACAGATCATCTAATGCCTGCTTGGTCGTGGCTGGTACATCAAAGTATGTGGTGTAGTGTTGCTTGGGCACAATCAAGAGGTGCCCCTCGCGTACGGGATGAATATCCCAGAACGCCTTGGCTAGCTCATTTTCAAGCACGATATCCATCTTTTGACAGAAAATGCAGTCCGTCTTGATCACGCCGATCTACTCCTTGTGTTGCCGTGGCTTACGCTTACCCCAGAATTGGAAGTAATCCGTCCGTAATGCCCCGTTATAAAGCTTCCGCGTTTTGGTGGCTTTTTGGCCATAGAAGTGTTCGAACTCCAGGTCAGCCGTCAAGATGTACTTGGACCAGTCCGTGTAAGGCTTGAAAACCTTGCCCATCTGCGTATACAGTTCCCGCACACTAGCTTGGTCGCTCAGCCGTTCCCCGTAAGGCGGGTTAGCGACGATGACCCCATGTTCCAAGTCCGTCTTGAAATCTTGAACCGCCAACTGAGTGAACGTGATGTCTTGCGACAGCCCAGCTTCTTCGGCGTTCTTCTTAGCGATGGCGACCATGTTTTCGTCAATGTCACTCCCAAAAATCTGAAGTGGCGTATCATAGTCGGCCTTGGCATCCGCCTCATCACGCACCTTGTCACTGAGTTCTTGTGGTACCCAGTCCCAATGTTCGCAGGTGAAGTCGCGGTTAAACCCAGGCGCTAGGTTGCGACCGATCAGAGCGGCTTCAATCGGAATTGTTCCAGATCCACACACGGGATCCCAGAATGGCATGTCCTTGTGCCAGCTGGTTAAGGCAATCAAGGCCGCAGCCATGTTTTCCTTAATTGGCGCGCCACCCTTACCAACCCGGTAGCCCCGTTTAAAGAGACTTGGCCCAGTCGTATCCAGCGTCAGCATAACGTGATCCTTGTCGATCATGACTTCCAACGGATAGTTAGCCCCAGTTTCGGGCATCCGCGTCCGCCGGTGATAAACAGCAGCCAGCTTAGTAGCAACGGCCTTCTTCACGATGGCTTGAGCATCCGGCACACTATGTAACTGTGACTTCTTTGAACGCCCTTCAACCGGGAACGCCGCGTCCATCGGCAGCAGTTCATCCCAGGCAACGGCTTTCGTGGCTTCAAACAGTTCGTCAAAGGTCACGGCATCGAATTCAGCCACGATGATTCGAATGCGGTCAGCCGTCCGTAGCCAAAGGTTGGCCCGCAAGATGTCCTCAATCGTCCCATCGAACCGAACCCGACCGTTTTCAACCTGCGTTTCGTAGCCCAGATCGCGTAATTCCCGACCGGCCAAAGCTTCGATTCCGCTGGCAGTTGCGGCATATAAATGAAATTTCTTCATAAAATCCTCCTTGTTTACACGTGTTAAATGAAGCAGTTAAAGGCTGAAAGGTGGCAACTAATCTTCTTAGCGCCAAACATCTTTCACTTCTCGACCTCAATGTTGATTCTGCAGTAAGATCCCATACACATTGATTTTACCACCAATCAGAGGGGGTTACCCCGTTTTAATGTCTAAAAAAAGGGTGGGAGCAAGCTCCCACCCAACCTGACATGGTGTAAATCCCTGTAAGCCATGTTTTGTACCACCCAACCGTTTCAGGCAAACGGCTGACTGGCAGTAATCATCTATCTCGAGAGTTTCCTCTCCCCCCACATTTCGTTCATTTCCATATGTGAAGCGCCCCTACCAAAAGTTTGGGTTGCCCGCTCGAGGGGTTTACCGCGTTCCACCGCCTAAGTTTCCTTAGACGTATCGTCACTGTGGCACTTTTCAGGGATACTAGGGCATAGCCGAAGCCGTAGCCGTGTTTTCCCGCCGTAACGTTATTGCTAACGTCCCCCGGCTTATTTTTTCACCGAGCACGAACACTACAGACATCTCAGTCTGTGCGAGCATGGACTTTCCTCAGCCGACAAAAGCCGACCGCGATTACTCAGGATTTACACCAGTCTTTATAATTCTACAAACGATGTGACTCGTTTGGATCATTATCTAATTGTGAACCGAAAACGTGCCGTTCCAAATTGGAGAGCCGCTTCAAGATATCCATATTAGTGGCACTTGAAGTGGGTTGGCTGGTCGTCGAAGCTTGCCGTTGACTACCGCCCACTTGCACTTGCTTCGTGAGCTCATCAACTTTCGCCAACAACCGTTCGTTTTCGTCTTGAAGCCGCTGATTCTCCTTAACAAAGGTGTCATAGTCCTTAATGACGTTGTCTAAGAAACTATCAACATCATCTGGATCGTAACCACGCATCTTTTGTCGAAATTGCTTTTGCAAAATTTCCTTGGGAGTGAAATTAACGTTTTCCATTGATCTTTACACCTCGTTGTCTTATCAAACCGGCAATTAATATAATACCAGTTTTCATTCGATTTGGGAACCATTATTTAAATTTTCTTGATATTCATTGGCACTTTCTTGTAACCAATCCATATCGATTAGTGTTAGGGGGTAAGTATGTTGCTCCTGAAACTGCGTCACAGCGCGGTAATCATACTTCGGTTTCCCTTCAACCTCTAAATCATATACCATTACGGCCTCGTCTGTATGGGTCAACATAAATTCTTGATAGTTTCTTAACTGTTGGGGCCCATGATAGGGTTGCTCGCTAACGGATTGGTGAAAATCAACCTGACTGGCCAGGGTCGCATACTGGGCCTGATTGCCTTCATTCCAATTACCACCAAATTCGGCGAACGGCGTCATCATGGCGACCTTCAGCTCCGGATAATCCGCTTTGAGCTTCAGTCCCACCTCGGCAGCCCACTGCTCAACGCCCAATTGGCCACCGGTAATCAGCCAATCCGTTCCCGACTCTACCTTATTGATCAACAATTTACGCAGGGTATCTTTGATAACCAGGAGTTTCGGGTCCTGATTCCCAAAAACACTCAGTTCATAGCTCCGATACCCCGTTAACCAAAGTCAACTCACCAAACTACCCCCTTTTTGACTGGTCTATTCAAGTGTAGCGAAAATTGGGAGTGGACGCAATTAAAATAATTAAGTTATAGGAAAACAATTCTCAACCGAACGTTTGGGAGTTTTTATTTCACGGTCACCTTGGTATAATGTCAATAACTGGGCCACAAATGAAAGCCAGCTTTCAATAAGGAGTGAGGAGTCAATGACTATTCGGTATCCCAATGGGAATGCCTACCAAGCGCCAGTATCAGCTACGCGGCCCAAGTTTGCCAGCCACTACACCAACTATGGTAAACGGGGTATGACGCTGGAAGAGGAATTGAACCAGAGTAATACCTATTATCAGACGCATGGGCTCGCCGTCGTTCACAAGAAACCGACCCCCATCCGTATCGTCAAGGTCGATTACCCCAAGCGAAGTGCGGCGGTCATCAAGGAAGCCTACTTCAGTACGGCATCGACCACCGACTACAACGGTGTCTACCAAGGACACTACCTGGACTTTGACGCCAAGGAAACGAAGAACAAGGGGTCATTTCCACTTAAAAATTTCCATCAACACCAGATTGATCATATGCGGGCCTGCACGGCTCAAGGCGGTATCTGTTTTGCCATTATCAAATTCGTTAGTCGCCAAGAGACCTACCTGTACCCCGCTGAAGATCTGTTTCACTTCTGGGATGACCAAGCTAACGGTGGGCGCAAGTCCATCCCCTACACGGAGATTGCCGCTAGCGGTATCAAGCTCACCGCGCAGCTTCAATTGCCGGTGCCCTATCTTAACGCCGTGGACCAGCTGCTAAAGCGGTAGCTGACACGTTTAAACGTAAAGGAGATTACCATGTCTAGTAACAATTCAACCAGAGAGACCCGGATGAACCGCAACGCTGAGCGTAATCCGAGTCCAACCGGCAAATCCGGCGGGCCCAAACGACCGCGCAACGGTTGGCGGACCTTCCGCCGGGTACTTTTCGTCATCGTCGCCATTGGCGTCTTAGGAATTTTGTTCGGTGCCGGATTGTTCTTTTTCTACGCACAAAGCGCCCCAAAGATTTCACAGTCCGCACTATCCAGTGATGCTTCTACGCGGGTCTACGATGCCAACGGAGCCGTCATTTCGCGTCTAGGTGCCCAGAACAGAAGCTACGTGAAGTCTAGCAATATTCCGGACGGTCTGAAACAAGCCGTCGTCTCCACCGAAGACCGACGCTTCTACAAGAACAACGGGGTCGACCCCATCCGAATCGTCGGGGCCGCCCTCGCTAACGTCACCGGTTCCTCACTGGGGATGCAAGGTGGGAGTACCTTGACGCAACAGCTGGTCAAGCTCTCCGTCTTCTCCACGGCCGCCTCGGACCGAACACTCAAGCGTAAGGCTCAGGAAGCCTGGTTGGCCTTAAAGGTCGATCACAACTACTCTAAGGATCAAATTCTGGA
The DNA here is from genome assembly GCF_044051715.1 of Levilactobacillus parabrevis. Lineage (NCBI taxonomy): Bacteria > Bacillati > Bacillota > Bacilli > Lactobacillales > Lactobacillaceae > Levilactobacillus > Levilactobacillus parabrevis. The sequence goes on from NZ_CP168688.1 coordinate 1,524,703, forward strand.
ATACTACATTAACAAGGTCTACATGGGTAACGGGGTCTACGGGATGCAGACGGCCGCCCAGTATTACTACGGTAAGAACCTCAACAGCCTGGACTTGTCTCAACTCGCCATGCTGGCCGGGATGCCACAGTCCCCAACTAACTACGATCCCACTACCTACCCCGCACTAGCCAAGAAACGGCGGGATCTCGTGTTGGACGCCATGGCCAAGAACAACGCGATCACCTCAGCACAAGCCGCACAGGCCAAGACTACCAGCATCAAAGCCGGCCTGTCCAAGACCCACAAGTCAACGGCCGTGGCCAGTGCCAAGACCACCAAGGTCATCGACGCCTACCTTAAACAAGTTTATGCTGAACTCAAATCCAAGGGCTATAACACCACTACCGGCGGCCTGAAAGTTTACACCAACCTCGATATGGGCGCCCAAAAGAAGCTCTACAACATCGTTAATGGCAGTAGTTACGTGAACTTCCCATCTAGCAAATTCCAAGTTGGCTCGACCATTGTTGATCCAAATAACGGGAAGGTTGTGGCCATGATTGGTGGCCGGAAGACTGGTAACGTGACCTTCGGGCTGAACCGGGCCGTTCAAACCGACCGGTCCAGTGCCTCAACCGCCAAGCCCCTGATGGACTACGGTCCTGCCATCGAATACCTCAAGTATCCGACGTATGAACCCGTGAAGGATACCGCGTTCACGTATCCCGGCACGACGAAGAACCTTTACGACTGGGACCGTCAGTATCAAGGGACCATCACTATGCGTAAGGCCCTTTACGAATCACGGAACATCCCCGCTATTCGGACTCTCCAAAACGTAGGCATCAAGAAAGCCACGACCTTCTTGGACGGTCTCGGGATGTCCTTTGATAAGACGTTAACCTTACAAAACGGGATTGGCCTGTACATCTCAACCGAGCAGGAAGCCGCGGCCTACGCCGCCTTCGCCAACGGTGGAACGTACTACAAGCCTTACCTGGTCTCTAAGATTGTTACCCAGGATGGCAAGGCCCACAACTACGCTTCGACTGGCAAACGTGCCATGAGCGCAGCGACCGCCTTCATGTTAACGGATATGATGAAGGATGTTATGACCAATGAAAATGGGTCTGGACGCTCCGCTGCCATTTCCGGCCTGTACCAAGCCGGGAAGACCGGGACAGACTCCTACCCTGACGATTACGCGGACAAGGTTCCAGACGGTGCCACGATGGACTCCTGGTTCACTGGTTACACCAAGAACTACGCCGTTTCCGTTTGGACCGGATACGATAAGCAGTTCCAGGCCGGTCACTATGTCAGCGAAACCCAGACCACGATTGCTCAAGAAATTTACAAGTACACCATGAGCTACCTATCCACCAAGAGCACCAATACCGACTGGACTAAGCCAAGCACGGTCACCCAGACTTCACAGAACGGTAAGACCGAGTATTACGTTACCGGTCATCCGGGTACCGTTACCGACGCAACGGCAACTAGTCCATATGGGTCCACGAATACCACGAGTTCTTCGGTCTACAGCAGCAATGGTCAAGTCACGACCAACTCCAGCAGCTCGAAGACTGAGTCATCCACCACTGAGTCCAGTACCAGCAAGGAATCTTCCAGTACGGAACAAACGCCTGGCGGTAACAATGGGAATGACGATAACGACACCACGACCAATTCAAGTTCCACGAACACATCATCCGCAACAACCACGAAAAATAAGGATGATAACAAAGATTAACTGATCGTCAAACACAAAGGGCGCCACCAGTCATCTCAAACGAGATTGACTGGTGGCGCCCTTTTTCAGTTAGCATAGTGTATCCTAAAGGTCAGTGATCAGTTAACTTAAAAATCGGCACGTCCGGAATATCATTACCCGGCGTTGCGGTTGGCTTCGATGATGGCCGCGGATTTTGGCGTTCCTTGTCACGCTGGACCTGGGCGGCCGTCTTCAAGTTCTTCTTTTCCCAATTCAATAGAATTCGGTCCATATACTTGAGGCTGTATGCCTGGCTCAGGACGGCCTCCTTCAGAGCAAGTTGAATCAACTCTGGTCGGTAGTGGTCATCGTCCAGCCACTGATTGATGCTCTCCATCTCGAGAGGCGACAGTGGCCGGCCAAACTCCGTCTCGATCTGATTAAACACAGTTGATCGGTCGTTGGTGGCTGCCGCCTTGACTTCTCTTTGCGTGGTCTGAACAGCCAGTTGGCTCAATTTCTCCGTTAACAGCCGGAAGTCATAGGCATCGCGTTTCTGCCCGTTGCCGTCTGGTACGCTGGTAATCACCATGAGTTTATTCGCAATCAGCTCGTGTAAGATCTGGTAGACGCGTTGCTTGTCCCACCCCAAGTGAGCCGCCATGACATCGGCTTCAGGCATCGATTGCCCCCGATCCATGTAGCGTCGTAGTTGGAGAAAGACCAACAGTTGGTCGGTCGTCATCCCCACTTCGCGAAAATGATCGAGCAAGTAGTTGGCAATGCTCGTCTGTCCGTCTTGAATGTAGCGCTGTGTAAAGTCTTCCATGAAAGGTCCCCCTGATTCTAAAACTTGTCGTTTGAATTTCGGCATTAATTAAGTTGACCGATTAAAGGCAAGAAACGACCGAACCCGCTTGCAGTTCGATCGTCTCACCAACTCTTCTAAAACACGTGTTAGTCCGTTTAGTTTAAGCGTTCATAAACGCCTTGAGCCGGTCTACCGCCGTCTGCAGCGTGTCTAAGTCCGTCGCGTAGCTCAGCCGGATGTGTCCTGGTAAACCAAAAGCTTCACCGGTGACCGTGGCCACGTGTGCCTCATTCAGAATCAACGTCACAAATTCTGCGGTCGAGGTCACACCCTTTAAGGCCATCGCGCCCGTCACATCGGGGAAGAAGTAAAAGGCCCCGGCCGGCTTGGCCAATTTAAAACCTGGTAAAGCCGCCAATTGTGGATAGATCACATCACGCCGTTGCTTAAAACCGGCCTTCATCTGAACGACCGACTCCTGACTCCCCGTCAAAGCTGCTGTAGCCGCGGCCTGACTCACGGCCGCCGGATTTCCCGTCATGTGGGACAACACTGTCTTCAGTGCGCCCACAATCGCTGTATTCGCCACGGCGTAACCAATCCGCCACCCAGTCATCGCGTAAGTCTTCGAGACCCCGTTGATCAACACGGTATGGTCATCGATAGCCGCTGAGATGCCCAGCATGGAGGGCGCTGCCGTCGTTTGATCATACAGCAGTTCCCCGTAAATTTCATCGGCAACAACAATCAGATCATGAGCCACCGCGAAATCGCCAATCGCTTGTAGTTCAGGCTGCGTATAGGTCGTCCCACTCGGATTCTGTGGCGAATTCAAGACAATGGCCTTGGTTTCCGGCGTGAGTGCACCGGCTAACTGGTCGGGCGTGACTTTAAGGCTAGCCGTTGGCGCCACCTCGACTGGTTGGCCACCAGCCAGCTTGACCTGTTCGCTGTAGCTGACCCAGTATGGTGCCGGTAAGAGCACCTCATCGCCAGGATTCAATAGCACTTGAAACAGCGCATAGAGCGCCATCTTGGCACCAGTCGTCACCACTACTTGGCTGGGATCGACCTGCACACCATGCAAGGCGGCTAGATTCGCCGCAATCGCTTGCCGCAAGGGTAAGACCCCTTCCGTTGCCGTGTACCCATTGACTTGGTCGGCCTGAATCGCCGTAACCGCCGCCTCCTTGATGGTCTGTGGCGTGGCGTAGTCTGGCTGACCAACGCTTAAATTAATGACATCAATGCCCTGTGCTTGCAAGGCTTGGGCCCGCTGACCGGTCGCCAACGTTGCCGAGGGACTGACTGCTGAAGCTCGCTTAGACAATTGCATGTGAATCCGCCTCCGTTAAACGATTATGTAGGACCACCCGCACGACAGAGTTGTTGTGCGGGTGGCGTTTATTCAATGGCCAAGCCGACGCCAATCGCCGCCTCGGTCATCACAATTAGATATTAGAAATTTGTTGTAATACTTTACCATTACGATACTCATACGTCAGGTAGCAGAGCTTGCCACTCTTATTCAAGTAGCTGATCTGCCAAGCCGGTTTGCCATTAAACATACTCAACGCCGCCGACAGAACCTTCTTCGGATTCCGATTCCAAACGCGTTGAAGAGCCGCATTCCGAGAAAGGCCCTCGCTTTGTTTGAGCACCGTCACATTATCCCCTGACTTGGGCACAATGGCGTAGACAGCCTGCTTGGCCTTATTCTTCCCAGCAACCGTGTAGTAAGTCGTATCCAGATTCGTCCAGTAGAACCCACTGGTGCTGGTCAGGTGGCCAGACTTCTTAGCGACCGACTCGGCCCGCGTTTGGTCTTGGCTGAGGGGTTTCGTGGCTTTATTGATCACGTAGCCCGCGCTCAGCAACAGCACGAGGATCACGATTAACACACTGAGTAACACCCAATGCCGTGGTCGCTGGCGCCGCTGATATTGTTGTCTCATCAATTTTCCATCGTACTCCCTTGTCAGAATTCAATCTTGTTCAATTATATCAAACTTCTGGCGGCGTCACCGGCTTGGCCGGCTTTTTTTCGAAAAAATTAACTAAACCTTGGGAAATAGCCGTAACATCCCCTGTCGTCCGCGGCAAATCAGCTGGCAGTGCGCGCAGGATGCTTTGACCGTAGTGACGCTCAATCAACCGTTGATCCAGAATCACAATGGCACCACGGTCCGTCGGCGTCCGAATCAACCGGCCCACCCCTTGCCGAAGCTTCAGGGTAGCCGCGGGTAAGGCCGCGTTGTAGAATGGGTTCTTTCCCGCCGCCTCTAACCGTGCATAATCGGCCTTCACGAAGACCCGGTCCGGTGAATCGAACGGCAACCGCGTCACAATCAGCAATTCCAGTTGTTCGGCAGGCAGATCAATGCCCTCCCAGAAACTAGCTGCCCCTAACAAGATGGCGCCGTGACTGGTGGCAAAACGTTTAGCAATTCGTTCCCGACTGCCACTGATGCCTTGGGCGAAGATCTCCCGTTGGGCAAACTCGGGTTGTTCGACCAACTGCTGGTAAACTTGTTCAATAACACTCAGGGAATTAAATAGAATCAGGGTTTGCTTATTGACGGCCCCCGCAATCTGACTGATCGCCGCGGTTAGGTAGACCACATAGTCTGCCGGTGCCACGCGGCTCAGTTCGGGACCCGTGTCGGCAATGAATAACTGGGCTTGCTCGCTGTAGTCAAAGCTTGACCGCATTCGGTGAGTCACAGTCTCATCCCGGTCCAAATCAAACTGGTCCAGAATGTACTGAGAACGACCGGAAGAAAAGAGGGTTGCCCCCGTTAACAGAACTGGCTGGAAGTGCGCATAAATTTGGCGACGCAGGAAACCCTCAGTTGCCAACAAGCCACTTGCAAATTGTAAACTGTTACGGTCACCCACATGATTGATGGTCACCCAAAAGAGACTGGCCGTATGGGTCTTCGTCACCTGAGCAAAGATGTCTTGTAACTGCGAGACTTCGTCATCAAACTGATGAATTCGCGTATCAACCTGTTCGAATAAGTGGCGTTCGGATGCCGAAAAGCGGTCCTGCTGGCGATCGAAGCTCTGCCGTAGTCCGCCTAACTGGGCTAACAGATCGGTCGTGTCGCCCACAATCGTCGCAACCAGTGGATCGGTCTGCGGACGCAAGGCGTCGAGTTCTTCAGTTGGAATTAACTTTTCAATCGTTTGGTTCTGATTGTTCCCTCGTTGGCGGGCGAGAAAGGCTAGGAACAACTGATTAACCAATTGATTCAGCGTTTCTTCTAGCTCTTCACTCAGTAGCACCAACCGATGTAACGTGTTGGTTGCTTGCGTATCACCGGTGAACAGCGCCAACAGGCTCGGACCGATCTCCCGGTTAATATCGCGTTGAATATGGTGCAACGCATTAGTCAGTTGGGCAAATTTAATCTGGGTTCGCCGCTGTCGCAAGGTGTTCTCTGCCAGATGTTGAGCTTCATCGATGACCAGATATGGCCGATCGAGGCGCTCACCTAAGTCACTGGCATGCTCGCTAAGGTAGGCGTGATTGACGATGATTACTTGAGCCTGCGTCATCTGCTGATCCCGCCGTCGTAAGAAGTCGTCCTCATAAAACGGATTATCTTCACGAATCGTTCCCTCATGGACGACCTCTTGGAAGTACGGTGCTCGGTACGTAGCTAAATGCAACTCATCCAAATCACCGGTCGTGGTCATCGTCAACCAAACCAGCAGGCGGAGCTTCAGTAGCTGCGTTTGCTTCGAGGTTTCCGCCACTTTCAAGGTCGCCGCAAACTTCTGCAAGTCTAGGTAGTGGCGACTCCCCTTGACCAGCACCGCATTGATCTGAAACGGCACGATCTGATTGAGTAGTGGCAAAGTCTGGTCCAACAACTGTTCCTGCAGAAGCGTTGTCGCGGTACTGATCACCACCGTTGGCCCTTGCTGATTCAGGTAAGCCATTGGCAATAGGTAGCCCAGACTCTTCCCAATCCCAGTTGGCGCCTCGACGATCATCTGCTTGACGGGATGCTGGTCGCTGTTAGCATAATTATTGTAGATGTAATTCATCATTTTAGCCTGTTCCGGCCGCCATTCCAGGTTGTCCGGCATCAGCTTTTGCTTCTGTTTCTTGGTCTTAGGATACTTGACCGGTTCCGCCAAGGTCGTTGCCGGTAGCGCTGACGCGTGTCTCAGAGCCAAGCCATTCTTAATGTACAGATAGTCTGGCAGCTTCCGAGGCTTCTCATGATTCAGCCGCATTGCCACGTCAAAAAGTGCCGCCGTTTGTAGCGGTAGTTCAGGGTGCAAATCAATCATCTGTTGCAGTGTGACCAGCGGCAAGGCCCGCAACCGCCGAAAGAGGAAAATAAAGAGTTCTGCGGTGGCACTGGCATCGCTGTCCGCGGAGTGCGGATTGTCATGCTCAATGTTGAAGAGACTACTCAAGTCACGAAGACGGAAACTAGCCGCCGTAGGAAGTAGAATCTGACTGAGTGAGACCGTATCGAGGCCTTCAATCGTCAGTTCTGGATACCCCACCCGAGCAAATTCCGCATTGATAAAGGGTAAATCAAAATTAACGTTGTGGGCCACGAAGACCGTATTGGTCAGCTGGCTGTACAACGTCGCGGCAACGTCGTCAAAGAGCGGCGCGTGACGGACTCGTTTGTTCGTAATTCCGGTCAACCGTGAAATCGACGCGGGGATCTCCCGCAACGGATTCACATCGGTCTCAAAGTGATTAATAATCCGATTATGTTGGACGAAGACGCACCCGATCTGGATAATGCGGTCGCCATCTGTCACACTGGTTCCGGTAGTCTCAATATCGACCACCGCGTAAACCGTGTCTTTATCCATAATATGCTCACCAATTTCTGCATAATTGCGTTAATAACTGGCACTATGATACACCACTTGAGCCAGTAGCGCTACTACGGTCTCGGTCTAAATATGGTCCAGGCAACACTGTCGCTGCACGCCGCCTCCGGATGCCCAGGGTTCCGCCTGCTGTGGGGACCGGTGAAAGCCTAAGAAGGCGGTCTTTCACCTTGACTTGAAGCCTTGCCAAAGTCCAGCAAGGCTTCAAGCTCATCCCATGCCGTAAGCACGGGTAAGACCAAGCGCCCGTCCTAACGGCATCGTCACGGCCGGCTACACCCTCGGCCTCCTATGGCTACAACAGTTTTCTCGCACCTCTTATCAATGTGCCACCATCATTATCTGATTTTCGATTTTCAAACAAAACTGCTGGAGGCCGGATGCTCTTCGATTTCATCTGGTCTCCAATAGCAACAAAGTTCCTAACTACCGCAAACAGCCACCAATTATCCGCACTTTCTACTGGATTTTGCCGTTTTTTCGGGAAACTTTCTATAGAAAGGGTTAATTTTTCGTAGTTTTACGAATTTTCGGCGGCAAAACTAGCGCAATACCAATCAGTAGAGTATGATATTCTGGTAGGAAATTTAATGAAGAAAGTGAGCGAGTGACCTTGGGTAGAACCGTCAGCGGACAAAGTAATGCCAAAATTATTCTTATTGGTGATCATAGCGTGGTCTATGGCCAGCCTGCGATTGCCCTGCCACTACCATCCGTAACGACTAACGTTGCGATGCGGTCAGTGACCGCCGGACAACGCCTGACTAGCCGGTATTTCGACGGTCCCATTTCCCAATTGGGTCAAAACCTGGCCGGCGTTGCCAAGCTGATTGACACCTTGCTCACCCGTTTTGACGGTCACGAGACGCCGTTTGAAATGAATATCACCAGTGATTTACCGGCCGAACGTGGCATGGGATCTTCTGCGGCCGTCGCCGTGGCGATTACCCGGGCCATGTACGCTTTTTTTGACCGCCCGTTGAATCGCGATCTCTTGCTGGCCAATGCCGAGATTGCAGAGAAGATCACCCACGGGAATCCCAGTGGTATCGACGCCGCAACGGTCAGTTCGGACGTCCCCATCTGGTTTGTCCCCCACCAAGAAACGACGCAGATTCCTTTCGCCTTGCAAGGATACTTAGTGATTGCCGATAGTGGCATCAAGGGGCAAACTGGTAAGGCCGTTTCTGCCGTGGCTCGGCGGAAGACGACGTTGCCCACCGAAACGGATTTACAAATTCAAACGTTGGGCCGCTTGAGTGGTGAAGCCCGAACGGCACTGGCTAAGCCCGACCTAACCCGTCTGGGAGCCATCATCAGTGAGGCACAAACACAGTTACGCGGTCTGGGCGTTAGTTCACCCGAACTGGACCACCTGACGCAGGTCGCCACAGCTAACGGTGCACTGGGCGCCAAGCTCACTGGTGGCGGCATGGGTGGCTGCCTCATCGCCCTGTGTCCCGACGTGACCACCACCCAGCGCGTCCAGCAAAGCTTAGTCGCTGCTGGCGCCACGGCAACGTGGATCGAAGCCTTCAACTTAGAGGAGGAACCCGAATGAACGCACCCGTAACCGCAAGAGCCCACACCAACATTGCGCTAGTCAAGTATTGGGGCAAGGCCGACACCGAGTTGATGCTGCCCCAAACGAACAGTCTTTCACTGACTCTCGACCAGTTCTACACGGATACTACGGTCACATTCGATGACCAACTGACTGCCGATGAGGTGACCGTCAACGATCAGTTACTCTCGCCGACAGCAGCTAAAAAAGTACATAACTTTCTCAACTTGGTGCGCCAACAAGCTTCGCGCACCTCTTTTGCGCGAGTAACTTCCGTGAATCACGTGCCAACCGCTGCGGGATTGGCGTCCTCGGCCTCCGCTTTTGCGGCGTTAGCCGGTGCCGCCAGTAAGGCTGCCGGCATGAACCTCGACAAGACCGCCCTGTCACGACTTGCACGCCGTGGTTCCGGTTCCGCCACTCGCTCCATCTTTGGCGGCTTTGTCGAATGGGAAGCAGGTCACGATGATCTCAGTTCCCGTGCCGTTCCCCTGATTGAAGAGGTAACCTGGCCAATCGCCGTGGTGGCACTGGTCTTGGACCCTCACCACAAAAAAGTCAGTTCACGTCAAGGGATGCAGAGTAGTGTGACCACCTCACCGTTCTATCCGGCTTGGAAACAGGTGGTTGCCGATGACCTCGACGCCATCAAGCCCGCCATTCGGGCGCAGGACTTCACGACGATGGGGGAAACGCTGGAAACGAACGCCATGCGCATGCACGCCCTGACGCTCAGTGCCTGGCCACCCTTTAGCTACTTCAACGGCGATACCCTTATCGCCATGCAGATGGTCAAAGGACTCCGAGCAGCCGGCCTGGAATGCTACTACACCCTAGATGCCGGTCCGAACCTGAAAGTCTTCTGCCAGACGGCGGACGTTCCCGCGATTCAAGACCGTTTCGCCCGCCAGTTCGGGAGCGACAACGTTATTGTGGCCCACCCAGGACCTGGTATTCAGTTTCTAAACGAAGCCTAATCGCTTCAAAACTTAAACTAATGACAAACCATAAAAAATATTAACTGTTACAGAAGGGACCTGATTTTTTGATTTCCGCGCAAGCACCCGGAAAACTCTATATTGCTGGTGAATACGCCGTGGTTGAACCGGGCTATCCGGCCATTATTGTGGCCTTGAACCAATTTGTGACCGTCACAATTACCCCCAGCCACGACTATGGACGTATCGCCTCCAAACAATACCAAGAGAACTCCCTCTACTGGCAACGCCAGGGAACCGAGCTCGTTTTTGACAACCGGGATAACCCCTTCCACTATATTCTGTCGGCCATTCGATTGACCGAACAGTACGCCCAATCATTGGGCAAACCCTTAGCTATTTACCATTTGAACGTCAACAGTGACCTCGACAGCGCCGATGGTAAGAAATACGGGTTAGGATCTTCCGCTGCCGTCACTGTGGCGACCGTGAAGGCTCTGTGCCAATTCTACGACATCGAGATGCCTAAGGACCGGCTGTTCAAACTAGCCGCCATCGCGCACCTAGACGTCCAAGGTAACGGCTCTTTGGGTGACATCGCTGCTTCCGTTTACGGCGGTTGGATCGCCTATCAAGCCTTCGACCGTGACTGGCTGGCTTCCGCACGCCGTGAGATTAGTCTGACCGACCTGTTGACGATGGATTGGCCCGGCCTACAGATCGAGCTCCTGACGCCACCAGAGTCTTTACGCCTGATGATCGGCTGGACCGGTACGCCGGCTTCTACCTCCCATCTCGTCGATAAGGTTGCCCTCTTTAAGGCCACCCGCCGTGACGACTATCACGCCTTTCTGCGAGAAAGTAAAGCTTGCCTACAACGGATGATTGCCGGTTTCCACGATCAAGACCTCGACGCCATTCAAAAAGAAATTGCCGTCAACCGGCAACTGTTGAATCAACTGGCCAACTTGAGCCACGTTACCATTGAAACGAAACTACTGAGAACTATGTGCGATATCGCCGTTCATATCGGCGGTGCGGCTAAGTCTTCCGGTGCCGGTGGTGGTGACTGCGGTATTGTCATCATCAACGCTGCCAAAGACCTGGCCAGCCTGCTCAAAGAATGGGAACACCGCGGTATCGAACCATTGAAACTAAACGTCCATCACGTGATTGAGTAAGGAGACCACTTATGGCACAACTATCCCGCCACGCCCACCGGAAGGACGAACACCTTTCGCTGGCTGAAAAATTTTATCAGGAACACGCCGCCAGTCAATTCGACCAGTTGCGGTTCGTGCACCAGAGTCTGCCAGAAATGGCGGTCAGTGATGTGAGCCTGCAAACGCAGCTCGGACCGCTGACGCTACCCGTGCCGTTGATGATTGAAGCCATGACCGGTGGGAGTCCACGGACGGGCAAGGTCAACGCTATGTTGGGTCGGATTGCCGCCGCCACGGGGATGCCCGTAGCCAGTGGTTCCCAGAGCATTGCGCTCAAGGATACCGCTGCTGTCCCCACCTTCACCGTGTTACGGGAAAACAATCCCGACGGTCTGGTCTTTGCCAACATCGGTGCCGGTCACTCGGTAGCCCAAGCACGAGCAGCCGTGGCCATGCTGGCGGCAGATGCTCTGGAAGTCCACGTCAACGTGGCCCAAGAGTTGGTCATGCCCGAGGGTGATCGCGACTTTCACTGGTTGGATGAAATCGGTGAAATTGTGGCCGCACTCGACGTTCCAGTGATCGTCAAGGAAGTCGGCTTCGGAATGGCCCACGAGACGCTGGCACAGTTGGCCAATGTCGGCGTAAAGTTCGTTGATCTCGGCGGCCGTGGTGGGACAAACTTCGCGCAGATTGAAAACTTCCGCCGCCCGGAAAAGGAACTCAGCTACCTGGCTGGTTGGGGGCAATCAACGGTCGAGTCCCTGTTGGAAACACGACAGGCCCCAGAATTAACGGTCATCGCGACTGGTGGAGTTCGCCAACCGCTCGATGCAGCCAAAGCCTTAGCCTTGGGCGCATCGGTGGTTGGAAGTGCTGGTCAAGTGTTACACAGCTTAATCAAGACCGATGAGGCCACGACCACGCAAATGCTGCTGGAGTGGCAAACCGGACTCAAAACGATTATGACGTTACTTGGTACTCGCAATTTGGCGGCACTCCGGGAACAGCAGCTTCTTTTGTCCCCCGAATTAGAGAGTTATTGCCGACAACGCGGCCTAACGCAGTAGCGCTTTTTGGCCCTTACAAACATTAGAATTTAGAAAATCCCCATAGCAGGACAAACGTGGTTGTTACCAGCCAGTGTTGCCGTGCTATGGGGATTTTTTTAACCGGTTAAACCAACAAACTACTTAATTCTGTAAATCTTCATCGTAAACCGTAAAGCGCAGGCCCTTAGGGAAGAAGTTCTTCACCGTCGTACCAACGACTTTACCGAAACCAACCGGCTGGCTGTCACACGTTAATAGGTACCAGCCCTTCTGTGGCGCCGTTGCCAACGTGAAAGTCTCGCCGTGAACCCAGGCCCGCCACTGATCTGTAGTGATGGCCAGCATCTGGGTCACCATTTGCGGGTCACTCGCCAAGGCCAACGCATAAGCCGGCTCGAAACGGTTCTTTTTGAACGTTCCTAAATGTAAGCCGGGCCGGAACACGTGGCACTTCTTCAGGTTAGGTAGCCCAGCTGGTACGGCAAATAGTTGATCCTTGACGGTGATTAAATTATCAAACGAATCTTGCCCCAGAACTTCAGTTGCAAAGGCTTGCCACAACTTTCGTTGATCACCCGTCAACGGCGTGCCCAACTTAGCTTGGCCGTGAATGGCTGGCGCATCACCGGCGTCACGTTCGAGCTTCGCCACAAAGTGACCCTCACCCTTCATCAGGTGCGGGAACAGACGTGCTGCCTTCTTGAGTTCCGGATTACCGTTGGCCCATTCTGGACGAGCATCCACGACACCGCCGACCTTCTTGATCGGCAGCAGGTGGAACTCTGGGAAGTTATCCAACACCCAGGCCATCATCTGTTCATCTTCCTCGGGTGCAAAAGTACACGTCGAGTAGATCAGTTGACCACCAGGCTTCACCATCTTCAAAGCTTCCGTCATGATTTCACGTTGCCGCGTTGCACAATCCTGAACGTAATCGAGGGACCAGTAGGACATGGCATCGGGATCCTTGCGAAACATCCCTTCACCAGAACACGGCGCATCAACCAATACCTTATCGAAGTAATCGGGGAAAATTGGGCTCAGTCGATCTGGAGATTCATTTAAGATCAAAGCGGACCGCACACCAAAACGTTCAACGTTTTCTGCGAGCACCTTGACCCGTTTGCGATTGATTTCGTTAGTCACTAGCAGGCCAGTTCCCTGTAAATAACTGGCCAAATGGGTCGTTTTTCCACCAGGTGCGGCACACAGGTCAAGAACCTTCTCACCCGGTTTTGGGGCCGCCGTAGCACCGACAAACATCGCGCTCGGTTCCTGACTGTAAACGGCCCCGCTCTGATGCATCAACGTCCGTCCACCGACCGTCCCAAAATGGCCAAGCGGCTCGTAAGGGACTGGCTCAGCCGTGGTTAATTTCGTTGGCAAGTCATGATGGGCTGGATTGACCCGGTAGCCACTCAGACTAGGGGTGTCAAAGCTCGCTAAAAAAGCATCGGCTTCTGTGCCCAACAGGTCGCGGTACTTCGTGATAAAGTCTTCAGGTAAATTCACCGTTATTCCTCCATTTTGTATCTTACAATTAATTTATTTGCTATATACATAATGCTAATTCGCTCAAATTCACTCTGCCTATTATACCCGTTTCGCCCCGTTAGCACTACCCCGGAGCTGGGTGAAATGGATGCAAGTCGCACTGAGATATGTTACATTAAGAGGGTTACTTTACGCAATTTACACGACTCTAAACCACTAATGCGAGGTGTTCTCTGTTGGAACGAAAATTAATCGCCATCGACCTTGATGGTACCACTTTAAATGCGGACGCCCAGATCTCTGCCAAGACGAAAACCGTTTTGACTCAGGCGCGCGAAGCCGGTCACATCGTCAGTATCGTGACGGGGCGGCCGAACCGCATCTCCGCAAACTTTTACGATGAATTACATCTGGATGGACCCATGATCAACTTCAACGGGAGTCTGGGCCACATCCCCCACCAACACTGGGATGATGAGTACCAGTACACGTTCAGTAAGGATGTTGCCTTCGATCTCTTGGCTCACCGTGCTGAGCTGGGTATCAACATGATTGCCGCTGAGGGCAAGAACCTCTTCTTGGCCGCTCGCGACCATCCCGTCGAAGTTGGCTTCTTCCCAACAGTCCTGCAGTCCAACGAAATTTTAAATCAAAAAACGCTTCAGCAAAATCCCATCAGCCTGACGGTCGCCGTTGACCGTAGCCACGAGGACCACCTACTGAGCTATCTGCGCCACAACTTTAACGATGTCGTGGATGCAGCACCATGGGGCGGACCTAACGCCGTGGTTGAATTGGGCGTCAAAGGGGTTCAGAAGGCCACTGGTGTTGAAGCGCTGGCTCACCACTACCAAATTGACCGGAAAAATATCATTGCCTTTGGCGACGAACACAACGATGCCGCAATGATCGATTACGCCGGTTGGGGCGTGGCCATGCAAAACGCCACCGCACCGATCAAGGCACTGGCTAACGACATGACTGCCCGTGACAACGACCACGACGGTCTGGCCACCTACCTACAAGACTATCTCAAACTAGCCGAATAGCTGTGATACGAAACGCGTGAACTCGATTGGGGGCTCACGCGTTTTTTGATGATCTGCTTAAAAGTAGTCACCTGCGGCAGTTAGGGATTCTGCCGCTTCAGTTAGTCCTCAAGATATGACGTCATTAACTTCTGATAGAGTTCCGTGAAGTCCAGGTACATCTGTTGATCCACATACTCATCGACCTGATGCGCCGTCTCGTTACCGGGACCAAAGACGATGAACGGATAATTATGCCCCTTATCCTTTAACAGGTTGGACGCGTCGGTAACCGCCGGTAATGCCAGCTTGGGTACGGGTGCACACGCATAGGTCGCCCCAATAGTGGCCGCCAAGTCACTCAGCGGATTGTCCTTAGGCTCTTCAACGGGCGACTGGGACATGTAAATATCCATGGTCACATGGCTACCCTGTTCATTTTCCTGCGTTACCAGCTGCTGTAAGACTTGTGTGACTGTGGCATTATCGAATTCGGGAATCGTCCGAATATTCATTTCCGCCGTGGCCACTGCCGGAATCGAGTTAACCTGGTCACCACCATTGAAAACGGTCGTATTGAAGGTTAACTTTCCGAGAGCAGCGTTCACGCGGTCAGTCTTTCGGAAGGCTTCGTTTGCCTGACCCAGCAACGACAGTAGCGGATCAATTGCATTTTGACCCAGTTCGGGCATCGAGCTGTGTGCCGCCTTGCCCTGTGAAGTCAGCTTAACGTCCATAGACCCCTTATGGGCGGAGAAAATGTGATAGCCAGTGGGTTCACCGATAAGCAGGCCATCGACATCATCCATGTGACCAGCCTCATAAAAGGCCTCAGAGCCAGTCTCGCCGACTTCTTCACCCACGGTTGCCATCAGTCGAATTGTCCCCTTTGCGGGCTGTCCGGCCGCATGAAGCTCGATCATCGCGATGACCAGCGCCGCGAGTCCGGCTTTCATGTCCGTAATGCCACGACCGTAGAGCTTCCCAGCCCGGGCCGTGACTTGAAACGGATCGGATGACCAGGCGTTAACGTCGCCCGGCGCAACCACATCCATGTGACCAGAAACGCCAAGCACCGGATGCCCGGAACCGATTTCCGCAATCAAGTTAGCCCGCGAATCGCTCAAGGGAACGAGCTGGGCCTGAATATCATGTTGGCCTAACAACTGCTGGAGATAGGTGGCCACATCGGTCTCGTGATTATTGACCGATCGAATCGCCACCAAGTCCGTGAGAATCTGTAATTTCTGTTCATCTGTAAACACTGCCATCGCTGATTCCTCCTTAGTTAAGTCGATTTTAACGCAAATAATTGCGAATCTCACTTATTTGACCCCACATAGAATTCGGCGCCGATTTGTCTGCCATGGTACTAACCACTCTATCAACTGGATGCGACCCATAGGCGACACCTCATCTCTGCCACAGAATTTGTGCACTTTTGAAATCCGTCTTCTCCCGTCCAAGTGATCCCTATACTATTACTAATGTAAAAATCGCCAAATCAGTCTCATTATTTTGATAAACTATCGCATTAAATTAGTTGTATACTACATATAATTGGTAACTCAGCACTTTTGGACAAACCACATCTAATATTTAGTCTAATCTGCTGCAAGCTTAACCAAAATATTCAAAAAAGCTCTTAATCTACATAATAATTACGAAGATTTTGGCCATTTGTATATAGCAAAAAGCCTCATTAAGAGGAATAGCTTTCTCCAAATAAGACTTTCAATCAGTATATTTACTGCAAATTCACCATTTACTTAGTCGTAATCGTAATTATTCCGGCAAAACCATTAGCACTAAATTTGACAGTTTAATCCGAATCAAATAGTTACAACATGATGATTCGAGAGACCCCAGTATTAATCGTGAGCACCAATGTTTTTATAGATACTCAACCTAAGCCGGAGGCGGCCAGAGATGGAGCCAGCCGTGACGATGACCTTAGCTGACGTCTTTTGTCAGGTTAGGTCCTGGGACGAGCTTGGAGACGTCTGAACTGTGACGGCTCCAAGTCGAGGTCCAAGACCGCTTCACAGGCTTGGACCGGTCCCCACAGCAGGCAGAATCTCTGGCAGCCGCAGTGTGACCAACTCACGGCAATCTCGCACTTATCTTTAGTATTTAACCACGATTAACCCTGCGTCTCCGTCGTGAACCAGCCGAAGTCGGCGTATGATTCCCGCCGGTAGGCATCCCAAGCACCGATACCGACCATCAGTCCCGTGAAGCCATCGATGTCCTCATCAGACAGGTAGCTGATGTCAACAGGCTTACCAACCGGCGCCCACTTGGCGTTGATGTTTTCACGCCAGGAGAACTGTGCCTGGGCATCATCGGTCGTGACCCGGAGTTCAGCGGCTGAGCTGGCCACCGGAATCTTGATGGGTTCGAGTTCGGTTCGTTCGCCATCCTTGGCCTGAACCACGTCTAACACTGTTTGATCGTTGCGTTCGTCGTAGCTCAACCGTTCAAACAGCCAGTTGTGGTTGTCGTAGTACAAGACTAGTCCTGCCGACTGTGAAAAATGAATTGGCTTGAATTTCAGCTTGGTCGTCACCGTCTCGTGGAATCCAGTAACCGCCGTGGCCATCAAAGAGACGTCCATCCGCGAGAAGAACGACTGACGCCCGCGCATCCGCAGGCCTTGGTCTTGGAACGTCAACCAGTCTTTATTAGGACGGCCATATGGCGTGAGCCAGTGCAGGTCCAGAGTTGATTTACCAAAGTCATCGATCAGCGTAAATGGCCGCTGAGCATGTTCTAGCTCAACGCCAGTCATCCCCGGTGTCGAGGCCTTAGCCAGGTTACTACCATCGGCCATCCGTAACCAGCCATCATCCGTCCAGACCATCTTCTGCAGCGACGTCTCTCGACCGAGAATGGAATGCAGTCCGGGTAACGGCCGCGCTGACAAGTGAGCAACGTACCATTCACCCGTCTGGGTAGAAACCAACGACCCGTGACCGGCCTTTTGTAGCGGCGCATCCGGATTGTATAGATCTGGGCGCCCAGCATCCGGGTCGTTACGCCGGTAATAGTAGTACGGCGTCGACGTGATGATGGGATTTTGCGGATCGGACTCGTATGGCCCCGCGATATTCTTAGACCGCTGTAAGACGACCGCATGCCCATAGCCGGTACCACCCTCCGCCGTCATCAGGTAGTAGTACCCGTCGTGTTTGTACAAATGCGGTGCTTCTTGGGCCCCACGGTCGGTACCACCACGCGTGATGCGGACGGGATCACCGATTAATTTGCCCTGCTTAGGGTCAAATTCTTCCAAGACAATGGCCCCAGGGTGTTGATACCCCAACCGCGTCTCCCATTCCAGCGTGACGACCCACTTACGGCCATCATCATCGTGGAACAGTGACGGATCGAAGCCGATGGAATTGAGGTAAACGGGCTTGCTCCAAGGCCCCAGGATACTCTTGGCCGACATGGTATAGTTGTCGGCGTCAAACATCCGGCCGTCCTGATTATTCATCTTGCTGTAGGTCATCCAGAATAGCTTTGTCTGATTGTCGTAGGACAAATCTGGTGCCCAAATCCCACCGGGGGTCATAGTTCCCCGCAGATCTACCTCGGGCACATCAGCCAATGGATGGGCAATCAGTTCCCAGTTGGCTAAGTCTTTTGAATGGTAGACCTGAATCCCGGGGTTCCAGTGAAAGGTCAACGTGGCAATGTAGTAGTCCTCACCGACTCGCAGGATTGAAGGGTCCGGAGTGAAGCCGGGTAGAATTGGATTTTGAATTTCAGTCATGGATAAAATCCTCCTTGAATAATGGCCGTCAACTGACGGTCGTTTTTAAATAGCAGTTCCGTTAAGCGCTTACAGTAAACATTGTACGCGTTTTTAGCAACAAAAAAAGAGGATAATCCGTATAGAACTATCCCTGATTCGTACTATTCTGTTTTCTCCTGACGCATGTACTCGCGGGGCGTTTGGCCAAAATGCTTCTTAAATTCTCGCGTGAAGTGACTTGGCGAAGTATAAGCCAGCTTGGCTGAAACCGCGTTGATTCGGGCTTTGGGCTGGCGCAGGAGTTCCTTAGCCGTGGCCAATTTGAGGGCGATCAGGTACTGCTGCGGCGACTCATGATAATACTTCTGAAACAGCTTCAAGGCGTAGCTCTGCGAGATATTCCGTGCTGCAACGATTTTCGCTACGGATGGCTGCTGGGGCTCGGCGGCGTGATAGATTTGATAGTCCAACTGGGCCTTCAGATCACTCGCCAACTGGTGACAGAGCATGAACTGGTCCACGTCGGCGGCGTGTGGCTTGAATTTCCCGGCGACCTTCAGATCCTTGACCAGTGTCATGATAACGTCGATCACACTCACCTGCAGATCCAATTGGTCGGCCAAGTTATAGTCCGGACCGATCATCGCCATGAGGTGCTCGGCCTGGGTCCGCAACGCCGGGTAAATCGCATCGGCCGGTGTGATGATCCGACCGGCATACTCGCGAATCAACAGGTAGCGCAGTGCCGGATCGTCCAGATTAAAGTGCATGCAGAAGTACGTCATCGGTCGGTGGTCCAACGCGTAATTGGTATGGCGCGTCTCGATTGGAATCACCGTGAACTCCCCCGCTTGTAAGACGAGCTCGCCCGTTTCGGTAATGGTCCGCTGTCGCCCTTTTAGAATGTACATCAGCTCAAAGGCTGGATGCTCCTCGGCCGGCCACTGCCAGTCGGCGGGAACGGTCTCCTGATGACCGCCGAACAGCGTAAAGTGCGTGTTGATCACCGGTAAATAGTCAATTGCCATCTCAATCTCCTCCTAGCCAAAAACTACCACCAGCCAACACGGGCCGGTGGTAGCGAAACAATCACTTAATCTTCGAAGGCTTGGGTCGCCTTAATAGCGGCTTGCCAGCCCTTGTAGCACTTTTCCCGTTTGTCGGCCGCCATGTGTGGGGTGAATTCGTCCCGCAAGGCGTGCATCTTCCGGATGGCGTCCATGTCGGGCCAGAAGCCAACGGCTAAACCAGCCAGGTAAGCTGCCCCTAGCGCAGTCGTTTCGTTGATGGCCGCCCGTTTGATTGGCGTATCCAAAATATCCGCCTGGAACTGCATCAAGAAGTTGTTGTTGGCTGCCCCACCATCGACACTCAGAGATTGAATGTGCAATCCGGTCTCGTTGGTCATGGTGTCCACAACATCTCGTGTCTGGTAGGCGATGGCTTCCACCGTTGCCCGCACGAACTGTTCACGTGTGGTCCCGCGAGTCAGGCCAAAGACAGCCCCCCGCGTTTCTTGGTTCCAGTACGGCGCACCCAACCCGGTAAAGGCAGGCACCACGTAAACGTTCCCGGTAGTCTTGGCGTCGACCGCCATCTTTTCAGATTCACCAGCGTGCTCGAAGAACCGCATCCCATCACGCAACCACTGTACGGCGGAACCGGCCACGAAGATCGATCCTTCCAGCGCATAGGTGACCTTGCCATCTAAGCCGTAGGCAATCGTGGTCAATAACCCATTGTGGGATAAGGTCGGTTCTTCTCCGGTGTTCATAACGATGAAGGCCCCAGTACCGTAAGTGTTCTTGACCATCCCTTTGTCAAAGGCCGTCTGGCCAAATAAGGCAGCCTGTTGGTCTCCAGCGATACCAGCGATGGGCACCTGAACTCCGGAGAACGTGTAACCAGCGGTGTAGCCGTAAATTTCAGAAGACGAGCGAACCTCGGGTAACATGGCGGCTGGAATATTCATCCAGTTCAAGATGTCATCGTCCCACTTCAGATCGTGAATGTTGTACAGCATGGTCCGACTGGCGTTGGTGTAGTCCGTGGCGTGAACCCGGCCACCAGTCAGCTTCCAGAGAATCCAGGTGTCGATGGTCCCGAAGAGCAGCTCGCCGCGTTCAGCGCGCTCCTGGGCCCCTTCAACGTGGTCTAAGATCCAACGAATCTTGGTCGCAGAGAAGTAGGAGTCGATGACCAACCCGGTCTTGTCGTGAATGGCGTCAGTGTAGCCGTCTGTCTTCAGTTGATCGGCCAGATCACTGGTTTGCTTGGATTGCCAAACAACCGCATGGTAGATGGGTTCACCGGTCTTCTTGTCCCAGATGATCGTGGTTTCCCGTTGGTTGGTGATCCCGATTCCCCGCACCTTGTAAGGTTGCACGTCGGAATCAATCAGCGCGTCTGAAATGACGGATTGGACCGCATTCCAGATTTCGTTGGCATCGTGTTCGACCCAACCTGGCTGGGGAAAGTACTGGTGAAATTCCCGCTGTGCCTGTCCCGCAATTTGGCCGTGCCGGTCGAATAAAATAGCCCGGGTACTCGTCGTCCCTTCGTCAATTGCCATCATGTATTGTTGATCATTCATTGTCATAGACTCTCCATTCATTCGTTGTAAGCGACGGCCTAAATCCACCGTGATGTCGCACTTGTTACCAGTATACCGAAAAGTGCTCGCCGCGCCAAATGTTTTTGTAAATGAAACCGCCACCAAGACGAGAGTATCGGGGTTGGTGGCGGTTTATAAGATTTTGGAAATTTTTACTACTTTTCGTCGCTCTTCAAAACGCCGGCCACACCGTAACGGTCGGGTTGCATTTCGCGTAAGATGACGTGGACATGTTCGGCTGGGGCACCAGTGTTCTTGGTCACAGCAGACGTCACGTCTTGAACTAAAGCCTTGAGTTGGGCTTGTGAACGGCCCGCAATCAAATCAATGTTAACAATTGGCATTATTTTCGTTCCCTTCTTAATTGAATGCACTTATTATACCGATAACCACTAAAGATGGCAATCCTCTACTGTCGTTCCTGCTAGGCTGCCATAACCTAGCAACGAATAGACCTACTTTTTCATCGTCTCTGCCCGCAACTTCAACTGCTCCGTTTCATTGTAGAAGTTCCCTTCAATATCGACGGTGTTGACCAGGTTGACGAAGGCCCGGGGATCAACTTCCTTGACTGCCCGCTCCAATGCATAAAGTTCATACCGCGAAATAACGGTCATTAACACCGTACTCGACTGCCGGGTGTAGGCCCCGAATGACGGAATGGCTGTGATGCCGCGAATGAGAGTTTTATTAAGTTCTGTGATAACGGCGTCCTGTTCCGACGTCACAATGAAAGCGGTCAGCTTTTGGTGCCGGGTGTGAATGCTATCAACCACTCGAGACATTGCATAAATGGAAATAATCGTGTATAACGCACTTTCCCAGCCAAACAGGAAGCCAGCGACGATGACGATTCCCGAGTTGATCATCATCATTAACGTCCCAATCGTCCGCCCCGTGGTCTTCTCTAGCACCACGGCAATGATATCCATCCCCCCGGTTGAGAACCCGTTCTTCAACGGATAAGCCACGCCAACGCCGGTCAAAATGCCCCCGAACAGCGCTGCCAATAACGAATTATTTGAGATGTTGTTGACCGGAATCACAATGGCCAGCACCGAAGTCAAAATCGCCACCGCAATGGAATAGATGGTGAAGCCCCGGCCCACCTTGAACCAGCCCAACAGGCCAATGGGAATGTTAAAGAGCAGGATGAACCACCCAGTACTCAGGTGGAGTCCGACCGCTGCCAGTAACGTGGCAATAATCTGAGAGATCCCGTTGATACCTGCACTGAAAATCTTACCGGGAACTAAGAATTCATTTAATGCAATGGCCGTGATTATGGCCGATCCAAGCAAAATTAACAGGTGTTTGCCCACCTCGCGCCGATTGTTTTCTAACATAATTCTCATCTTCACGCCTTTCAATCATCAGTTGTTTTCACCATTTAACCACAACTCTTACGACTTAGCTAGCCCTAGTACGGCCATCCCATCAGTCTTTAGCCCCCACAACCACCGTAAAATCCCAGTCTAACGTAAACACCAAATTGTATAAATATTTATTTTCATGAGAAAATCGTGTAAAATAATTAAAAATATTCGGAAACCGGCCCCGTTAATCCTTAAAAATGATAGAATAGTAACGAGAATTTATTCACTACTATATAGAAAGGAGCGCTCCCATGAATTATTCCGCTTGTACAAGTATTTTAATTGGTGCGCAAGCTTCCACGGATGGATCGGTCATGATTGGCCGCAACGAAGATGCTAAGGCCGCTTGGCCCAAGCACTTCATCGTTCACCCCGCGACAACAGCCACGACGCCCCAAACCTTCGTCAGCACGGACAACGGCTTCACCATGCCGCTACCCCAGTCTGCTGCCAAATACACCGCCACCCCTGAATGGACCGACAAATACGGCCTGTTCGAGGAAGACGGGATCAATGAATTTGGCGTAGCCATGAGTGCCACCGAAAGTACCTATTCAAACGAACGGGTACTTGGCGCCGATCCGCTGGTCAAAGATGGTATTGGTGAGGAAGCCATGATCACGGTCGTCCTGCCTTACGTCACCTCTGCTAGAGACGGGGTCGCCCTGCTCGGCCAAATCGTTGAGCATTACGGGACCAGCGAGTCCAACGGTATTTTATTCGCCGACCAACAGGAAGCCTGGTACCTGGAAACGGGGGCCGGCCACTACTGGGTCGCCCAACGGATTCCGGATAATGGCTACGCGGTCGTTGCCAATCAAATGGCCATTCAGGACATTGACTTCAAGGATCACGAGAACTTTATGTTCGCACGCAACCTACGCGAATTTGTGACGACGAATCACTTGAACCCTGACCGCGACCGTTTCTGCTGGCGCAACATCTTCGGGACACAGGACCAATCGGATCTGTACTACAACACCCCGCGCGTCTGGTACGGCCAACGTTGCTTTAATCCAGAAGTCGCACAGGAACCGCAATCATTCGACTTACCTTTTATTCAGTACGCCGATCACCTGTTGAGTGTCGATGACGCACAGGGCTACCTCAGCAGTCACTTTGAGGGCACCCCTTACGATCCAGTCGGTGCTGGCACACCGGAACAGCGTAAACGATTCCGACCAGTCAGCCTCGCTAAGACACAGGAATCACACGTCTTACAGTTACGACCGGCCATGGACCCAGCCTTAGCTGGTATCCAGTGGCTTGCCATGGGGGTCGGTGCTCAGAGTGTCTACGTGCCGTTCTATGCTGGCATCGAAAGTACACCGACCGCCTACCACTTGGGCAAAGAGACCTACGATGCGGACTCCGCTTACTGGGTCTACAAGCTCGTCAGCGTCCTCTTAGATGCGCACTACCAGTCGGCTTGGCCAACAGTTAGTGCCGTTCAAAAGGAACTGCGGATTGCCTTTAAACAGTCCGTCCAACACACCGATATCGTCGGTCAACAACTATCCGGTACCGAGCTGAATCAGTACTTAACGCAACAAGCCAACGAGAACGCCGCATTGGGAATTCGGCGTTACCGCGAGCTAGCGGCGACCTTGATCACCAAGGCCACCGACCTCGGGCCCCTCAATTATCACCAGGACCTGAACTTATAACACGGCTCGGGCTAGCCAGTCTAGTCCGCACCACATAAATGGGAGATATTAATCTAATGGAAAAGCAAAAGAAGATTGGACTCTTCAGTCTGATCTTAATGATTTTTTCGGCCATCTACGGTTTCGCTAACGGAACTGTTGCCTATGACCAAATGGGATATGCCAGCATTATCTGGTACGTTTTAGCCGCCCTGTTCTTCTTCCTGCCAAGTGCCTTGATGTTGGCAGAATACGGATCAACATTTAAGGAAGCCAAAGGGGGGATCTACTCCTGGTTGGCCGAATCCATTGGCGAAAAGATGGCGTTCATTGGGACCTTCATCTGGCTATCTTCTTGGATCATCTGGATGTTGTCGACCTCAACTAAGGTTTGGATTCCACTGTCGACCCTGATCTCTGGGAGCGACCAAACGCAGACCTGGGGAATCCTTGGTTTAAGCTCCACGCAAACA
Organism: Levilactobacillus parabrevis; assembly: GCF_044051715.1. Taxonomy (NCBI): domain Bacteria; kingdom Bacillati; phylum Bacillota; class Bacilli; order Lactobacillales; family Lactobacillaceae; genus Levilactobacillus; species Levilactobacillus parabrevis. The sequence continues at coordinate 1,549,187 of NZ_CP168688.1, forward strand.
ATCGGAATCTTGGGAATCATCTGGATTCTCTCCGTTACCTTCTTCGCAACGCGTGGGGTTAGCTCAATCGCTAAGATTTCTTCATTGGGGGGAATCTTCGTGATGGGCCTGACCATCTTGTTCTTCATTGCCAGCATTCTAATCTGGATCTTGAACAAGGGCCAACTGGCAGAACCCGTTAACGGTCTGCACAGCTTCATTGCCTCACCCAACCCACAATTCCAGTCACCAATGGCCCTGTTGTCCTTCGTGATCTACGCCGTCTTTGCTTACGCCGGTATGGAATCTATGGGGGGGATCACGGATAGTATGGAGAAACCGGAAAAGACCTTCCCTAAGGGGCTGATCATTTCCACGATTACCATCACGATTGCCTACTCCGTCTCGATCTTCCTCTGGGGGGTCAGTGCTAACTGGCATGAAGTCCTGGGTGGCGGTTCCGTTAACTTGGGGAACATCACCTACGTTCTGATGAATAACTTAGGGCTGGTCATGGGGCACGCAATGAACCTGTCTCACGGAACTTCCGTGCTGATTGGGGATATCTTGGCTCGTTTGACCGGGTTGAGTATGTTCATGGCTTACCTGGGTTCCTTCTTCGTTCTGGTCTACTCGCCACTGAAATCCTTCATCATGGGATCTTCACCAAAGCTGTGGCCTAAGAAGATGACGCGCCTCAACAAAGCTGGTGTGCCGGCCTACTCCATGTGGATTCAAGCCACAGTGGTTGCCGTCTTCATCTTCTTCGTCTCCTTTGGGGGTTCCGCAGCCAAGGAGTTCTACCAAATCTTGACCAACATGGCCAACGTTTCCACTTCAGCACCTTACCTCTTCTTGATTGGGGCCTTCCCATTCTTCAAGAAGCGGACCGACCTGGAACGGCCATTCGTCGTTTACAAGAACAAGGTCTTCACCAACATCATTGTGGGAATCGTGCTGCTGGTCTTGATTGCCGGGATTGTCTTCACCTGCCTGCAACCAATTCTGGACGCCGACTACAAGACCGCCTTCTGGACGATCATCGGCCCCATCTTCTTCGGTGCCGTGGCTTGGATCTTCTACCGCAATGCTGAAAAGCGTTCAGCTAAGGAAAACGATCCGGCTAGTGACGAAAATTAAATTGCTTACTAAAAAAGTTCGAGACGATTGGTCTCGAACTTTTTTGACGTTACATTTATACGATTAGTACCACAATTAATCTACCGAAGCTTCATATTATTTCCGCCGCAACGTCCGGTCCGGCGCATGCCCAATGAACAATGGCACTCGTTCCTCCACCACGTCGCTAAATTCCAGACCGTACCAACGTTGAGGAGACAGGCTCACGCGTTGGAGTAGCAGTCGACCACCGATTAGCAATCGATCCACTGCCGGCAGGTCATCATCCGCGCCGAGATCCTGGAATTGCTGGTTGAGCATGACAAATTTGAAGTTGCCGACGCGGCGGCCCGGGACGCTCGAATACCGGGGCGTTTGGTCCGGCAAAATTCCCGCTTTTAGTAAATCATTGACGATTTGACGCAAGTACACGTTGACTCGCTGTGGCTTTTTAAAGCCCAGATAGAGCTGCACGTCCATCACGTTTCGCGTGCCCAGCGTTTCCACCGTGTAGCTACACTCATAGGGCGTATCTGTCTCGTTAACCGTCACAAACCAGTAGACTGCCGCGCGTTTCGGTTGCTGATCCAGAATCGAGTAGACCACCGCCCGTTTAATCGCGTAGTTCGGTGCCACGTGACCCACATAGACCAGATTCGTCGCAAACGGTGGCACCTGGTCGTCCTGGCTCAAGGCTGCCAACTGTGGCAGAAAGTCCAGCAACGACACGTACTCGGCATCCTCCACGTGGGCACTCCGCCGCCGGTTACCGTAGTACCAGAAGACCATGATTGTCAGAATCACCACCGTCAGGCACAGTGTCACGTAACCACCACGAACGAATTTCGCCAAGCTTGCCACTAGAAATAAACCTTCAAGCAAGCCGAACACACCCACGTAGACCTGAGCCAGCACCCGATGACCGCGTTGCCGCAAAAACGCGTGGAGGAGCAACGTCGTCATCAGCATGGTCAACGTGATTGCCAAACCGTACGCCGCCTCCATGTGGCTGGACGTCCGGAAGAACCAGACGATGCCTAGGGTCACGGCACACAGCAACCAATTGACGGTTGAGATATACAGCTGGCTCTTTTCACTACCAGGAAAATTGATACGTAGTCGCGGCAGTAATTTCAGTCCCATCGCTTCATGCACCAAGGTGTAAGACCCAGTGATCAGGGCTTGAGAGGCAATGATTGCCGCCACGGTCGCAATGCCAATGGCAAACAACCGCCAACTCCCCGGCACCATCGCATAGAAGGGATTTACCGGATGAGCCGCTCCCAGCTGACTGGCGTGGTGAATCACCCAGGCTCCTTGGCCCAAGTAACTCAGCATCAGCGTCAGGTAAACAAACGGCCAGGTCCCGTAAATATTGCGTTTGCCAACCTGCCCCATATCGGAGTATAGAGCCTCCGCACCAGTTGTCGCCAGGAACACGCTCCCGAGGATAAAGATACCCTGACGATTGTCCGGACTGACTAAGAAACGTAGTGCATACGTCGGCGCGAGTGCTCGGACAATCAGGGGATCACCGAGGAGATTCCGCAGACCCACCAACCCAATAAAACTGAACCACACCAGCATCAACGGGCCAAATGACCAGCCAATCAACTGGGTCCCCAGGCGCTGGACCAAGAACAGTCCGACCAGAATCCCCGTGACCACGAGTAGGACCCATCCCTGGCTCCCGCTGAAATGTAGGGGGCCGAGTGTCTGGCTCTTCAGGCCCTCAATCGCCGAGGTCACCGTTACCGCTGGCGTCAAGGTGCCGTCTGCTAGTAACGCGGCACCCCCAATCAGCGCGGGGAAGATCAGCCACTTGGCATGATTACGAACCAGGGCATACAGGGCAAAGATGCCACCTTCATGCCGATTATCGGCCCGCATCGCCAGTAGGATGTATTTGACCGTGGTGATCAGCATCAACGTCCAAAAGATTAGGGAGATGCTACCCAGCATGACCGGCGTCACGGCCGTCATCGCCCCGCGGCCCGCCTGATCAACAATCGCGTTCATGACGTAAAGGGGCGAGGTACCGATGTCGCCGTAAACGATCCCCAGCGTGATCAGCATCCCCACCCCCGTGAGTTTCTGTGTCGTCATTCGCATGTGCTCGCCCCCTACAGCCACCGATGCGTGATTAGCCGGTGGCGCAGCTCGCCTAGAAGCAGAATCATTGCCGTTCCCGCTAGCCACACATAACCCATACCTAACGAATTAGATTGCCCGCTAAAGTGGCCCGCCACGTGGCTAATCCGAAAGAATGATAATCCCAATAAATTGAGATTGTAGTGCGCGACTCCCGATGCGTGCACGTAGACGTAGGTGCTGGAAATGATCAGCGACAGTAAGCCTGCCGACACAATCATCCCACCCACGATTTCCAAACTGAGCCGTAGTACCGTCTTGCGCATCTGATTGATCGACTTATCAAGCGCTTTTCGGTTCTCATCAGAACCTAAAATATATAGGGTCTCTTGCCAAGATCGAAATTCTGATTCCGACATTAATACGACATTTCTGTTTTTAGGCTTGGTAATAATAACGTGTTCATTATAATCGACGACGTCATCAGTTAAACTTTTAAGGTTTTTCCGAGCGTCCGTAATGTTGGTTGCAGTTGTTGCCATGGATGCATGCCACCTTTCATAACATAGCGTTATTATATCACAAAGCGTACTTAAAAGTGTACAGTTTCACATTAATTGTACAAATGATTTTTATACTACCCATCATACTCCGCTACACTCACTTCATATCGCAAAAAATGGCCCCCCATTCCTGCGAATGGGCGGACCATTTTAAAATCTAAGAAACTCCGGCTTGCTAAACAATCTCTCTGAATCTCTTTATTAGCATCTCTTAAACTCTAATAATTAACTATACACGTTTAATTAAGATTCGTCAAGCTTTATTTTTATTCCGTTCAGCAATGGCTCGATTAATCTTGGTGACGCGTAAGTGTTGATCCAATGTGACTGCGGCCCAAATACCGGCATACACCAGGAAAAACACAATCCAAAATGTCCCTCTCGTCACCAACACAAACTGCCACCCATTATAGAACAACATAGCCATCACCAAAGCTAACGTGCCGCTCAGGTGCAGGCCCAGGGCCACGGGGAAACCGAGCCGGTCACTTTCAAAGATCAGGCTAACAACACCAATGGCCGCACTCATCAGTAAAATACTCAGAATGCTCTTCGTGGTACTAGTTGTCGGTTCCATATGACTAGCCATCAACAGAAGGTAGGCCACCCCACCGTAACCCATGCCCTGCAAGGCATAACGTATTACTTTACTCACTAGGGTCACCTCCTAAATACCCAACCGCTGCATGAGTCCCTTCACGTATTTCCGGCTCACATCGGTCTTCACTTTTGCCGTCAACGTCGCCGTCATACTACCTGAGAAGCTATCCTCCAACGACTGTAGATGGTCCAAATTCAAAACGCTGTGCCTCGAAACCTGCACAAAATTCGGATTGGCTAGCCGCTGCAGCAGGTGCCGTAACGGCTCCTTAGTCGTCACAACTCCCGACGTCGTGTACAGAAGTAGCGTGGCGGTCTGAATTTCCGCCGAAATAATCGTGGCGACCTTGACCATGACCAACCGATCTGGCGTCTTCACCGCAATCATCCCCGGCTGCGTAGCCGCATAGCGATCCAAATACGCCAGTAAGTCGGGCACCGCTCCCGTCTCACTAGCAGCTTGGACCACGACCACCGGATCTGCTGGGTCGATTTCAGAATTTTCCTCAAATTTATGCCGCACGCACCACGCCTCCCCACTACTACCGTTCGCGCAATCGGCGCCGCTGGTGGTACTGCTTCACCCAAGTTGGGCCCACCGTCAAGATCAGCGCACCGATAAAGATTAACCCTATTATGTGGTAAGTTGCAGACTGGGTCAACAGTCCCGACCAGCTGAGACGGATCCCCATTAATTTTTCAAAATTCAACCGAGCCGCTGGCGCCTGCCGAAAGACCGTATTCAGCCGATCATCCATCAAAAGCTGCCGATACAGTGCAGCCACATAGCTACCAGGCGTGAGTTTGACAAGATCCCGAGCAAAGGTCGGCAATAGCCCAATAGGGATGTAGGTGCCAACTAAGAATCCAGCGGCCGTCCCGATGATTGAGCCAAGTTTACTTAAATTAGTCACCGTCCGAACCCCCTGAATCAGGATGGCATTCACGGCGGTCGCCAATAACGCGCTCACCACCATAAGTCCCAGGGCATTGATTGTTTGGGGGATGGTGACCGTCACGTGATCTGTGAGCGCAAAGTCACCTAGCATAATCGCAAACATGGCTGCCTGCATCAATACGCCAACCACTACAGCACTCAGTAAATAGCTCAGCTGCAACCGCAACGGGCCGGCATCGGCCAACTGCAGGTCTGCCGTCACGTGTTTTTCTCGGTCGATAACCATCTGCGATAGACTGGTCAGGGTGGTCGTAATCCCTGTAATGGCAAGCGTTCCCCCGATGAGCCACAGATCCAGCAAACGCGCCGCATGGGGAACCTGAGCCCAACTATTTAGCATGTTCTGCTTCAGGAAAATAAGATACAGGACAAATGAGATCAACGCCCCCATCAGTGAGAAGAAGACGCCACTCCAATTACGAAAGTATAACAATAGATTCCGTTTTATCATGGCTAGCATTCTAACGCATCTCCCTTCCGGTCAGGGCGAGAAAGGCATCGTCCATCGTCCCTGGCCGAAACTCAAAGGTCGTAATCAGATCGCGGTTAGTCGTCAATATCTCGAGAGCGGTCTGCGGTGATGACAACTTGAAAACTAGGCGATCACCCTCACACGCTGTCGGTTCTACCGTCAGCTGAGCCCGCAACTGGTCAACATGGGCGCTCGTCACCTGTAAAACATCCTCAGCATACTGCGCCTTAATGGCTGTGGCGGTCCCAGCCGCAACCAAACTCCCATGGTCAATGATATAAACACTGTCCGCCGCATCGGCTTCGTCCAGATAGTGTGTCGTCAGGACGACCGTCAGTTGACGGGTTCGCTGCAGGTGCCGCAAGAGATCCCAGATGGCCGTTCGCGTTTGAATATCCAGTCCGGTCGTGGGCTCGTCTAAAAACAAGATATCGGGATCGTTCAATAGGGCTCGGGCGATATCCACCCGCCGCTTCTGACCCCCAGACAGAGTGCCATACCGTTGGTGAGTAAAAGCTGTCAATCCCAGCTCCGTGCTGACCGCCGCCACTTTCGTCTTGTCAACGTGGCGGTACTGCTTAGCCCGAATCTGTAAATTCTCCGTCACCGTTAACTGGTCGTCCAACACGCTATTCTGAAAAACAACGCCCCGCTTGATCTGTTTTGCATAATTCACCCGGCCCAGGCTCGGCGTCGTCAGACCAATCAGGAGGTTCATCGTCGTAGATTTGCCCGCACCGTTGGGCCCCAGTAGCGCCGTGAAACTCCCCCGCACAATCTGCAAGTTCAAATCATTGACTGCAACGTGACTACCAAAGGTTTTTGTTAAGTGCTTCGCTTCTAATAACATCTGTCTCATCTCCTATGCCGCTAAGAATAGACCCGATTGGCTAAGTTGTCCGCGACTTTCGGATAAGTGGCTACTGCAGCCCGATGAGTGGTCAAAAATGGCAGTTAAAAAGCGTACTCGCTAGACTAGATCTAACGTGTACGCTGCCGGATGAGGATTATCTCGGTAAAAAAGCCGCCCCTTCAACTTTGACCAGTTAAGGGCGACCCGTCGTCGTTACTGTCTCCGCTCTTAAAGCGGCTTGCAAGGCCGGTGTGCAAGCATCGGCTTTTGCTATAGCCTTAATATACCACAAAACCTGGTTGAGCAACACCAAACACGTTTGCTCCTTTTTCAGCACAAAAAAATACCAACCACCGAAGTGATTGGTATTTTGAGTTGTTACTAGTTGCGACGGCGTTCTGGAATCCGCGCTGCCTTACCGTTAAGTTCACGGAGGTAGTACAGCTTAGCACGACGTACACGACCTTGACGAATAACGTCAATCTTAGCAACACGTGGGGAGTGTAATGGGAAGATCCGTTCCACACCGACACCGTTACTGATCTTACGTACAGTGTAAGTTGCTTGGATGCCAGCACCCTTACGCTTGATTACGACACCTTCGAACAATTGGATACGTTCGCGGGTACCTTCAACGATACGGGCGTGAATACGCACAGTATCTCCGGCACGGAAGTCTGGAACATCGTCCCGTAATTGTTCTTGGTTGATCTTTGCAATTAAATTGTTTTGGCGCATATCAATTCTATCCTTTCGCCAACATTCATTCTCAGTTTCGACAGCGGAATGTTGTTTCTGTGGCTAAACAGCCAAAAGTAAGTGTATCATATCTCGAAATACCTGTAAAGGTTATTTTCTTGACTCCTGCTCAGCAGCCTGCCGTTCTTCCTCTTCAATCCGCACATCGGCCAGCAGATGCTTCTGTTCCTTGGTCAACTTGCTGTGATCAATGAGGTCGGGGCGCCGCGTGTAAGTCCGTCGTAACGCCTCTTTTTGCCGCCATTCGTCAATCTTACCGTGATTTCCACTGATCAAAACGTCGGGCACCTTCATGCCGCGAAAATCAGCTGGCCGCGTGTATTGCGGATATTCCAGCAATCCTGAAGAAAAGGAATCACCGGGCGCAGACTCTTCATTGCCAAGTACACCGGGTAATAGCCGCACCGTGGCATCGATCATCACCATAGAGGCCAATTCTCCCCCTGTCAGCACAAAGTCCCCCAGGGAGACCTCATCCGTCACGAGCGAGCGAATACGCTCGTCATAGCCCTCGTAATGGCCACACAGGAAGGTTAAGTGTTCCTCATGGGCAAATTCTTCGGCGACGTGTTGATTGAACGTGACGCCAGCTGGGTCCATCAAAATTACCCGGCCCTTAGGCAAGCCTTCAGCCGCCGCCTGTTCTTCCGTAGCCTTAACGGCATCAAAGATCGGTTGCGGTTGGAGCAGCATCCCAGCACCCCCACCAAAGGGGTAGTCATCGACATTGCCGTGCTTGTTAGTCGAGTAATCTCGGAAATTGGTGACTGGCATGGTTAGATGGCCATTTTCAATCGCCTTCCCCACGATGGAGTCGTGCATTGGCCCGGAAAACATATCCGGAAATAGACTTAACACATCGATTCGCATTACTCGAGTCCCTCCATTAATTCAACCGTGACTTGGTGTTGATCCAAGTCAACATTTTTAACCACCTGGTCAATCTTCGGCAGTAACAGATCGTCCTTGCCAGGACGGTCAACGACCCAAACGTCATTGGCGCCGGGCGACAGAATTTCCTTGATGGTCCCCAACTCTTCGCCATCGACCGTCACAACATCTAAGCCCACGATTTGGTGGTAGTAGTACTCGCCAGGTTGTAACTTATCGTGTTGTAATTGGTCATCCGTCACCTTCAACGTGCTTTGCTTATAGATTTCAACATCATTGATTGACGGTTTACCCTCAAAGCTTAATAAGTAAAAGTTCTTGTGGGGCCGTTCGGAAGCAATCGTCAATTTAACGGGCTTGGACTGGCCCTTCTGAAAGGCGTAAAGCGTTGAGCCCACCGCAAAACGACTCTCTGGAAAATCGGTGATTGCCATAACGCGGACCTCACCCTTGATACCATGCGTGTTCACGATGGTCCCGACTGTGTAATATGCCATCTAATTGGCCTCCCTATTTTTTAAAATGATTATTTTATATTTTTAACTCAGTTATCTAGTTATACTAATTCGCCTTACCGGGCGGTGAAAATAAACCGGAACGCGGTGGGCGGACGTCCCGAGCCACAGAGCGGTCTCGGAACTTGCTTTGAACCTCTGAGAACCGAGTTTCAAAGTCACCAATTCTCTAAGCGACAAGTCGCTAAGAGAATTCCCACGGCTGAGTTTATTTTCACCGCCCTCACGGCTGACATTGCTTTAACCAAATTTAACTGTCTACTCAACTCAGAAATCATTTAAATTGAATGACCCCCATAACCGATCACGACAAAACTACGGATTACCGCAGTGGTATTTTACCACTACTAGCACCGTTTCCCACCAGTTTACGTCCAAACCAGTCGTCACATTAACGCGACTATCTTAGCCGGAGGAGGCCAGAGATGGCGCCAGCCGTGACAGTGGTGCTAGCTGATGTTTTTCGGCTAGCGCCACGGGACGCATTTGGAGACGTGTGACTCTTCACGGCTTCAAATCGAGCCGAAAGACCGCTCTATGGCTTTCGGCGGTCCCACAGCAGGCAGAATCTCTGGCAACCGCAGGCGAACAGTCAGCCGTTTAACGTAACTCTTAGTTTGGGGTACAAAAAAACTCGAGGAAACGTTGCCGCCTCACTCGAGAGTCTTTGCCGGGCGGTCATCAATGATGAGTCGTACCCGTTTATTGCCTTGAACGCGAACGCTATAGACGATCGTACGAATCGCCTGCGCCACGCGGCCTTGTTTACCGATCACCCGACCGATATCGTCCGGATGAACGGTTAACCGATATTCGTAGAACCGGTCCGTCTCCTGAGGTGTTACCACCAAAGCTTCGGGATGTTCCACAAGTGGGCTAACAATTGCTAGAATTAATGCCTTAAAATCGGTCATGGCTAATCACTACTTTTTAGTGTATTTAGCTTCGTGGTATTGCTTCATGATACCAGCGTTGGAGAGTAAAGTCTTAACCGTATCTGAAGGTTGAGCACCGTTGTTCAACCAGTTCATGATAGATTCTTCCTTCAACGTAATTGAAGCAGGTTGGGTAACTGGATTGTACGTTCCAACTTGTTCGATGAAACGACCATCACGAGGACTCCGTGAGTCGGCAACCACAATCCGGTAGAATGGGCGCTTCTTAGAACCCATCCGCTTTAAACGAATCTTAACTGACATGTAGACACCTCCTGTATTTCTTTCAACGTGTAATAATATACCAGTTTATGGATATGATGTAAAGGGTTTTTTCTTTACACCTCGAAATTAATCGAAAGGACGCTGTAACCAGGCCCGATCATTCGGGGTTAAATACTGTTGATTTGCGGCAATCCACCGCTGAACGGCCCCGTAATCGTCGAACTCTAATTTTACCGGACTCACCCCTGCTGCCTGCAGATCCTTGGCAAACTGGAGGTCGGCTACGGTAATCGGCGCTTGGAACAACGGATTCTCTTGGGCCCGTGCACCCCACTCGTCAGCCAATATGGCGTGAGCATTGCGATACGGGGCCGTTTGCTTGATCAACGACCGTAACTCGGCCGCCGTTAATTGTTGGGTCACGACTTTTCCCTCCTTATCGCTTGCCATTGCGGATCAGCCGTTAGACTGACCACGGTACCGGGAGCCGACTCGACTGAGAATGCCGCGACGGGACTCGTCAGCAACCAGATCACGGGTACCGGTAACGTTGGCTTCAAGTGGCGTTCACCATAGCCATCCGTCAAAATAATGACCAGCTGACCACTCGCCCCCTGCAGAAGCCGGGGCAAGACATCGAAGACCGCTTGGAACCGCGTGCCACCTCCGCCCGTCCGTGTGAGGCGCTGAGGACGTCGCTGTAGGTCAAAGCTCTTACTGGGGTCCACAACCGTGTCAAAGGGGTAAACGGTCACCTGGGCAGGATAAACGGCTAATAACGCGGCCATCTGCCCCAGTAGGTAGCTAATCTCGCGGTTACCCATCGACCCAGACTCGTCAACAAAGACCGAAATCTTCTGCCAAGTCGTCACAATCTGTCCGGGGAGCTCCATTCGCGCCGGTTGTCGACGATTGAATCGTCCAAATGCCGGCTGGCGCCCCGCTGGCACCTGTCCCAGTCCCCGTTTGAGCAAAGCTCGCCAATCTAGCGGATGCTCGGCCATCGTAGGCGTCAGAGCCGCCTGAACGGCCCCAGGGAGCGTTCCTCGTTGCTTGGCCGTCAAGGTGTCCGCCGTGTGTTGGAAGAGCTGTTGACGCCACTGTTCGCGATTAGCTGCGGCGGTAGCGTCTGCCTGGCCCCAGGTCGTGTGGCCGTCCAAATCGGTCGGCTCAGTCCCTTCGGTGGCGGTCAGGTGGGCCACTTCGGTTCCCGGATGTGCCGGTCCACCAGCCGGTTTAGGCTGTGTCGAGACGTGTTGCTTGGCCCGCCATTGACGCAATTGTTGAAAATAAACGGCCGAATCCTGTTGCCGCAAGACCGGTTGCCCAATCAGCTGCTGGAGCTTTTGACTGGTAATTGCTTGCGCCGGTAAATCGGTCAGATAGTCATTGACCGCAGCGTCCGTCGCCCACCGCACTAATCCGGCCTGCGCCGGTGTCTGTAGCGCAGCGGCGTACCGTTGCGGATGTTGCCACAGCAAGTGTAGTACCGTGTGTCGGAGCATCGTTACCCACTGCGCTCCGGTCCAACTCTGTTTAGCTATGGCATCAGAATTCAATCGTAGTCGCCAATCAGTGGTCGTTGGCCGTAACTCTAACGGCGTACGCCCCTGACCAACCTCTAGCGTCAGCTGACTGAGCACGTGGCCGTAGAAGGGATCCGTTTGTAATAACGCCATGACCGCATTACGATAGACTTTCTGAGTCTGCGACCGCTGATCAGCCAGCGGCACCGTAGCCAACCGCTTCAAATCCTGCGTTAAACTGGTCATCGCCTACACCTCGATCTGACTACCACGCTGGCCAATCGTCGTTAACTGCTGGTACAACTGCGCCACACCGGGCGTTGTCGCCGTCACAGCCGCTAACTGTTCCAACAGATCTGGTTCCTCCGCCAGCTGCTGAGCAATCGCAAACTGACCATCGGCAGGACAGGCGGCTAACAATTCGCTGAACCGTTGGGCCGTACTCCCCGTCGTCAAGGGCCATTCCGCGGCATTGGCGGCCAAACACAGTCGCAAAATTTGTTGCTGCTGCGCGGGTGCTAGCGCCTTGAAGACGGCCACCGCATCGGCTGTCGTATACGCTTGGTCAACGGTCAATCCCGGCCGTTGTTCCTGCACGTAACCGGCAAAAGCCGTGCCGACCGTCATCCCCAAGTTTCCTTGCATGATGGCCGCCACGACCGCCGTTTGACTCAGGAGTCGTTGCTGCTCTAGTTCGTGTAAGGCTTGTGAAACCCGCTCCCAGGCACGGGGTGTCGGTTGCAGGTCATCATCCGCCATAGCATTGGTCGTCGCGACCACGTGCAGATCGGCGGGATTTTCCGCTAGATAGGCTGTGACCAGCGGGTGAATCCGTGGCTGCCCAGCGCTCGTCTGCGTCGCCCAGGCCAACCAAGTCGTGGCATCCGCCGTTAAGACGAGCCGCGTCGTCCGGTCAGCAATCGCTGCATCTCCGGGGGTCACGCCGTAGCGACTCTGCTCGAAACCGGCCATGGTCGCATCAGGATTCTCCGCAAGGATCAGGTGGACCTGTTTCGGTAGCGTCAACGTATTGATTTGCCGTTGCAGCACAAGGTTCATCAGCTCACTCTGAACCGCCTGCGTTCCCCGGTTAAATTCATCCAAAAACCAGATGATCTCCTGATCTGGATGGGCCTCGGCGTAACGAATCATGGCGACCAGGGTGTGCGAATAGCCGAATTGCACATCGGCTAGTGACCCATACTTTTCGGTCTGGACAAAGGAATCACTCGTCAGTGGTGGCACAGGAATCACCAGATCCCCCTTTTCCACTAAACTGACGACCGTCGTAAATAACTTGGCATGGCGCTGACGGGCCAGGTCCGCGACTAACGCGGATTTTCCAATCCCCGCTTCACCCACGATGGTGGGCACACTTCCACTCGCTACGACGACGTTGGTTGCTTGCAAACACGCTTGATACGTTAAGGCCACTACCTTCACACCCCTTCAGATCACATTCTGTAAAATAACGATTACCATTATTTTACCACGCGGCGTTGAAAGAATTTAACGATTTCCACAATGACGATCATCATGAATGAAGCACCCAAGACGATGGCCCATTGGAACAGATCCAAGTGTGCCACGTGGAACATGCCGTTTAAGCCCGGAATCAGAATCGTCATGGCTAACAGTGCAAAGGCAATGACGATCGCCCAGTTAAAGAACTTGTTCCGGAACAAGCCGACCGTGAAGATCGACCCATGGATCGACTTGGAGTTAAAGGCGTGGAAGAGTTGAATCAAACCTAACGTGGCAAATGCCATGGTCAAAGCGTCGGCATGGGCCAAGTTGGCGGCTGCATGAACGGGATACGTGATTGCCATCCAGTAAACAAACAGCGTGATGGTGCCTTCCAACAGCCCCTGATAGAGAATACCACCCAGCACCCCGCCGGAGAAGAAGTTAGACTTTCGACCCCGCGGCGGTTGCTTCATAATGTTACGTTCCATCGGCTCAACCCCCAGCGCAATCGCTGGCAGGGTGTCGGTCACCAAGTTGATCCAGAGGATGTGGACCGGTGCCAGAATTTGCCAACCCAACATGGTCATCATGAACAGCGTCAGGACTTCCCCCAGGTTGGCGGATAGCAGATACTGAATGGCCTTTTGAATGTTAGCAAAGACTTTCCGTCCTTCCTCAACGGCAACCACGATTGTCGAGAAGTTATCGTCGGCCAGCACCATATCACTGGCCCCCTTAGACACTTCTGTTCCCGTGATCCCCATGCCAATCCCAATATCGGCGGCCTTCAATGCTGGAGCATCGTTGACCCCGTCACCGGTCATCGCAACGACCTTACCATGTTTCTGCCAAGCATTCACGATACGCACCTTATGCTCCGGTGCAACTCGCGCATAAACGGCGTAATCCTTGACCTTCTTGGCAAAGGTTGCGTCGTCCATTTCGTCCAATTCCGCCCCGGTAATCACCGCAGCGGTTTCACCCTCCTCGATAATCCCCAAACGCGTGGCAATGGCGGCCGCCGTATCCCGGTGGTCCCCCGTGATCATCAGTGGGCGAATCCCGGCCGACTTAGCATCGGCCACAGCTTGTTCGACTTCTGGTCGCTCAGGGTCAATCATCCCCACCATTCCGGCAAAGACCAGATCATTTTCCACGTTGGCGCTGGTCATATCATTAGGAATAGCATCGACAATGCGGTAGGCAAACGCCAAGACCCGCAATGCTTGCGTCGCCATCTCGTGATTCGCCGATAAAATGGTCTCGCGGTCGGCGGCCGTTAACGTGGTCACCTGGCCGTTCTTAGCAATCTGAGTGATGCATTTCAGCAGCTCATCCGGCGCACCTTTGACGGCAATCAAGAATTGATTATCGGCTAAAGGATGAACGGTCGACATTAACTTCCGCTCGGAATCGAAGGGGATTTCTGCCACTCGCGGCCGGTCAGTTAAGACTTGATCAACCGGATAGTTTCGATCCATCTGGTATTGAACCAATGCCGTCTCCGTGGGGTCACCAGCCAGGCCCTCAGCCGTAATCTTAGTGTCGTTACTGAGAATCATGGTCTGGGCCAACAGGTTATCTCGCTCAAAATCCAGGCTGTGGGCGTCGACCAGCTTTAGACCCTGGTAAACCTTTTCAACGGTCATCTTGTTTTGCGTCAGTGTCCCCGTCTTATCGGAAGCGATGATATCGGTACTTCCCAACGTTTCTACGGCCGGTAATTTCCGCACAATGGCGTGACGCTTAGCCATTCGCTGGGTTCCCAAGGCCAAGGTAATCGTGACGATGGCGGGTAGCCCCTCTGGAATCGCCGCAACGGCTAAGGAAATCGCCGTCAGTAACATGTCGATCAGGGTTTCAGCCTGCCGCCACATTCCCATGGCAAAGACGATGGCCGCAATCACTAGAATTAGAATCGTCAGGGACTTTCCGAGTTGCGTCAGGTTGGCCTGCAATGGCGTGGTCGTCTCATCGGCGGCTTCAATCATACCAGCGATCCGGCCGACTTCCGTTTGCATCCCAGTCGCGATGACGACCCCGGTAGCCCGACCATACGTGACGTTACTGTTCATGAACGCCATGTTGGCCCGGTCTCCAATGGGCAAGTCATCGCCCGTCAAGACACCGTCACGCTTTTCAACCGGCACGGATTCCCCGGTCAACGCGGACTCCTCAACCTTGAGTGAGCCCACCTCGACCAACCGCAGATCCGCGGGGATGATATCGCCGGCTTCTAGTAATACGATGTCACCAACCACCAGCTCATCACTCTTGACGGTTGTGACCACGTTGCCCCGGCGCACGGTGGCGTTGGGAGCCGACATTTCCTTTAAGGCATTGATGGCTTCCTCGGCCTTAGCCTCCTGAAACACCCCGAAGATGGCGTTTAACACGACCACAATCAGGATGATTACGGCATCAACGACTTCACCCGTCAGCCCAGCAATCAATGCCGCGACCAGCAAGACGATGATCATGAAATCCTTGAATTGTGCGATAAACTTCTGCAAGAGTGACGTTGTTTTCTGTTGATTCAACGCGTTTTTGCCGTTCTGCGCCAGCCGCTCCTGTGCAGTCGTTGCGCTTAAACCCTGCGCATCAGTCTGCAGTGACTGGTAAATAGTGGACACGGGTTGCTGGTAAATTGGGACTTTTGCCATTTTCCATTTCCTCCTATGGTGTGCGCCGACCTCACTTGCTTAACCCACGATAATGATTAACGATCATCACTAAATGAGGTTAAAAAAATGAGGCCTACGCATGCACACAAAAATTTGTGAACACACATAAGTCTCACTATTTAAGACAATACCGGATTGGCTTCTTGCTGACGATATTGCCGCAGAGTTTCCTGCTAGTTACTCCCTTATGAATTGCTTTAGGGACAGTATACCGGATAAATCTCCCGGCGTCTACCTGAAAATCTTGTAACACTTCATGGCTGCTTTTTCTGTGCTTTCAAAGTCTTCATTTTGTATGCTTTCAAGACCATTCGAATGATGAAGGATCGATATACCGTCCTCTTGACAGCCAAATCCTTGTCTTTATTAAAAACCTCCCTAAGATTCTCAATATCGTTAATTGTCTGATCGCTTAAATTGAGAGTTGTCGGATTAACCATCTTGTAGTTCGCTAAAACTTCCTTATATTCTGGAGACTCACGAATATATTTCCAGCTGATATTACTCTTATCTTTAACCATTGCAAAGATATCATCCACTACTTCACCCGAAGTTTTGCTAATTCCTGTACGCAAACTTTTTAATTTTTGTTCGCTAATAATAACTCGTGCCTCTTGAGATAAACGCATTTGTATCCGCAAATAAATTCCCTTCCTTCCTTCTCTCGTTAAGCTTTGACTACTCAACATCTTCATTATGATATAGTTCTCTGTTTTTTTCAATACCTTTTGAAAAAAAGGAAAATTTCTAAAAGCAACTTGTTTCGTTACTTCCAAAAATTTTCCCTTATACTTTCAGCAATTCACTTAAGAACACAATAAATTTCTGCTCAAATTTTAAAATATTTTCGATTCAATTACCACTATTTCCGGCGCTTCTTCTTACTCTTGAGACGCTTCTTCTTGTTCTTCTTCATCTGACGGGACATCCGGTTCATGGCCATCTTCTGCATGCGGCCCATACCGGCGCCACCGCCCATGCCACCCATACCAGAGCCGCCCATCATTTGTTCCATCCCAGACATGTTCCCCTTGGAAACCTGGTTCATCATTTTCTTCATCTGGTTGAACTGCTTGATCATCCGGTTCACTTCATGGATGGGACGACCGGAACCAGCGGCAATCCGCCGGCGACGGGAAGGATTCAAGAGGTCAGGATTGGTCCGTTCTTGTGGCGTCATGGAATACACGACGGCCTTCAAGTGTTCCATATCCTTAGGGTCCATCTGAGCATTCTTCAGTGCGGGATTGTTGGCCATCCCTGGAATCATCTTCATGATTTCATCCATGGGTCCCATCTTTTGAATCTGCGCGATTTGGTCCAGGAAGTCGTTGAAATCAAACGAATTTTCCTGAATCTTTTCGGTCAGTTCTTGGGCTTGCTTTTCATCGTATTCCTTCTGGGTCTTTTCAATCAGGGAAAGCATGTCCCCCATACCCAGGATACGTGACGCCATTCGGTCGGGATGGAAGACGTCCAGATCAGACATCTTTTCACCTTGACCAATGAACTTGATTGGCTTACCAGTCACGGCCCGAATGGACAGTGCGGCCCCACCACGGGTATCGCCATCTAACTTAGTCAGTACAACCCCGGTGACGTCCAGCTTGTCGTTGAACCCTTCGGCGGTGGCCACGGCATTTTGCCCAGTCATGGCATCAACCGTCAGTAAGATTTCATCAGGATGGGCTAAAGCTTTGATCTTGGCCAATTCGTCCATCAACTGTTCGTCGATCTGTAAACGACCGGCGGTATCGATAATGATGTAGTCGTTGTGGTCCGCTTCAGCTTGGGCTAACCCTTGCCGCACGATTTCCACGGGGTCCACGTCAGTCCCCAGTTGGAAGACGGGAACGTCGATGCCTTGGGCGACCTGAACCAACTGCTCAATGGCAGCTGGCCGGTAAATATCCCCGGCAATCATCAAAGGACGGGCATTTTCTTCTTCCTTCAACTTCCGGGCTAATTTCCCGGCAGTCGTCGTTTTCCCGGCCCCTTGAAGCCCAACCATCATGATGATCGTTGGAATCTTGTCGGACTTGTTCAGGGGAACGGCTTCTTCCCCCATGGTCTTCGTTAATTCTTCATCAACGATTTTGACGATCTGTTGGGCGGGGTTCAACCCTTCCAGCACATCGGCACCCATTGCCCGGTCACGGACCTGCTTCACGAAGTCCTTGACTACGGTAAAGTTAACGTCGGCTTCCAGTAATGCTAGCCGAATTTCACGCATGGTTTCGCGCAGATCACTTTCGGAGACTTTCCCCTTCCCGCGAAGTTTGCGCATTGCGTTTTGCAGTCGTTCAGTTAATCCTTCAAACGCCATTCGTATTGCCACCTAACTTTCATTGTTCTTCTAGATTTTCAAGTCCCGCAACTAACCGGTTGAGCTTGGCGTCCTTGGGGTAATTATCCGCCACGTATGCCTGAATCTCATCGGCCTGTTGGTTACGAGCCGTAAATTCTTGATAAAGATGAAGCTTGCCCTCGTAATCTTCGAGGATCTTTTCCGTCCGCCGTAGGTTGTCATAGACCGCCTGCCGGCTCACGTTGAATTCCTCGGCAATTTCACCCAGGGAGTAGTCATCGCCGTAGTACAGCTGCATATAATTATTCTGCTTTGCGGTCAACAACGGCTGGTAGAACGCAAATAAGGAATTAATTCGATAATTTTTTTCAATTTCCATGATTGGTCCTCCCAGATAGTTACACCGCGCTTACTGGATCATCACCATCCCCGACTGCCGTTGCCGGTCTACCGGGAACGCTTCACACATTTGGAAAATATGACGGGACCCATCCACGCACTTACACACTCTACTAGAGTACCGATTTTTAGCGGTTTCGTCAATTTTTTTCGCGTTCTTTACGTGCTGAAAATAAAAATTTTCAAGTTCTTTGGCGTTTGATATCTCCCGTAAAAAGAATCCTAACGTAAAAAGCTAGCCAACCCCAGCCGTTACAACGGTCAAGGTCACCCAGCTTTCGTTTAAAATTTAAATTTAACGCGATTTTTCCAAAGCCTTCACATCGATCAGGCCCTTGAACAGGCCGTAAACGAACTCATTCGGGTCAAATGGCCGCAAGTCTGAGATCTGTTCGCCCAGTCCAATAAACTTCACAGGTACGTGGAGCTCGTTGCGAATGGCCAACACGATTCCCCCACGGGCGGTCCCATCCAACTTGGTCAGAACGATTCCCGTCACGTCGGTGGATTCCTTGAACAACTTGGCCTGCGTCAACGCGTTCTGCCCAGTCGTTGCATCCAGCACCAGTAAAACTTCGTGAGGAGCCGTTGGAATTTCACGGGTGATGATCCGCTTCATCTTGGCCAACTCATTCATCAAGTTGACCTTGTTCTGCAAACGCCCAGCCGTATCCACGAAGAGAATATCGTAATCCTCTTCCTTAGCCTTACGTACGGCATCGAAAACGACAGCGGCCGGGTCAGATTGTGGCTTCCCCGTCACGATATCAACATCCGCCCGTTTGGCCCAGACATCGAGTTGCTCCGTGGCCCCGGCTCTAAAGGTATCGGCCGCAGCCAGTAGCACTTTCTTGCCGGCCTGGTGATAGCGGTTGGCCATCTTCCCAATGGTCGTGGTCTTCCCAACCCCGTTGACCCCGACAAAGAGGATCACGGTTGGGCCTTCCTTGGCCATGTTCAGCGCGGTGCTTTCATCGTTACCGGCCGCATCGTAAATCTCGACCAGCTTCTCGACCACCACATTCTGCACATCGGCAGACTTCTTGGCGTTCTGGAGCTTAACCTCGTCGCGCAACTCATCGCTGAGCTTCACGGCCATGTCAAACCCAACATCGGCACCAATCAGTGTCTCTTCCAAGTCATCGAAGAAGCTCTCATCGACGTGGCGGAAGTTCGCCAGCAAAGCGTTCAGCCGTTCACCAAACGTGTGCCGGGTCTTCTCTAACCCCTTGTCGTAGAGCTGTTCGTCGCTAACTGGTTGGTCGGCGGATTCAGCGGGTACTGGGTTCTCAGTCGTGGCCGGTTCAGCCGTTGCTGGGGCTTCAGACGTTGTCGCCTCAGTGGCTGCTGGTTCCGTGGTAGCACTCGCTACGGAATCCGGTTCGGCCGTCTCTTCTGCTGGTGTCGCTTCGGAAACGGATGCTACTGCTGACTCCGGTGTTGCTTCGGCTGGCGTTACCGCAGTTTCACTAGCCGCACTGTCAGGGGTCGGTGTTGCTTCGCTGGTGCTTTCAGTCTCAGTAGTCGTAGCTTTCTCAGCGGCTGATTCTGGCTCTGAAGCTGCACTACTAGTAACGGGCGCCTCATCTGACGTTGCCGTTGATGACGCTGGTGTTTTCGCTTCAGCACTTGCTGAACTAGCGGCACTACCGTCGACAGCGCTGCTCGATTCGGCAGTTACTGCCTCACTGGTTGGTGCGGCCACAGCGCTTACTGGTGTTTCAGCACTGCTGGTTGGTGCCGTTGATTCTGGCGCTTGGCTTTCCGGTTCCTTTTTGGCCCGGCGCCGAAAAATATCAAATAATCCCATTAGGATTGCTTCCCTTCCGTCGTGGTTTGTTTATCCAGATCTACGGCGACCATCTTGGAAACGCCGGACTCCTGCATCGTCACCCCGTATAAGATATCGGCTTGAACCATCGTCTCTTGCCGGTGGGTGATCACGATGAACTGAGTCTGATCCTGGAACTGATGAATGTAGCGAGCGAACCGGGTCACGTTGGCCGGATCCAGCGCCGCTTCCACTTCATCCAAAATACAGAATGGTACGGGTTGTACCTGTAAAATCGCAAATAATAGCGTAATTGCCGTCAGGGCGCGTTCACCCCCGGAAAGGAGGCCCATGTTCTGGAACTTCTTGCCCGGTGGCTGGGCCATGATATCAATTCCCGTGGTCAACAGATCGTGTGGGTCCGTCAAGACTAGTTCGGCCTTGCCACCACCAAACATCTGTTTGAACGTCGCCGCAAATTTCTCAGCAATCTGATCAAAGCTCTGTTTGAATCGCCGTTTGACCTGGCCATCAAGCTCATCCATGCTCGTGGTCAACTGATCACGGGCCGTGAGTAAGTCATCGCGTTGCTGGGTCAAAAAGTCGTAACGCTCACGAACCTCTTTGTACTCGGCGATGGCGTTCACGTTGACCGTTCCAATCTCATCCAGCCCCCGCTTCAAGAGCTTCAACTGCACGGCCAACTCGGTATCGGGCAGGTCGCTAACTTCCTTCTCAGCCCCGGCTAGACTCAGCTGGTACTTCTCAGAAAGTTGGTTCTGTTGCTGGTCGATCAACGCGGCTAACCGGGTCTGCTTGACCTGCGCCTGTTGCAGGTCGTCGTTGGCCAGTTGCAGCAGCCCACTAGTCCGCTGATTTGCGTCCTCAGCCGCTGCCAATTGATCGTTGACCGTGGTCAATGTTTCGTTGCTGGCAGCCAGCTCGTGGTCGATAGTTTCCCGATCGGCCTGTGCCTGTTTCAACTGCGTCTCAGCTTCGGCCGGCGTCAACGCCTCCTGTTGATCCAACTGTTTCAAATCAGTGGTCAGCGTTTTGACTTGTTGCTCAGCCGCCTCAATGTGGTGTTTCAGATCCGCGCAGGTCGTCCGTTGCTGTTGCTGGCGTTCCTTAGCCCCAGCCTGCCAAGCCTGCTTCTCAGAGAGTTGCGCTTGCTTAGTCGTCTGTTCGGCCGTCACCGTCTCAATCTGTTTCTGGACGGTCTGGACCTGCGCCTCGGTCGCTGTAATCTGCTTCTCACCGGTCAAAATCTGCTCCGCCAAGTGAGCATCCTGTTGGTCATCCCCAGCATTCTTCGCCTGGTCGATATCCAACTGGGCCGCTTTGACCTGCCGACTGGCTTGGGACAGCGCGGTTTGGGCACTGGCCAAGTCATCGTCCAGTTGCCGACACTGCGGTTGTAGCCGATTAATGGTCGCCTGCAGTGTCTGACTCCGCTGTTCACTCGCCAGCATGGTGGCTCTGGTCGCCTTAATCTTGGCTTCTTGTTCTTGTAACTGTGGTTTCATCTTAGCAATTGAATCCTGTAACTGCTGGAGATCCTGTTGTTGCCGGAGCACGCTGCTGTGAGTCTGCCGCGCTTGTCCCCCGGTAATGGCCCCGCTGGCACTGACCACGTCACCGGCCAGACTGACCACCCGATAACGGTGATGAATCTGCTGACTAATCGCCACCGCCGTGTCGAGGTCGGCCGCAAAGATCGTGGTCCCCAACAGGTACTCTAAAATATTGGTGGCCCGGTCGTCAATCTTGACCAGTTCGCTCCCAATCCCTAGAAAACCGGTCAGCGACTGCAAATTCTGCCGCGTCGTCCGGTCAACCTGACGCCCATGAATGGCCGTCAATGGTAGGAAGGTCGCCCGGCCAGCACGTTGCTGACGCAGATAACCGACTGCGGTCTTTGCCGTCGTCTCGTTATCCACGACCACCTGCTGGAGCTGACCGCCCAGTGCATATTCAACGGCTGCCGTATAGCGTTCTGGGACATCCAACAACTCCGAGACCGCCCCTAAGAGGCCGGTGAACCGTTGGCGTTTCTTGAGAATAGCCCGCACACCTTGGTAGAAGCCGCCGTACTCAGCTGAAGCCGCCTGTTGGCTCGCCGCCTTGGTCTGCGCCCGTTGATAGACTTCCAACGCGGCCTGCCAATTGTGTTGCAACTGCTGATAAGTCTGTTGTTGTTGCTGATACTGACCAGCCTCGGTGTCGAGCGCCTGCTCCGCCGCATTTAGCTCGGACTTGTGCGTTGTCGCCGCTTCGGTGGCCGCATCAACCTTGGCCTGAGCCGCCTTTTCCGTTGCCTGTAAATCGACTAATTGACGGGCGACTCGTTCGCCTTGCTGGAGTAACCGTTCCTGATTCTGCTGAATATATTGCCGCTGATTCCGCCAGTTGGCAACGCTCTGTTTCTGATCGAAATAGGTTGTTCGCAGTTGTTCCAACTTAGCGCGCAGGTCACGCAACGTCTTGGGGGCCGTGGCTTTGGTCAGCTCACGAATCTCTGCCTCGGCCGTCGTCATGGCTGCCGTTAAATCCTTTAAGGTCCGTTCGGTCGTTGCCAACTGTTCCTGGTTCGACGCTATTTCACGCCGCAACTGTTGGCGTTGATCCGTGGTTGCCTGACGTTGCTCGTCTTGGTGGCGTTGTTGTTCGCCGGACAGATTCACCTGTCCCTGACATTGTTCAACCTTCTGGGTGGCCGCAACCAGCTTCGCCTGCAGGTCATCTTTCTTGGCTAGCAACGCCGTTTGACGTTGTTTGAGCGTCTGAACCGTCGCCGTCTGGTCGCGTTCGGCGGTCTGATGGTCGGCAACTAATTGCTGCTTTTCCTTGACTGCCGCGTCCGCAGAACCCTTTTGGTCTAATTCCGCATGAAGCTGCCGAACCAGTTGCGTCTTTTCCAACAGCGCATACTTCTTCTGCTGGTCCAGATAGTCCTCAGCCAAGCTACTCTGTTCTTCCAAAGGTTCCAAGCGACCCTCAAGCTCGGCCACGATATCCTCAACCCGATGCAGATACGCCATGGTCTCTTCCAGCTCACGTTGGGCCTTTTCCTTATCCTTACGATACTTGTAAACACCGGCAACTTCCTCGACGATGTTCCGTCGATCCTCAGGTTTACTGTTGAAAATTGCCTCGACCCGTCCCTGTGAAATGATTGAAAACGAGTCTTGTCCCATTCCCGAATCCATCAATAGCTCCGTAATATCACGCAACCGACAGTTCTGCCCGTTGATCTGATAGTCACTCTCGCCGGACCGGTACAGGATGCGGCTGATTGTTAGTTCCGTGTAGTCGCTCTTCAAGTAGTGGTCACTGTTATCCAATGTGATTGCCACCGCCGCACGATTCAGTGGGTGCCGGTCGGCGGACCCAGCAAAGATCACGTCAGGCATCTTACTCCCCCGTAAACTCTTCGCTGATTGCTCCCCCAAAACCCATCGCACGGCTTCAGAAATATTACTCTTCCCACTACCGTTAGGGCCGACGATGCCGGTCATCCCCGGCAAAAAGTCAATTCGGGTCTTGTCCGCGAAGGACTTGAACCCGCTAATTTCTAATGTCTTTAGCCGCATCGTTAGTCATCCTTACTCTGTTTTCAAATTCTCCAGGGCGTGGCGCGCCGCATTTTGTTCGGCGTGCTTCTTCGAGTGGCCGTGGCCCTCACCCAATTTTTTATCGTCCACGTAAACGGCGACTTCAAAGGCCCGATCGTTGTCGGGGCCCTCTTCGTCTAGCAAGCGGTAATCAATGGTTACGGAGCCGTTCTTCTGAACCAGTTCCTGTAATTCCGTCTTGTGATCAAAGAACTCGTCGAAACGCCCCTCATCCAACTTAGGGAAAACGACCGTCGTGACGAAACCCACGACCTTGTCCAGGCCTTGATCCATGTACAACGCCCCGATAAACGATTCGAAAATATCACATAACAGGGAGTCACGTTGCCGGGCTTGCGCCTTCTCTTCACCCCGACCCAACCGAATGTACTGGTCGAAGTGACACTCACGCGCAAAACTAGCAAAGCTTTGTTCATTCACCATGGCTGCCCGTAACCGGGTCAACCGTCCCTGCGGCATGTTGGGGTACCGTCGGAAGATGTAGTTGGATACAACCAACTGCATGACCGCATCCCCTAAAAATTCAATGCGTTCATAAAACTTGAGTCCCTGATTGGGGTGTTCGTTGACGTAAGAAGCCTGCGTAAACGCCTCATCTAGCAAGGATTGATCTTTAAAATGGATATCGAAGTTATCTTTTAGTTCTTGATTTAATCCAGCAATCACGCGCTAATTCCCTCATTTCTGTTGTTCTGTTAAGTACTTGGGGCCTGTGTTTGGGTCTGTGTTTGGGTCTGGTACTGTATTGGCCCTACATAATATAGGGCACCCCATCGCCCTTCGTCTACCTCAAGCAATTTGTGCTCTCTGACTGACGAGACTGGTTCGGAGCCTTCCTAATTTCATATTGCCGACACGTGCGCCACAAGGCAGGTCCCTGCGCTTAACCCCATTAGACAAAAACCCAGGCCCGGGATTTTGTGCCTAATGACGTTAATGCTCGGGACCTAAGCGCCTTGTTCTGCACTCTCTAAATTGATTGAAAAAGCCCGGGACAAAGAAATGCGGCCCGGACTCGCTCAATCGTTATTTATCTTCGGTTTGGTGGGCCACGATGTAGTCGACCACTTCGCCAACGGTCATCAATTTCTCGGCGTCTTCGTCGGAAATTTCCGCGTTAAACGTATCTTCCAGTTCCAAGACGAATTCCACGAAATCAATGGAGTCGGCGTCTAGGTCCTTCTTAAAATTCAACTGTTCGTTGATTTGGTCCCGGTCGGTTTCGAACCGATCGGCAATAATATCGGCAATCTTGTCAAAAATTTCTGCTCTCGTCATATCTATCCCTCGCTCACAGTATTCAATAAGTAGTCTAACCGTTTTGGCTGACCTTGTCTAGCAAATTAATATCGGTCACGAATCCATTTTTAGTATGAAATGACCCGTGGCACCACGACTTTGACGCTTACTTCAAGGATTCCTTCAAAGCCGCCATCTCGTCGGTGTGATCGGCAAAGTAGCTGACCAACTGATCAGCACTCTTGGTTTCGATCAATTCGCGAATTTGACCGATCGTGTTCTTGACGGTCGGTGCCTTGCTGGAGCCGTGGGTCTTCACAACTGGCGCCTTCAGGCCCAACAGAACGGCCCCACCATATTGAGAGTAATCCATAGCACTCTGGACATTCTTGAAGACTGGCTTCAGCATGCTGGCCCCAATCTTACCACCCAGGCCACCACTCATGATTTCACCCTTGATGAGCTTCAGCATGGAGAGTGCCGTCCCTTCAATGGCTTTCAACGTGGCATTTCCCGTAAACCCATCAGTCACAACCACATCAGCGGCCCCGTTTAAGAGTTCCCGTGATTCAACGTTTCCAATAAAGTTAATGCTGTCGATGCTGGCCAGAGCTTGGTAGATGGCCTGGTGAGCCATGTCACCCTTGTCGGCTTCGGTCCCGTTGTTCAACAGGCCAATGCGGGGTTGCTTCACGTGCATGATCGATTGTGCGTAGTACTGGCCCATTACAGCGTATTGCACGACGTTAAATGGCTTGGTATCAGCATTGGCGCCCACATCCAGCATCACAAAGCTGGACTGATCCGGCTTGCGTAGGACGGGTAACGTTGTGGTCAGCCCTGGCCGATCGATGCCCTTGATTCGGCCAACAATCAGCAAGCCAGCAGCCAACACAGCCCCGGAATTACCAGCGGAGAAAAAGGCATCCGCCTCGCCATCCTTGACGGCGTTCGCTGCCAGGACGATACTCGACTGCTTCTTCCGACGAATGGCCCGGACTGGTTCGTCCTCCATGGTGATGACCTCAGCGGCCGGCATCAGCGTGACGCGGCTATCGTCTTGAATCAACGGCTTCACTTGTTCTTCTTGTCCGTATACTAAAAATTCAACGTCACTGTAAGCGTCTCGTGCTAATTCGACACCTTTGATAATTTCAGCGGGGGCGTAATCGCCACCCATTGCGTCAACGGCAATTTTCATAATTCGTCTCCTTTTAATCCATGGTGGTGTTCTGGTGAGCTGTCGTGCTCAGGAACGCGGCAAGCGCCAAGTTGGCGTCTTTATCCGCCCAATCGGGGGAAGCCACCGTTTCCTTAGCCGCCTGTTGCGCCGCACTCAAAATGTTCAAGTCGGCTACAGGATCACCAACCTTGAAGTCGGGCACCCCAGACTGCTTTTTACCCAGAATATCACCTGGACCCCGTAATTCCAAATCCTTTTGCGATAAAACAAAGCCATCGTTGGTGCTGGTCATGGTCGTCATCCGCTCGACGGCCAGCTCATTCTTCGGGTCCGCAATCAGGATACAAGCGGAAGCCTTCTTCCCCCGACCGACACGACCACGCAACTGATGAAGTTGCGCCAAGCCAAAGTGATCGGCGTCGTAGATCAGCATCACCGTGGCGTTAGGCACATCAACCCCAACTTCGATCACGGTCGTGGCGACCAGGACCTGGAACTCGTTGGCCTTGAAGGCATCCATCACGGCATTCTTTTCATCATTTTTCATCCGACCGTGAAGCAATCCCACCTTATAAGTCGGTTCGAACTGTTCCTTGAAACGTTCATAAATGGCCTCGGCATTCTTCATGTCGACGGCCTCCGACTCTTCAATCAACGGTGTTACCACGTAGGCCTGTGAGCCACTACTCAGCTCGGCCTTAACCTGCCGGAGTGTGCTGTCGACCTGATTGCTGCGAATCCACGAGGTCTTGATGGGTTGGCGTCCAGCCGGCAACTCGTTGATGACCGAGACATCCATTTCCCCATAGGCGGTAATCGCCAGTGTCCGGGGAATCGGGGTCGCCGTCATGGCCAGAACGTCGGGTTGTTGCCCCTTCTCACGTAATGCTTGCCGTTGATTGACCCCGAAGCGGTGTTGCTCATCGACCACGGCGAGGCCGAGGTCGTGGTAGGCCACTTCCGGTTGAATCAGCGCGTGCGTCCCCACAATCAGGTTAACGGCGCCGTTGGCAATCTGCGGCAACAAAGTCTTGCGGGCGGCGGGCTTGGTGGCTCCCGTCAGTAAGGCTACATTGACCGGAAAATCGGCGAACAATTTCGCTAAATTATTCGCGTGTTGTTCAGCCAAGATTTCCGTTGGCGCCATGAGGGCGGCTTGCGTCCCCGCGGTGATGGCCGCGTACATGGCAACGGCGGCCACCACGGTCTTACCACTCCCCACATCCCCTTGCAGGAGCCGGTTCATGTGGACCGGTCGCTTCAGGTCGTAGCAGATCTCATTGACCACTCGTTTCTGAGCGTCCGTCAGTTCATACGGTAGCGAGGCGATGAAGTCTTTGAGTTTGGGCAAGTCATAGGTCAGCGCCTGACCGTGAAGCGTGTGATCCTGTTGCTTCACAATTTGCAGGCGTGTTTCAAAGAGATAAAACTCCTCAAACTTGGCCGTTCGCCGAGCCGCTTGAGCTGCGGCATCCCCCGCCGGAAAGTGCATGTCATGAATCATTTGTCGACGATGCAACAAGCGATATTGCTCGCGCAGCGGCTCCGGGATCAGGTCCACAATAACCGGCTCGTAAGCGGCATAGGCACTTTCAACCAACTTTTGAATGGTGGCCTGACGCACTTCCTTATTGGCGGGGTAAATCGACCCCATGCCGCCTCCGTCATCGGTACTGGCAATAATTTTCATACCAGATAGGCTCTGCCGCTTGGCATCGAAACGACCATATACGGCCAGCTCGTTACCGACCTCCAACTTATCCTTGAGCCACGGTTGATTAAAGAACGTGACCGGAATAATCGTGTGTTCGTCGAGAAGTAGCCGAAAGTTCAGTCGTGTCTTCCGCCGACCGAACCGTGAAATCACGGGAGCGGCGGCCACGGTACCCTTTAAGGTTACTTTGGCTTGGTCAGTCAATTCAGTAGGATCTTTGGCCTGCAAGTCCTCGTAACGAAACGGGAAGTAGGTCAACAAGTCGTTAACGTTCTCAATGTCCAAGGACTTCAGCGCTTGCGCCCGTTTTGGCCCAACACCGGCCAATTCACTGACCGAATCATTCAAACTCACCATCGTGACACCCCTCCCATCTTTATTGTTTTGATTTAATCTCGTGGTTAACTGGCGTTCTACTTCACCTGCGGCTGTCAGGGATTCCACCTGCTGTGGGGACCGGGCCAAGCCAAAGAACGGTCTTGGCCCTCGACTTGAAGCCGTCAAAATTCAGACGTCTCCAAGCTCGTCCCATGACCTAACCTGACAAGAAGCGCCAGCTAAGGTCATCGTCACGGCTGGTTTCATCCCTGACCTCCTCCGGCTAACGTAATCGTTAACCATGACATTCGATTTATCAATATCACTGGGTATATTGCTCCCATGAAACGCATCCCGCATTGACAACACGCTATTCAATACTTTAATTTTACGCCTTACTTGTCAGACGTCAAAGGCTGAAAACAGTTAGATTAGCTGAATACTACCAAACACTTCCGACTGATTACTGAATGGTCCAACATGATTGCCCTCCGTCTTCCACGCAACGCGACTTAGTGTCGTGAAAAAACAGTTTAAGCCGGAGGAGGCTAGACATGTAGCCAGCTGTGACGATGGTGTTAACTGGCGATTTGGGCCAATTTACACCATGGACGCGCTTGAAGACTCGTGGTTTTCGAGGCTTCAAGGCCCTGAATACTTTCAACCATATCCAGATGACTCTACTGAACAGTTCAGTTGGATCAACAATGCTTGGACGTGAACGATCCGTCTGAGCCGGAGGAGGCCAAGGGGGTAGCCAGCCGTGCCGATGGTGTTAGGCTGGGTGATTTCCCCGGCCTTTACACCATGGGACGAGCTTTAAGACACGTGTTCTTCGTGACTTAAAGTCGAGGGAAAAGACCGGTTTTCAGGCTTTTCCCGGTCCCCACAGCAGGCGGAACCCTTGGCAGCCGCAGGTGACAACGGATCACGCATCTAAGCGTTGTAGACCCGTAACGCGAAAGAGGACCGGGACAATCGTCCTGGACCCCTTTGGTGGTAATGCTATTCGACAGAAATCAAGAATGGATAGACCGGTTGGCCCCCATCATGAACTTCCGTTTCTAATTCATCATCTAAGTCTTCAACGGCCGCTTGCAATTGGTTTGCAACGTCTTCGGTCGTGTCAGTCCCGTAAATAATCGTGACAATTTCACTGTCATCGTCGAGCATGGCCTTCACCGTAGCGACCGCCGTCTTTAGCAAGTCGGCATCGGTCACCTTGATGGTGCCATCGACGATTCCCATGAAGTTACCTTCTTTGATGTCAAACCCATCCAACTCGGTATCCCGAATGGCGTGGGTCACTTGACCACTCTTAACGGCGGCTAAGTTTTCTTCCATCGCAGCTTGGTTGTCATCCAACTCGGCATCTGGGTTATACCCCAACATAGCCGTCATCCCTTGAGAAACCGTCTTTGAGTGGACGATAACCGTTGGAACATCGGCAACCTGAGCGGCTTGTTCAGCAGCCAGGAAGATGTTCTTGTTGTTTGGCAACACAATGGCCCGTTTGGCCTTACTGTTGTTGATGGCGTCAACGATATCCTGCGTACTTGGATTCATGGTCTGACCACCGTTAACCACGTGAGTCACACCCAGACTCTTGAAGAGCGTAGCGAGACCGTCACCGGCAGCGATGGCAATAATGGCAGTATCAGCAGGTGCTTCGGCTTCGGCCACTGGTGCAGCTGCTCCAGCAGATTCTTCATCATGTTCCATGATGGTTTCCTGTTGCATCCGCATATTGTCAACCTTAACCTTTGCGAGGTCACCAAATTCTTGGCCCCAAGCAATGACCTTGCCAGGATGCTCCGTGTGGACGTGGACCTTGACGATTTCGTCATCGTTCACAACCAGCAAAGAATCCCCTAAATCAGCGAGGTACTTGTAGAAGGTATCGTAATCAAAGTCGTGTTCGATTTGCTTCCCACGGCCGATTCGGACCATGATTTCAGTACAGTAACCGTACTTGATGCTTTCGGGATCGAGCTTACCCTGCACACTTTGATGGTGGGCAGCATCGATCATTTCGTCCATTTCAGCATCGTCAGGCTTGTAGTCGCCCTCTTCAGCCACACGACCATTTAATGAGTCGTTAAAAGCTTCGAGCACAAACGTCAACCCTTGACCACCGGAATCAACCACGCCGACCTGCTTCAAAACAGGCAGTAAGTCTGGCGTCGTTGCCAAGGCTGCCTTAGCAGCTTCGTAGACGGCATCCATCACTGCTAAAATGTCATCGGACTTCTTAGCGGTGTTTAGGCCGGCCTGAGCACCTTCACGGACAACCGTCAGGATAGTTCCTTCAGTTGGCTTCATAACGGCCTTGTACGCCGTTTCTGCGCCAGCTGCGAACCCATCAGCTAAGTCTTGGGCCGTCAGGGTTTGCTTATCCGCCAATTTCCGAGAAAAGCCCCGGAAGATCTGGGATAGGATAACGCCGGAGTTTCCCCGCGCACCCATCAGTAAACCCTTGGCTAGAGCCGTTGATAAAGCCCCCACAGCATCGGTATCGGCTTCGCGTTCGTACTTGGCCCCACTCTGCAGTGACAGACTCATGTTGGTTCCAGTATCCCCATCAGGAACGGGGAAAACATTCAATGAATTAATAAAATCGGCATTCTGGTTTAGCTTTTGCGATGCGGCTTGGACCATCTTACCAAACTCAAGATTAGTAATTTCTGTTACTTTCAACTAAGTATCCTCCTTGATTTCAGTACGTCTGGCTAATCAGCCAACACCCGCACCCCTTGAACAATGACGTTTACTGAGTTTGCAGTAACCCCCAGCATCGTTTCCAGGTTATATTTGACTTTAGATTGGATGTTACGTGAAACTTCGGAAATCTTAGTTCCGTAGCTAACGATCACGTAAACATCAATGGCCACGCCATTTTCTTCTTGGCGAACGACCACACCGCGGGCGTAGTTCTCCCGCCGTAAGATATCATTTACATTGTCTCGAATCTGATTTTTGCTTGCCATGCCCACGACACCATAATTATCAGTCGCGGCACCCCCAACAACGGTCGCAATCACTTCATTGGTAATATCAATTGTTCCGTATTGAGTCTTAATCTTTACGGCCATGGAAATAGCCTCCTTATCTGGATATACAATCTTAACAGAAATTAATCTTACCACAACCGCGCCCAAAATAGAAATAGGATGACTGAAAAGCACGTTGTGAGGGGAAATAGGTGTCAAGTAGATTTCCTTGAAAGAAAACATTGCGTTCCGCAAAAGAGTATGGTAAATTAGTCAGGTGAGTAAAAAGCACTGCTTTTTTATAAAAGTAATGAATGAATTAACAAAGGAGGGTTTACGCCATGGCAAAGGATTTTATCAACGGCAAGCGGACGCGCTTCGGTAACAAGCGTTCTCACGCTTTGAATTCAAGTCGTCGCGCTTGGAAGCCGAACTTACAAAAGGTTCGCATCTTAGTGGACGGTAAGCCAAAGAAGGTCTGGATTTCTGCTCGGACCTTGAAATCAGGTAAGGTAACCCGCGTCTAGTTAAACGGACACGGTTAAACGAAATAGCGAGGAGTGCAGGTTTCACCTGTGCCCCTCGCTTTTTTCGTACATTCGATGCCACCTCTTTCAAGAGCCCATTTGTTGTGAAAACCGTCACGCGACGGCTCGTTCTCATTTCAAAAATGTGAAAGTTATGGGATCAGATTTCATCAGTGTGCTCTACGCTTAGCCTTTTTCAAATAGTCTCTTCCAAATTTTTATTAACACGTCAAATCGCGTCAAGTTTCCGGCAATCACTAAAACTGATGATTCGCTTCGAAATTTGAGGCGATTTTTTTGTCCCTTATCCCCTACTACCACGCAAAAATCAGTCCTAAACGCAAAAAAATTTAATCAATTCAATTAAAAAAATGAGACAGATTCTACGATTTTTGCATTAGTAGTAAGTGTAGGAAGATGTTTAACGGGTCAAAACAAAAAATCGTCACCCACTAGAAATTTTCTAGTAAGGCGACGATTATCATAAATTACAAAGTTTAGTCACCACAAGCATCAGCATGGCACGAAATCTACCACACTTAGCGACAGCCCATGAAATCCGGCGAATAACTACACAGCTCTAGTAATGGTGAGCCGGAGGAGGCCAGGATGGCGCCAGCTGTGTCGATGGTGTTAGGCCGGGCGCTTGGTTCTTCCCGGTCCCCACAGCAGGCGCAGTCCTGGTAGCCGCAGGCGGCAAAACCAGTCTGCCTTAAACCAAGTTATTCGTGCCGCGCCTCATAAGTATCGCAGCTTTGGATGACACATAATAGGCCCGTGTCGAATTGGAACTCGCCCGATCCGCCCACGAACTCGTTACTGGCGAAAGAAATTGGGTACGGAATTGGCTCGTTGTGGAGTTGGTATTTTTCATTAGTCAGACTCAAATGGTCAATGGGCGTCAGTGGAATGAAGGCCAAATAGTTCTTATCGGCTTCCTTCTCCACCGTGTAATGCCCCGGCAAATAAAACGAAATCGTATTCTGCTTGTCAATCAACCGAATTCGACCGGCATACCGCTTATACTCCGGCTGGAGCACGATAAAGAGGTTTGCCAAGAAATGGTCTAGCCGGCCACCCGTCGCACCGTAGATGTCGATTTTATCGGCACCGTAGTCGTTTAACGCGACCGAAACAGCGAGCTGGGTGTCCGTGTAGTCCTTTTCCGGCTGTGACTGGCGAATATCCTTCACGTTGCGCCGAACCCGTTGGAGTTCTGGTGCTTGTAAGGAGTCAAAGTCGCCAATCGCTGCCACTGGCTGAATATTCTGATCGATTAACCGTAACGTCCCCCGATCAACGCCAATCCAGGAGCCGTCAATTTTCCGTGCACGCAGGTCGTCCGGCCATTCAGCCTTGGGCCCACCCACGAGGAGATTGAACGTTCCGCCCCGTGGCACTATTTCGTCGCTGCTTTCAAGGCATTGATACGCGCAACCGGGTCATCGGCGTTGAAAACATAAGACCCAGCTACGGCAACCGTTGCCCCAGCATTGGCACAGTCAACGACCGTCTTGTCATTGACCCCACCGTCAACTTCGATATCAAAGTCGTAACCTTTAGCCTTCTTGATGGCATCGAGTTGCGCAATCTTTTCAACCGTACTGTGTAAGAACTTCTGACCACCGAAGCCAGGGTTAACCGTCATCACGAGGACTTGGCCGACCATGTCTAAGACGGGTTCGATAGCGGAAACGGGCGTCCCAGGGTTGATAACAACTTCTGGGGTCACACCGGCGTTTTGAATCATTTGTAAGGCCCGGTGAATGTGTGGCGTTGCTTCGACGTGAACCCCGATGATATCGGCACCGGCCTTGGCAAAGTCGTCAACGTAACGTTCTGGGTTTTGAACCATCATGTGCACGTCTAAGACCATCTTCGTGATTGGACGAATAGCCTTGACCCAACCGGGACCGTATGACAATGCTGGGACAAAGTTACCGTCCATGATGTCGATGTGTAAGACCTCGGCACCGGCCTTGTCAACCATTTCGATATCTGGTTGTAAATTGACGTAATCTGCACTTAAAATTGATGGCGCTACTTTAATCATAAATTCTCTTCCTCATTTCTTTTTATTGTAAACAGGTTTTTGATTCTTTAACAACGTGAGTAATTGCAGATATGTGTCATAACGACTCTGCATGAATTGACCGGCTTCAACGCCGTCTTTGACCGCACAACCGGGCTCGTTCAGATGAACACACCCGCGGAACCGGCACTCGCGTGAAGCCAACGCGAACTCGGGGAAGTATTGCCCCAACTCGCGGTAACCAATGGTCAACGTGTCGTACGATGAAAATCCTGGCGTATCCGCCACTAGGCCACCCGCAACGGGCATCAAACTGACCTTCCGGGTCGTATGTTTCCCCCGATTCAAGGCCGTTGAGATCTCACCGGTCGCTAACGTCAGGTCCGGTGAAATATGGTTCAGTAACGTTGACTTACCGGCACCGGTCTGGCCCATAATGACCGTGACTTTATCGGCCAACAAGCCCCGCAACTCATCCAAACCGCTCTCCGCAAAGGGTTCGCGGGTCAGGCAAACATCGTAACCGATCTGCCGGTACCCCGCCGCCAACGTCTCGAATTCCTGATAACGTTCGTCAGGAATCAAGTCGGTCTTGGTGAAGTAGATGACTGGCGTGATGTTGCTGATCTCCAGGGCAATCAACTGCCGGTCCAGTAGGTTCGTGGAAAATTCGGGCGACGCTACCGCCGTCACGACGACACCCTGATCGATGTTAGCCACTGGTGGCCGAGTCAACGCGTTATCCCGGGGAAGAATCTCTAAAATATACCCTTCCTTGGGTGATGAGCTTTCAAACTGTACGCGATCCCCAACAAGCGGCGTAATTCGCCGTTTCCGGAAATTCCCGCGTGCACGGGTCCGGTACAGCTCGCCATCACTGAAGACGTCGTAAAAGCCGCTCAGTGATTGACGAATTTGTCCCTCTGACATGCAGCACCTCCTTATTCTTTTTTCCAATGTTTCCTTGCATTTGGCGCTTTCAAACAGTTCGCCTTACCGGGCGGTGAAAGTAGTCACCTTCGGCTGTCAGGAATTCCGCCTGCTGTGGGGACCGGCAAAAGCCTAAGAACGGTCTTTTGCCTCGACTTTAAGCCGCGAAGTTCACCCGTCTTAAAGCTCGTCCCGCGCTGTAGTCTGGCAAAGAACGCCAGACAACACCGCTGTCACGGCCGGCTACATCCCTGACCTCCTGCGGTTACACTTGCTCACCGCCCTCACGGCTGACACTGATTTAACGTGCAAAAATGCCAGGTAAACCGGCCAGTCGTTTTAAACCTGCGAAACCACTTAAACAAATACACATCCAGCAGGCAACTGGTTGCAAGGTTTCCTTTGCCCGCTTTCTTTGAAAATTTGGTAACAAAAAACTCAGTCCTTTATTATTATAAAAGAACTGAGCTATAAATGCAGGTTTTTTCCTTAATTTTTCGTGACGTGATTATCTGAAGCGACCACGTGACCATCTCTGACGACCTTGTAGGCCCCAGATTTGCCCGATGCTACCGCAAATGGCAACGTGACGGTTGTATCCGCCGTGATCGTCATTTGTTTGTAAATCGAGCTTAGTGAATGGTCCTGATCCTTCAAGTAAATCTGAACCAAGTTGCTGTCACTGCTGCTGGATGACGTGCTACTTGAGGACTCATCGTCGCCTTCGCTCTCGTCATCGGTTGAACCACTGTCAAATGGAATCTTAACGTTCACGCTGAACTCATCGACACTAGAACTGCTCTCACTCTGCGTACCACGCGACACAGTCAGGGTGATTTCGTCACCTTCTTGGACAACGGCCCCCTCACCCGGCGATTGCCGAATGACCCGGCCCTTAGCCACGTCGCTCGAGTAAGCATACTGGAAGGCAAGGTTCAGGTTATGATTCGTGGCGTAGCTCTGAGCTTGTCGCTTAGTCTTATTAGTCAGATCGGCCAACGTGACCGTTTCCGATCCCGTGGAGACCGTGAAGGTGATGTCGGTCTTGCTTGGCACTACGCTCTTACCGGCTAAGACACTCTGCTGCATGATCTTACCGGCAGGAACGCTGGTCGAGTGGACCGATTCTCGGTGCACCGTGAAACCCAACGCCTCCAACTTAGCAGCCGTGCTAGCGTACGAGTCCCCCTGATAATCATCTAGCTTATAACGCTTCGGACCAGTACTGATCCACAGGTCAACCACCGTATTTTGTTTCAATTGGGTTCCCGAGCGTGGTTCCGTCCGAGCAACCCGGTGAATCTTCACCTTATCACTCGACGTCTTGTGCACGGTCCCCACCTTGAGCTTAGCGGAAACTAACGCACTACGCGCAGCCGTCTCCTGGTCACCAATCACGTTAGGCACGTTGGTCATCTGTGGCCGGAACAACGCTACCCCAATGAAGATTCCCAGAATGACCAGGAAGACAATGCCGCCCGCAATCAAAAATTTACGTCGCCGAGGATGCCGATACTTCTTGCGTTTTTTCTTCCCCGTCGACTGATCATCGGCCGCCGTCGCATCCTTGGTGGCCGCTTCAGCTGATTCTTCACCCACTGGTTTGGCGATGGCGTGAGGCACTGCCGCAGCACTCAGCGCACTGGCTGGCAACACCTTCGTCTCGCCGTCGTCATTTTCCGCCGGTGTGAACCGTAACTCGCCGGCTCGTTTAGGTGACAACGACGTCGCCAGATCATCCGCCATACTCGCCACATCAGTGTAACGGTCGGCCGGCCGTTTCGACGTTGCCTTCAAGACCACATTTTCCAACGCTTGCGGAATCCGTGGGTCAATGTCTCTGACCGATGGAATCTCCGATTGGAAGTGCTTCAGTGCAATCGATACGGCGGTTTCACCCTCGAAGGGCACCGTTCCCGTCAGTAATTCGTAGAGAATGATCCCTAACGAATAGATATCGGATTGCTTGGTTGCCATCCCCCCACGCGCCTGTTCAGGCGACAGGTAGTGGACCGAGCCCAGAACCGTATTCGTCTGCGTGAGGCTGTGTTCGGACAGAGCCACGGCGATCCCGAAGTCGGTAATCTTAGCGACCCGATTCTCATCGATCAGAATGTTTTGCGGCTTGAGGTCCCGGTGAATGATGTTGTGCTCATGCGCCGTTTTCACGGCATTGAGAATCTGTTCCATGATCTGAATGACTTCCTGATAGGCAATCGGGAAGTGCTTCTTGATGTAGGCCTTAAGGTCGGTCCCTTCCACGTACTCCATAACCAGGTACTGCATGCCGTTTTCTTCCCCGACATCGTAAACCTGAACAATATTATCATTGACTAACTCCGTGGCGGCGAGGGCTTCACGCTGGAACCGCCGAACGGTACCGGGGTCATCGCGCAAGTCCAGCCGTAATAGTTTTACGGAGACGTCACGGTCCAAAATCAAGTCATGTGCCAAGTAAACGTTGGCCATTCCACCTTCGCCCAGGGAGCGAATGATGCGGTAACGGCCGTTTAACGTGTAACCCGTGCGCATCAGCTCACCTCCCTGTCGAGGTTCGCGATAATCAGAACAGTGATGTTGTCCAAACCACCGGCAGCGTTGGCCATCTCAATCAAGCGGTCACACTTCTCCGCAGTGGTCCGTTTGCTCAGCAGGACCTCCTGAATCTCCTTATCAGAGACCATATTGGTCAGACCGTCCGTACACAGCAACAATTGATCGCCGGTGACGAGCGGGTACGTCTTGAGGTCAAAGCGTGCGTCGGTCGAAATTCCCAGTGAACGAATGATGACGTTCTTTTGGGGATGATGCTGAGCGGCTTGCTTGGTGATCTCGCCCCGTTTGACCAGCTCGTTGACCAAGGAATGGTCCTCGGTCAGCTGGCGAAATTGGCGGTCACGAAGCAGGTAAGCTCGCGAGTCGCCGATACTGGCAATGACGACTTCTTCCGTAAAGTAGAGCGCGGCAACGAGGGTCGTGCCCATGCCGTTCAGGTCGGCAAACTGATTAGATTTGTCAATGATCGACTGATTTTCCGCGGTGATTTCCCCAGTGATCCAGGTACGCGCCGCAGCCGGCGTGGTCAGGTCAGTCTGTTCGAACTCGTGACCCAGGTGGGAAACGGCCATGGCACTCGCCACGTCGCCTCCCTGATGACCACCAATGCCATCAGCGATAATGGCGAGATGTTGCCCCGCCAGGTTCGTGTAAACATCCACGTAATCTTCATTATCATTGCGTTGCTTGCCGATTGACGTTCGGTATGCCACTTTCATTGCCCGTCACCCCTACTTTTTCTTACGAAATGCACTCACGAAGAAACCATCCGAATCAAAATCATCCGGGTAGATGGCTAACGTGTCCGTGCTCCGGTCATCTTTGACCTTTAATTGTGTCTCTACACGAACGGATTCGAAGTCGGGATGAGCTTCCAAGAACTTGGCTGCGACGTCCGCATTTTCCGTATCCAAAATCGTGCAGGTACTGTAGACCAGAATCCCGTTAGGCTTGAGTTTTTCACTAACGGCATCCAGAATACCCAATTGCACCTTTTGCAGTTGTTGAATGTCTTGTGGTGTCTTCTCGTAACGAATTTCTGGTTTCCGACGAATCAGACCCAGTCCGGAACAAGGGGCATCGACCAAGATCCGGTCGAATTCTTTCTTAGGGAACCGGTCGTTGATGTTCCGGGCGTCGAGCGCCACGGCATCAACCCGGTCGCTCACGTGCATCCGGTCCGCATTCTTTTCGATCAACGTGACCTTCTTAGGGTGCAGATCCAGCGCCGTAACCTTCCCACCGGAATGGGCATCGAGTAAAGCAGCGATTTGGGTGGTCTTCCCACCAGGAGCGGCACAGGCGTCCAGCACTTGATCGCCAGGACGGACTTGTAACGCTTCAACGGGTAACATCGCACTCTCATCTTGAATCGTCAACTCACCCGTTTCAAATACATTGCTTTGGTTTGCTGCCTTATCGGTCAAACGAAAGGCGTTGCCAGCAACAACACTAGGCGTTACCGTGTAGCCTTGATCCTTTAAGGACTGTTCGACCTCTTCAACCGTAGCCACTGCCGTGTTAACCCGAACGGATTGTGCGGCTGGTTGATTGATGGTCTCTAAAATGCTGACGGCCTTCTCATCACCGACCTGCTTTTGAATCGCCGTGACTAGCCATTCTGGCACGGAGTATGTCAGGCTTAACCGCTTCACGGGATCCTTGATCTCGCTGACGTCAGGTAGGCCCTGACGATCCATAGCGTGCAAGACGCCGGTCACAAAACGCCGGATTCCTTCGTGGCCCCGGTCCTTGGCCAATTGAATGGCTTCGTTAAAGATGGCCCGCTTCGGCACCCGATCCAAGTAAAGCCCTTGATATAAGGCGACCAATAACGTCATCTTGACCCATGGCAAGACCTTTTGGTTAGGCTTCACAAAGCCTGCCAAATAGTATTCCAACGTTAATTGATGTTGGATAGTCCCATAGACCAAGTTGGTCACGAAACGACGGTCAACGTCGCTCAAGTTGTGACTCTCTAAAGTTGTTTCCAATTGTAAGTTTGAGTAAGCCCCGTTGGCCACACGTGTCAGTGCTTCTACAGCCAGAGCGCGGGGAGTTGTATTTTTCGTCATTATTCAGCCACCTGTTCGCCAATTGTCAGTGCATCGCTAGTTCCGTTCAGAAAGTCGGTGATACTTAACTTCGGCTTACCGGCGGGTTGAATCTCATTTAACGCTAAAACGCCATGGTCCCCGGTTGCAATCGCCAAGTGGTGCTTGTCGTGGCTAACCAGTGAACCGGGTGCCATCTCGGTCGTCTCGTCCAAAACAGTGACGTCCCATAGCTTCGTCCGCACGCCGTTCAAGAAAATATGAGCGATTGGCGCTGGCCGCAAAGCACGAACCTTGCAGTCGATCATGTGGGCGCTCAAATTCAAGTCGATCCGTTCTTCATCGGACTTGATAGTCGGTGAAAAGCTGACTTTGTCCTCGTCCTGAGGAACCGGCGTGATCTCACCGGCCAGCAACTTCGGTAACGTCTCCAATAGGAGGTCGCGACCCAGGTCACTTAATTTATCGAACATGGAGCCCACGTCGTCCTGGTCGGTAATCGGAATTGCCCGCTGTGCCAAGACAGCACCGGCATCCATCTTCTTTTCCATAAACATGATGGACACCCCGGTCTCCTTGTCGCCATTCATGATGGCGTAATGAACCGGAGCGCCGCCACGATACTTC
Source organism: Levilactobacillus parabrevis (assembly GCF_044051715.1). Lineage (NCBI taxonomy): Bacteria > Bacillati > Bacillota > Bacilli > Lactobacillales > Lactobacillaceae > Levilactobacillus > Levilactobacillus parabrevis. The sequence goes on from NZ_CP168688.1 coordinate 1,589,107, forward strand.
GGTAAAAGGGAAGCGTGAACGTTCACGGCTGCCACTTTCGCCGCCTTAAGCAGCTTCGTTGGCAAGAATTGTCCAAAAGCCGCCGTCACGATCAGGTCGGGGGATAATTCAATGGCCCGTGCCATTTCGTCACTACCGGAGATCTTTTGGGGTTGGAGCACTTCGATATCGTGTGCCACGGCAACCTGCTTCACGGGAGAAGCAGTCAGCACGTGCTTCCGGCCCACACGCCGGTCCGGTTGGGTCACTACGGCTAAGACATCGTAGCCCTTTTCAATTAAACTGCTCAGAATGGGCGCCGAAAATTTTGGCGTTCCCATAAAAATTACTGAAGTCATCGTACACCATACTTTCTTGGTTTTATTTCTTTTGAATTATTTTAAACTGCTTTCGACAAGTCACATGGCTATCGATCACGTCTTATCAGGCAATGAACATAGGCTGAAACTACTCGCACAAGATTATTAGCAATACGATTAGCCGATCGTCTCATTTCTTTGCCATCAAACACAACCAGAGCATCCCCACTTGTCAGTCCACCTCAATCATATCAGATTGGGCGCCCATTCCCTATCACCTTTGGCAAATTAGATAGAAAACTTATTGTGTAAGGGTTCTCTGGAGAGATTTCCAACAAATCCCAGAATAGTTTCTACCATAAAGTGATTATTATTAAACGGGAGAAGCGACCGAGCACCTATTTCATGTAACTGTTGCCAGTCCGCTTTGTGATCGACAACGACCTACCTAAGCCGTGAGGTGGGCTCGTAGATGCTCAGTGGTGTCGTTTGCCTTAGTGGCACGGTTCTTGCCACTTAGACAAAGGCCAAGCTTTAAGACCCACGCTTTCTGTGGGGCTTAAAGTTGTGCCCACCACGTTCCAGTATCTACGAGCCCACCGGTAAGGCGTCGGTCATCGTCTACCAGAAAGCCGGCAACCAACTACATGAAATTCATGGGTTCGGAATCGATGGTGACGGAGAGACCGTGACGCGCCGGCACCTGTGCCGCCTGTCGGATCTGCTCCAGCACCGGCCGCAGCTGTGGTTCCTGCTTGTATTTAATCACAACTTGATAATAATACTTCCGCTTGACCCGCGCAATCGCCTTGGGTGTGGGGCCGAGAATAATGGCATTCTTACTGAGACCCTGCTTCAGCGCATCCACAATCTGATACATGGCTTTTGCCGCCACCGCTTCCTCTTCGTGACTGGCCGTCAGCTGCACCGCAAAGTAATACGGCGGGTAACTCCCCTGATGACGCATGTGCATTTCCGTCACGAAAAAGCGTTCGTAGTCCTGGCTCTGCGCCAACTGAATCGCGTAGTGGTCCGGGTTAAACGTCTGAATGTAGACCTCGCCAGGTTTGGTTGCCCGACCGGCCCGGCCACTGACCTGCGTCAACAGCTGGAACGTACGCTCACTGGCCCGAAAATCCGGTAACCCCAGCGCAGTATCGGCGTTCAACACCCCGACCAGCGTGACGTTAGGAAAATCCAGTCCCTTGGCAATCATCTGCGTCCCCAGTAAAATATCAGCCTTGTGCTCGCCGAATTGCCGAAGAATCCGTTCATGCGCACCCTTACGCCGTGTGGAATCCACGTCCATCCGCAAAATTTTCGCAGTAGGCAGTAACTTTTCCAACGCCTGCTGTACCTTTTGTGTTCCCGTCCCATAGTAGCGAATCTTCTTACTATGGCAGTTGGGACACACGCGTGGAATGGCCTCTTCATGCCCGCAATAGTGACATTTCATGCTGTGGGTATCCATGTGGAGCGTCAGCGAAATGTCACAGTTCGGACACTTCAAGACAAAGCCACAGTCCCGACACATCACAAACGACGAGTACCCCCGCCGGTTGAGCATCAAAACAATCTGCTCGTGACGGTCGAGTCGTTCCTGAATAGCCGTCATCAGGGGTTCGGAAAAGTCGCTATCGCCCTGCTGTTTCAACTGCTCACGCATATCGACAATGTGAACGGTGGGCATTGGTTGCGCCTTGGCCCGCTTTGAAAGGACCAATCGGGTATACAGTCCCTTAGCCGCCCGGGCCCGCGTCTCTAGCGACGGTGTCGCACTGCCTAAAACGACTGGGCAATGGTGATACTGACCGCGCCAAAGCGCCACGTCTCTGGCGTGATACCGCGGATTTTCATCCTGTTTATAACTACTTTCATGTTCCTCATCCATGATGATGATGCCCAGATTCTCAACCGGGGCAAAGACGGCGGAACGGGCACCAACGACTACTGTGGCCTCGCCACGGTCGATGCGCCGCCATTCGTCATACTGTTCACCCTTAGACAAACCACTGTGTAGGACCGCCACTCGCTGGCCGAACCGGGCCTTGACTCGGTTGACCATCTGCGGGGTAAGGGCGATTTCGGGCACCAGCATTAGCGCCGTGCGTCCCTGTTGCAGGGCTTGCGCGATGCTTTGCAGGTAGACCTCCGTCTTCCCACTCCCAGTGACGCCTTCGACTAGAAAGTTCTCGGACTTTTGACCATCGATGGCTTGCGTGATACGGTCCACCGCCACCTGTTGTTCCGAATTCAATTTTAAAGGCTGGGTCGGTGTGACTGGCTGATGAAAGGGATCGCGATAGACTTCGAGCGTGCTCTTAGTCAACCACCCCTTATCCGCGGCCGTGGCGATGACAGCGGGGGTGACCCCGGCTTGTTTCGCGACGGTAGCTTGCGCAACGACCTTATCCGCTGACATCTGTGCCAAATAGGCTAATAGTTCAGCTTGCTTGGGTGCCCGTTTAGCCACCTCACCGGCAATTTCTTGGAGTTTAGCCGACGTCAGCGCTGGCGTGATCCCAGTGGTCGTCTTGGCAGCTGCTTTATCCTTGACCTCGTAGACGACCTCGACTTTACCCGCCCGTTGCAGCTTCAGCAGACCAGCAACCGTAGCATCATCGAGCTTCGTGGCATCGAAGTCGCGCGGGGCGCCTTCTGGGAAATACGTAGCCATCTCACCCGGAGTCAGCGTGGTCGTTGGTTGCACCTGCCGTTTAGGCTGGGTCTTCAATAGATTAGGCAGCATCGTTTGAATACAGGTAATCCGAAAGGCATAAGTCTCGGTTGCCAACCAATCGGCCAGCTGACGTAACTCCGTGTTTAAAACGGGAGCAAGGTCGAGGACCGTTTCAATCGGCTTTAGCTTGCCATCAAAGCTGGTGACATCGCTCAACCCAACGACTACGCCGGAGACTAGGCGGTGACCACGGCCAAACGGCACGATCACACGCATCCCCACCTGTACCTGATGTTCCAGCTCGGTCGGAATCGCGTAGGAATACGGGTCGTTCGTCTGCATGGTTGGAACATCCACTAAAATTTGGCCAATCTGGGCCATGGTTGTCACCTCATTTCGTTGCTAAAATTGTTGCGAGTTTGGCGACCAGTGCCGCCGCAATCCGGGTTTTACTGGTCTTGGGCGTCTGATCACTGACCCCGTCTGCTTGAATGAACGTGACCTGGTTATCGTCGCTGTTAAAGCCGATGTCCGCCCGAGAAACGTCGTTGGCAGCTAGGAGATCTAACGACTTACTTTCGAGCTTGTGCTGGGCGTTAGCAAGTAAATTCTGTGTTTCCGCAGCAAAGCCCACCGTCACCTGATCCGCACGCTTAATTTTCGCGACTTCAGCCAGAATGTCCGGCGTTTTTTTCAATTTTAAAATTAATTCATCGTTATCTTTGGTTTTCTTGATCTTCTGATCGGCAGTCGTCAGTGGCTGGAAATCCGCCACGGCTGCGGCCATCACGAGCGCATCCACCTTAGGAAAACGTGTTAAGACAGCGTTCGCCAAGTCCGTCGTACTTTGGATGGGCACGACAGTCACGTCAGCGGGTGGTGTCAGCCGCGTTGGGGCAGTAATCAGCGTGACGTTGGCTCCCGCTTGTTGGGCGGCCGCCGCTACGGCGTACCCCATCTTACCGGACGAGTCGTTGGTTAAGAAACGCACGGGGTCGAGACGTTCACGCGTCCCTCCGGCCGTGACGATGACCGACTTTCCCTGCAACGTTTGCGGTGTGAAGAGGGCCAACTGACTGATCTGACGGACAATTTCGGCGGGCTCCGGGAAGCGTCCCGTTCCAGAATACCCTTCGGCCAAGGCGCCGGTGGCCGGCTTTAACACGATCACGCCATCAGCAATGAGTTGTTGCCGGTTGCGTTGGGTCGCGGCGGCCTGCCACATGTGGTTATTCATGGCTGGCACCACAATCTTGGGTGCACTGGTCGCAAGCCAGGTCGCACTTGCTACGTCATCGGCTAGGCCGTTAGCAAACTGGGCCATTAGGTTCGCGGATGCCGGCGCTGCAATGGCGAGGTCGGTCCAATCGGCCAACTCGACGTGCGCAATTTGACCGTCGTCGCGCCACCAGGTGGCATCGGTCAGCACTGGTTGCTTGGTCAGGGCTGCAAAGGTCGCAGGCGTCACAAACTTTGCGGCGGCCTGGGTCAAAACGATTCGTACGGTTGCCCCGGCACGTTGAAGCGCGCGGGCAAGTGTCGCGGCCTTATAAGCTGCGACACTCCCACTGATGGTTAACGTCACATGTTTCCCTTCAAACATACTTTCCCTCCGTTCGCATTTTACCAATGGTTTAAAAAAAGCCAGATTACCCAACGGCAACCTGGTCTTTTCTGAAATGCCCGTGTTAGGCGTTCAAATCCTTTTCGTCCGGATCGATCATTAAAGCACCGGCCGCAATTTCTTCGAGGGCCCGGCCAATCGTCTTAGGCGACTTGTAGTCGGTCAACAGTGGCTTAGCGCCGGCATCGAGTTCGTGTGCCCGCTTGCTAGCCAACATAATCAAAGAATACCGTGAATCCACTTGTGCCAATAAATCATCAACTGAGGGATAAAGTAGCATTATTTATTCGTCTCCAATCATTTGTTCGTAATCCGGCATGACCCGGGTTACCCGTAACCGTTCACTGCGAATAATCATTTGAATCCGATCAACTGCCTTGTTGACTTCGTCGTTTACCACGGCGTAGTCGTAGTTGCGCATCATTTGAATTTCACCAACGGCCTTCTTGATTCGTTTGTTAATGACGTCCATGGCGTCAGTTCCCCGACCAATCAACCGGTGCTTCAATTCCATCAAGTCAGGCGGCGTCAAGAAAACAAAGACGGCATCGGGACAATTTGCCCGAACCTGCATGGCACCGTTGACTTCGATCTCCAAGAAAACATCCTTGCCTTGATCCAAGGTCTCATTAACATATTTTAACGGGGTGCCATAGTAGTTGTCAACATACTTGGCGTATTCCAGCATCTGTCCGGTCCGAATATTCTCCTCAAACTCCTCTTTGGAGACGAAGTAATAGTCGACACCGTTGACTTCACCCTCACGCGGTTTCCGCGTTGTCATCGAAATGGAGTAAGAAAAGTCGGTCGCGCCGGTCTCAAACAATGCCTTACGCACCGTTCCCTTACCAACACCGGATGGACCTGAAAGCACAATGAGCATTCCACGTTTAGCCATCGTTTAAAAATCCCTTCAATAAAAATTTAATTATGACACCGTCACCACTGGCCACCGTGTCGTTTAAAGTCAATCATCTTTGACTTCAGCTATAATCTATAGGTTACTATATTACCACTATTTAGGAAGAAATACTCCCCTTAGCACCGAAAACGTTGAAAAAGTTCCGGTTCAGCGCTTAAAACAGCTGTTCGGGGTGTCATCAACCATTTCCACACTAAAGTCTAACCCGTTATCACTAATATTCAGAACAGAAAAAGTCATGTCAGGATCACAAGCCACTGATATCACTGGTTTAGCGACTCGTTAACCACCTGAAAGATTAAGATAATCGCAAATTGCGAGAAAAAAGGCTTGCAATATCAAACACGCGTTCGTATAATGAAAATACAAACAAACGTTCGAGGTGATCAGCATGCAAAACTTAATTACTAATGGCACGACTGCCCTGTCTGATCGGGTAGCAACCGCGTACAAAGAACTCTTCAGTGACTTGCCAGTGATTAATGGCCAAGTCGTTTATCCGCAGATGCCCGCCTTCCAATTAAACTACTTTATTCAGCAAGCACTCGACCGACACTACTTAGTCCGACTCCAATTTAAAGCCGCTACGGATGTGGCCCCTGCCACGGTCATCGGCCATCTGAAAGAAGACGCCGCTGGTCACCTCATCCTCAAGCAAAGTCGGGCCTTAACAACCATCGTTACCCCCGGTCTCTTGCGTTCGGTTCAACGTGCCCAGTAAAAATTTAAAATCACAAAGTCCCTCTGGAACAGCTCAGGTTTACGATAAGCTCTCCACTGGGACTTTTTTCTACTCCGAAATGAATCGCTCTAGTATAGAAGAACTGACCTCACCCAGATTACCTGAATGAGGTCAGTTTTGTACAATTACTTATTACTTGGCGTGAGTTCTCCGCCACTGTGAAGCAGCGAGACTCAATCCCAGGATTAAGAAGCCAACCAACATGGCTAACAAGCTACGTTGCCCGTTAGTCCGTGGCAGATAGCTGTTGCCATTGGTGTGATGCTTAGAGGTCTTAGAAACCGTGTTAGCCGTTGTGCCGGCTGCGGTTCCACCGTTACGTGGCGTGGTAGAACTAGAGTTGCTGGACACCACGTTAGCTACTGTCGTGCGCTTGGCTTTAGTGGACGACGTACTCGTGGAACCGGTGTTGGAGCTGCTGGAATCACTGGTACTATCAGAACTATCGGAAGAATCGGAATCGCTGGTGCTGTTTGAGTCATTGGAACTGTCTGAACTACTTAAACTGCTCGAATCGCTTGAACTGTCTGAGTTGCTTGAACTGCTTGAGTTGCTTGAACTATCTGAGCTACTTGAATTGCTTGAGTTGCTTGAACTATCTGAGCTACTTGAATTACTTGAGTTGCTCGAACTATCTGAGCTATTTGAACTACTTGAGTCACTCGAACTATCTGAGCTACTTGAACTACTTGAGTTGCTCGAACTGTCTGAGCCACTTGAACTGCTTGAGTCACTCGAATTGTCTGAGCTACTTGAACTGCTTGAGCTATTTGTTTTAGGTGTATCCGTTTGTTTCACTGTTTGCACAGTCGTGTCCGTATTTGTGATGGTCACCTTAGCAGGGTCCTTATTTATATCGTATCCATCAGGAGGAACCGTTTCTTCAAAGTAATAAGTCCCAGGCGCTAGCTGACTGACCGTAACCTGACCATTGGCATCTGTAACTAAATTATCTTTTACAACTGAACTTTCATCAGGACCGGTAGCCGTTCCCTTGACTAATCGATACGTGGCCCCCTTGAGAAGATTACCGGAGGGATCTCTCTTAATTAATGTAACCGCGTTTGGACTATCACTCTGTGTTAACATATTGACCTTATCCCCATCGGTAGCAGAAACGGTAAACTGCTGAGGCGTAACTGCCGTACTTGCCGGACTATCAGTTTTGTTCAAGAGGTAGCCATCTGGCGCAGCCGTTTCAATCAACCGATACGTACCAGTTTCAAGGGTTGTATCCTTCAAATTACCATCAGCACCGGTCACTAATCCTGTCTGGTAGTTCTCCCAGTCCCCAGTATCGGACAACTTTTGTAGGTCATACGTTGCACCTGCCAACCCTTTTGTAGGATCGCCAAAGGCCGTCTTCGTTAATTCAAACGAGCCTGTATACCAGCCATCAATATCGGCCGCCGCACCCCAGCTATAATTCTTCATGACACTTTCGTTAGCTGGAACGCCATCTGCCGCTCCAGGATCTGTTGCGGTATCTCCACCTCCAGATGTACTGCTCAACCCAACTGAATTACTGAAGTTACCCCACTTGTAATTGTCAAAGTACTGAGCATCGATTTTTGCATAGTAAAGAATATCCACTTTATGCGTTACATTTTTTAATTTTATGACGACAGTTGAACCAGAAGCAGTCGTTTCAACATCATCTGATGGAAGTTCAACATCATCAACTTTTGCTGTCAAATTAAAGCGATCATCCGCATCGTCAGCATTCTGATAAAAAGTCATGTGAGGACCAATTTGGTCCGTTAGCGTCACATCACCTAAATTCTTGCTATCCGGATTGACAACGATTTGCCACACAATATATTGCGGATTTTCATTTTTATCCAACGCGTAAGTATCTATCGGCCATCCATTTTTTCTTATCAATGAGGCACTCGTACCACCAGTTCCTGAACCACCAGCTTCAGTCCCATGAACATGAATGTTAATTGTCCCTTTTCGTCCTGTATTAGTGTTTTCTAGAACATTGTTAAAAGTAATAATCATCTGTTGTTTATTCGTTGGATCAAGTGCCATCGTACCCACGGCGTCACTACTTCCAGAAAGCTTGACGTCAATGGGCTTGGTCATAAAATTATCATAAACTGCAGTTTTGGGTAATTGAACCTTAACATAGTCTCCGCTGTGAATAACTATTCCATCCTTGATTCCCCAGTTATAAGTCAACATATAGTCTTGACTACTGAGTAAATCCGTGTCAGGCAAGACTGGATTAGTCACACCACTTTCCATAATTTTGGCCGGTGCCGAGACACTTCCACTCACGTCTTCAGTCAAATCGGCAGCGTTTGCTCTTAATTGGCCACCACCCACTAAAAATAGTAGCCCAACTAACAAACTAAATCCTAAAATTCCAATCCTTTTCCACATGAACCGCACCTCTACACCGTTTTCGTTTAGTAAATCAATTATATATCAATCTTCAATCTAATTTAAGGGGTAATTTGTAATAGCATTAAACTAAGTTGCACACAATAATAAAAGCCGTTATCAATCACCTGATAACGGCCTTTATTATACACTTACTAGTTTTTAGTTTTGTGATGAGAATCCTTGACCTCATCGGCTAGTTTCAACAATTCATGTGCGTGTTCCAACGCAAGCTTCGTGACTTGAGTTCCTGCCGACATCCGAGCCAATTCATCCACTCGGCTAGATTCGTCTAAACGTGTTAGGGAAGTTTCGGTGCGGTCTGCGACGACCTGCTTGGCAATGAAGTAGTGGTGATCCGCCATCGCGGCAACTTGTGGTAAGTGCGTGATGCAGAGCACTTGCGACGCCTGAGCAATCCCACTGATTTTTTCAGCGATGGCCTGAGCCACCCGACCACTGACACCGGTATCGACTTCATCAAAAATAATTGACGTAATGCCCTGCGACTCAGAGAAGATGGTCTTCAATGCCAGCATGATCCGGGACAGTTCCCCACCGGACGCAATCTTGGCTAATGGTCGCATGGCTTCACCCGGGTTGGTCCGCAGGTAGAATTCCACGTGATCTAACCCCGTACTCATCAGTGACTGCGTCTTAGAACGGGTGAAATGCACGGCAAAGACGGTCTTATCCATATACAAATCGGCCAATTCACCGTGAATGGCTTTTTCTAAGCGCTTAGCTGCCTCCTGCCGAGCCTTGCTCAGCTTCTCCGCCAACTTCAACAGCACAGACTCTTGACTAGCAACCCGGTCTTCCAGGTCATCCGCCGTCTCATCGGTTGACTGCATCTGCTTGAGCTCGGCAGCAATCTTGTCGTAGTAGCTGAGTACTTGTTCTTCGGAGTCGCCGTACTTGCGCTTCAACTGATTGATGACGTCCAGACGCCGTTCGATTTCATCCAAACGACCCTCGTCCCATTCCAACAAGTCCAGCTGCGAGGAAACATCCCCCACGGCATCGCTCAACGCGTAGTAGGCCGTCTCCAGACTCGATGCAATCTGCTTAAATGCCGGATCAAAGTCAGCAATGGCCTGCATCGACTGCATGGCGCTCCCAATCTGGTCATTCGCGCCGGCACTGGTCTCCTCACCGGTTAAAATAACCTGTGTCTGTTGAAGAGCGTCATTGATTTTTTGGAAATTATCTAACCGATCACGTTCTGCCACCAGCTCATTTTCTTCGCCAGCCTGCAACTGAGCCGTTTCAATCTCGTTGACCTGAAATTTTAACATGTCGAGGTGTTGGGCCCATTCTTTCTCGTTGGCCCGCCGACTCTCCAATGTCGCCTTGAGTTGCGTGTACGCTGCGTACTTCTGCGTGTAATCCTCACGTAACTTGGCTACCTTGTTTCCAGCGAACTCATCGAGCATCCCCAAGTGTTTGTCCGGCTGCATTAACTCCTGGTGCTCATTCTGACCGTGGATATCGACCGCCGTTTCACCAATTCTCTTCAGAGTATTGGTATTAACTAACATACCATTTACGCGACAGGTGTTGCGCCCATTGGCGTGAATCTCCCGTTGGAGAATGACGCTACCGTCATCATGATCGATACCCAGTTCATCCAACACCCGGTAGGTCGTCCCGCCGGTTGGAAAAACAAAGCTCCCCTGAATAATGGCCTTATCGGTACCCGTCCGCACAAAATTGGCCGAGCCTCGACCGCCAGCCAGTAAACCTACGGCATCAATAATAATCGACTTCCCGGCACCTGTTTCCCCGGTCAAGACCGTCATGCCATTTTTAAAGGCCACATCCAGTTGATCAATAATGGCAAAATTTTTAATCGACAGCTCCTGTAACACGTTCTGGCCTCCCAAATTTAAAGCAAATATATTCGTTCTCGTTAATTTTATACGTGATTTTTGAATATTAAATGACTGTATATTTTCAGTCTACAGACTCTATTTTATAACTTTCTCAGCCAGAACACGACCCAGCCAGCAAAAGTTCAGGAATCAGTCAACTACTCACCTAGACTAAAACGACCACAGCTGCTTCGTCAGCACTGTGCTGGTCGGTCAGTCGTGGTCGGTTTCTTAGTCCGCAATCATGCGGTCAATCGTCTCTTCTAATTGTAGTGCGCCCTTATGGGAAACACAAACGGTCAGCACGGAACTATCGTCACCGACCGTGCCAAACACGAACTCATAGCGCATCTGATCCAGCAGTGAAGCAATCACCGGACCGTTACCTGGCAACACCTTCAGGATGGTAAACTCACCCTGCACGGCGAAGGAGACGTAGGCGTTTTGCAAAGTCCGTTGCAACTTCTTCTGCGTATCAATTTTCTTTTGGACCGGAAGGCTGTAACGATACCCACCCGATTCGGCAGGCAGCTTAACCAGCTGCATCTCCTTAATATCCCGTGAAATCGTCGCTTGCGTGACATGAATGCCATCGGCTTCCAGGAGATGGACGAAATCCTCCTGCCGTTCGATTTCTCGTGAGGTTAATAAGCGTTTGAGTAATTGCTGGCGTTCTTGCTTCTTCATACCTGGCCCCCCTTTTTCTCTGATAAAAAATGCATAATCTTATCATATACCAGACCTAAGTATTTGGAAAGCAAATTCTCATAATTTTCTCATAAACTAGTGATTCAGGCCCTCATAGGCAGCATCAATCGTCCGTTCAACGGAAACCGCACTTGCACAGACTGCATTTTTATCAACCGAGCGTAAATGCACCAGAAATTCAATGTTGCCTTCGCCACCCTTGATTGGAGAGAAATCCAACCCCAGGACGCTGTAGCCAGTCGCTACCGCAAAGTCAATAATTCGTTGCACCACGGCAGTATGAACGGCGCGGTCGCGGACAATGCCGTGACTGCCGACATCCGCTCTGTCCGCCTCGAATTGTGGCTTGATCAGCGCAACCACATCGCCACCAACGGCAATAATGCTTTTCAACGGTGGCAAAATCATCTTTAACGAGATAAAGGACACGTCGATTGAGCTGAACGTGGGCTGGCCGCTGGTAAAGTCGGCTAACTTACTGTAGCGGAAGTTGGTATGCTCCATGACGATGACCCGGGGGTCCTGACGCAACTTCCAAACGAGCTGGTTACTGCCGACATCCAAAGCATAGCTGAGCTTGGCACCGTTCTGCAGCATCACATCAGTAAAGCCCCCGGTTGATGACCCAATATCTAAGACGACCCGGTCAGTCACATCGATCTTGAAGACATCGAGTGCCTTGGCAAGCTTAAAACCGCCCCGTGAGACGTAGGGTAACGGATGGCCCTTCAAATGAAGCTCCGTATCCGCCGGAATCATCGAGCCCGGCTTGTCCAGTCGTTCCTCATTGGTTCCCAGGATTTCACCCGCCATAACGGCACGCTTCGCCTCGTCTAACGACGTAAACAAGCCCTGTTCAACTAATAAATCCGCAACGCGTTTCTTCTTCATGCCTTCACCCGTTTCGTATCAAAGTAACTGAAAAATGACGCCAAGAGGTCACGCCCCTCACCGGCGGGCAAGGCGGCTAACGCCTGCCGACCGGTCTGAATTGTGTCGATCAACGCCTGGTTGGCTCCTGCTAAGCCCAGCTTACCCGGATAGGTATTCTTGGCTTCACCAGCGTCCTTTTGTGTGGCCTTGCCCAGCTCGGCAGCCGTACCAACCACGTCGAGAATGTCATCGTAGATCTGAAAAGCCAGCCCAAAGGCATCGGCAAATTGCAGGTACGGTGTCCACTGCGCTTGTGGCGCTTGACCAATAATCAATCCAGCCTGCACCGCATAGTGGAGTAAGGCCCCGGTCTTCTCACGATGGAGCACACGCAACTTAGCCAGCGGCAAATCTACGTGTTCGGACTGCACATCTTTGGCCTGACCCGCAACCATGCCACCAGGCCCAGCTGCAACGGCCAGAGTTTGCACCAACTGGGCCTGCGTCATCGCCGGAAGATCCGTTGCCGTCAGCCATTGAAAGGCGAGCGTCAAGAGACCATCCCCAGCTAACGTCGCCATCCCCGCGCCAAATTTGACGTGATTGGTGGGTTTCCCGCGACGGAGATCATCATTATCCATTGCAGGCAAGTCATCGTGAATCAGAGAGTAGGTGTGCAACAGCTCCAGCGCCATGACTGGCCGCCAATCACGCTCCTCATCAAACGGAACATTCAGAGCTTGTAATGTAGCGACCGTCAACAATGGCCGCAATCGTTTGCCACCAGCCATGACGGAATAAGCCATAGCTTCGGCCAACCGCGGGTCACCACTATCCTGATCGATGGCCGCTTGTAACGGTGCATTTAGCCGTGGCACCCAAGTCGTTTCAAATTGTTTTAGCCGCGTATCAATCGGCATCACCTGTGCCCCCTTGTGGCGTCTCGAAAGCTTGTTCTTGATCGTTATCATCCATCATCGTAGCTAAGGTCTTCTCGGCCCCTTGCAGGGTACTCTGCAGGTCCTTACTTAACGCTACACCCTTCTGAAATTGCGAGAGTGCCTGTTCCAAGGGAATGTCTCCCTGTTCCAGCTGAGCAACGATATTTTCTAAAGTCGTTAAATTTTCTTCAAAGGTTGGTTTTTGTTCTTCACTCATGTTAATCCTCCGATGTTGGTTGAATGTCAGTAATATCCGCAGTTGCGGTGCCATCGCTCAAGTGAATCGTAGCGGGTCCGGTCTTCAAATCAGCCGTCTGCCGCACCACGTGATCATCTTGCGTCACGTAACTATAGCCCCGACCCATGATCTTCAGTGGACTCAAGTAGTCCAGCCCGTTGATCAGCTTACCCACACGTTCTTGACGATCGGCCAGATAACGCTTGGCTTCAGTGTTGAGCCGGTCGGCCAGCTGCGTCACCGTCGTCTGGTCACGCTGAACCCGGGCTAACGGATTGTGGCTTTGCAAACTCTGCTGGGCCAATTGGTAGCGTTGCTGCGTCTGTTGCAATTGTGTCCGCATATTGCGCGTCAATCCCTGCTGCGCATGGTCCAGCCGTTGAACGTAGGTCTCATACAAACGCTGCGGTTGCCGGAAAACGTAGGCCGCCATCAGTTTATTGAGCCGTTCCTGCTGAAAATTGATCCGATTGGTCATGGCATTATACAGACGCGTTCGCTGTTGCTGTAACTTAACCACTTCATCGGTCAGTACGGGAACGGCCAACTCGGCCGCTGCGGTTGGCGTTGCCGCACGCACGTCAGCAACCAGGTCGGCAATTGTCGTATCCGTTTCGTGACCGACAGATGAGATCACCGGAATCTGACTTGCCGCAATGGCCCGCGCTACCGTTTCCTCGTTGAATGGCCACAGATCTTCGATGGACCCACCACCACGTCCAACGATCAGGGTGTCGTAAGTCCCAGCCGCATTAACGCGTTCGAGCTGTCGCACCAAATCTGGTGCCGCACCATCCCCCTGAACCACTGCGGGGTACAGCACAATCTGCGCAATCGGATAACGCCGCCGCGTGGTGGTAATGATGTCGCGAATGACTGCCCCACTAGGACTCGTGATGACCGCAATCCGTTTGGGAAAACGCGGTAACGGCCGCTTAGGTGCTGAGAATAGCCCTTCATCGGCTAACTTTTTCTTCAATTGTTCGTAGGCCTGATAGAGTTGACCAATACCATCGGGCTCCATCCGTTCTACGTAGATCTGGTACTGACCAGTGGGTTCGTACAGGGAGATCCGTCCGGTGACCAGGACCTTCATCCCGGTTTCCGGCGTAAACTTCAGCTTCTCAAACGCCGAGCGAAACATGATAGCACTGATTTTAGCGTGGTCATCCTTCAAACTAAAATACTGATGAGCGTGTGGTCGCAGGCGAAAGTTTGAAATTTCCCCCGTCAGGTAGACCTTACCCAGATAGGGGTCCACCTCAAATTTGCGTTTTAAATACTGGGTTAGCGCCGTAACTGTTAAGTAATCAGTTGCTGCCAAGTTGCTCACTCCACTCACATAAGTCTACCGTCTGCTGCATCAACGTGGCAATCGTCATCGGGCCCACGCCACCCGGAACCGGCGTAATTGCGCCAGCCCGGTCTACGGCGGCATCAAAATCAACGTCGCCGGTCAGCTTACCATTTTCATCGCGGTCCATCCCCACATCAATGACGATGGCCCCGCGCTTAATATCATTGCCTTTAATCAAGTGGGTCACACCGGTCGCCACGACTAGAACGTCGGCAGTCCGGGTAATCTCTTCCAAATGTTTTGTATGCACATGCGCCACGGTTACCGTCATGTCGGCATTCAGTAACATTGCCGCCATCGGTCGCCCCACGATCATACTGCGACCAACGACCACGGCCTGCTTCCCGCGGAGGTGTTCATTCAGGCTAGCCAACATCGTCATGATGCCGCGCGGCGTACACGAGACCGGATAATGCCCCGGCAAGTTGGCAAAAAGCCGCCCCACATTCAACGGGTGAAAGCCATCCACATCCTTCTTAGGATCGATGGCAGCCACGACTGCCTGCTCGTCCAACCCCACCGGAAGTGGCGACTGGACCAAGATGCCGTGGATACTGTCATCGTGGTTATATTCGTTCACAATAGCGAGGAGTTCGGCCTGACTGATGGTTGCGGGAAGTTCCCGTACCACGGACTTAATACCCAGTTTGACGGCCTTACGATGCTTGTTCCGCACGTAAATGGCGCTGGCCGGGTCATCGCCCACGATAATAACGGCGAGACCGGGAACGGCCCCCTGTTCTTTCAGTGCGGCGACCCGTTGCTGGGTCTGCGCATTGAGGTCCTTTGCGATCTGTTTCCCGTCGATAATGATTGCCATGCGACTTGTCCTCCCCTAAAATTCAAAGTTACTTTCCATTTTAGCATACCTTATCTGAAAACGGGGGTGGTATCCGTTCCCACAAAAAAATCTATATATTTGGGACGTTTGACGGGCACTTTGACCCGGCCAAACAACCTCAATCATCGGGAAATTAGGGCTACTGTCCAAAGCTGCTGTGCTTCTCCTAAAGCTTTATAATTCTTATTACTCATGCCACCAGATTACCCACTTGCTATTCGCTACCTTCTTTTCAATGACATCAGCCATATTCGTTGCCATCAACTAACCATGTCGTCAAAATTCATATCACAACCACAGCAATAACTAAGATACCGACTGCCCTACTGGCAACGCCGCTTTTGGCTTGCAGACCCGCCACCACTGACAGCAGCGACAAATCATAGCCGTAGGAGGCCAGGGGTGGAGCCGGCCGTGACGGCGGTGTTACGCCGGGCGCTCGGTTCTTCCCGGGGTTACAGCGCGGGACGAGCTTTAAGCCATGCCCGAACCTGGCATGGCTTAAAGTCGAGGTGCGAGACCGCTCCACAGGCTCGCACCGGTCCCCACAGCAGGCGGAACCCCTGGCAGCTGCAGGCGGCCACCTCCACTTTTCTCTACAGTCATACCCCGCAAGTCTGCAAACAAAAAGCCGGCCACCCAAAAGGGCAGTCGGTCTCTTAGTTTAAGCTTGTGAATCAGCGGAATCGCCGTCCAAAGTATGGGCAAGCACCCCGTTGATGAAGCGACGAGAGCGGTCATCACTGAAGTTCTTGGCTAATTCCAAGGCTTCGTTAACGGCAACTCGGTTCGGCACTTCTTCCACGTGCGCAATTTCAAAGAAAGCGATACGCATAATGACCAAGTCGGTCTTTGCGATCCGCTTTAATTGCCAACCGGTGCTCAAGTACTGGTCGATTTGGGCATCCAACGCGGGTTGGTTCGCCAAAACGCCTTGTACCAAAGTGGTCAGGTAGGCGGGCACGGGAACGGTTTGGTTCGGGTCATCGGTCAGAACACGTTGGTACAACGCGTCTTGATCAGCTTCGGGATTGGCGTTCAATGCAAAGAGCATTTGAAATGCGCGTTCCCGAATTTGATGTCGTGTAAGTGTCACTATTGGTCACTGTCTCCTTCATCGCTCTGGTTGAACAGGTTATCTGGATCGACCTGTTGCGCCGTCTTTTCGGGAATGACGCCTTCCACGTGAACGTTTACTTCACGTAAATCGAGGTCCGTCATGAACAACAATTGTTGCTTCACGCTATCTTGAATGGCCAAGGCAACCTTGGGAACCGCTACCCCGTAATTCAAGTAAACGTACACATCAACTGCTAGTTCGTCGCCATCAAACACGAGCTTAACGCCCTTACCGTGTTGTTCTTTGCGACCCAAAAGCTCCGTGACGCTGTTTGCCAGTGAACCACGCATCCGCGCAACGCCTTCAGTTTGGCTAGCCGCAATGCCGACGATGATTTCGAGGACTTGTGGCGCCACTTCGATCTTACCCAGTGCGGGTTCCTTTGATTCTAAAATGATATTAGTATCTTCTGCCATTCGTTGACCCTCCCTTACTGTTTAAACGTATGAAAACTTAGGCACGAGAAATGTAGGTACCATCCGTCGTGTTGATGGAGAGCTTGTCGCCTTCGTTAACGAAGAATGGCACTTGAACGACTAAGCCAGTGTTCATGGTAGCAGGCTTGGAACCACCAGAAGCGGTGTTCCCCTTAATACCAGGTTCAGTAGCCGTAACTTCCAAAACAACGGTGTTTGGTACTTCGATACCGAGAACTTCGTTACCAAATTGTACCAAGTCAACGTTCATGTTTTCTTGCAAGTAAGGCAATTGTGCCTTGATTTGGTCGTCAGGCACTTCGATTTGTTCGAAGTTGTCCGTATCCATGAAGACCCGGTTGTCAGCGTCTTCGTAAAGATATTGCATTGAACGCGTTTGGATGTCAGCGCGTTCCATCTTAGCACCGGCACGGAAAGTCTTTTCTTGCACAGCACCCGTCCGTAAGTTCTTTAGCTTTGAACGAACAAAAGCGCCACCCTTACCTGGCTTTACGTGTTGGAATTCAACGATCCGCCAGATTGCGTGATCGACTTCGATAGTTAAACCATTTTTAAAATCAGCAGTAGAAATTGCCATAATGTTGTCAGCCTCCTAAAATATGTCCTCTTTATAATATCAATTTTTACCCATAAAAAGCAAGATGAGCGTGTGACTTACAGAATAATTAAATTCCGTGGTGCCGTCGTCAGCGTCTCGTGACCCTCTGGCGTCACCAATAAATCGTCTTCAATCCGTAGACCACCCTGATCCGCAAAGTACACACCGGGTTCGACCGTAATGACTTCATTAGCCGCCATCACGTCGGGCCAGCCGCGACCAATGTTCGGCCCCTCATGAATATCCAGACCAATACCATGGCCGGTTCCGTGAATGAAGGCCTCGCCGTAACCCTGTGTGGTCAGGTAGTCGCGCCCGATTTTATCAAGCTCACCACCGGTCACGCCGGGTTTGACAGCTGCCATGATCTTCTCCTGGGTCGTTTGAACGGCCTGATAAGCTGACTTGAGCAGCTCACCGGGGTCACCCAACGCCACCGTCCGGGTGACATCAGACGTATACCCGTCCACGTAGAAGCCACAGTCGATAGTGACCATGTCATGATCCGCCAACAGTTTGTCGCTGGCAGACCCGTGCGGCCAGGCCGCCCGTTTGCCACTCGCCA
The DNA here is from genome assembly GCF_044051715.1 of Levilactobacillus parabrevis. Classification (NCBI taxonomy): domain Bacteria; kingdom Bacillati; phylum Bacillota; class Bacilli; order Lactobacillales; family Lactobacillaceae; genus Levilactobacillus; species Levilactobacillus parabrevis. The sequence goes on from NZ_CP168688.1 coordinate 1,607,314, forward strand.
CGATGGTATCGAAGCTCGTACCGGTCGATCCGTGGTCACCCATCCACCGTTCCAGCCATTGCGCGGCTTGTCGTTCGCTCATACCCACGTGGAGCTGATCAAACAACGCAGTCACCCCTTGACTGGTCAAGGCAGTGGCCTTGCGAATCGCCGCAATCTCAGCCGGTTCCTTGATCTGCCGTAAATTGTCCACGACGCCAGCCAACGGCACGATGTCCGTCCACAAATGCTCGTCTAACCACTGATACTCGTTCAAGGATAAACTATCCTCAATTCCGAGTACGGTGGCCCCTACGGCCTGTAAATGGTCGTTAGCGGCCTGCAGATAGTCCCGCGTGATTGCTAGTGGCATGTCTGGAATGGTTGCCTTCAATTCCGTCAGATACCGAGCATCGGTAATGAATACGGCATCCTTAGCCGTTACCAAAAGATAGCCATCGCCACCCTCAACGCTCGCACCAGCTAGATACTGCTGGTTGCTTGCACTGGACACCAAGAAACTATCGATACTGAGCCGGTCAAACTGTGCTTGTAACCGTTCGATTCTAGTCGACATCAACTCAACCCCTTTGCTATTTTAGAGATGAATTTGATTCTGGTAAGACTTTCACCGTGTAGCTGGGCAACGCCCACAAGACCCCATTGTCCCAACTATCAGCGATAAAAGCCGTCGTCTTGCCTGACGACTTCCCTGGTAAGCGTACCATTTTATAGGAAAACGGCAACCCCTGCTAGAGAAATCACCGGCCCGTGCGCCGCCCATCGTAACCAAAAAAGATATGTAGCTGGCCCAAAGTCGACCAGTTTCTTCAGTTGCGATGAGCGGCCACTGACAGCCAGTTCGAGAAACGTTCATCACCACCAGCTCACACGAGCCTGACGGAACGCCTTTCATTTTAGAGAGAGAAAGAAGAGCTTAAAGCGAATTGGTCTCGCCTCAAGCTCTTCAGTCGTACGAGGAAAACCTCGTGTTATTTAGCTACTTCTTCAGTAACTGGGTATACGGATACTTGACGCTTGTCACGGCCAAGACGTTCGAATTTAACAACGCCAGCAACCTTAGCAAACAAAGTATCATCCCCACCGCGGCCTACGTTCACACCAGGGTAGATGTGCGTACCACGTTGACGGTAGAGGATAGAACCACCGGTAACAGTTGAGCCATCAGCAGCCTTCGTCCCAAGACGACGACCAGCAGAGTCACGACCGTTAGCAGTAGACCCACCACCTTTATGGTGAGAGAAGAATTGTAAGTTCATGTTCATCAGCATAAGTTTCACCTCCGCAAATTAATCTTTGGTTTCTGCGAATTTAACAAAATCCGCGTAATTTGTGGCGACATCTCTTAACCCATCCGCAAAACTCTGGAGGAGCGTTTGTCCCTTAAGTTCAGCCGTTGCTTCCAGCTTTGGTGGGAGGTGGACTTCCAGAAAGCCACCTTCCTGATCGCGGTTGTCGACTTGCACCGGAATCTTAGCGATTCGTTGCAAGCTGTTGACGGTCGTGATCGCAAGCACCGATACTGCGGCACAAACAATGTCTTGACCATACTCACCTGAGTCAGCATGGCCAGTGATTTGGAATGAATCGATTCGGTTAGCTCCGTGATGGAACGTCGCGTGAATCATCGAGATCGCCTCTCTTTAATCTTTAGGCTTAAGCGTTGATAGCATCAACGACAACCTTGGTATATGGTTGACGGTGACCCTTCTTCGTATGTTGGCCCTTCTTGGCCTTGTACTTGTAAGTAACAACTTTCTTTTCCAGACCCTGCTTTTCAACAGTTCCAGTAACAGTTGCACCTGCAACAGTTGGCGTCCCAATCTTAGGCGTTTCGCCACCAACAAAGACAACTTGGTCAAAAGTAACCTTTTCACCAGCTTCAACGTTCAACTTTTCGACGTAAACAGCTTGGCCTGCTTCGACCTTGTACTGCTTGCCGCCAGTTACGATAATTGCGTACATGTGTGTGCACCTCCTTATAGTTTTAGACTTAGACTCGCCGAAAACAAGTGCTCCGCAAGCGGAAAACTTAATGACTTGTCCCGAGCGGTTGCAGCTGTGGAAGTCCACAAATACAACATGAAAATTATACTTGATAGGATTTCTCACGTCAAGCTTTATTTTCAATTCGGGTGAAAACAGCGACCTGTTTTAAATTAGAACGTTATCGCTATAGGCCTGAAACACCTGACGCTTACTTCTCCAGGTTACACGTGATGAACCACTCACGTAGTCGCGTCGCTTCAGGGCTGGGCAACAGTGCCGCAAAGCTACGGCCCAGATGGCTATAACTGAAGCGCCGGTCATCGGCCAGCCACTGCATGATCATCCCCACGAAAGCAGACGCCAGATAGCTGGCCGGAATTTCGTTTTCCGTCATGTGAAAGTTTTGTTGTTTCCCCTCAAAATTCAAGCCAAACTGGTACAGCTTCTGAATCAGCGTAGCCAGTAAGTATTCCCGAAAATGCGGAAATTGGGTATCAAACAACGTGGCCAAAATCTGATGGTGCTTGTCCGCATACTCCAGTGCAGCGTTCAGATCAAATCCGGTCACCTGTAAAACGCCTGCGGCCGTATTGGTGTCAGTAACCGCCGTAATCGTTTCAGCGTGAAAGAACCACTCGTCCACGACCTGTCGCTCCGTTTGCAGGAGGAAGTCGGCCTTGTCTTTGTAGTGGAGATAAAAGGTACCGCGGGTAATCTGAGCGGTCTTCGTCAGTGTTTGCACGGAGACTTCCTTTAACTGATGATCTTCAAGTAAAACACTTAGGGCTTGACGTAGCCGTTCATTGGTCCGAACGACCCGTGGATCGACGTGACTGATAAGAGTCCCCTCCCTTTTGGTTCATGAAATTTATAAATATTCAGCCGTAACTGTCAGTCTTCAATAATTTAAAAGTTTTAGGACAGTTACGATTACATATAGAACTATTAGGTAATAGTGATGTTAATCAATAGTTCTTAACACATAGCTCTTGCATTTTAACAGTCCCCACTCAAAAATGCCAGCAGTCTTCTCCTAATTATCGCGACTGTTACTATATTTGACACACGGTGCCCATAACAGTCCACATCCCTACCGAGGGCACCCTCGTATACTATCAACCAGTCTGTGAAAAGCTTAACTTCTCCTGAAGACGCAAAAAGGACCGGCGATTGGGCGATCCTTTTGAACTGTTGCTATTTTAATAATCATTTGCCTGACGATCCAGGTTAACTTTGCGTTTTTCTTCATAAGCCGTTTGAATCTCATCTTGGCTAAATCCGAAATCCACAAAACCCCACTTTAGGAATAGCCGCCAAGCGTGGCGGAAATCTTCCTGTCGGTGGTCAAAGTGGCTGTTAAATAACATGCGCTTTAGAATTAAGTATTGTTGATCAAGGTCCTTAGCTGGCCGACTCTTCTCCAGCCCCTTCAGGTCCTCTTCGGTGATCATAATCAGATGCGTCCAGGTTTTCTTGGCCGCGACCAGGAAGAAGAAGTCCATGGCATCGGTATACTCCGTCAGTAAGGTCTGGCGTGGCGTTTGGCCTTCGTCAGCCTTACCACGGTGCGTCTTCCACACTTTGAACCACTCGGACGTGTTGGCCGTTTCAGCCAATTCGACATCCAGTGCGACGTAGGCGTTCTCGATTTGAACCTTCCGGGGAAGTTCAATGTCTCTATCCCGGGTAATCTGTTCATCTAAGGAGATGGACTGCTGTACCAGTTTTGCTAGTTCTAACACCGCGTGAACCCCCTATTCAAAGACGAGTGGGTCTGACTTAATTTCCAGATCCGTCAGATTTTCTAAGTACCAATCCCGCATGAACGGGTATTTCAGTAGAACATCGAACCAGGAAATCTTCTGATCATCATCATGGACGGTCAAGACCCATTCAGGCTGACCTTCCAATTGATTATTGAAGATATCCACGACCACGTTGTTATCCAACGCGATTTCGGCCCCGTTACCATTCACACCGTTCGTCAGCATGTAGTCGTTCTTAGCGGCCGTCACAAACAAGCGGTCGACGATACCTGCTGGCAAATCTGCGGCCCGAACTGAATAGTTCTGGCGGTTAGCAGCGTCCAAGATGTTAAAGTCCACGGAATAACCGTAGTCTTCCTTCAAGTAACGCGCAAAGTCCAATAATACCTGAACGGAGGTCTTAACCGTTTCGGCCGGAACCGTCTCGTGCAAGTCAATGATGAAGAGTTGGGTCAACGCATGACTGTTGAAGCGGAACATCTTGCGTTCCAAGTTCAGGTAGAACAAGGATTGACCGGTTGCCCGTTCACGGTAGAAGACCCCACCATTTTCGGAGGATTCTACGCGGAAACTAAAGGTTCCCCGATCGCCTAACGTCGTCAACTGTTGCGTCAACTCTTCACGGTGATCACGTGACTGCAAGATCACTTGGCTACCCTGATCGTGCAATTCCAACATCCGTGACATGAATAGCAGGTAGTAATCGGCATTACTATATTGGTGTGGAAATGTAACATAGTCGGAGTCCAATTGAAAGTCGGCGAGTTGCGTGGCCGCACTAACCAGTTCATCAGCATCGGTCGTCCGAATCAACTGGTCCATGAGTTTCGTAAAGGTCAACCCGGTTTGCAGGCCGTCCTTGATGGCTTCGTTATAGTTCAGTAGGCGGCCGCTCGTGGTTAACGTGGATGGATCGTTTTCGTTAATCATCGACTGTCACCTCACCCTCGCTCTTACCCAATAGGCTATTCAAGTAATCGGCATACAAGCTGGCATTGTGAGCCTCGAAATGTTCAAAATCATCGAAGGCATCGCGAATGCTTTGCTTTTCGTAATTCAGAATCGTATCTTCCTTGGACAAGACCAGAATCTTATCATCGTTTTCCTTAATCTGCTTGTGGGCGTTCAGGGCCTTTTCGTCCTCGTCCGCCAACTTCGTCAATTGATCGATAATTTCTTGGCGTTCGCCCTTAACCTTGCCAGACTCCCATGGCATGCTGCTCTTGCCACTGTTTTCCTTCAACTGGTCACGGAGCTTAGTCTTCTCGTTGTCCCGCGTTGTCTGAGCATCGACTAATTCCTGTAGATTTTCGCTTTCAGCGGAAACGGCTTCAATCTTTGACGTGTTCAAACGTTGGCCTTGGCCCTCCAGCCCGAAGGAATCGCGGAGCTTTTGGTATTCGGTCTTGTCAAACTCAAAACGAACATTGATGACGTCTAGGTCACCAAATAATCGCCGGTCCCACCAGTTACCAAAGTAAATGTGGAACATCCCCGTCGTAAATTCCTCGTAGTAGAAGAACGGGTAAATGTGGCCTAAATAATCGATTAAATTGTCACTCAAATAATGGCTAATTTGGGGATGAATGTTGTCGACCAATTCGGCTAAATGGTTCACGGACCGGTTAGCACGGGTCTTCTTTACTTCTTGGTAGTAGCGAACTTGATCAAGAAGTTCGTAGATTTTTCGGTCATCGCCATGCTGAACCGCTGCCTGCATCGTACTTAAGTAATCGAGTTTACCTGCGATTACCTGCGTCAGGGCATCGGCTGCATTGGCTTGCTGTTCTTGATTTTCCATGGATTATCCCTCATTCTCATGTTCCCCAGCCTGTGCTGAAAACATTTGGTTATACGTTCATGTTACCAAAAAACGCCGCAGAATAAAGCAGTTTCGCCCAATTTCGCCGGAAAACAATGAAATTTTTAAAATTTTTGAGCTTGTTTGCCACATTGCTGATGGGATTGTCGAGACTGGTCGCCTGCGGCTGTCAGGGGTTCTGCCTGCTGTGGGGACCGCCTGCAGCCAAAGTACTGACTTCCGGCTCGGATTGAAACCTCGCCAAGTCCAGGCGAGTTTCCAAACGCATTCCACGCTGTAAGACCGGGAAGAATCAATCACCCGGCCTAATACCGTTGCCACGGCTGGCGCCATCCCTGACTTCCTCCGGCTTTGATTCAGCATTAATGCAACAAATCCTTTCAGCTTCTCTCAAATTCAAAACAAGTACTTCGCATCATGTCGATTGCTATACTCACGACTAATTTTAGTTTAAAACACCAGCTACTGACTGACGAATCCAATAACTTACCAATCGATTAAATGACAAGCCAATAACGTAACTCATTAATGCATCTAACAAACATTTGATACAAAAGTTTATCAAGCAAAAAAGCCGTTGTCCCAGACATAGGTCCAGGGCAACAGCTTTATCAAGCAATTTAAAATGGATTATTTGCATTGCGTATGCGAGATTCTACCACGCAAATTGCGCGGATGAACAGTTATCTTAACCTTTGGCAGCCAAAGGCGACAGCTTTCATCCCTCAGTTAAGCTTCAGTTTAGTACAGTTCCAGGTACTGATCGCGTTCCCATTGGGAAACTTGCGTCCGGTAAGAGTTGTATTCCAAGTTCTTAGCTTCCATGAAGCTCTGGAACAAGTGGTGGCCCATGGCGTTACGCATCACTTCATCAGCTGCTAAGTCCTTCAACGCATTGTGCAGCGTATCTGGCAAGTTGGTGATGTGGTTTTCCTGACGCTCTTCAGCATCCATCCGGTAAATGTTCCGGTCAATGGCCTCACGTGGTGCCAATTGGTTCCGCAAACCATCCAAGCCAGCTTCCAGAACGGCAGCGATGGCCAGATATGGGTTAGCTGCTGGGTCCACACTCCGAAGTTCCAAACGGGTGGACAAGCCACGAGAGTTTGGTACTCGGATCAGTGGTGACCGGTTAGAACCGGACCAAGCCACGTAGACAGGGGCTTCGTAGCCAGGAACCAACCGCTTGTAACTGTTGACGATTGGGTTGCAGATGGCGGTAAAGCTCCGCGCATGCTTCAACAGCCCGCCTAAGAAGTGGAAGGCATCTTCTGACAGTTGCATGTTGCCCTTTTCATCGAAGAAGGCGTTGCCCTTGTCATGGAAGAGAGACATGTTCAAATGCATCCCGGAACCGTTGATACCGGCCAAAGGCTTTGGCATGAACGTGGCGTACAGCCCGTACTTACGGGCAATGGTCTTCACAACCAGCTTGAACGTTTGGATGTTGTCAGCGGCGGTCAAGGCATCGGCATACTTGAAGTCAATTTCATGTTGGCCGGGAGCCACTTCATGGTGGGCGGCTTCAACATCGAAGCCCATTTCTTCCAGAGTCAAGACGATTTCACGCCGACAATTTTCACCCAAGTCCATTGGGGCCATATCGAAGTAACTCCCCTTGTCGTTGAGTTCCGTCGTTGGCTTGCCGTTTTCATCCATCTTGAACAGGAAGAATTCAGGTTCCGGTCCGATATTAAAGTCGGTGAAGCCAGCCTTACGCATGTCATTTAAGACCCGGATCAGGTTGTTCCGTGGGTCGCCTTCAAAAGGCTTGCCATCCGTGGTATAAACTTCACAAATAACGCGTGCAATCTTGCCACGTTCCGTGCTCCAAGGGAAGATCATCCAAGTTGAAAGGTCAGGGTACAGGTACATATCACTTTCTTCGATCCGCACAAAGCCATCGATCGATGAACCATCAAACATCAGCTTGTTATCGAGCAACTTGCCTAATTGACTGATGGGCACCTCAACGTTTTTGATTGTCCCGAATAAGTCGGTAAACATTAACCGTAAAAATTTAACGTTTTCGTCCTTTGCCATCTGGCGAATATCATCTTTGGAATAGTCCCGTTTTGCCATTTAAATCGCTCCCTGTCAGTTTTTGTTTCTCCAAAATATCGTGGTTAAAGAGGCCGTTGTTGCAGCCCTGGTTCCGGATGGCCCAGACCACCTTGCCGAATGAATTCATCCTGCAAGATGCGGCGCACGTCCTCATCGGTCAACGGTTGCTGTTGCGCGTCCCGTTTGGCCTGGGCCGCGGCCTGTTGCTGGTCGTAAATGGCTTTGATTCCCGCCACGTTAACACCATCCGCGAGGTAATCACGAATCTCAAGTAAACGGTCAATATCATTTAACGAGTACAACCGCCGATTACCATCGCTCCGTTCGGGAGAAATCAACCCTTGAGACTCATAATAGCGAATCTGCCGGGCAGTTAAGCTCGTCAGCTTCATCACGGTTCCCATTGGCAACACGGCCATTGACCGTCGTAACTCTTTCTCCTTCATGCGATTGGCCCCCTTTAACTATGAGGCTATCATACCACCCTGTGACGGGGAGTCAAGAACTTATGTCATGTTTTATGACATGAAAACTGATTTTTAAAAATTCTTTAGTTAATTTCTAGACCAAATTAAGCTTTTAACCAGTCCGAGACCTGCGCTTCAATGGTTGGCCGCTGTTCGGGGTGCTGGACCAAATCATACCAAGTGGCGGTCGTTTGGTTACGGAACCAGGTCAATTGCCGTTTTGCGTAGTGCCGAGAGTCCTGTTTGACCTGATCGATAGCCGCTGGAATCCGTTCCGGCTGGTCGAGAACCGGCAATAGCTCTCGGTAGCCGATCCCGGTAGCCGCTGGGAGATCAGTCCCTCCCTGACTGGCCAACCATCGGACCTCATCCACGAGCCCCCCCTGGGCCATCAGATCGACTCGCTGATTGATCCGGTCGTACAGCAGGTTGCGGTCCGTGTTCAACGCCAGGTAAAGCTCATCGTACTGGGGTCCCCCGTTCTCCTGATGGGAGAAGAGCTGCCCAGTGACTGTGATGACCTCCAGTGCCCGCACCGTCCGGCGAATGTTGGTCACCGGAATTTTGGCAGCGGCCTGGGAATCCTTGGCAGCCAACTCTTGCCACAGGTACTCGGCCCCCTTCTCCTGAGCAATTGCCCGGAAGTGATCACGTACGGCCGGGTCTCCCGGTGCCTCGGCTCCAAGCTTCAACCCATCGAATAGGGCTTGCAAATAAAAACCGGTTCCGCCCGCAATGATCGGCAAGTGGCCCCGCGCCGTGATAGCTGGAATCAACGCCTGGGCAGCCGCTACGAATTGCGCCACCGTGAATTGTTGATCAACGTCTTTGACATCGATCAGATGGTGCGTCGCCTGTGCTTGTTCCGCCGGCGTGGCCTTGGCCGTCCCGATGTCGAGGTGGCGGTAAACCTGCATGGAATCTCCGGAGATGATCTCCCCGTTAAATTTTTGCGCAAGGTCAATGGCCAGCGCGGTTTTACCCACGGCAGTCGGCCCCACGATTGCTAAGACTTTTTCCATGAATCGAATTCTCCTTGTATTTGCTGGCGCAAGCGAACGGCCTGTGCCGGATAGTCGGTAATGATGCCCGCAAAATGGTGCTTGAAGCAGTAGGTCATGTCAGCCGCTGAATTGACCGTCCACGGTCGCAATTGCACGTGTGGTAGCCAGAAACGATGGGCTTTGACCCACCGGATATCCGGATGGAGGTCCGCCACCTGATGCCGCCGCTGCATTTGTTTGGCCTGGCGCCCGGCCGTCTGAAAGAGCTTGGCGTATTCGGCTTGCGGATACAAGGTCTTTAGGGTCAGTAACGACTGTGCCCGGAAGCTCGAAAATACTAATCGAAACGGAACATCCCATTGCTTAAAGTATGTCGCCAGTTGCCGTTCAATCCCCGGATAAGGAAACTTGTTGGTTTTCAATTCCAGATTAAATATCCCGGTAAATTGATTCAAGTCGAGCAGCTGAATCACCTCGTCCAGTGTTGGAATCCGCGTCCCAGCAAATTCCGTTGCGAAGTGACTCCCAGCATCCAATTGCTTGAGCTGTGCCAGTGTCAAATCTCTGATATTTCCCGTTCCGTCGGTTGTCCGGTCAACCTGTTCGTCGTGCATAATCACCATCTGACCGTCCTTAGACAGTTGGACATCGGTCTCAATACCGTCAGCGCCAGCGTCTAACGCGGCCTGAAACGCAATCAAGGTGTTTTCCGGCCGTGTCCCCTTGCTTCCCCGGTGGGCCAGAATTTGGGTTCCTTGCCGTTTGAACAATACCGCCACTCCTTTCATTGTTTTTCCTAAAGCTAGCGTATCACAAAACCCGCGACTTTTTCGACTGGATTCAGCTAATTGCTGGCTATTTCAGGACAAAACCAGCATAATGGAAGCGGATAACTAATTTATTAAAAATGATAGGAGTCGATACTATGAAGCATTTCACTAAGGGCTTTCTCTTTGGCGTAGTCGCTACGGCCAGTGCCGTTGCCGGCGCTGTCTTCTCTTTCAAAAAAAAGGTCGTTCAACCAATCGAAGATCAGGAATCACGGTTTGAAGAAAACCGCAAGCGAGCCAACCGGAAGAGTCATTCAGCTCACCACGGTTAGTTTGCAAGGAACCTGGGATGTTTCATTCTAGGTTCCTTTTTATTTGCTCTCTGAATCAAGTGCGGACCCACGTGAAGACAATGAAACCTCTGCAGGCTTACTGCTAATAGCTTAATTTACGGTCAAGACAATTGATTACGGCTGAGAATTATCCTAGCCGGAGGAGGCCAGTAACGTAGCCGGCCGTGTCGATGACCTTGGCTGACGTTCTCTGTCAGGTTAGGTCATGGGGCGAGCTTGGAGACGTACGGTTTTTACGGCTTCAAGTCGAGGTTCAAGACCGCTTTTTGGCTTGGACCGCCCCCCACAGCAGGCGGAGTTGCTGGCATCCGCAGGCGACCATTTTCAGACATTTCAAAAAAGGACCCGCGGCAAAAATGCCGTAGGTCCTTACTTGTTTAGTACTTCGTCTTCTTAGTCTTACCTTCCCAACGCACGTAACCAGTCTTCAAGATAAAGATCTGGTCAAAACCATCTTTACCTAACATGATTGCGGCCCGCGTGCTAATGGTCTTCCCTTGGTCGTATAAGTAGACCGGGAGATCCTTACGGAGTTGGCTGTGATAAGCCTTGAACGTTGAGTAAGGGAAATTGCGCGCCCCCAAAATGTGTCCCGCGTCAAAGTCCTTCTTTTCGCGTAAGTCAACGACTTGAGCCGTCCGAATACCAGCTTCAAATGTTTCGGCGTCGATCAACTTTGCGACCCGGTTACGCCGGATGATCGTTGTCAACTGCCAGCCGCCCCACACGGCAATAAGAATGATGAGGACAATCGTATAAACTGTCCATCCTGAGATTGCACCAATAACCAAAACGAAATCTTCCTTCCTAATCCTCTAAATCTTTTAGTTTGTTTTTTGGAACCGTAATGCTAATGAAGCGGCCCCGATGACCCCGGCGTCATTTCCGAGTTGTGCTAACCGCAGCTTGGTTGAATCCCGAACTGCTGGGAAGGCATTTTCTTGGAAGTAACGGGTCGTCGGTTGTAACAACGTGTTACCAGCGTTGGAGACCCCACCACCGATGATGATGTTGGCTGGGTTCAAGATGTTGGCAACGTTAGCCAAAGCTAAGCCTAAGTAGAATGTGACCCGGTCAACGACTTGGTTGGCCAGAATATCCCCGTTGTCAGCCAAATAGAAGACCATCTTGGACGTCACGCTTTCCTGATTGTCTTCCATTTCCTTCAAACGTGACGTGCCCATGAAGTCCTTAGCCATGTCAGAGGCCACGTGAACGACCCCGGTTGCTGAAGCGTATTGTTCCAAGCAACCGCGCTTGCCACAGGTACACAGGTAACCGTTGGGTTGCACCGTGACGTGACCGAGTTCACCGGCCCCACCATTGATACCGTGCAACAGGTGACCACCGGCGATGACCCCACCGCCGACACCAGTTCCTAAAGTGACGAAGACGACATCTGCGTCCTTTTCACCGGCACCCTTCCAGTATTCACCCAGGGATGCCACGTTGGCATCGTTGTCGAGGATGAATTGCAGGCCGATTCCTGCTTGAATCTGGTCACGAACTTGTTGACGCTTCTTCCAGTTTAAGTTGAAGGCCCCGATAACCGTGCCGTTTTCAATGTCGACTGAACCGGGCGTCCCCATCCCGATACCGATAAAGTCATTTTTGCTAAATACTGAGTTGGTGATATGTTGATTGATCGAATCGATAATATTGGGAACGATGTGGCTACCTTCGTCTGAGATATCCGTGGGAATGCTCCACTTTGCCAGAATTTCTCCAGCGGTGGAGAGGAATGCCATCTTTGTCGTAGTCCCGCCTAAATCGATTCCAATTAAATTCCGTGCCATACTCTAAATCCCTCCAATGGATTGGTGTTGATCTCTTGCATGTTGTACTTCAATGCGGTGTTCATGTGTGAGAACCACCTTAGCCGCCACAAAGGTCTTGTCGTCGACCACCCGTGCTTTACGGAGGTGATCCAATTCCAATGCCATGACTTCGATGTCCCAAAGACGTTTGCCCACGTAGACATAAATACCAAATTTTTTAAGTAGCTGCTGAACATCATATAACGTTTTCATTGTGCCACAACCTCCGTGAAATTGCACGGGACATTTTCGCTTCTACTGCGCCATGCCGTGCATATACAGCCAGACCAATCCACCAATCAAGACGATAGTTGCTACAACGCGTTTAACTACGCTAACCTTACCAATCCTAGGAACACCTAATGAATACGCTGCCAAAAAGCCGGCAGCCAGTCCACCAATATGCCCTGCTAAATCAATTCCTGGCGCGAATAAATCAAAGATAATGTTCATCACCACGAAGGCCAAGAAGGTCTGTGCGAGCTGACGAATCACGGGATTCTGCCAGAAAGATTCCCCAAGCATCATGAAGGCCCCAAACAAGCCGAAGATGGCCGTACTGGCCCCAGCTGATAAACTATTCGAGAAACAGAAGCTAGCGACGTTACCGCCGACCCCAGACACCAAAAACAGGGCCAGGAACCGCGTGTGACCGAATGCTGCTTCAATCTGAATCCCCACGAAGTACAGTGTGATCATGTTCATCAGAATATGCGTAAACCCGATGTGCAGGAACATTGGCGTAAAGAGCCGCCACCATTCTCCCTGTTGGATCAACGGGTTCAGCTTCGCCCCGAAAGTAATCAAGACGTTAGCACTGGTGCTGCCGCCGTCCAACGTCATGGCACCGTAAACCAGAACCATGATGGCGATAAGGCCGACCGTCATGAACGGGTATTGATTGAGCCGATTAAGCCGATACTTCATTTGCGCCACGATGCCGCTTCCCTTCTATTTTAAATTAGCGGCTAGTACCGCGTCCAATAATATGTCAAAGGAATCAACCTGCCAAGTCGGTGCAGCAATCTGCTGAGCGGGTAAGGCCAAGGCGACTTTAGTCCCCGTTGTCTTAGGCAGATAACGGTCATAGTAGCCGCCACCAAAGCCAACGCGCTCACCACTGGCCGCAAAGACCAAGCCGGGCACAATGATCAGGTCGAAATCGGCCGGATCAATAATGCGATTATCTTGCGGCTCCATCAGGCCAAATTTGGTCCGGGCCAACGTGGTGGTCTCATCCATCACGTGAAAAGCCATTTGGCGCTTGGGTAGGGTCTGCGGGACTGCCACCGTCTTGCCATCAGCCTGAGCGCGTTCAATAATCGGCCGCGTGGCGAGCTCAAAGCCCCCGCTAATCGTTGTGGCAATCGTTGTTGCCTGCTGATAGGCTGGTAACGCCCACAACTGCTGATAGAGGTCATCAGACGCCCGTCGTCGATCGACCACGGCCATTGCTGACAGGGCCTTAATCGTTTGTTGCCGAATCTCTGCTTTACTTGGCATCATTTACCCCCTTGATTCATTCGATGTATAAAAAAAGGGTCGGACTCTCGCCCGTACCCTTACTTAGTTTCGCGATGCAAAGTTACTTTCCGGTCACGTGGGCAGTACTTCTTAAATTCAACACGATCCGGGTTATTACGCCGGTTCTTGCTGGATAAGTAGTTGCGTTCGTGGCATTCAGTACATTCTAAAGTGATGTGTACACGCATTATGGGTAACCTCCCAACTTGTTCATAATTACAGGCATGAGCCTTAACTCGTAATATATTACCATTATTTCGGGACAATTACCAGCCATAATTCCAAATATGTTAAGGAAAAATACTTAACAGCTAAATTACCTAGAGTTGCAATCGATTCGGTGACCGATGATTGCCCCACTGTGTCGAGCTTGTCCCTGATACAAGAACATTATACACCATTACTTTCACTGGCCTAAAGACTCTTGCCAATTCGTCAAAAATAATCAGACTGATCACATCCTGAATTAGGTATTTCGCCTCAATAATAATTAGGAAAGTACAGGTACGTAAGCCAGCGAGATTAGTCGCCTGGTTCACACGACTTCGCTATGTCCTGTGAGTTAACAACTAACCTAGGCCGGAGGAGGCCAAAATATATAACCGGTTCCCACAGCAGGTAAAATTCTGGCAACCGCAGGCGACTGCTTAACAACACGCTTCTAAATGACGCAAAAGCGGTGTGAACCCCCGACGAATCGGATCGTTCACACCGCTTTAAACTAACTTACTCATTAATTGTGGAAGTTGATTGAACCGTCTTCCAGTAGGCTGCATAAATCTTCTTAGCCAACGTCATGTTGTTACTTTCGGCGTTGACACCCAAGTTAGGCATGGCCAAGGCCACTACCACTTGAGGATGCGTTGACGGTGCGAAAGACGCCAGACTCAGGGTAACCGTTTCGTTCCCCTTGTAGTACGTTTGCGCCGTCCCCGTCTTAGCCGAGATCTTCGGCGTGATGGAAGACATTGCCCCACCGGTCTTGTAGGTGTTGCTCCCGTGAACCACGTCGTAGAGCCCTTCCTTGACCAACCGCTTCTGTGCAGCGGTCATATCAATGGTGTTTAAGATCTTAGGTTCAACGGTCGATTTAACCGCCCCTAATTTCCCAGTTGAGGTCGTGCCACGAATGGACTGAACCACGTGTGGTGCGATTCGTGTGCCACCATTGGCAATCGTCGACATGTATTGGGCCACTTGCATGACCGTGTAGGCATCGTAGTTCCCGAAGGACAAGTCCAACGCGTTCCCAATGTGGGCAAACGAACTCGACCCTTCCAATCCAGAGCTTTCACCAGGCAGATCAATCCCGGTCTTAACTCCTAGACCAAACTGCTTAAAGTATCCCCGTTCGATATCGAACGCCTTGGTACTCATGGTCAAGGCAGCACCGGAAGAGTAGTTAAATCCGGCTTCCTTCATAGCCAATTGCATCATGTAGGAGTTAGAGGAGACTTCCAGCGCCCCAGCGGCGTTAACGGCGATATTAGAACCGCCCCCGTGGTTAAACCAGGAAGACTTCTTGACCCCACCAACGGTGATCGGCATATCGGTCAGGGTACTGTTGGTTGGCGTGATGACGCCCTTCATCAGGGCACCAGAGACCATGGCGCCCTTAACAACGGACCCCATGACAATATCACTGTTAATCGTTCCCAACGCATTGTCGGTGGTCTTACCCGTTGAGGGATCCCGGTCAACACCGGCCATTCCGATAACCCCACCAGTATTCGGGTTCATCACAACGGCATAGGTCCCGGTCGAGTTGCCCCCGGCACCGGCTTCAGCCGACTTGACTAAGGATTGGAGTTGACTCTGGAACTTGGAGTTGATGGTCAATTGGAGGTTGTCCCCCTTCTGCCCACCATACTTCTTAACTTCCTTCGTCACCGTGTTGTTCCCAGCCACTTCGACCTGTTTCTCAGCCTTAGTCCCCCGCAGAACGGATTCGTACTCCTGCTCCAGGTAGGATTGACCCACACTGTCATTTCGAGAGTAACCCTGAGCCAGCAGCTCATTGACTCTGTCACTTGGTAGCCCGGTCTTTTCTGACGAGACGGTCCCGATGATCGAATTCATCGACTTCCCGTTGGGGTAGTTCCGTGACCAACTCGTCCCGACCTGAACACCAGGCATATCGGACAAGTGTTCACCAATTTCGGCAATTTCTCGACTAGAGACGCCGGAATCCTTGATGTAGGTCGTTGACAAGGCATAGGCCCCACTCATCTTCGCAAAGATGGCGGCAGCATTCTTTTGGGTCTCGGTTAATTTAAAGGATGAATCGTTCTCTAAATAATTTAAGGCCTTGTTGTAGAGTGCCGTTGCCGACAACCCCTTGGTCCCGGAAAGCTTGCTCTCGACTGCTTTTAACCGCTTTTGATCGGTCAAATAGTAGTCGATCGACTGCCGGGGCGTCAAAGAACTGGTTGAAACGGTCAGATAATTTCCCAACTTATTGGCGATGTCATACATGCTCGTCGACAGCACGTTGACCCCCTTGGTGTAGGAAATCGCTTGATGGGCCTTGTTTCCCACCAAGACTTTACCGGTGGAATCGTAAACCATCCCCCGTTGCACGTTCGTCGTCTCGATGGTGGTATCGGTCGAATTGACCTCCGCCTTAAATTTCGACCCGTACATCACTTGCAAATACGCCAATTGACCGATCAGCGCTGCAAATAACAGGGCAACGATAATGAATAGGAAGTTTAACCGAAACGGGATCTGTGACCGCTGAGGACCGTCAGACCGCTGATTTCGGTTGCTAACTCGATTATAAAAATTCTTCACAACAGCTCTGCTCCTTATTGTACAGCTACTATTTTACCAAACTTCGCTGGAGACAACTATCCCGCTACCGAAATTTAATGTTTCTATGCTATTCTAGAGAGCGAAAAGCAAAATGTACAGGCTCCAAGGTAACTTTTACAATTTCTAAAGATTGAGGTGGCTTACTTGCAAGTTCGAAACCGGCGCTGGCGCCTCTCACCACGCCAATTTACCCTACTCGGGGCTTTTTTAGCTCCCTTTATTCTCATGACGGCCTATTTTATCTACCGTCAAATGGCTCCATTCGGGTCGAGTAGCCTGTTAACGGTCGATTTGGGGCAACAATATATCGACTTCTTTGCTTACATGCGACGCGCGTTACTCCACGATCCCAGCAGCATCTTCTACTCCTTCGCCAACGGCCTGGGTGGTGAAATGCTGGGGACTTGGGCCTACTACCTGCTGAGCCCTCTGAACTGGATTCTCCTCCTGTGTCCAGGAGCTTCTCTGACCACCGGGGTCTTCTTCCTAACCGTGATCAAATACGGTCTGGCAGGATTGGCCTTCGCCTGGGTTCTGCTCAAGACGACGCAACAATCTGGCTTAAAGGCGATTACCTTTGCTACGGCTTACGCACTGATGGGCTGGTCCGTTGCCAATCAACTGAATATCATGTGGCTGGACGCAGCTTACCTGCTACCGCTAGTCTTCTACGGGCTGTACGTGCTGATGCACACAGGCAAGTGGCGGACCTACGTCATTTGGCTGGCGATTAGCTTAATTGTGAACTACTATATGGCCTACATGATCTGTCTCTTTATGATTCTGACGTTCATTTACCTGGCCGTCGACCGCTACACAAACTTCCGTGGCTTCCTAGCACAGGCTGGTCGCTTCGCCTGGACTTCGATCACCGCCGGACTACTCTCGGCAGTCGTCTTGCTACCGACCTGGTGGTCCCTTACCCAGAGCAAGGCGCAGTACACGGTCACGACCTTTAAGTGGAAATTTGAATTCTTCCCACCCAAGATGCTTGCGAAGTTCTTCCTGGGGGCCTTCAATTTTGATCAGATGCCTGATGGCACGGCAAACTTGTTCATTGGCGCAATTGCACTGCTCGGCGCACTCTTCTACTTTGGTGACCGTAAGATTGCCCTGCGCACCCGCATTACGGCTGGCATCATCACGGCCTTTCTGGCACTATCGCTGTGCCTCCAACCCCTAGATTTGCTCTGGCACGCCGGCCAATTTCCCGTCTGGTATCCGTACCGCTTCTCCTTTATCGTCAGCTTCTGGCTGATTTGGTTAGCGGCGCAGACACTGACCAATGACTTTGAACCCGGCTGGCTGGCTATCGCCCTAGTTACACTCATCGTGGTCGCCGGTGCGGCCTACGTGGCGCTCAATTTGAAGTCATTTAAATTCCTACAAATGAATCAGGTCCTATTGGGTATGTTCTTCGTGGTCATGGCGCTCATACTGACGACACTACCCATCAAGCATCACTGGATCTATCCCTTCCTTTTCTTCGTCATCGGCGTCACCGAAATTTCGGCCAACGCCTTTACCTCGCTCAACAACATTAGTTACGTCTCACAAAGTGAATACGGCAACTATACCAATGAGCTTCAGCGATTAGTCAATAAGGTTCAGAAGAAGGACACTAGTGCTTACCGGATTGGCAAAACCTTCATGCGGACCAAGGGGGATGCCTTCCAGACCGGTTTCAACGGCGGTGGCGTCTTCTCCTCGGTTCTGCCTAAGGCGGTTCCAACCTTCTATGGCAACACGGGGAGTCCGGACGGTGACGGCTTTGTTGCTTACACCAACGGCACCCTGGTTACCGATTCCCTGCTGAACATGAAATACTACTTCCAGCAAAAAGAACTGTCTGGCGCACTCAGCGGCTCTAGCATGCTGCCTGCGATGTCTAACAAGGCCGACCTGGCCGATTACACCAAGATTGGTGCCGACCACTGGGCAACGACTTACAAGAACCCCTACGCGCTCCCATTAGGCTACGCGGCAAGTCCGCAAATTCTGTCACTCAAGAATAAGACAGCCGATCCCGCACAGTACCAGGCTAATTGGCTGGCAGCGTTAACTGGCAATTCCGCGGACAGTAAGCTGTATGCCGCCCAGAATTTCGATCAGGTAACGTTTGCCAATATTAACCAACAAACGAAGATCACCGGTGCGGTTCTTCAGAAGAAAAATCTGTTAAAGCCCGGCAGCATCACGTTGACCATGAAGCCGACGACCAACGATCCCTACTACCTAACATTCGGCTCCACCGTTAATCCGGACAACGCGACCTTCATCCTGAATGGTAAGACACTGAACCAGTACAAGACTTACCGCAACACGATTTTAGTGAGCGTAGCAGATCACGCCAAGGGCAAGACCATCAAGTTGACGATTACCCTGAAGAAGGGCTCGCTGTGGTTGGAAAACTTCACGCTTTACAGCCTGAACACCAACGTCTTCAAGTCGGCGGTCGCGCAGTTGAAGTCCCAGCCTTGGCGTCTGACTAAACACGCCAGCCGCTACTTCAGCGGTCAAATGACGACCACTAAGGCGGGGGAAGTCTTGAACACGTCCATTCCGTATTCACAGGGCTGGCACGCTACCGTCAATGGTAAGGCTGCTAAGACCTACAAGACGATTGACATGTTCACCGCGGTAAAGTTGCCTAAAGGTAAAAGCACTGTCACCCTGTCCTACTGGCCGCCGCTGTTGAACCTGGGGCTACTGATCAGTGGACTGACGCTAGTCGTCCTAACCGGCGGCTGGTGGTTGAGTCACCGACGACACTAAACACTAAGATTTGACTCCAAACGACCAAAGTCAATTTGCTACTAAAAAAACTATTTTGAATAAAGAGATGCGCGCTCCTGCCAGTTAAATTGGTGGGACCGCGCATCTCTTTGCATTGATCTTGATTTCGAAGGTTACTTGCTGTGGCTCAAATACTACCGGAGTCCCCGGAGAAACACAAGCAAAACCAGTTTCCTGACAGAAATCCGATATAATTTTACTTATACAAAAGGCCCTGAGACGGGTCCCAGAGCCAAAGTTACCTTGAATTTTGCAATGCTAGACCAACGTCTAGTCTTCCTTATCCAGCTCGCCATTATCCGTATAAATATATGTCGGCCCATCCGTCTTGGAATCGTAGTCGACCGTTAAGTCATAGCCGACGAAGAACCACTGATCTCCCTCGGTTATGTAGTAGGTCACGTTGTCTTTGGTCTCTGCCACGATTGGATCGCGGGGGTGATCATCCGGGGTCATCCCCAGTGAAAATCCTTCATGCACCGGGGTCTTGCCATAAACTTTCCCGAAGAAACGGATACCGCGTCCGGTCATTCCCATTTCCTCTCGAAACCATTTGCTTGCTGCATCAGTAACCGTAATTTTCATTATCCAAGACTCCTCTTAGGCAGACTGTGAATCCGTTTTCATTCTCCCCTTCTTTATAACACGGGAAGGCGACTCTTGGCAAGTTTCTTACACAAAGGTCCATATTTTACAAATCCCGTGATATCAATAACCTTCTGAATTAACTAAAAAAAGAACCAACCCCGTCGGATTAGTTCTTCAAAATACAATTTATTCCACGTCCAAAACCTTAACGGACATGTCACCACCTGGCGTCTCAAACGTGATTTCTTCGCCCTTGCGGTGACCTAACAGGCCCTTGGCAATTGGAGAATCGTTCGAAATTTTACCGGACATTGGGTCGGCTTCAGCAGCCCCCACGATAGTGTATTCTTCAGGTTCTTCATCAGGCAATTCCTTGAAGGTAACCTTCTTACCAACCGTGATTTCATCCTTGTCGGTCCCACCGTTGTCGATGATCTGAGCGTATTGCAGCATCCGTTCAACGGTGCTGATCCGCGTTTCCAACATACTTTGTTCGTCCTTAGCTGATTCGTATTCTGAATTTTCAGATAAGTCACCGTAAGAACGGGCAATCTTGATCCGGTCAATAACCTTAGGCCGTTGAACCATCTTTAAGTCTTCGAGTTCTGTCTCGAGCTTTTCCTTACCTTCTTCAGTCATTGGATACATTTTATCTTGTGCCACACTGGCCACCCCTTAATTGATATATTTTTAAATATTGACGCACACGCCAACCTGAATTTTTTGTTTGTAGAAAAGGTTAGCCGATTTACCAGCTAACCCGTCCTATTCTATATGGTTGTATCTGGATTGTCAAAAACTTCTTCATTGCCACTAGCTTCGAGGATCGCCCGAATCTTGGTGACTAACAGGTCGATAGCGACTTGGTTCTCGCCACCTTCTGGCACGATCAAGTCCGCGTAACGCTTGGTTGGTTCCACGAATTGATGGTACGTTGGCTTAACTGTTGCGAGATATTGTTGAATGATGGATTCCAAGGACCGGCCCCGTTCATTCATGTCCCGTTCGATCCGCCGAATGATACGGATATCATCGTCCGTATCAACGAAGACCTTGATGTCCATCAGGTCCCGTAGCCGTTCGTCATCCAGAATTAAGATACCTTCCAGAATGATCACGTCACGAGGTTCCTGGTGAATTGTCTTGCTACTTCGCGTTGAAATTGTGTAATCATAAACTGGTTTTTCAATCGGCTTACGGTCCAACAGCTGTTTGAGTTGTGAGATCAACAGGTCCGTATCGAAGGCTAATGGGTGATCGTAGTTGACCGCTGCCCGTTCCTCCATCGTCATTTCAGACTGATCGTTGTAGTACGAATCCTGCTGTAAAATCATGATTGAATGCCCAATCAATTGATTAAAAATTGCCCGACTAACCGTTGTCTTACCACTACCGGAACCCCCGGTAACCCCAATAATAATCGGTCGCTTTTTGTCTGCCAACACTGTCGCCATCCTTTACTTATTATCACTTGCTAATGAACTGGTCTTTGCTTGATGCTCTGCGTAAGTCTGGGAGAAGTAAACTTTCCCGGTCTTGGTATTTGCAATGAAGTAGTAGTACCCCTTCTTCTGGTCCTTCGGGTGCAGTACCGCATTGATTGAGGAAACACTTGGATTGTCAAATGGCCCTGGGCCGTAACCCGTGTGCACGTACAGGTTATACGGTGACTTGACCTTCAAATCCTTGTAGGTCAACGTCTTCTTGTTGGTCTTCAAGGCATATTGCACGGAAATATCAGACTGTAAGGCCATTCCCGCGTCGATTCGATTCAGGAATACGCCGGAAATCTTATTCCGGTCAGCCTGTGAGACCCCTTCACGTTCAATCAGAGACGCTAACGTCATGACCTCTTGGACACTCCGCTTTTGCTTCTTGATCGTCGCATAGCTGCCTTGCAAGTTCTGATTGGACTTGGCCACCATCTGAGTAACGATGTCCTTCAACGTCATCTTCTTACCAGCTTGATACGTGGCAGGGGCCAAATATCCTTCTAACCGATAACGAACGTGCTTCGCGGACTTTGCAGAGTCCAACAATTGTGGATATTTCTTCGCCAACTGATCAAAGAACGCTTCGTCCTTCATCAATTTCAGAAATTCCACCTTGGTGAAGTCGGTCTGAATGGGAATCTCTGCGGCCAATTGATCGACGTTTTCGCCTTCGCGAACTAATAGCTTACCAGCCGTACTCTGGATAGGTTCAGCTGAACCACCCTTCTGCAACTGCTTGGCAATCTGATTGAGCGTCATGGACGGTTTTAACTGGTAATACCCCGCCTGAAAATTCGTGAACTTATTCGATTTCACGTAGTAGTTGAAGACCATCCCACTCTTAACGACCTTCTTATCCTGCAAGATCTGTCCAATCTTGTTAGAAGTCGCCCCGAGGGGAACGTGAACTTGTACCACGTTGTTATTCTTCGTATTCATGGGCTTGAGTGCCGTCTGGAAGTAATGATACCCGAAGATCCCGATAATCACTGCCAGCAGGACTAACAAACTCGCCACGCCAACCATAATTCGCCGGCCAAAAGACCGTTTCTTGCCCGAATCCTGTCTTGACGGTGTGGGCGTATTGCCATTATCCAACTTATTTCCTCCGTTCTATGCCATAGTCTTCTTCATTATACAGAAAATCTGAGGCTGTGGGGGCTTGAAAACGCTACTTTGAGAAAAATTTAGGAAAAGAGTGCGGAACAAGGCGGTTAGACTCTGAGCATTAACGTCATTAAGGTCAAAAGCCCGGGCCTGGCTTTTTGGCTTAATGGGGTTAAGCGCAGGGGTCTGCCTTGTGGAGCACGTTTCGGAAAAGAGTGCGGAACAAGGCGGTTAGGTCCTGAGCATTAACGTCAATAAGGACAAAAGCCCGGGTCTGGCTTTTTCATTATTGGGGTTAAGCGCAGGGACCTGCCTTGTGGAGCACGTTTCAGCTATAGAGAATTAAGGCAATCTTCAAACCAATATAAGATTGAGATCTAGCTTCTCTCTTACCTGAGGATAAGTGTAAGAACCTGCCTTCTGGAGCACGTTTCAGCCATAGAAAGTTAGAGCGAGCCCCAAACCAACATAAACTCAAAGTCTAGGTGATATGAGACCTAATGAAGCCAACAAAGTCCCACCTCTCGAAAGGCACTTTGCCCTAAGCACCCCCAGAAGAAGACTAACCACACCAGTATCAAATTCTCAAAACACTAGCTCAAAATCTCCCAGGACAACCTAACACCCTACCAACACCCTCACTAAAATTTTCCCATTCGCCAAAGACGCGTTTGACTTCCTACCCAGGAATCAAGCGCGTCTTTATCACAATTTACTAACAACTATTAATTAACGAATCTGAGCACCTAAGTCGTCTTCCAAACGCTTAGAAACCTTATCAAAGGCTTGGGTCACAGCGTCATCTACCAAGGTTTCGTGCTTGTCTTGGTAAGTCAGCGTGTAGGCCAAGGACTTCTTGCCCTTCGGTACCTTAACGCCATCGTACACGTCAAACAACTTGACGGATTGCAGGAAGGCCCCACCACGGCGTTCGATCAATGCAACGACTTGGTCATTCGTCACATCATCGTCCACGAGCATGGCAATGTCTCGCGTAATTGCAGGGTAGCGAGAGATCACATCGTATTGGTTTTCTTGCTTAGGCATATCGATGATGGCTTGTAAGTTCAATTCAAAGACGTACGTGGCACCAATCTTGAATTGCTTGGCAATCAACGGGTGAATCTGGCCTAAGAAACCAATCCGGTGGCCGTGAACTAAGACATCCGCGGTCCGACCGGGATGCATTTCAGGCATGTCAGCGTTTGGCTCGTAGGTCACGTCACCATTGACCGCCATGTCCTTCAAGTAAGCCGCCACAATTCCCTTCATTTGGAAGAAATCAACCGGTTGGGCTGGTTGGTTCCAAGATTCAGGCATCAAGGTACCGGTAATGGCACCGGCAATATGCTCCTCTTCGCTAGGACGGTCATTTCCATCCTCACGGTAGAAGACCCGGCCTTGTTCGTAAAGGGCCACGTCCTTAACCTTCCGTGCGGAGTTGTAGGCGATGTCGTCTAGCAAACCAGAAACCACGTTCATCCGCAAGACGGCGTGGTCCACGCTCATTGGCCAAGCCAAGTTGGTCGTTTCACTGGCTTGCATCATGAACATCTTCGCCTTTTCTTCCGTCGTTAAGGCGTAAGAAATGGCTTGGTTCAGGCCTAAGCCTTCGAGAGAGTGACGCGTTGCACGCATCAAGCGTTGCTTCATCGTCAACGTCCCCATGGTCATCCGACCAGTTGGCAACGTGGCTGGTAATTGGTCGTAACCGTAGATCCGGGCGATTTCTTCCAGCAAATCAGCTGGAATATGAATGTCGTTCCGGCGAACAGCGACTGTTACCGTCAACGTATCGCCGTTAACGGCCACTTCGAAGCCTAAGCTTTCCAGAATGTGGGAAACTTGGTCCATAGTCAATTCCGTTCCGAGAATGGCGTTGACGTGGGTCAGCGTAATATCGATAACGGCAGGATCAGGAATGTTACTGCTTCCGACAACGGAGCCCTTTTGGACTTCCCCATCAGCGAGTTCGTTCATCATCTGAGCGGCAGCGTCCAAAGCTTCCTGTACACCCGCTTGGTTAACGCCCCGTTCGAAACGCTGCGAAGCATCCGTGTGTAAGTTATGCCGTTGCGCAGCCTTCCGGATATGGTCGTGTTCGAAGACGGCAGATTCAATTGCCACCGTGGTCGTGCCATCCTGAATGGAAGCGTCCAGACCACCCATGACACCGGCTAAGGCGATTGGGCCCTTTTGATCGGCAATCACGATGTCATTTTCATCGAGGTCGTGGTCATTTTCATCCAAGGTGGTTAACTTTTCACCGGCCTTGGCAGTCCGAACGTAAACATCTTCACCATTGAACTTATCGTAGTCGAAAGCGTGTAAAGGTTGACCGTATTTCAGCATGATGTAGTTCGTGATATCCACCACATTGTTGATTGGCCGCATCCCAGCATTCCACAGACGAATCTGTAGCCACATTGGACTTGGTGCCAACTTCACGTTCTTCACCAGACGCATCCGGTACTGTGGTGATAATGCGTCATCCACGTGAACAGCCAGTTGGTCAGCAATCGCAGTGCCATCTTCCTTAACTTCTGGATGATCCAATTTGACCGGCTTATCGTAAATAGCAGCCAAGTCATGCAGCGTCCCGTAGAGGCTCAACATGTCCCCCCGGTTAGGCGTCACATCGAGATCGATTAAGCTATCGTTCATCCCTAAGTAATCGTATACAGCATCCCCAGGCGTTGCATCTTCTGGTAAGACGTAGATGCCATCCACGTAGTCCTTAGGAACAACGTCTTCAGGGAAGCCAATTTCTTGTAAGGCACAGATCATCCCAGCAGATGGGATACCACGCATCTTAGACTTCTTGATCTTGACGTTGTCGGCGATCCGTGACCCTGGCAAAGCCACGATGACGTTTTGACCGGCAGCCACGTTAGGCGCCCCACAAACGATTTGTAAGGGTTCGTCTTCACCAACATCGACTTGGCACACGTGCAAGTGATCGGAATCTGGGTGAGCTTCCAGGGAAAGGACGTGCCCAACCACGATCTTCTTCAGGCCGTCGCTAGGTGTGGTGACACCATCGACTTCCACGGAAGTCCGTTCGATTTTTTCCGCCAGATCAGCGGGCTTAACATTTAAATCTAAATATTCTTTAATCCAATTGTATGAAATCTTCATGGTTGGCGATTATCCTTTCTTTGTGAATTGTGTCAGGAAGCGGACGTCGTTCAGGTAGAAGTTCCGGATATCATCGACACCGTACTTCAACATAGCGAACCGGTCGGGACCGACCCCAAAGGCAAATCCGCCGTAAACGTCTGGATCCACGCCAGCCATCTTTAAGACGTTCGGGTGAACCATCCCGGCACCCAGAACTTCGATCCAGCCAGTGTTCTTGCAAACCTTGCAACCCTTACCGCCACAGTTAAAGCAGGTAATATCGGCTTCGACTGAAGGTTCGGTAAATGGGAAGTAACTTGGGCGTAACCGCACGTCGAACTTGTCCCCGAATAATTCGTGGGCCAAGACTTGCAGCGTCCCCTTGAGGTCGGCCATGGTGATGTGCTTGTCGATAACCAAACCTTCTACCTGATGGAATTGGTGAGAGTGGGTTGGGTCATCGGTATCGCGACGGTAAACTACACCTGGGGAGATCATCTTCAATGGACCCTTGCTGAAATCATGCTTTTCCAACGTCCGGGCTTGCATTGGTGAGGTCTGCGTCCGCATCAAGATTTCCTTCGTGATGTAGAAGGTATCCTGCATGTCACGGGCTGGGTGATTCTTAGGCAAGTTCATCATTTCAAAGTTGTACTTGTCTTCTTCAACTTCAGGACCGCTGAGCACTTGGTAACCCATACCCAAGAAGAGATCTTCGATTTGATCCACGATTTGTTGAATAACGTGGGGTTCACCCTTGGCAACTGGCGTTCCTGGCAGGGTCACGTCGATCGTTTCCTTGGCTAATTGGGCGTTTAAGACGGCCTTTTCTAATTCTTCTTTCCGTTTAGCAAGGGCGTTGGCTAAGTCGTCACGAATTTCGTTGGCAAATGCCCCAACCTTTGGCCGCTCTTCGGCATCGAGGTCCCGCATTCCGCGTAAGACTTCGGTGATGGGGCCTTTCTTCCCTAATAATTGGACACGCACTTGATTAACGTCTTTTAAATCTGATGATTCTTTAATATCTGCTAAACCGCGTTGCCGCAGTTCGCTGAGCTTATCCTTTAACGACATACGTCATCCTCCATTTTCTCTACTTTTCTACTTCCGGTTGGCTAAATTTTCCACAAAAAAAGGCTCCGTCCCCATAACTAGGGACGAAGCTTCGCGGTACCACCCTGATTCAGCTAGTCTCCTCACGAAAACTAACCACACTCAGAAGTGATAACGGTCACTCACCGGAAAATCATTCATCGTGTTGCCACGACTCCCGATTACAACTCAAGAACTGAATTCACCCAGTAATTTGAAGTTTGCTTCCAGTCTTGGCAAACTCTTCCTGACAAATTGCACCGGCTACTGCTTTTCTATCATCGTTTTTAAATTATTACATATTATAGACTAGCCGACTTTTTCGATACTGTCAACTACTTCTGGTCTGCCTCAGTTGGGCAATACCACTTGTCCGACCAAGCGTGAACCGCCGCCATGATGTCCTTGAACTCTTCACCCTTCTGCGTCAATTCGTATTCAATCAACGAATTGTCGGGAAAAGTCTGACGAACAATCACACCGTTGTATTCCAATTCCTTGAGTCGTTCGACCAGGACACGGTCGCTACAACGGGGAATCTTGTGTGCTAAATCTTTAAACCGTTGTGGCCCCTCTTGGAGGAGCACATCAATAATCAGCCCGTTCCATTTCTTCCCTAGAAATGAGAAGGTCTGTTCAAACCGCGGACACAGCGCGAAATCTACGCCGCCCTCTTCAGGTTTTGTCTGTGATGACATCATTTGCATAGTGTTACTGACCCCCCATTTCTCAACCGAAACTAGGCGTTAGGCGTAAGCTTTTCAACAAAGGCTTGGACGTGCTTGCGGGTTGGGCCAAAGAATTCATGAACCGCTTCGTAATCATCGACCAAGGAAACAATGGCACTTTCCCGGTATTTAGGTGTTGCCAGGGTTGCGCCCCACATGTGCTTCAAAATAATATCCTTTTCCATATCACTCAAGTCGGTCAGCTTTTCAGCGTTCCGCAGAGCAACTCGTGGGTGGATAAAAGCGTGCGAGCCTAAGTTGAACTTCGTCGTGCGCCAATCATAATAGAACAAATCATGTAACAACCCACCCCGTGCGGTGGCTCGGGTATTCAAACCAAGTTTCTTTGCAACTAAATAACTGTTATAGGACACTGAAATTGAGTGTTCCAAACGCGTTGAATGGTGGTGCTGGGTGTAATTCGCCAGGCGTTGAACCGGCTCCTGTTCCAACAAGTCAGAAACTAAATCGAGGTACTCAGAGTCATCACGCCAAGTAAGTTTGGTCATAGAATGCTTCCTTTTCATTTAGAATTATGATTTTCAGTCATGCTTAATTACCCTATATCATACTTCCTTTTGGATAAAAAGCAATGAAAATGTTCTGAAAGTGATTGTGATTTACCGTTTCTTAACGTTCAGCCAACCAATCGGAACATCACGATGCCTGCTGCGACGGCCACGTTGAGTGACTCAGCTTGGCCTTTAATCGGAATGTAAAGGTTTCGTGTCGTTAACTGTTGCAGGTCAGGTGCCATGCCATTGCCTTCGTTACCCATGACGATTGCTCCGGCTTGCAGGGCATCGATATCCCGATAATCCTTGGCTTGGGGATCTAGGTTGGTTCCGTAGACCGGCAATTGCCGCTGCGTAAAGGCCGTGATCCATTCGTGTAGATCGCCCTCGACCAGCTGAATATGAAACTGGCTTCCCTGCATGGACCGTAGAACTTTAGGTAAAAAGCGACTCGCACTTCCCTGCCCCAAAACAACCCCGGTCAGCCCAGCGGCATCGGCCGTCCGCACCATGGTCCCAATATTGCCAGGATCTTGGACTTGATCTAAGAACAGCCACGTCCCAGTCGCCGTGGCAGGATCAACTGCCGTATCATCCGGCATAGGTGCGGTTGCGAAGATTCCCTGCGGCGTACTGGTGTCGCCCAGCGTCTTGGCAATGCTGTCGGTCAGTTCGAAGACGTCCACGTTAGCTGGGAAGCTCGCTGTGTGCGCGTCTAACTGCTCTGCAGTCCCCATGATGGCCGTGAGTGGCAATTGGGCTTTCAAAGCCTCCTGCACCAAATGCCAGCCTTCTAGAAGGTAAGACTGAGTTGCCTTCCGTCCCTTCTTCGAAGTTAAGGCCCGCCACTGCTTGACCCGTTTATTTTGACCAGACGTGATTTTTTCTTTCATATCAATTTATCCTCACTTTTAATGATTCATTTATTTATTTGCTAAATGTTCTTTATATATAGTAGATTTACGCCAAAAGTTTGTTCATTTTCGTACAAGTCGGTTCTGCCTGACCGCAGCTTCAATGCCTTTCGCCACTAGTGTTAGGCAAAACCGCATGGTTAATTCTACCATATCGCTAGGCAGACGCGGCACTTCGCGGTATGATTAATCTAAATTTTCCAGCATAAGGGGGAACTTTTGTGGTCACGCAACATTTTTTAGTCACTGGTCAGGTTCAGGGCGTGGGCTTTCGTTGGTCCGCAGCTCGTTTAGCCCAGCAGTTAGGGATCACCGGCACTGTTCAAAATTTACCAACGGGTCAAGTCGCCATTGTTGCTAGCGGTGATACAGCACAGTTGGCAGACTTTGCCCGCCAGATAAAGGCCGGGGTAACGCCCTGGGCAATCGTCCACGACCTCAAGGTGACTGCGGCCCGGACGCAACGATTTGCAGAATTCCGGATAATCACTAGATAATCATTTGAAAATCACCTACAAATCAAGTAATATGTTTGATGTTAGCGGCGTTTTCGTCGTTTGGGGGCGTCCGCGCTCTACGTTTTAAATACAAAGGGGTTCAAAATAAAAATGAAAATCTCCAAGAAAGTCACGGTTACCGGTGCACTGGCGGCCATGGCCCTCGTCCTGAGTGGCTGTGTGCAAACCAAGAACGGGAAACCATATGGCTTCGTCTATGACTACCTGGCCGTCCCTGGACAACACGTGATGGACTGGCTCGCACAGCTCTTTGGCAATAGTTATGGTTGGGCAATCATCGGACTAACCGTCATCGTACGAATGGTCCTACTACCAATCATGATCAAGCAGATGCGTAGTGCCACCGTCCAGCAGGAAAAGATTTCGATGGTTCGGCCACAAATGGCTGCCATGCAAAAACGGCAAAAAGAAGCCAAGACACCTGAAGAACAGACCGCTGCCAGCCAAGCCATGATGGCCCTGTACAAAGAAAACGGGATCAGCATGACCGGTGGTATCGGTTGTTTACCACTATTGATTCAGATGCCGATCTTCGCCGCCTTGTACGCCGCTATTCGGTACTCACCAGAATTATCTGGGGCCGTCTTCCTCACGATTCCACTTGGGAAGTCTAGCTGGATTCTGGCCATTCTCGCCTTCCTCTCCTACCTGTTGCAGGGTTACCTGTCCATGCTGGGGATGCCGGAAGACCAGAAGAAGCAGATGCGGATCACCCTGTTGCTCTCACCCGTGATGATTCTGTTCTTCACGATGAGCTCACCAGCCGGATTAGGCCTGTACTTCTTCGTTGGTGGACTGTTCGCCTGTTTCCAAACACTGATCATCAACTTCTACCGGCCTAAGATTCGGCGGGAGATCAAGGAACAGATGGAAAGTCGTCCTAAGCCAAAGCCAGTTGTTGAACCAGTCGTTGCTAAACCAGCGACTCCTGCTTCGTCAGCAGCCACCAGTCAACCAGCTGCCGCCAAGACGCAAGAAAAGAAAAACCGTAACCGCAATGCCGGAAAGCAGCAACGGCATCATTAATCACAACTGAACGTCAAGTGCCCCTCACCGCTATTGGGTGAGGGGCACTTTTTTGTTGTCTTCGGCCATGGCTTGCCAAGGATTCTTCCTCACCTCAGAGGACCCTCTTCGACTAAAAAACGGGGCAGCTTGAGGCCTCACACTAAAAAAGCTGAGAAAGACGGGCTCCCGTTCTAACATAATCAAAGCCATCACCATGCCACCCACATGACCTTCCGAACACGGCGCCTGCTGACATAGGTGGCGTCCATCCTTAACAACTTAAGGATGCTGGCCACCAAAATCACGCATTTAACGGTGAAAGTCGCAATAGTTGTATATAGCAAGTCTTCGAATTTCTCTATACAAAAAGCTATTTTTCAACATCAAAGGACCCCATTATGGAATCAATCTACATCCCACAATGGCGTCCTTTTTAATTTCCACAAATTATGACATCATCAAATTCTGTCGTATCCCGCTCGGTACTTCAGCTCGGTCGACAGCTTCCCAGGTCTCCACGTTTTGCCCCTTAGTATTAATTTTAAGGTAACGGTTAGGCTTCAGAACCCACTGTGAATCAAACGTGAGCTTGCGCATCTGGCCATGGTTATTGTAGGTAGCCAATTCATAGACGTATTCCTTCTCGCCCCCACCGCCAATGTAATGGCGAATCGGTTTTACCGAGGTACTTGCGTAGACGTCTTCTGCCTTGACCGCTGGATTCACGTTGTCAATGGCCATGGCCAACTCCGTTCCGTGGTTCTTGGTTAAATTTGGGGTAATAACGGCAGCAACACCGATTAAAACGATTAACCCCACACAGAACATGCCAAATTTCATTAAAAACTTCATTTTTCGTATCCTCCCCACATTGGTTAGCTACTAGAGTAACTAACTGGTTATCATAGAATACCTGATCCCCCTGAACTTGTCAACTCCAAAATCACTGCATGAAAAAAAACGACCCAAGACATGCTCGTCCTGAGTCGTTCCCTTTAAATCTTATTTAGAATCCTTAGAATCGCCGTCATTAGTGTTATCCGCCACATCATCATGCGGTGAATCTTCCAATAATGCCGACTTGATACCTGGAATTCCCGTATCGTTGGCTTCAGCTTGAGCCCGCTCCTTTTTCTCGTTGAGAATGCGTGCATCCTCGTCCGAAAGAATCGGTAACGAGATTCGGAAGACGGAGCCGTAACCCACGGCACTTTCGATGGTAATCTTTCCGTGGTACGCCTCAATTAAACGTTTGGCAATGGCTAATCCCAACCCATTGCCCCCCTTAGTCCGCGAACGGGCCTTGTCAACACGGTAGAAGCGGTTAAAGACCCGGTCACGGTTCTCTTGGGAGATTCCCTCACCAAAGTCTTGAACGGCCACCTCGACGTTCCTAGAGTCACTCTCGAAGGTCAGGTGGATTTCTTTCCGCGTCTGGGTATACTTCACGGCGTTATCCAGAAGAATGATTAGGATCTGTTCCAAATGGTTCCGGTAGACTTGTGCCTGAACCGGCCGTTGAACATCATCATCCAAGATAAAGACGAAGTCAGGATGGATCATCTTGAAGTTGTCGTAGACCTGTTGCACCACTTCACTCACGTCGGTGACTTCATTGGTGTAGTTGACTTCGATCTGCTCAGCCCGTTGCAGGTCCAACATTTCTTGAACCAGGCTCTTCATCCGTTTAGTCTCCTGCAAGGAGGCCTTAATGGACTCGTCGAGTACTTCGGGATCATCCTTCCCCCAACGATCCAGCATCTCCATGTGACCCTGAATAATCGCCACTGGCGTCCGCAATTCATGGGAAACATCTTCCACGAACTGCTGCTGTTGATCCATGTACCCCTGAGTGGTATCCAGCATCCCGTTAAAGAGATTTCCCAAGTCACTCAGTTCATCGGTATGCCGAATCTCCGGCACCCGCTTGTCAGTCTGGGGATCGTCTCTGACGGCATGAATCGTCTCGCGAATGGCTTCGACGGGCCGCAACAGAAATGACGCCAGAATATAGCTGAGAATGGCCACAGCCAAGCCAGCAATCAGCCCCAAGACAATGGCAACCTGGAACAGCTTCACCTGCGTTGCCCGGTAATCCTTGAGATTATCCGTAACTTGCACGTAGCCCAGTAAGCTGTCGTTTTCCTTACTGTGGATCGGCATCCGTCCCACCAGATGTTTCCGATGATTCAGCGTGGTCACCGCAATGTGTTGCTTGTCGACGGCTCTAAATTTTGCAGTCGTATCCCCCGTGGAGAAGAGTGCCTTCCCCTCAGTATCGTAGACCGTAACCGTCTGACTATCGCGTGCCAACGTGGTGACGACCGCATTGTTATACGGGGCCCCCTGCTGACTACCACTGGTCTCATCGGCCAAGACATTACGTGGCCGCAACAGCTGATCGACCTGCTTATCGGTGAGCGCCACACCCTGATTACTCAGACGTTCGACCACCACGTTCAATGAATCCGCGACGTGGGTCTTTTCCTGGCGCATCAGCACCGTCATAAAACTACTAAAAATTAAGAAAACGATAGCCGCAAAAATAATCAGAACACCAAAAGCCGTGGATAACGTCCATTCCCATTTTAGGGAAAAACGAAACCCCTTCTTTTGCTTAGGTTCTTCCTCTTCTGCGGCATCCCGTTCTTCAATATTTATTGATTTCACGAACGCATCACGTACCCCGTGCCCCGCACCGTCTGAATGTAACTCTTCTGGCCGGCCACATCAATTTTGTTCCGAAGGTACCGCACGTATACATCCACCACATTGGTTTCGACTTCGGATTCGTAACCCCAAACCTTAGTTAAGAGAACATCGCGGGCCAAGACCACGTTGATGTTTTCCATCAAAGCCAGGAGCAATTCATATTCACGCTTGGTCAGGTTGATGACTTCATCCCCCCGCCGCACGATCCGGTTTTCCTTTTCAATGGTGAGATCCTTGAATTTAACGGTCGTTTGCTTGGTGTTCTTCTGTTCACCCTCCAAATGAATCCGCCGTAACAGGGCCCGCACCCGGGCAAGGAGTTCTTCAATGGCAAATGGCTTAACGATATAGTCGTCAGCACCATGGTCTAACCCTGAGACCCGGTCAATCACGGAGTCCCGAGCCGTCATCATGATGATCGGCGTACTCTTGACTTCACGAACACGACGGGCCACTTCGATTCCGTTAAGTTCTGGCAACATAAGATCCAGTAAAATAACGTCGAAGTCTTGGGACAGCGCTGCTTCCAGCCCCGTACGACCGTTGAACTGCACGTTAGTCTCATAACCTTCGTGCTTCAATTCAAGCTCGACAAAGCGGGCGAGATTTTTTTCATCTTCAATAATTAAAATTCGACTCATTGCGCTTTAACTCCTCTGGCTATTTAAATGCGTCCACTCTCAAACAAATCCATACCGGGAGCGGACGTCCGTTATTCATTTCAACATTTAATTTTATCATAGTTTCTCATAATTGTATGCGAAAACCACCGGTCGCTTCACATTTATCTAATTTTTTACTTATTATTAGCCCGATTTTCAGTCGCTCAAACCACGACAACCGGTTGCATACAATCGTCCGAATTGGTTGTGAAAACCCTTTAAACTTTTTCTTTCACATTCGGACATTTGCTCAACAATCTAAGAAAGCGAGCGTTAGTAGGCTTGCACAACTAATCACATTTCAATTATTTTGTTTTTGTTCACATTTTCACTTGAAATCATCTTATTTTTTAGTATACTAGGCATTGTAGAAAAAAAGAAAAGGGGTTTTTTGAAATGAAAGCTGCTGTTATTCGCGATTCAGTCGACGGTTACGTTGATATTAAAGATGTTACTTTACGTCCCATCACCCATGGTGAAGCTTTAGTTAAGATGGAATACTGTGGTCTCTGTCACACCGACTTACACGTTGCTGCTGGTGACTTCGGTAAGCAACCTGGCCGGATCATTGGGCATGAAGGTGTCGGTAAAGTTATCCAAGTTGCTGACGACGTTGACAACTTAAAGATCGGTGACCGGGTTTCTATCGCTTGGTTCTTCAAGGGCTGTGGCCATTGTGAATACTGCCTGAGCGGTCGCGAAACACTTTGCCGGAACGTCAAGAACTCTGGTTTCACTGTTGACGGTGCCATGGCTGAAGAATGTATCGTTGATGCTAACTACGCTGTTAAGGTTCCAGAAGGCTTGGACCCAGTTGAAGCAACTTCCCTTACCTGTGCCGGTGTTACCATGTACAAAGCACTTAAGACTGGTGAAACTAAGCCAGGCCAATGGGTTGAAGTTGTTGGTGCCGGTGGTTTAGGTAACTTAGCTATTCAATACGCCCACAATGTCTTCGGTGCCCACGTTGTTGCCGTTGATGGTAACCCTGACAAGTTGGCTGCTGCTAAGAAGGACGGCGCTGAAATTTTAATCAACCGTCATGATGGTGATGTTGCTGAACAAATCCAAGAAAAGGTCGGCGGTGTTGATAACGCCCAAGTTACTGCCGTTACCAAGGACGCCTTCACGCAATCCGTTAACGCTTTGAAGCCAGATGGCAAGTTAGTTGCCGTTGCTTTACCTCAAGGTGACATGGAATTGAACATTGCCAAGACTGTTCTGGATGGTATCTCAGTTCGTGGTTCCTTAGTTGGTACCCGTCAAGACTTAGCTGAAACCTTCCAATTCGGTGCTGAAGGCAAGGTTCACCCTATCGTTCAAACTCGTCGTCTTGACGAAGTTAACGATATCATCGACGAAATGAAAGCTAACAAGATTGTTGGCCGGATGGTTGTCGACTTCACTAAGTAATTTCTAAAAACTTCAATACTTCCGAAACCCCACTCTGTCGTGAAGAGTGGGGTTTTATTTGACTAAAAACTCTCGCCTGCGGCTGTCAGGGGTTCCGCCTGCTGTGGGGACCGGTCCAAGCCTAAGAAGCGGTCTTGGGCCTCGACTTGAAGCCGTCAAAGTTCGGACGTCTCCAAGCTCGTCCCATGACCTAACCTGACAAAAAACGTCAGCTAACGTCATCGTCACGGCCGGCTACACCCCTGACCTCCTCCGGCTAAGCTGGTTTTTAACTATTAAACCAATGACATGCAATTGGTTTCTAACTGTGATTACCAATACCGAATGAGTTTAGAACCTAGCATACGAATTGTTTTGAACATTTTAAATAGCAAAAAACCGTTAGCTACTAGGCCAACGGTTTTATTTTGCTATTCACTAATTAAGCAATCCATTTTCTAATATATAACCAGTACACTCACCGCTTAGAAACGAATCAATACCTTCCCCTTAGGATGACCCGTGGCAACCAATTCCAGTGCCTGATTAATATCGGCCAACTTGAATTCTGTCGGATCAATGGCTGGGACAATGTTTTCACGTTCCACCAGTTCAGTAATCTTGCGGAGTTGGGCGCCGTCACTACGGACAAAGATGAACCGGTACTGTGCACCAACGGCCTTGGTCTGCCGATCGAGCCGCGCACCTGCCAGCGAGAACAGCGTCGTCTTCAGCCAGGAAAGCTGATGGCTCTGCGCGAAGTGACGGTTTGGCCCCATTCTAAGCGAGAGTAATTTGCCCCCAGACTTCAGTACTTTAAGTTCGTGGTCCAGTTCCTTAGGGCCAATCGTATCAATCACGTAATCTACCGGAGCGAGCTCTTCCCAGTAATTTTCCTGACGGTAATCAAAGTATTGATCCACACCGTTAGCTAACGCCGCCGCTTTACCTCTGGCGTTACCGCTTACACTGACATTCAACCCCATTTCACGGGCGATAGGAATTGCCATTTGACCAAACGAGCCGGACCCACCGGGAATCATGACGCGTTCGCCGGATTGGGCGTGGAGTTCCTCGTGTAAGCCCTGGTAGGCCGTCAGCCCAGTCAAAGGAACGGCGGCACTGTGCGCAAAGTCCAGATTCTCCGGCTTCAAGGCAACTGCATCCTGATCAATCGCAGCAAATTCCGCAAAGGCCCCGATTTTGCCCAAAGGTAACCGCGAATACACGGCGTCCCCCGCTTTAAAATTGGTCACGTTAGCGCCGACTGCCGTCACAACGCCAGAAAGCTCACTGCCCATCGTGGTTGGCATCGCGTAGTCTTGAATCAACTTAACGCTACCGGTACCGATCAGCATCTCCAACGGATTGACGGCGGCAAATTTCACTTGGACCAAGACCTCGTTAGCCGTTGGTGTGGGCACTGGAATATCCTTGACCTCGAGTTTGAAATTTTTATCGTATTTGTTTAATTGGGCAGCTTGCATAGTGGCTGGTCCTCCTCTAAAAGTCATTCATTATTTTTCACCTGTTTTAAAACTTCCCCATGAGTTTACCAAATCAGGTTACAAAATGCAAATAAAGTTACTTTCCGCCATTCTGTGTTATAATATACAAAAATAATGCTAAAAGGAGGCGGGTCGCCAGAATCTCCTATTCTGGGAGATTTGGCAATATAAATGACACTAACGACTCGTGAAAAGATTCTCAGCACGGCTGAACGCCTAATCCAAGAGACCGGTAACGCTGAGGTAACGCTGGCTCAAATTGCCACAGCACTTGGCATGACGCATGCCGCCCTCTATAAACATTTCCAAAATAAGCAAGCCCTCTGGGAGGCAGTCTCGGCGGCCTGGTTCCAACGAGAAATCATCGACCAGATTCAATGCGATCCGATTGCTACGCCGCAATCACAGCTACACGACTGGCTGTGGGCCTTCGTGACGGCTAAGAAGCACGCGTACAACACCAATCCCCAGATGTTTGCACTCAATACCCGCTACATCGACAGCAATCCTCAGGCGTTACGCGAGGTCCTGATTCCGGCATACACGATTGTCTCCCAAATCATGGGCTACGATGACCCCCACAACGTGCAGGCCGAGTCTATCCTAGCCACCTTCGCTATCTTCACCCTGCCAAATTTTAAGGAGACTTGGAACGACCCAGACTATGCGCAACGCTTTGAACGTATTTGGAATTTGATCAAGGCTGGAGTATAGCGCCCGTTTAACTAAACCAAGACGACCAAGCCTTTTGAACAGACTTGGTCGTTTTGATGTATCGTGAAAGGATCACTATTGTTACCGCGAAAAAAAGAGGATCACCCCCGATTGGGAGTAATCCTCTTTTGAAAAATTCAGATTGAAGAAATTACTTCTTCAATGGGGCCCATTGCCACTTAGTGAATTCTTCGATATCATGACCTTCGTCACGAGTGATCTTCATGTGCTTAGCTAAGATGTCATCCATCTTCTTGTCGAAGTCTGCAGCAGCAGCCTTGTCAACAACACCGTTAGCAACTAACGTGTTAACAGCATCCTTAGCTTGGTGGAACCGGTCTAATTCGGAGTATACACGCATGTCGTAAGCAGTCGTGATATCACCATCTTCACGGTAACCATGAACGTGTAAGCCTAAGTGTTGACGTTCGTAGAAGAATGATTCGATCAAGTCTTCGTAACCGTGGAAGCCAAACAGAACTGGCGTACCAGATTCGCCGAAGAATGACGTGAATTCAGCATCGCTCAATGCACGTTCGTCGTTCAGAGGGCCGTTCTTCTTTTGAAGACGTTCCAATTCAACAACGTTGACGTAACGCATCTTAACAGATGGGAATGCATTGTTAACCAAGCTAAGAGCAGCAAGAGTTTCGATGGTTGGTTCAACACCGGCAGAAGCAAAGACGATATCAGCATCTTCGCCTTCAGCAACAGTGGAAGCCCAGTCGATAGTCTTAAGACCCTTAGTAGCTAATTCTTCAGCTTCGGCAACAGAGAACCATTGTTGACGTGGTTGCTTAGAAGCAACGATATGGTTCAACTTTTGACGGTCAGTGAAGGCCCGGTCAAATACAGCCAAGAGTGAGTTAGCATCTGCTGGCAAGTATTGGCGAATGAAGTCAGACTTCTTTTCGGACAAGTGAGTCAACATACCTGGATCTTGGTGGGTGTAACCGTTATGGTCTTGTTGGAATACAGTTGAAGTTGAAACCAGGTTCAATGATGGGTAATCATTACGCCATGGTTCAGCAGCAGCTTGACGGATCCACTTGAAGTGTTGCGTCGTCATTGAGTCGACAACCCGCAAGAATGATTCGTAAGACGTGAACACACCGGTACGACCAGTTAAGGTGTAACCTTCAAGCCAACCTTCAGCTTGGTGTTCTGATAATTGGGCATCCAAGATACGGCCTTCTGGAGCTTCGTATTGGTCATTTGGTTCCTTGACCTTACTCATCCATTGACGGTTCGTAATCTTGAACATTTCCCAGAGACGGTTAGACATCGTTTCGTCAGGTCCGAAGATCCGGAATGACGTTGGGTTCTTAGTGGCAACGCCAGCAAAGAAGGTTGACAGAACGTTCATATCCATGTTCCGGTTGCCATCTGGCAAGTTCGTCCCACGGTTATCTTCGTTGATGTCGTTAGCGAAGTCTTTCCAGTTAGGTAAGTCAAGCGTTTCAGGCTTTTCGCCACGCGCACGGCCACCGTTAGCAACTGGGTTAGAAGCCATCCGCTTGTCACCCTTAGGTGCGAAGTCGGCAACTTCTGCCTTCAATGAACCATCAGTATTGAATAATTCGGCTGGCTTGTATGAGTTCATCCAGTCTTCAAATTCTGGTAATTCATCGAAGTTGTTTTGGCTCAAGCCAAGCGGAACTTGGTGAGCACGGAATGAGTTTTCAATTGGTTCGCCGGCTGGGTTCTTTTGTGGACCACCCCAACCCTTTGGTAAGCGTGCAATAACAACAGGCCAAGCGGCAACTTCACCGTCTTCGTACTTGCCGTTTTCACGGGCGTCTTTTTGGATTTGCTTGATGTCAGCGATAGCTTGGTCAAATAACTTAGCAGCTTTTTCGTGGTAAGTCATGTAATCATGGATATCGTCGTTTTCGAGGAAGCGAGGAGACCAACCTAAACCTTCGAAGAACTTGGCGATCTTGTCGTCGCTCATCCGTGAGAAGATAGTAGGGTTGGAAATCTTGAAGCCGTTTACGTCAAGGATAGGTAATACGGCACCATCGTTCTTAGGGTTCAAGAACTTGATGGAGTTCCATGCAGTCATGGCAGGGCCGGTTTCAACTTCACCATCACCAACTACAGTAAATGCAATTTGGTCTGGGTTGTCTAATACGGCACCAGTAGCATGGGACAGAGAGTAACCAAGTTCTCCACCTTCGTGAAGAGAACCAGGCGTTTGTGCAGTCATGTGAGAACCAATCCCACCTGGGAATGAGAACCGCTTGTACAGACGTGCCATACCTTCGAGGTCCTGAGTAATTTCAGGGTAATCTTCAGTGTAGGTACCGTCTAAGTACGCGTTGGTTACCATAACTTGGCCACCATGACCGGGACCACCGATATAGAACATGTTCAAGCCGTACTTGTTGATCAGACGGTTGGCGTGGGCATACAGGAAAGTTTGTCCTGAGATAGTACCCCAGTGTCCGATAGGCTTAACCTTAACGTCGTCTTTTTTGATTGGTGTGTTGGTAACTGAGAACAATGGGTTGTCCTTCAGGAAAATCATACCACCGGAAAGATACGTTGTAGCACGCCACCAGGCGTCAACCTTTTCCAAGTATGACTTGGAATCGTAATCTACTGCCATGAATTTTACACTCCTTCGTTGAATAACATCCTTCTAAACAATTAACAGAAATCATTAGAGGTTAATTTTGTACTTCTTCATCATACTAAATTTTGTCGAAAAGTCAACCTTTTTGTAAATTGATACGGTCCAATTTATGAAAAAGCCGATTCTTCTTCGAAATTTGACTGACCCACCATTCAATCGACCAAGGTCTGTCGGTTCTTCGCCGGTCGGATTTTGCGTCATTTGGCAACTACTTGCGGGCCACAAGTGTTCATAGCCGCGTTAATTACCGGAACCAAGTATACCAGACTTTGAGGATTGTTCGGTTGAGTTTGCTCACGAGAATTAAACCTGATAAAAATGCGGAAATTCGCTGACAAATATTATTTTTTTCATAACTGGAGCGCCCATCTTCTTATGGACATCCCCTAACCCAATTTCTCACATCTTATCAGTAATTGATCCATATAACGGACTTGATTCATAAAAAATAGGTGAGGATTCATCATCTGAACTCTCACCTATCCATTCAAATTACTTGAACATTACTCCTAGCTATCCGGCAACTCAACCTATTTTCAACTTAGCAAAAAGAACTTCCTTCACCGCCAGCATAACTTAATCAATGCTGGCTACTCGCCTACCACATCCGCTATCGACTTAACCAGTGAAACGAGGACTGCAATTAGACTGAGACCTGCAATGGCAGCAACGAAGAAAAATTGCTCGTGATAGCTCGCTGAAAAGTCGTGTGCCCATAACCAAAGACAACATCGGCATGATGCTGGCTATATTCAGCAGCCACGTTTACGCCTAAAACGACAGTCGCCAAGAAACTCAAGCTAAGCAGATACGATCAAACGAGCAGTGCTCCGCTTACTCGATAGTCTCGAAACTTGTAGCACTCCCAAGAACTGGAGACTCGTGAACAGAAGTACTGTAACTTCTCTCAAGAATGCTCCTCCGTTGCAAAATAGACGGCTACATTAATTCCCTGACTATAGTTCCCAAACTTCTGACCAAACAACGTCAAGCCGTGGTTCTCACCATTTGTCTCAAGCACCCCCAAAGTCAAACTGATACTCGTTGATTCATCTAGTCCCAGCTGTTCAAGCGTCACATCAGAGATTTGCTGCCCATCTACCCCGGTGCTCTCATCGTTGATTCTTAAATGTTTCAACTGACCATATTGGCTTAAATCATTAGCCCACCATTCAGGTGTTAACCGTCCTCTAACGTCCGAAAAATTACCGGGGACGATAAAGCTTCCAACAAATTTATCATTCACCCAGCAACCAATATTAGAAGGCCAATTATTATTCGAAACAGGGAACTCAGACGAAATCTCAAACGAAATTTCGATTAGTTTAGGACTGGCTCCCCGTGGAATCTGGTTAGGCAACTGGTATTTAACCATACCATTCGTAAACCATATCAAATCCGCTTTAAACCGTTCCGGTGATAAAAAAGCATTTGAATCATCAAACTTTCCAATAACCTGCTCACTACTAG
This sequence comes from Levilactobacillus parabrevis, assembly GCF_044051715.1. Lineage (NCBI taxonomy): Bacteria > Bacillati > Bacillota > Bacilli > Lactobacillales > Lactobacillaceae > Levilactobacillus > Levilactobacillus parabrevis. The sequence goes on from NZ_CP168688.1 coordinate 1,648,679, forward strand.
CTAGTCCGCAACTAGATGTGATATTTTCAATTTCAAAGTAGCTTCCAATTGGAATATCGTACATTAATTTTTTATACTTTGGAAATAAAATAGACGGTAAATGAACGTTAATATTTTGGACGGCAAGTTTCAAATCTTTCTTCCGACTATCCACTGATGTCTTTTTAGCTAACAGTCCGGCCTTTATCAAAATGTTCAAATTCTTAGAAATTGCAGATTCACTCAACGACATCTCATGAGAAAGTTGTGATGCTGTATGCGTCCCCTCGCCAACGCGCCGAATAATTTCTAACCTAATATCCGATGATAAGGCCTGAAATACCGGCAACGATGCCTTGCTAATATCTAGCTCCATACTCATTTCCTTTCCATTTTAGTTAAGTATGTTCGAAATTCAGAACATTCAATTCACGTTATTTGATTCTTTTAGAATATCTCTAATCCTTGCTATTATAGCATTGAAATCGCTTTCTATACATGCTATTTTTAATTCAGGCCTACAAATTAGATTTAAGATAGTTAACTATCTAGTGAAGAATATGGAGGATAATTATGGAAGCTCATAAAGATTTACCTAATCGTGAAGTCAGTAACGGTAATTCGAAGTTCCCTTCAAAACTAGGAATGGCGTTATTGGTTGGCCCCGCCGGTTGGCTTGGTGCATACGTCGGATTAGCAGCAACACTGCTTCCCAGCCAAATTGGCGTTATCGATCCCGCACATAAAGTCGCATTGGTTGCTCTTTTCTCAACCGTTGCAATGACTGTTTCAACTATTGCAAATATCGTTTTTGGGGCTCTCTCCGATATGACTCGTAGTAAATATGGACGGCGAACGCCTTGGATCATTGGAAACTCACTCGTTTCAGCCATCTTTTTAGTCTTACTGGCACTCTCCAAAAATATCACAATGATGCTAGTTATGTGGGCCTTGTTTGAGATTGCCTCAAATGGTGTCGTTGCCCCAATGGTTGCACAAATATCAGACCGGGTACCGAAAAAATGGCAAGGATCTATTTCATCATTCTACGCAGTCGGAATGGCTGTCGGAAATTATGGATCCGGTGTAATCGCCGCCCAATTCTTAAATAGCGTTGAAAAAGGGATCATCTTCTTTGCTGGATGGGCATTAATTTTAGGCTTAGTTTCTGCATGGCTTGCACACGAGCCTTCGAACCGTGAAGCCGAACAAACCAAAGTAAGTGCTAAAGAAATCCTATCGAACTTCAAAGTCCCTGTACATAACGCTAAAGATTACTATATGGCGCTAATCGGTAAATTACTTATGGTTACTGGACAGTACATTATTGTTGGCTATCAACTCTACATTCTAAAAGATTACATGAACCTAAATGCCTCTGCATCTGCAAGAACGTTGACTCTTATGTCAACCTGCCTAATGATCACTGGGATATTTTGTCCGGCTATTATCGGCCCCATTACCGATAAGATTCATCGCGTTAAACTACCGGTTGCCATCACCACTGGTCTTTTAGGTGTAGGTGCTTTCTTACCATTTATTGATCCTAAGCCTTGGACCATGATTGCCTACGGGATTATCGCAGGTATTGGGATGGGCTGTTATAGTTCCGTTGACCAAGTCTTAAACATTCAAGTACTGCCAAGCAAACAAAACGCCGCTAAGGACTTAGGTATTATTAATTTAGCGAATACTGCTGGCATGGTACTTGGGCCAATCGTCGCGGCCATCATTATCTCATTGTTGGGTTACCACGCAATCTTTCCAGTTGAAACGCTGATTTGTTTCGTCGGTGGTGGCATTATCATGTTGATCAAAAGTGTCAAATAGGTATTAGACGGAGGTTAATTATGCTAAGAACAGAGTATCCAAGACCACAGTTCAAACGAAAAGAATGGATAAACCTAAACGGACAATGGACATTCGATTACGATGATACAAATACTGGGCTAAAAGAAGAATGGTGGAAGAAACATGATTTTTCACAGACAATCCAAGTCCCATTTGCCTATCAAAGTCAGTTAAGCGGCATTCACAGTCTCACACCACATGAAGTTGTCTGGTACCAACGGCAGTTTAAATATCAGTTTCAAAACAACGAAGACTTACTTCTGCATTTTGGGGCAGTTGACTATTTAGCTACTATTTGGGTGGATGGCCAATTAGTTGGCAGTCATACAGGTGGTGAAACTAGCTTCACTTTTAACATTGCACCCTATCTCACTGAACTTCAGAATCACTCCCTAGTAGTTCGCGTTAAAGATTCTGTAAAAGATGAAGAGCAACCTCGGGGAAAGCAGAATTGGGTTGGTCACAGTTTCTCCATCTTCTATACTGGCACTACAGGAATTTGGCAAACAGTTTGGCTCGAACCCGTTAGTAAACACCGGATTACTTCACTCAAATTCCATCCTGACATCGATCAAGGAACTATCAACATTACTGGTCAACTATCAGATTCAAGTTCTGACAGAACAGTCAATATAACAATTTCAAAAGACAATACTAAGCTTACCAAAATAAGTATTGAACCAGAATTAAACGATTTTGAAACAACAGTTAACCTTTTCGACCACCATATTTTTAGAACGATGTTTCATAATGACGGATGGACTTGGACTCCTACCCATCCCACATTGTTTGACTGTGAAGTGGATCTAACCGAAAATGGACTTTCCAAAGATGAAGTCAAAAGTTATTTTGGTATGCGCAAGATCCACTCCGAGGAGGGATCAATCTACCTCAACAATCGTCCTATCTATCAAAAGCTAGTTCTGGATCAAGGTTATTGGCCTAAAGGATTGCTAACGGCGCCAGATGATAATGACTTCAAACGCGATATTGAAATGTCCAAAAAGATGGGATTCAATGGCTGTCGTATGCATCAGAAGGTTGAAGACCCACGTTTCTTGTATTGGGCTGACAGACTGGGCTATCTTGTTTGGGGAGAGTGCGCAGCTGCACCTGCCTTCACAAATACCGCAATTTCGCGAACTATCATTGAATGGGAAGAAATTATTGAGCGTGACTTTAATCATCCATCTATTATCACTTGGGTCCCTATTAATGAAAGCTGGGGGGTCCCTCAGATTCATCAAGACCTAAAACAACAGCACTACGCTCAAACTTTATACCATCTTATCCATACCCTAGATAATACGCGATTAGTCTCATCAAATGATGGCTGGGAGCAAACCGTTACCGATATTTGTGGCATTCATAACTACGCCCAAGGAAATGCTGATGAACCCGAAAAATATAAATACTTTGTAGACACACTCTCTAGTTGGCAGAAACTTATCGCGCAGCCACCCGGGGCCTGGAGCATTTTCGCCAAAGGATATCATTACACCGGCCAACCGATAGTCTTGTCTGAATGTGGCGGAATTGCCTACAAGAAGGCCTCTGACGACCAAGGGTGGGGCTATACAACAGCCTCCTCAGATGAAGATTACTTGAAAGCATATACACGTGTAATCAAAGGCATCGCCAACTCCCGAAGCATAGTTGGTTTCTGCTACACTCAACTATGTGACGTTGAACAAGAAGTTAATGGCCTGCTGACCTATGATCGTCACTTTAAGGTTGATCCCAATAAGATTCGAGAAATTAATGATTTCTTCATTCCAGCAAAAGTTTTACCAGTTGATGAAAATCTCATTGATTAATTCCCTAAGTTAAGAGCAAGCCCATATCGGACTTGCTCTTTTCGTCCAATAAATGACTTTTACCCATTCTGCGCATACAGCACCCGCAACGTCTTTCGATCGGCGGCCGACAGTCGTTCGTGCCCCTGATCCAACGGATACATGATGGATTGCCGACTTTTACTGTGTTCCAAGCCGATTGCGTGACCCAGCTCATGGATTGCCACTGAAGGGCGAATGCCGGCTTCAGGATGCGCCAAATTTAGGCCAGCTCGTGCCCGATTAATCGTATAGCTCCCCAAGCCCACGTAACGTCGAATCTCGGGGCCACCCTCACCCAACTCTAGAAAATTAGGCTGCGTCGAAGTTTCCTTATGGTACGTGAAGAATGTAATCCCATTTTGCTTTTGCTGTGGTTTACCAGCAATCAGCTCAACCAGGCCCGTCTTGTTATAGACCGTCACGGCCTCCTCAAATATGGGGCGCACGTTGACCGGCACGCTACCGGCGAAGTGATAGTAATATGTCCTGTGTAGCGGGTGCTCCGCAGCAATCTTCTCGACCGGAGTTCCCGCCTGGTCCTGCCCATCTGGTAGCCGCGTCTCCAACTGATGGACCACACGATTCACGCGCATCATTGAAAAACCAAAATTCTGCGGCATCCCCCACCGCACGAGTCCAATCAGTCCGACCAACATGACCACCAGTAGCAACCGTCGTTTCCCCATGCCTTAATTTCTCCTTTGTTTGCGATTCAATTAGTACCAGTTTAGCCGCCTTATACGTAAAATCCTAGAGAAACTTGTAAGCTCGGTCAGAAATAACCGGCTAGCCGGTTAAAATTGACAGCCGCAATTATAAGCATCATTATATTTTAATCTTTGATGTTATTGGGCTGCGGTTTGATTAGCTAATATCTTGCCTATTAGAATTCAATTACAAGACTCCAAGTTACATCGATCAAGATCATTGACTCCTGCGCACCCCACCAAAAGCATGGTAATAAAAAAAGCGTTCAAGCCATTACAGCTTAAACGCCACCCTCTTACAAATTAAGTAATTCTGCCGGCGTATCCAAGAGATACGTCGGTTTTTCAGCTTTAACAGCCATCGGGTCAGCAGCGCCCCACATTGCCCCGGCCGTCGCGACACCCGCATTGTGACCCATTCGAATGTCATACTTGGCATCCCCGATCATCACGCTGTGGGCAGTATCCAAGTCAAATCGCCGCAGCAGGTTGATCACGCCATCCGGTGCCGGCTTGTAGTGTGCCACCATATCGGACCCACTGATGGCCGCAAACGATTGGCCCAGGCCAACCTGATTGAGGTTTCTCTGCAGAGGTACCGAGTTTTTACTGGAGACCACGTACAGACGTTTCCCCCGCTGATTGAGTTCAGCAATTGTGGCCGCCATCCCATCAAACAAGGTAATTCCGGTCGTCTCCGCACGTTGATACTGCTTGCGAAATTCGGTAAACAAGTCTTCCAGCGCGGCATCGTCCAGACTGACCGTCGCCATCTTCGCAAAAGACACCTCAATCGGCACCCCCATGTAGCCGACAATGGCCTCACGTGTGGGCATCGCCAATCCCTTTGCCGTGTATGCCCGCTGCGTCGCCAGCACGGCGACATTGCTAGAATCGGCTAACGTGTTGTCAAAATCAAAGAAAAAGTTGTCCATTACTACCCTCCGCTAGTTCTATGACCCTAACTACATCACCATCAATGCTGATTGAATCGTCGTTAATACACCATCGTGCTCATTATCCACACTAGTCACGCGGGTAGCCGTATCCTGAACGCTAACTGGGGCATTACACATGGCCCAACTTTGCTTGGCAAATTGCAGCAGTGGCACATCATTAGCACCATCGCCAAAAGCCATGATCTCGTCAGCGGTCACATGCCAGCGGTCAGCTAACCACTGCACAGCTGGCAACTTGCCAACATTGGCAGCAACCACGTCAACCACACCGTAACCACTGTCATGGGCCTGTAGCTTGCCATCGAAGTAAGCGTTCAGGTCAGCCACCAGCTTGGTTGCTTCCCCAGGTGCCGTGGAAATACTTATCTTTTTGATCCGATCTTCGACGGTACCCAAATCAGCGACCTGGTGGAGATTGTCGTAAAATTTCTCGGCGGCATCGATCAATACCTGCGGTGCCCCCGTTTCTGTGTAAGAGCCCTGTTGCCCCACCAGAATAACATAGGCGGACTTCAGAAAGTCCTGATGGCGATCAACGGTCACAAAGTGGTGTAAGTCTTCAGCACTCAGACTGCCGTCGAAGACCTGCTTTCCTTGTAAGTAGATGGAGGCCCCGTTCTCGGCTACAATGGCCAGATTATCAGCCATGACGTCGTGAAACAACTTTTCCAAATGAGTAAACTGGTTGCCAGAGGATAGCACCAGCCGAATTCCTCGTTGACCCAAAGCCTGCAGGGTCTCCCGGAACAGGGACTGGTTGAAAGTCTGGTCATTGTGCAGTAGCGTCCCGTTTAAGTCGGTCGCGATTAATTTAATTGCCAAAATTTCACTCCTCAAATTTACGTTAGTGTCGTTATTATACCTTTTTTCACTGACTCTGCGCAAAGCAAACCACCGTTGAATGCGCAAAAAAACTCCCAGAAGCCGCGGACTTCATGGGAGTTTCTTCCTAAATTAAATTAGTTGTTACTTGCAGTCTTCGTTGCAACGACCTGACGGCCATCGTAGAAACCGCAACTTGGGCAAACCATGTGTGACTTACGTAATTCACCACAGTTAGGGCAAGCAGTTAAATTAGGCGTGGTTAACTTGATGTGACCACGACGCATAGCTTTTTTCGTCTTAGACGTTTTCCGTGCTGGTACAGCCAAAGAAAACACCTCCTTCAAATAAAATTATATCCACTAGTGAAAAAATTTTTAAGGCTTACAAAGAGGATTATTGATCATCCTGATCAGGGAAGAAATCCTTTAACTTTGCAAGACGTGGATCAACTGATTGATTTTCCTTCTCAACTGCTTCAAGGTTCTCTTCGGAAACGACTTCCCAATCTTTACCAGTGGGCATCGCTTCGCCTTGTTGCTCAGCGTCAGAAAGAATGTGCATCGGAATCTGTAAAATAATGTTATCCCCGACGGCCTTGTCTAAATCAATCTGGTCATCGGTGACCACCATCACAACATCGGTCTTCTCAAACCGTTGCGTTGCGGTCGGGTCAGAAACATAAAATTCCGTCATTTTGAAACTAACAGGTAAATCGACCGGTGCTAATGACCGGCTTGACGGCACTGTTAAGTCCGCCGTTACCTGTGCGACAATCACAACGTCGCCACCTTCCACAACGGACGCTAAGCCCTTAGCGTGGACGGGACCGACATCTAACACATCGTTACCGTAACGTTCGATTAAGTCCGCCTTTAAATCCAAGGTTTCATCGAACATCAACGGATCGTTTCGGTGATTCTTTCGCAGTTCGGTCAACGACCATTTCATCGCAATTCCTCCAATGCAACGTGATAAATTATACCTGTCAAAAAATGTGATGTCAAGGTAATTTCCTTGATAGTCACTCTGAAAGCGTTATTTTTACCGGAATTCGGCCATAATCTTGGGGAATCCCCGTGATTAACGTCCGTAGCGCACCCAGCCGATCATCCAGTTCACCGGGACCGCGCTGCCAATCACGATCAGCCCGACTAATCAGTGGCAGGTTCACCCGCTTCTTGATCTGATGCAGGTACCGTTGCCCAGCTGCCGAATAACCCAGCACCCGCAGATACTGCGGCTGTGGGTCCATCTCGGCGGGCTTCATCTGCCCCAACAAGTAAGCCGACTGCCGTTGTAACCGCGTGTAAGTGTAACGCTTGGTCTTCACCGCGTGCATGAATTCCGCAAACGTGGCACTCGGTAGCGCGGCGCGTTTCAGTCGATACTCAACACCCTCGGTGATCTGGTACACTTGCCGCAAATCGGCCACGTCCCCACTCACCAACTGATATCGTAGATTGGGCCAGAAGTCTTCCCAACTGGTCAACTGCGCATCTTTCAGTATTGCGAGGGTCGTTGCCGGCACCACGGCCGCAACCGCGTCCCAGTCACCCGTGAGCGCCGCCGAACGAATCGACGTAGCACTGGCAAAAGCACTGGTCGCCGCAATCGTTTGATCATTATGCTGACTCCCCTTGCGCGCCAACGCTAACAATTCCAACGGATTCCCTTGCCGACGATTTGCCAGCGCATAGAAGAACCCTAGAATATCATTAGCGGCATTCAGGGTAATCCCCGTTTGCTCGCGTAGATAGCCTTGAAACAAGGACGCATAGGTCTGATCAAAACGTTTAAACGTGGCCGGGTCACTGGGCAAATGCGCCATCAATTGGTCATAGTCCATCTCGGGATGCTCACTGCCAAAGACCAGCCAGCGACAGTCCATGGCTGCCAACAGGCTAACCCCACCGCTCGCAAACAGATGTGCCGGTTGGACGGCACTTGCCGTGGGAAGTTCAACCACGAGATCCACGCCACCCGCAATGGCGGCCTGTGCGCGTTGCCACTTGTCCATGAGTGCGGGCTCTCCGCGCTGAACCCAGTTGCCGCTCATCGCCGCAACCACAACGTCGGCCCCAGTCATTTTTCTGGCTTGTGCCACCTGGTAGGCGTGGCCGTTATGAAATGGATTATATTCCGCAATGATGCCCACAGCTTGTAACGCCATGCCTACGCCTCCCGTGTTACCTCGAAGAACCAACGCGTGGTATCTGCCGCAACTTCGGCATTGCCAAAGTCAGCACTGACCCGTTGCACCGTTAACCCAGCGGCCTTCAACGCTGCCTGATAGTCAGGTAACGCATACGTCCGCTCATGGTGCAGTTCCGTAACCTTATGGTAGTCACCGGTCTCTTCATTTTGCGTGAAGAAGGTCAGATCATGCTCAGCCGCGTGTTCTTCGTCTTCGATGCCATAGCTGGTCCAGATAAAGGCCCGCGTGTCATCGACGTAATTATACATGTAGCCCGGATAAACGTCATCCGTTTGGTGTGGCGTAATCACATCAAACAAGAACTTACCGCCCACCGTTAAGTGGTCGTGGACCTGCCGGAAAGCCGCCGTAACAGCGTTCAGATCCGGTAAATAACAGAAGGAATCCGCAAAACAAGTCACCGTCTGGTATTCACCGATCATCGTCAGGTCGAGCATGTCACCCGCCATGAGTGGCATAGTCACGTCGGCCTCCTGAGCGTGCTTAGCGGCCAGCGCCAACATTTCCTCAGAGAGATCCAACCCACTAACTTGGTAGCCACGCTGGGCCAATAAGACCCCTAAGCGACCACTCCCACAGGCCAGGTCGAGTAACTCGCCGTCCGCGGGACTGACACGTTGGGCGACAAAATCCAGCCACTGGTCGTACATGGCTGGATCGAACAATTCGTCGTAAAGCTCAGCAAAGGACTGATAGATCATGCTTCAGCCTCTACCCACTCGGTCAAATCAACTTCAGGGGCATCGGACCACAGCTTTTCCAAGTTGTAGTGACTCCGTTGTTCCTTCTGGAAGACGTGGACGATCACGTCGCCTAAGTCGATCAAGATCCAGTTGGCACTGCTCTTACCCTCAACGTCCTTGATGGTAACGCCATTGGCACTAACTTGGTCTTCAACCTCGTCAACGATGGCTTGGACCTGCCGACTTGAGTTGGCGTCCACAATCAGGAAGTAGTCGGCCATCAGGCTGACCTTCCGCATATCTAAAGCGGTCATGTCTTCTGCCCGCTTGCTTTCTGCAGCCTTGACTGCAATTTCTAAGACTTGTTTGCTATCCATGCAATTGCTCCTCTCGAATTTTGGTGCTTTATTTCTGATACCGTGGTACCCAAGCATTGTAAGTTTCTAATGATTTGGGGTACACGGGCAAGCCGTTTTCGACCAAATACTGCAGGGTGTGTTGCGCCTGATAGGCCACACCAGCCCCGAGATCTTTAGCCGTAATCTTTCTAGCTTCATCGACGCCTGGAAAGTCCCGTGCAGGTTCCAGGTAGTCGGCCATGTAGACCACTTGTTCCAGTGGCGTCATATAGACGTCCCCGGTCGTGTGGTGTCGCACGGCATTTAAGATATCTTCATCGTAAATGTGTAGCTCACGCTTGATCAACTCCGCACCCACGAGGCCGTGCCAAATGGCATTGCCATAGTTGAGCAAATCGGCATCCAATTGATAAGCCTTGATTGCGGCAATGAAGTCGGCATCGGGCCGCTGCTTTGCGTAATCGTGAATCAAACCAGCAATGCTGGCCTTCTCCGCGTCAACGTCGTTCTTAGCAGCCAGTTCTAGAGCTGTTTGTTCAACCCGCAAGACGTGTTGGAATCGCTTTGGCCGTAATTGGTCTGAAATCCGGTCAATCAGCTCCTGCCGCGTGCCGGGAAAAATGTTTTCTTTATAAGTTAGCTCAGTCACGGTATAACAGATGCTCCTTTATATAGAGGTCCACCATGGTCGGTACCAAGTAACGGACCGACTGTCCCCGGCGGATTTGATCACGAATCATGGTTGAACTGATGCCAATGCTTGGCACGTCCACCCACAGTACGGGATACGGTGATTCACGAGTGAAGCCTTGGCGGCAGACACCCACGAACTGCACCATTTTAATCAGGTCATTGATGCGGTACCACTTCGGCAAATAAGCCACCATGTCACCACCAATGATAAAATAATACTGATTTTCCGGATGTTGCTGCGTCAGCTGTAACATCGTATCGTAAGAATAACTCTTCCCACCGCGTTGGACCTCGGTGAGCTCCAGATCGAACCGGGGATTATCCTTGATTGCCGCCTTGACCATTGCCACGCGGTCGGCAGCCGGAATCGCCAGCTTCTTATCAACGTGAGGCGGTTCAGCATCGGGCATAAATAAAACCTTATCAAGTCCCAATTGCGTGGCGACTTGATCGGCAATTACCAGGTGACCCAAATGTGGCGGATTAAACGTCCCCCCAAGAATACCAATTCGGCGTTTCTTAGCGGTTGCCGCCATCTGGGTAGCCACCTGCGTACTCGTTTGTTCTGAGATTTTTACCACGACTGCCAGACCTCCTACATATTTTCAACGACTGATGAAATTCTTTGGTTTTCTTCATTCGTTGCGGGACGGTAAAGAACCAGTACCCGACCGATCGTTTGAACGACTTGAATGTCCGTTCCCTGTTCGATAAAGTTCTTGGTTTCTTCAACCGTGGCTTCCGCACTCTGTTGGAGATTGATCTTGATTAATTCGCGATTTTCTAAGGCACCGGTCAATTGTTCCAACCAAGCCGACGTTAAGCCATTCTTACCCACAGAAAATAAGGGGTGCATGGCGTGTGCGTGAGCACGTAAATATCTCTTTTGTTTCCCTCGTAACACGTTGTTTTCCTCCATCTATCTAAATCATTGCGCGCCGGACCAATACGCCGACGCCTGCAGGTGCCCAACCGGTAACATTGACGCCGGCTGGAACGGTGATCCAACCTAGGCCTTCAAAGACCAGGTCGCTCTTCACAGTTGTTTTAAATTCATGTGGAACCAGTGGCGGAAAATCATCCTTGTTTTCAGGTTGTGGTGGCGTCAACAGTTGCCCCAATTGGCGCGTGTAGAAGTCATCCGCATTTTCCAGCTTAGTCCGATGAATATATAAGTTGTTTTCAAAGTAAGCAATGAAGCCACTCTTCGGCCCGTTGGTGTAGTCAAACCGCGCAATCCCACCAAAGAACAACGTCTGTTGATCGTTCAATTGGTAAGTCTTGGGTTTGATCTGCTTTTGTGGCGCCACAAGCTTGAGGTCCTTGCCATCCAAGAAGTGTGCCATCTGTTGGTTCTGAATGATCCCAGGGGTGTCGACCAAGACGTGGTTATCATCCAAAGGTAATTCAATCTTATCCAACGTCGTGCCAGGAAAACGGGACGTGGTAATCAGGTCCTTGACCCCGGTATTTTGCCGAATAATTTGGTTGATCAACGTGGACTTCCCAACGTTGGTCACCCCAACCACGTAAACGTCCCGATCGCCGCGGTACTTGTTGATCAATTCCAACAATTGGTCCACGGACTGGTTCGTCTTGGCACTCAACAAGGTCACGTCAATTGGCCGCAAGCCTTGTTCGTTGGCCCGTTGCCGAATCCAGTCTTTGAGCTTGCTGCGCTTCAAAGAGCTAGGCAAAAGATCTTCCTTGTTGCCGACCAGTAAGATTGGGTTCTCACCCACAAACCGGTGCAATCCAGGAATCACACTACCGTTGAAATCAAAGATGTCCACAACGTAGACAATCAGCGCGTTGGCGTCTTGAATTTGGGTCAATAAATTCAGAAAGTCGTCATCGGTCAAACCGACGGGCACAATTTCATTGTAGTGCCGCAAGCGGAAGCACCGTTGACAATAGACTTCCTCTTTTTCCATACCCTTTTCTAAAGCCGACTGGGGCGTGTAGCCCGGTGCCGTCTTGTCCGTTGTTTGAATCTCCGCTCCGCACCCAATACAGTGCAAAGCTTCACCGTCAACTAAAACGGGTTCAGTGTGTTTTTCGTTCATTAAGATCCTCCTGCCAAGTTAATTCTGGATAGTCATGCCGCAAACGCCACATGACGACCTTTTCCAATAAGCGGTTCCCCTTCGTGACCCAGGCGTCCGATGTCAAAATCGGCTTCACCAGGACACTTCGGACCCCACTACGATGTGCAGACCAAACATCCGTTAAGAGCTGATCACCCACCATAATGGCTTCCTCTCGCCGCAAATTCCAGCGGTGAAGTGCCCGGCGAATTCCCCAAGTCAGAGGTTTCAACGCCCGGTGTACATAAGGTAAGTTAAAAGGTGCAACGGCTCGGTCCACCCGCGCGCGGCTATTGTTGGACACCACAATGACCTGAATGCCGGCCATTTCTAACATCGTTAGCCAATGCCGTAATTCAGGTGTCCCATCAGGGTTGTTCCAAGCAATTAAGGTGTTATCCAGATCGGTCATCACGGCTTTAATCCCGTGAGCTCTTAACTGATCCGGTGTCAAATCGTATATATTTGTAACCATCCACGTTGGCTTGAATGCGGAAACCATGCGGGTGACTGCCCCCCTTCGTCCGTTTGCCGATATCGGCTGTCTAGCATTTCATTATACGCAATTTTCGCAAAATTTGCTACTCGTAACGACTGAGAATGCGAAACGTTTTTAACGGAAATTTTGCTGATTTTAAGAACGCCCGTGTGGCGCTTTAAGAATCACACAACGACTGATTGATTGTTGCTCGTACTGATTGTTGCTGACGACGTTCCGTGGTGCGGGGTTGTCGCCGGCGTAATCAGTTATGGTCGTTGGTGGTTTTTGGTGTTTTTGATTAGTAAGTGTCCCGGGAGAGAGCGGCTGCCCTTCGGTGGCTAGTCTCATGTAGAGAGTTAGACTTTCTCTCGCCATTATTTCCGGAAACTTGCAGCTTCTGAAACGAGTTCCGCAAGCCAGATTCCTGCGCTTAACCCCATTAAGCACCGGCTCGGTTCCACCGAGCGGGCACTTAATGACGTTAATGCTCAGAATCTAAGCGGCTTGCTCCACTCTCTAACAAAAAAGAACCCCGCAAAATGCGAAGTCCCTCTCTCTCATTAACTGAATTAAGCAGCCAATGCAGTCTTAGCTTGTTCAGCTAAGGCAGTGAATGCAGCAGCATCGTTAACTGCCAAATCAGCTAACATTTTACGGTTAACATCGATGTTGGCTAACTTCAAACCGTGCATCAACTTGCTGTAGCTCAGACCGTTCATCCGTGCTGCGGCGTTGATCCGGGCGATCCAGATCTTACGGAAGTTACGCTTAGTAGCTTTCCGGTCACGGAAGGCGTATTGACGACCCTTCATGACTTGGTCCTTAGCAACCTTAAATAAACGGTGCTTTGAACCACGGTAACCCTTAGCTAACTTTAAAACCTTCTTGCGACGTGCGCGTGTAACAGTACCGCCTTTAACTCGTGGCATAATCTTTTCCTCCTAAATCAATTCAAACATTATGTCGACATTTCGTCGACCCGAAAAATATGTGACCAGCTTACTGGATTACTTTTGCAGTAATTGACGGTAAGTGTTGATCGTCGTTTCGTTCATCATCCGGGTACCACGAAGGTTCCGGCGTTGCTTCTTGGTCTTACCGTGGAAACGGTGAGACGTGTAAGCATTGGCACTCTTGATACCGCCCTTAGCAGTTACTTTGAAACGCTTAGCTGCGGCGCGGTTAGTCTTCATCTTTGGCATAATACGAAATTTCCTCCTTAAATCGGCAGCTTGATGCTACCCAATCAATTCACACTATTTCTCTGCGATGGGCGAAAGCATTAAGAACATGCTCCGACCGTCCATCTTTGGCCGTTGTACAACTGTTGCGACGTCTGCCGTTTCAGCTACCATGCGATTAAGCACTTCGCGACCAATGTCTTTATGGGTAATTGCCCGACCCTTAAACCGGATTGAAACCCGAACTTTTTCACCCTTAGCCAAGAACTTTTTAGCATTCTTCAGCTTGGTGTTGAAGTCGTTGGTATCAATGGTAGGACTCAAGCGAACTTCCTTGACACTGACCACTTTTTGGTTCTTACGTGCTTCGCGTTGCTTCTTTTGCAACTCAAAACGGTACTTCCCATAGTCCATGATCCGGGCTACTGGTGGCTTAGCTTTCGGTGCAACCAGAACTAAATCGAGGTTTGCGTCTTCGGCGATCTGTAAAGCTTCACTCTTGGTCTTGATACCCAATTGTTCGCCGTCTCCAGCGATAAGCCGTACTTCACGTGCTCGAATTCCCTCGTTGACAATCGTGTCGTTTGCTATGGTAATCCACCTCCAAAATAATCTCGAGAACTGCAGAATCTCACTCACAAAAAATGCGGGAACCTTTGATGATAATCAAACGGCTCCCGCAAGAAATCCAACTAAAATAATCGGATTAACGTGCATATCCAGCCCAGCAGCGTAAGCCACAGGGCGAGAAGCGGAAGCCTCTGCTTAATTTCTCAACTTAACCATCATACCAGCTACCCGGTTTCATGTCAACGGTTGTTTGGTGAAAACTTGCTCTCAATCAGCATAACCGTTCTGCCGCCTCCGGCTTCCAGGAATTCCGCCTGCTGTGGGGACCGCCTACAGCCAAAGAGCGGGCTTCCGGCTCGACTTGAAGTTACGCAAAGTTCAGCGCATCTCCAAGCTCGTCCCGTGGTGTAGGTAGGCAAAATACACCTACCAACGCCACTATCACGGCTGGCTCCATCCCTGGCTTCCTGCGGCTACAAATACGTGACGAATTACGACTAGTTTTCCCAACCGAAACGAGTTCATACCACGCTTCCCATTGGCACGATACTAGCCGTCCACTCCAACCACAAATAAGAGTGATGTCATTAAACATGGATGTGAGCTTTTCCAACTTTGATTGGCCTCAGAAACGCAGGACAGCTAATCTGCTCCGTTACCCAATATCTCATCACTATGATCCAAACGATTGATAACAAACGTTAGAACCACAATCAGGAAGCCAATCAGATAGACCCAATGCAAACCATTGTACAACACCTGACGTAGTGCCGGCAATAGCCGTGTTGGTAGACCACTGGCCGTTTGGGGATTAATCAATCGATTCATCATCGCCATGCTGGTTCCCGGATGATGTTGTAGGCTCTGTTGCATCCCCGTGTTGAGGATAATACCGAAGATGGAAACCATTAGTGCCTGCCCAATTGTCCGACCGAGCGTGTTAAATGACGTTGCAACCCCGACATTTTCCGCCGAGACTAACCGTTGTGAGGTCAGGGTGGTGGCCGTCAGTGCGATCCCAAAACCAAACCCATTAATTGCTGTGATCACGAAGAACCAGCCAAACGGTGCCTTCATTGGCAACAGGGCCAAAGCAAGCCCCGCCACTAGAATGAATGAGAGACTGAAGTAGAGGATTCGCCGCGGCGTCCATCTTGCTAGGAAGTAACCGGTGGCAAATGCCCCCACCACCCACAGTAAGGAGTTTGGTGTCAGCGCTAGTCCAGCCACTGAGGCCGAAACGCCATGAATTCCTTGTCCCCAGGTTGGCACGTAGACGGTCAACGCCATCAAATAGCCATTGATCAGTGTCGCAATTGCATTTTGAACAATGAACGGCCGGTTCTTGAAGAGTTCCAGTGAGATGATCGGATCTACCGCTCGCTGTTCACGCCGGATAAATAGCCACAGGCTCAGGCCACTGATGACCAGCCCGACGACGAATCCCCACCATCTGATGGGTTGACTACTAAGCACCTGAAAACTCAACATCAGACTAAGTAGACACAGCATCAGCCAAAAGCTTCCGAGGTAGTCGATGCTCTCCGTCCGCAATCGCTTGGGCTCGTGTAAATATAATTGGAATAATACCATGGTAATTAACCCAACCGGAACGTTGATGAAGAAGATCCAATGCCAGCTTAGCTTATCGATAATGATGCCACCCAACAGAGGTGCCAATACGGCGGCAATCCCCCAGGCGGAGTTGGTGATACCAAGAATCTTCGCCCGTTTTTCCAGTGAATAAATATCGGCAATGATCGTCATCGAGACTGGTAGCAGCGCACCCGCACCAATCCCCTGAATCGCCCGCCAGAAGATCAGCACCGGCATGCTATTCGCCAGGCCACTCATGGCGGACCCGACGATAAAAACAGCCAAGCCAAATTGCATGACTGGCTTACGCCCAATCACATCGGCTAACTTGCCGTAAATCGGTGTCACCATCGCTGTTGCCAGCAGATAGATTGAAAACACCCAGTTCATTAACGCCACGCCATGCAGGTTCCCCACAATTGTAGGTAGCGCCGTCGACACGATAGTTCCCTCAATCGCGCTCACAAACGTTGCCACGTAAATGGCAATCGTCACGGCAAGCACATTGGTTTTGGGTTGTGACATATCCCAAACATCCCCCTCTCGAATCCGAAGAGCAATTCAACTTCTTCTATATTAACTAGTTATTTATGTGGCCTAAAGCCCCACGTATCGGGCCAGCCTACTTAACACGCTACCACTTTTCACCCTGTATCGCTAGACTAAAAAACGGGGCCACCATTTCTGGTGACCCCGTTCCTTCTATTCTCTGGTTATGCGCCAGAAACTTATTTTAAAAGTACCTGTTAGTTTTCTTCACGACTGTATGAAGCAATGTCACTCAGAATTTCCTTGACGAAGGCGTCACTGCTCATGGAGTTACTGTCGTCTTCCCCGTACTTCCGGACAGAGACAGTCCCATTAGCCATTTCGTCTTCACCAACGACCAACGTGTATGGAATCTTGTGCGTTTGGGCGTCCCGAATCAGGTAGCCCATCTTTTCACCACGCTTGTCGACGTTAACCCGAACATCAGCAGCCTTTAATTCAGCAACTAACTTGTCAGCGTAAGCACCATGCTTTTCTTCGGAAACAGGAATGATGGTAACTTGCTTAGGTGCCAACCAAGTTGGGAAAGCACCCTTGTAGATTTCAGTCAGGTAAGCGGTGAACCGTTCCATCGTTGAAACCAAGCCACGGTGAATCATAACTGGGCGGTGTTCTTCACCATCGGCACCGACGTAGTGTAAGTCGAAGCGTTCTGGCAACATGAAGTCCAATTGGATAGTTGAGAGCGTTTCTTCGTTCCCAAGGGCCGTCTTGGTTTGGACGTCCAACTTAGGACCGTAGAAGGCTGCTTCCCCTTCGGCTTCAACGTAAGGCAAGCCAAGGTCATCCATGGCACCCTTCAACATCTTCTGTGCGTTGTTCCACATTTCATCGTCATCAAAGTACTTTTCAGTGTTCTTAGGATCACGGTAGCTTAACCGGAACGTGTAGTCCTTGATATCAAAGTCTTTGTAAACTTTAACCATCAAGTCCAGGATGCTCTTGAATTCGTCTTGGATTTGTTCTGGGGCAACGAACGTGTGACCATCGTTCAAGGTCATTTCACGAACCCGTTGCAAACCACTCAGGGCACCGGACTTTTCGTAACGGTGCATCATCCCTAATTCGGCGATCCGTAATGGCAATTCACGGTAAGAACGGATGTGGTGGTTGTAGATTTGAATATGGCTAGGGCAGTTCATTGGCCGTAATTCAAGTTGTTCGCCATCACCCATGTCCATTGGTGGGAACATGTCTTCACGGTAGTGTGCCCAGTGACCGGATTGCTTGTACAGATCCAGGTTAGCTAAGACTGGCGTGTAAACGTGTTGGTAACCGTTGGCAACTTCCTTGTCGATGATGTAACGTTCGATCGTACGACGGATGGTAGCACCATTTGGCATCCAGTATGGTAAGCCGGCACCAACCTTAGGATCAACGAAGAACAAGTCCAGTTGGTTCCCGATAACCCGGTGGTCACGTTCACGAGCTTCTTGGCGCTTAGCTAAGTCAGCGTCTAAGTCAGCTTGCTTGTAGAAGGCCGTCCCGTAGATCCGTTGGAGCATTGGATTTGAGGACTTGCCTTGCCAGTAAGCACCAGCAACGGAGAGTAACTTGAACTTCTTCACGTCACCCGTGTTAGCTAATTGGGCACCGTCACTTAAGATCTCGTGGTCGCCAATCTTCAAGAAGTTAACTTGGTCGCCATCAACGGCTTTGATCAAGTCAGTCGTGTAAGGATCGTCCTTGGCCTTAGCCAAAGCGTCATCCTTGCTAACGGCGATGCGTTCGATAGCAGCCTTGTCGGCAATCAGCTTTTCAACGATTACGGCAATGGCGTCTAATTCATCAACACTGACTTGTTGGTCATCCTTGTCGGTATCCACGTAGAAGCCATCTTCGTCGGCACTAACTTCGCCCAAACGAATAGCTGGGAATTCCTTCTTCAAGGCGATCCGTACCAAGGCAGCCGTAGTGTTCCGGAGAACAGTCAGACCATCTTCATCGCTCTTCGTGACGATTTCGATGCTACCGTCATGTGCGATTGGGGTCAAGTTGTCGATCAACTCGCCGTCCAACTTAGCAGCGACAGCCTTTTTGCCTAAACTAATTGAAATTGACTTAGCAACGTCTTCTGGCGTGGTACCAGCAGCGAATTCTTTAACGTTGCCATCTGGAAATTTAAGTGAAATACTTGCCATAATTTTCAATCTCCCTTATTGATTTTGGGTCAAACTACGAAAAAATCCCCAGTGCCAAAGAAGGCACTGGGGACGTCATTAACGTGGTTCCACCCGATATTTTTCACGAGACTGATCCCGTGAACTCTAATCGTCGATAACGGAACGGACCGGCCAGAAATTTCCTTCCGACAGCTTAGGAAAGCGGTAATGCTAGCGGGCGCTAAGTCGGCTTCCAAGCTAGGCCAACTCTTCCTGTGAACGTCGCCGCGAGCACCATGTCTTTCGTCATAGCTCGTGTGGTTTCATTGACTATTAAACACTTGCGACTAAATATTGTCAAGCGGTGTTGGCAAAAAAATATCGGTCAACGATCTGTCTGAGGTTGACCGCGCCTCCGGGATGGTGAAAATGAACCGTGACGCTGTGGGCGGACGGCTAAAGCCATAGCGCGGTCTTTAGCCTTATCCCTAAGCCTCTAAGGAACGAGTCTCAGGGACACCAATTCACTAACCGGCATAAGCCTTCGCCGGCAAGTGAATTCCCACGGCTGGGCCGATTTGCACCACCCTCACAGCTAACATAGTTTGAGCCGCCATTTTTTACCAAGCTAGCGTGACCGATAAAATAATCGCCATATTCAGTCAATAAAGCCTCAAATAAATCAGCAATAATAAAACCGTCCACAAAAGTTAGTCCCACGTAGACGGTTCGTTTTATCTTCAAATTTCCCAGTCTTTCTGGGGGTCAAACCCATTCCAACGCCCTACTGCGGCCGCCGGTTGACGCCGACCATCGTGATTTCTCTGGCGAGGAAGCGAATCCGTTGCATCAGCCGTTGGGCCTTTAGCGGTTCGTCATCCCCTCGTGTTGAGATGCGCAGGTGTTCCTTTTCCAATTGGGCCATGGAGAAATTGGAGCTGAAGAACGTTGGGAGTTCCTCTTGCATCCGATATTCCAGGATAACCCCCAATACATCGTCTCTGACCCAGGCCGACATGGCGTCTGCCCCGATGTCATCGATCATCAGGACCGGTGACTTCTTCAAGGCATCGAGTTTTTCAGCCACACCGTTCTGGGCAATTGCATTCTTCATTTCAACCGCGAAGCTTGGGAAATGAACCAGCGTGGTGGAGAACCCATCCGTTGCCAGTTGGTTGGCCACTGCCGCGAGTAAATAGGTCTTCCCAACACCAAAACTACCAGCCAAATAGAGGGCTTGGTGCCGCCGTTTCGGATTGGCCTCGTAAGCATCCACGAAGTCCAAAGCGGCCATCAAGGCTTCGGCCCGGTCGGTATCCTGGTCAAAGTTTGCCAGCGTTGCCTCACGAATGCTCTTCGGCATGGCGATTGACTTCACCCGCTGGCGAAGCTGCTGTTGTGCCTGCTTTTCCAGCGTATCCGCCGTCGGGACGTAGGCCACGTCAATCAGGTGATTGGACACAATCAGCTGAGGCGCATACCCGGTGGCAAAGGTCTCGCCACCCTTGGCTAACTTTTCCCGTTCCGAAACGAATTCATAGAGTTTCGCCGCCGAACGGGTCATGACGTCCTCGGCCAGTTCGGCTTTATTTTCCTGGTAAAACTGATTGACCTCGGGATCGTCGTAAACTTTAGCCATCAACTGACGGTAATTGTCATTCAAATGTTGCTGACTCATGAGCTTTTGCATGGTCTTGCTTAAATCTTCCATCTGCTAATCCTCCTTCCCCTTGCTACGCGCTTCTAGTCGCGCAATGCGTTGCTGTAATTGTTTCTGCTGCTCGTCAGTAAGCTTTGCGGTCGTTGGTGCCTGAGCTGCGCCACTCGGCTTCTTCGCCCAGTCTGGCAACGTCTCCTTGACCGTCGACTGCTGACGTCGAGAACGACGAGGCTTGCTCAGCGCTTGCTGCCGCTCCCTGATTTTTTGAATCGCCAGTTCCGGCGTACTAACCTTAGACTTGCTCCAATCGTTAGCAATCGTATCTAATAAATTTTTATTCAACGTTGGCTTGTTCTCGTCCACTAAAACGTGATAGATCATCAGATTCAGGACAGACTCGGGGAACAGTTGTCGACTTACCAAGTCCCGAACAATTCGCTGTTCGCCATCCGTTACGAAACCACCGGTACTCTGCTTGATCCCCTGCAGAAACTTCACCGGAGCTGATGCACTGGCGACCTTGATCAAGGCCTGCTCGGCGCTGGAAGCACCCTTGGCTGTAGAAGCGGCGGCTGACGGCATACTTGCTGCCGAACTAGCCGGTGCGCTCACTGCCTCGCCGCGATGCTGATACCCGAAGGCCTGGGCCACAATGCGCTTGAACTGTTCCGGATTGAAAATGTTGGTTGCCAAGTCCGTAGCCTCGCCAATGTAGCGAGCCATGGTCGGTTCATCCAAGCCATAGGTCGCGTGCTCCGTCAGCAATAACTGACGGTACTTACCGACGGCGCGAGTGTCCACGAAGGATCGCTCTAACAGTTCTCCTAACAGCTTAAAGTCAAATTGAACCTTATCCGCGGACAAGTCCGGCGCGCTACTAGTCGTCGTTAGATTCTGCCGATTACTCGTCACCACTTCGGGGATATCACGCAACTCATCACCATCCACATGAAAGACGTCCAGAAAGTTCTTCGTAATATTTTGTTCTTCGTCACTGGACCTTGCCGTCACAGTGTTCGCCGTAACCAACGCTTGGTACAGGTCCTCACCCACGACGCCCAGCAACTGAACACTCAACAGGTCATCCTTAAAGAAGTCCTGCGGCGCAAGCGGTGCATGTAACTCGTAGACGAAACTAGAGAGATCGCCCTCCGTTTTTACCCGCGTCGTCAGGAGACCCGTTGCCTCTAACCGTAACCGCGCCGCGTACAGGTGAGCTAGGTCTAAACCCAACTCCGCTAGTAAAATAGCGTGGCGCTTATAGGTCTCGCGTTGTGGGAGCCAAAAAAGGGCCGAGAAGAGCCCCGTGGCACTCGGTCCAATGATCGGTTGGTAGAGCTGCGTTAAGGTTTGCCAACTTTGGTCGGTCAACCGATCCGCCAACCGAACCAAAAAGCCCGTCTTTGGCTGCAATTGGTGCCAGGAATCCTCCATGCCTTATTTCGCCTCGCTTTGCCGGTCTGTCCGGTCCTTAGCTTTTGCTTTATCTTTATCCATCATGTCTTTTAATTCGTTGAAGAAGACCCCAGTATCCTTGAACTGCCGGTAAACACTGGCAAAGCGAATATAGGCGATCTCATCAACGTCGACCAACCGGTTCATCACGTATTCCCCAATCAATTGACTGGAGATTTCGTTGACACCGAGTGCCCGAATCTTATTTTCAACTTCATCAACGATCTTCGTCATGACGTCCATCCCCACCGGCCGTTTTTCAGCCGAGCGAATGATGCCCCGTAAGATCTTTTCGCGATTGAACTCCTCACGCGTGCCGTTCTTTTTAATTACCAACAGCGGTGTCGCTTCAACCCGCTCAAACGTCGTGAACCGAAAGCCACAGCTCTCACACTCACGACGCCGGCGGATGACACGTCCATCGTCGGTCGGTCGACTATCGACGACCCGCGATCCATTATGATGACAGTGCGGACACTGCATTTTGGTCACCTCATTTTTTCATTGGTTACTTGATTATCTAACGCTTTACGTTGATTTAAATTGTCGCCTTCGGCTGCCAGGGATTCCGCCTGCTGTGGGGACCAGTAAAAGCCTGAGAAACGGTCTTTTACCTCGTCTTGAAACCTCGCCAAGTAACGGCGAGTTTCCAAGCACGTCCCATGATGTAACCCCGGGAAAAACCAAACGCCCGGGCTAACATCATCGACACGGCTGGCTGCATCCCTGGCCTCCTGCGGCTAAGCTAGTTTTTACCACTATCGTTCAGACTCTCCTGATCATCACTGAAACCATCCGTGACCAGTGGCCGCAAACGATGTTACTAAACGACTTATCGCTTGTACGTTAACGAACAACTTTGCCGTCCTAAATCCACACAACCAACATTCCGCCACTTAATCTAGCTCTTCAGCCAAGACTGCTGCCGATGAGCCTAAATTAGTGGTGTCAAGCCATTCTACCACTTGTTGGCGCGTTTGGGCAATCGTTCCCGCGTTATCGATGACCACATCGGCCAACGCGACCTTCTTGGCGATGGGCCACTGCTGGTCCATTCTAGCCTGGGCCGCGGCTTCACTTAGGCCATTGCGAGCCATCAACCGCTGTCGTTGGATTGTCGCCGAGGTCGCCACCACCATCACGTGATCGACCAGATCGACCAGGTAACCAACTTCATAGAAGGTCGGTGCATCAATGACGATACCCGTCACGTTCTGAGTGCGGTACAGCGCCAATTGACGTTGAATTTCCGCCTGAATCAGCGGGGTCGTAATCGCTTCTAAGCGATGTAGCTCTTCTGGTCGGCTAAAAACTAACTGCCCCAACTTTTTACGGTCAAGACTGCCGTCACCTTGACGAAAATCTTCGCCAAAAGTGGCACAAATCTGCTGGAGTCCCAGTGTTCCTGGCGCCACCACTTGGCGGGCAATGACATCGGCGTCGATAATCTTCAGACCAGCCAGACCTAGCCAGTGGCTGACCGTCGACTTACCCGTAGCGATGCCGCCAGTTAAGCCCCACACCTCAGTCATCTTTGATTTCCTCTAATGCCTCTGGTGGGTAAGGCTGGCAGTGGGGGCAGAAATGCGTGCCTCGCTGGGCAACCTTGATCTTCACAATCTCGGTACCACAGCGCTCGCAGGGTTCCCCCTCGTGGCCGTAAACGTGCAAGTGATTTTGGAAGTTGCCCGTCTCGCCAAACGCCGTCGAAAACGTATGCACCGTGGTCCCGTGACCCTTAATGGCCATGGCAATCTCGGCAATAATATTTTGACGTAGCGTGGCCAACTGATCCTTAGTCAACATATCGGCTGGCGTCAGCGGATTGATCTTAGACAGCCAGAGAACCTCATCTACATAGATGTTACCAAGTCCGGCAATCCGCGATTGATCCAGCAGAAATGGTTTGACCACCTTATGTGACTTGCCAAACACCTGTTGCATATAGGCCAAGGTCAAGGTGTCTGCAGTAGGCTCTGGTCCTAACTTGCCCAACGACGGCAGCTCGACGTCTTCCGTCCCCGTCTCGACCAGGCGCATTCGGCCAAATTTACGGGTATCGTTGTAGCGCAACTCACGATTGTCGGTCAAATGAAAAATAACGTGTGTGTGTGTGGGAATCGGACTTCCCTCCGGCTGCACATCATACTTACCTTCCATCCGCAGGTGCGACACCATCGTGAGGTTACCGCTGAACCGAAAGAGTAAGTACTTCCCGCGCCGATCGATCTTTTCAATTTTGCGTCCAATCAGATCAGCCGTAAAGATCTCGGCGTCGGGCCGGACCATCTTCGCGTAATAGACGTCCACGTGATTGATTGTGGCCCCTTGTACTAAGCGGGTCAGCCCACGTCGGACCGTTTCAACTTCTGGTAATTCAGGCATACTGCTCTCTCCTTTACGACTACTTGGCGTCGTACCAAGTTGGGCCGTAGTGGCTTTCGACCTTCAATGGAATCTCAAGGTCGATGGCGGAATCCATGACGCTTGGTACTAATTTAGCTAGCGTGGCGATCTCTTCGGCAGGAGCCTCAAAGATCAACTCATCGTGAACCTGCAGTAACATCGTGGCCTGCATGTCCTTGACGGCATCTTCCATGCAAATCATTGCAATCTTAATAATATCTGCGGCACTCCCCTGGATCGGCGTGTTCATCGCTGTCCGTTCGGCGAAGGACCGTTGGTTAAAGTTCCGCGAATTAATATCTGGTAAATACCGGCGACGGTGGGCAATCGTTTCAACGTAACCCAACTCATGAGCTTGTTGAACCATCCGCTCCGTATAGGCCTTAACACCGGGATATTCCTCGAAGTAGGTATCGATAAAGTTCTTCGCCTGCTTGCGCGAAATACCGATATTTTGGGACAATCCAAAATCACTGATACCGTAGACAATTCCGAAGTTAACAGCCTTGGCCTGCCGCCGAATATTTGGCGTGACCTCAGCATCCGGTGCCATCTTGAAGATTCGCCGAGCCGTAGCCGCGTGAATATCTTGCCCTTCCTTGAAGGCTTCCTGCATGTTGGCATCGTGGCTCATGTGGGCGAGCACCCGCAATTCGATTTGTGAGTAGTCAGACGAGAAGATCTGCCACCCCTCATGCCGAGGGACAAAGGCCTTGCGAATTGCCCGGCCTTCTTCGCTTCGAACGGGGATGTTTTGCAGGTTAGGATCAACCGAAGACAACCGCCCCGTCTGCGTCAACGTCTGCAAGTAGCGAGTGTGAACCTTCTGATCCTCGGGATGAATGACCTTTAAGAGACCTTCCACGTAAGTCGATTGAATCTTAGCAATCTTCCGGTAGCGCAGAATGTTCTCCGCAATCGGCGCGTCGGCTGCCAATTTTTCCAGCACACCGACCGCCGTGGAATAGCCGGTCTTGGTCTTTTTGATAACGGGCAAGCCCATCTTTTCAAAGAGAATGTGCCCCAGCTGCTTGGGGGAACCAATGTTAAACTCTTCGCCAGCTTCCTGATAAATCGTCTGTTCGATTTCAGCCAATTGTTCAGTGAATTTACTGCCCATAGCTTCCAGCTCACTCGCATCCACGGTAATTCCGGCAATTTCCATCCGGGCAAGGACGAAACTCATTGGCAGTTCAATCTCACGATAAAGCTGCGTCTGCTCGTTTTCATCTAAGCCTTCAAATAACTTCGGCCGCAGCTGTTCAATGGCGCGCGCTTTCCGTGCTAAATGCTTGAAGAACACTTCGTCATCGTCAGGAATAGCGCGCTTAGCACCCTTGCCATAGACGTCTTCATCGGTTGCAACCTGGTCATAGCCATGTTCCATGGCCACCCGACCTAAGTCGTTACTGTTGTCATAAGTATTCAGTAAGTACGAGCACAACAACAGGTCACAGTCGACACCGGCTAGCATGAGGCCTAAGCGATTCAAGCCCACGTAGGTCCGCTTGGCGTCAAAGACTTGCTTCGCCACATCAGCGGACGTCAGAATGTCTTTCAGCGGTGCCTGTTGTAAGAGGCTGACATCACGACTGACCCACCATTGGTCATCGTCACCGATGGCAAACCCGGCGAACTCGGACGTGTGGTAATTTTCATCCGGCATTTCCAGATAGAACTCACAGCCGTCAGCGGAAAAATCTGGCAAGGCTGCGACATTTTCAGCCGTCAGTACCGTATAGTCAATGTCCTTGAGGCCCGGCGTTGCAGTTGGCGTGTCGCCTTCAAAGTCCATTTTGCTTAAGAATGTCCGGAAATTCATCCGTTGGTAGAAAGCAATCAGATCGTCGCGGTTCGGCCCATCGTAGACCAAGTCGTCAACCTTCTTTTCAACCGGCGCATCCCGGTTGATGGTTGCTAATTTTTTCGCCAATAACGCCTGATCGTGATCCGCCACCAGATGTTCCTTAAGCTTCTTAGCCGTAATGTCATCGATATTTTCGTAAATTCCTTCGACGCTCCCGTACTTACCGACTAAGTCGACGGCACGCTTAGGCCCCACTCCGGTCACACCAGGATAGTTATCGGAGTTATCGCCTTGAAGCCCCTTGATGTCAATGATCTGTTCGGGAGTCACGCCCATCTTTTCCTTAACATAGGCCGGGGTATAGCGCTCAATCTCGCTGACCCCTTTCTTGGAAATGGCAACCGTGGTGTGGTCATTGGCCAGCTGCGTCAAGTCCCGATCACCAGTCACAATGGTCGTCGTAAAGCCATCTGCTTCGGCCTGTTTGGCCAACGTCCCAATAATGTCATCGGCTTCGTAGTTGGGGAGCTCGTAAGTCTGAATGCCCCGCGCAGCCAAGAGTTCCTTAACGTAAGGAAATTGTTCGGAAAGTTCAGGCGCAGTCTTGGCCCGGCCACCCTTATAGTTGTCATACATCTTCGTCCGAAATGTCACCTTGCCGGCATCAAACGCCACCAAGACGTGTGTCGGGTCCACATTCTTTAACATGGTTTCCAGCATCGTGTTGAACCCGTAAATGGCGTTGGTGTGCAGCCCTTCACTGTTGGTGAAACGCCCCAACGACGTGTATAACGCGTAAAAGGCCTTGAAGGTCACACTGTTGCCGTCGATCAATAATAATCGTTTGTCCGCCATAATTCGCTCCTCCCGAGTGGCGCTATTGTTGACCACTCGCGTATTCTGCTTACATTTTACCAAAGATAGCTTAAAATCCGAAATGAAAAACTGCTTTATGGCCGAATAATGCTAAAAGATTGGGTGAGGAAGGTATACTCGCCTGCGGCTGCCAGGATTCCGTCTGCTGTGAGGACCGGTCAAAGCCACAAAACGGTCTTTGACCTCGTCTCGAAGCCACGAAGACCACGCGTCTCCGAAACGTCCAGTCCTGTAGGTTGGCACAAACCGCCAGCCAACATGACTTTCACGGCCGGCTCCATCCTGGCCTCCTCCGGCTTACATTGGTTTTTCACCCAGTGTTCTATCGTCATTCAAAACTAGTTATGTTGTCTGTCCGCAGTTTTTTCATGTTCAAATTCCACGCTAAATACCAGCTCATCATCGGTAATCCACTGTAAATCAGAAATGCTCAGTTTGACTTCTTTGGTTCAGTTTAATAACCCACGTTTTTTTGCTTGTATAATACATTAAGCTGTCATATAAGTGTTTAAATCAATCGTAATTTCAGCCGATCATTCGTCTAAAATCCTTCAATAAGACTGACCCTATCTACCCAAACTGCCTTAAGCGCCGCCAAACAAGGCTTTCACACTACCATCCCCAAATCTCCCAAAAATCACCGTCACATCTCAATCACAAATTGCGAGATACAAAAAGCGAAGCACCAGCAATATCCAGTGCTTCGCTTTTCACTTTTTGCCTACTGACGATTAGTCTCTGCCGCCGAATAAGCCGAAGATTTGTAACAGTTGTAAGAATAAGTTGACGAAATCCAAGTAGAGTTGCAGTGCCCCGTTGACAGCAAGACCCGTC
Source organism: Levilactobacillus parabrevis (assembly GCF_044051715.1). Taxonomy (NCBI): domain Bacteria; kingdom Bacillati; phylum Bacillota; class Bacilli; order Lactobacillales; family Lactobacillaceae; genus Levilactobacillus; species Levilactobacillus parabrevis. Next base: position 1,676,392 of record NZ_CP168688.1, read on the forward strand.
GTTGAGACTTGGTCGCCGTACTTGAGGTACATCTTCTTCATCCGTTGGGTGTCCCAGGCGGTCAAAGCCGCGAAGATGATCACTGCGACGAAAGAGAAGATCATGGCAATCAGTGAACTCCGTAAGAAGATGTTGATCAGCATGGCCACAATCAACCCAATCAAGGCTGCTGAGGCTTGCGTTCCAATCTTGGTCAAGTCACGCTTGGTCGTTACCCCAATCGTTGCCATCGTCAGAAAGACGGCGGCACTGGAGACAAACGCACCAGCAATCGATGTATTGTTGTACATCAACGTGTAGATGGAAAAGACCGCACCCGTGACGACCGCGTAGGCCATGAGGCCCACAAAGGCCACCGTTGGGCGTTTCATAGATTGTCCGCTAATCACGAATGGTAAGATGAACCACACGATGATTGGCAAGATCACCATTCCACCGTTGAGGTTTTGTAAGGCACCGCTGAACTGGGTTGCCATGAGAAAAGCCGTCACAGCAGATACCAGCACAGACAAGCCCATCCACCCGAACATCTTAGTCATGAAACCATTAAGTCCGACCTCGGTATTAATCGTTTGACGGGGTTGCTGTTCATAGTTGTTCATTGAAACGCTCCTTTTTTATCAAAACTTTCCCAGCTGAGTGCCACCCAATTGCGGCACAACTTCTAGGTTTATTAGAATACATTTTATCAAATCCACCCCCAAATACAAGTAATCTGTCGCGCACAAACCCAGCAAAAAAGGGAACGACCCGCGCCGTTCCCCCATAGACTCTTAATTATTAAATTTATATTGCGAACAATTATTTACCGGCGCCACCTTCATTATCGGCCTCACCTCTCGCCCAAACGCGGTTGGCGTAAATCGAGTTGAACAGCAGGGCCGCTTGGAGGGCAACTTGAGACAGGTTCGCCCCTAGGCTCCCAATGCTCGTGGCCCCAATCAGGATCTGAACCGTCAGAATCCCCCAGTATAAAACGTTGGCGATGTTGACGACGATCCACAGTGACCAGTTTTCCTTGTATTTCAGAATGTAGAGCAACTGCGCAATGATGCTGACCACGAAGTTGACGGAGTCAAAGTATGGCAGCTGACCATTCAAAGCGGCCAGAACGACCCAGCCAATGGCCCACGCCACGAAGGCACCGATGAAGATCCAACGCCGCGTGTTCTTCTTGAAAGAATGCGTGGCTTCGTCGTGACCCCACATGTACCAGCCGATGGGTTGAGAAATAACATAAATAATATCCATAGCAAAGGACCCATAGGCGTGGCTAATCCAAGCAACGTAGGTCATGGCCAGACACTGGATCAGACCGAAGATAAACGAAATCTTTCGGCCCTTCATCCCATAGACCAGACACAGAACCCCGCCGACCCCGGAAATCATCCCGATGAAGCTATCTGGAACAATCGCGTAAACGACCATTTGGAGCAGAATCAAAATTGTCACGTAGATGACTTCGAACTTTTTCCAATTCGTGAAGAGCTGATTAAACCACCAGCCGTGTTGTTTGGCATTATCCATCATACATTCCCCTTTTCACTTGTTCTATGTGGTTTGACACGTGTTACTTATAGTGAATCGTCACTTAAGATATTTAACGCCAACTTGATCGAATCCGTCTCGCCTTGGGCCATCAGGTCGTCCCCGTTCGTTAAGTCACTGACCCCCGCAGCTAAATCACCCTCATACAGAACCACGTTATTTAGGATCGACAACGTCTCCAACCCCCGTTGCCGCCCGATTACCATCATAGCACCGGATTCCATATCTGCCCCTAATATACCCTTAGATGACCAAAAGGCCTCGTTTTGTGCATTATCATCCATGTAGAAGCCGTCGTGAGAGCGAATAATGCCGTAGAAAGCTTCGGGCGCGTAGTAGTGCGCCAAAGCCATCAGCCGGAATGATGGTACGGCGGGATAAATGTTAGGCACGTATTTGCCAGTCAGCCCGTCATCACGGACGACCCCTTCACCAATGATCAGCTTCCCGAGGTCAATGCCGGCTTGCATGGCCCCAGCAGACCCCACACGGATAACCTTCTTCACACCCACGTTGTTGAGTTCTTCAATGGCGATTCCGGTCGATGGTGCTCCGATCCCGGTGGACATCACTAGAATGCGTTTGCCCTGATAGGTTCCGAGAATCGACTTGTACTCACGGTTGAAGGCCCAGTCCTCGACATCGTCCAGGAACTTCTTGGAACGCTCGACTCTGGCGGGATCCCCCATAATGATGGCACTATCCGTATTGATGGTTGGCAATAATTGCGTATGTGGTTCTGGTTCAGTCATGTCTATCCCTCATTTCTTAGAATTGTGATCAACTGTGGTAAATCTGTGACGCTGATTTGAGACTTATCGACCGCGATGACGCCCAAGTCCCGTAGCTGTTTGATGATGCGGTTAAGATTCCGGCTGGAGGTATCGACCTCGTTGAGCAGGTTGGTTCGCGTCACGACCTGATTGCGCCGCGTCGCCCAAACGAGATACGAGATGGCTTGGTCCAACGCCGAATGCAGGCTGTAACGTTCCGTCCGGTTAGTTAAGGTATAGATCTGCGCAGCCAAATTAACAACCAATTTCTGCGAGAATTGTTGATCTTCCTTCAACCAGATTTTGAACACCTCATTGGGAATCCTGAGAACCGTCACCGGTGTCAGATTCACGACGGAGGCGCTGTATGGCTTATCCAGCAAGGCTTCCTGCTCGCCAATAAACGCCCCCTTTTCGTAAATATCCAACGCAACGGCTTTTCCACCAGCTGACATCAGGTAAATTTTAACCTTACCAGCGGCCAAAATATACGTGTTGTCATACTGAGCCCCCTGATCAAACTGAAACTCATCCACCGCGTAATGCTCGATTTGAAAAGCATTGATAATATGTAACGGGCAAGTCCGCAATAACTGCTGTAGTACGGGCTCCTGGGCCACCAGCGTAGCCAAGTCATTCATCATTTCTCAAACAGCTCCTTACAACATAAGATTAGCAAAATAAGTCGGAAAGCCCAATGACGCGGTTCTCCAAATGTATCCGCTTTCACATAAAAATTGTGTATTTTTGTGGTTTTTCCGGGACGGATGTCCTCGACAAACTGAAGTGCTTCTGAAACCGCATTCAATAATTGTCATTTTAACGACTAGCCAGCTAAATTCGCTGACTTCTTACAACTAATTTAGGTGTCAAAGTCACAATAATATTAATAGCATATCGCGATATAAATTACTACCAGCCTTATAAAGTTATATTCCCAACGACAAATCATTCTGCTCAACCCTCACAACTACTTCCATATTAAAACGATTTTTTAAGTTATTTTGCCAAAAGATGCGACTAAATCCCTAGAAATTACATTAGTACTAGTATAGGGCTAGTTTTGAAATAGTTACGATAACTCCAACAGCTCCCCCACACATTCTAAATTTTAAACGTGCCATCTACCAGACAAAATTTTTGACGAAAAAAAGCTCCCGGATTTTGCAATCCGAGAGCCATTACCCAACAACGCGAATTGCCGGGATTTTCGAATGTACCCGACCATGGGTACACATCTACGTCTCTAATAGTACCATGAACGGATACAATTTGAAAGCTAATCATAGATATTAGCTAGACGTTAACTGCAAATTGGTTGGACCTCGGCTTTGACCGGTCCCCACAGCAGGCAGAATCCTGGCAGCCGCAGGCGATACGCCAGCGCCACCATAACTACCATCACCATCAGACAAAAAGAGGCACCCGCCAGACCGGCGGATACCTCAACGATAAATCATTTAATTTAGTTGTTCTTTAAAGATAAATGACTCAGTAATTCTTCGTAAGACCGTTCGTACTTCTGCACGTCACCGGCACCCATGAAGACAACGACAGCATCGTGGAAGTCCAGTAATGGCGACATGTTGTCCACCGTCAGGATTTCGCCACCCTTGGCAATCTTAGCAGCTAAGTCCTTGCTGGAGACAGCGCCTTGCGTTTCACGCGCAGAGCTGAAGATATTGGTCAAGAAGACCTTGTCGGCCAAGTTCAGGCTCTTGGCAAAGTCGTCCATCAGGGCAATCGTCCGACTGAAAGTGTGGGGCTGGAAGACCGCAATGATCTCCTTGTCCGGATACTTTTGCCGTGCGGCGTCCAACGTGGCCTTGATTTCGGATGGATGGTGCGCGTAGTCATCAATGATGGTCATGTCAGCGAGCTTCCGTTCCGTGAACCGACGCTTAACACCCTTGAAATCAGCCAATTCACGTTTGATTTCATCCATGTTGACCTTTTCAAAGTAGGAAACGGCGATTACGGCCAGACTATTCAGCACGTTATGTTCACCATACAGATGGATTTCAAAGTTCCCTAAGTTCTCGCCATCATGGTAAACGTCAAAGGTTGACCCAGTCGTTGAACGCTTGATGTTCTTGGCTTGGAAGTCGTCACGGTCGCTGGTCCCATAGTAATAGACCGGTACGTCCGTCTTTAATTTACGTAATTCAGGATCATCACCCCAGGCGAAGATTCCCTTCTTGACCTGGTTAGCCCACGTCTCGAAAGCACTGTAAACATCGTCGATGCCCGTGTAATAGTCGGGGTGATCGAAGTCGATGTTGGTCATAATCGCGTAATCTGGCTTAGTGGCCAGGAAGTGACGCCGGTATTCGTCGGCTTCGTAAACGAAGAAACGCGCGTTAGGCGTCCCCTTCCCAGTCCCATCACCGATCAGGTATGAAGTTGGTGCCACGCCGCTGAGGACGTGTGACAGCAGGCCAGTCGTACTGGTCTTACCGTGGGCACCGGCAACCCCGATACTGGTGTAACCTTCGATCAAGTGACCCAAGAATTCATGGTAACGGTAAACGGGTAAGCCCATAGCGCGAGCCTTCTTGATTTCTGGATGGTCATCCGTGAAGGAGTTCCCGGCAATCACCGTTAATCCTTCGTGAATGTTGGCTTCGTCAAAGCCCATGACATCGATACCAGCCTTTTCCAAACCACGTTGCGTGAACGTGTACTGGGTGATATCTGACCCCTGAACCTTGAATCCCTTATCATGTAAAATCAGGGCAAGGGCACTCATCCCTGATCCTTTAATTCCGACAAAATGATAAACCGTTGCGTTATCCATTAAATGATCCTCTTTTCTACTCTGTGCGGTAAAGGCCACTTGACTCAATAAACCGTGCGAGTGACTCTCTTTCCATTCTAGCATATCCCCCCACCCCTTAAAAGACGGAGACCGATTAAAGGGCAGTGAGGACTATTCACCTTACAATGAAGATATGGCACCTTAGTCGTGTGGCTCAGGTAAATCTTTCCCTAAGTCGTCCGGCGTGAGGTAGACCTCACGCGGCTTCGACCCGTGCTGTGGTGAGACGTAGTGGTGCTGTTCCAGATCATCAATCAAATTGGCCGCGCGATTATAGCCAATCGAGAAGACCCGTTGCAGTTTCGAAGTCGACACGGTCTTCTCCTGAGCAATATACTCTAAGACCTTTGGCAACAAGTCGTCTTGATTTTCTTCGGCCGTTTCGCGTTGCAGTAAGCCCTTCGGTTCAAAGGCATAGTGCGGCTTACCCTGAGTCCGAACAAAATCAGTGATGGCATCGACCTCGGATTCAACGAAGGCCCCCTGCAACCGCATTGGTTGACTGGCCCCGTTGCCCAAGTACAGCATGTCCCCACGACCCAGTAAGTTCTCGGCACCAGCGGCATCTAGAATCGTTCGCGAGTCGATCTGACTGGAAACCATGAAGGCAATCCGCGTTGGAATGTTGTTCTTGATGGTCCCGGTGACAATGTCGACACTCGGCCGTTGGGTGGCAACCAGGAGATGAATCCCAGCAGCCCGGGCCTTTTGCGTGATCCGGACGATATAATCCTGAACCTCGCTGGCGGCCATCATCATCAAGTCAGCCAATTCATCGATAATAATCACGATGTAGGGCATCTTCAGGGATGGTTCGTCATTGGCATCGGCACGGTCGTTAAACTGCTCGATGTTGCGGACCCCCGCAGCAGCCAACTTCTCGTAACGTTGATCCATTTCGGTAACGACCCACTTGAGGGCTGCCGCAGCGGCCTTCGGATCGGAAATAACGGGTGACAGCAAGTGTGGCAAGGCATCGTACGGTGCCATTTCCACGGCCTTCGGATCGATCAACAGAAGCTTGACCTGTGCCGGTGTGGCCTTGTAGAGAATCGAGAGCAGTAGGGAGTTGATGAACACACTCTTCCCGGACCCAGTAGCCCCAGCAATCAAGCCGTGGGGCATCTTCCGCAGATCGGTGACCTGTGGTTGCCCAAATAAATCGACCCCGAGGGCCACTGTTAATGGTGACTCACTCTTCTGGAAAGCCGGTGAATTCAGAATTTCAGACAACATGACGGGTCGCGACTTCAGGTTCGGAATTTCGATTCCGACCGTACTCTTCCCGGGAATTGGCGCTTCGATTCGGATATCCTTGGCGGCTAAGGCCAGCTTCAAGTCATCGTTTAAGTTCGTAATCTTATTGACCTTGACCCCAAGTGCCAGACTGATCTGGAACTGGGTAACGGTCGGCCCAACCGTCCAGTCACTGACGTGGGCGTCGACATGAAAGGCGCTCAACGTCTCGTCGAGGACTTCAGCTTGATGTTCGATCCACTCGTCGAGGGCTTCCTCATCGGGAACGACTGGCTTTGGTAGCAGGTCTACCCCGGGGAAGTGATAACCACGTTCGGATTGTTCAGCATCTTCGGTATTCGCTGTTGTCTCCGGTGTCTCTGGCCGATCAAATAGGGCCAGATTGCGCTGGTCGTTCCCTTCTTCTTGCATGATATCGCCGAGCGAATGACCGAGACCGCGCGATGGCTTGGCCTTTGGCTTAGCTGGACGTTGTGCCGAGCTGGTTGGTGTGGTAGCACGAGCATTGGCCCGGTCGAGAAGTTGATCGACCTCGGCGGGACGTTTGTCGGCATCAGTCGTTGTCTGCTTATCCGTCTTATCCGTGGGTGCAACATTGGTTGACGGCTGGACAGCCGGCTTAATCGTTGCTTTGTCCGGCGTCGTGGCCACCGTAGTGTCAGGAACTACCGCTGGGTGGGCGCTATTGGCCGCGACACTGGCCGGAACACCCCCCGCTGAGCTCACGACTAAATGAGCCGTGGACCGCACGATTGCGGCATGGCTGGCGGCACTTTCCGGTTGGTTGGTTTCTGAATGAGTCTTAGCTGTTTCAGCTGTCGTTGTTTCGTCTGAAGCGGCTTCAGTGACTGAGGCTTCACTGGTCGATGATTCATTGACCGGTGCCGCGTCAGAAACTACTGTAGCGGTTGCCGAGGTGGCCGTCGTTTTGACCGTTCCCACAGGCAAGTAGTCCCCTACCCCATTGACGGCGGTACTGGTTGCCTGGCTGGCAGGTTCAGTTGGCGCAGCTACTTTGGCATCGGCAATTGGTGCCGTTGGATAGAAGATTTCGGTCGGCGCTGCTTCACTGGCAGCCGTCACTTCTGATTCAGAATCATCCGTGGTATCAGAACTAGAAGATTCATCTGATACTTCGTCAGTAGCCGCGGTCGCGGTATCTGCCGTTGTTTCGGGGTCAGTAGTAAACTGATTATCGGATTCGGTATCAGAAACTGATGACTTATCAGATGCTGATTCGTCAACGCCTTCGCTATCTGAGACCATATTGTCTGACTCATCATCAACAACTTCACTATCGCTGTTCGTGGGTTCATCATCATTTTCGGCCTGTTCAGCTGATGTCTCAGCAACAGCTGCCTCGACATCCCCGGTATCCGTTGGCGTTTCAGCGGTATTAGGTTCAGCAGTCGTTTCTGGAGCTGAAGTCTCAGCAGTTGGCGTGTTTGACGCCATCGACATGGCTGTCTGATCAGGCGTTGGCTTGGTGTCAGATGTGGATGCACCTTCGCGTTCAGTTATATCCGCAGCCGACCCAAACAATAGAAAACTGCTATCGTCCTTGTGCAATTCCGCAACTAGGCGCTGGTAACGCCGCCGCGACTCGGAAGTCGGGTGCGACCAGTGCAATTGCTTGGGAATCGGCGTCATCTGAAATGGCCGATAGTTCTCATCATCACTGGATTTTGGCGTTGGTGTTGTGGCCTGTGAGACAGGTGTTGATTTGGCAACGGGCGTTTCCCGTGGCTTAGCTGGTGCAGCCTGTTTCGATGCTTGCTCGCGCTTTGCTGCCCGTTCCTTGCGAAGCCGCAATCGATCATTACGTTCCTGTCGTTGCTTAACGGAGCGCTGGGCGCGTTCATTCGTGGTGTCTTCTAATTGTTCGGGATTTGGCTTAACCGCAAATTTTCGGTAAAAAGCTGGTCCATCATAGTGCTCCATGTTTCTTCCTCCTTGACGGGTGCACACCGCACCTGCCGAATTTCAAGACTTTGGGAGGAGACGCCGCCTGGATTGGCGGTTGGTTAACTCATTCCCTGATTTTTTGTCTAGCAAGAAGCTAGTTTTATAATTCATTTAATTGTGTTTGTCACTAAGTCTCATTTTAGCCGCTTCATGAGATAACGTGAAGCGGTGAGCGCGTTTAAACCGCACATTAAAATTCTTTCTGACCACCCAGCCCAAATTGGCTAAAGGCAATCTCTCCTATTGTACACAAAAAAGCGGGTTGCCGACAAGGGCAAACCCGCTTTCGTAATGTTTCTTAAGCATTTTCTTGCGCCATGAAGATTGTTTGTCCCCGTTCAAAGTCGAACGGTTCCCCAACTTCATAGTCATCAGGAAGAATCAAGGCACCTGGCCGTTGTGGCGCATTGGCTAAGCGCAACTCACGACCGGAACAGATCATCCCGTCACTTTCGACGCCTCGTAACGCCCCTGGCCAAATGATCAGGCCGTTGGGCATCATCGCGCCAACCTTGGCAACGACAACTTTGATGTCGGCTTGCATGTTAGGCGAGCCACTGACGATTTGAACGGACTGGTCATTGTCCACGACCGTTTCCGTCACCAACAAGTGGTCAGAATCTGGGTGTGGCGTTGCCGTCTTAACGTAACCGACAATGAACTTCGATTCCGTGTCAGCGACCAATTCACCATTGAAGCCGGCATCTTCCAATGCGGCGTTCAAAGCAGCAACCTCATCAACGGTCAACATCACTTGGCCGTTGCCACCAATGTTAGGCAAGATCTTGGAAATTTCCAAGAAGTTGTAACCTAAGGTCTTTTCCGTTTCGGCGTCGTAAATTCGCGCGATGCCGTCACGAACGGTGTGTGCCTGTTGGGGCGTGTCTTGAGCAACGATAACAATCAAAGTGTCCCCTAATTCTTGGGGATTATAACTAGCAATTAACATGTGGGATCCTTTCCAACGGTTTAATCGGCGTTGGCTGCTAATGAATTAATAAATTCTTCAACCTCAGCCTTGGTCTTGCGGTCCTTGTTGACTAATCGACCAATTTCATCACCATTTGAGAAGGCGATAAAACTAGGGATACCGAAGACATTTAATTCGGCAGCCAAGTCGATGTTTTCGTCGCGGTCAACCGCGATAAACTTAAAATCGGGATATTCTGCTTCAATGTCGGGCATTGCTGGCTTAATGAAGGCGCAATCCGGGCACCAAGTAGCAGAGAAGAATAACATGGTCTTGCCGTCTTTAACGACGTCTTTCAGATCAGCGGCTGACATTTTGGGTAATTGTTCCATGAGTAAGCACTCCTTTATTTAAGTTTTAAAAAATACACAAACATCATTATAGCAATGTGGCCGAGGGATTACAAAATTTTAGCTTAATCTACTTACTTTTTGTTACTTAAAAGCTGGTTATTTGCAGGTAGGCACGTCTAAGCTTTTAAAATTGACTGGGTAAGATGTGATTTTTCCAAACCAACGACTTGACTCTTATAAGTTATTCTTAACTGCTAACAAAATCAATCTAAATATTGACGATACATTATGACCCAATCATTCGAAAATATTTCTCCGATTCCAATGATCCTTTGTCAAAAACTTCAAGCTTTACACCTCGCCAAACTCTGCGTATACTGGCGATAACATTATTTTCCAAACTTTTCTACCTTTTTACGGGAACTTCCCCCTAAACATTGCTATACTAGGGGCAGATAGAACGTTTACACGTCCCATAAATAAACTGCTAAGGAGGCGGTAGGATGACTGCTAGAAACGGACAACTGTATCAACTCAGCCTTACCGGGGTAGTCGGAGGCTTAATGGGCATTTTCATCACGCGCTTCTTTGGTGGCGGCTCGCGCTTGAACCCTGATAACATTTTGGAGCAGGTCAAGCACCAGTTCCGCCAAGAATCCCCCATTGAAGGGGCCTGGATTGAGAAACATGCGGTACCTTTCCAGAAGTTCGCGGTTAAATCACGCGTTTATTATGGTGGTATCACGCGTTACGAAGACAACAAATTAGTGCAATACCAATTTGTCGCAGATGCCAACACTGGTAGTGTCCTGGATATCCACCGTCTGTAATTGACTATGAGCTTAAACACAAGCGGCACGTTGAGATTTCAACGTGCCGCTTTTTGAGTAATCCTTATTTTGGTTGAAATATGTATCCCAATTCACCCTAATCGGCGATAATTGCGAATCACCCGACACAGGTTATAAAGACCGACAATCAGGAAGACGTAAAACACCCCCACGCGCATCAAAGCAAACGGTGTCTCGAAGATAACGGCCTTCCAGAACCATTCGCCCTGCATCTGCCACAGTCCCGGCGTGAGATACCAACTCTTAACATCAAAGAAATTAAGGTCATCCGTGGTCTGCCAATAGAAGAAAACGTAACTCAACAGAAAGACGGCATAATACAAACTGAGGCGGGTGAACCGTCGGCGACTTCTGGCCCTGGACCGCTCATCCGAAAAGATATCACGATCCGATGCTGCCGTCTTCTGTTGGAAGTATTGGATACCGCCGTGACGACTCCCGGCAATGAGCCGCCACCCACTATCGCTAAAGAGTTGGCGATAGTCCTGGTAGGCACGCCGTTGCATCCCCCTATCCCGAAAGTCTAATCGGGTGTACGGACTGAACTGATCAGCGTCCGCCAGCTTCTGAAATGTATAACAGTGGAGATATGGATTCACCCAATCCAAGCGGTACCCACCCTCCTGAATGGCATTAATCCAGTTCTCCTCGTCATTAAGATCTAAAAACACGTGAAACTTTTTCATGTCCTGCTCCTTCCTAATAGCCAAACTTCTCGGCAAGCTTCCCCAAGCCCCGTAATCGTTGCGTTTCTAATTGTAAGATTGTTTGTCCGGTCGCGGTGATCCGGTACACGCGGCGCCGCTTATCACTGCTCGGTACCTCTTTGATCCACTTTAGCTTCAACAAGTTCTCCGTTGCTCCGTACATCGTACCCGCCGCAATCTTGACGGTCCCCTGACTAAGCCGTTCAATCTCCTGAATGGCCCCATAGCCATGGAGCGGCTGGGTGAGCGCCAACAGAATGTAATATGTCGTTTCAGTCAGCGGTAAATTTTTATTTCGTGCCATTTTCCTTCTCCTGATCTGGTTTGCAATATGTAAAGTCAAGCTTTATACAGTTCAACTATATATAGTCTAACTGTATGTTGTGAGCCTGTCAATAAGTATCACCCAACCGTAGATCTTAAAGTTCTCTCAGCAATCACGTCTAGCTATCTCTAGAATTAGATTTACGCTGTCAAAGTAAAGAAATACATAAGCCCGGTAAAATGATGCGACAAAATCAGGGGAAATTACATTAGTAGTAAGTAGACGGCAAAAAAAGAAGGCCAACTCAACCGAGTCAGCCTTTCCATAAAAATTAACCATTTTAAAATTCAAACAATTAAGAACACCCGCTGCAAGTTCATGTCTTTGACTTCCAACTATCTTAGCCGTAAATCCTAGACACGCTTGAACTTGCTGGAATGATTCTGCATATCGGTGCGGACGATCAGCACGTCGGTAACGGCATTCGTCACGACGGCACTGGCAGTGGAGCCCATCAACATCCGTTCGACCACGTTGGAGCCAATAGCCCCAATCATGATCAAATCGGCATTGTATTCCTGCGGCAAGGTCTTGGCCAGGTCAATGTTGGGGTGTCCATAGAATACGGACGTTTCAACATGTTTGACCCCAGCCTCCTCTGCTTGCTTGCGGTACGCGTCGACGGTCTGTTCCGAACGCTGGCGGGCCTCATCCATGACTTCCTGATCCACAAAGCCGAAACCGACTTTGGTATTGTTGCCGATTCCAACGTAATCGCCACCCGTCATGATAGTAACGATAATTAAATCTGCTTCGTTTCTGACAGCAACCGCGATGGCTTTTTCAACCGCGCGTTTGGCTTGCCGGGAACCGTCCACCCCAACTAGAATTCGCTCGTAGCGTTCGGACATCTTTACCACTCCCTTGTGGGTGCTCCTCACACCCTATTTCGTCAATTCATAGGTCGCCTGCCCGTAAATGGACATCGCCTTGATTAAATCATCTTCTGGTTGGAACTCGTCAGCTTGATGCATCGTGTCTTGTGTGCCGGGGAATAACGCCCCAAAGGCCACGCCACGCTTCATCAGGCGACCGTAAGTCCCACCACCGACGACTTCTGGCTGTGCGTCAGTATCGCCGGTCTGTTGCCGGTAAACGTCCATCAACGTGGTGACGATTGGGTCACTTGGATCAACGTAATGTGGGACCATTTCGCGGCCTTGCTTGATTTCAACGTTCATCATAGCCGTTGCTTTTTGCAGCCCAACTAAGATTTCTGCAGCGCCAATTCCGGTTGGATAACGGAAGTTGGTGTTGATGAGACCACCCTTATCAGCCGTAAACGTCATAATCCCAACGTTCATGGTCAGGTCACCCATCACTTCATCGGTGAAGGCCAAGCCCAGTTTGTGGGCCCGAGAATCATCGTGGAGATCATGCGCTAACAGGCTCAAGAAGTCCTCAGCATCGCCGCCAAAGTCGTAGGTCGTCAGGAAATGAGCCAGGTAGGTCCCGGCATTGATCCCATTCTTGGGTTCCATCCCGTGAGCGGCCTTCCCGATAACTTCGAAATGCAAACCAGCAGCATCCTGTTCAACCGTTCCCGTAACCGGTGCATCGGCCAAAAATGTCTTGAAGTCGGCCATCATTTGGTCGGCATCGGATGTTTCAACCGTAGCTTCGGCGTCCCGTGGAACCATGTTTTCTCGCAGGCCAGCTTGGAAGTCACGTAAGGTCACGCTCCCGCCATTAGCCCCAGCAAAGTGGCTTTCAAACGTGACGTTCCCCTTTTCACCGTTAATCAGTGGAAATTCGGCATCGGGGGAGAAGCCCAACGTTGGTGCGGGTTCCAAGTCGAGGTAGTGGTGCATCCCCGTCCAGTCACTCTCTTCATCGGTCCCAATGATGAACCGAATCTTCTTGGTAGGCTTGATTCCTTGGTCCTTCATCATTTTTAAACCATAGTATGCAGCCAGTGCAGGTCCCTTATCATCAGAGGTTCCCCGGCCGTACAAGTTGCCGTCCTTCTTGGTCAACGTAAACGGATCGGTGTGCCAGCCCTTACCACCGGGCATGGTGTCGGCGTGTCCCAGAATGGCCAACGTCTCGTCACCTTCACCAAATTCAACGTAACCAACTAAATTATCGAGGTTCTTGACGGTAAAGCCGTCACGTTCAGCTAATCCTAAAAATGCGATCAGAGCTTTCGCTGGACCGGGCCCGAGTGGGTAGTCTGCGGTAGCCTTAGAATCATCTCGTGCACTGTCGATGCCGACTAAAGTCGTCAGGTCAGCGACGTAATCCTCGCGGTACTGTTCAGATAACTGTTGCCAATCAATTGCCATGATTGGACCTCCTTTAATTTTTTCGGACCACAACAATGTCCAAAGTATACTTAAACTTAATTCTAGCATAACCGCGCCGAATTGTAAGCCGTTTTCCGGTACTAAAATGCTATACTGAAAGCGAAAACAATTTTGAGGAGGAATTCACATGGAAACGCTCTCGCAATCCATCTTGTCCAAAACGATTCGGCAACGCCCTGCCGACAGCTATAAGGGCACTTACGGGCGGGTCACCCTGGTCGGTGGTAACCGCAACTTTGGTGGCGCCATTTTAATGGCCAGTGCAGCGTCTGTATACGCCGGCGCCGGGTTGGTCACGACCATTACCGATGCCAGCAATCAGACCAGTCTGCACGCACGGTTGCCGGAAGCCATGTTTGCCGACATGACCAATCATGAGCAAATGAAAAGTTTGGTCAGCCCGGCCGATGTTGTCGTGATTGGTCCCGGCTTGGGAACCGACGAAGCTGGACTAATGGCGTTGAACACAACCTTTGGTGCACTCAAACCAACCCAAACGGTGGTCATCGATGGCTCAGCCATTACCCTAATTGCCCAACATAACCTGGCCTTACCGAACGCCCACTTGATCTTTACGCCCCACCAAATGGAGTGGCAGCGGCTCAGCGGCATCCCAATCGCCGATCAAACCGTCGCAAACAACCAACCAGCTGTGGCTAAGCTCAACGCAACGGTCATCGTCAAGTCTCATCGCACCCAGATTTACACGCCGACTGCGGTCTACGAAAACCCGCTCGGTACCCCCGCTCAGGCGACTGGTGGCATGGGCGATACGCTAGCCGGTATGGTCGGCGGCTTCGTTGCTCAATTTGCGGATCACACCGATGCCGTACTGGCCGCTGTGTATAGCCATAGTGCCATCGCCGAAGAACTGGCGGAAAAGCAGTACGTGGTCTTACCTCACCAGATTATCGATGTCCTGCCACAGTTTATGAAGGCTCACGAGGCGCTGGTCTAAGCCACTACAGTTAATGGTCCCCATTCAATTGAGCCGCCAGCAAGCCAACGACCCATGCCGCAAATAATTAACAGTTGTTTTTGCTTGTCAGCCCACGTCTAGTCACGCATACTAAAGACAATTCTGGGGCAACCCTATCACTGCCCCCTACCAAAAGGAGCACCTACTATGGATGACTTAACCTTACCGGCTGCAATTGCTGCCTTTATCACTGCAACCAATGCCGCTGACAGCGACCAATTTGTCGCCCAGTTCACGCCCGATGCCGTCCTCGACGACTGGGGTACCACCTACAACGGTCCAGCTGAGATTGCCAAGTGGAATCAAACCGACAACATCGGCAAACAATCGCACTTCGAGCTGGAAGACTTCACGCAGGATAATACCACAACTTGGACGGTTCAGCTTAGCGTGACGGGCAACGGCTTCAACGGTACCAGCCCCTTCCGAATGACGATCAAGGACGACTTGCTGGCTCGCGTGGAAATCTTACCGGACTAAAGCGTGTGTGTCGCCTGCGGCAGGTAGGATTCCGGCTACGTTAACGTTTAGTCCAGATAGGCCTGGTTCTAGCAAGTATTCGTGACTAGATGTCATCTTGAAAACATCGGTACTAGATCTGAAATTCTGTTTCAATGAACCAATTATAGATTTAACGTTTCTAACAAAATTCAAAAAATCGGCGACAAACTCGATTAGGAGCTTGCCGCCGATTAGTTTAAGTAAGGTTAAATTAAAAGAAAACAATTCGATTACACGTTAGAAGCGGTGCTGATTTCTGCTTAACACCAATATTGCAATACAATTTGATGGTTGAAAAACCACGCTTAGCCGGAGGAGGTCAGGGATGGAGCCGGCCGTGACGATGACCTTAGCTGACGATTTCTGTCAGGTTAGGTCATGGGACGAGCTTGGAGACGTCCGACTTTGACGGCTTCAAGTCGAGGTTCAAGACCACCCCACAGGCTTGGACCGGTCCCCACAGCAGGTGGAATCCCTGACACCCGCAGGCGACTGGTTTAGAAAACCCAGCTACACCGTTTTACAACTCAGTTAAAGTCGAAAGATCGCTAGCCAGCGGACCATTCAACGCATCGATTTCTGCCGGGAATAAGCCACGGTAGGACGCACTGGACAGATCGACCGGTAATGGTAACGGACCATACGCCACACGGCTCACAGGGCCATTGACGCCCTTCAGCGCCATCAACGTGGGCACTGCTACGGTCAAGTCACGCGTCCGGACGGTAACCGTCGTCAGCTGGTGAAGAGTGTCGGGCACAACTTGGATGTCTTCGAAGGTGATGTCGCCTTCCAGTCTTGGCAACTGGGCAACCTCACCCGTGAGCTGAACGCGTAAGGTACTGACCCACTCCTGCAGATCAACATCGGTTAGAAAGTGGTCGTCATCGCTAGCCAATACCAAGCCACTGGCTTCCTTAGGCAGGTCTGTCAGTGCTTTGAGTGGCCGTATCTGATCCAAGGTGTTTAACAAACTTCCCAGGCTATGCGCACTGGTCGGGTCCATACTGAGCTGAAATCCAATCGGCTTGTTGAAGACCATGTATTGCGGCTGGCGACCGGTAACGGCCATGCCATCAACGCGAACCTGATCGGATTTGGCCACCGTCAACAGTGGTGAATCGACCACGTCGTCATTGACCGTCACCCGCTGTTGGTGCAGCAGACGCAAAATCTGCCGCGGTGTGCCCTGCCGATGCTCCGTTAAATAACGTTCAATATTCATCTCGCACCCTCCTAACGAATGTGCAACCGCCGACGAAGACCAGCCACACGATCACCGATGATTGCATCGGCTAACCGACTCTTTAACATCATGTAGACGTAGAAATACCCGCCGAGAACGGCCGCAATCGCCGTCACCGTGAAGCTGATGACCCGACCATTGCTACCAAGCAGACTGCCCAACATGACAACGACCCGTGCAATCGCAAAGGTTCCAAGGGAGGCCAACAGAATACCGTTAGTCTTCTTGGCAATCGTAGCGTAATTGATGCCGAACTGCATATCCAATGAATGAATAATTAGGTAACAGGTCACGAACAAGCCAATCCCGGTCGCAACCAGTGGCCCGAAGGCTCCCAAGAAGTAGACTAATGGCCACTGAACAATGAATTTAACCACAGTACCGACCGCAAAATAGTGCACGGCACGCCGGTTCTGTGAGATCCCCTGCATCAGCGCGGAAACCACCGTGTAAAGGCCCAAGAGAATCGACAGGTACGATGAGAACGCCAGAATTGACGAACCCAAGGCTTCCTGCGTTTGCCCGTAAAACACGATGTTTAGTGGGCGCGCAACGGCTGACATCCCCAAGGCGGCGGGAATCATGACGAATTCAAACATCAAGAAGGCGTTGGTCAGTTGACCAGAAATTTCATGCTTATTGCCCCGCGTGTAGGCTTCGGACAGCAATGGCACGACCGTCACGGCCAGAGCCGAGGACAATGAAATGGTAATCATAATTAATTTATTGGCATTTACCCCGAACAGCGCGAACAGGTCGTTCAGGTAGGCATCCGAGTAGTTGCCCGCTAAATGCATGATTGGCGCGAACGTGTATTGGTCAATCAATTGGAAGATCGTGATGCCGGCCCCCAAAATGATGAATGGGACAGCCTGGGCAATGATTTCCTTGTAGAGTTGTTTGGCGGGAACGACTAATTCCTCGTTACTGCCGGCAACCAGGCCGCGGAAGTAATCGCGCCGTTTCCAATAGTAGACACCCAAGACAATCAGCCCGCACAAGGCCCCAATGGCGGCGGCCAACGTGGATTGCGACACGGCGGAAACCCAGTCGCCCTTCAAAACGTACATGATAATAAAGGCCGTGATCAACATGTAGGCAACCCGCGCCAGTTGTTCAACGAATTGGGAAATCGCGGACGGTGCCATCTGCTGGAAGCCTTGGAAGTAGCCCCGCGTCAGACTCATCGTGGGGATAATCAAAATGGCCCAGGCCAGCGAGTGCAACACGGGAATCAGGTTCTTATCGCCACCGGTAAATAGCGGTGCCCCCAGGAATAACAGTAAAGCAATGATCACCCCGGTTAGGATGGCGATTACCAGCCCCCGTTTGTACAACCGCACACTGATACCATATTCATTCAAGGCATTGTAGTGCGCCACCTGTTTGGCAATGGCGGAAGGCACCCCGGCAATGGCCGCAATCAGGAAGAAACTATAGATATTATAACCCTTCCCATACAGCGCGTTGGCTTGCAGGAAGAATGTCCCAAACCAGATGTTCCACGGAATAATATAGATTGCGCCGAGAATCCGGGAAAAGATACTTCCCGCAGTCATCCACGCCGAGCCAGCAACCATTTGGTCTTGCGCGCTCGCGGTTTGATTTCCTGTTTGATCAGACCTTGCCGACATTTGACACCCTACTTTCAATTTAAAAATTCAATGTAATCCCAGCTTAGCAAACTGCCAAGCTAATCAAACAAACATTATACCATAGCTTCCGGGTCGCAAATATCAGTTTTCGGTAAAGATTTGGGAATCTAGGCCGTCACAATTGCAGTTTGCTTTACCGGATTCAGAGAACAGTGGTATGCTGGAGATAGTCAAGAAACAGATTATTCAAGGAGGAATGCCATTATGACAGAAGTAGCAGCTGGGGCTACCGCAGCTCCAGAAATGCAAATGTCGCCGGAAAGAGCCAAGCAAGTTGTGCGGATGACTAAAAGTATCCGTCAACATTTTCCAGAGTTAGCACAGGTTCAAGACGCGCAATTGATTTATTCCACATGGCGTAGCTTTAAGCGGATCGACCAGACCAATGATAGTGATTATCAAACGATGGCTGACGTCTTCTTCCACGAATTTGACCGTCACTTACTCAATTACCAATTCTCAAAGGCTGGCGAAGATGAAGTTGTGAAGCACCGCTTCTTCGCCATCTTAACGGAATTACTGCAATAATTAATCCAGTACCCCCGCCGGCCGGTTGGTCCGCGAGGGCTTTTTGTTGTTGTAAAAGAGTGCGGAGCAAGGCGCTTAGACTCTGAGCATTAACGTCAATAAGGATAAAAGCCCGGGCCTGGCTTTTTCCTTATTGGGGTTAAGCGGAGCTGACTGCCTGCTGGAGTACGTTTCAGCCACATAAAATTAGAGAGCAATCTCCAAGCCAATTTAACATCAAGCCCCTAAGCCAGCATAGATCTAAAACCAACATCTTCCGACCTATTATTCAATACTAATCCTTCAACCCAGTAGAAAATCCACCAGACTTCTCAACTAAACACGCAGCCTCCACTCCAAACCCAACCAACCGTACCAACGCCCAAAAAAGCCCAAATTCTAAAGATTTTTCCACCAATGCGGTATACTAGTTACATAGTCACTGATAGCGTTACCAACTAGTTTAATAGTCCCAACGCACCATCATAGATTTTAAAAAGTGAGGCGATTGCTTTGCGTTACTTAGCACTATTAGGAAGCCACGAGCGCCACGGCATCACGGCCGGCTACCTCCAAGCGGTCTTGGACGGCTTACCGGATTCAGCCGAGGTCGAGACGGTTTTCCTGCGTGATTACGATATTTATCCGGATACCAAAGAGAAGGTTTGCCCAGCCCTCGACGAGATTGAGGCTAAGATGGCTGCCAGCGACTTCTGGATTATCTGTGCCCCAACCTACTGGGGTGGGATGCCCGGCGTCATGAAGCAGTTCTTTGACTGCATGCGATTCCGGCTAGTTCGGATGACCTCGAAGGCCGATACTCTACCCGGCAAATATAAGGATAAACATTACCTGAGTATGACGACCTGCTTCATCAGCTCGGCCGATAACTTCTTTACCGGTATCACCGACCAAACCTTTGTCACGATTGACCGCGTTTTGACTGGCGCTGGTCTGATCAAAGTCGGTGAATTTGTCGGTACCGGCACTTGGGGGACGCACGCCCCGCGGGAGAACAAGCTCGCGGAGTGTCGCCGCCTCTCTCAAAAAATTGCTGACCGGCCACGAAAGGATGATAATACCTTGAAACGTTACATACTGCTCTTCTTCATGATTGCTATCATGGCGTTGATTACCATGGGCCTGCAGGCTTGGTGGTTCGGCGTCTTTGCGGCCGGCAAATTCTGGCTAACGTATGCCAGCTTTGTCATTATCTTTTACGTGCTGCTGGCCAGTATCTTACATTTCTTTACGTTTGTGCGGCACCGTCGGCGGTAGTCAGGAGAAATTGTTGACCACTTATTCCCAATCAAATAATGCTATTAAAAAATCAACTTCCAAATGTGGCAGTTGATTTTTTTGGTTTCCTAAGTGTCCGTCTTCAAATAGGCCTCTTCAAAACTACTCGTCCCCGTCTGCTCCATCAATTCATTTGGTGTTCCACTGAACGCAATCTGCTTTCCCGCGAGCACCAAAACTTTGACATTTCACACAGAACTGGTTAACTGCAAAATTCTAGTGTCCTGCCATTTCTCTTTACAGGAAAAGCAGCATCAGCCATCTTCCTAACGGGAGGTGGCTGATGCTGCTTTTCATCCATTTAAACGACTAGTTGGCAACAATGTTAACCAGCTTGCCTGGCACTACGATCACCTTACGAATGGTCTTGCCATCCGTATGCATCTTGACCGTGTCGTCAGCCAATGCTGCGGCTTCAATGTCATCCTTGGCGGCGTCCTTAGCGACCTTCAAGTGGGCGCGGACCTTACCGTTGACTTGGACAACCATTTCAACCACGTCTTCGACCAATTGCTTAGGGTCGTAGGTTGGCCACTTCTCGTAAGAAATCGTCTCGTCGTGACCCATCAGTGACCAGAGTTCTTCGGCAATATGCGGCACGATTGGCGCGATCATCTTGACGAAGCCTTCCATGTAGATCAATGGGAGACTGTCAGCCTTGTAGGCTTCGTTAACGAAGACCATCAATTGTGAAATGGCCACGTTGAAGTGCATGGCTTCGAGGTCTTCACTCACCGTCTTAACAGTCTGGTTGTAGATCTTGTCCAGCTTACCATCGTTGATCATCGTGACCCGGTCGCGCAGACGGTTGTTATCATCGATCAATAACCGCCATACCCGGTCCAGCCAACGACGAGAACCGTTGATACCTTCCGTGCTCCAAGGCTTAGAAGCTTCCAATGGCCCCATAAACATTTCGTACAGACGCAGAGTATCGGCCCCATCCTTCTCGACGATTTCGTCAGGATTGATGACGTTCCCCTTGGACTTGGACATCTTTTCGTGGTTAGTCCCCAGAATCATCCCCTGGTTAACTAACTTCTGGAAAGGTTCCTTGGTAGGAACGACACCGAGGTCGTACAGGAACTTGTGCCAGAACCGTGCGTAGAGCAAATGCAAGACGGCATGTTCAGCCCCACCGATGTAAAGGTCAACTGGCATCCAGTACTTCAGCTTGTCGGGATCGGCAATGGCTTGATCGTTGTGTGGATCGATGTAACGCAAGAAGTACCATGAACTCCCAGCCCACTGTGGCATGGTGTTGGTTTCACGCTTCCCCTTACGCCCGTTCTCGTCGACAACGTTCACCCAGTCGTCCAGGTTAGCCAGTGGGCTCTCACCGGTACCAGAAGGTTCGAGTTGCTTAGCTGCTGGCAGCTTCAAAGGCAATTCGTCTTCAGGAACCAACGTGGTTTCGCCATCTTCCCAGTGAATAACGGGAATTGGTTCACCCCAGTAGCGTTGCCGGGAGAAGATCCAGTCGCGCAGGCGGAAATTAACTTGCTTGTGCCCAGCGTCATGTTCTTCGAGCCAGTCGATAGCGGCCTTGATGGCGGTCTTCTTGTCCATGCCATTCAGAAAGTCGGAATTGATGTGTTCACCATCGCCGGTGTAAGCCGCCTTTTGGACATCGGTATCGTCATCACCCGCGATAACTTGGGTAATTGGCAGATTGAATTTCTGAGCAAATTCGTTATCCCGGTCATCGTGAGCGGGTACGGCCATGATGGCCCCAGTCCCGTAGGATGCCAGCACGTAATCACCAATCCAGATTGGCAACTTCTTACCACTCAGTGGGTTGATGCCGTAAGCACCGGTAAATACCCCGGTCTTATCCTTGTTCAAGTCGGTCCGTTCGAGGTCAGACTTGCTTTCAATAGCAGCCTTGTACGCCTTTACGGCGTCTGCTTGTTCCGGCGTCGTAATCTGGTCGACCAAAGCATGCTCTGGCGCTAAGACCATGTAGGTTGCCCCAAATAACGTGTCGGGACGGGTCGTGTAGACCTCAACCTTGGTGTCTTCTTGCCCATCGACTGGGAAGAAGACGCTGGCACCTTCAGAACGACCGATCCAGTTCCGTTGCATTTCCTTGATGCTGTCGGGCCAGTCGAGGTCGTCCAGATCATCGATCAAACGGTCTGCGTAGGCCGTGATCTTCAGAACCCATTGGCGCATTGGCACGCGGTAAACGGGGTAACCCCCACGTTCCGTCTTACCGTCAATGACTTCTTCGTTGGCCACAACGGTCCCGCCCATGAAGTCAGGCGCCCAGTTGACCATGATCTTGTCTTCGTAGGCTAAGCCCTTCTTGTAGAGCTGTTCGAAGATCCATTGGGTCCACTTGTAGAAAGATTCGTCGGTCGTGTTGACCTCACGACTCCAGTCATAAGAAAAGCCCAGGGACCGAATCTGCCGTTTGAAGTTCTTGATGTTATGCGCGGTAAAGTCCTTAGGGTTGTGCCCCGTCTTCAAGGCGTATTGTTCGGCTGGTAAACCGAAGGCGTCCCACCCCATTGGGTGCAGGACGTTGAAGCCTTGCATCCGCTTCAAACGCGCCATAATATCGGTTGCCGTGTACCCTTCAGGATGCCCAACGTGCAGCCCTTGCCCAGAAGGATAAGGGAACATGTCTAAGACGTAATACTTTGGTTTTGTTTGGGTGTCAGCGGTCTTGAACGTCTCGTTGACCCGCCAGTAATGTTGCCACTTGTGCTCAATAATTTGGTGTTTGTAAGCCAAAAATTTCGCTCCCTTTCTCAATTAACGTCGTGCCACAAAAAAAGCCCCCAGCAGCCCAAAATGGGCTCCTGCAGGGCGTCTAAGCGCGGTACCACCTACATTTCCTCGAAACAACTTCGAGGCTCATTCCGGCTGATAACGTCGCCAAACGCCCACCTTGCGGCAGAAGTGACTCGGAGATAAGTTCGTCCCTGGAGTAACGGATTTGCAGCGACCATCCGCTTTCTAAATACCCACCAGAACTACTACTTCTCGTCAACGTCTTTGAATAATCAAATTATTTTCATCTTAGCAAACCACCCCCGGAAAAGCAAGGGCTTCACGGGATTCTTATCAGTTTTCTGGCTGGGACGGAACGACCGCGTTTTCGACGCCGTTAATTAAATCGTCGGGTGCTGTCCGCTAGCGGTTTCTCCTGAGCGATGTGCTATACTGAATAGGATTGATTATCGAAAAAGTAATATCGATGCTCATTTACTCAAAAGTGATGGCCATGAATCATTTATGACTCGCGACAATTTTGGCCTTATAAAGGAGGCGACCCTCGTGCCACCCATTTCTAAGCTTCGCTGGCGGTTCACCATGGCCGCTGGAATTGTTTTTTTACTCGATCTCATTGGTGTCGTTTATCAACAAAGCTGGCTAGCTACGTTTGACCGCACCATTATCAGCTGGGTTCGCCAGCCGTTGCCACATGGCTTGACGCAGACAATCATCACTATTACTAAGAGTGGCAATCCACAGCCAGTGACCTGGGTAACCCTACTGATCATCGCTGGCCTGGTGATTGCCCGGCGGTATCGTGGCGCCCTCTTCCTTGGCTGGAACGTACTGTTCTGGGCGGGAATCGGCAACAGTATCATTAAGCACGTGGTCCGGCGCGACCGGCCCACTGTTGACCGACTCGTTGCGGCCAGCTCCTACAGCTTTCCCAGCGGCCATTCCATTACGGCCATGTTGCTGTGGGGTACCGTGATTGTCCTGATTGGCTGGTCACTGCGCCGGCATACCGGCTGGCGGTGGCTACTCATTGGTGTGCTAAGCCTGTGGATCGTCATCATCGGCCTGTCACGGGTCTACGTGGGGGTCCACTACCCTAGCGATGTGGTCGCCGGTTGGTCAGCGGGCTTCGTCCTGTTGACGGTTACCCAATGGTATCTAACGCGTTACGGAGATGATTTATAATGAACTTACCTAATGCTTTAACTTACAGTCACGCCCTGCTCAGTGAATGTGTCGGCCCCGGCGATACGGTCGTCGACGCCACCGTGGGGAACGGCCATGATACGATTTTTCTAGCGAGTCTGGTCGGCAAAACGGGCCATGTGATTGGCTTCGACATTCAGGAGGCGGCACTCAAGGAAACACAGACGCAGTTGACGTTGACGGGACTGGCATCTCAGGTCGAGCTTCATGCGACCGGCCACGAACACGTTGGGGATTACCTCACGGCTGAAACGCCAGTGAACGGAGCCATCTTCAACTTGGGCTACCTACCAGGCGGCGACAAGTCACTGATCACCCAGCCAACCACGACCCTGGCAGCTGTGACCGAATTGCTGAAGCATCTGCCGCGTGGTGGTCGGATCATTCTGGTTGTCTACTACGGTCATCCCGGCGGCAGAGCGGAGCGGAATGCCGTGGTGGACTTCTGCCAGCAGTTGCCGCAAAAGGTCTATCAGGTGCTACAGTATGGCTTCATTAACCAGGTGCATAATCCCCCGTTCTTACTTGCGATTGAACGGCGGTAAACGATTCTCTCAAATTTTTTATGATACTAATAAAGCCGGTGTGTCCCATTAAAATTGGGGATACACCGGCTCTTTTAATATTACCCTTTAGCTAGCCACCATTAACCAGATGTCTATTTGTAGTCAAAATACTTTTGTACCATGCCCCCACAACCTTTACAAACACTTTACACACGGGCATCGGCAAACATGGTATGCTATCGGTATATACCAAATTGCAACGACTAAAAATGATTGGCTTACTACCACTTGCCGCAATGTTTGCATCTTATTTCTTCATCGACTGCCGCTTGGGACTGACCCAAGTTCCCGAACCAAATCCTAGAATGGTCTTCAATGCCGGAATAAAGGTCATAACCACCGTGATGGGGTTGACCATCCAATAAAAGAGCATGTACAGCGGCGCAAAGAAGAGATACTTCATCTTGGCGCCGTGGTGATCCAACAGTAACGCCGCCAGTAACTGCATGAAACCGGCGAACATTTCAAACGTCACGAAAATGAACGAAATCACGATACCATGCATCAACCGCTCGTAGTTCCCTGTCAGCAGGAAATACAACATCAACCCAACGAAAGCAACCGACGTAATCGTGAAGAAAAACGACCAAATGATTGATAGCGTGGAATCCACAAACATCGACCATTGGTACCGGTGTTCAACGGGATGTCGCAGAAACTTTTTAATATTAGTCAACCAGACCTCAGTTCCCCCCTGTGCCCACCGTTTACGCTGGTGGTAGAGGTCACGAATCGTTTCCGGCACATTCATATGAAAGATGATATTTGGGGCAAAGCGTGGCACGGCGCCCAACATCTGGTGGTCCCAGGCAATACTGATGTCTTCCGTAGCGCGGTTCTGCCGAAAGCCGCCGACGTCGATCAAGAAATCTTTCTTGTACAACGTGTTGGCCCCGCTGTAAGCGTACATCGAGTCGTTGACGGCGGTCTGACTACGTTTAATAACGCCCACGATACTGGTGAACTCCACGGTCTGAGACTTGCCCAGCAAGGTCGTTCGATTCTGAACATCCATGTTGGCGGTCACGGCTGACGTGTTCATATCACGATCCCGCATGAAGAAATTCATATATTTCATCAGCGCGTCCGGTTCTGGAATCGTATCGGCATCATTGCTAAGGATATACTCCCCCTTGGCAAAGTACATACCAATGTTAAAGGCGTGGGCCTTTCCCTTATTCTTCAGAATCTCTACCGTCCGTAACCGCGGATACTTCTCCTGCAATCGCGTGATAATCGCTCCGGTCTTATCGGTCAACCCATCGTTCATCACTAAAACTTCAAAATTCTCGTAATTCAGTTCTTCAAATAAGTAGGTAACCGTTTCCTCAATCATAACTTCCTCATTGTGCGCAGGGATCATAATCGTGACCATTGGCTGATATTCTACTGGAATGTATCTGGCAGCAGCTGCCGTGTCCCGCTTATTAGTCTTCAGGAAACGGTAAGAGAGTGCACCGGCGAACCAAAAGAAGGAACCGACCACGGGATATAGACACAAGATTAACAGAAAAACATTAAAAATTGTTTTTCCCACAGTCGCCCGTAGAATACTGTCAATAAAGATATTGGACACGCCGATGACACCTCCTACTCGTCTAAATCATTTAAATCGTGTTGCTCATACAATTGATGAATCTGATCCGTATCTAGATTCTGTTCTGGCTTAACCTGGTAGTGCCGGACATTCTCTCGAAATTCCTGGTCACCGAATCGTTCGTCCATGAACTTACCGAGTTGCGTCTCACGCTTGCGCTGATTAATGGGATTAAATGTCGGCCACTGTTCAACGACCCGATCACGTTTACGGTTCTGGATGATCGTCATCCCCACCGCAAACAGGGATACGAGCACAAAGGCAAACAGGAGCAGAACTCCAATGAATTTAATTTCAAAAATCCCCTCATTATACGACCAGAGGTGAATAATTTTTGGATTATAAGATGCCCAAAAGGACAACACGGTAATGATAACGGGGACAAACACGCAGACCCAACCCAAGAGGCCAATTAGGGTCTGCCGAATCTTTAATCCCCAGTGGCCCTTCTCAAAGTACGCATCCGAATAAAGTTGTTGCCGACCTTGCTTTTTATCACGCACACTAACGCCTCATTCCAGGATTACTGGGCCGGGCAAAAAGATAGCCCTGCCGCGTCTTAATTTTTAACTGATCTGCGAGCTGCTGGTCCTGCTCGTCTTCAACCCCCATCAAGATTAACTCAATGTGGTTTTTCTGTGATAGCTGATTCCAGAACTGCAAGTTAAGATCCAACCATTCGTTGGGATCAGTCTTGCGGAAGCTCCGCATGGAACACTTCAGTGAATCAACTTCGGGCAAGATCCATTCGATACTCTTCAAGTTATTCAGGGATGATCCCACGTTATCAATCCCAAAGCGCATGCCGTACTGCCGGGCCTCACGAATACGCTGCCGAAACACCCAGCGCTTATACTTTGGCTGATTGGCCGTAGCGGTGAACTCCACCGCCAACTTCATTGGTGCAATCCGAGACAGTGCCCAGCGAACGAAATATCGGAAGTCTGGACTGATGATCTGGTCATACTCCAGATTAATTGATAACATAATCGGTTCCTCAGGCAAAGCTTTGAAGGTGTCCGTCAGTAGAAAAATAACCCGTTGTAGTGGCAACGAATCTAGGTTCTGTGGCAACGACCACGAATCGTCCCACTCATGTTGACGGAGAAGGCACTCATATCCGGTAGTCTGACCCCGAAAATCGACCTGCTTTTGAATGAAGTAACGCAACTCGATCTCATCGTTTTCCAGATAATTGTTTGAATTTTTCCGCGAATACCAATAGTAAATGATAATGGTGAGCACGACAATCACCGCCATAGCGGCTGTTGCCCACAACAAGTAACTCTCCAATTGTTCTAAGCTCACGCGCGCACACCTCCAGATTCTATTTTAACAAGCCATCCGTCATTCTTAAAATGATTTGCAGAATATAATTTACTAGCTATCTAATTAGTCCGCCAAATAATTATAGCAGGTTAAGCTTAAAACACCAGTGGTTTTCCACGTTAACTTTTGGTTAAGCTCAGCGATAACGATTACACAAAAAAATCCAACCTCGGCTGAAGTTGGATTTACAACACAATTTATCAATTTACTTTTGGCACTGACCCTAGTGTCCATGTGATCTCACCAATATAGTCGTCGCTGACGGCTCCCCCATTGACATCGAGAAGAATGCCAGAATCATTAGTCCAATCACTAGCGATATTGGTCTCAGTTGGCGTACCAGTGCTCTGCGGACTCGTCATGATTGGTGAATCAACTGTATTCAGAGTCGTCACGTCATCACCATTTTTGTAAATCAAATTACCATCCAGTGCCTGACTAGGCACGTTGACACTATGCATCCCCGTAGTCCGAGCGGAAAGTGTCCACGCCCCAGATGCCAGGGAACTATCGACATTCAAACTCCAAGGGCCGTTAGAATCATCCCGAGAAATTGTTGTGCCCTTCCCAGTTAGAACGGTCTTTTTAAAGATGATTTTACCACTGGTGGCACCAAAGGTAACGGTCCCACCATGGAGCTTGGCGGTATCTTCATCCGTGTACCCACTAGACACCGAGCTAGTAGCAACTACATCGACTGCCGTATCACCTGCCGGAACTTTATCTACAGGAATAGTAAAGCTATAGCTCCCATCGCCATTCTTCACAATAGGAATTTTATCAGAGTCAATATCAGTTACTGTTCCGTCTTTAGAGGTCAGCCGAGCCGCAACTTTGGTATTCTCGGCTGTCACTTTGGTATCGTTAGCAGAAAACGTCCCCGTAATCTTAGCTGGCGTGTTTGCATTAACATTAATGTTTCTAGAATCTTTGTCGATACTCATACTAAAGGATCTCGGATTAATTTCAAACGTATTACTCGTAGCAGTTGCAATAGCATTTTTCCCACTAAAGTAAGTCGTATTCGCCACATCTTGTGCCGATACATTCTTAGCTTTCCCCTCAAGCGTAATCACCGCTTGTTTTCGGGCATCACTCAAAGCATTCACACTAACGTCCAACTTATTATTGCTAATACTGCTCGTATTGAGAGTTGAGCCCTCAGAACCATCGGAGTAGGTGATTTGTCCTTGATCCCAATCAATATTTGCCGGAAGGTTCAAAGAACTCTTAATCTCAGACCAAGGATTTTCGCCATTTTCATAATTCAATTTATAAGTTAATTTTACACGATCATTACCGCCAATCGGATGAGTTGAATCAGCGGAATCTCCCGTTTTTTCATCTTTTAAGTCCGTAGTCGCATTAACCTCCGCTTGATTAGGTACCTGTTCGAAAACAACCATACTAGTCTCTGTTCCATACCCAGCCGCCTGATTACTATTAGTTGGAGCTCCCGTCGATCCAGTAAAGCCCCAGTATACTTTACTATTCTTTGTAGTTAGGCCCATTTTTGTTAGATCAATTTTTTCCTTAGCAAACCACTGCGTATTCTTCTTCGCCCCAGTAGAAGGATTCTGATCATCAAAACTATACATCATCGTTCCTTCCGTAGAATCACCGGTTGGCGCCGTGTAATCAATAGTGATATGATGCCAAGCACCATCCGAAATGAAGCTATTATCAGCTCCATCTCTGAGCAAGCCCTCATGTTTCTGACCATAGTAATAATAATTACCAGGATTCCTAGGCATCACTTTCAGGGATGAGAAGTAACCATTGTATCCAGAAACTGGCCCCTTAGTGTAATACGTATCATTATCATTTGGATATCCCATTGCAATGTGCTGGCCCTTAATCTGTTGTGTAACCTGCTTTTCATTAGTTGAATCAAATCCCCAACCATTAAAGGTCGTCTCACCATTAGAAGTTCCAACCTCACCAATATCAAAAGCATCGGGACCACTATCGGATAAGTTCCAGCCCAAGCTCGGTATCGTTTGGTTAGCATGCGTATCAAACTCAAGTGCCCAACTATTAGGGATGGCCGTACTTGCAATAGGTGTTTTTGAACTCGTCGACTGTGGGTCGACTCCCCAGACGCCAAGTGACTCGCCACTTCCCGAGATCACATTGGATCCAGATTTTTGAAGTACAAACGCGAACCCTGCCCCCGGAAGATCGCTATCCGTCATGCCACCATTAGCGTAGACCCACATCGATGCCCGTTGGTTACGTGATAAATCAAAATTAGGTTCACTAGACCATACAGCACCATGTGCATCTACTACACCATAGGTCGTCAATCTGACCCCGTCGGCATTTGTACCCTTTATAACATCCCCAGAGTTGATCACCGTTTTTCCTGCTGTATCTTTCAAATCTCCAGGAACCGTAAAATAATTCTGATCTTTAACCTTTAATCCTTGCGGCGCATGGCTCAAGACAGTTCCAGGGTCCGTATAATAAGCTTCCCCTACAACCGTATTCCCGAAAACGCCCAGCCCAATTCCAGCCAGCACGGCTCCTGCAACCGTTAACATTTTGCTTATCAACTTCATCATCAAGACTCCCTTCACCCGACCCTCATCAGGCAAAACTCTCGGCGCAACCCTAGTCAACCCATGCGCCACTTGCGACTCATTCAACATTTTTATTTCTTATTATTTTGGTGGGTGATGGATTTGCTAATCTGCCACAGTCCCCAAATGATTATGGCTAGTATTACCGGTTAACTTACTAGGCTATCCAGTAATCATCATTCCACCAAGTGTTAACTTGTATTGTTAAATATAGTATAGCATCGAAACGAAAAAGTTCCAGTACTAACATAAAATTAATTATAGAGTGATAAGTGGGTGTCCCTAATGTATCGGTGTTTATAGGCTATTCAAGTTATCTCAATGTTTTTTCATTTCAGTCTCACCAGTCCGCTATTGGCCACTTTTAAAGAACCGTAACGTCAAGTACACTGAGATTTCTAACAAATAAAAAAACGCTAAACCTCCTGACTTACAGAAGGTCTAGCGTTCCCAATACAGACTAATCACTTAAAAAGTGGAACCGCGTCAGTTCAAGTGCACTGTGTTCCATGATCATTTTCCCGTGTTCGGCCAAAACGTCCGGGGCAACCTTGGTGCTGTCACCATATTCGTACGCAACCGAGAGTTCATCCTTAATGGATTCGCGAGATGACTCGTTGACGAAGAAAATCAATTCCAAATAGTAGACGCCTTTGTACTGATACAGATTCGACGCCGCATTTTCTAAATGCAGTACCCGTGCCAGACTAATCATGTCCTCGAACGTGTGTAACCGGACCACCCGCGTTGTCGTAGGTTGCCCGTCATCGTTCAAATAATCTTCGATGTCGTTCGAGTCACCGCTGGTCGTCGTTGACTTATAATTTGAGAAGAAATCCTTTTGCCCATCTTTTTCCAACAAGTGGGCCTTAATCTGGTCCGACACTTGATCGGGGTGATTGCTGTCGACACTAGCGTCCGTGACGTTCACATCCGTAGCATCGTCCTCATCCGCATTTTTACTGATAAACAATTCAAGACCATTGCGATTTGGTAGTACCTGGAAGGTAACCGCATCGTTATCTTGAAATTGGTGGTCAACATCGACCTCTTCCAGAATACTATAGAAGAAGCCTTCGATTTGTTTGTGGTTGCCCAACAGATCCAAGACGGTAATACCGCGTTCGCTCAAATCATCGTTGCCAATGACCACCCGAATCGTGTTTTCATTGATTCGTTCCATTTCCATTGAATAACACCCCTTTCTCGTGGGTTTGGGTATTGTCCTTGTTACTCATTCTAGCCATTTTATTTTACTTGTAAAGTAATGATAACAAAAAAACTGGACTGCAAGTAATATTCTCTCACAAATCCAGTTAGATGCAACTAATTAAGCTTATTCGTTACCATTAACTAATCGTTGGGCCCGAGCGAGCTCTAATTCCCGAACTTCACGGGGCAGGAAACGACGAATTTCCTCTTCGTTGAAGCCAACTTGGAGTCGCTTGTCGTCCACCATGATCGGTCGGCGTAGAATTCCTGGATTCTTGCGAATTAAATCGTAGAGTTGCCGCAACGGCAAGTCGTCTAAGTCGACCGTTAAATTCTGATACACCCGTGAACGCTTAGAAACAATCTCTTCGGTACCATCCTCGGTCAGCCGCAGAATTGATTTAATCTGATCTACGGTTAAGGGTTCGGAGAAGATATTCTGTTCACGATACGCGATACCATGTTCTTCAAACCAAATCCGAGCCTTGCGGCAAGATGTACAACTGGGTGATGTGTAGAGCGTGACTGTCATAATCTTTTTCCTCCCTTGCCTTGTATAAATGATTTAATAAACTCATTATACAGCATTTCAGAAGGATTGAAAGACTTTTTCAACAATAATCTAATTAACAGTATCTATCCATTTGTATATTAATCCCGGAAATAATGACTGTAATTAACACATGTGTCAATGACTAGTTGACGTACAATTAATTTATAGCGAATAATTCTTATTAGATTTTATAAATGGATTGAGGCTTAACGACTTCGACTGGAATTGCCTCACCAGCCGCTTCCTGGGCCTCTGCTGCTAACTGCTGCAGATCCCCAGTTTGTGGTAAATGGGTCAACAGAAGCCGCTTGACACCAGCATGTTTGGCCAATTCACCCGCTTGGGTTGACGTCAGGTGCCAGGCCGTCCCCTGATGGTTGGCATAGAAGTTGGTATCGGCCAGCAAAACATCCGCCGATTTTGCCCAATCCGTGAGGCCATCGAATGCCGCTGTATCCGCAGTAAAGGCCAACGTGGCCCCTGTCGCCGTCTCAGTGATGCGTGGCGCATATGCTGGGACTGGATGATGGGTTGGCAGAAAGTCGACCGTTAACGGACCTAATTTGAGCGTTTGCGCTGGGTTATACGCTTTACCCACCGTTGAATCGGGCCAAGTCAGGCTACCAAAATTCAACGGATCGGCCGTGTGCCCATAGATAGGTAAGCGTGGTTCCGCCTTATCCCCTTGGGCCAGCTGCCATTCATACTGCAGGACCCCCAGATCGGCCGTATGATCGTGGTGGTAGTGCGTCAGTAGCACCGCATTTAATTGTAGTGGACTCAGTTGCTTTTCCAAGGCCAATAACGCCCCACTCCCACAGTCCAACAGCAGATGGTAATCTCCACTCGTGATCAAGTAGCTACTCGTGCCGATACCGTTGTGCGGGTAGCCCCCGTAACAGCCTAATACAGTCAATTGCATCGAATCATCCTCTCGTTTTGTTCTGTTCCTAGTGTAGCGCGCCAGCCGTAGAGTGTAAACGTTTCGCATTTGCCAGTGAGACCCTTATAATAGAAGTGAAACCAAGTCAGGAGGGATGAGCATGCTTCATCAATTATCTTTAACGTTTGGGAGTAGAGATCTGCTGGATAGAATTGTGAAACGCAACCCGGACCGCCAGTTTGTTCTGTTAGCAGCTACCGGTGGGGCCAAAGATCTACAATTACTGGATATTTCGGACCAGTCGAGTGTCTTCACCAGCCATCTGGACTACGAGGTCAAGAGCGAACACGGTCAGCCAAATTGGCACGGCTTCTTCAGTTTCAACTACTTCACCCTGGATGTTGAAAGTGGCAAGGTTTTCGAAGGCGAGGTCAACAAACTCGCTGCCGAACCTCTGCCTAATGGGATGACAGCCATGCTGGTCCTGTCAAAATTTAAAAATAGCGGTGAATACGTCCTGCTGACCATCTGGGATAGCAGCGATGCCTTCATGATCTGGCGGCGATCCGCAAAATTCTCGCCATTCACCAAGTACGCGACGACGTTGAATAACTTTCACGCCGCCACCTACCAGATGGCACCACCAGAAAAACACGATTCACATCACGCTTAACGTAAGCCCTTCAGTTGATGGAGGGCTTTTCATTTGGCCAAACTTCGCGTTACAATAGGCGTATTCATCCTTTTTAGAAAGTAGGCGATGGTTTGCGTAATCAGCCAACCAATGCAGCAACAGCTAAAATTTCACCCGACCTCCCACTCACACCGGAGCAAGGGCAACTTGTTCAACAGATTCTGACCTTCACGACCAGTCACCTGAATACGGCAGGACCAGCCGTTTTCACCATTTACGGAGATGCCGGAACCGGCAAGAGTGTCGTGCTGTCTCACCTCTTCAATCGGCTTCAAGTTGCGGCGCGCACACAGACAACCTCTCCTCTCGCTGGCACCAAGAACTACTTTCTGGTCAACCACCCAGAAATTCTCAAAGTATACCGTGAGATTGCGGGCAATCACCCACACTTACTAAAGAAGGACTTCCAACGGCCAACCTCCCTGATCAATCAGATAGCCAAGGGTCAGGTACAACCTGACGTGTTAGTCATTGACGAAGCCCACCTGCTTCTATCACAGGCCGATCACTATAATAATTTCTATGGGAACAATCAACTCAGCTCACTCCTAGCGACAGCGAAGGTGATCATTGTCGTCTTCGATGAGACTCAGGTGTTACGAATGAAGAGCTTTTGGACGGAACAACGCTTAGCGCAACTCGTTGCCCCCTTCCCACACGCGACGTATCGCCTGACCCACCAATTTCGAATGCAGGCCAGTGATGACCTGGTCCGCTGGATCAACGACTTCACGCATCGACGTATTGGGCCGTTACCCACAGACGTTGGGACGGGCTATGACCTACGTGTCTTCGATGACGCCGAGCAGATGCGTCAGGCTGTGGTTCAACGAAATAATGAGGTTGGTCTTTCGCGCATCGTCGCCACTTCAGGCTACCCCTCGACACTGGACGGTGGTAAGCACTACGTCACGGAGGGCAAGTTCAGCTTACCGTGGGATCAATATAACTATACGAGTACCCCTTGGGCCGAATTGCCTCAAACGATCAATGAAGTTGGCTCCATTTACACCTGTCAGGGCTTTGACTTGAACTACGTGGGAATCATTCTTGGTCCCCCAGTGAGTCTAGACACGGACGACCGTTTACAGATTAACCTCGATCGTTACACTGATGTCGAAGCCTTTAAGAAACGTGACGACCTAACCGATCCAACCGAAATCACTCGAATTAAGCAACAGCTGATCTTAAACTCCATCAACGTCCTGATGAAACGTGGCGTTAAAGGGCTCTACCTCTATGCTCATGATTCACGTCTACGCCACTACCTCCACGCATCCACAGCTTAGTATCGCAAAAGGTGTCGCCACCCCCAACGGATGACGACACCTTCTTCATGGCTCTATTTAAGTAGCAAAAAAGCCTTCCCCAACAAGGAAGA
Source organism: Levilactobacillus parabrevis (assembly GCF_044051715.1). Classification (NCBI taxonomy): domain Bacteria; kingdom Bacillati; phylum Bacillota; class Bacilli; order Lactobacillales; family Lactobacillaceae; genus Levilactobacillus; species Levilactobacillus parabrevis. The sequence goes on from NZ_CP168688.1 coordinate 1,711,134, forward strand.
CTTTGTTCACGGTCCGTACGAGACTCGAACTCGTGATCTCCTCCGTGACAGGGAGGCGTCCTAACCAACTAGACCAACGGACCAAATATTGCGGGAGCAGGGTTTGAACCTGCGACCTTCGGGTTATGAGCCCGACGAGCTACCAGACTGCTCCATCCCGCGATAATATTAAATTTTGTAACAATGACCCGTACGGGATTCGAACCCATGTTACCGCCGTGAAAGGGCGGTGTCTTAAACCACTTGACCAACGGGTCATAACTAAACGGAGAAGGAGAGATTCGAACTCTCGCGCCGCTTCCGCGACCTATACCCTTAGCAGGGGCACCTCTTCAGCCACTTGAGTACTTCTCCATAATGGGCCTAAATGGACTCGAACCATCGACCTCACGCTTATCAGGCGTGCGCTCTAAACCAGCTGAGCTATAGGCCCATATAAAGCGGGTAACGAGAATCGAACTCGCGACAACAGCTTGGAAGGCTGTGGTTTTACCACTAAACTATACCCGCAATATAATGAGATATATTTAATGGCGCGGGACGGAATCGAACCGCCGACACATGGAGCTTCAATCCATTGCTCTACCGACTGAGCTACCGAGCCATTTGCCATTTAGATAATTATGGTTGCTATCCTCTGCTGACGAGCATAACAACGGTCTGTACGAGACTCGAACTCGTGATCTCCTCCGTGACAGGGAGGCGTCCTAACCAACTAGACCAACAGACCAATTGCGGGAGCAGGGTTTGAACCTGCGACCTTCGGGTTATGAGCCCGACGAGCTACCAGACTGCTCCATCCCGCGATAATATTAAAGTAACAAAGGAGGATGAGAGATTCGAACTCTCGCGTGATTTTACTCACCTGACGGTTTTCAAGACCGTTCCCTTCAGCCAGACTTGGGTAATCCTCCATAAAACAATACAATAGTCCTTCTGGTAATGGACCTTGTAGGACTCGAACCTACGACCGAACGGTTATGAGCCGTTTGCTCTAACCAACTGAGCTAAAGGTCCAGTCCAAGTCCAAATCGCGGCGGGGGGGATCGAACCCTCGACCTCTCGGGTATGAACCGAACGCTCTAGCCAGCTGAGCTACACCGCGAAATGTTAAATAAAATATTCTTATTTAATCGGGAAGACAGGATTCGAACCTGCGACCCCCTGGTCCCAAACCAGGTGCTCTACCAAGCTGAGCTACTTCCCGTTAAAATGCACCCAGTAGGAGTCGAACCTACAACCTTCTGATTCGTAGTCAGACACTCTATCCAGTTGCGCTATGGGTGCAAAAAACGTTACTTACTGATGATGCTTAATACCTTTCGGTACTAAGCGGAAGACGAGATTCGAACTCGCGACCCCCACCATGGCAAGGTGATGTTCTACCACTGAACTACTTCCGCAAAATTAAATGCCGACTAGAAGATTCGAACTTCCGACCCCCTGTTTACAAGACAGGTGCTCTACCAACTGAGCTAAGTCGGCATAGTCAGTATCATGTGTATCAAATTACTCATCGTCCGAAGACGAATGAGCCGTGACAGGCTCGAACTGTCAACCCTCTGATTAAAAGTCAGATGCTCTACCAACTGAGCTAACGGCTCATATGGAGGATACAGGGCTCGAACCTGTGACCCTCTGCTTGTAAGGCAGACGCTCTCCCAACTGAGCTAATCCTCCAAAAATCGCGTGGCAACGTCCTATCCTCGCAGGGGGCGATCCCCCAACTACTATCGGCGTGCTAAAGCTTAACTTCTGTGTTCGGCATGGGAACAGGTGTATCCTTTAGGCTATCGCCACCACACTATAAGAGAACTTCTTCCCTCAAAACTAGATATTATTCAATTATCTTCCATTCGGAAACAACCACGTTTTCAACTTGGTTAAGTCCTCGACCGATTAGTACTGGTCCGCTCCACGCCTCACGGCGCTGCTACTTCCAGCCTATCTACCTGATCATCTTTCAGGGGTCTTACTTCCATATAGGAATGGGAAATCTCATCTCGAGGCGAGTTTCACACTTAGATGCTTTCAGCGTTTATCTCATCCATACATAGCTACCCAGCGATGCGCCTGGCGGCACAACTGGTACACCAGCGGTATGTCCATCCCGGTCCTCTCGTACTAAGGACAGCTCCTCTCAAATTTCCTACGCCCGCGACGGATAGGGACCGAACTGTCTCACGACGTTCTGAACCCAGCTCGCGTACCGCTTTAATGGGCGAACAGCCCAACCCTTGGGACCGACTACAGCCCCAGGATGCGATGAGCCGACATCGAGGTGCCAAACCTCCCCGTCGATGTGGACTCTTGGGGGAGATAAGCCTGTTATCCCCAGGGTAGCTTTTATCCGTTGAGCGATGGCCCTTCCATACGGTACCACCGGATCACTAAGCCCGACTTTCGTCCCTGCTCGACCTGTCTGTCTCGCAGTCAAGCTCTCTTCTGCCTTTACACTCGACGAATGATTTCCAACCATTCTGAGAGAACCTTTGGGCGCCTCCGTTACTTTTTAGGAGGCGACCGCCCCAGTCAAACTGCCTACCTGACACTGTCTCCCACCACGATTAGTGGTGCGGGTTAGAGTGTTCACACAGCGAGGGTCGTATCCCACCAGCGCCTCACTCGAAACTAGCGTTCCGAGTTCTACGGCTCCGACCTATCCTGTACAAGCTGTGTCAACACCCAATATCAAGCTACAGTAAAGCTCCATGGGGTCTTTCCGTCCTGTCGCGGGTAACCTGCATCTTCACAGGTAATATAATTTCACCGAGTCTCTCGTTGAGACAGTGCCCAGATCGTTACGCCTTTCGTGCGGGTCGGAACTTACCCGACAAGGAATTTCGCTACCTTAGGACCGTTATAGTTACGGCCGCCGTTTACTGGGGCTTCATTTCTGGGCTTCGCCGAAGCTAACTCATCCACTTAACCTTCCAGCACCGGGCAGGCGTCAGCCCCTATACGTCATCTTGCGATTTTGCAGAAACCTGTGTTTTTGATAAACAGTCGCCTGGGCCTTTTCACTGCGGCTACACTTGCGTGTAGCACCCCTTCTCCCGAAGTTACGGGGTCATTTTGCCGAGTTCCTTAACGAGAGTTCACTCGCTCACCTTAGGATACTCTCCTCGACTACCTGTGTCGGTTTGCGGTACGGGTAATTAATCACTAACTAGAAGCTTTTCTCGGCAGTGTGACATCTGGCGCTTCCCTACTAAAATTCGGTCCTCGTCACGCCTTGTCCTTAGCGATAAGCATTTAACTCATCACCAGACTTGACGCTTGAACACACATTTCCAATCGTGTGCACACCATAGCCTACTGCGTCCCTCCATCGTTCAAACATGATTAACTAGTACAGGAATATCAACCTGTTATCCATCGCCTACGCTTCTCAGCCTCGGCTTAGGTCCCGACTAACCCTGGGAGGACGAGCCTTCCCCAGGAAACCTTAGTCATTCGGTGGATCAGATTCTCACTGATCTTTCGCTACTCATACCGGCATTCTCACTTCTAAGCGCTCCACTAGTCCTTGCGGTCTAGCTTCGTTGCCCTTAGAACGCTCTCCTATCACGCGACCTATTGGTCGCATCCATAATTTCGGTAACATGCTTAGCCCCGGTAAATTTTCGGCGCGGGATCACTCGGCTAGTGAGCTATTACGCACTCTTTAAATGGTGGCTGCTTCTGAGCCAACATCCTAGCTGTCTGTGCAACTCCACATCCTTTTCCACTCAGCATGTATTTAGGGACCTTAATTGATGGTCTGGGCTGTTCCCCTTTCGACGGTGGATCTTATCACTCATCGTCTGACTCCCGGATATAAATCAGTGGCATTCGGAGTTTATCTGAATTCAGTAACCCATGACGGGCCCCTAGTCCAAACAGTGGCTCTACCTCCACGATTCTTAACTCCGAGGCTAACCCTAAAGCTATTTCGGAGAGAACCAGCTATCTCCAAGTTCGTTTGGAATTTCACCGCTATCCACACCTCATCCCAGCATTTTTCAACATACACGGGTTCGGTCCTCCAGTGCGTTTTACCGCACCTTCAACCTGGACATGGATAGGTCACCTGGTTTCGGGTCTACATCAACTTACTGAAACGCCCGTTTCAGACTCGCTTTCGCTACGGCTCCGGTCTTTACACCTTAACCTTGCAAATTAACGTAACTCGCCGGTTCATTCTACAAAAGGCACGCTATCACCCATTAACGGGCTCTAACTAATTGTAGGCACATGGTTTCAGGAACTATTTCACTCCGCTTCCGCGGTGCTTTTCACCTTTCCCTCACGGTACTGGTTCACTATCGGTCACTAGGGAGTATTTAGCCTTGGGAGATGGTCCTCCCGGATTCCGACCACGTTTCACGTGTGTGGCCGTACTCAGGATACTGAACTGAGGGTCAACAATTTCATCTACGGGGGTATCACCCTCTATGCCGAGTCTTCCCAGACTCTTCGATTATCATTGACTTTGGTAACTCAAATGTTCAGTCCTACAACCCCAAAGAGCAAGCTCTTTGGTTTGGGCTATTCCCCGTTCGCTCGCCGCTACTTAGGGAATCGATTTTTCTTTCTATTCCTGCGGGTACTTAGATGTTTCAGTTCCCCGCGTCTGCCTCAACTCAAGTATGTATTCCCTGAGTTGTAATTACTGATTAAAGTAATTGGGTTTCCCCATTCGGAAATCTCCGGATCAAAGCTTACGTACAGCTCCCCGAAGCATATCGGTGTTAGTCCCGTCCTTCATCGGCTCCTAGTACCAAGGCATCCACCATGCGCCCTTCATAACTTAACCTAACGATTACTTCGTAATCGCTGATTAATTGAGTATTAGCGATATAAACTAATTAAAAAACTCAAAAATACGCAGTTGTTTCTCGGTTTTAATTATCTTAATAATTAAAGGAAAATAATTGATAATATCTAGTTTTCAAAGAACAAGTTTGAGGGTAGACCCCTCAAAACTGACCATTGTTTCGACAAAGTATGTGTAGCCTCCGTATATTCCTTAGAAAGGAGGTGATCCAGCCGCAGGTTCTCCTACGGCTACCTTGTTACGACTTCACCCTAATCATCTGTCCCACCTTAGACGGCTGACTCCCGAAGGTTATCTCACCGGCTTTGGGTGTTACAAACTCTCATGGTGTGACGGGCGGTGTGTACAAGGCCCGGGAACGTATTCACCGCGGCATGCTGATCCGCGATTACTAGCGATTCCAACTTCATGTAGGCGAGTTGCAGCCTACAATCCGAACTGAGAACGGCTTTAAGAGATTAGCTTAGCCTCACGACTTCGCGACTCGTTGTACCGTCCATTGTAGCACGTGTGTAGCCCAGGTCATAAGGGGCATGATGATTTGACGTCATCCCCACCTTCCTCCGGTTTGTCACCGGCAGTCTCACCAGAGTGCCCAACTTAATGCTGGCAACTGATAATAAGGGTTGCGCTCGTTGCGGGACTTAACCCAACATCTCACGACACGAGCTGACGACAACCATGCACCACCTGTATCCATGTCCCCGAAGGGAACGTCCTATCTCTAGGATTTGCATAGTATGTCAAGACCTGGTAAGGTTCTTCGCGTAGCTTCGAATTAAACCACATGCTCCACCGCTTGTGCGGGCCCCCGTCAATTCCTTTGAGTTTCAACCTTGCGGTCGTACTCCCCAGGCGGAGTGCTTAATGCGTTAGCTGCGGCACTGAAGGGCGGAAACCCTCCAACACCTAGCACTCATCGTTTACGGCATGGACTACCAGGGTATCTAATCCTGTTTGCTACCCATGCTTTCGAGCCTCAGCGTCAGTTACAGACTAGACAGCCGCCTTCGCCACTGGTGTTCTTCCATATATCTACGCATTCCACCGCTACACATGGAGTTCCACTGTCCTCTTCTGCACTCAAGTCTCCCAGTTTCCGATGCACTTCTCCGGTTAAGCCGAAGGCTTTCACATCAGACTTAAGAAACCGCCTGCGCTCGCTTTACGCCCAATAAATCCGGACAACGCTTGCCACCTACGTATTACCGCGGCTGCTGGCACGTAGTTAGCCGTGGCTTTCTGGTTAAATACCGTCAACTCCTGAACAGTTACTCTCAAGAGTGTTCTTCTTTAACAACAGAGTTTTACGAGCCGAAACCCTTCTTCACTCACGCGGCATTGCTCCATCAGACTTTCGTCCATTGTGGAAGATTCCCTACTGCTGCCTCCCGTAGGAGTTTGGGCCGTGTCTCAGTCCCAATGTGGCCGATTACCCTCTCAGGTCGGCTACGTATCATTGTCTTGGTGGGCCTTTACCTCACCAACTAACTAATACGCCGCGGGTCCATCCAGAAGTGATAGCCGAAACCACCTTTCAAACAGAAACCATGCGGTTTCTGTTGTTATACGGTATTAGCACCTGTTTCCAAGTGTTATCCCCTGCTTCTGGGCAAGTTACCCACGTGTTACTCACCAGTTCGCCACTCGCTTCATTGTTGAAATCAGCGCAAGCACGTCATTCAACGGAAGCTCGTTCGACTTGCATGTATTAGGCATGCCGCCAGCGTTCGTCCTGAGCCAGGATCAAACTCTCATCTTAAAGATGATGCTTGAATAGCTCATCGATTGTTGTTACTTTATTTTCATAAAAGCGAATTGACTTCGCAAATATTGTTTGGGTTTGATACCTAGTATCAAACCGCCCTACACATATTTGGTTTGTCGAAACAATGTTCAGTTTTCAAAGGTCTACCAAGTTATCAGAGAAGCAATCGCTCCGTGACAACTTTTAAAGTATATCATGTTGTGAAATTCGTGTCAACATCTTTTTTCAACTTTCTGAATATTTATTCAACATCCAAGAAGTAATGAATGACGGATAAAGCACGCCTTGACAACATAAATCATTCTATCAGTTGCTGTTTAACTCGTCAAGCATTAATTTCAAATTTGTATGACTATTCAATAATTTGTTATTTATGCATTGGCTGTCTCAAACAGCAACAGGTAATATCTTATCAATCATCCAACGATTGGTCAAGCATTTTTTCAAAAAATAAAAGCACCCTCCTTATGAGGATGCTTTCTCTTGATCCAAATGCCGCAACGCTTCGGCTTTCCAGCCCGCTAAACGGTCGTCAATTGGCTTAAATCCAATGTTGATCCGGTGGTTCGTCCAATAGTGCCGATGCTGATGTTCATCCGGTTCCGGCCCAAAGTCGACGTGCTCAAGGCACCGCAACGATAGACTAATCTTACCTGTGAACTCATCAATATCAAGAACGACCACGTTCACTTCCTGATTAACCTTCAAATAATCGTGAATGTCTTTGACGTAACCACAATGACACTCCGAGATGTGAATCAAGCCTTGACGGTGACCGCCGAGACTAACGAAGGCGCCATACGGTTGGATCCCTGTAATCCGTCCCGTTACCCTCTGACCAATTTTAAACGTCATCGCCACGCCTCCTATCTTTGCGACCAGTCAGTTAGTCTTCGCTGACCGTAACCTTGTCCATCGTAACTGGGGTTGCAGGTTGATCGCTAGCATCAGTCTTGACTGCAGCAATCGCGTCAACCACATCCATCCCCGTAATCACTTGGCCGAACACCGTGTGCCGGAAGTCCAGCCATGGTGTCCCACCTTTTTCGTAAGCTTTAACGATCTCTTCAGGGAAGCCAGCATCCTTCATCTGACCCTGAATTTGTGGCGTCATATCTTTATCCTGAACAATAAAGAATTGACTACCATTCGTATTAGGACCCGCATTGGCCATGGATAAAGCCCCACGTAAGTTATACAACTCTGGTGAGAACTCGTCTTCGAATGGTTGGCCCCAGATACTTTCGCCACCCATTCCCGTACCAGTCGGATCCCCACCTTGAATCATAAAGTTTGGAATCACACGGTGGAAGGTCATCCCATCGTAGTAACCAGCCTTGGCGTGCGTTACAAAGTTTTCAACCGTCTTTGGTGCTTGTTCGGGGAAGAGTTGCAGCTGAATGGTCCCCATGGACGTTTCAATCGTTACTTGTGGACCCCTGGCGTTAGCCAAATCAATTTGTGGAAACTTTGTCATAATTATCCTCCATATCTTTTCAAACATTACCTAGTCATCTATTATCACCGCCTAACGGAAAAAATGCAACTGATGTCACTGGTGCTATACTAGATATACCTAATAGTAAGAAGAAAGGAAGTTACACAATGATTAAACCAACCACAGCTTACGGCCAACGGACAATTGATCTCCTTAACGAACGAGGCGTTGATCTGAAAGATATCGCCGACCTCGTGATTTACCTGCAAAAGGACTACATTAAAGATCTCTCCCCGGAGATGGCCTTACATAGCGTTCAAACCGTCTTAAACAAACGTGAAGTCCAAAACGCTGTGATTACCGGAATTCAACTCGATATCGCTGCCGAACACCACACGCTCATGGAACCTCTTCAAACGATCGTTGAACGTGACGAAGGTCTCTACGGTGTCGACGAAACCATGGCACTCTCAATTGTCGACCTCTACGGCTCCATCGGTTTTACCAATTACGGCTACATTGACCGGACGAAGCCAGGAATTCTCGCCAAACTCAACGCACATGAACCCGGAATCATTCATACTTTCTTGGACGACCTAGTCGGCGCAATCGCCGCAGCGGGGGCGGCTCGGTTGGCCCACGATGATGCTGGCGAACAGGACACCCCCTTCAAATAATTATGACAATTTTGTTAAGCTTCACCCGACCTGCTGACATTGGCGTCAAAAACTCCTACAATGTGAGTATTATCAAATAACAACTAAGGAGCACCTTAATGGCCTATTTAATTGATTTCGTTCTCCACATTGACGACCACTTGGTCAACATCGTCAATACCTTTGGTGGCTCAACCTACCTCATCTTGTTTGCCATCGTCTTTGTGGAAACTGGTGCTGTGATTCTGCCCTTCTTACCGGGGGATTCACTGCTCTTCGCAGCGGCTGCCCTGGCCGCTAACCCGGCATACGGTTTGAACATCTGGCTGTTCGTGGCTATTTTCCTAGTCGCTGCGATTGGCGGGGACTCGCTGAACTTTTACCTCGGCGGTCGTGCCGGAGCCGCACTGTCTAACCACTCGTGGTTTGGTCAACTGATCAACAAGGATAAATTAGCACAATCTGAACAGTTCTTTAGAAAGCATGGTCCATTGGCCATCTTCCTGGGTCGGTTCATGCCGATCATCCGGACGTTCGTACCATTCACCGCTGCGGGATCACAATTTCCTTACCGCCGGTTCCTGAAGTACAACGTTAGTGCCGCTCTGACCTGGGTCTTTATCTGCTGTGGCGGAGGTTACTTCTTCGGTAACATCCCCTTCGTCAAGGAACACTTCTCAGCAGTCGTTTTGGGAATCATCGTTATTTCTTTGATTCCTGCCGTTGTGGGTTGGCTCAAGGGTCGTCACACGTCCCGTCCCAATCCCCAGCGAATTCCCGAAGACGATTAAATTGAAATAATTGCATTTAAAAAGTTGGAGTCGACAGCGATGTCGGTTCCAACTTTTTTTGTTATTTTTTATAAGTTTTATTCTCCAACATGCTTGAACGACTGCCGTCCCAGCCAATACAGCCAAATCAGCCCCGCCTCGAACAAGGCAAACGCCATAACAAAGCAGTGGAGAAAGAACGTGTCCGGTAGCGCCGTAATAATCGGGTCCAGACTCGGATCGAACAGCCAGTCATTGTTGCGGAAGAGAATCTTGTGGAAGTCAATAAAGAAGTCGTTGAAGTCCACCGCCATCACTGCCGCCAACACGATGGGAATGACCGTTGCTACCTGCATAGGCCGAATCAACCGCCACCGCTCCCCGTAGCGTTTTAACCGTCGGAAATACCACACGGCTGGATAAATACTCACCAGGAGCACGACGTTATTCACCAAGAACAGTTGCTTCACATCATGAAAGTGAACCATCCCCGTAAATGACGTGGGAAAGTCACTCATCTTGAGATCCGTCACCCACGGCAACTCCAGATAACCCAGCATCTGATAATAGTTATGCATAATCTTTTGCGGCGTCATTTGGACCGTTTGAGAAATTTTAAGCCAATGAATGTCCAACCGATACAGCCAGACCGCGTTGATCGTCAAAAAGATACTCAACGTCAGCAACAATAAAATCAGCGCTGTTAACCCAACGCCGCGTTGCCACTTAGTCAACTGGCCCCACCTCGATGTCCCAGTGATCCAGGTTCGGGATGGTATAGGTCGGTTGAATCGCCTGTTGCGCCACCTGTTCTGGCGTGGAGACTCCCGTGTAGACCAGGAGTGTATCCACCCCAGCGTGAATTCCGGCGAGAATATCCGTCTGGTAGTTATCGCCCACCATCAAGGCATCTTCAGGCGCGATACCCATTAACTCCAGTGAGTTTTGCAGAATAATCGGCTCCGGCTTCCCCACGAAGATGGGTTCCGTCTGCGTGGCATAGCGCACGAGATCGACCAGTGCACCCGCTCCGGGCATCAGCCCCCGGGCCTTAGGAATATTGGAATCCGAGTTCGTCCCAATGAACGTTGACCCACTGCGAATCGCCAGAATAGCCTTGGCAAATTTTTCGTAAGTCACATCACTATCAAGCCCCACGACCACGTACTCGGGATGTTCCTCATCCACCGTGAATCCTTTAGCCGCGAGTGCCTGGTTCAATCCAATTTCGCCGACCACATAGACGGTCCGCTTACCGGTCTCACCAGCCCGTTCGTCCAAGAAGTCTGCGGTTGCGAGGCCCGCCGTATAGACGTTGTCCGTACTGACGTGAATGTCGTGGTTATCTGCTAAGTTTGCCACAACGTCCACGGGCAATTTCGTCGTGTTATTCGTGACAAACTTAAAGGACACCTTGGCCGCCTGCAAACGTTCCACGAAGGCTTTGGCCTTGGGATAGCGCTTGCTCCCCGCATAAACGGTACCGTCCAAGTCGATTAGATAGGCTTGATAATTTTTCATTGCAAATTCTCCCTAATTCTCTTTTTTCTGCCGAATGGTGAAATGCCGGCGTCCCTGACCACCCGTTGCGACCGTCACTGTCTTGCCAGCGTCGGGCTTAGGTTGCGTCGTGGTGCGCCGTTCTTCAGTATACGGATGATTCGTATTGTTCCGGTGACGTGAATGCCGTGAACGCCGCCGATGACTCCCATTAGGGGCCGTGCCATTACTGTTGCCCGTATGACTGCTATTACTAGTCGTATTGTTATGTGTCGTTGTTTTACTATTGACCGGATTAGTCGTATTGCGATTGTGACCATTGCCACTACGATTACCATTAGTCGCCTTGGCCGTAGCCTTTTCGGCAGACTGATGCTGGGGTTGGTTCTGCTTGTTCTGTGATCGATTCTGTCCCTGATTCTGTTGGGCCGCCTTATTACCACTGCCACTTCGCCGCCGCGAACGACTACGCCGTGGCTTCGGTGCCGCTTTAACGTCTAAATTATGCAGAATGAAGTACGCACAGCCGAAGTTGCAGGATTCATAGAGATAATCCTGAACAGCATCAATCTGATTCTGCTTGGCACCGGCTCGGTCCTCGGCGTAGAACCCCTTCAACCGCAGCTGTTCAAAGCCCCAGTCGCCGACAATATAGTCAAATTTGCTTAAAATCGTACTGAAGCGGCGGGCAAACTCAGCGAAGTCAAAACCGTCTCTGACGTTTGCCACGACTTCATAGGGGTGGCCGTTGATCGTCAGGTGCGTATCATCTTCGCGTACGACCTCTGCCGCAGGCTCCCGGCTTTCTCGTTGTTCGGCAACGAGTGCCTCTAAATCTTTGCGATCCACCGTCGTCATCCTCTCTAGTCTTTATCTAAAGGGTAGTGCGTGCTCAGATACTTGGCAAACACTTCCCGTAACAGGTCTTGATATAATATCTCGTTCTTGCCCACGATGGAGATTGTTGGGAAGAATGGAATAAATAAATAGTGATCCAAAACGGCAATCTTATACTGCCGGTTGGGTGACAGGGGTTCTCCGCGCCACGTCACCTGATGGGTCTGTTGATCGTAGGCAATTCCCAGGTAGTTGATCTCCCCGAAAATTTTACCGCGAAAGCCCATCCCCTTCTGGTGAAAGTGCCGCAGAAATAACCGTGCCATCTCGAATTCTTGAATCAGCCGCCAGAGGTCGTACCCATTCAGGGTAACCGTCATGACGTGCATATTATGCGGTAAGATCTGGTGCAACTGATTCTGGTTGACCACACCTCGCGGCAGGTCCTCCAGAAACAGGCCCGCATTTAAAATAGCTGCCTGGGTCCCAGCGTACTCCGCAATGGCGTGAAGCCCCTCACGAACAAGCCGCGGCTGGCCCGTCAGATCGGATTCCATCGTGACAGGCAGGTCCGCGACCCGCTGCTCGGATAAGATATCCGTTCCCAGATCATGAAGCCCCTGGATCTCCGCAGCATCAGCCGGATCTTCCGGCAAGGTGGCCGTTTCCACCACGCTAGCCGTTGCGGCCTTAACCACATGTTTGGCATCCACCGTCAGCTCGATCTTACCCACGTACCGGCCAAATTTACCGGCCGCGGCCAAAAGACTGTGGTGGTCCTGTTCCCCATTCACAAATAAATGATGTGTGTGACTGCCAATAATCACGTTGACTTGCGGATAGCGCTTAGCAATCTGCCGGTCGACGTCCACACCCAAATGAGACAGCAGCACGCAGACATCAAAATCGTCAGCGTAAGTCGTCAACAGGTGGGTTAAGGCATCATCGACCTGAATTGGCAACCACCCCGCCAGCGGATAGGTCAACTGGTACGGGGCCGTTAAGCCCAGCACCATGACCCGCGTGCCAGCGGCCGTGGTCAGTAGCCGATGGTCGATCGCCCATTTCGGTTGCTCGTGGGTATCCTTCGTTAGCAGATTACCCAGCACCACTGGAAAATTGGCATAGTCATAGAGGTGGTCCAACTGCGGGCGCATGTAGCTCAGGCCCTCGTTGTTCCCGATGGTCACGGCATCATAGCCGATCTGATTCATCAGTTCCACGTTCTTTTGACCGTTGGTGGCCTCCGTCACGGGATGGACGCGATCCAGGTTGTCCCCAAGATCAAAGGTATACACGGTGTGCCCGGCCGCCTGGGCACTGGCCTTAGCCGCTGCCAGGTAGCGCCGAATCCGTGGCCAATTTTCAAAGTGGGAATGTAAGTCATTCGTATGCAGGATGGTAATCTGTTCCATGCTCTCTTAGCTCCTCTTAACACTGTGTTTAATCCTACGGCATCAAGGGGCCCCGGTCAAGCGCAATGCTACCTTGAGGCTGATTAAAAAGTGTCGCCTGCGGCTGTCAGGGATTCTGCCGCTATGGGGACCGCCTACAGCCAAAGGGCAGGCTTCCGGCTCGGTTTGAAGCCGCACCAAAGTCAGGTGCGTCTTCAAACACGTCCCGCGCTGTAAGGCCGGGTAAGCTCAACCGCCCGGCCTAACACCGCCGTCACAGCCGGCGCCATCCCTGACCTCCTTCGGCTAAGCTAGTTTTAACCAGCCAAAGTTAGCCGCGAACTGCATTGTCTCAATTGACAGAACGAACGCCGAAAAATCCACACATTTTTCCTCCACGTAAGAGAAAACCACCTTAAAGAATGACGCATTCCTTATAACAGTCAGTGCCCATTTACTGCTTATCCTGAAACTCCTTAGCCTTCCCCGTAACCATTTCTTCAATCTCACTTGTGGAGAATGGCGTACCGAATGGGACTTGTTCCTTGAGGTAACGCGTTTCTGGCGTGTCTACGCCGACGTTGATATTCTCCTTAACAGGGACCGCGTAGTGGTGAATATGGCCGTGAAGATTGATGATCTGTTTCACAATACCCAGCATCATGGGGTAGTGCGTCATATAGTATTGCCGGTGGTCGTACTTGATCAGCGCCCCCACATCATGGAAGGTGTATTTTTCTTGCCCGTGATCGACGGGATTGTGGGCCGCCAGGTACTTGAATAGTGCCCGACTGTCGTGGTTTCCCTTGATCAATTCCAAGTGGCCATTCAGTTGGGACAGAACATCCTCCACAGCCTCATCGGATTTGATGGCTGGCCGGGTGAAGTATAACGCAATGTCTCCCAGGTGATAAACCGTATCGGTTGGGGCAACGCGCGCATTCCAATTATCAATGATGGTCTGATTCATTTCGTCCACGTTAGCAAATGGCCGCGGTGCGAAATCATTCATGCCTAGTAAATCTTTATGGAAAAAGTGTGTATCTGAAGTAAAGTATTGCATATCATAACTCCTCGTCTTAAATAATATCGAGTGCTTCCTTCTTCGTTGGTCGCGGAAACTGCTGATCCAGCGCAGCCAATTCAGTCGGCGTCAGGGTCAACTCACCGGCCGCAATGTTTTGCGTCATGTGCGCCACCGAACTGGTCTGGGGAATCGCCAGCGTCTGGGGATTGCGAATCGCCCAGGCTAAGAGCACCTGGTAGACGGTCACATCATGTGCCACCGCAATTTGTTTGACTGTAGCATTAGTCGCCAGGTGTTGGCCCCACGAATCGCCCTGCGCAACCGGAGAATAAGCAATCAGTGGCAGGTTGTGGTCAGCTTGCCACGGCAGTACCGCGTAATCTAACCCGCGGCTCCCCAAATGGTATAAGTCCTCATTGGCCACAGCCTGATCACCACCAGGAAGCGCCCAAAGTTCTTGTAAATCGGCAATATCAAAATTGGAGACGCCCCACGACCGGATCTTACCGGTCCGTTGGAGTCGTTGTAGCTCGGCTACCGTTTCAGCCAGCGGCACACTCCCCCGCCAGTGATAGAGGTACAAGTCAACGTAATCCGTCCGCAGCCGCTGCAGGCTGGCATCCAGGCTCGCTTCCATGCGACGCTTAGACGCGTTTTCTGGCAAGACTTTGGAAATCAGAAAGAGCTGATTGCGGTCCAGCGGCTGTAGGGCTTCCCCAACCAAGCTCTCAGCCCGGCCTGAGCCATACATCTCGGCAGTATCGATCACTCGTGCGCCAGCCGTGATGCCGGCTCGAATAGCCGCGATCTCCGTCGCCCGTTGCGCTGGGTCATCCCCCATGTGCCAGGTTCCAATTCCAATAGCAGGTACCGTTTGTCCCGCAATTTTAACAGTTTTCATGTTCACACCTCATTTAGGTTGTTCCGTTATTTCGTGACTGGGGTCTACTACTCGAGCCAGCCACCAGTCGCTACATTCACATTTCTATTATCCGCGTTTTAACGCGCAAACACCACTTTCATCGTAGCACTTCACGCTCATTTTCGCTGGTCTCATCCCCTACGAAAAAAAGAAGCACCAACCAGCATTCTGGCGGTGCTTCCTATCCGTTTATTTATCAGAATCCATAGCGCTGGCGGCTACGCGTTGGTCGCGAAATCGCTTGCCCAGGCTCAGGCCTACCAACCAGAGGATGGAGCCAATCAGAGCAACTAACGTGTCGACCCGGAACAGCAAGACAACGGCGACCATCCCAAGAAAGGCCAGGATGAAGTAGTCACTCAGTGGGAAGAATGGCATCTTGAAGCTGCTGTTGCTGCGTTCCAGTGGCGTCTGTTGCCTCTTGTACTTAATGTGAGCGACCACGATGGCTCCCCAGATAAAGAGGAAGCAGGTCGTTGCGATACTGGACACGAAGGCGAAAACGTGGCCCGGAATGATAAAGTTCAGAAAGACTGAAACGGCAATGATCAGCGTGGAGAATCGCAGTGCATGCGTTGGCACCTGTGCCCGGGATAACGTCCCCATTCGCTTGGAGAAGCGGCCTTCCCCACCGTAAGTCAGGGAGAAGAGCATCCGCCCGGTCGTGAACAGCGAGCTGTTGCAAGCTGAGGCGGCGGCCGTCAACACAACGAAGTTAATGACAGCAGCGGCCGACTGAATCCCAACGTTCTTGAAGACTTGGACGAAGGGACTGCTAGTTGGCGAGATGGATTGCCATGGGTAGATGGCCATCAATGCTAATAGTGACCCGAGATAGAACAGAATGATTCGCAGTGGAATTTCGTTAATGGCTTTTGGCAAAACCTTCTTAGGATTGGCCGTTTCGGAAGCGGTCATCCCCACCATTTCGATCCCCACAAAACTAAACAGAACCATCTGGAAGGACAGGAAGAAACCCTTGGCGCCGTTGGCAAAGAATCCGCCGCTGGCTAAGTTCGTCACGCTGGCATGGCCAACGGGGGTTGGGAAGTGAACCGCAACCATGTAGGCTCCCGCCAGAATCAACGCCACGATGGCGACAATCTTAATAATAGCAAACCAGAATTCCGTTTCACCAAACGCACTGACCGTGACGGAGTTCAAGGCTAACAAGATAGCCAGTAACGTCAACGCCGTTACCCACGAAGGTAGATGTGGGAACCAGAACTGCATGTATTGCCCGGCGGCGGTAACTTCAGCCATGGCAATCGTGATCCAACAGATCCAGTAGGTCCACCCGGCAACGAAGCTCATGTTGTCACCGAGGTACCGCTTGATAAAGTCAATGTAAGAGTGAACTTCCAGGTCGGACAGGAGCAATTCCCCCAGCGCACGCATCAGTAAGAAACACATGATTCCTGTGGCGAGGTAAGCCAGAATAATGGAGGGCCCAGCTAAATGAATGGATTGACCGGCACCTAAGAACAGCCCCGTCCCGATTGTTCCCCCAAGAGCAATCAATTGGACGTGCCGACTCTGAAGTCCCCGGGAAAATTCCTGATTAGTATTCGCTTGATTTTTTTTCATCTTAATCTCCCCTTTGTTGAAATATATTATACACATCTGACCGGCCAATGCCAGTTCCAATGCTGGTTAGTTCGACTAACTAAACAGCGCTAACGACTGGTATAAACGAATTTCATTCAACTTAAATTAATTTAAGTGATAATTGTTCAACTTTAGGTGAAAGAAAACATCCTCCCGGAAATTCCGAGAGGATGTCTTATCAATTTATTTACGTAAACGTTCGATATCCCGAACGATCATTAATTCTTCATCAGTAGGAATCAAGAGCGTCTTGATCTTAGAACCGGCAACACTCAGGTCACGTTCAACCCCACGAATGTTGTTCTTTTCTGGATCAACACCAATACCGAAGTAAGTCAACTTGTCAGCAACTTCTTGACGGATCATGATATCATTTTCACCCACACCGGCAGTGAAGACAATGGCGTCTGCGCCACCCAATTCAGCGAGGTAAGCCCCCACGTAGCGCACGATCCGGTTGATGAACATGTCCCGAGCCAACTTGGCACGATGGTTCTTGTCTTGAACGGCTTCTAGTTCACGCATATCAGCGGAAACACCGGAAACCCCAACCAGACCAGACTTCTTGTTTAAGATGTTGATCATGTCGCTAGGCTTGTCGATGTTCAGCTTTTCCATCAGGTAAGCGACTAACGAAGCATCGATATCCCCAGAACGGGTAGCCATTTCGATACCAGCCAGTGGCGTGAAGCCCATGGAAGTATCGTATGACTTGCCGTCCTTGATAGCCGTGATTGACCCACCGGCACCAATGTGCATCGTGATCAACTTCAGGTCTTTGAGGGGCTTGCCCAGCATAGCAGCGGCACGGTTGGCCACGTAACGGTGACTTGTTCCGTGGGCACCGTACTTACGAGCACCGAACTTTTCGTAGTATTCGTAAGGAATAGAGTACATGTAGTTCACTTCTGGCATGGACGTATGGAAGGACGTATCGAAGACAGCCACACTCAACACGTTAGGCAAGATCTTCTTGAATGCTTCGATCCCCATGGCAGCGGCTGGGTTATGCAGTGGTGCATATTCAGCCAAGTCCTTGATTTTTTGTAAAACATCGTCATCAATAACGGCGGAGTCCTTGAACTCTTCACCACCGGCAACGACCCGGTGACCAATCCCCGTGATTTCGTTGAAGTCAGTGATAATTTCCAACTTAGTCAGTTGATCCAACATTAATTGGATAGCTTCCTTGTGATCGTTAACATCTTGGGTCGTCTTGTACTTTTCACCATCACCATACTTGATTTCAACCAAAGAGTTACCCAGACCGATCCGGTCAATGGCCCCTTCAGCGATCACTGATTCTTCTGGCATTTGGAATAATTTGAACTTTAACGTAGAACTTCCGGCGTTAATTGCTAATGATTTTCCCATTTGGTAATTTTCTCCTTTTATGAGCGGTCCGTCAGCAGGTTTTGTTCTTCCCATTGGACGATTTCCGCAACAAACTTTTGAAATGCTGATTGTTCTTTAAATGATGGGAACTCGCCCAACATTACTTGTTCAACCTGCTTCGCGCCAGCGCCCGGCTTCTGTAAAATCAGAATAGCCTTCTGGGCGTTAACATTCATAAAGAGCTCACTTGGTAGGTTCAATAACCCTTGCAGATAGGCGTTTCCCGCTAACCACTTTAATAGGCCCTTCGCTTCTTCCGTTTGGAAAAGTTGTGAAGGTACCAGGAACACGCCGACACCACCCGGCTTTAATTGATTCAACGCTTGCTCCAACATCAGGTGATGCACGAACGAATGGCCAGTGGCCGCATGGGTCTGATAGTTCGCCGCGTTCTCATCAATTGGGTAATACCCAATCGGTAAGTCGGCAACAATCAGGTCACTTGCTGGCACCAGCAACTGTTCGAGCGCATCCTGATGAATCAGCTCGATTGGTAATCGTTGTAGGTCACTCGACGTCTGGGCAATAGCCAACATGGTATCATCATTGTCCACGCCATACGCCTTAATGTCACCCTTAACGACAGCCTTGAGTTGTGAAAGTACCGCCGTTAACAGGTTGGCCGTCCCAACCGTCAGGTCAGTGACCGTCAACTCTGGCTTGTCCTTCTCCAACCGAGTCACGAGGTAACCCATGATGTAGGCAATCGTGTCCGGCGTCAGCTGATGGTTAGCTTGAATCTCATCTACCCGAATCGCTTTGAGCATGGCTAATTGAACCGCCCGGCGAACCGTTTCGGCATCGTCACTTTGCCAGTCGACCTGGACATACAACTTGGTTAACTTCGCTGCAGTCTCTGTATCTGGCTGACCGTCTTCTACCTGAACTTGGCCATTGAGCAGGTTATCCCCTGTCTCAACGAACGCATCCAAATAAGATGTGCTTAGTGCTTCTTGCAGGATCGTGGTTGATTCATCCATGACCTTGAAGAGCGCTTCAGTCTGTTCTTGTGACAGTACGCTTCGCCTCCTTGTGAAATTTGCATGACACAACATATCCGTTATCTATACTACCGATTTTTCGGCTGTTATTCAAGCAATCTTTGTCGCGAATCTGCGGGTTTTACCGTTCTGAGACGTGGTTTTGACGCTTGTTGGGGTGATCTAAACCCTCGATTCAGTTGTGAAGTCGAACGATTATAGTCTTTAATGAGTTGATGAGTCGATTGTTCGCGTGCCGATTGACCAGCCATGACTAGAATCAAGACTAGGCTGACACTTGCTAGGAAAAAGAGGGCCCACAGCGTCAGGAACCCTCGCCGCGTAAATCGAGAATCGTCGTCTGCCAAGGCAATCGCTCCTGCTTTAGATTCAGGCGCACCAAGCCCGGATATTTTGTGAGGTGCCAGTGAACGGCCTCTACCCGCCGTAGCAAGGGGTAGTAGCCCTGATGGTTCTGATTGGTTAGTCGGAGTACGTGCTTGCGGTCAACCCAGACGACACGGGTAACCCGTTTTTGCTGATCCTGTAAATTTAGCTGCTGACCGTCAACGCCAGTAACGCGGTAGCGACCGGGCTGCTCAAGGACCTGCACCATCTGATACCACGCCACTGGGTCCTGTCGAAGTGGTCGCAACAGAACACGGTCCACCCCGCTGGCCAGTACAAACATCCCCGCTGCAATTCCTAACGCCAGTAGCGCTTCAATTAAAGTGAAACCCGCACGTTGTCTCATTGGCTAGCCGCCCAAGAGAGTAAGGCCTGGTCATGCTGCTCACGAGCCCGCTGAAGTTGGGCTGTCCGGACACGTTCGCCGTGCTGGGTCACCGTTAGTGTCTGCTGGGCCAGGCCAATCGTTAGCGCCACAATCCCCAATGCCAATAAGGCGTCAGGAAGCAGCCACCCGTTGTGGTCGCCGCGTCTTAGTTGCTTCAACATAGATCAATGCACCTCCTAACTGAAATGTCTGATACCACCAGACGTGATGCGTCGTGCTATACCACTCCATGGTAAAGGCATCCGCATGCCCCTGTGGCGTGATCCCCCAACCGGTCCGTCCATCGACCCAGTGGAGACCGGGCGGTGGCATCAATCGTCGAAAGACGTGATGCGCTTGGCCCCGCGTCAACGTGACCTCCCCTGTCTTTCGATCGACAAAGATTCCCACCGTTTCTTTGCGGGCAACCGCCACCTGGCGTCCCACCGTCCATAATTGTTGCCATGCGGGCCAAAAAGCTTGTTCCGCAGCGGCTCGCCGTTGCGCAACCGCCTGAAATCCTACTAATACGGTCAAACTCGCCACAATCAGTAAGACCACCAGTGTCTCGTAGAGGGTAAATCCTCGCCGATTACGATGCATCTTCTGAATGCTCATCGTGAATCTTAATGCCCTCACGCTGGGCTTGCTTAACCTGTTGTGGTGTCAGGTACCGTCCGGCTTCCAGCGCGGCATAGGTCACATGGGTTGCCGTCTGATGATCATCCAGATACGCCGTCACCTGCCCCTGAACCACTGTCTCCATCGCATGCTGATGAATGCCCTGAGCGTGGTGTCGCTGGCCGTTTAGGTTTGGGAGAATAATCAGCACCAATAGTGAAATGATAAAGAGGACAATCGTCATTTCGACCAAAGTAAACCCATGTCGCTTACTCATTGCGTGACCCCCTGTAAATTAGCATACATGGGTAAAAGGAGGCTCAGATAAGCCCCGACAATTAGAAGAGCAACCACTGTCAACAAGATCGGTTGCACCATGGCCAATCCCCGCTCTGTCAGACGAACCAATTCCTGATACCGCAGATGACTGTAAGCCTCTAATTCACGAGCCAGTTGCGGTTGCGTGCTCCCCTTCTGCAATAGAACGACTAGCTGCGGTGGGATGTAGGCCTGTTGACGCAACCAGCCCACCGGTGAGCGTCCGGATTGGAGTTGCTGTTCGAGCACAATCGCCAATTGTGCCAGCAAGGCTGTCTGGGGCAACTGCCGTAAGACTACCACCATTTGTTTAACACTCAACCCACTCGCCACGAGCTGGCTAAGATTGGCCGTGAGGTAGTAGGCGTAATAGGCGCGAAAGATCCGGCCAATTACCGGTATACGCAGATACCAAGCGGCCAGATGCAGGGTCGTCTGTTGTCGCCACCAACGCCACATCAAGACACACCCTCCAATCGCGACCAATCCACCACCGATTTCTACATAGTGCCGCCAGGACAGAACTGGAGCTGGCTGCGCGGCAATCTCCTGCTGCAGCTGTGGTAAAATTCCGACCTTTAAGGTAACGAAAAGCACCGCCATCCCCATCATTAACCCCACTGGGTACAGTAAAAGTTGATGGAGTCGCTTGCGTTGCGTCGCCATCAGGCCCAATAGTGTCGCCACCCGTTGAAGCGCTGTGGCAAGCTCGCCATAGGTTGCCGTCAATTGTAGTTGGAAATACACATTAGCTTGCAAATACGGCGCGAGGCAAGTCACAAAGTCCGTTCCCGCCAACAACTGCGTCTCAATCTGCGTAACATCACGTGGTAAACCACTATTCGCCGTCTGACTGAAACTCACCGCCTCTCGCAGAGAAAAACCACTTGCCAGCTGATCCGCCAAGAGTTGACAGAACTGCTGCTGTTGCGCCAAGGACCACCTACCCTTCCCGAAATTTCTGAGCCGTTGCCACCGAAATCGTGTGTTCGTTACCTGCTTCTTCAAGTGTACGTCGCCACCTTTCCGTGGTTGTCTTCGTTGCTTGCCAAAGGTGGTCACCGGTTAAAATGTCGAGGAGCACGGCCGGACCATCCTGAAGCCGCGGAATCAGGCGCTGGTAACAGCTCCCCGTCAACACCTGCCGTAACTGCGCCAACGGTACGCCCAATTCCGTCAGCCTTGGAATAGCACCCCCGGCACTCTGCGCGTGAACGGTGGTTAAGACCAAATGACCACTCAATGCTGCGCGCACGGCCGCCTGAGCCGTTACCGTATCCCTGATCTCCCCAATAATGAAGACATCTGGCCGGTGTCGTAACCCCACCTTGACCAAAGCCTCGTAGTCCATCCCCGCAGCCTCATTGACCTGCAGTTGGATGAAGTCCGCCTCCTTGATCTCGACGGGGTCCTCAATCGTGAGGACCGTGGCCGCTAGTTCACGAGCAATCGTATACATCGTTGTCGTCTTCCCTGAGCCGGTTGGCCCCGCAAAGAGGACGAGTCCCCGGCGCTGCGCCAACTGCCGGAGTTGCATCGGCTGGGCCGCATCCAAATAGGCCATCTGCCCAGTGTGGTAGGGATAAATCACCCGAATTACTAGCGATTCACGGCCCACATAATCCCCGACTGTCGAGAATCGTAGCTCTAGCGGCTCTGGTGGTCCCGGCCAAGTCATTGCCCCCACCTGAGGTCGCCGGTTCTCGCTGACGGCCATATTCGCCTGAAATTTAAAATAAGTAATTAACTGACGGCCCAACTGGGCACTCACTTGTCGCCAAGTCGTCACCGCTCCCAATTGTCGCAACCTAATCTGATAGCCTGTCTGCCGTGGCAGGACGTAAATATCACTGGCCCGCTGTGTCCGTGCCGCCGCCAAGAGCGCCGTTATTACCTTTTGAATCATACATTTCATCTCCTGCCCTTTCTAACTAACTACGTAAAAAATGCCGAAATATATTTTTATTTGCAAAAAAAATCTACGCATCCGCTAAGATAACGTAGATTTCAGTAAATCTTCCTATTATTCCTGGCGTTCACCTGCCATGGAATTTTTCGGGTTCATTAATTTTAAACCAATCAACCCAATTCCTAAGGCGATGATCACCACGGCTGCGCTAATACCCATCGTCAGAACCGCGGGACTAATCCCGGTCCCGCTCAGGGCTTGAGTCAAGCCCAAGTTAGCGTAAGTCATCGGCAGGAACTTTGCCAATGGTGCATATAGGGTCTTCACCGTTTGAACTGGGAAGATGCCGTTTGCCACACAGAGTTGCAGGAAGAACAGCGCACCCACGACCAGAACAGCCAGCCGCCCCATGAAGAGTCGAAGGACTAGTTCTACTACCAGAACGGCGAGCGCAAATAACCCGGTCAGCCCCATAAACGTCCACGGTTGCGCGGCGTGAAGCATCACAGCCATCCCCGCACTGGTAATCAGTGATTGTAAGAGGACCCACCCTGTCAAGTTAGCCAGCTGACGGGGTGTTTGCAGTTGCCGACGGTAGTCAAACCAAGCAACCAACGCCGTCAGCCCCAGGAACGTCAGCATTGCCACCACGAATGGTGCAATGGCGTGCCCAAAGTTAGGCACGTAACTGAAACGTTGGTGGTTCAACTCTGATGGTGAGGCAAACATTGCCGCCGTCCGACTGGTTAGTGGCGTTGCCTGAACCTTATCCGCTCCACCCTGAAGCGCGGTGGCTAACTTACCATTACCGTCTTTGAGCTGTCGTGCGCCAGCAGTTAGCTTCGGTGAATTAGCAGCTAACTGTTGGGCACCGGTCGTTAACTGGCCAACTCCCGCTACCAACTGTGGCGCTTGTTGATTCAGCGTGTGTAAGCCGTTTGAGAGTCGATTACTCCCATTAGCAAGCTGAGAAACACCTGCCACCAAAACGGGTACTCTTCCATTTAATTGCGATAAGCCTCCAGCTAACTGCTGGGACCCGGTCGTCACCTGGCCGGAACCAGCGACGAGTTGACTGACTCCACCGGTTAAGGCTGGGAGTTGTCCGTTGAGTAGCCCCAGCCCGTTTGTGACTTGAAGCGAACCATTGACGAGGCGCGTCACACCACCAGCCAGGGTAGGTAACTGTCCGGTCAATTGATGCAAGCCCCCGGAGACCTGCTTAGAACCGGTCGTCAAGTCACTCACACCGGCGACCAGCATAGGTACTTGATCGTTCAATTGCCGCGTACCAGCCGCCAATTGCGCGGTTCCCGCGACGAGAGCGGGCCCGTTGCTGGCCAACTGGTCACTTCCTGCAAGAAGTTTACCGATGCCCGTGGTGAATGCTGGAACCTTACCATTCGCCTCTACTAATTTAGCCGAGAGCTTTTGGCTACCATCGACTAAATTAGCATACTTTTTGACCAACGAATCATCATTGCCTGTAACCGCACCATTGAGTTGACTAAGGGCCGCACTTTGTTGCCCCATCGCTGCAGTTACCTGCTCAAAGTAGGTTTGTAACGCGGTGGCATCCCCCAAAACCTTCTGCAACGCTGCTGCAGCGGTGGTACCTTGACTGCTCGATGTCGCGTCCGCCAAATCCGCTACCGCCCGCTTCAGGCGCGTTACCGTTTGCGGAGAAGCAGTTGCTGTTTCCGTTGTAGCAGGTGCTTCGCTTGCTTTGACGAGTTCATTAGCCGCCGTGGTAACCGCAGTTTTAGCAGATGAAGTCGGCGTTGTTGTCTTCGTTTGCCCCGCCCCTGCGAGTGCCGAAGTCATCGCCGCCTTCTGATCGGCCGTCATTTTCGTCGCACTAGCAACAGACGCCACCTTGGCATCAATTTGCGATTGGGTCATCCCCGCTGACTGGTCGCTAGACTGACTATCAGAATCAATCTGGGCAACCGCCGTTTTTAATTTATTGGCGGCTTGAGTCGTGGCATCGTCAAAAGTCGTGGTCGACGTGTCATCCAATTGTTTTAACTCAGACTGGACTGTCGCAACCTTCGTCGCTGCCACTGACGAACCGACAATGGCAGTCCCTAATGTCGTCAAATCCGACTTCAATTGGTCTTGAAGCCGCTGCCCCTTTGCTTGAAGACCAGCCGCGCCAGTCGTAGACGCAGTCACCAATTGCTTAACTGAACCACTCAATTCATTAATACCCGACTGACCCGCAGAGACTTGCGCCGATAACCCAGAAGCCCCATCGGCCAAAGCCTGTACCGACGCAGCCAGTGTCTTACCATTCGTATCCAACGCCTGTAACCCCGTGTGCACCTGATAGACGCCGTTCACGTACTGGGTCGTGCTAACTGCCAAGGCTTGGCTACCATCCGCCAACTGAACGACCCCGGAGGCTAAGGCACCGGTCTTGCTATTTAGCTTTTCCAAGCCGGCTGTAACCTGTGCTGATCCGTCATCTAGTTTCGTGACGCCGTCAACAAGTGGCTGCGTTTTAGCGGACACCTGCTGCAGGCCATCCGTCACTTGACCGGACCCCGTCGTCAAACGCTGCACACCTGCCGCCAGTGGTCCGGTCTTGGCTGAGAGCTGTTGGAGCCCTGTTGTGACCCGTTTAGACCCACTTGCCAATCTATCGGCACCACTATCTAATTGTGCCACGCCACTCGCAAGCGGCCGCGTCTTGGCCTGTAATGTCTGCAGGCCCGTCGCTAATTTATTGGCGCCGGTTGCCAGCTGATTAACACCAGTCGGCAATTGCTGAACTTTGGTCGACAGTTGTAAGAGGCCATCCTTGACTTTCGTTACACCGGTCGTATACGTATTCATCCCATCAGCTAGTGTCACCGTTCCATCTTTCAGCTGAGTCGCCCCCTTGGCCGCCGTCTGGAAACCTTGACCACTCGCTTTGATCTGCTGGAACATGCTCAATGCATAGGCCTTGGTCACGGCACGCTTCACAGCAGAATTCAATTGGGTCGCCCCCGTCTCGCTGATGATTTCCCCGATATAATTAAGCGAATCGTTGGTCGCATAACTCAGTTTCATCTGTTGTGGGTGGTGATCCGTCACCGTAGTTGCGCGCTGCGAAAAGTTCTTGGGAATCGTCACGACCGTATAGTAGCGGTTATGCTTCATCCCGTCCGCAGCTTCCTTCGCCGAAAGAAAACGCCAGCCCAATTTATGATTATTTTTAAGTTGACTGACGACCTGTTCGCCAACCGCCATGCGTTTCCCCTGATACGTGACGGGTTGATCCTCATTGACCACGGCAACCGGTAACTTTGCCGTCTGGCCAAAAGGATCCCAGAACGAATGGATCACAAGTCCCGCGCAAACGACCGGCAGAACCAGTCCCGCAGCGAGCACGCCACCCATCAGATACTTATGTTTGATGCGTTTCATCCTCAACACTCCTCTGCATGCCGTAAAATGTATATGACATGTTGTATTGTAGTGCAATGATACTATATTGCTAATTAGCCACTGGCTAAATTAGTATATGGCATGTTGCATATGCTTTAAAAAAATATGGCTCACCTTTCAGCCACATTTATGGAGTTTACCCGTCCCCCATTCAGAATGCAAGATTATTTTTTATCGTGACACACAAAAACCCGCCACCAGGCTAGGCCTGATAACGGGTTCATCGACTCAATTTATTTGGCTAAAAACGCTTATTCAACGCTTTCAGGTAAGACTGCGGCTTCGTAAATATCGGAAACATCGTCGTTGTCTTCCAGTTCTTCAATCAGACCTTGGTATTGAGAAGCCTTGGCTTCTGGTACTTCAGTCGTGTTTTGAGGGAACATCCGAACTTCGGCAGTGTCCAACTTGTAGCCTTTGTCTTGTAAAGCATTACGTGCTGCAATTTCACTCGAAGGATCCGTGTAAATCTTGAATTCTTCATCCGTGGTTTCCATGTCGTCCGCCCCGGCATCAAGTGCATCCATCAACATCGTATCTTCATCCGTGTCCAGACCGTCGCGCAAGATTACAATGTAACCTTTCCGATCAAACATGTATGAAACGGAACCCGCTGCACCAAGTGAGCCGCCATGGTGCGTGAAGGCAGAACGAACAGCCGCAGCCGTCCGGTTCTTATTGTCCGTTAAAGCAGCAACCATGATCGCCGTCCCAGCTGGACCGTAACCTTCGTAGGTAATTTCTTCGAACTTAGCGCCACCAAGACCAGAAGCTTTATCTAAAGCCCGCTTGATGTTGTCTTTAGGCATGTTAGCTGCCCGCGCCTTGTCCATTTCCAAACGAAGTTGAGGGTTACCGTCGGGATCAGGACCACCTGCTTTTGCAGCTTGGTACAAATCACGTGAGATTTTTTGGAAGATTTTTCCACGCTTTGCATCCTGAGCATTTTTCCGGCCCTGGATGTTATGCCATTTAGAATGTCCTGACATCGTAACTCCTCTTTTCTTAAATTTTATAGATATCCGTATAAAACAGACACTATACATGTTAGCACTTACTTCCCATTCGTTCAATTACTAAGCTTATAAAATTCGCTTATTCAACGAAAATGTATATTTTTTTTGGTGTTTCCCTTTAGATCAGGGATTTAAGCGAATTTTATTTGGATAAAACATGTATAAAGATAAATTTATCAAAATAAAACTTGTATAAATAAACGAAACCGGCTATACTCAAATACATCATCACATATAGAGGAGCAAGCCATTATGAAAAATAAATTAATTATGGCCATCGCATTGGTGATGGCGCTCGTTGCCGGATGGACCGCCACCACGACAACGGCACAAGCCGCCACCGATGATTCGCTGGCCCAGGTTCAAAAAAGTGGAAAATTAGTCATGGGAACTTCCCCCGACTACCCACCCTATGAATTCCAAGCAACCGTTCACGGCAAAAGCCAAGTTGTCGGGATGGACGTTGCGGTTGGGAAGAAGATTGCCAAGGACTTAGGCGTCAAGTTAGTCGTTAAGTCCATGTCCTTTGATTCCCTATTAGTTGCCTTACAAACGGGTAAGGTCAACATGGTCATCTCCGGGATGAACCCAACGCCCGCTCGGCGGAAGAACGTCAACTTCACCCACACCTACTACCAAGGTGGATACAGCATCGTCATCAACAAGAGTGACAAAGGCATCTATAAAGATAAGGATTCCTTCGTGGGCAAAACCATTGGGGCCCAAACCGGTTCTACCATGTACACCGAATCCAAGAAGCAGACCAGTGGGACGACCGTCAAAGGAATGACCTCCGTTTCCGACTTGATTTTAGGTTTACAGAGTCACAAGCTGCAAGGGGTTGCGATGGAAAAGCCATCCGCCCAAGCTTACGTGGCCAACAACAAAGAATTAGCTATGATTCCAAGTAACTTTGATTTGAGTGCATCTGACACCAGCGCTTCCGTTGCGTTTGCCAAAGGCTCCACTTCACTGGTCGCCGCAGCCAACAAGTCCGTCGATCAGATCAGAAAGCAAAACCTGGTCAACAAGACTTACCTCCCCGCTGCTGGGAAATACTTAAAGACCAACACCGTCAACACTAGCATGCTCCACTACTGGAAAGCCTTCCTCAAAGGGATCGAATACACGTTGATCATCACCGTATGTTCCGTCTTCTTCGGGTTCATCCTCGGGGTACTCTTATCCCTCGCACGGATGGCACAGGGTGGCGTCTTCGCCACTGCCTTACGGTGGTTAGCAACAGCCTACGTCGAATTCATTCGGGGCACGCCTATGATGGTCCAAGTTATGTTCGTTTACTTCGGCCTAGGACTCATCGTTAACCTCCCTGCGTTAACTTCTGGGATTATCGCCATTTCACTGAACTCTGGTGCTTACATCGCCGAATACATTCGTGGGGGAATCAACTCCGTGGACAAGGGCCAAACAGAAGCTGCTCGGAGCCTGGGGATGACCAAGGGTTACACCCTGCGTTACGTTGTCTTACCACAAGCCCTGAAGAACATCTGGCCATCATTGGGTAACGAATTTATCACGCTGATCAAGGATAGTTCCATCGTCTCCATCATCGGGGTCTCCGAACTGATCTTCCAAAGCAACATTGTGCGGTCCGACACCTACAGAGGGGTAGCGCCAATCGCCGTCATCATGGTTCTCTACTTCATCATGACCTTTACCGCCTCACGGATCTTAAACCACTTCGAAAGGAAGATGCAACATGACTAAACCAATTATTGAGGTCAAGGACCTCGCCAAGAACTTCGGCGACAACCAAGTCTTAAAGAATATTTCAGAACAAGTCAATCCCGGTCAAGTGATCGTCGTCATCGGTCCTTCCGGTGGTGGGAAGAGTACCTTCCTGCGGTGCCTCAACTTGTTGGAAACCCCAACGAGTGGTGAAGTTGACTTCGATGGTCAAAACCTAACGACCTTGGACACGAAGAAGGTCAACACGTTACGGGAACAAATGGGGATGGTTTTCCAAAACTTCAACCTCTTCCCCAACATGACCGTCTTAGAAAACATCAAGTTAGCCCCCATGAAGGTCAAGAACATCAGTGATGCCGACGCCACCAAGCGCGCACACGAACTTCTCCAACAAGTTAACTTGGATGACCATGCCGATGCCTTCCCTACCAGCCTATCCGGTGGGCAAGCACAACGGGTCGCCATTGCGCGGGCCCTCGCGATGGACCCCAAGGTCATGCTGTTCGATGAACCAACATCTGCTTTGGACCCCGAGATGGTCGGTGAAGTCCTGAACGTTATGCAGGACCTGGCCCAACAAGGGATGACGATGGTCGTGGTCACCCACGAAATGGGCTTTGCCAAGTCCGTGGCCGACCGCGTCTGGTTCATGGCCGATGGCTACATTCAAGAAAATAACACGCCGGAAGAATTCTTCAGCAACCCACAAACTGAACGGGCGCAAGACTTCCTCTCCAAGATCTTGATGTAGACCAGTTACTTTAAAATTCAACACACACGTCTCTCGGGAGGTCAGCTCAGTCATGAGCTGACCTCCTTTTAGTCCCCCTACTCTTTACTAATGTCATTCTCGGGGATTCTGTCGCACGATTCGACCGATCTTAATTAAGTCTTCAGGTCAATGCTGCGATAACTTTCTTTGGTATGAGAGAATACTTATCCCGCCTGAAAACAGTCAGAACGCAAGAAGCCCCAGCCGTAAACATACCGGCTGAGGCTTCTTCTCATCGTGTTTAGTTGTGGCGCTTCTTCCGATACCCAAATAGGCTCAAACCACCCACTAGAAGGCCTAGAGTGGCCCACCATGGGGTTGTCGCCTCATTGGTCTGGGGCAACGTTGTTTGCGTTCTGTCGTCCTGACGAACATCCCGCTTAGCCTGCAAGTTCACTGTAGCCGCCTTGATTGGCGTAACCTGCTGCCCTAGCTGAGAATCCTTGATATGAGCACCGGCCCCGCTGGTCACGTACTGTCCAGAAATATTTGCCGGATTCTTAATGCTGATATCAATTCCCGGTTTGATTGTCGCACCACTGCCGCCATCGCTGATGACTTCGTGGTCGATATCATCGGGATCCTTCGGCGTATTCGGATCAGTTGGATTGGTCGGGTCTGTTGGATCTGTTGGGTCAACCGGATCGGTCGGATCGACTGGGTCCGTGCCACCACCAGGGTTGCCACCGTCGCCATTTCCGCCACCGGTCGTCTTTGCCACGACCGTCAGCAGAACCGTGGTCGTCGCGTCATTTCCGTAGCGTAAGGTGACCTGATAGGTGCCAGGAGTGGCCAAATCAGCCGTCCCCAAATCCAAAGTGATCTCGCTGCTGTCAACAGCTTGACCGTTAGTATCCGTGGCCGCCGCCTTGAAATCACTGACGGTCGGCGCCGCATCCCCCACAGTCATGGTGTAGTTGCTTCCAGTCACGGTCGCAGGAACTGCCTTAATCGTCAGTGACCCCAACGTTGCACTGCCAATTTGGTAGTTGGCATTGAGGTCATTCGTATTCAGAACATAAGCATACTCACCAGCAACGTCTCCCGGCGCCCGCGTCACCGTCAATCCAGAATCAGTGATCGGATTGCCATTACCATCAACAATAGTCACCACAGCCGCTGGTTCTTTTGTTCCGGCAGCCATGGTTTGATCAGCAACTGTGACCGTCAATGGCGCCTTTTCAATGGTCAACGCCCCCAGCACTGGGTTGGTGGCAATCGTATAGTTCTCGCTCAGCTTTGAGGTATCCAACTTATAGTTGTAAGTTCCCGCATTACTGCCAGCATCTCGCGTCACCGTTACACCAGAATCGGTGATATCATTACCCGCAGCGTCTTTAATGGTCACCGCAGCTGCTGGTTCTTTTTCACCATAGACCATCGACTGATTGCCCACGGTAACGGTCAACACAGCTGGTGCAATCGTCAACGTTGCAATCGACTTAGAACCGGTCCAATCATAGTTGGAAACAGCCGGTGTCTCCGCAACCAACCGGTCCCACGCCGCTGGATTAACCACCACATCGTAGGTCCCGGCATTGACAAAGTCGGCGGCATTGTCATCGGTCAGGAGAACTTGCTTGCCATTAGCATCCGTGTACGCCAGCGTGAGATCCCCATCCTTAAGTGTGTAAGGCAGGTCATTACTCAGTTCGGCGCCGAAATTAGCCATGTTCAGCGTTGGCGTTTCCCCATTATAGGTCACCGTCTGATTCCCACTAACCGTGTAAGTCGCCGTCCGCTTCTCTACGGTCACCAGTGCCACGGCCGAATTGCTCCCATAGCTGTACGTGACTTGGTAAGTTCCGGGTTTGTTCGTCACATCCCCAGCCGCAACGACCACCGGATTGCCATCTGCATCAACGACCACTTTGCCATTTGCATCCAACTCATTGATCTTAACGGTCAGGTCATCAATCGTCAATATCCCGCCACTCGGCGTAGTTGCACTCACCAGGTTGTCACCCGGCTTCCAGCTATCGCCGTAAAAGACGGTGGCGTTATGCACCTTAATATCTGGATTATCCATCACGACTTGATACTGCCCGGTATAAGTGATGCCGTTATCGCTCACGGACCAGTTAAACGTAAACTGATTGACACCAGCTGGCACATCAAACGTCCCGTCACTGTTGAGGGTGACGCCTGCCGTCAGATGACTAATATTACTCCCCGTGATGGCTTTGTCACCGAGCGCTACGTTGAAGAGGTCAGCCAGCGAAACATCCGGCTGCTTACCAACAAAGTAATAAGCATTCTGATTTAATGCCAGGCTGGAAGTCCCCGCACCAGCGCTCAAATTGGTAATTTGATTGTAGCTAAAGGCGTTCGCCCCGACTTGATTAACAGTCGCTGGCAGACTGACCCCCGTCAACTGGTTGCCGTAGAAGGCCATCTGGCCGATCGACGTCAAGGTTGCCGGGAAGAGGACCGAACCCGTCAAGTTATTGTAAATGAAGGCACTATCCCCGACCGTTTGTAGGCTTTCATTCAAAACCACACCGGTCAAGTTGTTAGCGGCAAAGGCTAAATTACCAATTTTCGTTAGATTCGTGGGCAACGTCAATTTCCCAGTCAAGCCCGCGTATTCAAAGGCTCCGTTACCGATAGTTTGCAGGCTCGTAGCTCCGGTCATATCAATAGTCTGCAGGGCTTGATCATAGGTGAATGCGTTAGTTCCAATGCTGACTAGATCAGCTGGGAAAACGATGCTCGGCAGACTCGTGGCAGACAGAAAGGCCTGATTGCCGATTGCTGTCAGATTAGTCGGCAACGTCACACTGGTCAGCGCCGTATCATAGATAAAGGCGCTGTTCCCGATGGTCACTGGTTGCGCCCCATCGGTAAAGATCACCGTGCTTAGGTTATGGTTGGTACTGAAGGCAAAGTCCCCCAGCGTCGTCAGACTGGCCGGCAACGTTACCGTCGTCAAACCATTATCATTTTCAAACGCGTGCGCCCCAATCGTCGCCAAATTTCCGTTGGCCGCAAAGTTTAACGTGGTCAGCTGAGTATTCGCGGAAAAGGCGCCATCCTGAATGGTGACCAGGCTCTCTGGTAGATCCAAACTGGTCAAACCATCGTAGGTGAACGCATTCTCGCCAATCGTTTGCAGCTGACTGCCAGCCGCAAAGGTCAAGGATGCCAAGTTACCATCCTGAATAAAAGCACTGTTCCCAATAGTCGTCACCCCTGCAGGAATCGTGATGCTTGTCAGCTCACCAATGGAAGCAAAAGCCTTGGTCCCGATTGTTTGCAGACTAGCTGGGAGCGTTAGTGACCCGATCTTCGTACTGAAGAAGGCATTGTCACCGATTGACGTCAACACAGTACTATTGCTCAAATCAACCGTCGTCAGCGGATCGTATTCAAAGGTCCCGTTACCGATACTTTGTAAGTTCTTAGAAAAAGTGACGTTCTCCAGCGGATTGCCACCAAAGGCCTGATCGCCAAGTGTCGTCACACTATCCGGCAAAACCAGCGTGGTCAACCCATCAGCAAAGAACGCTTGGTTCCCGATGGTTTGCAACGTTTGGTTTTGGCTTAAATCAATGGTGGACAGGTTTCTCAGGTAGGAGAAGGCATTGTCCGCGATTGACGTGATGCCATTCTCAATAATTAAAGTTTTCAGATTATTAGTATTGCCGTAAATGGAACTAAAGCCAGCACCGATCCCCGTCACATTCAGGGTCTTACCATCGTTACCAGTTATCGTCGATGGGATAACCAGCGTATCCCCCACATCGTGATACGCACCAGTAATGGTGGCGGTTCCGTCAGTATTAACGGTATACGATAAATTGCTGGAATCTGCGACGGGCGTCGTTGTAGCGCTTAACCCCCGAAGTAAACTGCTGACGTCGCTAGGCATATCGCTACTGAAAGCTTCGCTACCGAGCAACGGACTGTTTACAGCAAGTTTGGCGGCAGTTAGCGGCAAGACTAAGTTACCATCGCCCAGCCCAGCCACATTAAAGTTAGCCATATTCAGGGTGGTCCCCGAACTGATGTCTACCTTGGCATCTGGTACGTCTGGCACATTGAGAGCAGTCGACCCATCACCAGTCGTCGCATCCCCTGACTTTACCGGTGTCCCCGTGTTACCGCTACCATTTCCGCTAACTTCACCAGATTCCTGGTCGCCAGCAGATGTCGCACCAGCGTTATTGCCAGTGACGTTATCGTTCCCAGCAGCAGTGCTGGAATTTGTAGGCGTTCCAGCATCCCCACTGGTTGCCCCGCCACCGTTATTGGTGGTATCGCCTTTATTTTGGCTGGTCTGATTATCACTGGTTGACCCATCTGGGGTCACGTCTGCATTAACAGCCCCTTCAGAGCTGCCGTTTCCAGCGTCCCTATTTCCGGTCACATCAGGTGTTGTGTCACCTGTATTGCCCTGTTCACCTGATACCGTGGTATCCGTGGGTGTCTTCGGTAACGTGACCGTGCTGCTTGGATCAGCACTGTCCCCACTTGCTTGTGTCGTCTCGGTCCCCGCTGTGATACTATCCGCGTGTGCCAACGTATCTTGGCCAACTGCAGTCCCCAAACCAATTGCAGCGACTGTAATCGCAGCGAAAACCCAGTGTTTCCCATCCTTGTACATCTTGTAGTGTTCTTTTACCGCCATGGTAATTGCTCCTCTCAAAAAGACCAGGCTAGCCAACCCAGCCGTCACCTCGCAACTTCAGGTAACGAACCCTTACTCTCAACTCAATATTTTAGCGACTGGCTTTATTTGTGCAACTAATCCTTGTTTATGCAACCAAGTTAGTCCCTCAACCTTATTAAATAGCCAATCGTCAAAATCAGTATTTCATTTATAGTTTAAAATAATTTATCTTATTTTATAACGATTGCCTAGTTGGGGTCAATCAATTTTCTCAAAAAAGGTTAATTATTTTAACGATATTACCCCCTAATCAATTCGACAGGGGGTGTTGGGTTTTATCGGTTAATAAATTGCGCTAAAAAAGCCCGAGGCTATTCACCTCGAGCTTACATATTGGTTCAGATTGTTAGTCTTTTCGGAATGTTCGATGCCCCAGCATAACTAACAAACCCAGGACGATCTCAGCAACGCCAGCAAAGATAATCACACCGATTCCGCTTCGGCCAACCGTAGTGATCATGCTCGTGACGGTTGCCGTTGACGCAGAAATTAGCGCTGGCAACAGGTAATACCCCACGCCACCGATAAGCCCCGTTAACAAGCCACCAAGTGCTAGGCCCGGTCCCAGGCTGGCCATGACGTGACGCACGCTGAAAGCGTACATGACGGTCACAATTGCCAACAGCACCGTAGCAATCATCAGCCAGAAATCAAGCGTCTTGGCTCTCTGAATCTTCGCGGATGCCTGAATCATCGCTGGCGTACTGAAGGCTGCTTTCACAGTCTTCTGTGCTTCCTTCACCAGTGCAGTGGTCATTCCGGACGTTGCGGTGACGCCCATCGTCTGGGCTTGCGTACTGATCGCCGTCGTTAATTCCGAGCTGTCAATTGTAGTGGTAGCGGCCTGTCCATAGAGTTGCGCAACGCCCTGTGCCAAATACGGTTGCACAATTCCTGCCGTGACCGGACTTCCGCTGACGCCTAGACTCTCCAATTCATTATTGAGCTGATTGGTTACCTTTTGCCCGACGTTGGATCTGGAAACGACGCCAGCCGTGTAGTTGGCGTTAAAGACCGTCACTTTCAACCCAATCGACAGGGTAAAGAGCACCACCAGGACAGCTACCCACCGTGCCAATGCAGGTCGGCGCTGATATGTTTGTTGTGGTTCTTGTGGTTGTTGCTGCGAGTTTTCTGACTCATCTGAATGATAGCGAGCCATCCGACTATTTTCACTCACCAACACCACCTCCAATTCGTCCAATCTCACACGGCAGTCAATCACAGTTTAGCCCTCTCCCTCACCTGTGGCTTGGTAATGACGATCCCTGCTAAAACACCGATTGACACCGTGCATAGTTGCTTATTATTGTAGCACATCCATATGGGATAAACGTTAAGCTGGGCTTAATTTTAGGCGAATCCTGCACTTAAGCTCCCTGGATTAACCCATACCGCCATAACTAGCTGAGTTCACCCTTGGTTCCGACCAAACCGTGCAGGTTCCACAGTCCGCGTGGCTAAAATTCTATTTTTGTGCCAAACAAAAGGACCCGAAAGTCTCCTTTCGCGCCCTCTGTCGCAATCAACTACTTCGTTGAGCTGCGTTTCATCAAGCCATAAGGTAAGATGACCGTGTTTTCATCAACACTTTCGTTGTTCATTAACTTAGTTAACAACCGCATTGCTACGGCACCAATATCATAGAGTGGTTGGGTGATAGAACTCATCTTAGGCCGTACCAGCTCCGTTAACTTCGTATCATTACTGGTAATGACTTCGAATTCACCGGGAACATCGACACCGGCATCGGTCAAGCCGTTCATCACACCGGCAGCCAGTTCATCGTCACCCACAAAGGCAGCGGTAGCACCGGCAGCACTCAAGGCTGGTTCCAAAGATTGACCAGCTTTGTACGTGTAATCCGTTTCAAAGACCAACTTGTCATCGTAAGCAATGCCAGCGTCTTTCAAGGCTTTCTTGTAACCTTTCAACCGGTAATCATGGTTGATTGCTTGCTTCATGGAGCCTGACACGAAGGCAATCTTTTGGTTGCCGTGGTCGATCAGGTTCTTCACAGCTTCCGCAACGGCTGCCACGTAGTCGATGTTAACGCTAGGTTGCATCTTTTCAGCATCAACTGAACCGGCTAAGACGACTGGTGCCTTTGAACGTCGGAATTCTTCGCGGAGTTCGTCGGTCACTTGGTTCCCCATGAAAATAATCCCATCAACTTGCTTGGCCATCAAAGTGTTCAACACTTGAACTTCTTTGCCGCCGTTTTCATCGGAGTTGGTCAGGATGATATTGTACTTGTACATCATGGCAATGTCATCGATTCCCCGTGCTAATGAAGAGAAGTAGGCGTTGGTCACGTCGGGAATAATCACCCCGATGGTCGTCGTCTTCTTACTTGCTAAGCCACGTGCAACGGCATTTGGCCGGTAGTCGAGTCGGTCAATAACCTCCAAAACCTTTTTGCGCGTAGCTGGTTTAACATTGGGATTGCCGTTAACAACCCGCGAAACGGTGGCCATTGAAACCGCCGCTTCACGTGCCACATCATAAATCGTAACTGTCTGTTTTTCCATAGCGAGAGCCCTTTCTTTCTTGTTTTGATTTGTTTTCATTCGTTTTCAAGCAACTTGACCAGTATACAGAATTGTTTTCATGGACGCAAGAGTGAAAACGCTTTCACATCAAAGAATACCTTATTTTCACAGAATTTTCAAGGCAGAACGCTTCATATTCTTAAATTAACCCCCTTTTGATGGTATACTAATGACATTAATTGAAGGGGTGATTTCATGACGAAACTCGAACAAATTCAGCAATGGACGGCGGAGCACCACGCCAGCATGACCTACTTAAGCAATCCCAAGACCATTCAGTACCTGACTGGCTTTGGCAGCGACCCAATCGAACGGGTCCTGGCCTTAGTGATCTTCCCGGACCAAGACCCATTCATCTTCGCACCCGCCTTGGAAGTAGAAGTGATCAAGGAGACCGGCTGGAAGTTCCCTGTCGTCGGCTACCTGGACCATGAGAATCCATGGGCAATGATTGCCGACCAAGTTAAGCAACGCCACGTGAATCCGGAACACATCGCTTTAGAGAAGGGCCAACTCCAAGTTGCCCGGATGGAAGCCTTAGCTGCCCAATTCACCAGTCCCCGCTTCGACTTAGACATCACCACATTTATCGAACGGATGCGCTTGATCAAGTCTGAAGAAGAAATCAAGAAATTGGAAATCGCCGGCAAATGGGACGACTTCGCCTTTGAGCACGGCTTCGCAGCCGTTAAAGCTGGTAAGACGGAACAATCTGCCGTTGCCGAATTGCAATACGCTTTAATGAAGGAAGGCATTATGGAAATGTCCTTCGGAAGCCTGGTTCAAGCCGGTGCACACGCCGCTGAACCACATGGCGCTACCAATGACACCAAGTTTGCTAACAACGAACTGGTCCTCTTCGACCTCGGTACGGTCTATGACGGCTACATCTCCGACGCTTCCCGGACGGTGGCTCTAGGCACCCCTACCGCCAAGCAAAGGGAAATCTACGACGTCTGCCTGGAAGCTCAATTGACGGCTCAAGCCGCAGTTAAGCCCGGACTGACAGCCGCTGAACTGGACAAGATTGCCCGTGACATCATCACCAAGGCTGGCTACGGTGAATACTTCATTCACCGTCTCGGTCACGGGATGGGCATGAGCGACCACGAATTCCCATCCATCATGGAAGGCAACGACCTGGTCTTGGAACCCGGCATGTGCTTCTCCATCGAACCCGGAATTTACATCCCAGGGGTCGCCGGCGTCCGGATCGAAGACTGTGTCCACGTCACGGCTGATGGCAGCCTCCCATTCACCCACACTTCTAAGGAATTAACTTACGTGGGCTAGTCTCGCTTAAAATATATCTCAAAAACCCGTGAGCACTTGTCGAAAATGGCAGCTGCTCACGGGTTTTTACATCCACATTTCTCTGGAGACATTAGCATATAAAACATTTTACCTGGACTGTTCGTTGATTCCTTATGAATTCTGACGAGTCCATCTTGGTATCACTTTCCCAAACCATTTGATGTCAATTCAAGCCACAATTGTAGCTGGAGGAGGTCAGGGATGGAGCCAGCCGTGACGACGATGTTAGACCGGGCGATTGACTCTTCCCGGCCTTACATCGTGGGACGCGGTTGGAGATACGCGGTCTTCGTAGCTTCAAGCCGAGCTGGAAGCCCGCTCTTGGGCTGTAAGCGTTCCCCACAGCAGGCGGAATCCCTGACAGCCGGAAGCGACAGATTTCCTCGAAATCCAAGAACATGTTGGAAAGTTGCTAAGGTGATATCATCGTGATATTATTAAGCTATCATCTTGGGAGGAGCATGAGGAGGCCACATTATGGCAAAAGAAAAACAGAAGCGTTTCCTACTTCGCATGGACGAGAGCCTTTTCGAAAAGCTTTCGCAAGCCGCCACCGCTGACGGCCGAAGCATTAACGCCTACATCGTCAACATTTTATCGAAGACGGCCACACCAGGAAATTGGGAATCTCGGCAGTTGATTGGTCGCACCGTACCGGGTACGGCTTTAGATGCTAAGACTGGTCTGGTGTTAGTCGCCGGCATTTACTATCGTTACTTATTGGAGCCGCGAGAAGCTCTAGACTTCACCGCGGAGTATACCATCATCGAAAGTAACGGGAATATCTTGACGTTCAAGAAAATTTGAGGAGGAGTCACTATGTTTGGGATTAGAATTGTGCATCAAAACAACGAGGGATTAGTTGAAACTTTAGGAAAATACAAGCGCAGTGTCGCGCCCGGCGTTCATTTCTACTTGCCTGGGCTGCAAAAAATTCGGACGGTTGAACTGGCCATGACGCCACTCGCCCTACCCAACTATTCCGTTATCACTAAGGATAACGCCGACGTTTCCGCCAGTCTGACGTTGAACTACCACGTGACCAACTCCGTGAAATTCCAGTATGAAAACACGGATTCCGTGGAATCCATGGCCCAACTGGTCCGAGGCCACTTGCGAGACATTATCGGTCGGATGGATTTAAACCAGGCACTGGGTTCCACCGCCAAAATCAACCAGGAACTGGCCACCGCTATTGGCGATCTGACCGACACTTACGGGATCAACGTCAACCGGACCAACATCGACGAACTGACCCCTTCCGCTGCCATTCAATCCGCTATGGACAAGCAACTGACAGCCGACAGAGAGCGGGTCGCCGCTATCGCCAAGGCTGAAGGGGAAGCGAAGTCTATCGAGCTGACGACGAAGGCCAAGAACGATGCCCTCATGGCAACGGCCACCGCCCAAGCCATGGCCACGAAGACCAGAGCGGACGCCGAAAAGTACCGGATTGACACGGTCAACTCCAGTCTGGAAAATGCCACGCCAGAGTTCTTCGAAAACCAATCAATCTCTGCTTTCAGTGATCTGGCTAACTCGCCGGCTAACGTGGTCGTAGTTCCTACCGACCACATCGCTGATCTAGGACAGATTCCAGCGATTGGTGCCGCCCTGCGGAGTGGTTTGAAGACACCGGAAGTTCCCCTACCAAAACCTAAAAAGTAGTTTTCAAAAAAGTACGCGCTAACCTGGTTGCAGGTCAGCGCGTACTTTCGTAAACTGAAACTTTTAATCTTATAAAATCGTCGAAATAATTACCCTTGACTCGTCTTCAACTTCTCAACTAACGCCTTGACCTGATCACTCGTTTCACAGTCGTTAATGGCCGCTTCCGCAAGATCACTCAGGGTTGAAGCATCGAGGTGCTTCATCAAGTTCCGGGTCTTCAGGACCGAGGTGGCACTCATCGAGAATTCATCGAGGCCCATCCCCATCAACAGCGGTACCGCCGTCTGGTCACCGGCCATTTCACCACACATCGCCACGCTCGTTCCGTGACGGTGAGCCGCCTTAATGACGTGGTTAATCAGACCTAAGAGGCTTGGATGGTACGGCTGGTAGAGGTAGGAAACACGTTCGTTCCCCCGATCGGCCGCAAAGGTATACTGGATCAGGTCGTTGGTTCCAATACTAAAGAAGTCAACTTCCTTAGCAAAGTGATCAGCAAAGATCGCCGCGTTAGGAATTTCAATCATCATGCCTAACTTGATGGTCTCGCCCACCTTGACGCCAGCCGCAACCAACTTCGCCTTTTCTTCGTTGAAGATGGTCTTGGCCTGCCGCAACTCTTCCAACGTGGCAATCATTGGGAACATGATCCCCAAGTCGCCAAACGCCGAGGCCCGAATCAATGCCCGCAGTTGTGTCCGGAAAATATCCTGCCGCTTCAAGGAAATCCGGATAGCCCGGTAGCCCAAGAACGGATTCATTTCCTTTGGCAGTTGCATGTATGGCAGGTCCTTGTCGCCCCCGATATCCATCGTCCGGATGACTACCGGCTTGCCGTCCATTTGTTCAACGGCCGCCTTGTAGGCAGCAAACTGAGTCTCTTCGGAAGGCAACTGATCACTATCCATATAAAGGAATTCGGACCGGAACAGACCAATTCCTTCGGCACCAGACTTCAGAACAGCCGGCAGATCGGCTGGCGTCCCAATGTTGGCAGCCAACATGAAGGATTGCCCGTCCTTAGAGACAGTCGGTTCGTCCTTCAGCTTCTCCCACAACGCCTTCTGTTCGGCAAAATCACTAGCTTGTTGCTGGTAATCTGCCAACTCGGTGTCGTCGGGTGCAGCTAGGGCTACCCCGTGCAAGCCATCCAGAATGACCGTTTGCCCATCCTGAATGCTAGTCGTGGCGTTCTCAGTTCCGACAACCGCCGGAATTTCCAACGTTCGAGACATGATGGCCGAGTGACTCGTCCGACCACCCAAATCCACTAGAATCCCCTTCACGAACTGCCGGTCCAGTTGGGCCGTGTCGGAAGGCGTCAGATCATGGGAAACA
Organism: Levilactobacillus parabrevis; assembly: GCF_044051715.1. Lineage (NCBI taxonomy): Bacteria > Bacillati > Bacillota > Bacilli > Lactobacillales > Lactobacillaceae > Levilactobacillus > Levilactobacillus parabrevis. The sequence continues at coordinate 1,752,351 of NZ_CP168688.1, forward strand.
ACCACAACTGGTGAATCAACCAGTGCCAAGTTGGGCAGTGGCCGGTTCAGCAAGTGACTGAGTACCCGCTTCGTCACATCGCGGACATCGGCTGCCCGTTCCTGCATGTAAGCGTTATCAGTCATGGCCTCAAGCATCGCTGAGAACTGGTCAGCCACGTCCTGTTGCGCCGTCTCGGCGTTGCAAGACTTCTGGGTGATTTCGTCCTCTACTTGTTTGATAAAATCCGGGTCATTGACCATTGCCAGATGAGCGTCGAAGACCTCTGCCTCTTTAGGGCCAAGGTTTTCGAGTGCTTTAGCTTTGATCTCTTCCAACTCGGTTACGGTAACCTTCCGAGCAGCGGCCAACCGATCGATTTCAGCTTGCGGATCGGTAACCGTGGTTTTTTCGAAACTTAAATCTGGGTCAACTAACGTGTAGGCCTTAGCGATGCCAATCCCATCGCTGGCCGCGATTCCTGTAATTTTCGTCGACATACGTCATTTCTCCTCGAGTAATTCAGTCCGTCATCAGCGCTTCTTCTCCAGCACCTTATTGACCAGAATGCTGGGGTTGTGTTTCACTCCTTGACGTTGTAGCTCCTCAAAGATATTGAGAAATTGCTTTTGCCGGAACTTGAACCCATCGATCATGATGGAATAGAAGGCCATGTTCCCGTTACTAACGAGATTGCGCGTGAGGACCACGTTCTTCTCGTCCTGACTGATCACGGTCTTCCGCGCCAGAATACCAATCTGCATGACGGCATTGTTTGGCGTCATTTCAATCTTCAAGATATCCGCCCACGGCACCACGACTGCTGGTTCCTGCGTATTATCCGTAATACCCTGATCGTCGAAAATATAGTCCGGTCGTTTAGCATGGCCCTTCACCACAGTCTCAAAGGCCGCATAGAAGAACAGTAAGCCAAAAGCCACCGCCAAGATCTTCATGATTAACCAGGTCGAGGTGAAGACCACCCCACAGATGGCCAGGCCAAACAGAATGAAGACAATCGTTGTCATATAAATTCGTAATCGGCTGGGATAAACTTCGTACGCTTCTTTCATTATCAATTCCTCAAATCATTTGTGAACTAACCCGCCGTCAACCGTTACTTGATAGCTGAGTCGTATTCTACTCGCTTGGAGTCTGGCACAGTTTGGAAGTAGATTTCCAAACCGTTGTCGTGGAATTCCTTCAAGAGTGCCTTTTCGTCATCACCAATAGCAACCGTTGGAATCACGAACTTGGTGTTAGCTTTCTTGGAGACCCCACCAACGTTGAGTTCTTTTAATTCCAGCCCAGCATCCATGGCTTCCTTAACTTCCTTGATGTACTTGAAGACCACAACGACCTTGTCATCGCCGAATTGGTTCTTCTTCCATTCCTCAGCAACTTCAGTGGCACTGTAAACTTTGATGCTCAGACCACCGGTAGAGTTGGTGCTGACGTAGATGTCCTTCATAAAGTCGTCAGCAGCCGTAGCGTTGTCCACCACGTAAACAGAATTCGTGCCAAAGCCCTTGGTCCACTTCGTCATAACTTGGCCGTGAATCAAACGATCATCGACCCGTGCTAAATTAATTTGTCCCATAATAGTTATCCTCCAATTTTAACGTGCTTAATTTTCTATGATTGGTGTAAGAAATTCTTGTCGATCAACTTCATCCCTTCGGTGGCAACACCGATAGAATCCGTGATCAATTTTTCAGTATTATCTTCCGCTTCCGAGAAGTTCAGAATGTTGACGAGGAGCGGTAAACTCAGGCCCGTCACGATCTTCATGTCGTGATACTTGGCCAGAGTTGACAGGGACACGTTAGATGGACTCCCACCTAATAAGTCGACTAACAGAACAGTTTCGTCATAATCGGCTTCGTTGGCTTGTAAAATATCATAAACTTTTGTCCGCAAATCATCAACCGATTCGCCGGGATGCAGGCCCAATGCTTTCACATTTTCCTGTGGTCCCATCAATAATTCCATGCTCTTGACAGTTTCAACACCCATATCACCGTGGGTAATCACTAAGAATGCTCGCTTCATAATCGCTAATTCCTCCTGTTAGATGACGTAGAAGATACTCAATACAACTAACGCAATGGTTAAGTAAACCAGACCACGCGTGATCTTGAGACCCTTCTTCTGGAAGTACCAGTACAGCATCAGTACGGCGAACAGTGGCAGGATTCCTGGGAGAATCGTGTTCAAGATATCCTGAACGTCGAAGACCTTCTTACTGATGGTGAACTTCAGGTAACTTTGAATCTTAATGTATTGCCCGGCCAAGATCCCCATCATGTAAAGCCCGAGGACCCCTAAACCATCAATAATTCCGGCCATTCGGCCACCGGTCATGATTTCCTTAGCGGCAGCCCGCCCCAGTGAGTAACCCATCTTAGTGAAGTAATAACCATAAGTAAAGGTTGCGATGGCGAAGCAGAGGAATGGAAGTAAAGCTCCCATGAAGTTCCCCTTCTGGGCGAAAGGCAAGAAGATGGCGATGAAAATGTACTGCACAGTCCCGGAGTCAATGGAATCCCCAATACCAGCCAGTGGACCCATCAGCCCAACTTTGGTGTTGTTGATCATGTCTTCGGAAATTGGTTCCTCACCGTTGGCTAAGGCCTTGGCCCGTGCTTCTTCCAGTGAGATGGTCACACCAGTTAACGTTCCCCCACCCCAAGTAGCCTGGGTGTTAAAGAATAACAGGTGGCGTTGAAAGGCTTTCGCCAATTCCGTTTTATCTTTATACAACTTCTTTAAGGTTGGAATCAACCCGAAACAGAAGGCTGGTGCCAACATCCGGTCAAAGGTATGTGGGACTTCGTTGGCCCACCACCAACCGAACCAGGATTTCATTAAATCTTTATTCGTAATCTTATCAGGTTGCGGAATCCGATGTTCTTCAGCTTGAACATCTTCGTTTTCAGCAACGTCAACGTTGTTTGCAGCTACTTCTTCACTCATTGATTTCTACCTCCTTAATTCGTCGATTTCTTTGAAGTAAATGTCACGTAGAGGATGGCGAAGATGGCACCGAAGATGGCGTAGATCGTCATGCTGATGTCCAACTTGGCAAAGGCCACACTCATGAAGTAAGCCAGGAAGAAGAATGGTAAGAGTTGTTTCTTCCCGATAACTTGCATGATTACGGCGATCCCTAAGGCAGCCAACCCACCACCGACACTGTTCAAGACGTGAATCAACGTCCCGTGTTCGATGTTAGCAACTAAACCAGAGATAACGGGTGCCCCGAAGTAAAGGGCGATGAACATCAGTGGAATGAACAGCGCGAAGGAAATCAATGTTGGAATTCCCATGATCGCAAATCCTAAGCCCCGTGCATTCCCTTCCTTGGCATATTTGTCCATTGGCTTCAACGCGAAGGTGTTGAGGAAGAATCTGAATTGATAGAGGTAACTTCCGAGTAACCCAACTGGCACCGCAATCGCGATGGCCCCTTGAGGACTCATGTGGCCCAGCAGCGCAACTGGCACTGCAATCGCCGTAGCAATACATGGTTCGGCGGGTAAGGCTCCCCCTGGCGCAACAAACCCCATGTAGACTAACTGAATGGCAGCGGTTACAATCATAGCTTGTTTGATGTCCCCCATGATGAACCCAACCATCATCCCTGTCATCAACGGACTAAACCGCATTGTCAGGGTTGAAAAACCTAAAATTCGTGATTCAACCAAAGCGACCCAAAGTGCAATCAGTAACGCTTGCCAGATAGATAACGTCACATGCATGATAAATGCCTCCCTAAAGTAAAATATATAATGGCTACACAAGATAATCATTCTTACCTGTCTGGTAAAAACATCTGTCTCTATTATAAATGAAATCGGTTTCATTACAACCTTGAATATAATCTTTTTTTCGAATAGAATGGAATCAAACCATAATGGGGGTAAAATAGCATGACTGAAATCACAATTTACGTTGTCCGCCATGGCGAAACCTTACTGAATTCCTTTGATCGGATGCAGGGCTGGGTGGATTCTGACCTCACGGCTAAGGGCCGCCAACAGGCCCTGACCACCGGTAAACAATTAGCAAACATTCCATTTGATTATGTTTGCTCGTCGGATCTCAACCGCGCGATCGACACGCGTGACCTGATTCTCTCGCAACTGGCCCATCAGCCCAAGATCATCGCGCCCAATGCAACCTTCCGCGAAGTCTTTTTCGGCTATTATGAAGGTCTCAACGCCCCAGCTGCCTGGCAGGAAGTCTCCCAGGCCACGGGCTACGCCGGTCAGGAAGAGCTGATCAGTCACTTCGGTTTTCCCAAGACGCGTCAGCTCATGCACGATGCGGACCCTGCTCATCAAGCAGAGACCTACGATCAGGTGATTGCTCGCTGGCAACACGGCTTTGATGTCATTCATGAAGCCTGCCCCGACAAGGCAACCGTCCTGTTGATTACCCACGGGACGTTCATTCGAACCCTGGCTGATCATCATGGGATCAATATTTTGGGGAACTTCCCATTGAACGGCAGCGTGTCTATTGTGAGGGAAACCGATGACAGTATAAAACTCGTGAGCTATAATCAGACTACAGATATTAAGTAGTGTTAATCTCGCCTCCAGGGCGGTGAAAATGGACCGGAACGCTGAGGGCGGACGCCGGAAGCCACAGTGCGGTCTTCCGGCTGAGGTTTAAGCCTCTATAAACCGAGTCTCAAACCTCCCAATTCTCTAACCGGCATGGTTCGCCGATAAGAGAATTCCCACAGCTAAATCCATTTTCACCACCCTTGCGGCTTACACAGTCTCTATCTGTCCCGATTATTAGCACCACCCAAGGTTCCACCTTATAAAGCACACCCTTCTCATCTATTACCGACTGCTATAAAACATTGTCCGTCATAGATATCACAATCAAAGCATTTAGAATAAAATTGGAGATAGACTCATGAATTCAGAGCTTTTGCAGACCTTTTTAAAAATTGTTGAATACCGGCAGATCTCCCAGGCTGCAGATTCTCTGTATATTACGCAAGCCGCTGTAAGTAACCGGTTACATCGAATGGAGAGCCTCTTGGGAGTCAAGTTGATTAACCGCGTCAAAGGGAATAATACGATCTCTTTGACGTCGTATGGTACACGTCTTGTACCAATTGCCCGCCAATGGATTCAACTTAGCAATCAAGTTGATAGCCTCAAGGAGATTGGGGACTACCACGTTTTGACGGTGGCAACCTCCCTTGATATCAACACGGCGATTCTTTCCGAAATAGCGCCGCTGGCGTTACAGGACGATTCCCTACTGCGTCTCAACATCCAAACCACTGACGACTTGAATATATACAACCTGATTGATAACGATCTTGTAGACATTGGCTTTTCCTTTATCGAATCCACCCGGCACAAGATCGAAACGCGCAAGATCGGTCAAGAGCGGTTAGTTCTCGTGACCAAGCCAACCAGTAATTATCCGGACTTCGTGGGGACAGCCATGTTGTCGCGCTACGACGAGCTCATGATTCCTTACAGCGACAATTATCGCAAGTGGCACATGCTGTGCTGGGAGGACAAGATTCCCCCGTTCGTGCGACTCGACACCAGTCTCGCTGTGCCGCAGTACCTGGTCAACGACCGCAACTGGGCACTGATTCCAGAATCCATGGCGCGCTTCTTTATCAAGCACGGGCAATCGCTGCGCATTCTCCATCTAATGGAAAAGCCGCCGCTGCTGCCGCTAATCGCTGTGAGCCGGCCGCAACGAATTAACGCACCAGAATCCAAGAAACTTGCGGTCAAGATTCAATCGGAATTATTTAAAATACAGCAAGACAACGACTTTATCTAGACAACACAAAACGGACGCGTTGGCCCTACCGAAATTGGTAGTGGTCAACGCGTCCGCTATTTCGTTTAAAAATTATTCAGCGTTGTCGCTCTTCGCTTCATCGTCAGCGGCAGTGTCACTAGTGTCTTCATCACTAGCAGGTTGCTCGTCTGGTAAGTCAGCGACTTCATCGCTACTCAAGACAATATCATCGGCTGGTTCATCAGCAACATCGTCCGGCACCGTCTTCCAAGCTGGGGCATCATCCTTGGCTTCAAACTTGTCGTTCAAAGCTTCTTTGAAATCATCTGCTGCGTCTGCGGCATAGAAGGCGTAATCCACGGCACGGTCTTTGAAAGCATTGTAGCGGTCACGTGCGGCGTCCTTCAAGGCTTCGCGTTGTTCCAGGTCCAAGGCGTGATAGGCCGCGTAGGCTGCCCCACCGACTAATAATCCTGCTAATAACTTGTGTTTTGCCATATTAATGACTCCCTTTCCGTGATTATTCCTTATTTTTGTGATTTCTGTAGAGGTCAAACGCCGTCTTGCCAACTTTAGCAGCTAATGACGTTTTGGCCGTCTGTTTAGCCGTATCCGATACGCGGTCGGTCAGGTTCCGGGTCGCCGTGTTCAAATCAGAAACACTCTCGCCCAAATCCGCTGCGGCCTGGAAGACTGGATCGATGGTGGCAACTTTCTGGTTGACGTCTTCCAATAATTCATTCGCGTTAGCCATGATATTTTCGGCCTGGTGACTGATGACATCAATATCCGATGTCATCGTTTTCACCGACTTGTTTACCTCACCTAACGTTTTATTCATTTTGACTAAGAACATGCCAATGAAGAGGACCAGAATCAAAAACGCAATCGCTGCGATCAGGCCCGCTACTTGTCCACCGGTCATGACAACCCCTCCTTGTACTCAGTTACTTACCAATAGAATAGCATTCTCAGGGGGCGGGTGCAATTAAAACCCCAAATCCGACCGCCTTTTCTCACCCAACTCTGGGCGCCACCTATAAAATCTGCTAAACTAGAGAATAAACTCCCTACGCCATTGATTGCGTGGCGCAGGCTTCAAAGGAGACGCGTTTCTTGACGGACCTCGTAACGACCACGGCCACTTCTTCTAAGTGGTTCCAACACTACATCACTTCTTTTGACTGGGAGAAGTTCATGCACCTCATTACCAGTCGCTTTCTGTCTTTACTTTTTTTAACACTTTTATTTTTTGTCATCAACTTTGTCGGAAAATTTATTCTACGGCGAAGCTTCAAGCGTTACTTGGTCCCCAAGTCTGGGCCAAGCAATCGCCTACAAACTATCAGTATGCTGACGATGAATCTGTTTCACTACACGATTCTTTTCTTCTGGATCTATGCCCTACTGTCCACGCTGGGGGTTCCCGTCGGCACATTAATCGCCGGTGCTGGAATCTTCAGTTTGGCATTAGGCCTAGGTGCCCAAGGTTTTGTGAGCGACCTGGTTACCGGGATCTCCATTCTTATGGAACAGCAACTCGATGTCGGTGACGTCGTTCAGATTGGCACGATTGAAGGCACAGTCACATCGATTGGACTGCGAACCACGCAGGTCACCAGCGCCGATGGGACGTTGAATTTCATTCCCAACCGCAACATCACCATTGTCTCTAACCGGTCGCGAAATAACATGCACGCGTTGGTCAACATCCCTATCGCTCCAACGACACCGGTGGAAAAGCTTCCAGATATCATCAAAGCGGTTAACGAAACGCTGGTGCCCCAGCACCCCAGTGTCATTGGTGAGCCGGCCATCACTGGTGTGGTTACGCTGCCACCAAACGAATTGGTCTTTCAAGTTGCACTGACTTGTAAAAGCGGCAGTCAATTTACGCTTCAGGCCAGCTTCCTGACGGCTTACCTGAAGGCCATCCGCCAAGCAGGCATTCAATTGCCGACCCACGCGTCGATGCCTGCTAGTAAGTAAGCCAAAAATATCGCCTGCGGCTAAACTGTCTGTTAGCTTAAACATGCACACATCATCAAACTATTTTAGTTTTACAATACCACCAAGCCTCTGATGCAATTAAGTAACAAAACGCCCGAATCTTCTGTTAAATTAGAAGATTCGGGCATTTTATTTTACGCAATTGTGGTGGCGACCAGTTATTTATCAGCCTGGTCTGCCACCTTTTCTTTCGCGGTCACGTCATAATATTTGTGGAGATTGTGCGCCAGGAAATTGATCCGTTTCAATAGCTCACGCCGTGTGATAATTCCCTGAAAGACCTTATCGTCATCAACAAGGGGAATAAACGGCTCATCCACTAAGTAGTTTAAAATTGTTTCGAGTTTAGTTGGATCACTCACCCACCGGTTGACCGGCAGCATCGCATCGGCCACCGTGTAACGACTGAGCTGTTCCACTGCCGCCCCCGGCACATGCAGGAGATATTCCGAAATCGCTGCCAGCGAAATCATCCCCTGCAGCCGATCATCGGGCGTCAACACTGGAATCCGGCTGTAACCAACCTTCGACAACACCATAAAGGCGTGTTCTAAAGTATTGGTTGCCGTAACGTTCGCAACCACATCCGCAGAGATCACGTAACTTTTCGGATCTTTAAGGAGCATTTGTTCAACGGCTGGGTCAATCATGCCTTAATTCATCCTTTCTGCGTCTCCGTCCGGGCAAACGTGAATTTCAAATCCGGCACAGGCTGCCCGTCCCGCGTCACGTACTGCACGATCCACTGGGTCGCCGTTACCGTGATCAGCGCACAGGTCCCGCCTAAATACCGGAACTCACCGCGCGGCTGACTGATACTCCCAGGATTCACAAACAGATGACCACCGACCACTTCGGCTGCCAACTTGTGCGTGTGCCCGTAAAAGACGGCCTCGGCCTGAGCAGCATCCGCCCGTAGCTTCAACTGGGTCAGATCCCAGTTCACGCCATCGTGATGCCCATGCGTCAGTAAGACTTGTCGCCCATCAACTTTAGGCGTGACGACCAACGGTAGATTGGCATCAAAATCCATGTTGCCTTGAACCACGTAAGCATCCTGAAACCACGGATCATCAGCCGTCATTTCCGAATCACCACAGTGAAACACAGCGTCCGGCTGTAACTGTTGTTTTAGCGTGACCAAAATGTCCCGGTCACCATGATTATCACTGATCACTAACCATCGACTCATCGTTAAGCCTCCCACCAGGCGTCAAACTGCGGCAACATCGCCGCCACAGCCTTAGCCCTGTGACTGTGCTGATTCTTAATCGCCAAGCCCATCTCGGCAAAGGTCAACCGTTCCTCAGGCACATAGAATAACGGGTCGTACCCGAAGCCATCGTGGCCTCGGGGTGCCGTTACGATCTCACCCCGGACTTCACCGGTGGCAACTAACTTCTTGCCATCGGGCTTGATGAGGACCAGTGACGTGTGAAAGGCTGCTCCCCGTTTTGCGGCGGGAACCCCTTCTAAATTCGCCAGTAATTTTTCATTATTCTTGGCGTCGTCATGGTCGCCCGCATAACGGGCCGAGTAGATTCCCGGTTCACCATTCAACGCATCGACCATCAGTCCTGAGTCATCGGCCAACACGGGCAGTTGCGTCTCGTGAGCGACCGCCGTTGCCTTTAACGTGGCATTCTCGGTAAAGGTCGTCCCGGTCTCCACAACCTGCTTGAGATTGGGAAAATCCGCCAGCGTCTTCACCGTCAAGCCCTTGGGCTCAAAGATAGCGCGGAATTCGCGTGCCTTACCGGCGTTGTTCGTGGCAATGACAATCGTGTTTTCCATTCGTTATTCAACCTCCGTTGTTTGGGTCAACTCCGCTACGGGCAAATGATGTGCCCGGACAGGTGTCTCTACTAACCAATTATCGGCTAATTCATTGAATCGGTCAACGTCCCCCGTAGTGAAATAATCGCCCGCCGGATGCTGAACACCGCTCGGATTAGCTAAGTTCCAGTAATCCAGCAACGATGTCGCCATGTTAGCCGTGGCAGTCCCGGGATCAACTAAGGTCACGTTGGGGCCAACCACTTCCTGAATCAGTGGCCGCAACAGTGGAAAATGCGTGCAACCCATGACTAAAGTGTCAATATTCTTATCCAATAATGGCGCCAAACCAGTCTTGACCACCGACTGCGCGTGAGCCGACGTTAAATCGTTAGCTTCCACCAAATCCACAAAGTTTTGAACGGCTAAACTAAAGACCGTGTTATGCGGGTCCTTTGCCAAAATCGTTTGCTGGTATTGGTCGCTCTTGACCGTTCCCGTGGTCGCAATCACGCCAATGCGATGATTCCGCGTGGCCTGCACTGCTGCACGAGCACCGGGTGCGATGACGCCCACAACGGGAATAGTCAGTTCCTTTTGCATGGTCGTGAGGGCTGCCGCCGTTGCCGTGTTGCAGGCGATAATCAACATTTTAATGTCTGCCTGGCGTTGTAAGAACCCGGCAATTTGACGCGTGAAGGTCGTAACCTCCGCCGCATCGCGAGGACCATATGGCAACCGTGCCTGATCCCCTAAAAAGACTGTCTTTTCGGTAGGCAACAACCGTTGAACTTCTTTTAATACCGTTAAGCCGCCGACTCCAGAATCCATTAACCCAATTGGACTGTTTTGCATGAATCAACGCTCCTCTCAATTACTTGAAACTATATTATCGCCTTTTTATGAAGCGGATTCAAGTTTCTTGCCGTGAAAATATCTGCTAGCCTTCAAAAAATCAGCTTGATTCCACATTTACCAAACTTTTCCTGTTTCTTAAATTATTACCTTGATTGCTTCAAACTGCTAACTATCAGCTGATGACAATTGCTTGCATTCTTGCAGAGTGGCAGGCCAATCTCAGTCATTCATCTCACACAGAGGTTTCAAGTCAAGGTGAAAGACCGTTTCTCAGGCTTTCGCCGGTCCCCACAGCAGGCGGAATCCCTGGCAACCGCAGGCGACAACCTTCAACCTTTAAGGTATAATGAGTTCAGAATATAATTCGGACAAAGGAGCCAACTATTTTGAAAAACTTATACCAGACCGTCATGAACGATGCTGCGGGTGCTCAGTATCTTCCTCAGATGATTCTTCGTGACGCCCTCATTCCAGAATTGCTCGGTGAGGACAAGGGAGCTATCGGGTACTGGGCCGGTAAATCACTCGCGCGGAAATTCCCGATTGGCAATCCTAAGGACGCCGCCATCTTCTTTGAACAAGTTGGCTTTGGTACCCTCTCACTTGTGAAGCAAACCTCACACATGACCCGCTGGCAACTCAGTGGTGATCCTGTTCGCCTCCGGCTCCAAGTCGTCGGCGACACCGACTTCACCCTCGAAGCTGGCTTTCTTGCCGAAATGATGGCCCAACAACTGGGTATCATCACCGAAGCGGAATTGGTGGAAACTGGCCGCAAGTTAAAGAATCAAGCCGTCACCTTCGACGTCTACACAGACCCAGATGACGTAATTCCAGAATACGATGCGCCACAACCGCTCAGCTTGGTTAAACCAACTGGTAAGAGTGATGATAGTGAAGACTAGACGCTACCAATTACTAACAACTGATATTAAGGTGAAGCTCAATTGAGATTTCACCTTTTTTGTTCAATATTAATCTATCTGCATAACAAAATATCTACCAGTACCTTCAAAAAATTACCTAATCATTAAAGATCAGGTAATCTTATAAACCCTTCTATAAAGAAGAGTGTCTACAGACTAATCCTTCTTAGTTTATTTCAGATGCAAATCATCAATCGCAAACACCATAAATATTGTATTATGCTTCAAGCGACGAAGTTAGTCGAATATTAGCTTAATGACTACTTAACATCCCAATCACTTTGAATTTCTGAATACTTGCGCATATATTTTGCGTTTACCCACCCAGTAAGTTTGCTATTATCTTGTGGCACCACATGATAATACGTATCTCTTTCCCGAGTCCGCATTGCAGCTGAATCAATCTTGAACTTGGCTAAGTGGGGAATTGTTGTTGTAACACCAGCTGTCATTTTTCCCACTATTTTTGTTTTATATTGCGTATATGGAACCACATTCCATATTTTCCCCGGAGTTGCTATACCTACATCGCCTGAAAGGTAAGAAGGAATACTGACTTTCCGTATTGTCTGAACCTTCTTAATTCCGCCAGTAATAATACCGACTTTTTTGCCACCATAGACATAACCACGGAATTTTCCATTTTGACTAACCACTTTGTAATAGACACTTCCAGTATTAGTCACCTGATAACCATAAGCGTGAAAATAATAGGTTGATCCTTTGTCCCTATTATTCACACCGTGAAACACATAGGCCGATGCATCTGCCTTACTATAAGAACCAATTCTTTTCATCTTCGCTTTTGACAAAATCTGTTTAGCTCCCCGAATTGTCCCTGGCTTAGAATACAATGCGTTTTTCCCAGTCGTTGCAACAGTATAGCCCTTACCGGGAACCACTGTGAAACCGATTTTTATTGAAGCAGCCCTTACATTGGTAGCCAATGCAATAGTGCTAAGTACCATTGCCCCCGATACTGCTAATAATTTAAAAATGAATTTCATTTTACATTCCTCCCCTTTTGCCACATTATACCTAATAAATTTAAGACTTTTTGTTTCAATTGTATTAAGTTTACATATTGGAAAATTTATAAAATTTTCATTCTTTTTTTAAGACTATAATCTTTTGCTTCTTACTCTCGCAGCTTACATTACTGTTGAAACAAATAGAAATATCAGGAGGAAAACATTATGAATGAGAAAGATAACAATATAATTGATGAAAGATTCGATTCTGGTCAACCAGTAGCAATTGAAAAACTTGTTCTGGACCGCGGAGACTTCGAATCGGATGAAGCAATGGACATTTACTTTGAAAATCATCCTGAAGCGCCGCGAGATGCCTACGATTTTTATCGAAAAACACAAAATAACAATCTCGAAACTGCACAACATGTCATCCGCCGCGCAACAGCACAAGGAAAGCTTAAGTATACGTTACAAGGACTAACTTATGGTAATGTTGTTCAAAATTGCTATATCGGGTCTTCATACCTGTACACGACGCAACAAGTAAATAATGCTGCAGGTGCAAAACAAGTTATTAGTCGTTTCCCACTTAATGGTAGCACAACCTTACATCGTAAAGATGAAATGACCTTAAATCGCTTTGGCCATGGACAAACCTTGCAGTGGTTTGACAATTCCCAAAAAAGTTCCTATTTTTGGGTCGTTTGCAAAGCAACTAAAGTGGACAACCCTAATCTGTCTGGCCTTGATTGGGGAACACAAATTGGTCGCTTTCAATATCAGCCCAACACTACGATTGACTATACAGATATCGCACGTATCTCTAGTATTAATCGAGCCAATAAAAAGGGCTCCTCATTTGGAACACTCAAGCGCTGTGAAGCTGCCCTAGATAGTTCGAGAAAATATTTTCTAATCTGGGGAATGAACAGCTCTGGAAATGTTCAATTTGCTTACTACAGAGCTACCAGCTTAAACAAAATTTTAGACAACAAGGAGACTCAAAACTCAAAATATATTTCTGCAGGTGATAGTCAGATCATTAACGCATGTGTTGACTCATACCCAGTAGATAAATTTTATTCGATGGTTGCTAACTCTTCTATTCAGGGAATCGAATTCAATGATAATCAAAGTATTTATATTTCTAGTGGTGCATCAGGCGTTTCGTCAACAATCCAAAAAGGTGCTTGGAAAACAAAAAACTTTGCAGCACACGCAACTACAATTAGAGGTGGTGTCCTATCAAATCCTTCAAAACATGACGTGGAAACCGAAGGAATTCAATTAAAAGGCGATTACGTATATCTGAATATAACAACACACGCGGACGGACAACGATTAATTTTTTCTATTCCAAAAACTGAATTTTAGCCAATCATTTAAGTACGCCCCATGAATCGACAAGCTGTCTTTTCCATTTAACAATATTTTACCCATTTATACAAAACGACTGCTACGGAATTGTCCGCGGCAGTCGTTTTTTGACCAGCGTCTTTAAGCTTCGACGTATTGGTCTAAAATCTTCTTTAATTGATCCTTGGAGTGATAGCCCACGATGGAATCCACCACTTTACCGTCCTTCTTGACCAGTAAAGTTGGGATGCTCATGATACCAAAGGATTGTGGCGTGTTAGGGTTGGCGTCAACGTCCATCTTGTTAAAGGTAACGTTGTCCATTTCCCCAGCCAATTGTTCGACTACTGGTGATTGCATCCGACAAGGACCACACCACGTTGCCCAAAAGTCAGTCAAGGTAACGCCCGTAGCAGTATCTTGTTCAAAGGTTTTGTCCGTTGTTTCCGTAACCATTGTATTGCCTCCCTATCAAATTCATAACTTAACTACCAGCAGCATTTCAGGTTGCTTCATAATTAGTCTACCAGACTTTGATAAAATCACAACTAAATTGCTTACAACTTAATTGCCGAATTATTTAAACCGCACGACCGTAGACCCATCGCCCCCGGCATTGGCGGGTGAGAAGCCAAAGCTCTTGATACGGTTGTTGCGCTTCAAATAGTCCGTTACACCCTTACGCAGAGCACCGGTCCCCTTCCCGTGAATGATCGTCACGGACGGATAACCTGCCAGCAGTGCGGAATCGATATACCGATCCACTTCAGCCATGGCCTCTTCGTAGCGGTGGCCCCGCAAGTCCAGGGTTGGTGACATTCCGGATGATCCGGACCGTCGAACCGTGGCCCGCGGTTGCTTCTTACTCTTGGCGGAGTCCTTGGCCTTCTCCAAGTCATTATTGGCAATCTTCATCTTCAGGATGCCCAGCTGAACTTCCCAGTGACTATCGTCCAACTGCTGCATCAAGACCCCAACTTGACCGTAAGACTTCACGAGAACACTGTCGCCCTTGTGGAAGTCGAGCTTGGCCTTTTCACGCCGTAGAACCCGGTTCTTCTTGAGCTTGGTGTCCTGTTGCAGGGCATTCAAGGCCCCCTGCGCAGCAATCAATTCATCTTCCTTAACCACACTCTGACCGGCAGCCAATTGCTTCTTGCGAATGTCCGCAATGATCTGGTTAGCTCGTTTCCGAGACTCGTCGACCAAGCGGTTCGCATCACGTTTGGCATCCAGCATGAGCTGGTCCTTCTGGTGCTGATACTGCTCGAATTGCTTCTGCAGTTGATCGTGAAGCGCATTGGCTTCCTCCAACTGCGTCTGTAGCTCGGCAGCGTCACGATCTGCGTGGCGTTTCTGCTCAGTCAGGTCGCTGATCATGGCATTCAAGTCCTGACTATCTTGATCGGTCAAGCCGCGAGCAGCGTCGATGACCTGGGCTGGCATGCCCAAACGAGAAGCAATATCCAGTGCGTTACTCCGGCCAGGAATCCCAATCAACAGGTGATAGGTCGGCCGTAACGTTTCTCCGTTAAACTCCATACTAGCGTTGATTGTATCCGGCCGGTTGTACCCGTAAGCCTTCAGCTCGGGGTAGTGGGTCGAGGCCATTACATAACTGCCCAACGTCCCAATCTCGTCCAGAATGGCAATGGCCAAGGCGGCCCCTTCTTGGGGATCGGTCCCGGCACCCAATTCATCGACGACGATCAAGCTACGTTCATCGGCTTGACGCAAAATGGCAACGATGTTTTCCATGTGCCCAGAGAACGTACTCAAGCTCTGCTCGATGGATTGTTCATCCCCGATATCGGCAAAAATATCATCAAAGACGCCGATCACACTGTTTTCGTTGGCCGGAATAAATAACCCCGACTGCCCCATCAGCTGAACCAGCGCCAGTGTCTTCAGCGTAATGGTTTTCCCACCGGTATTCGGCCCCGTCACGATAATCGCCTTGTAGTCACGACCAATCGTAATGTCATTGGCAACGACCTTCTTCTGGTCGATCAACGGGTGGCGGGCTTGCCGCAAGTTCACTTGATTATCCAGCGACAGCTTCGGTTCACTCGCCTTCAGTTGGTGGGCGTAACGGGCCTTCGCATTGATAAAGTCAAAGTGACCGAGTAACTCGGCGTTGCGGAGAATCTCATCCTGATAAGGCGACAGTAGAGCCGTCAGCTCAGCCAGGATTCGTTGCTCTTCGTGACGTTCATCCATTTGATTCTGCCGCAAACGGTTGTTTAAACCCACGACAGCTTGCGGTTCAATGAACAGCGTCTGACCGCTGGCACTTTGGTCATGCACGATGCCGCCGAAACGTTGCTTGTATTCGGCCCGGACTGGAATCACGTAGCGGTCGTCACGGATCGTCACGATGGTTTCACTCAGGTACTTGGCATCTTTCCCCCGCGTGTACTGATCCATCGTGGTGCGGATGGCCGCCTCAGTCTGAGTGATGTGTTGGCGGATCTGCTTTAATGCAGGTGAGGCTTCGTCCGTGATATGACCGTCGCCTTCCAGCGAGGTCCGTAAGCGCCGGGTCACGTCGGGTAAGGTCACGAGTTCCTTGACCACCCGGTTTAACCGTCGTAGATCAATTTCCTTTTCTTCCAAATCACGGAAGAACTTTACCACGGAACTGGTCGTCCAGAGGACGCGACTGATCTGTGCCAGTTCGAGGCCGTTCAGAGCGGCTTCCATGGCTAACCGGTGTAAATGAGGCCGAATGTCGTCTAATTTGGGCAGCGGAATGCCACTCTCCAAGCGGTAAATATCCGCGCCATCTCTTGTTTCATCGAGCCAAATCTGGAGTTGCTTCACATCGGCCGTGGGTTGGAGCTGATTGAGCTCGTGTTGCCCAGCGGCGGAGACTAAATAACCGCGAAGCGCCTGCTTGATGCGGTCGTACTCCATAATCTTTAATGTTTTTTGATTCATAGGACGCTCCTCTCTAACGAGTCGTCAGAATTAATGTTCTGTCAGCCACCAGTTGTAGACTTGCTTCGAAAGGACCGGCGTTTGCTTCACGATCCACTGAGCAACTGGTGACGCTTGATAACTGTTTTGGAATCCCTTAACTGGTAACAGGATCATCAGATTTAAAATTAGAAAGATCACCACATAACGGATGACCAGGTTGATTAGACCCCCGGCTAGCGAATTCACTTGATGAATCACTGGTAGCCAGGTTACCTTATTGAGGCCATACGCCACCCGGTGGACGATGAAAAAGCCCACTGTCAGGATGGCGGAGAAAGCAATTCCATTTAAGAAGAAACTGCTGCTCTGGGCCGCCGTGACCGCACTGGCCGAACTGTCCAACGACAGGTTGCCAATGAACTGCCCGATCCCCGTTGCTAGCGGCTTGGCAAAAAAACGCGCGGCCAACCAAACGACGATGTACCCAATCGTATTGAGCACTTGCAGAACCAAGCCCCGACGATAACCTCGGCGATAACCGAAGATCAATACAACCAGAATAATTAGACTTAAAACCAAACTATTCCTCCGTTTCCGGAGCGCTCGCTGAACTAGCCGCTGTGTCTGGCGTCTCTGCCGCTTGGCTCGCCGCAACGTCTGCCGTCGAAGCCATCTTCAGCTGGTCGGAGACGGCGTTGAAGGCCATTAAAATGGCGGCGTCTTCCTTGGATAGATTTGGTGATAATTGTTTTAATTGCGTGAATTGTTGATTCAAAACTTCAGTAACCGCTCGCATATGTTCATCGGAGGTCTGGCCCACAATCGTGTAGGTTTTCCCGGCGATGACGGCTTTGAAGCGGTGCGTCTGTTCCGTCATTTCTCATTCCCCCTGCTGTTTTGTGTGCTCATGATCCATCGATTCGTCGGCACCAACTCATCGAATCAGTCGATTGCTTGACGGCGAACCTAAGCCCACAATGCACAATACTTTATTTTACCATTACTAACCACTTCGTTGCACGCTTTGTGGCCCGCTTCCTTGGAATCTTTCCGGTAAGTGTCACCAGATTCATGGTAAACAAAAAAGAGCGGAATTCCTCCGCCCTTTCACTTATCAATTTGACTAGCCTTGCTTACCAGCGTTAGGATCAATCGTCCCATCTGCTAAGAAGGTGTTTAATACGGATTCAACCATATCCCATTCATCATCGGATTCGATCAATTGCAGGTCGCCACCGGATGGGTTAGCTGGATCATCGTCAGCTGGTAAAGCGTAGGCTTGGATATCAACTTCCTCGTCTTCGCTCTTACCGGCTGGGTAAATCAAAATGTATGACTTACCAAAGTCGTCAGATTCAAAGGTAAACAGGACATCGTATAACTCTTCGTCACCGTTTTCATCAACTAATGTGATTTGTTCTTGGTCTTCGTTCATGGGAAACCTCACTTTTCTCGGGTTAATTTTCCGTGCCGATCTAAATAGTTCTGCAGGATTAACCCGGCTGCTAATTTATCAATTACTTTTTTCCGCTTACGGCGTGATGTGTCAGCCTGTTCCACTAACATACGCTCCGCCTCTACGGTTGTCAACCGTTCGTCTTCGAAGTCAACGGGCAAATGGAACCGCTCCGTCAACATCTCCCCGTACCGCTTAGAAGCCGCGGCCCGTGGGCCCAACGAATTGTTCATATTCTTAGGCAGACCTACGACAAAACCATCAACGTCGTGTTCGGCGACCAACTCAGCCACCCGATCCAACCCAAAAACCTCTGACTCTTCGTCAATTCGAATAATCTCGACACCCTGAGCCGTCCAACCTAGGGCATCACTAATGGCAATACCAACCGTGCGCGAACCAACATCCAACCCCATTAACTTCATGAAGGCTTCACCGGTCCATTCTGGTTGAGATAAACGCGAACCAATTCTTCAATAATCTCGTCACGCTCATGCTTGCGAATCAGGTTCCGTGCATCATTGATACGCGGAATGTACGCAGGATCGCCCGATAGTAGGTACCCGACAATCTGATTAATTGGGTTATAACCCTTTTCTTCTAGTGCTTGATAAACCGTTACCAGTGTATCATGGACGTCCTTTGGCTGGTTAGCGCCAAAGTCGAAATACATCGTTTTGTCTAATGAACTCACTATAAAACACCCCCGCACTTCCTCACTTAGCCTCAATTTTACTCGATAATTCGGCAAACTACAACGACCGACACCCAATGTAATCTATTCGTAATACTGCCGTTATCAAGGGAGCCGCCCATCACGGACCGCTCCCTTGATGAAACACGATTATCTTAATCCATTCGCCCGTAGCTGTCAGGGATTCTGCCTGCTGTGGGGAACGCCTGCAGCCAACAAACTGGTGTCCGGCTCGGTCTGAAGCCTCGTCAAGTCTCACTGAGTCGCCCTAATGACAGATCTCAGTGTGATTGAGAATGTGATCTGATTCGTTATGGTTGCTGCGGCTACGTCATTTATGAAATTAGTTTCCACGCTGACATCTGTTTAAGACAGCCGTTAGGCCATCATTGCCCGGTTCGAAACCCGCTCTTCCATTTCACATAACCGAAACGTGCTCCACAAGGCAGGTCCCTGCGCTTAACCCCAATAAGGAAAAAGCCAGACCCGGGCTTTTATCCTTATTGACGTTAATGCTCAGAGTCTAACCGCCTTGTTCCGCACTCTACTGTTTTTCCAACCACTCAACAGCTGCAGTCATGGCATCTGGTAAGCCCGCTGGGTTCTTCCCACCGGCTTGGGCCAGATTTGGCCGACCGCCACCACCACCATTGATCTTTGGTGAAATCGCCTTGATCAGGTCGCCAGCCTTGACTTGCTTTTGCTTGTCAGCGCTGACCGCAACGATCAGGTTGGCCTTGCCGTTGACTTCGGCACCCAGTACCAAGACATCGGAGAGCGCCTTTTCACGCCACGTATCGGCTAAGGCCCGTAGTTGGTCCATCTTGGAGACTTGGACCGTCCCACTGATCAGCTTGTAGTCGCCCGCTTCAGTAACTTGGTCAAAGACCGCACTGGCTTCCTGACTAGCTAATTTGCCTTCTAAGGCTGCTTGCTTCTGTTCTAAGCTCTTTACCTGTGCTTGTAGGCTCGTCACCTTTTGTTCCACTTCGGCGTCCTGAGTGACCTTTAAATCGCCAGCAACGGCGTCTAAGATCTCACTCCGACCTTGCAGGTACTTGTAGGCTGCGGCTGAGGTAACGGCTTCGATCCGCCGTACCCCGGCACCGACACCGGATTCAGAGGTAATCTTGAACAGACCAATTTCATTGGTGTTCTTGACGTGATTCCCCCCACAGAATTCAGTGACAAAGTCGCCAGCACTGACGACCCGGACAACCTTACCGTACTTTTCGCTAAACAGTGCGATGGCACCCATCTTCTTAGCGGATTCGATATCCGTTTCCACCGTCGTAACGGGTAATTCTGCGAAGATCTTTTCGTTAACGATGGCTTCAGCCTTGGCTAAGTCAGCGGGATCAACTTGCCCAAAGTGGGTAAAGTCAAACCGCAAGTAGTCACCTTCCACTAAGGAACCGGCTTGTTGGGTATGTTCGCCAAAGACTTCACGTAAAGCCTTGTCCAACAGGTGGGTCGCGGTATGGTTCTTTTCGACCTTGCTGTGGAACTTCGCATCAACCTTTAATTCGTAAGTCGTACCCTTCTTCAAAGGTGCAACAACGGTCAAGGTATGCAGGTTTTGCCCGTTTGGCGCATGTTGAACGTCGGCCACGTGTGCAACCACGTTACCGTCAAGGTCGTAAACATCCCCCTTGTCGGCCACTTGGCCACCCATTTCAGCGTAGAATGGCGTCGTATCAAACATGGCTTCGGCCGTTCCCGTTGTTGCTTCATCGGCTAACTGGTCATCAACGACCAGTTCAGTCAATTGGCTCTTGGTTTCGAGCTGCGTGTAACCCACGTATTGGCTAGGCGTCGTGACGTTGATCAAGAGATCATGTTGTAAGCCCATGGCCTTTTGCTTACCCCGGGCGTTACGAGCACGGTCCTTTTGCTTCTGCATTTCTGCCTTGAAGCCGTCTTCATCGACCGTGATATTTTGATCATCGGCGTATTCTTCCGTCAATTCAACTGGGAAACCGTACGTATCGTAGAGCTTGAAAGCGTCGGCACCAGCGATTTGGCTACCACCCTGCTTCTTCAAGTCAGCAATCAAACTGTTCAGCAGGTTCAACCCACCGTCCAGTGTTTCACCGAATCGGTCTTCTTCAGAACGAACAACCTTGGCGATGTAGTCACTTTGCTTGAGCACGTCTGGGTAGTAGGATTCCATGATCTTACCCACAACTGGGACTAATTGGTCCAAAAAGGCCCCTTCGATTCCCAGCTTTTGGCCGTTAACAATGGCCCGACGAATCAACCGACGGATAACGTAGCCGCGACCTTCGTTTCCAGGCAAGGCCCCGTCACCAATCGCAAACGTAATGGCCCGCGCGTGGTCGGCAATCACTTTGAAGGACACGTCGTCTTCATGGTTGGCACCGTACTTCTTACCAGCACTGAGTTCCGCCGTCTTTTCGATGATTGGCAGGAATAAGTCGGTTTCAAAGTTAGTTTTGGCATTTTGGAAAATGGAAACAACCCGTTCGAGCCCCATCCCCGTATCAATGTTCTTCCGAGGCAGTGGCTTGTAAGTGCCATCCGGTTCGTGGTTGAACTGGGAGAACACGATGTTCCAAACTTCAAGGTAGCGTTCATTTTCGCCACCAGGATAGTTTTCAGGATCGTCGTCGGCCAAATTGTTAAAGGCTTCGCCACGGTCGTAGAAAATTTCGGAGTCGGGACCAGAAGGCCCTTCACCAATGTCCCAGAAGTTATCTTCCACAGCAATGATGTGGTCTGGGGCAACCCCTGCGGCTTCCCAGGCTTCCTTGGCGTCAGTATCCTTAGGGTAAACCGTCATGAACAATTTGTCTGGATCCCAGCCGAACCAGTCTGGCGACGTGAGTAATTCCCACGCCCAGTTGATGGCTTCCGTCTTGAAGTAATCCCCAACGGAGAAGTTCCCGAGCATTTCAAATAACGTGTGGTGCCGAGCAGTCTTCCCAACGTTTTCAATATCGTTAGTCCGGATACTCTTCTGTGAACTGGTCAACCGTGGATTCTCAGGAACCACTTGGCCAGAGAAATACTTCTTCATCGTGGCAACCCCGGAGTTGATCCATAGCAACGACGGATCATCCTTGGGAACTAACGATGCACTGGGTTCGATCGTGTGGCCCTTAGACTGGAAAAAGTCCAGGTACATCTGGCGAATCTGACTACTACTTAGGTCTTTCATCTCTTAATACCTCCAAAAAAGTATAAAAAACACCGTTGCCCGTAAAGACGCCGAAGCGCGGTACCACTTTACTTGCAACGATGTTTTAATCGTTTACCTCTTAAACTCATAACGCTGAGTCGCGATGTAGCTGAGGGAGCGCCAGTAACCAACCGAATCGTTTTTCACAGCGACCAAAACGTTTCTGAAAATCGGTGAGTTACGGTATGTCCTCGAATGATATTTAATTGTCCATTAGAAATTATAGGTGGCAACCGCCGCCTTGTCAATCAAGGTTTACGATTAACTCGTGGTTAACATGTAGTGATAGCCATTGCCTCCGGACTAGTGAAAATGGGCTGGGTCGCTGAGGGCGGACGTCCAGAGTCAAAGTACGGTCTCTGGACTTGTCCTTGAGCCGCCAAAACCGCGTCTCAAGGGCACCAATTCTCTAAGCGGTAAACCGCTAAGAAAATTCCCACAGCTGAGCCCATTTTCACCAGCCCTGCGGCTTCACACAGTGTTAAACCCGTTCCCTACTTTTCATCTGACTTACTAAATTCAATGAAACAGATGCCTACCACTAAAATTAACCTAGCCGGAGACAATCAGGGATGTAGCCTGCCGTGACAACGCTGTTAGACCGGGGTGACTTTCCTCGGCCTTACAGCATGGGACGTATTTGGAAACTTGCCTGACTTTGGCAAGGTTTCAAATCGAGCTGGAAGCCCGCTCTTGGGCTGCAAGCGGTCCCCACAGCGGCGGAATCCCTGGTTGTCGCAGGCGGAAGGATAAGTTTATTGGTAACGGTCTGATTCGCGCTTGCGGCGCTTGCGTTCGTTACGGGCACTTTGACGTGCTGCCACCCGCTTCTCCTGATCCTTCCGCCGGTGAATCTCTTGCTTAATTTGGTGCTTGTAACCCGGCTTGATCTTCTTTTTCTTCTTCATGACGTAACCAATCAGCGATGGGTCAAGCTTTTCCGTACTCTTGTTCCGCTTCGTCCGCCGGTTCCGGTCGTAGGAATCCACAATTTCACCGTTGCTAATACGCTTAGGTTGGAACTTGATGCCCATGGCTTCGATTTCAGAAATCTTAGCTTCTTCATCTGGTGAGTACAACGTGATGGCCGTTCCAGGCATCCCCTGACGTCCCGTCCGACCAACCCGGTGGACAAAGAAGTCGAGATCTTCTGGAATATCGTCATTGATAACGTGTGAGACCCCTTCGATATCGATCCCGCGGGCAGCCAAATCAGTGGCCACCACGAATTGATACTGGAGGTTCTTGACTTCACGCATGACCCGTTTCCGTTCCCGTGGCTTGATGCCCCCATGAATCATGGCGACCTTTAAGCCTTGCGCCTTCAAGAAGTCGTTGATCTGTTCGACCCGCGTCTTCGTGTTAGCAAAGATCAGGACCAAGTACGGTTCCCCCATCGTGATCAACTGTAAGATCAGTTGGTTCCGGTTTTGCCCCTTGGTGGAGATCAACCAGTTATCGATGGTTGGCGAAATGATCGTGCTCGTTGGAATTTCTTCAACAACGGGATGGTTCATGTACTTACGCAAGAATGGGTCCAGCCGCTGTGGAATTGTGGCGGAGAAAACCATCATCTGTAACTCTTTGGGCATCCGGCCGGCAATCTTGTCGACTTGGTCCAAGAATCCAAGGTCTAACGTCATATCCGCTTCATCGACAACGAATTGCCGCGTGGTGTGCACATCCAAGGCTTGGGATTGGATTAAATCCAAGACCCGGCCTGGTGTCCCAATAATCAGTTGGGGTTGGTAGTGCCGCAACTTGTTGACCTGGCGCTGCTTGTCGGTTCCCCCAACGTAATTTCCGATACGGATTTCAAATGGGGCTTCGGCAGCCAACTGTTCAGCGGCCGTGTGAATCTGGTAAGCCAATTCCCGGCTAGGCGTCGTAATAACGGCCTGCACCTGATTTTCGGAAGTTAATTGGTTAAAAATTGGCAACAGAAAAGTATGGGTCTTCCCACTCCCAGTTTGGGATTGGCCGACCACGTCTTTACCTGATGCAATGACGGGAATTAATTTTGCCTGAACGGCAGTGGGTTTCGTGAACCCAATCTTTTGCAAAGCCGTCATTAAATACGGTTGCAAGTTGAAAGCTTTAAAGTTTTCGGTCATTCATTTTCTCCTTTAGCGTTCGCCACTAACTCATCGAGCTCGTGGATCACTTGATCGATCTCAGCTTGGTCCTTGGCGCCGGCACCACTGGCTAAGGCGTGACCGCCCCCACCGTGATTCTTCGCCAAGCCGTTGATGGAAGGCCCCTTCGACCGCAAACGAATGCGATACGTGTGGTCCTTAGATTCAACGAAAATGGCCCAAGCCACTACTGACGTAATCTTACCGGGCAATGGCACGATGGCAGAGGTTGAATCCCCCTTGCCCAAGCCAAAGGGTTCCACGACCTCATCACTCAACTTGAGATAAGCGGCCCCACTAGGTAAGATTTCCAAATTTTGATAAACATAAGCGGACAACTTCGCCACGGCCGGTGAAATTTCATCTTCGGCCTGGTTGACCTCGGTCGCTGAGAAGTTGTAGCCCATTAATTTGCCAGCGACCGCCATCGTATTCCCCGTGGTTGCGGGGTACATGAAGCGGCCAGTATCACCCACGATACCGGCGTAGAGTAAGCGCGCAGCGTCGTCGGGCATGGTTAATGCAGCTTCGTTCGCTGCGAACCAGTCGTATAACATCTCGGACGTGCTGGAAGCTTGGTCCAGGACCCATTGCAAGTCACCAAAGGCGTCCTCGTTAGGATGATGGTCAATCTTAACGACGGCTTTCCCCGTCGACCAGCGTTCGTCGTCGACTCGTGGCTGATTGGCCGTGTCCACAACAATCACTAAGGCGTCCTTGTAGGCTTCATCAGGCACTTCCTGATCAGCCTGTCCCATCCAGTCAAAACCGGGATAGTGCTTACCAACTGCATACACGGTCTTGTCAGGGAAGCTTTCCCGCAGGATGGCCCGCAGTGCAAGCTGGGCCCCGATACAGTCGGGATCTGGCCGCTGATGACGGTGAATGATGATTGTTTCATATTTTTTGATTTCTTCTAAAATGGCAATTTCTATAGCCATGGTTGTTCACCTATTTTCTATCCGATTTACCAACGCAATTGCGTCGTTACCGCGTTTCAGTATACAAGTTTTACGGGGTAATTTCAAAGGAAGTCTTTTAGCCTTAGCGGTCCGGGTCAAACAAGGGCAGCTTTAGCTCTTCGAATGTTTGCGGTGCCAATCCCGTCAGAGTAATCCCTAGCAGCCGCACCTGCTCATCGTTGCCGGCTACACTTTGATAAATTTCTAAGGCCATTTCGTAGTAGGTCGCCGCATCGTTAGCGATGAAGTCCGGCTGGGTCACCCGCTTGGTAATCGTATTGAACTCGCTGTCCCGCAATTTTAGAACCAGCGTCTTCCCGTGACGTTGCTTCTGCTTCACAGTTGCGGCCACCATCTCGGCCAGTCGCTGGAGCTGATTCTCCACTTCACCGGTCGTGGTCAGGGGCGGCCCATATGTCCGTTCCTTACCGATTGACTTGCGTTCACGCTGGTACTCGACCGGCCGCTCATCGATGCCCCGGACCCGTTGATAGAGAATGTAGCCGAACTTACCAAAGTCGTGAATCAACGCCAGCTGACTACGTTCGTATAAGTCCGCCCCATTTAAGATTCCCAGCTCATGCATCTTAGGTACAGTCTTCTTCCCGACCCCCCGAAACCGTTCGATTGGTAATGCCATCAGGAAATCGTGAGCGTCCTCGGGGAGAATCACACAGACCCCCACCGGCTTTCGAAAGTCGGAGGCTTCCTTCGCCAAAAACTTACTGTAGGAAATTCCGGTCGAACAGGTCAGATGCGTCTGATCAAAAATTTCAGCCTGAATCGCATGAGCCACCTGCACCGCTGAGTGTAGGTGGTGTTTGTTTTCGGTCACGTCCAAGTAGGCTTCATCGAAGGCCACCGTTTCAATCTTGTCCGTATACTCGTGAAAGATGGCGTGAATCTGGTCAGAAACTTCGCGGTAACGGGGAAAGTCTGGCGTCTTGAAGATCGCCTTGGGGCATAGTTTCAGCGCCTCGTTGGCGTTCATCGCCGAGTGCACACCGGTCTGCCGAGCAATATAATTGGCGGTAGTCACGACGCCCCGCCCCCCCGTCTTACGTGGATCTTGGGCCACAATTAGGGGATGACCCTTGAATTCCGGATGATCGCGCTCCTCAATGGATGCGTAGAAGGCGTCCATGTCGACGTGAATGATTTTACGTTGCGTAAATTTAGCTGCCGGTTGCATCGTGGCCACCTCCCAGTATGGCATAGGCTTTCCTAAATTATAATCGAACACGCGTTTGTCCACAACTAAAATTATCGCTGGGTCGACAACATAGTTCGCCTGCGGCTGCCAGGGATTCTGCCTGCTATGGGGACCGCCTACAGCCCAGAATCGGGCTTCCGGCTCGGTTTGAAACCTCGCAAGAATCACGCGAGTTTCCAAACACGTCCCGCGCTGTAAGGTCGGGAAACACCCCCGCCCTAACACCGCCGACACAGCTGGCGCCATCCCTGGTCTCCTCCGGCTAATACTGGTTGTTAACCCCGCGCGCTCTAAATTTTCCAATGACATAATCCAGCAATTTCGACTACGAGTTACCACTTAGTAAAGTTATCATTCAAACCGACAAGCCATACTTCAAGCAGTAACTACACCCGAATATCCGCCATTCACAGCACTTCATACCAATAACCAATTTATGACTAACCTAATCATTTCTAATATCTTATAAAAAAGATGCGACTGAATTGGCAAAAATTACATTAGTAATAAGTAAAGGGCGACACTACGTCGAGTGACCAAAATAGAACTTTTATCTATCATCAAACAAAATCATCAATGTGGCCACGGCCGGAGGAGGTCAGAGACGGAACCAGCCGTGAGTGTGGTGTTGAATCGGGCGGTTGCTTCTCCCCGATTTTACACCACTGGTCGTCCTTGGAAACGCGTGAACTTCGTGGTTCCAAAGCGAGGTGGAAGCCCGCTTCTTGGCTGGAACCGACCCCACAGCAGGTGAAGTCTCTGACAGCCGCAGGCCTACGCTCATTAACGTCTGCCCGCCGCGAACCGGCCCATTTTCACCATCCTGGAGGTGAGGTGACATCCAGTTTAGCGGAACAAAAAAGACTGACACAGATTGCGTCAGTCTCCTAACTCACCGTCAAACTCGTTGCCAGTGAGTCACTCTAAACTTATTTAGCTGCGTCGTCCTTGTCAGAACCGTCGTCAGCGGCTGCACTGTCGGCCGTGTCAGCTGAATCAGCAGCACTTTCAGCAGGTTGGTCGTCGCTAGCTGCTTCACTCGTTGCTGCGGCAACGGGTGCCGTAACAGCGGCTGGAGCTTGCGCCGTAACCGTTGAGATAGCCCGTAAGTCGAAGACCAAGTAGATGCCATCGCAATCCAAAGTAACGGTCTTGTCAGCATCGTTGATTTCATCAATAACACCATGCAGGCGACCGATGGTAACAACGTGGTCACCCTTCTTTAATTCACTCATCATGTCCTTGTGCTTCTTTTGTTGCTTTTGTTGTGGCCGCAACATTAAGAAATACATCAAGGCTAAAAAGATCACTAAGATAATGATCGTTGAATACTGGCTAGCGCCGCCAGCTGCAATTACAAAGTTTCCTAACACTTTCGTTCACTCCTTCATATCGTCTCTATTGAACCACTTTACCAGAACCAAGGGATTCCGTCCAATTATTTCTAGAAGTTCTTGGGATGTTCGGTATTATAACGACATTTTCAAAAATTAATTTGTCGTTTTCACAAACAATTGGTCTAGTCGTGATCCTGATTGGGCATCGGCAGTCCCAAATGGGCGTAACCGGCGGCCGTCACTACTCGTCCCCGCGCCGTACGCTTCAAATAACCGCGCTGAAGCAGGTAAGGTTCGTACATCGCTGCCACCGTTTCCGTTTCCTCACCAATGTTGGCCGCCAGGGTGTTTAACCCAACTGGCCCACCATCGTAGTAGTCGATCATCGTCGTCAACAGCTTCACATCGGTTGGATCAAGCCCCGCCGAATCAACCCGTAACAACGTCAACGCGTGGTCGACGATGGCTCGGTCGATAGTGGAGTGATCCGGCGACACTTCGGCGAAGTCCCGAATCCGCTTCAACAACCGGTTTGCAATCCGAGGCGTCCCCCGCGACCGTAAGGCAACTTCGTGGGCCCCATCGGTCGCAATCGTCGTGTTGAAAATATCGGCGGAACGTTCCACGATGTCCTGCAGATCACGCGTTTCATAATAGGCCATGTGTTCCACAATGCCGAAACGATCTCGCAACGGTGCCGACAACAAACCGGCCCGAGTGGTCGCTCCAATCAGTGTGAACGGCGGCAATGGGAAATGCACGGGATGGGCGGTTGGCCCCTGCCCAACGACAATATCGATGTAAAAATCTTCCATTGCCGAGTACAACATTTCCTCAACAATCTTTGGTAACCGGTGAATTTCATCAATGAAGAGAATATCGCCGGGCTGAAGCTCGTTGAGTAATGCCACTAAGTCTCCAGGCTTCTCGATGGCTGGCCCACTGGTCGTCCGAATGTGGACGGCCATTTCGTTAGCAATTACCATCGCCAACGTCGTCTTCCCCAAGCCAGGTGGTCCGTAGAGGAGAACGTGATCGAGCGATTCTTCACGCTGTTTTGCCGCCTGAATGTAGACGCTCAGCTCATGTTTGATGGGATCTTGGCCAATATATTGGGCCAACGTTTGTGGTCGCAATGATTTTTCAATTGAGTCTTCGTTATCGTCCGCAGGTTCGGGCGATACTAAGCGATCTTCATCAGCCATCGTTCCGCCTCCTTTCGTTTGTTTCAGATTAATTTGAACGTATCAGCTAGTTCGTCAACAACCGCAGTCCTTCACTCAGATAGTCGTTCGTTGACTTGCCAGCAAATTGCTTTAACTTCGGCGTAATCTTCTTGACCGCCGTCTCGCGGTAACCTAAAGCGGTCAAGGCCGCGATGGCGTCGTCCAATTCAGGATTGGTGCCATCGGTCGCGGCAACTTCTGGTGTGAACAAGTCACCATCATCGACGGGTTCCAGATCATCCAGCTTATTCTGGAGATCCAAGACGATTTGCCCAGCCGTTTTCTTACCAACACCCGGGAACTTCGTCAAGAAGCTAACGTCGTTGGTCCGAATGGCCTGCATCAAGCCTTGATGATCCGGATTAGCCAGAATTGCCAAGGCACTCTTCGGTCCAATTCCATTCACGTTGATCAACTTCAAGAAAAGCTGTTTTTCCGCAAAATCCTGGAACCCATAGAGCGTCTGAGCACTGTCACTAACCGCTTGATACACATAAATCGTCACGGCTTGGCCGTCGGTGCTGACTTGGTAGCGGTAGGGATTGGCCGTGTTGACCAGATACCCCACCCCATTTACATCAATAACCACGTGGTCGGGGTAAACCGCCGCAATGGTGCCATGGAGGTATTCATACATGACCAGTCTAATCTCCTTTAAGAAAACGTATGTTTGCTTTTTAAATTGTACCATATTCCCATCAAACCTGCAGTGAATTCCACAGATTTAGTAGGACTGGCGAAAAGACGACAAGAGTAGCGAATAACTGAAACACACGCGACGTGAGCGCGCACATCTCCAGCCGTGAGGGCGGTGCAAATAAACTCAGCCGTGGGAATTCCCTTAGTGGTGCTTTTACCACTTAGGGAATTGGTGCCTTTGAAACTCGGTTCTCAGAGGTTCAAAGCAAGCCCGGAGACCGCTCTTTGGCTCCGGGCGATCCGCCCACCGCGCTCCGGTTTATTTGTACCGCCCGGCAAGGCGAAGTTACCCACTATCTAGTCGCAATGTTCACGGTTATTCGCCCCAGTCGTCGCCGCTGTGGTGGGGATCTTGGATACGCTTGAACAGCTTCTCCAAATCCTGATCCGTAAAGTGCACTAGCACCGGCCGGCCGTGAGGACAATTAAACGGATTCTCGGCCGTCGCTAATTTCTTCAGCAATGCCCGTGCCTGTTGGTCGTCCAAGTGATGATTGGCCTTGATGGCACGTTTACAACTCATCATGATGGCCGTCTTCTCACGGAAGGCCGCCACGGAAATCTTACCATCCTTCAAAACCCAATCGATCATTTCCTTAATCGTATCGGTCTCCTGCCCAGCCTTAAACCAGGTCGGATGCTCGTGAACAATGAAGCTATTCGGGCCAAAGGATTCCAAGTGGATACCAACACTACTCAGCGTCTCCACGTGGTTGCTCAGTTCCAGAACATCAGTCGTCGGGTAATCCAAAACAATTGGCACCAACAACTTCTGCTCGTCATCGCTAACTTCACCGATGGCTTGGCGGTAGAACTCATAGTTGACCCGTTCCTGAGCGGCGTGTTGGTCGATCAGATACAAGCCATCATCGGCCTCTGCCAACAGATACGTCCCGTGAACCTGCCCCAAGTAACGCAGTTCAGGGAACCGCTGTTGTGGTTGTGCCTGGGTTAGTTGCGTGGCTTCTGGGACTGTCTCAATGGGTTGGTTGGCCATTTCTGGCTGTTCAGCCGCCGATTCAGTTGCTTTACTCATCCCCAGTGGCGCGGCGGGCTGCTCGGTCCGATATTTCTCATCAAATGCCTGCACGGCGGGTAGCTTAAAGTCCCCCCGCGCATGGATCACGACGGGTTCAACCGGAACCTCTTCCGGCGTCTCCAGCGGTTGCGGTCCCCGTTTGACAGGCGCAGTCGATGATGGACCAGTCCCCGCACTGGGTTGACTCGCCACAGACGTTGGCTGGGCCGCCGCTGGCTGTGGCTGCGACGCACTGGAGAATTCATACTTCGTTGAGGCGTCGTTTAACGCCATCGTCAGCTGATCGGTAGCCGGTTCCGGCGTCTTCTTTTGCTTTGGTAACTCGCTGAAGACATCGGGAATCAGATTTTCCGTAGAGAGCCGTTTGAACACAGTCTCCTGAATCAACTGGGTCAGCTCCGGTTCCTGACTGATGCGAACTTCCTGCTTGGTTGGGTGCACGTTAACGTCGACTAGCAGTGGGTCCATCTTAATATCGAGCACGGCCAATGGGTACCGACCAACCATCAACTTGGAGCCATAACCGGCGATCAGCGCCTTGCTCAGCTGAAAGTTGTGAATGTATCGTCCGTTGAGCAGCAGTGAAATATACTGCCGACTGGCGCGCGTCAATTCGGGCAGGCTCACGTAACCCGTCACCTTGAAGTCCGGGTTGGCCCCGTTAATGGCGACCATTTTCCGGGCGCTCTGTACACCGTAGATCCCGGCAATCACCTGCTGCAGGTCGCCCCGCCCGGTCGTCCGAGTCAGTTCACGCCCATTGTGCACCAGCGAAAAGGCCACATCGGGATAGCTCAGAGCCAGTCGGTTCACGATATCCGTGATTCGCGCCAACTCTGTCGCTGGTGACTTCAGATATTTCAACCGTGCCGGAACGTTGCCAAAGAGGTCCTTGACCGTCACCGAAGTGCCCTTGCGTGCGGCCGCAGCGGTGTGTTCCTTGATGATGCCGCCCACGTTATGAATCAACGTGCCAACGCCCCCGGTCGAGGTTGTCAGGGTCACATCGGCCACGGAAGCGATACTGGGCAGCGCTTCACCACGGAACCCGAGCGACTTGATGCGAAAGAGGTCCTTGCGATCCGTGATCTTACTGGTAGCGTGCCGCTTGAAGGCCATTTCGGCGTCTTCGTCAGCGATCCCGTCACCATCATCGACCACGGCGATTCGTTTCAAGCCGGCTTCTTCCACCGTGATGTCGATCTGCTTGCTGTGCGCATCAACGGCATTTTCCACCAATTCTTTGACGACGGATGCGGGCCGTTCAACCACTTCACCCGCTGCGATTTGGTCGGCCAGTACCGACGCTAACTCATGAATTTTAGGCATGTACGACCCTTCCTCTCAGACTTACTTAGATAATTTTTGTTGCCACTTGTAGACCTGACTCATCACGTCCATCGGCGTCATCCCCATCAGGTTCAGGTGACTCAGTTGTTCGATAACCTTAGCTTGGGCCGGATTCATTTCCGGTTCATCACTAAATAGCGATAATTGTTGATCCGTAGCCGCCGTTGCAGATGTTCCTTCAGCGGGAGCGACCGGCTCATCTGACGTCGGCGTTGCTTCCGCGGACACCTCAGTCGGTGTGTCGACTGACGCACTAGTCGTCACGGGCTCAGTTGGTGTGCTAGTCTTTTCCGTCTCTGAGACTTGCTCACTAGGCACCGCCACGACTGGCTTCTCAGCGGCTTCCTCTTCCAAATCAGTCAGGATTACTTCTGCCCGTTGCAATAACGGTGTTGGCATCCCCGCCAATTTAGCAACGTGAATCCCGTAGGACTTGTCGGCAGGACCCGGCTGCATTTGGTGCAAGAAGACCAAGTCCCCGTCACGTTCAACGGCGCCCACGTGGACGTTGCGCAACTGCTTTAAGGAGTCTTCCAGTGCGGTCAGTTCGTGATAGTGGGTCGAGAACAGGGTTTTGGCATGCACCTTGTCGTGGACGAATTCAATGATTGCTTGCGCTAAGGCCATCCCATCGTAGGTCGCAGTCCCTCGGCCAATTTCGTCGAATAGGATCAGACTGTTGGCGGTGGCGTGGCTCAGCGCACGGTTAGCTTCCTGCATTTCGACCATGAAGGTACTTTGGCCGGAAATCAGGTCATCGGCCGCCCCAATGCGCGTGAAGATCTGGTCAAAGACGGGCATCTGCGCGGCTTCAGCCGGCACGAAACACCCCATCTGTGCCATGATCACGGTCAGGGCCAGTTGACGCATGTAGGTACTCTTCCCGGACATGTTGGGCCCGGTGATCAGGAGAACGTTGGTCTGATCATCCATGGAAACATCGTTCGGCACGTAGGACTGTCGGCCCAATACCTTTTCCACGACCGGATGCCGGCCCTGGGTGATTTCCAAATCATGACCCGCAATCAACGTAGGCTTCACAAAGTGGTAGTCTTCACTGACCACGGCAAAGCTCTGAAGGACGTCCAGGCTGGCAATGGTGGCTGCTAGCTTCTGTAACCGCGTAATGGCCTTCTTGACCTGTTCACGCAGGTCAACGAATAGCTTGTATTCGAGCGCCGTGGACTTCTCCTCGGCTTCCAAAATCAAGCGTTCCTTTTCCTTCAGTTCTGGTGTGGAGAACCGTTCGGCATTAGCCAGCGTCTGCTTGCGTTCGTACCGGTCAGCGGGCAACTTGTCGAGGTTGACCTTGGTCACTTCGATGTAGTAGCCGAAGACGTGATTGTACCCGATCTTTAAGTTGTTGATCCCGGTCACTTCACGCTCGTGAGCCTCCATTTCGGCCAGCCACTGCTTACCGTTACGCATGGCGTCGCGGTACTCGTCGAGCTGGTCACTGTAGCCGTCACGAATCACGCCACCGTCCGTCACGGACAACGGCGGCTCGGGCATGATGGCATCTCGAATGGCCTCGGCCACGTCTTCTACCGGGTCGAGCCCGTTGAGCATGGGTTCAAAGACTTTTTCGCCCAAATCGCCAATCGTATGGGCGATCTGGGGAACTTGTTCGAGCGAGGTCTGTAACTGAATCAGGTCACGCCCATTGACACTCCCAAAGGCAACTCGGCCAGCAAGGCGTTCCAAGTCATAGACCTTGACCAATTCAGCTTGCAGGTTACTGCGTTCGAAATAGTGATCGAGTAAGACGCCGACTTTTTCCTGGCGATCTTCGATTTGACCGCGATCAATCAACGGCCGATCTAGCCACTGCTTCAGCAGGCGCCCACCCATGGCCGTCTTGGTTTCATCAAGCAGCCAGAGTAAGGTCCCCGATTTCTTCTTGGTCCGTAAATTCTGGGTAATTTCCAGGTTTGACTGTGAGGAATGATCCATCTTCAAAAAGGCCGCCGGTTGGTAGGCCACAGCCCGCTGTAAATGCGCTAGGCTGCGTTTCTGCGTAACCGTCACGTAAGTCACTAAGACGCCGATGACCTGCTTCAAAAGGTCACTGGTCAGGTCCTGTTCCACGTAACTCAGCTCAGAGCTGCCCTGGATGTCGTTCTGTGACGAAATCATCAGGCCTAACTGCTTACACCGGTCCTGCACCGCTTGGCTGACCGTGGTATCAATAACGACTTCCTTAGTCTGTAGACTCATCAGTTCGTTGATGACGGTATCGACCGTGTTCAGTTCGGCCGCCTTCAATTCACCGGTCGACAGGTCGGTATACGCCAGCCCATAGTGCGTGGCATCGGTCATGGTGAGTGCCGTTAAGTAGTTGTTACGTTTGGCCCCCGCTGCACCAGTATCCGTCTGGGTCCCAGGCGTGACCAGCTGAATAACCTCGCGCTTAACCATCCCTTTAGCCAGTTTAGGATCTTCCATCTGCTCACAAATGGCGACCTTGTAGCCTTGATCGACTAAGATGTCGATGTAGCTCTGCACGGCCTTGTGCGGCACCCCACACATGGGGATAGGATTTTTAGCACTGTGACTCCGCGTGGTCAGGGTCAACTCAAGCAGTTGAGACCCCTTTACGGCGTCCTCGTTAAACATTTCATAGAAGTCCCCGAGCCGGTAAAACAGGAAGGCATCGGGATACTGGTCCTTAATTTTTTGATATTGCTCCATCATGGGCGTCGTTTTCGTCATGGAAATTGGTTCATCCTTTCACTTCACTAAAACTTAGCTTTGGTACGGGTGTTGCGGACTGATTAAAATCGGTCGAATCCGTGAGGCGTGGCCGGTCTTGTCGTTTAAATCAATGACACAGCCGGATAAGAGTCCCGCGCCCTTCTCTTGGACAGTGTAGCGGGTTGGCCGCTGGTTTTCGAAACGTTCGATCACGCTGTCAGCCTGCATCCCCAGGACGCTGTCGGCGGGACCAGTCATCCCAACTTCCGTCAAGAAGCCCGTTCCGTGCTTCAGTACCTGGGCGTCGCTGGTTTGGACGTGGGTATGCGTCCCAACAACAGCGGATAATCGCCCGTCATAACGCATGGCGAAGGCGCGCTTTTCACTAGTCGTCTCAGCGTGGAAATCGACGAAGACAAAGTCAGTATCCAATTCGGGTAAGAGATTCTTCATCGTTGCAAAGGGATCATCCATGGGGTTCATGAAAACCCGGCCCTGCATGTTCACCACTGCCAGCACCTGTTGGTTGACCTTAACCTTGGTCCACCCTTGGCCCGGCGTGTTATCACCAGGAAAATTAGCGGGCCGAACCAGGCGATTGGCACCGCCAATAAAATCATAGAGTTCGGCGTTATCCCAAGTATGGTTCCCCATGGTGACCACGTCGGCCCCGTCCTTTAACAGTTGTTTGTAGATACTTTGACTGATCCCACGCCCAACTGGGGTTGAATTTTCCCCGTTGACGATGGTGACTTGGGGCTTCAAGTCCCGTTTTAATTGCGGCAGGTACTCATGAATCATGTCCACACCGATATTTCCAACAACGTCACCAACAAAAAGAATACGCATCTTCGTTCCCCTATCTGTGACCCCACGTGGGCCCTCATTGACCGGTCTGCCCGATCATTTTTATTATTTAACCAAACATCTAAAAGTGCGACTGCGGCTGCCAGAAATAGTTATTAACCACATTTGATCAATCCATAGTTACCGCAATGGTTTGATGACTATCGCTCATATTGAATAATCTGGATCTGTTCAACATAACTCCGTCAATTGCATACGGTCTATTTTACCATGGATTAACCGCTAATGACGTAAAAAAGCTAGGACCATAATTGGCCTAGCTTCTCTGACTTATTTCGCATATTCAACTGACCGGACTTCCCGAATGACGGAAACTTTGACGTGACCTGGATAATCCAAGTCGCCCTCAATCTGCTTCTTAATGTCTCGTGCCAAGACAACGGCATCCGTATCGGAAATCTTCTCTGGCCGTACGATGACTCTCACTTCACGTCCCGCTTGGATGGCGAAACTGTGGTCGACACCATCAAAGGCATCGGCAATCGTTTCTAACTTGTCTAAACGGTGAATGTAGCTTTCAAGAGAATCAGAGCGTGCGCCTGGGCGGGTTGCCGAAATGACATCGGCGGTCCCAACCAGTTCCGCAATCACAGACTGCGAAGCCGTTTCATCCGCTTGAGCGGCGATAGCGTTCACGACGACGGGACTCTCACGATATTTCTTCGCGAGATCGACCCCAGTCGTAATGTAAGAGCTGTCGTCTTCATGTTCAGCGGCGCGGCCAATATCATGTAATAATCCTGCACGTTTTGCTAACGTAACATCCTCACCGAGTTCAGCGGCTAAGACCCCAGTGATCTTGGCAACCTCAATTGAATGGGTTAAAGCGTTCTGCCCATGAGAAATTCGGAAATTCAAGCGGCCGACCAGCTTAACCAATTCGGGATGCATCGAGTGAATCCCGAGATCAAAGGTCGTTTGCTCGCCAAGCTCCCGGACACGTTCGTCCAGTTCTTTCTTGGCTTTAGCCACCATTTCCTCAATCCGTGCCGGATGAATCCGACCGTCTTGAATCAACTTCTCTAAGGCAATCTTCGCAACTTCTCGCCGTAATGGGTCGAAGCCACTTAAGACGACAGCTTCCGGCGTATCATCGATAATCAAATCAATACCGGTCAACGTTTCCAGCGTCCGAATATTCCGACCTTCACGACCGATGATTCGGCCCTTCATGTCATCATTAGGCAACGTCACCACAGAAATTGTGGTTTCGGTAACCATGTCGGCAGCGCTGCGTTGAATCGCTGACACAATCAGGTCCTTGGCGTTGGCCTCGGCCGTCTTGCGAGCTGACTCTTCGCTTTCCTTGATCATTTTTGCGCGTTCGCCTGCCAGAGCCGTCTTGGCCTCTGAAATAATCAGGTCCCGTGCATCGTCCTGGGATAAGGCGGCAACAGCTTCCACTGCTTCCTGCCGTTTTTCAATCAGTGAGTCTGCTTGTTGTTGCTTCTTGGCTAAATTCTGTTCTTCACCACTAAGCTTTTTGTCTCGGCGGTTCAACGAATTCTCGCGTTTTTCCAGAGAGTTGTCTTTCCGGTCTAACGTTTCTTCCCGTTGAATCAAACGGTCTTCTTGCTTCTGAACTTCGGCACGACGTTCTTTCAGCTCTTGTTCGACTTCCGCGCGATACTTGTGACTGTCCTCTTTGGCCTCTAAAAGCGCCTCTTTAGTAGCAGTCTCAGCTTGTTTTTTGGCTTCGGCAAGGACACCTTGTGCAGTGAACTTGGCAGCATCTAGCTTACGTTCGTAGACAGATTTACGATAATAATACCCGCCCACGACACCAACAACGATAGCGATGATTGCGAGGATTATAATTGGAACACTCATGATTCCACCTCCGCATCATCAAAAATGACTAATTTAAAAATCAGACTTTTCAAGATGTTGATATGATAACTGACGCAACTTCAATTTTAATGGTTGCCATCAACGCTGTCAACTAAACTCCTCGGAAAGTGCTGCCAATTTCGCCATTCATGCGTTGCCGAGGTTCCCTGCTACGCCATCAAGGTATGAAAAAGGTTCGGAACCTGAGTCCCGAACCTTATGCCCTACTTGCCTTGTGGCTTGTTGGGAATCAATTCACTTTGTTGCGTTGCTGGCTTCTTGCCATCCTTCTTGGACTTTGACGCGTCCTTGGTGGCATCAGTCTTTGTGGCGTCATCCTTCTTAGGAGCTGGCGCCTCGTCACCATCGACGTTAACTCCATACGCTGTTCGAACCCGCGTATTAACTTCAGCCATCATGTCAGGGTGATCAGCCAGATACTTCTTGGCATTTTCACGTCCTTGACCAATCCGGTCTTCACCATAAGAGTACCAAGACCCACTCTTATCAACGATGTCTTTTTCAACCGCCATGTCTAAGAGTTCACCGGTCTGGGAAATCCCTTGACCATACATGATGTCGACTTCAGCCCGTTTGAATGGTGAAGCCACCTTGTTCTTAACGACTTTGATCCGTGTCCGGTTCCCGATAACATCGGTTCCGTCCTTGATCTGTTCCGCCCGGCGAACTTCCAACCGAACCGTTGCGTAGAACTTCAGTGCCCGACCACCAGGCGTGGTTTCAGGGTTACCAAACATAACTCCAACTTTTTCCCGAATTTGGTTAATAAACAGGGCAATCGTCTTTGTTTTGTTGATTGAACCAGAGAGCTTCCGTAAAGCTTGGGACATCATCCGTGCTTGTAACCCCACGTGGGCGTCCCCCATTTCACCTTCGATTTCAGCTCGAGGAACCAATGCGGCCACGGAATCCACGACCACAATGTCAACGGCACCACTAGAAATCAGAGCATCCGCAATTTCCAGCCCTTGTTCACCAGTATCTGGTTGTGACAGCAAGAGGCTATCGATGTCGACACCCAACGCTGTTGCGTAGGCTGGATCCAAGGCGTTTTCAGCATCAATATAAGCTGCTGTTCCGCCCCGCTTCTGAACTTCAGCGACCGCGTGCAAAGCTACCGTGGTCTTCCCTGAAGATTCTGGTCCGTAGATTTCTACGATTCGTCCACGAGGATAGCCACCGACTCCCAAAGCCACATCAAGGGCTAACGAGCCAGAAGGCACAGTCTCCACCTGCATATTGGTGTTGTCACCTAACCGCATAATGGAGCCCTTACCAAAGTCTTTTTCAATTTTCTTCAGCGCTTTGTCCAGCGCCGCTTGTCGTTCGTCAGCCATCAAAATCCTCCTTAGGTGCGTTACATTTCAAGTAATACTATACCGATATGTTCGTCAAAAAGCAAGTAAAAAGAGAACAATTGTTCCCATTATTTTTGATCCCGTAGAATCCGTCGTAACCAATCCAGTGCTTGCATCACAGCTCGCTCCCGAACCTTCGCACGATTACCGGTCAGGTGCACCAGCTTGGCTTGTGGGGCCTGGTTGCGTTGCGCCAACCCCAACCACACCGTCCCGGCGGGCTGACCTTCAAGAGCATCCGGACCCGCGACACCGGTAAAGCTAAGCGCAAAGTCCGTATTCAACTTCTCACGAGAGCGTTCCGCCATCTCCTGGGCCGTGTGTTCGCTAACCACACCGTCTGTGTCGATAACCTGCTGCGGAATACCTAGCAAGTCACGTTTAGCATCATTGGCGTAGGTTACAAAACCACCTGGAAAGACGGCCGAGACCCCGGGGACATCCCCCAAGGTGCTCTGAAACTTACCAGCGGTCAAACTCTCCGCCGCCGTAATCGTCAGGTGTCGATCAATCAAGGTGTTCACCACGACCTGTGCCAGACTATTGTCATCGCCATAACCATAAAGGAAGTCCCCCACGCGATTCTGAATCGTTGCCGTCATGTCATCCAACAGCTGATTACCAGCCGCCGTGGACGATGCTGCGGCCGTCAAACGCAACGTAACCTCATTGACCTTAGCGTACGGCGCAATCGTTGGATTAGTCTGTTCGTCGATCAAATCGGCCAGTTGCGTCACCAACTCGGCTTCACCGATACCGAAGAACCGCAGGACGCGTGATACTAAGAATTCTTGGCGCCGATAAGCCTGTTCCAGCCGCGGTAACGCCTCATTTTCAAACATGGGTTCCAATTCGCTGGGTGGTCCGGGTAGCAGCATCAAGTCTGCCCCATGAGGATCGCGGTAGAAGGACCCTACAGCCATCCCCGTGCTGTTCTTGAGTAGTGTGCTGCCAGCTAAGTAAAGTGCCTGCAAGCGATTGTTAGGGGTCAATTTCTGTCCAGTCGTCGCAAAGTGCCGTTGAATCTTGGCCATGGCTGGTGCGTCTTCAACTAATTTAACCCCTAATAGTTGAGCCACCGTCTGTTTCGTCAAATCATCTTTGGTCGGTCCGAGGCCCCCACTGATGACCACCAGATCACTACGCGACCGTGCCTGATTGACCACTGTCGTTAGCCGATCGGCGTTGTCCCCAACGAGAGAATGGTAGTAGACTTCGATCCCGGCATCCGCCAATCCCTGCGCAATGTAGGCCGAGTTCGTATCCACGACTTGCCCCAGCAAGATTTCCGTCCCGACCGCAATAATTTCCGCTTGCATGTTACCCCTCCTGCAGGTTACTTAACTTAACTCCGTAAAAAATCCGAAATTACACGTCAAACACCCAAAATTTTTTAAAAATTTTTTTCTTCTCATTTAGCCAAGCCCACCACAACTAGAACAACGGCCTATCGGATAAGGCTTTGACCACCCGTCGTGTTGTAAAACCGCGTGCCGGGTCTCTCATTTAATTTTCCAATTACAGTCTCCAGCATAACACCGGCGGCCAAAAATCACCGCCAATTACATTCAAAATATGGCATTTTTTGAAAGACTTACAAGATACCACATGTAAAGAACCACTCTCCAGATTGACGTTAAAACCAAGATAACCCCCGCCAAATGAATCGGCGGAGGTTATCAGATCTAGCTACATAATGAGTTGAATATTATCGTAAAAACACACGTGACGAATCCACATGTTTACCGCAAACTAACTTTCCGGCAGAGATGAACCAATAACGTTTTAAGCCCATGTAAGCCGCAGAGCTGGTGAAAATGGGCTCAGCTGTGGAAATTCTCTTAGCGGCGCTTTAGGCCGGTTAGAGAATTGGGAACTTTGAGACGCGTTCCTCAGAGGCTCAAAGTTCAGTTGGAAGACCGCTCTCTGGCTTCCGACGCCCGCCCTCAGCGACCCGGCCCATTTTCACCAGCTCGGAGGCAATCGCAGAGATTAAAACCGTTATTCTGCGGAAGAGTCGGCGAAGACTTGCCGGTTTTGCACGAAGTAGTCAATCCCAGAGTAAATCGTGAAGAACAGGCAAATGTAGAAGAAGATCAACGCCATTGGAATGTGAATCGTCGCGAAGCCAATGTTGTTTAGCAATAGGAGAATGATCCCGACCATCTGCGTGGTGGTCTTGATCTTTCCTGGCCAAGCAGCGGCCAACACGCGGCCACCCGTTTCCACAACAATCAGGCGTAATCCCGTCACAGCCAATTCCCGGCAGACAATGATTGCGGCACCCCAAGCAGGAATGGCACCCATGTCGACCAGCAAGATGAAGGCAGTCATGACAATCATCTTGTCCGCCAAAGGATCGGCGAATTTCCCGAAGTTAGTGACCAAGTGCTGCCGCCGAGCAATCTGACCATCCAGGAAGTCGGTGATTGAGGCCACGGCAAAGACGATGGCTCCCCAGACTTGGGTAACCGGAATCGAGGTTCCGAGCCACACAACATTTCCCCAGTCGAGCGGGAGAACCAGTAACAACAGAAATACGGGAATCAAAATGATCCGCACAATGGTTAAGCGATTTGGTACGTTCACGAACTTTTCCTCCTTAAACATCTCTCACGAAAAAAGCGAGGCGGTCGCCACGGACCGACCCGCTTCTCCATTATTTGAATTCCAAAGTAACCGTCTGAACCTGACTCGTCGTTGTTGCGCTCGTGCTGGAGCTCGTCGTAGTCGTTGTTGTATCAGAGGTTGAACTGCTAGTAGCTGAACTGGTTGCGGTAGCTGACGTAAAGTCAAACGTCTTGCCATCAACCTTAACCTTCGTTGCGGGAGCATTCCCAAACTTAAAGGTTACACTCGTTGCAGAACTTGGGATGTTCATCGTGTGAGACGTAGCTGAAGACAAGGTACCTTGCCAAGTCGTTGCGCCACCAACACTAACGGCAACCCATGCGCTGCTAGAAGCAGACAGAGCAACTTTTGGCTTGGATGAAGCGTTCTTCATTTCCCAAGTTGAGCCGGAAGTTGTCGTGCTCAGTTGCTTGAAGCTAGGCGTCTTAGCCTTCTTCGAAGAAGACTTAGACGACGTACTGCTAGACTTCGAACTGCTAGAAGACTTGTTAGAACTGCCGGAGACGCTGACAGAACTACTATCGACGTTATCCTTCTTGGTGTTACTCCCATTATGGGAAGCAGCGACCCAGATACCGACCAATACGACGAGCACGACGATAACGATTCCAATCACTGGAATTGTCCGCCGTAACTTGACGTAACGGTCATCGACCTTCCGTTGTTGTGAACGGGTCTCTGG
The DNA here is from genome assembly GCF_044051715.1 of Levilactobacillus parabrevis. NCBI lineage: Bacteria > Bacillati > Bacillota > Bacilli > Lactobacillales > Lactobacillaceae > Levilactobacillus > Levilactobacillus parabrevis. Next base: position 1,794,338 of record NZ_CP168688.1, read on the forward strand.
ATTGTTTTCGTTGACCTTGTCCACGTACTCCTGCGTTTGCGTGCTAGGCAACGCACTGTCAAATTGCTTTAAGAGTTCTGCGCCGTCCAAGTCGACCATATCCGCGTATTGCTTGATGAATGCCCGCACGTAAAAGTCGCCGGGAAGTTCATCGAAGTTTTGGTCCTCAATCGCAATGAGGTACCGCTTTTGGATTTTAGTCGTCTGTTGCAGGTCATCCAACGTGAAGCCCTTAGCAATCCGGGCGTCGCGCAGGGTTTTCCCCAATGTTATTTTGTTTTCACTCATTTTTAATTCTCCACCTGTTCAAAATTTCTCTACTAGCAGTATAGCATAGGCACCCTGTCATTTTCAGCGACAGGCCCCAGAATTCATGATTTAACTGTTTCTTAAACTCCAGTTAGGGCAAAATCGTATAAACCGTTGCCTGGCTCTGGTCCAAGAAGGCCTTAGCCGCCGTCAACAGCTCGTCAAAGGTCAACTGTTCCAAGATAGCCAGTTCGTCAAAGATGGTGGCACCATCAAAAAGTGGCCCATCATACTGGTTGGCGATGCCTTCCACGGAGTTAATAGCCCCCACAATCCGGCCAATAGCCTCACGCTTGACCAAATCAAACTGTGGCTTGGCAGCAGTGAGTTGTGCGGGCGCATCCTTGAGAATGGCCGTCAGTTCACTGGCAAACTGCTCTGGTTGGTCGGTGTCCCCTGCCAACTGGGCAAAGTGTGCCCCCCGCTGAACCTGAAAGTCATAACCAAAGCTATCATCGATCACGTTAGCATCGTACAGTCGCAGATAATTATCCCCGGTATCATTAAATAGCAGGTCAAACATCAGTGAAACGGCCACACTATAGGTTAAACCAGCCCGACCGGCGGGCACCTCATCGAAGCCACGCAGGCCAATGTTGACCTTGGGCCGCGTCAACGTCAAATGCCGCGTTGTTGCTGGCACAATATCAGCTGGCTCTGCCTGTGGCGATGGAATCCGCGTAATCGGTTCGTTAGGCGCAAAGGTCTTCGCGTCCTGGTTAGCCGTGATCCACGCCAACGTTTCCTCGGGGTCCAACTGACCCACGACGATCAGATTCATGTTGCTCGGGTGATAGAAAGTATTGTAGGCCGCGTATAAGTCATCGGCCGTAATCTTATCGATAGAATCGACCGTCCCCGCAATGTCAATGTGCAACGGTTCCTTAGGGTAAAGGTGGCCAATCATGCCAAAGTAACTCTGCCAACCGGGATCGTCATCATACATTTGAATTTCCTGGCCAATGATGCCCTTTTCCTTGTTGACCGTGGCCGCCGTAAAGTAGGGGTCCTGCACAAAATCGAGCAGAATCTCCAAGTTTTCTTTGAGGTGACTGGTCGTGGCAAAGAGGTAGCTGGTCTGTGTAAAGCCGGTAAAGGCGTTCGCACTGGCTCCATACTTGCCGAATAAGTCAAAGGCATCGTGGTCCTTTTTTTCAAAGAGTTTGTGTTCCAAGAAATGGGCAATCCCATCGGGGAAACGGACGGGTTCCGTCTGTCCCCGTGGCACAAACTCATTGTCCATAGCCCCGTAATCGGTCGTCATAATGGCAAACGTCTTGTGGAAGCCCGCCTTGGGTACCATCAAGACCTTCAGTCCGTTCGTTAAAGTAGTTTGGTAAACCGTTTCGCCTAACCGGTCATATGTCTTCTTACTTAGCACCCTGCACACCTCCATGTAAACAATACGTTGCCTGTAAGGTTACCTGCTGGGCCACCCGCGTGACGTCAGCCACGGTGATGGCATCCAACTTCTTTTGCCAGTCTGCCAGGGGCTCATGTAAATGCGTCAGTTGCGTGTTCAACAGCCCGGTCAACCGACGTTGCGGACTATCCAGTGCCGCTAAGCGCGCGTTTAAAAGACTAGCTTTCACCTCGGCCAACAGATCTTCAGAAAGACTCCCCTGTTGGACTGCCGTGAGCTGCTCGGCGATAATCGCCTCAACCCGCTGCTGGTTCTCCGCCTGAATCCCGGTCTGCACACTGAGCGTCCCGGTAAACGGATTGTACCCACTGCTGGCGTAATAGGCCAGACTGGCCTTCTCACGCACGTTAGTGAACAGCAGGGAAAGTGGCGTGCCCCCGAAGGCCGCATTAAAGACAACGGCCGCCATAAAGTCAGTATCGTCACGATAAATTGGTAGGTGGTAAGCCAAGTTTAACTTCGCTTGAACCACGGGCGCTTCGTCATCCCCGTTCTGAACGTGATCGCGCAACGACCAGCGATAGTAAGGCGTTGCGTCCGTAATAGTGCGATCAGCCAACGGCCAATCTGCCATCGCAGCCTGAGCACGGTCTTCATCGACATCGCCGACAACCGCCACGTGGACAGCGTCATTGGCCAACATGTCATGATAAGTGCTGAGCACGTCCGTTGCGGAGAGATCGTTCAACACGTGAACATCCCCCAGCGCGCTCATGGCCTGCGTCGGCTGACCGGTAAACAACAGCTCTTGGAGCCGCCGATTAGCCAAATATTGTTTGTCATCATCTAATGATTTAATTGCCGTTAATAGATTTTGCCGTTGTTGGGTAAAGGTCATGGGATCAAAGGTCCCGTTAGGCAGTAAGGGCGCGAACAACACTTCTTTTAATAAGGCCATCCCCTGCTCGAACAGCGGTTGTTGGTCGTTAAAGTTATCCAAATATTGTTCGTCGACGAGCGAGCATGTTAAGCGAATCACATGTTTCGTTCCTAACTTAATGACGCTGATACCGAAGCTGGCCCCGTAGAGCCGAGAGAGCTCCCGAGCAAGCGCCGTCTGCGTGGGATAAGCCGCCGTACTGGTCTCTAATACCTGAGCCAACAGTGCGCGGGCCGTGATGGCCGTGGCTTGAAGCGGCGCCACGAAGTCCACCTTGATCCCAATAGTTTTAAATTGTTTTGTGGGTAACAAGTCCAAGGTTACCCCATCTTTTATGCGAAAATGCACGCGCTATTGCCTCCTCTAGCAAAATACTAATCGGTGTTTAATTCTAAAGGAACCGCGGCCTAAATACAAGCGACGACTGCAACGAATTCCTAGGTTGGAGATGAAATTTGTCGCCTGTGGCTGCCAGAGATTCTGTCGCTGTGGAGACCGCCTGCAGCCAAAGTACGGGCTTCCGGCTCGGTTTGAAACCTCGTCTAGAATCAGACGAGTTTCCAAACACGTCTCGTGCTGTAAGGCCGGGAAGAAACAATCGCCCGGTCTAACAGCACTGTCACGGCTGACGCCATCTCTGGCCTCCTCCGGCTAAGCTAGATTTTATCCCCCCAAATAGTCGTGCAAGCATGACCGCTTACTTCTCACGCTACCCATCCCCTTTCAATCGTCAGATCTTATCAATAAAAAAGCTCGCAGCCAGAACAGCTGCGAGCCCAAACATCTATTTACACTAGTATTCAGAATAAACTGTCCGACTAGTCACGTTAATGCTAATAATGTTGACCTAGCCGAAGGTAGTCAAGGGTGACTACCGCAGGCGAACACAGCCTACTTAGCCTTCAACAGTGGCGTATCGACGTTGCTGCCGAACCACTTCTGGTTGATTTGTTCCAGTTGCCCGTTGGCAGCCAATTTCTTCAAGCCGGCATTGATCTTTTTACGCATCGTGACATCGCCCTTACGCATCCCGACTGCGAATTTTTCCTTGGGGAAGCTCCCGACCGTTACTCGGTAATCTTCGGGGCGAGCTTGGTGTTTGATGTAGTAATTGGCATAGGTGCTATCGATCAGTAACCCCTTGATTCGGCCAACGTTCAGGTCAATAAACGCGTTGGTAAATGAATCGTAGGTAACCGCGTCGTGATTCTTGATGCGGTTCTTCAAGAGCTTGGGATACGTGTCAATATCGTTAGCGCCAGATGATCCGGTCTGGGCTCCTAGTACCTTACCCGTCATATCCTTATAAGAAGTAATGTGATTCTTCTTAAGTGAAACCAGCACCTGGTCATTGTTCAGGTACGTATCGGAGAAGGCGACCTGCTTAGACCGTTGTGGCGTGATGGAAAAACCATTCCAAATCAGGTCGATCGTTCCGTTGTGTAGCTCCGTGACGTTCATGTTCCAGTCGATGGATTGGAAGTCTACTTTGATTCCGTACTGCTTGAAGACGGCGCGGGCCAAGTCGATGTCGTAGCCGACCAGCTTCCCACTCTTCTGACGGAAACCCATGGGGACGAAGCTATCGTCCAGTCCAATGACGACCTTCTTTTTTTTCTGAACGCTCGACCAAGTATCCTGGGTGTTGGCCCGCTTCGTAACGTTGGTTCCACAACCAGCTAGCGTGGCCGTCAGCCCAATCAGTAGAAAGGCCAGCGCGAAAAATCGGATTTTTTTAAATTTCATTGCGTGGCGCCTCCCTCTACTCTTTTGGTTCAACCCGTAACATTTGATCGGCAATCGATTCCGCAAACGGAATATCATGAGTCACAACGATTTGGGTCATGCCCTCTCGTTTTAACTTCAAAATAATTTCTTCAACTTCGCGACGTAAGTCTGGGTCCAGCGCCGACGTTGGTTCGTCGTAACAGAGCAACTTGGGGTGCATCGCCAGGGCCCGCACAATGGCGACCCGCTGCTTCTGGCCCCCGGAAAGTTCGTAGGGGTACAAGTCAGCCTTGCCACCAAGGTTCAGCCGTTCCAGTAAGGCCCGGGCTTCCTTTTCAGCATCCGCAGCGGACTTCTTCAAGACCATCGTTGGTGCCAAGACCACGTTCTGTAAAACAGTGAGGTTGGGGAACAACTGGAAGTCCTGGAAGACGACCCCAATAACGGCATCGTTGTCCCGGTTCGTTGCGGGATCGAAGGGTTGGCCATCCAGTAAGAACTGCCCGCTGTCGACCATTTCCAAGCCACTGATACAACGGAGTAGCGTCGTCTTACCAGCCCCGGAAGGTCCGACGATGGTTAATATTTGGCCATCGTTCACCGTTAAATCGACTTGATCCAAGATGGTTTTGCCATCAAATTTTTTGGTAATCCCTTTAAGTTCTAACATGATTAAACCACCCTTTCTCTAACGCCAGTAACTGTAGTGCTTTTCCATCCGCTTCAGGACCAATGTGCAAACGGCCGTCAACAGTAAGTAAATTACACCGACCAGCAACATTGGCACCAACGTGACGTCTCGCGCCATGGCGACGTTTCCAGCACGTAACAGATCACCTAACCCGATGACGTAAACCAATGAGGAATCCTTGACCAGGTTGATGACTTCGTTTCCGATTGACGGTAAAACAATCTTGACCACCTGCGGAATCACAATCTTCCGCAACGTTTGCCAGTTAGTCAACCGCAACACCCGAGCACTTTCGTATTGTCCTACGGGAATGGCTTGCAGGCCGCCGCGGAAAATTTCAGCGAAGTAGGCAGTGTAGTTCAGGATGAAGGCGAAGAGCGCCGCGTCATACCGATCGAACACGATGCCGGCGATGGGTAACCCATAAAAGACGAAAATTAATTGCAATAATAGTGGGGTCCCTCGCATCAACCAAACGTAGATGTTGATCACCCACGTCAACGGCTTGAAGCGGGTAATCATGCCCAACCCGACTAAGATTCCAAGTGGGACAGAAATAATTAAGGTCCAAAAGAATATGGACAACGTCATTCCGGTACCGGAAATCAGTGATGGTAAAATCTGGCTAACATAGTGCATAACAATTCTCCTCCTTCTTCAACGCAAAAACGCCCTCCTGAGATTTCTCTCAAGAGGGCGTTGATCACGCGGTGCCACCTCATGTACTCGACGGGCTCACGCCACGCCGACTTACGGAGTTCCTCGCAATAATCCCGTGAAAATAAAAACGTCCTCTTAGACCCTAATTGGGCCTAAGAGGACGATCACATCGTGGTTCCACCTCTAGTTTGCTAAGCCATCGCTGACTTAACCTCGGTGAGTTGCAAGCAACTCCAGCTGTAACGGGCTATCCCGGATCATCCTACTAGATTCAGACGACCAACTCACAGATGTGTTTCGGACGGACAAGGTCACCCATTTTCATCGGCTGGGCTTTCTGTAGGCACTTGCTGGTCTTACTCTTCTGTTCGACGTTTTTCGTTTCATTACCGATATACTACTTTTTATTTTCATGAACGTCAAGCCTTATTTTGAAATTCCTTGAAAATCGAATGGCTTAAGTTGGTGAAAACTGTTGTCTGCGGCGACCATTCCGTGCAAGCTATTAACTATATAACCAAAAAGGAAGCCCTCAACGACCGCTGTCGCCAAAGGCTCCCCATTCATTTCATGATTTCAATTCAGATGGTGCTTAACCGCGATGGAACCAGCTGCTGACCTTGTGCCAGAAACCGTCTTCCTCCTGTGGTTCAAGCTTCATCAGGGGCACCGTTTGGCCCTCTAGACGCCGAGCCACGTTACGGTAGCCTTGCGATGCTTGGTTTTCCGTCTGCATGACGATGGGTTCACCCTGGTTAGACGTGGAGATAACCGCGTCGTCATCCACAATGATCCCCAGCAATTCGATTCCCAAGTGATGGGTGATCTCATCGATATCCATCATGGAACCATCTTGCATCATGTTCAACCGAATCCGGTTGATCAGTAGACGTGGGGCTTCGGTCAATGGATGTTGTTCCAATAACCCAACGACCCGATCGGCATCCCGCACCGCAGAAATTTCCGGCGTGGTAACCACAATGGCGGCGTCAGCACCGGCGATGGCGTTCATGAAACCTTGTTCGATCCCGGCTGGGCAGTCGATCAGAACGTAATCGTATTCCGGCTTTAACTCGTCCACAATTTCCTTAACTTGGTCGGGTTGTAAAGCCGTCTTATCCGTGTTCTGGGCGGCTGGTAACAGGTAAAGCTTGTCATCGAAACGCTTGTCTTTGACTAACGCTTGGGGCAGCTTTGCCCGCCCTTCGGCAACGTCTACGATATCGTAGATGATTCGGTTATCCAGTCCCAGGACCACATCCAAGTTCCGTAGTCCAATGTCCAGATCCATCAGGCACACTCGCTTGCCCATTAAGGCTAACGCCGTCCCAATGTTGGCACTGGTCGTGGTTTTACCCACACCACCCTTACCAGAGGTGATCACAATTGCTTTTCCCATTCTAAATTCCTCCAATCCGGTTGTACAATTTCGGGTTGATCTTCTTTAATGCGCTGAGCTTTCCGTACGACAACACGTGGAGGTCGTTGACGTAAGCAATGGTTTGGCTAGAATCGGCCACTTGGTCTGGTTCGATAATGTCAAACTGTTCGGCAATTCTGACCTGTTGTGCGGTCGCAAGATTCCCCATAATCAGTTTGGATTCATCGTCGGGATAGCCCGCCTGCAAGATACCGCTCACGTCCCCCATGCAGAAGATGTTCCCGGTCGTCCGGAGCTTACCACCCTCGTGAATGGTCCCCAGAAACAGGACATCCCCTTGCATGGCAACCTCTTGACCGTTACGAATCACCTTACTCAGCAGATGGACGTTTTCCCGTTCACGCAACTGAATGGCATCGTCAATGGTCATGACGTTGGCCGCAATCTTATGGATTTCAAAACGCGGGTAGTTGCCTACCAGTTGTTCGATCTGTGATTTTTCATCGGCGGTTAAGATCCGATCCTCCGTCAAGACATCCAGTGAAACCTTGGGCGTCTCCATGGCGGTTGGATCCACGTTTAAGTTCTCCAATAATGACCGTAGATCGGCTAGGATTTGGTCCAAGCTCGCCGATTGTTTGAGCACCAAATCATAGCCGTTTTGCGTTCCCCGTAATACGGCAGCTTGCATAGCGTTCGTTCCCTTCACCTATTTTAACCAATTATACACCCATCGAATGGGGAAATATAAGATGACAAACATGGCCAAGTTAAAGGCCAACGTTGGTCCCAAAGTATTCACCAAGAATGAGCTACCAGACATCGACGTCATGTGGACGGCGCGACTGGCCACGAAGCTCAAAGCCTCGACAATGGTAATATCAATAAAGTAGATCAGCAGTCCGCTCAAAAAGTTCGGACTGATATAACTCACGAGTTGGCGGGTCAGGTAGACCACTAACGGAAAGACGAAGATGTACACCCCGAAGATTCCCGTGTAATAGAGGTCGAAGACGGCCCCAATCACAGCAGCCCACTTTACCAGTGGCATCGCCATATTTTCCTCAAACAACACACCACAAACCAGCCACAGCACCACTAGATGGCTCACCATGACCGAGGGCGTATTAAACATTTGGCGACTGAAAACCTGACTGATACTGCCATCAATAAATAATAGCAGAAATAGCCCGATTGGGAAGCCAAAACGCATTTTAGATAATCGATACACGCCTTAGCCCCCTTACTGTTTCGTAACCGCAACCGTCACAATGTTCAGGTCGCTCAAATCAGTCGCTGGCGTAATATACAGCTTCGTTGACAGGCCATAATCGGAACCGACCGACTGGGCTACGGTCCCAACGAATAAGCCCTTCGGCGTCACGCCACCAAGCCCACTCGTAACGACCTTGTCACCCTTACTGATCTTAGACTTGGTCGTCAGGTTATCCATCACGATTTGACCCGTGGCAGACTTATAGCCACTGAGAACACCATTGACGGTCTTGCCAGCCTTCGTCGTGATTGACACGGCGAAACGGTTCGCAGCATCGTTGTTGTCGGTGATCAACTCAACCTTTGAATTGGTCTTGTTGACTTCGGCAACTCGGCCAACCAAGCCAGAGCCGGACATGACGGGCATGTTTTTAACCACGCCGGCCGATGCCCCCTTGTTGATCACCACTTGGTTCTGCCATGATGATGGCGTCCGGGTGATGACCGCGGCACTGATTGCCGTGTAATCCGTCAATGAATCGTTTAACTTAATCTGTTGCTTTAATTGCTTGTTTTCCTTAGCTAAGGTTTGGTCGCGGACCTTGGTCTGGGCGAGCTCACTAACCTGCTTCTTCAACTGCTGGTTTTCCTGATACGTGTTCAATAGTTCCGAAATGGCACTCACCGAACCGCTCAATCCATTCGCTGGTAACGCCACGACCCGGTCAGTTAACCCGACAATGTCGTTCCCGAATTGCTGAATCAGCGGCGGCGTGGACTTCTTGTTACGAATAGCTACGGACACCGTCATCAAAGCAAAGCTAACAATCAAGCAGACAATGATGATCACTAGTCGCCGATTGAAAGAAAATTTCTGCATGTTTGACCTCCATCTTGTTCGCCAGTTACAGACTCGCCACTAGCGTCACAATAAAGAAGCGGGAAGCTGCCTTCCCGCTAGTCCCTATTTTTTCTTCATGACATCGATACTCTTTAATGATTCACCGGTACCAGCTGCCACACAATCCAGAGGATCGTTGGCGATAGACACTGGAACTTTGGTTGCATCGGCGATGACTTCTGACAGGTTCTTCAGTAAGGCACCCCCACCAGTCAACACGATACCGTGATCAATCACATCAGCAGCGATTTCTGGTGAAGTTTCTTCTAAGGTTTCCTTGATCGCGGTGATCACGTCTTGAACGGGCTCTTGGATAGCCTTGGCCACGTCAACAGCGGAGACTTCCACTGCCTTAGGTAGTCCAGATACCAAGTCACGTCCACGAATCGTGGCGCCTTCGATCTTATCAGCGTCTTCGACTGAAGCTGAACCAATGTCCATCTTCAACTTTTCAGCAGTTCGTTCACCAATCAACAGGTTGAAGTTTGACCGCACGTAAGTCGCAATCGCATCATCCAACTTGTCACCAGCTACTCGGATGGAACGACTGGAAACGATACCCCCGAGGGAGATCGTTGCCACGTCGGTTGTCCCACCACCCATGTCAACAACCATACTACCGGTTGGATCCATGACGGGTAACCCGGCACCAATGGCCGCAGCAAATGGTTCTTCAATGACGTAAGCGTCACGAGCACCTGCAACACGGGTCGCGTCAATGACCGCCCGCTTTTCAACTTCCGTTACACCGCTTGGCACACAAACCATCACGTATGGCTTACCGCTAGACTTACCGACCGTCTTTTCGATGAAGTACTTCATCATGGCAACCGTCGTATCGTAATCTGCAATAACCCCGTCTTTCATGGGCCGAATGGCAACGATGCTAGCCGGCGTACGACCAATCATTGCACGAGCGTCTTCACCAACGGACACAATTTCCCCACTCTTTGTGTTCTTGGCGACAACAGAAGGTTCGCGTAGAACGATTCCTTTACCGTCAACATACACAATCGTATTGGCGGTACCAAGATCGATCCCAATATTTTTCGTTCCTAATCCGAACACTGTGTTTCATCCCTTCATTGTCAACAAAATATTTATAGTTTTTTGTCTTATTCATTGATAGACGTATTATAACATACCTATCTACGTGAGAACACGTCGTCAATGTCAAGAATACCGAACTTTTAACGAGAAAGAAATAGGTAAAACCGATTTTAATCAGATTTTAAACCTTCTGACTTATTTGTCTTCTGAATTAGCGGTAAAATCCCAGCCTCACGCAGACTAAAGTAGGTCCGCAGCCCAATTACAAAGCCATCGAGCACGGGGATTCCCATCAACTGGCCGCACTCGGCCAACCGGCGCATGAATTTCAAATCATTCGGTGATGGGGCAGCTAGACCACTGGGATGGTTATGCGCCACAACAATGGCGGCCGCTCCAGTCAGAACGGCTAGCCGAAAGATCTCTCGGGGATGGACCGGACAACTGTCTAGTGTTCCCACGAACACGGTCTGTCGATCAATCACCTGATGTTTGGCATCCAGCGCTAAGACCTCCAAGCGTTCCTGGGGGGCATACCGCAGATCATCCATCAGGCTCTCACCGATCTGACTACTCGCCACCACCTCGCCGTAGATCTGTCGCGGTGCCCGTTGCGCCCACCGGCCTAGGTCGATTGCCGTGAGCAACGCCCGCCGTTCTCGCCTACCCCGCACGTACCGGTCACACTGCTGTTGACTGGCATAGCGCAGATTGGCCACGCTGTGAAAGTACTGGAAGAACCGGTCGCACTCATCCGTGGCTGGTAGTCCCAACCCGCGGAGAACCCGGCTGACCAACTGCCGTTCATTATTACTGTTAATTCTCTCTCGTCGCATCTTCTCAGCTCCCTTACAGACTAACTCCGTAAAAAAAGCTGATTTATTTTTCTGAATCCGTAAAATATTGCCGTACTTCCGAAATAAAGTAAAGCGACCCGGTCAACAGAATTAAACTGTCCCCGGAAATGTTATTCAGCGCCGTCTTGAGAGCGCTCGGCCAGTTATCTGCCATCGTCACACGCTTGCTAGCGGCAACGGCGCCTTCCAGCGCTTGGGGCGTCGCGGCCGCCCGCTTACCCGGCCCCTGAAATTGGGTCACGATAATGTGGACGTTACGCACTTGCAACAGTGTCTTTACCATTTGGTCATATTGTTTATCTGCCAACACCGCCAGAATAATCGTAATATCCTGCTGAGCAAAGTGCTGCCGCAACAACTGGGCCATTTCCACCATGGCGGGCTCGTTGTGGGCCCCATCAATGGCAATCAGGGGTTCATCGTTCAGCCGTTCAAAGCGTCCCGGCCATGCTGTATGCTTCAGGCCCTCACGAATGTCGGCAATCTCGAGTGGCAAATGTCGAGCCTGATGATACGTGATGAAGGCCGTGAGCGCGGTGGCCGCATTGTCGATTTGATACTGTCCCAACAGGTCAATCTCCAAATGTTGCCAGCGATGGTCTGCCCAGGTGTAGGCGAAGCGTTCGCCCCAACCCGACTCAGGTTGATTTTTCACCGTAAAATCGCGACCTAATGCGCGAACGTCGGTCTGATTTTCACTAGCGGTCTGATCCATGACCGCCAGCGCGTCCGGCGTCAAGCGTCCACAAACTACCGGTACACCCGGCTTCATGATCCCGGCCTTCTGCGTAGCAATCTTAGGAATCGTATCTCCTAAAATTTTCATGTGATCCATGCCAATCGTCGTGATGACCGAGACGGCCGGCGTGATAATGTTGGTCGAATCGTACAGGCCACCGAGGCCAACCTCGACCACGACAATGTCTACCGGATGGCTCGCGAAGTAGCAAAACATCAGGGCCGTATCAATCTCAAATTCAGTCGGCCCTTCTTCAGCGAGCTCCTTGTCCAACCGAGCCACCACTGGTTGAATCCGATTAACCATAGCTACCAGATCCGTGTCACTGATGGGCTGACCATCCGTGCTGATGCGTTCATTGAAACGGGTAATGAACGGCGAGGTAAAGGTCCCCACCGTCTGGCCCTCGGCCATGAACATATCCCGTAAAAAAGCCACCGTGGATCCCTTACCGTTGGTTCCGGCGACGTGAATCATATTTAACTTTTCCTGTGGGTCACCCAGGATGTGCATGAATTGCCGCATCCGGTCCAGGGTCGGCTTCTTCTTGAAGCGGTCCCGACCGTGAATGAACTGCAGGGCTTCAGCGTACGTTTTTACCAAAATGAAAACCTCCCGCTTGCGTCACTGTTTCTTAGTGTAGCAGATTTTGGAAGCGTGTGGAAGCAGGCGTCTAGCCAGCGAGCATTAACGTCATCAAGTGAAAAATCCCGGGTCTGGATTTTATACTTGATGACGTTAAGCACAACCGGCTGCCTGCTGAAACGCGTTTCGGCTATGTTGCCGATAATCGACATCATTGCTGCACATTATCTGCGCCTACGATAACGTCACAAGAAAACTAACAATTATCCTCAAATTTCCAACCATTAGTCTAGTCCACTCATACACTTAGATAACCTTACCAAAACGTTAAGAAGGGGTAAACATCTTGCAAACACTGACACCAATTCCAGCCTTTTTACATTAGTATTAAGTGTCGACCCATTTTTAACACCATGTACAAAAAATCAGCCAAACGATGAGGTTTGACTGATTTTTCAAATATTAAAACTGAGACTGGTTGTCATCAACTATAGAACAAAAAGCAACGTCATTCTCATCGAGCTAGCATATTATTCACCAAAAATAATTGCGAGAAGAATCAAGACAGCCCCACCCAGCACAACTGCAAATAAACCATAAGCAACGAAGAGACTGCCTATAATCCCCACTTTATGTTGTGCAAGCTTAACTGAGATATAATCGCTCCATGCAAGTATCGAAACACCATACAATCCGAACCCCCAGTCATGTAACTTGGTAAGGCTCAATAGAGCAATACTGGCAACAAGTAAAGAAAATCCTGTAATTGGCATGACACGATTAACAGCTTTCGGCGTATATGCGTGACTGTAGCGATTGGAAATTCTTCTATACCATCCCATACGATCACCTAATTTTATTGATAACTCCAACCTTTATATTTCCAACTGCGAACCTTAAAAATCCGTCCTGCCTTGAACTTGTTTACATTTGCATGAATTGCGGCAGTTACTAATTGTTTACTAGCAAAGTTGATGGTGCCCCAAGCAAGTCCTCCAACAGGTCCCAATGGAAATGCAAATAAAGCAAAGATAGCAGAAACTGCTGCACTAGTAGCAGACTTCTTTACGCGGTTTAACATACTAGCTGATAAATAAACATTAGCATTTCCGCTTCTCTTTCTACCGTAAAACTTCACCTTCGTAACCCCTGAAATTCGTTGAAGCCCTAGCATACCTAGATCTATTTGGTCAAATCCCAATCCACTTAAGATATTTCTCATTTGAAAGTCCGTAATGGAGATTGTCGTTGTATCTGATGAAGCGTCGTATACCGTCGAAGAATTAGTTCTTAACAATTGCATATAGGAAGGCGTATCAGCAATTCTTTCAGGTGTAAGAGAATCAATAGCATTATTAGGCACGGTGGTCCCTGTCTGATTTGAAACATCTGCAGCGTGGACAGTAATATCAGATATTGCTGGTATACCGGTTCCAAGCACAGCTAAAATTGTCAAGAAGCCAACATAGCTTTTTTAACATTCAATTTGATTACCTCTATAAATACGGATTATCAAAGCGCTTTGACTAACGTTAACAATATCCATTGTATTCAATTGAAGAACAAATTAAAGATTATTAGGAGAAAGCTCAGTACTATAATTGCTGAACTAATTATTTCACGTATATATTTCCCGTAAACATTCATCAACTATATCTACAATTTCTATTGAGAAATTTCCAGAATTCATAAAATTAGGTGTGCTCTTCATTGAGAAAGGTTAAACATCTTGCAAACACTGACACCAATTCCAGTCTTTTTACATTAGTATTAAGTGTGGGCCAAGCTTGTGACACCGCTCAAAAAAGTCACCACTCCCCTACAGGAATGATGACTTCAGTAAACTCATATGATTGTCTTACAGTTGAGCCTTAATATCAGCCAAACGTTGTTGCGTTGCTTCCAGCTTCTTTTGGTTATCCGTTTGCTTGTCGCGTTCGGCGTTAACCACGTCTTCTGGGGCGTTAGCAACGAAGCGTTCGTTACCTAACTTCTTGGTAGCGCGTTGCACTTCAGCTGTGAACTTGGCAACTTCCTTGTCCAAACGGGCGGCTTCATCGTTCAGGTCGACCAATTCAGCTAATGGTACGGAAACTTCGGCACCAGTGATAACCGACGTCATGGCCAGCTTAGGTGCGGTCAAGTCAGCGCCAATTGCAAAGTCCTTTGGATGAACGAACCGGTCGATAAAGTCACGGTTATTTTCAAAGACGCTCTGTAACTTGGCATCGCTAGTCTTGATCTGCAGGTCGATTGGCGTAGACATTGGTGCGTTGGCTTCGGCCCGGATGTTCCGGACAGCCTTGATCAGGTCGATCAGGCTTGTCATGTCGCTTTCAGCTTCGGCATTGACAAATTCGGGGTGATCCACTGGGTAAGCGGCGGTCACTAAGGACTTGCCGTCATGTGGCATGGCTTGCCAGATGGCTTCGGTCACGAATGGCATGATTGGTTGGAGTAGGCGCAGGGTTTGGTCTAAGACGTAGGCCAATAAGTCTTGCTTAGTTGCCTTGGCAGCTTCATCATCGCCGGTCAAGACTTCCTTACTCATTTCAATATACCAGTCACAGAAGTCGTTCCAGATAAAGTTGTACAGGGAACGGCCAGCTTCACCGAATTCAAACTTGTCGAACATTTCGGTAACGTGGTTGACCGTGTCGTTCAAGCGGCTCAGAATCCACTTGTCGGTCAGGTCCCACTTATCGGCTGCGGGAACCACTGGCTTGGTATTTTCGCCCAAGTTCATGATGACGAACCGGCTGGCGTTCCAGATCTTGTTGATGAAGTTCCAAGCGGAATCCATCTTGTCGTAACTGAACCGCACATCTTGGCCCGCCGTTGAACCGGTAGACAGGAACCAACGCAAGGCATCGGCCCCGTACTTGTCGATGACGTCCATTGGGTCGATCCCGTTGCCAAGAGACTTGCTCATCTTGCGACCGTCTTCGGCCCGAATCAACCCGTGTAAGAGCACGTGTTTGAACGGCCGCTTACCAGTAAATTCAAGACTTTGGAAGATCATCCGGGAAACCCAGAAGAAGATGATGTCGTAACCGGTAACCAAGGTGTCGGTTGGGAAGTAGCGCTTGAGGTCGGCACTGTCTTCGTTAGGCCAGCCCATCGTTGAGAATGGCCAGAGGGCACTGGAGAACCAGGTGTCCAACACATCGGGATCTTGTTCCCAGTTTTCGATGTCCTTAGGGGCTTCTTCGTTAACGTAAACTTCGCCGGTCTTCTTGTTGTACCAGGCTGGAATCCGGTGACCCCACCAGAGTTGACGAGAAATAACCCAGTCATGGACGTTTTCCATCCATTGCGTGAAGGTATTTTCGAAACGTTCTGGCACGAAATCAACCGCGTTGTCGCCCTCTTGGTTCTTGATGGCTTCTTCGGCGAGTGGCTTCATCTTCACGAACCATTGCGTGGACAGCCGGGCTTCGACTTGAACCCCAGTCCGTTCGGAATGCCCAACGGAATGGACGATTGGGTCAACCTTGATCAATAACCCCTGGTCGTCCAGGTCGGCAACCATGGCCTTACGGGCGTCGAAACGGTCCATGCCAGCGTACTTGCCGGCACGATCATTCATGGAGGCGTCTTCGTTCATGGTATTGATCCGTTCGAGGTTGTGCCGATTCCCAACTAAGAAGTCGTTAGGGTCGTGGGCTGGCGTAATCTTCACCATCCCCGTCCCAAAGTTGATGTCGACGTATTGGTCGGCAATAATTGGAATTTCGCGGTTAGCTAGTGGCAAGATAACCTTCTTGCCAACTAAGTCCTTGTACCGGTCATCATCTGGGTTAACGGCAACGGCGGTATCCCCCATCATGGTTTCGGGACGCGTTGTGGCGATTTCGATGTAGTGCTTGCCGTTGAACGTGTCATCTGGATTGGCAAATGGGTACTTCACATGGTAGAAAGCACCCTTGTCGTCCTTGTGAATAACTTCAATGTCAGAAAGTGCAGTCCGGGCTTGGGGATCCCAGTTGATGATGTACTCGCCCCGGTAAATCAGGCCCTTCTTGTACAGAGCAACGAAGACCTTCTTAACAGCATCGGACAAGCCATCATCTAAGGTAAAGCGTTCACGGGAGTAATCCATGGACAACCCCATCTTGGCCCATTGCTTGTGAATGGTTGCGGCGTATTCGTCCTTCCATTCCCAAACCTTGTCGATGAATTTTTCACGACCAAGGTCGTAACGGGTAATGCCTTGTTCACGCAACCGGGCTTCAACCTTAGCTTGCGTGGCGATTCCGGCGTGGTCCATCCCTGGAAGCCAGAGTGTGTCAAAGCCTTGCATCCGCTTTTGCCGGATGATCATGTCTTGCAAGGTCGTGTCCCAGGCGTGGCCTAAATGCAGCTTCCCGGTAACATTTGGTGGGGGTAAAACGATGGAATAAGGGGTGGCTTTCTTGTCACCACTAGGTTTAAAAACATCTTCGTCTAACCAAGTTTGGTACCGGCCGGCTTCAATGGCGGTCGGGTCATACTTGGTAGGCATGTCGGTTTGCTTGTCTGCCATATGAATCAATTCCTTTCTTTTCTCTTACTGGCTAACTGTCGATCACTTAACGTTTAGCTTCGTCTTTTGCAACACCTACAACGAATCAAGTTAACTGTCGGTGAATACAAAAAGACTCCCCATCCTAAAAATTAGGACGAAGAGTCTTCGCGGTACCACCTAAATTGGGCGTTTATGCCCCACTTAACTTCTTTGTTAACGGAGAGTGCTCCGGTCTGGGCTTACTGTTGGTTCAGCCCAGCAGCTCGCAAGCTACGTTCACGTCAGGTGATTCACCGGTTTTCAGCATTCCCGGCTCTCTGAGCAATCCCCTCGACACTACTGACTTGTTCAACGCTACTTTTACATAGTCTACGCAATTTTGGCCTAAAGGTCAACACGTGGGACTAATTTTTCCAAAGCCTCGATGGCTTCCAAGTAATTCGGTTCGTCGGATTGTTCAGTGACGATTTGCCGGTAAACGATCTTACCCGCATCATCAATAATCCAGATAGACCGAGCCAAGTTGCCCAGGTTAGGAACGTACAGACCCATTTCGTAACCGAATGATAATTCTTCATCGGATAACAAGTCAACGTTTTCCACACCCTGAGCGGCACACCAGCCGGTCTGTTCAGCAATGGAATTGTTTGAGATCGTGCAGAACTTAGCTGCTGGATAGTGGTCCGCCTGTTGGGTGAACTTCCGAGTTTGCAACGTGCAAACGGGCGTTTCAAGATCCGGGACAACACTGATCAAAGTTACTTTTCCAATCAAATTTGCCGTTTTAACTTTGACATTGTTCTGATCAAACACTTTAAACTTTGGTAACTGATCTCCAACCTCTGGCGGTGTGCCAGAGAGAGTCATTGTACTGCCGAGCCGTGTTACATCCACGCAGATCAACCCCTTCAAAATATACATCGGTACTATACCGATTACTGGTTCAATTATCCCGCAACATAGGGGGTCCTGACAAGCATTTTGCTATAAAATCATGAAAAACTCACGTTTGGTCCCTCGACTGGTCGAAATTCGCTCTGACGATGCCTTATAAAAGCAATATCGATCTCTAACTAACAGCCATACTCGCATTCTGATTCCGACATCACCAAGGTTGACTCAAGCAGACCACTAGCAGATTCTTAACTAAAAAAACGCCCCAAGCGACTGCTCAGAGCGTTAAGTCTTGTTTATGATTAAAGTAATTCTGCGAAGACGTCTTCGTTTTGATTCAGGTAATTATCACCAGGACGAATCTCGGAGATGACAATGCCATCGAGGGCTTCCTTCATCAGGCCTTCAACGTCGATGTACCCTTCGTACTTCCGGGACTTTTCCAAGTCGGGGTGCGTCTTGGGTGCCGGTGGCGTGAAGATGGTACAGCAGTCTTCGTATGGCAGGATGGAAAGATCGTAGGTGTCAATATCTTCGGCAACCTTGATGATTTCCGTCTTGTCCATAGAAAGCAATGGCCGCAGGATTGGCATGGAGGTCACATCGTTGATGGCCGCCATGCTTTCCAATGTCTGTGAAGCCACTTGGCCCAGAGATTCTCCGTTGAAAATTCCCTTGGCGTGCCGCTTTTCAGCAATTGCTGCGGTCAACCGCAACATCAAGCGCCGTTGAACGGTCATCAGGTAACCTTCGGGAACTTTTTCCTTGATGGTTTCCTGAATCTTAGCAAACGGCACCTGGATGAACTGAATACCACCAGAGTACCCAGCCAACCGTGCCGTCAGTTCCTTGGCCTTTGCTAAGGCTTGTTCCGACGTGTATGGCGGACTGTAGAAGTGAATCATATCGATCTTCACCCCACGCCGTAAAGCGTAGTAGGAAGCCACTGGAGAGTCAATCCCCCCAGACAGCATCATGACGGCCTTACCACCGGTACCAACGGGTAACCCGCCGGCCCCTTGAATGGTTTCGCCAGACAGGAAGACCCCGTTCATCCGTACTTCGACCCGCAGTTCCAGGTCGGGGTGCTTCATTTTAACGGTCAGTTCAGGGATAGCCTCCAGCAACGTACTCCCCATGATCTCGTTCATCTGGTAAGTGTCGTACTGAAATTCCTTGTCTTGCCGCCGGGTGTTGATCTTAAAGGTCATCCCTGGCTTGAAGACTTCCTTGACCATGGCAATGGCCGTTTGCTTGATTTCGTCGATGTCCTTAGCGACTTTGACCGAAGGCGAGAAGTTTTCGATTCCGAAAACGCCCTTCAGCCGCTTCATAACGGCGTCTGAGTCTGCCCCATTTAGGGTGACGTGTAAACGGTCGTGTTGTGCTTTGACTTCGATACCTTCAAAGGTACCGAGCGCCTTACGCACGTTTTGGCCAAGTTGCTTGATGAAGTCTTTCTTGTTCTTACCCTTCGTCGACAGCTCGCCGTAACGGACCATGATTTCGCTGTATTCCATTGCGCGACCCCTTTCGTAAATTAATTTAATTTTGCAAATTGTGTGTAGAGTTGATCAAAAACGCGGTTGAATTCTTCGGCTTCCGCCATCGTATTGTGTTCATCCAAGGAAATCCGGACGGCGCTGGTTGCAATGCCGTCGTCGACCTTCATGGCCTGTAACGTACTGGATTCAACGTGCTTCTTCGAGGAGCAGGCACTAGTCGTGGAAATGTAAATATTGTGTTCCTCAAAGGCATGGACGATGGTTTCCCCACGAACACCGGCAATCGCAAAGCACAGAATGTGGGGTGCGAAGACGGGTAAGTCCTTAGAGAAGATCGTGACGTTCGGGAAGGTTTCCACGTGATGCAAAATGGCTAACCGAATATCGCGCTGGCGCTTCACTTTGTCGGCTTCACCATCAAGCAACAACCGTAAAGCTTTAGCCATAGCGGCGATTGCGGGCAGGTTTTCAGTCCCGGAACGCAGGTTACGTTCCTGACCCCCACCGGCCATCAGTGGTGCGATGGTCCGGCCTTGGCGTTTGTACATGAAACCAATGCCCCGTGGTGCGTGGAACTTGTGACCTGAGAAGGTTACGAAGTCCACCCGATCATTAAAGATTTTGTCGGCTAAACCCTTACCGATCCCCTGAACGGCATCGATATGCCAGTGAATCCGAGGAAAGTCCCGTAAGACGTCAGCAATTTCGTCGAGCGGTTGAACCGCACCGATTTCATTGTTAACGGCCATCGTGGACACCAGAATCGTGCTGGGTTTAATCGCAGCACGCAGGTCGGCCGCGGAGACCCGTCCGTTTTCATCAACGGGCAAATAAGTCACTTCAAAACCATCCTGTTTCAATTGTTCCATAGAGTTGTGAACGGCAGGATGTTCCACTTCGGTCGTGATCAAGTGGTTCCCAAATTCACGTTTGGCCATGGCCGTCCCCTTGATGGCCCAGTTATCCCCCTCGGTACCACCACTGGTGAAAAGAATCTCACTCAGCTTAGCGCCGACCAGGTCGGCAATCTGTTGCCGAGACTGTTCCAACAGGTTAAATGCCTGTTCACCAAACTTGTGCAAACTTGAGGGATTCCCCCAGTAATTTGCGCTTACCTTTGCATAAGTATCGACCACTTCGGGCGCTGCCTTGGTGGTCGCACTGTTATCAAAATAAATCATCCTGAACCCTCTTATCCGTTTTCTATTGGTTCGACTCCGATAGAAATTCTTTCTCATTATAAACACAATCGTTCTTTCCCACAAGCCCCCTGCTCGCAAAACTAGTGAACACTTGGCCAAACTAATGGTGAAACCCGCCGCCTACAGCTACCTCCGACTAAGCTAGCATTCACCTGCCACGCCTCCCCCATCCTGATCTGCAAGCAAGCAAAAAGCCATCATAACGGACTCATTCCGTCACAATGGCTTTCTCAGTATTATTCAGATTACTTAGTGTCGTCCGTGTCGCGCTTAGGCTTTTCCTTACCTTTACTTTGGTAATAGGCATCTTCTAAGCGTTTGTAAGACCCGGGTTCCACTTCGTCCAGCACGGTGGCAATGGTTTCCAACGCCTTGGCGTATTGATGCTTGTTCTCGAACAAGTCGGCCGCTTCCTTGCTGGCAGTGGCAACGTTCTCGTGACTGGTCTGGTAACGGTTAGCGTACTGTAACAGCTGTTCTGCCAACTCAGAACTGTCGATCAGATCATCGGTTTTCTCCTGTAACGTGTCCAAATCAGTCTGAATGATCAGCAATTGCTTGGTGATCCGTTCCATGTCGATCTGGGGTTGATCCATATCCGTTGCTAGTTGGGCCACCTCGTCACGCACAACGAAGAAGTAGTCCAGATAAGTTTGAGGAATGCCCGGAAGATTTAAGTTCTCAACTTGCCGCCGCAAACTATGTAAATCAAAATCGAATTGCTGTAAGGTGTCTCTGGCCTGCTTCTCTTCATCGGCGAGACCGGCAACGCTCTTCAAGATGTCAGCCTGTTGCTGTTCAATCTGTTCCAGGTCCTTTTGTTGCTGTTCTTGGTGAGCCAATACTTGTGAGTACGTGGCCGTCTTACCGGTCAGGTCCTGCATGTCTCGTTGATAAATACCGTCGATGCCTCGCAACTGTTCGTTAAGTTCACGCGCCGTTTCGATCTCTTGATGATCCAACGTGTAGTTTTGACTCAACCGATCGAGCTCAGCCATCAGCGCGTGGCTTTGGTTTTGCGCGTGGGCAATAAACTTTGCGACACCATCCAGATTAGCTTCAACTGGCGACTTGGCATCAATTTCCGTTTGCATCAGGTCATAAATACTATCGATTTGCGTGGCGATCCGGTCATTGACGACCTTGGCATCGTCAGGTCGTAAGTCGCCTAGCGTATCAAGGTTGGCGCTAATGTGGTCCTCGATGGTACTGATCATCTCGGGAACGTTTTGATCGCCAAAGTGATAATTATCGGCACTCAACTGTTGGTACCCACCCCGAAGTTCCTTGACTTGGTCGGGGAAGACGACCGTCAGATCCTTATACAGTGGTGGGATGGCTTTAATCAAGTCTTCCAACACAGCCGTATCATCGTGTAACTGATTCAACACATCGGCAGCCCGTTGATGGTCGCCTTCTTGCGTTAACCGTGAGAAGGTGTCAAAGTTATCTTCTAATTGACTCAACTGTTCCTCTAAGCCATCGATGCTGGGACCAAAGGCAAAGTTTTTGGCCAACAGTGTCTTCCGCAGGCCCTGATACTTCTGTTCCAATTCCTTCACGGCGGCTCGGTGTTGCTTATCGACTTCTTGGAGGTGGGTCAACTGTTCCTGAACGGACTTAATCAGTTCATCGGTCTGATCGACTAAAGTCGTAACCTTGGTGAGATTTTGCCGCAACTGAATCAAGTTGACTCCTCGCGAGTCACTTAGGAGTTGGGCCAACTGATCATCGATTCGGGTAAAGCGGTTCTCGGTGATTTCAGAGAAATCGGACTGCAAGTTTTCGTAGTCCTCTAACGATTGCCCAGTTAGGCTCAATTGCCCAACCAATTGCAGCTCATCCTTTAACGGAATGGCTTCCATCGCTTCCTTTTTCGTAGTTAGCGTCGCGACTTGGCGCCGAATCCGTAGCTGGTACACCAACAAGCCAACGTACGCGGCAATCGCAAGTATGACGATTCCTATTAGTACAATCATT
The DNA here is from genome assembly GCF_044051715.1 of Levilactobacillus parabrevis. NCBI lineage: Bacteria > Bacillati > Bacillota > Bacilli > Lactobacillales > Lactobacillaceae > Levilactobacillus > Levilactobacillus parabrevis. The sequence goes on from NZ_CP168688.1 coordinate 1,816,845, forward strand.
TTGACCCCATCCTTCATCAACATTTCAACGTTTAAACGAGTTGTAAAATAACTCGGTTCACTTTATAATTTAATCTAATCTTGATTATAGCATAAGTGACGCACTGGCTTCACTACGTTTTCATGATTCTCTTAACCTTTCTGGCTATAATCAAACAATTAATGCTAAAACAATGGAGGCCTTTTCATGAGTGATCGTATCAATCCTTTAATTACCGAACAACTTGACGCCCTCCTATATGAGGAAACGAATCTCGTGGCGAACCTTGCCAATGCATCTGCCCTACTCAAGCAAACCCTGACGGATGTTAACTGGGCGGGCTTTTATCTGTATCAGCCTGAAACGGACGATCTGATTCTGGGACCCTTCCAGGGTAACGTTGCCTGTGTGCACATCGAAAATGGTCACGGGGTCTGTGGTACTGGCTTAGCCACGCAAGAAACCCAACTGGTCGCCGACGTCCACGAATTCGCTGGCCACATCGCCTGTGACTCCGCCAGCAACGCCGAAGTCGTGGTCCCCCTCACGCTGAGCGATGGTACTAAGCTGGGCGTCATGGATATCGACTCCCCTAGCAAGGGCCGATTCACTACTGAAGACCAAGAAGTATTGGAAGAATTCGCGCGCGTTTTGCTAAAACACATTGACAAAGCCTAGTGTTTCTGGTTATACTGGTGCTTGTGTAAAATAATGCAGCGATAAGTGGTAAGCTCGTCAACAGATTGTTGCCGTTCAATTGGTTCAGGAAGTAACCTGCGGCTGCATACGGTGAAACCTGCAAAGCAACCTGCACGAATACTAAACTTATATACAGCTTATTTTACTCCAAATAATATTTTATTGGAGGAACTATCTATGTCTCGTTACACTGGCCCAAGCTGGCGTATTTCCCGTCGTTTAGGGGTATCCCTTTCCGGCACTGGTAAAGAATTAAACCGTCGTCCTTACGCACCTGGTGATCATGGTCAAGGTCGTCGTCAAAAGTTATCTGAATACGGTACGCAATTGCGTGAAAAGCAAAAGCTCCGGTTCACTTACGGCATGACTGAACGTCAATTCTACAACTTGTTCAAGCGTGCCGGCAAGATCTCTGAAGGTACCCATGGTACTAACTTCATGATCTTACTCGAACGTCGTCTTGACAACATGGTTTACCGTTTAGGTTTGGCAACGACTCGTCGTCAAGCTCGTCAATTGGTTAACCATGGTCACATCACGGTTGATGGCAAGCGCGTTGACATCCCTTCATACGAAGTCGAAGTTGGCCAAGTTATCTCCGTTCGTGAAAAGTCTAAGGACATGGCAATCATCAAGGGCGCTGTTGAAGCCGTTGTTGGTCGTCCACAATACGTCCAATTCGACGCTGACAAGCTGGAAGGTTCCCTTACCCGCTTCCCTCAACGTGAAGAATTAGATGCAGAACTCGACGATTCACTTATCGTTGAATACTACAACCGTTAAGATTAACTTCTTGATTGGTTTGAAGAAGTCTCGCCGGTTGGCGGGGCTTTTTTTTATTACTTGAATTTACACTTTAAGTGCAACACTAATTAAATAAAGAATGGCCCATGGCCAAATTCCTGTAAAATGATGTTTGCGAAAACAATCATGAAAGGAATTTAGCCATGGACCACTACAAGCATATTACCATAGATGAACGGGAAACTATCTTTTTAATGAGGAATCATGGAAACTCACTTCGTGAGATTGCCAGCCATATCAAGAAAAGTTACTCAACCATTTCTCGAGAATTAAGCCGTAATTCTACTGGTAAATCCTATTCACCTTCGAAGGCTCAGGAGAAGTACAAACAGCGCAAAGGCAATTGTGGCAGAGTCTCTCTTTTGAGTAATCCTCAGGTGTTTGAAGTGGTGAGAGAACACTTCTGCGAAGACCTTTGGTCTCCGGAAGAAATATCGAATCGCTTGGCAGTCGAAAAGTATCCGGTGCAGATCAGTACCACGACTATTTATCGTGGGATTTTCAATGGCTTATTTGATAATGGGAGATTGTAAAATATAACCGAACACTTGTAGACAAAAAAGCCCATAGAGGCCTTTAATAGAATTACCACAACACTATCAAAGGAGAACCTCTATGAGTAAGTCTACTTTATCATTTCAAGAACGAGCTGTCATCCAAGATTGGCATGATTCCGCAAAATCACTGCGATCAATTGCGCGACACCTTAATCGGAGCGTCTCGACCATCTCTTATGAACTACATCGTTTACGGGACCAGCCATACTCTGCTACGGCGGCTCAGAATCAAACAACTTCGCGTCGCACTCAGCGGGGAAGAAAAACCAACTTGACCGCAAATCTCAATGATTTTATTACTGAGGGGATTCGTGTACGGCATCTCTCTTTTGCACAAATTGCACAATTAACCGGTGAGGCTAAGCGAAACTTCTATAATTGGTTAGCTCAGGGCCGCTTAGAAATCACCTCTGAGGAGTTGCCTGATAGAGCTATTCGTTACCAGCGTAGCCATGAAACTCGCGGTAAGGCTGCTTGTGGTCGATCAATTGAAGAGCGAACTAACAACGGTCGCAAGACGATTGGTCAGTTCGAGGCGGACACTGTTCTATCCGGGAAAAAGAAAGGTCAAGCTTTGGCCACAGTGGTTGACCGCGCCTCACGTTTAACCATCACTCGCCGTTTATCTGGACGCGATAGTGGTGCGATGAAAGCTGTATTAGTGGATATTGCTAGCTTGTTGGGAGATAACTTTAAAACCGTTACGGTCGATCATGGTAAGGAATTCGCCAAATATCAAGAATTCGAAGACGAAACGGGCAAGCTTATGTACTTTGCGCATGCCTATTCTCCTCATGAACGTGGAACTAATGAGCAACGAAACAAAATATTACGGCGTTTTGTTCCTAAAGGGCGGCCCATCGAAGATATTACTGATGAAGAACTGGTCGATATCAATTGGAAAATGAACACCATGCCATTAGAATGCTTGAATTGGCGTACACCATTAGAGGTCTTCTGGGAACAGATGAGGTTCTAATAAGTGTTCGGATAATTCTTGCAATCTCCCTAATTTATTTAAATCTGGCAGCTCTAGTGCCGTGCGCCATCTAAGGCATCACGGCAAGTCTCGCCACAATAAAGCTTATCAAGAAAAGCGAGGCAAGATTCCAATCCCCAACAAGATTCATGATCGTCCGCGAGAAGCTGACAACCGTGTAGAAATTGGTCACTGGGAAGGTGATACCGTGTTAGGCAAAAGCGGAAAGGCTTGTGTCGTTACATTGGTTGACCGAAAATCTCGTTACCTGCTTATTGGTAAAGCTGCTAAAAGAACTTCAGAAGCAGTCACGAATACTTTGAGCGACTTAATGAAGCTATGGCCTGGTAGATCGTTAACGATTACCCCGGATAGGGGTAAAGAGTTTGCCAAAGTTCAATGTTTAACTGATAAGTTTGGTACGCCCTTCTACTTTCCCGATCCTCACTCTCCTTGGCAACGAGGAACTAACGAAAATACTAACGGCTTGCTTCGCGAATATTTGCCAAAAGGAACTGACCTTGATTCAATTACTGACCGCCGGATACAAGCATATGCAGAACAAATGAATAATCGTCCCCGTAAATGTCTCGGATGGAAAACGCCTTATGAAATATTCTTTAATGTAGTGTTGCACTTAATTTGACAATTCAAGTACCAAAACTTTCAACCAACCACTAGCTACAACTGATTCCCCCCATTCTGTGGGAGATTTATAGGACAGCGTCAAAGACTATGGAGATACGCCCTTTCCATGGGAGGGGCGTTTTACTTATTCAAAAAATAAAGATCACGGTCAAGCTTATCCATCAATCACGTGTAACTGGTTGGTAAGACTCCTCTATCATCCGAATGTATGACACCATAAAAATATGCATCGCACCCTTCCAGCTAATTACGACAGCCAAGAGGGCGCGATGCATACAAACTTATTTAATTATCTTCATCATTTTTATCAGTTGAAATATCATCTTTACCTGACAAAGCATTAACCTGATCGACGAGGCTTCCTAAAAATACTAAGAAACCTCCTGCGCCAAATACTGTCCCGATAATTCTGTGATTGTTCATGATCAAGACAAATGACCCAACTAGCAGTAAAATTGTTACAAGAACTAAACTACCCAATGTAAACCATGCCAGACGCCCCCGGCGTGCCTGCCGTTTTGTTTCCAGCTTGCGACGATGCTGAGACTCTTGCACACCATTCTCAATAATCTCTTTTGCTGCCCCTGGATAAAGTTTTTCATATCCTTCAAGGATTGCTGGATGAGGTATCGGACCAGAATACATTTCCATTGTGGCAATGATTTTTTCCTGATCCTCAGAAGGTAAGTTCTCCAACTTATCAAGAATATCAGTTCTACTACCAACATTGTTTTTATCGCTTATCTTTGACTGCTTGCCTGGTAAGCTTTCTGTCATACTTGACTACCCCAAATTTCATGTCTTTACCAATCTTTTTCCAATCACTGGCAATTGCTTGCTGAGATGTCTGACTCTTTTGCGCACTTATGGTACGATTGGTAGATATTGAAAAGCCTTTGGCAATTGATCTTATCACTTTTAACGTGGCCAAGTTCGTTACTTTAGTTAGGGTGGAAACACGAAACGAATTGAAATTTTGCATACATGATTCCTCCTCACAATTTTAGTTTATTTGATTAAGATGTTATTAGCAAGTTAAGTATTTGATAAACAGCTAAAATATTATTCCCCATATGAACAGCATTTGCACGTATTTATTCAACAAGAGCATCATTGCGCCCAACCATGCAGACCGGCGTTAAAAGCTGCAGAACCTACATATTGGAGGCTTCACCATGCCCATTTTGAATCTCGTCATGAGCCTGTCATTAGTCTTAAACATTCTGCTTGGCTTGGCCGTCATTGCCTTGCTAGTCGTCTTCTTCCTGTGGCTCCGCGACCGTCACAGTAAGACGCCGAAGGTTACTAACAAAACGCTCGCCTACTACGCTGGCCTGCTCGTGATTTTCTTAATAGCAAAATTAGTCATGCACTAATGACGACAAATAAGCTGTGCATCCCCTACTTACTCGGGATGCACAGCTTATTTTCTACTCAACTTTAAGCGTGATCAGTCGGCATCGGTAACGTCTCTGGTTTCACTTTCAACTGCACGTCGAACACGTCCAGGAAGAATGCTACCAGTGGCACCCCAACGATCAGTCCCCACGCACCAAAAATCTGTTCACTCACAATTAACGTAATGAAGGTCACGAAGATTGGCAGGTTGGTGGCGTTAGCCATTAACCGTGGATGGAGGAAGTACGACTCGAACATGTGAATCACCACGACCAGCACCAACACCTCGATAACGCGGATCAGACCACCCGTGACAAAGGCAATGATGACCAATGGAATCATCGAAATTAAGACCCCAGCCACTGGAATCAAGCCCAGGAAGAAGACCATGATTCCTAGGATTAACAAGCTTGGCATCCCAATCAACCAGAGACCCAGCACCATCAAAATGGTATTGATCGTGCAAATAATCAATTGCGTTTCGATAACGGTTCCGAAAATGTGGACAAACTTCAAAACTAAGTTTCCCATCGGTACAAAGAGCCCCGAAAATCGGCTCTTGGTAAAGGCGTGCACGAACCGCTGTAATTGTGCCTTAGTCAGATTAAAGATGAAGCTGAAGAAGAACGCTAGAATCACCGTTTCAACGCCAGAACTGAAGCGTGACAGCTTTACCATCCCGCTAGACAGCATTGCCTTACCATTGCTGATGACCGTCGCATTCTGGGTCAGGTTCTTGACTAACTTGGTCAGTGACGACTCCAACTGTGGATAGGTCCGAACCAGCTCATTCAAGGTATGTGGCAGACCGGAAGCCTCGGATACCAGCGGTGGAATGATCTGGCCAAATGCTGCGACCAACACACCTAAAAACAACAGGTAGACCAGCAACGTCGACAGTAAATGATGTAGGCGCAAGTGCCGTTCAATCCCCACAATGGCCGCATTGCCTAAGTAAATGAAAATGATGGTGAACAACGCTAACGACAGAAAACCTCGAGCACACCACGCGATGATGATCAGTAAGAGTAGTGCGCCATAGTAGGCTGTCAGTGGACTCTGCCACCATTTTTTGAGTATATTTATCACAAAAATCCTCCCCGATTATGCAAGCTAGTTTTAAGACTACCCGTCCCCCGTGGGGATTGCAACCAGTCCCCACCATTTTTCTATAACGATTAAAGTCGAATCAGCTGGTCAAAGATTGGCAACAAGGCCGTCACATCGTCCCGAATCGCTTGCGCCTGCGCGGCCGGTGTTAACGTGAAGAAGGCATCCCCGCGCAGATAGTTCCGCCCCACCTGCCATTCGGCATGACGCTGTGTTTGCGTGGCCATCAGTTCCTGATAAGCCTCCCGCGTCAATGGAACGCCGGCATTCTTATCGGTATGATCACCACCGCATTCAAATCCAGCTGGCAACTGCAGCACCAGATCTTCCTTCAGACTACTCAGCAATGCCTGCCGCTCTTTGGCTTCCTGCAACACCGCCAACCAAATAAAGAACCGGTCGTCCCAGAAGCCAATCTCAATGTGTGGCAACATTTTATAGCCCCGCTTAGACGTGCTGAAAGCCACCCAGGTATCGGTCGGTGGATTCTTCGTCCGGCGCCGGTGCTGGGAAATGTGGTCATAGATTGGCATACTTAGCTTCGCGAAAACCGGTGCCAAATCAGCCACGGTTGCCGTAAACTTGGGATCAATATACGCCTGAATCTTACCTAGTCGTCCCGGCAACGTCTGGTCATCAAACACGTGAAAATCCTGGTCTTGATACATGACGAGTCCCCCTCACTGAAAGTCCCTTTGATTCCATGGTATACTAACAACACTAACTTGAAAAGAGGGATTAGACATGGCTGAAAAGAGTCAGATGGACAAACATTTACAGAATTCTACCTTTGGTGCACCGAAAGTCAATCCGGACGAGCAACGCCGCTACCTGGGAACTTTCCGGGAACGGGTGTCGTTGGCCATGACCATCGCCGAAGTCAACGACCGAAGTAATTTGGACGCCTTCGTCACTGAGATCACGGCTCATCCCGATTATCAAATCATCCTAAACGGTCACATTGCGCAGGCTGATCTCGCGCCTTATATGAAATTGGCTGCGCAACACAATCTAAAGTTTACGATTCGTAACGATATTTTCTATGGGATGGCTGCCGACGACTATGGCTTGATCATCGCCAGTGACCACGCCATCAACGACAACCCCATCACACTGGCAAAAAAGTATCCTGACCAGGCCCACACAGATACCGATACTCAGAAGAAGTCCCTACTGGATAAACTCCTGGGCAAGTAACGAAAGGAGCTTCACTTTTTGGCACAACCACTTGCTTACCGCATGCGACCACAGCGTTTAGAAGACGTGGTCGGCCAACAAGACTTGGTCGGCCCGGGCAAAATCATTGCCCGGATGGTTGCGGCAAAATTACTCTCATCTATGATTCTCTACGGACCGCCGGGCACCGGGAAGACCAGCATCGCCAGCGCGATTGCTGGATCGACCAAGTATGCCTTCCGCAAGCTAAACGCGGCGACCGATTCCAAGAAGGATCTCCAAGTCGTAGCGGCCGAAGCCAAGATGAGTGGCACCGTCATTCTTCTCTTGGATGAAATTCACCGGCTGGACAAGACCAAACAAGACTTCCTGCTCCCTCACTTGGAGAGCGGCCGAATCATTCTGATCGGTGCGACCACCGAAAATCCCTACATCAACATCAACCCAGCCATTCGGAGTCGAACGCAAATTTTCGAGGTTCATCCGTTGTCCTTAGACGACATCGAAACGGCTCTACGCCGCGCTATTACCGATAAGGAACGCGGCCTGGGTGACCTCCCGTTAGATATTGACGATGACGCCTTTCACTTCATGGCGGGGGCAACTAATGGTGACTTACGAAGTGCCCTGAATGGCCTGGAACTTGCCGCACAGTCAACACCACCTGGCGATGACGACCACATTCACATTACGCTAGAAGTTGCCGAGGCCTGCTTTCAACGCCGGGCGTTGGTTGGCGACAAAAACGGCGATGCCCACTATGATGTGATTTCGGCTTTTCAAAAATCAATTCGAGGGAGCGACACCGATGCCGCTCTCCACTACCTGGGGCAATTGGTCGCTGCGGGTGACCTGCCGTCGATCTGCCGCCGGCTCATGGTGATCGCCTACGAAGACATTGGCATGGCCAACCTACCAGCCGCGGCTCGAACCGTTCAAGCGGTCACGGCGGCTCAGCAACTGGGCTTACCCGAGGGGCGGATTCCCCTCGCCGATGCGGTCATTGAACTCTGCCTGTCGCCCAAATCCAACTCCGGAATCACTGCCATGGATGAGGCCCTGGAAGACGTGATGAACGGGCACAACGGGGCGGTCCCCGACCGATTGAAGGACGCCCATTACGCGGGGGCCAAAAAGTTAGGTCACGGTACTGCCTACCAGTTTCCTCATGACTTCCCGAATGACTGGGTCAAGCAGCAATACTTGCCGGATACTCTCCGTGACGCGCAGTACTATCATCCTAAGACAAACGGCCGTTTTGAAAGCCAATTGGCCGAACAATACGAGCGTCTGCGCCGGGCCAATCGAACGTAACGAATTGAATTTTTTATAAAAATATGCTACTATACAAGTGGTTCTAAGGTGTACGCGTTGTCTCACTACAAGTTGCCGAACAAGTAATTATAAAACGGGATTGCCTAAGGGCAGAGAAGATGACATGCCTTTTCACTTGGAAGTCAGACGCTCTGCCACGCTCTCCCCCCTGCATTTGTCATCGCGGGTCAACATGACTAGACAATTAACGGCACCACTTAGATCATCAAAAGCATTCGTGCTTTGAGGGCCATTCCATTGAATGGCCCTTTTCTTTTGGTGTCAGTGTGCTATCCTAAATAGATTGACGGTGACTGGCTCGTTGTCCAGCGCAGGTCCGCCACTCTAACGCGGCACCAACAACGGCCCATTAATCAAAAAACTAATTTTTTCAAAAAACTCAAGGAGGTCCCTCATGGTCATCACGATTCTTATGATTTGCTACACCCTACTCTCGTTTGGTATCGGCTACTTTGCTTTTAGCCATCGCCAACGGCCCTTCCTGGTCTTTCACCCGGAGGAATTTCCCAACTTAAGTCGCGTCCTCGTTATCTGTGGGTCGATTCTCATGATCATCGGTGTGCTGGCAGCCATCGCCACCATCATGAACAATACCATCTTTATTTCACTAACTTTACTAGCTGGGGTCATCGCAATCATGACTTTCCAGCTGATGCTTTTGCACTGGTTTCCAAAGCGGTAACCGTTTCCAAGTTTTCCACCTTTTTTCACCATATTGCTTTTTATTTGGCGTTAAATAACGTATGATAAGAGTATAAAGTAATGAGAGGTGAACAATATGTTACAACAATACAAGCACATTTTAGTTCCAGTTGACGGTTCATACGAGGCCGAGTTAGCCTTCAAGAAAGCGGTCGCTGTTGCTAAGCGTAACGATGCTGATTTACATCTCGTTCACGTTGTTGATACGCGGGCTTTCCAAAATATTTCCAGCTTCGATACCAGCATGGTTGAACAAGTTACGGAAACAGCGAAGAAGACACTGGATAAATACGTGGCCGATGCCAAAGCCGATGGCTTAGAAAGCATCGACTACGCCATTGAATACGGTGCACCAAAGACCATTATTGCCCGTGACGTTCCACGAGACAACGACACTGACCTTATCATGATCGGTGCTACCGGGTTAAACGCGGTGGAACGGTTACTCATTGGTTCCGTGACCGAATACGTCACTCGGACCGCTGTCTGCGACGTTATCGTGGTTCGGACCGACCAGAACAACCGGCCAGCTAAGAACACGAAGTCTGAAAGATAATTACGAACATTCTTAAAACCAGGTACCGTCATCCCTAGGGTGGCGGTACTTTTTTTCGTCTAAATCATGGGGCCTACCTAAAAAGCCGGCAGGCACCATGACCTGTCGGCTCTAAGTTATTCAGTTAGCATTGCGCCAATCTGCGGCGTCAATCGTTCTTGCAGGGCCACATTATGCGTGACCAAAGCAAGGGTGCGAGCAATCACCAAACTGCGCTTCGCAGCGGCGGTCGCCAACAAGGCTTGTTCCGCCTGCCCCTTCAGCTCATACAAGACATCAATTAAGTATAGTGAAGCCTGGTGCTTAACCGCCCGCAACGCCGCCTCAACGTTTTCAATCACCATTTGTGGCTGATCTAAGTCGAGGTACATCTTGGCAATACGGTAGCGTGCCCAGATCATCCGTTGGAAGTTCTCTTCGTCATGCCATTCGAAGTCATCCAGATAGTTGCTGGCCGCATTCAGGTAGTAACGCGTCTTATCCAACTCCTGCCGCGCCATGTAGGCATCTGCCATCCCGACATTACCCACGATTGCGTACAAGTCCCACGGCATCCGATGGGAACGGTGCAGTAATAAATTAAAGTGGAAGATAGCTTCGTCCGGTCGTTGCCGGGCCCCCATTTCAATAAACCCACGATAATAATGATAGCGTTCGCGGTCAAATCCATTTTGGACATTAGTCATATTCATCTTGGCCAGCATCTCGGCTGCCAGCGAATAATCCTCGCGCCGAACTGCTTGCGAAATACAACTAAACTGTTCGTCCAACCCGCTACCCAGTCCCGATAAAACATCATTTAATGAAATGTTCAGTCGCCGGCAGATCTGTAAAATGATCTTAATGCTAGGTAACTTATCTTTCTTTTCCATCAAACTGACGGTCGCTTGGGTGCAGATTCCTTCGGCCAATTCCTGTTGCGACAAATTCTTCTGTTTCCGGTATTGTTTAACCTTATTCCCTAATAAACGCATCTTATCTCTCCCTACGATTCGTAACGTTAGGTAGCTGTCAACCGATAAATCCGAACATTACGCAAACGTCATCAACGCCGGTTCCCCGACCATAAATCATAATAGGCGTTAATATTCATCCCCTGGTAATGACTGGCCAAACTTGGCCTCTTTATCTTAATTACCATGATAAGTGATTCAGGGGGAATTACAAGCATAATGCTAATTTATTAAGGAACTTTAATCTGTCTATACCATTTTATCATTTAAAAATAAAAGAATTAATAAACGGCCACAATCAGTCGTATATTAATTCTTTAATCGTTAATATTATTCGTACTTTTAGTAAGCATTTACTTGATTAGCAATTGGTTAATAGCTATAAATAAAGTTCTGGAGCACGGCCCACCCCTGACGCTGTGGTGACTGTCGCGTAACTGCCCGCAATCGCCGCAGCTCATTCGTAATCTGGCCGTCCGCTCCCAACGCCCACATCCGCGTCATCTTTGCTCGCGAATCCGGCGTCCAAATGTAGGCGGGCACCCCCATCTGATGAGCCGCCAAGATAAATTGTTGGCTAGCTGAGATTTGCTGGAAGGAGTAGAAATCCGCCGGCACCGACTGGGGGGCTATCCAGTTGAAAGGCAAGATATAGCCAACTTGCAGCCGAGGCACCCGCTGCCGAAGCTGCGCCACTACCCGATAGTCCAGGGAGTGGACAACGTCATGGTCGCGGATCAGTCGCTGCCCGTACTGCCGAGCAAAGCGGCGAGTCATCCCCGCCGAGTCCCGTGGCGTCGTCTTGAGTTCTACCATCAGTGGCTGATGCAACCGTTCTGCCGCTCGCAAATAAGCAGGCCATCCGGCCAACGACGTAGATTGCCCATTCTCGTGGACTGTCAGCCGTTCTAGTTGGCGAAGCGTCAACTGGTGTGGCGTGACGTTTCGCGCCGCGAGAACCCGCAAATTTTCATCGTGGAGCACGACCCACTGATGGTCCTTCGTCTCGTGGAGATCCATCTCCACGTAGGTCGGATGTTCCCGGCTCACATGCCGCAGGGCCACAATGGTGTTCTGAACGCCCCAAGCATGGTCGACCCCTCGGTGGCTAATCAAGGCTGTAGGCGCAAACTGCGGCTGCTGGGTCAGTGTCTGTTGAACAATGACCCCTCCCAGCCCCAAACAGGCCACACCGCCGATAATGGACCACCAACGACGATGGCCTCTGCTAGAGTCGATTATCGCCGACAAGTTGGGTTGACCACACCAACTCCACACAACCGTAAGCGCCCCTAAGATGCTGGTCACGGCAAACAACAGAAGGACGCAAGCCAACGAGACTGTAAGCCCACTAACGGCCACCTGCGTCGAAGCATAGCGACCGGCCTGCGCATTGACCCGCACTAGGCCTTCGCTGACTAGCCACCAGCCAAACGTTAACAGGCCACAGACGAAGAGTCCGCCAGCCATTTGGCCCACCGTTCCCGGTCGCTTCAGTTGCGGTGTCAACCGGCGGAAATGTCGGGGGCCCCACAACAACAGATAGCCAACCAGAAGTAGATAGATAACGGCGGCCACCAGTACGACCGGCCGCCGATGAAGCGACACGAAGTTGACCCAGCTCGCCGCTACCGGTAGCCGAACAAGAATCCGGCTACTCAGCCCCCACGACCCCAGTGGCAGGGCAAGGATGGCCACCCAAAGCTCCACCACTAACCAACGCCACTTATATCGCCAAGCTAGCCGCCAACTCGTTTGCCAGTCCGGAATCGGTGTCCCGGTGAACAGTCGCGTTAATTGCGTGAACTGACCGGCAATCGTCACCCCTAAGGCTAGCGTGGCGAAAATTAAACTCGCCGACCATCCCGGGCGCTGACCAGACCAGCGAACCAGCGCAAACAATCCGGCGACCAGTTCCCAGCCGATCAACATCCCCGGCGTCAATATTCCCACGCGCCAGCTTTTCACCAGACGGCGTCCAAACTCTCGCAAAACAACAGCCTCCCCTTTCAACACTCATGAACCAACAAAAAAACCGGTACGAAACGTCTCCGCTTCATACCGGTTATCAGTAAAATCTACTTTTTCGGCTTGTAAGTTGATGCCGCCGAGTTGTTATCTAACGGAATGAAATCGTAAGCCAATTCATCTTGATACTTGAATTCTTCTAAGGCCAGTTCAATCAAGCGGTCAATTAAGTCCGCATAACTGATCCCGGAAGCTTGCCACAACTGTGGGTACAAGCTGATGTTGGTGAACCCAGGTAAGGTGTTGACCTCACCAACGTAAGGGACGCCATCCTTGGAAACCAAGTAGTCAATTCGTGCCATACCCTTTAAGCCCAAGGCTGCATATGCCCGCAGACCCATCGTTGTGATTTCCGTCGTGAGTTCAGCTGGTAATTCAACTGGCACTTCGAAGGTCACACCACTGGCATCAACGAACTTGTTGTTGTAGTCGTAGAACACATCGGATTCTGGCACCCGGATTGCACCCAACTTGGATGCTTGGGGATGTTCGTTACCCAAAATGGAAATTTCGACTTCCTCAGGACCTGCAATCGTTTCTTCTACCATCACTTTGAAGTCATAACGGAAGGCATCAGCGACACCCGCGTTAAATTCTTCTGCGTTTCCGGCTTTGTGAATACCGACTGAGGAACCTTGGTTGGCAGGCTTGATGAAGACGTTCGTCCCCAACTTCTCTGAAACCGTGGCGTAATCGTATTCGTCGCGATTTTCAGGCGTGATGACCACGTACTTCGTGTTCCGAATGCCGTGGGTCGTCAGAACTTGCTTCGTCATATCCTTATCAAAGGCCGTCGCTGATGCCAAGACGCCACTCCCCACGAAAGGCTTTTTCAGTAAGCGGAAAAGGCCTTGGATCGTACCGTCTTCACCCAAGTTACCATGAATAATTGGGAAGAAAACATCAATATCCTTTGCTTGAGATAAATTCCAAATGGGTGCCAATGGGTTCGTAGCGTCTACTTGGGCTTGTTCTTCAGCAGCGACCGTTGCTTCATCTTCACCATCAAAGACGCGCCGGGAAGCAGCGTCGCTTAAGACGAAACCGTCACGTGTCAGTAAGAATAAACTAACGTTGTAACGTGACTTGTCCATCGCGTCATAGATGTTGTGGGCTGAACGCTTAGAAACGTCATGTTCCGAAGAATTACCACCGAATAATAGACCTACATGTAACTTTGTTTTTGTATCCATTTTGTCACTCATCCTATCGTATATATTTCGGTTAGCCTACAGTATACCATTTCTCCAAAAAATTGAATATATTTTTCGGTAAATTTCAGCCTAAAAAATCGATAGTTGAGTTGAGATATTTTTTAAGTTTCGGACTAGCATCATTTCTCAGTCGGAGGGCATCGGACAGCCGCTTGCGATTAAAGAACTGATTCCACCCCGCCAGGTTATCCGGCCGTCGACGGCGAGCTACGGCCAACCGCCACTGCTTCAACGCGCTTATCAGCGCCGTTTCATACAAGGGGTGCCGATTGGTCAACGTCACAAAGTAGGTTGCCATTCGGTCATTTTCCCCATAGATCAGCGGCGTGGTCAGCCGTTTCAGACGCTCAATCAAGGTCATCAGGAGGAAGAGCTTGTCGGCTCGCGGTAAAATGTCCGTCTCCGCCAACACCGTCAGCAGGTCAATGATTGCGGCGTACGCGTGAGCCCAACCCTGTTGATTGATGAACCCCCGGGTGTCGGTCTCCAAACAGATATAGGTGGCCACTTGATTGACTAGGTGGTTGTAGGCCAACATCCCCTGGGCATCATTCTCCGCAACAAAGTGAAGAGCGACCGCCAGCAAGGAAGCCGACCCTGCCCGACCAAAGATTGCCGCGTTGGTGGGTTCGAGGATGTGGCTAAACAACGCCTCGTCACGACTCAGGAAGTTAACCAAAGTCACCATATCGTTGACGCCCAACGCATTTTGCTGCAAGGCATCGTACACGGTAAAGTTGATCCCATTGTACCGAATAGCCGGATTGGGGGACGCCAAGTGATGGAGCAGGCGATCCAAGTCCTTTAAGGAAAGCGCCAATGGCTGATTCTTTTCGAGCCGACCACGTAGCGTATTCAGTAGCTCCTCGATGCCATCCTGGTCATCGGGTAACGTGACGGGGGTGCGTCGCCGCCGGTGGATTCCATCCATCAATTGCCCCAGCCGCGGCCCCAGAGACTGAAAAACCGTCCCTTTTTTTAACTCTGCATTCAGGGTCGCGAGCTGCTGCTGCAACTCCCCTATCTGTTCATCCATCTTGTTACCCTCCAGTGATTTTTCTTTTCTGATGCCTTTCCATGTTAACTGCCGCCTGCTGTGGGAACCAGTGTGAGCCTGAGAAACGGTCTCACACCTCGACTTTAAGCTACACCAAGTTCAGGCGTAGCTTAAAGCTCGTCCCATGCCGTAAACACGGGAAATTCACCCGTGTTAACGCCATCGTCACAGCTGGCTACATCCTGACCTCCTCCGGCTAAAGTTTGTGTTATCAATTATAAAAAAATACTAACCTCAAAAAATTACTAGCGTGTTGGGGTCGCCAGTCTCTGTATCAATGAACGCAATGACCCATGCGTTTTAAAGTCAACAACACATGAGCCACTGCGTCTAAATTTCAATCAATTCATCATGACTCTATTTTACCAGTATTAATGACCGGTTGGGATCCCCGTTCATTGATGATTGACACCATCATGTTGTTAATCAGTTGTAATTTTTGGTTGTCGCTGAGTTCCAAGTCGGTTTCGTTGGCCAACCGGCTGATGGCGCCTTCGGTGATGGACACGGCCCCTTCCACGATGATTTTCCGCGCGGACAAGATAGCCTGTGATTGTTGCCGCTGTAACATTGCGGACGCAATTTCGGTGGCATAGGCCAAATGGGTCAATCGGGTTTCAATAATCTTGACCCCGGCCACGTTCAGCCGCTCCTGCAGTTCTTCCGTCAAATGGTTAGAAACCTCGGTCGGGTTGCTCCGTAACGTCAGGGCCTCGCCGTCGCCAAAATTATCATAGGCATATTCAGACGCTACGTGACGAATGGCCGATTCACTTTGAATCTCCACGAATTGCTCGTAGTCTTCTACGGAGAACAGGGCCTTACTGGTATCGACAACTTTGAAGACGATCACCGCCGCAATTTCAACCGGGTTCCCTTGAAGATCATTGACCTTCAGAATGGCACTGTTAAAGTTTCGAACCCGCAGTGAGACCGTGGACTTATTGGTCAGTGGCACCGTCAAATACAGGCCAGCTTCCCGAATCGTCCCGATGTAACGACCAAAGAACGTCAAAACCTTAGATTGATTAGGACTAATAATGGTCAAACTGCTAGCAGCCAAGACGGCCAAGACTAAAATAATAATCGCCAGGGGAACCATAATGTTTTCAAAAATCATCCAACCCCCACCGATGAACAAAGCCAGAACAATCAACAAGCCCAAGTAGCCGTTGATATGAAACACATTCTTTTCTGCCATGTTACTCACTCCATTTCTATAATAGCTACTTCCATTATACCCGACTCGCAGACAAAGGCATAAGGAACCGGTTTCAGGGAGGCTTGGTGAGATTAAACACGACCGGTTTGATCCATCAGAGAATGGTCGTCATGAAAATCGGCTAGCCACGCCAGTTGAACCATTTTTACCGGCCTAGGCAAAGTCATCATTGTTGCCCAGCCGCAGGAGGTCAGGGGTGGCGGTTGCTGTGACGACGGTGTTAGCCCGGGCGCTTGTTTCTCCCCGGACTTACAGCGTGGGACGTGTTGGGAAACTCGCATGAACTTTGCGAGGTTCCCAACCGAGCCGGAAGCCCGCCCTTCGGCTGCAGGCGGTCCCCATAGCAACCAGAACCCCTGGCAGCCGAAGGCGAACGCTACACTCTGCCTTTCCACAGGGACGCAAAAACCGGTTCAACTCCGCGTGGAGCCGAACCGGTTCGATCACTCTAATTAAGCTTCCTGAACGTCCACAAACCAAGCGGCGTCAGTATCACTGCCGTTTAAGGCATCGAAGTCGTTCGCTAACGCTGGGTTAACGGCGGCAACTTTACCAGAAACTGGGCTTTGGATGTCGGATACAGCCTTGTCAGCTTCCACGCTCAACAGGTTTTCACCCTTCTTGACCGTGTCGCCAACTGCAGGTAACTTGGCGAATTTGATAGTACCTAACTCGTCTTGTCCTTCAGTGGTCAATCCAATTCGGGTGCCATCAGCAACTGATTTTGTCCAAAAATACTTTACCATTTCAGCCATATTATCTGATCTCCTTTTTATTTAAATGCGTCATTACGGCTAAACATGTAACTCTTATAATGATACCGCATCGACATGATTAAACCAATTCCGATGAGGTTCCCAATCAGAGCTGACCCCCCTTGACTAACAAACGGTAATGGAATACCGGTCAGTGGCAAGAGTCCAATGCTCATCCCAATGTTTTCAAACACGTGGAAGAGAATCATCATGATAACCCCAGTGGAAATGTAGGCGTAGAAGACGTTCTTGGTATCGAACGTTACCCGGATCATTTGATAGATCAACAAGAAGTACAGGAAGATCAAGACACAGCCCCCGATGAACCCAAAGTTTTCACCGATTACGGAGAAAATCATATCGGATTCCCGGACAGGGACGTAAACGTGAGAAACGTTGAACCCGGTCCCAAAGATGCCACCGGACCCCACCGCCTTCATACTTTGCCACAGCTGATACCCACTATTCGAGGTATCCTGTGAGGGATGCAGCCAGGTATCGACCCGGGAGAACTGATAGGCTTGAAAGCCAACTTTTTCCAGAATCTTTCGTCCAGCATCGGTCGTGACCAACGCCAACGCGGTTCCCCCGACACCCCCGACAATCGCAAACGCGGGGGCAATGATCTTCCAGGTAATCCCGGAGACCAGTATCACCCCACCCACGATAGCGAAGAACACCAGCATGGTCCCAAAGTCATTTTGTAATTTCAACAAGACGGCTACCGGCAAGGTCCAGAGAATCAGCTTCCCGATCAACACCCAGTCCGTCCGCACCGTGTGCAGTGGATTCTGGTTGTTGTGTTCCGTCACGACCCGCGCCAACATCAGGATAAAGGCGGGCTTCATGACTTCGGACGGCTGGAAGGTCAATGACCCGATGGCAAACCAACTCCGGGCACCGGTGTTGGCATAGTACGCCCGACTATAGAAGATCAACACGGCCGCCAGCAGGAAGATTCCCAGCCCATACAGCACCGGGGCCACCTTCCACAGCTGTTCGGAGTCGAATTGCATGATGATAATGATGGCAACCGTCCCAATAACGTACCAGACTAACTGTGAGACCACAGCGGATGTAATGCTCGTGGCACTACTATCGTGGGTCGCCGCTACATAGATGGATGCTAACCCAATCAGGGCCAACATCAGGACACAGAAGATGATTCCCCAGTCGATTCGGGAATCGGTCTCGGTCCGTTGTTCTGTCGCATTCTTTGCCACAATGATTGCTCCTTATTTCAAACTAAGATACTCCTAAGTATAAAGGCCGCAGTGAACTTTAACGATTCACTGCGGCCAACTTTACTAAAAATTATTAACCGCGATGCAGGTGATAGTCCCGCAAGAGCAGTTCGACACCTTCGTCGACCGTCTTAGCGCGATAGACGTCACCGTCATTGAGCTGCGCTTCGAAACGGTCGCCGTCAGGCTTAACCGTCCCAATTGTCTCGTCGCCGATCTTTAAGATAGACATCGTTGCGCCTTCTGGTAATTTTTGTTCATCAACTGTGACTTGCACTGCTTTTTCTCGTTTACTCATGCCAACTCTCCTTTATTTAGTGGGGGAATTTTTATCAAGGCCCATTTCCTTGCGGTAAGCCTGCTCAGCCGCGAAGTTCCGGCGTAAAGTGAAATGATCCGGTACGGGATCAACGCCACCGCGGACGAAGGGATGACAACGCAGGATGCGTGCCAGCCCCATCAGGCCCCCTTTAACTGCACCATGCTTGGCTAATGCCTGTAGCATGTAATTCGAACACGTCGGATAATACCGACAGGTCGGTGGAAACAGCGGTGAAATGAACCGTTGATAACCACGAACCAGCTTCGTCAGTAACCATTTCATCGCGATGCTCCCTTCTGTGTTAACCACAGACTGTTAGTTGTTTTCCTTAGCGGTCTTGGTGTCCATGTGCTCCAGAAGCACACCAGCACCCTTGGCCACGTTATCCAGTGGATCTTCGGAGATGATGACCGGAACCGTCAGCTTTTCAGAGAAGAGCTTGTCGATACCATCGAGCAAGGCCCCCCCACCAGTCAACATGATGCCACGATCGATAATATCCGCAGCCAATTCTGGTGGTGTCGTTTCCAACACGGCCATGGCAGCTGACACAATCTGGTCAACGGAATCGTGGATGGCCAATTCAACTTCAGCGGCGGTAATCGTCGTTTCAGTAGGCATCCCACTAACGGAATCCCGGCCACGAACGTCCATCGTCTTTTCTTCATTACCGGGTTCTGGGTAGGCCGTCCCAATCTTAATCTTGATGGTTTCAGCGGTCCGTTCCCCGATAATCAGGTTGTGGTGATGCTTCAGGTAGTTCACGATTTCAGTGTTCATCCGGTCACCAGCGACCCGAATTGAACGGCTAGCCACGATGTCACCCAGAGAAAGGATCGCGATGTCACTCGTGCCCCCACCCATGTCGATCACCATGTTACCGCTTGGCTTGAAGATATCCATTCCGGCACCCAATGCAGCCACCTTTGGTTCGTATTCCAGATAGACTTTGGCGCCACCAGACTTTTCAGCAGCCTGAATGATGGCCTTCCGTTCGATCTCGGTAATGTTCGTTGGGGCACAGATCATGATGTTAGGCTTGGATAGGAAGCCCTTCACGCTTAATTTATTAATGAAATAGGAGAGCATGGCTTCAGTGATATCGAAATCAGAAATGACTCCATCCTTCAAGGGACGAATAGCCCGAATGTTACCGGGGGTCCGGCCAACCATTCGATAAGCTTCGGAGCCCACCGCTAATACCTTGTCAGTCTTCGTATCGATTGCAACGACTGATGGTTCATTTAATACGATACCTTTGCCGACCACGTAGATTAAAACATTCGCAGTCCCCAAATCAATTCCAATGTCTTTCGCCATACTTATGCGTCCTCCTGATTTTTAATGCCAATTTTCAACATTTCATTATACCATAATCTCCAACAACTCTAAATGCTTTCTCGCGCTCAAGCGGGAACTAAACGAATTGTTAACGATTCGTCCTCCAACCGTTGCACCTGAATTATCGCAAAATCCTTCTAGGTCAAACAGGTGCTGACGCGCGCCAGCACCCTTGCGATAATAAAAAGGCGGCCACAAGTGCCACCCTAAATAAGTTCTAATTTTTGACGTGCGTGTTCTTTAAGACCACCGTATCGTCTTCTGGGAAGTCGACCCGTTTGACCTGTGCACCCAGGGCCGTCAACTTCTTGTGGAAGTCGTAGTAGCCGCGGTCAAGGTACTTCAAGTTCGTCACTTGCGTGTAGCCGTCAGCAACCAAACCAGCCAGAACTAACGCTGCGGCTGCCCGTAAATCGGTAGCTGCGACTTCAGCCCCGTTAAAGTCGGTTGGCCCGTGCATCACGACCGTCCGCCCGTTGATTTGGAACTGGGCATTCATCCGGCGTAATTCTTCCAGATGCATGAACCGGTTTTCAAAGACGGTTTCGGTCATCGTGCTAGTCCCCTCAGCAGCCAACTGTAAAATGGTCATCTGTGGCTGCATATCAGTTGGGAAACCAGGGTATGGCAAGGTCTTGACGTCCGTCGGCATTAACTTTTCTGGGCCAACGACCCGGATACCAGCGGCTTCTTCCGTCACTTGTACACCCATTTCTTGTAATTTAGAAATTAAAGGCTTGTTATGTTCAACAATACCGTCCTTGATCAGCACATTACCCTGAGTCAATGCGGCAGCAACCATGAAGGTCCCTGCTTCGATTCGGTCCTGAACCACGTTGTGTTCCGTCCCGTGCATCTTCTCAACACCATCGATCCGCAACGTTTCCGTCCCGGCACCGCGAACATGAGCCCCCATCTTGTTCAAGACGTTAGCTAAGTCCACAATTTCTGGTTCACGGGCAACATTATCAATCACAGTCGTCCCCTGCGCAAGGCAGGCAGCCATCATGACATTTTGTGTTGCGCCGACGCTAGGAAAATCTAAGTAAATGTGCGTTCCCTTTAATTGATCAGCGAAAGCTTCAATGTAGCCATCGTGCTGTTCGATCCGGGCACCCAATGCTTCAAGCCCCTTCAAATGTAAATCAATCGGACGCGTTCCAATGGCACAACCACCGGGTAATGCCACCCGGGCATGACCTAACCGTGCCAGAAGTGGCCCCATCACAACGATGGATGCCCGCATCTTGGAAACGTATTCAAATGGTGCTTCACTTGACACTTGGTGGGTCGCATCGATAGTAACTTCCCGCCGCTCTTCGTTAAAATCAACGCGCAGGTTCAGGAAACGAAGGACCTTATTCATCGTATAAACATCAGATAAAACTGGAACATTTGCTAAGTGGGTGAGTCCATCTTGACCAAGGATCGAGGCTGCCAGGATTGGCAGAACCGCATTCTTTGCGCCTTCGATATTTACCTCACCAGTTAAGCGGTTCCCACCATGAACAATAATTTTTTCCATGGGATACCTCCAAAGAATTTTCGGGCTTGCCTATAGTAAATAGCCCAGATTACGAACATTATTGATGAAGTCCAGAAAGAACGAGCTGCAGCCGTACCCTATCGCTACCGACAACATCACGATAACGACCCGTGCCTGACGGGGGTACACCGACATTAGTCGTTCAATGTGTAACGCCGAGATTGCCCAAAATGCGAGGGCAATGAACGTCAAATGACTAACAATCGTTAGAATCGCTTGCAACCCTAGAAGTTTCATTAACTCAATCCTTTCTAAACATTCTCACCAACTATAGCATAATTTTTCGTGCTTGTCCTTGAAATTCCAGCAAAATCGGCGTTTGTAATATTACATTTACTTTTATTAATAGCTGTGACTGAACAAACTATAAGTAATTTCAGTGAATGACGTTTCCAGGGGGCCTTTTATTTAAAATCATAGAGTAAACGGCTTTGGTTGCTAACCATTGACTTCAAATCGCTGGATTGGGCATCGGTAAATTCCGAACTTTAATTTTTTCATCACCTAGACCAATCCACAATTATCTGGTCCAGACACTTGTTCACGGCCACACACCGTCAAGGACCAATTTGAATTTTAAGCAAACAAAAAGGCAATTCCCGTTAGTGAGAATTGCCTTTTTTGACTTGCATTAGTGTGCTTAATGGTTGGCGACGTTAATTCGGTTGATGGCCCGCCGCAAAGCGACCTCAGCCCGTGCCAAAGTGTCATCGTCATGAGCTTCTTGCGCCTTTTTAATGGCAGCTTGCGCCCGATCACGAGCACTTTCGGCCCGACCGACGTCAATATCGTCTTGACGTTCCGCACTGTCAGCAACAATGGTGGCAACATTGTCGGAGAATTCTAGGAAACCACCGTTAACGGCAATTTCATCCTCTTCACCATCATGTTTAACCCGTACTTCGTCAACTTCCAGAGAAGAAATGACGGGCACGTGATTGGGCATGATCCCGAGTTGACCCAACTTAGTCTTGATGACCAAGAGTTCACCATCGTTTTCATAGACCCGGCCATCTGGGGTTACGATACTAACGGATAATACTGATTGATTATCAGCCAATTAGAATCCCTCCCTAGTTGTTGGCAACGGCAGCGTTCATTTGCTTAGCCTTTTCGACAGCGTCTTCGATAGCACCACAGTTCCGGAAAGCATCTTCTGGTAGGTCATCATACTTACCATCTAAGATTTCCTTGAAACTCCGGACAGTATCTTCCAACTTAACATACTTCCCGTCCATACCCGTAAATTGTGAAGCAACGGAGAATGGTTGTGACAGGAAGAATTGAATCCGCCGAGCACGGTTAACAATCGTTTGTTCTTCTTCGGAAAGTTCATCCATCCCTAAGATAGAGATGATATCTTGCAATTCATGGTACCGTTGCAAGACGTGTTGAACTTCCGTAGCAACATCGTAGTGTTCTTGACCGATGATTTCAGGGGCCAAGGCAGTAGACGTTGAAGCCAGTGGGTCCACGGCTGGGTAAATCCCTTGTTGCGTCAAAGCACGTTCCAAGTTAGTCGTGGCATCCAAATGGGCGAAAGTCGTGGCAGGAGCAGGGTCGGTGTAGTCATCGGCAGGCACGTAAACGGCTTGGATCGAGGTGATAGACCCCTTCTTCGTCGACGTGATCCGTTCCTGTAACTGACCCATTTCAGTAGCCAACGTTGGTTGGTAACCAACGGCTGAAGGAATCCGACCCAAGAGGGCAGAAACTTCAGAACCGGCTTGCGTGAACCGGAAGATGTTATCGATGAAGAGCAGCACATCTTGGCCCTTAACATCACGGAAGTATTCCGCAATGGTCAAACCAGTCAGGGCAACCCGCATCCGGGCACCAGGAGGTTCGTTCATTTGACCATAAACCATGGCCGTTTGCTTCAGAACCCCTGAACCTTTCATTTCCCAGTACATATCGTTACCTTCACGAGTCCGTTCACCAACACCGGTGAAGACGGAAATCCCGTTATGGCCTTGAGCAATGTTATGGATTAATTCTTGAATTAAAACGGTCTTACCAACACCGGCACCACCGAACAAACCAATCTTCCCACCACGAACGTAAGGTTCGAGTAAGTCAATAACCTTGATACCCGTTTCCAGGATTTCAGTCGTAGGGTTTAATTCGTCATATTTAGGTGCATCACGGTGAATTGGCATCCGTTCTGCGTCTGGTCCAAATTCGGCACCGCCGTCAATAGGATTCCCCAGAACGTTGAACACCCGACCGAGAGTGTCGTCACCAACAGGAACAGAAATAGAAGCCTTAGTGTTTTCTACTTCCATACCCCGGCGAAGACCATCGGTACCGTCCATGGCAATCGTCCGCATAACCCCGTCACCTAATTCCAAGGCAACTTCGGTTACAAGGATACTACCATCATCTTTTTTGATGTTAAGGGCGGTGTTGATGTCAGGTAATTCATCATTCAGTGGGAATTCAACGTCAACAACAGGTCCGATAACTTGAACAATTTTACCAGCACTCATTATTCGTTAATTCCTCCCGTCATTAATTATTTAAGGCTTCCTGACCACCAGTAATTTCGGTGATTTCAGTGGTGATTGCTGCTTGTCGTGCACGATTATAGTGCAGTTGCAACGTTCCAATCAAATCATCGGCATTATCAGTGGCTGATTGCATCGCATTTGAACTTGATGCGTGTTCGGAAGTCTTCGCGTCCAAGATTGCACCGTAAACTAAGCTTTCTGCGTATTGTGGCAGAACGACCTGCAGCACTTCTTCTTCAGAAGGTTCGGTATCGTATTCAGCAGTTAAAGGTGCAGCTTGCGTATCGTTTGCCGCATCAGTCGACAAGGTTTCCTTGTCAACTGGTAACATTTTTTCAGCCCGAAAACGGGATGAAATCCGGTTTACAAAGTGGTTGTAGCACACAAAGAGTTGATCAAACACCTCATTGTCAAACATCGTGGTTACGGTCTTAACGATTTCCCGAACTTCGTTAAATTCAGGCACATCGCTGACCCCACGGTATTCGTAAGCCACGTTGATGCCACGGTTCCGGTAGAAGTCGGCACCTGTTCCCCCAACGGCTAACACCATGTAGTCGTCAGGATTAGGCGTCCGTTCTTTAATGAACGTATTGGCTTCCCGGAGCACGCTACTATTATAGCTACCCACCATTCCACGATCGGAGGTGATCACTAAATATGCGGTTTTCTTTACTGGACGGTTCGACTGTAGGCTACTTGAGGAATTATCTAACAGATGAGACTGTGAAAGATGCATAACGACAGCCTTAACCTTCGAAACATAGTCTTGGTAGCCGACTGCGTGTTTCTGAATCTTATTTAACTTCGCGGTCGAAACCATGTGCATCGCCGCCGTAATCTGACGGGTTGCTTTCGTGGATGTAATTCGACGTTGGACGTCATGAATTGATTCAGCCATTATTTCTCACCATCCTTCCTTCAAGTAATCTTAATCAGCCGTGTCTGCCGCCGTATTATCGGCTTTAGCAGTTGGTTGGAAAGTTGCATCGAATTCAGCAATGGCCGTTTCGAGAGAGTCGCCTTCTGGCAAGTTCCCTGTCTTGGTAATCGTGTCTTCGAGATCTTGATGGCTGGCATCCATGTAGTCGAACAGCTCGTTTTGGTAACGCAGAACGTCTTCAATTTCGAGCTTGTCCAAGTGACCATGAGTCAACGCAAACAAAATAATAACTTCCTTGGCAACCGGAACAGATTCATGCAAGCCTTGCTTTAAGACTTCCACGGTCCGTGCACCACGGTCTAGTCGAGCCTTGGTTGCGGCATCCAAATCAGAACCGAATTGGGCGAAGGATTCAAGTTCACGGTAGGCAGATAAGTCCAACCGCAACGTCCCAGCAACCTTCTTCATGGCCTTGATCTGAGCGTCACCACCAACCCGGGAAACAGAAGTCCCGGCATCCATAGCTGGCCGAATCCCAGAATAGAATGAATCACTGTTCAGGAAGATTTGACCATCGGTGATGGAAATAACGTTGGTTGGGATGTAAGCAGAAACGTCCCCGGCCTTGGTTTCGATGACAGGCAAAGCCGTCATTGAACCGCCACCTAGTTCGTCACTTAACTTAGCAGCCCGTTCCAGCAAACGGGAGTGGGTGTAGAAGATATCACCAGGATATGCTTCACGACCTGGTGCCCGCCGTAAAATCAAGGAGAGTTCACGGTAAGCATCGGCTTGCTTAGTTAAATCATCGTAGACGATCAGAACATGCTTGCCGTTGTGCATGAATTCTTCACCCATGGCAGCACCGGCATATGGTGCAACGTACAACATTGGTGCTGGTTCGGAAGGACTAGCAGTAACGACAATCGTGTAGTCCATAGCGCCGAATTTTTCCAGCGTAGAAACTTGTGCACGCACCGTAGAAGCCTTCTGACCAATAGCAACGTAGATACAGATCATGTTTTGACCCTTTTGGTTAATGATCGTATCGATGGCGATAGAGGACTTCCCAGTCTTCCGGTCACCGATGATCAATTCACGTTGTCCACGTCCAATTGGAACCAAAGCATCGATGGCTTTAATCCCGGTTTGCAGAGGTTCACTAACCCCTTGCCGTTCCATAACACCAGGTGCTTTGTGTTCGATTGGCCGCGTCTTGTCCGTGGAAATGTCCCCTTTACCGTCAATTGGCCGGCCCAGTGGGTTTACAACCCGACCGATTAATTGATCGCCAACGGGAACTTCCATGATTCGTCCAGTCCGCTTAACGGAGTCGCCTTCAGTGATTCCAGTAAAATCACCCAAGACAACGATACCAACGTCACTGGATTCGAGGTTTTGGACCATCCCATAAACCCCGTTATCAAACAACAGCAGCTCACCTTGCAAAGCGTTGTTCAGACCGTGGGCCCGGGCAACACCATCACCAACGTAAGTAACCGTACCAGTTTCTTCAACTGAGATTTCATCCTTGTAGCTTTCTAATTGTTGTTTAATTAGAGCACTGATTTCCTCAGCTTTAATGCTCATGAAAGTTTCACCTCTTTATTACCGAATTCGTTATGCAAGCAGTTGCTGCCGTAAACGATTGATTTTTGTTCGTAAACTACCATCAAGAACCGTGTCAGCAGCCTTAACGATGACCCCAGCGATCACAGAAGGATCGACCTGACTACTCAAGATAACCTTATCGGCCCCTACACGTTCTGCGTAGGTTTTCTCGATCTTCGTCTTTTGATCATCAGTTAAAGGTACTGCCGTTGTGACTTCAGCGTAAACCGTGTGGTTAGCCTCATCATACATGGCCTGGAATTGATCGACGATGTCGACCACGTTTTCCATGCGACCATAGTCATATACCATTTGAACAAAGTTCTTGATATATGGCGATGCGTCTTTCAGTAACGGTTGTACTAAAGCCTCACGTTCAGCAACCTGCAGGCTAGCGTCTGAGAGCAAAGTGCTCAATTGCGGGTTGTCCTGGAAGATACTTCGAAGTTCTTTAAGCTCTGTAAAGCCTGACTCCAGTTGGTCTTTTTCGGACAACAGTTCATATAATGCTTTTGCGTAGCGCTTAGCTACAGTTGCCCTATTAAGACTCATGTTGCTTCCCCAACCCTTCGATATAAGAATCAATGAGTGCCTTTTGATCGTCAGCTTTCAATTCTCGTTGAATGATCTTGGAAGCAATCTCAATAGATAGGTCCGCCACGTCATTGCGGGCATTGACCAGGGCATCTTGGCGTTCTTGCTCGATGTCCTTTTGGGCATTTTGCTTCAACGTCTGTGCGTCTGTTTGAGCTTGTGTAACGATTTGTTCACGCTGTTGTTGACCATTGGTCTTGGCATCGTTCACAATCGTCTGTGCTTCAGACCGAGAACTAGCTAATGCGGTTTGACGCTTCTGAACTAAGTCAGCGGCTTCATTCCGAGAGCTTTCAGCTGAGTCAATATCATTACTGATCTTGTCAGCCCGATCTTGCATCATCTTGGTCACTGGCTTCCAAGCCAAGACCTTAACGATCCACATTAATAGTAAGAAACAAACGACGTAGAAAATTGAATCACCAAAGTAAAGCCCTGCGCCAACCACTAAATGTGAGAGCATCTATTGACACCTCCTTCTACTATCAGATATAAACATCATTGCGACTAACTACTTGTTCATAACCATCAAAGCAACAACGAAGGCAATGATAGGCATGGCTTCGATAAGCCCAACCCCGATGAACATGTTAGTCCGTAATTGACCTGATAGTTCAGGTTGACGGGCCATACCTTCTAGCATTTTGGAAATAAGAATACCGTCACCAACACCACCACCAATAGCGGCTCCGGCCATAGCGATACCAGCTGCAATAGCTCCCATAATAATTGTTTCCTCCTTAAAATTAGATAAGTACTTTATTCCTCAACTTCAAGCTTTTGAGAAATGTAAACTGAAGACAACGTAACGAACACGAAGGCCTGGATTGCTCCCAAGAAAGCTGAGAACCCTTGCCAAGCCATTTCAAGTGGTACAGCGACTATCATCGTTGCGATGCCATGTGAAACCGCAAGCTTCCAAATTATCCCCAAAAGCATTTCGCCAGAGAAGATAACCCCGAAGATACGTAAACCCAACGTTAAGAAGTTCGTGAATTCTTCAAAGATACTGATAACTATCCAGACCTTAAAAGGCTTCATGTAATTTCCGAAGTGGGTCTTGTAACCCAATTTACTTACCCCTGCAAATTGCGCAAGCATCAACGTCATTAATGAGAAAGTCAGCGTCGTAATTGGATCCGACGTAGGACTCCGGACGATGGTGGCACCGTTCGGCAACGAGAGATTGATAAACAATCCCAATTCGTTTGACAAGAACAGGAAGATAAATAAAGTGAAACCGTACAATCCAAAACCACCAATTTCCTTGGTAGGAATGGACCCCTTCAAAATTCCGTTGGTAAAATCAATCAGCCACTCCAAGAAGTTTTGCCCCTTGGTAGGCTTCATGGCCAAATGTCTGGAAGTAAAATAAACCAGGGCAACAACAAGTAAAAAGACAACCGAAGCTGACACAATGTTGGCCGTGCTAAACGTCAATCCCAGAAATTGGAAGGTCGAAACTGGACCATCATTCACCGAATATCACCTCTTTTCAACACTATATGGACGCGGTTTCTCGAAGGTTTCACCCAACATTTTCATTAAGTTTTCTTTCGAGAAATGCGGAATAGTGAACGAAGCGAGCGCTCCATTCAAATACACTGGAAATGATACCACCAATTCAGCTAAAAAACAAAACAATTTTTCACGGTTTAAACATTATTCGGGACTTGGATAAAGCTTAGTACTGAAAAGGATAGTAACCGGTTTCACAGTCTACTTGCGTGCGCAATCAGCTCCATAACAAATTCGGGTTGTCAAGCCATTTCTGACAAATGCGTCCGGTCAAGCCGAAAACCCTTTCGCGGTGCCGAACAAATTCTACAAACAAATAAGAGACTCGGCCCTAAGCCGAATCTCTTTAAAGTTTACTTCGTCCCAAACAAACGATCACCAGCATCGCCCAAACCTGGTACGATGTAGCCATCTTCGTTCAAGTGGTCGTCCAAGGCAGCCGCATAAATATCAACGTCTGGATGGGCTTCTTGCAGAGCTTTAACCCCTTCTGGTGCAGATACTAAGCACACGAACTTCATGTTCTTTTCGCTAGCGCCGCGCTTCTTTAAGGCATCAATGGCCATGATTGCTGACCCACCGGTAGCCAACATTGGATCCACAATAAAGATTTGTCGTTGATCAATGTCTGACGGCAACTTAACAAAATATTCATGGGGCTGCAGGGTTTCTTCATCGCGATACATCCCGATGTGGCCAACCTTAGCAGCGGGGATCAACTCTAAGATCCCATCGACCATACCGATACCAGCACGTAAGATTGGCACGATTGCCACTTTCTTACCAGCAAGTTCCTTGGCGGTCATCTTAGCCACTGGCGTCTCAATAACCTTATCCTGTAACGGCATGTCGCGTGAGACATCGTAAGCCATTAAGGTCGAGATTTCATTAACTACCTCGCGGAAACTGCGGGTGCCACAGTTTTTATTCCGAATAATAGTTAATTTGTGTTGAATCAACGGGTGGTCGAGTACTTGAAACTTCCCCATGAATAAACGCTCCTTTATGATTTCTTACAATTGTACCATTATCTACGCTACCAGAACGGATTAATTTTTAATGAAAACGTTTTTTCATTAATTTTATGGCAATGCGGTTAAAGGATGGGCTTGGGTCAACTCGTGAACCTGCGCCTTCACCTCGGCTAATACCGCGTCATCATTAGGATTCAGGACCGTCTTCACAATCAAGCGGGCCACCTCGCGGCACTCGTCAGCATTGAATCCACGCGTCGTGATTGCCGGCGTTCCCAGTCGAATACCGGATGTCTTGAATGGACTGAGTTTTTCATTTGGAATGGCTTCCTTGTTCGTCGTAATCAGGACGCTATCTAGTAGCTCCTGTGCCTGCTTCCCGTTAAGCTCCGTGGCAGACAGATCCAATGTCATCAAGTGGTTGTCCGTCCCGCCAGAGACCACACGAACTGTTGGCAATTGGTTGAATTCATCAGCCATTGCTGCAGCATTCGTGATAATTTGTTGGGCATAATCCTTAAAGTCTGGCTGGAGGTCTTCGAAGAAGGCTGCGGCTTTCCCGGCAATGACATGTTCTAGTGGTCCCCCCTGCGTCCCTGGGAAGACGGCGGAGTTGATGCGCTTGGCATTCTCAGCCTGCGATAAGATCAGACCCCCACGAGGCCCCCGTAAGGTCTTGTGCGTCGTGGTCGTGACCACATCAGCGATACCAACGGGACTAGGATGCAATCCAGTCGCTACCAGCCCGGCAATGTGCGCCATGTCGACCATCAGATAGGCCCCTACTTCGTCAGCGATTGACCGGAAAGCATTCCAGTCAATGATCCGAGAGTATGCCGAAGCTCCAGCAACAATCAGCTGTGGCTTCACTTTCAAGGCTAAATCACGAATCATGTCGTAGTCCAGGAGTTCCGTCTCGGGATTCAAGCCATAACTGTAGGCCTCATAGAGCTTCCCGGAGAAGTTGACCTTGGCACCGTGGGTCAAATGGCCCCCGGCGTCCAGACCCATCCCCAAGATGGTGTCACCAGGCTTCAAAAATGCCGCGTAGACGGCCTGATTAGCCTGTGACCCAGAATGGGGTTGGACGTTGGCGTACTCGGCGTTAAACAGCTTCTTAGCACGGTCAATGGCTAATTGTTCAACAACATCAATGTACTGGGTCCCTCCGTAATAGCGTTTACCAGGGTAACCCTCGGCGTACTTGTTGGTCAACACGGAGCCTTGAGCCGTTCGAACGGCGTGGCTGACAATGTTTTCTGAGGCAATCAACTCAATGGTATCCTCTTGCCGGTGTTCTTCATTAGCAATGGCCTGCCATAACGCTGGATCTTGTTCTTTAAAATTCAATGGCGATCCCTCCTGAACTGTAATTAAGTTAATTCTACCAAACTTTCTGAGTCTCTGGGGTAAGTTTGGCCTATTTATCTTTTTATAATTACCGTCACCTACTTAAATAAGGCCCCAAGCGATTCCGTTTTGAAGTGAACCCCCAATTACCCCGATGATGTTGCCACTATGAATAAACGTGCCTAACAGGCATGTTGGACGACTGTGTTGCCAGACACGTGAGCGACAAGTCTCTAAATTCATTCAGGGCAATTGACTTATTAACATGCCTGCTTCTTTAGCCTCAAATTGTGCTAGACTGATCGTATATTCAGTTGAAAATTATGAGGTGATAAGATGTTAAAATTAGTTCGCCAGCTAGTCCTAGCTGGCCTCACATTAAGTTTACTGGGTGGTGTCGTCACTCCGACACTGGCTCAAGCGGCAACAACTGATCCGGACTCCAGCGAAGCAACGGATCTTCAAGGCTCTGTCAACTATCAATTTGAATCGGTTCAATCGCCTTACAATTGGATCACCGATGAACAAGGTCAGACGACCAAGGTTCCCTGGTATCCAGGAACATCAGCGGATCCTCTTCCCCAGAGCTATTCTTCCGCGGAAATAAATACCGTCAAGTCATTTCCGTTCGTCACGACTGATGTTATTGAAGGCAGTCCAAACTACTTTACCGCAAGTCAAATGACTCAACTCGCCAAGGTTGGGGTAAGTGTTGATCCGGATGAAACCTTGGCGGACTACCTGGCACCACGCAATTTTGATAATAGCTCCTTTACTCCGAAAGATTTGGCGACCTACTATACCGATTATGCTTATGCCTATGCCTGGATCTATAAGGTCGCGGCACAAACAAAACTTAGTACACGCAGCTATAGCGACATCAAGAGAGACTTAAATGACAACGTCATGTTCTATTTAAGGGAAATGGATAGTATCTATCCAAATATTAAAATGGCTGATACTGTGACCAAATACTTTGGTAAAACTGCTGCCGACTTTGATGCCCAAATGTTTCTTAACAACATATCCTTCGTCCACCTAACCGATCCAACCGAACGACTGGCTCACTTAGATCCTCAAGCCTCTGCGGACAAGGAAAGTGATTTACTCAAGCAACCCGTCAAAAACTTTATTATTCAACAAAAAGATAGTAGCGCTCCCAATAAGACTATTGACATCGCCGATGGCCAATTAAGCGTAGTAACGTCACCGAACTGTTTCGTCTTTAAGGCGGCGCCAACAACAGCGCCCAGTGCGACCAGCAAGCCCGTCACTGTCCACTACGTTGATGACCAAGGCAACACCTTAAAACCAAATAAAACCTTAACGGGTTCGCTTGGCGATGATTACAAGACGGAACCACTCAGCATCAGTGGCTACAAGCTCGTGAAGACGACCGGCGATGAATCCGGTAAATTTACCAGTTCCGATCAATCCGTCACCTACATCTATCGCAAGGCTGCGGCCGACGTTGTCGTGAAGGACAGCGTGGTCTACGCCACCAAGAAAATCAGCCTCTATGGGTCCCCAACTTTCAGTAAGCAAGCTCCCAAGCAGGCTTATGCCAAGAAATCGCGGATGAACCGACCAATGTTCAAGGTCATTGGCACCGCAACATCCAAGAACGGCGTCAAGCGCTACAAGGTTAAAGACCTCAATGGTAAAGGAATGACCGGATACATCACTGCGAATACCAATTTTGTTGCGCCACTCTACTATGCCAAGAATCAAACCGAAGTTACGGTGATTAACCCAAGTGGCCTCAACGCCTATACTAAAAATCCCCTGACTGGTAAAAAGACCCACTACAAGCAAGGCCAAGTTCTCAAAGTGAAGAAGATTGTCAGTCACAACCTGACGACCCGCTTCGCCCTCGCTAACGGGAAATACATTTCCGCCAACAAGAAGCTGGTCATCGCTGGCAAGCATTCGATGCCTAAACGCATCCAAGCCAAGACGGCGGTTAACCGATACAATACGGTTAACCTGACGAAGAAGAACAAACATTTCGCTAAGAAGACCACCTTCACCGTTAAGGGTTGGGCCTACTCCAACACCAAAAATTTCCGCAAAGGTGACACCCTGCGATACAAAGTCGCCGGTGGCTACATCACCGCAAATGCCAATCTTGTCAAAAAGCTCAAATAATTTTAGTCTCTACTAATAATTTTCGGTGTCAAATCGTAAGGTCAAGACGTCAATGTCTTGACCTTTTATTTATAAGCTGACCCGGTCAAATTACCAGTCACGTTGATTTCCCGCAATGACTCAAAAATGGCGTCCAACCTGAATTGATTGGACGCCATCATGCTTATATTTTAGATTAAACAGGCAACGACGTAATCGAACAGCCAAGTCCTCTACTTCGTAAAGTGCTGTTGACCAGCGGACTTGTTCAAGCGGTTCATGTACGCCGCTCCTAAGCCCTCAGCCGCAAACCCTTGTGCCAAGATGCCCGTCACTGGCGACTCCAGGTCATAGTGCCGGAGCCCAGCAAACAGCAGGTGACTCGCACTATCCATATCAGCCCCCAAAGAGAAGGGTTCTGTATTGGCAGGCAGATCTTCACTAGCCAGTGTCCGGTCTAAGGCCATCACGCCAATCGTGCCGTCCTGTTGGGCTGCCCAAGCCAATGCGGCAGGCCAGTCGGCTTCATCGTCTACGATAGTGACCTGGGCGTTCGGTGCATAGTGCTTGTACTTCATCCCCGGCGCCTTCGGAATCTCACCCTTGCCGACCTTGTGGTGGTTGGATCGTACCGTACCGATAACGGCTTCGAGCTGTTCTTCGGTCACACCACCCGGACGCAAGATTGTTGGGATTTCCGTCGACATGTCGAGCACCGTTGACTCCACCCCAACCTTGGTTGGCCCATCATCCAAGATGCCGGCAATCTTGCCATTCAAATCATGGTAGACGTGCTTAGCCAACGTTGGGCTCGGCTTACCAGACGTATTAGCTGATGGTCCCACCAACGGCACTCCAGCCGCCTTAATCAGATCCAACGTAACCTGATTGTCAGGATTACGAAAGGCAGCCGTCGTCAGACCACCTGTGACGGCCTTTGACAACTTCCCTGGCTGCAACTCAAAAATCAGCGTCAGTGGTCCGGGCCAGAACGTCTTGATCAATGCCTCGGCCTTGGCCGACAACGGTTGGGCATACTGCTTAACCGTGTCTTCACCGGTCACGTGGACGATCAGTGGATTATCGCTTGGTCGCCCCTTCGCCAGGTAGACCTGTTTGACCGCGGCTTCATTAGTCGCGTCCGCTCCCAGACCGTAGACGGTCTCCGTGGGGAACGCAACCAATTCACCGGCCTGAATGGCAGCGGCCGCTTCATCGATTTGATTTGGTTGAAAAATCTTGGTTTCCATAAACTCTCTCTTCTCTCCCATCGCAAAAACTAAAGTTGCACGCGAACCATGCGATCATGGCCGTTGATATCCGTTCGCACGGTCACCGTGGCTGCTGGCAAGGCCGTCTCGAAGATGGTCTTGACCGCAGCTCCCTGATGATAGCCAATTTCAGCAAAAAACTGACCACCCGGTAACAAATAGGTTGCCAGTTCCGCTGCGAAGCGTTGGTAAAATGCCAAGCCATGGTTCGCCGCAAACAGCGCCCCCTCTGGCTCGTAGCGTTTGACCGACTCATCCATCACGTTGACTTCGGTGCGGTCGATGTACGGCGGATTCGACACGATCACGTTGAAACGCTGGTCTGCAACCGGTGCGAATAGATCACCCGTCACGAAGTCAACGGGAGCCGCCAGTGTCTGGGAATTAGTCTGGGCAACCGCAACGGCTGCCGCAGAGATGTCGCTAGCCGTCACCGTCCAAGCAGGCCGTTCCGCCTTGAGTGACACAGCAATCGCACCGCTCCCGGTGCCCACATCCAGTACCCGAATTGGCGCTGGCGTGGTGATAGCCAAAATCCAGGCCACCAACTCCTCCGTCTCCTGACGCGGGATCAAAGTCGCAGCGGTTACCCGAAAATCCCGGCCGTAGAAATTTGCGCGACCTAAAACGTACTGTGCCGGCTCACCGTTTGCGACCCGGTTCAGTTGTTGCTGAAACGATTGGCTCTCCGCCACTGGCATCACCGTTCGGTAATTTTGCACCAGCTGGGTGAACGTCCACTCGTGAGCCTCCGTCAG
Organism: Levilactobacillus parabrevis; assembly: GCF_044051715.1. Taxonomy (NCBI): domain Bacteria; kingdom Bacillati; phylum Bacillota; class Bacilli; order Lactobacillales; family Lactobacillaceae; genus Levilactobacillus; species Levilactobacillus parabrevis. The sequence continues at coordinate 1,852,066 of NZ_CP168688.1, forward strand.
TAGATACTGCGCGGCACTCGAATCTTGTCCCGCCGCAGTCAACTGTGCTTGACCCTGACGAAGTGCTTGTAGATAAGTTAGTTGATTAGCCATTATTCTTTAAATCTTCAAGCTTAGCGGCTTGATCGGAAAGAATCAGGGCATCGATAATGTCATCGAGTTCCCCGTTCATGACCCGGTCCAACTTGTTCAGAGTCAGCCCAATCCGGTGATCGGTCACCCGATTTTGAGGGTAGTTGTAGGTCCGAATCCGTTCGGAACGGTCACCCGTCCCAACGGCAGACTTCCGCTCAGCGTTGTAGGCACTTTCTTCTTGTTGCTTGTAGTAGTCGTAGACCCGCGCCCGCAGAATTGTCATGGCTTTAGCCCGGTTTTGTTGTTGTGACCGTTCGTCTTGCATAGCCACCACGATACCGGTTGGCAAGTGGGTCATTCGTACGGCTGAAGACGTCTTGTTAATATGCTGACCACCGGCACCGGAGGAACGGTAAACGTCGGTTCGAATATCCTTAGGATCGATATCGATGTCGACATCCTCTTCTTCGGGCATGACACCGACCGTGGCCGTACTGGTATGCACCCGACCAGCGGATTCCGTAACAGGAACCCGTTGTACCCGGTGTGCCCCGTTTTCATACTTCAGCTTAGAGTAAACCTTGTCGCCGGAAATCATCATGACGATTTCCTTGAACCCACCGACTTCGGTAGCGTTCTCGTCAACAATTTCAATCTTCCAGCCTTGGCGTTCAGCGTACTTGGAGTACATGCTAAAGAGGTCAGCAGCAAATAAGCTGGCTTCATCCCCACCGGCGGCCCCATGGATTTCCATGATGATGTTCTTGTCATCGTTGGGGTCCTTAGGCAACAGCAAGACCTTGATGTCTTCTTCGAGCTTTTCTTTCTGTTCGTTGAGATCCTTCAACTCTTCTTTGACCATGGCATCCATGTCATCGTCCAGCTTTTCGCGAAGCATCTCATCGTCATCCTTGATCTGTTGGGTGACTTCCTGATACTGGTGATACTTGTCGACAGTTTCCCGCAGCTCCCCTTCTTCCTTAGAGAGGGCCATGAAGCGTTGCGTATCCGCAATGACTTCGGGGTCGCTGATCAATTCATTCAGCTCGTCGTAGCGATCGGCCACGGCTTGGAGCTTGTCAAACATTTCGTCCATTCGATTAACCTCGTTTCGATTTTGATGATGCTTATTTATAGACTCATTAGAAGTGCCACCGCTCTCACGACCGACACCCCGTGGTTCTAGCTAAGCCAGCTTACCACATCTGACGGGACACGCAATGTTTTTTCACGATTACCCGCCCAGAATAAGTCACGACTGGTGCCTCACTACTTACCAATCTGATTCAATGGCGGATTGAAGTAGTGTCGCCGGCAAACGGGATAGTAGGCTTCGTTACCGCCGATTTGGACCTGTTCGCCCTCGTAGACTGGTTTACCGTCATGGAAGCGGAGATTCATGATGGCCTTCTTGGTGCAGAACCAGCAAATGGTCTTCATTTCTTCGATCTTGTCCGCGTAAAGCATGAGGTACTTAGAACCCTCGAACAGTTCGTTTCTAAAATCATTCTTCAGACCAAACGTCATGACCGGAATCTTTAACTCGTCCACGACCTTGGCCAGTTGCAGTACATGGGCCTTCTTTAAAAACTGGGCCTCGTCAATCAGGACACAGTTGGCGTGAGCGTCAATTCGCTTGATTTCGTCGTACAGGTTGGTCGTCTCGAAGATTGGATGAGCTTCTCGCTTGAGTCCAATGCGACTGGCGATGTAGCCGACCTCATCGCGGGTGTCCAAGCCACTCGTCATAATAATGACCCGCTTATGTTGTTCCTCATAGTTATGGGCGACCTTCAAGATTTCAATGGTCTTCCCACTATTCATTGCACCGTACCGAAAAAATAGCTGCGCCACGTTATTCCCACCTTTTTGACAGTTTCCATCTATTATAGCTGATTAGGCTGGAAAATTCGACCGTGAGCCGGCCAAAGTTCTTGGGATTTTGTCAAAGTTCAGGCATAGTCCTCCCCTAAACACTAAAAGAATGCTAAAATTAAGGCTTGAATATTAAGGAACCCGACATTAAAAAATTCTTGTCGCGATTAAGGAGCGAAATATCCATGTCATTAAGAAGCGGCTTTGCCACCTTCGCAGGGAAATCCTCTTACTGGTTTCTCCACACGTTTCTTCACGGGGGCAGTTCTCTGCCCGGTAAGATTACGCTGAAGCTGGACCCCAACATTTTACGGACACTGGGCGCTAAGTACGACGTCATCGTCATCACCGGTACCAACGGAAAGACCTTGACGACGGCGCTGACGGTCTCCGTCCTCAACCAAAAATACCCAGCTATTCTGACCAACCCAACCGGTTCCAACATGGAACAAGGGATCGTTACGACATTCTTGAACGCTAAACATCCCAAGACTGGTCGGCCCCTAGCTGTACTGGAAGTCGATGAAGCCAACGTCATCAAGGTCACGCAGTACATCGAACCCAAGGCGTTCGTCTTCACCAATATCTTCCGGGACCAAATGGATCGTTACGGGGAAATCTACACGACCTATCAGAAGATTCTGGATGGGGTTGCCCTGGCACCCAATGCCACGATCATCGCGAACGGTGACTCCCCCATCTTCCACTCTAAGGAATTACCGAACCCAATTGAATACTACGGCTTCGATGATCAACCCGACCAGGATATGAAAGCCAAGCCCAACACGGATGGCGTACTGTGCCCGGTCTGTGAGCACATCTTACACTACCATTCATTGACCTACAGTAACCAAGGGAAGTACTTCTGCCCCAACTGTGGCTTTGAACGACCAGAACTCACCTACCGTTTGACCAAGCTCGGCGAGCAAACGCCAACGTCTTCCGAATTTGAAGTCGACGGTCACGCCTTCAAGATTGGTGTTGGGGGCACCTACAACATCTACAACGCGCTGGCTGCATACGCGGTCGGCCGTTTCATGGGGGTTGCACCAGCACAGATTGCACGAGCATTCAATGGTAACCAACAAGTCTTCGGTCGCCAGGAAGTCATCGATGTCGATGGTAAACAGGTTACAATCATCCTGGTCAAGAACCCCGTGGGACTGGATCAAGTGCTCCACATGATTGGCACCGACAAGGAGAAGTTCTCCCTAGTTGGCCTGCTCAACGCGAACTACGCCGACGGAATCGACACCAGTTGGATCTGGGACGGCGACTTCGAGCAGCTGACACAGCGTGACATTCCCGCTGTGATCACTGGTGGTGAACGCTACAAGGACATCACCTTCCGACTGAAAGTTGCTGGGATTCCCGATGACAAACACATCGTGGAACCCAATTTGGAAAAGGTCGTCGACGAGATCAAGCAGGTCCCAACGGAGCGAGTCTACGTGCTCGCCACCTACACGGCTATGCTACAAATGCGAAAAATCCTAGCCACAAAAGGCTACATCAAGGAGGGATTGGGCGTATGACTTACGAATTAAACGTGGCCCATCTGTACGGCAATCTCATGAACACCTATGGTGACGTGGGAAATATTTTAGCTTTGAACTACTACGCTAAACAAATGGACGTTCACTTAAACGTTAGGGTCGTCAGCCTGGAAGAGGATTTTCAATCCACCGACTACGACCTCGCCTTCTTCGGCGGTGGCCAAGACTTTGAGCAGACCATCGTCTCGCAAGACATTCAAACGAAGAAAGCCGAACTCACTAAGTTCATCGAATCTGGTGGTCCCGTTCTGGCCATCTGTGGTGGCTTTCAACTGCTCGGTCACTACTACATCGGCGCCAACGGTGAAAAGTTACCGGGAATCGGTGCCCTTGATCACTACACGTTAGCCCAGGACCACAATCGCTTTATCGGCGATATCGTTATCAAGAACCAGGAAACTGGTGAGACCTACCACGGTTTTGAGAATCACCAAGGCCTGACTTACTTGGGGGCCGGTGAACGGCCACTGGGTAACGTCGTCAGTGGTAAGGGCAATAACGGTGAAGATGGCACGGAAGGTGCGATTTACAAGAACGTCTACTGTTCTTACTTCCACGGCCCAATTCTGACGCGGAACGGCGATATCGCTAAGCATTTGCTGATTGCTGCGCTCAAGCGCAAGTTCCCCAAAGCTGATTTCAGCCAACAGGAAGCTTTACCAATTCCAGCAACCTTCTAGTTTCTAGCGCGGTTAAATGTCGCCTGCGGCTGTCAGGGATTCTGCCGCTGTGGGGACCGCCTGCAGCCAAAAAACGGGCTTCCAGCTCGGTTTGGAACCTCGCGAAGTTCATGCGAGTTTCCAAACGCGTCCCACGCTGTAAGACCGGGAAGAATCAAGCACCCGATCTAACACCGTTTTCACGGCTGGCGCCATCCCTGACCTCCTCCGGCTAGACTAGTTTTAGCCGCCGCATCAACTAACTTGTAGCATTGAGTCATCGTATTTCAACTCATTCTATAACACATAAAAATTGCGTTGCATCAACGTTCATCGTTGGTTCAACGCAATTTTTGATTCCTATGAGCAAATAGCTATCTATTTCCACGAAACTCCTGTAGAGTTCGAGATTAACCTTAGTCTGATTGGAACTTCTGCTTTAGCTTTTGTGTAAATTAAAAACTAGTGAAGCCGCAGGCGACAAATCTTTTGCCTACTTCTCAGCCAAATAAGTACCAATCACGGCATTCCGCTGATCCAGGTATGGTAGATTTGGGGCCACCGGATGGACCCGATTGGTCAGGAAGACCATCGCCTGCTTGGCTTGCTGGTCGATAACCAGATACGTTCCCGTAAACCCTGAGTGCCAAATGATTCGGTGCGCAGTCGGCCACTGTGAGGCGGTCAACGCCCAGCCTAGTGAACGGTTGGCCTGACCGTTTGGCGTCCAGTCAGCCGTCAACCGATGAATCCACGTTGGTGGCAACACCCCCGCCACTTTTTCCGGATACAGGTAAGCCTGACAGAACGTAGCCAAATCCTGGGCTGTACTAAATAAGCCGGCTGACCCACAACGCCGCTGCAACACGTACCCTTTAGGATCGTGAACGGTGCCGCGAATCAATCCGCGCTCACGCGTCACTGCTGTTGGTACGCATTGGCTAACGTCTTGCGGGGTAAATGTGCTGTGCACCATGCCCAACGGCGTCAACACACGGTGTTGGGCGGCAACCTGGATTGGCTCGCCAAGTATCCGTTCGACGATCCAGCCCATGAAAATATAATTCACGTCGGCGTAAACCATCTTGCGGTCGAAGGTCGGCCCCACGTGCAGTTGCAGGAGTGCTGCCGTCAAATCGGGCGCTGACAACTGATTACGATTGGGGATATAGCCGATGATTCCGGAGGTGTGCGTCAACAGATGACGAATTGTCACCCGCCGATCCTGCCACGCCGGTAACCAGTCACTGACCCGGTCGGTGAGTCGCAAGCGCCCTTGCGCCAGGAGTTGGAGCGTCACACTCAGCGTCCCCACGACCTTGGTCAACGACGCCACGTCGTAAACCATTCCGGGCCGCAAAGCCTCACGATGCGGCACCAATGCCGCCTGCCCCATTTCACCGGTCTCGACCCGATCGCCATCGATAAAGGCATAGCTAACTCCGGGAACGATCCCGTCAGTGAGCAACCGCTGCAACGCCGCTTTTGTTTGTGGATACGTCATTCCTACCGCCTCAACTTTCTCTCTGCATTCATTCTACCCCGGAACCGACCACCACGGCCACTGGATTATAAAAACTTAACGGTTGGCTTCCCTACTCGTCTGACAACAAGCGAAAAAAGAGGCCGCAGACATCGCTGTCCACGGCCTCTCAATTTAAATTTAATTCACCGGTCGAAATATTCGGCATCACCTGAACTGGCTAACACTCGCTAAACACCTATGTTAGCCGGAGGAGGTCAGAGATGTCGCCAGCCGTGACGAGGGCCTTAGCTGACGTTTCTCAGTCAGGTTAGGCCCTGGGACGAGCTTGAAAACGCATGAACTTTGCGGTTTCAAGTCGAGGTCCAAGACCGCGCCTTGGCTTGGACCGGTCCCCACAGCAGGCAGAATCTCTGACAGCCGCAGGCGTACAACTTAGGTGTTAAGCCAAGTTGTTGCCGGCGAATTGGCTGTTGTAGAGGTCGGCGTAGAAACCATCGGCCGCCAGCAAGCTGTCGTGGTTCCCCGTTTCAACAATGTGCCCGTGATTCATGACCACAATGTTCTCCGCGTTTTGAATCGTGGACAAACGGTGCGCAACCACGAAACTAGTCCGGCCCGCCAATAAGCGTTCCATCGCGTGTTGAATCAGCATTTCTGTCCGGGTATCAACCGAACTCGTGGCTTCATCCAGAATTAAGACATCTGGGTCAGCTACGAAGGCCCGCGCAATCGTCAATAATTGCCGTTGCCCTTGAGAAATGTTCGTTGCGGCTTCATTCAGCACCGTGTCGTAACCCTCTGGTAACTGGCGGATGAAGGTGTCCGCGTGTGCTGCCTTAGCAGCCGCGTAAACTTCTTCCTCGGTGGCGTTCTCACGACCGTACCGAATGTTATCGAAGATCGATCCGGTGAAGAGCCAGGTATCTTGTAGCACCATCGCGAAATGTTTCCGCAATTCGGCCCGCGCAACACTATTGGTATTTTCACCACGGTACTTGATCTGCCCAGAACCCACGTCGTAGAAACGTTCCAGCAAATTAATGATGGTCGTCTTCCCGGCACCGGTTGGCCCAACAATCGCGACCATTTCGCCCGGTTTGACCTTCAGATTGAAGTCTTCAATCAGCGGGTTCTTAGGATCGTATTGGAAGGCCACGTTATCAAATTCAATGACGTTGCCCGCATCAGCCGTGTGCTCTGGTAAGGCAGCATCGGCAGATTCATCCATATCGGTTTCATCCAAGACCGCAAAGACCCGTTCGGCAGACGCAATCGTCGCCTGAATCGTGTTGGTCAGGTTGGCCATCTGGGTGATCGGTTGGGAGAATTGGTTGGTATATTGCAGGAAAGCCTGCACGTTCCCCAAGCTAACTTGCCCATTAGCAACCTGAATCCCACCAATAACGGCAACGGCCAGGTAGTCCAAGTTCTTCACGAAGTTCATCAGTGGGAAGATCAGACTGGAAACAAATTGCGCCTTCCAGGCAGATTGATAATACTTCCGGTTGTGCTCTTCGAATTGTTCCTGTGTGGCGTGTTCCCGATTGAACGTCTTCACAACGGTATGACCCGCGTAAGTCTCTTCAACCGTATCGTTCAGTAATCCCAAGTTCTTCTGTTGACTGGCGAAGAACCGTTGGGACTTGGGAGCGACGATCATCACAACGACCAGACTCAGTGGCACTGAAATCAAGGCCACTAACGTCAACCAACCACTAATGGTCAGCATCATGTAAAGGACCCCGAAGAACGTCAGAACACTCGTCACCATTTGCGACAGTGTCTGTTGCAGTGTGCCCCCGATGTTATCCATATCGTTAGCCATCCGGGACATTAAGTCCCCGTTACTATGAGTATCGTAGTAACCGATTGGCAGGTGTTGCATCTTCTGCTTCAAGTCACGCCGAAGTTGGTACACAACCTTCTGCGCGATCCAGTTCATGATAACCTGTTGGATCACGTTGAAGACTGCGGCAGCGGCGTACATGATTCCCACGACCAGCAAAATTTGACCAATTTTGTCAAAGTTCACGGGTAAGCTGTGAATCGGCAACCCCGCCTTCAACTCAGCTTGGCCCTTCATCACGCCTTTAAAGAGTTCCGTGGTGGCTTTCCCTAAAATCTTAGGCGTCTTAATTTGTAAAATAACGGCAATTGCGGCAAAAATCAACACAATCACAATTCCTGGAATCCAGCGGCCCATATAACGGAAGAGCCGAATCGTCGTGCCCCAGAAACTTTGTGGCCGCTGTTTAGTTGCGGATCCGCGTCCATTACGCATCGACGACTTCCCCCTTTCGGAGTTGTGAGTCCAGAATTTCTTGGTACGTTTTGTTGGTAGCCTTAAGTTCATCGTGCGTGCCTTGACCCACGATCTTCCCACCATCGATGACTAAGATCAGGTCAGCATCGGCAACGGTGGAAACCCGTTGCGCGACAATGACGGTGACCCCGTTTTGAACCTGTTCATCCTTCCGCAGATCCTGTCGCAGTAAGGAATCAGTCTTGAAGTCCAAGGCTGAGAACGAGTCATCAAAGATGTAGACGCTGGCAGGCTTCAAAATGGTCCGCGCAATGACCAGTCGTTGTCGTTGCCCACCGGAGAAGTTATCCCCGTCCTGTTCAACGGTCGCGTCCAGGCCACCCTCTTCTTTAACGAAGTCGCTGGCCTGAGCCACGTCTAAGGCGTGCCAAATTTGCTCGTCAGTCGCGTCCGGCATCCCATAGACCATGTTGCTCCGAATTGTTCCGGAGAACAGCACAGCCTTCTGTTGGGTAATCGAAATGGCCCCGTGGATGTCGTGTTGGCTCACGGCGGTCAGTGCGGTCCCGTTCAGACGAATTTGCCCGCTTTCGGGATCGAACAACCGTGGAATCAGGTTAACCAGCGTGGATTTCCCAGAACCAGTCCCCCCAATAATCGCCACCGTCTGGCCAGCCGTTGCGCTAAAGTTCACGTCAGTCAATGCCAATTCCTCGGCACCGGTATAACGGAAGTTCACGTGATCAAAGGTCAAACTAGCGGCTTCATCCGTTAAATTAGCGGGTTGGTCGGCATCGGTGATCTTTGACTTTAGGTCCATGACTTCGTTGATCCGTGCAGCGGACGCCTGGGCCCGCGGAACGAAGACGAAGATCATGGAAACCATCATAAAACTAATCAGAATCTGCGTGGCATAAGTCATGAACGCCACCATGTTCCCGACGGCCATCGATTGACTCGCAATCAATTGCCCCCCATACCATACGATACCAATGTTGGTGCCACTGATAATCAGTGTGATAATTGGGAACATTAAGGAAACAATCATGAAAACTTTAATCCCGGTCTGCGTGTAATCTTGGTTAGCCCCTTCAAACCGGTCTTGTTCAAACTGATCTTGATTGAAGGCCCGGATGACCCGGACCCCAGTCAGACCTTCACGGAACGTCAGGTTAATCCGATCAATCTTCTTCTGTAAGCTCTTAAATAACGGCACGGCAAAGTACATGATGGCACCGGTAAAGATAGCCAATACCGGTAACGCCACCAAGAAGACCAGCGTTAATTTAGGACTCTTGACGTAGGCCAGTACCCCGGCTCCGATCAACATGATTGGTGCCATCAACATCATCCGCAGCATTTGGACCATGACGTTTTGAATCTGAACCACATCGTTGGTCGTCCGCGTAATCAGTGAGGCATTCCCCACCGTTTCAAACTCTTCGGTCGAGGAAAACGTTACTTTCTTAAACAGTGATGATCGAATTCGTTGGCCCATCTTCTGTGATTGGGTCGCTGCATAGTAAACGTTACCTGCGGACCCGAGCACCCCGATAAAGCTCAGCAAGAGCATTTTACCACCGGTCTGCCAGATGTAACCAATGTCGTTTTGCGCAATCCCTTTATCAATAATATCGGAGGTTAACGTCGGCAACGAAAGATCACAGATAACTTGAATGATCATAAAGCCCACAGCAAGGACCACTGCCCACCAGTCCAAGTGTTTACGGGCAAGTCGCATCATTGAATTTTGGCCTTCTTTCTCTATTTGCTCTCTGGAAACTGTATAAACTACATATGCGATAATTATACTCGCCTGAAATTCGTTTGCAATAACTGATTATCTCTTGGCGAAGCACTGGTAAACCTGAAAATATTTGTTACAATATAGACATCGAAGGGAGAAAAGAACTGTGGCGAGCAACTCAGATTCGATCTATAACGTTTTATCATACATTCACCGACACCAAGACAAGGTTAACTTTATCCCCCAACCCAACAGCAATGTTGTCAGCGTCGGGGTTCCCGATACGGTCCCAGTGGCTAACGCCGATATTTATTTCCCGGAGAACAACCTCCTGGTCAACCGCATGGGTGCAGATTTCCTAGCCAAGAACGGCGACCTGCTGGACGATTTCTTTGAACGGACAAACAGTTCAAAGCTCGACTACCAACAAGTCTGGATTACCACCGGTTACGTCACGAGTGAACACACCTACCTCGTAGAAATGTCATTTGAATAGCGAACCGTCTAGAAAGCCCCGACCAGCGTCGCGGCTTTTTTTAATACCCTCAGCACCCCATTTAGATAGACAAAACGCCCAGAACGATTGTGTTCTGAGCGCTTTTCAATTTATAAAATTTAGATGATGCTGGGGGCTTAGCCTAACTGAACAAGGCGTGTGAGGCCCAGACGCCACCACCGATGACCAACGCAGCAACGATGAAGAAGCGGAAGAATGCCGCAAACGCAACGAAGACGATGGCCCCGATAATGAGCGTTCCCACGATACCTAATAGCCAGCCTGCCAAGCCGAACATCAGTCGCAACAGCGGGAATAGCAGTAATAACAAAAGTAATAATAAAATCACGGTGATCGCTCCAATCCGTCATGAACCTGCCATGACTAGAAGACCATTTTACACGATAGCCGCCTAGTTTTCACGAATTCGCGCTCAGTTTAACCAAAAATTAGCCAACCGTAATCTGCTGCCGGCCGTTTTGTTTCGAATGGTATAAGTTAGCATCGACACGCTTGTAAAAGTCCAAGGGGTTGCTGTCCTTCACGCTCAACGCGGAGACCCCTACGGAGATGGTCACGTTGATATCCACATCATTGTAGGAAATGGTCAGATTCTTCACGGCATCGAAGACTTGCTGGGCAACTTCCCTGGTCTGGTCTACATCATAATTGGGAAAGGGAGATTGCAAGAATTATCCGAACACTTATTAGAACCTCATCTGTTCCCAGAAGACCTCTAATGGTGTACGCCAATTCAAGCATTCTAATGGCATGGTGTTCATTTTCCAATTGATATCGACCAGTTCTTCATCAGTAATATCTTCGATGGGCCGCCCTTTAGGAACAAAACGCCGTAATATTTTGTTTCGTTGCTCATTAGTTCCACGTTCATGAGGAGAATAGGCATGCGCAAAGTACATAAGCTTGCCCGTTTCGTCTTCGAATTCTTGATATTTGGCGAATTCCTTACCATGATCGACCGTAACGGTTTTAAAGTTATCTCCCAACAAGCTAGCAATATCCACTAATACAGCTTTCATCGCACCACTATCGCGTCCAGATAAACGGCGAGTGATGGTTAAACGTGAGGCGCGGTCAACCACTGTGGCCAAAGCTTGACCTTTCTTTTTCCCGGATAGAACAGTGTCCGCCTCGAACTGACCAATCGTCTTGCGACCGTTGTTAGTTCGCTCTTCAATTGATCGACCACAAGCAGCCTTACCGCGAGTTTCATGGCTACGCTGGTAACGAATAGCTCTATCAGGCAACTCCTCAGAGGTGATTTCTAAGCGGCCCTGAGCTAACCAATTATAGAAGTTTCGCTTAGCCTCACCGGTTAATTGTGCAATTTGTGCAAAAGAGAGATGCCGTACACGAATCCCCTCAGTAATAAAATCATTGAGATTTGCGGTCAAGTTGGTTTTTCTTCCCCGCTGAGTGCGACGCGAAGTTGTTTGATTCTGAGCCGCCGTAGCAGAGTATGGCTGGTCCCGTAAACGATGTAGTTCATAAGAGATGGTCGAGACGCTCCGATTAAGGTGTCGCGCAATTGATCGCAGTGATTTTGCGGAATCATGCCAATCTTGGATGACAGCTCGTTCTTGAAATGATAAAGTAGACTTACTCATAGAGGTTCTCCTTTGATAGTGTTGTGGTAATTCTATTAAAGGCCTCTATGGGCTTTTTTGTCTACAAGTGTTCGGTTATATTTTACAATCTCCCGAAAAATAATGTTGAACTCTTCCCCACCGGTTCGATACAGGACAACTTTAGGGTCAATGGCTTTCAATGTGCTAGCCACGGTACTGGCAACCCGCTTGAGCACTTCATCCCCCGCAAGATGACCATACGTATCGTTAACGCACTTGAAGTGGTCGATATCAAACATCACCATCGACAGATCCGTATCGTGACCCGCACTCCGCCGAAATTCATAGCCGATTGCCCGATCATAGGCGGCGAAGTTCTGGACTTTAGTCAATGCATCCCAGTTGGCCGATTGGAACAGCCGATCCTTGATCCGGCGATCCTTATCCTGAATCTTAAAGTAGCCGTACATCAGCGACACCAGGATCATATAGTTAATCATCTCTTCGGCATACGTGCTCCAAGAGAGGTTAAACCGCACTTTGACCAAATACCACAGCGGTAATGCAAAACCTAAAGCGACGGTCGCGTAACGCGTAAACGGCCAACGCCACAAGTGGGTACTCTGTACGTAAGAAAAAACGTAGAAGACTACAAATAAGCCCGTATAGACCCATGACAGGGGTTGGCTAATATTACCATTGAGGAGCATGAACGCAATCCCAGCTAATACAATTAACCAATAGGGAATGCGCACCTGCAAGAAGTATGCGACAAAAATCAATAAAATTAATTGAAAGTTGGTAAACGTCCACGACAACTGACTATCGCGCACGATGAGTTGAAGCGCAAAGACTGAAACGACCGCACATGTTGTCCCCACGGCGACCCGAATATTTTTAATGTTAACTGGTTTGTTCTGTGACTCCGCCTTAGCCGTCACCCAATTTAAAATTGACCAGTACAGGGTGATCACACCTAAAACGAAAAAGATACTAGTGATCATTGGTGGTACTAACCAAACTGACCAAGTCATCTGATCAATCTCCTTGCTATTCGGTAATTTCCCACGATGGGAAGCGTTATTCATGTCACGTCAGTAATCACTAAATAACATTGCCAATAATATGAAATAATATACTAGTCTTACTATAATCCAAACTGCTTGATAATGCCATAGCTCTTTGTCACTCCAATAAGTTAACCTGTAACACCAAAATTTCAGGCACCGTTTCCCTTCTTTTTGTAAAACCCCTATTCTATTTCCTTCAAATAAAGTATGATGGAAGCAGACAGACTAAAAAAGGAGGATCACGAGATTATGTATCGCTATTTTTTACAGCCCCAATTAGACGTTTTAAACAACTCGCTCATCGGCTATGAATTGCTGATTCGGCAGCAAGTTGACGGCAAATGGGTCCTCCCGCACAACTTCGAATCGATTCCGATCGACATCCAGGCCGACCTGATCGCACGGACCGCCCAAAAACTAATGTTAAAGATTGGCTCCGTATCATTTAACGTTAATCAACGGCAATTCATCGATCCAACCATTGCTCAAGCCATCATCAAGGCACAGGTTCAAATTTATCCCGTTAATTTGGTACTCGAGGTTACTGAAGAAGTGACGGATAAGAAGGTCACGAACAAGCAAATCATTGACCAAGTCCGCTACTTTGACGAGCACGGCATTCAATTAAGCTTGGACGATATTGGTACCGGTGTCAATACGTACGACCATTTGGAACCCATCTTGTCCTACGCGAGCGAAATTAAATTTGCCATGCAAAACTTCCGGCAAGAAGGCCGCGAAGATGAAATTCCAGAAAACTTAAAGTTCTGGAAGAAGATTGCCAAGCAATACAAGTTACGGTTGATTCTTGAAGGTGTCGAGAACCAGGCAGAAGGCGACATGGCCGACGATCTGGAACTCGATCTGCGTCAGGGTTGGTTCTACGGCAAGCCCCACCTGTTCAAGCTAGACGGTGACACATTTTAATTCAGCCTCACCACGTCATTCCACGGAATGGCGTTTTTTATTGCCTAAATTCTACCAGAACCTTTTCCGTTTGCAACCTTTAATCCGTTAATTAAAATGTCCATCAAATCGCTTAGCATCAACGTTAGTGGCACGATTATTTTGATAAATTCAACTGAATAACAACATTAAATGGCGGTTACGCTGCAATCTTACTTCAACCCCACTCTTTTTTTCTCACAGATGCCCTACTCTCTCAGATTGTCACTATAGTAAATACAGAGCAGTGGATGAAATGTCTTAAATAAAGTATTTCCAACACTAGCAGTTATTCTGATTGATATTTGATCAACCAGTGGACTGCAAACACTAGTGGATTGGAGGAGGATTACGATGCAAAGAAAGAAAGCCAATATAATCATTGGCATCCTGATAGCCATTTTCATTTTCTTTATCGGGGGTATCGGTGTTAGCTCAGTCACTGCTCACGCCAAGAATATCGACGTCTCCGGTTTAGGTGAAAACGATGCGGTTATTACGGACGTCAATGGTAAGGTCATTCCCAACGGTAGTGACCTCAGTAAGTGGGATACCTACTCGCTTGACTACAAGTGGGGCATTCCTGATGGCGTAACCATCCAAGATGGCGATACGGCAACCGTTACTTTCCCTCATACTGCTGTGGGTCGGCGGGATGTCACCTTCCCACTCTACGATGATAGTGGCCGTAAGATCGGGACATTTTCAATCAAGGAAGGTGAAAACACTGGGACCATCACCTTCAACGATACGCTGTCCAGTACCGCGACTAACCGCAATGGTGAACTGCATTTCTACGTCAAAGGGACGGAAGAAAATGCCAACGTCGGCCTCGATTGGGGAATCAACAAGATCGGTTGGGTTGCTGAACGTAATTCGGATGGATCGCCAGCATTGCTCACCTGGAATATTGCGTTCAACCCTAACAGTACCCATTTAGGGCAAACCGTGATCACCGATAACCTGGGTCCTGGTCAGACCTACGTTCCCGGGAGCGTCCACGCGCAAACTGGGAAGTTCGACAATACGGGTAGCTTCGCCGGTGACGGCGGCTCCATCACGCCTAGTGTCGAAGCCAGCAACAGCACCGTCATCTTCACCTTTGATGACGTAACGACTGCGGTTAACATGACTTACCACACCAAGCCAGATATCTCGGGAACCGGTGGTGCTTGGAAGAACAACGCCACTTTAAACGGTCAAACCGTTGGCTCGCAAATCGTTTGGGGCGGTAGTGGTACCGGTAACGGTGATAATGGCAGCGATGGTGGCTCCGAAGAAGGCGACTCTGGTGTCGTCAAGCTAACGAAGACCGACAAAGCCACCGGTAATGCCTTGGCTGGCGCCGTCTACGAAATCCGGGATGCCGCTACTGGCAACGTCATTGCGACTAAGACGACAGACGCCGAGGGCACCATCACTTACGGTGGACTAGCCGCTGGTAACTATCAATTCATTGAGATTAAAGCACCCGAGGGCTATGAGCTGGATCAGACGCCAATTCCGTTTGAGATCAAAGCAGGTTCTGCTGCTGAAGTCAGTGTTGCCGCTGTGGATATCAAATCACCCGGCATTGCAGGCCCCGAAGAACCCGGGACAACCACACCACCGACGAATCCAGAAAATCCTGAGAACCCTGAGAATCCTGGGAATCCTGGGAATCCTGGGACGACAACGCCACCAATCACGACGCCAACCAACCCAGAAAATCCTGGGACAACGGAACCAACGCCAGAGCCAACCCCTTCCGTCAAGCCGCCAAAGCCAACGAAACCAGTAAAGCCTGTGAAGCCCGTAAAACCTGTAAAGCCAAACAAGCCAATGATTCCGACTAAGCCAATCACCCACCACCCTGGTTCTAACCAAGGCAGTGGCAACGTCACGATTGGCGGTGCTGGTAGTAACATCTCCGGATCAAGCAATGGCGCCGCAACCAATAGCTATGGTTCAGGGACTGGGACTCAAGCTGCTGGAAACGTTAAGCCAAGTGTAGCCGCGGGCAAGACCTACGTGGGTGGCAAGTTGCCACAAACTGGGGAACGCAAGACTAGCAGTTGGATTCTAACCATTGCTGGAATCGCTCTGTTAATCACGGCTAGTGGTCTCTGGTTCCATCAGAAACGCCACTAATTTAAAAACTAAGCCTGAGGTATAGGCGTCATTGCTTATACCTCAGGCTTAGTTTTTGCCTGCCAGTAGACTATTTAGTTAATCTGCAGAAGTGAATGTCCTTTTGAATGTCTTTGGCTGTCCTTTTGGCTATACTGGCTCCGGATTTGGCTCCGGTTTACGGTAAATTGTGCTTTTGAGAAAAACAAAAAAGCCGTCATATCAACGTTTTCACATTGACTGACGACTACGAATGTTATCGATTGGGTATACTGGGCTCGAACCAGTAACTTACGGATTCAGAGTCCGCTGCCTTACCAATTTGGCGAATACCCAATAAGGCTCGTTGTCGAAACAACTATTTAATATTAACTTGTTTGGATATTAGTGTCAACCAGTTTTCCTGAAAAAGTTCGGCAAACTGTATGAATTCCCATTTCAATGTAATTTTATGCAGAGAATTATTGACAATTTTCCAGGAATAGCGTACATTAGTAATTGCCTAGTTAATGACATTGCCCGCTGGTCAAACTGGTTTAAGACGTCGCCCTCTCAAGGCGGAGTTACGGGTTCGAGCCCCGTGCGGGTGATCAGTAGTTCACACGATAGCCTTAAAACGTTGATTTATCAGCGTTTTGAGGCTTTTATTTTTGCCAAAAATCAACAATCTTGTGAGTATAAATTTAATTATATATTATTAACAATTAAATAGATAAACTTCTTGCCAATCTCCCCTGACTTCGGTAAACTTGGGTCAAGTTATCAACCTAGTCTGGAGGGAAATTAATTTGAAAAAGTTACCGCATGCTCGCCCAGTATCTTTACGAATTTCTCATCGCCATTCCACTTTGTCAGCTCGTCCAAGGTTACAGTCATGATGGGCCGTCGCCAGACACCACCCCACCACTACCTATTCGCAGAACTCGTATTTCTAATTATTCTGTTTACCGTATTGGCCTGGGATTTTTTCAATTACAACGGGAGATTGCAAGAATTATCCGAACACTTATTAGAACCTCATCTGTTCCCAGAAGACCTCTAATGGTGTACGCCAATTCAAGCATTCTAATGGCATGGTGTTCATTTTCCAATTGATATCGACCAGTTCTTCATCAGTAATATCTTCGATGGGCCGCCCTTTAGGAACAAAACGCCGTAATATTTTGTTTCGTTGCTCATTAGTTCCACGTTCATGAGGAGAATAGGCATGCGCAAAGTACATAAGCTTGCCCGTTTCGTCTTCGAATTCTTGATATTTGGCGAATTCCTTACCATGATCGACCGTAACGGTTTTAAAGTTATCTCCCAACAAGCTAGCAATATCCACTAATACAGCTTTCATCGCACCACTATCGCGTCCAGATAAACGGCGAGTGATGGTTAAACGTGAGGCGCGGTCAACCACTGTGGCCAAAGCTTGACCTTTCTTTTTCCCGGATAGAACAGTGTCCGCCTCGAACTGACCAATCGTCTTGCGACCGTTGTTAGTTCGCTCTTCAATTGATCGACCACAAGCAGCCTTACCGCGAGTTTCATGGCTACGCTGGTAACGAATAGCTCTATCAGGCAACTCCTCAGAGGTGATTTCTAAGCGGCCCTGAGCTAACCAATTATAGAAGTTTCGCTTAGCCTCACCGGTTAATTGTGCAATTTGTGCAAAAGAGAGATGCCGTACACGAATCCCCTCAGTAATAAAATCATTGAGATTTGCGGTCAAGTTGGTTTTTCTTCCCCGCTGAGTGCGACGCGAAGTTGTTTGATTCTGAGCCGCCGTAGCAGAGTATGGCTGGTCCCGTAAACGATGTAGTTCATAAGAGATGGTCGAGACGCTCCGATTAAGGTGTCGCGCAATTGATCGCAGTGATTTTGCGGAATCATGCCAATCTTGGATGACAGCTCGTTCTTGAAATGATAAAGTAGACTTACTCATAGAGGTTCTCCTTTGATAGTGTTGTGGTAATTCTATTAAAGGCCTCTATGGGCTTTTTTGTCTACAAGTGTTCGGTTATATTTTACAATCTCCCCAACTAAAAAAGTCACGTTGCCATTTACGCAACGTGACCTCATGTCAGCATCCCCCGTCTCAAACGAGAGGTGCTTTTAATTTACCCTAATTTAACGTCGTTTCCGCCAGCACCAGTAGCTATAGCCGCCAGTCACCGCAAGAGTCAGCGCCCCAACGACCGTCATGACGATCCCGATACGTTGTCCTGGTGTGTGATAAGTCAACTCGATCTTATGCTCACCAGCGGCCACACGTGCGCCTACAAAACCCACATTGACCTTGGTGATAGCTTGCTTCTTACCATCCACCGTCAACTGCCAACCCGTATTGTACGGAATCGAAGTTGTCAGCACACTAGCCTGCTGTGCACGTGAGGTCCCCGTAACCCGGTCATTCTTCACGTTTAAGCCCTGTAAGCCTTGGTGCTTGAGCTGTGACATCCGCTGGTCGTATCGGCTACCAAATGGCACCGCAATGAGCTTAGCCGACTTGAAAGACAAGCTCTTAACGCCTTGGAACGTCAACTTGATATTCTTCCGTGCTTTAGCAGAATAGCCCAAGTTCAACAGAACGTGGTGCTTTTCTTGATAGTCCGACAAGTTCGACTGCCCAAACTGACTGAAGCTTGAGACGTTGTTGGCCGTTGTTGCCGTGACTGAATAGGCACCATCGCTCATATTCCACAGACCGGACCGCAACTGATTGATTCGTTCAATCCCAGAAAACGCCTGGTTACTGAAGACCTTCGTGTTCTTCTTTGCTTGGTACTTATCCTTTACACTCAGTCGTTCAGCCTGAATCCCGTCAAGCTCCAAGTACAACTCAGTCCCCTTATTCTGCTTAGGATGCTTGAGATGTAGCTTGTAATTGACTGGTAAATTCTGATTATCACTAACCATCTTATGCAGCGACTTCTGGTTAGCCAACGCGTTTTGTTTCAGTGCTGTGCGGTTCTGTCCCGTCAATTGTTCCAAACGGCCCTTATCATCAGTAATGTTCACCGACCGGTCCTGATTGGTCTGCATCAACGAAGACTTGGTCGTTGTGATCAGATCAGGATCCATTTGGTTCCCTTGTTGCCGGAACTTCATGACCTGTTGCAGACTATCAATTACGGTACTGTTATCCGCCTTAGTCGCGTAGCCCAGCTCACGATTCTGGCTATGGTATGTCGTTGTTGGCACCCCCTTCGCCTTTTTATCAACGAGGGCACCATACGTCAACGCCTGCTCCTTATCGCTCCCATTAAGCTGCTTGAACTGCTTAGCACTTAACTGCTTGGTCTGCAGGTAAGCCAACGGCAAGGCATTCTTAGACTTCAAAATAACCGTATCATAGTTGTTCCCCAAATCATGGACGGGTTCATCCTGATACTTGAGAATCGTCCCGTTCTTTTTGACCGGCTGGTAGCCGTAAGGGAATCCTTGTGTTTTCAGTTGATTACTCCGCGCAAAAATGTAGTTGACCCCCAACAGATTATTCATGGTGGTCCGACTATCCGCTTGGTTAATCGGTTTGTTCATCTTAAATTGTGAGTTCGCCAGTTCTTCACTAAAGTTCCCCACGGACCCATCTTGAATGGAGAAGTAAGACATGATATCGTGAGCGCCCAGATTCATCCCCATGTTGGTCTTGGCCTCATTACTAAAGTAATAGTACTTGCTAATAGAACTCCGCTTAAAGCCAGGTTGGGCCTTCACGTAACTCTCAGCCCCATCATAGAAGTTCTTCTGGAATTTCGTCGCCACGCCTCGATGCAGCAATTGGTTGCTGGCACCGCCAGAATTGGGACTAAAGTAACCGTAGCCGTTAGCGATGATATTCAGACTGAGCAAGGCTAGCAACGTCCAGATGACCTGATGACGCGACCACTGATAGAAGTGGCCGACCACGATAGCCCCCAACGTTAGTAGAAGCAACCCGTAGATCACAAAGTCATGGGGCTGATTGCTGAAAATAAAGCCGTTAGCAGCCCAGACTAATCCTAGGAGGAACAGTGTCCCCACAATCATGGCTGAGAGATCACTGCGGTCGATCCGCGGCAAAGCGTCAATGAAGTACATCACTGACAGACTGAAGGCTAAACACCCCAGTAACAACCACCGCTGTGATGGCGTCGTTCCCCCGTTCATTACGGCTGCGACTTCTGGCAGTAGTGACCCAATCACTAAGATCAGTAGACCCACGTCGAACCACAGATAGCGCCGCGCATGCCGCACAACGTACATCAAGCTCAGGAAGGTCAGCCCAGCTAAACCTAAGTTAGCCCAGAAACGCATCGCATTTCCAGTTGTCACCAGCGCATTAGGCAACCGCAGATAGTAATTCAACGGATAAACGAAGTAACCATTGGCAAAGTTCCCCGTCGCCCGGGTTGAAGTGAAGACCCCAATCAGTGACGGAATAAAGATGATGCCGGCCAATAAGAAACCGAGCAAGCCAGCGCCGACTAATTTGAAGATCAGCGGCCAGCCCTTCTGCGCAATCGTTTCGCGGACCGTCAGATAGCGCAGCACCGCGTAAACCAAGCTCCCAATCGCCAATATGTAGGCAAAATAAAAGTTGCTGACAAGTGCCAATCCCGTAAAGATCGCCAATGGCACCCACGTCTTCCCCTGATAGACGTGGTCAATACCATAAGCTAACAATGGAAATAGAATCATCGGCAGTAAGAAGAATGGGTGCCGGATGCTAACGTACAGAGAGTACCCCGTAAACGTGTAAGTCAATGTCCCCAGTAATTGACTCCCCGGTTTGAAGCCTCGTTGCCGCGCAAACAACATGAACGCCAAGCCACTCACATATAGCCGCAAGAGAATCAGCAGGTTATAGCCCAGCTCAATGCTATGCTTGGGGAAGAACCAAATTAGATAACTGAATGGATCTCCAAGGACATAATAAGAGAAGGTCGTCATTTTGTCTGCGCCTAAGCCCAGATTCCAAGACCACCCTGATAGACTTCCCTCATGAAGCCAGGTGTAGAACTTTTCCAATACAGGATAATGTTGTGCCAGGCCGTCCCCTTCCCAGATGAACGACTTGCCTGTCAGAATGAAGATACCGTAGAGACAGACGACTAGCACAATAAAGATCAGCGTATAAATCCAATAGTTTTTCTTTGAAACCTTCAACATATTCTCTCCCTTAAATTAATAATCCCTAGTTCTCCGTTTGACACAATAATTAAACTGTTAATATTCCCCTTACTAATATTACTGGGACGTTGCCAACATCTCAAGGGATACCACGAATCTGTAATCAAAACTTCACGTCTCGTAATATTTTAACCACTAACTCAGTATCCACTTGACCACCGCTAAAGACGGTAGTCGTGAGATGTGTTCCCCGCGTCACGCGCAATAGAACTAATTCTAGCATAAGCACGCCATTGACCCAACCGTTCATTCACCGAACTAACCGGCTCGGACCGTCGCTGAAAACAAAAAGACTCCCAGCCCAAGCGAGCTAAGAGTCTCCATTAAGTTTAAGTTAAATTAAAGTCGAGCGTTTAATTCTTTGCCTAACTTTTCAAAACCAGGCTTACCCAACAGGGCAAACATGTTGGTCTTGTAAGCTTCAACACCAGGTTGGTTGAATGGGTTGATCCCGTTCAAGTAACCAGAAACACCGATAGCAACTTCAAAGAAGTAGATCAGGTAGCCCAACGTGTATGGCGTCGTATCTGGAATATGAACACTCATGTTAGGTACACCACCATCGGTATGGGCCAATACAACCCCTTCAAAGGCCTTTTGGTTCACAAAGCCCATGTTCTTACCTTGGAGGTAACCTAAGCCATCGAGGTCATCTTCAGCCGTTGGCACGTCAACGTCGGTCCGTGGCTTGTCGATCATAACGACCGTTTCCATCAACGTCCGTTGACCTTCTTGGATGTATTGACCCAAGGAGTGCAAGTCAGTACTGAAGTTAGCAGAAGATGGGTAAATCCCCTTTTGATCCTTACCTTCGGATTCACCGGTTAACTGCTTCCACCATTCTGCCAGGTACTGCAGACGTGGTTCGTAGTTTTCCAGTAATTCTGTCGTGTAGCCCTTACGGTACAAGATGTTCCGCAATGCGGCATATTGGTAAGCTTCGTTCTTAGTTAAATCAGGGTTCGTGTAGGCGTCTTGAGCGTCAGCAGCACCTTGCATCAGTTCATCGATGTTGGCACCAGAAGCAGCGATAGGTAATAACCCAACAGCACTTAACACGGAGTAACGACCACCGACACCATCAGGGATGATGAAGGTTTCGTAACCAGCAGCGTCGGCTTCAGTCTTGAGGGCACCACGCGCTTTGTCAGTCGTAGCGTAAATCCGGCTCTTCGCACCGTCTTCACCGTACTTCTTGACCAACATGTCCTTGAAGATCCGGAAGGCGATAGAAGGTTCCGTCGTGGTCCCGGACTTGGAAATCACGTTAACGGAGAAGTCACGGTCGCCGATCAAGTTGATCAGATCGTGAACGTAGTCAGCACTGACGGAGTTCCCTGCAAAGAAGACTTGTGGGGCGTTCCGCTTGTCGGCTGGCAAGTAGTTGAAGAACGTGTCGTTCAAGAAATCAACGGCCATCTTAGCACCCAGGTAAGAACCCCCGATACCGATAACGACCAATACAGCAGAGTCTGATTGAATCTTCTTTGCTGCAGCCTTGATGCGGCTAAATTCTTCCTTGTCGTAGTCCTTAGGTAACGTTAACCAGTCGCGGAAATCGCTACCAGCACCGGTACCTTGGCGTAATTCGGCGTCAGCCGCCGTCACCATTGCTTGCATTTCTCCTAATTCGTTGTCATGAACAAATGGTTCAAGTTTCGAAAGATCAAAGGCGATATGTGCCATATTAAGAAAACCTCACTTTTATTGTTATTGACTAGTCCATTATAACGCAACCACCCGGAAAGTAAATGGTCTAGTCCACATTTTTTCAAAAATAAAAAGGTCAGCAACCATCGTTACTAACCTCATGTAAACTATTTCATTAAACCAAGGGTTACCCCACCAGCAACAACGAGGAGTGAACCAATCGTGATGTAGACCATTTCGCGGCCAGTCTTCTTTTCGCCCAATAACCAGATGCTCCCGAAGGTGGAAATAACGATCCCACACTGTGCTAAGGAGTAGCTAATTGCCAGTCCAATCGATGGAATAGCCATGAACATGAAGAAGTTCCCGACACCCCAGACAATCCCGGTCATAATGTTCTTGGCGGTTGCCTTGTGCATCACCTTTTGATGGGAGAACAGGACGAAAATCGTAGCGCCCAAGATCATTCCCAGTGATTGAGGGAAGATGACCGTCTGGGAAGGTAACCCAGATGCGTTAACGATAACCGTGTATAACACGTAACCAATCGTTGAAATAATAATAGCAGTAGCACCTTTACCAGCTTGCATGGGTTGCCCTGCAGCCGAGGCCTTAGCCTTGGAATCACGCAGAGATGTCAGTGCAGCCCCAGCAATCAAGACGATAACGGCGATAGTCCCCATCGTCACCATCCGGGTGGTCTTCCATTCGTGGAACAGCAGTACCCCTGCGAGCGCCGTCCCGACTAACTGCAGACCAGTTGAGATTGGCACCGTCCGTGAAATACCGATGAACTTCATGGATTGGAATTGTTCAAACTGACCAACGGACCAGCAGAGACCGGAAGCGACCCCAACGATCATCGCCATGCCTGAGATTGCCGTGTGAAAATAAAAGACTGAAAACAAACCGAATAAAACGGCCCCGGCGGTCATTCCCAATGCTTGTTGATACGATGTCCCGCCAAGTTTCCCACTGATTAATCCAATACTTCCCCAACAGACCGTGGGGATCAAAGCTAGTAAAATACCCATTTGTAAACCTCAACTCTCGTTTCAATTCTAGTTCTTTTTCTTGTAAGCGTTTTTTATTTAGCATTAGTAAGTCTACTGTTTTCGATTCTAAATGTAAACTATAAATACTTAAGAAAAACCCCAATCGGTAAGTGGTCTATCTTACCGGTTGGGATTAATTGCAATTATTTTCAATCTGTTTTCAATTATTCAACGGTGAGCTGAACACCCTTTAAAGCCTCGCTATGACGGTCGGCATGGTTAGTCAAGAAATCATTTGGTGAAAGATACGTATTGGAAACAGTTACATGACCGGTATAATTTTGCATTGCGTCACTGATCGTATCCCGCAGACGCTTCATGGAATACATCAGTGTCGTCGTGGTAACGACCACTTGTGACCCCGGTTGTGTCAGCTTCAAGGCTTGTTCGATCAATTCTTGCAAGTCTTGTTCCAAGGTGAAGGATTTCTTCTTTCCCCGGATGAAAGCAGGTGGATTAATGAAAATGGTGTCAAACTTCAAGTCATGCTTGATGGCGTAGTCCAAATAGTTGGCAACATCCATCGTCCGCATTTCAACAGCCGCTTGGTCAAAGTTGTTGGCTGCCAATTGGGCTTGAATCGCCGTGGTTGCCCGGTTCGTTGGGTCAACCGTGATGGCTTCGATAGCGCCACCGATCATCGCAGCCGTTACCAAGCCAGTTTCGGCACTGTACAGGTTCAAGATCCGACGTTGTTGGCTAGTTGCCTTGGCCCAGGCCCGAATGTCTCGGAATTCTAAAGCTAATTGTTGCCGGCCGACGGTTAAGTCAACGGGATAAGTTACCCCGTTTTCCAAGATTTCGGCAGGTTGGTCGCCAAAGTCGCCACTCACCAGTTGTAAGTGTTCTTGGCCAGGCAGGTCAGCCAAAATTGTTTGGCCCTTACCCATAATCCGTTCAAAGGCTGCATAGATCAGCTTGGACTGTTGCTTGATGGCCGTGTTTAACCAACGGAAAACATACTTGCCGTTGAACACATCCACAATCAAGCCACCTAACCCGTCACCAGTCCCGTTGAATAACCGGTAAGCTGGCGTTTCTGCAAAAGCCGACCGTTTAGCAACTGCGGCCCGGAACTTGCTGGTAAAGAAGCGTTCATCAATATCTTCGTTTTCGCGCAAACTCATGACAAAGCCGATGCCGCGATGTTGCTTGGCAAAGTAGGCTGTGGCCACAAAATGGCCGTGATTTTCTAATTGGACCCAAGCACCGTTGTCGAAGTCCTTGGCATTTTCTAAATCAGTTAAAGATACGATGGGATAGCCGTCCTCGAACTTACGGACGGACTTCCCGGTAATTTGTACTCGTTTCAAAAGTTTCCTCCTTAATGGTTCCCCTCATTGTATCACGAGAACGCGATAAACACAGCAACGGTTTGGTATGAATTACATTGAGCAAATTTTCGCCTTGCCGGGGATGCAAATCAACCGGGACGCGGTGGGCGGACGCCCAGAGCCAGGAAGCGGTCTCTGAGCTTGCTTTGAGCCTCTGAGGACCGAGTCTCAAAGACACCAATTGTCTAAGCGGCAAGAAACGCCACTAAGACAATTCCCACGGCCGAGTTGATTTACACCCCCTCACGGCTGACACAGACTCACACCAACGATAGACTTCCGAGTTAATCAACGTTCATCGCACAACCTGATAATAAACACTGTCTGTTATCGTGTCTCTTGCATTTAACGGCATCGACACCTAGAATTAATCCCTTGAAATTTGGGTGGTTGTGCACCAATTAACACACCGCACTAATCCGTCTTGACGCGTTCTGAATTTGTCTGGTGCTGATCTGGGAAAATAACGGTGAAGGTTGTACCGACATTTTCCTTACTGGTGACGCTGATCTTACCATGGTGGAGCTGTACCAATTGGTGGACGATTGACAGGCCTAGGCCGGATTCACCGTACTTGGTGTTCTTCCGTGAAGGGTCAGCCTTGTAGTACCGTTCCCAGATATTCTGCAACTGCTCGTCACTCATCCCCATCCCAGTATCGGCAACCTTGACGATGGTCTCCTCGTAACCCCGCTGAGCGGAAATGGTAACCGTCCCATCGCGGGTAAACTGGATGGCATTTTGTGTAATGTTAAACATAATTTGAACAAAACGGTCATAATCAGCGTACACGGGAATTTCCTTGGGTGACTGTAACTCAAGCACATCCCCACTGTCATCGGCCTTTTGTTTTAATTGTTCTACTATATTATGGAGCGCATCTACCGCATTGAACTCGTGAAGGTTGAGCGAGATCTGGTTGGAACGAATCTTTTCGTAGTCTAAATTCTCATTGACCAATCGAATCAACCGGCTCGTTTCACTCCGCATCAGGTCGATACTTTCTTCCTTACTTTCCTCCGGAATGGCGTCGTAAGCCAGTCCCTCCAACAATCCGTTGATGGTCGTCAGTGGCGTTCGCATTTCGTGCGATGCATTGGCCATAAATTTGCGGCGTCGTTGTTCCTGGCGTTGAATCTCTTCTTGTGAATCCTTTAGCGAGTGGGCCATACCATTGAAATCGTTGATCAGATCATCAATTTCATCGCGGTTCTTACTGGTCATCTCAACATCGTAATTTCCTCGTGCAACCTGATTGGTAGCCTTTCGTAGCCGGTTGATCCGTGACGTATAGTACCGCGCCAGGATGTAGCTGGCAACAATAGCGACCACAATGGAAACCAGTAACGCACGAATCAGATTACGGTTGATCTGATTGACACTAGTATTGATGTCGGAGACAAACGCCCCCATCACCACGACCGCCACAAGCTTGTGATTGTAGAAGTAAGGTTTCATCACCTCAGTCATAGCCGGACTCACGCGACCGTCCTTGTTCCGCACGCGCCGGTCAACCACTTTGTGAATGATCTGGTTATTCTTCAGTTTTTTCCAATCAGTCTGCTTGATTGACTGCTGATACACGCTGGCTGGAAAAACCACTCTGTTGCTAGCACTGTAGATCGTCGTACTGACCGCCTGGTTTTGCAGCAACTGTTCGCTGTTCTCTAGAGCCGTGGTATCAAAGTTAACCGCGTTGCCGTCTTGTGAACTAATCCGTAAAGACTGTTCAATCAAACTGTTTGAATACTTTTCGAGTGAATTCCAGGTGTTACTGTAGACCATGTGCCGGGTCATTTGTGAGTAGGACACACCCATGATGATCAGGATAATCATGATTGCTGCAAAGAACCCCAGCATTTGTTGATACATTAACTTCATTGCTGATCTGCTCCACTATCATCAAATTTATAACCCACCCCCCAAACGGTTTGAATAATCTGGGGGCCAACCTTCTCAATCTTTTGTCGTAATTTCTTGATGTGCGCGTCCACGGTCCGTTCATCACCGTAGTATTCATAGTCCCAGACCAGCTGCAAGAGCTGCTCACGGGAGAAGACTTGACGGGGCTTCTGTGCTAAGGTCTTTAACAAGTCAAATTCCTTCGGCGTTAAATCATGAATCTGCTGACCATTTAGGTAAGCTTCCCGCGTCTTAGTGTTGAGTTTAAAATTCTCCGTAACCACATCAAAGGATTCCGTGTCGTCCAACGGTGCCGTCTCAGCGCCCTTGCTAATGGGACCCAATCCGGCTCGTCGATGAAGCGCCTTGATCCGCGCAATTAAGGTGATGGGACTAAATGGCTTGGTGACGTAATCGTCCGCTCCCATTTCCAGTCCCAAGACCTGATCACTCTCGGAATCCCGGGCCGTCAACATAATGATGGGCACGGTCGGCGATAATTTTCGAATCTCCGCACTCACCTGCATCCCATCCAGTCCGGGCAGGTTCAGGTCAAGCGTGACCATGTCCCAATCGTTAGGTGTGGCCTTAAACATTTCAACAGCTTCATTACCATCATAAGCAAACTCAGCATCCCACTGTTCCTTCTTAAAGAACATGGACATCATTTGTGATACTGAATGGTTGTCTTCAATCATTAATAACTTCATTGCTACCTCCAAAGGTCGGGCTACTATATTCGGAGCCGGCAAAAAGGTTGTGAGTCATAGTGCCCTAAAACTACTCGGTTAACCAGAAGCTTCCATGATGGAATCATGAAGTTTCTGTAACTTTTGCCAGCGAGCCTGAGCCGCCTGGTTCCTTACCTGCCTATTATACTATACTGAATACAAGTTTTTTTCCTTTAATTCGGTCCCACTGGGCAAAATTGTTTGCACACGGCTAGGGGTATGTTAAACTAGATGAGTATTGTTTATGGGGGCGTTCTGGATTCGACTGGTATAGGTTGAAGCTTGACTGCGCGCCGTAGCGGCATCTACGTTAAAAGGTCCAGTTTATTATAACTGCAAAAAATAATAACAATTCTTACGCTTTAGCTGCTTAATAGGCGCTTAACGTAGATCCTCCTAGGCTTGTCCGTGGTCTAGATCTGGGTCCTAAATTTAACGGACTTACGTTAACGACTCCCACCTGAAGTACGTTAGAAGAGAAAAATCAGGTTAGCTGTTCATGTTGGCCCTGACAGGCGGCAAGTTGTTCAGCGAAACTTTAAGTAGTCTGCCTATGCGTGTAGACGTTAAGTTGGCAATATGCTAGGACGCGGGTTCGATCCCCGCCGCCTCCATCGATTAACCCGTTAGTTGCGCGACTAACGGGTTTTTATTTTGCTTAAAAATCTGGACAAAAAGGCAGACCCGCTTTTAAGCTGATCTGTCTTTACAAGCTACTTGATAACTTTAACCAATTTTGTGTTGGCTGTAATGTACCCACTGGCTACCCGATAGCGCTTAGCCCCATTCATACTGTAATCCCAGCCCTTAATTACAATCACGGTATTCTTACGATAACTCTTTAAGTGGTGCTTCGAGTTAACATCCCGGTAAAGGTTAACCGTTGTCTTCGTCCTAACCTTCGTTGCCATGGCTACTCGTCCACTTTGGGCATTCTTCTTATTCGCAGTGATATAGCTTCCGTCTTCCAAAACATAGCGGGTCGTTAAATTATGACGAACAATCTTTTTGACCGTCAAAACTTGCCCCTGCCGGTAGTGATTTACCTTCTGTGTAAAATTCTGCTTCTGGTAGGCGTTGATACCATGTGGCGCAATCACGGTGACTTTGCCAGATTTCTGTTGATAGTATGCAGGTGATACATATGCCGACCTGGTGGTTACATACCCCGTCCGACCAAAGGTTTTAGACTCTCGATTGACATCCTTGACCAGATATCTAGGGGTCCCATTGGTTGATTTGGCATACCCTGTAACTTTAAACATTGGCCGATAAATTCTAGGTTGCTTAGGATACCAGGCCTGACGAGTCTTCGCAGAAAAATTAGGCGTATTGTACAACCCAATCTTCTTAGTGGCATAAATGACGGATTGCTTTTTAGCTTTTGGCTGACCAGTATCTGCCGTACTAGACTCACTGCTAGAACTATTGCTACTGGAATCCGCGGTAGATGTAGTTGGTGTAACTGCCTTTTGCTTGATTGGAATCGTGTAGATTTGGGTGTAAGTTGACGAGGACGGAGAATGGCATACTACTACAACGCGAATTTTAACTTCTTTGGCATTTGTTGGTACATTAACAATATTCAACATATCGGCGTCAGTCACATTTTCAGGAACGCTAGTGGATATTTTCCCATTTGGCATTAAATATGTGTATTTTTTATACGTATCAGAACTGATAATGTCTTTAATATCAGCTGGACTGACCTGCATTAGATACCTAGGGTAGTCATCCGTCTGGCTATAATTGGCATCCACTGCATTTACTTGACTTACGTCCCACGTATTGTCGTCCTCACCCATAGAATTGATAGTCGTTGTGACAGAGTCTGACGAAGCATCAGGAACTATCTCCCCACTTAGCGGACCATCATCCGGATAGTATTTAAGTAAAATCTCATCATCATTCCAATCCGGATCATTCTTATAAGCCCGAATTGCTGCATACGAATTTTATGACTGAGGGTCATTCGCTTGAGTATACTCGGAAAACAATGAGTATGGTACTTTAAGTGTCGTTCCCTTCAAAGTTTGTGGCGCAGTCGTCTTTCCTTCAGTAATCCTACTGCCATCTTTATTCTTCAAAACACTCGCATTTAAGTTTCCGATTTTCTGCTTATTAGTCGATTTCTTAAAATTCGTCCATGCCGTTAGGTCAGGCAATGGATTACGATTAAGGATTAAGTACTGAATCTTTGGTGCCGAATCAAAACTACTAATTGTATCTAAAACAGTCGATAGCCCGTCTGTGTTCACATTATCATTTGAAAACCCGAGGGCTTGCAGTAGTTCCCCTGCACTGCTTCGATTTGTTAACAGGGCTGTTGTAATCTCCACCATATCTTGCTGATTTAAATTCGTCTGGTTATTCACAATTAATCCATCAAAATAATTAGCAACTTTCAATAATGGCGAATAATCAGTTAAATTTTTCTGAATTTTGACGATTGAATTAGCGTCAGCTACCTGTTTCAATGTACTACTACCGTTGAGCGAGCTATCGCTAGAAATAATTGCTGCCTTGACAATTTTTGCATTAGCATCACTATCAGGAAGTGCCTCATCCAGCGTTGTTGTATTAGTATCAGGAATAACTCCCGATGTCACCGTAGCTGGGATTGTCGCGGCATTCGCTGTCACGTTGAGTCCCCAGGCACCGCTTAAAACCAAACTCGTTACCAACAAAGCCTTTACAATACTGTCCTGCTTTCCCATAACTGCTTTCCTCCAACTGTGACTATCTACAGATTATTAACCAACGCTTGCAACAAACAAGAGCACCTCGTGGCAAACGCTTACAATTACCTGCTAGTAGCCAGTTATAATAGTTACTAAAGTTAACTTGTTTTCTCCCCTGAAACTTTTATAGGATATCTTGAGTATAGCACGATTAGCCTATTTAGTGGACTTCACATAGATAATTCACCACTAGCTTACAGGCTAATCGCATCATTTTTTTAACCATAACCGCCTGAATTTCTTCTATATTAATAGAGTGTCCCGCTCACTCAATTGCCAACAAAACTATTCAACCTGCTTGACATCTACCGTCACCAAATCGTCTTAATCTGTCATTTGACTGATATCGCCCCGCAATTTATTATAAACTAACTGGCTTTTGTCTAATTTGCCCGATTACAAGCACACAACGTTCATTTGGAACATATGTAACAATCGACCATCCAGGAAAAGTTAAAGGTGAGATTGTTACCCACCAAATTCGTTCAATGGACTTTGAGAAACGCAAACTAGAATTTGTCGAGCAGTGTGATCCCGTTACCTGGGCTCGGGTTCTCTCGACAATCGATCAATTCATTTAGCCTCATTGAGAAAATATCACGTACGCCATCTTCATTCCAGATTTCCCCAAACATTTTCACAATTAATTAGCTACATTCTTCAATCAGAACTAAAACTAGCCTTATCAGCAGTCACCGCTTCATTCAGCGATGGCCCCGATAAGGCTAGTTTTTTTGAAATCAACCGATTCTCTCTGCAACCGATTTATTGAAAGTTACTTTTCACCAAAATTCTGTAAGACCCGTGCCGTGTACCGGGCAGCCTGTACATAATCGCTCACCCGAACATTTTCGTTAGGCGCATGGGCCCCTGAACCGGCCCAAGTTGAGCCGACGTCAATGATCGGCACACCCACCGCTTCAAAGAACGGTGCTTGTGGGCCACTCCCACCGGCATTGGGCACCAATTTGACCGCATCCCCATAAACTTCATGGGCGGTGGCGACCGCCGTCTGCACGAAACTATCCGTCAGATCCGACCGGAAAGCCGGCTCCCCTTGATTATAGGAAACGTGTAGATCACTAAACCCATTCTTATCCAATTGCTGTTGGACGAGTTCCGAAATGTGCCGTGGATCTTGGCCAGGCACCAATCGACAATCCAACTGGGCTCGTGCTTCCTTCGGCAAGACCGTCTTCAAGCCGTTACCCTCGTATCCACCAGAAATTCCATTGATCGTAATGGTTGGTCGGTTAATTAAGGCTTCAGCTGGCTTATCCGACAGCAGTGGCAACTTCAAGCCAAAGTTTTTGCGCGTCGCTTCTTCGTTAAAGGGTAATTGATCGACAGCCGCCTGTTCGGTCGGCGTCAAGGGTTTCACACCATCGGTAAAACCATCTACCAAGACTTCACCCTTGGGCCCGCGCAATGTTGACAGACCTTGAACTAATCGCCATACCGCATTGTCCACGAAGGCCGCCAGTGAAGAATGCAGATCACTCTCCGCTGACTTTGCAGTCACGTTGAAGCTGGCCGTACCTTTGACCCCACAGGTGACTTGGAAGTTTTCATCGGCATCCTTGCCACCCGTTTCCCAAATAATCGCGTCGGCAGCCAAAGCGGCTCCATGTTTCTTCGTCATGGGTTCGATGTGAGGGCTCCCCACTTCTTCTTCCCCTTCGAGAATGAATTTTAAGTTGCAAGGCAGCCCACCAGTCGCTTGTAACGCTTTGACCGCGGACAAGCGGAGCATGAACTCCCCTTTGTCATCGGAAACACCACGGGCCACGTACTGACCGTTCTTTTCCGTTAACTGGAAAGGTTCACTGTCCCATTCATCCAGCGGTTCAGCTGGTTGGACATCGTAGTGGTTGTAGAACAACAGCGTTTTATCGGAATTGCCGTTCGGCCCCGCTGGTAACGTCCCAAATACGAAAGGATTACTGCCCGAAATGTCCCGCCAGACCTCTACCTCGGCACCTAATTCTTGAAGGGATTGTTCAATTACACTGACCGTTTCCTCAATTCCGAGGTGCTTGGCAGCGACCGTTTCAATACTTAAATACTTGGCTAACCGGGGACGATCGGCTTTTAAAGCCTGATCGATGGCGGTTTGCAATGCGTCGGTAGTTTTCTCTGACATAGACATTCGCTCCTTAAATTTTCACGAGCAACTCACTTGGCGGGAACCAGTGCTGAACATCGTTGCTCGATTGCTTTTAACATTAAACTTTGATGAGAAAAATGTCAAGATTATTCTCATTTAATTATCATTTAATGACTGAGCGTTGTCTAAAGAACCCAGCAGAACTGGCATAGATCCAGTTCGCCTTAGTCAGCGACTGAAAGTCTTCACTGTTGCCGGTCACGATGACACCGGCAAACTTGGCCTGACTCCCTTTAGGGTATCGTTTGGCATATTGGCCGGCATACTTGTAAATATTGAAACCATCATATGACATCCCCGAAGTCGTCTTGCCAGCCTTCACTAACCCCAGATAAAATCCGCGATAGTTGTCCTGACTCAGCCGTTCCGGATGCGCTAAGTTTTTAGTGTTATAGCCGAGTAAATTATTATCCATCGAGGTCGGATCGGCGGTACCGCTCACCCCAATCCAGTACCACTGTGGATGAACTTTTGCTGGTAACTTGGCTCGGACCTGCTGATACGTCAGCGGTTGTTTGAACGTTAAGGCCATCTCGGCTACTGCCCCCTTAGTCGCAGCCACCTTCCGCAGATCATGCGTCGCCTTCAAGTTGGGTCTGGATGCTCGCGCATTGAAAAACATGGGAATCTTCTGTTCCGTTACGCGATCGTATAGGGCGGTCGCGCTCTGGTCCGTCGCATTACTCAGAGCATCCCCACCACCACTGGTTAACCAAGAGTAATTCTGAATGACCGGTGACCAAGGAATACGATATCCCTCAATGTCTTTGTAGCGGTGACTGATGACCTGCCCCCCCATCACAGAAGTATTTCCTAGATACTGATCGCTAACTTCGATATTAGGCGCCATCAGGTCGTTATCCATTTCCATGTTTAGCACAATCTCGTTTGATACCTTCGCCGCCCGCATCTGCGTCAACTTGTACGTTACCGGTATTGCCGCCAAGACCACTAGAATAGCAATCACCACGGTAATCCCCCACCGTCGAATCTTCACCCAAAGTGCTAAGCGACGAAATTTTTTACTTTCGTTCATGACCATCCCTCCGTAAAATCTTTTTTAACTTTTGATGTACACGATGCAATCGCATTTTGATTGCGGCCGGCGTAACTTTCAGGCGCACAGCAACCTCCCGAATCGGTAAGTCTTGATCGTATCGTAATAGTAACAGCTCACGTTCGCGCGCCGACAACTTATCCAAGGCGCTCAGCAGATCTTCATCAACTTCAAAATCTGCTTGTTTTCGCCCGGGTCGTAAGTATTGCGTCACCAGCTCCCGATACCGCCGCTTCCGCCGATAATCATCCAGGTAGATCGACCACGCTACCCGGTAAAGGTAGGGTCGCAGCTCACCGGGCGGCAGGACCAGTTCCATCTCCAAGACCTTGACGAACACGTCCTGGCAAATATCTTCGGCCACCTCCCGTTGGGCCCCACGCCCAATCAAATAACGCTGTAACTCAACGGCTAACTGAGCCAATAGGTCCTCGTATTGCCGTAACTGCATGCTGTTCGCCTCCCCCTACACTTAAACAACGAATAACTCCCCCAAAAGGTAACATCTATTTTCAAAAAAGCCGTCAGATAGCTGAAGTATACGGAACACGCTTACTGAAGACGAGCTGATTGCCTAGCAAACGCAAAAACCGCAGTCATCACGTTGAATTGTGATAACTGCGGTCACTGTTTATTTCAAAATCACTATTTTACATTTTAGGACTGCCACTTGCCAGGTCAATCGTCTAGATTTTACGATGACCACCTGTGCTCAGCCGGAGGATGGCAGAGACGGTGCCTGCCGTGACAGCGGTGTTAGACCGGGCACTTGATTCTTCCCGGCCTTACACCGTGGGACGCATTTGGAAACTCGCCGGATTTTGGCGAGGTTTCAAACCGAGCCGGAAGCCCGCTCTTTGGCTGCAGGCGATCCCCACAGCGGCAGAATCTCTGACAGCCGCAGGCGATACACCTCAACCAAGCCAATAAAATTTAGTCCATTGACCGGTCACGGTTGGTCATGGCTAATGGGTTGACCCACTGATCGAACTGCGCCGCCGTCACCTGGCCCGACTTCACCGCCGCCTCACGTAACGTCGTCCCCTCGCGTTCGGCTGCCTGAGCAATTTCTGCACTGGCATGATAACCAATATAGGGCGACAACGCCGTAACGGTCATCAGTGAGTTAGCCACCAATTCCGCCATGCGGTCGGCATTGACCGTCATGCCGTGAATCAATTTATCCGCGAAACCCAAGACCGTTCCCGTCAGCAGGTCCGCCGATTCTAGGAAGGTTTCAATAATCACGGGTTTATAAACGTTCATCTCAAAGTTTCCCTGGGAAGCCGCCACCGTGATTGTAACGTCGTTGCCCATGACCCGAGTAGTCGCCATAGTCAAAGCCTCCGCCTGGGTGGGATTGACCTTCCCCGGCATAATGGAGGAACCGGGTTCGTTGGCGGGAATATTCAATTCGTTATACCCCGCCCGAGGGCCACTTGCCAGAAAACGCACGTCGTTGGCAATCTTTAGGAGATCACTCGCCAACGTCTTTAGGCCACCGTGGACCACGTTGATGCCGGAATGGGCCGCTAACCCAAAGAACTTATTGGATTTCGCAGTGAAGGGTTGGTCGTAAGCCTTGCTTAGCTGTGCAGCGACCGCCGTGGCAAACCCCGGTGCCGCGTTCAGTCCCGTTCCCACGGCCGTACCCCCAATCGGCAATTCAAGCAACGAATCATCCAGTGACTTGAGAAAGTCCCAGTCGTGTTCCAGCATACTGACCCACCCACTGACCTCTTGGCCAAAGGTCAGCGGCGTAGCGTCCTGCAGGTGGGTACGGCCAATCTTAACGATATTTTCATAAGCCGCTTCCTTAACCGCTAACTCATCGATCAGGTGTTGGACGGCCCCCTCCAGTTCACGCACGGCCACCCGTGCTGTAATCGCCATTGCCGTGGGAAAGGTATCATTGGAGCTCTGTCCATGATTGACGTCATCGTTAGGCAACACCCCACTGGTTGGGTCGTATTTAATCGTCTGGTGGGCAATTACTTCGTTAACATTCATATTGGTCTGTGTCCCGGACCCCGTCTGGTAGACGTGGAGGGGAAAATCACGCCGTAGCTCGTCATCGGGTAGCGCCAGCAGATCGGTTGCCGCACGAATAATCAGTTGGGCCTTTTCCTCTTGAATCTCACCAAGGTCTCGGTTCGCTGTCGCAGCAGCCAGCTTGATCTGTAGCAGTGCCCGAATCACCGGCAGTGGCATCAAGGGACCCGTGGTAAAGTTATGCCGGCTCCGTTCAGTCTGTGCCCCCCACAAAGCCGTTGCTGGTACCCGCACCGTCCCCAACGTATCTGCTTCTTCACGATATTCCATGTTAACCTTCCTCTCGCGTTTTCAGTCGGTTCCAGCATACCTAATTAGGTAGCTCACCGTCAATCAATCCGGTCCTGCTCACCAAAAAAGCCGGCCTTCTCAGACCGACTGCTTGGCTTCTATACTGACTGGTGGATTCGCCGTTTAGCCTTCGGCGGATTCCTCAACCGTTTTTAAATCTTCTTTTTGATTCAATTGTTTCTCGGCTTGCCGTCTTGCAGCAACCGCATCGTTAAAGTCGCTAAAAGTTTGATTCAAAACGTAGCGACCGTGGTAAAATAGACGTGCTGCCCACTTGCCGGAACGTTTGTCGAAGCTCACGCCGATCACCCCAGAAATATTCCGGGAACTGATCTTTGTGAGTGCGGCAACGTTGGAGCCATTAACCAATGGTAAATTAGTGGCATTTCCAATTTGTTTACGTGTCCGGGGATCCTTCGTGAGCCGGGCCTTACTGATGTCTCGCCGGTAACAACCGCAGCTGACGGTAATTCCGTGACGCAGGCGGTAACTGTCAACTGTAACCAGATTGCCACAGCTACATTTACACAGCCACGTTGCGTTCCCGTTCTTTGCGGTTCCGTCCCGCCGGATAACCGTCAGTCTGCCGAATTGTTGTCCACTCAAGTCTAGGAGTCTCATAAATAATTCCTCCATTCAAATTTGCCATAAAGGTTGGTGTGACGCGATTCATGTTTCTCCAAAGCGCTTGAACTCCCCTGGCACATATTACCTAATTATTATTCTACACGCCAAACTAAAGATTAGCTTAAAGCCGCAACAATTTTTTTATTAATCGGTGACCACTGAACACCTTTAATTTTAACACCTAATCGACTTTGAAAGAAGGAATAACTAATGCAAATCATTCTAAATATACTTATCTACATCGTCGCCATCGAACACCTGGGGATTATGGGCCTGGAAATGTTTGGTAAACCCGAGACTCAGGCGAAGTCATTCGGTATGCCATTAGAATTCGTCAAACGTCCGGAAGCCCAGGTCGCCCTTGGCAATCAAGGGATCTATAACGGCATGTTGGGCCTCAGCCTTATCGCCCTTCAATGGGTCATCACCGATCGCGCCAGTCTACTGGCCACCGCCGTCCTCTTGATCTTCATCGTCCTTGTCGCCCTATACGGTAGTTTTACCGCTAAGAAAGAAATTTTTTGGCTGCAAGGAATGCCGGCCCTCGTGACGTTACTCGTTTTACTAATCTTAATAGTTTAAGCGAATCTTTAAATATGTGGTTTACAGAAGTCGGCTGGCAGGTTATAATGAGTTCACATATTCAGGTGAGAGCCTGCTGCGGGTCTTCAATCGTTGGAGGAGTTAATTAGACATTTAGCCATTATTAACACCGTTGAAGCCGTACACATACTTCTATTCTGCTGGTTGCGTAAATCGTAACTAGCTTTTTTATTATTTACATATTTGAGTCCGTACTGAAAACAAAAGCGACGCGCCTTCTATTCAGAAGACACGTCGCCTTTTTTACTTAAAAATGACTGGTAATAATCCACAGCAACGCCATGTGATAGATCACAAAGGCCATTGTTCCAACGAATAACCAGCCCAATGTGTAATAAACGTAATACATGCCAGGATGCTTCATGATGGTGCCCCCCATCTATTGCGCACAGCTTACCATAAAACAAAACGTATCGAAAACGTTTACCACATCACGGCTTAAATATCCGCGGTAGACTAACCAACCGGAGCAGGCTCCCGCCGATTAGCGGCTGCCACAATTGCCTCTTGCTGTGCAATTGTCGCCGTAAATTGTTGCATCATATCGCGCTCGATGACTTGAGCCCCATGTTTCTGCGCTCGCCACGTCACCATTTGAAACTTCTTCCGTTCATTCAACAGTTCTTCTGTTAACATATGGCTCCCCCCAAACATTGCGCCAGTGTTCTGATTCCTGTTGACTCCATTATAGCATTTTTGGCTAAGCGGTCTAGGGGGTAATCGCAATTATTACAAAAACTTTACAGAGAAAAATCGGTTAGTTTTCCTTGCAAACTAAGGCTTCAACCTGACTCTAAGGTCCTGAACGGTGACGTATTGATTGTTAATCTTCAAATTGGTATAGGTGTTGTGTGCAACCGATTGTCATCAAGCCAGTTCTTATCTCTTTGCAACAATTCATTATATCAACGGTCAGTGGTTTACCTCTTAAGAAAGCCCTTCCAAACCATTGCATTTCGTTTGTTTTTTAGCTAAAAACAGCGTAATCTTAAGGTAATTAATCCTTAGAAAGAAGGTGCCATCGTGGCCATTGACCGCGAAAAATTTCCACCACTCTACCGAACCGTTGCCGCTAACGATGCCGGTCTCGAAAGTCACTCATACGTCCCGGGTGGTCTGGATGTCTTGACTAGCCACCCGCTCAACGATGCGCCTGGCGCTAATCCAGAACAATTCATTGGTTTGGCGCTCAGCACTTGTTTGAACGCCACACTGGAAGCCATTGAAGAACGACGTGACCTGCCACACAGCTCACAGGTTCACACCATCGTCGAAATGGCTCGCGATACACGTGGTTTCCAATTCTATCTGACCGCCGAAGTTAAGCTTCCCGGCGTTGATCACGAGACCGCCGTTGCCATGGTTGATCTGGCTGAACGGCGGTGTCCCGTTGCCAAGCTAATCGGAAATAGCGATAACGTTGTCGTCAAGCTCGTCACCGAATTTTCTGCCGCGACACCAGTCGAGAGTTAAACCAAAAAATGGGCCACACTCCCTGACACTGCGTTA
Organism: Levilactobacillus parabrevis; assembly: GCF_044051715.1. Lineage (NCBI taxonomy): Bacteria > Bacillati > Bacillota > Bacilli > Lactobacillales > Lactobacillaceae > Levilactobacillus > Levilactobacillus parabrevis. The sequence continues at coordinate 1,890,815 of NZ_CP168688.1, forward strand.
GGGTCGTGTGGTCCACTTTCAATTTTAGCGACGGGTCAACCGCCCTTTTAACCGGTGCCACCATGACTTATGCGTAGATGGTTCACTGTACACGTAAGATCTGGTAGATCGGGGCGACCGCTTGTCATCGTGGTCATCATCCATGAAGACAATCTTGCGCCAGCGCTTGGCCTCTTCGTCACTCATGCGCTTTTTGCTCATTGACTTCAATCTCCTTTTATTCCCATCCTTGAGTTATGGGAACTCTCCGTAGCCGTTGACTACTTTTTCATGCGGGTAACCTGACTAAAGTCCTGGATGAATGTCAGAATATCGTGGGCCCGCTCGTTGCCGTAAACATCGACCCAGCCTTGAAAACGCTGGTTGATCCGCTGACGTATCACGCGTTCAGCGCGCTTGCCCGCATCGGTCGCAATCAAATACAACCGTCGGCGATCGTTTTCATCCGGCTGTTGGCGTAAGTACCCCTGCTTTAGCAACACCTTGATCTGCCGAGAAATAGCGCTCCGCGTGACCTGCCGTTTGCTGGCAATATCCATTAGCGTCACGTCATGATTTCGCGTGATCTCTCGTAGGATCAAGTATTGTTCGAAGGAGAGATGAAACTCCTTTGCCGGTTCTGAAACAAATTCATCCAAATACTTGAGTGAACTCATGTAGACGTCAATAAACGCGTCCAATAGCGACTGCTCTTGCTCAGCCATGATTACCCACCTACATTTCTCAAAATACGATTTTTATATTAGCATTTACGCCCAGCAAATACCAGCTTTTTTCACCCAAATTAGCAGGTGGTCTGGACCAACCTATGCTAAAATAAAGGGGTAGCATTTGGAGGGGAAAACATGTATCGATCATTAAAAATTGGAACCGCTTTAAGCCTGTTGCTGTTACTTGCTGGTTGCGGGGCTACTGGGACCAAAAACGCCCAGTCAAGTAGCAGTCATCGGACTAGTCAAACGGCTCAGTCCAGTCACAGTCAACGCACGCACAGTTCCAGCAGTACCAGTCAGTCGTCGCAAGCCAAGACCGCCACGTTCGCCAACTCACAGTTCACCATTGACCACGTGACCTATGATCTGACGGGAACCGACGTCACAGCCAGTGCCACGGCAAACCGGAATTTATTCGTTATCTATTATACCGTAACTAACCAACAAAGTAAGGCCATCGTGCCTAGCGACCTGTGGGAAAGTTCGGTCACTGCCAAACAGGATGGTAAGAAGTTAGGAACTGGTAACCTGGCATTCACCACCAGCCAGACCAAGGACAACGACCTGTTAAACAACACCGTCATGCCGGTTAAACCCGGAAAAACGGCGAAGGGGCTGGCAATGTTTGAACCCAAGAACACGGACCCCGTTAGTGTCACCTTCAGCGACACCCACGGTCAAGTCGTTCATACGAGTCAGTATAACTTAAACTAGTGGAAACTAAACGATTAGATTCCTAAATATTTTTAAAATTTGTGTAATTGGAAAGGACCTTTTATGACGCGATTAATCGACCGAATTCACCAAGTTGAGCTCGGCAATCTGGCGCAACTGATCAGCTTGTGTGACCAGCTCCAACTGCCCTACTTTATGATGGGCGGCTCGCTACTAGGTACGATTCGCCACCAGGGCTTCATCCCCTGGGACGATGACATGGACGTTGGTCTCCTCAGAGCGGATTACGACCGGCTACTAGCCGCGGCACCTGCACTGCTGGCTGACACCCACTACTTCTTGCAGACCCCTGCTAGTGATGAAAATTACGGTCTGAGCTATGCCAAACTACTCGATCGAAACACCTACATTGAGGAGAAGAACAATGTCAATGCCGCACGTAAGGGCATCTTCATCGACATTTTCCCCTTGGACCGGATTCCTCTGGATACCGGGCTACAGCGTGAACAACTCACGAAGTTTCAGGTGTTGAACACCCGGATTCTCTTCCAGTTACGCTACCACTTGGTGGACAATCCCCTGCGCAAACTACAGAGTCCCCTGTCAGCGGAACAACTAGCAGATGTCAGGGCGTTGAAGGCCGAACGTCAGGCTCTCATGACGCAGTACCAGGGCGACGAAACACTCTTACAAGTCAAGAATCTCGCGTCACAATATAGCTACAACAAGGAAGTTTTCACCGTTGCGGAAGTAACCGACCTAACGGCGATGCCATTCGAGCATCTCACGGTCCAGGTGCCTAAAATGTATGCTAGCATTTTAACGAGGATGTATGGCGATTACATGGCACTGCCACCGGAAAGTCAGCGAACTGAGAAGCATCTGGAGAAAGTCATCATGGATAACCAGGTCTTCACGGAATAACCGTTCTCGTGAGCATCCCATTCGCCTCCGGCTAAGATTGTTCACACGCCAACATTATTTCTAAAGTTATGAATTACAACACTTTACCCATTATTCGCAGATCTTAAGACTAAGAAAAGTCAGTGCATCCTGTTCCACCCATATGTTGAATAGAAATAGAAAGTAGATGAAGTTTATGGCTGATAATTATTTTGGCGCAATGCTCGTAAATGTTTCCAGTATGGAACTGTCAATCGTGAACCTGAAAACCGGTGCCCAGACCGAGCGGGTCAAGTCGACCGTCGCCATTGGGGAAAATATTTACAACCATGAAGAAATTGATTTTGAAACGGTTGCTGAGGCAGCTGAGGCGTTGCGGGGATTTCTCCAAGTCATTAAGGACTATGGTGTCACCAACTACCAACTCTGGGGCTCACAAGCCCTCTCCACCGCGCCCAACGCCGAGTTCATTCGCGATCAGATCTTCGTGCGGACCGGTCTCAGTATCAAGTGGCTCTCCTTGGGGGAAGAGTCGTTCGTCCGTAACGAAGCCATCGCTTTGAAGTTCGATGGCTATCACCACCTAGTCAAGAAGCACGCGGCCATCATCGGCCTGAACTCCGGGAGTGCGACCCTGTCCTTCTTCGCTCACGACAATCTGGTGGCTTCGCACAACATGAAGCTCGGCCCCGTCCGTATCAAGGAAGTGCTGCAAAGTTTGCGGGCCACCGCCCCCAACCCGGTCGACGTCCTTGACGACTACATCAACAGCAAGGTCGATGATTTTTACCGTTTCTTGCCAGAGCGCCTTCAGACGGCGAACAATCAGGTTATTTTAATCGGGGCAGCACCACTGAACAACTACTTCATCCCCAAAGATGAAGTCAGTTTCACCCTGCCCCTCAAGCAATTCAACGAGTTTAGCCGCGAGGTCATCGGTGCGTCCGATCAATACCTGATGGAACGCCTACACCTCACGGAAGAAAATGTCGAGCTCGTCTTACCCGAGGTTCTCCTGATTCAGAAGTTGCTCGCCGTGGTTCACGCTGACAAGCTTCATTTGGTCAACCTCAACGTTTTGGACGGGTTAACCACTAACCAAGAGATCCTAGCCGGTAATCAGAAGTATCACTTCGAGAATCAGATTCTAGCGGCTGCCAACGATCTCGCGCAACGGTATCGTGTAGAACCACATCACATGGAGTTGGTCCGGCACTTTGCCCTCCACCTCTTCGATCAGCTCAAGACACTTCACCACCTGACTGCCCGCGACCGTTTACTCCTGCAGGTTGCCGCCATCGTTCACGATATTGGCGGCTTCATCGACACCCACGAACACTATCTGCACTCGGATTACGTACTCAAACAATCCGAGATGCTGGGACTGTCCGCGGAAGAAATTCAGATTATTGCGGCCGTCTCGCGCTATCACAGCACCCGAACCCCCGCGGAAGACATCACCCATTTCCGCCAACTCACGCCCAACAAACGCTTAACTGTGGCCAAGCTGGCGGCGATTCTCCGCTTGGCTGATGCCCTCGATGATGCGCACCAACAGACCATTCAACGCATCTCAGTCTCCGTTCGGACCAACAAGGTCATCATCACCGCATTCAGCGACGACGACCTCTCCCTGATCCGCTGGGCGTTCAACTACAAGGCCCAGTTCTTCACCGACGTATTCGGCCTGCAACCCGTGTTTAAACAAAGGAGATTACACAAATGACAATGGATTATAAAGACGTCAAGTACTATACCAACCGGGAACTCAGCTGGCTAGACTTCAACGACCGCGTCCTGGAAGAAGCCCGCGACAAGGCCAATCCTTTGTTGGAACGTGTGCGGTTTCTCGGCATCACCCAGAGTAACGTGGACGAGTTCTTCATGGTCCGGGTGGCTTCGCTCTCGAAACTGGCAGCGGTCAACTATGCCAAGCCCGACGCATCAGGGATGACGGCCGAAGCTCAACTGCTGGCAGTCAACGCCAAGGCCCACGACCAAGTGGTCAAGCAGTACTCCACGCTGAATCGGATGCTGTTGCCCCTTCTGGCTAACTTAAATATTCACCTTAAGATCGTTAAGGAACTCTCCTCGCAACAGTTTCGTTTCATTCAGAAATACTTCAACGACGAGATTTCTCCGGCCCTAACGCCCATGGCTGTCGACAGCTCGCGGCCCTTCCCATTCATTGGGAACAACACGCTGAATATCGCCCTGCGACTCTTTAAGGACGGTAACAAGAAGGATAAACGTTTTGCCACCGTTCAAGTCCCCGACATCTTCCCTCGAACCGTGCGCCTGCCGGGTGCCGACAATGATTTCATTCTGCTAGAAGACATCATCAAGGCCTTCATTGGCAACCTATTCATCGGTTACGAGGTCAAAGAAGCCGCGAACTACCGGGTCATTCGGGACATGGACTTGGATGTGGCTGAAGAAGACACCTCCGATTTACTGAAGGAGGTCGAACAACAGCTGAAGCGCCGGGAACACGGGAGTGCCGTGCGGATGGAAGTGGAAGCCGGCATTTCTGACTCTCTGGAGAAACGCTTGGCAACCGCCATTAAAGTTGCCGATTACGCCGTCTACAGCATTGGTGGGCCGATTGATCTAACCTTCCTGAGCAAATGGACCAAGCAGATCAGCAATCACGACGACCAGCTCTATCCGGCCTTTACCGCCGCTCAGACGCCGGGGGTCACCGCCGACGATGACATCTTCAAGACGATTCGCCACCGTGACGTCCTGGTGCACCACCCCTTTGACTCCTTCTCTGCCGTCACCGAGTTCATTCGCCAGGCGGCCTACGACGACGAGGTGCTGGCTATCAAGATGACCCTGTACCGGGTATCCGCCAACTCACCAATCATCAAGTACCTGGGCTCCGCCGCACAGAATGGCAAGCAGGTCACCGTGCTGGTCGAAGTTAAGGCCCGTTTCGATGAAGAAAACAACGTCCACTGGGCCCAACAACTGGAAAAGATGGGCTGTCACGTGATCTATGGCTTGATTGGCCTGAAGACCCACTGTAAGTTGGCTCTCGTCGTCCGGCGAGAACCCGATGGGATTCGCCGCTACATGCACATGGGTACCGGGAACTACAACGATGTCACCGCCCACTTCTACACCGACCTCGGACTGATGACGACCAACACCGACATGGGGATCGACGCCTCCAACATCTTTAACATGTTGTCTGGCTACTCCGAACCACCTTACTTCCACCAACTCCATATGTCCCCCGATGGCATTCGGGAATTCATCGTCTCCAAAATTGACCAGGAAATCAGTAATGCCAAGGCTGGGCAACCCGCTTGGATTGAAATGAAGATGAATTCACTGTCCGATTCCGACATGATTGCCAAGCTTTACGAAGCTTCTCACGCCGGCGTCCACATCAAGCTAATTGTTCGGGGAATCTGCTGCTTAAACGTTGGCATCCCCGGAATCAGTGAGAATATCGAGGTTCATTCGATTGTCGGCCGCTTCTTGGAACACAGTCGAATCTATGGTTTCGCTAACAACGGTGACCCCTTGATTTACCTGTCCAGTGCCGACCTGATGACGCGGAACCTGAACCGCCGGGTAGAGCTACTCTTCCCTATTTTGCAATCCGATCTGCGGCAACGGGTCTTCGATATCTTTGCCACTCTCTGGCACGATAACGTTCAGACACGGGTACTCCTCGCCGACCGGACCTTCACCCGAGTCGACCGACGCGGCCTCGATCCCCTGGATGCGCAAGCGACTTTCATGCAAGAAGCCACGAATAAGCGTAAAATCAGTGACGACCATTCCCCGGAGGCTGTCAACGCTCCTCGGCAATTCAAACCAATGCTTAGTCCCAAAAATCAACCAAAATCCCCCATTGATCGGAGTCCTCAGTAATGGAAAACTTAGTCGTTATCGACTTAGGTTCAAACTCAGTTCGTATGACCATCAGCGAAATTGATGGTGCTGGTAACCATAAGACCATCGAACAGGTCAAGCGCTACGTCCGTCTATCGGAAAACATGGGCGAGGAACGGGTCCTACAGCCCGAATCAATCGCGCGGACCCTCACCGCACTGGGCGAATTTAAAAAGATTTACAGTCAACTCGACAAGCCGGACATTCAAGCCGTGGCAACCGCGGCTGTCCGTCAAGCCAGCAATCAGAAACAATTTCTCAAGTTAGTCAAAGATAAGATTGGTTTATCCTTCAACGTCATCTCTGGCGCCACGGAAGCCCGCTACGATTACCTGGGAGTCGTCAATACCCTCCCCGTGGTCAATGGCTTACTGGTCGATACCGGAGGGGCCTCTTCCGAATTGATTCTGGTTCAGAACCAACAGATGAAGCAGGTCGTCTCGATTCCCCTGGGTTCCGTGACCCTGTCACAGAGCTATCTGGAGAGTGACGTGATTAAAGCCGACTCCCTCTTCGCAGCGATGACCTTCGTCAACAGCGTCTTCAACGACGTCTGGTGGCTCCGTGAAGCAACGAACCTGCCCATCATTGGATTAGGCGGTGCCAACCGGACACTGGCCAAGATCAACCGACGCAAGAAGAACTTCCTGAATTTCGAAGACGTCCACGGCTACAAACTATCGGCCGAAGACGTCTACGCCACCCTAATTCAACTGTTGGGTCTGGACCTAGCAGGCCGTAAGAAGGTCCCCGGCTTATCCAAGGACCGGGCGGACATCATCATCGGCGGTCTCATTCCAGTAACCCTACTCATGCGGTTACTGGATTCCCAGCAGATCACGTTCTCCAACGCCGGATTACGGGACGGTATCCTGTTCAACCGGATTAATGAGATTAAGAACGGGGTAGAGTAAAAGAGTGCAGAGTGCAGAAGGAGGCGGTTAGCTGGCGAGCATTAACGTCATAAGGAGAAAAATCCCGGGCTTGGATTATTCTTCTTATGGGGTTAAGCGCAACCAGCTGCCTCCTGGCGCACGTTTCGGCTAGAGATAATTAGAGGAAGCCCTAAGCAAATCCAAATCAGCCACAAAAAGAGTTCCATCAAAGCTATTTTATTGATAGCTTTGACGGAACTCTTTTAGATTTCAATTAACTTTAAAACTACTTAACGCTGCGACCAAGCCCGCACATCGTCACCCGTCATCTGGGTCGTAAACCGCCGGCCAGCATGCCACGCAACCGCCGGATAATCCCGACGCAGTTGTGCCGTGGCCTCATCAATTGGCGACGACCCCGACGTACAGAATGGCCAAACGGCCTTGCCCGTGAAGTCCAGACTATCCAGCAACGTATCAACCGGCCGCGGTGCCGTAGCCCACCACAGTGGGAATCCCAGATAAATCGTCGTTGCCTGCGCAACCACGGCTGCATCGACTGGCTGAATTGCCGGTCGCACCCGCCCAGCGTGCATTTCACGATAACTGCGACTCGTGTGGTCATTCCAGTCTAAATCAGCCGTCGTGTAGGCTTGCTGAGGCGTAATCGCGACGAGTTGGGCCCCCGTTGCAGTCGCAACTTTTTGGGCAACCGCTTTCGTATGCCCCGTACCGGAGAAGTAAAGCACAATTGATTGTCCCATCATTGATTCCTCCTATTCGTAGTCAACCGTTTCCTAAATCATAACATCCTTTACTTACCAGCGGAGCAACCGTTTTCAAATAATGAACAATCGACTTACATTGTAAAGCGTCGTGTGTCCGTCCACGCTATCGTTTTAACTTTTTATTAAGTCCTGTGAACGCATGCGACAAATCTACTGTTTTTTACATTGGTATTAATGTAAGCATCTGCTTCAAAAAAGGAATTAAATTGTGAAGCACCTCAGTAGTAAATGCAACAAGCAAGACATATAATTAAAGTTAACGCTTACATTAGGAGATGTAACAGCTATGAAATCAGAAACTTTTTTAAAAGAACACCTTGATGACTACTTTATGGACGGCCTTTTAATCAGCCCAGATATACCTGAAAAGAAATTAATTACCGCGTCACACAAAATTGCAAACGACATCGATCCTGAATACATACTAGGTATTTTCGACACTGGTGTCTTTAAAAACGCCAAAGAAGGTATTGTTTTTACAGGTGACAGTCTCTACATTCATGAAGGTGCCTTGGGTCTAAATGTCACCCAGAAGATTGCGTACGATCAAGTCATTTCTGCTAAATTTGAAAAAAGAAAGAATATGGACGATAAAGGCAAAATACATCCTTCAAAAAATCTGACAATTAACCTGAAAGACGAAGACACACCTATTGAGTATGAGTCTAATGTATTCCCGTTAAAACCAATTTCAAACTTGCTAAACGCAATGAATGATCAGGTTGATGATATCAGCGCCACAAACCAACACTTAAAATTATCAGATTTGTCTCCCGAAGTAATTCTTGGATACTTAGAACTAATCGTTAACTTCTTGAAACGGGATGGTATGCTGGATCAGGATGAATATGCAAATCTTGCTGGTTTAATTGGAACTATTGATATTCAAACTGATACAAAAACAAAACTGATGAAATATCGATTGGAAAAGAATAGTTTTCGAACGAATGATGAGCTTGTTAATTTTCTGCGGAATGAAGTTCCCACTGGCAGTCAGATCACAATCTTTCAATCATTAGTCAATAACATGCTTTCTATGATGTCAGAGGAGAGTAAAAATGATTGGCAAAACATTCCTGAGTTCACTTCCATTCAACAATCATTATCCGTTTCAAATGACCAGGTCAATTTCTATCTACGTAAACAACAATTGGATCAAAAAATTATTAAAGAAAAACTCAATGATGACGATGCCTCTAAACTAACAAACAATCTAATGTCCTTAGGAAGTGGCGTCGGTGCATCAGTTGCTGCATTTGGTGTAACTGGATTTGCGTTTGGAGCGTTTGGAGAACTAGGATTAGGAACATTAGCATTCGCGACTATTTCAACCGGAGGGCTCGCCCTAGCAGTGACTGGTATTGGAGTCGCCAGCATTGCAGGCTATGAAGGTATGAAGCGCCTTAGTGGAAATCAAACAGTAAAAGAGGCAACTCGTAATTCACTTCTACAAGCTAAAATTGTTCAACAAAATTCTGCAATGGCACTTTTAATGAGTGATATTAATTATATCTCTGAGCGTATTTCTGAATTGGTTAATGCTAAGAATACTGCAGACATGCAAGTAGCACAAAGTATATCTAAATTAGCTGAATTAAAATCCCTTATTGAACAATTACGATTGGCCAATAGCGCCAATACCGTTGCTAGAGATACTCAGGAAAGAAATCAGCATGAGTTAGCACTTTCCGCCCTTCCTAAATTTCTCGAGGTTGAAAAAGTTGAAGACCTACTTAATCAGTCCCTATCTGTATCAAAATTTAGTGCTCTCCTAGAACATTGCTATCATTTTAAAAACGATGGTAACAATCAGCTTGACGAATCTGTAACAACACAATATTTGAGTGCCACAAATGAAGTACTCGAAGAAATTGGTTATTATAAGGTTTCTTCTGTTGCTAATGCTAAAAATATTGGGAAAAAGGGCCTCAATTTCTTAAATAACTTGGGATAAAACATAAAGGATGATACTTCATGGACGATGATTTACTAAATGACGTGGCGAAAATACTCTCTGTTCATCAAGACGAGACAATAAAGTCTAATCAAAGAGTTGATGATTTAAAATATACTATACCGACTATTGATGCTAGTCTATCAGCACAATCACAAACACAAAGGGATCTTCAGAACCTTTTAAACGAACTCGACTTATCTCTTGCTGATTCCAATCAGCTAAATAAGGTGGATAAATTGGTTGATGACTTAGGGGATATTTTGACGACATCCGTAAAATCTTCTTCGACGCAGCAATTTAATAAACTAGATAATCTACACGCACTAACCGACTGGCATTCACTCGTTCAACAAACAGAAAACTATGGAAATCGACACCACCTTGACCTTTCCAATCCTTATTTTACAATGATGTCCCAGTATGAATTTTCACAACAAATTACGACATTAGAAAATTCATTTAATCTTTCACATCTACAAAAATCAGACTATATTTTTAGTAGTGTAGTGGGCATCATTACCAGCTTAATTGATGTCTTATTTGTCGGAAGAATTCATACCGGGACCAGTACCCAGGGACTACAGCAAATTGTAGATAATAAATACGAATCAATAGTTGTAACAGTGGGAAAATTCACTCGTAAATCCGAGCTCACTACACAGCTGAAAAACTTCAAGAAAAGTATAAAGGGCACACCTACAAAGGCCCAGCTAAAACGCTTAGAAAAATTCCACGAACGCATTCAAAGGGTCGATGAGTCTAACAAAAAGCAATCTATTCATACTTTAGAAAAACATTTCAAAGTAAGTTACGATGCTGCAAACAATGCCAGTATCGTAGAAGGATATGTCTCAAAAATGGATGCCAATAATCATCATCTCCGATCATTGGCACACGATCCCGGTATTCTTGGACTAATCGTTGGTATTATTGACCAGCTTACTAACAAGGCTAGTTTTATTGATGGCGATGGTAAAATTATTCGTGTCGTAACCAAAAATGTGGAAAACACGACTGTAAGCCAAGGCCCACTTCCTTTTAAGATTATTAAAGCGACTGAAAACTGGTTTGGTCATCTTTTATCAGATGTATCTGGTTCCAGTGGCGCTAAAGGCCGAGGCGCAGGACTCCCGATTCCTTTCTATTCTGTTACACAAAAACTAAATTTCGGAAGCATACCAATCAAAAATAATAATTTCACTGTTGCACAAACTTCAGAATGGTTATATAAGCAGGGCACGGATTTAAGAGCTTTCACAGCCCAATCTATTCCTGTCTTGATTGGTGAGACGCTTATTCGACTATACTGGTTTACCAAACAACGCTTTTATCTTGGCCTGCCAGCTAAAGATAGTATTCCAATTGCAAATAATCCTGACTTGAACAAACTTTTACTAACAAATACTGCTGTGTTTGCATCTGTTGATTTTGGTGATGCAGCTCTTAGATCTGAAGGATGCCAAAATATTCCCGAACTTCTACTCAGACTAAACTATGCAAACCTAGTCGATTTAGGATTTAGATCCATTCAAGCACTGCGTTTCCAAGTTAAGCACTTGCAGGAAGTAGACAAGATTGATGAGGATATCCAGCAAGAATGGAATCATATTTTAATAAGTTAACAATATAACAGGGACCGACGAAAACTTAAAAAATCGTCGATCCCCTTTATTTGAAACCTATAGATTCCCTTATTCTGGCACCTGCACAATATACGGTCCCAGCCGCGGCACATTCACAATCTCAATCGGCGTCTGGAAAGTCTCAGCCAACAACGGGGCTCGTCGCAAATCATGAGGCGTTCCTGCAGCCACCAGTCGGCCATCCTGCAAAAGCCACAGCCAGTCGCTGACCGTGAACGCCTGATTGATGTCATGTAGGACCTGAATCACCGTCAGCCCCGCTGCGGCGAGTTGCCGGAGCTGCGCCATCAACGTTTGCTGGTAATGGACATCCAGATAGGTTGTGGGTTCATCCAGCAACAGGACTTGTGGTTCCTGGGCCAGCGCCATCGCCAGCCAGACGCGTTGTTGCTGCCCACCCGACAGATCATCCAGATGAGCAGCCGCTAGTGACGTAAGGGCCGTCTGTGCGAGAAAATCGGCCACCTCTTCGTCCGGCACCGTTGCCAGCAGACCGTGATAGGGTAACCGCCCCATCTTGACCACGGCGGCAACCGTCATGTCGTCATACAGCTCATGGCGTTGACTAACGACCGCAATCTTCTGTGCCAACGCCTTGGCCGTGTACGCCGTCAGCGATCGCTCCGCCAGCGTCACGGTTCCTGTACGCGGTGTGACTTGTCGTGACAAAACCTTGAGGAGTGTCGATTTGCCGGCACCATTTGGTCCAATAATCGTAGTGATTTTTCCCGCCGGAAACGTTCCCGATAGGTCGATGACCCCATTCTCCTGCCCGGGGTACTGGTAACTAACGTGTTGTAATTCCATGGAAACCTCGCCCCCGTTGTAAGAGAATAATCACAAATGGCCCACCGATCACAGCCATCATGGTCGCTGCGGAGATCTCACTGGGTACGATAATCGTTCGGCCCAGCGTATCCGCCGCCAGCATCAACCAGGCGCCCGCCAACATGGAGAACGGTATCAGCGTCTGATAGTCGTGTCCCACGAAACGACGGGCTAAGTTGGGGATCACAATGCCGACAAAGGGAATCGTTCCCACAATGGCCGTCACGCTGACAGCCAGGTACATCCCCAGTAGGAGTAAGCTCCACCGGATCACCCTGACAGGCACACCAATCGTCTGTAACGCCGCATCTGCTAATTTTAAGTAATTGGCCCAGGGGGCTAACAGCAAGGCCACTATGAGTCCTAAAAGGCCCAGAATCAGTAAAGCTACAGTATCACGCCAAGTCACGGCGTTAAAGGTACTCTGCATGACCTGAGCAGCCTGACCACTGCTAACGAGTCGGGCTAGGCCAACAAACGTAGCATCGAGGGCCACCCCCACAATAATCAAGCGGTACGGGTCTCGCAAGGCTTTACCACTGGTCAGAATTACCAGGGCCACTAAGCCCCCGATCAGGGCTAGTACCCAATTACGACCGGGCAGCCAGGGCAACAGTAGCGCCCCACCAAGCTTGAAAAAGTCCGCCGCCGAGCTGATCCCTAAGATGCTGGGATCGGCAATGGGATTTCGAAAGACCGCCTGGAAGAGCGCGCCGGCAACCGCCAGACTCCCCCCGCAAATCAAGCTGCTCACGATTCGGGGTAGCCGGAGGTTAAAGACCGTCACAAAGTCGCGACTGGCTGGTTGACTCGCAATCGTCCACAGTCGTCCCGGTCCGATCCAAGTCGTTCCAGCCATGAGAGCCACCGCGATCGTACCGACGAGGAGTCCTAATACACCGCCATACCACCAGCCTGCGTGTTTAGTCATGCCCCAGCCCCCTTTGTGGGATAGAGCCAGTGACTGACTTGCTTGAGCGCGGCTGCTGCCTGCATATTAGCCGTCGCGTCAAAGGTCGGTTCCTGAAGGTCGTAAACCCGGTGGTGCTTCACAGCAGACGTTGTCGCCCACATCTTGTTGTCCTTAAATTCCTGATTGAACTGACTCGTCACCATTTTAGGCATCGCGTGTTCCAAACGAAGAATCACCTGCGGATTAGCCTTCTGAATGGCCTCATCGTTGGGCTGAATGTACTCCTGATCGTTACTGGTAAAGACATTCTTACCACCCGCTAAACGTGTCAAATCACCCACGTAGGCGCGATTGGTGGCAACCATGTAATTTGCGCCAGGTAAGCCCATGATGACCAGTACGCGCGGCGCCGGTTGGTTCTGGGCCCGCTGCTTGGCCGTTCGTTTGGCCACCTGAATCTTAGCGAGCTGCTTGGATGCCGCGCCCTGCCGCTGATAACGTTTGCCAAGTTGGGTCAGCGTCGTCTCAAGGTGGGCCACACTCGTGAGGTCAAGAAAATGGGGCGCCACGTGCTGCGCCTTAAAAGCCTTGCCAAACTGATCGCTTAGCGTGGTTACCGAATAGACTGCCGTGGGCTTCAGTGCCGTAATCTTTTCCACGCTGGGATTCATCGGGCTTCCCACCTTGGTCACGTGTTGATAACGTTTGGGAATTTGGTTCGCCGTCGTGGGAATCCCCACCAATGGCAGATCGAGCTTATCAGCAATCTGAACCACCGCGTAAGTCGTGGCGACAATGCGTGGTTGCCGCTGCTTCTGCTGCTGATGCTGCCACGCAAAGCCACCGCCAATGATGCCCAACACGAGTAGGACCGTCAGTGACCATAGCCCAATTTTCCTTGGATTTTGCATCTGCCAGACCTCCTAGTGCTTACCGAAATACCACCAACTGCCGCCACCAACTAACAGCACGATGGCTGCGACACCGCCGATCAAGCCACCCCAGTGGGTCTTTTGTTGGGGAACCTGATCACTGGCGCTGGCTTGCTGCGAATCACGACTCGTCTTAGACGATTGACTCGCCGGCTGGCTGGACGTGCTGCTCGTCGCAGCTGCGGCCGACTTAGCCTTGGCGTTGCGACTTGCCTGACTGGAACTAGCCGCCTTCTGACTGGCAGTTGTGGCAGCTGGCTTCACCGATGAGGCACTGACCGCGGGTTTCTCCTGAGTTGCCCGCTGGGTTCGTGTCGTCTGGGTTGTCGCCCCGCTCCCTAGTGCTGGTAAACTGTTGGTTTTAAAACGAAACGTAATATTGTGCTTCGCCTTGTAGACGTCTGGCACGTTGATTGCTAGTTTGGCGTTGATGTTGCGTTTCAAATTAGTCGTTGTAAAACTGTAGTAAACGTGAGAATTGCCAGCGCCATCCTTGACCTTCCGGACATTCTCCGGAGTGTGACCATCAACTGAGAGCACGCGGACCGGCCAACTCGTCAGCTTCTTCGCCGTCTTCAGGTCCATCGTCACCACGTAGGCGTGATTCTTCACAGCTATCGTCGCGGGATGAACGAAATAACCACTGGCCATCGAATTTTCCTTCGTGCCGTATTTGAGTGCGCTGTAGTCGATCGTCTGGGCGTGCACCGCAAGCGGTGCCAGCAGAGCCAACCCTCCCAGCACCGCGGCGATAGTTAATACTAATTGTCTAATCCTGCGCATGCCGCTTCGCCTCCCAAACCAGCAGACCGCCACTGACGCTCAACCCAATCAAGCCCAAAATTGCCCATGAACTGGGCTCCTCACCAGTAGCCGGCAACGTTGCCTTGGCAACATGGTGGGTCGTTGGTGTTACGGTCGAATCGTCATTCTGACCACTCGTTTGCTTATTCTGGGTCGTTGGCAAGGCAGCCACTGCAGCGGCCGTTGCTTGATCCGCTGACCCGCTTGTCGCAAACCGGAAACGAATCGGGAAGGTTTCGCTGATGTTCATCGCTGGTACCGTCACGTGAATTTTTCCTGGAATCAGCTTGGCCGTCAACTCACTGGTATGCTGGATATCGAACCAATACGTCATCGTGTAGTTCTGACCACTCTGACCGTACGTAACCCGGCTGGCGGGTACCGCCACACCATCCACCGTCTTAGGAACGACCGCCTTGGGTCCCAACTTCAGGGACTTTGCATAGCTGACGGTCAGTGTCACCCGGTAGCCATGCTGAGTCGGCGTTACATTGGCCGTGTGCGTGTAGTATTGATTGGCGTCCGAAGGTGACATGGTATCGGCCTTCAACACCTGATACTTCCAATACTGTGTCGTCGGTGTCGTTGCGGTCGTCTTGGCCGAAGATGGTGCCGTTTTGGCTGCAGTCGTCGACTTCGGGACGCTAACAGTACTGCTTGAACTAGTAGCGGTCGCCGTTAATGCCGTGGCTTGCTTAAGCAAGTCGGCCGTGGTGGTACTCGTATTATCCTTTTCAGCCTTGGCCCAGGTCAGGACCAGTCGTGCGGACTCCTTCATACTGCCGACCGGTGTCGTCAGACTAAACGTTGCCGGCAACGGACTAGCCTGCTTCGTCAAATTAACCTGATAGATTGCTTGACCGTTGACCGTCTTGACCAACGTCGCTTTCTGCCCAGCAATCGTCATGGACTTGATATACTGCGCTCCGTTACTAGTCATCAGCACCGTCGTCTGATCACCCTTGATGCGCACGGCCGCATCGTTCCCGAAGAACTGATTGGCCGTCGAGGTCGCCGTACTATTTGCCTTAATGATCTTAGTTGGCACCACGTAGATACCGTCATCTAACGTGGCCGCCTGGGCCTGCTGCCCACCGAAGGCAACCATGGCGAATAACCCCACCACAATTAACCCTATAATATGTAAACTCTGTCGCAACTTTCGCATTGCACACTCACCCCAATTCAATTCTTCCCGTGACTGAATCCACGAGAGTTGTACCCGCTTTCATTCTACCAAACCGGTTCGCTGCTACCAAACTTATTGCCCTAAATCCCTTAACTGTTGAATTATCGAATGATAAACAAAAGACCACCGCCCCATCGACGGTGATCTCGGTATCTGCTTACTTAGCGACGGTAATGGTCTTCGTCACTGTCTTGTAGCCGGCTTTAGTAGCCGTCACTTTCAGTTTCCAGTTCTTCTTAACGGCCTTCTTTAACTTGACCTTGTAAGTAGCCTTCTTGGTGGTCGTCTTGCCTAACGTGGTCTTGTTATGCTTAACGGTAACCTTGGCCCCCTTGGTCGTGGTCCCAGCAACCTTCTTAGCCTTGGCCTTGACCTTTTTGGTACTCAACTTGACCTTGGTCGTTGCGGCTAGCGTGCTGGTCTTAAATTTCAGGGTCGCCGCTTCGTTCATCGTAACTTCCTTACCGTTCATAGGCACAGTCAACGCAAAGCCCAACGTGTGACTCTTCTTGAGGTTAACGTTGCGGAAGGTGTAGGTATTGCCGTTGGCTTTCTTCGTTACGGTCCCTGTCTTACCATCCAACGTCATCTGCTTGATAAACTGGTTCCCAGCCTTAGTAACGGTCAACGTTACCGCAGCTTTCTTACTCTTTACGGAAACAGCTGCCTTGGCATTAAAGTAACTAGCCGCATCAGAAGGCTTAGTCGTTCCCGTCTTATAAATCGCATACTTCACACTATACTTCCCATTAGCCAACTTCGTCGCGTTCAACGCAGCCGCTTGAGCTGTGGGCGCACTCCCCAATTGAACTGCTGGGATGCCTGCACCGACACTCGTTAACATCAGTAATGCACTAACCACTGTCAAAGACTTTTTCACAATGTGTCCCTCCCAAAATATGTAAAATCATTTAATTAATGAATCCGATTACATAGTAGCATGATTCGCCTGTGAGCTCCACAATAAAGGCTCCGCAAACGCCGTCAGAATAGGCTTATCGGGTGATTAGTGACTATAAAGATTCTATAATTTCTCTATCTAGCTCTGAAACCCAACGATCGGCAAGATTCGACTCCCCGGAGATCAAATCGCCGGTGTCACGCGTAATTAACTTGACGGATGCAAGCGTTGATAAAATAATCGACGACGTAAGCGTATCCTTATCAACTGATAATTAAAATGTGATGTATCGTAAAAAAATAGTTTGACCGGCAACTTAACTTTCCGGTCAAACTAGATGACTTATGGATTATTGAAGGCCATTAAATTATTGCTCATCTGACTAGCCATCACTTGGCTAATGCATGAAAAACCTTCGCTTAGCTGGAGCCAGCCAGGGGTGGCGCCAGCTGTGGTAACGGTGTAAGACCGGGCGCTTGATTCTTCCCGGCCTTACACCGTGGGACGAGTTTGGAAACTCACCTGAACTTGGTGAGGCTTCAAACCGAGCCGAAAGCCCGTCCTTTGGCTGCAGACGGTCCCCACAGCGGCAGAACCCCTGGCTGGCGCAAGCGGCAAGCGCTGTTTATTCGTTAGCCAATATGGTTTTCGTGGAGGATGGCATCGACTTCCTTTTGCATCTCAGCTGGCTTCTCCCACTCCTGAAAGGTCTTGAAATCTTCGGCGGGCATCTCATAATTCTCGTTTACGTAATCCTCATAGGCCTGAACGTGCGGTGTATGCGCGATGTTGAGCTGAAGGATGCGAACTTGTTTGATCAATCCCCGTTCCACGGCCAACTCGGCACGGCCGTTCTGAACCATGTCACTGATCTCCATGTATTTACTCCCGTCCAAACGGGTAATTTCTTCGATTAAGGTAAACGTTTCATGACTTTTCATCAATTCTCACCTTTCATTGTGAACACTCTTGGTTGCCACCGGCAATTTAACGCACATCGCAGCAACGCTACCGGCCTCAATTATACAGGGTTTTAGACAAAAACAAAACCACTACCAGGGAATGGTAGTGGTCGGCATAAGAGAGAAAGAGAATTGATTAGAAGGTAATTATTAATACCTTACGAGTTATAATATACCGTTCTTTGTAAGCGCTGTCAATGCTTTTCGTGAAATAATTGTTGGATTTGATGATTATCCTGGCTCACTGCTACGCCCCATCATCGTCATAAGCTTGATATGGCGGGATTTACACGATGTTTACAGAAGGTGGAAATTATTTAACAATTATTTTTAACTTTTGGAAAGCGTTTTCCGTTTAACGCATTTTTGGCCACTTTAGCGGTGCTCTTGCGCATATTCTCGTGGCGACAATCCAAAATGTTTTTTGAATTCTCGACCAAAGTGGCTGGCATCGGCGTAGGCCAACCGCTCCGCGACCTGTTTGACCTGCATCTTGGGTTGGCACAGGAGTTTCTTCCCCACCTCTAGCTTCAGGGTGATCAGATAACTTTGCGGCGACTCCCCGTAATATTTCTTGAACAACTCCAAGGCATAACTTTGGCTAATGTTGTACCGTCTCGCGACCGCAGCAATGGAAATATGAGTCGGATGCTCGCCATAATAAATCTGGTTATCTACCTGCTGTTTCAGGTCACTAGCCAACTTGGTGCACAACAGAAATTGGTCAGGGTTCGTCTCGTCAAAACTGAACTGAGCCTGGGTTTGGACGGCTTCCAAGAGAATCATGATCAAGTTGATCGTGCTCATCTCAATATTCAATTTGTCCGTCAGGCCGTATTTGTTTGAAAATAACGTCATCAGCTGCGTCGTACAAGCCTTCAAGTCATCGTAAACTGCCCAATCCGACCGCACGATTTGATTGGCATACTCCCGCGTCAGCATGTATTTAAACGACGGGTCATCCAGATTAAAATGAATGGCAAAATAGTCCAGCGGCTGGTCCCCCACCACATAGTTGTTGTGCCGAATGCCCGGTGGAATGATGATGAACTCGCCAGCATGGGTGATCAGCTCGCCAATCTCGGAAGTGGTCCGCTGCGTTCCGGAAACGATGTACATCAGCTCAAACGCCAAGTGGGCTTCCGGCTTCCAGTGCCAGCCCGGCGGTACCGTCTCCATGTGCCCGCCAAACAGGGTAAATTGTGTATTGATCAGTGGCAGTCTTTTCATGCCGGTTCCCCTCTAACTTTTTTTCCGCAAGAACACGCGTAACTCATCGACGATCAGCTGGTGATCTTCCTCTGAGGCCAGGCCCGAGACGGCGATACTGCCCACGAGACCAGTCCCTTTGATGACAACGGGGAAGCCCCCACCCGCGGCCGCGTAGTGTCGCGCATCGAGCGCGGCGGCTTCTTCTAGTGTTTGACCCCGCGCAGTCATTTCCAACTGTTTGTGCAAGCTACTGGTCCCGTACTCATAAACCGTATTGATTTTGCGCTGCAACCACTTATCGTTATCGATTGCCGTCCCCGGCATGGCCGCGTGGAACAGCTGCTGGCGGTTACGCGTGATGTCAATGGTCACGGCTGCCTGACGTTTCTGAGCCAAGGCCACTAATTGCTGGCCGAGTTGCAGGGCTGTCTCGTTACTAAAGCTCGTAAATTGTAAGTCTGCTTCTTAGGCTTGAACTTCGGCCATCGTCGGCATTTTCATTAATTTCGCCCCACTAACTGGAAGGAATCTGGTGAGTACTGCATGAACTCAATCTGATTGCCATCGGGATCGGCTGACCAAAGTTGATAAGACTTATCCGGCCCGAATTTGATTTCACTATTGACTGGTAACCCCTTTGCTAGCAGCTCACGCTTGGTTGCCTCAATATCAGGGACCTCCAGGCTTAGATGAAGATACCCACACAGGTCATATCCGTGCGTGGCCTTGGGAAGCTGATCGTTATCGTAGAACAACTCAAGAAATTGGCCCGGTTGAATTTCCAAGTATTTAATCCATGGCCGCCCCTGCTCGTCTGGTAGCTCAAACTTGTCGGTGAATCCCAGCCCGTTACAGTAAAAATCAACTGCGGCGGCCATATCTGTGACTTTGAATGAAGCGTGTGCGATACGACTAATTTCCATGATGCTAACTTCCTTTCTAGAATGCTAAGGCACTTTCCTCGGTCGGTCCCCAGAAGCCATTATCCAGGTACCCCGTTGGCAAGGGCTGTGGCCGGTCAAACGTGGACTGCATGTGGTAAACCGTCTCCGTCTCGGCGCTCTGATACATGCCGTGAATGAGTTCAAAAACGTGATAAGCCATCTCCATGCTGGCACGGTGCGGCCGATTCTGTTGAATGGCCCAAGCCATGTCGGCAACTCCTAATCCCCGTGAGTTTTCCAAAAAGCCGTGGGTAAACGGGAACTTAACCGGTTCGTTCAACTGTTTAGTCAGATAGTTGGGAGAATCAAAGTTATTGGGATCCCCCATCTTCAGGATGCCATCGGACCCGAACAACGTCATCTGCGGCTGTTCATTTAAAATGTTTTCAGAGTTAAAGTGAACCGTTGCCAGCACCCCATCCTGATAGGCCACGGTCGCCGTCAGGATGTTATCGGCCTCAACCGTTGATTTTTCACCAAACCACGGCTTATCGGTCCGTTGACCGACGCGTTCCGGCTGATACCGTCGACCAAAGGCACTCACGCTCTTGGCTGGGCCCAGAATACTGGCCAGCGCGGTGAGGTAATAACAACCCGTATCAAACGGTAACGTACCGCCTCGCTGATTCATGTGGGGAAAAATATCAGCGTAGACGCGGAAGTTCCGATTCAACGAGACCACGACTGACAAGGGATCGCCGATCAATCCGTGGTCCACCATGTACCTAGCCGTTTGAATTCCGCCACCCAGGAAGGTATCTGGCGCCACACCAAGCCGTAAATTCTTTGACCGTGCTAATTCACAGAGTTCCTGACCATCCGCCAACTCGACGGCAATCATTTTCTCCGAAAAGACGTGTTTACCGTGTTCCAGGGCTTGTTTGATAATACTGTAGTGGGCCTTAGGCGTCGTTAGATTCACAATCAGTTGAATCGTCGGGTCCGCCAAGATATCTGCGTAATTCATCGCCTTGATGTGGTACTTCTCCGCTTTGGCCTGCATCTTCTCCGGATTCAGGTCGGAGCAAGCAACGACATTGGTCACAGCAAACTTGTCCTGAAGCGACTGCAAGTAAATATCACTGATTACACCACATCCGACGACGGCAACGTTAATTTGCGCAATAGCCATTTAATCCCGCCTCTCATTTTTCTAGTTTCTCGTATGTAACCGATTACATTTAAATCATACCAAGTTTTTCGGAATTAAACAGGGGGTAATTCTGATAAAAGTAGCCCAAATTCGTACTGGGGCCGGTTGGGGGGATTATTGCGGGATTTTTTTGACAATTGGGATAGCGAGGTAAGGACCCTTTGATTGGGGTGATTTCTAGTTTTTATGTTGACTTAGAGATTTGGACTTGCTTTCGCCCCCATATCAGGAAACTTGCAGCCTCTGAAACGCGTTCCGCAAGGCAGGTTCTTCCGCTTAGAAAGCTAAGGCCTCCCGACGCTTCTAATTGTTGTGTTGGCTTAGTGCGTTAGATTTGCTCTCGCCCTGATATTCGGAAACTTGCGGCTTCTGAAACGCGTTCGCCAAGGCAGTCCCCTCCGCTTAGAAAAATAAGAGACTCCTGCCCGGCATAGCCGAACAGAAGCCTCTTATTCCCCTAATGCTCAGGACCTAAGCGCCTTGGCTCTCGCTCTTATACAAAAAGAGCACCGTCGCTATCGACCGTGCTCCGCCATTTAGTCTTCACCAAATGAGAGATAAACCTCTATTCAATTCATTGGGAAATTAAATAAAGGGGTAAATAAATGGTAAGTTAAAGATACCATGAAAAATGAAAAAAATCTATCCGTTTTATCATAGTTTTCTAATTTTTATCTGGGATTACCGGCATCCGTATCGTGAAGGACCGTTTCTGGGTGAATCAGGTTGCCTGGATGCTGGACAACATCCCCCACCGAATGGCCGGAAATGTTGACGAGACACGTCAAAACAAAGACGATTGCTACCGCAAAGGCCAGAATTCGTGTGCCCCAGCCCATCTTTTCACTGATCACAGAACCGTAAAAGTCCTTTTTGACCTTAGCCGCAACGTTGGTGGCGTTGGGGTCTGCCGCCTGTAGCTCGTCTGTGACCTGCTGCTGATAAGCATCAATATCAAATGACTTTTGGTTTTCCTTCATTTGACGTTGGAAGTGCTTCTTTTCTTTCTTCGTTTGACCCTTGAACCACTTAGTGAATGCGCGGTAGTGCTTAACCACATCCGCCGTGGCGCCGATCTCCTTCAATGTACCGTAGTGAATCCAAGCGACCCGGTCACAGAGAATCTCGACCTGCTTCAAAGAGTGACTGACAAAGACGATGGTCTTGCCTTCATCTTTGAACTCAGCAATCTTGTCCACACACTTTTGATAGAAAGTATCATCCCCAACGGACAACGCTTCATCAATGATCAGGATATCTGGGTTAACATGCACGGCGATGGAGAAGCCCAGCCGTGATTTCATCCCGGAAGAATAGCTCTTAACGGGTTGGTATAAGAAATCACCAATATCGGCAAAACCAACGATATCATCCATCAAGGCATCGATTTCGGGATTCGTTAACCCCTGCATCAGCGCCTTCAACCGAATGTTTTCCAATCCCGTCAGGTTTCCCCGCAGGCCGGCACCAATCGCAATGATCGAGGTATCACCACGGACATCCACAACCCCAGTCGTTTGTGGAATGATTCCGGAAATAATATTGGATAACGTGGACTTCCCAGACCCGTTGACCCCAATTAATCCCAGAGTTTCACCTGATTTGACCTCCAGTGAAATGCCCATCAGTGACCAGAAGTGTGGCACCTTTGCCCCTCTCAGGGAAAAGAATGACCGCAATTTTTCAGCCTGACTCTTGTAGAGGTCATATTCCTTCGTGACATTTTGGACCTTAATTTTGTAAGAATTATCCATGAATTAAACTTCCTAACTCAGTTATTAACGTTTTCTAGTAAGGCTCGCTATTAACCGGCGAGCTCAGTCTTGTGTATTATACCAAAAAACGAGCGCCTGTGGGTAATTTCTCGTTGGCCTTACACTTTTCTTATAGCCCACGCTGACTGTTGCCGTCCAAACGAAAAGAGCCGCGCATGAACCACGACTCTCTCATACTTGTTATTGTAAGGCTCGCGCATCGACCCAGTACTTGGTCTTATTGCCGCTGAACTGAATCCGATACCAGGTCGTCTTGTAGGCTGTCTTGACCCCCTTCGAATCGAATGTGACCTTGGCACCCTTCTTACTGCCACTCGGCCACTTCGATGTCTTTTGGTCAAAATGGGTCTTCTTAATGTGATTGTAAAGGTTATATTTGCTGTACTTATTGCTGAGTTTCTTGGTTCCACTCGTCTTGGTATAAACAACGTAATCATACTGAGGACTTGCCGCAGCTTCCGTCGAGGCGATCCAGTATTTCTTAGAACCAACCTTGATGCGGTACCAGGTCGTCTTGTAACCGTCCTGCGTCCGCACCGCTTGGTTATCCGCCGTGTATGACTTCGCCGTTAACTTTTTGAGGGGCCCCATCGCCTTAGCGAGGTAGGGCGAATTGAACACGTGGTTATAGTAACTACCACTCATCCCACTATTTACCTTGACCGTTGCCAAACCTTTGGTGTATTTCACGGTCGGCAATGTTAAGCCCTCTGTATAAAGCCAATACTTCTTGGCAGTACTCTTGCTGGAGAAGCGAACCCGGTACCACGTCGTCTTCTTGCCCGACTTCGGATCGGTCTTCACCGCACGCATGTCCAAATAGGTCTGTTGGCCCGTGTAATCACTTAACTTACCCCACGATGTCTTGGCAATATTAGCGCGCGTCCCCTTCACGTGATTGTACAACACATAGTGCGTATGCTTGTTACTCAATCGTGCCGTCTGATTCCCGGCAGCGCCGTAGTACTTTGCCTTGGCATACGTTACTGTGGGCTTCGTCGTGTTGGACCCAGAATCACCAGAACTACCCGTATTCCCGTCCAACAGCGTATTCAAGCCGTACTGGTCGATAACCTTGATCAAGCTCGTCCCATAATTGGGTGACGTCGCGTAAACACCAGTCAGTGCATTAGCCGCAGCTGAATACGTTGACGCATTTTCCCGCCAAGCACCACTATAGATCGTTGGGTTATAACTCGTCCCGTTGCGTAAGAGTTGCGCATTATCAGTCATCGAGGCCTTAGCGCTCGGATATTTTCGAAAGTTAGCTGTCGTATAGTACAGTTTACCGTTAGCGTCATACTCCGCCGTCTTCATACTGACAGACTGACCATTGTAACTGCCCTTCACACCAAAGTAGTTATTGGCCTGGGTTGTTAGGTCACTGGTTCCCCAGGCGCTTTCTAAGGCCGCCTGAGCCATCATAACGGACGGATAGAGTTTGTATTGGTTAGCTACAGACACTACCGGACTCTTCAGCTGGTTAATAAACCCTTGAGGATCAGTGGTCGCCGCATGACCCGTGCCCCCAATGCTACTCAGGCCTACACCCACCACGAGTGCGGCCAATAGCCATTTCTTAGTTCGCTTCATCTTACCAATTTCCCCCTTAAAATCGCTTCCAAGTTAAGAATAACATAACTTGCGGAGGTGCTTAAAGAAAAATTGATAAGATTTAGGTGTAATCCCAAGTTGGTTAGTCCAGTTGACTCGCAGCTGCTTCATCCAAGATCACGTGGACGTTTGGATGCGTCTGCAAGTAACTGGCTGGAACGTCGGGCGTCACTGGGCCTTGGATCATGGCGGCAACTGCGGCAGCCTTGGCTTCGCCGTAAGCCACAATCAAGATTTGCTTCGCTTGTAAGATCGACCCGATCCCCATGGAATAGGCGTAACGGGGAACCTCGTCAGCGTCATCGAAGAAGCGAGCGTTGGCGGCGATGGTCGACGGCGTCAACGCTACCTTATGCGTCGTTGATTCGGGATCAGTCCCCGGTTCGTTGAACCCGATGTGACCGTTTTGACCCAGTCCAAGCAATTGTAAGTCAATTGGATTTTCTGCAATGATTTGATCGTATTGGTGAGTTGCTGCCGCTGCGTCCAGGTTAGATCCATCTGGCACGTAAGAGTTGGCAAACGGCTTTTGGTTAAACAAATGATGTTGCATGAAGTAATGGTAGCTTTGCGGATGATCTGCATTCAGCCCCACGTATTCGTCAAGATTAACGGACGTTAACTGACTGAAGTCCAGATCACTCGCCACAAGTTGTTCGTAGATTGTGACGGGCGTACTCCCAGTTGCCAAACCTAATACTTTGGCACCGTTGGCGATGGCTTGTTGGAATACGTTGAATCCAGCCTGACCCCCGGCCTGCTTGTCACTGACGATTTGGACGTTCATGTTTGTTAATTGCTTCATTTCATTCAGTCTCCCTCTCCTAATGGTATAGCCCAATTATAAATGCTCTATACCAATTTTTCAAGTAAAATGCTCATCTTTTCCAACTTTTTTTGAAAATTACGGCTAAATCTATGAAACACCCTACAATATAGCGACTTGCTGAATCACTACCGGTCCAGACAGCTAAACCCATCATTCGTCCACCTATCCAACAAAAAAGGATGCTCACTGCTCTTAACAGTGACCACCCTATTTCCGACGAACACCCCGCCGGTTGGCGCTTAACGCATTTTGTTGTTTCTTGAATTTATCAAACGTCGCATCCCGTTGCTTCTGGTTTTTATGAGCATCGACTCGTTTCGTATACTTCATGACTTTCACCTCGTTTTCTCAAAGTTTTCATGAATGTACTATACAACGAAAGCCTATATTGCGCAAGTGAAATGCTTTACCCCCGCGAGCCGGTGCGCCAAAACGGCTCGCTACAAAAAAGGGAAATCCCACAACAGCAGGATTCCCCTTGAAACAGTTAAAATTTAACGGTGACTCTATTCGACAGTAACACTCTTTGCCAAGTTCCGTGGCTTGTCCACGTCGAGGCCCTTGTTCAAGCTGGTGTAGTAAGCCAACAGTTGGGCTGGTACCACACTCAGTAATGGCATTAACATTTCGTCAACGTCTGGTAAGATCAGGTCGTCGCCATCAATCGCGAGGCTTTCACGAACAATGGTCAAGGTCTTTGCCCCCCGTGCCATGGTTTCTTGCAGGTTGCTCCGCGTCAGGCCGGCCGTCTTGGCTTGCGTGATGAAGCCGATAACTGGCGTGTCCTTTTCAATCAAGGCAATCGTTCCGTGCTTCAGTTCACCAGAAGCGAACCCTTCAGCTTGGACGTAAGAGATTTCCTTCAGCTTCAAAGCTGCTTCCAGAGAAACCGCGTGGTCGATTCCCCGGCCAATGTAGAAGGCCCGGTTAGACTGCATCAGGTAATCGTTAGCAATCTTTTCCAACTTGTCCTTTTCGTCGACGATGGCTTGCATCCCAGTAGCGACCAAACCAAGTTGTTGGCGAATGTTGAAGTCTTGGGCCACGATTTGGCCAGTGACTTCACCGAGGGCCTTAGCCAAGATAGCTTCCAACGCGATTTGAGCGGTGTAGGCCTTGGTTGAAGCCACGGCAATTTCTGGACCGGCATGGAGTAACAACGTGTAGGTTGCTTCACGGGATAACGTGGAGTTCTGAACGTTGGTAATCGTCAAACTTGGATAGCCAGCGTCGTTCACGTTAACCAGAACTTCACGACTGTCGGCCGTTTCACCAGACTGGGTCAGGAAGATAAAGAATGGCTTCTCGGAAAGCATTGGTTGTTCGTAGGCAAATTCAGAAGAAACGTGAACTTCCGTTGGAATGTGCGCCAACTTTTCAAAGAGCCGCTTTCCAACTAATCCGGCATGGTAACTGGTCCCCGCACCCACAATGTACAGGCGGTCGGCTGCTTCCATGGCCTTGATCAACTTGTCATCGATCTGAGGTACACCGTGTTCTGACAGGTAAGTCTGTGCTAACTTACGCATAACGTTAGGTTGTTCGTCGACTTCCTTCAACATGTAGAATGGGTAGGTCCCCTTGTCAGCAGCGTCGGCGTTCATGTCAACGTGGAATGGCTTCCGTTCTACAGGATTACCTTCAGCGTCTTGGATAGCGACCTTACCTGGTGTGATGGTAACCACTTCACCATCCATCAATTCCAAGAAATCATGGGTTTCCGTTAACATAGCCAAAGCATCGGAGCAGACCACGTTAAAGCCATCGCCAACACCAATCAACAGTGGACTCTTGTTCTTGGCAACGAATAACGTATCTGGTTGTTCGCGATCCATCATTAAGAAGGCGTATGAGGAACCCTTTAACAGGCTCAACGTCTTCAGAAAGGCGGCCTTAGCGTCCAAGTTGTCTTCAACGGCAAACTTGTCGATCAATTGAACAACAACTTCGGTATCCGTTTGACTCTTGAAAGGAACATCACTCAAGTACTTAGCCTTAAGTTCTTGGAAGTTATCAATCACACCGTTGTGAACCAGGTAGAACCGGTCGTCGTTAGAGAAATGTGGGTGAGCATTGTCCACGCTTACCACGCCATGAGTAGCCCAGCGCGTATGACCAATCCCGGTTGACCCGTGAACGTCAGGGGTCACCTTAGAACGCAATTCGGAGATCCGGCCCTTGGTCTTAACCAAGTAATCCTTACCCTTCTGATCATTTACGTAGATACCGGCTGAATCGTAACCCCGGTATTCCAGCTTCTCTAGTCCGTTCAGTAAGATTTTAACGGCATTGTCATTACCAGTAACACCAACAATTCCACACATAAGTCGTCTTCCTTTTCTCGACGCCAGTCCCAAAACATTGAGAGGGTCGGTTAATTTAATTGAGAAATGTATCTGTTTTCTTTAAAATTGGTATAGACTGAAACGTCTTGAAAAACATTTCTGAATGACTATACTTTACAGTGTTTCCTAGGGGTTGTCAATTAAAAAACTCGAAACTGGTCTATCATAATATTTATAATCTAATTTTCTGAAAAGGGCGCCCTGCCAACGTGGCAAGGTGCCCTTTTTCAACTGGTTTTACAATTTCAATTTTTAAGCTGTGTTCTTAGGTCGCCTTGCCAGGCGCTGGAAATAAACCAGAATGCCTGGGCGGACATCGGGAAGCCACAAAACGTTCTTCCAACTGAGGTTCAAAGCAAGCCTAAAGACCGCTCCTTGGCTTCAGGCGTCCGCCCTCCGCGTTCCAGTTCATTTGCGCCACCCGGTAAGGCGTCATTCGTGTCCAAAGGTGATACCTTCAGACCTATTCCACGCCGACTTCGGCGCGGACGACATCGGCGATGCGGTCAACGTATCCCGCCACTGCTTCTTCAGTTGGTGCTTCTGCCATGACCCGCAGTAAAGGTTCAGTCCCGGAAGGCCGTACCAAGACCCGACCGTCACCGTTCATTTCCTTTTCAACGGTGGCAATAACGTCTTGAACCTTAGGATTTTCTTGAGCGGCTTGCTTATCCGCTACCTTAATGTTGACTAACTTTTGTGGGTAAGTCGTGACATCAGCCGCTAATTCAGACAGCTTCTTGCCAGTCACCTTTAAAATGTGAAGCAATTGTAAGCTGGTTAACAGGCCATCTCCAGTCGTGTTGAAGTCCAAGAACACCACGTGACCAGACTGTTCACCACCCAGATTGTACCCGGACTTACGCATTTCCTCAACCACGTATCGGTCCCCAACCTTCGTCTTGACGGACTTCAGATTGTGGGCTTCCATCGCCTTGTACATCCCCAGGTTACTCATCACCGTGGTGACAATCGTATCCTTCTTCAGGCGGCCGTGTTCAGCCATATACTTCCCACAGATATACATGATCTTATCGCCATCAACGATGTTCCCTTTTTCATCGACCGCAATGCAGCGGTCACCGTCGCCATCAAAGGCCAACCCAATTTGGGCGCCCTTTTCAACAACGAACTTCTGCAATTGTTCTGGATGAGTCGAACCAACTTGGTCGTTGATGTTCAGGCCGTTGGGCGTCGTGGCGATCGTGTCAAAGTCCAGGTTCAAATCGGCGTATAACCGAGAAACCAAGCCACTCGTGGCTCCATTGGCGGAGTCCACGGCAATGTGCAGGCCTTCCAGGTCGTCAGCGATTGTTTGTTCCAGGAATTGAATGTACTTTTGGCTACCCTCGGAGTAGTCCTCGACCGTGCCTAAACCGTCCGTTGCTGGCCGTGGTTGGTCGTCACTAGGCGCATCCAACAGGGCTTCGATTTCTTCTTCCATTTCATCGGACAGCTTGTAACCGTCGTTCCCAAAGTACTTGATTCCGTTGTATTCAACGGGGTTGTGGGAAGCCGTGATCATCACCCCAGCAGCGGCACCCTGCGTGCGCACCAAGTAAGCAACGGCTGGCGTTGAGATAACCCCCAACCGTAGGACTTCAATACCGACTGACAGGAGTCCAGAAACCAACGCGTTTTCCAGCAATTGGCCAGAGATCCGCGTGTCACGGGCAACGAGAACTTGGGGATGCTTGTTCTCACTATTTGCGTGTTGGGTCAAAACGTAACCACCATACCGGCCAACCTTAAAGGCCAGTTCTGGGGTCAATTCTTGGTTTGCGACGCCCCGGACGCCATCAGTTCCAAAATACTTCATCGTCATATTCCTCATTTCTCAAACAATTTTTTAATTTGCTGTGGCCTTGATCGTCACCTTAATGGTGGAAGGATCGAACGCCGTTACATTATTATCACTCGTGTCGAGTGTGACCGTCTTGGTTGAATTATTCTTGACGTCACTGACATCGACATCGACTGCCACGTTATCTAAATCTTTTAATTGCGAGGCACTCCCATACGCAGTAACTTTGGTCACGTTACTGGTTAGTTTATACGTCGTTCCGGACGAACCATTCTTCGCGTTCAGGTCTAAGCCGACCTTCTTACTCTCACCATCCGAAGTGATCGGCAGGTTCACGGTGGTCGTCGATGGCGTCAAAATGACGTTGACGGTCTTACCGCTACTGTCTAGGGCTTCAATCACGGCCTGACTATTCACGGTCTTCTTCGAGTTCTGCGGCACCGTTAACTGGGCCGTCACCTGCTTGATCCGTGAAATCTCATTAGCCGCTCCAGTCGCCTTGACGCTGGTAACATCGGAAGTTGCCTTGCCGGCAGAATAACCCGCCGCAATGTTTTGACTATTGTAGCGAACCTTCACGGGGAAGGACACTGTCTTGCGGGGTTCAATATCCACCGTAATCTTGGCCGGTGAAATGCTCGACTCAATCTCGTGGTTCAGTCCCTCTTGGTGCAGCGTGACCCGATGTTTACCGACACCCAGATCGCTCAGGGCCGCATAGACCTTGAAATTCTGCGTGTTGGCCGTCGTTGTCACTAACGCCAGCGGCCCGCGTAAGGTCACTTTGACCTTCTGCGGATACCCCGTAACGAAGTACTTATTGCTGTTGACGTTGAGTTGTAAAGGGACCGACACCGTCATCGTCTTGGTCGCCGTCAATGATGTATTCGTATTAGAACTCGTTGACTGCGAATTGTTAGACGACTTGGTGCTGTTCACGTAGAAGAATAACAGGATGGCTAAAATGAGGGCGAGAATGCGGTATAGCCACGTTGTGTAACGCTCGTTTTTCATCAGCGCCGCCCCCCTCTAAAGCGTTCATCAAACCAGTCTAACGCCTTAACTAGGACGTTACCGTTGTTGGCCGCTTCTTCATTGACTAACTCATCACGTAAGAACTTCAGGTAATCAGCCTGCGTTAACCCTCGTAAGAGCTCGTTGTTCTTGGTGATGGAGACTTCACCCGTTTCTTCTGAAATTACGATGGTCAAGGCGTCCGTCACTTCGGAGATCCCGACGGCTGCCCGGTGACGCGTTCCCAACTCCTTAGGAATCAGGTTGCTCTCAGACAGTGGAAGGTAGGCCGCAGCCACGGCAATTCGGTTATCCCGAATAATCACGGCGCCATCATGCAAAGGCGTGTTGGGGATAAAGATGTTGATCAGCAATTCACCGGTCAACTCCGCATCCAAATCGATTCCCGTCTCGATATAATCCTCGAGCCCAGTATCACGCTGAATGGTCATTAACGCCCCAATTCGTCGCTTGGACATGTACTGAATAGCCTTATCCAGGCCTTCGATCATGTGGTTAGCCGCCTCATTTTCATGACGGATTCGCACGAACAAGGAGCCCCGGCCCAAATGTTCCAGTCCGCGTCGAATCTCGGGCTGGAAGATGATAATAATGGCGATAACCCCCCAGTTGATAACCTGATCGACCAACCACGAAACTGTGTTGAGGCCGAGGTAAGCACTGACGAACTTCACCAGTAAAATCAAAATGACGCCCCGGAAGAGCTGAATAGCTTTGGTTCCCCGTAACATCACGATCAATTCATAAATGACAAACCAAACGACAAGAATGTCGAGTAGGTTGACTAGATTCCCTATTGTAAGGAGATTGCCCCAATCCAGGTTCATGACTTTCCCTCCAAATTGAATTCAGATTTCATTATAGCACGGCCCCGCTTACATTTCGCCCCGAATCCTCAGAAACGCCGGAATTAGCCGGTCATTGGTCGCAAAATTTACAGAAACGTTAAGCTCTACTTAAATCGACAATTTCACGAAAATATTTCGCTAATATTCTGGTAAACTAGAAGTCATATTCTGTTCGTTTTTAGCGCAAAGGCTGTAGAATAAGGGTAGATATTTCGTGAAAGGATTGGTGATGGCAATGAATCGGCGGGCCCGGTGGGAAATTCGAATATTCTTCGTGGCATGGCTGATTTTCCTATATTTCCGCGCCAAGGATCCCTTCTCTTTTCTGGTGCTGAACACCTTCCTGGGATACATCCCGATTGAGCTGAGCTTTCACCTGGGGAAGACTCGGCCCAAGAGCGCCTGGCTATTCTGGCCACTCTTGCTCCTGTGGCTCCTCTTCTATCCCAACGCACCGTACCTGCTGACCGACCTGTTCCACCTGTCGCTCCTGCAGCCATACGCCTTAAGTGGCCTATTGCGGGTCACACCACACTTGTGGATCTACTTCACTTACATGATTATTAGCGCCATGAGCTGTACACTACTGGGCTTCTGGAGCCTTAACTACGTCAGCCAGGTCATCAGTCAACGGATTGCCAAGGGCAACGGCATCGCCCGCGTCGTCATCGTAGTCATCCTGACCTTCCTAACGTCGGTGGGCCTCTATATTGGCCGGTTCTTACGGATCCACACCATTTACCTCTTCATCAATCCGGAGCAGTTCATCCGTCCCATCATGGACATGTGGACCAGCAACATGTGGATCTTCGTCGGACTACTGACATTCATTCAGCTATTCTGTTATTGGATTCTGTACCTCGTTATGCACAACACGGCACAAAGTGAATTACCCGATTAAAGGTTCAGAGAGCGGAGCAAGCCGTTTAGATTCTGAGCATTAGGGAAATAAGAGGCTTCTGTTCGGCTACGCCGGACAGGAGTCTCTTATTTGTCTAAGCGGAAGAATCTGGCTTGCGTAGCTCGTTTCAGAAGCCGAAAGTTTCCGGATATGTTGGCGAAAACAAGTCTAATGCTTCAAATCCACATAGCCAGTAACAACTACGCCGGGCAGAAATCTGGCTAGTGGAACTCGTTTCGGAGGCCGCATATTTCCGGATATCCTGACGAGCGTAAATCCAACGCTCCAAACCAGACCATCCAAAGTCAGCTTCTCACTACGCGCCTCCCAAAGATACACAAAAGGCTGCGTTCCACCGTGTCAAAGAAACCTGGGAAACGCAGCCTTACTTTTGAACAAAAATTATAGAAGACATAGTCGAACGACTAATTTTGAAATTGAAACTCAAACTAGCCGGAGGAGGTTGGGAATGTAGCCGGCCGTGTCGATGACCTTGGCTGACGTTTTCCGTCAGGTTAGGTCATGGGACGAGCTTGGAGACGTCCGACCCTGACGGCTTCAAGTCGAGGTTCAAGACCGCTTTACAGGCTTGGACCGGTCCCCACAGCAGGCGGAATTACTAACAGCCGCAGGCGACAATTATCAATTCTCAGAATTAGCCTACTCGCCTTCCTCATCACTCAAGGACATCACCAACACA
The DNA here is from genome assembly GCF_044051715.1 of Levilactobacillus parabrevis. Taxonomy (NCBI): domain Bacteria; kingdom Bacillati; phylum Bacillota; class Bacilli; order Lactobacillales; family Lactobacillaceae; genus Levilactobacillus; species Levilactobacillus parabrevis. The sequence continues at coordinate 1,923,967 of NZ_CP168688.1, forward strand.
TTTTCCGCGTAATTGACGTACTGCCGCAAATGCGTGGCCTTGGTCCAAGTGATGTTTCCAGCCTCTAACAGCGACTGAATACCCGTCCGCTCGGCCCCTAACGCCCGCACCCGCAACTTATTGATCTGATGTTGATAATCATCGTTGCGATGTGGTAACGTGGCCGCTTTGGCCCGTTCAATACGGTTACGGTACTGGACGATTAGATGGTAAACGGCTTGGTTATCGAACTGGGTCTCATCAATGTCCGTCCGTGATAGATATTCGGACAGCGCCTTGATGGCCGCCTTAGCCGTCTCACGCTCGATCAGATTATTCTCTGCGTGTAACCGGTCAGTATCTTCGGAGTGGACCCAGTAGGCCGCATCCCGCCAGAGATGTTTGAAGAAACGCCGCCAGTAGTTGATGACTCCGGGCATCGTATGCCCGGAGACCTGTGTCAACCGACCTTCCAGGTTTTCAATCCGCCGCAACGCGCCCACGTAGCTGGTCTGCGTGATTTTCTCACCCTGACGCAGTTCCTTTAACGTGGCCCGTTCACCGTCAATGGCCACCTGCCGTAATTTAATTTCGTCGTCCAACACTTTTTGCATCACCGTGTCGGCCCGATAACTCATTTCTAAGCGCCGAATAATGAACTGGTAGTCGAGAATCAAGTCGTAGGCCGCCCGCTGATTATTGGGCCGCCGCAGCTCCTCAATCTTGGAAATGGCTAAACGCATGATGTACGCACGCGCCTCTTCCTCACTAATTTGCCGAACCGGATCTTCTGGGAACTCCTCTTCATCCTCGTCGTCTAAATTAATGTCATTAGCAATATCATCACTGGCACTTGCCCGCGTCTGTAGCGGCTGCTTATCCGTCGAGATCAACGGCAACATGATTGTCGCCGCAATCAGACTGATAATGATCACCCCAGATGCCACGAAGAGCATCAATGCGCGCGCCGGAAAGCCGGCCCCACTGGCGATTACTGCCGGTACAGACAGGACACCGGCCATGGTAACGGCGCCTCGGACCCCGGAAAGACCAGATAGAATGGCCGTCCGAAACCCAGGCCGCTCGTCACTGTGTTTGTGCGTCAGCCGTTGGAACAGGATATATCCGTACGTCCACAACGTCCGAATCGCGACCAGAATCACCCAAGCCATGAAGGCAAAGAACAGGGCTTGCCAGGTATTAAATTGGCCACCCCTGATGACCTGCGAAGTCGCCACAGGAAGCTCGATTCCCAGGATCACGAACACGATCCCATTTAATGAATAGATAATAATATCCCAAACCTTTTCGGTCACGAGCTTTAGTTCTGGCGAATCTTCCACGATTCGACTCTCCCGAGCGTGGAAGAGCACCCCAGCCGTCACCACGGCGATAACGCCGGATGCGTGGGTGATCTCTTCGGTCACGAGGTAAATCACAAACGGCGTGGCAATCTGCAATACCGTGTTAAAAATTACGTCATCGATGCCTTGGCGCCGCAAGATATCCATCAATAACTGGATAGCCGTCATGAAGATCAACCCGGATAAGAAACCGACGATACTGATGTAGACGAAGTCGCCCACAGCCGTACCGACTGAGAAGGCCCCGGTCACCGTAGCCGCAATCGCATATTTAAAGGCAATCAGACCACTGGCATCGTTGATCAGGCTTTCCCCACTGACCAAGTGCATCAGACTAGCTGGCAGCTTGACCTGCTTCGAAATCGACTGCACAGCCACGGGGTCGGTTGGCGACAAGATGGCTGCCAGCGCAAACGCTACGGTCAACGGCATCTTAGGAATCAGTTCATAGATCAGGAACCCACCTAACAGCGTGGTCAGAAAGACCAGCCAAATGGCATTTCCGAAAATCGGCCCCCGCAACCGCCACAGCTCTCGCTTGGGGAAGCGGCGACCATCGTTATATAGCAACGGCGCAATAAACAGAAGTAAAAACCAATCAGTCTCGAGTGGCACTTCAAATTGCCAGACTAACGCGACCATGAGGCCAAGGGCAATCTGAATCAAACTGACTGGAATAAACGTGAGGTAGTGACTGATAATATTCGAAAATAGGACGAGGACGATTAACAAAATCACTGCTTCAACTATAGGCACATAAGGTTCCCCCTTCTTTTTTTAGACTTATTTCGGTTCTTCACCAATGATCCGCACTTCAGTTTCAAGGTGGACTTGGTCTTCTTTCCAGATAACTTCTTGAATGTGGTGAATCAATTCTAGGTAGTCGGTCGCCGTAGCATGATCAATGTTCACGATGAAACCCGCATGCTTCGTTGAGACCTGAGCGCCGCCCCACTTGAGGCCCTGTAAGCCAGCTTCCTGAATCAATTGGCCCGTGTAGTGTCCCGTAGGCCGCTTGAACACACTCCCACATGAAGGGAGATCCAATGGCTGTTTAGCTGCCCGGCGCGCGTTTAAATCATCCATCGTCGCTTGAATGGCCGCGCCATCCCCAGGCTTCAACGTAAATGTCGCCGTTAAAATAATATCATGGTAATCTTGAACGGAACTGTGCCGGTAGCCAAAATCGAGTTCTTGGGCGTTCAACGTCCGAATCTCACCTTCAGGCGTCAAAACCTCGGCGGATGTCACCACTTCACTGATTTCACCACCGTAAGCGCCGGCGTTCATGAAGACGGCACCACCCACACTACCGGGAATCCCGGCGGCAAATTCAGTTCCCGTCAACGCGTGAGCTTGCGCAACTTGGGTCGTCTTGATCATAGCCGCGCCAGCTTCAGCGGTGACCGTGTTGTCAGTAACGGTGATGTTTGCCATCTTCGTTAAAATCATAACCAAGCCACGGATACCCCCGTCGCGCACGATGAGGTTGCTGGCATTTCCTACGACCGTCACCGGTAAGTTCTCTTGGTTGGCGTAGGCCAAAAGCGATTTGGTTTCTTGCACGTTGGTTGGGAAGGCCAGGTAATCCGCTGGTCCCCCTGTCTTCGTGTACGTATAGTGAGCCAAGGGCTCGTTCCGCAAAATCTCAATCGCTGGAAATGCCGCTGTAATCTCTTCCATCATCATCAAATTCCCTTCGTTTCTCAAAAGTTTGTGATCGGTTTGACCTGTCACTGGCCAAACGAACAACAGTCATAGGGCTATTTTACCATGGAACCCCCTATCACCGCACGCCGCGTGCACTGATTCACGGAAAATGGCATGAAAGATGAGAATTTTTGGGTTGGCTTACTGAAAGTCACGTCGGCCACAATCCCCCTATGGTGAGATCCACGTCAAGTCACAATAAGACCAACTGAGAAGTAATCTGCCAGCGACATTTAACATTGAACAACCATGTACAGTCGGAGGCAGACTGGGATGTAGCCGGCCGTGTCGATGGCGTCAACACGGGTGCTAGCCCCTTCCCGCGCTTACGGCATGGGATGACCTTGGAGACTCGCTGGGTTTGCGAGGCTTCAAGGCGAGGTGGAAGCCCGCACTTTGGCTGTAGCCGGTTCCCACAGCAGGTAGAGCCCCTGACCGCCGCAGACGAAGGCAACTTCACTGCAATTAATCGTTTCTGCGCGGGCGAAACGACACGATATGGGGATGGCATCTGGTATACTGGAAGGTAGCAGTTGGAGGTGCAGAGATGAAATTTATTTCATGGAACGTCAACGGCCTACGGGCTATTGTTAAAAAAGGATTTGTCGATACATTTAAGGAAATGGACGCCGACTTCTTTGGTATCCAAGAAACCAAGTTACAGGAGGGCCAGATTGACCTCGACCTGCCCGGTTACTACCAATACTGGAACTATGCTGAACGTAAAGGCTATTCCGGAACGGCCTTATTTACCAAACACAAGCCGTTAAATGTCATCTACGGTATCGAATCACCAGACTTCGATCACGAGGGCCGAACGATTACCCTAGAATACCCCGACTTTTACGTGCTGACCTGCTACACACCGAATTCTGGAAGTGGCCTCAAACGACTCGACTTTCGAATGGGCTGGGAAAAGGCTTTTCTCGAATTCGTTAACCAATTGAACGCCAAGAAACCCGTCATCTTCTGTGGTGACCTGAACGTGGCCCACACGGAAATCGACCTGAAGAATCCTAAAACGAATCACAAGAACGCCGGCTTTACCGATGACGAACGGGAGAAATTCACGGCCCTCCTCGCCGCCGGTTACACCGATACCTTCCGTTACTTCAATCCGGACGCCACTGAACGCTACTCCTGGTGGAGTTACCGGTTCCACGCCCGTGACAACAACGCCGGGTGGCGGATCGATTATTTTGTCACCAGCGAACGCTTGCAAGACCACTTAAAAGACGCTAAAATACTAGACCAAGTCATTGGTTCCGACCATTGTCCGGTGGAACTCGACGTCGACGGTTTGACCGTCTAAATTCACTCTGAAGGGATGATGCACTTTTGAATTTCGTTGCAATGGACTTTGAAACGGCCAGCGGTAAACGCTATAGCGCCTGTTCACTCGCGCTAACCATCGTACGTAACAGCCAGGTCGTCGATGAATTCTACTCACTGATCAAACCCGATACCGACTTTTTCTGGCGGAATGTTCAGATTCACGGGATTCACGAACGTGACGTTGCCAACGCCCCCGCTTTTCCAGAAGTCTGGGAACACGTGGCCCCCTTCTTCCAACGCGATCGGTTGGTAATCGCCCACAACGCCCCGTTTGACAACGGTGTGTTGCGCAGCACCCTGGAACACTACAACTTACAGACTCCGCGTTACCTGACATTGGACACGGTCAAGACCAGTCGGAAGTTCTTCCCAGAATTTCCCAATCACAAACTCAACACGGTCTGCGATGAACTGGGCATCGACCTCCATCACCACCACAACGCGCTGGACGATAGCCTGGCCTGCGCCAACATTCTGTTGTATGAGGCCAATCACTTCGGCACCCAGCCGTTAAAGAACTTCGTGACGGTAAATGCCTAACGCTACCGAATTTGCCCTATACTATTACTAATGTAAAGAATGGGATTATTGTCTCAACTTTTTTGACAAAATAGATTTTATACCAACTCGATATCGCGCCCAAAGCCTTGTAACAATTGGCTTTGGCAGTTTGTAAAGAAAACATCTAACCAACACGAAAAGACGCCGACCAGGAAATCCTGATCGGTGCCTTTTCAAATTACTGATTAATTTAACTGGTACACCATCTCAACGGCTTGAACGTGCTCGCCGTCATCGTCGGTCACCGTCTCCGGTGGCGTCTGCGTGCGGGTAAAGCCCATCTTTTCGTAGAGCTTCACTGCAGGGACGTTTCGTGTCTGCACGATCAGCCCAATTGCCTGCAAGTCACTCGCCGTATCCGCCCAGTAGAGAGCCTCATCGACCAGTGCCGTGCCGATGCCCAGGTGCCAATACTTTTTCTCAACGGCGATACCCAACTCACCCACATTACCTTGCGGCGTGGGTGAAATTGATAGCACACCCAGCAACTGGTCGCCTAGACTCGCCACTAGTAGCAAGTGAACCGGACTCTCCTTGATCTGTTCCAACTGGTCAGCTTCCTGCGCCGCACTGATGGGATCATCAGCATCGGCCAAACTAAAGGTGTCACTCTCTCGTTGCAAACGTCCCAGCAATGCCAGCAAAGCCTTTGCGTCAGTTGCATTCGGCAAGCGAATGGCCACTTCATCACTCATTGTTGCCGTCCTCCAGTTGTTTCACTAATTTTTCAAAATGGGCCCCACGGGGTTCGAACCGTAATGTCCGCTGATTTTCGCCAGCTTCATCATCACGCTTAAACACGATGCGTAGGTAATCTTCGGGGAGTTCATCCGCAATAAATTTCGACCACTCGACCACGTTGACCCCGTCACCATTGAAATACTCGTCAAGTCCCAGTTCATCGCCACCGCCCTCTTCCAAGCGATAAACGTCCATGTGGTAGAGCGGAATCCGCCCACCCTGATACTCACGAATGATGGTAAACGTTGGACTCTTCACGTTACGCGTGATGCCCAAGCCAGCCGCCAGTCCCTTGGTAAAGGTCGTCTTGCCCGCGCCGAGGTCCCCATCGAGTAAAATGACATCGCGCGGTTGTAAGTCCGGTGCCAGTTGTTGCCCAAGCGCCATCGTGGCCTCGGGACTTGTGACCGTTACTTCATACATTGTCTCTTTCCCCTTTTACTTTAAATTAAATTTGATCTGTCTTGAACCATAGTCGCCCCCAAATACTCCGGAACGACTCACCCTACAAATAATACCCGGACTGCTTAAAAATAGCAATCCGGGTACCTTATTGTCGATTTAATTGATGTTTAGTCCAGTGATTGTGCGGCCGTGATGATGGCTACCTTGTAGACATCCTCTTCATTACAACCCCGTGATAAGTCAGAAACTGGCTTGTTCAAGCCTTGCAGGATTGGTCCAATGGCTTCAAAACCACCGAAACGTTGCGCAATCTTGTAGCCAATGTTCCCGGATTGTAATTCTGGGAAGACAAAGACGTTGGCGTGACCCGCAACCTTGGAGTCTGGTGCCTTTTGTGCAGCCACACTTGGTACGAAGGATGCATCGAATTGCAATTCCCCGTCGACGGCCAAATCCGGTGCCGTTTCGTGAGCAATCTTCGTGGCCTCTTGTACCTTGGTAACCATGTCACCCTTGGCAGAGCCCTTGGTGGAGAAGCTTAACAAGGCAACCTTAGGATCGATGTCGAAGACTTTGGCGGTATGGGCACTTTCGATAGCCACTTCGGCCATTCCCGGTGCATCAAGCTCGATGTTGATAGCACAGTCAGCGAAGACGTAACGTTCTTCACCCTTTTGCATGATGAAGGCCCCACTGATCCGCTTAACACCTGGCTTCGTCTTAATAATTTGTAAGGCAGGCCGAACGGTATCACCGGTGGCGTGAATAGCACCAGAAACCATCCCATCTGCTTGGCCCATGTAAACCATCATGGTCCCGATGTAGTTTGGATCTTCCAACATCTTAGCGGCTTGTTCCGGCGTGTTCTTGCCCTTACGCCGGTCGACTAAGGCGTCGAGCATGGCCTTGTGTTGGTCTGCCGGAATCGCTGCTGGGTCTAAAATTGTCAAAGGTTCTAAGTCAATGGCATTGTTAATCGCCGTATTTTGAATTTCACTCTGATTACCTAAGACAACGGCTTTAATCAGACCATCAGCGGCCAAACGACTTGCTGCGCCTAATACCCGAACGTCTGCGCCTTCTGGAAATACAATGGTTTTGTTTTGTCCGTTGATCTTTTGTTTAAGACTATCAAAAAGTTCCATAGATGATGACCTCCATAAAATATCCCACGAATCAATTCTGTGCCTATGCTTGTTGGTTGGTTGTGGTGTTGGGCCCGTCGTCAGCGGTCACATGTTCCGGTAACTGCCAATCGATGGGCGTCTCACCCAATGATGTTAATGCGATGTTGGTCTTGGAAAATGGCTTGGACCCGAAGAATCCACGGTAAGCCGACAAGGGACTGGGATGCGGTGCTTGCAAGACAATGTTGGTCTTGGTATCGATCAACTTGATCTTGGAGCGTGCCGCCCCACCCCACAGGATGAAGACGACCGGTTCCGGCCGTGCGGACAGCTTAGAAATCGCCGCATCAGTCAGCCGTTCCCAGCCGTGCCCCTGATGCGAGAAGGCCTTGCCATACCGCACGGTCAACACGGAGTTCAAGAGGAGCACACCTTGTTTGGCCCACTTCTCCAGGTACCCGTGATTTACCGGCTGAATACCCAAATCATCCTGCAGTTCCTTATAAATATTCTGTAACGATGGTGGTAACGGCGTCCCCGGTAAGACCGAGAAGCTACAACCGTGAGCCTGCCCAGGGTTATGGTAAGGGTCTTGCCCCAAGATAACCACTTTGACCTTGCTAAACGGCGTCCACTCGAACGCGGTAAATATATGGTACATGTCCGGATAGATCTCGTAATGCTGGTACTCCGAGACTAAGAACTGGCGTAATTGTTGATAATATTCCTGTTCAAACTCGGGCTCCAGAACCGGCCACCAATCATTATGAATAAACGGTTTCATTCCCAACACCTCACGCTTTTATTCTATCATAACCGCGCAGTAAATGATATTGTCGAACGTGACCGGCAAAACATGTTAGAATGAGAATAACTAAAATTGGAGAACTTGGCTGGCATTGGACAGCGCCTTGCCAATTTGTGTCTCGATTTTATTCAGTTTGGGATTTCGTAACCCCATATCTTAAATCAGTGCCCATTTCAGATACAACTATCGCTCTTCAATTATTTCCATTCGCCCGCTAAAGTCGCTATACTTTTGCCAAAGGAGGTTCCTATGCGTAAACTTTATCTTAATCAAGCCGCTCTGTCGGCTAAAGCTACCACGGTCATTCGTGACGCGGATAATGAGTCACGCTACCTCCTTGTTGGGAAGTGGGGACTGCGCGCGGATGTACTGTCCGTGTACACGATTAGTGGGGCACTGGAAGCCGAGGTCAAACAAGAAACCTTAGGCTTGCTGCCTAAATTCCGGTTGCTCTATCACCGACAGATGGTTGGCCGGGTCAGTAAAACCTTGGGCGTCATACGCGAGGTACTCTTCGTCCGTGGCCTGAACTGGGTCATCATGGGCAACATCAACAGTGGCCACTTCAGCATCACCCACGGTCGTGAGAGTGTCGCCAGCATCGACCGAGTCAGCCAATCCGGTGGCGGAACAATCGAACTAACGGTGGATCAAGAAGATCACGAAGCGCTGGTCATCTGCCTGGCATCGATCCTCGACCGCTGGGGTAAGAAGTCCCAAGGGTCCGCAATCCCGGCTAAACCAATCTGGGCCCCGCACGCCTTGCCAACTGGTGGTGTAACGCCCTTCATCGACGAATCGAAGAAGTCTAACTTGGAAGACCATTCACAAGACTAATTGCTAAAAAGAGTCTGGAAAATTTTCCAGACTCTTTTTCACGCCAATGTAACTAGTACGTTGCACGCCGCAAACTAGCTTGCTGACTATCAACATTAGGCGCTTCTTCTATTCTGCAATGACCAATTTTTTATTGGCGGTCACGTATTTACCATTGGTCAACACGAAGCGGGTCGTCTGCCGGTATTTCACAATTTTTTTCACCTTCAAGACCTGGCCCTTTCGGTAATGCACCGCTTTGCCAGTTAAGGCAGCCTTGCTGTAGCCGTTAATCCCCTTCGCGTTAATCACCCTGATCTGCGTTTGTTTCTTAGCATAGTAGACCGAACTCACATAGGTCTTCTTAGCTGTGATGTAGCCGGTCTTCCCCGCCGTCTTACTGTGATGGTTCACATCCCGGACCTTGTAGCGCTTGTTGCCGGCCTTGGAGGTTGCATAGCCTGTCACCACGAACATAGGGCGCTGGGTCCGTGATTTCTTGGTGTAATACATTTGCCGAGAGCTGTCGCTAAAGTTCTTGGTCCGATACAGGCCAATCTTCTTGGTGGCATAAACGACACCTCTCACGGGAACGACCGTTGCGCCACCTCCACCAGTCACCAGATCTGGCTCATAGTGGAAGGTCACCGTCTGTGCGAACTTGGAGAACGTCCCACTAACCTGCCCCTCGGCCTTAGCTAACTTATAGCCGTCAAAGACCAGCTGCTCGGCCGTGTACGCTGCCCCTAACTTGCCAGTCAAGGTCTGCTCCGCGGTGAGTGGCTTGCCTCGCTCGTCTAAATAACGCACGATAACTGGCTCAGCCGTATCATCCGGCGTCACTGGCGGCAAGATAACCCGATCAACCGGCTCCCAGACGTAGGTTTCGACCGTCGTTGGTCGGTCGGCACCTGCCATATATTGTGCGGTGACGTCATCTCCCTTGGCAAATTTTTCACCCAAAGGATTCTGGGTCGTACCATCCGCAACCGCCTGCCACAGCCCCGTGTACCGCTCGTCGGCCTTAGCATCTCTCAAATAAGGACTCCCTCTAAAAAACGTGGCCGGTCCTAACGTTAGCTCAGATAAATAGCTGGCGTTGGAGAACATATAGCTCGAACTAGAGCTAATTGGCGGCGCAAATTTCGGTAGCTTTATGGTCTGTACGCCAGACGAACCGAAGACAAACATCGCGCTCACAAGATTAGCGAAAGTGCCCGCCGCAAAATCAACAGTCTTAAGCGCTTGGTCCCCATTGAACATTGACGTCATCGTCCGCACTTGCCCCGTATCGAAGTGGCTAACGTCAACCTGGCTTAGCTGCGGTTGCCCGTAGAATAGCCAATCCAGACTGGTCACCTGAGAGGTGTCAAACCCACTCACGTCAAGCGACGTCACCTGGCCATCAAAGCCACTTACCGCAAACATCCCCGAGAGGTTCGTGGTCTGACTGGTATCGAGTTGATTTAAGTTCTTGTAAGCGGTAACATTTCTAAGCTGCCGAAATAACCCGGTGGCGTCCTTGGGCGCGCTCACCTTACCATCCAAAACGACGGTGGTCACCAGGTCAGCAGCTGCTTGCGTCGTGGCCATCGTTGGTGTGCCACCCTGCGCAAGCACGATTTGCGTTGCCATTTGCCCGGTATTGGTGATCAGATTATCCGGCTCTCCCAGCTGGCCAGCGCCTAAATGAAGGGTTCCATCGGCAGTCAACGCCCAGGCCACTTCACCATACTGACCACTAGCCAGGCTGTCTGCCTTTACCGTTGCGGCCTGAGCCACGGGAGCTCCAGTTCCTGTTGCTAAGAGACTGAGCGGCTGGCCAACGCCTAAAGCAAGGGCTACTAATAGAATACTGACTGACTTTTTCACGATAGTTCCTCCTCCCCGTTGGCTAGAAAGTGGTGCACTGTCGACTCAAAACTGTAAAACGTTTATTCATTCAATCATTTCACCAATCATATGATAACACGGCCATTAAGTTATTCAAACGATTAGGTCTCACTATTTTTCACTTGTGAAATTCATTCAACTAGCTAGCATCAACCACCATGTCCACAGGCCCTACACCATCCCCCAATGATTCACAACTCATGGCGTTTAAAAGAGGCCACTCACCGGCGGCCTCCACGTAAACTTAATCTATTGTGAAATAACTAACTTCTTGTTAGCGGTTACATATTGGCCGTTCGTCAGTACAAATCGGGTCGTCTTACGATACTTGACGATTTTTTTGACCCGCAACCGTTGGCCTTGACGATAGTGTTGCTGCTTACCCTTCAGGGATTTTTGCCGATAGCCGTTCACACCTTTCGGATTGATCACCCGTACCTTAACCTGCTTCGTCGCATAGTAAACGGGAACCGTATAGTGGCGATTAGCCGTAAGGTATCCCATCTTACCAGCCGTCTTGGACTGGTGATTAACATCGCGGACCTTGTAGCGGAGTTGACCAGTCTTGCTAGTCGCGTATCCGGTGACCACAAACATCGGGCGAGCATGCCGTTTCTGTTTAGGATACCAGTGGTGCCGGGTCGGCGTGCTGAAGTTCTTGGTGCGATACAGGCCAACTTTCTTAGTTGCGTATACCACAGTGGCCAGTGGCGCAATGCCATCCCCATCCCCGCCAGTGACGAGGTCAGGCACATAGTAGAAAACGACACGCTGCGCCGTTGCTTTAAACGTCCCCGTTGGCTGACCAACAGTCCGCTTCAACTTGTATCCCGAGAAGCTTCGCGTTGTTGCCTGATAGGTCGCGCCGAGTTCTCCCGTTAAGGTCACGTCATCAGCTAGGCGTTGTCCGCGCTCATCCAAATACTGAACGGTCACCGGCTGAGATGTTTCAACCGGCGGCGTTATTGGCGGCGGTGTCACGGGTGGCGGCGTGACCGGTGGCAGCACCCGATCGACTGGCTCCCAGACGTACGTGTCTGGTTCCGTTAACACCAGTGTGGAATCCCGCCTGCCAATTTGAGAACCCGTATCGAACTTTTCGCCGAGTGGATTCACCACGGTTCCCTCACCAACAATTTGCCATTTGCCGGTATAGGTCTCGTTCTTGGGTGGATCGGTCACGTTATAGAACTTTCCTTGTTGCGCACGAGGTCCCAAGGTTAACTGCCGCAGACTTTTCGAACCATACAAGACGGACCCAGCGTTACTCAGTGGATCAAACACAGGCAGGTTCAGAACCTCAACACCTGAATCCGAAATCATCTGCGCCGCACTGGTCGTCGCCGCGAACGTTGCCTTTTCCAGATTAATGACCTTTAACGCATGGGTACTCGCCAGCATCACGTTAGCCGCCGTCACCTTGTCCGTAATGAAGTTCGACACATCCAGCTCCTGTAGCCGGGAATTGGAGGCAAACATACCGACCATGTTCGTTGCCTGACGCGTATCGAGCTGAGAAACATCCATTGTGGTCACATAAAAGTTTTCCGTAAACATATAGCTCATATTAGTCGTACGACTGGTATTGAGACGCGTTAACCCCACGTATTCCTTGACTCTTTTTAAACGAGCAAACGTGTGACTCGCATCCACTGCTGCCACAATATCACCGTCAAAAATAACGCGCGTAATCTTTTCTGTCACTTTACTGAGCTCATTCAATGATAAATTGGGGTCGCTGTAATAGGCGCGGGCGACGGCTTGTAAGAGTTGTCCCCGCCCTGAATCCCCGGGCGTTGCCTCGTGTTCCGGAAACTGCCCAGCGCCTAAATGTAAATCACCTTGGTCAGTCAAGCAGAAATTGACCGTACCAAATTTTCCTTGCGTCACAATCGCGGCGCTGGCGACCTTTTCATCATTATCCTTGTTTGCAGTGGGCGCGTGACCCGTGTTAGACTCGGCAAACGCTGTCTGATTGGGAACTGCGGCGGTCACGACTGACGCGCCCATTCCCAATAGTAATCCCGTCACTAACAACATCGTTAGGTTCCGCATCATTGTTCCCCCTTAACTTTTACCTGATGGTGGCGGTCTTGCTAAATTATCTAATCACAGGATAGCACGGTTGATCTCCACCGGACAAGCAACGACCACCGGGGGACGCAAATCTCGAAGAAAGCCATTAAAAAGCTGCAGAACCAAGTCCTGCAGCCGTTTTCCCTTACTCAGCGATAACCAATTTTTTGTTGGCAGTAACATACTTGCCGTTGGTTAACTGGAACCGCGTCGTTTTATTAAATTTCACAATCTTTCGAATTTTGAGTTTTTGACCAGACTTGTAGTGATTCTTTTTAGTCTTTAAGGATTTCTGCTGATAAGCATTAATCCCTTTCGCGTTGATCACCTTAATTGCCTTGGCCTTCGAGGCATAGTAAACGGGCGAGACATAGGCGTGCTTGGCCGTCACGTAGCCGGTCTTCCCCGCTGTCTTGGAATTGTGATTGACGTCCTTGACCTTGTACCGCAAATTTCCCTTCTTAGAGGTTGCAAATCCGGTTACCACAAACATCGGTCGGTTCGTCCGCTTGGTCTTAGCATACCAATGTTTGAGCGACTGCTTCGAAAAGTTTTTGGTCTTATACAGCCCAACCTTCTTCGTCGCGTAGACCACGCTGGCCATAGGAGCAATTGCCGCAGCGTCCCCACCGGAGACCACGTTCGGTGCATAGTGGAAGGTCACCGTTTGGGCCTGCTGACTAAAGGTCCCATTGGCTTGACCGACCGTCTTGACCAACTTGTAGCCACTAAAGGCCCGTTGATCAGCTGTGTAGGTTGCTCCCAATTGGCCAGTCAACGTCACGTCATCCGCTAGTCGCTGCCCATTCTCGTCCAAATATTGAACGGTGACGGGTTGAACATTTTCGCTCGGCGTAACTGGCGGCGTGACCGGTGGTGTCGTTGGTTCGATGACCCGGTTGACCGGCTCCCAAACGTAGGTTTCCACGCTCTTAGGGTTGTCCGTCCCGTTGTAGAGGTTTGTGATATCATCTCCAGTCGCGTACTTGGCTCCCAGCGGATTGCCGACTGTGCCATCGCCAACGGCTTCCCAGACGCCGGTAAAGTCGTCTGGCATGTTCTGCCGCGGCGTGTTCAGGCTAGTGGTCCCCTTGAAGTGCGCACCTGGACCTAACGTCAGCGTTGTGATGATTGTCGTCCCGTAGAACATACTGCCTCCAGTAAATTTAGCGGCCGGTGCGAACTGTGGCAATTTAACCACTTGCGCCCCACTACTGAGAAACATATACATCGCACTAGTCAAACTATTAAAGCTTCCTTTAGCGAAGTTAACCTCTTGCAAGCTTCTCGTCTGGTAAAACATATCCGTTGTCGTTGTAACTTTATCCATGTTAAAATTCGACACATCCAGATTCTCGACGGATTTCTGGCCATAAAACATGAACTGCATTGCGGTCACGTTTGCTGTATCGAAGTGGGAAACATCAATGTCGGTCGTCACAGAATCTACATTACTAGCCTGAAACATCCCGTTCATCGTGGTCGCCTGAATCGTATCCAATCGATCCAAATGTTCATAGGCCGTCACGTCACGTAACTGGGCAAAGAGGTAACTGGCATCTGCAGGTGTCTTCACCGTACCATCCAAAACGACCTTGGTGACTTGGTCGGCTGCCGCCTGTGCCTGAGCACTTGTGGGTGTCGTAACACCGTCCTCGGCCGTTGCAATTTGCGCGGCCAATTGACCAACTTGGACCGGTAAACTAGTGTCTTCACCCAATATTCCAGCGCCCAAGTGCAGTTCACCACTCGCAGTCAAATACCAGTCAACTGACCCGTAACGACCGGCTGCCAAGTTATCCGCCTTAGTCGTCGCGTCGGCCGTCTTAGCCGTTGCCTGAGTAGCCACTACTGTCGACCCATCTGCCAGGGCCGTGACTGGCGCCGCGGCGATACCCAAGGCCAAACTTAGCAATAGCAGATTAACTTTCAAATTCATTTTAAACTCCCCCTTGATGTGCTCCCCCTACTCAAGTACACGGGTGCTTTCTTGCTTTTTATCATACCATCGTTAACTATCTAATGAAACATATTTTTGTAACAGTTAACGTTTTATGTCCGAATGTATCCGTAGCTTACTATTTTTACTAGCGTTTGCGTTTGTTGTTTAAATAGACAAAGTCACTGTTACTCTGCGAGCTGGTCCACTCTGAGCATCGGGTGTGGCTAGCAAGTATTTGCCTCCAAGACTTAATTTACATAATGTTTCGATTTAACGATAAGCCATTAATTATTCACAAAAAAGCCACCTAAACTTTTTCAAGTTCAGGTGGCTCACAACTATTAGTAACGCTTCATGACCCGGGCAATCTGCCGGTCCTGTTCACGCCGCTTAATCGTTTCTCGTTTATCGAATTCCCGTTTCCCATGGGCGACCCCGATGAGAACTTTCGCAAACCCATGTTTCAGGTAGACTTTAAGCGGAATCAGGGTAACCCCTTTATCCTGAGCAGCCAACCCGAGGCGATGAATCTGCTTCTTATGCAACAACAACTTACGATTCCGCAATGGATCGTGATTGAATCGGTTACCGGCCACGTATTCATTGATGTGGACGTTCATCAACCACGCTTCACTATTGCGAATCTGCGCAAAGCCATCCTGCAAATTGATACGCCGTTCCCGAATCGATTTGATTTCGGTCCCGGTAAGGACAAGTCCTGCTTCAACGGTTTCCGTCACAAAATAATCATGCCGGGCTTTCCGATTTTGGGCAAGCAAGTCGTCCGGATTCTTTTTAGACTTTTGTTTAGCCAAGTGCTGTCACCTCGCTTAGTGCCGATCACCCTGCGAGTTATTACGGTGTTGCCCACCATTACCGTTGCTCCGGTGGTTACTCCCGTTATTCCCGTGTTGGTTGGTTGATCGTTGGTTCCCATTACGGTGATTACCGTTGTGGTTACCACCGTGTTGGTTTCCGTTGTTATTATGATTATTGTTCCGGTTATGGAAATTGCCATTGCCGTTGCGACCACCGCGTGAACGGTGTTCTCTCTTTGGCAATAAGTCACTAACCGGCGCGGACTCTGGGTTCAGTAACTCAAAGTCAATTTCGCTTTGTTCCTTATCAACGTGGATGACTTTGACCCGAATCTCTTGGCCAATCTTGTACGTCCGCCGCGTGTTCCGACCAACTAAGGCCAGGTACTTTTCGACGTATTCGTAGTAGTCATCCTGCATCCGACTGATATGAATCAAACCTTCAATGGTGTTTGGCAGTTCGACGAACATCCCAAACTTCATGACGGAACTTACGACGGCGTCAAATTCTTCACCGACGTGATCAGCCATGTATTCAGCCATCTTCATGTCATTCGTATCGCGTTCAGCGTCAATTGAGCGCCGTTCGGCTTCGGAAGTGTGTACCCCGATTTCTTCCAAAATCGGTGCAAACTTTTCCTTGCTGGCATCATTGATCCCGTGGTCTTCGTAGTAATGAATCATCCGATGAACCATGGTATCAGGGTAACGCCGGATTGGCGACGTAAAGTGGGTGTAGAACTCTGCACCCAACCCAAAGTGACCTAAGGATTGGTCAGCGTAACGGGCCTGCTTCAGACTCCGTAACATCATGACCGAAACCATGGCTTCTTCAGGCTTCCCAGCAACTTGCTTCAGAATACCTTGCAGCATCTTAGGACGTAAGTGGTTAGGATCACCCTTAACGTTGATTCCAAAGGCCGTCAAGAATTCGAAGAAGTTCCGGACCCGATCGCCATCTGGCGTTTCGTGAACCCGGTATAGGAATGGTACTTTGGCACGGAAGTAGTGTTCCGCAACCGTTTCGTTGGCAGCCAACATGAAGGATTCAATCATCCGTTCAGCCATCCCACGCGTCCGCAACTTAACATCGATGGCGTGACCCTTGTCATCCACGATGATTTCTGCTTCGCGGTCGTCAAAGTCAATGGCCCCACGACGCTTCCGTTGCTTAACCAAGATCTTGTGAAGTTCGCCCATGTCTTCAAACATTGGGACGAGTTCCTTGTAACGATCCATGGTAACGGCATCGTGTGATTCCAAGATGTTGTTAACGGCCGTATAGGTCATCCGCGCCTTAGAACGCATTACAGATGGGTGAATCCGGTGCTTAACCACGTGACCTTCAGGGTTGATTTCCATGTCACAGCTCATGCACAACCGTAATTCGCCCTCGTTAAGCGAGCAAATACCGTTGGAGAGACGCCGTGGCAACATTGGAATAACCCGGTCAGTCAGGTAGACACTGGTCCCCCGCTTGTAGGCTTCCTTGTCCAGAATGGAATCTTCTTTAACGTAATGGGAAACATCGGCGATATGAACCCCTAAGTGGTAGTTCCCGTTATCGAGCTTCCAGACCGTCACGGCATCATCCAAGTCTTTAGAAGACTCACCATCAATGGTGACTAAGTCTTGGTTCGTAATGTCTTCACGGCCCTTCATTTCTTCAGGGAGCACGTGATCTGGAATCTCGTCAGCGGCCTGCATGACCTCTTCGGGGAATTCTGATGGGATGTTGTGTTGGTAGACAATCTGTAAGATGTCGATACCAGGATCGTCCACGCTACCGATAACTTGCTTGGCAATCCCAACCATGGCATCTGGATGCGCATCGCTCGGGTATTCGGTAATTTCTGCCGTAACCACTTCACCGGGCGTTGGGTTCAAGCCCACGTCCGTCACGTAGAACTTGTACTTCATAACCTTCTTGTCCGTCAAACGAACTTGGCCCAAGTAGCCTGCATCATCGTCGGTCTTCATAAACTCACCGACAACTTGTTCGTAGTGGTGTTCCACAATTTCCGTGACTTTACCTTCGGGACCCTTACCGCTACGGGGATCGCCGGCTCGAACGATTTCAATCTTAACCGTATCACCATTCAAAGCGCGTAACGTATTGTTAGGCGCAATGTAGGCGTCTGGTTCGATCTTATTCTCGTCGTAAGCCACGAACCCAAAGCCCTTGTCATTGCCGTGGAAAATCCCGGTCAATGTCCGCTGGCTTGGATCGAGCTGAAAATGGCCGTGTTCAGTCACTTGAACTAAGCCGTCCCGTTCCAGTTGCGCTAACTCCTGCACGATCAGTTTGAAAGCAGCTGAACCGTGGTAATGGAGTGCATCTGAAATATCTTCTACTGTGTAGTTCTGGTCCGAGTGTGCCCGGAAGAACGCTGTTAAATCACTCTTTAAATTATCTTGCACTATCGATTCCTCGTTATTTTTAAAAGATTGTGTGTAAATACGTCAATATATCTGCCTCAAGGGCGTGATGCGCCGTGTTGACCGTCAAAACGTGGTCCGCACCGGCATACTCATGAAAATCAATTTGTTTGCTAGGATACGCTTCCGCCAGCCACTGCCCCGAACGCGGATCAATCATTTGATCGGCCGTGCCCTGCGCAATAAAGACGGGTTGTTTAACCTGGTCTAAATGCGTGGCCGTGGTGTCTGTAAACGCCTGAATTGCCGTCAACTGCGCCGGTAAGTGTTCCTGAATCCAAGCCATCCGGTTGGCGATCTCTGGGGCATCCAGGTGTTGTTGCTGATACGTGGCCCGGGCCATTTGGATGAAGGCCTCAGGAACGTGCGTCTGCCCCCGAAAGACAACGGGAGAGGCAATCGTTCCGCCCCCCACAAGTTGCGGGTCTGCCTGCAACGCACGCGTCGCAAACAATCCGCCGAGCGACAGACCGAAGATGGCAATCTGCTGATACCCACGCCGCCGGAGTGATGCAATTGCATCACGCGTGTCCTGCCACCATTTCTGTGGTGACCCCTCGCGTAAAATATCGGCGGGATCACCAGTCGCGTGCCCGGTGAAGATTGGTGCAAGCACGGTGTAATTTTCACTTTCTAGCCGACGAGCCAGCAAGCGCATATCGTTAGAACTACCCGAATAGGCGTGCAGTAAAATAACTGCGTGAGGCCCCTGCTCAAAGAAGAGCGGGGTTGGTTTTCGAATCATGTAAAACCACCACTTTCCGCTATTGCTGAGATAGTCTTCGTGAACATCGTCGATTGCGACGATTCAGGAACGCCGTTGTGGGCATTCCTAGGCAGGTTCTCTGCCTGCTGCTAGGTGGAAAAAAGCCCCCTGTAGCGAATAAACAGGAGGCTTAATGTCTAGTGT
The DNA here is from genome assembly GCF_044051715.1 of Levilactobacillus parabrevis. Lineage (NCBI taxonomy): Bacteria > Bacillati > Bacillota > Bacilli > Lactobacillales > Lactobacillaceae > Levilactobacillus > Levilactobacillus parabrevis. The sequence continues at coordinate 1,942,891 of NZ_CP168688.1, forward strand.
GAAGAAAGGTAAACTAACCCCAATGCCAGTCCAAAGAAAAGAGCTCCTAAGACGACCGTAACTTTTTGCATGAACGCTTCAAACCCACGGGGCTTAGACTTAGAGAATAAGTCATCGGCACCACCGGATAAAGCGGACAAAGCATCATTAGTCTTAGCAGGTTGCATCATTACCGCAATAATGATCAAAACACTGACAATCAAAATACAAGTCATTAAAAAATTATACACAAATTTGCCTCCTACCTATCGAATAGGTCTAATAGGTCTAACTATACTCTTCCTAATTTATCATAGTCGGGCCGGTTTTACCAGTCCCGCGCTCACTTAATCCAGCAGTCGGTGGGGAGAATTATTCAGTTTTGCCAACTGTTGCCGGACATAAGCCCGGTTGTGCCGGTACGTGAAAATAATTAAGGTGTCTCCGGATTTAAGGATGGTATCCCCGTTTGGAATGACTTCCCGTTCTCCTCGGCGCACCGCCACTAATAGCGAGCCATCGGGCCAGGTTAAATCACGCACCTGTTGGCTGTCAAACCCAGAATTCTCGCCAATCGGATACTCCACACGATCTGCCACGCCATCAGCGTTGGCCTCGGCAGGCTTAACCAGCTGCCGGAGCATTGCTTCGTAGATTGGCGCGCCACCTAAGACGTCCACGGTAATGTACGCCACAATGGCGACTACTGCTAACGGCATCAAGTGATGCAACGTCCCCACCATTTCGGTAATCAGTAAGATCGCCGTGAAAGGCGCCTTGGAAATTCCGGCAAAGTATCCCGCCATGGCATAGATAATGAAGTTTGCCACAAAAATCGAAGGCAACCATCCCAACAGGACGAAAGACCGGGCGCCAATTGCTCCCAACAATGCCCCTAAGGTGAGAATCGGTAAGAAGATACCACCCGGTAACCCCGCACCATAACTCACCGTGGAGAAGCAGAATCGTAGAATGAAGTACCCAATCAAAGGAATCAGAAGTGGCGTTTGCTTGGCAAAGGTCACGATCATCTGATTACCACCACCTAAAGCTAGTGGCCACATCAATCCGATTGGAATCACCAAGAGAAACGGGACGACACCATCTAAGTGCCGCGGTAACCAAGTCAATTTCGCATACCACTTACCAACACGAAGCGTCACCCATTGGTAACCGAACCCTAGCAAACCCAGACCAATCCCCAAAACCAGCAGTAGCCAGTAATATTTCAACGGCAACGCCTGCTGGTAATTGATATGGAGAACGGGCGTCAAACCAAAGACACCATTGGATACAAAGTTGGCAACGACAGCACTGGTCAGTGCCGTCAACCAGACCAACGTGGAAAAACTGTGATAGACCTCTTCTAGAATAAACAATGTCGACGCGATGGGCGCATTAAATGCCGCGGACAGCCCGGCAGCGGCACCGCCGGCAATCACCAGCCGCCGCTGCGTTCCGGTAAATCCTAAGCGGTAGGCCAGTCCCTGAGCAACGGTCCCGCCAAGCTGAATCGACGGTCCTTCTCGCCCCAGAAAAAGCCCGGAGCCAATCCCCAGGACCCCGCTGACGAACTTCTTCCACAGCACCGGCCACCAAGCATAGTCGAGTTCCCCCGCTAACTGCCCTTCAACTTGTGGAATCCCAGAACCCTTGATCATCGGCGTCTGTTTGACCCAATGTCCGATTAGAAATGCGATGGCTACCAGCAAGATGGCCCAGGGAATTAGCCACCACGGATGCTGACCCAACCAGCCATAAATTCCTTGTACCAGAATCAACATGTGTTCGATCAATAAGCGAAAAACGCTGACGACCGCACCGGCAAATAGCCCGACAATGGCCCCAAAGAAAATGGCCTTTAATCGTGTTAGATCGGGTTGTATTTGACGTTTCTCCTGCATGATTGATTCCTCCGTTGTGTTTTAGTCCAAGAACTAGTCTATCACAGTTTTAGCGGATATCAGTGGAGAAATCGTCGGAAGCGAACAATGCTCAATCCTGCTAGCGCTACCATTCCCATCAGACTCCCCTTTGAGGTTTGTTCATCAGTTTGCGGTAATCTTCGGCCTGACGACGAGATATGCTGCAAGGGGGTAGCGGTCCGGTGTGGCTTCGGCTGAGAGGCCGTTGCCGGCCGCTTAGTCGGCTTGGACGGACCCGCCGCATCAGTTACTGCTGCACTGCCATCAACGGCCGTGACTGGATGCTCAGCGAGTTCTGAGGTGTGGTCTAGATTTGTCGCATTGATAGGACCTTCAGGCGTATAAATGACGTTTGGTTTGGGGACGGTAACTGGATACTCATCGACTGGAACGACCAATTCTGGATGCGTAACGGGTAAGGTTCCGTGCGGCTGCGAGGGCTTAAGCGGAAATACAGGTGACGTCGGCAACTCTGGTTGGCCAGAATGTGTTGGCAGTCCTGGATTGGTTCCCGTTGGCAACGTTGGCTTAACCCCCATCCCCGGCTGACCAGAATTGGGCTTGTCAGTAGTATCTGGTTCGGGCGCTGGTTTCTTATCCGGTAACGGTTGTGGCCTACCTTCATTGGGATTGCCGTCAGGCTTAGTTGCGCCGTCTGGCGTTGGCTTAGCTGTCGATTCTAGCGGCACCACCTTAATGTTCCAGGTTCCATCCCCAGTGGCCAAACGATTTTTATCCTCAGGGGTAACCAAGCGATACCCAGTCGGTGCCTCAATAATCATTTTACCGCCCTTCGTAAACTTGGCTGAAGACGTATGCGGTTGTCCAATAACTTTATTGTTAAGATCTGTATACTTAACCGTTACCTTTACCGGCTTGCCAGAACTGTTATAAGTCCATTTCAAGGGATAGTTAAGTGCCGTAAGTGGCGCCGATTTGGCCGGTGCGTTCAAGAATTTGAGATCCGGGTGATAAGCGAACTCCTCTTTCGGCGTGACCCATTTCTTTTCAGTCGCATACAACCATTTACTGGCTACTTGATCACCATCGTTAATGGCCGTTACGTAATATTCAAGCGTCACTTCAAACTTTTGACCTTCATCTGCCAGTCCCACAACCTGCCCGCTACCGACCAACAGCCCGCCAACGAATAAGCCCACCATCACACCATGTTGCCAGTTCATCTTCATCATTTGAATTCCCCCTTATACTCCTTAACTACGTAAAAAATTACGAAATAAACTTGGGAAATCAAAAAAAGTGGTATTTACCCACAAATGAGTAAATACCACTTTCAGATTAAACTTTTGAATTACTTGTTAACGATGGCCAAACGTGCGTCTTCGTCCAAGTTGTAGAAGGAGTGAATCCCCTTGTATTCGGAAGTCTTACCTAATTGGTCTTCGATCCGCATTAATTGGTTGTACTTAGCGATACGTTCGCCACGGCTCATTGAACCAGTCTTGATTTGGCCGGCGTTCAAAGCAACAACTAAGTCAGCAATAGTCGTGTCTTCAGTTTCACCAGAACGGTGAGAGATAACGGCCGTGTAACCAGCTTGCTTAGCCATTTCAACGGCTTCAACAGTTTCAGTCAAAGTACCGATTTGGTTCAGCTTGATCAGGATAGAGTTACCAACACCCATCTTGATACCCTTAGCCAAGTAGTCCGTGTTCGTAACGAATAAGTCGTCACCAACGATTTGGACCTTCTTGCCTAAGCGCTTCGTAGCCATTTGCCAGTCTTCCCATTCGTTTTCGTCCAAAGGATCTTCGATGGAAACAACTGGGTACTTGTCAACGATACCTTCAAGTAAGGTAACGAATTCTTCAGCAGTGTATTCCTTACCGTCACCCTTAAGTTCGTACTTCTTGGTGTCGGCATTGTAGAATTCTGATGAGGCACAGTCAAAGGCGATAGCAACGTCCTTACCAGGTACGTAGCCGGCGTTCTTGATAGCTTCGACTAAGATTTCGAATGGTTCTTCGTTGTTCTTCAAGTCAGGAGCAAACCCACCTTCGTCACCAACGGCAGTGGAGTAACCCTTTTGGTTCAACAGGTTCTTCAAGTTGTGGAACGTTTCGGAACCCATCCGGATTGCTTCAGTAACACTCTTGGCACCAACAGGCATGATCATGAATTCTTGGAAGTCAACCTTGTTGTTGGCGTGCTTCCCACCGTTGATAACGTTCATCATTGGCGTAGGCAATACGTGACCATTGAAACCACCAAGGTAGTTGTATAATGGTTGGCCTAATTCATCAGCGGCAGCCCGTGCAGCAGCTAAGGAGACACCTAAGATAGCGTTAGCACCCAGCTTACCCTTGTTTGGCGTACCATCAAGGTCGATCATGGCTTGGTCGATAGCACGTTGGTCAGTTACATCGTAACCAACGATTTCCTTGGCAATAAGGTTGTTAACGTTGTCAACGGCCTTAGTAACACCCTTACCCATGAAACGACTCTTGTCGCCATCACGAAGTTCAACGGCTTCGTGTTCACCAGTTGAGGCACCAGAAGGAACGATCCCCCGGCCCATAGCACCGGCTTCGGTGTAGAGTTCAACTTCAACAGTTGGGTTACCACGAGAATCTAAGACTTCGCGTGCGTAAATATCAGAAATAATAGACATTTTTTGTATTCTCTCCTTATGAAAGTTTGGCTTCACGGGAACAAGACAACCATCCCATGCTTTATTCTATAAGTTTAACTTTGAACTTTCAATCACAATTTTACCGTTTTACAAATTTTGGTAGTTTGCAAGTTGGATAAATGACTGTTCTTCGAGGCTAGAACCCCCGGCTAACACGCCATCTACGTTGCCTCGCGTCATTAAACCTGCAATGTTATCAGGTCTAACACTACCGCCATATAAAACGCGAACCCCGTTAGCGACTTCATCGGAATAAATATCGGCTAACGTTTGGCGAATCAGGTAACAACCATCTTCGGCCTGGTCGGATGATGCCGAATTGCCACTGCCAATCGCCCAACTAGGTTCATAAGCAATCACGATCTTAGCAGCATCTTCAGCGCTGACCCCTTTCAGGGCGGCGGAGACTTGGTTAACGACCCAGTGGATCTTTTCCCCGGTTTCCCGGCGACCCATGGTTTCGTCACAACACACGATTGGTGTCATCCCGTTGCGCAACACGGCGAGAACTTTACGGTTGATGACATCATCCGTTTCGTTAAAGTAGCGCCGCCGTTCGGAATGACCCACGATGGTATAAGGAATCCCCATCTCATGAAGGGCCTTGGGACTGGTTTCACCCGTATAGGCCCCCTCGTCTTCGTAGTAACACGTTTCCGCAGCGATCTTCAGCACATCGTCCTGATTGGCATCTAGCATCGTCTGTAAGAACAATGCCGGTGCCGCAATCGCCGTTTCCACGGTATCAGCTGTCGGTAATTTACCCTGAACCGCTTCAATAAAGTGGCGCGCTTCAGTGACCGACTTATTCATTTTCCAGTTACCTGCAATCAGGGGTATCCGCAACCTAATCCACCCTCTCCAAAAATAAATTGACTACGCCCATCATCTTACCGAATTCGCCACTGATTAGCCAGTGAAGCGTCTTCGTGATTGACGACCGTCACAATAAAAAGCCGTGATGACCGGCACCACAGCTCTTTATGAATTTACTTATCAGAAATTGCGGCAATTCCTGGTAACGTCTTACCTTCAAGGTATTCCAGAGAAGCACCACCACCGGTAGAAATGTGGGATAACTTGTCAGCAACACCGAGTTGTTGAACGGCAGCAGTGGAGTCCCCACCACCAACAATGGTCTTGGCTTCAGTCAAAGTTCCTAAGAACTTACCGATTTCCAAGGTACCTTCTGCATAATTACTCATTTCGAAGACACCCATTGGGCCATTCCAAACAACCGTCTTAGCTGACTTCAAAACATCTTCGAATTCAGCAACGGACTTAGGTCCGATATCCAAGGCCATGTAGCCATCAGGAATATCGCCATCAACCGTCTTGTGAGCGGCATCATTATCGAACTTTTCAGCAACCACGGAATCAGAAGGCAGAACCAACTTGTCGCCGGCCTTGTCTAAGATTTCCTTAGCTAAATCGATCTTGTCCTTTTCAACCAATGAGTTCCCAATCTTCATACCCTTTGCAGCGTAGAAGGTGTAGGTCATCCCACCACCGATAAGGATCTTGTCAGCCTTAGCTAACAAGTTGTCGATAACACCGATCTTGTCGGAAACCTTGGCACCACCCAAGATTGCAACGAATGGGTGTTCAGGGTTGTCCACGGCGCCACCGATAAAGGTGATTTCCTTTTCCATTAAGAAACCAGCAGCAGTTTGGGCCATGTTAGAAGCGATACCAACGTTGGAAGCGTGGGAACGGTGAGCCGTACCGAACGCATCGTTAACGAAGACGTCACCCAATGAAGCCCAGTACTTGCCCAATTCAGGGTCGTTACCGGATTCACGCTTAACATTTTCGCCATTCTTAACGTCTTCGTAACGGGTGTTTTCCATAACTAAAACATCGCCGTTGTTCAAGCCGTCAATAGCGTCTTCAAGCTGCTTGCCTTCAGTCGTTGGAACAAAGGTAACTGGCTTGTTCAACAAGTTTGACAACCGTTCTGCGACTGGACGCATGGACAGTGCTGGCTTGTCTTCTTCCTTCTTGATCCGACCTAAGTGGGATAAGAGAATCGCCTTGCCACCGTGTTCGATGACGTACTTGATAGTTGGTAATGCAGCAACGATACGGTTATCGTTACCGATCACACCGTCTTTGATTGGGACGTTAAAGTCGACCCGCATCAGGACTTTTTTGCCCTCTAAGTCTAAATCAGAAACTGTTAATTTAGCCAATTTAGAAAACCCTCCTTGATTGCTTATCAAAATAAAAGATTACTTTCACAATATACAGCACTTACCTTCAGATTTCAAAGGACTTGTGCGATTTTTTAGGCCCAATGAAAAACGCGTCGGAGAATTCCCTCCTCCGCCGCGTCTCATTGAATATTTAAAATTTTAAACGACTTGCGCCGCTAGCTGATTAAAGCGTAGCGAAGTGCAATAAAGTACGAACCATGTTGCAAGTGAAGCCCCATTCGTTGTCGTACCAAGCAACAGTCTTAACTAATTGCGTGTCACCGGCAGTCGTAACTTCCGTTTGAGTTGGGTCAAATACGGAACCATGAGGGTCATCGATGATGTCAGTTGAAACAATTTCGTCACCGTTGTAACCAAAGGCGTCGTTACCTTCAGTGTGCTTCTTGATAGCATCGTTGATTTCGTCAGCAGTAACCTTCTTGTCCAGAACAGCTACTAATTCAGTCAATGAGCCGTCAACAACACCAACACGTTGTGCATGGCCTTGTAACTTACCCTTTAAGTCAGGGATAACTAAACCGATAGCCTTAGCAGCACCAGTAGAGTGAGGAATGGTGTTGATGCTTGCGGTACGGTTGTTACGCATCTTCTTGCCACGAGGGCCATCCAAGATCATTTGAGTAGAAGTGAAGGCATGGATAGTCGTCATAGTCCCAGCCTTGATGCCAAATTCTTCGTTTAAGAAGTATGCCATTGGGGCCAAGCAGTTGGTCGTGCAAGAACCAGCAGAAACGATAACATCGTCTTTGCTCAATACGTCCAAGTTAACACCTGGAACAACAGTCGTAACAGCACCGGCTGGAGCGGAGATCAATACCCGCTTAACACCAGCATCGAGGTGAGCTTGTGACTTTTCTTCGGAAGTGTAGAAACCGGTACATTCGAGGACGAAGTCAACACCGTCGTTCTTAACCCAAGGAATGTCTTGAGCCTTTGGTTCAGCGTATACAGGGTATTCCTTGCCGTCAACCACGATACCTTTGTCCGTAGCTGAAACTTCGCCAGGGAAACGACCATGAGTTGAGTCATACTTCAACAAGTAAGCTAACATTGAAGGTGTCGTCAAATCGTTGATGGCAACAACTTCGATGTCACTTGAGTGGAGTTCGTGAATCCGCTTGAAAGCCAAACGGCCGATACGTCCGAAACCATTAATACCAATCTTTACAGTCATACTGTGATTTCCTCCTTCAGGAAGCAAATAAAGAATAATTTTTTTAAAAAGCAGTACGTGTTAAGTGTATCACTTTTTTAAAACAAAGTCAGCAGCTCCTTCATCAGTTATTAACCAAGTCGAAGCTGGCGCTAAATGCATGTAGGCCGCAATAGCAGCACCCTTTTCGGCACCGCCGGCAACAGCGATTACTAATTCTTTAGCGGCTAAATCGGCGATATCGACGCCGATGCGAGGAAATTTACTTACCACGTGACCTTCAGCATCAAAGAAATGGCCAAAGGCTTCCCCTACCGCATGGGCCGCCGTTAAGTCGGCAATCACATGCGGTGAAATCTTTCGACGCTTGGCCATCACGAATGCCTGGCCAATGCCGTGAATCACAACGTTACTCTGAGCAATCAACTGCAAAACCTCGTGAATGGCTGGTTCCGCAAACAACGGCTTATAAGTAGCGGTTGTCAGTTGCTCAGGGACAAACAGTGAGCGAAACTCACCATTAGTCTGCTGCGCCATCTGGGCGCTGACCGCGTTGGCTTGAATGGCTGGTGATTCACCGACCCCACCACGCGCCGGCACAAACAGCAGCTGCCGATTAACCGACAATGCTGGCGTCAGTGCTGACGCGACGGCGGCCATAGTGTGTCCCCCCATCACCGCAACGGTACTCTTTCCTAGAGGTAACTGATCCGTTAAGACTTGACCAGCAGCCTGCCCCATCCCCATCAGGGACCCGGTAGGCGCCGTGCTATCTCCCGGAACGATTGTACAGTGTGCAATGTGTAGCTTCTCAGCTAGCTGGACTTCACGCTCCCGCCAGCCAGATAAGTCATCCATGACGGGCTCTAACCCTCGTAAGAGTTGTTGCCCGGCAGTCGTGATCTGCATACCCTTCACTGACATCTGAATGAAACCCAGTTCAGCGAGGGCATCTGTCGTCGTCCGAATCGTCCGCTCGGAGCAGGCCAAGCTAGTCGCTAAGGTTCGCCGACCAACCGGTTGAGTATTCGCAATACCTTGCAGGACACGGAACCGATTGGTTAGCTTGGTCACCATTTGGGGGACGATTGCTTCGACCCACTGCCAATCTTCACGCATCCAACTTACCTCCTAGTGGGACGATTACCGACCAGCGGTGGCAGATAAACGCCCACCCCGGTCAAAAAAATTCAGGCCAACCAGAGCTAACCTTACGTTTGTAAGTATATCCTCTCAACTACGAGATTGCAAGGCAATCCTCCCGAAGATTTTCGACCCATTTTCTCGGAAAATAAAAATATTTACACGAGCCCTTGAATTTATATTCAGCTTCGGGTATAGTAATTAGGTGCTCAAAAAAGCATGCGTGTTATGCGCCCGTAGTGTAATGGATCGCACGTAAGATTCCGGTTCTTGAAATGGGGGTTCGATTCCCTCCGGGCGCATCACTACCAATTCGGCAAGCTCATCCCTCGTGGATGGGCTTTTTTTATGCTCAGTTTTCGCCACAAAAAAGCTTGGGATGTGATCCCAAGCTCTACTGTTCTCACGTTTAGATGGTCAAAGTGTGTATCAACAAGTCGCCGGCTCCGCTTAGCGCCACCAACCACTTTTGATTCCACTCACTCTGGCTTATTTCAATATTTGGGCGCTAATTTTATCCCACCGGCGTCGTAACGGTACGGCAATCAGCGGTGCGACCAGCACATCCAGCACCAATTCTGGAACGGCGTTGGTCACTAGTGAAATCATCAGGACATACCCCAGCGTCTGATTACCCTTGGCACCAAAGGCCGTCGCAACGGCCGGTGTTTGATAGAAGAAAAAGACCATACCGAGCACTAAAATCGTATTTGTTAAGGCCGCCACCGCCGCTGCCACCCGCATTGAACGGCGCATCGACCATTGACGTTGTCGACCCCAGAGATAGACGAGTCCGGCGGCAAGGCCCATCAACAACCGTGGAACGACCGATACTAACGGGTTCGTAAAGACCAACGGTGCCACTGGACTCGACGGCCAAGTGAAGGCCCGAATAAACGTAATGAGTCCCCAAAAGCCCCCGATCAGCAGACCATCCTTAGGGCCCAACGCGGTTCCAGCCACAATGACCGTCAGTCCAATCAGCGTCATGCTGAAAGGTCCCAGTGGAATATACCCCAGAAATGGGAAGATATTTTGTACCAAAACGATTGCCATCAACAGTGCATTCACGACGAGGCGAAAGGTTTTATGTCGCGTCATTTTAAGTGACCTCCACGTAAAGTTAATGCCGATATTATAGCATGATTTCACAGCTTGTGGGAAATTGCACCACTGCCAGATTTTTCTCAGTTTTAGCCGCTTCAGGTGACCTATCACCTGTGTGTCTTCTTGAACCACCGTGCCAACTGTCTTAGACGGAGCGAGAACCGCATCAGGCCAAGTGATTTCCGTCTCTCACCATAAACTAACTTGTATTTTTATCCAAAATCAGTTATAGTAGTTAAGGTGTTGTTAACCACTATGCGCCCGTAGTGTAATGGATCGCACGTAAGATTCCGGTTCTTGAAATGGGGGTTCGATTCCCTCCGGGCGCATCACTACCAAAGCGGCAAGTCCCATCCCTCGTGGATGGGACTTTTTGTTACCCCAGGATTAAGTCGCCCCATCACTAGTCAGTACAGTCAGTGGTGCCCCTGACTAGAGTGCCCGCTGGCTCACCCAAGTTCTCTTCTCAGAAGCGATGCCGCAAAAAAAGAGCTTGGTGGCCATTTCCAAGCTCTTCGTTCGTCACTTAAATTAAATATAGATGATTGTCAGGCCACCCAGCGAGACACGTCCGGTAATGACGACCAGTGGGTCATCTGTTCCTGCGGGTTCGCCCGTCGTCTCAATGGCTCCCAGGTTTGCATCCACATCCGTCTTAACGTTCCAGGAAGTTGGCAAATACAATTGCACTCCACCCAGGTGAGCATCGATGTTAATCGTCGCCCCCTGGTCGCTCAGCGTCACGTCATCAAAGTATAGTTTGGCATCCCCCATGGAGACCTGAACATCCGCCCGTCGAAAATCGACCGACTGCAGGTAACGAATGCTACTACTCATGCTGACATTGACCGTGATATCCGGATCGTTCAGCGTTTTCACGTCTTCTTCATAATGATGGGACCAATCACCGTGATGGTGGTGCGACCAATTTCCCTGCGTCTTCCAATTGTAGCGGTACCAGCGCTTGGGCCGAATGATCAGTGACAACCCTAGCGACAATAAGACTGCCGCAATTAAAATTGTCCACGGAGCCAAGGCAACGATCCCCAGCGGCTTAGCAAAAATAATTGCTAGAAAAGCCAACGAGAATACCATCCCCCACACGGCTAGATGCATCAAGCTCTCAACGAACGCGGCGACCAGGAACACCCCGAGCAGCAGTGTCCAAACGCCTACGTGCGTGCTAAAGATACCCAGCTGACTCGTCACGAGAACGACTGCCCCAAGTACCAGAAAGACACCCCAGAACCAATTTGCGCGTTTACGCATCATTCATTACCCCTTTTCCTCTAATGCACGTTTCAACGCCTGATAGTAGCGGCGAGAGACGTAGAGTTGCTTGTGTGAATTTTGAAATTTAACCAGATTTCCCGTAACTGATCGGGTCAGTGAGAAAACCTGCGTGCGATTGAGAATGGCCGACTTGGAAACGCGCATAAACTGCGGTGGCAAATCCGCCGCCAATTCATAGAGTCGTTGGCCCGTGGTATACATGGCCGTTGCGGTATGCACCGCCACCTGATGGTCACTCGCCTCAAAGAACAGGATGTCCGTCAGGTTAACGCGATAGTTCTCACCGTGCCAGCTGAACGTCAACTGTTGCGTCGTATCGGCCGCGTGAATCGCCGCGACTAGCTGATCAACCGCAGCCGTCCGCGCCGGTACCCGAATAGTGACCTCCGAATCGGATAATTCGGGATCAACCTCCACATGAATCTTCAAGTCGCCACCCCCTCTCGTCTCTATAAGTTAACCATAGGCTTACCTAAAAATAAATAGGTTAACCGTAAGTGGTCACTTTCTTGGCGTAACCGGTCATTTTGAGTGATAGAATACGTGACGTTTAGTCAAATTCTGGTATGATAGTTCTAGTCAAATGGTTGTGGGCGTGAATCCAGAGACGCCAAATCAAAGGTTAAAAGAACGAAGTCATATTGTTTGACCTACTTTGACCATAGCGGTACACTAACAACATGTTAGCAAAACGCTAGCCATTTCTACGTTAAATTAATAAGGGAGGCTATCTTGTCATGAATTTAGTACCTACAGTTATTGAACAATCATCCCGTGGCGAACGGGCCTATGATATCTATTCACGACTTTTAAAAGACCGGATCATTATGCTTTCCGGCCCAATCGAAGATGACATGGCAAACGCCATCATTGCACAATTGCTCTTCTTGGACGCCCAAGACTCCACCAAGGACATCTCACTTTACATCAACTCACCCGGTGGTGTGGTTTCTTCCGGCTTAGCCATTTACGATACCATGAACTTCATCCAATCCGACGTGCAAACGATCACGTTGGGGATGGCAGCTTCCATGGCTAGTGTCTTGGCTTCATCCGGGACTAAGGGCAAGCGGTTTGCCTTACCTCACGCCCAAGTCTTGATTCACCAACCATCCGGTGGTGCTCAAGGTCAACAGACTGAAATTGAGATTGCCGCTCGTGAAATCTTGAAGACGCGTGAATTGATCAACAAGATCTTGGCCGACAACTCCGGTCAACCCGTTGAACGGGTCAACAAGGATACTGAACGGGACAACTACTTGAGCGCTCAAGAAGCCGTTGATTATGGTTTAATCGACCACATCATGGCGAACAGTAGCGAACAAAAGAAGTAAACGTGTTTTATAATCGCCTAACGACTCCGGTCGGTGGGCGATTTTTTTGTTTTCAGTTAATCATTGTCCCCCACAATACAACAAAAATGGAAGTAACCGGCATCCATGCCCAGCTACTTCCATTTTAATTTGAATTTTTAATTGGACTACTCACAATACCAGATTAGGCCGAAGCCTCTTCGCGTAACTGCTTAGCGTAGTCGTTGATTTTTCGCAAGCGGTGATTGATCCCGGACTTAGAGATTGGCCCACCAGGAACCAGATCGCCCAGTTCCTTCAGACTAACTTCTTTGTGTGCCAACCGCGTCTCAGCCACTTCACGCAGCTTTACTGGCAACTGACTCAGACCAACCGTGGACTCGATGAACTGGATGTTATCGATCTGCCGTGTTGAGGCGTTGGCTACCTTGTCCAAGTTAGCATTTTCGCAGTTAACTAGTCGGTTGACGGAGTTCCGCATATCCCGCATGATTCGAATGTCTTCGAATTTTAGCATGGACGTCGTGGCCCCAATCAGAGACAGGAAGTCCGCGATTTCCTCAGCACTCTTCAAATAGGTGATGTAACCACTCCGCCGCACAATGGTCCGCGCGTTCAGGTTATAGCGATTCATCATCTCGGCAATCATCTGGTTATGCTCTTCATATAGAGAGTAGATCTCCAAGTGATAACGACTGGTCTCGGGATTGTTGACCGAGCCCCCAGCCAAGAAGGCGCCACGCAGGTACGACCGCACGGACATGTCGGAATCCAAAATTTCGGCCGGAACCGACTCCAATAGCTGCATACCGTCAAAGATACCCAAGTCGGACAAGACTTCCGTTACCCCCGTCTTGACCCGGACAATGTACAGATTGTTTTTCTTTAGCTTCATCTTGCGCCGCACGAGCAATTCACTTTCCAAATCATAGAACCGCTTAAGTAACTGGTACATCCGCCGGGCGATGGCAGGATTTTCCGTCTGAACGTTCAGTACGAAATGGTGGTTCGCTAACCCCAAGGCACCGTTCATCCGGATCAACGCAACCAGCTCGGCTTTGGCGTTCTCACGGTGGACCTCAAGGGTCGTTAATTCTTTCTTCACTTCACTGGCATACGACATTTCGTTAAAGCCTCCGTTTCATCCGATAACGTGGCTGGCCAATCAGGTTCAAGAGTTCATGAACGACCTCTTGCCCGTTGTGAAAAGCCCCGTTATCGCGTAATTCAAGAAAGTCCGTTGAGATGACCCGGCACCCCTGATCACGAAGTCCCTGGAAATCATGACGCACCGGCTGAGACATTTCATCCCAGCGCTGATAGTCAATGTACTGGTCAGGCACCTTACGGGTGTTGACCAGCACAGTATCAATAAAGTTTTCGTTTAAGTGTTGATTCAAAACACGAACGTGATCGGCATCGGTAAAGTTTTCGGTTTCACCCTTCTGCGTCATGATATTGCAGATGTAGACGACCTCCGCTGAGCTTTCCTTCACAGCTTTGCCCACACCTTCAATCATCAGGTTGGGGAGGATACTGGTAAACAGACTCCCGGGTCCCAACACAATCTGATCGGCATCCATAATGGCGTCAATCACCTGTTGGACCGCCTGCGGTTGATCGTGGTGATCACTGGTTTCCACCCACACCCGTTTGATCAGCTTGTGCGCCGCGGTGATCTCAGACTCCCCACTCAGCGTACTGCCATCGGCGAACTGCGCGTGCAATTCCAAGGGTTCGTTTGCGGCCGGATAGATGTGGCCGTTGACCCGCATCAGTTGGGAAAGCTCTTGGACAGCATCAAAAATACCGCCCCGCATTTCCGACAAGGCGGCAATGATTAGGTTTCCAATGGCATGGCCGGCAAAGAAATCATCAGTCGTTTCAAATCGGTATTGAAATAGTTCCTTATAAATGTTGGGAATCTCGGCAAGCGCCACCATGACGTTTCGAATATCTCCAGGCGGCACCACGTTCACGTAATGCCGAATGATGCCTGAAGAACCGCCGTCATCGGCAACCGTAACCACCGCGGTAATATCAACATCGCGGTCGCGCAGATTGCTTAGGATGACTGGCAAGCCAGTCCCCCCGCCAATGACCACAATCTTGGGCCGGCGGGTACGCAATGGATCTCTCATGATCGGTTAGCGGACTCCTTTCGCTTCTCAATGTCGCGATGGGTCATGTGAACTGGATACGTGTTTCCCAGCTCCCGACCAATACGCGTTGCCAAGGCGACGGAACGATGTTGACCGCCCGTACACCCTATCGCAATGGTAAGGTTAGCCTTACCTTCCTTTTTATAGCCCGGCACGATGGTCGTGAGGAGCTTGATAAATTGTTCGTAGAATTCCTCGGTTTGTGGTTGCGCCATGACGTAATCGTAAACTTCCTGGTCCTTCCCCGTTAAATTCCGTAACGCCGGAATGTAGTACGGATTGGGTAGGAACCGGACGTCCATGACAATATCGGCATCGATGGGCAACCCATACTTAAAGCCAAACGACATGACCTCGATGTGAAAGACCTGTGCGGATTCAGTCTCGTAGTTATGGAAGATTTCTTCCCGTAACTTACGTGGACTCAGCGACGTCGTGTCAATGACGAGCTGGGCCGCCTGTCGAATTGGTGACAGCAGGCGCCGTTCACGCTGAATGCCCTCCATAACCCGACCATTTCTAGCCAGTGGATGGGAACGCCGGGTCTCCTTGTAACGGGAAACCAGCTCTTCATCGGACGCGTCCAGGAATAAGACCTGCGCGTTCATCGTACCGTGGACCGCCACATCGTTCAACATATTGACGATTTCATCGTAAAATGCCCGGGACCGTAAATCGATAACCAAGGCAATCTTCGAAAGCTTGCCAGATTCACGGACCAAATCCCAAAACTTGGGGAGTAACGAAGGCGGCATATTATCAATACAGAAATACCCCAAATCTTCAAAGCTCTGCATGGCGACGGTCTTCCCGGCACCACTCATCCCAGTTATGATGACTAAATGGATTTCATTTGTCATGGCTCTCCTCCAGCTTCTTTTAAAAACGTCTTTAAGCAGTATAACACACCGGGCGTGTCTTTCCCTAACAATTCCCTTAAATTCCGAAAAAGAGTGCCTAAACTGCGGTTAACTTTGCGTGATTAACAGTCCCAACCACAAAACAGTCGCGTTAAACTTTCGGCTTTTATCAGCAGTCTCCAAAAAAGCAGCCGTCTTAACCTGAATTGGCCAAGACGACTGCTCTACGTTCAATTTAAGCGTGATAGTTTAACGGCTACGCGCGATGGAGATCCAGATGGCATTGACCCCAAAGATGGCGAAGAAAATGGCGATCAGCCCGTTCAGTGACAAGGCCGCTACAACGGGGTGAACGAATAACATGATCCCCACAACCAGAGCCAACACGTCAAAGATGATTGACAACCAGAAGTAAACGCCACCGAAGCTTCGTAGGTGACTGGCAACCAGTAAACGTTCTAACGAATCAACGATAAACCACAGTGCGAATAGGTACCCCAGTGTCACGATGGCACTGTTCATATCGAAGAAGAAAACCACCGCAATTAGGATATCCAAGATTCCCAAAACTAACGCAAAGTTGGCCCGCAAACCGGTTGCCTCGTGCAGCTTACTGTAACCCGCAATCGTTGTCATCCCACTCAGTAGCGCCATAATGGCAAAGATGATGGCTAGACCAGTCAAACCTATTTTAGGTGAGCGAAAAAGTCCAAACGCAGCAACTAGGAATAAAATGCCGAGAATAAATTCGCTCCAGTCAAAGCCCCAACGGGTACGATTAAAATTAAACATTGTCTGTATCTCCTCACAACTTCGGTCAGGTGTTGACCGGTTTCCAACTATTGTACTGGTTTTCGGCAAGGTAAACAAGTTCACTTAACTAAAACGGGCGTTGAAACCGCCACGTGGCAGTCTCAACGCCCTAATTTACAATTTGTTAACACTGATTAAGCATCTGCTTCCGTCCGTGCCTTATCCCGTTCCAAAACGGGCTTCAGGTACTGACCGGTATAGCTATTCTTCACTTCGGCCAGCTCTTCGGGGGTCCCGGTAGCCACAACGTTTCCGCCGGCTTCTCCACCCTCAGGACCGAGGTCAATCAAGTGGTCCGCCGTCTTGATCACATCGAGATTATGCTCGATGACCAAGACCGTATTTCCCTTATCTACCAGGCGATGCAGCACCGTCAATAACCGTTTGATATCGTCAGTGTGCAGCCCAGTAGTTGGTTCATCCAGAATGTAGAAGTTCTTCCCGTTCTGCTGCTTGTGCAGTTCAGAAGCTAACTTCATCCGCTGTGCTTCCCCACCAGACAGGGTCGTCGCAGGTTGGCCCAATTTTACGTAACCCAATCCCACGTCCTGAATTGTCTGGAGCTTACGCGTAATCTTAGGAATGGCTTCGAAGAACTTCAGGGCTTCACTAACCGTCATGTCCAACACGTCGGCAATATTCTTCCCCTTGTATTCAACTTCCAGCGTTTCCGAGTTGTACCGCGTCCCGTGGCAGACTTCACACGGTACGTAGACGTCGGGCAAGAAGTTCATTTCGATCTTTAAGATACCATCCCCATGACAAGCCTCACAACGACCACCCTTAGTGTTAAAGCTAAAGCGGCCCTTCTGATACCCTCTGAGCTTGGCATCGTTGGTCTGTGCGAACAGCGTCCGAACGTCGTCAAAGACTCCGGTATAGGTGGCCGGGTTGCTCCGTGGTGTTCGACCAATCGGACTCTGGTCAATATCGACCAGTCGTTCAATGTTCTTCACGCCAGCAATACTCTTGTATTTCCCAGGCTTTTCAGAATTACGATTCAACTTCTGCGCCAACGCTCGCTTTAAAATCGTGTTTACCAGCGTCGACTTCCCGGAACCAGAGACCCCGGTCACGACGACAAATTCACCCAGTGGAAAATCAACTGTGATGTCCTTCAGGTTATTCTCAGCGGCTCCGGTTACGCGGATAGTCTTTCCGTTACCGGTCCGACGTTCCAACGGCACGGGAATGTAGCGTTTGCCCGCTAGATACTGACCCGTCAAAGACTTTCGGGAACGCATGACCTGCTTAGGTGTTCCGGCGGCCATCACGTGGCCCCCATTCTCACCGGCACCCGGACCAATATCCACGATGTAGTCGGCAGCGCGCATGGTGTCCTCATCATGCTCCACCACAATCAGGGTGTTCCCGAGATCACGCATTTGTTTCAATGAGGCAATCAACCGGTCGTTATCCCGCTGATGCAACCCGATTGAGGGTTCATCTAAGATGTAGAGCACACCCGACAAGTTAGAGCCAATCTGCGTAGCCAACCGAATCCGTTGGGCCTCCCCACCGGACAGGGTGCGGGCGGACCGACTCAATGTCAGGTAGTCCAGACCCACGTTCCGTAAGAAGGTCAACCGATCCCGAATTTCCTTCAAGATTGGTTGGGCGATCACTTGGTTCTGTTCGCCAAAGGTCAGATCCTTGAAGAAGGCCAGTTCCTTATCAACCGGCAAGTCGGATACGGCACCAATGTGTTGGTGATTGATCTGCACACTGAGGGCCTGCCGGTTCAACCGGTAGCCGTGACACGTCTGGCAGGTCAATTCAGCCATGTACTTACGCATGACGTCGCGCGTAAAGTCACTATTCGTTTCCTTGTATCGACGATCTACGTTAGGCACAACCCCTTCAAAAGCCACGTCGACGTCCCGAACCCCACCAAAGTCATTCTCATAGTGGAAATGGAATTCTTTCCCATCAGATCCGTAAAGCACGAGCTGTTGATCGGCCTTCGATAAATCCTTGAACGGGGTGTCCAAATCCACACCAAAGGCGTCACAAGCCTGTTCCAGCAAAGCTGGGTAGTATTGCGAACTGATTGGATTCCAAGGTGCTAAAGCCCCTTCACGCAACGTCTTCGTCTTGTCAGGCACGACAAGATCCAAGTCAACTTCCAGCTTGACGCCTAACCCATCACAGTCCGGGCAGGCCCCGAATGGCGCGTTAAAGGAGAACAACCGGGGTTCCAGCTCGCCCACCGTAAACCCACAGACGGGACAAGCGTAGTGTTCGGAAAAGATCAGGGGATCCCCACCGATCACATCAGCAATCGCATAGCCACCACTCAACCGCAGTGCGGCTTCAAAAGAATCAAACAGTCGGGAACGAATGCCCGCCTTGACCACGATTCGGTCGATGACAATTGCAATATCATGATTCTGATTTTTATTTAATTCGGGTACATCGTCCAGATCCATGATGTCCCCGTCGACTCTGACGCGCACGAAGCCTTCACGCCGAATCTTTTCAAAAATTTTCTTGTGTTGGCCCTTCTTAGCCCGCACGATGGGTGACAGGACCTGGAGCTTCGTCCGTTCAGGAAGATCCAGCACCTGATCGACCATCTGTTCAACACTTTGGCTAGTAATCTTCGTGCCATCATTCGGACAGATGGGGGTCCCGACCCGTGCCCATAACAGTCGCAGGTAGTCATTGATTTCAGTAACGGTTCCCACCGTCGACCGGGGGTTCTTCGAGGTGGTCTTCTGATCGATTGAAATAGCTGGACTGAGCCCATCGATGGAATCCACGTCGGGCTTGTCCATTTGTCCTAAGAACTGACGTGCATACGACGACAGGCTTTCCACGTAGCGGCGCTGACCTTCAGCGTACAACGTATCAAAGGCCAGGGAACTTTTCCCTGATCCGGACAAGCCACTGATAACGACCAGTTTATTCTTCGGAATAGTGACGTCGATGTCCTTTAAGTTATGCGCTCTGGCACCATGAATCACGATTTTATCGTTTAACACTTAACATTCTCCTTACTCGACCTAATCTCCGATCTCGGTCTTCATATCCATGACGGTATCCCGCAGTGAAGCGGCCTGTTCAAAGTCCAGCTTCTTAGCGGCGGCCCGCATCTCGTCTTCCAACCGGGAGATTAACTTGCGTTGGTCATCCTTGGACATATCTTCAAAGTCACTCGAAACGAAGTCATCTTTTTCGCCCTCATGATCATTCTTTTTCGTCACCGCAATCAAGTCACGGATTGGCTTAATAATTGTTGTTGGGGTAATGCCATGCTTCTTGTTATAAGCAATCTGCACCTTCCGCCGCCGAGCCGTCTCGTCCATTGCGGCCTGCATCGACGCCGTCACGGAATCAGCATACATGATAACTGACCCGTGAGAGTTCCGGGCCGCCCGACCAATCGTCTGAATCAACGACCGTTCGTTACGCAGGAACCCTTCCTTATCGGCATCTAAAATTGCCACCAGGGAAACTTCAGGAATATCGATCCCTTCCCGCAACAGATTGATTCCGACTAAAACATCGTACTTACCCAGCCGAAGATCCCGCATAATCTGCGTTCGTTCCAGCGTCTTGATATCGGAATGCAGGTAGGCCACCTTGATGCCTAAGTCCTTCAGATAGTCGGTTAAATCTTCTGACATCTTCTTGGTCAACGTCGTCACAAACGTCCGCTCGTTGGCCTCAACTCGCTTGTTGATTTCTCCCACGAGATCATCCATCTGACCCATGATTGGCCGGACATCGATCGTCGGGTCAAGCAAGCCAGTCGGCCGAATGATCTGCTGAACGACGTGGTCAGTCTGCTCGTGCTCGTAATCACCGGGCGTAGCAGACATGTAGATCACCTGGTTGATGTGTTGCTCAACCTCAGACAGTTTGAGTGGCCGGTTATCCAGCGCACTAGGCAGCCGAAAACCATAGTCAACCAGTTGTTGCTTCCGCGCACGGTCCCCGTTATACATTCCGCGAACTTGTGGCATGGTCACGTGAGACTCATCGACCACGAGTAGGAAGTCCTTAGGGAAGAAATCTAACAGCGTGTATGGTGGCTCACCAGCCTTACGACCGTCCATCCAACGCGAATAGTTTTCGATTCCACTGGTGTAGCCCATTTCACGCATCATTTCTAGATCATAGGTCGTCCGTTGCTTGAGCCGTTGTGCTTCTAGCAGCTTACTTTGACCCTCTAACTCGGCAACCCGATCCTTCATTTCGCCTTCGATGCCCGCCGTGGCCTTGGCCATGATGTCATCGTTCGTCATAAAGTGGGTCGCTGGGAAGATGGCTACGTGTTCGCGATCCGCAACGATTTCCCCGGTCAGCGAGTCGACTTCACGAATCCGATCGATCTCGTCACCAAAGAATTCGACCCGCAACGCCCGATCATCACGCGACGCCGGGAAGATTTCGACCACGTCACCGTGGACCCGGAACCGGCCCCGCTGAAAATCATAATCGTTCCGTTCAAATTGAATGTTTACTAGCTTGCGAAGTAAAGCGTCCCGCTCGATCTCTTGGCCCACGCGGAGTGAAACCACGTGGTTCTTATACTCGGTGGGGTCCCCCAAACCGAAGATGGAGGATACGGAAGCCACGACGATGACGTCGTTTCGCTCCAGTAGCGAACTCGTTGCCGAGTGCCGAAGCTTATCAATCTCATCGTTGATCGACGAATCCTTTTCAATGTAAGTGTCACTCGAAGGCACGTAAGCTTCCGGTTGGTAATAATCATAATAACTGACAAAGTACTCCACCGCATTATTGGGGAAGAACTCCTTAAATTCCCCATAAAGCTGGCCCGCCAACGTCTTGTTGTGGGACAGAACCAGCGTGGGCTTATTCACATTCTTAATCACATTAGAAATTGTAAACGTCTTCCCGGTCCCAGTAGCTCCCAGTAAAATTTGCGCCTTCTCGTGTTCATTGAGTCCCTTAGTCAGCTGTGCAATTGCCTCTGGCTGGTCACCAGTAGGCTGGTACTTCGAAACCAGGTCAAACTTACGGTCCGATTGTCGATCAATCATGGCATAACCTCCCTACCAAATCTCTAGTTTACTTTAATTTACCCTCAAACTCCGACTCAAAACAGCCGTCTGTTCGTCACCGAAAAACTGCTTAACGTCCATAATAATTATATGGCAGATACAGCTACTAATTCCCGGCACATCAGCGTTTAACATTATAAAAATATTTTTAATCATCAGAAAAGATGGGAAACAATCCGTTTCCCATCATGCTCAAATATTTTACCATACCGAACATACTTTCGCCAGCTTGACGCTCTATGCTCAGAACTTATCCTGATAAATGGTCACGTTGGCCGCACGTTCACCACGAATGACCGTCGTCGTATGAATAGGCTGAAGTTGTTGGCTTTCCCAGAACTGCTTCATTTGCCGGTCACCCATGAAGACGCTGAGCTGTAACTGAACCGCCCCAGCTGCTCGCAATGTCGCCACTAAACTGTGATAGTAGTCGGCTGCTTGCTCGGTCGTTAACTGCTTATCGGTCAGCCACATCCCCAGCCAAACCAGACTAGGCAACGGATAATCAATGATCAAATCTACCAGGACCACCAGCTGATCATCCTTAAAAATACCCAAATAGGCTTTTTGATCTGGCATCGCATTCATGGGAACATCGGTCACGTCCTGAATCGCTTCGTTCCGGGTCACCGGGTGATCCTGAAAATGATTAAAATAATCGGGATGGGCCGCCTGAAACTTATAAATTAAATCGTCATCAGCGTGAGTCAACGGCCGCACCGTGGCTCCCGTAATCATTTGATTCCATACTTCAGCTAATTTCATGCTTAATCTCCCTGCTTCAACAAATTATCCGTCAACGTGGCCAACTTCTGGCGGTCACTAAAGTCCGCCGCCAGCATTTCTGGTAGGACTTCCGCTAAGAAATACTGCACGCAGGCCATCTGTTTAAATTTCAAAATCGTCGTTAAACTTTCCCGGTAGATCTCAGTAAAGACGGGTTCCGGATTTCCCTTTTGAATTTCACCAAATGATTCGTAAAGTAGGTCCACCTTATCGGCCACAGAAAGAATCTGTCCCTCCAAGGTATCGTCCTTCCCCTCACCCAAGCGTCGGGTGTAGGCCGCCTGGAACTGCTTCGGAATTTCATTTTCAATAAAGTTCGCGGTCAATGACGACTCCACATCGGCCAACATTTGCCGCAACTGGGGGGTGGCGTACTTCACAGGCGTCTTGATATCACCGATAAATCGCTCCGTGTAGTCGTGATTCAAGGACTTCTCGTAGAGTAACCGCCAGTTTACTTCATGACCAGCCTGCTCCTCAACATCACCTAGAAACTGAGCGACCTCGGCTACTTTAAACGAGTGGGCCGCCACAGAATGTTGCTCAAATTTAAAATACCCCGGTGCGCGATCGATTGTTTCCAGGTCACTCAAGCTCTGTAAGAATTGATTCATCCCCATGTTTTAACACTCCTCTATTTTATTTTCCATATATGTACAGTGGAACCAGCCGCCCTCGACGATACCGATTCTCACCCTGATGGGCAACTAAGCCTTCAAAAAAAGCGGAAACCACCCCAGTGAGGTTGTTCCCGCTAAATCGTCCATTATTTGGCGGAAGCCGCCTTAGCCTTCAAGTCTTCCAGAAAACTGAAAGCTTCTTGGCCAGCAATCCCACCGTCCCCAACGGCAGTCGTAATCTGCCGCAAGGTCTTTTGGCGAACGTCACCAATAGCGAAGATGCCGGGAACGGCTGTAGCCATCTGGTCATCAGTCTTGATCCAGCCCTTGTCATCAGTAATGCCCAAGTCAGTGAAGGCGTCGGTCATTGGTAAGTTCCCCACGTAAATGAAGACCCCACTTGCCGCAATCTCACCGGTCTCGCCAGTTTGGTTGTTCTTCGTGGCCACACCGGTCACCTTCATCTCGTCACCTAAAACTTCAGTAACGTTGGTGTTCCAAACAAATTCAATCTTATCGTTTGCAAATGCCCGGTCCTGAATGACCTTTTGGGCCCGCAATTGGTCGCGCCGAACCACAACCGTTACCTTAGAAACGATTCCTGCCAGGTAGATACTTTCTTCAACGGCTGAGTCACCACCGCCGACAACAACGACTTCACGGTTCTTAAAGAACGCACCATCGCAGACCGCGCAGTAAGACACACCACGACCACCAAATTCATTTTCGCCAGGAACGCCTAATTTCTTATATTCGGAACCAGACGCAATCAGTACGGCACCGGCACTGTAATCACCATCATCGGTCTTGACGACCTTGTGATCACCGTGATCTTCGATGCTTTCCACGTTACCGTACGCAAATTCTGCGCCGAATTGCGTGGACCCATCGTACATATCCTTAGCCAAGTCTGGTCCAAGGACGGACTTGAAGCCCGGGTAGTTTTCGATGGCTGCCGTATTGTTCATTTGACCGCCGTAAATTCCGCGATCCAACATCAAGACGGACAGGTTAGCCCGTGAGGCGTATAACGCACCGGTCATACCACCAGGACCCGCACCAATCACAATAACATCATAGTTTTTCATTTTAACGCTCCCTTCTGCTCTTAGCCTTTAGTGTACTTTACTATCAAAAAGGAAGTTTGTCACCTATTTTGACTTATTGCCCTTTTCATCTTCAGCGGTGAGCTTAGCACCCATCTCTTCAATGTACTTCCGTAAGGGTTCTTTCGTTTCTGGGTGGCGCAGGCCGTATTCAATGTTCGTCTGCAGCCAGCCAAACTTATTGCCGACATCGTAACGCTTGCCCGTGTATTCGTGGGCAAAGACGCGCTGAGTCTTGTTTAAATTATCAATGGCATCCGTCAGTTGAAGTTCGTTACCCAAACCGACTGGCGTATTCTCCAACGCTTCGAAGATCTCTGGCGTGAAGAGGTACCGCCCGATGATGGCCAAGTCACTTGGTGCTTCATCAGGTTGTGGCTTTTCAACGAAGTTTGTAACGTTGTACAGCCCCGGTGCCGTTTCCTCGGACGGGTTAATGACCCCATACTTGGCGGTCTCTTCGTGAGGCACCCGCATCACTGCTAAGGTTGAGGCACCAGTTTCGTTATACCGGTCGATCAACTGCTTGGTCAACGGAACCTTGCTATCCGTCATGTCATCACCCAGCATCACCACGAACGGTTCGTCACCGATGAAGGCCTTCGCCGTTAACACAGCGTCCCCCAGGCCACGTGGATAGGGTTGCCGAATGAAATACAGATTCATTCCAGTCGTTTCTTGCACTTGACGCAGCATCTTTTCCTTGTGCTTAGCTTCCAGGTTGGCTTCCAATTCTGGATTGGAATCAAAGTGGTCTTCGATGGACCGCTTCGACTTCCCATCAACGATAACGATATCTTCGATGCCGGACTTCCGGGCTTCTTCGACGATAAACTGAATCGTTGGTTTGTCCACGATTGGTAACATTTCCTTGGCTAAAGCCTTGGTTGCTGGCAGGAAGCGGGTCCCTAAACCGGCGGCTGGAATGACTGCTTTTCTAACTTTTCGCATAATTCTTATTCCTCCTGTATCCCCTGTAATTAAAATTCCGAACGGCCTTCACGTTGCATCAAGTCTGAAATTGCCTTACGGATGTCCTTGCCTTCATAAAGCACTTGGTAAATGGCTTCGGTAATTGGCATCGAAACGCCGCGCTTCTTAGAAAGTTCATAAGCGGCCTTCGTCGTTGCCAACCCTTCAATGACCATTCCCATGTGGTTGATCACGTCGTCAAGGGCTTCGCCGCGACCCAATTCATCACCGGCCCGCCAGTTCCGTGAGTTGGAACTTGTTGCGGTTACAATGATATCACCGACACCGGATAACCCGATGAAGGTCATTGGATCGGCACCAAATGACGTCCCCAAACGTGAAATTTCGGCCAATCCCCGGGTCATTAAGGCAGCCTTAGCGTTGTCGCCGTAGCCCAGCCCGTGTAAGGCACCAGCACCTAAAGCAATGATATTCTTTAGTGCCGCGCCAATTTCAACCCCAATGATGTCAGGGTTGGTATAAACCCGGAAGTAAGTCGTCATAAATAACTGTTGCGTATGCTTGGCAGCATCTAAACTTTCACTCGCAGCCGTAACCAGCGTTAAATCATGCCGAGCAACATCTTCGGCGTGACTAGGCCCAGATAAGACCGTGATTGACTTGCGGTTAGCTGCTGGAATCTCTTCCGCCAAAACCTGTGAGATTCGTTTGTAGGTCTTCTGTTCGATCCCCTTGCTGGCATGAATCAAGGCCGGCTGATTGTTTGTCTTTTGTAGGATCGTGGCCACTTGTCCAGCAACGGAACGTACGGCCTTGGTTGGGACAACAAACAGGATCGTTTGCACCCCATCCAAAGCACTTGCCAAGTCAGAGTAGGCTACTAACGAGGGAGAAAACTTAAAATTCTTGATATAGTGCGCGTTCGTGTGTTTCGTGTTCAATTCCTCAACTTGCTTGGGATTGTACGACCAAAGCCGAACGTCATGCCCATTTTCATCCAAGACGCTCGCTAAGATTGATCCCCATGAACCGGCACCGAGTACTGCAATTTTCTCTGACATAGTAATGGATTCTCCTTATTTAGAAAGTTTAGATGACTCACGAAACGGGTTGCCATCCAGATACGCCGCTGAGGCAACTTTTTGCCGCCGACGGTAGCTCCAGATAATCAACGCGCCGATGAACAACACTACTGAAAGCAGCTGTGAGACCCGCAGTCCCCCGAACAACATCAGACTATCCGTCCGCATTCCTTCAATGAAGAAACGCCCAAACGAATACCATAGCACATAGCTCAGGAAGACTTCTCCCTGCTTAAAGAGTCCGGGCGTATGCCGCAGACTCATCAACACAATGAACCCCAAGAGGTCCCAGGTTGACTCATACAAGAAGGTTGGCTGCCGGTAAGCACCGTTGATCAACATCTGATTAACGATGAAGTTTGGCAGGTGCAGGCCCTGCAAGAAGGCCAGGCTGGTAATGCGACCGAAGGCTTCTTGATTCATGAAGTTGCCCCAACGACCGATGGCTTGTCCTAGAATGACCGTCGGCGCGGCCACATCGAGCATTAGCCAGACCGGGATGAACCGGGACCGGCAGAAAAAGAACACGACAAGTCCAGCCCCAATCAGGGAACCATAGATGGCGATACCCCCATCCCAAATGGCAATAATCTCGCCGGGATGTTTGGCGTAGTACGGCCACTGAAAGACCACGTAGTACGTGCGGGCCGCAATCAGTGCCGCTGGTAGTGCCCACAGAATCATATCGTAAATGTCGTCGGGATTGATGCCCCGGCGACGACCTTCGCGCACCGCTAAGATGACCGCGATGACGACCCCAGTAGCGATAATCACGCCATACCAGTGCACAGCGATGGGGCCTAAGTGAATGGCGATGGGATTAAGCGCCGCCATGATTGGTGAAAAAATAACGCCCATCTCCCCTATTTATTTTGTGAGTTTTGTTTAATCAAACGATTCAGATTTTCGTCGAATACCTTGGTGGCATCGTAACCCATGGAACGGGCCCGGAAGTTCATGGCCGCTGCTTCAACGATGATTGCCAAGTTACGCCCAGTCCGCACTGGGATGGTAATCTTAGGCACGACAACGTCAAAGAACTTCTGTGATTCACTGTTGTTCCCTAACCGGTCAAAATGATTGTCATCTTTCCAGGCTTGCAAGTGGACAATGAGATCGATGTCCGTTTCCGCACGAACGGCCCCGGCACCAAACAGATTCATCACGTCGATGATCCCAATCCCTCGAATTTCCAAGAGGTGACTGAGAATGGCGGGAGCGGCCCCAACCAAGGTCTGTTCATCTTGTTGATAGACTTCAACCCGGTCATCAGCAATCAATCGGTGACCCCGCTTAACTAATTCCAAAGCGGTTTCACTTTTACCAACGCCGGAATCCCCGGTGATCATGACCCCGACACCATAGATGTCGACCAAGACCCCGTGAACCGACTGGCGTTCGGCCAATTTGCCTTCAAGGAAGTTTGTCATATTACTCAAGACCCGGGACGTCGTCAGCTTCGTTCCCAGAATTGGAATCCCAGCTTCCTCGGCGGATTGCTTGAGTTCTTCTGGTGGATCCAATTGGGTGGAAATCACGAACGCTGGCGTCTCAGGTTGACACATTTTCCGCATGACGTCGAGTATCTTCTCGTGCGTCATCCCTTTGGCAAAGGACGTTTCCGTAATCCCCAACAGCTGAATCCGCTTTGCTGGATAGTAGTTAAAGTACCCGGTTAATTCCAAACCGGGACGTGAAATATCGCTGGTCGTAATCAGCCGATCCAAGTGATCCTCACCGGAATAAACATCCAGGCGATTTGCTTTCACAAGATCAGCCACTGTAACACTCTCTGGCATAGGAGTTCCTCCTTATTGCATAGTGAACTACCTTTAATTTTAGCACTTTACCCGGACGACTCCTACCAAATTCGCCCGTATTGGGTAACTTAATTACGGGCGAAATGGTCGCTGATGATTGCGTTAAACACTGACATGATAATTGCCACAATCAATGTGACCCCAAATGAGGCGAAGGCAAAACTACTACCCACAAACCAGGATGTCAGTTCTAGCATGATGGCGTTGATGACCACACTGAATAATCCTAGTGTCAGAACCGTGATTGGTAGCGACAGGACAAATAAAATTGGCTTAACCACCGCATTGAGTAGTGCTAAAACAAAGCTAGCGACGAGCGCGATCCAGATGCTTGAAACGTAGAAGTCATTTTGAAAGCCACCCGCGAGTGAGCTTTGAAAGAACCCCGCTAGAGCCAGAAAAATGACGGCATTGACCAAGATTCGGGTCCAAAAGCGCACATTACTCACCGTCCTTGTGTGAGTCCTTAACGTCCTGTTCCGTGACATCGTGAATCACCTTACGCCCATTATCTTTGGGTGCTGGACTCGCTCCACGGAAGAGGTCCCGAAAGTTCGGGCCCTCACCCTCTGCGCGTTCTTCTAGCGGCATAAACGTGTATAAGATCACGTAAATTGCCAGGCCCAAGATTCCGTGAACAAATGGGATAGCGATGGTAACCAAAACATAGATCAACCGTAAGAGATTCGCATTCCAGCCAAAATGTTCGGCGATTCCTCCCAATACACCGCCCAATAGGCGATTAGTCCGTGAACGTGTAAATCCTTTTTTTGCTGCCATTGACGGCCACTCCTTTTTTAAAGTCATTAGATTTCCTTTTATGGCAAGAATAACGAAAGCGGCCACTGAAAGCAAGTTTCCAGTGACCGTTCGTCTAAATCTTCATCTTAGGTTAAGCTTTGGGTGTCTGTTATCGCCTGCGGTTGCCAGAATTCCGACTGCTGTGGAGTCGATACAGATGTTGTCAACGCCTTACCGGGCAGTGGCAATCAACCGGAACGCTGTGGGTGGACGTCCAGAGCCAAAGAGCGGTCTCTGAACTTGCTTTGAACCTCTGAAAACCGAGTTTCAAAGACACCAGTTCTCTAAGTGGCAAAGTTCACCACTAAGAGAACTCCCACGGCTGGGTTGATTGCCACTACCCTCACGGCTCACATCCGTTTGGCCTCCGCACCATTCGCACCGTCACCTTAGTTCCGTCCCACTACATTGATTAAACCTATGATACCAAAACAGCAGTCCAAATTGACTGCTGATAAACATGGTTCTATTGTATGGTACACACGATGATTGTCCCATCGGCAGGTGGAATTTCCGGCTGACGGAGACGCCTATATCAACTTTCAATTTTCAGTTGTAGTCACGGAAACAATTGGGAATGTTCAAACTACACTGATAGATAACGCCTATGTCAGCCGCAGGGATGGCTAAAATGGGCTCAGCCGTGGGAATTGACTAGTTGGCAAGCTTGCCAACTAGTCAATTGGTGGATTTAAGACGCGACTCTTAGCGGCTTAAATCCAAGCTTGAAGACCGCTCTTTGGCTTCAAGCGTCCCCCCACAGCGTCACGGCCCATTTTAGCCATCCCGGAGGCCCCAGACATCAGCCATGTGGCCAATCAGATTGCTAGTTGGGACTGTCTGAATTGGCGGGATTGAGTTCGATGATCTGGCCGGACTTCAGGTAGACGATCCACTCACACACGTTCGTCACGTAATCACCGATTCGGCTCAGGTCCTGCGCCACGTTGAGGTAAATTGAAGCGCCAGTCTCGAATGCTGGGTCCAACCGCATTTGCTGATAGCTGTCCGCTCGAATCTGGTGGTTCAGCTGGTCCAGCTTGCGGTCGACTTCTGCCAACTCGCGTGCGGCATGCTCATCCTTGTTGACGTACGCGGTCAGTACATCGCGAATCATTTGCGTGGTAATCTGACTCATTTCACCAATCAATTGCTCGAGTACGGGAATCTTCTGCTTGCTTCCGAATTTAATGGCGGAGTGGGCCACGTTTCTTGCGTGGTCCGCTGCCCGTTCCAATTCCGAAACAGCCTTCAAGATCGTGACAATTTCCCGCAGGTCGGTCGTCACTGGTTGATACAACGCAATCATTTCAAAGGTCTTCTGCTCCAGCGAAATTTCGCGTTGGTTGATTTCGTGGTCATGATCGATCAGCTTTTGTGCCGCAACAGCATCGCGGTTCATAAAGGCGTCGACCGCTTGTTGCACGACCTCACTGACCAACATGCCCATTTCCGTAAAGTCAGCGTCTAGTTCCGCTAACTCATCATCAAACAATCTGCGCATAACTTGCCTCCTTAACCGAATCGGCCGCTGATATAATCTTCCGTTTGCTTTTCAGCGGGATTCATGAAAATATTTTTGGTTTGGTCCACTTCCACCAACTCACCGTTCATGAAGAAAGCGGTTCGATCTGCAATCCGAGAGGCTTGTTGGAGATTATGGGTTACTGTAATAATCGTATAATCGTGGCGTAAATTCAAGAGGGTTGTTTCAATTTGGCTACTGGAAACGGGATCCAGGGCGCTGGTCGGTTCGTCCAAGAGGATAATTTCTGGTGAAACGGCGAGGACCCGCGCAATGCAGACCCGCTGTTGTTGCCCACCGGACAAGGCTAACGCACTTTCGTGAAGGTGATCCTTGACTTCATCCCACACGGCAGCCTGCCGTAAGGATTTTTCAACGACCGCATCTAACTTTTCCTTATCTTTCTCACCGGCGATTCGCAGCCCGTAGATAACATTGTCGTAAATGGAGAACGGAAACGGATTAGGTTGTTGGAACACCATGCCAATTTCCTTACGAATCTGCACGGTGTCGGCACTCGGTGCATAGAGATCCTGGCCCTTAAACTTAATGGTCCCAGTAATCGTGACGTTGGGAATCAGGTCATTCATCCGGTTGAGTGTCCGTAAATAGGTGGACTTCCCACACCCGGATGGCCCGATCAATGCCGTAATTCCTTTAGCATCAAAGTTCAAGTTGATGCCCTTCAAAGCTTCCTTGTCCCCGTAGTACAAATGTAGATCTTGGGTCGTTAAAATTTCCTTACTCATTTTCAATTTTCCTCCTCTTAACCGAAGTTCCCCGAAACGTAATCGCTTGTGATCTGAACCTGTGGATTAGTAAAAATATGGCTCGTGGTATCGTATTCCAATACCCGCCCCTGATTGAAAAATGCCGTATATTCACTGATCCGTCCAGCCTGTTGCATGTTGTGCGTGACAATAATGATGCTGTAATTCTGCTTGAGTTCTAACAACGTATCTTCTAACTGACTGGTTGACACGGGGTCCAATGCGCTCGCTGGTTCATCCAACAAGAGAATGTCTGGTTTGACAGCGATGGCTCGGGCAATGCAGAGTCGTTGGGCCTGCCCCCCTGATAACGCCAGCGCACTCTTATTCAGGTCATCCTTGACCTGATTCCAGAGAGCCGCCTGCTTCAAAGACGTCTCAACAATTTCATCAAGCTCGTGCTTATCGGTCGTCCCCCGCAGCCGTAGCGCAAAGGCAATGTTATCGTAGATGGACTTGGCAAACGGATTCGGTCGTTGGAAGACCATCCCCACGCGCCGCCGCATCTCATACACGTCGATGCTGGGCTGATTAATGTCGACGCCCCGGTACATGATGCGCCCCGTCACCGTGGCAATCCGGTCGTTCATCCGGTTTAAGGAACGCAAGAACGTCGACTTACCAGAACCAGACGGCCCTATCAGCGCCGTAATCTGATTGCTGGCGAACCGCAAGTCACCCTCGGAGATGGCCTCCTTTTTACCGTAGTAAACGTGCAGGTCCTCCGTAGATAAGATGGTCGGATGGTCTGCGTCTGCTGGTTGTACAATGTGCCGTTCCAACATTTCTGTGTTGCCCTGAACATCATTACTTAGAAACATGGCTGACCCTCCTTTACGCTGACGTTAATCGTTTGTATAGCCGCTTACCCAGGTAACGGGCCGCGAAGTTGAATAATAAGATGGCGAGGACCAACACTGCCGAGGAACCGGACGAAATTGCCTTAGCATCCGGCATAATCCCCTCGGAGTTGATCTTCCAAATATGAACCGCCAACGTTTCGGCTGGTCGCATCGGATTCAGCGGGCTGGAAATGTTGAACGGATTCCAGTCGGTAAAGTCCAACGCCGGTGCACTCTGACCGGCCGTGTAGATCAAGGCGGCAGCCTCACCGAAAACTCGGCCAGCACTCAGGATAACCCCGGTCAGGATGCTTGGCACCGCTGCGGGCAGGATGACCCGAGTGACCGTTTCCCACCGCGACAGCCCCAGTGCCAGCCCCCCTTCGCGTTGCGTCGTGTCGATGGTCCGTAAGGAATCCTCGATACTTCGCGTCAGCAAAGGGAGATTGAAGAAGGTCAAAGCAAAGGCCCCGGACAGAATCGAGAACCCCAGTCGCAACTTGACTACGAAGAACAGGAAGCCGAAGAGCCCCACCACCACGGAGGGTAGCGAACTCAAAATTTCAATTGCCGTTCGAATCGTGGTTGTAACCCAGTTATCCTTGGCATACTCGTAGAGATAAATGGCCGCGCCCAATGCAATTGGAAAGGAAATGAGCATGGCCAGAATTAAAAGATAGAAGGAATTGTACAATTGAACGCCGACCCCACCGCCCTTGAGAAAGGCTTTCGCGGGAGCCGTCAAGAAGTGCCAACTCAACTGTGGCAAACCACTGACCAGAATATAGCCGAGGAGGGCCAACAAAATCAAGACAACTAACCCGGCAACGCCGTATAACGTCCCAATTGCCACTTTATTTTGCGTTTTTGGATTCATCACTATTGGAGACGCCCCTTTCGACCGATCAAGCGAACGATCAGGTTAAAGACTAACGACATGAGCAACAGTACCAATGCTAATGACCACAAGGCATTGTTCTGCAAGGAGCCCATGACGGTATTTCCAATCCCCGTGGTCAACACGGAGGTTAACGTGGATGACGGGTCAACTAAGCTCCCCGGCATCAGCGCGGCGTTCCCAATGACCATCTGAACGGCCAATGCTTCACCGAAGGCCCGTGCCATACCGAAGACCACGGCTGTCATCAGGCCGGGTGTTGCCGCCCGAAGGACCACCTTATAGATGGTCTGCCACTGCGTCGCCCCTAAAGCCAGCGAGGCTTCCCGGTAATACCGTGGAACCGCACGAAGCGCATCGACACTCATTGAGGTCACCGTTGGTAAAATCATGACGAACAGGACACAGGTTCCCGAGAGAATCCCAAACCCGCTCGCACCAAAGATGGCCCGCGTTACTGGAACAACAACGGAAAGCCCAATGAACCCGTAAACTACGGACGGAATTCCTACCAGAAGTTCGGTGACCGGTTGGAGAATCTTGGCCCCCTTATTCGGGGAAATTTCATTCATGAAGACCGCCGTCCCAATAGCAAACGGTGTTGCGACGATTGCTGAAAGCACCGTAACCAGGAATGACCCCATGATCATCGGTAACGCCCCAACTTCCGGCTTGCCATTGGCATCCGTAACACCCGGGTTCCAGCTCTTCCCCGATAGGAAGTCCCAGAGACTAACGTGATTGGTAAAGAAGGTGGCAAGCCCCTTGGAGGCCACAAACCCAATAATTCCGACCACGACCGCGACGATCAGGATCAGCGCCGAAAAACTGACGACCTTACCCCAGATTTCTAGTTTAGCTGCCTTGGAGTGGCGTTTGAGCTGTTGCTCCAGTTGCTGGGTAGACTTCATCATTTGGCGCCTCCTAACTGCTTAATTTGGCCGTTAACGTCACGTTCGACCTTCATCTGATCCGGCGACAGGTAGCCTAACTGCCGAACCAACGTCTTCTGAATGGCCGGTGACTGCACGTAACGAATGAAGTCCTTCGTTAAACCTGTCGGCTGACCCTTGGTATAGAGATGTTCGTAAGACCAGATTTTCCAAGCGTTGGTCTTGACGTTGGCTTCCGTGGGCGCCACTTTGTTCAGCGCAATGTCTTGTACAGTGTTATTGACATAGGAAAAAGCCACGTAACTAATGGCTCCCGGTGTGGTCGCCACGATTTGGCGCACCATCCCGGATGAATCTTGCTCTTGCGAGGTCTTCGATTGATGACCTGCGAGGCCAAACTGCTCAAAGGTCGCCCGGGTGCCACTCCCCTGAGCGCGGTTGATCAATACAACGGGAACATCGGCACCACCAACCTGTTTCCAGTTGGTGACCTTACCCGTGAAGACCTGAATCAATTGGGCAGTCGTCAGGTTATTGATGCCAATTTTCTTATTCACAATCGGCGTAATGCCGACAACAGCTACCCGGTGGTCGACTAACTCGTCCGCCCGGATACTCTTCTGTTCGCCCGCGAAGAGGTCGGAGTTCCCAATTTGAACGGCACCTTCTTGAATCTGACTCAGCCCCGTTCCGGTTCCTCCACCTTGAACGTTGATGAACGTTCCGAGATGATCACTCGTATATTCTTCACCGGCTGCTTCTACTAAGGGTTGCAAGGCCGTAGACCCCACCGCCGTAATAGATTCACCCGCGTGACTGACCTCGCGCGTTTGGTAAGCAAAGAAGCCCAGACCTACGATAACCAATAAGCCCAGTCCTTGCCACCAGCGTTTCTTCGACATACCGCTAACCTCCTATCGGCCGAATGTTGCCACCCGACCCTTTCGAAAATAAGTATACCGAACGAATGTAAATGTCATGTAGACGTATTGTAAAGGTTATGTAAATATAGCCCATTCACGCAACTTTTTTTAGGCGAATGGGTGTCTGCCCCTGATTACTGGCGTGGCTAACTACTAACTGGACTTTCTAGTTGGTCACGACCGGCTACACCTCCGACCTCCTCCGACTTAGATTAACTCTAACTACAGTGAATGACGTCATCCTCCAAAACGCCACCACCAAGAAAGGATCTAAACCAAAAAGCCACAATGGCAGTCATCCCATTGCGGCTAATTATCTCAATCTATGCCTTGCCAACCATTCTCATCTTTCAAATTCTCGCCAATTATATCCAACAGCACGGTCACTCTATTTAATCGTCTTCACTAACCGTGGATTCCCACTGATATAACCGCCAGCCACCTGGTAGCGTAACGTGTCACCCTTACTAAAGTTGTTGGCGTTGGAGTAGTCCCAGCCCCGAACTTTGAAAACGGCCTGTGTGTTCTTGGCGTAGTGGTGGTTGCGCGCTGTCAAGTTAACGGTGTTGTAGCGATTCAATGCTTGTTTAGCTTGAACCCGCTTAGGCATCGTCTTCTTTCCCGCTTGGACTAATGCCTTGTTGGCCGTCACGTAACGACCGTTGTTGAGCACGAACCGCGTGGTCAGGTTGTGTTCCACGACTCTCTTAACGGTGAGAACCTGTCCCTGACGGTAGTGTGCCACCTTGCCCGTCAAATTCTTCTTACTATATGCATTGATCCCTCGCGGATTGATAACCGTGATCTGCTTGTGCTTTGACCCATAATAAACGGGTGTCGTGTACTTGCTGTTGGTCGTCACGTAACCAGTCTTACCGGCTGTCCTGCTGTGATGATTGACATCTTTGACCTTATAACGTGCCACGCCATTCTTGGATTCCGCATACCCGGTTACCACAAACATTGGCCGGTTCAAGCGTGATTTACGTTGATACCACTGCTTACGGGCCTGCTTCGTAAAGGTAGCTTGCCGGTAAAGACCGATCTTCTTGGTGGCGTAAATCACCGTGCCCTCTGGTACCGCCGTGTCGCCATCCCCACCGGTTTGCAGATCAGCGCGGTAGACGTAGGTCACGGTCTGTGCCGTACTGGTAAATTCCCCGGTTGCGTTCGCTGGCGTCTTGGTCAACGTGTAACCTTTAACTTTAGCCGCTTCTGCCTGGTAGGCACTGCCCAAGCTTCCCGTCAGTGTCTGACTCGGTGCGACCTGGGTACCATCTTCGGCCACGTAATGAACCGTCACTGGTTGACTCGTCACCGGCAGCGGGTCAGGTCCGGGCTCAGGCGTCACAACGTCCTCATACCAAGAGCTGAAGGACTTGAATTCAGTTGAAAGTATCCCATCGTATTTGTACGTCCCATCAGCCTGTAGCTGTAGGTAATCCGTCAGCGGCTTAGTCGATAAGGCCGTCAACTGCCGTTCGGTGGCATCCGGATCAACCGTAGCAGCCAGTTTTGCAGTGGCCTGATCTAAATCACCTAAATGATACGTCCTAAGATACATCTTGCAATTTCCAATCATAATTTGATAGAAATTCTCAGGACTCGTGGCCAGTGTCTGTTCAACCTGCTTCATGATGCCTGCACCTTCAGGAGTCTCGGCTAGTTTAGGTTTGAGATTAGCCTCATAGTCCGCCTGAACTTCTGCCTGCGTCGTTTGGTTCAAGAAAACCTTGGCCCCGGTGCTAAAGTCCCAGGCAAAATAATATGCGGCGACCGCATTCGACTTGATATAGTCCGCCGCGGTCATCCCGGTGGCCTCTTCACCGCCAGCCTCTCTAATCACATAATCATAAAGGCTTTCCCCGGGTAGTAACGAAATCTGAGAGCTCGCCAGTTCCGGAATGCTGTTGGCAAATTCTGCCGCCTTGTCGTCATTAGGATACTTGGCGATCATCGCTTGAATAAATCCCGGCTGCTCCGCTTGAGCCCGGGTCACGCTAGTCCCCCACTCAGGGTACCAATAAACTTTTTGTGTCCCGTCTTTACCACTGATTAGCGTGTAAGGCATCTCCACTGTACCAATCTGGTACGTTTTTTCAGCGGCAGCCACTCTGGCAATCGGTTGTGTCCCAACCGCCGTCGTGTCCGCCAGTGCAATACTAGGACTCAAAATCCCCCCTAGTAAGAGTAATGTCAGTCCTGAAATGGTAAGTCGCTTCATTGTCTTATTCATTTGGCTCACCCCTTAAACTTTTCGCCATTATATCTATAGACAGTATACCATGGTCAGCCTGATTAGTCGCGCTTATTTTCCTATTATAACAGCATTGGTTTCTCTGAGCAAAGACTTGGTTAGGCCAATGATTAGCCAAATTAGGGCGTTACACATAATCCAAATACTGGGTAAATTTTATGAAAACAGGCCCTCATCGTCCCCGTCTTCACTAGCGAACCAACTAAAAATGGCGGCCCCATCACCGCTGACGAGCACCACCACTTCATTTACACATAATTTTCAATTATTCTCATTTAACTCGGCGCATTCACTGGAAAAGTCATCGTGACCGTGGTCCCCTCATCCAGCTGACTCTGCAAGTCAATCTTACCATTCAACGAGTCCACCAGTTCACGCACAATGGCCAAACCTAACCCACTCCCACTGACCCGTTGATTGGAGTGAGACACCTCAGCCCGATAGAACCGCTCAAAGACTCGCAACTGATCCTGTGGTGAAATACCCACGCCAGTATCCGCGATGCTTAGCGACCAAGTCTTGGTCGTCACCGCTGCAGTGAGCGTCACGCTTCCCCCGGATCGGTTATATTTGATGGCGTTTCCCAGCACGTTCTTCAAGATCTGATCGAACTTGTGCTGATCCGTCACGGCAACTAAATCCGCTGGCACCTGATTGACCAGGGTCACTTGGTTGACGGCAGCCAGTGGCTTCAGTAGGGAGACTTGCATCTCAACCTGTTGCCCCACCGGCACTTCGGCGGCCTCCACAGCGTTCCCCGATTCCAAATGTGAAATCGTCAGCACGTCGTTAATCAATTCAACCAGTCGCTCACTCTGCTGGTCGATAATTTCTAGGAACTCCGTTAACTTCTCGGGGTCGTCCTTAGCCCCCGCCAAGAGGGTCTTGGCAAAACCAGAGATCGCCGTCACTGGCGTCTTCAGTTCATGCGAAGCATTGGACACGAAGTCCACCTGCATCTGCTCGACCGCGTAGACTTCGGTCACATCGTACAGCAAGACCAACACCTGAAAGTAATCCTGGGAGGTCTCGGTATAGATGGCCTGAGCATCGACAGTCCGCTCGTTCGGCGTCCCCGGTAACTTTAATACACGATGCTGGGTCGCCGACTCGCTCAATGCCGAGTTGATCAAGCTAGCTAACTCAAACTGGCGAACATCCTGTGTAAATGGATGCCGACGTGGCGAAATCTGTTGTTGTAGAAACTGCTCCATTGCCGGATTGGCTAACTCAACCTTACGATAACGGTCGATCACCATGACCCCGATTGGCAGGTAATCCAGCAGCGTCGCGAATTCCTGATTCTGACCGGCAATCTTACGCTGAACCTTGCGCTGGTGCGTCTGTAAATAATTAATTTGCAACGCTAACTGGTAGAAGGGGTCATGCGGCGACAGCAACACGTGGGCTGGCGTCTCTTCGTGCCGAATCCCCTCAACCTTTTTGGTGAGAATGCTGATCCGCTGATTGCCCCAACGCAAGAGGTAACTAACGCCGGCCATCTCGATCAATGCCAACGACCACGCTATCAGGAGAGCAATCCCCAATTGCGAGGGCCGCACACACCAAACGAGCAGACTATTTAGGCTCCCGAAGATCACCAGCACGGCGAGTAGCCGCC
Organism: Levilactobacillus parabrevis; assembly: GCF_044051715.1. Taxonomy (NCBI): domain Bacteria; kingdom Bacillati; phylum Bacillota; class Bacilli; order Lactobacillales; family Lactobacillaceae; genus Levilactobacillus; species Levilactobacillus parabrevis. The sequence continues at coordinate 1,981,418 of NZ_CP168688.1, forward strand.
TCATGACTGTGCCTCAAAGGTGTAGCCGAAGCCCCGCACTGTTTTTAACAGCACCGGATGTTTCGGATCAATTTCAATTTTTTCGCGTAAATGGGACACGTGAATATCAACCATCCGCGTTTGTCCACTGTAATCGAAGCCCCAGACACCTTCCAGTAATTGCTCACGACTCCAAACCTTCCCCGGCCGTTTGGCAAAGAAGAGTAAGAGTTCGAATTCCTTGGGCGTTAGGTCGATCGACTGGTCCCCCCGTTTGACCTGGAACTTGTCCTGATCAATCGTCAGATCAGCCACTTGCAAACGACTCGCAACTGACTTAACGGGCTTTTCTTCTGGCTCATCCTCGTGGTACCGGCGCATGACCGCCTTCATCCGGGCAATCACCTCACGCGGACTGAAGGGCTTGGTGATGTAATCATCGGCCCCCAGTTCGAGTCCAAACACGGTGTCGAACTCACTGGTCTTAGCCGTAATCATGATGATGGGCGTGCTGATTTTCTCCTGCCGCAACCGTTTGGTCACTTCAACACCATCTAACTTCGGTAGCATTAAATCTAACAGAATGACATCAAACTTTTCGTGTAATGCCAAATTCAACGCCTGCTCACCGTCAATTGCCGTAACCACCTGATAATCTGCTTGTTCCAGGTTGTACTGCAGCAACGTCACGATTGCCGGCTCGTCATCGACGACTAGGACTCTGCTCATGGGTTATGCCTCCTGATCTCTGAATAGAACGATACCGATTTCGTGTGGCGCACCAGCATAAATTGCCGTCTCCGTCACTTTTAACTCACCCGCCATGTTCCGAACTTTCAGGTGACAGTAAGTTGGATTAATCAGTAACGCTTCATAAAAGGATGTTTCGCTGTCAATTGGTTGGTGATTACATTCAAGAATAATATCACCAGCAACCAGATCGAGTTTTACTGCCGGCGTCTGGGGGCGAATTGCGAGGACCCGCACCCCATCGTCAACTTGAGAATACCAGAATTGTTGGTGCTCGTCATAACGTTTTGCCCGCCATAGGACGATAGCGTAACCAACCAGCAACAGGATCAGTAAGACTGAAAAGTCCTGTGGTCGCGCGGTCGTCCAGCCAAAGAAGCCCATGGCAATGACTGCTAACCAGATCATCCATTTAGCAAGCTTTTGATAAACCACGCGGGGAATCTGCCGGAAGACTGTAAACCGCAACCCAACTAATAGCGGCACCACTAAAATAGCGAAGGAATGACCATGAATGGTCAGAAGTGGCCAAAAGGCCCAGTGACTAGCGAACCAGTCTCCCGGAACCAGCGTCACCATGGGTAAGACTAAGAACTCACGCCACGGATATCCGGCGATACGCTTTCCCCGTTGCTTGGCATAAATTCGTGGTGCTGTAAAACGGCCACCGTAATGGGACAACCAGTGCCCGAGAAAAAGAAAGAAAAACGCCGCTAACCACAAGTAATTCTGTGCTGGAACTTGGCTTGCTGCGCCATTTCCCCAGATCAATCCGGTCGGCGCCAAACTCGGCCAGTCGGTTATGTAAGCTCCCCCAAAGTAAGTGGCAAGCGAACTCACCACAATCAACGTTAAGGGCAACATCGTTGTTGGTAAGATCACCAACGTGAGGGTTGCCAAGATTTCATAAATCACGATCCACAGTAGTGGTAGGCTAAATCCCACCGCCAAATTTACCACTGAAAGACCCAGGCCCAAAACAACTCCCTGCGTCAGAAAGTGACGTAATTCAAAATGATCACTATAGACGGCGCTCCCAAAGCTCCGCCGTTCGCGTTTGATCCGTGAGCGACTCGTCACCCACAACCGCAGTACCGCGACCCACACCATGAGCTGCAGGAGGTAACTGCCACACGCTATAAACATCCGCATGTCATCGACACCTTTCTTGAAAAAATAACTGTCCCCAGTATAGCATGAAAGAAAAGCGGGCCGCACGACATTCGTGTTACCCGCCTAATGATTTTACAAAATGACTACTACCGCTGGTGACTGAGAGCGAAACCGGCTGCCTTTTGGTGCACGTTTCAACCCTATAAGATGGTTGAGGTTTTGTCCCAGACTCCTGTTAACGCTAGGTTTAGTCTGGATTCTTCTGACTGAGTTGCCATTGCAAGTAGGCGTCAATGAAGGGATCGAGATCCCCATCCATAACGGCTTGCCCATTCCCGGTTTCGTAATCCGTCCGGTGATCCTTAACCATCGTGTACGGATGGAAGACGTAGGAGCGAATCTGCGACCCCCAGCCAATATCCATCTGTTCACCTTCGATGGCGGCTTTTTCCTGAGCCTTCTTTTCCTCTTCACGTTCATACAACTTAGCTCGCAACATCCCCATCGCCGTCTGCCGGTTTTGGAGCTGTGACCGTTGTGCTTGACTCTGGGTCACGATTCCGGTTGGAATATGGGTAATCCGCACGGCCGATGACGTCTTGTTAACGTGTTGCCCACCGGCACCGGACGCCCGATAAACGTCGACTTTCAAGTCAGCCGGATTGATGTCCACGTCCACGGTATCGTCCAGCTCGGGTAAGACATCCACGGAAGCAAAGGACGTGTGACGCCGACCCGCCGAATCAAATGGTGAGATCCGCACGAGACGGTGCACCCCTTTTTCGGATCTTAGATAACCGTAGGCGTTGTGCCCGGCAATCAACAGTGTTGCACTACTCAAACCAGCAACTTCACCTGGCTGGTAATCCAGCACCGTGACTGTAAAGGCATGCTGATCTGCCCAGCGCGTATACATCCGCATGAGCATTTCACCCCAGTCTTGGGATTCAGTGCCCCCAGCGCCCGGATGAATTTCCAGAATTGCATTGTTCCGGTCATACTTCTGGTTCAATAACTGATTCAGGCTGTACTGATGTAAGGCATCCTGAGCAGCCTTGAAATTCTGTTCGAACTCCGCCTGCATATCTGCATCGGGTTCTTCTTGCAACAATTCCACGGCAACTTCCAGGTTATCAATCTGATCGTTGAGGCTCTGGAATTCTTCAACCTTTTTCTTCATTTCATTGGTTTCATCAATCAGTTTTTGGGCCGACTGCGCATCGTTCCAAAAATCGGGTTGGGCCATCTGGCTTTCATTGATACTGATGCTCTCGTTCAGGGCATCAAAGTCAAAGTGACCCCCTAAAGCCGGCAAGTTGTTCCTTCATGGTCGCAATGTTACGTTTGGCATCGCTGAGTTCCATAGTGGTTGGCTCCTTTTTTTATTGATTTTGTAATTTTTCGTTTTTTGTGTGTTGCGTTTTGATGGGCCACATTTACATGCTTATTGGCTACATTGCCGAAACGTGTGCTCATGGGCAGTCAGTTCCGCTCATGAGCACACTCTTTTTCTAAAAAACGAGGCCGGAATCTCTTCCCGCCTCGTCTCCCGTACTAACGGGTAATATTTTGTCGAATTTCTGACTTCATGAATAATCGGGTGGCATCGTAATCGATGTCAGAGATCATTTCACCAAACATCCGGAATCCTTCTTGTTGATATTCAACTAATGGGTTCAATTGACCATAGCCCCGCAGACCGATTGATTGACGCAATTGGTCCATGGTGTCGATGTGGTCCGTCCAGTGAGAGTCCACACAACGTAAGAGCACAACCTTTTCGAATTCCAACATTTGAGCTGGATCGTAGAGTTGCTTTTGCTTTTCGTTGTAGACATCTTCGGCTAAGCCCATGAAGTAGGCCTTAATCTCATCAGCCGACTTGCCCTTCAATGCATCCAGGCTGATCTTTTCTGGTGAAACCATTGCAGAGATCCCGAAGTCGAGTAACGTATCCAAATCCCAATCGGATTGGTCGCCCTGGGTGTGTAAGTTAACCACCCGGTCAACGGTCCGTTGGATCATTGGCATCAAGACCCACTTGAGGGACTTGTCTTGGTTAATGACTTGGTTACGTTCGCCATAGATGACATCACGCTGTTGCCGCATAACATCATCGTATTGCAGCACGTTCTTCCGGGAATCGTAGTTGTTCCCTTCAACCCGCTTTTGGGCGGATTCAACTTGCTTCGTAATCATCCGGCTACGGATAACGGCATCTTCACCGTCAACGTTCATCCGTTCGAGGAAGTTCTTGACCCGTTCGGAACCGAACCGACGCATCAAATCATCTTCCAAGGACAGGTAGAACTGGGTCATACCAGGGTCACCTTGACGACCGGAACGCCCACGAAGCTGGTTATCAATCCGCCGAGACTCGTGTCGTTCAGTCCCGATAACGGCTAAACCACCAATTTCAACCACGCCGGGTCCCAATTTAATATCGGTCCCCCGCCCAGCCATGTTGGTCGCAATGGTAACAGCACCACGTTGACCGGCGTTTTGAATGATGTCGGCTTCCTTCGCATGGTTCTTAGCGTTCAAGACCACGTGCGGAATGTTTTCATCATCCAACCGTTGTGAAATATATTCGGACGTTTCAACGGCAACGGTACCAATCAACATTGGTTGACCCTTTTCGTGTAACATCTTGATTTCATTAACCACGGCATCAAACTTGGATTCCAAGGTTGGGTACAACAGGTCAGGTTCATCGACCCGGACAACCGGCTTGTTGGTTGGCACGGAGATAACGTCCATGTTGTAGATTTCCCGGAATTCTTCAACTTCGGTCTTCGCAGTACCCGTCATCCCGGCAAGCTTCTTGTACATCCGGAATAAGTTTTGGTACGTGATGTTGGCCATCGTCTTCGTTTCTTCTTGAATCTCGACGCCTTCCTTGGCTTCAATGGCTTGGTGCAGCCCGTCGGAGTACCGACGACCTTCCATAACCCGCCCAGTAAAGGAATCAACGATCAGAACTTCGCCGTCTTGAACCACGTAGTCTTTGTCCCGCAGCATGATGAAGTTTGCCCGTAAGGCTTGGTCCATATGGTGGGTCAACGCCGTGTTATCGGTGTCGTATAAGTTCTTCAGGTTAAAGTACTTTTCAGCCTTTTCAATCCCAACGTCGGTCAAAGCCACCGTCTTGGATTCAAGGTCGATCTTAAAGTCTTCTTTTTCGTGTAACGTCTTGGCGAAACGGTCAACCCGTTTGTAAAGGGCACTCGTTCCTTCAGACTGACCAGAAATGATCAATGGCGTCCGCGCTTCATCAATTAAGATGGAGTCAACTTCATCGACAATCGCGAAGTTCAGGGGCCGTTGAACCATATCTTCCTTGTAGACAACCATGTTATCACGCAGGTAATCGAACCCGATTTCCCCGTTGGTCGAATACGTAATATCGGCCTTGTAGGCTTCACGCTTCTCTTCAGGGGACTTTTCAGCGGAGTTTAACCCCACGGAAAGGCCCATCCAGTTATAAAGTTCACCCATTTCAGTGGCATCACGTGCGGATAAGTATTCGTTAACCGTAACAACGTGCACCCCTTCGCCGGCTAAGGCGTTCAGGTAAACGGGCATGGTTGCGGTCAAGGTCTTCCCTTCACCGGTCTTCATTTCGGCAATGTTACCTTCATGAAGCACAATTCCCCCCATAATTTGGACGTGGAATGGATAGAGGCCGAGGACCCGCTTTGCGCCTTCACGAACGGCAGCGAAGGCCTCGGGCAGTAAATCGTCCAAGGTTTCGCCGTCTTGATAGCGTTGCTTTAATTCTGGCGTTTTTGCTTGCAGATCTGCATCTGAAAGCTTTGCGTATTCATCAGCGTAAGCACCGACTTCATCCGCTAATTTACTGAGGCGTCGTAAAGTCCGTCGATCACTTTCGACCCATCGTTTCAAAATATTTGCCATGTGAGAATTCCCTTCAGTACATTTTAATAAGTCTGCGTCAACCACTCCCGGTTTACACCGGTAGTTTGTGGATCCAACGCCGAACAGCGCTGCCACCACAATTACCCCCAAATTGAACTGAGTTAGCCCCAATCCTAGGAGTTATTGCTGCCCACAGGTTGCTGGGCGGACAGCTGGATAATCTTAATAAAATCGCTCATTCTTTTGCAAGAATAATCCTCGTTGCCAGCAAGTTAAACTTGCCGCGCACGAGACAGTGATTTCAACCGTTTATTTTGGCAATAAATCAATCTACATTTTAACACTAACCCAGCCAATATGAAACTTTTCTAATCATGTAAATGCCGTAAAACCGCTTTCTTTCGCATGATTATTGACTAAAATAGTCACTAAACTATCACCCTTATTGACCCCAGGCCTGCGCCAACTTCCTCCCAAGCGGGAATCGCGTCGTTTCAGCCAGTCTGGCCCCTAAGAGTAATCTTATTAATTTTACCAGATTAACCGCTGAATGTATCGCTTTTTGCATAACAGTTGCTTAACAATCCCATGACAGATTGGCATATGGGTTAGCCCCCTTAATCATTCGACAATTCTGGCAAAAGCAGTAATTCTAAACGCCTATTATCCTCGACACGCTGCCAATAACGCCATAACAGTCATTTTGAAATAGCGTATCCAACGTTCCAGAATGCTCAGCAATATCAACTTATTTTTATATAAGACGCATTGTTTGGCAAACGACCGAACTGAAAATCATCAATCTAAAGTTATTTAAAAGTCGCCTAGCTAACGTTAATAGCACATTGACTATCAAGGTTAGCCGTGAGGGTGGTAGTGAGGCGAATGAACATTAACGTTCTTGGTGCAAACTAAAAAGCACCGCACAAGGCGGTGCTTCATTAGTTTAGTTAACATTATTGGTTATTGGTCATCGGCTTCGATCAAACCGTAGCGGCCGTCATTACGACGGTACACAATGCTAATGCCGTTCGTTTCAGCATCTTCATAGATAAAGAAATCGTGGCCTAACATGTCCATTTGCAGGACAGCCTCTTCATTATCCATTGGCTTCAACGAAACGCGCTTGGTCCGAACAACCTCTAACTCCTTACCTTCAGCTGGTTCTGGCTCCGCAGCTTCGGGTGCGAAATCAAGGTTCTTGTAACCTTTTTCCCGGGACTTACGGTTAACTTTGGTCTTGTACTTGCGAATTTGCCGTTCCAGCTTATCGGTAACCAAATCAACACTTGCATATAAGTCCGGAGAAGTTTCCTCTGCCCGTAATGTCAAGTATGGGAGTGGGATTGTTACTTCAACCTTCGCTGTCTTGTTTTGGTAGACCTTCAGGTTGACATGCGCAATTGCCTCAACTTTGTTGTCGAAATATTTCTCCAACTTGCTGATACGCTTTTCAACGTAATCCCGTATTGCGTCAGTAACTTCGATGTTTTCACCACGAATATTAAATGTGAGCATAAAACTTCTCTCCCTTCAACCAAGAAACACTTGGCTTGCTCAGCATTAGAAGGACCACTCTTCTAATATGCTTTGCTTACTATTATTATAATAGAAAGCCCTATCAGAAACAATTATTCTCACGAAATTTAATGGTGCTCAACGCGCTAAAGTCAAGCTAGTAACCGTTTTCGCGCCCCCTAAATAAATTTGGCTCGCCGCATGTCGCAATGTTCTCCCCGTCGTGTAGACGTCATCCAACAGTAACACCTGCTGATTCACAATGATTTTTGCTGCAGCGGCGTCCAACATAAACGGTTGTGGCGTCACCAATCGCTCTGCTCGAGTCTTAGCCGATTGAGGCTGAGATTTGTGATCCGCTTTCACTCGTAACACCTGCTGAAAGGGCTGACCATGCAGCCACCCTGTGACCTGGTTAAAGCCTCGGGTCAGCCACGTCCGTTGATCCACTGGAATTGGGACCAACACATCATAACTTTGTTGAGCTAAAGCCTGGTACAGTGGGGCCTGTAGCGCCTTACGCAGGGCATAATCTCCTTGGAATTTATACTGCTGCATGTAAGCTTTCATCCCCGCATCGTACTGAAAAAGCGCCCGATTCGTCAGTGTTTCTGCCCCCCAACGCTCACAGTCATGACACCGAACCGTCGTCGCCTGCTGCCGACCACACGCTGGACAGTGAGCGCCAGTAATCGGTGTAAATCGCTCCTGGCAACTGGGGCAGAGAGCTGGTACCGGCAACGGTCGCCAGCGCAACAAGTCCTGCAAGGTCACCGGGGGCTCGAAGTTTCGGGCACACCACACGCAGATAGTCATGGTCGCCGCCCTCCCCGTTGCTTTCCCTGTCGATTGAGTCGCGTAATCATCGTCTGCGCACGCCGAACGGCCCGGGTCTGCGTTTGGACGTAGCAGGTCACTTCGCCCCCTGGAAATTCTGCGCTCCGCCCAGCTCGTCCGGCAATCTGAACCAGTGCCGCCGTTGAAAAGACGGCATCGTCACCACCCAGAATCACCACCGCAATATTGGGAAAGGTCACCCCCCGCTCCAGAATCGTGGTCGTCACTAGAAAAGAGAGCCGTTGATCGCGTAACGCCTGAACCTTACCCGTTCGTTCTGAGTCGGCGGCGTGAACACTAACTCCACCACGGATGCCTTGTCGTCCTAACTCGGCCATGATCTCTGGGAGGTCACGGACGTGGGGGACGAACAGCAGAAATCGTTGCCCCTTCTGTAGATAGGTTAGGAGTTGTTGAATGAGGGGACGCGGTAATCGCCCCTTGCGTAAATATTCTCGCCACCGCCACGCCAATTTCACCCGCAGTTGTGGCAAGAGATAACCGTGGTAGCGCAAGGGTAAATAAGTCGCGACCAGCGTCCGTTGGCGAATCTGACGTTGCAGCTTTTCGCCTGGCGTGGCCGTGAGGTAGAGATGCTGGCCCGTGGGCTTCTCGGCGCGTGTAATCGCCAATTGGAGTAACGGACTCGTCGCCAATGGAAAGGCGTCGACCTCATCCACAATGATCCAGTCAAAGGCGTGTTCGAACCGCAACAACTGGTGGGTTGTACAGACGGTCAGCTGACTGTAGCGATACGGAGCCGGTTGCTCCCCGTACAATACACACTGGCTGACTCCCGCAAATGCCGCCTGAATTCGTGGAGCGAGCTCCAAACAGACGTCCACCCGAGGTGAATCCCAGGCGACTCGCCATCCTCGTGCAACAGCCCATGCCAATGCCGGGTAAACAATCTCAGTCTTTCCAGCCCCAGTCACGGCCCACAACAATTGACTTTGGCCCTGCTGGACGTGCTGGCGAATCTTCTCGGCGGCCCGTTGCTGATCCGGACTCAATTTTCCCGTCCAAGTCAGCGGTGACTCTGGTGACGAGAAACGATTGGGCTCCGGAATAGTGTATAATTTAGTCTGTGAGGTTACTCGCCCCAGCTGTAAACACTGGCGACAGTACCACGCCCCATTCGGCAGCTGATCCGAGTTCGCCAGCCACTGCTGACACCGTTGGCACTGATACCGCTGACCAACTCGCTTTACGGCCAGCTTTCCCGTTCCCAACCGGTCCGTCCCGGTGGTAGCTGGTAAGCGGCGACCAAAATATTCTGATAAATTAATCATGAAGTTCCTCCCATCTGGTGGTACAGGAACTAACTCCGTAAAAAGCGGCGAAATATTTTTGAGAAAGGTGTTTTTTTATGGAAACCGACTATTTAACGATTCAAGCAACTGGCCAACACGACCTAGAAATCAAAAAATCTCGCTTTATCACCGATATCGCTCGCGTGGCGACTGAAGACGAAGCCAAGGCGTTTCTTGCCACCGTCAGTGCACGTGAACCCAAAGCCAACCATCATTGCTGGGCCTACGTCTTGGGTGAACACGATGAGATTCAACGGGAAAGTGACAACGGTGAGCCCTCGGGAACGGCCGGTGTTCCTATTCTAACAGTGCTACAACGCAATCAGCTCCACAACGTGATTGCCGTCGTCACCCGTTACTTTGGTGGTATCAAGCTGGGTGCCGGTGGTTTAATCCGCGCCTACAGTAACGCCACATCGACGGCGATCGAAGCTGTCGGTGTCGTCAAACGTGTCCGCCAACGTGCCCTGACCCTAGCGGTCGATTATGCCAACTACGACCGATTGAACCACTACCTGTCCGAAGAAAAAATCACCACGCTAGACACCGCCTACACGGATGCCGTAGCCGTCACGATTGCGGTCGATTTAGACAAAGTTGATGCTACCCAGCAAGCCATTACGGATCTTCTCAGCAACAGATTGACCGTGACTGTGGGTGACATTGACTACCACGAAGTTCCCGTTGAGATCCACGCCAGTAGCCGCGAAACGGACTAACCTTGTAAAAAAACAGTCGTCAGTTTTGCCTGCGGCTTGTGGCAGAACTCCTGGCAGCCGCCGGCAACTGATTTCATCCCATTTAATAAATGTGAAAAAAGCAGCACGCCAATTTAACGGCGTGCTGCTTTCGTTTAATCTGAATTTTTAGACGTCAATTGCTTCACGATGCGCTTGATCCAGTGCAATAGCGGCTGGCGGTTCGAGCCTACCAACCCAATTGCCTCGACGAACAGCTCCAAACCAATCAGAATGGCTACCGTCAAGAGGACCGAGCCCACAATCGTCGATAACGGATACAGCAGTGAAATGAAGGAGAAAATCAGTGCAATTCCGTAGATGACCAACACCGTTTGGCGGTGGGTCAATCCTAGCTGCATCAACCGGTGATGCAGATGGTGTTTATCGGCGTGTGAGATTGGCTGTTTGTTTAAAATCCGCCGAATCATCGCGTACACGGTGTCCGTGATGGGTACCCCGAGAATAATCACGGGGATGATGACGGAAATAAACGTAACGTTCTTCAACCCATACAGCGAGAAGCAGGCAATCATGAACCCAATGAACTGGGCCCCGGTATCCCCTAAGTAAATCCGTGCTGGGAAGAAATTATAGGGCAAGAACCCGACCATCGCGGCAACCAGCGCAAAGATCATGATGGCTACCCAGGTGTTTGCCACGTTAAGGAAGAAAAGACCAATAATCCCGGTCGTCGTCAGCGCAATAATCGACACCCCTGTTGCCAAGCCATCGAGCCCGTCAATCAGGTTGATGGCGTTGACGATCGCCACGATCCACAGCAGCGTGATGGGCAATGCCAACCAGCCAAAGTGCCAGACCCCAATAAAGGGCAGCGTCAAATAGCGCATGCGAACGCCGGCCACAAAGTAAACTTCCAACGCAGCAGCTAATTGAAACATCACCTTCTGCCGCGGTCTCAATTCAAAAACGTCATCAATCATACCACCCGCGATGATAATACATTCACCACCGAACAGGCCCCACAACTGTTGCGTTGGCATTTGATCACGCAAGAGAAACATGGTTGAAAAGGTAAACGCAATAAAGATTGCTAGGCCACCAAGTGTCGGCATTGGCACCTTGTTGACCCGTCGTTGATTCGGTTTATCCACCGCACCAATTTGAAACGCAAAGCGGCGCACAAACGGCGTTAGGACTGCGGAGATAATCATGGTAGCAAATAAGCTAACAATAATCTCAAATCTCATAAAGTGTCCTCTTTCTTTCCTACATATCTTTTGCTAATTATACAAATCTCCCAAATTAAACACAACCGCCATTTGAAGAATGTTCAGAAAAGTTAAGGTTTGCAAGTCCCCACATCACTTTTCACAAGCACAACCACTTCAATCATCGCTTAGTTAGTTCAGCGAAAATCCAATGAAAACAAATGCCTACTGGATTCCGCTAATTATAAGTATATAAATATTCGTTAATCGCCGAAATGGCGGAGATTAAGCTTGTGTATTCGGAGTTGGCCCCATATAATGTGGTTAGTTCAAGAGCAATTAAGCTCTTATTGATATTTTTATAATTAGTGCCTAATTTTCTTGTGAAATTTTAGTAATTGTTGGTTGGATTTGGTGTTTCATTGAAAGGAGATTTTTCTATGGCTAGCCAAGATAAAGTTCCCCAAACGGAAACCACCACCGAAGAGAAACCATCTCCCATTATTGTGCAGATGGCAATCTTCGCCGCAGTTTTGTTCGTCTCCAGTTTAATTTCACCCTTGTTTCCGCCATCCTTCCCCGTACCGACGCCGGTTATCGGCTTGATTATTCTCTACCTACTGCTGGCGTCTCACATCGTTAAGTTACGGAACGTTGAAAAGTTTGGTGATTTCATGATCAGTCTGATTGCCTTTCTCTTTGTCCCATCTGGAATTCAATTGGCCGCCAGCCTCGACATTCTCAAGGCGCAAGGGATTCAAATCGTCAGCGTGGTTCTGATTGCAACGATCGTCATGCTGGTCGTTGTCGCTTACACCACAGCTGGTATGATTTGGATTCGCAAACACGTCTTCCATCGCAGTGCTGACGTCAAATCCTAGTTAAAAAAACGGTGACCGCAACATTTCGGCTTAATCTGTCAGTCCCATCACGTTTCATTCTTCAAAAACATAAAGATTGAAAATGCCTAAACCTGTTTCAGCTCAATATAGCAATGCTGTCTGGCTCAAACCGACTCTGAATACCATTTAATGCGATTGCTAACAGCTTATTGGTCTAACCGATAGGCAACCGTCACATTAGCCAACATTCTGGCAACCACAGGCGACAACCTTCAATCTTTAGCATAAAGCATAAAAGAGATGAGTGTCCATGATTATTCTTACAGCAGCACCGCACATGGCGGTCTGGGGGAAATGGCTGGGTGATGCACTCGGCACAAACGCGGCCGGCGCCCCCGCTGGTAATGCAATCTTTGGTATCTTTCTGTCCCTGTTAGTCTATCTGATTGGTCAATGGCTCTTTAAAGTGGGCAAAGGGTTCTTCCTATTCCAACCCCTCTTCGTTGGGATGGTTCTCGGTATCTTTATCCTGTTTTTGATGGCCAAGGTCTTTGGCACCACAACCGCTACCTTTTATAAGTCGGCCTACAAACCAGGCGGCGACATTATCTTCTGGTTTCTGAATCCAGCGACGATCGCCTTTGCCATTCCGCTGTACCGACGTAACGACATCGTCAAGCGTTTCTGGCTCGAAATTACCTTGTCCCTCATCATTGGTCTTGTGGTTTCCCTGTTCTTTATCTACGGAGCTGCTCGCTTATTGGGCTTGAACGACGTTGGGATTGCCTCCATGTTACCACAAGCTGCCACGACCGCGATTGCCATGCCAATTGCGGCGGCTACGGGTGGGAATGCGGCCATCACAGCTATGGCCTGCATCCTCAACGCCGTCATTATCTACGCACTGGGTGGCTGGTTGGTTAAGTTCTTCCGGCTCAACAATGATCCCATCGGCGCTGGCCTCGGTCTAGGAACCGCCGGCCACACCGTAGGTTCCGCCAAGGCTTTACAATTGGGGTCCATTCAGGGTTCCATGGCTTCAATTGCCGTCGTCATCATTTCAATTGTGGTTGATATCGTCGTGCCACCTTTTGCCGCCTTTATGGGCTTAAAGTAACGCGAATCGAAAGAGCGTAGACCAATCTCTCACTCTTTTTTTGACTAAATTTCATCATTTGCCGCCGAAACCGATGGCTTGTGAAAAAATAGTTATCCTGAAAAGCTTTTTGAAACCTAGTCTGGCTACTTGCAGACCTATATCACTGCACAAGCAAGCGGACAAACCGCGTCATAACGCAGATTGTCCTTGTGCATTCCGCTCAAATCCCATATAATGATTATGAACGATTGAGAGCGGTTTCACAGCTAGTTTCATTCTGCCTCTGCCAAGGTTTTCTTTGTGAAATCTCCTCAATCGCCGTAGCACGCTTCGTGCTTGAAAGGAGATTTTATCTTGGCTTCGACTAATCACACCACACCATCAGAGACTGTCGCGGAACAACCGACACCGATTCTAGGCCAAATGAGCATTTTCGCTGCCATCTTATTTGTGGCAAGTCTCATTTCGCCTCTGTTCCCAGCCTCCCTTCCCGTACCTACGCCAGTAATCGGGATTGTTATTCTCTACATTTTACTGGCCACTCACATTCTAAAATTACGTAACGTTGAAAAATTCGCTGACTTTATGATCAGCCTGATTGCCTTTCTCTTCGTCCCTGCCGGCGTCCAACTCGCCGCGAGCCTCGATATCTTGAAGACCCAGGGACTCCAAATTACCGCGGTTGTGCTCATCGCCACCATCGTCATGTTGGTGCTGGTCAGCTACACCGCCGTCGGACTGATTTGGCTTCGTCAGCACCTGTTCCGCCGGACAACAGCGGCCGAACAGGAGTCGACCCTTTAGCGCCTAAATAAAGAAGGTTATAAAATGATTATTTTAGCGGAAAACCCCAATTTAGCGTTGTGGGGCAAATGGCTCGGCGATGGTCTTGGAACCAACGCCGACGGCTCCACCGCTGGTAACGCCATCTTTGGCATCTTCTTGTCACTCGTCGTTTACTTAATCGGCCAATGGCTCTTCAAAATCAGCAAGGGCTTCTTCCTCTTCCAACCCCTCTTCGTGGGGATGGTCCTGGGGATCTTCGTCCTCTTTCTCCTTGCCAAAACCTTTGGCACAACCACAGCCAACTTTTACCGGTCCGCCTACAAACCCGGCGGCGACATCATCTTCTGGTTCTTGAACCCGGCGACGAGTGCCTTTGCCGTCCCGCTCTATCGACGGAACGACATTGTCAAAAAGTATTGGCTCGAAATTATTTTGTCGCTAATCATTGGACTCAGCATCTCGTTATTAGTGATTTACGAGGCCGCTAAGCTCATTGGTCTCGACCAGGTAGGAATTGCTTCAATGCTGCCACAAGCAGCGACAACGGCCATTGCAATGCCGATTTCCAATGCCATCGGTGGTGTCGGCGCGGTCACTGCGACCGCCTGCATCTTGAACTCGGTCATCATCTACGCTCTAGGTGACTGGCTGGTCAAATTCTTCCGAATCGACAAAGATCCCATCGGTGCTGGGTTAGGGCTGGGAACCGCCGGACACACGGTCGGTTCAGCTAAAGCCGTTCAACTGGGCTCAATTCAAGGATCCATGGCTTCGATTGCCGTCGTCATCATCTCAATCGTCGTCGATCTCCTGGTTCCACCGTTCGCCTCTTTAGTTGGCTTGCGTTGATTCACCTACCACGCTCATCACACGGCAAAAATGACCCGGTCCCCCAATCGTCAACGGTTGGGGGACCGTTTTTTATAATCCGCCACACCAACCGTTCACATCAAAAAGCCCCCCAAAGCCAAGTTGGTTTTGGAGGGCGAAGTCACTACTCTTTCAAGTGATAGTTATAAGTCGATACGATAATATTTTCCCGCGAGTTCAACGTCGTCCGTAAGCGCAACGCCGTTTGGTTATGCAGGATATTCTGCCATGGATGCCGCGGCACGAACTGCGGCACTAAGACCGTTGTCGTGAAGTTCCGTTCAACCGCCCGTTTGGCGATCACGTCACAGAACCGCAACGTTGGCGTCGCAATAGACCGGTAGGACGAGTGAATATCCACGAACCGAATGTCCGGGAACTCTTCCTTGAACTCCTGCGCCGTCTTGTGTTCCTTCTCTGGATTTTCATCGAAGGACACGTGCATCGCGATCACATAATCCCCAATAGATCGGGCGTAGTTGATGGCACCAGCCGTCACCCGCGTAATATTGCTGACCAAGACAATGACCGTTGCGCCGTCATACTCGTGCATATCCGCCTTCGTCTTCGCCGCTACCCGCAGTTGCCGGGCAACTCGCTTGTAGTGCTGATGAATTCGGTTAAACAGCAGGAGTAACAGTGGCATGATGATCAGGTATGGCCAAACATTGGCAAAGCGGATGAACAACAGAATCAGAACCAGCGCTAGTGAAATCAACGCACCGATAAGGTTGATAAACGCCTTTCCCTGCCAGAAGCCCTCACGCGTTCGGAACCAGTGAATAATCATTCCGGATTGTGACAGGACAAATGGCACGAAAACCCCGATTGCATACAGCGGAATCAGGAGCGTGGTTTGTCCATGGAAGATGAAGATCAGGACGATGGCCCCGACAGCCAGAGAAATAATCCCGTTGGAGTAACCCAACCGGTCTCCCCGGTCCAAGTACGCGTGTGGTAAGAATTTATCCTTGGCCAGGTTATACGCCAGAATTGGAAATGCCGAGAACCCGGTATTAGCCGCAACGGCTAAGATCAGTGCCGTAGATAATTGCAGAACATAGTAGATGACCCCGTGACCGAAAACGCCGCTCGCAATCTGTGAGAGGACCGTTTGGCCAGCCTGTGGTCGAACCCCCATGTAGTAACTGAGGAACGTGATGCCACCAAAGAAGATGGCCAGGATCGTTGCCATAATGGCCAGTGTTGCCGCCGCATTGTGACTCTTCGGTTTCTTGAAATTTGGCACCGCGTTACTGAGTGCTTCCACCCCGGTCAGGGAGGAAGACCCGGACGAGAACGCCCGCAAGAACAGCAACAGCGTCATCCCGGAAACGGACCCACCCAACTGCGCCGAAGCGTGGTAGGTAATATTGCCCGTCACGATGTTGTAGAAGCCGACACCGATCATGATGAAGATCATCAGAATGAAGAAATAAACTGGCCCCGTCAGGAACGCTGCAGACTCACGCATCCCCCGTAGGTTTAACAGCATGATCCCAATCACAATCAGGACTGAGATCAACACCGAGTATGGCGACAATGCCGGAATCGCCGAGGTAATGGCCTCGGTCCCAGATGTCGTTGAAACGGCCACGGTCAGCATATAATCGACCAACAGTGATCCCCCGGCAACTAACCCTGCCGATTGCCCCCAGTTCGTGCTGGCAACCACGTAGGCGCCACCACCGGACGGATAGGCATGAATGATCTGTTGGTAAGAAAGCGTGATCGCAAACAGCAGAATTAAGACCAGCGCCGCAACCCACAATTGATACATCAGGGCCGCTGCAGATAAGGTGATTAAGACTGTGGTAATTTGCTCAGTACCATAAGCCACGGAGGATAACGCGTCAGATGACAGTAAGGCTAATGCCTTAAACTTGGTCAACGCCTGACCGCCTTCATCCATGGTCTTTAGGGGTTTACCAATTAAAACCCGCTTTAAATAACGCCACATGACTACTTACTCCTTATCTCCATAAATAATGAAAACGGGCCTACACCCGCCTTTTAAAGTCTCTATAATCGTTTCAATTTCAAACGCAAACGTAATTCTACTACAACTAGCTCAACAATACCACTCTTGTTCAGCTTAGCAACTAAGAAAACTGCAAACGGTGTGGTCGCATCAATTGACTGCCCATTCAACATTGCCGACCAGCGGCAAAAGAAAGCGCTTCACAAATTGGGCGCTCTCGTTGTGAAAATTCACCAACTTTGCCCGTTCTAATCTTGCCTGACCACGACTCTTCCCAGCTTACAATGCCCTAACCGAGATGACTAATTTAATCTACCGTACAAACTCGCTTAATTTCCGTCCCATCTGCATCCCCCATTTAGCCCCTCTATATCCAGTAAATATCAAGCCCAATACGACTCACAAACGCCGTTACGAAACCATTACGGGTCCGCACAGTGCCCCGGTGAAGACAACCGTCACCTACAAGTCATCCGTCAACAAGTGTTCTGTTCGCCAGCAACTGAATCTTTCGAACACGGCTAATCAACCTATAAGCAATTTATAGTATACTTACACTTAAGGGGGGAATTCGACGATGACAACGACAATCAACGGCGTCACCTTTTTCCAAGACAATCTATTGGCAACACGGTCGCATGAGAATCAACTCATGCCCTATACACCAGAGCTTGATCGGCTCCTAACACAACGACGCATCTATACACAACCCCGGAGAACTGCGCAGCCACGAATCCCATTTGGTCGGATGATCTGTGTACCAACGGGTCTCCAGGCCGAGGCCTACAGTATCTTTCTCACTGGCTGGCATTTCTTTAGTATGGGCGCTTTCAGTTCCGCTAACAGTGCCCTACCGGTAAACACCATTGTTGGCCGCTACTCATCAATTGCCAGTAATGTGAACCGCATGCAAGGAAGCCATCCAACCAAGCGATTTACCACGTCAATGTTGACGTACAGTCACTCAGTGGATGCCTTCAACGACTACTTAGCAGATACGGCCAACACGTTCAAGCGCGTACCCAATCCCGTTCCAAATGCCGGGCCAATTGTCATCGGCAATGACGTCTGGATTGGTCAGGACGTACGCTTCGCCCCCACCGGGATTACTGTGGGTGACGGGGCCGTGATTGCGGGCGGAGCTGTCGTCACCAAGGACGTGCCCCCCTATGCGGTAGTGGGCGGTGTCCCCGCGCGCATTCTCAAGTTCCGTTTTCCCAGTTACATTATTGAACAACTCGTTAATCTGAAATGGTGGCAGTACGGCTTCGGCGACTTCCACGGTGTGGCTCCCGATGACGACATCGAAACCTTCATCGATACGGTTGGCACTCTCGTAGCAACCGGCGATCTTCAACCCTTTACACCACCGACGACGACCTTTACTGACCTGGCTACGGCCGGTAAGCTCAACGTCTAACCCACTAATCTAACACAAAGAAGCCAACCGACAATCGCCGGTTGGCTTCTTCAATTTCACACTAGCAAGCTAGTGATTTAATGTTTACATCATGCCGCCCATACCTGGGTTAGCAGGAGCTGCAGGTGCTGGGTTGTCTTCTGGCTTGTCAGCCACAACGGCTTCAGTCGTTAACAACAGAGCGGAAACGGATGCAGCGTTTTGCAGAGCAGAACGGGTAACCTTGGTTGGGTCGGTGATACCGGCCTTAACCATGTCTTCGTAGTTGTTGTCGGCAGCGTTGTAACCAATGCCTTCCTTTTCACCCTTCAGGTGTTCAACAACAACGGAACCTTCGACACCGGCGTTTTCAGCGATTTGACGAACAGGTTCTTCCAAAGCACGGAGAACGATGTTAACACCCGTCAATTCGTCGCCTTCAGCTTCAACCTTGGCAACGTCCTTGATGACGTTGATCAAAGCAGTCCCACCACCAGCAACGAAGCCTTCTTCAACAGCGGCACGCGTTGCGTTCAAGGCATCTTCAATGCGGTATTTACGTTCCTTTAATTCAGTTTCAGTTGCGGCACCGACACGAACAACAGCAACCCCGCCGGCTAACTTAGCCAGACGTTCCTTCAACTTGTCACGGTCGAAGTCAGAAGTCGTTTCTTCGATTTGGCCCTTGATTTCAGCAACCCGGGCAGCGATTTGATCCTTGGCACCAGCACCTTCAACGACCGTGGTGTTGTCCTTGGTAACGTTGACCTTTTGTGCTTGACCCAATTGATCGATCGTCGTGTCCTTCAAGTTAAGACCTAAGTCATCGGTGATGACAGTCCCACCAGTCAGAACGGCGATATCTTGCAAGGTAGCCTTACGACGGTCACCAAAGCCAGGAGCCTTGACAGCAACAACGTTAAAGGTCCCACGCATCTTGTTCAAAACCAAGGTAGGTAAGGCTTCACCAGTGATGTCATCGGCAATGATCAAGAGTGAACGGCTTTGTTCAACAACGGATTGCAGTAATGGCAAAATGTCTTGAATGTTAGCAATCTTCTTGTCAGTGATTAAGATGTAAGGGTTGTCCAAGTTAGCTTCCATCTTGTCGTTGTCGGTAACCATGTATTGTGACATGTAGCCACGGTCGAATTGCATCCCTTCAACAACGTCTAAGCTGGTATCAACACCACGAGATTCTTCAATCGTGATAACCCCATCGTTACCAACCTTTTCCATAGCATCGGCAATCAACTTACCGGTGTCTTGGCTAGCAGATGAAATTGAAGCGATTTGGGCGATATCGTCCTTGGTCTTAACGTCATGGGACATCTTGTGTAACCCATCAACGGCGGCCTTCGTAGCCTTTTCGATCCCGCGACGGATACCAACAGGGTTAGCACCGGCAGTCACGTTCTTCATACCTTCGTTGACGATAGCTTGCGTCAAAACAGTGGCAGTGGTCGTCCCATCACCAGCGATGTCGTTGGTCTTGGAAGCAACTTCGGAAACCAACTTAGCACCCATGTTTTCGAAGTGATCTTCGAGTTCGATGGACTTAGCAATCGTGACACCATCATTCGTGATGGTTGGGTTGCCGTAGCTTTGTTCCAAAACGACGTTACGTCCCTTAGGTCCAAGGGTAGTCTTAACCGTATCAGCTAACTTATCAACACCGGCAAGCATCTTGCTCCGGGCGTCTTCAGAAAATTTTAATTCTTTAGCCATTTTAAAAATTCACCTCATACTAAAATTTTTGAATTATCTTGGATAGTCTTCTTAAGTGGAAACTGGATTAGTCGACGACTGCGACTAAGTCCTTTTCGTGTAAAACAAGGTAAGTCGTGTCTTGGTACTTAACTTCGGTACCGGAATACTTATCAAACAATACCTTGTCGCCAACCTTAACAGCTGGGGCTACCTTTTCGCCATTGTCTAACACACGGCCATCACCGACAGCTACAACGTTTGCCGTTTGTGGCTTTTCTTGAGCGTTACTTGCGAGCACAATGCCGCCAACCGTGGTTTCTTCTTCTTCTGGTTGATCCAAAATGACGCGGTCTCCTAATGGTTTTAACACTTGAATCCCTCCAATGAACTTACTTATTAGCACTGTTAGCACTTGACTAACATAAGTGCTAATCAACAATATCTAATATATGGTTTTTCCCTCTAAAAATCAAGGAATTTGACAAACAAATTCCTTGATTCAGCACCCCCACCACGCGCTATCCGGTGTGGCTGAGAGGCTTAGCGAATTTTACATTTTCCAGATAACAGTTGCTTCGGTCTAGATGTCTTTTCACATTAGATGAGAACTGTCGCCTACGACTGCCAGGAATTCTGCCGCTGTGGGGACCGCTTCCAGCCAAGAAACGGGCTTCCAGCTCGGTTTAGAACCTCGCGAAGTTCGCGTGAGTTTCCAAACACGTCCCGCACTGTAAGACCGGGAAGGCCCAAGCGCCCGGACTAACACCGCCGTCACGGCTGGCATCATCCCTGGCCTCCTCCGGCTAAATACGCTTTTATCCTAAAAATTGACTGAGCCAGCCGCGGGGGCGGTGTTAACTGGCAATTTATTCTGGAACCAGCTTACACCACAGGTAACTCTGAAGACTCGTGAATTTCGAGGCTTCAAATCGAGTGAAAAGACTGACGATTTCCCAATAGTAAGCCGATCAGTCTAGACATTCTGTTCTCAAAATGCAAAATCCCATCCTAGCTTCGCTCAAAACTAATCATTGATCTTATCTAACTTCAGTAGCCTATTCAGAATCCAGAAAATCTTAGTCGACTTATAGCTTATGGTAGTATCCACTCCACTTGGGGCTATGATGGTTCTGAAGTTACCTTAGTCGGAGGCTACCAGGGATGGCGCCAACCGTGACGACGGCGTTAGATCGGGCGCTTGCTCTTTCCCGATCTTACGGCGTGGGACGTGTTTGGAAACTCGCATGAACCTTGCGAGGTTTCAAACCGAGCTGGAAGCCCGCCCTTTGGCTGCAGGCGGCCCCCACAGTGACGGAATCCCTGGCAACCGCAGACGAAATTGATAAGGACAATCAAAAAAAATCGCAATCCCCAAATGAGGACTGCGATTCAACCATTAACTTAAATTATTGTAGTGTTCCAGGAAGTAGATCAACGTTTGAAGCTCGTTGGTCAAGTCCACGTTTTGGACACGGACACCCTTTGGCACGGTGATCCGCAGTGGTGTGAAGTTCAAGATACCTTTGACACCGCCAGACACGGCTTCATCGGTTACCTCTTGTGCCACTTGGGATGGAACGGTCAAAATGGCCACTTCAATCTGTTGTTCTTCCAACTGCGTCCGTAGATCCGTCATCGGATAGATGGGAACCCCACTTTGAATTGTGTTGGCAATCTCTTGCTTCACGTCAAAGGCGGCGCTGATTCGCACGTTGCTGTCCTGATGGAAGTTGAAGTTCAACAGGGCGTGACCTAAGTTTCCGACCCCAATCAGGGCAACACTCGTTAAGCGGTCCTGATTCAAAATCTTCTTAAAGAACTTAATCAAACTTTCAACGTCGTAACCATAGCCCCGTTTACCGAGGGCCCCAAAGTACGAGAAGTCCCGACGAATTGTTGCGGAATCGACCTTAACGGCTTCGGACAATTCAGTCGAAGACACCCGGGTTTTGTCGGCATCAAGTAAAATATTAAGGTAACGGTAGTAGATGGGCAAGCGCTTGGCGGTCGCCCGGGGAATTTTTTGTTCTGTCAAAAACGAGACCTCCTAATCAAAGAAACTGGCTATCGTTCACAAGCGATAGCCTCTTATTTAAATAATTGTCTGGATTGTGAAATCAACTTTCTTATAGATTATAGCATAACCGTTCATCTTGTGAAAGAATTTGCAAGTTTTTTTCACTATTTAAATCGTAATTTCGGTCTCTCTCGAGAATATGCTAAAATAGTGGGTATCAGTGTCCGCTATCTCCCCTTATCATTGGGACCATTTTCACCCGACAACAGGGATAACGGCAACTTGCTTCGGATAAGCGGCAGCATTTAACGCCGTGCAAGCTAGCCAATTCGTAACAGCGGCAACTTCTAACGTAACTTTAACCCTAAAACTAACACAAAAAACCACTAAAGGAGGTTGGCTCACCGTGATTCTTTTACAAGTCCAACAAGTTACCCGGCGCTTCGGTGCCGCCGTCCTATTCGAAAACGTCAGTATGGACGTTCCTGAACACGGACGGGTGGCCCTCGTCGGCCGCAACGGTGCAGGGAAATCAACCCTATTAAAAATGATTGCTGGTGAAACCACCCCAGATGTCGGTCAGATCACGACCAAACGCGGCTTGACCCTGGGCTATCAGGCTCAGAATGCCGGTCTCGCGTCAACCAAGACTGTCTGGAACGAAATGCTCAGTGTCTTTGCTAAGCTCATCGCCATGGAAAACCGGATGCATGAATTGGAACAGCAAATGAGTGACCCAACCGTGACCGCCGATCAGGAACGGTTCGCACAAGTTTCGGCGAGTTACGATCAGCTCCAACAAGATTTCAGCGACCAAAACGGCTACGGCTACCAAGCCGAAATTCGTGGTGTGCTCCACGGATTTGAGTTTGACGAAAGCTACTATGATAAGCCAATTAATGAACTTTCTGGTGGCCAACGGACGCAATTGGCCCTGGCTAAACTGCTACTAGAACGTCCCGACCTCTTGATCTTGGACGAACCCACCAACCACTTGGACGTTGAAACGTTGACCTGGTTGGAAGGCTACCTGCAAGGTTATCCCGGTGCCATCCTCGTCGTCTCCCATGACCGGTACTTCCTCGATCACGTGGTCAACGACGTCTACGACATGGCTCATGGTGGCCTCGACCACTACCCCGGTAACTACTCGCACTACATCGCTGCCAAGGCAGAACGGTTGCGCTTAGCTTGGAAGGAATACGACAAGCAACAGGCCGAGATCGGTAAACTGGAAGACTTCGTCAACAAGAACATCGTCCGGGCATCCACCACTAAACGGGCTCAGGCCCGACGCAAACAATTAGAAAAGATGGATAAGATGGACCGACCAGAAGGCGACGAAAAAGCTGCCCGTTTCAGTTTTCATCCGAAGCGCCAAAGCGGTAACGTTGTGCTGGACGTCGTCAACGGTGCTGTGGGTTACGATGGCCAGATTCTCGCGGCCCCCGTTACCTTAGATATCAAGAAACATCAGGCCGTTGCTATTGTCGGTCCCAACGGTATCGGTAAGTCCACCCTGCTCAAGACAATTCTCGGTCGAATTCCAGCCATTCAGGGACAGATCATCTTCGGTACCGGCGTGGATACCGGTTACTACGACCAGGATCAAGCCACGCTGCACGACAAGAAGTCCGTGCTACATGAGCTGTGGGACGACCATCCCACGACCCCCGAGGGCGATATCCGCTCCATACTTGGTAGCTTTCTCTTCACCGGGAGCGATGTCGACAAGAGCGTTCACAGCCTAAGTGGTGGTGAACGGGCGCGGTTACTGCTGACGAAACTAGCCCTGCAACACGACAACTTCCTCATGCTTGACGAACCGACCAACCACCTGGATATCGATAGCCGTGAAGTCTTGGAGACCGCCCTGAATGAATTCGACGGGACCATCCTGTTCGTTTCCCATGACCGGTACTTCATCAACCAAGTGGCAACGCAAGTGGTCGAGCTGAGCCCCGAAGGTACCACGCGCTACCTGGGAAATTACGATTACTATGTGTCTAAGAAAGCCGAGCAGGACGCGTACGCCGCTAAGGAAGCTGCCGAAGCCGAGGCGGCTCACCCCACTGTTGACGTCCCTAAGCAGACACAGGTGGATTACCAAGCGCAAAAGGACCAGGCGAAGGCTAAACGTAAACTGAGTCGTCAAGTCACTGCCCTGGAAGATCAAATGGGTGATCTGGAAAAGCAAAAGACCGCCGTTGAAACTGAAATGAGTAAGGAAGAAAACTTCAACGATGCGGGCAAGCTCGCCGACCTTCAAGAACAACTCACCGCCGTGACCACGCAACTCAGCGAGACTGAGGATGCTTGGACGGAGAAGAGTCTGGAACTGGAAGAGTTTGACGATTAACCCCAATAACTACGCGCCGCAGCAACTCACTTCATTGTGAACTGTTGCGGCGCGTTTTTAGTTATTTCTAGAACTAAGCCTTTTCAGTAAAACCAGCGTAGTCGAGCTCTAAAAACCGGGCCACACGGTCGAAACCTTCTTCCAATTGATTATGGTCGAACGCTCCCCAGCCATCGACTGCAAACGCAATCTGTCGCTGGCCGATTTGCGTCGTCCATTTTCCCACGACAACACCGTTTGCAATAATCGGTGCCCGGAGAATGCCATTTTTCGACCATAACTGCTGGCGAACCGGTTCTGGCGCCAACCAGGATTTATCAAGGTAGCCCGTCATGGGTGAACTAAAACTAGCCGCAACCACGGTCAGGTGAGCCAGTTGATCCGTAATCGCCGTGAGTTGACCAGCGGAAATCGGATCAATCGTCCAGAGTTGTTCCTGTCCAACCATCACCGGCGTTAATTCCGGCAAAACTGCCTGCCAAGCCGGTCGGACCTGACTGACCTTAATGCCGGACCATTTCACAAAATCAGCCAGTGTTGCCGGACCGAAGCCGTGCAGGTACCGACGAATCAATTCCGCCGTTGCAGCCTGCTGATCCAATAGCGTGGGTGTCGCTGGCGCCAGGAGCAGCCAGTCCTGACCACTCATGCTTGGTGCCATCTGCAGTTTGCCCTGCGCCGTCAACACTTGTAGAACGGCGTAATCCAAGTTATGGGGCCGTTCGGTATACCAGGCAAAAGTTGTTTGTAGATGTGCAGTATATGCCGCCCGCGTCAAGCGCCCCGTCTGCTGCAGGAGTTGGTCAATCGCAGCGGCCGCCGCACGCACATGCTCTTCGGCACCCAAGAAGTAAGCCTTGGGGAGTCGCTCATTTTGGCGGGCCGACACGATCAACCGCAAGTCAGTGGGCGTCAGCAAGTGAATCGTCCACCGCTGGGCCCACGACCGGACGATGCCTTGCTCCCGGTAAAACTTCAGGAGCTCGGGTCGGGTTATCCCCGTTTGCAACGCAACGTTGAGCTCTGCTGCGCGCTGGTTCTGTGCCTGAATCCCCACAACATTAAAAAAAGGCGCCGCCAATTCAGCGCTCGTCGTTAACAATCCCTGTTGGTACAGGCGATAGGCAAACAATTCGGCTTGATTCATGGGACGTCCTCCTCTAGTTATACGTATTTATTATTTAACGGAATCTGCCGCCCAGTCAAACTCCAGACTAGGATCGGCATTTAGCGTAGCATCGGCAAAAACGCCGTGCTGATACGCCACGTAGGCAAAAGCGCCGATCATGGCGGCGTTATCACCACACAACTTCAGCGGTGCTTTAACCAAATGCGTCGTTGGGTTGCTCTGCAGATCACGTTCTAAGCGTTCACGCAGGCCCTTGTTGGCAGCCACCCCACCAGCTAAGATCAGCTGATGCACAGGATAATCGGCCAACGCATGCTTGGTCTTTTCGGCTAGCACATCCACAACGGCTTGCTGGAAGCTGGCAGAGAGGTCCTGCTTGCTCAGCGTTTCGCCGATTTGGTCAGCGTGGTGGGTCGTGTTGATGAACGCACTCTTCAACCCACTGAAGCTAAAGTCAAAGTTGTCGTCCTTCTCCATGGCCCGCGGGAACTTAAACGTATCTTTCCCCTGATGAGCCCACTCATCGACCGTTTTTCCGGCTGGGTAGTTAACACCCATGACCCGGCCGACCTTGTCATAAGCCTCGCCGGCAGCGTCATCGCGCGTCTCACCGATGATTTCAAATTGATTCTCGGCAGGCATGTAGACCAACTCGGTGTGACCACCGGAAACCAGCAAAGCTAACGCTGGAAATTCGATGGGTTCCACGTAACGGGCCGCGTAAATGTGCCCCGCCATATGGTTGACTGGAATCAATGGTAAGTTGTGAGCGAAAGCCACCGTCTTGGCAGCTGTGACCCCAATCAACAGTGCACCGACCAATCCGGGACCGTACGTCACCGCAACGGCATCCAAATCTTCGTAGCCCACCTCGGCCTCGGCCAAAGCATCCTTAATGCACAACGTCACTTCTTCAATGTGATGCCGACTGGCAACTTCGGGAACGACCCCGCCAAACCGTTGGTGACTCTTGATCTGGGTCGCTACGATGTTGGACAAGATCTTGTGACCATCCTCGATAACCGCCACACTGGTCTCGTCACAACTCGATTCAAATGCTAAAATCAAATTTCGCTTTTCCGTTGGACTCACTCCTCTTCCTCTTCACACTGGGTTAAACTCTCATTTGCGCCTTGCCGGGCGGTGGCAATAGACCGGAACGCTGAGGGCGGACGTCCAGAGCCAAAGAACGGTCTCTGGACTTGCTTTGAACCTCTGCGAACCGAGTTTCAAAGACACCAATTCTCTA
Source organism: Levilactobacillus parabrevis (assembly GCF_044051715.1). NCBI lineage: Bacteria > Bacillati > Bacillota > Bacilli > Lactobacillales > Lactobacillaceae > Levilactobacillus > Levilactobacillus parabrevis. The sequence continues at coordinate 2,008,157 of NZ_CP168688.1, forward strand.
AGCGGCACAGCCGCTAAGAGAATTCCCACAGCTGGGTCTATTGCCACCGCCCTCACGGCTCACACTGGTTTAACCCGTGCACCGTCATCAGCACTTTCATTGCTGATATCTACTAAACCGACACGACCAAACAACAACCTTTTTTCTTATCTACTATCGCTACTTTTAACTATGTTAGGTCAACCACTAAGTCATGTGGATCTCACCAAAGTCAAAATAATAGGCTAACTATTTTAATTTTGGTTGGTACCACATTCTGGATTGATCGTTCACTTAACGAATCCGACTTCAATTCCGGCATTAACTATACCACGAAACGGCGAAAGTTTCTAAACGCGGCTAACACCCATCACACACAAAAAGCGGGTGGCCCGATGCCTCGCCCGCCTTGATGTTATCGTCGCTAATTCTGTTCACGCGTCTGGCGTTCTGTGTCCTGATCCTGAGTGTCGTCCGCATCCGCCAGCGCTTCGTCCTCATTTTCATTGAGGTACAGCACCATGTCGGCGGCATCTTCGTGGTCACCAAAGTAGTAGCCCCGCTTGATGCCGGTCTGTTCAAACTGCAGGTCACGATAGAGCCGTTGCGCACTCTTGTTGGATACGCGTACTTCCAGGCTGACCGTCTTATAGTTCAGCTTGCGCGCCTTCTTGATCATGATTCCCAGTAGGAAACGACCAAGGCCCTTGCTCTGATACTCTGGTAAGACAGCAATGTTGGTGATGTGGGCGTCGCGGTTACGTTCGTCAAAGGTACTCCCGATAAATGCCAGCAACTTGTCATTCTTACGAATAACCAAGTACAGCCGATCCTTTTCCCGCCGGAGCTCATTGGCGAAGGCCGTTGAATCCCATGGGGCTTGACCCGCGTACACGGCTCGCTCGATTTCAATCATTTCTGGAATATCGGTAAATAGGGCCTTAGCCACGAAATACGTGACGTCGTGAATCTCGACCCGATGATTTTTAACATCCATGGTCTCCTCGCGTACGACTTCTCGCCGACTACCAAATACATTTTTATACCAATTTTTAAATTTTTTCAACATACGATTCGGTATCCTCTTCTGGGTTCTTAGCACGCCATTCGGCTTCGGCTTGCGTCAAACGTAGGTAGTTCGGCACGAACCGATCAACATCACTCACAGGGGTCAGCTTCTGCCCCAACAAGCCAATCGTGGCCACTTGCGGCAAATTCAGCCACGGACTGATTGCCGGTGTCGCCGCGGAGATCGTGGTGGCAATCAAGTCGCTAAAGTTGGCGGCATCACCTAGGAACCACACAGGTTCACCGTACTTGTTGACTGCGGCCAGAAAGTCCGCAATTCCAGTATGGGCGTCCGCAATCACTGCGGTTGGCACGCCATTCTTGATCCGGTACAACCCGGCGAAGGCGTTTTGATTCCGTGCATCAAAGATTGGGGCAACGAGGGCGCCTTCAACCGGCACATTGGCGGCCAAGGTTGCTAAGCTCGACACGGCAACCAGGTCGATATTCAACGTTGCGGCCAAGGTCTTGGCGGTCGTCACGGCGATCCGAATCCCCGTGTAGGAACCTGGTCCCGCCGCAACCACGACGCGATCCAGGTCGGTTGGCTTGAGTTCCGCCATTGCCAAGAGCCGTTCAATCTCTGGCAGCAGGTATTCCGCATGTTTCTGATGAACCGTGACTGTGATGGCGGCCAACACTGTGGCATCATCCAAGACAGCGACGCTGAGCGGACGGTTCGATGTATCAATTGCTAAAATCTTCATATTTGCTTGGGTTCCCCTTCATGTGTATGGTGACCACAGCCAGTAGCGAAACTGGTAAAAGCGGCGACTGGTGTTCCCGGCCCGCCGCTTCCCAATAACCGGTTACTTACTTTTTCTCGTGTACTATTCATATCAGTGTCTTATATTACCACAAAGACTGGCACGGCACATCTTCTCTGCCTGTCTTTATCAAAATTAATCAATTTATTCAAAAAAGCTGACGCATTCATTTCAACTTCAAGGGGGCAGCACACGTCGTCACAGACACACCTTGACGCCTTAGCGCCGTGGTTGCCAATCGATTGTGGCCAGAACCGCGGTCGTTGTCCCGATCTTTACTGTGTGCTGAGTCGTTGTCGCATGGCTGTGCGCAACCTCACTCGTCACCTGATGACCGTACTTCACTTCGTTTTCAAAGCGAATCCGGACGTCAACCGGCTGATGTTGCCGGAGCCATTCGGCGGGCAAGGTGTCCAACATCCAATCGAAGTAATGGGCGTTGTTCACGTGGCCATTCTCATCGATGTCGAAGTAGCGCACCGTATACGGCTTAGCAACACTGGTCGCCGTTTGGTCAATCTTCTCTGGTCGGGGTAAACGCGGTAACCGTTTGACGGGCTCGGTTCCGTACGGTGCCATGATGGCCGCTGGAATTGTCGCAATTTTCCGGGTCGCGTAGCTCATGGTGACCCAGATGCCCTCGCCGTAAGCTAACTGATTGCCCTCAGTATCGAGCAACCAGTACTCCCGGTAGGCAAAGTATTTATTAAAGGCCGTTGCCCGCGTCTTGAGGGTCACCCGATCCCCAATCTGGGGAAGCTTATCAACCTGCAAGTGATACTGTGTCACAACCCAACCAACCCCCAGACTGTGGATGTCGTCCGTGGTTAATTTCAACGCGGCGTTCTGATCCTCGGAGACCAGGACGAACAAGTTGATTAGCATGGCGAGGGTTAAATGGCCGGTGTCATCCGTTTCGTAGTAGACGACTCGGTGGGGTTCACTGAATTCATTTTTGGCCACGCAGGTCACTCCTCATCTAAGTGGTGGTAAGTTCGATAAACTTCTTGTTTCTTCAGGCCGCGGAGGTTCGCGACTTCTTTGATAGCTGCGTTGGGCTTGTCACCGGCCGCAATCAAACGGTCGACCTGCGTCTCAATGGGTTCACTGAGGTCAACCGCAGCGGTCGCCGTGGTCGTTGGGTGATCATTTCCCCCAACCAACACAACGAACTCGCCCCGCACCGTATCCGTGGCGGCCCATTCGGCCAAGTCGCTCAGGCTTCCACGCAAGAATTCTTCGTAGCGTTTCGTGAGTTCACGGCACAGAACAGCGGGCCGATCTTCCCCCATCCCCGCAGCCAAGTTGGCCAGCGTCTTCTTCAGACGGTGCGGCGCCTCGTAGAAGATCAGCGTTTCAGGACGTTGGGCCAGCTCGTCGATCTCGGCACGCTGATCCTTGGGTTTGCGATCCAGGAAGCCGTAGAAATAAAACGGTTGTGGCGCTAAACCCGAGGCAATCAATGCCGTTAGACCCGCGTTGGCACCGGGTAACGGTACCACCGGAATGTGAGCGTCGATGCAGGCGTTGACCAGTTCATGGCCGGGATCCGAAATGGATGGCATCCCCGCGTCACTGACTTGGGCGATCTGCATCCCCTGCTGAAGCTTCGCGATCAATTGGGGAATGCGTTCCTGCGTGTTGTGTTCGTGAAAACTAATTTGTTTGGTTTCAATTTCAAAGTGATTTAAGAGTTTCTGGGTGTTACGCGTATCTTCGGCGGCAATCAAATCGGCCGCCTTTAACGTCTTGACGGCACGAAAGGTCATGTCGTCGAGATTGCCAATGGGTGTCGGCACCAGGTATAAGTGACCGCTGTCTGCGGCTTGAAAACTACGTTGACGTTCCATGTGTGGTGCGGACCTCCTATTGATCACGATAAATAACTTCTAGACAGAAGGCACATTCCTCGTCCTGCTTACGCCGCGTGCCATAAAATTCACGGCAGACGTGAAAGCCTTCTTCATACAATTTTTCCAAGATCTGCCGTGACTTGGACAAGCCCTGCGGCGTCTCAGGTGCTTCGGGTAAGTCACGTTGGAGCTCCCGCAGAAGGTCCCGTAAATGTTGGTTTTCGATTTCCAATTCGGCATTTTGCTCGAACACCTGGGTCATCTCGGCCTGTAAGTCAGTGAATTGGGCGAGCACTTCTTGTATTTGGCCCTCGAGCTGCTTAAATTGATCGTATACTTCTTGTTTTTCCAAGTTGCCACCCCTCCAATGCTGACTGTTTAGCGCGGAATCTGCGCTAGGATCTGTAACGTTAAGGCTTCTAAGATGCCCTGAAAATTCATATTTCCAGCAAGCTGACTCCGGGTTTCCAGCGTCAGCGTCATGATGGCAACGAGCCGATCGATACTGAGCCGCTGGGCCATTTGTCGGCTGACTTGTGCGACCTGTGGAAAGGCCAACTGGTCATCGGCCACGCTAGCATTCTGCTGGCGTAAGACATCGTGCCAGACCTGCACCACCATATCCAGAATAGTTCCCTGGAGATCACGATTACTTCCTAAAGGCAACAGTTCGGTCTGTACCCGCACAAAGGCTCGCTCATCGCCAGCACAAGCCGCGCTGAACCACTGACCCACACTCGCCTGGGCCGTCTTCAGCCAGTCCTCAGCCGTTAACGCTTTGGCGGCCTGAACGCTTTCGGTCAGCGTCGCCAACAGATAACGTTGACTAGGGACGATGTCCGCGGCCGCCAACGCATCGGCTAACGCACCGGGCGCCACTCGCAGGAAGTCCACGACTTGTGTCCGTGACAGAATCGTGGGCAAGATCAGATTCTTATTGGCCGTCAACAACAGAGCAACGGTATTGCCCACGGGCTCCTCAATGAATTTCAAAAGACTGTTGGCTGCCCCCGTTGTCATACGATCGACCTGGTCGACAATAAAGATCTTCTGGTTACCTTCAACGGCACTCTTGGTAAATTCGGACTTGAGGTAGCGGACCTGATCCACCTTGATGCGTTGCCCATCCGGGACCACCGACACGACGTCGGGATGATCCCCGGCCTGAATACGCTGGCATTCCGGACAATGACCACAGGGCAGACCGTTCTCGTCTACATTGGGACAGAAGAGCCGCATGGCAATGACCGTGGCCAACTGTTGCCGACCGGTCCCGTCAGCCCCGTTAAATAGGTAAGCGTGGGCTAACCGGTTCTCGGTGATTAAATTCATGAAATGACTCAACAGCTGTGGCTGCAACCGTTGTGCTGTTGCCACGAGAGATTCTTCGGTCATGAATGCCCCCTAAAATTGATGGAACTGATCGACAGGGAGTACAAAGACCGTAGCGCCCCCGACCTGAACTTCCACCGGATACGACGACGTATTGTCTAATTGCGCATCCAGGTTAACGGGTGGCGTCATGAACTGCTGCCGCGTGTGACTGGCCGCCTTGATCATTTCCAAGACCTCATCGACCCGGTCCTCTTCTACACCAATCATAAACGTGGTATTCCCAGACTTCAAGAAGCCCCCAGTGGTCGACAATCGCGTTGCGCGAATGTTCTTATCGATGAACTCATTGCTGAGGCGATTTGCGTCCTTATCCTGGACGATAGCGATTAATAATTTCATTGCTGTTCCTCCCTCAAATGCCGGTTTAGAAATAACGGGTTGCGGTTTGTTTGATCAATGCCAAGGCTTCTGCAACCACCTGATCAGGTGCCTGGGTCGCATCGATTAATTTGATCCGTTCTGGATGAGCCTGTTGCAACCGCAGATAAGCGGCCCGCACACGATTGTGGAAGGCTGCCTGCTCAACGTCTAGTCGATCAACTTGATCGGCCTGACGGTGCGCTTGAATCCGGCGCAGTCCCACCTCGGCAGGAACGTCAAAATACACCGTCAAGTCGGGCAGTAACCCATCCGTGGCGAAGGTATTCATTTGTGCAACGGCGTCCTCACCAATTTGGCGGCCCGCTCCCTGATAGGCAACGGAACTATCCACGTAGCGGTCACATAGAACCAACTGGTCAGCAGCAAGTGCCGGTAGAATCGTCTGTGCGATGTGTTGCCGCCGTGCTGCAGCGTACAACAACGCCTCCGTGCGGTAGTCCATATCGGTATTCGCCCGATCCAAAATAATCGCCCGAATGCTTTCTGAAATGGGATTGCCCCCCGGTTCGCGTGTAATCGTCAACCGGTCCCCCAAAGTGGGCTGAATCTTAGCGGTAATGGCCGCGAGAGCGCTGGTCTTACCGGCGCCGTCGGGTCCTTCGAAGCTTATAAATGTTCCTGACAACATACTCGACCCCATTTTTGATTGAATACATACATTGTACTTGAATTAAGAAATGATGTCTATTTGCATCGTTTGAATTTCACGCTTTCGCTAACAATCGATAGGCGTCCGCGTGGCGCTTGTTAACGCCTTCCATAACCAGCAAAAATAAAGGTCCATTTGCAACCAGACACTATCTAAACGTCGTACTCGGTTTCCTTGATCCCGGCGTTCATCAAATCGTACGGATTCTTCATCTTTTCGGAATCCCAACTAGCTACGCCGACGACTAATCTGACCTCTAAAGTCGCCAAGCTATCCGTTGTGGCCAATGCCTTATCGAAATTTTCCTTGATACGCTGACCCGCAATGTTAGCCCCCTTGGAATCCGTAAATAGTAGCACACCCCAAGTTGGGTTCGCCCGATCCAACAGGTAGGTAATATCGTTGGTCCGCATCGCATCCTTGATGGTCTCTGACACTAATTGAAGAAGGGCACTCAGTTGCGCATCACTAATCATACTCCGCATTTCTTGAAAGTAACGAATTCGAATAATCATTGTCGTCACTGGCAGGTTGAACCGACGATTTGTTTCCGTAAACACCGCCGTATCTTCAATAAAGGAAACCGTCGTTCGCAGATTCGTCAACTCATCGAACGCGCCTCGTTCCACCAAGTCACTCCGCAGTTTCACATTATCCGCCTGCAATTTCCGCAGGTGAACTGTCATGCCATAAAACGTCACTGACAGTAGAAGTGGTAAAAACAGCCAAAACGTCAAGCCCCACGCCACCGTATCGGCATGCGTTTGACTCACGTAGATGACAATCAAGACTTGGGCAAACATAAATGCCAGATTTAACAGTAACCCCGTAATGATTCCCCAGAAGTAGGTAAAGAGAATCAAGCAAATGGTCACAGCCAGAAAGCTCACGTTGATCATCAAATAGTGAATCTGAGTCGCGGCCATCCCCAGTGCAAGCCCACTCACCGTCATAAGAAAGGCAATCAGATAAATATCCGTCAGCCAAGTCTCTTTGTTCGAATTCTTCGCCCGATTATTCATGATGAGTCGTCTCCTTTCGCCGGCGCCGCAAGCTTCCGTGCTTCCACAGCAAGAGTAATAACGCTACCGTTACAACGACAATCACCATCAATGCAATCCCTAGATAGAGCAACTCCTGAGAATGACGACTTACTTCTTGTTTAGTATTCAGTGAAGTGTCAATTAACTTATTCTTTTTAAACCGGAAGTCATCATGATTATTATCCGGATCAACAATGATGGCATCGCCTTTATACTGTGCGATATTCCGCTGATAATTGATCTGGGTTGATGCCAGGTAAGTTCCGTTTGCACGTGCGCCAGTGACGACCAATAGCCCCTTCTTCCGGTTGTATGGGGAGCGTAATAACTGAGCACTACCGATAGTTTGACCATACTGCTGTTCAATACTCAGCTTCTCGTTCGACAGGAATCGCGCTTCGGTATCGTTGTACTTGAAGTAAAGGTGACGATTCAGGTGGTGAATCAATTGGTTTTGCTTAGGCGTGCCAAAAGCAATCACATTGGCGTCAGCCATTACATGCTTACTCGGTTGCTGATCGTAAAACTTAATCGTTCCCCGATTATTTTCAGCATAGTTTCCGATCAGGTTAAAGATGTTCGTCAGCGTCTGATAATCCGTACTGGTCATCGTTTGAGGCCGAACCACTGCAATGTCGTTATAGGTCGCATTCTTCAGAAATAGATTTGGATAGTTGCTAAAGAGCAGGTCGTTCCCCGGCGCTGATTTAACCCGAGCTACCGATGTCGGTTCAATGCTGGCCCACGGCGTATGCGTGTTGTCCTGGGTACCGGCCGTATTACTCATCGGCAAGTCCAGTGCCACCCGCACGGTAAAGCTGTTCCCTAGGGCCATCCCCTTAGGTAACGCCACCGTCAACGTATCGTTATCGGCTCGGGCCGCGCTCAGCCGCTTACTCCCGATGGGCGTATCGTTGATGTACACCGTGGCTAAAGAATTCTTGAAATCCAGATTCCGTGCATAACGCAGATGAATACTAATGGTCAACCCATCCGCATTGTTACGATCAACGGGCAAGCTCACGAAATAGCTCCGTTCCTGATGATTAGCCCCGGTGATCCGATCAGCCTCGGTCGTCAGTTGGTACTTGCCGTCGTAGTTTAACGTCGACGTAAACGTCTGGGTACCGGCCGTAATCGTCTCGGTCGGGTGCTTGGACTCCTTCATTAGTTCAGAATTAGCCACGAAACGCGCCGCCTTCTCGAGCAGTGTTCCCGTAGTTGCCGTCACTACCAAGTAATGTTTACCTTTGGCATCATAGCGCTTGATCTGGCCGGTATTGCGCAAATCCGCACGTTTAAATAGTTTTTGAAAACGGGCCGGCAGGTGCTGATACTCAGCCATGACCAATTGATAATCCGCAGCCCTACCATCAGCATTGCTCATTTGTACGACGGGAATCTGCTGATTTTCAGTCGTAATCACCCGTGACTCACCAGTCAGGGCATACATACTGGCTGCTAATTCAGCATTATTCGCTTGATTGGGAACGACAATGTAGGCATCGCGATTAACGATGGTGTCCGGCCCCGAGAAGTGATCGTAGAAAGCATCGATATTCTTAGTCGGCGCCTTTAACGCGTACTGAAAGTTCACGGCTGAACGATTGTCTACCGTCAACCAATTGGCCGGCGTCTGCGTCAACCGATAATCTCGCTTACCCGCCCGATTGAGAATCTGGCCACTAATTTTAAGTTCATTCTCGCCGGACAGGAGTCGCAATGGAATTTTAATCGTCTTCGTCTGTAACCCGGTTTGTTTATTCGGCCGAAATGAAGCAAACTTCACCCCACCTAACGATACCGTGATATCCGATAACTGCCGACTAGACAATTGGGAGACCTGATAGTTGAGGTTCAGTGTTGCCTTCTTCACATCCCAGTAGTCCATTTTGATAAAGTAGGTACTCATCTCCACGGATTGTCCGGACAGACTGGTCGTATTGTTTTGAAACGGCTGCGTGTAGGTCTTCAACGCAACCTTGGTCTTGGCACTAGCTGGGGTGGCTCCCAAGAACACACTCAGAAAGGCCACTCCTAAAAGAACCACCGTAACCATTAGTTTACTGATAGCGTTTAGTTTTATACCACTTTGCTTGTTGATGAAAGACTTGTTCACGAATATACCCCACCATTCCATAGGCCGCGACTGCCAGCCACATTTGACTATACACGACGTACATAAAAATAATAATCAACAGGTTGCCTAACGTCATTTCTCCCTTTTCGGTCGTAATCGTCACGTAAGTACTGATGACAAATAACACGATAGCAAAGATCCACAGCGTGTTATTGAACCCTAGGAGGTTAGAATGCGCAATACCGGCCACCGAAAGCACAAACACGGTATCTGAAAGAATTAACGACGTCATGAGCAGAAAGTAAACGGATAAGAAATATAACAGATCAAAGCGAATCTTTCGGCCGGTCTTACGAAAGATCAACGGCAGATTTTTCAAGATGACATAGATATTCCCCTTGACCCAGCGCGTGCGCTGATGAAACCACACGTCCAACGTCTGAGGTTCCTGTTCCCAGGTGACCGCCTTGGGTTGGAAATAAATTCGATAGCCCAGTCGGTACACCCGAAAGCTGATTTCAGTGTCCTCGGCCAGAGCTTTGGTATCCCATCCCCCGATTTTATCCAACAGATCTCGCCGAATCACGTAGTTGGTCCCGGGAATCGTACAGAGTTTAAACAATCGCAGGCGCCCGGCCTGAGCCATCCACTGAAAGGACAGAGTTTCGACATTGATGAACCGCGTCAGCAACGACGCATTCTTGTTCCGCGTACGGAATTTTCCAATAACCGCGCCGTACGTCTTATCCTGCATCAGTTCACCCACCAAATAGCGTAGTGCGGGACGCTCCGGCGTATTGTCCGCATCGTAGACCGAAATAATGCTTCCCTTAGCCTGCTTCAACGCAATGTTCAAAGCATTGGACTTTCCCTTCCCACCATTGGTTTTATCTGTATTGATCACCTCAAGATTACGTTTAGGATACGTATCCTGAATTTGCTTCAACAGTGTTGCAGAATTATCACTGGAATTATCATTGATCACAATAATCTCGTATCGGTCATGGGGATAGTCAAAGTTCAGCAGTGACAGCACCGTCTTCACGATAACGATACCTTCGTTATGTGCCGGCACCATGACTGATACGAACGGTACTTGCTCGGGCAACTCCGGCGCCGGTGTCCGAACATCCTTGAGGTACTGGGTATAACCGGCCATTGTCAGAATCAGATTGACCACTAAAATTCCCCAGATCACCAGAATCGAGACGAATACAAAATAATCTAAGATACTCAAACAACCACCATCCTCTCAGAAATCAACATGCCGTTACCTTTAAGCCACCAACATCCTCACAAAATTACCCGTCACTTATTACTAATGTATTTTCCCCGAAATTTGTCGCATTTATTTCCGATTTACCCCACATTTTCGTTTTAGCCGCACATTGATGGAGACTCGCAACCATTTATTTGACAGCCTACCGACCGTACATTATTTCCGACGGAACATGCGGCGGTAGATTCGTCGACCTAGAATCAGGAACGTCACCAGTACGATTGTTGTGAAGGTAAAGAACACCAATAGAATATTGCCCTGAACCTTGAAGTAGCGATCTAACGCCACGTGCCGTTTCTGGGAAAAATGATACTTGGGAATTCCCGTTGCTTCAGGCCCCACGGTCACCGGACTCCCGTTGAGATAATACGTGCCTTGCTTGTACGCAAAGGTCGCCGAAGCACTCGTTATTTTCGTCTGTAAGCTGTCCTGTGGTTGATACCAATTAACATTCAGTTGCGTTACCCGATGCGTCATGGCTACTAACTGCTTGCGACTAGTCGGAAAAGCAACCGTCACTGCCGTCGGTACTGGGAACTTTAACTGATTGACCGCGACGCGTTGCCCATCTTTGACTGTCAACAGTGAATTCAGGCTAAGTCCCGTCCAGGTCTGTGCGTAACGTCCTCCAAGATTATCCTGGTACGCAAACGTTGTTGTCGCTGGATTGGGGAGTAACAAGACGTTGGTCGACCGGGCCAACCCATACTTTCGAAAGACCTTATCTTGATTCCAATAGACTGGTGCGCTGATGCCGACCGGCATGACCTGTCGCTGCCCCAATTGGTTAAGCTCTTCGACCATGGTTTGTTCTAGCAGACTGCCACTCTGTTTATTGGCAGCCCCCACAACCGGCACTTGAAGAAAGATGATTCCCTGATTATTTTCCACAATTCGTAAGGCCTTCGCAAAACGGGAGAATGCCGCCAGTGATGTATTGTCGGCCACTGAGGTCGTACTAATTGCAAACGGGATGCCCGCTGCATTGAGTCGTTGTGCCAACGTCGTCAACCGCTTCAAATCACTGTAGGGCGTGACACCCGTTATTGTCAGGAGTGGTTGTAACTGTCGCTGCTTGCCAAACAGTTGTGCAATCGTCTGCGCAGCTAAAACCTGACTGAAACCACTCGCCTCAAAGTACGGTAGATACCCCCGTTGACCGACGACCGTGCCATACGGATAACGCCCGATGCCCTGATTCTGCGGACGCAACGTGCCATACCGGTGTGCCTTCCCCTGCGTCTTCAACAACGTGATATCCTCACTGAAGGGTAGCAGTTGCTGCTGCCCCTCGGCGCTCAGTATCAGCTGCTGGTGATACACGTTACGACGAACGGCATGAAGCTCGCGGGCCTCCACCGCACTTAGTCCTTGGCCAATGTGCAGCTTTTTTCCAGTAAAGGCCGCGCGATCACGCGTAAATTCAGCGTTCTTCAAGTCCCCTTGCGGCCAATTGATCAGCGTAACCACGCCAGCGTAAGCTTTCGTTGTCAACTGTCCAGCATGGTAGTCGCTCAATCGTTCCGTTTGAGTCGCAACGCCTGCACTGGCCAAGATCTGCTGGAGTCCTGCTAACTTTTTTTGCCCGTCAACCGTGGGATTAATTGCATCGTAGACAATGAGAACGCGTTTACTGGCAGCAATGGCGGGACTTGTTTGCCCCCACCCTATGCCTAGACAGGCGACAAGCACGAGTAAGCCTAAAATTAATCGCTTTTTCACGTGTCATCCTCCTCAATGTTTCCGTTGGAGTGCCATAATCGATGGTTCAACAGGTCCGCGATAAAGGTAATGAAGATTAGATCCAAACTGACTGGCACCATGAAGAGATGTTTGGCCAGGTCAGCATCCCCGTCCCCGATAATCGAGATGATCGGAACAAAGATAAAGACGGTTAATAGCCCCGTTACCAGGAAAAAGCGCACGATATTGACCACTCGGTGGTGGACCAGATCGTTGTAGGCCCCGATCAGAAAGACAATCAGTAACGCAATTGTCAGTAGAATATCGAACGAGAACTTCTGCGGGAAGAACGCCCCAGCAACGCTACTGAACCCCGTAAAGTAGGTCACTTGGGCCCCAGCTGGCTTCCCGCTTGCCTGCTGATAATCCCAACCGCTTTAACCTGCGTAATCATCATGTCACCGGCAGCCACATCAAGTAACGTGTGAAACTGGGGATAGTGATGGGCGTAGTACAAGACAATCCAGCCAAACCCCGTCTTGTCGTTCAACCCTTTTTTGACGGACTTGTCGCTCGGATTGATAGCGGCAAAACTCTTCGGGTAGTAATCCTGATTGCGCATCAACGCGTACTGCTCGTCCACACCCCGCTGCGCAATCTTTTTGCTCGGATCATCCGTATGCAATAGAACCCCGTGGGTAAACGCCTGGTACTGGTTAATGTCATTAAACTGCTTCGTAATGAGGGTGTAGGTGAGGACCCCCGTTACCAAAATACCGACGATACCTCCCAGAATCCACAGCCACTGCGCTCGCTTCTTAAAGATAAAGAACAACCCGATGCTGGTCACCACGTAGCTCAACGCCAGCGGCGCATTCTGCTGTTTATTCGCAATCAGTAGCATAATGCTGACAAAGTAGACGATCGTCAAAATGCGGGGATGCCAGTGCGGACGACGGGCCACCAGCATCAGTGACGCGAAGGCGTAGAGCATCAAAATCAGCATCCCGGGCTCTGCAAAGAAAGAGTTGAAATACAGCGTAAATGACGAGTCTGCGAAGACAAAGACAATCAGCAAGGCAATCAGATAACTTCGTAATTTGCGGTACGGTGCCGTCATCGCCATGGTCAAAAGGTACATGCTTCCTAGATAAGGCACATAATAGACCAAACCCATGAAGCGTAAATCAAAGACCGTTTTGCTGTAAAACAGCTTATTCAGCAGAATCGCCAGCTTGACAAAGAGCGGTTGCGAAGAAAACACAGCGGCCGTCGTGTCATTGTAATACTGCATGATTCCCAGCTTCGGCGTGACGTAGTCGAGCATGCTGTAACCCTTCAGATGATAAAGACCATTCACAAACTGTGCCCGATAAAAATCACCGTTATCAGCGAGGCCGTGAAATGGCGGTACGAAGAGTAAGTAACCGGCAATCACAGCCGCCAACACCGTTGCCAATAATGCCGGTGAACAGTGCCGCGCAAACCATCGCCAGCCAGCTAGCCATTTTAATTTGATACCATCGATGGTCACGCTGCCCCTTCTCTCCTAACTCGTGCAAACTTGGCCTAGACTCTAATCATCTACGATTGGCCTGCACTAGTAATTAATTGCTCAGTAACTAGCGGCATTGAGCGCCGTTAAATTACTGTAAGAATAGCTTTGATGCGTCTTGGCATCCCCAATACCGCCTTGAATCACCGATGGCTGTGTAACTTGTCCAGCCCACACCAACCTCATAGCCATCCGGTAGTTGGCCTGATCATTGGCCGTTGCAAAGATCATGGCCGCCAATGCATAGTTAGCCGTAGACTGTCCGCTGTTGGTGACGCTCCCCGCTGTTGAATAGCCATTATAGAGCTTCTTCGCTTTAACCTGTTGGGCTAGCCAAGTGCGACTAGTTGCTTTCAACTGGCCGATTTCGGCCAAGTGTAGCAGAACTTCCAGGGCTTCCGACGTGTTCAGATTCTTAGGCGAATACGTCAGCGTTCCCCAGCTAAAGCTGGCTGCATATAGGGGGAAGACATTCCCCAAATAACCACCCTGAACCACTTTAAGCTGCTCGTCGTAAGCCTTACGTCCAGCCTTAGTTTCATTCTCATAATAGTGTAACGTCTTAAAGTCAAAGTAAGCGAGACTCGTCGTCTTAGCCGTCTGTTTCGTCTGGGGGTCATAGTAATCGTAGAGTTTTCCATCCTTGAGTGCCCCCGCCTTCAACGCCGCAAAATGACTTGCTGCGGCCTGGCGATAACGATTTGTCTTGGTCTGTGCATCATACAAATTCAACGCCCGAATGATTCGCAAATCATCAAGTGTGGCGTTAACCGCAAACCGTTTCTTACTGCGCGGATCATAACGATAACTGAATTGCCCAGTGTCACCAAACGTCTTGACCGTTGCCTGGTAAAATTGACGAAAGGCCTGATACTGATGATGTTCGGCTAAATACTGCAACCACATTCCGGCGGATTCGCTTAATAATTCATGTCCGGTGGCTGCCCCGGATTGACGGGTCTCGGTATCAACATAGTTGGTATAAATACCCTGTTTTGTCCGCATCTTCTGGGTGATAAAACTAGCCAATTGCTGTTGACGCTTTTGGTCGGCTACCGTGTGGAGCGTCGTCTTCCGTACAAAGCCAGCTGGTGTCGCTTTAGGTGGTGTCATCGTTGCTGCTTTGGACCGGCATCCTCCCAGTAATAGCAGGCATTCAGCCGCAAGTGCGATGAGTAGCCACTGCCTTTTTTTCATCTCGTAATCCCTTCTCTAAATTCGGAATTTCAATCGACGATTCACCTTCATCTTACCATGTTTTTTCTAGAAAAAGCACGTCGTTATATAACACAAAAGTTATAGAAATACTTATTGTATGATAATTAAAACGCCGTCCAAAATTCGGAAACCATCTCCTGTCACTAAGTCCGTAAAGATTGGGTTACACTATCTAGCCGTCTGCGTCATGAACCATTACTGCCGGTAGCCCGCTCATCCAATTGGTCACAATTCATTTATACAGTCTATGTATATTACGCAACTTGCATGATTTCGACAAAAAACTCCAGATTAACCGCTGATGGTCAATCTGGAGTTCACTTTTTATTTCAATGCCTTGTCTGAAAAATTACTTAGTCGCGGAAAACTGCCGCCGAGATGTGCTTGCCCTTGACCCGCCGTAACCGGGCTTCTCGGTACAAGAACAGGTAGGTTTGCCGTGCCAGGGCGGTATTAGCCGTCATTTCGTTGTCGGCATCGGCAATGGCTTCTTCCGTTTGCTTTGCGTGGTCCCAACGGTCCTTAGCATCATCGATGGTGGCCAGAAGCTGCTCATCGTAGGCCGCCTTCAACCGGGGAAATTGGCGTTTCTTTCGTCCAAACATCAGTCGCCCTCCTACATCTCTGTCCGACCTTCAACGGCCTTGAACAGCGTCATTTCGTCAGCGTATTCGATATCACTCCCCACGGACAAGCCGTGAGCCAAGCGAGTCACTTTAATCCCCGCCGGTTTGATCAATCGCGAGAGGTACATTGCCGTGGCTTCACCCTCAGGCGTGGCATTCGTGGCAATGATGACTTCTTTCATATCAGGATTCTTCTGCAGGCGGTTAATCAGACTGGTAATGTTCAAGTCCTCGGGCCCCTTGCCTTCGATCGGCGACATCACGCCATGGAGGACGTGATACAAGCCGTGATATTCCTTCATCTTTTCCATCACCATGATGTCCTTAGCCTGTTCGACCACCAAGACGTGACTTTGATCACGCGTCTTGTCGGCACAGATGGTGCAGGGATCGCTCTCCGTGATATTCCCACAGATCGAGCAATAGTGCAGGTCCCGCTTGGCCGAGACCAACGCCTTGGAAAACGCCGTGACATCGTCGTCCGCCATATCAATGGTGAAGAATGCCAGCCGAGTCGCTGACTTTTGGCCGATGCCCGGCAGCTTCATATAGCTGTCGATCAACTGCGCAATGGGTTCTGGGTACTGCATGTCACAACGTCCTTTCTGCCTTACATACCAGGAATATTCATCCCTTGGGTGTACTTGCCTAACGTTTGCTTCGTGGTCTCATCGACCTTGGTCAACGCGTCGTTAACGGCAGCTAACACTAGGTCGGCCAACATGTCGGGGTCGTCGGGATCGATGGCTTCTGGCTTGATTGCTAAGTCAGTCATCTTCCGGTCGCCGGTAAACGTCGCTTGGACCATGTCGTCTGGTGAGGTCCCGGTAAAGGATTGCGCGTTCAAATTCGCTTGGTCCTCTTCCATCTTCTTTTGCATTTGCCGCATCTGTTTCATCATGTTTCCCATATTTCCCATGTTCCGCATTGGTATCATCCTTTCAAGGTTTAATCTTGTTTAACATCCACAATATCTTTACCGAAGAGTTCTTCGGCCTTAGTCACGACCGGATTGGCCGCGGGCTTTGCCGGCTGAGCATCTTCCTCGCCATTGGCCTGCAACTCGTCACGGTGGGCGGTCAGATAATTCTTGCGAATCACCGGCCACTCATCCTTGGGAACGAAGACCACCGGTAATGCCGACCCAATCATCCGGTCGAGGCCGTTCTCTAAGGCATCCGTCAGCTCGTGATCGGTCGTCGCCCGTTGATACAGGAACGAATAATCAAAGGCCACAATGACCCCAGAATTGGCCGCCGCCACGGGTTGCGACACCTTCATGACAGCTCGCTGCGTCACGGTCAGGCTATTGAGCAAGTCAGGCCAGACCTCTTGGAGCTGATTGAGCTTCTCACGGGTCGCTGAACCCAGCACCGGATAAATCTTTGCCAGGTTAACTTCCTTGGTCGCCGGTGACTTGGCTACCCGGGGTTTCGCCTTGGTCGGCGCCGCAGCTGAAGCCGCTGGCGCCTGTTCGAGGTGCTTCACGGCCGACCGTAATTGATCGATCTCGTGCTGAAGTTCCGTCACATCGGCGTTCCCCGCCGCTTGTGCGGGCACCGGTGCCTCTGCATTCGGCGTTGCCGCCGGTGTCGTCGTAGCCGCTGGCGTTGCCCCCTTCTGTCTGCCAATCTCAGCCAACTTAATGGTCAAAATTTCTAGATAAACATCGGGGTGCGTCGTGAAGCGCATCTGTTGTTGAATGGCATTGAGTTCGTTGATCATGGCGTACATGGTCTGCGCCGGGGTCTGTTTGGCCAGTGCCTGAAAGTCCTCGCTGACACTCCCCATCTCGGCCTCTTCAACCATCTGTGGTGCCTGCTGATACAGCAACAGGTCCCGGGCATAACTGATGATATCCTCGGTAAACCGCTCGGCATCCTTACCAGCCTCTAAGACGGACTGTAAGCTTGCCAAGGCTGACTTGGTATCACCGGCCAGAACTTGTGAAATGTAGGTCGCTAACAGCTCGTGGGTGACGCTCCCAGTGACCAGCAAGGCATTGTCCAACGTAATCTCGTTGTCGCCGAAGGACAGGGCTTGATCCAGAATACTCAGAGCATCCCGCATTCCGCCCTCGGCAGCTTTGGCAATCACCTTCACGGCCTGATCATCATAGGTGACGTCCTTTTGCTTGAGGATGTAAATCATCCGCTCGTAACTGTCGTTAGCTGCGATCCGTTTGAAATCAAAGCGCTGGGTCCGCGAAATAATCGTAGCCGGAATCTTGTGAGGTTCCGTCGTGGCTAGGATAAAGATCACGTTAGCCGGCGGTTCCTCCAACGTCTTCAGTAAAGCGTTGAAGGCCCCAGTCGACAGCATGTGGACTTCATCAATGATGTAGACCTTGTAGTCGGCCACGGTCGGCGCGTACTTGACCTTGTCCCGAATATCACGAATCTCTTCAACCCCATTGTTGGAGGCCGCATCGATTTCGATAACATCGTTGAGCGTGCCAGCCGTGATGGCCTTACACGTCTCACATTCGTTGCAGGGTTCGCCGTCGACCTGATGGTGACAGTTGATTGCCTTGGCAAAAATCTTCGCGGCCGAGGTCTTTCCAGTGCCCCGCGGCCCGGCAAAGAGGTACGCGTGACTGATTTGATTCGTCGTAATGGCATTCTTCAGCGTACGCGTAATGACTTCTTGCCCAATCATGTCATCGAAACGCTGCGGGCGCCAGACCCGGTAGAGTGCTTGATAAGCCATGCAATCGGTTCCTTTCTTCAATAATTCTCAGATAAATTCGCTGTTCATAATTATAGCCTTTTTCCCTACCGTCTGTCACGGATTGTTGGGTCGGTTTTAGCGGAAATTAATTTTGGTTTTTGAAACCAATCGTGCCTATTCCCTTAACTATCCGGTTTGACCAGATGAAATTTAAAGACAGAAAAGGAGCTGCGACAAACGTCACAGCTCCTGCTTAATTGCTCATAAACTTGAAGCACAAAGCGAAGCAAACTTAGTGCTGCTTCCTTCCGGACCTGACACAATTCGTAAGTCCGCCCTTGCTTCAAGGCCTTAACGGCAATAACTAGTGTATCATGATTCGCTAAGCCTGTCTAGCAGCTTGGCAAAATTGTCAGGGATACTCGTCTAAAACAGCACCGCTCACGTGCCTCATGACAACTGGTTAGTTCTGCGAATCCTGTGCCGCTGCTTTGGCCTTTCGGGCCTTTTTAGCCGCCTTTTGGCGCTTTCTTGCCGCTTTGAAGAACGCCACCATCCGCTCACCAGCATCCTTGGCCATCAGGCCCTCGTGAACCGTGACGGTGTGGTTAAGTCGCTCGTCAGTCAGTGTCTGATAAAGACTGTCCACGGCCCCCGCCTTGGGGTCCCGCGCGCCATAATAGACTTCTGGAATTCGAGCGTTGATGATCGCCCCACTACACATCAGGCAGGGCTCGATGCTCACGTAAAGCTGACAATCCTCGAGACGCCAGCTTTTAAGCGTGGCACAGGCTTCTTCGATGGCACGAATCTCGGCATGGAGCGTGGCATCGTTGGCGTGTTCTCTGAGGTTGTGCCCCCGGCCAACGATCTTGCCCTCATGGACGATAACCGCCCCAATCGGCACTTCGCCGATCAAGCCAGCTTGGTCCGCTTCAAACAGAGCTTCTTCCATATAATGTCGTTGCAGAGGTGAATAGGAAGTGTCACGCATCGAACCCCTCCTTTCCAGTCAGTTAGGTTAATTCAGCGTACTTTCCAAAATATAATAACCTTTGTCTTTTTTGATGATTTCACAGTTACCAAACGTGGCTTTCATATTCTTCTCGGCCGATGGTGCCCCCTGCTTCTTCTGAAGCACAACGGTCAACGTCCCCCCTGGTAAGAGGTGTTCCTTGGCGCCCGTCAGCATGGCCGTGACGACCTGCTTACCGGCTCGAACGGGGGGGTTCGTTAGGATGGCAGCGTAACGCTCCGTGACGTGCTCGTAAATATCTGACGTCTTGATTTCAACGTTTTCAATCTGATTAGCCACGGCGTTTTGCCGCGCCAAGTCCAACGCCAACTCGTTGACATCGACCATTGTGACTTGCCGTTCAGGCCACTTCTTAGCCAGTGCCAGGCCGATGGGGCCGTACCCCGTGCCCAAGTCTAGCCAAGGGCCAGCCGGCGTCTTATCGGCATTAAAGGCCGCTAATAAAGCCCGTGATCCGTAGTCGACTCGGTTCTTGGAGAAGACTCCGTTGTCGGTGGTAAACAACAATTCGTTGCCTAAGAGGGTAAACGGCCAATGGTGTTCCTCATGTAAAACGTCTGGATTTTGTGTATAATAGTGATTAGTCAAATTCTCCGCCACCTTTTAGGTCTATTTTACCTTAGTTTTTTAGCGGAAAACAAGAAAAATAAATTTAATCCGTCTAGCACTATATTTGGTAGTTATTGTATTGACCAACTACCAAATATGGTGCTTTTTTTAATTGCTATTTTCAATATCTGGTGTACACTTAACACATTGATATTGAAATTTAAGGGATGTGGCAACAATGAAAGTAACAGTCTACTCAAAGAATAATTGCATGCAATGCAAGATGACAAAGCGTTTTCTCAGCGAACACAACGTGGAGTTTGAAGAACGGAATATTAATCAAAATCCAGAATATGTGTCTTACCTTAGAGACCACGGCTTCCAAGCCGTACCAGTTGTTGAAGCACAAGGGCTTCCTGCTTTCTATGGCTTCCGGCCAGACCAATTGACCAAGATTGCGGGCTAATTGAAGTAAGCACAAACCCGTCTTGGCGACGTCGTGTTTGTTCACGGTGTCGCCATTTTTATATGATTTTTGATGGTTAACTAACTAATTGTCTACCAAATACGACTTGGGCATTCTGCCCTATATGTAGTCTCTGTTCAATTCATCAGTGTTTATCAAATGCTGATGATATGAGATTAGGCAATTGCTGCTGGACTACACAAGCGTCAGCCGCAGGGACGGTCAAAATGGGCTCAGCCGTGGAAGTTCTCTTAGCGGGTTCGCCGCTTAGAATCCCGAGATTTTCCGTATAAAACTAGCCCAAGAGATACCTGGCAGCTAACTGCCGGGCTAACTGCTAGCTTAGCCGGAGGTGGTCAGAGATGTAGCCGGCCGTGTCGATGGCTTTAGCTGACGTCCTTTGTCAGGTTAAGACCATGGGACGTGCTTGGAGACGTCTGAACTGTGACGGCTTCAAGTCGAGGTGCAAGACCGCTTTCCAGGCTTGAACCGGTCCCCACAGCAGGCGAAATCTCTGACCACCGCAGGCGATAGCCGTTAGACCTAGAAGCAATGATTATTAAGAGAAGGAAGAGATGACGAGTATGAGTTTAAAGAATTTAGGCGACGTCACGTACTACGATTTAAACAACGAGATCAACATCCCCGTCGATGGACAGATTCCGCTGAATAAGGATCAGGAAGCCTTGCAGGCCTTCTTGACGGAAAACGTGATCCCTAACACGAAAAAGTTTGCTACGCTCCGTGACCGGTTCGATTACCTCATCGCCGGGAACTACGTTGAACAACAGGTCATCGATCAGTATCCCTTTGACTTCATCGAAGACCTCTACAGCTATCTGAAGGCCCAAAACTTCCACTTCAAGTCCTTCATGGCCGCCTACAAGTTCTACGCCCAATACGCACTGAAAACGGACGACAACGACTACTACTTGGAAAACTTCATCGACCGCGTGGCCATGAACGCCCTCGACTTTGCCGGTGGCGACCAACAATTAGCCCACGACCTTGCCGATGAAATCATTCACCAACGTTATCAACCCGCAACGCCAAGCTTCTTAAATGCTGGTCGGGCGCGGCGTGGTGAATTGGTTTCCTGCTTCTTAATTCAGTCCACCGATGACATGAACACCATCGGCCGGACCATCAACTCCGCGCTTCAATTGTCCCGTATCGGTGGTGGGGTCGGCATTAGCCTTTCCAACCTGCGGGGGGCCGGCGATCCCATCAAACACATCGATGGCGCCGCTTCTGGCGTGGTTCCAGTAATGAAACTATTAGAAGACAGTTTCTCCTACTCTAATCAACTGGGCCAACGTCAAGGGGCCGGTGTGGTCTACCTGAGTGTATTCCATCCCGACATCATCGCCTTTTTGGGTGCAAAAAAGGAAAACGCCGATGAAAAGATTCGGCTCAAGACGCTGTCACTTGGGGTCACGGTACCCGATAAATTCTACGAGCTCTGTGAACGAGACGCCGACATGTATCTGTTTAGCCCTTACGACGTGGAACGTATCTACGGCAAACCATTCTCCTACGTGGACATCACGACGGAATACGACAACATGGTCGCTAACCCTGACATTCGTAAGAAGAAGCTGAAGGCGCGTGACTTGGAAACGGAAATTGGCAAGCTCCAACAGGAATCCGGTTATCCTTACATCGTCAACATCGATACCGCCAACCGCGAGAGTCCCATCGATGGCCGCATCGTGATGAGTAACCTGTGTTCCGAAATCATGCAGGTTCAAACGCCATCCACGGTCAACAACAAACAAGAATACATTCAAAAGGGAACCGACATTTCCTGCAACCTGGGGTCAACCAACATCGTTAACCTGATGACCTCCCCCGACTTCGGTCACTCCGTGGAAACCATGGTGCGTGCCCTGACATTTGTCACCGATCATTCCGACATCGACGTCGTACCCTCTATTCAAAAGGGCAATCGACTCGCTCACACGATTGGTCTGGGAGCCATGGGACTTCACAGTTACTTTGCCAAGAACCACATGATGTATGGGTCCAAGGACAGCATCGGGTTCACCAGTGTTTACTTCATGCTGCTGAACTACTGGACGCTCAAAGCTTCCAACGAGATCGCTAAGGAGCGCCACGAAACTTTCCACAACTTTGAGAAGAGTACCTACGCCGACGGGAGCTACTTCGACCGTTACACAGAACAAGACTGGCGGCCAAAGGCGGAAAAGGTCCAAGCCTTATTTAAGGACGTCTGGTTACCTTCTCCTGAAGACTGGGCAGCGCTCAAGGCTGCGGTCATGCAAGACGGACTGTATCACCAGAACCGGATGGCCGTTGCGCCTAACGGATCGATTTCCTACATCAACGACACCACGGCCAGCCTCCACCCCATCATTAATCGGATTGAGGAACGCCAGGAAAAGAAGATTGGGAAGATCTACTATCCAGCACCTTATCTGGACAACGACACCATGCCATACTACAAGTCCGCTTACGATACGGACATGCGGCGGGTTATCGACGTTTACGCGGCAGCTCAGAAACACGTGGACCAAGGGATGAGTCTGACGTTATTCATGCGTTCAACGATCCCAGCAGGCCTGTACGAATGGAAGAACGGCCGGACCGATAAGATGACAACGCGAGACCTCAGCATCTTACGTAACTATGCTTACCGCAAGGGCATCAAGTCCATCTACTACGTACGGACGTTTACCGACGACAATAACGAAGTCGGTGCCAATCAATGTGAAAGCTGTGTTATTTAGCAAAAATTAAGTAAAAGCGGTGAATCCGCGTGTTGCTCAGTCCAGTGACTCCTCCGGGATTCTGTACTGGGCAACATTAGCGGAAGTCGCCGCTTTTTGATTCACATTTTCACCACCTAAATGTGGTAAGCTTAGGCCAACAGAATGTTGGACCCCGGCAATACGAAAAAGGAGTGGCTGCAATGGCAAGAACTGAAGATTATAACGCAATCAACTGGAACGCGGTTTCTGACGAAATCGACAAGGCAACTTGGGAAAAATTAACGGAACAATTCTGGCTGGACACCCGGATTCCCGTCTCCAACGACTTGGATGACTGGCGGACGCTGGACACCGACCATCAATGGGTCGTGGGTCACGTCTTTGGTGGGCTGACCTTACTGGATACGCTGCAATCTCAAGATGGGATGGCGGCCCTGCGTAAGGACGTTCGGACCCCTCATGAAACGGCGGTCTTAAACAACATTCAATTCATGGAATCCGTTCATGCCAAGAGTTACTCCACAATCTTCTCCACGCTGAATACGCCCGATGAGATCGATGAAATTTTCCGGTGGAGCGACTCCGAAGAATTTCTGCAGAACAAGACTAAGCGGATCTTCGACCTTTACCACGATGACGAGCACCCCCTGAAGAAAAAAATCTCCAGTGTCTTCTTGGAAACGTTCCTGTTCTACTCCGGGTTCTTTACCCCACTGTATTACCTGGGTCACAACAAGCTGGCTAACGTTGCCGAAATCATCAAGTTGATTCTGCGGGACGAATCCGTCCACGGCACCTACATCGGTTACAAGTTCCAACTCGGTATGAAGGAATTGACCGACAACGAACAACAACAAATGAAGGACTGGATGTACGACTTCCTTTACAAGTTATACGATAACGAAGAAAAGTACACCCACACTCTCTACGATCAAGTCGGCTGGACAGAACAAGTCTTGACCTTCATCCGTTACAA
The DNA here is from genome assembly GCF_044051715.1 of Levilactobacillus parabrevis. Lineage (NCBI taxonomy): Bacteria > Bacillati > Bacillota > Bacilli > Lactobacillales > Lactobacillaceae > Levilactobacillus > Levilactobacillus parabrevis. Next base: position 2,032,162 of record NZ_CP168688.1, read on the forward strand.
CGCCAACAAGGCACTGATGAACCTGGGCCAAGATCCCCTCTTCCCCGACACTGCCGAGGACGTGAACCCCGTTGTCATGAACGGTATTTCCACATCGACTGCCAACCATGACTTCTTCTCCCAAGTGGGGAACGGTTACCTGTTGGGTAACGTCGAAGCCATGAACGACAGCGACTACAACATCGGCGAACCCAAAGCGCCCGATGACCCTAGCAAATAAATTCGACAGATGAAGACGCCGCAAGCGCCGAACCACCGTATGATGGTCCGCACGCTTGCGGCGTCTTTTGTTTTTCGGTTATATATGGGTGAGGATTGTCGCCTGCGGCTGCTAGAATTCCGCCTGCTGTGGGGACCGGTCCAAGCCACAGAACGGTCTTGAACCTCGACTTGAAGCCGTCACAGTTCAGACGTCTCCAAGCTCGTCCCATGACCTAACCTGACAAAAAACGTCAGATAAGGTCATCGTCACGGCTGGCTACATCCTAGCCTCCTCCGGCTAAACCAGCCTTCAACCATCTTTATTGACCAAACTGTGCCTAAATTCTCATGCTATTACACTCTTCACACAGCTTAGCATCCCACAAAAGCTCCCACTTTACATCAACTCTTCAATCTTCTCAACCGTTGGCGTGGCTCGCGTCAGTGCCGGGATATGGGCCGTGATCCAGTCGATGTCTCGGTCCCACCACGCTAATCTTTCCAAAGCCACAATCACGGCCGGGTCAAAACGCGGCCGAATCAGCGCGGCCGGGTTACCGCCAACAATCGTGTACGGAGCGACATCCTTGGTCACGACGCTGTTGGCTCCTACGATGGCTCCGTCACCAATCGTGATACCGGGTAACACCGTCACGTTTTGCCCTAGCCAAACGTCGTTACCAACCACGGTATCGCCCTTCAATGGAAGATCCGCGAGACGCGGCGTGAAGGCCTGCCAGTCGCCACCTAAAATGTTAAAGGGATAGGTTGACGCCCCGGCCATGGCATGATTAGCACCGTTCATCACAAATTCAATACCACTCGCAATCGAGCAGAATTTGCCGATCACCAATTTATCACCTAGAAACTCATAGTGGTGGGTCACGTGCCGTTCAAAGTCTAGCGGCGACACCGAATCATCATAGTAAGTATAGTCGCCCACTTCAATGTTGGGCCGTTGAATCACGTTCTTTAGAAACACGACTTCCTTAATTTCCGGGTTGGGGTAAACTGCATTCACATCAGGAACTGTCATGGAAAAGCCTCCTCGTCTTCAATTACCCCCAGTGTACCGGGCACCCCAGCGGAAAGCAATGCCAAAATAAAATGGCCGCACCGTCGTTGGTTGGCCATTACTCACCCTATTTTCCCTGCACAAATCCTTCCCGCCGAAATGCCGGGTGCGGATACTCGTAGAATCCCGCTCCAGTTTCCTGACCCAGCCGATGATTGTCGATCAATTCGATCTTGATTCGGTGGGCTACTGTGACCAAGCCCTCGCGTCCCGGTTCGGCACTGGCACCTAACATCAGCTGATAGGCCGTCTGTAGGCCAATCTCGTCAAGTACCGCAAACGGCCCCCGCACGGCACCGGTCGCCATCATCCAGGTCCGATCAATGGTCTCGAAGTCAGCCACCCCCTCGACCCATAGCATCAACGCCGTGCTCAGGAAAGAATCCAGCATAGCATTTAAAATATAAGCCGGATGTTCCTTCTGTAGCTGAATCGGCACCATCCCAATCCGGCGCACAAAGGCCACGACTTCCTGGTAAATGACGGGATCCGTTCCCGGATGTCCCATCACCTCGGCCAGGTGATTGACCCAGACGTGGTTCGTGAAGTGGAGTGCCAAGAATTTCCCGGGTCGGCCGGTAATCGCCGCAAATTGACTGGGAACCATCGTCGACGTGCTGGTAGCGAAGATAGTTTCCTGCGGAGCTACCTTAGCCAATCGCGCGTAGAACTCATTTTTCACGCTCACCACTTCCGGAACGGTCTCAATCACCAGGTCGGCATCTTCCACCGCCGTCTCCAGATCCGTGGCGTAACGCAGATGATCATTGGTCGTTTTGATGACGGCCGGCGTCGCCTTGCGTTCTCGCATGTAGGTTCGGTCCCACGTAGCCACGCGTCGTTTCGCCGCAGCACTAGCCGCTGGATTCACGTCATAGACGGTCACGTACAGGCCACTATATGCAATTTGAAACGCAATCTGACTCCCCATTGTCCCGCCACCAGCGATCACAACTTTTTCGATTGCCATTACCCCTCACCCTTTCTAGTCATTCCCCAACAAATCTTCACAAAACTCCACAAAATCTGGCCTAGGCCACCCGCCATTTTGCGGTATAATGGATTGTAAGTTACGCGCCGCTATCGGTTAAAACTGATTGCGTTATCCGGCGCGCCACTGTCTAAATTCAGGGGGTCAATTTCTATGCCAAAAATCAAAAACGTCTGCGTCTTCTGCGGATCCAACCACGGTTATGATCCAGACTTTCTCAAACAAACGAACGCGCTCGGCCAATACCTCGCCGCTAACCACCATCCCGTTGTGTACGGCGGGGGGAAGGAAGGCCTGATGGGCGCGATTGCCAAGTCCACCATGGACGCCGGTGGTGAAGTCATCGGGATCATCCCAACCTTCTTAAGCGAAATGGGCTTGGCCGAAACCAACGTCACTACGTTGTTAGAGACCAGCACCATGGACGAACGGAAAGACGAAATGCTTCGCCAGTCCGATGCTTTCATCGTCCTTCCTGGTGGTTTTGGTACGTTTGAAGAATTCACGACCATGCTGTCGTGGAGCCAGATCAACGTTCACCAAAAGCCAATTGCCCTCTTCAACATCAATCACTACTTCGACGAACTCGTGGCCATGATGCAGAAGTGCTGTGACCAAGGCTTCGCACCACAAGAAAACATGGATCTCTTTATTGACGCACCTTCGATTGACAAAATCTTCGAAGGCTTCGCGACCTTCCATCACCAGCTGCCTTACAAATACACGAACTAGTCTTTAGCTAGTGTTTTGGTCGGGATTTGTCGCCTGCGGCTGCCAGGGATTCTGCCGCTGTGGGGACCGCTTGCAGCCAAAGAACGGGATTCCAGCTCGGTTTGAAACCTCGCGAAGGTCATGCGAGTTTCCAAACACGTCCCGCGCTGTAAGGCCGGGAAAAACACCCGGTCTAACACCGCTATCACGGCTGGCGCCATCCCTGGCCTCCTCCGGCTACGCTATCTCTAACCCAAAACACTAACTAATAACGTTTCCGTTCTCAGTTTTATTGATAACAACTATACCTAACTTCAAGATGAATCTAACCGAACGGGCTAAATGCTCGTTCTTTTTTTACACTCTTTTTGGTTAAACGGCATTAGCCAACTGCGTCACACGGCGATATTGTTCAACGACAGATACCCGAATTGGTCAGATCAGCCGCTATCGCGGGTAAAAACCAGTCTAAGCCGGAGGCAGCCAGGGTGTAGCCAGCCGTGTCGATGACCTTAGCTGACGGTTTTTGTCAGGTTAGGTCATGGGACGAGCTTGGAGACGTCTGAACTGTGACGGCTTCAAGTCGAGGTTCAAGACCGCTCCTCAGGCTTGGGCCGGTCCCCACAGCAGGCGGAATCCCTGGCTGCCGCAAGCGACTAGGTTTAGACCAGTTAACGGCGGTTCTGCCAGTTGATCTCATCGGTTAACCAGCGATCCAGCCAATGTGGCACCAGCCGTGTCTTTGGTCCCGTTGCTGGCCGATTGATGACCAGCATCAGCTGGAGCATCGTGAAGATCAGCGATGCGCGCCGCCGGTATGCCAAGTATTTTGGCTGCCAGGTGGTCACGTACTTTTCCTTATACGCCCGTAAGCCTTGGAAACTGTAGACGCTGGACCCGTACTGATAGATCAGGTGGGCCGCCCGTTCCTCAATAAAGCTAAAGTTCGAGACGCCTACGTTGGCTAAGGGAGCCATCCCCAGATTAAAGGCGGTATAGCCTTGATCACGGCACAGCTCGAACAGGTACACGAATAGTCCGTCCATGATGCCGGAGGGGGCCTCGTGACTCTCACGCATCAAATCAATCGACGTCATCTTCCGATCTCCCGTAGGCATCAGATTGGCAAACGCCACAATTTCACCGCTAGCATTCTTCATCACGGCGATCGGTGCTTCGTCGAGGTAGGTTCGGTCAAAGAACCCCATTGAAAAGCCCTTCTCCGTCTGATCACCCAGCCACGAGTTAGAAATCGCCTGTAGCGTTGCAAAATCCGCGTCACTGAATGGGGGCTGCTGAATCTCACAGGTATACCCCTCACGACGGAACTTATTAACCAGCGCGCGTTCTCCACGATGAGCCTTTCCCACCAGATTAAATGTGGCCAGGTCGACATGGCCCTCTTCCCCCACCTTGATGAAGTCAAACCCCATCTCGTGTAGCCGTAGTGTCAGCGATTCACTGATTTCGTAGAAGACGGGCCGCAAGCCTGCCAGGTCTGTATCGTGCATGAACTGCTTGAGCGCCGGTGCTAATTTTTCCTGATTACCAATGGGTTCGCCCATGACCAGAAGCTTATCGGCTCGCTGCCGAAACAAAAGCAACAGTTGGTCTTCACCATCTTCCTGGTAAAAATACAGGCGCTTGTCCCGCAAGAAGGCTAAATGGCTGACCTCGTTGCCACCAAACCGCTGAATCAGCGCGCGCACCCGCGGCCCATCAAACGGCTGACGCAACCACGCCTGCCGTGAATGTGCCAGGTAGCGATAGATGCCCAAGAGGATCAGCAAGGCTACCAGCAGGCCACCCAGGCCGTTCAGCCATACCTGCATCGACGGTACCAACCAACTTTGCGGTAGCCATGGCCGATGGTTCCCCTGAAACATGTACAACCCTAATACGGTATACAACAGGAACGTGCCCACATAAATACTGCCATCGATCAGCAGGCCACCCCAGGAATAGTGGAAACCCTCGCGGTACAGCTCCGGCCGTGCAAAGATGAGGCAGGCCAGCACCAATCCCAGCAGAACCGCCAAGCCCCCGGGAAAGTTCTCCCGCCAGAGCGTGTTACCAATGGCGATTGCTAACACTACGAGCGTTGGCCAAAAGACCCGTTTGACTCGTGCCCCAACCCCCCGGGCCAATCCAATTAGGAGAAAGGCCACGATAATATTGGAGACTTGATCCAGGAAGTAAAACATATAGGGCACCAACCGAATATAGAGATGGTTGGTTAAGACCACGTCTGGAATCGTCGCGTACAGGAGCATCATCACACCAGAGAAATACATAAAGGTCGTCACGAATAGGTGCGCGCCCCGCCGCAGAGCTGCGACCGGCAAGCCATTTAAGAAGCGGTTGATCTTACGACCGGCATCGTGGAAGAACAGGCCAACCCCCACGCCAAACGGGAAGAGATAGTAGAATAGCCGATACAGTAACAGCCACCCCGCCGCATCCGCGCGGCTGACTCCTAGCATCCCCAGGCCTAGGATCATGAAGACGTCAAAACTCCCCAAGCCACCGGGAATCATCGAGACGACCCCCGCGACCGAGGCCACCACAAACATCGGAAATACAGCGGCTAGATTTAACGGTAGATTCAGTGTCCAACCAATTAGGAGAAAGAAGAGCGCACAACCACCCCACTCCAAACTGGACCCAATGATCAAGCGCAGCTCACGCGTCCAGGTCAAGTCCTTAAAGAACTCGCTGTCATTGAATCGCGTGAAAAAGAACAAGCCTGGAAAATACAGACCACCACCCAACAGCCAGAACCAGTACCCCTGATACGGTTGGCCAACGTTAAACCCAAAGAGCAAGAGGAGGGCAACCCAACACGACAGGGACAGCCCGGCCAACAGGAACAGCGCAATCTTTGAAATGGCATACACCACCTGTTTCTTCGTGGCCGACGCCGAGTAGAAGTTCGCTCGCAGACTTGCCCCGAGGAGACCGCCCATCCCCATGAGGTTGGTGAAGGTGTTGGTCACCCAGCCACTCCGAACGATGTACCCCGTCGAGAACTTACCGGGTAAGAATTCCACGATAGTGAAGTCGTAGATCAGCATTGGCAGGACCGCCACAAAGCCCCCCACTAGGAGGAGCCCCAACGTTCCCCAGCTTAACGACGCTAGGACTGATTGCACCTGCTGCCCACTGACCTCATGCGCCACACGTCCAATCTCTCGGATAATAAAGAGCAGCACGGAAAACATAAAGAGCCCTTTAATCAACGTCATGTGTTTTTGAATGCCCGACCATAGTCTTTTCCCCATCATAAAATCCCCCCGTAGTTCTTCATTATCGCAATGGCCCAGTCGAAACACAATCAAGGCAGAGCTGGAATCAGCCGTTAGGTTACCTGACTTACTATACATCAAAGGAGCCGACGTCCCCACGCCCGGCTCCTTTAGGTAGTCCACGCTGATCGGCACTACCCACTATATTAACTTGTTGTTTCTCCATACTCCGTTGACCAATTGTGCTATCACTCATCAGATTCTATTTTCCATAACCGCATTCCCCAATGCGATTCTCGCCGTGACTCACGCAAGCCGGTTCTCCCGGAAAGGACCGTCCCCCTCAGGTGGTGTGTCAAGCTAGACGTTCAATTGCCGTCAGCCGGTCTATGCGCCATGACATCCCCCAAAAACTTTTTGTCACGCCACGATCCGTCCGGTTGCCCCTAAAAAAGTTCAACTGCAATTGACTGTTTTAATCATAGCTGAACCGGTCCACTTTAAAAACTTACCCTAAAAGAAATTATTCTGAGATTTTCTCAGATTGGCCATCCGCTCGAGGCAACGTCACCACAAATTGACTCCCCTGCGGCACGTTGTCGCCAACGGTAATGGTCCCGTGATTCAGATGCACCAACTGGTCAACGATCGCCAAGCCTAACCCGGTGCCCGCAATTTCTGGTGTTCGCGCTGGATCAGCACGATAGAAACGTTCAAAGATATGCCGCTTATCCGCCGCACTGATCCCCATCCCCTCATCCTTAACCCGAATGATCTGGGTGGTCGCTGTCGTTTCTAAGTCAACGGTGATGACTGACGTAGCGGGTGAGTATTTGGCAGCATTATCGAGCAAGGCCGTCAACACCTGCTCAAGACTCTCTGCAGCCCCTAGAATCACGGCTGGCGACTGATTGCCGGTTACGCGAAGTGTCTGGTGAAGGAGTGGCCGTTCACGCGTCGTCGCCGCGGCAATCACGTCCTGTAGATCAACGGGCGCCAGCTCCAAAACGGCGCGGTCAGCTCGCGACAGCGTCAGCAGACTATCCACCAAATTCTTCATCCGCATCGACTCATCACTGATATAGGCCAACGACTGTGGAATAATCTCCGGATGGTCCGCCGCACGTCGCTGGAGAAGCTGCACTTGGGTCAGGACCGCGGCAATCGGTGTCCGCAGCTCATGGGCTGCATTCGAGGTGAACTGCCGCTCCTGAGCGGTGTGTGCATTGACCGTCTCCAAAAGCGCGTTAAAGCTCGCGGCCAACTGATTGACTTCCACCGGTTGCGCCGGAACGGGCAGAGCAATCCGCCATTCGCGCTGGTGGGCCTGCTCCTGTGCCGCAGTATTCAGACTAGCCAATGGCTGCGTGAGTTTTCGAGCGACCGATCGGACGTAAAATCCTCCAATCAAGATCGTTGCCACCATAACCAGCAGCACCACAATCGCCACCGACAACAGGGTCACCACGATTGGCATGAGGTTTAGCCAAATTTCCAAACGATTTCCATGATAGTAACTTTCTCGATAGTACGTTAGCCCGTACTCCGGCGCATAGCTGATATTTCGAATGCCCAACACCCGGTGAGGCTTATGACTTAGAAAGTCGCGAGTATAGGGCGAGTAGTAGTATTTAACTGCGCTATCGCGGGGGTTCGTCACCCGGACGTTGGTCTCAAAGGTATCAATGGCACTATATCGCCGCCACCAGTACCAGTCAGGCTGGTCATCGATTACCGAGTGTTGAAGCCCCTTCATCAACCGAGTCGCTGAATCCTGAGTCTGGCGAATCTGCTGGTAACCGACCACCGCGATGATGGCGGTCCCCATGAGTAGCGTTGCCAAAATAAGTAGCCGAATCACCCGTTTATGAATTTCTCCGGCCGTTGTTTGTGCTTTAGCCATTCGCGCTCACCCCAGATATTCCGTGGAAAGGACGTAACCCACGCCACGCACCGTATGGATCAAATCATTGACGTGTCCCGCCGCAAGCTTGTGTCGCAGGTAGCGGATATAAACGTCAACAATGTTGGGTTGCCCCTCAAAGTCTACGCCCCAGACCTGATCCAGCAAATCATCCCGGGTCAGTGTCTCCCCCGCATTCTTCATGAGGCAGAGTAACAGATCGTACTCACGTTGCGTCAATTGGATCAGCTCGCCCCCGTTTCTGACTTGACGACTGCGCGTGTCGACCATTAGCTGACCCACGTGGAGTTGCTGCGTGGCTGGCGTTGTAGCTTGACGATGCCGCAAGATAACGCGAACCCGCGCAAGCAGTTCTTCCAGGTCAAACGGCTTGGTAATGTAGTCGTCCGCCCCGGTATCCAGCCCCGTGACTTTATCACTGACGTAGTCGCGCGCAGTCATCATGATTACCGGTAAGTCATCGTTACGTCGAATCCGCCGCAACACCCCGAGCCCGTCCAGCTTGGGTAGCATCCAATCTAGAATGATCAGATCCAGTTGTCCCCGATTATTTTCATAGACTTCAAGCGCACTGCGGCCATCCTTGGCGTTAAGCACCGTGTACCCCTCGAACTGCAGATCCATGCTGACCGACGCCAGTAGCGCCGCATCGTCCTCCACCACTAAAATCATGTCACTCATTGCAGATCCCCCTAGCTTTCGTATCATTAAGTTTAGCTTACGCCACTACAATTTCTCTGACCACTGTACGGGTAAATCTTCAGGTTTTCTAAAAGATCTATGAATTCTTTGATACGAAACGGCGCGGGAGACTAATCGGCTACCTAAATTTGGCCAAAAAAAGAGAGCCTGGCATTTTAGCTCAGACTCTCTGTCGTTATCATGATTTAGCTTGATACGGGTGTGCCTTCATCAACGTTGCGTAGTGAACCAGCTCGTCAAAGGCTGCCGCCAAGCGCTTCGCAAAGTGATCACTGTTTGGCGCTGTCTTGACGAGCGTGCCGTCAGCTGTAAAGTTGGGTTCGGCATTCCACAGCAGGACTGGGGCGGGCAAGACCATCATCTTTAACATCTGGAGAATTTCAACGACGGACGCGGCGGCCAGTGCCCCACCATCACTATACTTGGAGTAGGTCACGATTTGAACCGGCTTGTGATCGGTCTCGGGACCCACAAAGTCTAAGGCGTTCTTGAGGCTCCCCGTAATGGCATGATCGTACTCCGGACTGAGAATGACATAACCATCCTGAACCTTTAATACGTTCAGCCACTGCTCTTCGATTGGTGCCAGGCCTTGGATGGCCTCGGACAACGGCGTCTCTGCGTGGTCGTAAAATGGCAACGGATAATCTTTCAGATCAATCCACGTAAAGTCAACGTCCGCAGTGGGCATTGCCTGTTGTAGGTACTTGAACAACTTTTCACCGAGCGAATTCGTCCGGGTACTACCAAGAATAACACCAATTTTTACTGACATGGGGAGGACCTCCTAATTAGTTAATAACGTGTGTTAGCTTAGCACGGGGTTAACTAAATACAATGAGAATTAATCAATCATCTGATAACTAAAAGTAAGTAAATCCATCGTTATTCCCGGAGCATCAGGCCTGTTACTAACTTAATGTAAGTACATACTTTTTTCGTATGGCATCGTAATTGTCTAAAAAAGTGACCGGCGCATCCGCCGATCACTCACAACTAACTTAACCTAATCCGACTGGTGGCAAGCCTAACGATACCACCGTCAGCAATGCCATCGCTAACCAGGAACACTGCCAGTCGCGGGTAGCCTGATAGATACCCGCAACAACGCCACCAACGACCAGCGCTGACAGATTATCGCTCAGTGACCCCCAAGAAACTAAGATGTAGCAAATGATTGGCAACAACACCGCCGCCCATTTCGGAAAATCCGGCAACCGGTTGAGCCGTTCTTGTAAGATCCCCTGTAATACCCACACGAACAGCAGTGACGCTACGAACACGGCGAAGCCACCCAGTAAGAGCTCAACGGTCAGTCCCGGAATCAAAGGTACCGTCAGCGTAGATGGCGTTAGCGTAAAGGCAATGATTGCCAACGCAACGCCGCCTAAACCCGTGCTCGCCAACGTCCACCACACGTGGCGTGGTGTAATGACTTGTCGAAGCCACAGACTGGTGTGATACCGATAAAACCACCAGATAGCGAGGGCGCTGAGCACCATCAATACCAACGTGACCAGAATCCGAATGCCCGCGTTATTGATCATACCGTGGGCGCCGGGCCACCGTACCAATCCCAACACGGGTATGCTTGAAATCAGTAGTAATACATATAAACTCAACGCAAAACCGCTCCAAAACCATAATTGCGGCAAAATCCCCTTGTGCATCCTAAGCTCCCCTTTTCCCCAATCAATATGTAATCCCAAGGGTGGTCGCAGCGAGACACGACTCCCTAGAAACCCTCGGGCCCCATTATAGGCTGGCAATCTAAACATTAGCTTACCCCGGCTAACGGCTTAACTCCCAGAATGGTGATGAAAAACAAAAAGCCGCCACCCGGAGGCAGCGACTTCTTTATTTTCGAAGTGTAAGTGATTACTTAAGCGTAACCACACCACCAGCGGCTTCAAGCTTTTCCTTGATGTCGTTAGCTTCGTCTTCTGAAAGGCCTTCCTTGATGACAGATGGTACGTTGTCAACAAGACCCTTAGCGTCCTTCAAACCTAAACCAGTGATTTCACGGACAGCCTTGATAGCCTTAACCTTAGCGTCACCAGATTCAGTTAATTCAACGTCGAATGAATCCTTGGCAGCAGCGTCGCCACCAGCAGCACCGGCTGCAGCAACTGGTGCAGCAGCAGAAACGCCGAATTCGTCTTCGATACCCTTAACTAAGTCGTTAAGGTCAGTAATTGATGCTTCTTTAAGAGAAGCGATGATAGCATCTTTATCAAAAGCCATGTTATTTTCCTCCAATAATTGGGTTTTATATTTTATGTTTCAATTTGAATCAGGGACTTAGGCTGCGTCGCCTTCGTCACCCTTTTCAGCAATAGCCTTAACAGCGTAAGCCACGTTCCGTACTGGTGCCTGTAAGACATTAGCCAGCATAGAAAGAAGATCTTCACGACTAGGTAAGGTAGCGTAAGTGTTGATTTCGTCAACGGAGACAATCTTGTCTTCGATGAAACCACCCTTGATTTCAAGGTCGTCAACACCATCAGCAAATTTCTTCAAAACCTTAGCTGGGGCAATTGCATCCTCGTCAGAGAAAGCAACGGCAGTAGGACCAGCGAAAAGATCGTTAAGACCTTCGTAACCAGCCTTTTCAGCAGCCCGAACCAAAATCTTGTTCTTGATAACGCTCATATGAACGCCTGCTTCACGCAATTGCTTCCGTAATTCAGTTGCTTCTTCAACAGTTAAACCACGGTAGTCAACAACGATAGCACTGACGGCGTTGTTGAATTTTTCAACAACCTCATCAACCTTTTTTGCTTTGATAGCAATAGCTTGTTCACTCAAATTATTTCACCTCCCGGAAAAGTTTGGTGGGATAAAAAAATCCCTATGCCACCAAGACATAAGGAGTCAAAAGTTTAAGTAAACTTCTGCCTCGGCAGGAAATTAAGACCATTAGGCCACCTGAGTCTTAGGTAGGATCTATTAAATACAACTTCAATAGCATACAATACTTCGACATTACTGTCAATGCACTGCAAGGGATTTTTTTAATTCACGTTTTAACTTAGGCTAATAATGAAGCCAAGTCAACGTCGACGCTAGGGCCGAACGTTGAAGAAATTGAAACGTGTTGAACGTAAGTCCCACGTACAGCAGCTGGACGAATGCGAACAATCGTTTCAGCAATGGTCTTCAAGTTGCCGGCAAGCTTGTCAGCATCAAAGGAAACCTTACCAAATGGAACAGCAACGTTACCATCCCGGTCAGTCCGGTAAGTAACTTGCCCGTTCTTAGCATCGGAAACAGCCTTTTCGACGTTCATCGTAACAGTCCCCGTCTTAGGGTTAGGCATTAAGCCCTTAGGTCCTAAGACCCGACCTAAACGACCAACTTGGGCCATCATGTCTGGCGTTGCAATAGCAACGTCAAAGTCCAACCAACCGTCTTGGATGCGTTCTACTAAGTCTTGTTCACCAACAACGTCAGCACCAGCTGCTTCAGCAGCCTTAGCTTGGTCACCCTTAGCGAATACGATTACCGTGGTTTCCTTACCGGTACCATTTGGCAATACTAATGCGCCACGGAGTTGTTGGTCCGCTTGCTTCGTGTCAACGTTAAGCTTGAAGGCAACTTCAACAGTTGCATCGAACTTAGCGAAATCCATCTTCTTAACTAAATCAACGGCGTCGCCCATGGTGTAGACCTTGTCAGCCTCGACCAATTTCGCAGCGTCTTGATACTTTTTACCTCGTTTGTGAGCCATTTTGTGTATTCCTCCTTGCAAATGTGGTTGTAACGGATAAACCTCCCACTTGACACATTTCATTTTCGTGAAGTGTCCGACTATCCGAAAACTGAGCTTAACCTTCGACCGTGAAGCCCATGCTCCGGGCAGTACCTTCAATCATGCGCATAGCTGCTTCAACATCAGCTGCGTTTAGATCTTGCATTTTAGTTTCAGCGATTTGCTTAACTTGATCCTTGGTTACCGTAGCAACCTTCTTCGTGTTAGGTTCGCCGGAACCACTTTCAACACCAGCAGCCTTCTTCAACAGCGTTGCTGCTGGAGGAGTCTTAGTGATGAAATCAAAGGAACGATCTTCATAGACACTGATCACAACAGGAATGATCATACCAGCTTGGTCAGCGGTACGAGCGTTGAATTCCTTAGTGAAGCCCATGATGTTGATACCTGCTTGACCTAAAGCTGGTCCAACTGGGGGAGCTGGGGTTGCTTTACCCGCAGGAATTTGTAATTTAACGACATTAGCTACTTTTTTAGCCACGAGACAATACCTCCTTGAGTCCGTGTGTGGTAAGTGGGGCTGTTAGTTTGCCCCTCCCACTTTGAAAAATATGCATCACGCATACCTGAGAATCATACCACACTTTACTAACTGCAACAAGTTCTTTTCTGAAAAAGCCGGATTAACCCAGGATAGGGTCGACTTGATCGAAGTTGAGTTCCGTACTGGTCTCCCGACCGAACATGTCGATGTTGACCTTCAACTTCATCTTTTCGTTGTCGACTTCCGTGATCTTACCAACTAAGCCGCTGAAGGCACCATCCACGATGGTTACGGAGTCGCCAGGTGCAACGTCCAATTCAGCGTGACGTGCGGAGATCCCCACACGACGTAAGATACGTTCCACTTCGTCAGGCAACAGTGGCGTTGGCTTACTACCTTGACCATGGGAACCCAAGAACCCAGTAACCCCAGGCGTGTTCCGGACAATGTACCAAGCTTGGTCACTCATGACCATTTCGACTAAGACGTAGCCAGGGAAGGTCTTTTCCATCGTGACCTTGTCCTTACCATTCTTAACTTCGTGTTCTTCTTCTTCAGGAACAACGACACGGAAAATGTTGTCCTGCATCCCCATTGATTCGGCACGGGATTCCAAGTTTGCCATAACCTTGTTTTCGTATCCGGCGTACGTGTGTAGTACGTACCATTGCTTTTCAGCTGACTCAACCATGTGTGGTGCACTCCTTTAATAATTGACTTTTTCGTCCAAAATAAAAAAACTCCGCAATACACGAAGTTCCTGTTGCTACTTAATATACCATATCTGGCCGTATTTGACCACTGACAATTCACCTAGGCGATGAACTTTAAGCCGTACTGAACGATCCAGTCAACGACCGCGAAGAAGATCGCGAAGAGCACGGAAATGCCAATAACGGTACCAGTATCGTGCCGCGTTTGCTTAGGACCAGGCCAAGAAACTTGCTTCATTTCCTGTCCGACCGCCTTAAAGAAACGGAATAAACGCATGGTGTTGCCTCCTAATAGATTGTAGTGTTTTGGTGTTACGATCAGTCACATTAACGGGTTTCGCGGTGTAACGTATGTTTCCCACAAACCTTACAGAACTTCATAACCTCTAGACGCTTAGTGCGGGTCGCACTTGCTGTGATGGTGTAATTTCGCGACCCACATACTGAACAGGCCAGAGCAATTTTCCTTTGAGCCATCTTGCCACCACCTTTAATCAAATCATGTTCAACTCATACTGGTGTAGTTTACCATTGTCTTTCCCGCCCGTCAATCATTCGGCAAAGACTTCACGGAGCTTTATCTGACTCCTGTGAGCCGCACTGGTGACTTGAGCTAGCGACAGGGCCCGCGCCTGACTGATTCCCTGTAAGGACTGTCCCTGCAGGAGGTCGTTGAAGACACCGCGTTCAATGCCAGATAGACGTTCCCCTACCTGGCGAACCGCATCCTTCACCTCTAGGCTCTCCCGCAGCACCCACCGTGCATCCCCGACCGTGTCACAGATAAATACGCGATTGGCTTCCAGGGAGACTGCCAAACGATCTTCAAGGCGCTTCTGCGTCTGACTCTGGCGAATCAAATCGTACACCCGAAACAAGAGTGCCCGCCGGTAGAAGGCGCCAAAGCTCTTCATTCGCGCGATCTCGTACCGTTGCACAACGCGACAGAATACCAACAAGGCCTCCTGATTCCAATCATCAAGGTCGTGGTCGGGAATGAAATACTTGCTCTGGATCTTAAACAGCACCGGCCGATAGCGTTCAAATAGCACCAGTAATGCGGGCGAATCCAGCGATTCACGGATGAGAAAGAGGAGCTGTGTATCACTTAATTCGATCAATGGGAAAGCCTCCTTATTGGGTCTATTTCTAGTCTAAAGGAGGCCCTCCCCATTGCCGAGCGAACGGACGTTTAAATAAAATTTATCTTTTTATAATTGCATCTATCTACCAACAATCTCTGGTTAGTGTGCGCTCGGCCTTAATCGTCGATAGCCATCACCGCTCAAATCGTTAGTTAGCCTAATTCACTATCCAAACACCGTCTACTATCTCTATGGTACGCAAAAAGCCACCCAACCAACCTTTTAAGGATTGGTCGAAGTGGCTCACAGTCACATGACCGAAAACAAAATAATTTATATTCGGAAAACGTGCGACTACTTTTAGTTTTTTTACATTAGTATTCTATAGGGTAAGTCCCAACCCACACTAACGTATGACAGCTAGTGCTTTGGTCGGTGCCCATGATCTGGGCGCGCCATCATTTGGTCCCGCAACTTTTCCAGCTTGTACAGCTGTTGGTCGTTCCACGGCGACTTACGTACCAAGCCCTTATCCGCAAACTCACGGGCGGTCTGTTTGACCTCATTCTGCGCCCGTTCGATGTCACGCAACAGCTCTCCGGCAGGAATCCGCAGGGCCCCCTCTGAAAAGATGGTCCACTGTTCGGCCTGATCACTGGTGGCGACCGTCACCTGGGTAAACCGTGTCTGACGCTCCTTGGCTAGCTTTTCAATATAGCTATCCGCCGTCTCGTCACGGTTCGTCCAGACGACTTCCAGATCGAACTGCCGATAACTCTTGGAGATACCGGGTACATACATCGCGTCAAAAACCACGGTAATTGAGGCGTCCCGTAGCTTTTTATAGTTTGCCAACATGGACAGGAGTAAGTCCCTGGCCTCCGGTAACCGATCACTGAGCTTTAGCCGGTTGAGCTTGGGCCAGTTGCCGATCATGTTATAGGCGTCGACAATAAGAATATCTTCTTTCATTTTCCCACGCTCATCCCTTCGTTCAGTGTTGGACTGGGTGTCGAGAACTGAAGCCTTGATACATCAGCAGGCCAGCAGCCACACTAGCGTTTAGGCTTTGCACGGACCCAACCATTGGAATCGTCAGCATCTCGTCAACCGTTTCCTTGAGCAAGCGAGAAATTCCCTTGCCCTCGTTACCAATGATCAGACCAACGGCGCCCTTGGCGTTCCAGTCCCGGTAGTCGGAACCTTCCATGTCGGTCCCAAAGATCCACATGCCCCGTTCCTTCAGTTCATGAACCGTGTTGACCAGGTTAGTGACCCGAGCAACCGGCACCGTTTCAATGGCCCCAGTCGAGGTCTTAGCAACGGTCGAGGTCAACCCAACGGCGCGGCGCTTGGGAATGATTACCCCGTGAACGCCACTGGCGTCGGCCGTCCGCAAGATGGACCCCAAGTTGTGGGGATCTTCGACACCATCCAGGATCAGGAAGAAAGGCGCCTCACCGGCTGCTTCGGCCTTAGCGAACAGGTCATCGATACTAGCATATTCAAACGCCGCAACACCCAGGGCTACCCCTTGGTGATTCTGATGATCCGTCAGTTGGTCCAGCTTTTGCTTAGGCACTTCTGAGATCACCAAGTGACGCTTCTTGGCCAATTGACGAATCTCGTCAATCGCCTCGGCCTTCAACCCACTCTGCAAGAAAACCTTGTTGATGGTCTGTTGGCTACGCAATGCGGCAACGGCTGGATGCCGGCCGATGACAAAATCGTTAGATACGTCGTTCGTTTCGTTTTCTGGATTCATTATTCAGTCCGCCCCGCTTCTACTTGTTCAATGCACCATTTACCCAATTCGTTGACCCGGTCCTGTTGTCCACTGAGTGCTAAGTAGCCCATCAAGGCTTCAAACCCGGTAGAAATACGGTAGGTCACGACGTCCGTGTTCTTGGCGTGCGTGTAACTCTTGGCATTGCGCCCACGCTTAAACATCGTCCACTCGTCATCACTTAAGATGCCATCCTTTTCCATCAGGTCGATCAGTGCGGCTTGCGCCTTCGCTGAGACGTAATGGGTCGCCTTCTTCTGCAGATGGTTAGGCTTAGCTAGTCCCTCCGCAATCAGGTGTTGACGAATAATTACTTCGTAGGCGGCATCGCCCATGTAGGCCAGTGCGACCCCGTTTAATTGTCGAAAATCGACTTGTTCTGTTTGTTCAGTCATTAATTTCCCTTTCTCCAACGCGTCCCTTGGGGCGTGTCTTCCAAGATAATTCCTTGGCTCTTCAGTTGTTCACGAATTTCATCACTACGTTCAAAGTTCCGGTTCTTCCGGGCAGCCAACCGTTCATCGATCAGTGCCTGAATTCGATCATCACCCAACGCGTCAGCTTCTGCCAGCTCCACACCGAACACGCTGAGCAGGTCGGCTAAGGTCTGGCGAATAAACGTCAGTGTCCCGCTAAAGACCACTGGCCGTTCAGCATACACGTTACCCAACCGCGCTAGGTCATGAACCTCGGCAACCCCGTTTTGCACGTTGAAGTCGTCGTCCATGGCATCGTTATAGTCCGCGATGATCTGCCGAATTTCCTGCTCAACCTTCGGATCATTGCCATCTTCGGCATCCTTCAGACGATATCCCATGTTGTTGTATGAGGTCTGAAGCCGTTCCAGGTTCCGCGCCGCCGTGTCCAGGTTCCGTTGGCTGTATTGAATTGGCCGTCGGTACTGGGTCGTAGCCATGAAGAAACGCAACGTCTGCGGGTCGATGGTCTTCAAGATGTCGTGAACCGTCACGAAGTTGCCTAGTGACTTACTCATCTTTTCGTTCTCGTCGCCGACCGTCACAAAACCGTTGTGTAACCAGTAGTGGACGAACGTCTTACCCGTCTTGGCTTCGCTCTGTGCAATTTCATTTTCATGGTGGGGGAAGGTCAGGTCTTCACCACCACCGTGGATGTCAAAGGTATCACCGAGGTAGTGCGTTGACATGACGGAGCACTCGATGTGCCAACCAGGTTGACCCGCACCCCAAGGAGACGGCCAGGAGATTTCACCCGGCTTAGCCCCCTTCCAGAGAGCAAAGTCGACAGGATCTTCCTTACGCGCCGTCTCTTCATCGTTGGTGTGCTGAGAAGCCCCTTCTTCGAGCTCATCCAGGTTCTGATGGGACAATTCGCCGTAATGGGAAAACTTGTGTGCCCGGTAATAAACATCCCCATCAACTGGATAAGCGTAGCCCTTGTCGATCAGGTCCTGCACGAATTCAATGATTTCGGGAATGTGTTCCGTAGCCCGCGGGTTAGCGGTTGCTGGTTCGATGTTCAATGCAGCCGTGTCTTCCTTGAAGGCTTTGATGAACCGATCACCCAATTCGGGAACGGTAATGTTTAATTTTTTCGCTTGATTGATCATTTTATCATCGACATCGGTAAAGTTAGAAATGTACTTCACCTGATAGCCGCGATATTCGAAGTAACGCCGAATCGTGTCAAAAGCAATGGCACTTCGCGCGTTCCCAATATGAATATAGTTATAGACGGTCGGACCACACACATACATGTTAACCACTCCGGGAGTGATGGGTTCGAAGGTCTCTTTCTGGCGGGTCATGGTATTAAATACTTTGAGCATCGCGAGGCTCCTTTCGCGTAACCTTTATATATTGCTTCGTTTCGACATCGCTGAGTGGGCAGCAATCGACTTTGCCTTCCGGTTGGTTCTGGAGATACTGGAACGGGTGGGCACAACTTGGAGCCTCGCACAGAACACGAGTCTTCAAGCTTGGCCTTTTCCTAGACCGAGCAAATCACTCGGCCAAGGAAAACGACACACCTGAGCATCTCCAGAACCAACCTCCGGCTTACACTGACCTATCCCTACGCGATTGTCTAGTCCCTCATAAATGATATGAACTTACGCATGCATTGGTATCCAATCAGTATCTTCAGAACCGCCCGGGAGGCGACATGTGTGCACCAACCCCAGGATGTCGAATGAGTTAGCTCCATTGTAGCATACCAGAGCGGTTAGCAAAAAGCCGAATGGACGGCCAATGGCCCCTCATTCGGCTTCTTTACCAAAACGTTAGCCTTCGAGTTGGGCCAAAGTTTGGTGAATGTGTTGTAATGCGGTCTTACGGCCGACTAATTCAATTGATTCAGGTAATTCTGGACCGTGCATTTCGTGGGTTACGGCAATTCGGATTGGCATCCATAATTGACGACCCTTGATACCGGTCTTGGCTTGAACCCGCTTGATCACGTGGAAAATTTCAACGGAATCAAACAGATCGAGCTTTTCGATTTCTTCAGCAAATGCCTTTAAGACAACTGGTGCCGTATCATTGCTGATTTCTTCCAGTGCAGCGCCAGAAACTTGTTCTGGTTCTTGGAAGAAGACGGAAGCCATGTCGTTGATCTGTGCCATGTAGCTCATTTGTTGCTTGTACAGGTTGATCAATTGACGCGACCATTCGATGGTGTTCGTGTCTGGGTTAGCAGGAACGTTCCCCGCCTTGATCAATTGCTTCAAGGCCAAGTCCACGATGGTGCTTTCGTCAGCATCCTTCACGTAACGGTTGTTCAACCAGTCCAGCTTATCACTGTCAAAGGTTGCGGGGGATGAACTCAGACGCGTTTCATCATACATCTTGATGAATTGCTTACGGTTGAAGATTTCATCTTCCCCAACTGGAGACCAGCCCAACAACAGAATGAAGTTGAACATGGCTTCTGGCAGGTAACCCAAGTCACGGTATTGTTCGATGAATTGGAGCACGGATTCGTCACGCTTGGACAACTTCTTACCAGTATCCTTGCTGATGATCAGGCTCATGTGACCAAACTTAGGTGCTTCCCAACCAAAGGCTTGGTAGATCATCAATTGCTTAGGCGTGTTGGCAACGTGGTCGTCCCCACGGAAAACGTGGCTGATGGCCATCTTGTGGTCGTCAACAACAACGGCGAAGTTGTAAGTTGGCATCCCATCGCGCTTCGCAATGACGAAGTCCCCACCAATGGTATCGGAATTAAAGGAAACGTTCCCCTTAACCATGTCATCCCAAGCAAAGATTTCATCCTTTGGGACGCGGAAACGAATAACTGGCTTCAAGCCCTTAGCTTTAGCGGCATCGATAGCAGCTTGCTTTTCGGCTTCATCCATACCAGCGTATTCATATTCGTAGTGTGGCATTTCTTTGCGGGCCTTTTGGGCTTCACGGTCGGCTTGTAATTCATCTTCCGTCCGGTAAGATTCGTAGGCCTTGCCTTCATCGATCAGTTGTTGGATCAGTGGCGTGTAAATGTCGCGCCGTTCTGATTGCCGGTAGGGACCGTAGTCGCCACCAACATCGGGACCTTCATCCCAGTCCAAACCTAACCACTTCAGGTTTTCCAGTTGGCTTCTTTCACCATCCGCGATGTTCCGCTTAGTATCGGTATCTTCGATTCTGATGATGAACTTACCCTTGTTGTGCCGGGCAAATAAGTAATTAAAGATCGCTGTCCGGGCATTACCAATGTGCAAATGACCGGTAGGACTCGGTGCGTACCGAACCCGAATTGAATTTTTCGCCAAAACGTTTGCGCCTCTTTCTCCATTATTTACGTAATTTAGTGTTTAACTGCCATCTGTGAGATGACACATTGTTCTTAGTGTACAATGACAAACCGGAAAAATAAAGGTGTGACCCTTAATCTCTCCCAGAAATCTCAAGTAAGCGGTTATTTACCGCGACCGCTTCGGTTTCTTCGATTGGCCCTTGCCCCCGGCATCCTCTTCAATGTTTCTGCTAGAATGCACGGGCTTGGCAAAGATCATCCGCCCAGCATCGGTCTGGATGGCACTCGTTACGACCACATCCAACTGCTTGTTGATGAAGTACTTCCCATCTTCGACGACGACCATCGTGCCATCATCGAGATAGGCGACCCCTTGCTGCCGTTCGGTCCCGTTCTTAACCACCATGACGTGCAGGTTTTCACCCGGAATTACCCGAGGCTTCAGGGCGTTAGCTAAGGAATTAATGTTGAGGACTTGAACGTTTTGGAACTGGATAACCTTGTTCAAGTTGTAATCGTTGGTGACGATGACCCCACCATTTTCCTTGGCCAGTCGAATCAATTTACTGTCGACTTCGGGAATATCCTCAAAGTCGCCTTCGTACATTTCAATCGGCATGATGTTTTCGTTCTGGAGTTTGTTTAAGATATCTAACCCCCGACGTCCACGAACCCGTTTGATGGAGTCGCTGGAATCCGCGATGTACTGCAATTCATACAACACGAAGTTAGGAACCAACAATGTCCCTTCCAGGAACCCCGTCTTGGCCAGATCATAGATCCGACCATCGATTAAAATATTGGTATCCAAGATCTTATAGTGATGGAAGTTGGGTTCCGTTTGTTTATCGATGACTTTCTTAGATTCCTCTTCGCTAGCTTTCTTGCTCCGTGACTGGAACAACTTACGCCACTCTTCGGCACGGACCTTACTCAGTCGCGTCCCGATCCGGAAACCGAGATACCCAAACAACAGCATCAGAATCCACGGAATGAAAGTACTGATGAAGAACGATGGCACCCGGAAAAGAAACGACGAAATCAGCAGGGCCAATGCCAAACTAATAATTGCGCCCAAGCTGCCAAAGAGAATCGTCATTGGATTCTGTTTATTGAGATAGGCTTCTAGCTTATTGACCACCCGCATGATCAGTCCAGCAAACAACAACCCCAGAATGAGGAAAATAATTGCACCAACTAAAATGTTAACTAAGATGTTGTTGACGAGCGGACTGTTCATCCCAATGAGGTGCCAAAAGCGAGAAAGGTACGCCACCCCCATGACACCACCTAGGATGGCGAAGATCACGAGAATAACTGTTTTCTTACGCATACGTTCACCTCCTTTCAAATCACCATAATTTAATTAAAAACTTGCAACTAACTGCGCCTGCGGCTGACAGGGATTCCACCTGCTGTGGGGACCGGACCAAGCCTGAGAATCGGTCTTGGTCCTCGGTTTGAAGCCTCGTAAAAATCAACGAGTCTTCAAACACGTCCATGGTGTAACCTGGCTAAAAATCGCCAGCTAACACCACCTTCACAGCTGGTTCCATCCCTGTCCTCCTCCGGCTCAAGCTAGTTTTTTTAACCCAATCATGCTTATTGCAATCACATTTCAACTAATTTAAGTGGTCCTGCTTTCATGCAATCCAACATATTGCTAACCCGAATGGCCCTCAACAACATCAAATATCCAGTGCTAGTTTCAATGCCTGACACAGGGTTGAGACCCCGACGACCTTGATGCCGGCCGGTGGATTCCATCCTTGCATGTTGTTCTTAGGCACGAAGATTCGTTTGAAGCCAAGCTTCTTGGCTTCTGCTACCCGGGACTCAATGCGGCTGACCCGGCGAATTTCACCAGTCAACCCCACTTCACCCACGAAGCAGTCACTGGGTTCCGTTGCCGTGTCACGGTAACTGGAGGCAATGCTCATGGCAATCGCCAAGTCAATCGCTGGTTCATCCAACTTCACACCACCAGCGGCCTTCAGAAAAGCGTCTTGATTCTGAAGCATCAGGTTGGCGCGCTTCTCCAATACGGCCATCAGTAAAGCCACTCGGTTGCGATCCAAGCCACTCGATGTCCGTTGGGCGTTACCGAAGACCGATGGTGAAATCAGTGCTTGCACTTCGACCAGGATAGGCCGAGTTCCTTCCATCGAAACTACAATGGCCGAACCAGTCGCATCCTTTAGCCGTTCCTCCAAGAAGATCTCCGAAGGATTGGCCACCTCATAGAGACCACCCTCACGCATTTCAAAGATTCCCAGCTCATTGGTCGAGCCAAATCGGTTCTTGACCGCTCGCAGAATCCGGTAGGTGTGATGCAGGTCCCCTTCAAAGTACAGCACGGTATCCACCATGTGTTCCAGAATCTTAGGACCGGCAATCGCGCCACCCTTAGTCACGTGACCCACGACAAAAATCGTAATGCCGTTAGTCTTGGCAATCTGCATCAGCTCACCAGTCACCGCCCGAATCTGAGAAACCGACCCAATTGCCGATTCGATCCCTGGGGCCTGCATGGTTTGCACGGAGTCAATGACCACGTAATCTGGTTGCATCTCTTCAATGTTGGCCCGAATACTAGCCATGTCCGTCTCCGGATAGAGGTAGAGGTTGTCGCTATTGACGACTAACCGGTCGGCACGCATCTTGATCTGCGAAGCACTTTCTTCCCCGGACACGTAGAGCACCTTGCCCCCGGTCGCACTCAACTGGCCGGACACTTGGAGCAGCAGCGTCGATTTCCCAATACCGGGATCTCCACCAATCAGGATCAATGACCCGGGTACGATACCGCCACCCAGCACCCGGTTAAGTTCGTTCATTTGGGTCTTGACCCGCATTTCCGTCGTGTGCTTGATGTCATTCATCAATTGTGGCTTAGAATGCTCGCCAGTCACCGTCGTTCGTGTTGACTGAGGCTTGGCCGCAGCCGGCGTGATAACCTCTTCGACCATGGTGTTCCACTCCCCACAATTGGGGCAGCGTCCCAGGTACCGGGGGGAGCTATAATCACAATTCTGACAGACAAATTTCGTTTTCGTTTTAGCCACGTTCATCCCCCTTATCCGTTTACTTTCAGCACTTTCATTTTAGCATATCTCGGGGGTGTTTCCCCACTAGTCTATCAGCTTCAAATGTAAAGATTTAGTTGCGATCAGAGGACCCAAATCCACCAGTCCGTTGTTGACTTGGAATCCGCTCTCCGTCGGCCAACAGAAATGGCATGAATATCCCCTGAGCAATGCGTTGTCCCTTCTTGATCACTTGATCCTTCAGACCAACGTTGACCAGCTGAACGAAGATTTCGCCCTCGTTCTTTTCATTATTATAATAGTCCGCATCAATCACACCGACCCCATTGGGCAGAATCAGATTGTGCTTCAGGGGATTGCTCGAACGGTTCGCCAGCAAGAGCACCTCGCCGGGCGCCATGTAAGCCTTAACGCCCGTGGGTACCAGCCAAGGCTTCAAGTCATGCTGACCCGCGACCAATTCCTCCGTCGTTAAGAGATCACGGTGCCAGAGCCGTTTGAACGCGTGAAGCAGGTCATGCCGCCAAATCGAGGGCAAGGTGAAGTCCTCGGCACACTCGAAATCATACCCTGCAGCCTGTTGTGTGGTGCGGTAAGGCACCTTAATATCTTGTCCCGCATATTTACTGACAATTTCAAATCCTCGATGCATCGTGACACTCCTTTTATGTCTAAAATTATATTCAATTACTATCCGTATTATTTCTACAACTAATCGTGGCATTTATTGACGCCACGGCCGTCTATTCTAACACCCTATGACCAAAATAGAAATGGCTTCGACTGTCGAATAACCTCTTACTAGAGTACCTACCTTTCAGTGAGAATACCAGCAAAATTGTTCGCCAGCGAAAATTAGTTGACAAGGCCCCGCGGATAGACCAAAATTAGGAGTGAATCTGGTCACAAAAGGAGCAAATAACCATGACGATTACGGAACGTCCGGGTGAGCTGACAATCGTTGACGACGACCGGCTACTGGCAAGCTTGCACTACCTGAGTTTAGATGAATCCACTTGGGTTCTCGAGCAGATTTTTGTACGCCCTGCCCAGCCCGCTACCGCGTTAACTGAGCAACTGATAAAACGTTTTACCCAACTGGCAACAACCGCCAAAGTCAGTGTGAAATTACTGGACCCGTACGCCAAGCGTTACTTTGCGACCCACCCCGCCGATTTTCTAGCGGCGCATCAGTTGCCCGTTAGCGGTGCGGATGCCGTGCGACCAGTTGCCTTACACCCAGAACACATAGAAGAGGAGTAGTTAAGATGGATCAAAACGCATTAAAAGCCCTCGTTGGCCAAGAAGCCGTCAAGTACGTGAAGGATGGCATGATTTTAGGAATCGGAACCGGCTCGACCGTTCGCTACATGATCGACGCTCTAGGTAAGCGCGTCAAAGAAGAAGGTTTAAGCATTGTGGGGGTCGCAACATCAGACCGCTCCGCTAAGCAAGCCGAATCCCTGGGCATCACCATCAAACAACTGGATGAAGTTGACCACCTCGACTTAACCATCGATGGTGCCGACGAAATTGACGACAACTTCCAAGGGATTAAGGGTGGCGGTGCCGCTCACCTGTGGGAAAAGATCGTTGCAATCAACTCCACGAAGAACATGTGGATCGTTGACGAAAGCAAGATGGTTCACCACTTAGGCAAGTTTCCACTACCACTAGAAGTTATTCCATTCGGTTCCAGCCACGTCCTGGAAAAGTTGGACAAGATGGACTTACACCCTAGCTTCCGGATGAACGAAGACGGTAGCCACGTCTTGACCGACTCCAAGAACTACATCATCGACTTACACTTGGGTCGCATCGATCATCCCCACGACTTAGCCAACACCTTGAATGGCATCGTGGGTGTTGTTGAACACGGCCTGTTCTTAGACACGGTCAACACGGTTATCGTTGGTCGTCAAGACGGTCCAGAAGTCTTGAACGCTCGCGACTAATCCTCACCAATTAAAGATTTAATAGTCACCCACCAATTCTACGATCGAATTGCGTGGGTGATTTTTTAATGGCGTTTATCACACTACCCTATCGTAATCGGTAAGGGTCTATCCATGAAACTATTGGCGCAGTAGTGTATCATAGTTGTATGTGTTTAGATACTTTAAAATATTTGTAGAGCGAGGTAATTACATGGAAACGACACAATTAAGCAACGGCGTTACCATTCCAATGTTAGGATTCGGAACTTACTTAATTGACAGTAAGGATGTTCCGGCAGCAATCAAGACGGCCTTAGACGCCGGCTATCGGCATCTCGACTGTGCACACATCTACGGCAACGAACCAGCCGTTGGTGCAGCCATCAAGGCTTCCGGTATTGACCGTTCTGACCTGTTCATCACGTCCAAGGTTTGGAACGCTGATCAAGGCTACGACAAGACCTTGGCTGCCTTTGACAAGACGCTAGCCGACCTGCAACTGGACTACTTGGACTTATACCTGATCCACTGGCCAAACGAAGAAAACTTCGAGCTGACGCTGGATACTTGGCGTGCCTTAGAAACCCTCTACCAACAAAAGAAGGTTCGGGCTATCGGTGTCTCCAACTTCTCCGAAAGTCAACTCGAACAAGTCTTTGCCATGGCTAAGGTTAAGCCAATGGTCAACCAAATCGAACGCCACCCTTACAAGGTACAAGCCGAATTAGGCAAGTTCGACACGGACAATGGTTTGATCAACGAAGGTTACTCC
Source organism: Levilactobacillus parabrevis (assembly GCF_044051715.1). Classification (NCBI taxonomy): domain Bacteria; kingdom Bacillati; phylum Bacillota; class Bacilli; order Lactobacillales; family Lactobacillaceae; genus Levilactobacillus; species Levilactobacillus parabrevis. The sequence goes on from NZ_CP168688.1 coordinate 2,058,342, forward strand.
CCAATCGGTCACGGCCACTTAATTCTTGAAGACCCCGTGATTACCAAGTTAGCTGAAAAGTATGGCAAGTCACCCGCTCAAATTGTTTTACGGTGGCAAGTCGACACGGGCTTCGTGGTCTTCCCTAAGTCCTCAAAGCCAGCACGAGTTAAGGAAAATTTCGAAATTTCCGGTTTCAACTTAACAGCCGCTGAAATTGCCGAAATCAACGCCCTCGATCAAGACAAGCATCTTAATTACGACTAAGCCTGTCCGACTATCCAGGGATCATTCAATTTAATTCTTTATGGTAGGACTCCTCGATACGAATCGTATTGCGGGGTCCTTTTTGATTCAAAATCCCGTTAGCACCGCTCTTACTGAGGTCCGCTCGTCCATTTTTTAAACAACTTTCGGGTATCTATACAAAAAATGAGAATATTGGAGTACAATGAGAGAAATAAGTTAGGAGAGTGACGTCATTGAGTAAAGAAATTACGGCGGACCAAACCGCCCGTTATCAACAAGCTTTAGCTGCCGACCCCACCGCAAAGGTTTTGGAACGCGCCGTCAGCCATCAAGGAATCTTAGCAACCTCTGCCGATTATGCTTCTGAAACCGACATGACTCCCGTCTTCTCCATCGATTTGGATACTGGGAAAGTTGCTAACCAAAAGCAAAGTGGTCGTTGCTGGATGTTTGCCGCATTGAACACGATGCGTCATCATTTAGCCGACCTCTTCAACTTAAGTGACTTTGAATTATCTCAAAACTACACCAACTTCTGGGACAAATTTGAAAAAGCCAACTACTTCTACGAAAACGTCTTGGCCACCGCTGACCAACCAACCTCTAGCCGTAAGGTCGCCTTCTTAATGGCTACCCCACAACAAGATGGTGGTCAATGGGACATGCTATGCGCCATCATTGAAAAGTACGGGATCGTGCCTAAGTCCGTTATGCCTGAAACTTACAACAGTTCCAAGTCTAGCGAACTCAACAGCACGCTGAACTTAAAGCTGCGGAAAGACGCCGTAACTTTACGTAAGTTAGTTGCCGACAAAGCCAGCGATGCTGACATTGCCGCTGCTAAAGACAAGATGCTTGGTGAAGTTTACCGCTTACTGAGTTTCTCACTCGGCGAACCTGTTAGCGAATTTGATTTCGAATACCGCGACGACGACAAGAACTACCACATCGACAAGGGCTTAACGCCAAAGTCCTTCTTTGACAAGTACGTCAACTGGGACCTGAGCGATTACGTTTCCATCATCAACGCTCCTACTGACGACAAGCCTTACAACCACACCTACACGGTTGAAATGCTGGGTAACGTGGTCAACGGCCGCCAAGTGAAGCATTTAAACGTCACGATGAAGGACTTCAAAGCCTTGGCCATCAAGCAATTACAAGCTGGCCAATCCGTTTGGTTCGGTTGTGACGTTGGTCAATCCTCAGAACGTCAAAAGGGGATCATGGACACCAAGTTCTACGACAAGGATGCCCTCTTCAACATCGACTTCTCCACGACCAAGGCAGAACGCCTGGACTACGGGGAAAGCATGATGACCCACGCCATGGTCTTGACTGGTGTCAACTTAGTCGATGGCCAACCAACCAAGTGGAAGGTTGAAAACTCTTGGGGTGAAAAGGTCGGCACGAAGGGTTACTTCGTGATGAGTGACGCCTGGATGGACGAATACTGCTACCAAGTCGTCGTCAACAAGCAATTCCTGCCTGACAACTTAAAGAAGACGCAAGAAACTGAAGAACCAACGGTCTTGGCACCATGGGATCCAATGGGTGCTTTGGCTTAATCATCTCTGGTCTCTTCCGGCTAGGATAGCTTTTAAAATGAGACGCTGTCCTTCTTAAACAGCGGGACGCTATTACTACTCTAATTAAAGTAAACACCAAAAATTCCGGGACACGTTGTCTCGGAATTTTTTTATGGCTATTTAAAGGTTAACCGCATCACTTCTGGCCCCCGGTTCAAGAGCACATAGGCTTGACCACTGCCGGTAAACGACAGGCCTTCGAACTCGCGGTGACTGGCAAAGACCGTTGCTTTTACATCTTTAGGCTTAACCCTACCGCGGTTCAACTTCGCTAACGGTACGGAAGAAATCGCGTCGTCGCTAACAAAGTAGAGTCGATCATTCTTGGCATTGTAAGCAATCGACTGGTGTGTCTGTCCGGGCCGATACTTCAGCCCCTGCATGACCAGCTTGAAGTGAACCCCCTTCTTAGAAATGGTTCCCCGATAAACGCGCAGGGCGCGCTTACCACTATAACTGCTGAAGTAGGCGTACCCACGCTTATCAAACGTGAGGGTACTGTTGACGGCTATTTTAGCACCAATCTTATTGACCAGCCGATAGTCGACCGTCTGAACTGGCCGCAAGGTACGGGTCGAGACCCGCACGGCACTCCCATACCGGCCATCCTCGCCACTCGTCCGGCTCAACCAGAGCTGTTGCGTCCGCGGGTTCAATGCCAGCGATTGCCCATGGCCTAAATCAAACGTGGGACCAATCCGCATGGCCGTCATCACCGTTTTCTGTCGGGCGGTCACCTTCCCTTTAGAATAGGCATTAGTTGCTTGGCGGATGAGTGCCATGTTACCCGTAGTTGCACCAAATTTCTGCCGCAACTTCGCCAGATCATACTTCACGATCCATCCGGTACTCGTGGTTCCCGTTTTCAAGTAGCCTACGTAAGCGGTTCGGCCGTTCTTTGTTAACACCAGGCTTTGGGGATTGCCCCAATCGCCGGAGTGGCGAACCGTGACCGGCAGATAGAGGTCCGTCGTCAAGGTTGCCGGTGCATTCCCTCGGCAAGTTTGATAGGTCGCCGGCCGTGTTTGAAAGGTTCCCTGGCGCTGATAGGTCGCCGACCAAGCATACGTCTTGGGCCGCATCACGTATTCATTTTTATTCCGAGCCCACTTTAACTTTTGAGCTTGATAATTGCCGAGGGCATACTTTGTTTTAACCGTACTGGCTGCGTGCGCCGACGGTACCGGTCCCAGACCCCCAGCCACGACGCCCCCGAAAAGCATGAGACTCCCCACAATGGCCCATTTGATTCCCTTAATCATCTGAACTCCCCCTCAACTGCTATACAATCAATTGACAAGTGGTATAAATCGTCAATCGGTCTCTCTAGTTTCAATGGTACCACTTTCAAACAATCGGGCACCAAAGGAATGGTTAAGACTGAGCAATTTGATGGTTTACTTAAATTATTGTTTGGACATTACCAAAAGAGGGGCTGCAACCACCGTCACAGTCCCCCGTCTTAACTAAGACTATTTAATAACCCGGGCAATATTCTCCGCCGTCCGTGCCAGATTTTCCTGACCGGTCGCAATGGCGGTCGGCAGATCTACAATGCCCGGTAGGATGCCGAAGATAGCATCGATACCAAGATCGTAGAGTTGATCAATGCCTGCTCCAACGTTACCGGCAACTCCGATTACTTTGGCATTGGGACTAGCGGCCTTAACCGCTTGGGCCGTCCCCATGGGTGTCTTGCCATATTGGGTCTGGAAGTCGATGGCACCCTCACCAGTGAAGGCATAATCGGCATTCGCAGCTCGTTCCTTAAGATGAGTTTCACGAACTACGATCTCCACACCCTTTTCCATGTTGGCATCAGTAAACGCCAGTAGCCCCGCACCTAATCCCCCAGCGGCACCAGCACCCGGAAAGTCAGCCAAGTCCTTACCCAACGTTGCCTTGATGACCGCAGCGTAATGGGTTAAGTTCGCATCCAGCACCTTGACCATCTCTGGTGTGGCACCCTTCTGTGGGCCAAACACCGCAGCAGAACCAGTTGCTCCCACCAACGGATTGGTCACATCCGAAGCGATGCGCACCTTGGTCTGCGCCACCAGTGGATCCACACCACTCACATCAATCGTTGCAAGATCGGCCAGACCACCGCCACCACGAGAGATGGGGTTACCAGCGGCATCGCGGAATTTAACGCCCAGAGCTTCGGCCATCCCCTGACCCCCATCAGTTGTGGCACTCCCGCCAATACCGATGATGATTTCCCGGGCGCCGTGATGCATAGCATCCAACATGAGCTGCCCCGTCCCATACGTGGTCGTCACCAGTGGATTCTTCGTTTCATCATTCACAAATTGAATACCACTCGCCGCTGCCATCTCAATGACCGCCGTCTGCTGGTCACCCAGTAGACCATATTCAGCGGAGACCGTCTCGCCCAAAGGGTTCAAGACGGTGGTGTGGCGAAAGCTTCCCCGCGTGGCGTCGACTAGGGACTGGACCGTCCCTTCGCCACCGTCTGCCATCGGCACAATTTCATAGTCGGCATCGGGAAAGACCCGTTTTAGCCCCGTATGAATGGCTTCAGCAGCTTGTTTAGCCGTCAAACTTCCCTTAAAAGAATCGGGAGCAATCACAATTTTCATAATCTCGTCATCCTTTCCGTCACGCTAGAACAGCGTAAACATCACGACACCGACGATGGTCATCGTCAGCCCCACGGCCGTTTCGTAAGGAACCGACTGCATCCGTTCCTTTAACGTCATGTTCATGGCGTTGGCGGTCACGTGGAAGTAGTTTCCCTGTGGCAAGTGGTCGATGACCGTGGCCCCAGTGTGAACCATCACAGCGGCTGCCAGTGGCGCCGTTCCAAAGGCCAAGATGGCTTTACCAAAGGATCCGGTCGCCAAAATAACCCCCGTCGAGGTGGAAGCCGTTGCGGCCGCCATCAGAATCCCGGCAATTGGTGCCAAGAACGTTCCGGAAATCCCGGAGATCTTGATCAAGTGAACGATAGCTGCCGGCAGTGTCGAGGTGGTGATCAGCCCTCCGATTGCACCGGCACCAATCAGAATCAAAACGACGTCGGTCATGCGGGCCATCCCCGCCTTGGTGTAAGCCAGAACCTGCTTTCCCTGATGCATGGCGAGCATGCCGATCAGCCCAGCCAGTGGCAAAATGTACATCGCATCCACGTTGAACTTTTCAAGAAAGCCAATGTGTAAGACGTTTCCGACCGGATTCATAAGCAATAAAATCACAGCTAAGAGCGGTGCCACGATGGCCGTTCCTAACGATGGCAGGGTCGTTGTTTCCTGTTGATCGCCCTGTTCCTGGTTGGCCGCAACGTCAGCCATCGTCGCAATCGTGCCGTGGTGACGTAACAGGCTGGCAATCAGCACCGTGGCCACTAATCCAAAGACGGCCGGGATAAAATCAGCGACCATCAATTGGCTAAGTTCCAGGTGAAACCCGTGGGCTGCGGCAATCGTGTTCGGGTTTGGCGAGATGATGTTTCCGGCCTTTCCCCCACCAGACAAGGCAACGAGCAGTGCTAGCTTAGAAATCTGCATCCGACTCCCCACTTCGAGGGCAATCGGGGCCACAATCAGAACGGCAACGGGGATGAAGACCCCCACAGCCGTGATGATCATCGTGGCTAAAGCCAACGACAGAATGGCCAGACTCTCGCCGAACTTATCGACGATTCCGCGAGCAATGGCGTTCGCCGCTCCGGATTCCATCATGACCCCGGCAAAGACGCCGGCAGCTAAGACCCGGACAACGGTTCCCATGACACTTTGTGAACCTGTTACAACAATGTTGACGGTCTGTGTTAAATTAGCACCACCAATCAGTGCACCCACAATCGTTCCCAATAATAGAGAATGGACGGGGTTTAATTTCCGTAAAATCAAAATAATAGCAAGGGCTAACCCAATAAGGGCCCCAATCCAGCTAACTGAAACAGTCATTCTCTTCACGCTCCTTATGCCAATAAGTGAATTGCGTAACTAACTTTTTGAACCTGTAGAATTATACAACAACCTATTTCACAATGAAAGCGTTAATTATCCTTCAGTTGGTTAATTATATAGGAAGAGTTCCTAAACTTAACAACCACTGGTCACTTATATGAGAGCGCTGCCTTGTTGACGCACCACCATTTATCGACTAATGGATTGGAACATTCCTAACCACGGGCACACCAGATGCAATCGTTTTCCTCTTTGCTCATTTATTAACGATAAAGTTTTTTAGCCTTATCCAGGTACTAAAAAAGCCGGCAAACCTGCCGACTTCTTGACTCCTAATAGAGTTTGCTTACCGCGTTAACATTTCGGAAGGTATTGAGGGCCAGGTCTTCCGTTGACCACGTCGGATACATCCCACCCTTATAGTAGTTGTTCGACAACAGAACGACTCCGGTCTTCCCGTTGCGACTCAGGGCATACGTCCCTTCGTAGTCATCGCCAACGCCATGACCGTAGTAACCGATACGGTCGAGGTGATACATCCCTCCCGCATAGTGAGCCGTGGTTGACTTACTTTGGTGGAGAATATTTGCACCAGAGCGCTTCTTGAGCAACGTTCCCTGGATCAACGCCCGCTCCGTTCTGAAGACATCGCCAGCAGACATTGTGGCATTCCCTGTGGCAATTTGAACGGCCATGTCCTTGGCAGATGGCACGTGGGGCTGCGAATAGTTGCCAGGAACCGTTCCACTATAACCGATCGTCGTCCCAGGATGCTTGAGTTGTGCAAAGCTAGAATGGTTCAGGTTCAACGGCGTTACCACATGCTCGTAGTACAACCCATAGTAGGATTCGTGCGTCACCTTTCGCAAGATTCCCGCTAACAGGGTATAACAGATTGGTTGGTAATTAAATTGATTAATTTTCGTTCGGTTGATGCGCGCTTGCTGCGCCGCGTATTTGTAAACTGCGGGTTCTGTCAACGTCGTCCCGGGATTCAGATCACCACTGATCCCGGCTTCCATATTGAGCATCTGCCGAATCGTCACCCGATTACTCCCCTTGATCTGTGGATAGTACTTACTGAGCTTATCCGTCAGGTGGAGCTGTCCGGCCTGAGCGGCTCGCATAACGAGCATCCCCGTGATTGACTTTTGGATGGAGTTGATCAAAAACTGTGACGTCGGCTGATTAGCCCGCTGCTTCTTGGCATTGGCCTTACCAAATGAGCGCTGATAGACCACCTTGTTGTTCTTGACCACTAGGGCCGTCCCCACAAATTTTTTGGCCTTCAAACTCTTGGTGAAGCGGGCCGCAAATTGGGGATGCTTCTGCCCCTTATTCTGTTTATCCAACGCCGTTTTCTTCTTTTGCCGCAGTTGATTGCTACGCAAGGCATCGTACGCAATCTCCTGCCGTGTTTGCTTAGCATGTAGCTTATTCGTTGTGTGCACCGCCTGCTGATCCTTGGTATCAATCTCGTGCATCCCGATGACCAGACCGGTAATACCGACAATCACTGTTGCCAAAATGGCCCAGTGCCCCAAATTACGCTTATTCACAATCCTCAATCCCCCTAGAAATTAGACCCCACTTGATTTTGCAATTAGCTGACCATCCACACAAGCCGTCAAGCTCCCCGTGACGTGCTGTGCAAACCGAGCTGTTAGATTACCTGGCAACGTGGTCCACCAATTACTTACGGAAAAGTCCCTGCCTCTGATTATACGAAAAGGCTGGCTAAACACAATCTTTTCTACCAATTGTGTCCGCCAACCTAATTATCTTAGTATTTCGTTAACTAATTATTAAAGAATTAATTTTTTGAGTACATTCAGGTGTTCATCAAACGTGTACTGAATGGGTTCACCATTGGCAACTTCAACCTTGCTAATGTCCGCATCCGCGACACCATCTAAATATTTGATCAAGGCCCGCAACGTACTGCCATGAGCCACGATCAGCTGATTCTGACCGTCTAGCAACCGGGGGGCAACCTGGTCCACCCAGTATGGCATCAACCGGTGATAGGCCATCTCGAGGCTTTCACCTAAAGGCTCGATGTCAGGACCGAACCGATCGTATCGCGCATCTTGCACAATGTGGTCCAGCTGCGGTGGCACCGTTTCAAAGCTTCGCCGCCAAATCTTGATTTGCTTATCGCCGACCTCTTCACGAACACGATCCTTATTCTTCCCTCGAAGCGCACCGTAATGGCGTTCGTTAAGCCGCCAAGATTTGTATTCTGGAATGTAAAGCTGATCAATGGCTTCCAAGACAATGTTTGAAGTGACGATGGCCCGTTGTAGCATTGACGTGTGGAGCGCACCAAAATGAAGCCCCGTCTGTGCCACCAACTGTCCAGCAGCCCGTGCCTGTTGTCGACCCTTCGCAGTCAGCGGGACATCATTCCACCCCGTAAAAATGTTATCTCGGTTGGCGACACTCTCGCCGTGCCGTAAAATAACCAGCTTTGCCATTCGTCACGCTCCCTTTCTCTCTATAATTACCACGACAATCATAACATAGCCGCGGCCAGGTTTCGTTTAATTTGTGCAAAAAATCACGGATAGTCACCGTTGACTTCTGCCTCGATTCCCTGTGCTCATGGATTGCCTGTAACTAGCTATGGTCAGCTAAAGGCGCTGGTCTCCAACGACCCAAAATCAGTTCCGACAACCTCTCGCGATTGCCGGAACTGATTCTTTTGATAACGTTGCTCTGACGGCATTACACTCATTGCCGAATCTCGACTTGTAGAAAAGTTATTTTATTATTCTGATTAAATTCATAAGTATCCAATCCGTGGAAAGCAAACAACTTACCATTCCGTTTACACCCCGCAACCGCCCATTCAGCTTGATAGGTACCATTGGTAATGACGACCTGACAAAGGTGTCGTAATGACTGATTATCCTGAAAAAAGTTCTCAAAAAATGTCGTAATATCAGCGGGAGTTGCGGCGACCATCCCATTGGCTCCCTTAACAACTGCATTGTCAGCGAAAAGATTGATAATCTCCCGACAGGCTTGATCGTCACGAGAAGCCAAGTCCGATAGCCTGAAATAACGTTTAATCAATTCTGCTTTTACGTCCATGTAAGTCCCTCCTTCAATCAGAGTTCTAGTGTAGGCCGAAGCTACGAAATTTAAAGTCAGTTAACCGAATTGTGAGCCATTCCTTCATTAGATTTACCTACTCAAGTGCAAGGTGCTACAGCCAATTACTCACAGGCAATACGATCTATTTCAAGTAACAGGCCTTAACACGTGACAAAAAAATAGTAGAAACAACTGTCGGCCAGTCATTTCTACTATCCGTTTCTGAGCGTTGCATTTACTCTCAGAGACGCGTTTAATTTTAAATTAATCCGTTGATTCCGTTGAAGAGGACTTCACGTGAGCTTGCGCCCGCGCACGGAGCTTGGCAGCTGCCGTCTGCGTCTCTTCTTGGAATTCGCTGGCTGGTACCGTAGCCTCTTGATCCGCCAATTGAGATTCCCGAGACTTGACCCGGTTCCCCATAAAGGTGACCACTGACCCCAACAGAATAATGACAATTCCGATAACGGTATTGGTCAAGATCTGTTCGTGAATCAGTAAGGCAGCCAAGATTGGTGCCAGCCCTGGCTTGATGAAGAAGACCAAGGAAGCGGTGGAAACATCAGAACGTTCCATCGCTAAGAAGTAGAAGGCAAACCCACCACCGGTGACACAGACCCCGATGAAGAACAGTAACCAGAAGTATTCCAGACTAACGTTTTTCAGGATCGGCATTGCGGCAAACTGGCTGAGCCAAGATACCTGACGCATCCCACCAGCAACGGCGGGCACGTGACTCAATAGCATCAACAGTAACAGTTCAAATGACCCGGCAAAGAAAGTGAAGCAGGTCATGATAATCCCGTTAAAGTGATGCCGCACGGAACCCCACCGCGAAACGATACTGTAGAGCCCGAAGGTCAGCGCAGAACCGATGGCTAAGCTTAAACCAACGGGGTTGGTCAAGTGTGCTGGGTTCACAATGACGATTAACCCGATGATTGAGATAACCACCGCAATCAAGTTAGCACGACCGAGCCGTTCGTGTAAGATCAGGTAGGAGAAGATCAGGGCGAAGACGGGATTGCAACTGAACAAAACGGCAACCGTTGAGGCTTCGTCGACTGAAATAGCTAACTGATAAAGCGTCATGGAGACAATGACACAGACGAATCCGGTCAGGAAGAATAGGCCCCAAACGGATCGCGTCAAGTGATGTTGTTGCTTGTTCAATGCCCGTAAGGCGATTGGCAACAGGATGACTCCCCCAATGAAGAATCGAATCAGGTTGAGTTGGATGGGGTTGAATGCCCCGCCGGCAGCCTTCAAGGCGATTTCCATTGAACTAAACATTAAAGTTGAAAATGCGACGTACAACAATGTTCTTCTCAAAACGAACCTAGTTCCTCCCTATGTAAAACCTGTCAACTAATGAATTTGCTGGACGATTACCATCAAAATCGGAATCACCACTAAACTTAGGAGGGTCGTTTCGGTTACCATGATGGCCGCGTAATCCGTATCCGCGTGGTAGAGCTTGGCCACTACCGGTGCATTCGTCATGACGGGCATCGCCGCTTGTAAGATAAAGACTTGCTTCATTAACACTGGCATCGGCGTTGGAATGACCAAGCAGGCCATCAACGTCGGTGCAACTAAGAACCGACCAAATAAAATGCCTAAACTATCTCGATTCAGCCGGATATTCTGGACGCCAGCACCAGCGATTGCTGTCCCGATGAAGATCATCGACAGCGGCACCGTAAGGCCACCGACATAGCTGAAGTCCTTCATGATCCACGCCGGTAATTGAATATCGAGTAAAACCAGCACGACCCCCAGCATGAAGCCTAGTAGCGGTGGCGAGAAGATTTTCTTCAGCGTGGTCACGAGATTGAATTTCGCAGTGCCCTGCCCGTCTCGTTGGATCAAGTAAGCCCCCAACGTCCAGAAGAACGTGGTGTTGGCCATGTAATAGACCAAGACGAACGGCATACTTTTCGGTCCAAATAGGGCTTCATTGACTGGTAAGCCAACGAACACGGTGTTGGAATTGGCAAACATGGCTTCAAACAATCCCCGTCGTTGCGGGTGAATCTTGAACCCATGAAATGCAATCACCGATAATCCAAACATAATTAACATGGAAACGACGGGGAACCGCAGATCTGGCAGCGTTGACTTCAAAGTCTGCGCCGAGAACTGGGTCGTAATCGTACTGATCATGTAGGCTGGCAACGCAATCTGCGTAACCAACCGCGCAATCAGCCGGCGAGAGTGCTCGTCGAACCAACCGCGACGAGAAAGAATATAACCCAAACCAATCATCACCAGGATAATTAAAACACCGGAGATGCTTCGAACAAAGACGGCCATCAGTCACCCTCCTCGCCGCACGTGCCAAAATATTAACGATTCTTAACTAACTTGGCCCATTATAGCACGGTTCTGAAAATCGCCAGATTCGTAACCGGTTACAAACGCCCATGTACCATGCTTTGACTAGCCTTGACAAGCTTTTGAAAACGACTTTCATCTTCCATATTGATTGGCGTTTTCACTGTTTTAGGGCCAACCTGGCGTTTACGAATGGCCTTTTTTGTGGTCTAATAAATTAATTGAGTCCGCAAACCAGATTTCCAGGGGAACTTTTAGAATTTGGTTGCGCTGGCCGACTCCGGTAGTATTTCGTGAGCGCCAGCAGCGCGTATACAAAGATTTTAATGAGGATGAGGAAATAACTATGCCAAACGATAATGAAAGTAGACGTCACCGATCACCAGAAGACTTCGAACAAGTCTACGATCGGCGTGCTGACCGTAACTCACACTTTAAAACGCCGCAAGTTCACCCCCATCGTCCCGCGATGTGGACGATTGTCATTGCCCTACTGGTGATGCTGACCGGTGGACTGGCTTACGGCTATCAGGCCTGGAATTCAGCCAAGAAGACCTTTAGCCAAACCTATGAGTCCTCCAAGGCGGCTAAGAGTCGTAACGTCTCCGCCGTTCTGAAGAAGAACCAACCCTTCTCCATCCTGCTGATGGGAACCGATACTGGGGCATTAGGCCGTTCTGATGTGGGACGAACCGATACCCTGATGGTCGCCACAATCAATCCCAAGACCGAAACCGCCTACCTAACCAGTATTCCACGAGATACGCGAGTGACGGTCGGTTCTGGGGTCAACGCTTCCGTTCAGAAGATCAACGCCGCCTATACGCTTGGTGGTCCAAAGACGGCCGTTAAGACCGTTGAAAACCTTTTGGACATTCCAATCGACTTCTACGCTATCGTCAACATGGGTGGCTTGGAGAAGATGGTCGATGCCGTTAACGGCGTCGATGTGACACCACCCCTAACCTTCCAATACGGCGCAGCTAACGTCACTAAGGGAAAGAAGATTCATTTGAATGGGAAACAGGCCCTGGCTTATTCCCGAATGCGCCACGAAGATCCCTTAGGTGACTACGGTCGACAAAAGCGGCAGCGACAAGTCTTACAAAAGCTAGTCGTTAAGGCGGCCGGCTTGACCTCACTTACCCGTTACCAACAGATTTTAACCTCCCTTAAGGGGAACTTGAAGACCGACCTGACCTTTGATGATCTGATGCAGATCCGTGCTAAATACGGCGATGCCTCTCACCATATCAAGTCAGAAACGTTGCAGGGACAGGACGCCATGATCGATGGCCTCTCTTATCAAGTTCCAACCAACGACGAGCTGAAGAATATCTCGAATCACATTCGTAAGACGCTGGGCTTGGCCAATACCAAGAACTTCACGACGGATGCTGATACCTCCGCTTACGGTACGGATACCAGCTACGACACGACCACGACCAACTCCGGTTATGACGCGTCAACGGGCTCCACGAATAACGGCAACTACGGTTACTAATCCTTTTAAATTTAGATTGAATAAACAGCATCACCTTCTAGGGTGGTGCTGTTTTTGTTTGAGTGCAGTATACTGAGGTTAGGCAAATCACTGCTAAATATTGAAGTTAGCAGGTGTTCCCATTGACAATCGCTGTCTCCCCTTCAGTCGCAAATGAGCTTCCTGTTCTAAATGCAATCTACCAAGAGGCCCACCTTATTTTCAGCAGATTGAAGGTCGCAATCCATTAGCACCACTTGGCGACATTCACGCCGTAATTCCAGAGATTCCAGTTGACCGAACCCATTGCCTAACACTTTATCATGATGAACAAATCATCGGTTATGCCTGGACATTTGCGGAAACCAGTACCAATATTTACTTACTTCATTTCTACATCTCACAGGCTAATCGGCGACGAGGCCTCGGGCGTGCTTGCATGCAAGCACTCGGTCGGCAATACCGGCAACAAGGCTATCAGACCATCCGACTAATGGTCTCAGCTGCCAATTACCTCGGTTTAAAGTTCTGGGTTGCCGTGGGATTTACTCATCTTTGCTACGTGGAGGCACCACCAGAGAATACGCCCACTAAGGCTATTGAATTAGAACTCCAACTTGACCTCGCAAATGAAGAAAAATAAAACCACCACAGCCAGCTCCAGTTATGACAAATGAAACGACGTTATCCCCTACAGGTGACGTCGTTTTTAGTTATTGCGCCTGAAGTTAACGGCTCTTCCTAAAATTATCCTTGCCAAACGAATCATCTTTCTGTAGTATCCAAATAGTAATAATTACTATTTAGATACTAAGGGAGAGAATTTTAGATGTCATTTTTCAAAAAAGCTACGTTTAGTCTTATCGGCCTGATCCTCGTTAGTGTCAGCCTTAGCGCCTGTAGCCAGCCGAACAAGAAGTCAGCAACCAGTGCGACTAAGCCAATTCACGTGGTCGCCAGCCTGGACTTCTACGGCGAAACGGCCAAGGCTGTGCTGGGGAGCCATGGCACCGTCACAACCATCATAAAGAGCGCTAGCGTTGACCCTCACGATTTCGAACCCACACCCAAGGAAGCCGCTGCCGTTTCCCAAGCAAACGTGGTGCTTTCCAACGGTTTAGGCTATGATGCTTGGATGCAAAAACTCGTGAAAAGTAACGCCAGCAAGTCTGTCCGCAACATTCGGGTCGGTGAGGACGTTATGGGCAAAAAAACCGGCGCTAATGAGCATATCTGGTACGATCCGGAGACCATGGCCCAGCTAGCCAACGCCCTCGCAAAGCAATTCGGTAAGAAAGCACCGAAGTATAAGGCCATCTATCAGCAAAACGCCGCCAAATACATTAAACACCTTGCGCCACTTCAACAACAGATTAAGACACTTAAGCAAAACAGCCACAATCAGCGTGTCGACGTTAGTGAACCCGTCTTCGACTACGCCCTGACGGCATTGGGGTATCGCCAAAATAACACGCACTTTGCTTTAGCTGTCGAGAACGGAACAGATCCCTCACCAAGAGATATTAAGCAGATGCAAAACGATATCAAAACACACAAGATTGCCTTTTTTGTCAATAACCGTCAAGCCTCCGACAAGACAGTCAAGGCCATGGTGAAGCTAGCCGATCGGCATCAGGTACCCGTCCTTAATGTAACCGAGACACTACCCAAAGATGCCAACTATCTGACCTGGATGCAAGGACAATATCGCCAGCTAGAGAAAATTCAGCAAGTACAATAACTCATCAAGGGCGTCGGTAGTATACATCTGGTTTTAATCGAAACGTGAATCAATGGCAACACTAAACGATATATGACGTTGTTCTTTTATAGAAATGCGCTAAAATATAGTTAATTCATTAAATTGGGAAATTTAAAGGAGTCGACCCAAATGTATCGTTTTTTTGTGCAGCCACAGATTAACCAAGAGAATCATCAGATATTTGGCTACGAGGTCCTCCTACGTAAGCAGCAAAATGAGACGTGGGTTCTTCCTCAACACTTCACCGATATTTCAGTGGGCGAACAAGCCAAACTCTTAGAAGAGACCGCTGAAGCTTTAAACACAGCGGTCAATCAGCAAGTGCTGGCCTTTAATCTTAACAATCAACAACTACGTGATCCCCTCACCTTGGGGACCATTATTGCGCTAAAGAAGCGACTAAAACCGGCCGCCTTAACGATTGAACTTACCGAAGCGCCTACCTTACCGGAAATTCAACTTTTTAGTACTGCCATTCACCAATACGATATTGATTTGGTCTTAGACGACGTCGGTACCGGGTCGAACACGTACGATAATATTCAGCACCTGCTTCCCTTCGTCGATCAAATTAAATTTGCCATGCAAAATCTGCGAATGGACGGACGGGCAAAAGAAATTCCAACGGCCTTAGCTTTTTGGTCCAAAATCGCAAAATATTACCGGCTACAATTGATTCTTGAAGGCGTCGAAGATGCTAAGGATCAAGCCCTTGCCAAGAAATTTGGCATTTCACTGCATCAAGGCTACCTTTACGGCAAGCCTAGCCTCGTTTAAAAAGGGAGTCGCCTGAATCGCATGTTCAGGTCGACTCCTTATTTCATGTCAACCACGCCCGTTTAAAAACGGACGCTTGTGAGAGCCACACCCCACGGCATGGCGACCACAATTTGCTTAGATACAGCGCTAGCCTACGAATAGGACTTACCCGCTAATTACCAAAGCCTTTTATGTCCGCAGGTTGCCAGGCGGACTCACTTTTTACAGGGTTGCTAAACCCTTAGCTAAAATATTTTTAGCTGCGTTATGATCACGTACATGAAATATCCCACAATTAGGACACGTCCACTTGCGATCAGCTAATGTCAACTTGTTCTTACCAGTCATGATGTACCCACAATGGCTACAAGTTTGCGTTGTGTTTCGAGGGTTGACAGTCAAAAGTCTTCGACCGTACAAAGCAGCTTTGTAGGTCAGCATGTCCAATAATGTTCGCCAGCCAACGTCCGCGATGCTCATTGCCAAAGCGTGGTTCCGCAACATATTTTTACTCCGTAGTTCTTCAGCTACGACTAAATCGTGGTTTTTGATCAAGGCCGTAGAGACATGGTGCAGAAAGTTCTTGCGTTGGTTAGCGACTTTAAGCTGTAATTTAGCCACTAGTAACCGTTGTTTTTGATAATTCTTTGATGCTGATAAACGTCGTTGACTCTTTTTAGCTCGTCTTGCCCGCCGTGACAGTTTCCGTTGGGCTCTTGCTAATTTTCCTCTGATAGTCCGGTAATAACGTGGGTTATCAATTACCTGCCCATTGGAGTCCGTCAGAAAATTATCAAGGTTCAAATCGATGCCGACTTTAGATTCAACGACTGATTGTTTAGAAACGAAAGGGTGTTTCGACCCCATCTGCAGGGAAACGAAGTAATGGCCGACCGCATCCATTGAAATTGTCGTTGTCCCGATTCTAATATCATCGGCTTGGTCCAAGATCTTCGATGGTAGCCCCTTGAAACGGAGGCGCCCCAGCTTGGGTAGTTGTAAGTAGTGGGCATCATTTAGCCTTACGCTACCATTACGCATGGTTGGCACTGTCACTTTGGCACCGTAAAGACAAGACGTTTGATAAGTCTGAATATAACCACGTTTATGAAATTTTGGAGTTCCCGCCTGATGAACCTGATGGAATAGTTTCCAGGCAGTCTTGTAATTCTTGATAGCATTAGCTTTCATCAGACTGTCAAAATCCGGATGATTAAGCCAACCATGAATATTGGAGATAGCGGTTGATGGCTTCTTTAGACGTTCGGTCAAATCAACGGGGAGTGTCAAATTTTTTGTGTAAATGGAAGTCCTCTCCCATTAGCTAGCTTCTAATACATGGATTCTAACGTATCTTGAATTTGCTTGAAACCTCGATGCGTTCGCTCAAAATTTTGGCCGTTGTAGTCACGAATAACTGTGACCAGAACGCGTTCTAGTGCTGGTTCATTTGGAAATTGTTCTTTCTTCTTTGTCTGCCGTTTTAGCTTCTTGTTGAATGATTCAATGAGATTTGTGCTGTAGATGCTACTGCGTATCGCAGCTGGAAAAGTGAAACAGGTCAAGAGATGAGGATTATTTTCTAGCTTGCCCGTTACTTTTGGATACGCCTTTTGCCACTTGTCTATGAAGTCAGCTAAGGCCTGTTTTGCGTCGTCCATGGTAGCTGCTTGATGGATCAGTTTGAAGTCGTTAAGGACCTCTTGTCGGTCCTTAGTTCGAACGTGAGCTTCAATGTTCCGACTGACGTGGATCAGGCACTGCTGGAGCTTAGCCTTAGGGAAGTGGTCACCAATTGTGTTGGTAAGGCCGACTAAGCCATCGGCCACGAATAAGAGGACTTCTTTTACACCACGCTGCTGAATGTCCACGAGAAGCTCTTCCCAAACGGTACTGGATTCAGTTGGAGCGACTTGGTATGCTAGGACCTCTTTCATACCATTTGGTCGAATGCCAATGGCGATATGCACGGCTTCTTTAGCCACTGAGTCCCGGCGCAGAGGTAAGTATGTTGCGTCCACATAAATGACTGCGTAACGACTCGCTAGAGGGCGCGTCTTGAAGGCGTTGACCTGTTGGTCAACGACCTTCGTGAGGTTTGAAACCGTTTGTGGTGTGTAATGAGCACCATACATTTTCTCAATCAAATCCGCGATCTCACTAGTGGTAATCCCTTTTTCGTAGAGCTGGACAACCGTGGCTTCTAAACCATCCGTTTGGCGTTGATAGCTTGGAATAGTTTGCGTATTAAAGGCGCCATTTCGGTCGCGTGGAACCTCCAAGTTTAGTTCCCCATACTTAGTTTTAAAGGTTCGCAGATAATGCCCATTGCGTGAATTGCCGCTGTTAAAGCCTTGGCGGTCGTAGGGTTCATAACCGAGGAACGATGAAAGTTCCTCGTGCATTAAATCATTGATGGCCGTTTCCAAATGTTGCCGAAAAACTTCGTCCAAATCTTGCTTTTGTGCTAGTGCTGCCATAATTTCTTTGTTAAACTGAGTCATGGGGAAAGCCTCCTATGTCCTATGAAGTGAGTGTGGTTGCTAACTATCATAAGGGAGAGGCTTTCCCTTTTCAATTGCTTATTTTTCTATTTACACATAATTATTTAAACACTCAATCAACGATGCGATTCAAGACAAGTGTAATTGGAATCTTCACTTGTTTTAACCAGAATAGGTCATTGTTCATGCCATTCATCTGATTATAAATAAACCGACTGGCGTCACTGTTACGCTTAATCAGCCGCTTTTGTTCGGTTGAAGGAAAGACTCTAACCTTAACGCCATAATGATAAGATAATTGGGCCATTGTTTTCGCCATAAGTTGCCACCTCCTCTTGCTTGATAGGATCATACCATATGAGCATACTGTATCCATAACAGAACGGCTTATAATAATATTTATGGAGGACTCATATGAGAAAAGATGTTGGCGAAATAATTCACGAACTAGGTTATGTTTACAACTTTCATTTTCACTTAGTCTGGGTCACCAAATACCGGCATGAAGCATTTACAACGCCCAAGTTAGTCGCTGAAATGGCCGACATTCTAACGAAAATAGCCCGACTAAACGAAGTAACCATTGAGCAAATGGAAGTAATGCCAGACCATATCCACCTACTACTAAGCTTTAAACCCAAGTATGCACCAACTAATGTTGTCAAAGCCTTCAAGGGCGGTTCGGCTCGCTTATTCTTTGAATTACACCCAGAAATAAAGGCTCAGAAGTTCTGGGGCGGACATCTTTGGTCCTCAAGCTACTTCATGAGTACCCTTGGTGATACGAGCAAGAAAACTGTAGAAAACTACATTGCCAGTCAGCGAAAGAGATAGTGGCATTCATCCCTTGCTTGAAAACAAGAGAATTCTGCCTAGCTTATATTAAATTTCACGCAATGGGTGGTTCCATTAAGTTTTGCGCGTTAATATATAAGTACCGAATGTTTTTTGGTAGTCAATTATAGAATGGATGACATCTCATGACCTGGTCCAAATGGTTCGTGGAGCCCGCCTTTACCAGTATCTTTTTCCTGCTGGGCGTCCTGACCCTCTACTGGTTCTCGACTAGTAAACTAATTAAATACATGGAAAACCGTGGCCAACACCCTGATCCTAACCAAGTTCGAACAATCTTCGGACTCATCTACATGGTTATTCTCCTCATCGTGACACAAGTTTCCGTCATGGGTACCGACCACAGTTGGGTCTTTACTAACTTTCAGATTTTTGCGGTAGTCTTTGTCAGTTACTTTTTGATGCTGGAGATTCGCATCTGGCAGTTGGCCTTGGCAACGCTCATATTCATGGCAATCGATGGCACTTTGATGATTGGGCTAACTTGGGCATATGCCGTTGTCTACATTGGCTTCTACCTAACTATGAAGCTCATTAAAAGTCACCGCCACAGTCCCTGGCGCGACTACTTCGATTTTGCCAGCACTGCCCTCTTTTTCTCCACTATTCTGTGGTGGTTGATTTTGCTACGTTTCAATCTCGGTTGGACGATTGCCGCCTGGGAAATTCTCTTTAGCTTCCTTCTGTTATCGATTATGTACGTCTACGTTGATTCTCTGTTGGCTGGTGCCGACACATTGGCCCAGCTGACATACACGACGAACTATGATGAATTGACGCGGGTACACAACTTCTATTCCTTTAAGAAAGCCTTTGGCCACCAGTTCAAGGCCGCGCAAACAGAGCACCATCCCTTAACGTTAATGCTCTTTGATATCGACCATTTTAAGCACGTGAATGATACTTATGGTCATTTGACGGGTGATTACGTTCTGAGTCACGTCGCCGAATTAATCACGCAGCAATTGCAAACGATTGATCCCACACTTGTTCTTTACCGGACCGGTGGTGAAGAGTTCACGATCATCTTTGACAACTACACCATTGGTCAGGCCCGCGAACACGTCGACGCTATCGCACAGGGTGTGCGTTCAGCTGAGTTTCGGCATGCAGGTAAGACCATCGATATTAGTATTTCAGTTGGCGCTACCCAGTTAAAAACAGAGGACGACAGCCAAGTCGACCTCTATCGCCGGGCAGATGAAAGTCTCTATTACTCTAAGCGTCATGGTCGTGACCAAGTCACAATTGGCTAAACCCCTAGCCTTAACGAGGACTCGGAACGCTGGTTCTGAGTCCTTTTGTCACACATCGTAAAAATGATGACCAAAAATAGTGTAATCTGTGGTAGTATACAAAGCGCACTAAAAAAATTATGGAAAGGATGGCTTAATATGACTTGGGCCCAATGGTTCGTAACGCCTGCTTTCACGAGTGTCTTCTTTTTACTAGGCGTGTTAACCCTTTATTGGTTTATGACCGATCGTATCACCAAAAAGCTCCAGAAGCGCCATCCGACCATTAACGTCAGCAGAGTGCGAACCATTATTGGTTTGCTTTACATGGCCATCTTGATTGTTGGCGCACAACTTTCCGTCGATGGTACCGGGAACGGCTGGGTATTCGTCAATTTTCAAATATTTGCGGTCGTCTTCATCAGTTACTTCCTACAATTAGAAATTAAATTCTGGCAAACGGCTATCGTCATCGTAGGCTTTATGGGTATCAATGGTACTCTGATGATCCCCCTGTCCTGGTTGTTTGCTGCCATCTATGTGGGGCTGTACTACGCCATGAAACTGGTTAAGCAACATCAGCACCACACATGGACAGACTTTGTTGATTATAGTTTGGTCAATCTTGCCTTTTCAACAGCTATGTGGGGCGTCATGAAGTTCCGGTTCAATCTGCACCTGATAACGGTTGGTTGGGAAATACTGTTCAGCTTTTTCTTCATGACCATCATGTTTGTCTATATCAGTTCTGTCCGCGACGGTGCTAACACCATCGCGCAACTCACGTATACCACTAACTTTGATGAATTAACTCACGTTCATAACTTCTACGCGTACAAGAATAACTTCGGTCAGGCCTTCGACCACGCACAGAGACACCAGGAACCTCTAACACTCATGCTTTTTGATATCGATCACTTCAAGCAGGTAAATGACACCTATGGTCATCTGACCGGTGACTACGTGTTAACGACCGTCTCTCGTATGATCACGCAAGAGCTCAAGGCCAGCAATCCCAAACTACAGCTTTACCGTACAGGTGGTGAAGAATTTACAATTTTCTTCGCTAACTATACGCCAGCACAAGCACGCACAACGGTGACTGCCATTGCTCGTCGTATTCGAGAGACACCCATGCAGCATGCGGGTGAAACTTTCAATATTACAATTTCAGTGGGGCTGACCCAACTGAAATCTGGCGATGAAAACCAAGTGGATACCTATCGCCGTGCTGACGAACAACTCTACCACTCTAAACGCCACGGTCGCGATCAGGTGACTGTGGGCTAAACCGTTAATGGACTTCTACAATCCGTAGAGGTCCGTTTTAAGCTCTTAATCCAACCTTTTTCAGTATTGAACGATGCATATCAAGGAGCCTACGCTAACTATTTTGGTCTATACCAGAATCATAACATGCCTTACGACCGCGCTGTGTAAAATATTTGTAAAGGTTATCTGAGACCCCATTCTCAATATTTTCTCGTTACCCGAACGCTTTAAAAATATATTTATAAGGTCAATAGGCTGTATTAAATTAAAATCTATGCTAAGGTTAACCTACCAAAAAAATGAATGGTGGGTGATCCGGAATGGAAGTCCTCTTGCAACCGCAATCACGCTTTGGTAGCTGTCCTCACAAGTCTCCTTTCACCAACACGCCAGTCTCCATCCATAGGAAAGCGTTCTTTATTGCTTATCCGTTGACCATTCACTTTACATCTAGGAAGCCTAGATTCCTGTCTCAGCCGCTTACGCATCCGCCCGCGGTCTTTAAAGACCATCCACTCCGCCACAGAACGGATGCTGGTGTACTTATCACCACACAAATTGGCGCTTTCCAAAATAAAAAAGCCTCACCCAACTTGGCAAGACTTCTCGTAATCTCAACATATTCGACTTAATCTTCATCGTCATCCTGTGCAGACAAATCAAGGTGACGAACACCCCCCTGCGCTGCACGAACGAGATGAGGAACGACGAGCTCAAGCGGTTGGTCTTGAATCGTCAGTGCTTCAATCAGCATGGGCAGATTGAGCCCCGCAATTAAGCCATACTTCTCTGGTGCCTGGGCAACAACCTGTTGCGCCGCATTAAAAGGCGCACCACCCCATAAATCAACCAGAAATAACAACTCCGAAACGGGTTGCATGCTCTGAATAGCTACACGATAATGATTGACCAAATCCTCCACGCTCTCGTTGGGCCCTAGAGTCACGGCCATAACTTTCTGCGCTTTACCGAAGATCATCTCGGCACTCTGTAAGATGCCACGGGTAAATTCACCGTGACCTGTGACGATTATGGCAAGCATCCTGCCACCCCTTTGGTGATACCACAATTACGGCTTTCTGAAAAACCGTTCGAGACAAATATAGCACAAAACTTCTAGAACAACTACTTTACAGCAATTTCAACATATCCTTCGGTTGCGCAAACGTCATATCTGGTGTAAAGCCATTCGGTTGTTTGCCGTTCCAACCTGCAAACCCAAAGGTCACGTGTGCGGCCTGTGAGGCACGAACATCGTAATCCGTGTCGCCAACATAAATGGTGGACGCTGGGTCCGCATGCAGCCGCGCCATTGCTAACAAAATGCCGTCCGGATCCGGTTTGCCATGTGCGACGTCCTCGGCAATAACGTGCTGTGTAAAGTAATCCGCCAAGCCTTCACCAACCACGTCACGTTCATACTCAAATTTCTGTTTAGAGGTCATGACGGCCAACTGGGCACCGGCATCCTTCAACTGTTGCAGAGCGGCTTTAACCCCTGGGTAAACGGCAACCGTCTCACGATAAGCTTGCGTACGTGGACCCCATAAGGCCAAAACTTTCTCAACTTCCGGAACCTTTAATCGAATCAATGCATCACGACTTGGAATGCCAAAGGTCGTCGCCAGTTCAGCATACGGGCGATCCATCCCCCGCTCATGCAAAATAGCCTGAAGGGACTTAATGTACATCGCTTCCGTGTCCAGCAGGGTTCCATCAATATCAAAAATAAAACTCTTCATTTCGTTAAGCACTCCTTGATTAGCGGGTAGCCACGTCACCGAGTAAACCACTCAGCTAGCAGTCAAAGTCAGTTAGTCAGCCACTACCGTCTGTTTTTCGTCAAAAAAGGTAGCCGCTTAAAAACGACCACCTCTAGTGTATCACGCTTAATGCTAAGACTCTAATTTAGGCTGTGCTCCGGCCAAACGAGGTTGGGTTGCTGCCGTTTGTGACGCAACAGCTGCCTGTTCTTCCGTCGTCTTACCTTCAACAACATCCACAGAACGTTGCAGGTTCCGCAGTTGCTTGACGGCACGAATCCAAGACGGTACCAGAATAGCGCAGGAGCCCAACCAAGCCAGTGGTTCCGCTGATACGGCACCGGCATAGCCGAATGCCCCAACCATGAATACCGCGGCAAAGACGCGCATGGTTAATTCACCAACACCAGCCAGCGTTGGCAATACCCGTCGCCCAAGACCTTGGAGGGTGTTCCGAATGATAAAGAGGACACTCAATAACAGGTAACTACTCCCAATAATGTTGAAGTAGGTCTGTGATAACCGAATGACGTTCTCATCAGCAGTTCCGATGATCAGCGTCACAATTGGCTTCCCGAAGAAAATAACCAAACCACCGGCAAAGACGGCGAAACTTCCAGATAACCAAAGAGTCTTCTTGACCCCTTCCATGATCCGGCTGTACTTCGATGCCCCAAAGTTTTGGGCAGCAAAAGTCGCCATTGTTACACCAAAGGATGACATTGGCAGGGAACACAATTGATCAACCTTGGAAGCAGCGGTAGAAGCGGCAACGGAGTCTGTCCCTAATGAGTTCAGGGCTGCCTGCATCACCATCGTTCCAATTGCGATGATCGACAGTTGAAAACCCATCGGCATCCCCGTAGAGAAGTGGTCCCACAGCTCGTGGAAGTCAATTCTAAAGTCGTCCTTGGAGATGTGCAGTAACGGAATGGACCGAACGATGTAGACTACACAGAGCAGAGACGCAATGACCTGTGAGATAACCGTTGCCCAACCGGCACCAGCAACCCCCATGTGAAAGACTAAGATAAAGAGTAATTCCAATAGAACGTTGATCACCGTTCCGATCATTAAGAAGATCAGTGGTGTCCGGGAATCCCCGAGAGCCCGAATAATGTTTGAAAGTAAGTTGAAGGCCATTGAAGCAAAAATTCCGGCAAAAATGGTGCTGATAAAGATCCGGGCATTTTCAAAAATGGAGGCTGGCGTTTGCATGAGATGCAGGATCGGGTCAACAAACGTCAACGCCAATACGGTCAAGACAACCGTCATTAAAATCGAGATGACAATGCTCGCAGCAAATGACTTCCGTACACCCTTGTAGTCACGTGCACCATAACGCGTAGCCGTAATAATGGCCAACCCAGCAGTTAATCCTTGCGCGAAACCAATAATCAAAAAGTTGATGGAGCCCGTTGCCCCCACCGCAGCCAGCGCTTTGACCCCTAAGGTTTGCCCCACAACCACAGTATCAGAAACGTTATATAATTGCTGAAATAAGTTACCAATTAAAAGTGGAATCGTAAAAAAGAAAATGAGTTTGAGGGAGTTACCCTTAGTTAAGTCGTTCATGCGCCGACCTCCTTTTAAAATTTTGCCAACCGTTGGCACAGGATTACTACTATAACGCCTGCTAACCAATTTGTCAGCCTATTTGCTCGAAAACTATGAAAATTTTCATAAATGCTCGATTAGTTTTCAATAATACGCCCTTCTTAATGATTTTTGAAGACCCATTTCACCTGAAAACGATTGCGTAGCGAAAATGTTATCTGTTTGTCATTTAACGGGCACATTCGACCTTGATTTCGAGTTCTACCGACCTATTTTAAGCAGATTATTCATAACTTCAAGTGCCTTTACATAATCTTTACTGAAAACAGGTTTAATCAGCATCTAGCACCCTTATGCTAACAAAACTGGTATCCGTGAGATGCGCCTGTTTTCATAAATAAACGGCTATCTGACTTATTTATGAAAATTTCACCAATTGCTAAGCAAAAACAAGCTGTCGTATGAAGCTCTCCGATATCTTCTAAATTAACTGGCCTTTCTTCCACAATAGGCTTACACCACTAGTCTGTTCCAAGCAATCGATGGTATAAAGCTCTCATGCTCTAGTAGCTTCCCATTTTTTCAAAACGTCCAAAACACTGGTTAACCTAAATCCACTTGTCCAATAAGCCTTACCACATTTCAGATCAATAAAAAAGACACCAACCAGATAAACTGATCAGTGTCTCTATAATCGTTATGCGGCCAAGAAGATTCGAACTTCCACCCGGATTACCCGGACAAGATCCTTAATCTTGCGCGTCTGCCAATTCCGCCATGGCCGCATTAACTCACAAGAAATAGTATACCAAATGATTCGGGCAGTGACAATATTTTTTTGCAAGTTAATTCAAAAAAATTTAAAATTATGCATCCGTCAGGACGGTTGCACCGTCTTGATCGAGCTCTAAAATGCGCAAACTACCTGGTAAATCAGCGTTTGTAAGCTTAGTCCGCAATAAAGTCAATTGTGCTGAAGTTCCGAACGTCACAACGGTTGGACCAGCTCCACTCAGATAGGTCCCGACAATGCCAAGTTCATGAGCGGCCTCGCGAATTTGATTCAGTTCAGGAACGAGCTGTGACCGCGCCTGTTCGTGGAATTCATCCTGTTCAATCAGCTTTGTTGCCAATTCCCAGTCTTCCTTTAACAGGGCAGCCACCAAGACGTTCGCCACACTGCTGGCATGAACCGCTGTATCGAAGGACACTTGCTTGGGCAACGCCTTACGACTCTTCTGAGCCAACAACTTTTGTCCTGGGATAAAGACCAACGCTTGTAAATCGGGTAACGGCAATTTGATGGCGTCGGCAACGCCATCGTTGACCGTTGCAACGGCCGCTTGTCCCATCAGAGCCGGGGCCACGTTGTCCAGCTCACCACCGAGCTTAACCGCCCAGTTCAATTGATCTGGAATCGTCAGGTCCATCTCGCCCAATTCATTGGCAATCTTAATGCCAGCAATCACAGCGCTCGTGGAACTACCCAATCCACGGGATACTGGAATATCGGACATTACCGTCAGCTGGTGCGGCTGCAACTTCGGGTTCACCTTCAGCGCCGTCTGCACCATCAGGTTGTTTTCATCACGGGGAATACTGGTACCCAATGCATGGTTGACCCGCCATTTTTCCGTCTTTTCTTCAATAATAACCGTTAAGTACAGATGCAGCGCAGCACCAATGGAATCAATGCCGGGACCCATGTTCGCCGACGTTGCTGGTACTCGAATAATTGTTTTTCCCATAATTCACTGACCTCCTAATTTTAACGCGGACGTTGCACCGCCACGACCGTCTTCTGCCAAACTAGCCGACCGTGGCATCGCCCACACACCATCTTCGAAACATCAATTCGTCGCGCGCGGTAATACTTCTGCCCACAGTGCTGACACACGTATAGTTGCCAACGACGCGGCTTCGGTTGCGCTTGCTTCGGCGCTGGCGCAAATCGTAAGCCCCCTACCTGTTGGAGTAATTCTCGAAATGCGCGCGTCCGATGTTGCCCGGATTGCCCCGCCAAGTGTAGGTGGTAATGGCAAAGCTCATGCTTAATGATTCCCACTAACGTCGCTTCGCCGTAGTCCGTTAGCATTTTGGGATTGATCTCAATACTGTGATCTTTGAGCTGGTAACGCCCTCCTGTTGTTCGCAGTCGGGCATTGAACCAGGCACGGTGTCGAAATGGCTTGCCAAAGCTCTCTAGTGAAATTCGTTCCACCAACTGTTGCAGTTCCTGATTAGTCATGACCATCAGTCCGCATCGTCAGCTGAATTCGTTGTCGATTCTCATCAACGGTCAACACCCAAACCGTCACGACATCCCCAATCGTCACTTCCGCACTCGGGTCACTGACGTAGTGATCCGCTAACTGGGAAATGTGGACCAAGCCGTCTTGTTTCACACCGATATCAACGAACGCACCAAAGTCGACCACGTTGCGGACGGTCCCTTGTAGTTCCATCCCCGGCTTTAAATCAGCCATCGTTAACACATCTTGTCGCAACAGGGGTGCCGGCATCGTATCCCGCAGATCTCGTCCTGGCTTACTCAGCCCGGCGATGATATCGGCTAAGGTTTCACGACCCACACCCAACTCCACTGCCCACTTATCCTGGTTCAACTGAGCTAACTCCTGCTGCAGTTTGGGTGTACCGATCGCTGCTCTCTCACCGGTCAACCCCTGTAATAATTGGCGCGTCGCCGAATAACTTTCAGGATGAATATCCGTATTGTCCAGGGGTTCCTGACCGCCAATGATGCGAAGGAACCCCACCGATTGTTGATAAGCCTTGGGCCCAAGGCGGGGAACTTTCTGCAGTTCTTTACGGCTGGCAAAGGCCCCGTTATCGTTACGATACGTCACAATGTTTTGTGCCGTCGTCGCCGTCAACCCAGAGATATGGGTAAGTAATTCCGGACTCGCCGTATTCACGTTGACCCCTACCTGGTTGACCGCCGTTTCCACGACGCGATCCAACTGTTCATCTAAAGCTTTCTCGGGCACATCGTGTTGATATTGTCCTACGCCAACTGCCTTCGGATCAATTTTGACCAACTCGGCCAGGGGATCCTGCAACCGCCGGCCAATGCTGACAGCCGACCGTTCCTCAACGTGGAGATCTGAGAACTCAGCCCGGGCATTCGCACTCGCCGAGTAGACCGACGCCCCCGCCTCGTTGACCAACACATAATAGACTGGATGATCCAACGTCTTTAAAATATCGCTGACGAACTCTTCGGATTCCCGACTCGCCGTTCCATTACCAATGGCAATCATTTCGACGTGATACTGCTCTAATAATTGCTTAAAGGCTGGTCCCGCTGCCGCGCGTTGCTTACCACTGGCAGGCTTATGCGGGTAAATCACCTGCTTAGTCAGGAACCGGCCGTTGGCGTCCATGATGGCCAACTTGCAACCCGTCCGGTATGCCGGGTCAAAGCCCATCACGACCTTCCCCTTCAGTGGCGCTTGCATCAACAAGTGATACAAGTTATTGCCAAAGACCTGAATGGCGTGCTCATCAGCTCGATCGGTCAACTGCCGCCGCAATTCCCGTTCAATCGCTGGCCCCAAGAATCGCTTGTAGGCATCCGCAAAGGCCGCTTCGATCTTGGCCACAGCCGGACCCTTGTGCTGGCCGACTAAACGAAAATGTCCATACTGTAGAATTGACGTGGCATCAATATCGATTCCCACGGACAGAATTTTCTCCCGTTCACCACGGTTAATCGCCAAGACCCGGTATGGTGGCAACTGATTCAGACGCTGGTTAAACTCGTAATAGGTCGCGTAAACCTGCTGCTCATCACGATCCTTTGCACCGCGCCGTAGTTTACTGGTCAATTCACCATGCTGCCACGTGTAATGCCGAATCCATTCCCGAAAAGCCGCCTGTTCACTAAACGTCTCCGCTAAGATCTCGTGAACCCCGTCCCAGACAGCCGCCAGATCCGGTAAGTCTTGCTCCGGCTTCACGTACTGCCGGGCCCGCGCATCCAAATTCTCTTGCGGAAAGGTCAACAGCCACTCTGCCAACGGCTTTAGCCCATGCTGCGCCGCAATCGTTGCCTTAGTCTGCCGTTTTTTCTTATAGGGTAAGTACAAATCCTCGACCTGCTGCAAGGTCGTCGCGTGCTCTAAATTCTGCTTGAGCTGTGGCGTCAAAGCCTGCTGGTCAGCAATTGTCTTCAACACATCTTGCCGCCGCTTATTTAATTTAGATAAACGGTTCGCTTCGTCTTCAATCTCTCGAATGGCGACTTCGTCCAACGAGCCGGTCCGTTCCTTTCGATAACGTGCAATGAACGGTACCGTATTTCCCTCATCCATGAGGGTCAGGACCGCCTGAATCTGCTGCACTCGGTACTGACTTAGTTGCTGGTGAACTGGCCGTGCCAAGGCGCTGAGCTGTTCTTCATTCTCTCTTGCCATGCAAACCCTCCGTCATTGTAATCATACCTGCATTATACCATGGTTAGCAGGAACACCGGCTGACTTACGGTCAAAATTTGCCGGCCCTCGCTCACCAGAATCCCACCACCACAACGGTCTTATCCCCCAAGCGAACAAAAAGGATGCCGCTCGAAATGAGTGACATCCTTCGTCTTACATGGGACTGGTCATAATCCGTTGCGTGGCAGCGGTAACCTTTTCCATGGCATTTTCTTGTGTCTTTTCAGATTGATTGAAGGCGTCAACATCTACCGTTTGGGCTTCCACGTTGATGCTATCAGTCATCGCTTGGCAAGCTTCCGTGTAAACGCGGAACGCTGCCACCAATGACTTGTGCTTACCCAGAATCCGTACCGGCGCACTGGCCTGTTCGAGCTTGTTCAGCTTGTCCTCATAGCCATCGGTTCCCCGTTGGAAGTTGTCGACAATCTTTTGCAAGTCCACTTGGGAAAGGTCACTGACCGTATCGTTGTCGATAGCTGCCCGAACCTTTTCAAAGTCGCTATTCATTTCGCCAGCTTCATCTTCGGTTCCTTGAAGCACCTTACTTAAAACGTTGATGTAACCACTCATATTACTCTTGCGCATCACTAATCACCTAGTCTTTCCAAAAAGTATCGTAAATGTTCACCGGTAAGTGCCGCTTGTGCGCGGTCTTCCGGTACCAACCTTCAATCTTTTCAGCCGCCTGGTCACTCACGTCGCGGCCTTCAAGGTAGTCGTCGATATCCGCATACCGGACACCCAACGCCACCTCATCGGGCAGCGCTGGTCGATCATCTTCCAAATCAGCCGTTGGCACCTTCTTGTAGAGGTTTTCTGGTGCCCCCAGGTAAGCCAACATAGACGCTCCCTGACGCTTATCCAACCGCCAAAGGGGACAAATATCCGCCGCACCGTCACCATATTTCGTGTAGAACCCGGTGATGGCTTCGGCTGCGTGGTCGGTTCCGACCACAGCACCGGCGTGGGCCCCGGCGATGGCATACTGCGCGATCATCCGTTGCCGTGCCTTGATATTTCCCTTATTGAAGTCACTCACGGTATTGTGGTTCGCCGTCACTGCGGCCTCCATGGCGTCCGCTGCGTCCTTGATATTGACCCGCTGCGTCTCGTCAGCACCCATGACATCGATGGCCATCATGGCATCGTCCTCATCGGCCTGTTCGCCATAAGGTAACCGTACCGCAATAAACTTATAACTGCTGTCATTGGTTTCCTGACGCAATTCCGTCACGGCTTGTTCACACAGAATTCCCGCCAACGTTGAATCTTGCCCGCCGGAAATTCCGAGAACTAACGTCTTTAAAAAGTCATAGCGTTTCAGATACGCTTTTAGAAAGTCGACACTACGCCGAATCTCCTTGGCCGGATCAATGGTGGGTTGAACCTTCAACGCTTCAATAATCTCTTTTTGCATTGCTCGCATGTTGCTTGCCCCCTAATTAAATCAGGCCACGATACCCAGCCGCAATAACTGCGTCCTTAAATGCTGGGTACCGCGACCCGTAATACGTGATTATTCAGGCATCTTTTGCACGTAGGTGTGAATTTTCTTGATAATGGCCATCTTGTGATCCCAGCAATCTTGGGAAAGGTCAACGGGATATTTCTGCGGATTCAAGTCCCGTTTGTACTCTGGCCAAAGATTGGCCAAGGCACCCCGACAACGATCACGGATTGCTGACAATGCTGGCAACTTGTAGGTCAGCTTGCCATCTTCAAAGATCGACTGAAGAATTGGCCGTGCATTAAAGTCATTAACCGTCTTATTGATATAGGTAAAGCTAGGATGGAACATGAAAATCGTTTCCTCGCTACGCGGATCTTCATCCGCCAAGGTTACGTAATCCCCTTCGGTCTTCCCATCGGCACGCTTGGTGATTCGCCAAACCTGCTTCTTGCCTGGCGTTGTCACCTTTTCGGCGTTGTTGGACAGCTTAATCGTACCTTTCATCTTACCGGCATCATCAGCAATAGCCACCATCTTGTAGACGGCTCCCAGCGCTGGCTGGTCAAAGGCGGTGATCAGCTTCGTTCCAATCCCCCAGACATCAATCTTAGCATCCTGCATCTTGAGACTTTGAATCGTTTTTTCATCGAGGTCATTGGACGCAAATATTTTAGCATTGGGGAAACCGGCCTCGTCTAACTTTTGACGCACCCGCTTGGACAGGTAGGCCATATCGCCGGAGTCGATCCGCACACCTTGGAAATTAATCTTGTCGCCAAGTTCCTTGGCAACTTTAATCGCATTCGGCACCCCACTGCGCAATGTATCATAAGTGTCAACCAAGAAGACACAGTCGTGATGGGTCTGGGCGTAAGCCATAAAGGCATCGTAATCGTTGCCGTAAGTCTGCACGAGCGCATGAGCGTGGGTCCCACTGATTGGAATTCCAAAAATCTTGCCGGCCCGCACGTTAGAGGTCGCGTCAAAACCACCAATATAGGCAGCTCGCGTCCCCCAGATAGCGGCGTCAAATTCCTGCGCCCGCCGCGTTCCGAATTCCATCAACGCATCGTCACCAGCCACGGAACGAATCCGGGCGGCCTTCGTGGCAATCAATGTTTGATAATTCACAATATTAAGAATGGCCGTTTCCACTAACTGGCAGTCAGCCAGGGGCCCTTCCACCTGTAAGATTGGTTCGTGAGCGTAGACCAGTTCGCCTTCAACGGCGGAACGGATCGAGCCTCGGAATTTAAAATTAGCAAGATAGTCCAGAAAATCTTCTGGATATTCTTCAGCTTCTCGTAAATATTCAATGTCCGCTTGGGAAAAGTGCAGATTTTGGATATAATTAACGATGTGCTCCAAACCAGCAAACACGGCATAACCGTTATGAAACGGCATGTCACGGAAAAACACTTCAAAAACAGCGTGTCTGTCGGCAATCCCTTGTTGATAATACGTCTGAATCATATTGATCTGGTAGGCATCCGTGTGCAGAGTCAAACTGTCGTCAGGATACAAATTCGTCATAATGAGCTACTCCCTTAGCTAGTTTTCAAGCTGGACTGTTTCATATTTTAATCTAATAGACTTATTTTAGCATGAATCACACAGAGCGTCATACTATTTAGTACGGTCGCGCCGGCTTTATTCGTTGGCATGACCATCTCGAAAGGAGACCCCATGCAACCTTCATTTTCTACCGTAACGGTGCTCGACTTACCCTTCGTCAAGACCACCGCTGCTAACTTCCAACAAACCATTCAACAGCGCATCATCGCGCAACAAAATACCTTCGTGGTGACCGCTAATCCAGAAATCGTGATGTACGCCCACCACAATCCCGCCTACAAGCAACTCGTTCAGTCCGCCGACTTTATTACACCGGACGGCATCGGGATTCTCGATGGTGCTAAGATTCTGAAGCAACCTTTGCCCGAACGAATCACCGGCTTTGACACCCTGATCAGGCTGCTTCAGTGGGCCAGCGATCATCACCGTTCAGCCTACTTTGTCGGAGCCAAGCCCGAAGTCATCGCCACCTTGAAACAAAAGCTACCGCGCGACTATCCTGGGCTGATCATCGCCGGAATTCACGATGGCTACTTCAAGGACGATACGGCCATCATTGCCGATATTCAACGGACACAGCCTGATATGGTCTTCGCCGCTCTTGGCTTCCCGAAACAAGAAGAGTTCGTGGCTACCCATCGTCACATGACCAAAGGCCTGTGGATGGGCGTCGGTGGGAGCTTCGACGTGCTTGCTGGCGCTGTCGATCGGGCACCAAAATTCTGGCAAGACCATCACTTGGAATGGTTCTACCGCACGGTTAAGGAACCCAAACGCTTGAAGCGTATCGCCGTGATTCCCCACTACCTACATCTGGTTCGGCAACAGGCCAAACGCCAGCGTTCGTAGACTACGATTCTCATTAATACTCAGTTTCACTTTCATACGAAGGCATCGTCCCACTGTGGATGGTGCCTTTTTGATTACGTCAGGCTCTCCCGTTTCAACAGTGGCTTACCCTCCTTATCGACCAACACAGTTAAGCTACTGCCAATATAGTTGGAGGCCAACACGTATTACCCCCGTTTGCTTATCCGTCACGACGTCAAACGACACGCCGCCGTCAGCCTTGGTAGGGGTGACTTCAAACCGCTGCTCCTTCTTCATTTCACACCATTCCTTTTTCAAAAAAGGAGCCGAACACACCGTC
Organism: Levilactobacillus parabrevis; assembly: GCF_044051715.1. NCBI lineage: Bacteria > Bacillati > Bacillota > Bacilli > Lactobacillales > Lactobacillaceae > Levilactobacillus > Levilactobacillus parabrevis. Next base: position 2,091,355 of record NZ_CP168688.1, read on the forward strand.
CAGCTCCCTCTAATTTATTTTTCAAGATAAAACTCGAACCGTTCGCCGACATACTGCGTCCGCACGTATTCAAATGGCGTCCCATCTTGCAGATAGGTCACCTGTCGTAACCGCAAAATGGCATCGCCACGCTTGATCTTCAAGAACTCGGCGATCCGTTCGGAAGCAGACATGGCGGAGACCGTCTGTTGGGCCTTCCCCGGGTTTAAATTCTTCTTGTCTTCCAACGCCCGGTACAGAGAGCTGGTCACCTCTTGCTTGCTGAGGCCGTCCACCAAATGTTCTGGTACCGTGGCCACTTCAAAACAAATCGGGACATCGTCTCCAAACCGAATCCGTTCCATCCGTAGTACCTGCTCGTCCTCATGCAACTTCAGCTTCTCCGCCTCGCTGAGTGATGGACTCATCACGTGATACGAAATGGTCTTGCTGGCAGGTTGTTTACCCTGGGCCAACATCAGATCGGTAAAACTCGTGACCCCGGACATCTTTTCTTGAACCTTCTGATTGGCCACGTAGGTTCCGGACCCCACCTGGCGCTCCAGAATCCCCTCATCAACCAGGGTCTGAATCGCCTGACGGAGCGTCATCCGACTCACATCAAAATCTCGAGACAGTTCTCGTTCGGACGGAATTCGGTCGCCAACCGCCCACTTTCCTGCCTCAATAGCGCGTTTAATGTCATTATGAATTTGAATATAAATCGGTGAGCTCACAGCACCTACGTCCCTTCTGAAAATACAACTAAATTTTTACTTGGATTCTTGACTGAACTTCCGCCCTAAACTGTAGGTCGTTTCCAGCTGTAAATCACGGGTGAAGAGGTTCAGGTCAGCATCGCGGCCGGGAACTAACTTGCCCTTTTGCGTCAAGTTGAATTCTTCGGCTTGGTTGACCGAACTCATTTGCACGGCGTCATTCATATCACAACCGGTAAAGTCCATGATGTTTCTGAAGGCTTCGTCATACCGCAAGACGGAACCGGCTAAATTGCCGCTTTCCAACCGCGCTTGACGGTCTTTCACAATCACCTTTTGCCCGCCAAGTTCACTGACACCTTCTGGCATCCCCTTGGCACGCATGGAGTCGGTCACCAGTTCCAACCGGTGTGGCCCCTTTTGTTCATAAGCCAATTTTATCATATCCGGCACAATGTGGAAGCCATCGCAGATCAATTCGCAATACAAATTGTCTTCCAGCATGGCATGGCCGGTCACACCAGGCTCTCTGTGACGCAAGCCTCGCTGTGCGTTGTACAGATGGGTCACGTGGGTTGCCCGGCTCTCGAGGAGTTGTTCTCGCGTGGCGTTAGAATGGCCCACGGATGGCACAATTTTGTTGGCCAAACAGTAAGCTTCAAATGCCTTCGAACCTGGGTCCTCTGGTGCATAGGTAATTAACTTGACCCGACCACCGGACAGCTTGTTCCAATGATCCAACAGGGAAACGTCGGGATCCTTAATGTACTTCTCCGGTTGTGCACCCTTGAAGATGGCCGCAATAAATGGGCCTTCCAAGTGGACCCCTTGAATCACCGGATTGTGCTGGGCTGCTTCCGCAATTCCCTGCATGGCATGGTCGATGGCTTCATTTGACTGCGTCATCGTGGTGGGGAAAATCGACGTAATCCCTTCATGGACCATCAGATTGACCATCTTATCGATCTGTTCAGGGTCCCCATCCATACTATCATATCCATAACCACCGTGGCTATGAACATCGATAAAACCGGGCACAATCGTCCGGCCCGTAACCACGTGAATCTCATCGGCGGGCAGTGGCTGAAAATCAGCAACCGGCCCGACCGCTTCGATCTGTTGGTCAAAACGGATGTAACCATCGGGGATCACGTCGTCCCCGGTATAAATCTTAGCGTGCTTTAAGACAATACTCATGAGTCTCCTCCTCATCACATGACAACAACTAGTCTGGCATTAGTGTACCCCAGCTGGATATAACCAGCGCCTTGCCGGGTGGCGTCAATCAACCGGGACGCTGAGGGCGGGCGCCGGAAGCCTTAGTGCGGTCTTCCGGCTTGTCTTTGAACCTCATAGACCGAGTTTCAAAGACACCAATTATCTAAGCGGTAAACCGCTAAGATAATTCCCACAGCTGGGTTGATTGACGCCACCCTCACGGCTCATATGGAGACACCCTCCACACTAAAGCCGAAACGTTGCTCAGTCATACCTGCATCTCATTCATTAAAACTGACAAGTCACTTCTCGCCAAAATAATTATAGCTACCCTGCTAGAACCAACCAATGCCTACTTTTCATTGTAATCGGTATAGACCAAAAATGCAACTCACACGCGTAGATAATTTTCACAAATTTTTTCATAGTTAGGCCGCACTCGTGCCGCTTGTTTTCACGGACTCTAAAACTTGGTCAGTGATCCCATTAACAGTAGCGTCAGCAACTAGTCCGTTTCCCCGGCATCGCGTTTGATCGTCGCATCGATGCCCTTGACCACCGCCGTCATCAGGCCGGCTTCTTCCATCGCCAGTAACCCAGCAACCGTACTCCCACCTGGTGAGGAGACCTGGTCAATCAGTTCAAACGGAATCTTGTCGCTCTTCAGGACCATCTTAGCTGAACCCAACGTGGCCTGAGCCGCAATTGCCGTGGCTTGGGCCTTGGTCAGGCCGTGCTTCACGCCGGCTCTGCTCAAGCTATCGATGAAGAAGTCAATATAGGCCGGCGAACTCCCCGCCAGCGCACTGAAGACGCCGAATTGGTCCTCACCTAACGTGGTCGTCGACCCAATCGTGTTAAACACCCGCAGTGCCGCCGTCAAACGGTCACCGGCCAGTGCAGCGTTGGCGGCAACCGCCGTCATCCCCGCACCGACCTCAACGTTCACGTTGGGCAACGTCCGCAGCGTGGGAAGCCCCGCACCGGTAATCGTTGCTATGTCGGCCAATGATAGGCCGGCTACAATCGAGATCAACGTTTTATCGGCGGTCAGTTCATCCTTGATTTCTGCTAAGACTGCCGGGGCCACGTTTGGCGTCACTGCTAGCACGATTAAGTCACTAGCCGCAGCGACTGCCTGATTGCTCTTAGCCGCAACTAGGTCGTGCGCCTGGGCATACGGCAAATAGCTTTCCTCACGGTGACTGTGAACCACAATTTCTGCTGGTGCAAACGTCTTAGCGTTAAGCAACCCGCAAATGATAGCTTGGGCCATACCGCCGACCCCAATAAATCCAATATTCATCTAGACTTCCTCCTATTGTAAATGGTCTTTGAACCACTGATTAATGCGTTTTAACCGCTCGATTCGTAAGTTGGGTAACCCAGAGCGGGAGAGTTCGTGATTTGACTCGGGGAACAGGACCAGTTGGGTCTCGACCCCGGCTTCTTTGAGCCCCACGTAGAATTCTTCTCCCTGTGTAGTTGGGCAGCGGAGGTCTGCTTCTCCGTGGAGCACCAGAATAGGCGTCGTTGCCTGCTTCACGTAGGCCAGCGGCGAGAATTTCCAAAGTTCGTCGATTGCCGTCATATCTTGTTGAAGCTCCCAAGGTGTAAAGAAGTACCCAATATCACTCGTGCCGTAGAAACTGATCCAGTTGGAAATTGAGCGTTGTGTCACAGCCGCCGCAAACCGATCCGTGTGCGTTTCAATCCAGTTGGTCATGAAGCCCCCGTATGAGCCCCCGGTCACGCAGAGTTGTTTAGGATCGATGGTTGGGTCCAATGCCAAGGCAGCATCCGTTCCCAACATTAAGTCCTCGAAATCACCCTCACCGTAATGCGCAATCACAGCCGTCTCAAAGTCCTGACCGTAGCTATTGCCCCCGCGAGGATTGATGGCGATCACGCCATAACCTTCACCCGCTAAGTACTGTAACTCGTGATAGAAGCCGTATCCAAAGTCAACCTGTGGTCCGCCATGGACGTAGAGAACCGCAGGATGGTGTGCTGCCGGCGTAACTGGTGGGAAGTACCAGCCCTCGATTGGCCAGTCCTGTGCACCCTTAAAAGTAAAACGTTGGCCATCAACCAGCGTATGGGTCGCCTCGTAGGTGGCATTGGGATTGACCAACTCGACCTCCAGTCCCGTCGTTAGGTCCAACTTTTTCAGGCGGCTGACACTGGTCATGGTCGTTTCGGTGAAGACTAACGTGTGGTCATTGACGACCGAGAAATCCGTAATGGCTCGGTTGCCATCCAACAGCGGCGTCACTTCCCCGGTGGTCAGTGATTGACTGATCACACTCAGCCGACCGTGTTCATTTTCCACCGTCAGCAGCGTGTCGTCATCTCGCCAAGCCAGCCAGTGTCCGGACTGTCCCTGCTGGCTGTCGACCGCCAACATGTCACCGACCTCAACATCACGAGGAACAGTCACGTCGGTCAAGTGTGTCGTCGCCAGATCAACCACCCAAGCGTGGGACTGGGACACATTCATGATGTGATTATCCTGTCCCCACAGCGCAACGTACCGGCCATCGGGACTCAGAACCCCTTTGCCGAAATCGCCCTGCGCCTGATCCTGATTCAATAGGCTATCGGTCCCGCCACCAAAGGCGTGCCAGTAGACTCCGGTACTGAAATCGTGCTCATCTTCGGGCAAACGCTCACGTGAATACACCAGTCCATTAGCATTCGCCGCCGTCACAGTGAAGTTAATCGACTGCGCTAACACGACGGATTGATCACCGGTGGCACATTCGTAGCGAATACACTGCGTCGTCAGATTCTCCGGTAAGACACCCGCACCGTTGGCCTTATACATCAACCGCGTGACCACTTTGACTTGAGGCAATTCACTGGGCTTAGGCGCTCCAACCGTTGTCTGAAAATACAACGTCTCTCCCTGTGCGGACCACACCGGATTCGTGACATCGGTATCGCCGTGCGTAATCTGTTCGGGGGTGCCACCATCGACCGCCACCAGAAACATCTGCGAATGGTCGTTCACCCGTCCACTAAAGGCCAGGTAACGTCGGTCGGGGCTCAGTGCCAGCTGGCTGACCACCACACCATCCGGACTCCACTGCCGCTGATCATCGCCATCTTTAAGACTAACGCTATAAATAGTCGCTAATCCAGCATTCGCCTGCTGGTCTAGGTAACTTTCTAAGTAGTACACCCGTTTCCCATCACTCACTGGTTGTGCCAATGGACGCAAGGCAAACAGGTCTTCTGGTTGCACAGTTGTTGGCATCACAAGACCCCACTTTCTCAGTTCAAATTCCAAATGGTCTGGAGCAATTATTAGTTTGACTTTAGCGAAGTTCGACTGACTTGTCAATTATGACTGCTGTGCCGGGCATCGTGCGAGGTACATTCCCAACAAATACTTTCCACCCTTACCCAATTCATCATTAAAACGAATCTTGCCGAAATTTCGCAAGTTGATGCGACTATATCGGCAATTTCTACATTAGTAGTAAGTAAGGGGCCATTTCATCCGCCGAAATGAAAACCAGGCAACAAAAAAGCAGGTAAGACTAAGCTTACCCGCTTTCGCTCGATTTCATTGCACGCGTGAATTTTGATGTTTACGGCGACCTAAACCTAACCAACCTAATCCCGCCAGTAGCACGATTCCCAACCATTGCCAGACTGATTGCTGGTCGTCCGTCTGAGGCAAGGTTGACGCCGTGACAGGCCTTACCTGGGTTGAATGTGCGTTCACGGATGAAGCCCGCTGCCCACCGTTTTCGGGTAGCCGGACTTTCCCCGCCATCGCTGTGGTCCGTATCCCATCTGGACCAGTCGCTGACTGGGCGAAAGACTCTCCGTTAGCTGAAGTTGGCATCCCCCACACAGTATGCTTAGCTGACGCTGTTGTTGCCATGCCCGGTCGATGCGACCGCACGGCTAATGGCAGGACTTGAGTGGTCTGTTGGGGTGATTGCAAATGACTGATTGTCGTAGTTTCCGTAGCAGGTAAAGTTGCCGTTCCCTTTGGACCACTCTGCTGATCGCCAGGCTGGGGCATATTCCCTGTCGTTGGCATGTTCACATCACTCTCACCACTAATATCCAAGCTTTCGCCACCGCCAAAGTGACCGCCGCCCGTTGTCGGTGCAGCGAGTCGTGTATAAGTCACGCGGTCTTGCGTGGTGATTGTACCATCAGCATTGACGGTTGCCTTGACCGTAATCGGTTGGGCATCGTAGCCCTTAAGCTGGGGCACTGCGATGGTCACCGTGGCACCTATTTGCCCCGTGACATCGGCCACCCAGTTATCAAGCCAATCCTGCCCATCCTTGGTGCTTGGAATGTGCAGATCTGCCTTAACGATGATTGGCACCAGCTTCAAGACCAGCCCGTCCGTGCCATAGGTTCCCGTATCCGTGCTGACCGTCTTCAACTCTAACGCAATTGTTGCGTCATCGTAGTCCTGGGGTAGCGTCAAGGTGTCCTCATACTCGTTATAGTCCAAGCCATTCCCACCATAAATAAACTGTAGCCCGGCAAGGTCCAGGTTGGTCAATCCCAATTGTGCTTTAATCGCCGCCCTAACACCTAAGGCCGCTGTGGTAGTCGTCTCCACACTAGCGGTCACCGAAGCTGACTGGTCACTAAAGGCATCGTTCCCAATAGACGTTTTCACTGAGCCAGCCGCTTGAACGTGGCTAATTTGATTGTTTGCAAAGGCATTCTCGCCAATCGTTTCGAGTGAATCTCCGAGCTCTATCCCCGATAACTGGTTATTCCGGAAAGCCGATTCCCCCACACTGAGTAGTCCCATCGGTAGACTTAAGGTTCCAGTCAAGTGATTATCCGCAAAGACTCCTGTCGTTAATCGCTTCATGGCAGTATTAAAAACAATTGACTGGATATCGTTATTTTTAAAGGCATAATCGCCTAATTGGGTTAGATTCGCTGGCAACACCAGCGTTCCTGCAATCTGATTATCGGCAAACGCCCCAGTACCCACCGTTACCAGATTGCTCCCTAAAGTAAGTTGCGTCAGCGAATTGTTTGCAAACGCCCCCGCGGCAATGTTCGTCGTCTTCTCTGGAATCACCAAAGAAGTCAGCCGATTGCCCTTGAACGCATCCGTATTGATCTGAGCGACCTGATTTAGGTCAACATCGGTTAGTCGGTTGTTTGCAAAGGCATTCTCCCCGACTGACCACAGATTATTGGCCGGCGCAAAGCTAAGCGAAGTAAGGGCGTTATTCGCAAAGGCCCCCGCTTCGATCCACTGTAAGTTACGACCAAGCGTGACCGCCGTCAACTTGTCGACAATCGACAAGTGATCATTGCTGGTGCCGTCATTGTTAAACGCATTGGCACCGACTGCAATGACGGATTTTCCCAGATACGTATCCGGAATAGTAATCGCCGTCGCGTATCCACCAACGGGGGCATCCCCATTGGCCTGTTGCTGTGCGGCGCCGGTATAACCCGTGACCGTATAGTTGCCACTGGCATCTTGACTAAAAGTGAAGTCGGACTTCTCTTCTTTATCTGCAGTATCGCCATCAGCTGGCGCCTCTTCAACTTTTTCATCGTCTGTTTTCTCGGAATCATCTTCCGTTCCATCATCTAATCCATCCATGTCAGCGTCTAACGCGTTATCCGGATCGTTGTTGTCGTTTCCTGACGTAGGATTCCCGTTGGTCAGATTATTCTTGTCCAACTGGACATCCCTTGCATCGTCACTTATATCCTTGCCATCAATTGCCTGAGAAGCTTCTTCCTGCACGTCCGCCTTAACTGGTGACGTGGTCAATGCCATGCCGGTGCCTAGTCCCACCAGCGCAATACCAGCATATAGCCAATAACGCTTCACTTTTTGCATTTTTAACGGTTGATGGGTCTCTTCGTTACGCATTATCAGCCACCGCTCCTTACCTCTTGTCGTCTATTTAAAATCGTTCAATAAAAAAGCACAATATTCATCGTACCACGGTCAAAAATAAATGCCAGCGATTGTTAACTGCAAAGGGGATAAACCATTATGGCTATTGTAGGCTCGATATGATAACTTGTTCAATATTAAAACCGTTTTCTGTGTACTAAATGTTAGTAAATGATGGAAAGTTCACTGAATCAGGCAATTGTTACGCCACACTATCCGTATTGTGTGGCGAAAAAAGTTTTTTTATTTTTAACACATTATCAGGAGCCTGACGACAAATTTTAAGCAAAAATATCGATTTCTATCCATCCTTACGAACCCGTTCCCTCAAAATTTGCCACGATTTATTTCGTCACGCACAACTCACTTATGCAAAAAAACAGGACTTATGAATTTCTCAGTCCTGTTCCGTACATCTATGCAATTCTCGTTTGAGTATTTCTTAGTCCTGAGGATTCTTCAGCTCAAAGTTACCGGCCCTGCAGTACACCCTCATCGGTCCGTAGCACGGCCGTCACCTGTTGTGAGACTGGCATTAGCTGTTCTGCACACAGCTGACCGTTAAACGATGTACCCTTCTGACTTTCCGCGGTCGGATCGGTCCCATTTTAGCGAAGACCGCCGACTGAAAAACATTGTTGACAGAAGCTGTCAGCCAAATTTGGACACAAAAAAACCAGCCACACACAGTGACTGGTCTAAGTTGGGCTAGCTGGGTTCGAACCAGCGCATGACAGGATCAAAACCTGTTGCCTTACCACTTGGCTATAGCCCAATAATAAAAATGGTGGGGAGTGGATTCGAACCACCGAACCCGAAGGAGCGGATTTACAGTCCGCCGCGTTTAGCCAGACTTCGCTACCCCACCAAAACGTGAATCGCCGTAACGAATCAACGTTTATTATCATACAGAATTCTGCATAAATCGTCAAGCCTTTTCTAGAAAATATTTTTATTTTAATTCGAGAAACCGCAGCCGGTCGCGCCATTCCGTGAAATAATCCGTCTGCGACCACTCGTTGATCCGCTTGCCGTGATACCCCACCGCCTGATCGTAGTAGATTGTCTGTCCAAATTGTCGCGGCGCAAAGTGACGGTGCACGTGGCCAAACTGCACCACATCTACTTGGTACCGGTCTAGCAATTCCCCCATCCGCGGACTCCCCAACATGGCATTTGCCATATTCCAGAAACGATCATCGTCCGTATAGCGAATATACGCCCGGTGGGGGACGAAATGCGTCATGAACAAGACACGTTTATGCTCAGCCTGAGCTTGTTCTAGCTGACCTGTCACCGTTTCTAACACGTGATCCATCCGTTCCGGATCAGACTGTGGCTGTTCAATGGTGCCATCGACCCAAAAAGCCCGTTTCCAGGTTAAAAAGTCACGATCGACCAGGTTGTCTGCAAACTGGTAGTCGTACCAGCCATTATTGCCGATTATTCGCCAGTTAGTCCCGCTTACGTCTAATTGCCCCTGATGGAGGTAAGTCGGCGCTAAGGGGCTCTCAAGGGCCGCATACGTCACATCATGTAACATGTCGTGATTTCCAGCAATAAAGCGAACCTGGGCGGGCGCAATTAACCGCTGTAATCGCGTCACGTAGTCTAAGGATTGTGTGAAATGATTGGTAATGTCTCCGGCAACTAAATACAGGCCCACACCCTGTTGCATGAGATATCCGGCCTGCTGCGGCAAGAGTGCATCCACAGACTGCCGGTTGACATCGAAATGAAGATCACTGATTAACGCTACTTTAACCAAAAATATTGCTCCTCTCTCATTACTTCTATTGTAAGGCGATTCATGCTAGGAACCAGATGCCGTTAATCTCAGGGAGGACGGTCATGCCATTACGACTATCTCAACTCTCGTGGCGTCACTCTCAATATGATGCCCAAGCTTTCTGGTGCACTGTCCGATTCAGTAAGCCAAATAAAAAGTGCCACTCCATAATAGAGTAGCACTTTTACCGGTGGATATTGACTATTTAATACCGGCCATTAAATTCTTAATTGGTTTAACCAAGACGAACATGATCAACCCAGCGACGATGGCCACGATGGCCACGCCCATGAAGTAACCTGCTTCGTTGCCCGGCGTGTAAAGCTTAACCACTTGTGCGTTGACGGCTTGCCCAGCGGCATCGGCCAAGAACCACATACTCATCATCTGAGATTGGAAGGCCTTTGGTGCCAGCTTGGTCGTCACGGACAACCCGATTGGGGAGATCAGTAATTCGGCAATTTCAACAACTGCCCAGCTACCAACTAACCAGAGTGGGCTGACCTTGGAACTCGTCCCAAACAAAGCGACTGGAATCACCATGATCAGGTAGGAAGCACCGGCGAACAACATCCCAGTTGCAAACTTAGCTGGTGAGCTTGGTTGCTTCTTACCCCAACGGTTCCACATTGCAGCGAAGAATGGCGTGTAGATCAGGATAAACAGTGGGTTTAACATCTGGTACCATGACGGCAAGATGTGCACACCTAAGAAATGGTTGTTCGTCTGGTTAGCGGCGAACAGTGCCAAAACTGAGGATCCTTGTTCTTCAATTGCCCAGAAGATAGCGGCAGCGATGAAGAGACCTAAGTAAGCCCAAACGTGCTTGCGTTCAGTTGAAGTAACCTTCTTACTGGTTAAGAAGATCGTGAAGTAAACGACTGGTGTAGCAATGGCCACGATGGAAAGTAACAGAATGAAGTTATTTAAGTTCAATGAACCTAAGAGGAACATTAACAGAACAATCAGTGCAAAAGCTACGAGTCCAACAGCTGAGCGAACACCCAACTTCTTCATGTCACCGGGTTCCAATGGGTCGGTTGGGTAAAGACTGTCTTTACTCAAGTACTTCTTCCCACCATACCAGTATTGAACCAATCCCAGGAACATCCCAATAGCGGCCAAGGAGAACCCTAAGTGGAAGTTGTATTTCATCCCTAACCAACCCACAAGGAGTGGCGCAACCAGGGAACCTAAGTTAATCCCGAAGACGAAGATGGTAAAACCGGAATCACGACGGGTATCCCCGGCGTCATACAGGCCACCAACCATTTCGGAAACGTTTGGCTTCAAGAGCCCAGTCCCCAAGACAATCAACAGAATGGAGATAAACAGCGCAATCCGGCCAGCTGGCACAGACAGAGCGATATGACCAAACATGATGAGAATCCCACCAATGAAGACGGTCCGACGACTCCCCCATACCCGGTCACTCAGGTAACCCCCGAGGACGGATGACAGGTAAACCATCGATCCATAGATGGACATCACTGAGGCAGCAGTTGCTTGATCGAACCCCAGACCACCCTTGGAAATTGAGTAGTACATGTAGTAGATAAGGATGGCACGCATCCCGTAGTAACTGAACCGTTCCCACATTTCTGTGAAGAACAGCGTTGATAACCCCCGCGGTTGACCGAAGAAAGTTCGGTCTTGGGTGGTCGACTCTGGTTTGTTATTCAAAACGATAATACCTCCATTGCCTTTGTTAAAATGAATATTTCTTTATTTCACAATCTGATTCGCTAAATGCGATTGTGGCAGGGTCTCATAGACCTCTAATAAAACATAGTTGTAATTATACTTCATGAAGGCCCGTTACGCAACGGTTTTCGTTATAAAAGCGTCTCCATCCCCGCCCTCACGCGCAAAAAACAATGATGAAATTATTAGCTATCTCATGCAATCCTCTTATTTTTTATTCATTTCCATCGATCGGCGAATATTATTCCTTTAATGAATAAAATTACGTTGATTATCCGACTTACAGGATATCTAAAAGTGCCGTTCACGCGCTCGACCTCGATAAAGCAGTGCACATCAAAAAGCCCGAGACGACACGTCCCGGACTTGAGTACAATTTGAAATTAGCGCCAGTCAGGACCGAGAGCTTCAAGGAGCTCATAGTTCCCCTGTACGGCCATTAAAGTATCCATCGCATGGTTGATGAGGATTGTAACGGGAAGGTCCTCAGCAGCCATTTTTGCCATCATCTGCGTTTGGACCTTATGGGCCGCTAGGAGTTGATCGTGACAAACCGATAACTCTAACGACTGATGCTGTTCACGAGCGGTTGCAATGGCACGATACAGGCTCTCCTTAGCAGTTCCTGCGGTGACCAACACCTGCATCGCCAGCTGTTCAATCGTGGGTGTCATGTTAGTAAGCGACAGCCACAGCTGCGGGGGCAAAGTTTAATTGATGACAAGCGTACTTAACCAACGCTTGGCTGTTCAACCAACCGTAAATGTCGTTGGGAATTGGTGCCGTTTGAACTTGATCACCGATCTTAGCCCGCATCTTGGCTTGATAAGCCACTTGTGGGGCCAAGAGAACTAAGTCTTGTTCAGCTAATAATTCAGGCGTTACTTCCATTAAACTCGTTGCACTGAAGTGTAACGGTACACGTTGGGTCTCAGCAGTCCGCTTAGCTTCCCCTAAGAATAATTGACTTGAAATTCCTTGACCACATACTAACAATACGTTTTTCATGATGGCATCTCCTGTGCTTAATTGATACTTATAGAATAGCACTGATAGAGGTATACCACAATAGATAATTAGAAAAATCATTTATATTTTTATCGCTACAAATGCCCGTGCATCAGTGTATCGGTGATATATACCAATTTAATTAAATTGCATATACCAATTGTCACTTTCTGGGTAAGCGCTTCCATTATAATTCTATGGGTATTCACCCTTAATGGCGGGCATCACTTTCAAGCCAGCGATACCTTATGGCCTCCCATCTCGGTTCAACCCCGTCCGGTCAGGTTTAACCGCAAACACAAAAAAAGCGATCAGTCCGTAGACTAATCACTTATCTGATGCCGGCTGAGGAATTCGAATCCCCGACCCTCGGTTTACGATACCGATGCTCTACCAGCTGAGCTAAGCCGGCATATCAACTGGTTAACCAGGTTAACCCGACTCCGGCAGGCGGGCTCGAACCGTCGACAACCTGATTAACAGTCAGGTGCTCTACCAACTGAGCTATGCCGGAATAATCGCGTGGCAACGTCCTATCCTCGCAGGGGGCGATCCCCCAACTACTATCGGCGTGCTAAAGCTTAACTTCTGTGTTCGGCATGGGAACAGGTGTATCCTTTAGGCTATCGCCACCACACTATAAGAGAACTTCTTCCCTCAAAACTAGATATTATTCAATTATCTTCCATTCGGAAACAACCACGTTTTCAACTTGGTTAAGTCCTCGACCGATTAGTACTGGTCCGCTCCACGCCTCACGGCGCTGCTACTTCCAGCCTATCTACCTGATCATCTTTCAGGGGTCTTACTTCCATATAGGAATGGGAAATCTCATCTCGAGGCGAGTTTCACACTTAGATGCTTTCAGCGTTTATCTCATCCATACATAGCTACCCAGCGATGCGCCTGGCGGCACAACTGGTACACCAGCGGTATGTCCATCCCGGTCCTCTCGTACTAAGGACAGCTCCTCTCAAATTTCCTACGCCCGCGACGGATAGGGACCGAACTGTCTCACGACGTTCTGAACCCAGCTCGCGTACCGCTTTAATGGGCGAACAGCCCAACCCTTGGGACCGACTACAGCCCCAGGATGCGATGAGCCGACATCGAGGTGCCAAACCTCCCCGTCGATGTGGACTCTTGGGGGAGATAAGCCTGTTATCCCCAGGGTAGCTTTTATCCGTTGAGCGATGGCCCTTCCATACGGTACCACCGGATCACTAAGCCCGACTTTCGTCCCTGCTCGACCTGTCTGTCTCGCAGTCAAGCTCTCTTCTGCCTTTACACTCGACGAATGATTTCCAACCATTCTGAGAGAACCTTTGGGCGCCTCCGTTACTTTTTAGGAGGCGACCGCCCCAGTCAAACTGCCTACCTGACACTGTCTCCCACCACGATTAGTGGTGCGGGTTAGAGTGTTCACACAGCGAGGGTCGTATCCCACCAGCGCCTCACTCGAAACTAGCGTTCCGAGTTCTACGGCTCCGACCTATCCTGTACAAGCTGTGTCAACACCCAATATCAAGCTACAGTAAAGCTCCATGGGGTCTTTCCGTCCTGTCGCGGGTAACCTGCATCTTCACAGGTAATATAATTTCACCGAGTCTCTCGTTGAGACAGTGCCCAGATCGTTACGCCTTTCGTGCGGGTCGGAACTTACCCGACAAGGAATTTCGCTACCTTAGGACCGTTATAGTTACGGCCGCCGTTTACTGGGGCTTCATTTCTGGGCTTCGCCGAAGCTAACTCATCCACTTAACCTTCCAGCACCGGGCAGGCGTCAGCCCCTATACGTCATCTTGCGATTTTGCAGAAACCTGTGTTTTTGATAAACAGTCGCCTGGGCCTTTTCACTGCGGCTACACTTGCGTGTAGCACCCCTTCTCCCGAAGTTACGGGGTCATTTTGCCGAGTTCCTTAACGAGAGTTCACTCGCTCACCTTAGGATACTCTCCTCGACTACCTGTGTCGGTTTGCGGTACGGGTAATTAATCACTAACTAGAAGCTTTTCTCGGCAGTGTGACATCTGGCGCTTCCCTACTAAAATTCGGTCCTCGTCACGCCTTGTCCTTAGCGATAAGCATTTAACTCATCACCAGACTTGACGCTTGAACACACATTTCCAATCGTGTGCACACCATAGCCTACTGCGTCCCTCCATCGTTCAAACATGATTAACTAGTACAGGAATATCAACCTGTTATCCATCGCCTACGCTTCTCAGCCTCGGCTTAGGTCCCGACTAACCCTGGGAGGACGAGCCTTCCCCAGGAAACCTTAGTCATTCGGTGGATCAGATTCTCACTGATCTTTCGCTACTCATACCGGCATTCTCACTTCTAAGCGCTCCACTAGTCCTTGCGGTCTAGCTTCGTTGCCCTTAGAACGCTCTCCTATCACGCGACCTATTGGTCGCATCCATAATTTCGGTAACATGCTTAGCCCCGGTAAATTTTCGGCGCGGGATCACTCGGCTAGTGAGCTATTACGCACTCTTTAAATGGTGGCTGCTTCTGAGCCAACATCCTAGCTGTCTGTGCAACTCCACATCCTTTTCCACTCAGCATGTATTTAGGGACCTTAATTGATGGTCTGGGCTGTTCCCCTTTCGACGGTGGATCTTATCACTCATCGTCTGACTCCCGGATATAAATCAGTGGCATTCGGAGTTTATCTGAATTCAGTAACCCATGACGGGCCCCTAGTCCAAACAGTGGCTCTACCTCCACGATTCTTAACTCCGAGGCTAACCCTAAAGCTATTTCGGAGAGAACCAGCTATCTCCAAGTTCGTTTGGAATTTCACCGCTATCCACACCTCATCCCAGCATTTTTCAACATACACGGGTTCGGTCCTCCAGTGCGTTTTACCGCACCTTCAACCTGGACATGGATAGGTCACCTGGTTTCGGGTCTACATCAACTTACTGAAACGCCCGTTTCAGACTCGCTTTCGCTACGGCTCCGGTCTTTACACCTTAACCTTGCAAATTAACGTAACTCGCCGGTTCATTCTACAAAAGGCACGCTATCACCCATTAACGGGCTCTAACTAATTGTAGGCACATGGTTTCAGGAACTATTTCACTCCGCTTCCGCGGTGCTTTTCACCTTTCCCTCACGGTACTGGTTCACTATCGGTCACTAGGGAGTATTTAGCCTTGGGAGATGGTCCTCCCGGATTCCGACCACGTTTCACGTGTGTGGCCGTACTCAGGATACTGAACTGAGGGTCAACAATTTCATCTACGGGGGTATCACCCTCTATGCCGAGTCTTCCCAGACTCTTCGATTATCATTGACTTTGGTAACTCAAATGTTCAGTCCTACAACCCCAAAGAGCAAGCTCTTTGGTTTGGGCTATTCCCCGTTCGCTCGCCGCTACTTAGGGAATCGATTTTTCTTTCTATTCCTGCGGGTACTTAGATGTTTCAGTTCCCCGCGTCTGCCTCAACTCAAGTATGTATTCCCTGAGTTGTAATTACTGATTAAAGTAATTGGGTTTCCCCATTCGGAAATCTCCGGATCAAAGCTTACGTACAGCTCCCCGAAGCATATCGGTGTTAGTCCCGTCCTTCATCGGCTCCTAGTACCAAGGCATCCACCATGCGCCCTTCATAACTTAACCTAACGATTACTTCGTAATCGCTGATTAATTGAGTATTAGCGATATAAACTAATTAAAAAACTCAAAAATACGCAGTTGTTTCTCGGTTTTAATTATCTTAATAATTAAAGGAAAATAATTGATAATATCTAGTTTTCAAAGAACAAATTCCTTGGCACTCTCGCACCAATGGAGAATAGCGGGATCGAACCGCTGACCCCCTGCTTGCAAAGCAGGTGCTCTCCCATCTGAGCTAATTCCCCAAAATGATGACCTTGCGGTCAATGGGCATAAATGGACTCGAACCATCGACCTCACGCTTATCAGGCGTGCGCTCTAAACCAGCTGAGCTATACGCCCAAAATCATTTAGCAAAATCATATGATAATGAGGGTAGACCCCTCAAAACTGACCATTGTTTCGACAAAGTATGTGTAGCCTCCGTATATTCCTTAGAAAGGAGGTGATCCAGCCGCAGGTTCTCCTACGGCTACCTTGTTACGACTTCACCCTAATCATCTGTCCCACCTTAGACGGCTGACTCCCGAAGGTTATCTCACCGGCTTTGGGTGTTACAAACTCTCATGGTGTGACGGGCGGTGTGTACAAGGCCCGGGAACGTATTCACCGCGGCATGCTGATCCGCGATTACTAGCGATTCCAACTTCATGTAGGCGAGTTGCAGCCTACAATCCGAACTGAGAACGGCTTTAAGAGATTAGCTTAGCCTCACGACTTCGCGACTCGTTGTACCGTCCATTGTAGCACGTGTGTAGCCCAGGTCATAAGGGGCATGATGATTTGACGTCATCCCCACCTTCCTCCGGTTTGTCACCGGCAGTCTCACCAGAGTGCCCAACTTAATGCTGGCAACTGATAATAAGGGTTGCGCTCGTTGCGGGACTTAACCCAACATCTCACGACACGAGCTGACGACAACCATGCACCACCTGTATCCATGTCCCCGAAGGGAACGTCCTATCTCTAGGATTTGCATAGTATGTCAAGACCTGGTAAGGTTCTTCGCGTAGCTTCGAATTAAACCACATGCTCCACCGCTTGTGCGGGCCCCCGTCAATTCCTTTGAGTTTCAACCTTGCGGTCGTACTCCCCAGGCGGAGTGCTTAATGCGTTAGCTGCGGCACTGAAGGGCGGAAACCCTCCAACACCTAGCACTCATCGTTTACGGCATGGACTACCAGGGTATCTAATCCTGTTTGCTACCCATGCTTTCGAGCCTCAGCGTCAGTTACAGACTAGACAGCCGCCTTCGCCACTGGTGTTCTTCCATATATCTACGCATTCCACCGCTACACATGGAGTTCCACTGTCCTCTTCTGCACTCAAGTCTCCCAGTTTCCGATGCACTTCTCCGGTTAAGCCGAAGGCTTTCACATCAGACTTAAGAAACCGCCTGCGCTCGCTTTACGCCCAATAAATCCGGACAACGCTTGCCACCTACGTATTACCGCGGCTGCTGGCACGTAGTTAGCCGTGGCTTTCTGGTTAAATACCGTCAACTCCTGAACAGTTACTCTCAAGAGTGTTCTTCTTTAACAACAGAGTTTTACGAGCCGAAACCCTTCTTCACTCACGCGGCATTGCTCCATCAGACTTTCGTCCATTGTGGAAGATTCCCTACTGCTGCCTCCCGTAGGAGTTTGGGCCGTGTCTCAGTCCCAATGTGGCCGATTACCCTCTCAGGTCGGCTACGTATCATTGTCTTGGTGGGCCTTTACCTCACCAACTAACTAATACGCCGCGGGTCCATCCAGAAGTGATAGCCGAAACCACCTTTCAAACAGAAACCATGCGGTTTCTGTTGTTATACGGTATTAGCACCTGTTTCCAAGTGTTATCCCCTGCTTCTGGGCAAGTTACCCACGTGTTACTCACCAGTTCGCCACTCGCTTCATTGTTGAAATCAGTGCAAGCACGTCATTCAACGGAAGCTCGTTCGACTTGCATGTATTAGGCATGCCGCCAGCGTTCGTCCTGAGCCAGGATCAAACTCTCATCTTAAAGATGATGCTTGAATAGCTCATCGATTGTTGTTACTTTATTTTCATAAAAGCGAATTGACTTCGCAAATATTGTTTGGGTTTGATACCGAGTATCAAACCGCCCTACACATATTTGGTTTGTCGAAACAATGTTCAGTTTTCAAAGGTCTACCAAGTTATCAGAGAAGCAATCGCTCCGTGACAACTTTTAAAGTATATCATGTTGTGAAATTCGTGTCAACATCTTTTTTCAGCTTTCTGAATATTTATTCAACATTCAAGAAGTAATGAATGACGGATGAAGCACGTCTTGACAACATAGATCATTCTATCAGTTGCTGTTTAACTCGTCAAGCATTAATTTCAAATTTGTATGACTATTCAATAATTTGTTATTTATGCATTGACTGTCTCAAACAGCAACAGGTAATATCTTATCAATCATCTCAAGCTAGGTCAAGAGAAAAAACACAATAAACTAAAAAAGAATTCAGAAATGTTCTCTGAATTCTCAAGTTCCATCTATAGAAACCTATTTTAACGGGCTTTAATCCATTACTTTACTTATCTGAAAATCGTTGGACAGCCATCCACCGCTCACGAGCCGCAATCTTAGCAACAAACTCATCAAGGATCTCGACCATGACCCCCTCTTCAGTAGCATCAGTCAACGCTACCTTAGTACGAGCCGCGTGAGGAATCCCCTTGAGGTAATAAGCCACTTGCGTCCGAAAATCCATCGGTCCCTCTTCCGGCCCACGAGCAATGCACAATCGATGCAGGTGCTCCTTGGCCAATGAAACCTTCTCCGCCACGGTCGGCTCAGGCAACAATTCCCCCGTCTCAAGATACCGATTAACTCGGCGCAACAACCACGGATTTCCCATGACCGCGCGACCAATCATCACAGCGTCAGCACCAACTTCATCCAGCATGCGCTTAGCATCTTCCGGCGTACGTACATCCCCATTTCCCATAAATGGAACGGTCAGCTGCTTGGCAACCTGAGCTAGAATATCCCAGTCCGCGTGTCCTTGATACATCTGCTTACGGGTTCGACCGTGCATAGCAACTGCCGCAGCACCCGCACTCTCTGCGGCCAGGGCATTCTCTACCGCGTAAACGTGGTGACTATCCCAGCCCGTACGCATCTTAACCGTCACCGGCTTATCGACAGCAGCCACAACCGCAGCAACCATGTCGTGAACTTTATTGGGATCAAGCAACCATTTGGCTCCCGCTTCGGTATTCACAACCTTGTTCACCGGACACCCCATATTAATATCAATAATATCCGCGGACGTCTGCTGATCCACATACTGGGCAGCCTGAACTAACGTCTCCTGCGTTCCCCCAAAGATCTGAATACTCATGGGGTGCTCGCTGGGATCAACGGCCATCATATTGAGCGTCCGCTGATTCTGATAGTGGATTCCCTGCCCAGAGATCATCTCACACTCGACGAGTCCGGCACCAAAGTCCTTGCAGATACGCCTGAAGGCCACGTTAGTTACCCCCGCCATAGGGGCAACAACCACCCGATTTGGAATCTCAACGTCACCAATCTTCCAAGTCATCGACAACGCCTACTTTGCTTGGGCTTCGGCCAGAATCTGCCGTAAATCATCCTCGGAGAACTGATACTTCGTCCCACAGAAGTGGCAAACGGCTTCAGCACCGTGGTCTTGATCAATCATCTCTTGGATAGCTGCTGGTTGAATCGCGGCCAAAGACTTGGCGAACCGGTCCTTAGAGCAGTCACACTTAAAGCCAACGGGCATCTTCTGTAAGATCTTGATCTGTTCATCTGGGAACAGGAGCTTCAGAATGTCCTCTGGCTTCTGTCCATCTAACAGCAATTCGGAGACCATCGGCATCTCCTTAATGCGGTTCTCCAAGCGTGAAATAGCTTCATCGGATGCACCTGGCATGACTTGAATCATGAACCCACCAGCAACCTTGACCGTGTTGTTCGGTTGGACAAAGACGGAAACGCCGACCGCACTGGGAATCTGTTCGGACTTTGCCAGGTAGTAGGTAAAGTCTTCGCCCAGTTCACCAGAGATCAAGGGAACCTGACCCGTGTAAGGTTGACCCAGGCCTTGGTCCTTGGTGACCGTCATCATCCCTTGGACACCCACGGCCTTTTTCACGTCGATCTTGTGCTTCTCGTTCAACGGTAAGCTAATGTGGGGGTACTGAAGGTAACCTTTAACCGTCCCATCAGCATTTCCATCGGCTACGATAGCCCCCACGGGTCCGTGACCATTAACCTTGACCGTCAACGTTTCCTTCCCCTTCAATAGCGAGGTCGACAGCAACATTGTCCCAATCAGGGTCCGTCCCAAAGCAGCCGTGGCTGAACTCCAAGTGTCATGCCGTTGTTGTGCTTCAGCAACTGTCTCCGTGGCGTCGACCACGTAAGCTCGGAACATCCCATTATCAATCAAACTTTTTACTAAATAATCTGCCATTAAATATAAACGTCCTTTCATTGCACTTTGTCATGCCCTACATTACCAGAAAGTTCGGGATTTGCAAAGATATAGCTAACGCCTATTGCAATTTTTCCCGTACTTTCTCCACGTGAACCGTCATTTGACTACCATCCAACCGAGGACAGTCGTCCCCATAAGTCACGAAAAGGTCCGAGACAGCCGTCCCGGACCTTAGATCGTTGTAATTATTCGGAATGATCGGACTCATCGTGATCGTCTGGCGCTGCCGAACTTGCTGCTGAGCTGGCTGGCTCTGCTGCAGATTCAGTATCACTTGAGGCACTAGAAGCCAACTTAGCTTCAGTAGAAGCTTGGCGTTCTGCTTCGCGGCGTTCAAGTTCACGCTTAGACTCTTCGAAAGTTGCCGCCTTTTCGCTAGGGAATTCGTTTCCGTTGTCCGTTTCAGGCATCTTCCCAGTGTTAAACAAGCTGAGGATTTGCTTTTCGTCCAACGTTTCGTATTTCAGCAAGGCATCCGCAATAATCTTGTGTTCTGCTTTATGCTCTTCCAGAATCTTCCGGGCAGTGTCATGTGCTTCCCCGATGATCCGGCGAACTTCACTATCAATTAAGTTAGCGGTATGTTCTGAGTAAGTTGGTTGACCGGTATAGCCAGCCCCTGCAAATGGTTGTCCGCCAGCACTTTCCAGTGCGACAGTCCCCAGTGCATCACTCATCCCATATTGGGTAACCATGGAGCGGGCAATTTGCGTTGCCTGTTCAAAGTCATTGGAGGCCCCAGATGATTCGGAGTGGAAGATTAACTCTTCAGCCGTCCGACCACCCATTAAGCCGGCAATCTGTTCCATGGCATCCTTCTTAGACATCAGCATCTGGTCTTCACGTGGCAACATGATGGCGTATCCGCCAGCACGCCCACGAGGAACGATGGTTACCTTGTGGACCACGCGGGCGTCATTTAAGACTAACCCAACGATCGTATGCCCAGCTTCATGGTAAGCAACCGTCTTACGTTCATCAGGACTGATGACCCGATCCTTCTTAGCAGGCCCGGCGATGACACGGTCTTCGGCTTCATCCAAATCAGAAGCATCGATCTGTGTCTTATTCCGCCGTGCAGCTAATAAGGCCGCTTCGTTCAGCAGGTTTTCCAAGTCGGCACCCACGAAACCAGGTGTTTGCTTAGAAATTTCCTTCAAATCAACGTCATTGGCTAATGGCTTGTTCTTGGCGTGAACCTTTAAGATAGCTTCACGACCCTTAACATCTGGCCGACCAACGAGAATCTTCCGGTCAAACCGACCTGGCCGTAGCAAGGCAGGGTCCAACACATCGGAACGGTTCGTAGCGGCCATAACAATGACCCCTTCGCTCCCAGTAAACCCGTCCATTTCGACCAGTAATTGGTTTAACGTTTGTTCACGTTCGTCGTGGCCACCGCCCATGCCGGCACCCCGTTGACGACCAACCGCATCGATTTCATCAATAAAGATGATTGATGGTGCAGCCTTTTTGGCCTGTTCAAACAGATCCCGGACACGACTAGCCCCGACACCGACGAACATTTCCACGAAATCTGAACCAGAAATCGAGAAGAATGGTACCGCGGCTTCACCAGCAACGGCTTTCGCCAGCAACGTTTTACCAGTACCAGGAGGACCCTCCAGCAAGACACCAGATGGTATCCGGGCACCTAACGCCACAAACTTACGAGGATTCTTCAAGAACTCAACAACTTCAACAAGTTCTTGCTTTTCCTCTTCCTCACCAGCAACGTCGGCAAAGCGAACCTTGTTCTCCTTGCTGTCGGCTGGTTTGGCCTTACTCTTCCCAAAGCTCATGACCTTGCCATTGCCGCCACCTTGGCCGGCTTGACCCATCATCATGTAGAAGAAGAAGAAGAAAATAACTAGTGGCGCAACATAGACTAACAAGTTAACCCAGAAGCCACTCGACTCTTCCGCTTTGGTGTTCATCTTAACATTGTGATTCTTAGCAACCTTATCAATCTCAGAAACCGTTGAGTTATTGGTCAAGACTTGTGTGCTAAAGCTAGTCACTGCTGTGCTCTGTGAGCCGCCGAGACTAAATCCGGTGTTGGTTGTACGCTTTTGCGCGTTCCGATATTCCCCGGTAATCTTGTAAACTCCCCCAGATGGTTGAATGGAGAATTTCTTGATCTTGTTTGCATTCAGATCTTTAACAAATTGACTCGATTGGATCTCTTGAGTTTGAGAACTGTTGCCGTTACCGTTGAACAGGTAAAC
Organism: Levilactobacillus parabrevis; assembly: GCF_044051715.1. Taxonomy (NCBI): domain Bacteria; kingdom Bacillati; phylum Bacillota; class Bacilli; order Lactobacillales; family Lactobacillaceae; genus Levilactobacillus; species Levilactobacillus parabrevis. Next base: position 2,114,025 of record NZ_CP168688.1, read on the forward strand.
TACACCAATGACCAACAAGAAAATCACAATGTAAAACAGACTATTACGGAACAGTCCATTTCGTCGATTATTCATGTCGTGCCTCCTCACTCACAGTTCCCAACATCTACTGTAGGAACGAATTTTAGAGCATATGCCCCTTTGACTAAATAAGATGTTATCACAATTGACTATCATTGACTAATTATTTATCTGAATAAACAGATGGCTTCAAAACACCAACATACGGGAGATTCCGATATTTTTCTTCGTAGTCCAACCCATAGCCAACCACGAATTCACTTGGAACGTTAAACCCAACGTAATCCGCCTTAGCTTCGACCACACGACCACTTGGTTTGTCCATCAAGGTGCAGACCCGAATGGAGTTCGCTTTCCGGTCCTTCAGTAGGTCTTCCAGGTACTTCAATGTCCGACCAGTGTCGATAATATCTTCTACTAAGATGATGTCACGCCCAGTCACGTCGGTATCTAAGTCCTTCAATAACCGAATCGTTCCAGATGACGCGGTCCCACCGTTATAGCTGGAGACATCGATGAAGTCAATCGTTGCATAGATATCCATATCGCGAATAACATCTGTCATAAATAGAATAGCACCCTTCAAGACACAAATGATTAATGGTGTCTTATCCCGGTAGTCTTCTGAAAGTTGCGTACCTAACCGTTTGCAAGCCGCGGCAATGTCTTCCTCACTGTAAAGGACCTTTAAAATATCGTTATTCATGCTGTTCCCCTTTCGCCTATTCATGCTTTAATTTGATGTGATAGTTTCTCGTGTGCGCGCGTTGTGGTTGGACTGCCCACTTCACTCCCAGTGCCGCGATCACCTCATCTTGAGCCGTCACCAAGACTGGCACGGCCGCCCGCTCTTCCCGGGGAACCTTGGCATTGATCAATGCCCGCCGAACTGCCTGATGATGCCCATTTCCTAACCGTAATCGATCCGCTGCCTGCCACGACCGTACCCGTAACGGGAATTGGTCGGCTGTCAGAGCAACGACCTCGCTTGCCGGTAAGTGATCACGACTATCCGTAGTGAAACAGCCAAGTTGCCAGCCATTTCCCAACGTTCGCCATTGGTTTAATACTACCATAAAACTAAAAACTTCCTTGGATTTTTGCTGGAAATTTTCGAATTGATTGAATGTAAACGTTCCATACTTTTTAACCAGTGACCAGCCGGCACCCAAATCAACCGTACCCGTCGGATGCTGTGCGTTCGCCAATAGCTGCTCACACGCTCTAAGTACACTAGCTTCCGTACTCAAGGTTGGCTGGCACTGCTTGATCAGCCGCGTCAAGAGCAATTGCCGCTGAGCAACTGATTGCTTGAAAAAGGCCTGCGTGTCAACGACAATTGGGTCTGATTGACGCACAATCTGGGTCAAGCTATCAGTCACCGCCTGATCCGCCACCTGGAGTACCGCCTGCAGTTGATCTGCGTAGTCCAGTAAGTGCCGGTCAACCTGCGGATTTTCTTGCCGCATGGCTGGCAGAAGCTGGAGGCGTACCCGATTACGACTTGCCGTCAACTCACGGTTCGTAGCATCCTCGTACCAGGGAATCTGTTGCTGCTTCGCATATGCCCGCAACGTTGCCTTCGTATAGGGAAGTAACGGACGTATCAGGTGACCCGCGTGAAACGGACGACTGGCCGCCATCCCCGTCAGTTGATTGAGCTGACCGCCCCGCAATAATTTAAACAGGATAGTTTCGGCCTGCTCATCGGCCTGATGAGCGGTCGCCAGCCAATCAGCGTCTTGGGCCGCTAACTGCTCAGCAAAGAACTGATAGCGAAACTGCCGGGCAGCATCCTCGATACCGTGCGTGGGTTGCTGATCCCTGGGCCAAACGGTCGCAACCAACGGTAGCTGGTGTTGTGCACACCATTCTTTGAGAAATGCTGCCTCCGTTCGACTCTGCTCGCGTAACTGATGATTTACATGAACCACCGTCAGCTGGGGGCGCTGGTCAACTGGCAACTGGGCAAATAACGCCAGTAATACCATCGAATCAACGCCAGTCGAGACCGCAATTAAGCCGTGTTGGTGGGGATCATTCCAACCATGTACCTGGCAATTGTGTCGAAAGTCCGTTTCCAATGACACGGAAGCTCCCCCTCTTTCTGGTTATGAAAAAGGGCCGCACAAGTGCGGTCCTCTTCATCTTGATGGCACGTTAGTCTGCTGACTAACTCCGCCGGCCGCCACGGCCGCCACGTTTGCCTTCAGTGTTTCGTTTAATCGTTGCCAGACGGTCCTCACTTGATTTCAAGAACCCTGACATCATGTCGTCAAAATTTTCTTTATGGGGAGCCGCTTGATGGCCAGAGAACCGACCATTGGCTGAGCTATGGTGAGGCCGGGGACCGTTATTTTCAAACCGCCGACCGTGGCCATGACTTTCGCCACCATGGTTAGCAGCATTATTGCCACCGCCACGATGTTGTTCATGATCCCGGTGTTCATTGTGATTACTGTGATGGGGCCGGTCACCAGCCGGATGATCCGTCGCTTTGCGAATCGACAAACCAATCTTCCCATCGTTACCAACAGTCAAAACTTTGACCGTTACTTCGTCACCGACGGACAAAACGTCATGGATATCCTTGACGTAACCGTCAGAAATCTCACTAATGTGCACTAGTCCGGTCTTGTGGTCGCCTAAATCAACAAATGCACCAAAGTTCGTAATTCCGGAGACCTTTCCGGAAACTTTAGCTCCAACCTCGATTGCCATAAAAAAGAAGTTCCTCCTTAAAATAAGTGCTTTCAGTATAACACAATTTACCACATTTCCACACGAGAAAAACTAAAAAGAAAGTCCATTAACCAATTTTTCTGACCGACCGGAAAGCCCGTTAAATTAACATTCGCGCCACTTATTAGTTTCCGGGTTCACTTATGTTACCCGGTAGCTAATTCGTTTGCCCGTCAAAACGGGAAACAACCGCTGCATTTGGCCGTCTCTTTTTTAAATCAGGCCAAGATCACTCACTGGCCATTTTGTGTTAGCCCAGACGTCCGTCTAGCTCCCTGCAAGAAACGATGGTAATGCCTCAAATAATGATAGCAATATTCTTTTGTGAATACCTTCATGCTACCCCCATTCACGCGAAAAGTCACAACAAACTCTCAGTAAATAGTCCCGAATACACAAAATCCGCCAGTTCGTGTTGCACTGGCGGATCCTTAACTGAACTATTTAACAGTCACATCACTCGCATGGTCGCCGGGTAAGCTATAAATCGTTTCCCCAGACTTCGAGTAGTAGTACTTTGAGCGAACCAAACGCCCCAAATAGTCTTTGTTATTTAATTGTTTAATTTGCAACTTAAGCTTGTGGTCAGTGGCTTTCGTGGCCGCCAGCTTTTGTTTGCTGGTGGTCACTTCTTGCCGCACGTGATGCAGGCTGGCATTCGTCCGAACGAGCTGAATACCTAAGACAACTGCGAACACAGCAAAGATAGCGAGAATGCGGGTTGCCCGCCGCATCCGACGTTTGCCGAGCCATTGATGATGGTGAACCGTTGCTTGTTGGCGGTCCAGTCGCCGGGTATAGTCATTTTCTAAACGTTCGATCTTCGCCGGTTTCGGTTTTACGTCAGCCATTTTTCCACTCACTCCTCAGTTTTCACCAGATAGTTTAACTTGAGTATAGCAAGTTTCAATTTACGCGTCTACCACGTTTAGCATAATGTAAAACATTCGTCATATTTAACCTAATTTTCTTGCCGAAAATCTTGCGCGTAGTCTTCCTTGACGATGGTGTACATCCGTTCAGCGTCGTCCTTCTTTGTGGTTTCCAACAATTCGTTAACTTTGACCGTTAATGTTTTGTTACCGAACTTAATAACCAACTCATCATTTGTTGCCACGTCACTCGAAGACTTGGCCACTTTACCGTTGATCATAATCCGACCCTTATCGGCAATTTCCTTAGCGACTGACCGCCGCTTGATGATCCGTGAAACTTTCAAATATTTATCTAATCGCATATTATTTTCCTCCGTGTTGACTAAGTTGTTGCCATAATCTTAACACACTCTCACCGTGGGGAATCGCTAACCACTCCCGGACCGACAATAAACGCCACTTGAGAGCTAGGCCAATAAAGAGTAGCCCCCCCACGGGAATCGTGACGAGCAAGCCGCCACCGATGGCCAAACGACTAGTCATCAGAGCTGGCCACCAGTGTTCTAAAACAGCCACAGTGAGTCGAACGCCAAACACCATCAGGATGGTACAGGCTAACAGAATTCGAATGTACGGCTTGGTCCAAATACCGGAACGTAACGTCACTGCCGACCCGTACCAAATCACTACCAGCATGGCGCCCAAGCTAATCACTGTCAGCCAACTCGCTCCAGTTGCCCCAAAACTACGGACTGCCCAGTGATTACCCACGATTTTGACGGCTAGGCCAACTGCTAGGGCCACGACCGTCAACCGGTACTGGTCCTGACTCTGCAGGACACTGTTGTAAGTCTGAATCAGCGTTGCCAGAATGATACTCAGCATATAGACCGCTAGCATGCCGGAACCCTGGGTGTCGCCAAACAACAACCGGTTAATCCACGGCATCAAGCTGATCAGTCCAGCCGTGGCTGCCACGGCGACCATCAAGGCAATGCGCATCATGGTCGTGGTGAGCCGTTTAAATGCCGCGGGTCGCCGTTCTTGCTGTGCTGCGGTCAGGGCTGGCAGTAGCGAGGTCGCAAAGGCCACCGCCACCACCAGTCCCAATTGCACCAGCGGTTGGGCGCGGTCATAGACCCCCTTGAGGCTCTTGGCTGCTAAATCACCCATGCCACCGGCGACCAGGCCATTTTTGACCGTGAATGAATCCACTAATTGTAAGAGCACTAGCATCGCCGTCAGGAGACACAGGGTACCCCCTTCGATCAGCAAACGCCGGCCAACGTGTGGCAGACTGGCTACTGGCGCAACATCTCGTTGTCGCCATCGCGGTAATACCAGCAAGGCCGCTACTGCAGCAATCGTGCCCCCACTCAACGCCCAGGTCCCCATCGTGTAGACGGACCAGTCGTGACTGGTCGCCCAACCGGCAGCCACCAGGATCACGACGACCCTGACCAGTTGCTCGATGACCTGCGAGCGGGCCGTGGGTAGCATTTGAAAGCGACCCTGATGATACCCCCGGCCCACCGACAGTGCTGGCATGAACAAAAACATCCAGGCCACCATCTGAATCAGCGGTGCAAGGTGCACATCCCCCATTCCACGAGCAATGCTAGGCGCACCGAACATCAAGCCACCAAAGATGACCAATGCCAGTCCCCAGAGCCACCGATAGACTTGCCGGGCCACCTGCTGCTGACTGGGCAAATCCGGCGCCTCCGCAATCAGTTTAGAAATAAACACCGGTAGGCCACTCAACGCAAAGGTCATGCCAATGCCGTAGAGCGGATAAACCTGCTGGTACACGTAGAATCCGGTGTTACCGACCATGTTCTGAAACGGCACGCGGTACACGGCGCTCAAAAGCTTGGCAATGAACGCCGCGATGGAAAGAATCAGGGCGCCTTGCAAGGTCGTATTCACATTGCGGTTGCCCATCAACTCTCCTCCTTATTCCTTAGAGTATCTTGCTAAATTGCGCATCACCGCGCCTTACCGGGGGGCGTAAATAGGCCGGAACGCGGTGGGCGGACGCCTAGAGCCACAGAACGGTCTCTAAGCTTGCTTTGAACCTCTGAGAAACGAGTTTCAAAGTCACCAATTTTCTAAGCGGCAAATTCAGCCGCTAAGAAAATTCCCACGGCTGAGCCTATTTACACCACCCTCACGGCTCACACTGATTTAACCGAACCAATCGGCAGTACTCTACCAATCATCCCTGCGGCTAACACTGGCTTAGGTCGTGACGTTCTCGTCATTTCTGTTTTATGACTTGGATTTAAGTGCGGTGTCTTCTTGACTCTACGACATAGTCCAACCGCTAAGACTGCATAAAACTTACTATCCAGTCCTTACTTATGGTTAAGACAAGAGGCCTAGCTCAACGCAACCAGTCGATGCTAATTAACTACTTCTCATCCGCCTTCGGCTTCGTTGTCTGCACCACAATATCGCGTAGTGCCCCCATGAACAGTTGTACCTGTGGTAACCAGTCCTTGACCGTCATGTTGGGTTGTAAGACTAACTTGACGTGCAAACGATCGTTGTCGACGGCGACCGTGGCCTTCAACTGGGTTGCGGCTAACGCCTTGAAGACGTCCTCGCCACCCAAGATGTTGGTTCCCTGCTTGGAGATTGTCACGAAGACATCCCCGTTGACCCGGCGAATCTTGTCTACCAACGCGAGATCCGCCGCTAACTTCAACTGACCGATTGTCAGGAGCTGCGCGACGCTCTCTGGATAGTCACCGAAGCGGTCGATCAAGTCAGCTTGAATTTCACTGACCTCATCGTCACTCTCCAACTGACGAATCCGTTTGTACATTTCAATCTTCTGTTGTTCATCTTCAATGTAGTCACTCGGCAAGTAAGCTTCGACACCCAGTTCGACCGTGGTATCGGTCTTCGGCTGCGTCTTCTTCCCCCGCTTCTTAGCGACCGCATCACTTAACATTTGCGTGTATAAGTCATACCCCACGGAGTTAATGAACCCGTGTTGTTGTTTACCTAACAAGTTACCGGCACCCCGAATAGATAGATCTCGCATGGCAATCTTAAAGCCGGACCCCAATTCGGTGAAGTCCTTGATGGCTTCGAGGCGCTTCTCACTGACTTCCGTCAAAACCTTGTTTGGCTTGTACGTGAAGTAGGCATAAGCTACCCGGTTGCTTCGTCCGATACGGCCCCGCAGTTGATACAGCTGTGAGAGGCCCATCCGGTCGGCATTTTCGACGAATAACGTGTTGGCATTGGGAATATCGATCCCGGTTTCGATGATAGTCGTAGTGACCAATACATCGTAATCGCCCCGTAAGAAGTCAAAGAGCACCCCTTCCAGCTGGGCTTCGGTCATCTTCCCGTGAATGTAGCCAACACGCGCTTCTGGAACCAGCGCTTGAATCTGGCTGACGGTCTTCTCAATGTCATCCACCCGATTGTGCAGGTAGAAGACCTGACCGCCCCGTTGCATTTCACGCCGAATCCCATCCTGAATGGCCCCGGCATTTTGTTCCATGACGTAGGTCTGGATGGGGAATCGGTTTGCCGGTGGCGTTTCAATCACGGAGAGGTCCCGCACACCCAGCATGGACATGTGGAGCGTCCGGGGAATCGGTGTGGCCGTTAGCGTCAAGACATCCACGTTCGCCTTCAGTTGCTTCAACCGTTCCTTATGCTTGACCCCGAACCGCTGCTCTTCATCGACCAAAACGAGACCGAGATTCTTGAACTTCACGTCTTGGGATAGTAACCGGTGCGTACCGACCACGATATCCAGCTGACCGTCCTCTAAATCCTTGATCGACTGGTGAATCTGCTTCGTCGTGCGGAACCGCGAGAACATTTCGACATTGATTGGGTAACCTTCGAAGCGGTTGACCATGGTGTCATAGTGTTGTTGTGCCAGGATAGTCGTTGGGACCAGGAAAGCTACCTGTTTGCCCGCTTCAACCGCCTTAAAGGCCGCCCGCAGAGCAACTTCGGTCTTCCCGTAACCCACATCCCCGACCAGCAAACGATCCATTGGCCGGGCCTTTTCCATATCGTGCTTCACTTCGTCGATGGTCCGCAGTTGATCGGGCGTCTCGGCGTAAGGGAAGTCATTTTCAAAGTCCGTCTGTAAGCTGTCATCCTTGGGAAAAGCAAAGCCCTTCTCGGCTGCTCGCTTGGCATAGAGGTCAACCAGTTCGTCGGCAATATCCTCAATTTTGGCGGCAACCTTACTCTTGGTCTTGGCCCACTCGGAACCACCCAACTTGTTGATCCGCGGCTTCTTGTCCTCGGAGGACACGTACTTCTGAATCAAATTCAGCTGCGTTACCGGGATAAAGAGTTGCGCGTTGTCCTGATAGTCGATAGTCATGTAGTCTTGATGCACGCCATCCACCGTCAGCGTCTGCATCCCGATAAATTTCCCGATCCCATGGTTCACGTGAACCACGTAGTCGCCGGGTTTCAGATCGGTATAACTCTTCAGCCGTTCGGCGTTGGCCATTGTCTGCCGCCGCGCGCGCTTCTTCGTGACCTTCTGGAACATTTCAGCTTCGGTGATCACGACCAAGTTGGCTTCTGGCAACTCGAACCCGGTCCGTAACCGTTCGGGCACGAGCTGGGTCAAATCATTCTGTAAATTTTCTTCCTTTGTCAAAACGGCTTGGATTTCAAAGTCGTCCAGTGTCTCTTCGATCTTAGCGAGGCGCTCCTCGTCTTGGACCAGCAAGACCACCGTCTGTTTCTGCTTGCGCCACCGGTCAATCTCGGTCTTCATCACGGGAAGTTGGCCGAAGAACTGTTGCATGGCTCGCGTCACGACATTGGTGACCGCCTGAAAACGGAGGTTGCCCATCCCCTTCTGGAACAGTGCCAACATGACCTGCGCGTGCGGATCATCCTTAATGATCGGCCGCAGTTCACCACCAAACGTCTGTTGCGCGAAGATCTGATGGTGGGTCAGTTTATCCGTCGCCCAGTTGGCTTCATCCTCCAGTAACTGCCGTTCAGCATCCTGTAGACGCGAATAGTCCCCGAACAACGCCAATCCATTAGTCGGTAAGTAGTCCAGCAATTGGTGATGTTCCGGGAATAAATAGTCGGCGAACTCCATGAGCTGGGGATCAACGGACCCCTTCCGCAAGCCATCAACCAGTGGTTTCACCTGGTTAGTCAGCGTGGTCGTGGCGTCCTCATCCAGCTTAGCAGTCTGTTGCGTCAGTTCGGCCATCAGGGCATCAGCCCCGGCAGCGCGCTCGTCGGCCGTTAAAATAAAGTCGGTTGCCGGCAGGATTTCCACCTCATCGACATTTTCAATACTCCGTTGCGTGGCCGGATCGAAGTACCGGAGTGAGTCCACCTCGGTATCGAAGAAGTCTAACCGGACCGGATAGTCCGCCGCCAGCGGATAAATATCAATGATCGAGCCCCGCACGGCAAAGTCGCCAGGACCCGCGACCAACTTTTGGTGGGTGTAGCCCATGCCAAAGAGCCGTTGCTGCAAGTCCTCGAGGTCGAAGTCATCGCCCGCTTTAACGGTAAACCGCGCCGCCGCGAAGTTCTCTGGTGCCGGCAAGAACCGGCGTAGGCCAGACAACGCCGTCACGATAACGACCGGTCGATCACTCTGCAATGCCCGCAAGGCATCGATACGTGAAGACCGGTATTCTGGCGAACTCGTGGCCACTTCGGCCGCTAACAGTTCCTCAACGGGAAATTCGAAGAGTTCATTTTCATCTAATAGGTTGGCCAAGTCGTCGACCAACTGCCCCGCATGGTACAGGGTGTCCGTCACGTAGACGATCGACCGTTGCTGTTCGTGGAGCAGACTGGCAATGAACAACGTCTCCGCGGAACCGTTGAGTCCGGTCACCAATTGGCGTTGCCCGGCCCCTAGTGTTTGGCGGATCGTCGCGTATGCCGGCGTCTGCGTCATAAATGCTTCTAAATTCACGAGATAACTTCCTCTTCTTAGTTGTACTTATTCATTAACTGAGTGAATTCCGTCCCGCTCAGCCAGTCATCCAACGCCGCTACGGCCTTATCTGCAGACTGGTTGAAGAGGGGTTGTTGTTCCGTGGTGAACTTGGTCAACACGTAGTCAACGACGGACATCTTCTCGGGATGACCGGTACCCACACGCAGGCGCTTGAAATCCTTGCTGGAGACATGTGCAATGATGCTCTTGATCCCGTTATGCCCCCCGGCTGAACCGTGATCACGCAGGCGGATATGTCCCACGGGTAAGTCCATATCATCGTGGACGATAAAGATGTCGTCTAAGTCGATCTTAAAGTAATCCATCAAAGGATGTACCGCCCGGCCGGATTCGTTCATAAACGTTGTGGGCTTCACAACCAGCACCTTTTCACCATTCACAATACCAGTCCCGTAACGGGCGTCCAACTTCCGGGTGGTGAGTTCAATCCCGTGTTGTTTGGCAAATTCATCGACGACCATAAAACCAGTGTTGTGGCGCGTCCCGTTATATTGGGGACCAATATTTCCTAAACCAACGATCATTTTCATGCTTACTAATTTCTCCCTCTTATCACAATAGTTCTATTATCTAACGTGGGTTACCTGGCGTCTGGCCGTGGCTCAAGCACTGACACCCGCGCTGACACTTGAATCCGTGTCTAATCTGGTTGTCTGCATCCCAAAGTGGTAGCAGAATCTTCACTGATTGCCATCATACTGGCACCCAGCAAGCCGCACAAGACCTAGTTGCCCAATATATGGAATAATTAATCTTAGCCGTTTAGATTCACAGGGGGGCTGGCGGACACCACATCAGACAGTTGTGGCCACCGATAATTGTGGCCCTCAAGGTATGCGAGAAACAAAAGAGCTGGACGGTCGCATTTCTCCCCGTTCAGCTGGCGCAAATTATTCTGACGATACCAAATTAACACCCCTGAGTATAGCATAGTCCCCCCGCCACTGCACCGATTCTGCCCATGGTGAATCGTTTCACTAAAAGAAAACGCTGTCTTCACAAATTTTCAAGCCCGGCCGTGGTCGGCCTCTGGTTTACATGTTATACTTACAAGTGGGTATTTTTGCGTACCTTGATGTCAAAAATTTATTAGGAGATGAATGGATTTGACTACTAAAAACCATCAAAAAGTAGTTCTCGTTGGTGACGGGGCCGTTGGCTCTTCATACGCTTACTCAATGATGAACCAAGGTTTAGCTGAAGAATTCGTGATTGTGGATGTTATTAAGGATAGAACTGAAGGAGACGCCTTAGACCTTGAAGATGCTCAAGTCTTCACTGCCCCTAAGAAAGTCTACTCCGGTGACTACTCTGACTGCGCCGATGCTGACATCGTCGTAATCACTGCTGGTGCCCCACAAAAGCCAGGCGAGACGCGTTTGGACTTGGTTAACAAGAACTTAAAGATCTTATCTTCAATCGTTAAGCCCGTTGTTGATTCCGGTTTCGATGGTATCTTCGTGGTTGCTGCTAACCCAGTTGACATCTTAACTTACGCTACTTGGAAGTTCTCAGGCTTCCCAAAGGAAAAGGTTATCGGTTCAGGGACTTCATTGGACACGGCACGTTTACGCGTTGCTTTGGCTAAGAAGTTCAACGTTGACCCACGGAACGTGGACGCCTACATCATGGGTGAACACGGTGACTCCGAATTCGCCGCATACGACGAAGCTACGATTGGTTCTAAGCCATTGATGACTCTCGCCAAGGAACAAGGCGTGACTGACGACGACTTAGCTAAGATCGAAGACGACACGCGGAATAAGGCTTACGAAATCATCAACAAGAAGGGTGCCACTTTCTACGGTGTTGCAACCTGCTTGATGCGGATTACTAAGGCTATCTTGCGTGACGAAAACGCCGTATTACCTATCGGCGCTGCTTTGAACGGCGAATACGGCTTAGATGATATCTTCATCGGTACGCCTGCCGTTATCAATGGTAGTGGTTTAGCTAGCGTCATTGAAGTTCCATTATCCGATAAGGAAAAGGACTTAATGGCTAAGTCAGCTGCTACTTTGAAGCAAGTTACTAAGGACGGTTTAGCTGCCCTCAAGTAATTCAATTATGACTTTGAAATCGTCGTTCCTGCGGGAGCGGCGATTTTTTTGTGGTTAATTTTAAAGTATTCTCGCACCCGTATATAGCACGACCATCAATCTCAGTCAGAATCCGAAGAAATCTGGAAATATTTTGACTTTTACCATATTCCCTCCCCTGTTGCACCTCAAGTTCCTAATTGTTCGCTCCTAACCGACCCTTACTTAAGGAACGCCACCATGAGTTATGCCACCGATTCCTTCACAAATTTTCGGTCAAGTCTTAAGCTATCGCCATTCAAGCCATGAGCGGCTTGCGCACAAATTTATAGCGCAAAGGTAAAGCCTTTCACCACCATAACCGTCGACACCAATAACCTTAAATATTAACATTAGAAAATTAATTAGTTACGAAAGCGCTAACAATTAGGCAGTAAGATTGTCATTTAAGGTTGTTTGAAGTAAGCTAGGTTTATGCTAGTATGTGATCGTTAAGGACGACGACTTTCCTTCCACTGGCTTATTTTAGGAGGTCACTACCAATGAAAAAGAAAACCGGCTTCATAATCGGCATCGTGACCGCAATTGTCGCGGTCGGTGCGATTTACGTAGGCCAAGCGTATCACTATTCCTCAGCTAAAGTATTCTTCAAGGATACCGAGATTGCTGGGGTTAATGTCGGCGGCAGTACTGCCGATCAAGCGGCAACGAAACTCAAGTCCGCACTCAAGAATCAAGAATTAACGTTAAAGGATGGCAGTAAGACCGTTGCAACTTTCAAGACCCAAAAGGTTGATTTGAAAGTTACGTCCCAGGCGGCTTTACGGCAGCTAATTGCCAAGCAAAACGTTTGGTCCTGGCCAGTCCACGTCACGACCGCTACGGCGGACAGCATTAAGCTGAATGCCAGCAGCGCCAATCAGGAAAGCGTCAAAGCGTTAGCTGACCATATCGCGACCAAAGCGAATACGACGCGGACGGCTGCCAAGGATGCTTCATTTACCTACAAAGATGGGCAATATGAAGTCACCAAGGAACAAAACGGGAACCAGCTGGATGCGGCTAAGCTAGCAATGTCCATCACCAACGCCATCGAAAAGGGCGAAACCACGGTCAACGTTTCCAAAGATTACCGCAAGCCAGCGGTTACGACTAAGAGTACTAGTTTCAAGACGGCTAAGGAAAAGGCCGTTGCCATTACGAAGGAAAGTTACGTCTACAAGTTAAGTGGTCACAAGATCACCGTCCCTGCCGAAACGTTAGCCAGTTGGTTGACACTCAAGGATGGTAAATTGGCGACTAATACGTCTGCCATCAAGAGCTATCTGACCAAGCTCAGCAGCAAGTATGGCACCATCAACAAGACCCGGACCTTCAAGTCCACCAAGCGGGGAACGGTCAAGGTCAAGGCTGGCCTTTATGGCTGGAGTATCAAGGTCAAGTCTGAGACACCGACCCTCAGCAAGCTGGTCCTAGCTGGCAAAGGGATGTCACGCACCCCCGCCATTCAAGGGAGTGGCTACCACAATAACGGTACCGATATCGGCAACTCTTACGTGGAAGTCGACAAAGTTAACCAGCACATGTGGGTCTATAAGAACGGTAAGCTTGTGGTCTCCACTGCAGTTGTCACCGGCCTGCCAACGACTGCCCACCACACGCCAAGCGGTGTCTGGGTAATTTGGAGCAAGGAACGCAACACCACGTTACGTGGCAAGAACGACAACGGGTCCAATTACGCCTCTAAGGTTAAGTACTGGATGCCTGTCGATGACACCGGCGTTGGGATTCATGATTCGCCTTGGCAACCGCAATACGGTGGCACTTGGTATAAGAGTCACGGGTCACACGGCTGTGTCAACACGCCACCTTCCAAGGTTGGTTCCGTTTATAAAAACGTTAGCGTCGGAACACCCGTCGTTATCTTCTAATGAATTTCTAAAAAAGTCACAACGTACTTTTCACGTGCGTTGTGACTTTTTATGATATTTTTCATAACCCCTTACAGGCCGTCCCTTCTTTAGGAAAACTTTCCCGGTCTTTCACGAAAAAGAGCTACCATTTACGGGGGGAACTATGGTATTATTAAAGGAGATTATTAGAAGTTTCTAATTTTAGGAGGTCACTGCTATGCTGCTAAAATCCCTAGTGAAACCGAAAGAACGGTTAGTTACGGTTCGCGAGGACGTCACCCTGGAACAAGCCCTGAAAGTCTTGGAAGACTCGGGCTATCGGTGTGTGCCGATCCTGGATGAAACCGGACAGATCTTCCGGGGAAATATCTATAAGATGCACATCTATCGCCATAAGTCTCGGGGCGGCGACATGCAGCTCCCGGTGACGTCATTACTGAAGAACGCCACGAAATTCATTTCGGTCAACGCTGCCTTCTTTAACGTCTTCTTCTCCATCAAGGATTTACCTTACATCGCCGTGTTAGATGACCAGAACGCCTTTTACGGTATCCTGACGCATACTCGTTTGATGGACATGCTATCTCAATCTTGGAATGTGAACATTGGGAGTTACGTGATCACCGTTGTCTCAGCCGGTGAACGCGGTGACTTAGCTGGAATGGCTAAGATCATCACGAAGTACACGTCAATTGCCAGTGTCATCAGCCTGGATGCTCAGGAAGGTGAACTGGTTCACCGGACCATGTTCACCCTTCCCGCCGAAGTTGACGAAGAAAAGTTGGACCGGATTGTGAAGGCCCTCGAACGTAAGGAATTCCACGTTCCTGAAATCGAAGACCTACGCCACGAAAGCTAAATCAAACACTATCGAATCGCCCCACCATCCATTGGTGGAGCGATTTTTTTATTACATGGTTGTGAATATGACCGCTCGCCTGCGTCAGACAGGGTTCCACCTGCTGTGGGGACCGCTTCCAGCCAAAGAACGGGCTTCCAGCTCACCTTGAAGCCACGAAAACCACGTGTCTCCAAGATGTCCCGTGCTGTAGGACCGGGAAGAATCACCCGCCCGGCCCAACACCACCGTCACGGCCGGTTCCACCCTGTCTGCCTCCGGCTATACATTGGTATTCTCAACCAATACTTGTCAAAGTCTGTTCAGTAAGACCGGCTAACGTAAACTGCCACTGAACAGCATTCGTAGCCAGCTCACCAGTTACCAACAGCTCCGTTGGCACTACCGCCTCAATATCGAGTTAGCTGCTAACTGAAGTCGGAGGATGCCAGGGTGGAGCGTGCTGTGACGGCGGTGTTGGTTGGCGTTTTTTGCCAACCTACAGCGCGGGACGACCTGCAAGACCCGGAACTTTCGGGGCTTGCAGGCGAGGTCAAAGACCGCTTCTCAGGCTTTGACCGGTCCCCACAGCAAGCGGAACCCTGGCAGCCGCAGGCGACCAGCCACCGTTAACCCGAAAATTGGCAACAAAAAAGCCCAGAACAAAGAGTCCTGAACTTAACTGTCACTAAGATTGCTATGTAGTGCGGGTGTTGCTTCGTTTCCGCTTCTTCTTCGACTTATCCACCAAGCCCACGCTGGTTGCCAGAGCAGCGTCGACCGCTGCCATCGTCTTCACGTCCAAGTGGGTCACCTGGTCCTTTAACCGTTGCTTATCGATTGTTCGAATTTGCTCAAGCAAAATGACGGAATCCCGCTCAATACCGGTTCGATCCGCCGAAATACCGACGTGTGTCGGCATCTTAGGCTTTTCGATCCGGGCGGTGATTGCCGCCACAATTACGGTTGGACTGTAGTGGTTCCCCACGTTGTTTTGGACGATCAGGACGGGACGCATGCCGCCCTGCTCCGAACCAACGACTGGTGATAGGTCGGCGAAGAACACATCACCGCGTTTAACTTCAACACGGGCCATGGGCCGCCATCCCCTATCTACTTATTCTGTTTTGTCTTTTAATGTTGTGTTCTACGAAACTTGGTTAGTCGCCGTTCGGCTTCTTCCTCGCACGGCGTAAAAATTCGAGCAATATCCTGATTGATGAGGGCCATCGCTTGATACCCTGCAATTAACGAAAGTTTATCAGCTGCAGCCGACCGCAATGGTACCAACGCTTGACGCTGGACCCTCTTGGAAATGTGTAACCGTAAAGCTGGTCTGTTTAATTGCTGAGAACGGATCATGATTTTCCTCCTAGGTTGTGAATTCATCTCGACTCATATAGTTTACCACGAATCACCTAACCTGGACACTATAACCCGCCTAAATTAATTTAGATACCGCCGTGGCAACCGACTGGTGAAGCCGCAAGCAATCTCGTAATGAATGGTTCCACAGTAATCAGCCACGTCCTGCAACGTCACCTCAACGCCGTGGTCTTGGCCCACTAGGGTAACCGTTGTGCCCCGCGAATAATCACGGGGTAAGCGAACCATCAATTGGTCCATGCAAACGCGACCGATAATCTCGCAAGCCTGACCATCAATTAACACGTGGAAGCCCTGTAGACGGCGTTCGTAACCATCCGCATAACCAATCGGCACAGTGCCGACCCATTCGTCTTGCTCAGCGGTATAGGTGGCACCGTAGCCAACTGAATCACCAGCCGCGATCTTCTTCGTGAAGACCAACTCACTGGTTAAGCTCAGAGCCGGCTGTAACGCATAGGGTGCTTCGATGGCCGTCCCGGAAGGATTCAAGCCGTAACCGGACACGCCGAACCGAACCATATTGTCGTTACATGCTGCGTGCCACAGACTCGTTGCCGAGTTGGAAACGTGGACGTAGCGGGGCCGGTGGGGCAGATTATCCGTGAGGGCGTGCCATTTAGCCACCTGTTGCTTGAAATAGTGGTCATCCGGGCTATCTGCCGTAGAAAAGTGGGTAAAAATCCCCTCGAAGTCTAACGTTGACTGATGACTCTCTAAAAAGTCAATGGCCGTCGTCAATTCGTCGACTGTCCGGAAACCAATACGCCCCATCCCGGTATCCAAGCCCAGATGAACGTGTAAGGGCTCTGCGGTTGGTTCTGCGAGGGCCAAGTAAGCCTGAGCATCAGTCAACCAGTCCGTCGCCGCAACCGTCGTAGAGATTCTCTCAGCCGCCATTAACGGTGCATCGGCCGGTGAGGTCACCCCTAAAATCAGAATAGGTTCATTAAACCCGGCTGCCCGTAATTCCAAGGCTTCATCCAGAATTGCCACACAGAATCCGGTGGCCCCGGCATCCTTAGCCGCTTGAGCGACCTGAATTGCCCCGTGGCCGTACCCATTAGCCTTGACGACCATAAACAATTCACAGCCCTGATCTAACCGTTCAACCTCCGCGTGAATGTTGTGCCGTAACGCAGCCCGGTCAATGACCAATTGCGTTGGACGGTGTACCCCAACTACCATTACGCTTGCCCTCTTTCTAAGATAACCTGAGTCATGACTACGGTCGCCGTGTGTGAGATTGAAACGTGGGCGCGCCCAGCGAAGGGTTGCCGTAACACAACGGGCCGGCCAGCATCGTTATCCCGAATCTCAATATCTTGAAAACCCACTTTCCGACCAATACCAGTTCCCATGGCCTTGCTGTAGGATTCCTTGGCGGACCAACGTCCAGCGATAAATTCCACTGCGCGTTGTCCACTCAATTCGTGATAATCGGCTAACTCGGCAGGTGTCAAAACGCGTTGCAAAAACTGTGGTTGTTTCGCCACAACGTCCTTGACCCGCGCCAAATCAGTAATATCGATGCCCGTTCCGTAGATCATGATGTCACCTCTCCATAATGTCTAGGTTATATTTTAGCACAGCCGTGCCGAATTGACCCCCACAACTTAACTGGTTAAGCGAAAACATAAACTAATCTAAAGGTGTTGGCGGATTGGCTCTAATGTAAGTTAACTTAAAGCCAACGTGTTCAGGCCGATAATTCCCAGAAATAGCAAACCTTTCGGGGCTTAAACCATTCTAGGGCATTGGCACCACCCCCTTTCGTAGCCTTTTTAGAAACCCTAGCAGTGACCCGCTAACGGCAAAAGTGCCGGTAGACCGCCACCACGACTGGGGAATCCACCGACACTCTTGCAATTTACCTTTTCCTCCAAAGCAACCCTACAGCTGAACGGACTCTCTGATCCGTAGCTGTGCGGCAATCGGACTACGCGTTGGCATAGCATCTGCCGGGAGTACTTCAACCTGCCCACCACGCTGCGAGACTAGCAACGCGAGGTCGTTGTACAAGTTATTCTGCCGACTCAGGGCCGTTGCTGTCATCACGTCACCACTCTCTGTTAAATGACCGGGCTGACTAGCATCGTCTTGAATCCACAGTTTGGCGATTTGCCCCTGCACCGCGGCCGTTGCCAGAGCACCTAGGTCCTGAACGACTTGATTCTGCTGGCGAACCTTGTCGTAGGCGTCCTGGCGAATCTGCGTGGCCTGGACGTGGCGTTGGTCGTTCACGCCGACCGTTAACGCCGCCAGAGTCTGGTTAGCCGCCGCCAAATTTGGGTGCTGCACGACCCGAACGTTGGCGTCCAAGTAAGCATTCTGTGAAAGCTTACGGAAGTTCCCCTGGTCGCTGGCCGCCGCGACAAGAATCAATGGTACTTGGTCAACGTTAGAGAAGTGTTGGCTGACATAGGCATCGACCGCCATGAAATAGTTACGTTGGTCGGCAGATTTGCTAGCATCCAACGTGCCCGTTCCACTGTAGTGCGTGCTGTCTCCAGCGGACCGTTGCCAACGCCCGCGATCGCGGAGTTCACTCCCCAGTGCTTGTTCCAAAGTCGTCGGTGCTTCCACCGGCAGGTTCACCAACTCAGGCCGACCACTGCGAACCTGCGCTAGCTCAAAGCCTTTACCGTCCAGTAATAACAGATCATAATCACTCGTCAGATCCCGCGATTGTAGAATCGGCAGAACATTAGGCTGATAGGTCACGGTAACGGTCGGCATCACCGCCGTGTGCAGCCAGTAGTGATAACTCTCCGTGGCCCCCGCCATAATTAGCAGGCCGCGGGCACTTCCGTTAGTCAGTGGGCCGTGTTCGTACGGCGCAAAGGAATCTTCGTACGCAGACCAGGCACGGTTAGGCGCGACGGTCTCAAGCTGTCGCTTCCCTTCCTTGAGTAAGCTGTTAAATTGCGTCCGGTCAGTAACTGGCACGCCAGTAACAGGTAAGATCATGGTCATGAACGGTCCTGGCTTAGTGGCAAGAGCAGTCGCAGCATGTAAGTCAAAATGATTGGCCATAATTAGTAACCTCCGTGGTTGGTTGTCTAGGGTCGTTTGTTTAGATAAGATTTCTCATATCGTTTCGATAAGAGAATATTA
This sequence comes from Levilactobacillus parabrevis, assembly GCF_044051715.1. NCBI lineage: Bacteria > Bacillati > Bacillota > Bacilli > Lactobacillales > Lactobacillaceae > Levilactobacillus > Levilactobacillus parabrevis. The sequence goes on from NZ_CP168688.1 coordinate 2,132,948, forward strand.
CCACGCAAATAATTGAAACGCAATAGCAAATATACTCTCACAAATTGATTTGTGGGGCAATTTGTTCTGCGATGTAATCAAAAAAGCCGTGGTATCAGGCACCAACGGCTTTAAGAATTTTTCGTGATTTTTTTGTTTTTAATTTTAGTGGGGCCGTATCATCCTGATAACAGCCGCATTCACGGCATCTAGCCTAGACCATTTAATGAAGTACACTACTGACTTATCTAGGCGTTTCAACCTGGCCAACATCACCTAGCCTAATCGGCAGACTGCTTCACACTTTACACGATCGCTCGGGATTATACCGAATGGAACTCGTCGTTAATGATGCGTTGAAAAGTACTGACCATAAGAAAAAGCAACTCCCGGTCTGCCTAACCGAGCGTTGCTTCCTTCTAATCAATTATCTTTAATTTAGTCTTTTTTCCGAATGGTGAACCCACGGCCACCTTCAGAACGCCGACCACTGTTGTTACTGCGACGATTACGGTCGCCACCATGGTTGCGTGAATCATGGTTACGGGAGTCATGATTGCGTGAATCATGCCCACCACGTGAACCGCCACGATGTTCGCCACCATTGCCACGTCGGTCTTGACGATGACGGTAGCCACCGCCACCATTGCCGCCGCGACGGTTACCGCCACCGTGGTGATAACCACCGTGACCCTTGCTACCGCGCTTAGGTAATGGCCGTTCTGGCGTAATCTTTACGGGTACTTGACTGCTATCATCCTTAGTCATGTCGTTTAATAACGCAGCAACTAAGTCTTCAGCATCATATTCTGCCAAGAGGCCTTTAGCCACTTCAGCAAACTTTTCAGTATCCGTCTTGTTAACCAAGTCAGCAACTGCTTCTTTAGCAGCACCTAATTGGCTCACAAGTGCTTCTTCATCCGAAGGTGGCTTCAATGGAAGCATACGCACCTTCGTCAGCTTTTCGATTTCACGCAGGTAATCCATTTCGTTAGGCGTTACGAAAGTCATGGAAACCCCATGCTTCCCGGCACGACCGGTACGGCCGACACGGTGAACGTAACTATCTGGATCTTGTGGAATATCGTAGTTGTACACGTGGGTCACATCGTTGATGTCAATCCCACGGGCAGCAACATCAGTCGCAACCAAGATATCCAGCTTACCATGACGGAACTCGTTCATGATTTGCGTCCGACGCTTTTGCGTCAAATCACCATGAATCCCAGCGGCGTTGTAGCCACGGGCTTGTAACCCACTGGAAAGTTCGTCAACCCGACGCTTCGTCCGAGTAAAGACGATAGTCAAATCTGGATTTTGAACGTCGAAGAAACGCGTCATCACGTCAAACTTCTCGAAGTCACGAGAACGGACGTAGAATTGATCGATCAAGTCGGTCGTTAATTCCTTCGCCTTAATCTTCACGTGTTTAGGATCGTGCATGAATTGCACCCCAACCCGCTTGATTTCTGGTGGCATCGTTGCAGAGAAGAGCATCGTTTGACGCTTCTCTGGCAATTGCTTGATGATGTCTTCAATGTCGTCCAAGAAACCCATGTTTAACATTTCATCGGCTTCATCCAGAACTAACATCTGAACATGGTCCAACTTCAAGGTGTGACGACGGATGTGGTCAAGTAAACGACCTGGCGTCCCAACAACGACTTGAGGATGGTTCTTTAATGATTTGATTTGCCGACGGATGTCAGCACCACCGTAAACGACTTGGACGTTTGCCCGTTCGTTACGGCCTAATTTATAAATTTCTTCTTGGGTTTGAATGGCCAGTTCCCGTGTTGGGGAAACAACTAGCGCTTGTACGTTTTCGTTCTTCTTATCAATCTTTTCAAGAATTGGTAAGGCGAATGCCGCAGTCTTCCCTGTCCCGGTTTGGGCTTGTCCAATAACGTCTTGACCAGCCAAAACCATGGGGATTGTCTCGGCTTGAATTGGGGTCGCTTCTTCGTAACCTGCTGTCGTAACAGCCTTCAGTAGGTCTTCAGAAAGACCCAGTTCTTTAAACTTCAAAAATAATTTCCTCCTAATAGGTGCATCGCCTCAGTGCCTCATAAATCTCGGAAAAAATCCGTTTTCCTTGGTGCGATTAATGATTGGCTAAGGCGGGGTAAGTTTGTTTCTCTAAATAAGCAACTAAGCCATCATACAACGGTGAAACAAAATAAGCAACTCCCACGACTTGTGGAAACTGCTTACATGAATTATTATTTTTCTTTAGAATCCTGTAACGCCGCTAATACTTGCTCTAAATGGATCCCGTGAGATCCTTTTAATAAAATCTGATCATCCGCCGTCAAGGTATCTTGAAGCGTTGATGTAAGCGCTGGCAAGGCATCTGCGGCAAAATGAGTCACAGGCAAGTCCGGCATTTCTTGTGCCAAACGCTGTTGTAACGCCACCATGTGGGACCCCACCAAATAGACGTGACTGAGCTTATCAGGATCAATGGCGGTGGCAATATCAGCGTGCATGCTATCTGCTTGCACACCGAGTTCCAGCATATCGCCTAGAACCGCGTACCGCTTACCGACAACTGGGGTTTGCGAGAAGGCCGCTAAGACCTGCTTCACGGCTGTGGGATTGGCGTTGTAAACGTCACTGAGAATATCCTCACCAGCGGCACCCTTGACCCATTCAGCCCGATTCTCAGTCAAATTAACCGTTGCGAGTGCCTTCTGGGCATTCTCTGGCCGAATCCGATAGACATTGGCAACTGACAAGGCTGCCAACGCGTTATTCACGTTATACGTCCCAATCATTGGAATCGTAAAGGGTTTGTCAGGCCAGAGATTAGTCGTAAAACTGGTAGCGGTCGACGTTGCTTCAATGTCAGTCGCAAAGAGATCGGTCGTTTCGCTCTGCCCAAAGGTCCGCTTACGAAGATTCAAATCAGCTGTCCGGTCACGCAGCAATGGTTCGTCACCATTGTAGACGATGATTCCATCCTCACTGAGGCCGTGGGTGATTTCCATCTTGGCATCAGCAATCTTATCCCGGGTCCCAAAGAACTCGATGTGAGCCTCACCAATCATGGTGATGACGGCAACATCGGGCGCCACCAAGTTACTCAGAAAGTCGAGTTGTCCTGGCCGGTCCATCCCCATTTCCACGACCAACATTTCTGTATTGGGTTCCATGGAAAGGACGGTCATTGGGACGCCAATTTCGTTATTGAAATTAGCATGGGTCTTGGTCACGTTGAACTGGGTCGCCAAAATACTGGCAATCATATCCTTAGTCGTGGTCTTCCCGTTGCTCCCGGTAATGGCAACCACCCGAGGATTAATCTTCGTCAAATAGTACTGTGCTAGAGCTTGAAGTGCCTTCAACGAATCGGCAACCTGAATCACGGGGAAACCAGCGGGAGCCGTTGCCAGGTCTCTAGCCCAGAGCGTTGCGGCAGCGCCATGATCGATGGCCGACTGAATAAACTGGTGGCCGTCCTGTTCACCCGTCAGCGGAATAAAGAGGCCTCCGGGTTGGAGGTGCCGACTATCAAACGCCACACTGGTGACGCTGACACTCCGCCATTGTTCAAAATCATTGATTGCCCCAACTGCATGGGCAATTTCAGCAAGCTGCATCTTCATGTTTTATGCTCCTATGTAACGGGCAGAGCGTAACGCCCTTCCGCTTTAAGTTAGTTTCTGGGAAGTTAGTCTGCTTCCCGGTTAACGTCGAAATGAAATACTGAGACTCATTATACCATGAATTCTAGTGGACTAACTTAAAACTCGTCAGAATTTGGTGAACCTCAAATCACAAAACCACCGATAGCCGCTAAGCCATCGGTGGTTCTTACGTCTTCAGATTAAGTCTTTAACATCACTGAATACCTGATTATCATGAATGCTCAACGCCCATTCGCGCGTAGCAAGGTCATAGCGCAGACTAGCCACTTCACGGGAATCGGCATACACCTCTTCTTGCGAATACCAGGTGTTTTGCCGCTCTGGATGAGTAATCGCCCGCACCGGAATCACGTAGATACGGTGTCGTTCGACCAACTGATCAAAGGCAATAATCGTGCCATCCAGCAGTCCTTGCGTGAGTTGCAGCAGGATTTCATGAGGCACATCACTGATGGCCAGTGGCCGGGCAAAGACCCAACGATTATTGTGCATCGCTCGTAAGTGCCGTTTGATACTGACCTCCAACACGTGATCAAAATCCGATAAATTGCGGTAGTACGTCTTGTAAAAACCATCGCGTAACGTTAAATAAGCGTAGTCGTTCTGTAATTTTGCGTAGAACGGTGTCCGAATATGGGTTTCCATATGGGCCAGATAGAGTAGCTCGGCAATCTCACCCGGCAACAAGAAGTCTAAGTCATCACCGTGCGCGTAGTCTAACCACTTCACGGCGCGCTCGTGCTTCGCCAGCATGTAGCGCCGAATCTGTGTCTGCCCCGTGATGGTCTGTAGACGCGTGTGGGGATTAATCTCCACATCGTTCCCAGATTCATCGTTTAATAAAAGGAGCTGATTGGGAATCGCTGGAATCCCGTTTAAAAAATCAGCCGGTGATATCCCTAACGAATAAATCATATTCGTCACGGGTTCTAAACTTAAATACACAAAATTTCCGCGCATAACCTTACACTCTTTCCCCTAGTCTCATTGTTAATTGTACTACGAAACTCACGTAAAAACTGCACCTTTATTTTTACATTTTTTCGAGGCGTGCAATACGATCAGCAATTGGTGGATGGGTCGCGAAAAGGTCACCCAAACGGTGCTTATTCTTGAAGGGATCGCCGATATACAGTGCGGAACTGTTGGGGTCCGCAGCTTCCATCGGTTCGCTGTCGTCAATCTTTCGTAGCGCATTGATCAGGCCTTGTGGATTACGCGTCAGCTCAACGCTAGAAGCATCGGCGAGATATTCGCGGTTTCGAGACAACGCCATTTGTGCAATACTGGCCGCAAGTGGGGCTAGCACAACTAGGACAATTGAAATCACGAGAACAATAACGTTACCGCCTGAGTCGCGGTCATCGTCACGCCGACGGCCGCCACCCCACCACAACCAGTTGCTGGCAAAGTTGACCAGCATTCCGATTGCCGCGGACAGCGCCAACGCAATGGTCTGTAGACGAATATCGTAATTTCGGACATGAGAAATTTCATGGCCAATAACGCCTTCGAGTTCTTCACGATTCAACCGCTGGAGGATCCCGGTCGTCACGGCAACGGCCGCCTTTTCGGGACTATTCCCGGTCGCAAAAGCATTAGGACTGGGATCATCGATGATGAAGACGCGGGGCATGGGAACTTTTCCCACCATCGCCATGTCTTCAATCAGATGCCACAGCTCTGGGGCCTGGCTCACATCGGTAATTTCACGGGCGTGGTTCATGCTCATGACCACGTTAGTCGATTGGCTAATCATGATCAGCATGTAAATGCCCGCCACGACCGCCGCAATCACGGCGCCCGACTGCCAGTTGCTCCAGAAGAGGTACCCCAGTGCGGCGCCGATCAACAGAACCAAGAGGCCAAAGCCAAACATCACGTAGCTGGTGCGCCGCTTATTCATGGCAATTTGGTCATATAACATGTTATCGCCTACTTATCGGATTGATTGAAGTCGTCAAAGTTGACCTTAGGAGTCGTCTTCTCTTCTTCAGGCACCTGCAAGTATTCGCTGGTCTGGAAGTGATGCACTTTGGCGACAATGTTGCTTGGGAACGATTGAATCATCAACGTCAGCTTAGCCACAGAACTGTTATACAGTTGCCGTGAGTAAGCAATCTTGTTCTCGGTGTTGGTCAATTCTTCCATTAATTGGGTGAACTGCGTGTTGGCCTTCAAATCCGGATAGTTTTCGGATAAGGCAAACAGTGACCGCAATGTGGTAGACAGTTGATTGGAAACTTCCATCGTCTGTTGGTGATCATCGGCGGGAATCGCGGTTAATTGATTCCGCAACTCGACCACCTTTTTTAACGTTCCCTGCTCGTAATTGGCATAACCCTTGGTCGTGGAAACCAAGTTCGGAATCAAATCATTCCGCCGTTTCAATTGCACATCAATCTGACTCCAGGATTCCTGCACGTACGTCCGGGTCTTGATCAGACCGTTGTAGGCGCTCACGTACCAAATAACCAAAATGGCTAACACGATAATTAAAATAATCCAGGCCATATCTATCACTCCTTCTCAAAATTTCTGGTACACTCATCATAACAAAGGCTAAAACCAGACTCCAGTAAGTATGCCTGGCTTTACCAATAATTAGGAGGTTTCCCATGCAACACGTGCTCTTTGTTTGCTTAGGTAATATCTGTCGTTCCCCCATGGCTGAAGCTATCTTTAACGATCTGCTCGATCAACATCATCTGACGAACCAATTCGAGGTGGCTTCCGTTGCCACCAGTCCCGAGGAAGAGGGCAATCATCCCCATCCCGGTGCTCTCAAAGCAATGCGGGCCCATGGTCTCGATGCGAGCCAACATCGTTCCCGGCCCATCACAGCAGAAGACTTCGATTGGGCCGACACCATCATCACGATGGATCACGCCAATGTGGCTAACCTACAACGTATGGCCCCCAACGCGGCAGACGCCGCCAAGGTCAAGCTGTGTCTCGACATTCTCCCTGGTCGCGAAGGTGAAGCCATCGACGACCCCTGGTACACGCACAAATTTGAATTAACCTATCAAGAACTTGCGACCGCCCTACCAGCTTGGCTGGACGAACTCGCGTAAACGAAAAGTAATGCCCGCTTTGAACCAGCTAGCGTTGGTGAAGACGGGCATTGCTTTTTTGATTTGTAGATTCCTTGCAGTGTTCAGCAGAGACTAGTTAGCCAAATTAATTCAAGTTTCTTGCGTAATTGGGTCTTGAATCAACGTCCAGCTAATGCGGCTCATGTACTGACCTTGAGCGGCACCACCATCAATATCCAAGAAAATACCTCGATTTGGCTTGTCTCGCCACAACTTGGTAATATCGAAATCCTCATCATCAGAGGCTGTGACATGGTGTTCCAGATTAACACTCCCTTGGGTTAAGCTGTTCTCATTGCCATCCCCATCGACGTATTTCAAGTCACCAGCCAATAGGCCGTCACGTAGGCGCGAGGTTAATGGGGAGGCGCTGGCTTGCAGCGTCCAAGCATCGTTCTTGCCGACCGAGTCATGAACCACAACCGACCAGTTAGTATCGGGTTTTAGTCGCATCTGACGCCCAGTCATATGCTGAGGATTGTCCTTATTAAAGGTGGCAAAAGAACTGACTGACATGCTACGGGCCCCACTTTGTAACGTCACGGTGTATTGCAGACTGTTGGTAGCGCTGAGGTGAGCAGCCGTATCCGCCGCAAACAACTCTAAAATATTGTCATGGCCGTCACCCAATAGATTGCCAGCCGGTATGGTGTAAGTAAAATCATAGGTCCCACGCTTATCGACATCCGTAATTACCTTGGTCTGCAGACTCTCCCCATTGAACCGGGGTTGCAAAGTCAGCGTCTTCCCCGCAATGGCTGTACCATCACTTTTTTTACGATAGTCGATCCGACCCCTGACCGTTACATCTGCCGCTGAAGCCAGTGACTCGTGGCCACGCCGATTATCAGAGCCTGGCAACACGTGATCACCCGTTAGTGACATGGTCATCACGCTGGTATCGTCTTCCCCTGCAACCAGCTGAAAGGCACTGGTCGTTGCTTGCGTGATGGCATTGGTGCCTTCGAAGCTACTGGTCTGACCCGCAATTTCTTCTGGCGTGCTTGCCGTTGCTATCTTACTAGTCGCATACCCCGTAAAGGTGATTGTGGCCCCTGTTGTTTCACCAACGGCTACGTTCTTGGATAAGGATCGCGCCAAGGTTCCGCTGACTGACTGGCCACTGATATCATCGGGATTGATGCTGAAGGTTTCTGTCCCCTTATCAGCAGCGAGTTTGCCATCATCGTAGGTAACTGTTGCCGAGTTGAAAGCAATCCCCGCCGGCAAATGTAACTTACTTTGAATCTTTTGCCAGGAATCACGACCACTCTTATAGTTCAGATGATACTTCAGAACCATTCGATCTCCCGTATAGACTCTGGCTTTAGGATCATCAATAACTTTATTTGCCTGGGACTTATCGACTAGTTGGGCATTGGCATCTACATCGACTAGTCCTGGGACTTTTTCAAAAACGATCAAGTTATTTTCATAACGTGTTCCGGTCGAGCCGGTAAATCCCCAACGAATCTTTTTATCCGCACCCAGATGGAACTTACTGATATCAACCTGAACAGACTGCACTGCCGGATTGTCCAATTTCATTCCAGTTCGTGGATCTTTATCATCAAAGTAATACGTCATTTCCCCAAGAGACGACCCAGCCGATGGCGCTTGCCATTTTAAGGTTAAATGGTGCCACTGCCCATTAGATAAGAATTCACTTTGCTTGGACAGTAAACCTTGATGTGCCATTTTAACATAATAATAAGGCACCTTTTTCGATGATCCAAACCAATTACTCCACGTAGGTCCCAAGTACACCAAGTCGTCACTCTCTCCAACTCGGTAAGTGTTTTTATCTCCAGGATAATTAGAAGCGATGTGCGGATAGCCTGTTCTGTTTTCAACATCAAATTGGGAGGGGAAATTGCCCTTTAGAGATGTCAAATTGTCATCACGATTTCCACCATAAGTATCAAATTCTAGAGCCCAACTATTCTGAATAGCACTTTTCGCCACTGCAGACAAATCTGGTATCAACTTAAAATCAGTCCGTTGATCCATTCCCCATACACCTAAAGTTTCACCTGTAGCTGGGTTACCTGTAATATCGGTGGCTGTCGCAGTAGATTTCCGTTCATCATTTTGCATAACAAACGCCATACCATCACCAGCATGGAAAGGATCATTACCGAAGTACAACCACATTGAGGCCGTTTCGTTTTCTCCTAAGCTCATCCTTGCTTCATCACTTGTCCAAATTGCGCCGAATTGATTAGGTGCACTGGTCAACTGAATAGCATGATTTTCTCCATACTTAGTTGGCACCTTAGTAGCCACGTTTCCTTTAATATTATCAGCACTAAAGTACTCATCAATTGTAATTCCCTTTGGTGCATTCGCGAGAACGGTACCTATATCTTCCTGTTTTGACGCTTGTGCCACCATCTGCCGCTCAAAAATAATGAGCCCTAGCCCAACCGCCATGATTCCCAAAATTATTGATTTAATCCCCAAAATTCTCACTCCTTGTGTTACGAACAATGCCCCTATAATCCTTTAAGATAGCTGTCCTCCGAACATTCTCAATTATGATATCAATCTAAATTAGTGCTTCCACGACATTTTCGCTAGTCAAGTTAATCGATGTCGACACTCTATTCAGTCAAAGCTTTGGTAGCTGTTTCATAACAAATTTTATAGTAGTATATATTCAATAATAATACCCAGTACTATTTTAAAGAAGCATAGCACATAAACCACATTAAAATCCATAAAACGCCGTTATAATAATATTTATAAAAGACTATACGCTATATTTATATCTCACTTTTAGCAGATAAAGGTATCTAATTGTCTTCGTTTTTGGTACACTTACTGAAACACAAAAAAAAGCCAGCCGTTTATCGACTGACTTCATCTCATCATTAGGTTGGCGCATTCGTAAAGCTCCAAGTTATTTGTCCGATATAAGCCATTGGTGCGTTATTAACTCCACCAACTGCATCACCTTGAACATCCAATAGTAACCCTTCGTCAGCGGTCCAGCCATCAGACACATCCGTAACATCATTATCGCTAGTGCTCGTCGCAGAATGTAACTTAACATATCCCGCGCTTAAATCATCTTTCGTTTCACCAGTCTTATACACGAGACTGGCCGGCAAGGTTCCTCTAAGCTTGGACATAAATGGTGTCGACTTAGCATACAGAGTCCAGTCATTACCCTTACCACGAGTATCACTTACAGCTACCTTTAAGTCTGAACTTGGCCGAATCAATTGTTCCTTACCGGTCAATGTTGTCGGTTCAAAACTAGCAGTCGTCGGCACTGAAAGATCTAGTGATCCTGTCTTCACCGTAATCGTATCTGTCACTTCATTAGAGATCCGACCATCGGTATCTTCAGCGTATAACTTGAGGTCATTAGCTTGACCCGATAGCAACTTGGCCTGTGGCACATTGTAAGTGAACGCTCCAGCTGAATCAGATGAACGCAACAACTCAGTAGGCAGTGATTCACCATTAAGCACTGGGTGCAGCGTCATAGTGCCGTTGTTTACTACACTATTATCGTCATATTTCAGTTGTCCCGTCACCGGAACATCCTTATCTGGCATCGTGCTTGTTTCACCACTAGCGCTGTCACCGGTTAATACCATATTCAAGGCACTTGTTTTAGTCGGTGCTGTCACAGTGAATGCTGGAACCGTGGCATCAGCCAACGCGTTTGACCCAACAAACTTACTCATCGCTAACGCGGAATCACCAGGACTCGCTACACCGTCCAATGTAATCGTCGCAGTTGGATTAGTCTTTGACATGTCAGTAATTGGCACTGTCGGAGACTTGGTGTTCAAATCAGCCGCTGAAAGCGATGTTTTGGCTAACGACGAATCGCCGTACGTAACCGTTCCACCAGAGAATGTCATATTGCTTGGCAAGTTAAGCTTAGCTTGAATATCTTTCCAGTTCTGACTACCGCCCGTGTAGGCCAAGTTGTAGGTCAACCGCATGTGGTGTCCACCACCAACGCTGTCCCCACTGGCAACCGTTCTCTGAGTTGTTTCATCCTTCAAGGTTGCAGTGGCGTTCGAATTGACGATCCCAGGAACCTGTTCAAAGATAACGGCATTGGGTTCCCAGTTAGTCCCAGTAGAACCAGTAAAGCCCCAGCGAACTTTTCCAGTATTTTCGGGATCAATGGTTGACTTCGGCACACTGACCGTTTTGCTTGTTGCATTGGCCTTCGGCTGCCCGGTCTTCGGATCCTTATCGTCAAAAACATACGTCATTGTTTGATCAGCAGCATTCCACTTTAAAGTCACGTGGTACCATTTACCGTCAACCAACCAGCCTGCTGACTTGCCTTCGATAGGTTTAGTGTGATTCATGGAAGCATAATAGTACTGGTTAGTTGTGCTTACGTCTTTATACTGAGGAATTCCAAAAAAAGTCCCATCCGGAACTTTAGTCGTCGTTGTCACCGGTACCTGATGCATATTGTAAGTCTTTGCTTTTCCAGGAAATCCAGAAGCAATATGCGCATAGGAGGCCGACAATGAACTATCTGTATCGAAAGAACTCCCAGCACCTAACGCTCCTTCTCCAGTTGTCCCGTTATGAAAGGTATCAAACTCTAATGCCCAACTATTTTGGATACCTGTTGCCGCAACTTCACCAGCTGTAGACATATTTTTATCCTGATCAGTTCCCCAAACACCCAAAGTTTCTCCTGCAACTGAATTGCCATTTGCATTCCTGGTACTGGCACCCATTCCATGATCATATCGATCATCATTTTGCATGACGAATGCCATACCATCACCGGAACTGGAGTTTTTGTCACCAAAGTACATCCACATGGAGGCCGTTTCGTCAGAATCCAAGCTCATTTTGGCATCATCTTGGGTCCAAATTGTTCCTAATTGACCCGCATTATTTGTTAATTGAACTGCTTGATTTTCCCCAAAATCAGTTGCTACTTTAGTTGCTGAGTTTGGCAAAATACTACCAGTCTGAAAGTAACTATCGACATTAACTCCCTGTGGTGCCTTGTTTAAGGCATCCGTCAAATCTGCTTGCGCAACCGTTCCCCGTCCCCAAATCATAATCCCTAACCCGATGGCCATAACACTCAATAAAACTGATTTAATCTTCAAAATACCCGCTCCTTCTGAAACGAAAAGCTGCCTTCATTAGTCAGTAATGGCGAGCTTTCTCTCCATTCAATCACGCTGCATTGCTTGTCAATGTCTTATCCACATCAGCAGTTTCGGCCTAAATTCAGTTAACTTTCAATCCCCGACGGTCAAAAGCGCGCAACCGATTGAATACTCGTAGAATCAACTCGAGTCGGATTCTTCCCCAAGAACCCAACTCCCCTATATTGATTCTCCTATTAACAAAATTCATTATATTCGGTTTAGGGGCGGAACACAACTAAAATAATATAAGTTATCTGATTAATACGTTTTCAAAAAGCTGAGTCCACCCTCATTCAAGCTATACCAAGGATTGTTCAACTAAGCCACACATTTAGGCAACACCCACTGCGTAGCCTTTCCCCACACAACAAACGAATTGGGTCAACGTATACCATTCAGGATGTATACAAATAATTTCTACATTATAAGAAAGTTGTAACATTGCAGAATACATCCTGACCTCGGTCAAACAAGAATTTGAATACAAATTATCTAATATTAGCTAACAGAGCGAAAAAAAAGATGCGGTCAATGGCCACATCTCCGTAAATTTCTATTCAGCATTAAGGCGTATTCGACAGTATCCAGGTTACTGTTCCTCGGTACTTCCCCTGAACCGCACCACCATTCAGTTGCAACAAGATCCCGGAATTATCGTCCCAATCACTAGCAATATTAACAGGTGTATTGGAGCCATCTGAAACATGATTGGTAATCGGTGTCTGGGCATCTGCCGTTAATGGATGGATACCGGTCTTATCACTGTAAACCAGCTGACCATCCAGCGGCGTTCCGGTGTCATTCGTTTCCGGAGCATTCGTCCCCGTGGTAGACTGCATCGTCAATGGCGTAGCTTCGGCATCCAGTTTCCACTTGGTCCCGCTCGTCACCGTATCGTTAATATTGAACGACCAGTTAGGGTCAGAGCGACTGACCAATTGGCCTGAACCACTAATGGTTGCATCGTAGTTCAAGTCGCCAGAGGAACTGCCGAAGTCAACGTTACCGATGACAATATCTACCGTTTGTGGATTCGTATAATTTCCGCTACCGTCAGATGCGATAATACTTAATTTGTACGTCCCTGCAGGTAGACTATTCGATGCCAGATGATAAGTAAAGCCAGTAGCGGGGTTGGCATCACTCAGTGTTACTGCTGGTAAAGATGTCGGATTATTTTGTGCATCGTAGATTGTCGGATTCAATTTCACCTTAGAATTCGTCAAAGTAGTCCCATCACCCTTAGCAACATTCCCTGTAATATCGAGATCATTGCCTTGATTAACATTGATACTGGTCTGATTCAAGTTCAGCATTAATGCCTGTTGCGTAATCTTAAAGCTCTTAATAGTTGCACTGGTCATTTCACCCGTCCCAACAAAGTTAGACGTCACGTCGCTGGTTGTATAAGACTTATCGTTAAGGGTCTTCCCCTCCAATGTGATGGTTGCCGTCTTATTCGCAGCCGTTAATGACCCTACATTGACGTTCAGACTTTGTCCATCAGTTGCCTTACCAGAAAGACCGCTAACATCAACATTCGATGCCACCGCATCATTAGTCTTTTGCATCGTTCCGGACGTTATTTGAATGCCTTTCGGGATACGCAGGTTTGCCATGATACTGTCCCACGAATCCGATCCAGAATCATAATTGACTTTATATTGAACTTTCACCTTACTATTGCCGCTAATACCAGCAGTGCCAACCTCACTATTTGTCGCTTCATCAATGACGCTGGCACTGGCACTCGAGTCAATCAGACCAGGAACATGTTCAAAGACAACTAAACTATTTTGTGAATCATTTTTAGGAAAATCAGCGTCAGTTGAGGCACCCGTTGATCCTGTAATTCCCCAGAATACCTTACTGTTAGTACTATCCGCACTCAATTTCTTCGTGTCAATATAAGCTTTTGTCTTTTTATTATCCACTGTCACTGGAGCCCCTGTACTGGTACTCTTGTCATCTAAATAATACTGCATCGTCCCAATCGTACTACCAGCTGCGGGTTTCGTATAGTCAAGTGTCACGTGATGCCAAGCCCGGTCAGTCAAAAGGGTGCTCGTATCGGTAATTAAACCACGATGAACTTGCTTGTAATAATGGTAATTACCAACTGATGGTAATAGTCCAGTCTGTATTGTTCCAAAAGTTTTAAAATCTGAATACGTCCCTTGATCGCCAGGATAGCCAGACGCAATATGCTCGCCATCATAAGTTCGTGAGACTTCCGTATTATCAGACATATTTGCGTAACCAAATCCATCACCTAAGTCAAAAGCACTTGGCGCCTGCTTTCCCATAATCCAATTCGATGATGAATCCGATGGATCCGTATTATTCATATGTGTATCAAATTCCACAGCCCAGCTATTGGGAATTGCCTTATTTGCAATCGTCAATGCACTTCCGTCCTTGGATTGTGGATCAACACCCCAAACGCCTAATGCTTCACCTGTACCAGAGAATTCATTATTGCTATCATTCTGCAAAACGAAGGCCATACCTTCACCTGGCTTGGTCCAAGAGGAGTTATCAGCACTCATGTAGATCCACATCGACAAGCGCTGATTCTTATACAGATCAAACGACCGATTATTCGACCAAATTGCACCACCTGTATTTTTCCCGCCGTAACTACTAATCTCAATACCATCCATCGGTAACCTATTGGTAGTTTGATCTTGCTCCAAAAGCTTGGCACTGTTTCCAAGGGTAGTAGTTCCTAGTTTGTCTGGTATATTGAAATAAGGATTGCCCTTAACTTTAACCCCTTGTGGTGCACTGCCCATCGCATCTTCCGGCGAATCTAAAGCCTGTGCCGTTTCCGGAGCCGCAAACAGCCCCATCCCAGCAATAGCCAACGCTCCTAGTAATGTCAATAATCCTTTTCTAAATCGCATGTGATAGCCCCCCCGTTGCCCAATTCAGTTGGGCGTGACTACGAAAACTTATTCCTCAACTTTTAACGCTATGTTAACAGCTAAACCGGCAAAATTTCCGTCCGCAAAACGGCTCTGCCCAAATAAGACCACTCTGGCCTCCTCATTAAGTATTGTTTTCAGGTGATGATTTTAAGTGTAATTAGGTTGGTTCATTGATTGGTTCTGGGATCAATATCTAAGTTAATTATACGATGATAACCGATACCGTTATAGCAAAATAATTCTGAAAGCCCCGTAAATGGGGTAATTTGACCATAAAATTTAGGTTGCGTTGTTAACCAAACTTACTATCACTTCTCGAACCGTTTTCTCCCCCTTAATTTGGAAACAATCTGACCAAATTAAAAGACCACCCACATTTCTGTAGGCGGTCAATTTATAAAGTTACTGTTCAATTCGTGATAGTCTGCAGGGAGCAAATCTCGTTAAACTTTTGAAATCTAATGGCTATGCAGGACCATTCGCAAGCACCCAGTCCACTTCACCAGAATATGACCCCTTCAACGCGCCGCCATTCACTCTCAGTCGAATCCCTGAATTTGCATCCCAGTCACTGGCAATATTGAAGGGAGTATTTGTACCATCCGACTGATGATCGTCAACCAAGACGGCACTCGACATTGTGTCATTAGTCGGACCGTAAACTAATTCCCCTTCCAGTACCGTTCCAGTTCCATTCGGCCCAGTCGTCAGCTTCGACGCCTGAGCGGTTAGATGCCAAGGACTTCCCTTAATCAGCGTATCGTTAATATTAAACGACCAGTTGGGATCGCTACGCTGAATAATCTTCGTCGACCCACTTAATGCCGATTGATACGTAAGATCTCCACTCGAGCTGCCAAATGAAACCCCACCAACCACAATCGTCATGAGTGCCGTGTTTGACACGTGACTCGGATTACTCGTGTCGGTCGCCGTGATGTTTAAGGTATACGTCCCAGCCGATAATGAATTTGTCGCAATTTTAAACGAAAACCCAGATGCTGGATTACTTTCACTCAAAACAACGGGAGCGATAGTTGTTGGTAGACTGGCTCCAGGCACTGTGATCCCCATGTTCAGCGTCATATTGCTATTCGTAATTTGGGAGCCATCTGTCGTGACCAGCTTACCAGAAAGGTTAATATCACCGCCTGCGTTAACGTTCACCTTATCGTGATCCAATGAAAGTGCCAACGAAGGCAAGTCTTGATGTGTAATGGTAAAGGCCGGACTGACCGCCGTCGAAACGGCATTCGTTCCCTTAAAATAACTGGTTAAATCAGAACCACTACTGTAGGTATTCCCGCTCGTTGGATTTTGGACACGACCACCGACAGCAATCTTAACCGTATCCGTGTTATCCAGCGTCAAGCCTGTATTACTACCATCTGTGGCTAAGCTTATATTAGCATAACCGTCACTTTGCTTTGTGACTGTAGCCTCCCGTGTCGACCCGTTGGCGTAGAAAATCGTTGCCTTCCCATTTAACGTAATATAATCCGGAACCTTAATCTCGGCATTTAACCCACTCCACACATTATCACCGCTGAGCCGCTGCGCTGCATAGTTCAGTGTGACTTTAGAGCCGCCGGGAATCTGAGTCTTACCATCAGACGTGACTGAAACTGATTGCCCATCCTTTTCGTAGGTCATATCTGCTGTGGCTTTCGTCTTAGTCTCCCCGGGAATTTGATCAAAGATAACCATGTTACTTTCGGTACTCTCTCCAGTTGAACCAGTAAAGCCCCAACGAATCTTTGTTTGACCATCCTTTAAGTTAAAAGCCGTCAGATCAATCGGAACTGTGCGACTCCCATAAGAAGCGGCTTGTGGCTCTCCGGTTTGCGGATTCTTGTCATCAAACGTATATTGCATCATTCCATTCGCTCCAGCGGTTGTCGGCGCAGTATAGTTCATTGTAACGTGATGCCATGTGCCGTTAGCAAGGGTGCTTCCTACTGGCATAAAGCCCAGGTGAGCCAGCCCGTAGTAATAGTAAGTCGTGTAAAGTATGAGTCCCGGCCCTCTAAACGTTCCTAAGGCTTCGTAAGAATTGGTTCGACCAGGATAGTTGGAGGCCAAGTGCTGAGCAAGATTAGAGAGATTATTCCCCCCTCCCGTTCCATCCGAGTTCACAGTCTGGTACGCACTACCCAATTCAAAAGCTGATGGTTGTACACTGTTGATATCAGTTCCAGTGCTCGGTACCGAATTATTCGTAAATGTGTCAAACTCAAGGGCCCAACTACTTGGAATAGCCGTATTTGCCAACTTTTGTGGCTCAGATTTACTAGTCTTAGGATCTGTCCCCCAAACACCTAACGATTCTCCAGCGCCAGAAAACTGATCCGTATTCCCGGCGTTTTGAAGAACGAAGGCCATGCCATCCCCAGGCTTAGGATTCTTGCCTTTCGGATCAGTACCACTCGCAAAAATCCACATAGACGCAACTTGATTCTTAGACAGATCGAATGACTCCTTAGTCGACCAAATTGCACCTGTTTGATTTTTAGTGTCCGCTGTAATTCGAACAGCATTATTGGTCATCCCGGCGACAGGACTCGTAGCCGAGACAACGCCGGCAGAATTATTAGACACGGCACTACCCGCCGTATTCTTTTGTGCAAGCGTAAAATAGTTGCTCATAGGTGTTCCTTGTGGTGCATTTGCCAGTGCACTAGCCGCACTCGTAAACGGCCCCGCACCAGGTGCAGCACTGGCCCTGTCCGTCACCGACCACAGCCCTAGTCCAGTCGTGGTCAAAGTTATAATCATGCCTAGTATGCTCCGCCTTATTTTCATTCAAAAACCCCCGCGTCCGAATTTCATCGGATTCCTCGTATACTACCTTCATTCTTAGTGATGTGCCCTGTCTATTGATCGTCTTTAATTCACGGCATTCGCCCATGCTATTCTCAAATAGAGAAGATAATTGTCAGTATGAATTTTCACTGAACTTACATGAGCGTTATCAACAAATGGCGCTTAAAATATTTTACGCATCAGCATTTATGGATATGGTATACCATCTACTCCATGAAATTATAAGCGATAACATTCGTTGTTTTACGGCAAACGTTTTCTACAAATCACCGTTATAACAGCATCAACCAGTCTTACCATAAGGCTTTCTGAGCTATTCATTCCTTTATAGTAGAATTGATTGTCCCTGCTCCATCTACATATTTACGGCTGCGTAACATTGACTTGTTTTTGCAAACATTTCTATATGATCCGTCTTGTCGATAAGTCATTCGTAGCGGAACAATTTAAACATCACAACCTTCAATTTAACAATTCGTCAATCACAAAAAAATCACCCGTAACATCACGGGTGACTCATATCTTTATTAACCGGCCGAATTCACAAACGTCCAATGAATAGCGCCACTATAATTACCGGCCGATGCGCCGCCTTTTATAACTAATCTAATTCCAGAATTATCTGTCCAATTCTGCGCAATGTTAGTCGTCTTTGTCGTATCATCACCACTCGGCGCACCACTAGCAACTGGTGTAGCCGTAGCCGGCGAAGTTCCCAAGGGCTTATCTATACCATCCGCACTCGGATAAACCAAGTAACCATCCAAAGTCGTCGAGACAGCAGTCTGCTTAGGGTCAGTCGTTAATGGATCAGCATACGCGTAGAGTTGCCAATTACCACTCTTGGGAGCCCTAGAATCGATCACGTCTAACCCCCAATCGTTGTCTCGTTTGAGTGTTGTGTCTGCCCCTGAACCAGTCAGAGTCATATTTCCAAACGACATATCTTCACTTGTATCACCTAAATCTACCGTCCCTGCAATAACTTCAGTAGAAACGACTGGCGACCGCCCATCACCTGGATTATTATCCGTTGCATAGAAACTCACAGTATTAGAGCCCGCCTTCAACTTAGAGTTAGGTATCGTATAATGAAATCCAGTCGTTCCATAGTTTCCGTCATAGTGATCGTCATCACCCTGTTTGAAAGTATCTTGTGCAACGCCATTCAATGTCGGATGAATAGTTATGTCTGCTGGCTTCACACTTTTGTCAGTTGGGACGACTACGCCAATAACCTTAGCATCGGTTTTCCCCCCATAATTCACATGCCACACTCTACCGAGGGTTTCCGTGTCTATGTCCATAGACAACTTGGACTTCCCAATATTGAAGCCTGTTAGCTTAGCAGTAGAAGACGCATTAGTCCCTTGGAAGTAACTCGTAGTACTGTCTTCAGTCGTATCAACATTTGATGTCGTCCCATAGAGTGTAATCTTTTCTTCTTGTGTACCAGCCAGTGTCACACCATTACCATCACTGCCTAATGCAACCGGAAGTTCTGTACCATTTAGCTTTGAAATATCAACACTACCACCATCCGAACCATCAGGATTTGTTATCCTTCCGGAGGATAGCTGAATGCTCTTAGGAATGGTCAATGAAGCATTAACGTTCTTCCAATCCTTTAGACCACCATCGCGCTTAAATGTATACTCAAGTTTGACTGGCGTTCCACCAGAAATTGTAGGCGTTGAAGCGCTACCGTCTACCGCAGTGTAATTTCCTGCGTCGTCTCTTGTACTCAATTTAGCTGTTGCACTAGTTTCAGCTTCACCTGGAATCTGATCAAAGGCAACCAGATTATTTTCGGTTTCTTCACCAGTTGACCCAGTGAATCCCCATCTAACTTTTGTAGTGTCTCCAAACGCACTGAGTTTAATAGGTACCGTGGTACTATCTGTGGAGGCCTTAGCTAATCCCGTTTCAGGATCTTTGTCGTTAAACGTATATTTCATTTTGCCATTAACGTCACCACTTGTCGGTGGCGTATAATCAAGCGTGATGTGATGCCACCGGTGATCACTCATTCCATATCCTGTAGCACCTTCACCTAAGTAACCCAGATGCTGCATTTTATAGTAATAGTAGTCTGTTGGTGATTTCTGCCAAGTTTTTCCAAATAGTCCTGAAACTGTACTCCACGTTGTCTTCACACCTGTCTGAGTCGCCGACGAATAAGTTCCAGCCTTTCCAGGATAATTTGAAGCAATATGATTGTCATTACTGGGGATTGTCGTCCCACCACCAGTTGGATCTCCTGAAGAGTCAAAACTGTTATAGTATTTTCCTAAATCAAAAGATGCAGGGTTCGCATCATCTAGATCCCATTGAATTTGATTTACAATCATTTGCATAGGATTAGTAGCTGGCGGTGTATCCACATTACTGTGTGTATCAAACTCCAAAGCCCAACTTTTCTGAATTGCCGAAGTTGACAAATCATTTTTAGTGTATTCCTCAGGGTCTACACCCCAGACTCCCATACTCTCACCTTTACCTGGTACATCTACAGTTCGATCTGTACTACTGCTAGATCCCCACGTTTTAGTCCCAGAAAAGGCATTTACACCATCACCATCATTCTGAAGGACAAAGGCCATACCATCACCAATGGAACTAGCGTTTTCACCACTCGTATAAATCCACATTGAAGCCGTTTCCGGTTGTGTCAGGTCAAAGGTTTTGTCAGCAGACCAAATGGACCCCCAGGTATTTGTATTACTACTACCAGCTTTAGAAATCTGAATCACTGAATTACCAGTCCCAGCAGGACTTCCAACACCATCGTCGCTTCCCATCACTTTTGCGACATTTTTTCCTGTAACCCCACTAACATCATTACTAATTTTAAAATAGTCTTTATATTCTGCACTCGATAAATCCACACCTTGTGGTGCACCTGCTAACGCTGCGGCATTAGTCCCATACGTCGGTGCAGCTATAGCTTGAGCGTTAATCTTGTTTGACCATAGCCCTAGTCCGGCCACGGCCAAAGTCACAGCCACTCCCATTATCTTTCTTTTCATCTAAATAACCCCCACATCCGAATACTTTCGGACTTTTCGTGCATCCTCAACTTTTTAAAATACATTATTTTCGTCTATTCGTGATTAAATGTCCTGCTTAACTCATATCAAGTTAAACGACTCATTCAGTGTATGTAATTTAGGTATACTTACTTGGCACCCGCTAACGAATTCTTTTCAAAACATTTAACCACCCTAATAAATATAGTATACCATCAACGGTCCAGAAATATAAGAGCAAATATTGATAATATTATAGTTATCCGCAAGTACAACAATTGCTTTATTACCAACATTTTAGCTAGTTTCACAAACGGTATCTCTTCTTTAGCTGTATTGACTTGTGCAAAGCTAGTTTATTCACAAGGAACTGCTTATGTAACATTAAATCCGCCTAAAAATATCATGTTAAAAACTATCCAATTTTTCGCGAGTTTTGGTATTTCAACCGCAAAAAATGTCACCCGCAGTAACCACAGGCGACATTTTCTCGAAAATTATTCAACTGAATTAACAAATGACCAATTAATTGTACCAGAATAGGCACCCTCAACCGCACCACTATTGACCCTTAGTCGGATGCCAGTATCGCCCGTCCAGTCGGCCGCAATGTTGGTTGTGCTGGCTGTGCCATCTGAAGTACCGCTCGCAATCACCGGCGAGTCGCTACTATTCAACGTCGTGGTATTGCCAGCCTTATCCGTGTAGACCAATGAGCCATCCAGCGGTGTGCTCGTAGCCGTTCCGTTAAGATACATCCCATTAGTATTGGCCGTAACAGTCCAGGTACTGTTCTTGGTTTGGCTGTCATCTACATTCAAGCTCCAATCATCTGAACGGTCAATGAGCACACTTCCACTACCTGTCAGCGTCGTGGGCTCAAAAATTAAATCACCACTTGTATGGCCGAAGCCCACTGTACCGGCAGTCACCGTGGTCGACACCGTTGCTGATTTGTCACCGGCTGTATCAGTCGCGTAGAAGCTAACAGTGTTGTCGCCAGCTTTCAGCTTGTCATTCGCAATATGATACTTAAAACCATACATAGTGCCGCTAGTTGTATCGTTTAAGTTCACAGTATCTTGCGCCTCACCATTAATCGTCGGATGAAGTGTGATGTCACCATTATCCATCGTCTTATCAGATGGTACAGCTACACCAGCAACGATAGCATCATCAGAACCGCCGGCGTTAACAGATAAAGTACTACTACTCTCATCCAATTCCATCGCTAACGCCGGGTTGACCTTTTTGGTGATCGTAAAATTAGGTGTCTTCGCCGTTGAAGTCGCGTTACTTCCCACGAAATAACTAGTCTGCGACGCCTCACTCACGTCACTGGTAGATGCAACATCTTTGACCTTTCCGTATAAGGTTACCGTGGCCTTCTGCGTGCCACTCAAGGTCAATCCATTGTCCGCAAGAGGCACAGACAATTTCTGCCCGTCCCCGGAAGAGGTCAACGCCACAATTTTTGAAACATCGACTTTATTCTTATTACTATCCGTGTAACTAGCATCCGGATAAGCAATCGAACCCGAAGTCACATCAATATCATCTGGAATCGTGAGATCCCCATTGACCGACTTCCAGTCTTCATCCCCGCCAGTCCGCTCGAACGTATAAGTCAGCTTCACATCGCTGTCGCCAGAAACAGAATCACCATCGCTGACATCATTGGTGTAATCACCAGCATTATCCTTGGTGGTCATTGTCGCCGAAGCATCAGTCTGAGCTTCACCAGGGATTTGATCGAAGATAACCAAGTTGTTTTCGGAATATAGTCCAGTTGACCCGGTAAATCCCCAGCGGACCTTGGTCTGCCCCGAGCTCAAGTTAAACTTGCTCAAATCAATTGGAACAGTCGCATAGTCATTCGACTTCTGCGGAAGACCCGTGTCAGGATTTTTATCATTATACGTGTAGGTCATGGACCCATCACCACCGGAAGTTGTCGGTGGCGTGTAAGATACTGTAATATGATGCCACCGGTGATCGGAAAGCTTCCCACTCCCCCCTGTGGCTCCTTCATTCAGTAAACCCTTGTGTTGGAGATTGTAGTAGTAGAAGTTCCCCGTATGGGCAATCTTATTGCCAGTAGAAGAATTAATCGTACCACCATTACCATAGACCTCAGTCCCCGTATAAGTATCGGTTGACCCTGGATAATTGGATGCAATATGGGCATCTGTAATCTGCGACTGCGAGCTCTGTGCGTCACCCGGCCCTTCAACATCATACGACGATGGTGAACTATTGAAAAAGTCGTAAGTACTAGGTGTCGTCCCGAAAAGCCAGCCTAGGTATGTGCCTTGCTTAGGAATATCATCGTTAGAATACGTATCAAATTCCAATGCCCAGCTATTCTTAATGGCGGAACTAGCTGGATTCACATTAGAGAACAAATCGTTAGCCACACCCCAGACTCCCATGGACTCACCTGCGCCTGAATAGGCATCGGTCCCGCCATTCTGGAGAACAAAGGCCATACCATCTCCAACATTAGCTGTATTTTCACCACTCGCATAGATCCACATTGAAGCCGTTTCACTTTTGCTCAGATCAAAAGTTTCATCCGTTGACCAGATGGCGCCCCAACTATCCTGAACACCCGCCTTAGAGATCTGAATCGCAGAGTTTCCAGTTCCAGCTGGGCTATGTGCTTTAGTCATCTTTGCCGCGTTAGTACCAGAAGCCGTCCCCACATTGGGGTCAATCGTGAAATAGTTTGAATCCAACCCACTCTGAAGATCGACTCCTTGGGGCGCACCATCTAATGCGGCTTGACCAGTGTTAAAGACTTGAGAATTAGCGCTTGCCGATACAGTCGACCATCCGCCAAACCCAGCTATGGCCAGCACAGCCATCTCTAACATACCTTTTTTGATATTCATCGCACAACCCCCCTTGTCCGGTAGTCGACCGGCACACTCTAATTTCCTCAACCTGATACTTTTGCTTTATCCATTCAGTCATTCGTGGAAAACTAGCCTTCGCCGTAGAAGCATGTTATCTGTGGCTAATTATTAGCTCTCCTAGTAAATATAGTATACCATCATTCAAGTGCTCTGTTTTGGCAATCCACTAGATTGGTCCTTCATTTTAAGATTACTTTAAGATGCCGTCAATTAAAGCTTTTAGTAAGGCACAAGTCTTCATCTCTATCTTTGCCGTGTTATATTAAGAACTCAAGTTTTCGAACAAGTCGTTATACATTTTCACATATGTAACCTTACTTTTAAAGCGTGTTATTTATACTTCCCTAGATTCTTAAAGTCAACAGCATTCAGTTTCACAACAAACAAAAACGACTCAATGAATCAGATAGCATCTCTGCTACCCATTCATTGAGCCGTTATTTTATAACTTATTCGGTTTCGTCCGTGTCATCATCTTTCTTCCGATTCTTCATCAGCAAGTAAATGATAATAGCCAACAGAAGGACAATTACAATCCCGCCGGCAACGAACCACCATGTGTAGTTCTTTTGTGGTGTATTGATCCGGTTCTTCAAGGAATTGATATCCTTTTGGGTAATCGTAAAATTCTTCGTGAACTGCCAATGATAACCACCCTTGGCGTACGCATCGAGTTTCAAGGTATAATCCCCAGCAGCTAGCTGTTTATTGCCCCATGGAATGGAGTAATTAAAGTTAGTATTAGGTGCCATCGCCATGCCTTCCTTAGTCTGACTCAAGACAGTCTTTGAACTGCCTTGCTTTGTGACCTTAGAAACCACCTTCAACGCCTTCATCAAGCCAGGACGTGGGTTTTGCAAGTTGGCTTGTACTTGACTAAAGCCGTTGATTGATCCAGCTTTAATAGTATTTAACCGCATATCTGGCGCAACATCGATACCACTTTCACGCAATCTAACACCCACAACGTAGGCAAAAGCATTACTAATTGTCACACCGTTTTTCTTACTGCCTGTGTTTCCATTTTTAACTTCTTTGACGTAAATGCCACCTAGAATCATGCCATCAATTTTCTTGGCTGGCATTTTGTAGTCCACGGAAACTTTCTTAGAACTCTTGGCATTCACAGTAACTTTCTGTGTATCATTTTTCCCAAAGACATCTTTGATACCGACTTTTAAAGAGCTGTCCGGTTTGGGATTACTTTGACTATAATCAATAACCCCATTAGTATTCGTCATCGCCTGATTAACACCAACTTGGAATTTCTTCGCTGACTTACTTGAGTTATGAATAACAATCGTCAATTTCTGTTGTTCATTAGGCTTCACACGAAGCGCAAAGTAAGTCACTTTCTTATCATCCTGATTTTTCGGCGTTATCGTGCTAACTGAATAACCAACACTTTCTGCCTTTGCAGTTTTAGTCTGTTGCATCCAACCGAATGCTACTAACAACGTCCCTAACGTTACTAATACCCTCAACCAACGTTTCATGGTCAACCTGCCTCCATCATTTTATAAACCGTTTTCTTCATTGTAACAAAGAATGCGGTAGCTGTCGCTACCGCATTCCGAATTTAATATTTATGGTAATTTAGCTCATTTTTCAAAAATATTTGATTGAATTAAGCTTGGGTTGAAGGTGTGTTAGCAATTGTCCAAGTCAAGGTTGATGAGTATTCACCAGCCGCATTACCACCAGCAATGTTCAAACTTGCATCACTGATACGGTTCTGCCAAGTACCATAACCGTTACCAGCAGTCGCGTTCAACACAGTAGCAGCGTTAGCGGCACCAGGAGTAACAGTTGTTACGGCAGCAGCACCAGGAGCGGCGCTACCAATGGTAGCTGGCTTAACATTGACACCAGAACCATTATCAGTTGCAGGCGTACCATTCAGAGCGATAGTAGATCCCAATAACACCTTGCTTGAATCAGTCTTGTCTGTGAAAGGCGTAGCAGCAACCGTTACGTTCCAACCAGCATCACTACCACTGTTGACAACTTCAACGTCCCCAGCTTTAGCAGCCTTATTAGTAGAACTCTCCCCATTCGTAATCCCAGCAGCAGGAGTGATCTTAAAGCTATCAGCCTTACCAGTAACTTCGTGAGTACCGAATGTTAAGTCTGGTGCTGCAGTTAATTCCACGGCCCCATCATGGATACCAGTACCAGTACCTGGCGTCAGCGTGACAGATGCGTTAGTTTTTTGGGTGTTGTCAGCAGTGGTTGTTTCATCCGCATTAGCAGTAACAGTAGTGAACCCAAACCCAGCAGCAAGTGCAACAGTAGCGATTAATTGTAAAGTTTTTTTAGTCATGATATTTATCTCCCTCAACTTGATTGTCTTTGTTCTTTACTCTTCTAAACTTTTCGTCCAAAGCAACGACTCTATTTTATGAACCTGCCCCAACTAGAGGCGTTTCGTTGGAACCATCTGATGAACTCATCTGATTACATAAGTTATAATAGCACGGATTTCTTCTTCTGTCCACAATTAATTATGTGTGGGGAAGATTATTTTTCTCAGAACTGTTTAATAGTATGTGATTATGTTTATAGTATACACGGATATAGCCTTAATTCATTGATATATCAGCGTTTGTCAACCTTAAATTTTCACGGTACGCTTTGATTCATCAGCTCAATTCCTCAAGAATGGTCGTGTGATAAGCGATTCTTAACTATCGTTCACAGGGTATTTGTTCACTACGGATTTTAGTTGCGCAATCGAACCAACTTTAAGGAACCCTTATTTATCAAGAGCTTCAGCATTTTCCGACTGTGAAATTCCTTTCATAATTTCACAAGCGAAAAAAATTCCTCGATTTAAAATTGAAGTGCAACACCTGCTCTACTAGACCAGTTCTTTATTCAGACTAGTCAAAAAGGCCATGAAGACCTATTCTTAATTCACCACAAACAAGAAAGAGGTATCTTCATGACCCGAATTAAGAATATCATATCTAATCAGTATCACCAACTCAATTTAGCTGAACGTGGTCGAATTGAAGCCCTAAGGGGCTTAGATTGGTCCATCCGCCGGATTGCCAAGGCTCTTCATCGTAATCCCAGTACGATTTCGCGTGAATTAAGACGGGGGACAACAACACAGATTAACGCTAATACTCGTATCTTCGAACAGTCATATCTGGCGGAAACTGGCGAAGCAGTTTATCGTAAGCACCGGCTAAACAGCTGTTATCGTGGACTCTTTGATCACTGTCAAACCTTCTGTAATGCTTTGGTTACAGCTTTAAAAGCTCGCCCCAGAATGCATAGTGTGGATACTTTTGTTCACCAATTCAAGACTAATTACCCAGGAGTTGTCTGTCCCTCAACACCGACGGTGTATCGATACATTGATGACCAGCGTTTAACTATCCGTAATTCAGACCTACCAGCTAAACTCCGTCGCCGAGTCAAACGTCCCGGAACAAAGCATCACCGAATCAATAAGAAGAATCTGGGCCATTCAATCGAAGAGCGTCCCACTGTGGTTCAAGCACGTCAAGAGCTTGGACACTGGGAAGGTGACTTGGTCAAAGGTAAACGAGTTGAATCTGAGCCAGCATTAATGACTTTGACTGAACGTGTTAGTCGTTTAGAAATCATCGTTAAACTTCCCAATTATCATGCCGACACTTGCTTGAAAGCCCTCCAGAACACCTTATATGACTATGGAACTGAGTACTTTAAAACCATTACTTTTGATAACGGTGCCGAGTTCTCAAGCTTGAGCCAAGTGGTGGGAACGGACATCTACTTTGCCCATCCTTATTCACCATGGGAACGCGGAACCAATGAGAACACTAACGGCCTTTTGCGCGAGTTCTTCCCGAAGGGTAGATCCTTGGTTTTGGCCTCACTCATTGATATTCAGCTGGCTCAGGATACCTTAAACAACCGGCTGCGGCGGTCATTAAACTATCGTTGCCCAGCCGATCTAATGCCTGAACTAGCTTAGCAACTAGACCACTTCTAAGAATAGATTCTTAGTGTTGCACTTGATTTGACAATTGAGGAGCGAAAAAAATTCAAAAAAAATAACATTTTTTGCAATTTCGCAAAAAATGTCAGATTTTCGTTAGTTTTTATTGTTAAATCCACTATGGAAGCCCTTTTGAACCGACACTGGCGCATCCTTATAGGCCATCTGTTTGACGTAATTCCCTCGAATCATTAGGCGATTGGCTCCCGTTGCATCACAGGTAATCAGCGTCACCATGGTCTTCTTGGTCTGATCGACCACCTTAACGTCCGTTGCTGGAATGAACTTCCGCACGCTCACTTTGTAGACGAAGACCTTCTTGGCGTTTGTTAAGTAAATTTGTTGACCGACTCGGGTTTTCCAATACAAAGGACTAAATAAAATCGTTTGGGAACTCATGTGATGACCTGCCAACGGATAATTACCCTGTCCCATCTGCTGGTCCGGTCGCATGGTTCCAGCCGTCAGTGCTAACACATCGTTACTGACACCCTTCGCAATCGGCAGGTGAATCTTTGACTGCGGCATATAGATCTCGCCCACCACGTGGATATTAGCCGTATTCCAACGGGCATTAGCCACGGTTGAGAAGTCCAACGACTTAACCTTACTGAAGTCATACGACGCCTTTTTCTTCTCGTTCTTCTGCACAGTCTTCTTGGAGATGTGCGGTTGATAGGAAGAAATCAACCAGTTCTTAATCTGCTCGTTAAAGATTAACCCGAGCGAGATGATAATTAAGATGATGAAAATCGTTGTCCAGAACCACCGCCAGCGGTGCTTCGGCTGTTGTTGCCGTTTATCTGCCATAATTACTGCCACTCCCCCCAACTATGCGTTATCTTCACTGGCAAATTTTACCCCACTTACTGTCAAAAACAAAGTGAAACCGTTCCACCACGTTCTGTGACAAGCAGCTTTCACCAGTTAACCTTCGTATTCTGCAAGCAACGATCACACAACAAAGGCGGGAAGCTCACCGCTACCCGCCACAAGTTACTTTACTTTTTGGTTTTCTTGTCCGGTTTAACGCCCGCCGTAACTCGTGGTTGCCGGTTCCCGCGCTCCGCTTCCTGGGCAACTGCTTTTTGCGCAACTAGATTCAGGAAATTAAAGGTATCATCGAAGTTTGGGTTAAACAACATATCCACGAAGGAAAGGTCATCGATCGTATTACGGTTCTGAATCGCAATCGATATCGCATTGGCCGACTGCGCAACCTCATGCTTACTGAAGAGCTGTGCCCCCAGTACCCGCCGATTATCACGG
Source organism: Levilactobacillus parabrevis (assembly GCF_044051715.1). NCBI lineage: Bacteria > Bacillati > Bacillota > Bacilli > Lactobacillales > Lactobacillaceae > Levilactobacillus > Levilactobacillus parabrevis. The sequence goes on from NZ_CP168688.1 coordinate 2,161,791, forward strand.
TCGTAAACCAAGTTGATCAGCAGGCGATCCGTGGTCGGCATATACTCAGGTCGCCAGGTGCTCTCAAAGGTCACACTATCCGCGTTTAGTCCTGCCGAAGCCGCGTGTCGCAGTGTCAATCCAGAGGAAGCCAGCGTCCGGCCAAAGATGTTGATAGCCGAAGTCGCTTGGGTCCCCATATAGCGTTGCAGGTTCCCAAAGACGTTGATACCGGCCAGCATCCCCTGCCGCACAGCGTTGGTCGCCAGTGGCGTATAAGCAGGTTGCCCAGTTGGGTTAAAGTTAACTACACTGGCATCCCCACAGGCAAAGATGTCTGGGTCTGAAGATTGAATGTAATCGTTAATGATAATGGCACCGTGACGATCCATCTTAACCTGACCGCGTAAGAGCGTCGTGTTGGGCACAAAACCCGTGCTGACAATCGCCACATCCGCGCGGTAAGTCTCGCCATTGGTCTCGATGGCCAACCCCTTGTCATCCTGAGAAAATGCCGTAACCCGGCTGTTCAGAACGACTTCAACGCCTTGGTCCCGTAAGATATCAACCACTTTGTCCGACAGATTTTTGTCAACGTAGTGGTCCAACAGAATATCCTGCGACTGAATTAAGAGGACATCGTGGCCCGTCCGCGCGTAACTTTCTGCCAACTCGGTTCCAATATAGCCCCCACCAATGATAGCGATGCGGTTATGGTCCTTAGCTGCCTGATACACGGCTTTGGCTTGTTCGTAATTCTTGCATAGTAAGACCATGTCTTCATCGATCCCGAAGATTGGTGGCACGTTAACCGTCGAACCGGTTGCCATGATGAGTTTATCATAAGTGTCACTGGTCAATTCGCCGGAATCCATGTCGACAACATCCACCGTCTTGTTGGCCGCATCGATCTTCACGACATTGTGACGGGTAAGAACGTTGGCACCCAGACCAGCTAACTCTTCCGGGGACGAATAGAACATGTCCTCCAGGTGTTTGACCTGGCCATCCAAAAAGAGCGAAATCCCCGTCGACAGGAATGACACATTGGTATGCCGTTCGTAAATGGTGACCTCCGTTTCAGGATGATCTTTTAGGATTTGAATCGCAGCATTCGTTCCTGCATGGGTGCTTCCAACAATAATGACCTTCATCATAGGTTCCCCCTCATATTCTGCAACGCATAAATTTAGTTGTGTCCCTCGATGAACACATGAAACTTGGGCAACTCGTCAGGCCCTTATTAAATACGATTATTTTCTCATCTTTTCAATCCATTACTGACGCCTCATCAAAATGAGTCACTGGTTATCCAAGGATTGAAGTACCCATTAAATATTAACCACTGAGATTACGTTAGTGCCCGGCATATCGGGCGTGAGACGGATTGTTTCAGTACTGATAGTGTATTTTCACCCAATTAACTTAATTTGTCAAAACAAATACTCTCCTTATTAACAAAATCCGCTATCTGACGGGATTTCCCAAGCAAAAAAGCCAGATCAACGCGGACCTGACTTAACGTATAGAGTAGATAATTAATCTTGTGATTTGATTCACTCAATCACCTTCACGAAACGCGAGTTCCCAGTGATATAGCCGCCGGCAACTTTGTAACGGAGCGTGTCCCCTTTGCGGAAATTGTTAGCATTGGTATAAGCCCAGCCTTGTACCTTAAAGACGGCTTGGCTCTTCTTAGTGTAATGTCGATTTCGCTTAGTCAGCCGCACCGTATCATAGCGGTTGACCGCCGTCTTGGCTTGCACCCGTTTAGGCATCTTGTATTTTCCCGCGATGACCAGCTTCTTATTGCCAGAAATGTAGCGGCCATTACTGAGCACCAATCGCGTGTTGAGATTATGAGTGACAACCCGTTTTACCTTAAGAACCTGACCCTGCCGGTAATGAATAGACTTACCTGTCAGGCTTTTCTTCGTATAAGCATTCAGACCGTCAGGATTGATCACAGTGACTCGACTGGGCCGCGTCGTGTAGTGGAGGCGCGTGCTATACGCTGTCTTGGCAGTGATATACCCCGTGATCCCCTGACCATTGAGATCCACTACCTGATAGCGTTTGACGCCATTCTTAGAGGTTGCTGTACCAATAATCTTAAACATCGGTCGGTTCATCCGTGACTTCTGCGCATACCATTGCAATCGAGACTGCTTGGTAAACGTTGGTGAGTCATACAACCCAATCTTCCTCGTGGCGTAAATAACGCTTTTCTTAACGACTGGATCTGCCGCCTTGCAATAAGTATAAGTAATGGTCTGTTCAGAACTGGTAAACTTCCCTGTTTCCTCTCCAGTCGTCTTAACCAGGTTGTACCCAGAAATCTCGAGCGGTTCTGCCTGGTAATCAGTCCCCAGGGATCCGGCCAACGTTTTATCCGGCTTTAATGACTGGCCTTGCTCGTCAACGTAACGGATAGTGACGGGCTTGCTGGAGACTGTAGACGGTGTGATGGGTGCAGCTCCCCTTTTAAATACAAAACAGCTTGGCTGTCCCGCCATGCTTAATTGACCATCCGCAACATCCTTCATAGTTCCATCCACATCTTGCTGGGTCACAAAATTCTCGAGTGACCTCCCTAGCAATGCCCGCTCCTGTACCTCTGAGGCTTCTGGATCTAGTTTACTGAGTTGTTCTGCAGAGTATTGCGATAAGTAAATCTTTGATTTTAAATTCAAAACTTCCTGATAATTTCCTAGTATTGCTTCCTTAGTTCCAAAATATGAATCAAGCATTGGCATAAAATTTTTTATTAATGCACTCGTAGAGGCTTCCAATCGTTTTTGACGGATATTTTCCTGATAGTCCTTTACAATTGCGTCAATATCTACGCCTTCTGGATCTAGAGAGATCTGAGCGGCCGTCTTTAGTGCCCAGCTGAGCACATAAACATACGTGCCGAGAAATTCAGTTAAATCTTTTCCTTCAGTGAGTCCATATGTTTTTAAATCGTCACCCGTTAGATAGTCGGCTAAGGATTCATTAGACGTACTTAAAAGACCACCGCCGAGAAAATGCATAGCTCCCGCAACATTGTAAGAATTATCATCTTCACCGACAGCCGAAACAAAGATTTCGTGAAAATTCTCATCTGCCACTTCTTGAACAGTGTAGAGTTGCTTATTCTCTGGATACCAAGGAACATGAGTTGTCACGCCCTTTTCATCCGTGATTAGATTGTATGGCACTTGTACCAAATCAACTTGAATACGCTCAGGGATAACACTGGCATCGCCCGCTACCGCATCCACAGAACTCGCCGTTGCTGCCTGGGTCGTCACGGGCACAATTGCGCCACCCGCTAGGATTAACGTGAGGCCGGCCACCAACAGCCGGCGGACCAGATCAGTCATAGAATCACCTCATTATTATGATTGGTATACATTGCTCAGTTTAACACAGCAGGTGGTAAAACATGTCGATTATTAATCAGACTGATTGCATATTCTACGTGAGCTAGCCTCACATCACGTTAGATTGGCTCTGTGCTTGCTTTCCCTGGCGTCACTCTAGAAGTGGTCCCTAATACACTAAAAATGGACACAAAAACCGGTAGCAGTTATAAACTGCCACCGGCGACAAATCATATTTATTATAATTAGTCGTTTGCCAAACCGTATTTCTTGTTGAAACGGTCCACAGCACCATCGGCTTGGGTAAACTTTTGCTTACCAGTGTAGAATGGGTGTGAATCTGAAGAAATTTCGACACGGATCAATGGGTAAGTGTTGCCATCTTCCCATTCAACCGTTTCGTCAGAAGTTGCCGTTGAACCAGACAAGAACTGGAAGCCAGTACTTGAGTCTTGGAACACAACTTCGTGGTAATCTGGGTGAATTCCTTGCTTCATAATGTATTACGCTCCTTTGCCCTGGTTCATCTACTGAGCCAGAGATTGATTTAATCGTCAACCGTTGAATTATACCATGAAACCCAATTACGGGCAATGGCTAATCTTGGCCGTTTTCTACCAAACTTTCTTTACTCACAATTTCAACATCCGCGTTCAGCGCCGTCAGCTTAGCAACGATGCGGTCGTAACCCCGCAGAATGTTATCGGCCTCTTCGATTTCAGTATCGCCATCGGCCATGAGTCCCGTGATGACCAGCGCAGCGCCTGCCCGGATTTCACCGGCCTCGACCTGACTGCCTGTCAGCCCCTCACTCGGATCGACCACAATCATGTCGTCTTCCGAACGAATATTGGCACCCATCTTCCGTAACTCCGCAATGTGCATGATGCGCTTGGGATAGATGGTATCGATAACCACGCTATTCCCGTTCGCCCGGAACAACAACGGCGTTAGTGGCTGTTGCAGGTCCGTTGCAAACCCAGGGAAGGGCATCGTCTTGATGCGAATCGGTTTGAGGTTTTCCGAACGTGGCACGTAAATGCTGTCTTCGTTGATCTCTAGTGGCACGCCCATTTCAATCATCTTGGCCGTAAAGGCTTCGAGATGTTCTGGAATCACGTTCTTAATAACGACGCCATCCCCAACGGCCGCAGCCATCGACAGGTAGGTCCCGGCTTCGATCCGGTCCGGAATAATCGTGTGGGTGTTCATCGCCCGCAGCGTTGGTACCCCTTCGATACGAATCACATCGGTACCGGCCCCCCGAATGTGCGCCCCCATGTTGTTCAGGAACGTCGCAACGTCGATAATTTCGGGCTCCTTAGCGGCATTTTCAATCACCGTGGTCCCCACTGCTTTGACCGCCGCGAGAATTGAATTGATCGTGGCCCCGACTGAGACCATGTCCAAGAAGATCCGGGCACCGTGCAAGCCTTCGGGACCGGTCGTGATGCGCACCGTACCGTCATGTTCCTCCACCGAAGCGCCCAAGGCTTCGAATGCCTTGATGTGCTGGTCGATTGGCCGTGGACCAATGTTATCGCCACCCGGGAAACTTAGCGTGGCCCGTTGGAACCGCCCCAACAAGGACCCCATAAAATAGTACGATGCCCGCAAGCTCTTGATAGCCTTGCTAGGTAGCGGTGCCTCCACAATCTCAGTTGGGTCAATGGTTAAGACCCCGTCTTCGAATGTCGAGCGCACGTTCATTGATTTCAGAATTAACATTAAATTGTGCACGTCAAGGATATCCGGTACCATATCAAAACGGACCGGGGTATCAGCGAGAATCGCTGCCGGAATTAAAGCCACTGTGCTGTTTTTGGCGCCACCGATCGTCACTTCTCCAGAAAGGCGACGGCCGCCGTGAATTATCATTTTTTTCATTATGAAGCTATCCTCACTTAATAATCTTCCTTTTAATTCCATACAGTCAGATACCATGATAAATAATGCCGGGCAAAAAGACAACACTTTCCCGGTATTCTGGCTAAAATGTAATATTAGCCCACTACAATACCTCGTCTCGGAGGTCATCTAGGTTCTTGGCGAGTATGGTGTCGATAATGATTTTCGTTAGTTTATGTGGGGATTCGGGCATGCCGTCCTTCACCCATTTTTTTAAAATGTTCTGTAGACCAGCGCCAATGTAAGCGCCCTGGTAGTCCGCAATGTGCGGCGGCTTAGGCCCTGTCTGGGCAACCAACTCCTGCATCCGTTCCAATAAATCGGTTCGACCTTCAATGAAGACCAGATTACTTAGCTTCTTATCCTCATAGAATGCCGTCAGGAGGTGTTCTAAGGCCTGACTGGGGCTGGCTCCCTTCAACGGGTGCAAAGCCGCCACAAAGGCCCGTTCAATGCTCGCCACGCAGTCATAGATGTCGGTGTAGTACCGGTAAAACGTGGTCCGGTTCACATCGGCCATCGTACAGACCTCCGTGACCGAAATGGCGTTAATCGGTTTACTCTCAAGTAAAGACAACACAGTATCCTGAATCACACGCTGGGTATACTGGGCCCGCCGATTATTTTTCACACCAACCATAACTCTCACTCCCACTTGCCGGCACACCGACAGTTCTCCGCCGCTCCGACACAAATCATATCGTCATCGCAGTTGCTTAATAGATTAATTATAAGAGACATTACGTGCCGCCAACCCCCACTTCATGGTAAAGTTAAGGCCGGTCAACGGGTTGTTTTTAGTCTATGCTCATTGTCTAACGTTAAAACCGCTCAGTCACGCAACTCATCTAAGTTAGGTAAGTGACGGACCTTTAGCCTAGGCATCGTTGGACGCCGGTAGCCTGTTATTAGCGCAACACCTTGGCCAAAACAGTTGCAAAGACAACAGTTCTGTTGACATTGGCGCTTGCCAATTAACGGTTTTATTTCTATCATGTTAGACACGGTGTTGCATTAATGTATATTTTATCAGAAATACACCGCAAACAACAGTCGAATTCAAAAAATGGAAGGATTATTTTAAATGCTGGAACTCAAACACATCAAGAAATATTACTACGTGGGGGACTCTGTCACGAAGGCCCTCGACGATGTTTCCGTTGCTTTCCGCTCCCAAGAGTTCGTTGCGATCCTCGGTCCAAGTGGCTCTGGGAAGACGACCATGCTGAACGGTATTGGTGGCCTGGACATTTACGACTCCGGAGACTTGGCTATCGAAGGTAAATCGACCAAGGACTTCTCCGCCGCCGACTGGGACGCCTACCGGAATAATTCCGTGGGTTTCATCTTCCAGAGCTATAACATCATCGGCCACCTGAGCATCCTCGACAACGTGGAAATGGGGATGACCCTGAGTGGTGTCTCCAACGCTGAAAAGAAGGAAAAGGCCCTCAAGGCCCTCGATCGCGTCGGCTTGACCGACCATATCAATAAGAAGCCAAATCAATTATCTGGTGGGCAACTCCAACGGGTCGCTATCGCGCGGGCCATCGCCAACGAACCAGAGATTCTGTTGTGTGACGAACCCACTGGTGCCCTGGATACCGAAACCAGCGAAGAAATTATGAAGCTGATCAAGGAACTCTCCGCTGAGCGACTGGTGATCATGGTTACCCATAACCCTGACCTGGCCCACGAATACGCCGACCGGATCATCGAGTTCGCCGATGGGAAGATTCAACACGACTCCGACCCCTACGACGACCACGCCGATGCCGAACAATTCAAGTTAAAGAAGACCAAGATGACCTTCTGGACTGCATTGAAGCTGTCATTTAACAACATCCGGACCAAGAAGGGGCGGACCGCGCTGACGGCATTTGCCTCCAGTATCGGGATCATCGGAATCGCCATCGTGCTGGCCCTCTCCAATGGTTTTCAGGCCCAGATCAACAAGACCCAGTCCAACACGCTGGCACAGTTCCCCATCACCATTTCGCAAACGGCCCAGGATAGCTCGACCACTGGTCCCCAGAATAGTAAGAAGACGACCAAGTCCAACAAGGTCGTCGCTAAGATCAGTGATGCCGACAAATCCGTTCACCAGAACAAGATTACCAAGAGTTACTTAAAATACGTTAAAAACATTAACGGTAACTTAAGTAAGAACATCACCTACACCTACGCGACCGGGATGAACCTCCTGCGGCAAACGGATGGCAAGACCAAGACGGTCTCCTTCTCCAACGCCGACAGTAGCAATTCGAACAGTCCAAGTGCCATGCAATCTGCCATGTCCGCTTCGACTGGTGTCGGGGGTTCAGTCTACCCGAGCGCTAACGATGGCGGCACGAGCTTCCTGAAGAAGCACTACAAGGTCATCGCCGGGAGTTATCCCAAGAGTGCCAACGATGTGATCTTACTCGTTGACCGCGACAACTCGACAAATATCAATGCCCTGAAGAATCTAAACTTTGACGTTAAGGACAATCAAAAGTTGAACTACGATAAGATTGTCGGCACGAAGATCAAAGTTGTCAACAATAATAACTACTACCAAAGCCTGCCTACTGGCAACTACGTTCCAAATAAGGCAACGAATTCCCTTTACAATAACAAAGACAACACGACCATCAAGATTGCCGGTATTCTGCGGGTCAAGTCAAAATCCTCTGAGAATGTTCTGTCTTCCGGGATTGCCTACAGCGACAAGCTGACGCAAAACATTATCAAAGCCAACAAGAACTCTGATATTGTAAAGGCCCAAAAGAAGGCCGACAGCAACGTTATGACGGGTCAAACCGTTAACAAGGATACCAAGACTAACTTGGTCAGCTACCTTGGTGGCTCGACCACCCCAGCAAGTATCCTGATCTACCCGAACACCTTTAAGAACAAGGATAAGGTCCTCCATTACCTGGACAAGTACAACAAGGGTAAGAGCAAATCCGACAAGGTGATCTACACCGATATGGCCGGGACCGTTTCCGACCTGACCGGGGGCTTGATGGATGCCATCACCTACGTCCTCGTTGCTTTCGCCGGGATCTCACTGGTTACCAGCATGATCATGATCGCTATCATCACGTACACCTCCGTCCTCGAACGAACCAAGGAAATCGGGATTCTCAAGGCCTTAGGGGCCCGGAAGAAAGATATCACCCGGGTATTTGATGCTGAAACGTTCATCCTCGGTGTGGGTTCCGGAGTCCTCGGGGTCATCATCGCTTGGCTCCTGACCTTCCCCATCAACATCGTCTTAAAGAGCATTACCGACCTCAGTAACGTCGCGCACCTGAACCCCGTCCACGGAATCGTGCTGATTATCATCAGTACCGTGCTGACCATGTTGGGTGGCCACATCCCAGCACGGATGGCGGCCAAGAAGGACGCGGCAACGGCATTGCGTTCAGAATAAGTTAAAAACTATCGCCTGCGGCTGTCAGGATTCCGTCTGCTGTGAGGACCGACTCCAGCCAAGAAGCTGGCTTCCGTCTCGGTTTGAAACCTCGCAAAAGTCATGCGAGTTTCCAAACACGCCCTGCGCTGTAAGACCGGGAAAAAACAAACGCCCGGTCTAACAGCGCTGCCACGGCTGACTACATCCTGACCTCCTCCGGCTAGACTAGCTTTTAACCAATGAACATTCGTTACAGCAATGACGACGGGTCCTCACTTTTTTCAAATTTAATCTAACAGAAAGGTCCCGCAAATCAATTTCGATTTGCGGGACCTTTTTTCAATTATATCAACTCAAAACTTTTAATTCCGCCCGACTTCATACCGGTTTCCACCACCGTTGCCCGGTGAGCTACCATGTAAGCCGTGAGGGTGGCAGAAATCGGCCCAGCCGTGGGAATTCTCTAAGTGGCACAGCCACTTAGAGAAGTGGTGGCTATGAAACTCGTTTCTCAGAGGTCCATGGCCAAGTCGGGAGACCGCACTATGGCTCCAGACGCCCGCCCACAGCGTCACGGCCGATTTCTGCCACCCGGTAAGGCGCGCTGGTAAGACCCAGTTAGCCTTCTGCTTCGTGGATGGCGCCTTGGATGTCATCTTTGGCGAAATCGTGCTCGCAGTATGCCTGGTCATCTACCGGCAGATGCTGTTCCAACGTTGAAAACGTTTGTACCTGGACATCCCCTGTCACCGTGCCGAAGTCCAGCAGGTGCCCGCCAAAGTCGTGGGCCGCTGACAGAAAGTGGTCATGGTAACCACCTACTGCAACGCCGTCAAACACTTGTGGTGAGTAGTAACCAAGCAGAGTCCCCTCCACCTTGTCGCGGGTGAAGATGCTCTGTTGCTTAGCCGTTTCTGCTAGTGACTTGAATGGCCGTTCGGATTTCGCCACGGCCCGGGTCTTCACATCCGTAAAGGTCCCGGTGACCAGGATGGAGAAGAAGGTGTTGGCGTTGTGCGTCAAGCCCAGCACCTGATCGTGTAGCTCTTCCTTGGTGGCATTCTCCACCGTCATCAGTGGCTGATAAGCGGCGAAGTGGCTGTTGGCAAATGGCAACGTGAAACTCTCCGGCACCACGTTGACCTCGCCACGACTGTTGACCTGGTAAGGCTTGCCGTCAAGAATAATCAACTCGCCGTCTAAGCCCTCACCGGTTCCAATCCCGGTGTCGCCGTGCGCTAATAATTCCTTCATCGTCAGAGTTCCTGTCAATAAGCCCGGAACCAGTAAGGCCAAGGTCCCGTGTTGATAGAGTGTTGCTTCGTTCATATCATTACTCCCTTTAGCTTAAAACATCTTTCAACAATAATGATTTTAGTTTTAAATTGTCCCGATAGTCAACCGGAATCTGAACGACCACGGGTCCCTCAGTCTGGAAAGCCTGATCTAAGGTCGCGGCCAAGTCCTTGGCATGATCGACGCGTAAGCCAGTGGCACCAAAGCTTTCGGCATACTTGACGTAGTCGACGGGGCCAAAGCTGACCCCGGCTTCGTGACCGTATTTGGCAACTTCTTGGAATTTCACCATGTCGTAGGCGCCGTCGTCCCAAATCAATTGGACGATCGGTAACTTCAAGCGAACCGCCGTCTCCAACTCTTGACTGGAGAACAGGAAGCCCCCGTCACCGGCAACCGAAACGATTGGTTGGCCAGGACGTTCCAACGCAGCGGCAATCGCCCACGGAAAGGCAACCCCCAGCGTTTGCATCCCGTTACTGAACAGGAGGTGCCGTGGTTGGTAGCTCCGGAAGTAGCGGGCCATCCAGATGTAGAAACTGCCGACGTCAACGGTGACCGTTGTTTCATCGTTCACCTTATTCTGGAGCGCTTGGATGATGGCCAGTGGGTGAATTCCGTGTTGGTCATCGGCAGCGGGTGCTTCGGCCTGAGCGGCTAACGTCTTGCCAGACTGGTCGAGTTGCGCCTGAACCTCTTCGGACAGAGCCCAATCAGCAGGTAACTTCTGGACGATGGCCCGTAACGTCTTGGCAATGTCGGCGTGAACGACCATTTCGGGTTGGTAGTCCGTGGTAATTTCAGGAACTACACTGTCCAAACTGATTACGTCGCCTGTCCGATCAGCATTCCAAATCCGCGCTTCATATTCCACGGGATCGTAACCAACCGTGATGACCAAGTCGCTTTGTTTTAGCAAGTTATCGCCGACTTGGTTCCGGAAGAGACCGACCCGACCAAAGTAGTTGGTAACCAAGTCACGTGAGACCACCCCGGCACCTTGGAACGTTTCCACAACGGGAACGGCGGCATGCTGTAAGAGCTCGCGAATGGCCGCCGTCACGTCACTGGCCGAGGCCCGCATCCCGGCCAGGATGACGGGTAACTTAGCGTGCTGAATCTTTTCGACGATGGCATCAATGGTCGCAGCGTCCGCCACCCCTTGATCGACCGTTGGCACGGCCTTGATTTCTGGTCGATCAACGGCGCCGTTCAGGACGTTTTGTGGTAGAGAAATAAAAGTAGCGCCCGCCTTGGGTGCAACTGCCGTCTGGTAAGCGTTTGCAAACGCTTCAGAAAGACTATTGGCGTTCTGAACTTCTACGCTAGACTTAGTAGCCGAGCTCATCAGTTCCTTGCTAGGAATACTCTGGTGGGTCAGCCGACCAATATCGTCTTGCGGAACTTGTCCACCGAGGGCGATGACGGGGTCCCCTTCGGCCGTGGCCGTGATGAGACTGGTCGTCAGGTTCGATACCCCGGGGCCGGAAGTCGTCGCAACTACGCCGGGCTTGCCAGTCAGCCGGCCGATCCCAGAAGCAATCAACGCTGCGTTCTGCTCGTGCCGCGTAATAATTAATTTGGGCGCGCGTGGATCCTTGCTGTATTCAATGCCCTCAAATAGTTGGTCGACCTTGGCTCCTGGAATACCAAAAACATACTTAATGCCTTGATTAATCATGCTTTGAATCAGTGCTTGTGCACCAGTCTTCGTATCTTTCACCGTTACCCCGCCTTTTTTAAAGTTTATTCAGTCATTTGATTGTGTTGACAAGTCAACTTAGATTCATCATAATGGCATTAAGTTGTTTTGTCAACACAGAAGATTCCGGGGAAGGAGTTATCCATGAAAGATCTCGGTTATTTGGCGCAGGACATTTCGATTCTGCACCGCAAATACTACAAGGACACGCGTGAGGCATTTGCCAAATTGGGGCTCAACCCCACGGCTGCTTGCGTTTTATTGACGGTTCACGAACACCCCGACATTAATCAAAATCAGGTTGCTAAGACACTGGTCATCGACAAGGGGCTAACCACCCGCGAGGTCAACAAGATTCTCGGCCTCGGCTACCTGACCAAGACCGCTGGCACGGGCAAGACGCAATTGTTGACGCTGACCCCTGCCGGCGAAGACGTGGTCGACCAGGTGCAAACGATCCGCCGCAGTTGGTGGCAGGACCGCTTTGACCAAACCGGTATCGACGCCAATAGTCCACTGATTCCAGCGATTGAGGCGGCGGTGACGAATATTATTGAAGTGGACTAATCGACGAGTAAGATCAGTTGACGTGTACGACGTATGGTGTACACTATGTTTTGGAGGTGGTTCCATGCAAAATAAAGAGACAGATCGTATCAACGCTAGAGTTCAGCATGATGTTAAAGTTCGTGCACAAATTGAACTTGAAAAAAACGGACTCACAATTTCAGAGTATTTGCGGATCGTTTTAACTTCAGTCGCCAACAACGGTCTTCCTGAACACTTTGCACAGCCTAAACAGGAAGTTGTTGATTCAATTATGGAAATGACTGATGCTATGACCAATGACAAATCATTATCCGGTGGCACCTCCAAAGAGGCGTTTGAACGGTCATTGCGTGAATGAGCCACATCCTTAATGAAACTTCACAGTTCAAGCATCAACTGAGACGCGTCAGGAAAAGTCCTCGTTGGCGCCCTATTTTTGAGGGACACGTTCCCTTCGATAGTGATGAAAGATCTCCTTGGGATTATGTCACCGACTGCCTACTGACTGGGAGCGAGATCCCTGATTATTTCTACGTTCATCCTCTACATTTTCCAAAATCATTAGAAAAGCAAATCAAACGTCGACTGCCTACAAGCGAACACGTCACGATTCAAGTCCTCGAGCTACATTTCGATGGTCACAATGGAAATCATTTACTAGTTTTTTATGACAGTACCGATGTGACGACATTGCTAGCTATCGGCACTCATAGTGACCTATTTTCGTAAAAAACGCCACATCTTCCAGAAATATGGACGATGTGGCGTTTTATTTAGTGACATTAACTTGATTTATAGCCTAGTCCTTAACTTCTTTGCTAGCAGCGGCGATAAAGTCGCGGAACAAGCCTTCAGGACGGTTAGGCCGGGAGAGAAATTCTGGATGGTATTGGGAAGCCACGAAGAACTTCTTTTCTGGTAGTTCAATAACTTCGACCAGGTGATCGTCAGGAGACGTCCCGGAGAAGACCAAGCCCTTGGCTGCCATTTCGGCACGATATTGGTTGTTGAATTCATAACGGTGACGGTGACGTTCTTGGACCATTGCTTGGTTGTCGTAAGCCGCAGCGGCCTTGCTTCCTGGCAACAGCTTGCAAGGGTACAACCCCAACCGTTGGGTTCCTCCCATTTCGTGGACGTCAGTCTGATCGGCCATCAGGTCAATGATCTTGTGGCTGGTCTCAGAGTCCATTTCAGTGGAGTTGGCATCCTTGTAACCCAGAACGTCGCGCGCAAATTCAATGCTGGCAACTTGCATCCCCAGGCAGATTCCCAGGAATGGCACGTCCTGTTCACGGGCGTACTTGATGGCCGTAATCATGCCTTCAATCCCCCGGTCACCAAACCCACCGGGAACAATGATCCCATCGGCAGCACCTAAGATATCGGCAACATTGTCATCGGTAATCTTTTCGGCATCGATCATGTCCAGATCAATCTGGGCATCGACCGGATAACCGGCGTGTTGTAAGGCTTCGGCCACGGAAATGTAGGCATCGTGTAAGCCCACGTACTTGCCGACCAGGGCAATCTTGATAGTCCGCTTTAAGTTTTGCATGTGATCGACCATCTGGGCCCACTTCTTCATGTCAGACTTCGGTGCGTCAACCTTGAAGTGATCCAAGACGATTTGATCTAAGCCCTGTTCCTGTAAGCGTAATGGAATGGAATAGATGGTCGGTACATCCATAGATTCAATAACCGCGGATGGTTGCACGTCACAGAACAGCGCAATCTTTTGCCGCATGTCATCGGTAATATGGTTTTCAGTCCGGACAACCAAAATGTTGGGTTGAATCCCAATACTCCGGAGTTCCCGCACGGAATGTTGCGTAGGCTTCGTCTTCATTTCGTGAGCCGCGTGCAGGGTCGGAACCAACGTTGTGTGGATGTAAACGACATTTTCGTCGCCCACTTCGGACTTCATTTGCCGAATGGCTTCCAGGAAGGGTTGGGATTCGATATCCCCAACGGTCCCACCGATTTCAGTGATAACGAAATCAGCGCCCAACGTCTTGCCGGCGCGCATGATTTTTTCCTTGATCATGCCGGTGATGTGCGGGATCACTTGCACAGTTGCTCCCAGATAATCACCACGCCGTTCCTTTTCCAAAACTTCTGAATAAATCTTACCAGTCGTCACGTTTGAGTACTTGTTCAGATTGTTATCGATGAAACGTTCGTAATGACCTAAGTCCAAATCCGTTTCGGTCCCATCGTCGGTCACGAAGACTTCCCCATGTTGATAAGGGTTCATCGTGCCGGGATCCACGTTAATGTACGGATCGAATTTCTGAATGGTTACGTTTAACCCACGGTTCTTCAACAGCCGTCCTAGGGAAGCAGCAACGATCCCCTTACCTAGTGATGAAACCACGCCGCCAGTCACAAAAATATATTTGGTCATGTGCAAACTCCTTGTAAGATTATTTAGGGTTTCAAACTATAAAAAAGCTCCCTATTCATTCGGAATAGGGAGCTACTTCACCGTCCAGTTGTCCTTGCTACAAGTAGCAGGGAGCCCAAAAAATATAGTACCTGTTTTTAGACTGGAGGTCAAGCGAACAGAAAAAATTTATTTCTGTTCTTCGTCATCATCATCGTCATCGTCGGCTTCGTCGTCATCGGCGGAAAAGTCGAGATTGTCAGTATCGTCATCATCTGGCGCTTCCATTTGAGAAAGCTGATCTTCGATACCATCAGGGATGTCTTCTGTATCGTCTTCTTCGTCATCGTCATCGATGCCCAAGCCGGTCTGTAACTTACCCAGATCTGGCCCAGACCCAGTGGCGCTATCATCATCGTCGTCATCAGTGGCGTAGGTGGTGGTATCGTCGTCTTCTGGATCGTCGTCATCGTAATCGATCACATCATCGTCATCGGTCGTGTCAGCCAAGAAGGCGTTAACCTTCTTACGCTTCTTACGCTTAGGTTGATCTTCATCTTCCTCGGCGTGAACCGTTGCTTCATCGATGGATTCAAACGGATACCAAGTTCGCAGTCCCCAAAGGTTATCACCCAGAGAAATGAAACTACCATCGACATTTAAATCCGTATAGAATTGGGACAGCCGGTCACGAACTTCCGCGTCGCTGTCACCCAAATATGCTTGGACGGCGTTTGCCAAGTCGGCAAAAGCCATCACATCGCCATGTTGTGACAAAATGGCGTGAGCAACTTCGATCATTGATAATTCCTTTTTATTCTGGCCCTCAAAGACTTTTAATTCCAAACTGGTGCACGTCCTTTCCACAGTCTACGAAATATGATACTCGCTTATGCCGTAAATTGCAATCTAATCTTGTAGTTCCCGACTAATTCTTCCCCAGCATAGAGGAGATAGTCGATCTTCACATTTCCACTAAATGGCTTTTCCTTGAAGCTGGTCTCCAGATACGGCGTGACCGTTTCGATTGGCATGATGCCATAAGGTGTGTTGTACCGGGCTGTCACGCGCTTGCCACTGATGAAATGCAGGCGCAATTCCGCCTCGGCGTTTCGCGTCAGGTGAACTTCACCCTCCGGCGTAAATTTCATCGTCACTGGCGTCTGCTCCCCGGTCTCATTATCGGGTTCCAGATACCGCAAGTACAGGTTGGCTCCCATCTGGACCAGCTGACCATCAACGTCTAACTGGTAGTCGGAAACGTCATCATTTTGCTTGATATGGGTCTCCAAGTGAATCATCACGGGCACCCCCGCTGATAGTTGATCCATCTGCACACTTCCTTTCCGCGAATTGTCTGGGTTAATTATAGTTCATTTCCCACGGAAAGCCTACTTATTATGCTCTTTTAACTAACTTCTGAATCAGTACGAACACATGAAACTTATAACGATAGAATCTGCTGAAACTATCTTCGCCTAAATCCTAGTCAGCTAATCGACAAATATTAACCAGTTTACACCTTATTGTTTGTGAAAATGCGTACTAATTAGAGACACTCATTTAACCACTCATTAGGTTGAATAAACATCTATACAGCAATGAAACCGCGATGTTATATTTTTTTGTATTTCTCAAATAAGCTTGTGAATGTTTATATATTCTATCACAAAGTATAGACTTTTAAGAATATCCGGATATAATAGTACCCAATGGTAGCTACTATTAAAAAAGAGGTATTAAATATGGAATCAGTCACTGAACTGCTCAGTAAATTTGGCTTAACCAATAGCGAAGCCAAGGTATACGTTTCTCTCCTACAGATGGACGCATCTACAGGATATAAAATCAGCGGTAAAGCTGGAATAGCTCGCTCAAAGGTTTACAATGTGCTATCTTCATTGACTAGCAAAGGATTAGTCCTTCAGTCTAAGGATGAAAAATCACTTTACACTGCTTTACCAGTTGAAGAATTGGTCTCCAAATTACAACGTGACAGCAAACAAGATATAGAAGGCATCCACAAATCACTTAAGAATTTGCGTCCCGATGATAATTCCAGTTTGATTTGGTCTGTTAACTCTTATGATCAAGTCTTCGAAAAAGCCTTGTTTCAAATTCGAAATGCCAAGGAAAGTCTGTACGTTCAAATCTACTCTGAAGACCTAACCGATGAACTAGCCCAAGCACTTGCGGATGCCGAGAGCCGTCTTCACAAATTCGTTGTCATCTTATTCAGCAATCATCATCGATATAACCTGCCCTTTAGGCGATTTTATAAACATTTTTTTGAAGCGGACAAGATCTTAGACTACGGTGGCCGCTGGATAAATGTAGTGAGTGATTCTAATGCTGTTACCTACGGAAAACTCCCCAATGATTCAGGCAACACCGATGTAATTTGGACTCAAAATAGTTCCATGGTTTTTCTGGCACAGGAGTATGTCCTCCACGACGCCTATAATCTCCGGACACTGACTATTTTGCACGATGAGGCTGAAGAAAAATTCGGCAGCAATTTGGAAGGCGTTCGTAATATCTACTTCGATAAATAAAGAAGGGAATTCATTATGCAAAAAATTCTAATTATTGCTATCATTGCAATCAACTTTCTATTCATCTTTGTTCTTGTTCGTGACCTTCTTAAACATCGTCACGAAATCATGGAAGAACCGGCAAGCCCCATTTGGACGCCGCTTTCACAAATTGTTATTTATTTTCTATCCACATTTGGGATCTCAGACTTTGCAATTTCGACGGCCCTCTATCCCAAGGCTAAATGGGTTTCCATGAAAAAGCTTCCTGGTACTTTAAATACACAATGTGTAATCCCTGTATTCGTCATGTCCCTTGCCTACATTTCTACAATCACAGTTGGTGTTAAAACCTTATTAGTCGCTATTATTTGCCAAGTAATTGGTGCCTACTTAGGACCCCGTTTTGTCGTGAAATTACCAGAACATATCATACGGATCTTCGTTATCATTGGTTTATTGGTCGCAACTGGCTTAATCCTAGCCGGTAAGTTTGGTTGGATTCCTTCAAATGGAACAGCAACCGAACTTTACGGATGGAAGCTTTGGACAACTGGCCTCTTGATGTTCGTCTATGGTGCCTTAAACAACATTGGAATTGGTTCCTATGCCTTAACTATGGCAACCGTATACGCCATGGGGATGAATCCTGTAGCTGCCTTTCCAATTATGATGGGGGGTTGCACATTCTCTGTTTCTATCGGAAGCATGCAATTCATCAAACTTAACGACTATTCACGAAAAATCACTATGTTTTCGGTATTCGGAATCATTGGTGTGCTAGTCGCTGTTTACCTGGTTAAGAGTTTAAATACTTCTGTCATTCAATGGATTGTGATTGTTGTTCTACTTTACTCCGCAATCAGCCTCTACCTCGATAGTCGCAAATCAACCGAAACAGTTTAAGAAGGGACTTTTATTAATATGAGATATTTATCTGCAAATGATATCAAAACTTTCTTCTCCATGCGTAATGCCATCGATGCCGACGCTGAGGCTCTCTCACTTTACTCTTCGGGTCGAGCTGACATCCCCTTACGGACCAATATCAACATTCCGGAGTACAACGGACAAAGTCTTTACATGCCTGGTTACGTCAGTGGTGCGGACCCTTCATTGGGTGTGAAAATTGTCTCTGTTTATCCTGACAACATTGATAAGAAATTGCCCAGCGTTCCGGCTACGATGATTACTCTGGATGCACAGTCCGGAATTGTAAATGCAATTTTAGATGGCACCTACCTCACACAACTTCGTACAGGTGCTGTCCAAGGTGCAGCCACCGAATTATTATCCAACGAAAACAGCAAAACTGCTCTTCTAATTGGAACTGGTGGCCAAGGAATGGCACAATTGGAAGCCATGCTAACAGTGCGTAGCCTCGACAAAGTATTTGTTTCGGACCTAGACATGGATCGTGCAAAGAAGTTCTGTGAAACTGCAGCACTTAACTTTTCTAAAGCATTCTCAACAACATTTGAACCTGTTGCTAATCCTAACTCTGTTGTGCCTGAAGTCGATATCATCACTTCTGTAACAACTTCTAAGCGGCCCACATTTGATGGAACGTTAGTCAAACAAGGTGTCCATGTCAACGGTGTTGGTGCTTACACGCCAGAAATGTGTGAAATACCGGTTGAACTACTCAAGCAAGCGGACCGAATAGTTTTCGACACTATGGACGGCGTCTTATCGGAGGCCGGAGACATCATTCAGCCACTTAAGCGCGGAGACATCACCAAACAAGAAATAAGCGGTGAGCTTGGACAAGTTATCAACCAAAATATTACTGGGCGTTCTTCTGAAAAAGATATTACTTTCTTCAAGACTGTCGGAACCGCAGCACTCGATGTTGTTGTAGCAGATCGCATTGTAAAAAAAGCCGAAGAAATGAAAATTGGTATGAAGTTATAAGCGACTCACAAATAAACTACCTCTTAGTTGGATTAATGCCAACTATGGAGGTAGTTTTTTTGTACAACCCTAATTTAACTCTACAAAATGTACAATACGTTTTATGACTTAACCAGAAGACACCTTTAATTACCCTCTTCCTCAACATCAAGCAGAATTGGTCCAGACCATGACGTGGCCCAAGTTTTCTAGTATAATGAGAGCATTGAAACGATTTCACGAAAGCAGGTGGCATGATGGGACCCTTCGATTTACCCGGTGACAGTATCCAGACCGTAACCACGGCGATTCCGGCTGACCAGAAAAATCTGGCCTTTGGCTATACCAATGCTCTGCTAGACCTGGTACCGACGCTTAAACAGCCCATATTGCACTTCTGGACCATGCAGCCCACGGTAATCATGGGACTGAAGGATAAACGGCTTCCAGAGCTGACGGCGGCTATTAGAGCCGTTCAGCGGTATGGCTATGATTACGTTCTTCGAAATTCTGGTGGTTTGGCCGTGGTCGCCGATGGTGGCGTCCTGAACGTTTCACTTTTTTCCCCGCTGACCACGTCAATTCCCAGTATTGAGGCGGCTTACGCTCAGATGACCAGTCTCGTGGATGCCGCCTGGCCCGAGCTGGCACTACAACACTATGAAATTACGCGATCCTACTGTCCCGGCGACTACGACCTGAGCGTTAACGGCCTAAAGATTGCCGGAATTGCCCAGCGTCGCAGCACCAATGCCTTGGTCACGATGCTCTACCTCAGTGTCACCGGTGATCAGCCCATGCGTGGCGATCTGATTCGCAGCTTCTATCGTGCGGGTCTGGGCGATCATTCCAACGACTGGCATTTTCCTGATGTCGATCCTAACGTGATGACCACCACAGCTGCCCTGCTCAACCAACCGTTGACCGTGGCCGATGCGCAAGAACGTTTTCTCACCGCTTGTTCGACAGCCGGTCTCCGCGTCGGTCGGGCTAAGTTAGCAGCAATGATGGCCGAGCCGCAATTTACGACAACGCTGACGCGCGAGACTGCCCAGATGGCCCGTCGCCAACCGCGCTTGACTGCTATGTAAGACTTGCTTGCTCAGAGTCGTTTCGTTCTGGTTTCATCCCCTGAACTGGTACACTAGGCCCAGTAAGAACGATAACGATGCTAAAAAAAAATAATTTTAAATTGTCAGGAGGAATCACTGTGAGCTACGCAACCGCACGACTGCCCCGTGAAAAAGTTTTCCGGGACCCCGTGCATAACTACATTTACGTGCAACATCAAGTTATTTTAGACCTGATTAATTCCCGAGAATTTCAACGACTCCGCCGCATCAAACAACTGGGCACAGCCTCGCTGATCTTCCATGGTGCGGAACACTCACGTTTCACCCACTCACTGGGTGTCTACGAAGTCACGCGCCAAATCTGCGATAACTTCCAACGCAACTACCCTACGAAAACGCCAGGTGATGGCGGTTGGGATGACAACGAACGGCTGACCGCGCTGTGTGCGGCTTTACTTCACGACATCGGCCACGGCCCATACTCACACACGTTTGAGCATATCTTCCACACGGATCACGAGGCAATTACCGCTGAAATTCTGACTTCGCCCAAAACCGAAGTCAACCAGATTTTACGGCGGGTCAGTCCAACCTTCCCGCAAGAAGTAGCCAGCGTTATTCAAAAGACCTACCCAAATCCACAAGTGGTCCAGATGATCTCCAGCCAAATCGACGCTGATCGAATGGACTACCTCTTGCGGGACGCCTACTTCACTGGGACTGAATACGGAACCTTTGACCTAACGCGGATTCTGCGGGTAATGCGGCCATACAAGGACGGCATCGCCTTTGCTATGAATGGCATGCACGCCGTCGAAGACTACATTGTAAGTCGCTTCCAGATGTACCAGCAAGTCTATTTCCACCCGGTTTCTCGATCGATGGAAGTCGTGCTGGATCACCTACTCGGCCGCGCCAATGAATTATATCAGGCAGGTAAGAGCGATGAAAGTTTCATTCCCCACCTCCTGTTGCCCTTCTTCAACCACCAATTCGACCTGGAAGATTACCTCAACCTAGACGATGGCGTGTTGACGACCTACTTCATTCACTGGCGGCAATCACCGGATGAAATTTTGGCCGATCTGGCGCACCGCTTCTTGGATCGAAAGCCACTAAAGAGTGCCATTTTTGACGCGCATACTCAGCAACAGTTGCCGCATCTGCGTGATCTGATTCGCTCGGTCGGCTTCAACACCGAGTACTACACGGCCACCGACAATAGCTATGACCTGCCTTACGATGATGCTTATGATCCCAAAGTCACGCATCCTTTGACACAGATTGAACTTCAGGAACCAGACGGCAGTCTCCGTGAACTTTCAACGGTCTCTGACTTGGTCAACGCCATCCGCGGGAAATTTACCGGAGATCAACGGTTCTTCTTCCCGAAAGAGATGTTGAATCCAGGCAACGATGCTCCTGAAATTTTCCAGCCAGTCTTTGACGAGTTCGGCGGCTACATCCAAAACGACCAACTCATCGATCGGAAAGGTTCTGACTAAGGTGACACCTAAGTTGATTGCCGTAGACATCGACGGCACGCTTCTCGATCCACAGAATACGCTGACTGCGGCCACGATCACTGCCATTCAGGCAGCGGTTGCGACCGGGATCAAGGTCGTCTTGTGCACTGGCCGACCCTTGACCGGCGTGCAACCCTACCTCGACGCCCTCGGCCTCCACGGTGACGACCAATACGTCATCACTTACAATGGCGGCCTGGTGCAAACCACAACGGGAACAGTGCTTGCGAGCAATGCCTTGAGTTATGCCGATTACGTAGACCTCGAAGCGTTCGCCCGCAAGTCTCGCGTTCATTTCCACGTGGTCACACCCAAGCACCTGTACACGGCCGACCGCGACATTAGCCGCTATACGGTCAAGGAAAGTCAGTTGGTCCACTTACCGTTGCGTTTCCGAGAGGCCACAGCGATGGACCCCCAGTTGTTGATGCCAACTGCCGTCTATATCGACGAGGTGGCCAAAATTGATGCGCTTCGATTACCCGCTGCGTTCCATCAACGCTTCTACGTGGTTCGCACCGATCCACACTTCATCGAGGTCATGGCCCCGCAGACCAACAAGGGTAATGCTCTACAGAAGCTAGCCACCTACCTCAACTTGCCAATAGCGGCAGTTATGGCGCTTGGCGACCAAGACAATGATTTACCAATGATTACCACCGCCGGACTAGGGGTGGCCATGGGAAACGCTAACGACCGTGTCAAAGCGGCTGCCGACGTGACCACCCTGACCAATGCCGACGATGGCGTGGCGGCGGCCATTTATAAATACGCGTTGAATCCAGACTTAGCATAAAAGGAGAATTGCGAACAACATGACAATTAAAATGATTGCGATTGATATTGACGGAACCTTACTGAACGAAAAGAACGAATTGGCCCCGGCCACGATTAAAGCCGTCCAAGCTGCCAAGTCTCAGGGCATCAAAGTCGTTCTGTGTACCGGTCGTCCCCTGACTGGGGTGCAACCTTACCTGGACGCCCTCGGCCTCAGTGGCGATGACCAATACGCCATCACCTACAACGGTTCGGTGTCCCAGACGGTCTCCGGCAAGATGATGACCAACCACTCCCTGAGTTTCGATGATTACATCGATCTCGAGGCCCTGGCCCGCAAGATGCAGGTTCACTTCCAGATTGAAACGCCAGACTTCATCTACACGGCAAACAAGGACCTCAGTGGCTACACAATCTTCGAAAGTTACTTGGTACGCATGCTGATTCGGTACCGCGAAGTCGGCGAAATGGATCGCGACTTAACCATTTCTAAAGCCATGTTTGTGGACGACCCCGATATCATCAACCGAGTTAACAAGGAAATCCCTCAAGATGTTCGCGACCGCTACTACGTGGTTCAAAGTACGCCATTCTTTATCGAGGTCATGAACAAGAAGGCCAGCAAGGGGAATACGCTGGGTGAACTGGCTACTAAGCTGGGCTTCACAGCTGATGAGGTCATGGCTCTGGGTGACCAAGGAAACGACCTGACCATGATTCAGTACGCCGGTCTCGGTGTCGCCATGGGCAATGCCATCGACGAGGTCAAGGACGCTGCTCAAGCCGTAACACTGACCAACGCTGAAGATGGTGTGGCAGCAGCTATCCGGAAGTACGCTTTGAAGTAATACTCTAATTTGATTTTAGGATTGACCGACACTAACTTAGTCGGTCAATTTTTTTGCGTCCTTTTCTTCCAACGCCTTCAGTCGCCAATAATCAGTAGCGTAACCAAAAAAGGGATGCTCGCTCCATGGCCAACATCCCCATCACTAAATCGATTTAATTTTCAGCATCGCCAGCAAGCCTCTGAATCCCTAAAACAAGGTCAGAACAACCCCAACAACGATATAAATAGCGCCGGCTAACAGCCCGAAGCGCGCACCACCATTCACCACAATCGGTGAATTTTTCACGCTCGCCACGTGTCGCACGTCGACTTTTTCTCCGGGTAGCGGCTCCTGCCCCTTCTTACGCTTGTGCCGCCAGCCAGTGAACATGTGTCCCTTGGCCAGCACACAGATCAGGCCAAAGAGCACTAAGGCTAGTCCCACCATAAACAACAGGTTACCAATCACCATCAAGGGTTGCCCCAAGATGCGCATGGCCAGGGCAACTAGCAGACCACCGGCAACCCAGCCCGTGGTCCATCTCTGCCAACTTTTCATTTCATAAACTCCCTTCAGCGTTAGCCCAGTAACTAACGGGTCTTATTTCAAAAATGATAAGAAAAAAACTTGAGCCAACGCCCAGCGCCGCTCAAGTTTTTTGTCTGTTTTATTGTTCGTGACTCCGGAAACGGTTCTTGAACAATGGGCTGACCGGCCGGTTTTCGTTGATCCGCTTGATGGCTTGACCAATCAGGGGACCGACGGAAATTTGTTGAATCTTTTCAATCTGCTTGTCGGCAGTCAATTGAATCGAATCCGTCACCACTAACTTCTTAATTGGTGAGTTCTTGATTCGTTCGATTGCGGGACCTGATAATACCGGGTGCGTACAGCTAGCGTAGACTTCCTTGGCGCCAGCATCCATCAAGGCCTGTGACCCCAACGTAATGGTCCCCGCGGTATCGATCATATCATCGATCATGATACAACGCTTACCCTTGACGTCCCCGATAATATTCATGATTTCCGCAACATTGGCCCGTGGCCGCCGCTTGTCAATAATGGCAATCGGTGCCTTCAGGAATTCAGCCAATGCCCGGGCCCGAGTTACCCCACCATGGTCGGGTGAAACGACAACGGCGTCTTCATCCAAGTGGTTAGTTAAGAAGTAATCGGCCAACAGTGGCGCGCCCATCAAATGATCAACTGGCACGTCGAAGAAGCCTTGGATTTGGGCAGCATGCAGGTCTAAAGCCAAGACCCGCGTAACGCCTGCCGTTTGTAACATGTTTGCCACTAATTTCGCCGTGATTGGTTCCCGTGACCGGGCTTTCCGGTCTTGACGAGCATAGCCGTAGTACGGAATGACCACGTTGATGGTAGCCGCACTCGCGCGCCGCAAAGCATCGATCATGATCAACAGTTCCATCAAATTGTCGTTGACGGGAGCCGACGTCGACTGAATCACGTAGACGTGGCAGCCCCGCACACTCTGTTCGATGTTAATGCGAATTTCACCGTCGCTGAACCGGTCCACCGAAGTTTTCCCCAATTCAACACCAACTTCGTTAGCAATCTTACGGGCTAACGGTTTGTTGGAGTTCAACGCAAAGATCTTTAATTTAGGGTCAAAATATTGCGTAGCCATAATTTCCTCCAATAGCAAGTTATCTGCCAGAATTCACTACAATAATTTTATGCTATCGGGTCTCGAAACACAAGACCTTCAGCTTAATCTTCACCGCGATAAGGCAGTTTCTGGTAATAATTTGGCTTGTTGGTCTGCCGTTCCCGAGCAATCGCCATGTCATATTGATTGACGGCATCGGTAATGGTCGAGCCCGCCGCGATAAAGCTGTGATCAGCCACATCCAACGGTGCCACTAAGTTCGAGTTAGAACCGATGAAGGCATCGTCACCCACAACGGTCTCATGCTTATTCTTGCCGTCGTAGTTAACGAAGACCACACCACAGCCAACGTTGATGTGCTTGCCTAATTTGGCATTCCCAACGTAGGTCAAATGGCCCACCTTAGTTCCCTCACCAATCGTAGCCTTCTTCACTTCGACAAAGTTACCGAGGTGAACTTTAGGCCCAATGTGAGATTCTGGCCGCAAGTGGCTGTTAGGTCCAATGTTAGAGCCACTGGCCATGTCGGAATCTTCAAGTAAGGAAGATGTCACGGTCACGTGGTCGGCCAACGTAGCGTTCCGTAGTTCGGAGTGAGACCCAATGTAGCAGTCATCGCCAATCACGGTATTGCCCTTTAGTTGAACGCTAGGTTCGATAATGGTATCGGCCCCGATCTTCACACCGGCGTCAATGTACGTCGTGGCGGGATCGATCAAGGTTACGCCGTCACGCATGTGTTGTTCGTTGATCCGGTCACGCATGATCTTAGTGGCGTTGGCCAGTGCGACCCGGTCGTTAACACCCATGGATTCATCAAAGTCAGCCATCTTGTACGCTGCCACGATGTCCCCTTCATGCTTCAGGATTTCAACGACATCGGTCAGGTAATATTCACCCTGGGCGTTGTCGTTAGAGGTCTTGTGTAAGGCCGCGAAAAGCTTCTTGTTGTCGAACACGTAAACCCCGGTGTTAATTTCGTGGATTTCTTGTTCTTCGGAGTTGGCATCCTTTTGTTCCACGATTTTTTCCACGATACCGATATTGTTCCGCACGATTCGACCGTAACCGGTAGGATCTGGGGCAACGGACGTTAAGATCGTAGCGGCCGCATGCTTGGCTTCGTGATAGGCGAAGAGGTCTTCAAACGTCTGTGCTTGGAACAGTGGCGTATCGCCACTCACAATCAGCGTTGTCCCTTCTTCATCCTTCAAAATGGGTTCAGCTTGTAACACAGCATCCCCAGTCCCAAGTTGCTTGGCTTGCAGGGCGTATTGCGTCCGGTCGCCCAGCGTGGCTTGCACGTCATCGGCACCGTAGCCGACAATCGTGACAACCTTATCCATGTTGGTCTTTTCAACTTGGGTCAGCACGTGGTCGACCATGGCCTTGCCACAAACCTTGTGTAGAACCTTATACAGCTTTGACTTCATCCGCGTACCCTTACCGGCTGCGAGGATAATCGTATTTCTCGTGCTCATTCCGATATCTCCTAATTTAATGAATTATTTTCATCGCCAAAAATCTGAGTCAGGTAATTCCCTGGCGCCACACGGATCTGTTCATCCGCGGTCTGGATTTTCAGTAACGAGGTGTACTTGCTAACAGTCCGTTGGCCGTCAAAATCACCTTCGGCAAAGACTGCCACGCCGGCGAGTTGTGAGTCAAACTCATCGACCAGGGAGCGCAGGCCCCCAACGGTCCCGCCACCCTTCATGTAATCATCAACGATTAACACGCGTGAATTTGGCTTCACACTCCGCTTGGACAACGCCATCCGTTCGATCCGCTTGGTCGAACCGGAAACGTAGTTCACACTCACCGTTGAACCTTCAGTAATCTGAGAGTCATGCCGCACAATCACAAACGGCACATTCAGGTAACTAGCAACACTCTGTGCCAGCGGGATCCCCTTGGTAGCCACCGTCACGACAACGTCAACGGACTGGTTCAGGTACTGGGTTGCCAAGATCCGACCAATTTGCCGCAAGGCTGCGGGCCGGCCCAAGATATCTGACATATAAACGTAGCCACCGGGTAGATACCGGTCGGCTTCGGACAATTCAGTAATCATTTCATCAACAAATTGTTCGGCTTCTTCTCGTAAAATGTAAGGAATAAAACGGGCACCACCAGCGGCGCCGGGGACGGTCTCCAGCAGACCGGTACCACGAGCTTGGAGCGTCCGCTTCAAAATAGTCAGATCTTCACTGATGGAAGACTTGGCCGATTCATACCGCGCTGCAAAAAATGTCAAAGACACCAATTGGTGCGGGCGTTCTAACAAATACCGAGTCATATCGACCAAACGGTCACTTCTTCTGACTTTCAACCTCTTCACCTCATCTATTTCTTTAGAGTTAATTGTAAGCCCAATTTTAGCATAAATGTTCGGGTTTTTCGTTACATTTCGGTTAGAATTAATAATTTTTTGGGACTTTTATCAAAATGAAAGCATAATCCGCCATTATTTGACTATGAAAGCCAAGAAAGGTCTGAACCATTTACGCTTAATCAACCTCACTTCGGGGCAATCCCCTCACTTCCAGTTATCAGCCTATAGGTTTCCCACGTCACTTTCAACTGATTGCCATCACGATATGCAAAAAAGCCGTGGTGACTCAACGCAAAACGTTGAGTCACCACAGCTTCAGACCACTTTTTATTTAGCTATTGCTTATAATTCAAAATACCGCAAACCGTGCCAGGATAATACACCGCGGTCGGGCCAACATCACATTTGAAAACAAGCTTAGCCGCAGACGACCGTTTTCAACCTGTATGCTAGCTCATTCCGCCGTCTGTAGTCGTTGCCAACCCAGCGCAATGAAGTAGAAGACGGCTTCAATAGCCGCGATAAAGAATGACACGGGGAAGTTCGTCACGTAACTCAGCACCAGCCCGCTCCAGACGCCGACTAAAGCCAACGTGATGGCGAGCACCATCATCCCCCCCACCGTGTGGGCGAAGTACTTGGCCGTTGCCGCTGGTAGCGTCAGCAGGATGAAGATCAACAGTGACCCCACGATTTGGGCTGCCACGCTGACACTCAACGCCAGCAAGACCAAGAAGGTAATCGACAGCGCATTGGTCCAAAGCCCTTTGACCCGGGCCCCTGTATGGTCAAATGAATCGAATTTCAGGAACCGGTAGATCACGAAGACCACGACCAACACGAGCAGGGACAGCCATAGCATCTGCTGGACATCGCCAGCACTGATACCGATAACACTCCCGAATAAAATACTCGTCGCGTAACTGGCATTCTTATTAGCCAGTGAGAGGAACAGAATCCCCAACCCAATGAACAGCGCCGAAATGGCACTCGTTGCCGCTTCCCGTCGTTCGGAACGTGCCGAGAGTTGACCAACGATGACCGAGCTGACCACCGTAAACAGTAACATCCCGTTTAACGGCGCCCAACCGGCAAAGACCCCGAAGGCTGCCCCGGAGAAACCAATTTCAGAGAGCGTATGCGTCAAAAAAGACATGTTGCGGGCAATCACGAAGACACCCATGATGCCACAGATGATGGCAATAATGGTGCCAGCCGCGAAGGCGTTTCGCATAAATTCATAACTA
This sequence comes from Levilactobacillus parabrevis, assembly GCF_044051715.1. Classification (NCBI taxonomy): domain Bacteria; kingdom Bacillati; phylum Bacillota; class Bacilli; order Lactobacillales; family Lactobacillaceae; genus Levilactobacillus; species Levilactobacillus parabrevis. The sequence goes on from NZ_CP168688.1 coordinate 2,190,224, forward strand.
AACATTTTCGCCCTCCCACACCTTTTCGGTCGTCAAATTCGCGATGGGCCCCTGTTCTACCTTACCGGGGGTCATCATCAAGTAGTGTTGCGTATACTTCTGCGCCATCGGAATATCGTGAGTCACGAAGAGCACCGTCAGCTTCAAGCGTTGATTCAACTCCGTCACCAAATCCAGAAGCTCCGTCTTGGTCACGGGGTCCAAACTAGCCGTCGATTCATCTAAAATCAACAAGTTGGGGGCTTCTACCAAAGCTTGCGCAAGGTACGCCTTCTGCTTTTCACCACCCGAAGCCTGTCCGATGGGCCGCTTGGCCAACTGCTTCAGACCGGTCTGGTCCAGAATCTTTTGAACCTTAGCGCGTTCCTTGGCCGAAAGCCATGGCAGTTTCCAGCCCGTCAGATTCAGTCCAACGAAGTCCTTGATGGTCAGCGGATAATCGGCATCGATATTTCTGAATTGCGGCACGTAACCGATCGTCACTTCACCCTGACTAGGCAAATACGAAATCTTCCCGTGAGTTGGGCGCAATTGATGGAGGATAGTCCGCATCAGTGTCGTTTTCCCGACCCCGTTTTTTCCGATAATACTCCAGATTTCGCCCTGGTTGATTGTCAGATTAAGGTCGTTAAATACCGGGTGATTGGGAAAGGTCACGCCGAGATGTTCTAATTTTAAAATGGGTGCACTTTCCATTAGGACTGCCCCTCCTTCGCTTGAATTCGTTGAACCTGTTGATACTGCTTCAGCATCCAGGTCCGGTAGCTTTGATTGACCGGCATCGTCTCGGTTACCTTGACGATGGGAATATTGTATTTCTTGGCCAGATTGACCATTGCCGTCACATTTTTACTAGTGTTCTGTGTGTTTTCCACGAAAAATGCGATCTTACGCTGTTTGATTTGATTTTGGAGCTTGGTAATATCAGCCGGGGTTGGGTCGCTGTCCTCTTCAATTGACTGGGCAAAATGTCCATCGCTGATTCGATAGCCCATTGCACTTAACGCCAAGTCAAAGACGGGCTCACTTACCGCAACCTGTTGGTGATTGCTGTGTTCGGCCAATTGCTTAGCGAGGCGCGGTAAGACCGCTAGTTGTTTCTCATAGGCGATGCCGCGACGTTTGAATGCCGCCGCCTGGCTCGGATCAAGCTTACTAAATTGCGCCACCAAGTGACGGGTTACCTTGACCATGGTCGTAGAGTCCGTCCACAAGTGGGGATTATCCCCCGTTTTCTTACCCATGAGGGTGCCAATCGTGAGTTTCTTCGTCTGAGCATCATCGTTAGCCGCTACAACCCGGTCCATCCAGCTATCATAGCCCAATCCATTGGCAATGACGACATCGGCCTTAGCGACCTTCTTAGCCGTCTTCACGTCTGGCTCATAACTTTCGGCATCAATGCTGGGACTATTGATAACCGTGGTCACCTGACCGCGATCACCCAGAATGGCCTTGGCCGCTTCGCCATAGAACCCCAGCGTCGCCACCACATGAATCTGATTGTCGGCACGCTTAGTGGTGGGCGCCGCCGAGCATGCACTCAGGGTAACTCCCACCATTAAGACGGCCAGCAAGGTCAGCAGACCCCGCCGCCAAAATTTTCGTTTTCCAAGCTGCAATCGACTCATCCCATCTCTCCGCTAAATATGTAAACAGTAATGATTACCGTTTAATATCTTACCAGATAATGAAAACTTGTCAACCAAGCTTAAGGCTTCTTTAATCAACATATTTTTTCAGAAAATCTGCCACCATTTGGTCATACTTGACCGGATCCGTTTTCCGCGTTGCTATGTGAGCGGCACTAGGGTCACGATACTTTTCCTTAGGCCCCGCTGCGGCTCGATAAAGAACATCCAAGTTCTCCACGGGAACCGTTTGATCGTTGGCTCCCTGGATCAATAGCAACGGCAAATGCGTATGCCGGAGCTGTTCAGCAATATTCCCGTCAGATAAGCGGTACCCCTCAGCCAACCGGGAATACTGATTAGCAATCGGAACAATTGGATACGTTGGCAAGTGGTATCGGTGGCGAATCCGGAAGCGAGCTTCCGCCAAGACGGAGGCGTACCCGGAATCGGCAATTACGGCCTTAACGTTGTGTGGCAAATCTTCGCCAGCAGTCGCCATCACCGTGGCGGCCCCCATCGAGATACCCATCAAAACGATCTCACAGTCATCCCCATACTTGGCGATCACCTGATTGATCCAGCCGGTATAATCCAAGCGATCAGGCCAGCCGTAACCTATCGTGTGACCCTCGCTATCGCCATGAGCCCGAGCATCGGGCATCAGTGTAGCGTACCCCCAATTATGGAAGACTCGGGCATACGGAATCATTTGTTCGCGAGCGTGACCTAGGCCGTGGGCCAAAATGGCCACGCGCTTCGTGGGCTTCTCGGCCTCCACCAAACTTGCCCGCAGAATCAGCCCATCTAAGCTGGTCTGCGTCCATTCAGCTGGATTGTGTCGCAAATACCAAGCATTATCGTCCGCCGTATTTTCAGCAATGGCGCGTTTTTTAGTTTTGAGTCGATTATGACTGAAGGATTTCGTGGCGGCCTGATAGACCACTGCGGCGCCACCCAAAACACTGACAGCCCCAACGGCAGCCACAGCCGCGGTACCGCCCAGAATTTTTTGCCAAGTTTTCATATTGACTACCCCATTTCTAGTTATTTTCGACGCTGTATCGGATTCAGCGGTCACTAAAAAATAGGTTTGACCCCCACCACGCTAAATCAGACGACTACAACGTTTATTTTAGGTTTATTACCTCTACTCTAGCTAAAAATGAGAGCGTTTTCCACTCTTTACTTAAAATTAGTTTCAATTTTAGGGGATACTTTCCTGACACCACAAAAAACGGCCGACCTACTTCGACTTGTTCCCCTTATGGTCACTGTACAACAGCTGAATCAATTCCAACTGCGTCAATTGCCCTTTCAGGGCTGCCCCGACTTCAGCAACTAGCCGTGGATCTACGGGGATATTTTCTCTCTCCAATGCCTTCACCTCACCTAGCTATCATGACCGTTTTCGCTGAGTAACACCAGCCAAACGTCTTATAAATTTTGTTATATACAAAAAGGCGTCACATCAACGTTTTCGTTGGCATGACGTCTCTTAAATTCCAAGCTAATTTAATGAATAATTTGTTTTACGCGAACCTGCAGATCAGGCACTACATTATCTAAAAACCACGGGTGCTGGTGCAGCCACCCATAGTTTAAGGGCGACGGGTGTACCAGCGGAAAGTAATCCGGCAAGTAGTCCTGATAATGGTCTACCGTAGCCGTCAACGTCCGCTCACGCTGCGGCAGATAGTATTTCTGCGCGTACTGACCAATCAACAGAGTCAGCTTAATGTTGGGCATCAGCTCCAACAGAGGCGCGTGCCATTTGTCCGCAAATCCCTTACGCGGCGGCAAATCGCCGCCGTGAGCGTGCTTGCCTGGATAGTAAAAATCCAACGGCAACACGGCGATCTTTCCCGAATGATAGAACTGATCTTTGGTTACGCCCATCCAGTCCCGCAAGCGATTCCCACTGGCATCATCCCAGAAGGTCATCGAGGCTTGGGCCCGCCGACTCGGCGCCTGACTGACCAGTAAAATCTCCGCCCCGGATTCAGTGTGGTAAAGTGGCTGAATCCCCTGTTCGGTAAAGGCTTGGTTCTGTGGATCGTCCTGAATGGCTTGGAAAATCTGTGTGGCCGTCTGCATCAATGGTTCCTCCTCAACTTACGGTAATGGCCGTACCAAATACACCTCACGGCAGAACCCCTTCATGCCGTTAAACACCCGTTGGGCCCGCGACTGCTTACTGCATAAACCAAAGACGGTCGGTCCGGTCCCACTCATCTGAGCGGCATCGGCTCCGAACTTCATCAGCTGTTGCTTCAACTGGGTAATCTCTGGGTAACGGTGAGCCGTCAGCGGCTCTAGCACGTTCCCCATGACCGCACACATCTCCGAAATATCCTGATTGCGCACCGCCTTCAGCAGGCTATCGATATCCGGATGTTCCAAGTCATCGTAGCGAATCTGCTGAAGAATACTGGGCGTGGAGACGCTCACCTTAGGCTTGGCCAAGACCACCCACGCAGCCGGCAACTTCGACAGCGGCGTAATCCGCTCGCCACGACCGCGCACATGGGCCGTCCGACCGTAAACACAGTACGGCACGTCCGAATCAATCTGCAAACCAAGCTCGGCCAGCTCCTGCCAACTCAATCCCAGGTTCCACAGTTGATTCAGGCCCCGTAACACGGCGGCGGCATCGGATGAGCCACCCCCTAATCCCGCAGCCACGGGAATATTCTTTTTAATCCGAATGTTGACTCCCTCACCCACATTGAATTTCGTTTGGAGTAAATGGGCGGCCTGATAGGCCAAGTTTCGCTGATCATTTGGCAAAAAGCCACTATCCGAGGCAACCCGGATGCGTTTGTGTTTGGTTAACGTTTGAATTTCAACATAGTCCGCCAAGTCCACGGACGTCATGACCATGTTCCACTCCTCCGCGCCATCCTGGTGATGGTACGGGGTGTCAAGCCCGAGGTTTATCTTGGCAGGCGCCTTTTCAATCAGTTGCATGAGCTCACCTTAATTCCAGATAGGCCACTGCCTACCGTTCTCCTGAATCTGATTAAGCCTATTATACTATGGTTGTGGCGAAAATAAAAAGGGTTCTCCAAGCCCTACGCTAATTCCTGATTAGCTGGTGCCCGTGAACCCTTGATTCTTAATTTTTGCCAAAATAAAAAGGCCTTACTGGCCAAATTATTTATTCATCAAAGTCAACTTCGATGTTTTTGGTTAAAATATCGGTATAGCTATATGAAACCCGTTCAAACGAATTTTCGTCCTGGTCTAAATCCACAACGAATACAGCTGGATAGGTTTCCCGAAGAATTCCATGCCGTTCTGTTGTCTTCTTACGCCCGGCCTGCGCGATCACCATTAACTTTTCGCCAATGCGCTCGTCCAGTTTGTTCTTAATGTTCGCTAAACTTGTTGGCATGCACTTCACCTCTGTGAAACATGATACCATGGTTTCACAAAAAACGCAAATTATACCACACTAGCCTACAATCCGCAAGAATCCGCAATTGAAAAGGGTTACATAAGTCCTTCATTGTGAAAAGCGTTGGTTAATTCGATGAAATTTATCAAGGTTAGCCGTTCTGGCCGTAACTGTTGCGAAATACCAACATCTGTCAGGACCGCTTCAATCCGTTCACGAACTTCTGGCTGCTTTCCAAAAATCCCTTGAAGATTGTTCCACAACGTCTTGCGGCGATGCGCGAAGCAACCCTTAACGAACTTGTACAAGGCTTGATCTTCGTACGGTTTGACTGGCAATGGCTCACGCGGCGTCAAGCGAATGATGGCAGAGTCAACGTTCGGTTGTGGAATAAAAGCTGTCCGTGGCACATCAAAAGCAACGGCCACGTGGGCGCGATATTGCATGACCACGGAGAGCGACCCGTAGGCCTTGGTACCCGGTTCAGCGACCAAACGATCAGCCACTTCACTCTGCATCATCACCACGATTTCATCGAAGCTGACCCCGCTCTGCAACACGCCCATCAGAATTGGTGTCGTGATGTAGTACGGTAGGTTCGCCACGATTTTCACGGGGTGGCCCGGTTCGAATTCATCCTTAATGACGGCCGGCAAATTCGCCTTCAAGATATCTTGATTGATCACCTTGACGTTATCGTAATCCATCAACGTTTCGTCGAGGACTGGCAACAGGTTTTCATCGATTTCAAAGGCCACGACCTTTCGTGCCCGCTTAGCGATCTGTTCCGTCAGGGCTCCGATCCCAGGACCGATTTCAATGACGTTGTCGTTGTCAGTCACGTCCGCAGCGTTAACGATGTTGCGCAGGATATTTAAGTCCGAAAGAAAGTTTTGTCCCAGGCTCTTCTTAGCCACTAAACGGTAACGGGACAAGATGGCCTTGGTACGAGCTGGTGAGCCAATTTCGGGTACGCTATTATTCATGGAAATCCTCCTTTTGACGAATCTGTTGCACTGCAGCGGCGAAGTCTGCGGGTTGAATGCTAAACATCCGCAAGCGCTTCTCCAACTGCTTACCATTCACGTAACCAATCTGGAGAAGCTCACCGAGTTGTTCACGGCGGGCTTTAGCGCCGGCCCCGCCAATCAAGCCCGCTGCCATTAAATCTTCGTGGGTGATCAACGTGGGGGCCGCGGTCGTTTCGGTATACACGTGGTCGAGCGCGGCCCGGATGGCTTCTGGACTCGCATGTTCCACGCCAAGTGAGCCACCGGCCTTGTCCGGACGCCCCTCCGCCTTAGGTAAAAAGGCGTGTTTGGCATTCGGTACGGCTTCGGCCACAATCTTACGAATCTTTTCGCCGGAGAAATCAGGGTCGGTGAAAATGATCACGCCGCGCTGATCGGCTAACTTTTCAATGAGGGTTAGCGTATCGTCATCGATAGCGGAACCCCGTGTCTCGATAGTGTCGGCGTTGACCGCTCGATTGATTGATTTGGTATCATCTTTGCCCTCCACCACGAGGACTTCTTTAATCTTCTTCATTGATTTGATAAAACTCCTCTGCGTTGTGGTAAGTGGCGGCTGCGATTTCTTCCGGCGTCGTGTCACGTTCCTTGGCAATGGCTTCAACCGTATACCGAGTAAAGGCCGGTTCGTTCTGTTCCCCACGGTGGGGTTCCGGTGACAGATAGGGTGCATCGGTCTCAACCATCATCACATCGAGTGGCGTGGCCCGCACGGAGTCATGGACTTCGTGGGCGTTCTTGAAGCTAGCCACCCCGGAATATGAAATGTGCATCCCCAGGTCCAAGAACTTCTTGAGCCATTCGGGATCGCCGTTAAAGCTGTGCATGACACCACCAATTTCGCTGATGCCGCCTTCCTTGAGAATCCGGTAGGTATCTTCAAAGGCGTCCCGGTTGTGAATGGCAACGGGCTTACCAACCTCTTTGGCAATCGCAACCTGCCGAGCAAACACCTTGCGTTGCACGTCTTGTGGTGAACTGTCCCAGTGGTAGTCCAAGCCAATCTCACCGAGCGCAACGACCCGGTCATCGGCTAATTGTTCTTCCATAACCTTCTCGGCAGCCGCATCGTAATTCTTAGAATCCTCAGGATGCCAGCCCACAGCCGCATACAGCTGTGGATACTGATGCGCCAGCTTAATGGCGTCGGCGTTCAGCTGCGTGTTGGAGCCAATGTTGACCATCTTGACAACACCTAAATCCGCCGCCTGCTTGAGGTAGCGGGGCACTTCTTTAATAAATTCTTCGCTATTTAAATGGGTATGTGAATCAAAGATTTTCATCATGATCCTCCTATTTCCGTGAAACACTTTCCTTTGATACTTTGGTAACGATTACCGCCTGCGGCTGCCAGGATTCCGCCTGCTGTGGGGACCGGTCCAAGCCAAAGTTCGGTCTTGAACCTCGACTTGAAACCTCGCACAAACCCGCGAGTTTCCAAGCTCGTCCCATGGCGTAAGAACGGGCAAGATCCCCCGTCCTAACGCCATCGTCACGGCCGGCTCCATCCTGGCCTCCTCCGGCTAAACGAGTTGTTAACCCGCTATCATGACTGACCTAACTCCCAACTAAGGGTCTCAAAATCAGCCTATAGTAGCCTCGCTGACAACGTAGAAACAACCATCACCAGATAGTAAAGATACCACCATTACGGACTAAACACGATATCGCTATCCAAAATAGTTATTCACAAGTGGATAACTATTTGAAGTTAGCAGTTATCAACAGCAAAATCAGCACTTATTCACTCATTTCACTGCCTACCGCCATTATCGCAGACCTTATGAACAATTTCATCCACAATTCGCTGAATTATCAACCGACTTGTACACCTATCTGTTTATAGGTGGCGGAAGTTGTCCACATTTTACCAACGTTCATAATTTTGCCAATATCTTTTACACCGGTGGATAAGTTCGTAAGTGGATAACTCTTCCCTCTATCCACACACAGCTATCATCAGGGAACTTATCAGCCAATTGAGACTCGCAGTTAAAAGCTAGCTTAGCCGGCGGAATCTCTGGTTGCGCAGGCGACGACCTTTTAACCACCTTGCCGAAACGTGTTCCAGAGGGCAGCTGGTTGCGCTTAACCCCGCCGCGTCAAAAATCCAAGTTCAGGATTTTTCACGCAACGACGTTAATACTCGCCAGCTAACCGCCCTCTTCCACACTCTTTTGACATAAAAACGCGGGTTTGGCGTCTCATCGACCCGCCGCCCACGCTTATGCGAACATTATTCGACTGATGAACCGTTGACCAGTTCATTTGGTACGGTGATTAACTGGACCTTACCGTCATGTTCTGCGGACAGTAACATCCCTTGGCTGACCTGACCACGCATCTTCCGTGGCTTCAAGTTGGCCACAATGACCACCTTTTTACCCACGAGCGACTGTGGTTCTGGATACCATTGAGCAATCCCAGACAGAATCTGACGGTTGCCTTGGTCGCCGGCATCCAATTGGAACTTCAGGAGTTTGTCGGCACCTTCTACGTGGTCGACCGCTTTGACTTCGGCGACCCGCAGTTCAATCTTTTCAAATTTATCAAACCGAATTTCCGGCTTGTTTAGTGTTAACTCAGAGTCACTTTCGGTCTCAGACTTGGCAGCTTCCTGCTGAGCCTGTGCCTTGGCGGCCATTGCGGCCCGGCCCTTCGTCTTTTCAGACTTGGTCATCTGACCTTGAATGAAGTCGACTTCTTCCTTCACGTCGATCCGTGGGAAGATTGGTGTCCCCTTGGCAACGACTTGTTTGCCAGCTGGTAAATCAGCCAGCTTCAGGTCAACCATGTCAATGGTAGCTGGATCTAAGCCAAGTTGGGCAAAGATTTCCTTAGGCGCGTGCGTCATGACTGGACTGATCAGCGTCGCGATTACTCGCAAACTGGCCGCCAGATGGGCCATAACAGCGGCCAATTCGGTTGCCTTGCTGTCGTCCTTAGCCAACTGCCAAGGTTCCGTCTCATCAATGTACTTGTTTGTCCGGGAAACTAACTTCCAGATTTCAGAAAGGGCATCGGCAAAGTGCATCTTGTCCATCAAGTCATGGTAGTTAGCAATGACGGATTCAGAAGTAGCTTCGAGGTCCGCGTCAAATTCAGTCACGCCGGCCTTGAATTCAGGCAACTTGCCAGCTTCATACTTGTTGATCATGGCAACGGTCCGGTTCAACAGGTTCCCCAGGTCGTTTGCCAAATCGTAGTTCAACCGGTCGACAAAGTCTTCGGGCGTAAAGGTTCCATCGTTTCCGTAAGGCATTGCCCGCATTAAGTAGTAACGCAAAGCATCGAGACCGTAACGATCAACCAGTGTCTCGGGGTAAATCACGTTCCCCTTAGACTTGGACATCTTACCGTCTCTCATCAGTAACCAGCCGTGCGCAAACAACTCGTCTGGGGCTTCGATACCCAGTGCGTGCAACACGATTGGCCAGTAAATGGAGTGGAAACGTACGATTTCTTTCCCGACCATTTGAACGTTGGCGGGCCAGAACTTCTTGAACAGACTTTCATCGTCACTGGTATAACCCAATGCCGTGATATAGTTGAGCAACGCATCGATCCACACGTAAACCACGTGCTTCGGGTCACTCTTAACGGGCACACCCCAAGTGAAGGTCGTCCGGGAAACGGCAAGGTCTTCCAGACCAGGCTTGATGAAGTTGTTGATCATTTCAGTCATCCGAGATTCTGGTTGAATGAAGTGCGGGTGGCTGTGGTAGAAGTCCAGCAACCAGTCAGCGTACTTACTCATCTTGAAGAAGTAAGACTGTTCCTTGACCAGAGAAACTTCGTGGCCAGAAGGTGCCTTCCCACCAATTACCTTACCGTTGTCGTCATGGTAGACTTCGGCCAATTGGGTTTCGGTGAAGTATTCTTCGTCATCCTCTGAGTACCAACCTTCGTATTCGCCCAGGTAGATATCGCCCTGCTTTAACAGGCGTTCGAAGACTTCCTGCACAGCCGCCACGTGTTCCTTGTCGGTCGTTCGAATGAATTTATCGTTGGAAATTTCCAACGTCTTCCAGAGTTGCTTGATGCCGTCAGCCATGCCATCTACGTATTCTTGTGGTGATTGGCCTTGGGACTTCGCCTTGTCCTCAATCTTCAGACCATGTTCATCGGTCCCCGTTAAGAAAAAGACGTCGTACCCGTTGCTCCGTTTGTAACGAGCCACCGTGTCACAAGCAATCGTCGTATAAGAGTTTCCGATGTGTAACCGCCCAGATGGGTAGTAGATCGGCGTGGTAATGTAAAAACTTGGTTTGTCTGCCATAAAATAAAAGCCTTCCCTCGCTCTAAATTGTTCCCTTATTTTTAGGTTAAATTTCAGTTTAAATTCTAATCCAGTATAGCATAAACCCCGGTTGAGCCATAGCGGTTCCCGGGGATTTTAAGGCTACAAATTTTCGATTTAGTCGTTTGAACACTTACCGTTTGGGTCACCACCACGACCGGAGACACCCAACGCCAACAATTCAGTCAGAACAGATCCAACTGTTGTGGCGCCAGATTGTCCCAGTGCAGGCCCAGAATAGCTTGCAAGCGCAGGGCATTCGGTGCCGCATCCTTACCGGAGTTGTTGTTAAAGATCACGCAAACATCCTTGGCTTGCGTCGCCAACCGGCGAACCAAGTCCGCTAACGCCTGCAGCTCTTCTTCACTGTACTTGTACAGCGTCCGTGTCTTACGCCAACTCGCTCCCTGATTGAACCACCCCTGTTCATTTCGCCCGTGCAAGCGCACGATGGCTAAATCAGGGGTTGTCACCGTTTCAACCAGTGGAATTCCGTTATTCAAGTTATGGGGCTCATCGGTCGTGACGTTGGTCATCCGTAGCGATTGTAGGTATGCCGTCACATCAGCCGTCATTCCCGGCTCTTCAAACCAACTGGGGCTACGAAATTCCACCGCCACCGGTAGGTCCCCCATTTGAACGCGTACGTCACGTAAGTACTGGATATTCGCAGTTGTCCGGTTAAAGTACGGTGGAAACTGGAAGAGAACCGTTCGCAGCTGGTCATGGTCGACCAGGGGTTGAATGGCCTCACGAAATTGAATAAAGGCGGTTGCTCGCTCCGCATCAGTGGCAGGCGCGCTACGTTGGTCATGCTGCGTCATCACTTGATTAGCTTTCAAGATGTACTGAAAGCCATCGGGTACCGCCGCCTGCCAATTCGCCACCGTGCTCTGTCGGGGAATCCCGTAGAAGGGCGTATCCAATTCGACGACTGGAAAATGCCCTGCATACTCACTCAACGTTACCGGGCGGTCCTCCCCACCAATCAAGGCGGGATGTTCCTTCCAGGTCGTCAATCCAATCGTAATCATCCTGTCACCTCTTACTTTAAACGTTCAAACCGTTTGATCAAATCCACTTCTGGCGTGGTCAATTGCCCCGTCAGTTGGCTGATCAAACGTTTACCAGCGACTCGGTCGTTATACCGAATTGCCGTCACACAGATATCAATTAAGGCAAACATGACCGTCACCAAGATGGCCTCGCGCCGATTAAAGGTCGCATTAAAGAGCGTCACCAATTGGCCACTAAACGCCAATTGAATGATACTGTAGACCAGCAGCGTGTCTGGCAACAGTTGAAGCACGTTCAACCACCGCAACCGCCGCACTAACTTTCTTAATTGTGCAATGACTTCTTGATGACTCATCGTTTCACCCTCAGACTCGCAACGCGTCGAAGAACTCGGTTGCGTCGGCTTGAACCATATCATAGGTAAAGCCCAGGTTTAATTTTTCTTGGTTAACGACCACGACCTGTGCCTGTTGATTGCGGTAATCGAGGAGGCCAGCAAACGGATAGACCCGCATGGAGGTCCCCACGATAACGACCAGATCAGCTTGACTCATCGCCGCCACCGCGCGTTGCACGTTGGTGGTGTTCAAGCCCTCATCGTACAGCACAACATCGGGCCGTAACCAGCCACCATCGGCATCATGGTACGGCGACTTTAGGTAGTCGTGCCAGTCAGCCTTGGCACCACAGATCTGGCAGTACACGTTATAGAGGTTCCCGTGAAATTCGACCAGGTGCTGGGTATCCGCGACGTTGTACAAGTTATCGATATTTTGGGTAATGACCGTGGCCCGGTTTTGCCGAGTCAGGGCCGCTTGTTTCTCGTGAATGACGTTGGGTTTGGCATCTGGATAGTACAGGTTCTGCTTCACATAATCGTAAAAAACTTCTGGCTCCTGTACCAAACAGCTGTGACTCAGATAGTATTCGGCGTTCCGATGGCCGGTGTACAAACCATTCTTGGACCGGTAATCCGGAATCCCAGACGGCGTAGACACACCTGCCCCGGTTAAGAATACAATGTGCTGAGCTTGATCAAAGGTCGCTTGTAAGCGCGCTTCCATCCCCATCATCCTTTCCTTGTCTTGATTCTCTAAACTTGTCGTTGTTGCCTTCGCCTGCGGCTGCTAGGGTTACGCCTGCTATGAGGACCGCTTCCAGCCAAAGAACGGGCTTCCAGCTCGCCTTGAAACCAGCCCCTAAAACCCGGGGCTGTCTCCAAGGTCGTCCCGTGCCGTAAGATCGGGAAAAGTCACCCGCTCTAACGCCACCGACACAGCCGGCTCCACCCTAGCCTCTTCCGGCTACGGCAACTTGCCAATTTTACAATTGTCCTATCAGCAGTCAGAAGAAGTCAGAGTTCCCCTCCTACAGGGTTACAAACAACCATCTACGCTCAGTCTACCGCAAGATAAATGGCATTTCGAGTTTGTTGAAGAGTTCTTCAACCGTCATGTCATAGAGCTTCGTGAAGTAATCTGGCGTGTCATCCTTAGGCGCTGGTGACGGCAACACAAAAGCATTCTGCTCGTCGGCCCGGTTGAAGCCCACGTAAGCCCGCCGTTGCGTCTTCTTCTCGTGCATATCGGAGTGATACAATTCAAAGATTTGCTTGACCTTCAAGCCGAGTTGCCGTTTGGACATGACACTGGTTAACGTGGTGAATTCGGTGTTGTGCAGCGCTGGTAAATGCCAAGCTTCCAATTGGGCATCGAAGGCCTTGAACAACTTGACCACGTTCCGGCGCAGCGTGAATGGTGAATCGACTGGCTTAGCCGTAATGACTGCATACAGCTTCTTAGCCGCAGCCAAACTGATGGGGTAATCCTTTTCGAAGTCCGCCATGACCTTGGCATCATCGAGGCCAAAGAAGACTAATGCATCCAGCAATGTCAGCGTCCGTAACGTCATTTCATCGTCGACGGGTGTTGGTTCTGGCTTGATGGTGGCCTTCACACCGGCCAGGTAGAGGTCCTTGATTTCTGGTGTGATCAGGCCGTGCTTCTGTTGTTCGCTGACCACGACAAAGTGGCTCACGATATCGTAGAGTTCGGTCCCCATGATCATCAGCTGTTCATCAAGCTTAGGCTGCCCCGTCGTTAATGAGAAGAAGACTTGGGGGAACCCAGAGAGAATCATTAACAAATGGAGTAATTCGTGCGAAGCCGTGTAGTTAGGCGCCGTCAAGTCAGCCACTTGGATGGCAATGTCCTTACCCATTTGCATCTGTTGGGCTTGGTCGTGTCGCACATAGCCAGCTTGGAGTTCACCAATGAATTGGACTTCGACTTTACCAGGATAAATGGCGTTGACCTGATTCAATAATCCCTGGACCGCCTCGTTAAGTTGAACATCTTTTGCTTTCATAATTTAAGTTGTCACCTATTTCTCTAAATTTGCTTGGCGTACGGCAAGCAGAGCCGCTTTGGCCTGTGCCGTCGTCGGTTGTGTGCTACCGCGAAGTCGACCGACCACCGCCGGAACTTCTCCCGGCGTTGCGCCAACCGACAGCGCGAGTGATTTTAATTGTAATTGCATGTGACCGTGCTGAATCCCATCGGTCACCAACGCACGCAGGGCTGCCAAATTTTGGGCTAACCCCACCGCTGCCGTCACACCCATCAGTTCACGGGCCGAGGTGATTTGCGCAATTTGCTGGTTGATGACCACTAACGGAAAGACCCGCGTGGCACCACCAACGTAACCCAGTGCTAGTGGCAAGGTCAGTTCACCGTGTAACGTTGTGTCCTCCAGCCACCAACGGCTGAGGCTCTGATAGCTTCCGTGACGACTCGCATAGGCGTGCGCACCACTTTCCACGGCTCGCCAGTCATTGCCCATCGCCAAGACGACGGCATCAATACCGTTCATGATACCCTTGTTGTGGGTCACCGCCCGATACGGATCGTGCTCAGCAAAGTCACTGGCATCACAGATCCGTTGGGCAACGGTCGTACCATCAATGGTTTTTGTCGCCAATTGGTCAACCGGCACCGCCACTTCGGCGGTCACTAGACTGTGAGTCGCATAGTTACTTAAGATACTCATCAAAACGTTGACGGTTAAATGTTCCTTTAAGTAATTCGCAACGGCCTCACAGATTGTGTTGACCAGATTGGCGCCCATCGCTTCACCGACATCGATGAACAAGTCCAGCGACATCCAGTAAGGCGGGATGCAACGAATCCGTAACGAACGGGCCCCGCCCCCATGACCAATCAGCGAGGGATGAACCTCGTTGGCCACCTTCAAGAGCTCGTCTTGATGGGCGATCAACCAGGCTTTGACCCCGGTACGATCGGCAACATGACTCAGGACAATCTGCCCCATGACTTCGCGGCGTTCAACTTTGGTGGTGATCCCCCGTTCGCTGGTCAACAGTCGGCCACCATTGCTGGCAGCGGCGATGACAGAGGGTTCCTCCGTCACCATCGGCACGGCAATGGTCTGGCCGTTGACCCGTAGATTAACGGCGACTCCTTCAGGAAGACCGTAAGTTGTGAGGTAATTTTCAATCAAATCAGCATCGGCTGACCGCTGTCTAGCGGCAATCTTCGCCAATTGCTGAACCGTTAAATGACTCTGCTGAGCCAACAAGTCGCGCCGGGCCCCATAGGGTAGCCGGTAGAATGGTGTTTGTGCCATAAGACATTCCTCCTAGCGTTGACTGAGATATTCGGAAATAATGCCTTCGCGGACCCCACTCTCGGAGAAAACTACCCGATCGGAGTCCAACATCTGTAAAAGTGTTACCAATGGCAACATCCCACCGATAATGATATCGGCGCGGTCTAGTTCTAGGCCGGAGATACGTTTTCGTTCGGCCAACGGCACCCGTAACAGGCGTTCGAAGGTCTTCATGACTTGCTCAGTGGTCAAACGGTACCCGTGGATGTTCTCCACGTGTAGAATCTTTTGTTGCTGCCGATTCATGCGGGCTAACGTCCGGTTAGCGCCGCCCAACAAGACCAACGGTAAATGCTTGGCATCGTTCAGCCACCAAATATCGCGGAGTCGTTCACGCAAGAAGACTTGCGCGGAGAACAGATCCACCGCTCGCACCCGGTCATCCAGCCGAAATTGCTCGGACAGGTTGACGGCGCCAAACGGCACGCTGATCAAGTTGGCATCGCGGCCATCCTTGACGTGGACCAATTCACAACTGGCTCCACCGGTATCTAGAAGCAGACAGTCTTTGACCTTCAGTCGGTTCACGGCCCCCAGGTAGTCGTAATAGGCTTCCTGGTCACCGGATAACACTTCGAGGTCAATGTCGGTCGCCACCGCGACACGCTTGAGAAATTCATCCCGGTTACGCGCCTGACGAACCGCCGCCGTGGCGATTCCCCTGACGACAAGGTTTGGCAATTGTTCG
The DNA here is from genome assembly GCF_044051715.1 of Levilactobacillus parabrevis. NCBI lineage: Bacteria > Bacillati > Bacillota > Bacilli > Lactobacillales > Lactobacillaceae > Levilactobacillus > Levilactobacillus parabrevis. The sequence continues at coordinate 2,205,978 of NZ_CP168688.1, forward strand.
TAGTACGGTCGAAACGACTTCAACGCACTGATCGTACGGTCCATCGCCTTCGGTTGGAGAATTTTCTCGGGGCCCATGCCCTCCGACAGACGGCTGTCCACCTTGACGCGATTAACCTCGCGATAGGTGCCGTCATCGTGGAGTTCGTTAACGGCCATGCGGACCGAATTCGATCCTAGATCAACAATGGCTAAGTTTTGCATAGACTCTCCTCCGTTTCAGTTTAGCCGAAGTAGTCGATACCGATGGCGTGCCGAACTTCATGTAACGTCTGTGCGGCAACCTGGTTAGCTTTTTCACTACCCTGCTTCAAGATATCGTAAACGGCATCCTCGTTGGCAGCGTACTGTTCGCGACGGTCGCGAATCGGTTGGAGCTTGGCCTGAAGGACCTCGTTCAAATACCGCTTAATTTTAACATCACCGAGCCCACCGTGCTGGTATTGTGCTTTCAAATCAGCAACGTGGTCCGTATCGTCGGCAAAAATATCGAGATACGTAAAGACGGTATTGCCTTCAATGTGGCCAGGGTCTTCAATGTGCACGTGCTCAGGGTCAGTGTACATCGACATTACTTTCTTCTGAATATCATCGGCGCTGTCGGCCAAGTAGATTGCATTATCCAACGACTTACTCATCTTGGCATTGCCATCGAGCCCAGGAATCCGGCCTTGTCCCTTAGGTGGGAAGTAGCCTTCTGGTTCAACCAGAATCTCTTGTTGGTAAATGCTGTTGAAACTGCGGACGATTTCACGCGTCTGTTCCAGCATCGGTTCTTGGTCTTCTCCAACGGGCACCGTGTCGGCCTTGAATGCTGTGATATCAGCGGCTTGGCTCACAGGGTAGATGAAGAAACCAGCTGGGACACTTTCACCGAACGCCTTTTGTTTGATTTCCGTCTTAACCGTTGGGTTCCGGTTCAACCGAGCAACGCTGACCAAGTTCAAATAAGCCATCGTCAATTCGCTAAGAGCTGGAATCTGAGATTGAACAAGAATCGTGGACTTGGCGGGATCGATTCCCACTGCCAAGTAGTCCAACGCCACTTGTAACAGACTGTGGCGGATTTTTTCGGGATCGCGGGCGTTGTCAGTCAGCGCCTGCATGTCGGCAATCATGATGAAGGTATCGTAATCGCCAGTGTTTTGCAGGGCAACCCGATTCTTCAGAGACCCCACGTAATGTCCAATATGAAGTTTACCTGTTGGTCGGTCACCAGTTAATATAACGTGCTTTTTAGTCATTAATACTCTTCCTTTCTGAAAAAGCGCCCCATTGGAGAAAGACTCCAATAGGACGCTAACTTGCGCGGTACCACCTAAATTGTGATCACTATGACCACCACTTTTGTCGTTAACGGGACCCCGCGATAATTGATTATCGATTGAATGTTCGGACGTGACCCAATTCGACGCTAAAACCGTTTCAGCACGGGCGGTTTCTCTCTGGATTTGGCCTACTCTATATCACGACTTTCATGTTCTTATTTTAGAGGTTTTCACTGGGAAAGTAAACCGTCTTGTCAATACAAAGATTTTTATCATAACTGCTGGTTTGTCAGTACCCGTTACTCTCTAAACTTGTTGCCTGCGGCTGCTAGGGATTCCACCTGCCATGAGGACTGCCGGGAACCCAGAAATCCCAGCATCCCCAGTCGCTTTGATTGACAGGGACCCCTAAAATGACTAAACTTGTTAAGCAATTTAGCCTATCCAAAGGAGGCGGTCATTTTGACCACCAGCGAAGAAGCACAGGAACAACAGCGTGTTGACCACGTCGCTGCTCAGATCGGTGAGCGGATCGATAAGACCACGTCCGACTATTCCGCCGCGCATAAAGAATTGCGCAACGTGTTGAAGAACTACAGCGAAAACACCTCAGTTAACTGGTTTGAAGTCGATGACCGAATCGAAACCAGTGCCGAACTGCAACAGCAACGGGCATTGGTCTCCCGGCTAACTGAAAATCAAAACATCATTCAAGATCAACTTGATACTTTTAAAGAACTCCAACGGTCGCCCTACTTCGGCCGGATTGACATCCAGGACCCGGACGAAACGGCGCCGGAATCCCTCTACATTGGCACGGCCTCATTCGTCGATGACGATCAGAACTTCTTGGTCTACGACTGGCGGGCCCCAATCTCCAGTATCTACTATAATGGGGTCCTCGGTCAGGTCGCTTACAGCACACCCGCTGGCGATCAACAGACCGACCTCCTAAAGAAACGGCAATTTCTGATCAAAGACGGCCAGATTGAAAACATGTTCGACACCAACGAAACCGTGGGTGATGAAATGCTCCAGCACGCGTTGGGCGAACAGAACGACGCCACCATGCAAAATATCGTGGCCACCATTCAGCGCGAGCAAAACGACATCATTCGCGACACTAAGAGCGACTTGCTCGTCGTGCAAGGCGTGGCTGGTTCCGGCAAAACTTCCGCGATTCTACAACGAATCGCCTTTCTGCTGTATCACAGCCGCCGCGACCTAGAGGCCGACCAAATCGTTCTCTTCTCGCCCAACCGACTGTTCAGCCACTATATCAGCGATGTCCTCCCTAGCCTAGGGGAACGCAACATGCGCCAGGTCACCCTCGCTGAATTTCTCACACAACGCTTCCAAGGATTAAAAGTCCAGACACAGTTCGAACGTTACGAAGCTGATCAACAAGTCCCAGTCAATCACCGGCTGCGCGACTTCCGCGAGAGCGCCGCATTGATGACTGCGGTCAAGGATTACTGTCATACCTGCCCAGCCGATGAGCTGAAGTTTACCGACATTCGTTTCGACGGTCGCGTGTTTTTCAGTAAGGAAGAAATTCGCGATATCTACGAACAGTTCCCAGACGCCACCGCACCAGCCGACCGCTTCCTGCGGACCAAGAATGCCCTGGAAAAACGGTTGAAACACCGCATTGCCGATGAGGCCAAGGCCGACTGGGTGCGTGACGAGATCGACCAGCTCAACGATGAAGATTATCACAATTGGTTGGGTGCCAACCATCTCGGTGAATTCGAACAACTCGATGACGAGATTGACTTCATTGCCCGGCAAATTGTGCGCAAACGCCTGCGATCGGTTGACGACGCCATTTATAACGGCTACTTTTTAGACGCTTACAGTCAATACACGGCCTTCCTGAAGCACTGTCCGTTACCAGACAACGTGTCCGCTGACGAATGGCAGACGGTGGTCGATGCCTACCAACACGACATCGAATTCCACCGACTGGCGCTGACCGACGCCGCCCCCCTACTCTACCTGCGCGACCTCTTGATTGGTGGCGGGGCGAACCACCGGATGCAGCACCTGTTCGTCGATGAGATGCAGGATTACTCGATGGCCCAACTGATTTACCTGCAACACGCGTTTCCTCGAGCCAAGCTGACCCTGTTGGGTGACAGTGAACAGGCCTTGTTCAAAGCCGTAGAGTCCCCAGAATCTATCCTGAAAAAATTGGATTCGGCCTTGAACGTCAAACGGTCACGGTTGATCACATTGCGACGTTCCTACCGCTCAACCTACCCCATCACGACCTTTGCCAAGGCGCTGTTACCGGATGGCGACCAGATTGAGGCTTTCAACCGGCCAGGTGATTTGCCCAAGGTCGTCATTCGCTACGATGAGGATGCCGCCTTCAAGGCATTGGCCAACGAAGTCACGGCGGAGCTCGCCACCAGCGGCACCGTCGCCATCCTCACCAAGAGTACGATCGAAGCCAAGCGCGTCTATCAGGAACTGCATCCCCAGTTCGACCTGACACGATTGACCGACACCGACCGCTCCTTACCTAAGGGCGTTGTCGTTCTGCCAATCTACTTGGCTAAGGGGTTGGAATTCGACAGTGTCATCGCCTACAACGTCTCGGCGGAAAACTATCCCGATGAACAGATGACGGGGACGCTCTACACGATTGCATCACGGGCTATGCACCACCTGACGTTGTTGAGTATTGGCGCGGTTTCGCCATTAATTGCCTCGGGAAAGATTCCCCAGGCTGATTTGACGATCGAACACGAGTTTCAGAACTAACGTAAGATACCTTCCAGAAATCAAATACAATCAGCATCCCAACGACTTTGACCAGCACTTGCCGGTTGAGGTCGTTTTTTTAATACCGTCCACCCATTCGCTTAGTTCAGCCGCTTCAGTTAACCAGGTCAGTCGCTTCGGTTGTTTCCACCAACCTGACCGACTATTGTGGGCCTCACACAAAGAAAATTCTGACTTGGAGTGACCGCGATGCTATTGCCAAAGTACTGTCAAACTAAACTCGGCGTCTTTAAGATTAGCAACGCCCTAATTCTGCTGTTCTGCTGGATCGTTCAGATGCTTGCAGTCAAACTAGGACCCATCCAGCCCTTACGCACGCTACGGACATTGCTGATTTTCACCGCCGCCTATGCCGTGATGCTCTATCTACCGGTGAAACTGAAGAAATACGTGACCGCCAACGTACTGACCGAGATTCTGTTGGACTTCAATGTCGTTTTAACCGTGTATGGTCTGATCCTACTTTTCCTGCCGCGTGCCTTAGATACGGCTAACCTGTCTTCCTCACAGGCCGGACTGGGCATCCTCTTTTCCCTGTTGGGTATCCCCATGCCTTACATCCGGCCAAACGGAGTTTATGGCATTCGGCTACCCTGGACGCGTAACTCCACGGAGATCTGGGACAAGACAAATCTGTTAGGTGCCCGCCTGCTCTTTGTCATTGGCGTGATCAGCCTCTTGATTGGCACTTTTCAGGCCGCTTGGTTCCTGATGTCGCTGATGATCGGTGTAATCATCCTTACCGCTGCCACGGTTGGGTATGCCTACCATTTATCACAACCATAATTCTCGAAAAATATTATAGAAAAATCCCGTTGTCGCAAACAGCCTAGGTTATTTGTGACAACGGGATCTTTGTGTTTAATTTTAAAAAATTGCCGGCGTCTTCATCGTGGGAAACGTCGTGTGGCGGCCATAGTTGTGATAGCCCTTGTAAAAGTGCAATTGCTTCTTTTGGACCTTCAACTTGTAGGTCATCCGCTGCCCATCAAACTGGACTTTACCACCCTTAGGCGAATATTGAATACCTGATAGCTGATAAACGTGATGCCCCAGTGACCGGTATTTCAACTTTTTCAGCCCATATCCTGGCAGACGGTAATAACGCTCGCTACCTTCATCCAGACCAAAGAGATTCCCCGTGCTCTTGGTCTTACTGTACGTGATATAAGCTTTATTGTCGCCCTTACCATTATGAAACCAGGTGTGGCGCAAGGCCTTAGGTGTGCCCGCGTGCCACGTTGCTGCTTGGGCAGAGGTCAGGTCAGTCGCCGCTAACCCCAGCGATACGGCCGCAAGACCCATTAAAAAATAAGGTTTAACCATGGTGCAAATTCCTCCTCCGAATAACCACCGGTGTTGCTTCTCTTTGACAATACGCGTTGCCCACCGGTAAAGCAAGACAATTCGTTTTAGCCACGCAATGGCTCGAACCACGGACTAATCGCCAACCGGACGATTTACTCAGTCGACTGCCGCTGCGGTTGCTTTGGGCATACGTTTTAATGTCTGTTTCAGTAACAATGGCGCCAGAACCGTCGCCAGCACAATTACCAGAATCATGGCGGAGTAGTTGACATCCCCTAGCAGACCAGCTTGATGCCCAATCTGAGCGGTGATCAGCCCCATCTCGCCGCGCGCAATCATCCCGGTTCCAATCACGCTACTACTGGTCCAGGAGAACCCGCACAGCCGCGCACCGAGGCCACAACCAACCAGCTTGGTCAGGCAAGCTAAGACGGTCAGCCCCACGATAATCCCCATATTCTCTGCCATGTGGTCGAGTGTCATATTCAACCCCACACTGACGAAAAAGACCGGGATAAAAATGGCATTTCCCAGTGGCTCCACGTGATCGGCCAAGACGGCCCGGTACGGCGTGTGTGCCACGGCGATGCCGGCAAAGAAGGCCCCAATGGCCCCACTCAGCCCAACGATATCGGCCAACCAGGCCATTCCCAGACAGATAACCATCGACATGATGGTCACACTGGAAGCCATAACTAATCGTTCACTCAGGTGCATCAGGTACGGTGCGACCCATTTAACCAATATGTACGTCCCACCAAAGAAGGCAATCTGCTCAATCAGAACTACGGCCAGGTTGGGCTGACTACCCGCGGCCTTGATGCCTTGACTAGCCAGCAGACTGATCATCAGGGACAGTAGAACCACCCCCATGATATCGTCGGCCACAGCCGCCCCCAGGATGGTCGCGCCCTCACGCGTAGACAACGCGTGGTACTCTTTCAGCACAGCCACGGAAATCGAGACTGAAGTGGCGGAGAAGATTACCCCGATGAAGAGGGCTTCCAGCGCATTGAAGCCCCACCACCAGGAAGCCAAACCCATTACCGCGATTGGGAAGACTACGCCCAGCGTCGCCACCACAATGGCCGGTCGTAGATACTTCATCAACAACTCCAAATTACTTTCCAAGCCGCCCAGAAACATCAGAATTACCACCCCAATATCGGCAAACAAGTTCACCAGGCTATTAAGCTGCACCCAATCGAGCATGGCCGGTCCGATCAGGATTCCAATGACCAGCTCACCAATCACGGCGGGCACACCCAAACGGTTGGCAAAGTTTCCCGCCAACGTGGTTAATACCAGAATCAAACACAGTGTTCCGAGAAAAGCCATCCCCGTCCCTCCTTCTTAAAAATTAATTAGTTTCTATCATACGCCACTTTTTCAGCCCACAAAAGAGCAAACTGCCGTCAAATTCTAGCACAAAATCATTAATGACGGATTGAAGAATTCAATTACCCCATCAGGTTATCGTCGCCGTTAATTAATTCAACCGATTTTGGTACTTTCGCCTAACAATTAGTGGTAAACTTTGATTACGCTTTCAATTACAATTGATTTGCTCAGATAAACTGTTTGACCTAACCAACGTCTGTGACAAATCTGTAAAAATTCAGAATCGAAGTGAGATGCTCGTTATGAAACACGCTTTCCGGCCACCCCGCCACAAAATACATATTAGCTGGTTGCTGCCTTACCTCCGCAACCGCAGAATCTTAGCCGGCCTCGGCATCTTCTTGCTTGTCTTTGCCAGTCTGATTACGGTGCAGGCCCACCGCAACCGCACAAATCAACCCGCAGTGGCGGAAAATCAGCCAGCCAACGCGCATCAGATTGCCCAAAAACAACGTCACGTGAAGCACCAACTCCATCACTACTTAAAATCCGTGACGGCCGATGGCACCGCCAGCGTGAGTTTCTACAATTTAGGACCGGTCGCTGGTAGCGCCGCAGCGAAGTCGGCAACAGCCACCAGATTCTACAAGTCTGGGGCCCTCGCAACTTCAGCCAACGCCCACACGCCGGAAATCTCGGCTAGCACTTACAAGTTGTACATTGCGGCCTACCTCTTTCATCAACATGCGGCCGGACTATACACCTGGACGCCCGCCGAAGAAGATGGCTTTCAGCGGATGATCGTCAACAGTGCCAATGACTTCTCTGAAGACGTGATTGATACTTACGGTCCCGTCGCACTAGACGATTATCTCGCCAGCCGGCACTACTACTCGCCAACCTTCGTCAGTGGCCAAGTTGCCACCACGACCGCCTATAGCCTGACCCTCGTACTGAAGGACCTTGCCACGCAGAGTGGACCGTTCAGTCACGCTAAGGATCAACAGAAGCTCCTGTCGTTGATGAAACAACAGGTCTACCGTACGGGGATTCCCGCCGGAGCTGCGGCTGCGAAAAAGGGAACGGTTGTTGCCGACAAGGTCGGCTTCCTGGCCGACACCAATAACGATGCCGCCATCGTCACCCTGCCCAACGGCGAACGCTATATTCTGGTCATCATGACCCACGGCCACGAACAGGCCGGCTTCAGTGGTTTTCCTCGAATGGCTAAGATTGCCACTCGCGTTCAGAAACTCGTCTACGACCCTGCGATTGTTAAGGGGCTCAGCAAATAAATCTCATAATGGCCACTGACTAATTTAGTCGGTGGTCATTTTCTTTGGTGTTGGTTACCTAACCTTTCCTATTGTGCCTCTAAATTGACCACGTTCCGCGCCGGTTCTACCATCAGTTTGTCAAAATACCACACTGCGAACCGGCACTGGTCAGGAGGGAATCATCATGAAAGACAGCCACTATATTCGTTGGGTCAAGCACCTGTTCCACATACAGGGGAGCCTCGCACCAAACCAGTCCCAAGCGGCCAATCAGGTTGGTGCTAACGCCTTTACCTATCTGTACTGCTACATTTTAATTTCCAGCCTAATTTTCACCGGATTATCCTCCTGGATCTCCCGCACCCAGCTATTCCAGTTCGTCATTATTAGCGATGTCCTCGTTACGTTCATCATTGGGGGGCTGTACTTCAAGGAATCACTGACGCTGCTAGGTCTGAAGGCGCAATCCGAAGCACCAACAACACAGGCGGCCCAGATTCGTTTTGCCTGCCAACAGGCCTTCCAGAATGCCGCCCTCTTCTGGATTCTCATGGTCTTTAACGATCAACTTTCCGGGACATCATTCGTCAAATCCGTTGAAAATCTAAAGACTTTCTTGGTTACCGTGGTGTTGGCCATTTTCATCGGCATTTCCACTCTAATCACTGAAAGCCGTCGTCGCCACAAGCCTTAACTTAGTTGTCGTTTTGCCGTCGCCATTCATCACGCAGGCAACCATACTTCACCGAATCCCAGTACTGATCCTGCCAATAACGCACCTGCCGCACACGAGCCTCCTGTTGCAGGCCCAGGCTTTCGGCTAGCCGACACATGCGGACGTTGCCCGACCACGTTGTGAGTCCAATATGGGGTAAATCAACGTGGTCCCACAGCCAGTCAATCCACAGCGTCAGCGCCTGTTTGCCAATACCACGATGCCAGTCTTCCGGCCGATACAAGACGATTCCAAAATCGAGCCACCGCTGAAGTGCCCCGTCCTCGTAATCATACGAAACGATTCCGACCATGCGACCATCGACTCTGATGATTTGCCGAGCAGGATTCCCAATGAATTTCTGCGGTGCAATCTCGGTCAGGAACCTTTCCCGACTGGGCACCTTGTCGTGAAAATAAGGACCATTCCACTTGAGCCATTCGGCCTGTGGATCACTAAAGGCTAACTGCCAAAAAGCCGGTGCCTCCGCTGCAGTTAGCGGTGCTAAGGTTACCATCATATTCCCCACCTCCAATTTTTCTCAGTATACCAAAGAATAATTGCCAATCACATTATAGGACTGTGACTAGCTATAATCATCCATTCCACCGAAAGGGGAGCATTTATCATGACACTCAAAACAAAATTCTTTCGCTTGATCAGTCTCACGTTATTACTAGATGCCGGAACAGTCACCAGTAAACTCATCGCTGATTGGCTCGCACTCTCCGACGCACCCCGCTTTTTGTTTGCATTACTTTGGAGTATCAGCATCGTTATCGTATTCGGTCTAGCTACAAAACTCTACAAGAAACTACGATCACAGTCAGTTGCTAAGAAATTCGTACTCACCTATTACATTATTTCACTGATAACGCTTCTGACTATCGGATTCGGTATGACGTAAAAACACTACTGATTTTCGAGTCCAGTCGTCGCAATACTGCTATTGACTAGCTCTAAAAAAAGGATATAACTAAATCTATAGATACATTTTCTAATGATAATCTAATTATCGGAGTTTAGGTTCCATTAGGTTTTTTCACTATTCTAGTCGGAAAGAAGTCGGGAAAAATGAGTAAATTATTACATCCAACCTTGAACATTCTATTCAAAGTTGCCTTCTTGGATTTTTATGTTTTTTTAGCAGCCGGAGTTTGTGCCATCGTACAGGTGCCTGACCACATTCTGTTCACCATTTGGACAGCCGTTGCCGTCATCTTCGTCCTCTCAGCGTTACTTACACTGAGTGGCATCATCTTCGCACAGCTCTACCGCGAGATGGAGGCTATCTCAATCTTTGTACTCCAGGCAGGCTTAAGTATTCTCCTTTTGACCATGGTTCTATAAGCTATTTTTATCCAACGACCTTTCCCGACAGCGTTATGGGAAGGCCGCTTTTTGCTGACTGCTTTTCGCCTCGCCAATTCAAACGACACGTTGCTAACCATTTTCCAGAGGCTCGACCCCACGCAATCGTAAACTTCATATGGTCCGCTTTGACCTATATCGTCTTATCAAAGAGCTATTACGAATAAACTAGCACTACGCATTAAATACATAGGTCTTGAATTGCTGATGACACTTGACTTGGTTCTAAAATAAAATCGAAAGTTGACGCTTGTGCTGATAAATCAGGTTTACTTTTGACCCAAAAACTTTTTACAGCACCCGATAGCATTTCTATATCATTCATATCATTACCAAAGGCAATGTATTGATTGATACCAAGTAAGCCTAGTGTACTGCTCTTATTGATACCTTTTGAGGTCATGTCCAGATTTCCTTCACCACTATGTTCTACGAGTTCTAAATCGGTATTTGACCTTATTCTATTGGTGATCTGTGACATTTGCTGATTGCTTATCCCTAAAAGAATGGCTTTAATAGGACTTTGAATTTTTTCAATCGGGACATTCTTTGCCAATCCATCTGGATCAAGTTGCCTAACAATGGCATTTTCTGAAGAAACTTGTGCTGAATAATTCCACTTTCCATCCACCACATATTCCAAATTGTATTTCTTCATGAGCCACTTTAAACAGTCGAAATCGTTTTCAGAAATAGGAGACATAACTTTTATAGTGTCTGCTATGGAAACTATAGCGCCGTTTCCACCAATTAACATATGATGTTGAAATTCTGGAATGATTGGTATTAGATCTCTTATAGGGCGCGCAGATGCGAAAATTATTTGATTGCCCATTTTTTCTAGTTTTTTTAGGCTTGTAATAATATCTGGTTCAATGCTTATGCCATTAAAGCTAAGCGTTCCATCAACATCAAATACATAATTCATGCGTATTAATCCCCTTTGTTTGCGAGTAGCTTGCAAAATGAGAAGTTTCCAAATTCTGCGTTATTATCCAGGCTTCTCAAAGTTGATTGATAACCCGTTTCCTCTAAACCTTTATCCAATGGTGATAATTCTATAAGCGATTGTTAACAACGACCCTTTCCCTACAACACTCCAGGAAGGCCATTTTTGCTGACTGCTTTTCAACTCGCTACCAGGAATTTTCCTAACTATACGGGACTCCGAGGTGAATAGCAATGTAAAGTTGCAGGCAACACCAAATCCGCTATAAGGATTGTTGTGACGGCGTTTCCAGCGATCCTCATTTCCACACAAAAAGCAGCAACGCATCGCCAATTCAAGCGATACATCGCTGCTAATTATTTTCTATAGGCCAAACTCTATTCAGTCGTAAACTTCATGTAGTCCGCCTTGATGTAAACCGTCTTATCATCCTTCTCATGGACAGCCATAAAGCCATTACTATCTGGAAAATCTATTTTAAGAATGTTTTTCCCATCGACTTCGTAGGTATAAATCCCAGCATCCAGCCCTTTGGCCCCACTAGAATACTCAAGCGATACTATTTTATTCATCATTAACAATCCCCTCCTGAAGAAAGACTACACCTCTAAACCATTCAGCACAATAGTTAGAGTGAAAATATCGTTTTTTAATTATTGATTATCGTTAAACGATATGCTATTATTGAAAATGAATAATTCAATAAGGAGATGTTAACCATGTCAAAATGGTTAAAATTCGGGATTAACTGTGTCATTGTTCTGGGGAGAATTAGTATCGTTTTTGCCTATCTTTTGATTATCCTGCCATTAGGCAACTTTTACCCTGCTGTTAAAGGGACACTATCAAAAACTATTCTGCATAACGACAACTTCCTCCTATTACCAGGAAAACACACCGTCACAGCTGCAGCGATGCAAAGTTTTCCAAGCTGGCCATACGCCATCCTAATTTTAATGGGGAGTGCCATTCTCGTTTGGGCAATCATTAAGCACCTAAAGGCACTCATCGTCATTCTGACGAATCTTCGCGATGCTGATTACTTTGCTGTCACTACCGTGGGCGCTCTGAAACAACTGTTCATTGCTCGAATCGCCATGATTGTCGGTGACCTTTTCCTTGCAAGCGGCAATCAATTAACCCGAAGTTGGTTTTTCCTTGTAAATAATGATGGTATCATGGGGGCAACTTGGTCAACAGCCATTTCCGATGTCTGGATGGCTATCTTCTTCGGCGTCATCTACGTCGCCTACCGGTACACCCTGACCCTTAAAGCCGAAAATGATTTAACTATTTAGGAGGTCTATCATGGTCAAATTAACCTTAAACGTGGTGATGGCTGAACGCAATATCACCAGCCGAGAACTAGCGGCGGCCATCGACATCACCCCCGCCAACCTCTCAATTCTGAAAACGGGCAAGGCCAAGGCCATCCGTTTCAGTACGCTGGCTAAGATCTGCAAAGTTCTCGACTGCCAGCCGGGGGATATTCTGAAATACGTTGATGATTAGCGTACAATCCTAGCTGTCTTACGGCACACGTTTCGACTATCAAAATCCGCACGTCAAAAGCGAGTCTGGAATCTTATCCCAGGCCCGCTTTTTCGTAATCAGTTACCTTTCCTTTAGCACAGGTTTACTCGGCACCTGTTCGCCCACAAGCTACTTCAACTGTGCAACCACAAAAGCATAGCCATTGTAGTCATGATACTTATTAGTAGACGAGTGATCGATAATCTCCAAGCCTACCTGATAATTTTTCAGGCTCTTTCGCTTGGCAGCACCGTAATCTTCTGCGGCCAATAACTTTTTGACCTGCTTGATACGCGTCGCGGTTGGCTGGTTACGAGACTTCTTCAGATACTTCGTAATTGTCGGGAAGGTCTTTAACTTCTGATAGTTAGCCGTCTTCGGGTGCATGACCGGCAACACGATGTCATCCGAACTGTAGCGACCATCCTTAATAATCGCGATTTGGCTCAGATCCAGCGTCAGCGGGCTATTCGGGAACAACTTCAATATTGCTCGCGTCGTTCCCTGAGATGGCGATAATCTCACATACTTATTATAATCCGCATTCCGTTTAAAGAGCCACAAGCCCGTGTAACGCCTCGTCAACATATCATTGGCCAGCCCCTCCTCCATGAAGCCGTGCCAAACATAGCCCTGCTTGATCTGATTGCGCCCAATCTGCCCATCGACCCGGTAGTACCAAGAGTAAGTGTTGCCGTGCTTGAGATGTAGCCGCGCGGTACTGGTCCAGGTCACGTTGGGATAGGTTTTCAAATTACCCAGTTTCTTCGTATGCGCGCGATTCCAGATGTTAATCGACTTTTGGGCGTTAACCGACCGCAATAACGTCGTCTCTATATACCAATTTAGCTTGACCGTTTTATACGGTGTGGCCGCCTGCGCTGTATTGGTCATGCCCCAGAGGCCACCGAGCACGGCAATGCCCAGCAACGCGGTCCATATCTTCTTTTTCATTTCGTTCTCCTCCGAATTTTCTCTAACTCCTAGTAAGCCGTGTCATCCGCGATTGGCGTGAAGTAGGTCTGACTGCCTAACTTGTACAGGCTGTAATAGACCCCCGGCATATCATCATCCGAAAAGCCCGCCCGATGTTGGGGTTGGTGTAAATTCTTCATAGCCAGCCGATACTGGGTCTGGCCACGCTTGGCCACGTGCTTCAGTGTTAATCCCTTAATTTTACGACCAAAGTACAGGTAGCGTGTGGCCCCTTTCACCCGAGTTCGATTAATCTTGGCCGATTGCAACGGCTTCGGGGTCATCGTTCCAGTGGTTGCCACGTACTTATGAATTTCGAGATAGCCGTCCGAGGTGACTTGAACCCTCCGTTTGCTGGTCAGCTTACCAATCGCCGACTTGCCCCCAAGGTAGAGATCACCGTGACTCCAAGTTGGCAAATAGACTGGCCGCTTAACCTTCTTGAAGGCTGCCGGACTAACCGTGAGATCCCGGACACTGGGCACGTAGCTCGGGTGCTGCGTGAAGGCCGTCTTCAAAACGTGATAGCTTAACTCGTTATCGTGATTGATCGACAATGCCTGTTTCTTACTAGTAATATGATACTTCTGGCCAGAAACGACCGTATTCTTGGGAATCTTGATGGTCTTCGATGCAAAGGTGCCATCGGTATGGTTAGCCGTCACCTTGACCGTCACGGCCTTAGTTGACCGGTAGAACGTACTCGTGTAAAGATAATCGCGAGGAACCTGGTTCTTGCCGATCTTCACAGTTGCTGACTTGGCACTGGCCTGCGTTCCCAGTCCAACTACCCCCATCATCAAGGTAACTATGATGAGGCTTAACTTTGCGCTCATTTTCATTGTAAAATCTCCCCTTTACTTAAAAATCTACGTCCGATCTATGTAATTGCTAACGATTCATCCCCGAAATAAATTGCTGTCGATTACATCTTCATTGTCGCGCAAATGCGGCAAGATTGCTATAGGCCATTTGCGCTAAAAACTACATATAAACCTTAAACAAAAAAAGTTGCCACCTAATGTCGACAACTTTTCACTATAGTCTATTAATTGAAGTAAGTTAAATCCGAAGCCAGCGTTGGATAAGCCGTAATCGTCTGGCCAATCTCCGCGCTACCCATATGATTCTCGATCACGAAGTCCAAGTAGTTGATAACCTGCTCAGCCTCGCTGCTCAGAACCGCCGCCCCCACAATGTGTTGGCTCGTCCGATCCACGACCACTTTGATTCTCGCGTGAGGGTCCTGAATCCGCTGGTAACTGTACCAGTGGGTCAAATCAAGAGCATTGACCTGGTACTTATCTGGTGCCTGTGCTGCCTCAGTGGTCGTCACCCCCAATTGGGCCAATTGCGCTTTACCATAGACCACTGAAGGAATCGTCGGATACACGATGTCCGGTGAATCGCAGGTTGTCAGCGTCTGCGTTAAGTAGCGGCCTTCAAAGCCAGCAACCGGCGTCAGCTTGGGCTGTGGCCGGTCGACCACGTCACCCAACGCAAAGATATGTGGATTGGTGGTCTGTAGATTGCCATTGACCGTGATACCATGTGCCGTTGTGGCCACGTTGACGCGGTCCAGGTGCAGGTCGTCCACGACTGGCTTACGGCCAGCGGTAGCGAAGACCATCCCCGTCGTCCAGCTATCTCCCACAGCCGTCGTGACCTTGAACTGGTCGTCGGCAGGGGCAACGGTCGTGATCGTCGTGTTCAGTTGCACGTCAACGCCCTCCGCCTTGAGCCGCTCCAACAGATCGTTAACTAAGTCACCGTCAAAGGCGCGCAGTGGTCGGTCGCTGTGATGGACCAGGTGAACACGGCTACCAGCAGCATTCGCAATCGATGCGAGCTCGACACCCACGTAACCCGCGCCCATCAAGGTAATATCGGCTGGCAAGTTATCTAAGTCTAAGAATTCATTACTGGTATTCAACCACTCGGCCCCGTCAATGGCGGGAATCCGTGGCTCCTGACCAGTCGCTACGATCCAGTTAGCCGCATTGAGCTGGTCATCACCGACTGTCAACGTGCCGTCAGCATTAAAGCTGGCTGTGCCATGGAACGTCGCAACCTTGGCCGCTTCTAGGCCGCCGTGCGTCCCTGCCGGAATCTTAGTCGTGTAGGCACGTTTAGCCGCCATCAGGGCCGGCCAGTCAATCTGTGGCACACTGGTTAGACCGTGGCCTTGCAAGGCTTCTGCATGGCCCTGAGTCTCGACCGCGGCCATCAAAATTTTCTTGGGATCACATCCCCGGTTGGGACACGTCCCACCCCAGAGATCCTTCTCAACGACAGCAACGCTCATTCCCCGTGCGTGTAACCCATACGCTGCGGCTAATCCACCGGGGCCGCCACCAATCACAACGATATCGAACTCTTGCATCTGTACGAACCTTCCCTTCTTGGAAAACCTGATAGGAACCGGCTAGTATCACACCAGCCAAGGCAATTCTATCAATCGGCCACTATCCGTCGGGCAAACGCAGGTCAGCTCAAGGTGCTCTGACTTTTACCCAACTATATGGTTAATTCTAGCACGGAAATGGTTTATTCCTGACCAATTTGCCCATTTACCTTTTCACGACGTAGCGTCCTGATGAGCTGGTAACCCGTATAGCAGATGACCAACAGCCCCGTAATCAGGTAAACCGGTCCGGCTGGAAAGTTCTGGAAAAAGGCCCCATAGACGATGGTGCCCGCAGGTAAGGCCAGCGTCATCAGCGTGCTAAACGTTGACCCCACCCGACCAAGCAACTTGGTAGGCACCGTCATCTGCATGTAGACCGACATCGGCGTATTGATAAAGGCGAGGATCAGGCCAACGGCGACCGCCCAAACAATCAGCCCAACCACCAGATGACGACCAGTGAACGCACTAAGAAAGATAATGCCCAACAGGGTAATACCCACCCCAGTCAGTACGCATAGCCGGAGAACCGCGAGGAGTACTTTCTTAAACGATGGTAATACGGAGAGAATGAGGTTCCCCACCAGAACGCCCCCGGCAAAGCCACTCATGACCAGACTTAAGTTGGCATTTCCCAGATGCCGCTCCTGCACGATGGCGTAGGGTAAGCCGACATCTATCGAGCTCAGTAGAAAGTTCAGTCCGACCCCTAGCACAACGACCGATCGGAGTGTGAGTCGATTCTTGATGTAGACCAGACCAATCTTAAATTGTTCCCACTCGCCGCCAGCTGTAGCCGGCACGTCCTCGGCGGGGAGCGGATAGAAGCGCATGCTTAGCGCAATCAAGAGGACCAGTACCTCCGCCGCAATTTCCACGCGAATGATGCCCGTAAAACCAATCCATCCGTACAGTGCCGCGGCCAGAATCGGCGAGAGCAGCTGGATGCCGGCCGTAGCCGCCTGCTCGATGGTTGCGAGTGTCTTAACGTGTTTGTCATTGACCAGCTCATGGACCGCCGCGGTAAACGTTGTGTTGGTCACCTTGTCACAGCAGGCGATGACGATTAGCAGCAGGATTGCGAGTAGCATGGGATCGTTGATATTGGCCGTCAATACGGCGTACAGCACCAAGGCTACGATGACCGTTGCTTTACTCAGTAGAATCAGGGGTTTGTGGCGCCGGCGATCCACGAGATTTCCCACCGGCATGACCAGTAGGAGGCCAATCAGGGGGTAGATGATGGACCCGAGACCAAAGCTAATGGCTGAATGCGTCCGGTGAAGTAACATCAATCCCATCGCAAAACTAAAGGTATCCCCACCCAGCGTACTAATAATATCGCTACTTGCCGCCTTGACGATTTGAATCGTCAACTGTCGGTTGCTGATTTGAACGGAGTCAGCCATCCGCAATCATCCCTTCCGTTTGCATTATTGCTCATTATTGTAGTCGCAATTCCCGCCAATTAATCTTATAATATGTAGCAAATATGCCACGTTCCTGAAAGGAGTGCCTCCCATGTCCACTATCGGCTCAACCTTAAAACAGATTCGCCAAGCCAAGGGCTTTACTCAAAAGGAAGTCTACGGTGCCATCGTCTCCCGCTCCTTTGCGAGTCGCCTAGAGAGCGGCCAACACGACATTGCCGCTGAAAAGCTCTTTGCAATTCTGGACCGGTTGGGCGTTAGTGCCAATGAATTTCGTTTCATTCAAAACGACTATCAACCAACCGCGACCGAGCTGGCCCGCAGCCAAGTCATGTTGGCCTACGATCAGCAGAACTTCCCCCGGATTAGCCATCTCGCGGCGAAATACGCTCACAGCGAAAACCCGGCAGAACAGCGAATCGCGGTCGTCGCCAATACATTGATAATGGCCTTTGACCACCGCACCATGGCGATCACCCCGGCGATGGAAACGTTGTGGCAACAGATTGCACTGACCAAGACCTGGACGCTCCAGGAAATTGACTTCGGTTCCATTCTGATTGTCTTGACGAGTCTGAAACAAACACCACTCGCCGCGACAATTCGCAAGTATCACCTGACCTGTGACCGCTACGTTTCAGCGGCAGCCGATCCTTTTCGCGTCATGGATTCACGGGCATCTTTCGATCTGGTCGCGTTGCAACAATTGCTGAGCGAGAAGGCCTACCCTGCAGCCAAGGCCTTCAAACCACAATTACTGGCCGGCCACACGGAACACTTGACCAGTGACGGCATCCTCGATCAGCAATTATCGCTGTGGCTCTGGGAAAGTTATTTCGGCGAGACCGCTCGGGCACAATCCTTGGGAGACGCGCTCCGCCAGATGCCGACGCCCCGCTTCCACCTAGGGATTCACGCCCTATTACACGCCTGGGAGGGTCGGGCGCAACAGTATCGACGCCGCAACATTAGCGACCACCGTTAACCGTGCGCCTGTGCTAAAATAATCTCTAGTAATGGTTAGAGGGGGAACACAATGACATTCTATACGTATAGCTATCTCACGACCCACCACAGTACGTGGCAATACGCGCGGATTGGCCTGCTAATTGCCCTGTTGATCGTGTTTATTGGCCTATTCGTGCATTACCTACGCAACCAGTGGAACGTCAAATATAAAGATCTTAGTATTATCACCGCAACGTTATTATTACTAGTCCTCGGCTTGCAAATCAATAGTCTGGTCTCGCTCCAGTCAGCAACCAAACAAACCGGCCAGATCACCGCGACCGTCCAGCAAGTGGCCAAACAGCTCAAAGTCAAGCCGGGTAAGCTCAGCATCAACGCCACCACGACCGGCAGCGACCTACTGGTGAAATCACCCAAGGGTTACTACCGTCTGGACTACAACTCGGATGGTTCGGCGTTTGTGCTGGAAAAGATTACGTTGGAGAATCCTGAGATCACACTGGTAAAGGAGTAGGCCATGTTTGTATATTCGGATGTATTTATTAAATTAGTTGTTGGTTTCCTATTTATGACGGTATTGATCAACTTTTCCGGTAAGGGTAATCTAGCCCCCACCTCGGCAATTGACCAGGTCCAGAACTACGTCTTAGGGGGTATCGTTGGTGGGGTCATCTATAACTCTGCCGTTACTCTCCTGCAATTCGTACTGGTACTATTGATCTGGTCGTTGCTCATTCTGGTCACGCGTTATTTGAAAATTCATATCCGGGTGATCGGTAAATTTATTGACGGTGGTCCCATCACGGTGATTCGTGACGGCAAACTATTGGTGCACAACTGCCTGAAGGCCAACCTCTCTGCCAAAGAAATTGATTTTAAATTACGAACGGCCGGCGTCTATCAAATCGACGAGGTTAAACGGGCCATCGTGGAACAAAACGGTAGTCTGACCGTCCTACGCCAAGGCGACGGCTCGATCCGCTACCCAATTATTGTTGACGGTCAGATTGACCAAGACGTGTTGGAACTGATGAATCACGATGAGACTTGGTTACTGGCCCAACTGCAGCAGCACGGCGTCCAAAACATTCGTGATGTCTACATGGCCAAGTATGAGAATCACCAGTTCGAAATTACGCGGTACGATGAAGCCTAGGTCCTCCGGCAGAAGCGTTGTGAACAACGTCAATTACCCGGTTATTTATTTACCCTAAAAGTGGTACGCTAAATGTAATAAGCATGAGGAGGGAACCCGTATGGCCGCAGATCGATTACTGGAAGAATGGCAAATCTACAACCGACAGCTTCAATGCATTGGCACTCGCCGACGCGAAGAGACGTTGGCACCTGGCGAATACCATCTGGTCGTTAATGCTTTTATCTTCAATGCGGGCGGCCAAGTCCTTCTGCAACAACGGTCTCCCGATAAGCTGTACTTTCCCAGCTACTGGGATTCCTCGGTTGGCGGGTCCGTGCAGGCTGGTGAAACGATTGCCACGGCGATGCACCGCGAAATGGCAGAAGAAATCGGATGGGACATCCCCGTGAAAGCGGCCGACAACTACCTGTTAGCGCCCCATTCTCACTGGATCAGTGCATGGTTTGCGTTTCAGACGGACCACGCCGCAACTGACTTCACCGTCCAACACGATGAGCTACAACGGGTGGCATTCTTTGACCAACCAGCGGCCCACGCCCACCTTCACCAAATTGGCTTCGATCCCTATACCGCGGAGTTAGATCGGGCCTGGAATCATTTACAATTGGCGAACACTCATCAAGACTAGCACGCTTCACGCGCAATATCTGAGGTCGAACGCATCCGAGCGATTCGACCTTTTTTTGACCATATTTTTTAATTCAATACCATGCCCGTAAGCTGACAAGAGAGGGAACCACGGTCATTGTGCCGTGGTTCCCTCTTTATAAATGCGATTGGCCACTCCCCAGTAGCCAACCGCCTATTCACTTATACCGGCTAAACGTGATATTCCGTGAGTGCTCATTTGAACCATCACAGACACGCCTCCCCTTGCCAGTATTGTAACGACCCTACTCCATGGCCGGACAATAACCTGTCACTAATGTCAACGATTACCAGCATACCAGGTCTTCCTGAAAAAGGAAATAGTTTCCGATTTAGCACGTCAGATTTGGAACGTTTACCGGTTAAATCTGCACTGAATCGCCTATTTCACGATGTATAGTGGCCTTCAAGCAAAAAGGAACCACGGTTGGTTTACCGCAGTTCCTCTAGATTCATCACGGCAGTCACTTGTGATGATTTATATTGCTGACTTGACTGCTTCATCATTGCGTCACAACAGTCAATCAGATTTTCTGGTTGTTGCCCTAGTCATTTTTAAAAATTTTGGTACGTTTTAATCCTTACGTTTGCGGAATAGACGCCATGCACCGAGAATGAAGGTTCCCATCAGTGCGCCCAACCAAGCCAATTTGGACTGACCTTCGTTGGTCTGCGGGAGGTCACCATTGCTAGTGTCTTCAGTAGCCACGTCTTGGCTCGTACGTAGCAGCGGATCTTCAAATCCGTCGTAACTGCCCCCAGCAAAAGTGTCGTTATCGATATCAGTAGTGTGGCTCGCTGCAATCCCATCCGCAGCGCCAGCATCCGTGAAATCGGTCGTCGGGTTGCCGGAGCCATTTTCATTGGTTGTTCCGGTCGAGTTATCCGTGAGATTCGTGTCCGCATCGCCTGAATCACTGGTCGTTTGGTCTGTCTGAGCATCGCTGTCAGCATCACTAGTTGCATCAGTGTTGCTATCAGAACCGGCTTCACTGTCACTGCCAGGATCATTCTCGTTGCCATTGACATCCCCTGCACCAGTGTTACTGTCAGAACCTTCTGAATCGGAGTTACCAGTGTTGCCATCTGAACCTTCTGAGTCGGAGTCACCCGTGTTACCGTCTGAACCCTCCGAGTCTGAGTCGCCAGTATTTCCGTCGGAGCCCTCCGAATCCGAGTCGCTCGTGTTACCGTCGGAGCCCTCGGAGTCTGAATCGCCGGTGTTGCCGTCCGATCCTTCTGAACCGGAATCATTTAGGTCACCATCGTTGCCGTCTGAACCTTCAGAATCGGAGTCACCGGTGTTGCCTTCTGAACCTTCGGAGTCTGAGTCGCCAGTATTACCGTCTGAACCCTCGGAATCGGAATCGCCGGTATTGCCATCGGAGCCTTCTGAATCCGAGTCACCGGTATTACCGTTTGAGCCTTCGGAGTCAGAGTCGCTAGTATTGCCTTCTGAACCTTCAGCGTCTGAGTCACCGGTATTACTATCGGAGCCTTCTGAATCGGAATCTCCTGTATTTTCTTCCGAACCCTCTGAATCTGAATCGCCGGTGTTACCGTCGGAGCCTTCAGAATCGGAGTTGCCGGTATTGCCATCTGAACCCTCTGAATCTGAGTCGCCGGTATTGCCATCTGAACCCTCTGAATCGGAGTCACCAGTATTGCCGTCGGAACCTTCAGAATCGGAGTCGCTAGTATTGCCATCTGAACCTTCTGAATCGGAGTCACCGGTGTTACCGCCTGAACCCTCGGAATCTGAGTCGCCGGTATTGCCATCTGAACCCTCGGAATCTGAGTCGCCGGTATTGCCATCTGAACCTTCGGAATCGGAGTCACCGGTGTTACCGTCTGAACCCTCGGAGTCAGAATCGCTAGTATTTCCGTCTGAATCTTCTGAGTCGGAGTCACCAGTATTTCCGTCTGAACCTTCAGAATCCGAGTCACTGGTGTTGCCGTCTGAACCCTCGGAGTCAGAGTCACCAGTATTTCCGTCTGAACCTTCGGAATCGGAATCACTGGCGTTTCCATCTGAGCCTTCGGAGTCGGAATCGCCTGTATTACCGTCGGAGCCTTCGGAATCCGAGTCACCGGTGTTGCCCTCTGAGCCCTCCGAATCGGAGTCACCAGTATTGCCGTCTGAGCCCTCCGAATCGGAGTCACCAGTATTGCCTTCTGAATCCTCGGAATCTGAATCACTCGTGTTACCGTCCGAGCCTTCGGAGTCTGAGTCGCCCGTGTTACCGTCCGACCCCTCTGAGTCTGAATCGCCGGTGTTGCCCTCTGAGCCTTCGGAATCCGAGTCACTGGTATTACCATCTGAACCTTCGGAATCGGAGTCACCGGTATTACCGTTTGAGCCTTCGGAGTCAGAGTCGCTAGTATTGCCTTCTGAACCTTCAGTGTCTGAGTCACCGGTATTACTATCGGAGCCTTCGGAATCGGAATTTCCTGTATTGCCTTCGGAACCCTCGGAATCGGAATCTCCTGTATTGCCTTCTGAGCCTTCAGAATTAGAGTCGCCAGTATTCTCTTCTGAACCTTCTGAATCTGAATCCCCCGTATTGCCTTCAGAGTCGGAATCATCCGTACCGTTTGTGGCTCCATCCGAATCCCCACCAGTATTTCCGTCCGATTCATTCTCGTCCGTGTCGCCGGTATTCTCATCAGTTCCATTTGTATCACCGTCTGATTCATCCGTGGTCGTATCGCCACCCTCATTATCTTCCGAATCAGTGTCACCATCAGAGTCCGTGTTGCTAGTTTCAGCATCCGACGTGTCCGTATCCGAATCGCCCGTGTTTTCTTCTGAGCCTTCCGAATCAGAATCGCTGGCATTGCCAGTGGTTGTATCAGAATCATTAGTATCCGTCTCAGTCGTATCCGAGTCGTTGGTATTGCCACTGTTACCTTCTGAGCTTTCATTATCAGAAACGTCTGACGATCCATCTGAGCCAGTTTCACCTGTGCCATCCGTATCTAAGTCACCGGCGTTCCCATTGGTGTCTCCCGTATCTGGCGTTCCCAAGCCAGTATCAGTCCCCGTTGTGTCATCACCGTCCGTAACACCCGTCTGATCAGTACCCCCACCCTCATTACCGGTAGGGGTTTCCACATTTCCATCACCATAACTTCCAGACGTATCAGTATCCGTCGCTGGAGTCTCGTAACCATTAGCGCCATCGTTAGTTGTGGCACCATCCGAAACGCTTTCCGTATTCGTAGTGGATTCACTTACTGCGGTTGTCACGTCTTGACTGTTATCATTTTCACTAATGGTTGTAGCTGAACTGGCTCCGTTTGAGCTGTTATTATTTTCACTAGTTTGTGTCGTCGTATTGGCCGTGGTCGGGGTAGTGACGGTTGCTGTTTCACTTGCATTCTTCGTCACATTGTCTACCGCTTTAGCTGGCGCTTGTTCCGTCCGTAATGTGTTGGCCTTTGCCGTAACTGGTTGATCTGCAAACATCCCTGTCCCTACCAGTGCGGCGGCCGCGGTGAGCCAGAGGCTCGTTCTTACGTTTTGCGTCATCTTTTCTCCTCCAGATTTTCTTTGCCTTCTGTTCTCTCTGCCGATAATCAATATACTATCAAGTTAACTGTCAGAAAGAAACAAAAACCGTTTTTGGCAATCAAAAAAGGAACCCCTGCCAACTGACAGTGATTCCTTTCACGAAAAACGTTGATTTAACAGCGTTTATAAAATAAAAACATTTATATCGAAATGGTTCCGGCTGACAAACGCTCCCGCGAATTGCTTAACGGATAGTAATTGCACGTGAATGCCGAGAGTGGTAAACCGTCATGAAGTTTCTGGTCGATGTCCAGTAAACCTTGTTGGGCCAGCCTTTCTCCATGTATGGGTCAGCAACAAGAAACTTACCGTGCTTGTACCCGACTAGTGTCAGAACGTGGTACGGCCGTTGCTGCTGCATCCGCCAAGCCCCAGCGAAGACAACGGCATTGCCCCGCTTCACTTACCGTAGCAATGACCCACCACAACAATCGATTAACTGGTGACGATGTTATGAACGATTTGCTTAAAATTCGCATCCATCAGGGGTTCACACCTGATACAAAACCAGTATACAGCGGGCTAGCGTCAGAAGACAAGGTCTCACCCACTTTCCTTTGAAACCAAAAGGTCCCCGTAGCAGATTGTATGCTACGGGGACCTCACATTGTGGTAAGCCGCTTATTGGATTTGAACCAACGACCTCTTCCTTACCATGGAAACGCTCTACCTACTGAGCTAAAGCGGCATACTACCATTATCGTTGATATTGGAAATAATGGCAATAAAAAAAGAACCCTCACAGGGTTCTTTTGCTCGCGTGGCAACGTCCTATCCTCGCAGGGGGCGATCCCCCAACTACTATCGGCGTGCTAAAGCTTAACTTCTGTGTTCGGCATGGGAACAGGTGTATCCTTTAGGCTATCGCCACCACACTATAAGAGAACTTCTTCCCTCAAAACTAGATATTATTCAATTATCTTCCATTCGGAAACAACCACGTTTTCAACTTGGTTAAGTCCTCGACCGATTAGTACTGGTCCGCTCCACGCCTCACGGCGCTGCTACTTCCAGCCTATCTACCTGATCATCTTTCAGGGGTCTTACTTCCATATAGGAATGGGAAATCTCATCTCGAGGCGAGTTTCACACTTAGATGCTTTCAGCGTTTATCTCATCCATACATAGCTACCCAGCGATGCGCCTGGCGGCACAACTGGTACACCAGCGGTATGTCCATCCCGGTCCTCTCGTACTAAGGACAGCTCCTCTCAAATTTCCTACGCCCGCGACGGATAGGGACCGAACTGTCTCACGACGTTCTGAACCCAGCTCGCGTACCGCTTTAATGGGCGAACAGCCCAACCCTTGGGACCGACTACAGCCCCAGGATGCGATGAGCCGACATCGAGGTGCCAAACCTCCCCGTCGATGTGGACTCTTGGGGGAGATAAGCCTGTTATCCCCAGGGTAGCTTTTATCCGTTGAGCGATGGCCCTTCCATACGGTACCACCGGATCACTAAGCCCGACTTTCGTCCCTGCTCGACCTGTCTGTCTCGCAGTCAAGCTCTCTTCTGCCTTTACACTCGACGAATGATTTCCAACCATTCTGAGAGAACCTTTGGGCGCCTCCGTTACTTTTTAGGAGGCGACCGCCCCAGTCAAACTGCCTACCTGACACTGTCTCCCACCACGATTAGTGGTGCGGGTTAGAGTGTTCACACAGCGAGGGTCGTATCCCACCAGCGCCTCACTCGAAACTAGCGTTCCGAGTTCTACGGCTCCGACCTATCCTGTACAAGCTGTGTCAACACCCAATATCAAGCTACAGTAAAGCTCCATGGGGTCTTTCCGTCCTGTCGCGGGTAACCTGCATCTTCACAGGTAATATAATTTCACCGAGTCTCTCGTTGAGACAGTGCCCAGATCGTTACGCCTTTCGTGCGGGTCGGAACTTACCCGACAAGGAATTTCGCTACCTTAGGACCGTTATAGTTACGGCCGCCGTTTACTGGGGCTTCATTTCTGGGCTTCGCCGAAGCTAACTCATCCACTTAACCTTCCAGCACCGGGCAGGCGTCAGCCCCTATACGTCATCTTGCGATTTTGCAGAAACCTGTGTTTTTGATAAACAGTCGCCTGGGCCTTTTCACTGCGGCTACACTTGCGTGTAGCACCCCTTCTCCCGAAGTTACGGGGTCATTTTGCCGAGTTCCTTAACGAGAGTTCACTCGCTCACCTTAGGATACTCTCCTCGACTACCTGTGTCGGTTTGCGGTACGGGTAATTAATCACTAACTAGAAGCTTTTCTCGGCAGTGTGACATCTGGCGCTTCCCTACTAAAATTCGGTCCTCGTCACGCCTTGTCCTTAGCGATAAGCATTTAACTCATCACCAGACTTGACGCTTGAACACACATTTCCAATCGTGTGCACACCATAGCCTACTGCGTCCCTCCATCGTTCAAACATGATTAACTAGTACAGGAATATCAACCTGTTATCCATCGCCTACGCTTCTCAGCCTCGGCTTAGGTCCCGACTAACCCTGGGAGGACGAGCCTTCCCCAGGAAACCTTAGTCATTCGGTGGATCAGATTCTCACTGATCTTTCGCTACTCATACCGGCATTCTCACTTCTAAGCGCTCCACTAGTCCTTGCGGTCTAGCTTCGTTGCCCTTAGAACGCTCTCCTATCACGCGACCTATTGGTCGCATCCATAATTTCGGTAACATGCTTAGCCCCGGTAAATTTTCGGCGCGGGATCACTCGGCTAGTGAGCTATTACGCACTCTTTAAATGGTGGCTGCTTCTGAGCCAACATCCTAGCTGTCTGTGCAACTCCACATCCTTTTCCACTCAGCATGTATTTAGGGACCTTAATTGATGGTCTGGGCTGTTCCCCTTTCGACGGTGGATCTTATCACTCATCGTCTGACTCCCGGATATAAATCAGTGGCATTCGGAGTTTATCTGAATTCAGTAACCCATGACGGGCCCCTAGTCCAAACAGTGGCTCTACCTCCACGATTCTTAACTCCGAGGCTAACCCTAAAGCTATTTCGGAGAGAACCAGCTATCTCCAAGTTCGTTTGGAATTTCACCGCTATCCACACCTCATCCCAGCATTTTTCAACATACACGGGTTCGGTCCTCCAGTGCGTTTTACCGCACCTTCAACCTGGACATGGATAGGTCACCTGGTTTCGGGTCTACATCAACTTACTGAAACGCCCGTTTCAGACTCGCTTTCGCTACGGCTCCGGTCTTTACACCTTAACCTTGCAAATTAACGTAACTCGCCGGTTCATTCTACAAAAGGCACGCTATCACCCATTAACGGGCTCTAACTAATTGTAGGCACATGGTTTCAGGAACTATTTCACTCCGCTTCCGCGGTGCTTTTCACCTTTCCCTCACGGTACTGGTTCACTATCGGTCACTAGGGAGTATTTAGCCTTGGGAGATGGTCCTCCCGGATTCCGACCACGTTTCACGTGTGTGGCCGTACTCAGGATACTGAACTGAGGGTCAACAATTTCATCTACGGGGGTATCACCCTCTATGCCGAGTCTTCCCAGACTCTTCGATTATCATTGACTTTGGTAACTCAAATGTTCAGTCCTACAACCCCAAAGAGCAAGCTCTTTGGTTTGGGCTATTCCCCGTTCGCTCGCCGCTACTTAGGGAATCGATTTTTCTTTCTATTCCTGCGGGTACTTAGATGTTTCAGTTCCCCGCGTCTGCCTCAACTCAAGTATGTATTCCCTGAGTTGTAATTACTGATTAAAGTAATTGGGTTTCCCCATTCGGAAATCTCCGGATCAAAGCTTACGTACAGCTCCCCGAAGCATATCGGTGTTAGTCCCGTCCTTCATCGGCTCCTAGTACCAAGGCATCCACCATGCGCCCTTCATAACTTAACCTAACGATTACTTCGTAATCGCTGATTAATTGAGTATTAGCGATATAAACTAATTAAAAAACTCAAAAATACGCAGTTGTTTCTCGGTTTTAATTATCTTAATAATTAAAGGAAAATAATTGATAATATCTAGTTTTCAAAGAACAAGTTTGAGGGTAGACCCCTCAAAACTGACCATTGTTTCGACAAAGTATGTGTAGCCTCCGTATATTCCTTAGAAAGGAGGTGATCCAGCCGCAGGTTCTCCTACGGCTACCTTGTTACGACTTCACCCTAATCATCTGTCCCACCTTAGACGGCTGACTCCCGAAGGTTATCTCACCGGCTTTGGGTGTTACAAACTCTCATGGTGTGACGGGCGGTGTGTACAAGGCCCGGGAACGTATTCACCGCGGCATGCTGATCCGCGATTACTAGCGATTCCAACTTCATGTAGGCGAGTTGCAGCCTACAATCCGAACTGAGAACGGCTTTAAGAGATTAGCTTAGCCTCACGACTTCGCAACTCGTTGTACCGTCCATTGTAGCACGTGTGTAGCCCAGGTCATAAGGGGCATGATGATTTGACGTCATCCCCACCTTCCTCCGGTTTGTCACCGGCAGTCTCACCAGAGTGCCCAACTTAATGCTGGCAACTGATAATAAGGGTTGCGCTCGTTGCGGGACTTAACCCAACATCTCACGACACGAGCTGACGACAACCATGCACCACCTGTATCCATGTCCCCGAAGGGAACGTCCTATCTCTAGGATTTGCATAGTATGTCAAGACCTGGTAAGGTTCTTCGCGTAGCTTCGAATTAAACCACATGCTCCACCGCTTGTGCGGGCCCCCGTCAATTCCTTTGAGTTTCAACCTTGCGGTCGTACTCCCCAGGCGGAGTGCTTAATGCGTTAGCTGCGGCACTGAAGGGCGGAAACCCTCCAACACCTAGCACTCATCGTTTACGGCATGGACTACCAGGGTATCTAATCCTGTTTGCTACCCATGCTTTCGAGCCTCAGCGTCAGTTACAGACTAGACAGCCGCCTTCGCCACTGGTGTTCTTCCATATATCTACGCATTCCACCGCTACACATGGAGTTCCACTGTCCTCTTCTGCACTCAAGTCTCCCAGTTTCCGATGCACTTCTCCGGTTAAGCCGAAGGCTTTCACATCAGACTTAAGAAACCGCCTGCGCTCGCTTTACGCCCAATAAATCCGGACAACGCTTGCCACCTACGTATTACCGCGGCTGCTGGCACGTAGTTAGCCGTGGCTTTCTGGTTAAATACCGTCAACTCCTGAACAGTTACTCTCAAGAGTGTTCTTCTTTAACAACAGAGTTTTACGAGCCGAAACCCTTCTTCACTCACGCGGCATTGCTCCATCAGACTTTCGTCCATTGTGGAAGATTCCCTACTGCTGCCTCCCGTAGGAGTTTGGGCCGTGTCTCAGTCCCAATGTGGCCGATTACCCTCTCAGGTCGGCTACGTATCATTGTCTTGGTGGGCCTTTACCTCACCAACTAACTAATACGCCGCGGGTCCATCCAGAAGTGATAGCCGAAACCACCTTTCAAACAGAAACCATGCGGTTTCTGTTGTTATACGGTATTAGCACCTGTTTCCAAGTGTTATCCCCTGCTTCTGGGCAAGTTACCCACGTGTTACTCACCAGTTCGCCACTCGCTTCATTGTTGAAATCAGTGCAAGCACGTCATTCAACGGAAGCTCGTTCGACTTGCATGTATTAGGCATGCCGCCAGCGTTCGTCCTGAGCCAGGATCAAACTCTCATCTTAAAGATGATGCTTGAATAGCTCATCGATTGTTGTTACTTTATTTTCATAAAAGCGAATTGACTTCGCAAATATTGTTTGGGTTTGATACCGAGTATCAAACCGCCCTACACATATTTGGTTTGTCGAAACAATGTTCAGTTTTCAAAGGTCTACATAACTAATTACCGAAGCAATCAGCTCAATCATCATATCATGTTACTGATTTGATGTCAACAAGAAGTTTGATTTAGCAACGTTTCTCGTTGATTCGCTGTTTCAAATGCAACAGCTCAATTAATATAACATTTTATCATCATCACTGTCAAGAACTAATTTCAATCTTTCGAATTGGTCTAGTTGGTAACTCGCGTTGACAACGTATATAACTATACCAAGTGAGAACCCCACCGTCAACTAAATATTGAAAATAAATTCATCTTTTTCCAAAGGCAAAACTTATAGTTGAAAGCGTCTGAATTGTTAACTGACGGCCGTGTGTTTCTTCTTTTTAATGAGTACCGCGTTCGTCTTTATTTTGGCGTCAAAAAAGGCAGTCACCGAAAATAGTGACTGCCTTTCATAAAACCCGTAACTATTTAGCGATTCGAACTAAGAAGTACCGCTTTTTCCCACGACGAACGATGACAAACTTACCATCGAAGGCACTACTTGGGTCAACTTCAGCATCCGTATCCGTAATCTTTTCACCATTGATCCGGATTGCCCCATTGGTCAGGTCTTCTCGTGCTTGTCGACGTGAAGATTCAATCTTAGTGTCGTCAACTAACCACTCTACCAAGTTCTTCTTGTCACCGCTAACCGTCACGGAAGGCATCTTCTTGAAGCCTTGTTCGATTTCACTGGCCGTCAAGTCCGCAACATCCCCAGAGAACAGTGCCTTGGTAATGTGTTGTGCTTCAACTACAGCGTCATGGCCATGAACGAATTCCGTGACTTCTTCGGCTAAGCGAATCTGAGCTTCCCGCTTCTTAGGTTCCGTTGCCACTGCCGTTTCCAATTCCTTGATCTGGTCTTGGTCCAGGAAGGTAAAGTACTTCAGTAACTTGATAACATCCTTGTCATTCGTGTTGAACCAGAATTGATAGAACTCGTATGGTGACGTTTTTTCTGGGTCAAGCCAGATATTGCCGCCTTCGGACTTCCCAAACTTAGTCCCGTCTTCCTTCAAGAGTAATGGAATGGTCAACCCATATGCCTTGGCATCTGATCCCTTGAGCTTATGGATCAGGTCAATTCCGGCCGTGATGTTCCCCCACTGGTCGGCACCACCAATTTGGAGCTGAACGTCTTCCTTCGTGAACAAATGAAGGAAATCGATGGATTGCAGGATTTGGTAAGTGAATTCCGTATAGGAAATCCCAACTTCCAACCGCGAAGCAACAACTTCCTTATTTAACATGTTATTCACGTTGAAGAGCTTCCCGTAGTCACGCAAGAAGTCTAATAAGGAGATTTTTGATAACCAGTCGTAGTTGTTCACAATCTTAAAGGTCCCGTCTTGACCAAAAAGGTGTTCCATTTGCTTGGTCAAGCAGTCTTGGTTATGGCGAACTTGGTCCATCGTCTGCAGCACCCGTTCCGATTTCTTCCCGGATGGGTCACCGATAGAACCCGTTGCCCCACCGATAATGATGTAAGGCCGGTGACCAGCTAACTGGAACCGTTTCAGAATCATAAAGGGAATCAAGTGACCAATGTGCATGGAATCCCCAGTTGGGTCGATTCCAACGTACAGGCCGACTGCCTTATCGTTGACCAACTCGCCCAGGCCAGCTTCATCAGTCTGTTGGTTAATCGCGCCACGCCATTTTAACTCATCAATAATTGACATTTCCGTTCCTCCTATATAAATCTCTCAATAAAAAAGTCCCCAATGGCGCTATGCCATCAGGGACGAATTGAAATCCGCGTTACCACCCAAGTTGTTGTCAATTGACAACCGCTCGTCATCTTTAACGGAATGACCCGCCGATTACTCGGCCGCTCCTCAGCGTAATTCGTGGTTACGGACGTCCTGACTCCCAGCACCGTCAGATTTCTTGACCGGAGCCGCACCCACTACTGGACTGATTCATTGCTTATGATGTCGATGATACCGGGACGGCGGGCAAATGTCAATACACCACGCAACCTTTACTGTGACTTAGCGACACGGTAACTTCCTAAAAGAGACTTGTCAGACTTTCCCAAACGATCTGAATGTTCAGCAACGTCAGAACAATCGTACACGTCCACGCCAGAACCGTGATCCAGCGCTTATTGACGTACTCCGTCCCCATGATTTTCTTGGAGGACGTGAAGATTGTCAGTGGGATCATGGAAAACGGCAGCGCAATCGACAGGAACACCTGTGAATTGACCAGCAGGCTATCCAGCGCGGCTTCATTGCCGCCATAGATAATCGTACAAATAATTACGGGTACCACTGAGATCAGCCGGGTCACGAGACGCCGAACCCACAATGGAATCTTTAAATTGATAAATCCTTCCATAATGACCTGTCCCGTCAGCGTCCCCGTAATCGTTGAGTTCTGTCCGGAGGCCAACAGGGCAACCGCAAACAGCGTGGACAACAATGGCGACGCAACTGCACCAGCCAAGTGGTTATCCTGTAACGCGGCGTAAAGGTTACCAAACGTTCCCAACTGATCCGTGCCCTTACCGAAGAACATCGCTGCCCCCAACAAGAGGAGCAAACAGTTGATAATGAACGCGCCAAATAACTGAATATTGGAATCCCAGGTCGTAAACTTCACGGCACGACGCATCTCGGCTGGATCTTCCCGGTTGAACTTCCGCGTCTGCGAGATTGATGAATGCAAGTAGAGGTTATGCGGCATCACCGTCGCCCCCACAATTCCCAAGGCCATCGTCAGTTGACCTGAGTGGACGATCTCCGTCCGTGGAATAAAGTTCGCCACGGCCGCGCCCATGTTCGGTTGCGCAATGACCACTTCGTAAGCGAAGACCACCAGAATTACGGTAATCAGGCAGATCACGATAGCTTCAATCTTTCTGAAGCCTAATTTCGTTAACAATAAGAGTAACAAGACGTCAAATACCGTCAGTGACACCCCAAGAACCAGTGGCACGCCGAACAGTAATTGTAAGGCAATTGCCCCCCCAATAACTTCGGCAATATCTGTCGCCATAATAGCGAGCTCGGTCACGACCCACAGCACGGCCCCAATTCGCTTGCTGGTATGCGCACGAGTGGCTTGCGCGAGGTCCATTTGCGTCACGATGCCCAGTTTAGCCGCCATGTATTGCAGTAACATCGCGATTAAACTCGACATCAAGATCACTGACATCAGTAAGTAGCCATACTTGGCACCCCCACCGATCGAGGTTACCCAGTTTCCCGGGTCCATGTAACCCACAGCGACTAATGCCCCTGGTCCGGAGAACGCCATTAAATTCCTAATAAAGCCTTTTTCCTTGGGTACCGATACGGTCCCGTTAACTTCTTCCAATGACGGTCCGTTTGCGTAGCCGGCCATCTTTGTCGACTTCGTTGAAACGTTGTCTGTCATATTTTCCAACTCCCCTATCTCTTTGCTATCTCCCCATTATACTGACAGCGCACAGATTGTAAAGGATTTTTTAATTGTCCCTAACTTTAATTTTATATTACCCATTAAATAGATAACCCTAAAAATACCAATTTTTCTTGTGTTTTCAACGGGTTTGCATCATAATATTTTTTATATTTCATTTTGCAGAAAGTGGTGATCCCAATGACCCATACAAAAATGTTCATTGAATTATTAGCTCCTTTATTTATTGCCGTCCTCACAATTGCTGGCCTCGCAATTTTAGTGAAATGGCAAATCACGCCAACTGCTGTGGGTCTAGGAACCCTCGGCGCTGCTGGCCTAGTCACAGTCGTTGTCTGTGGCTTGGTCGCTGACCTTTGGACCCGTCGGCACACAACCGCCTCCGTTAAATCGCAAGCCAAAAACCGGTAACTCCTCAGGAGCTACCGGTTTTTTTCAGCCACTTTTTATGTCCTTCAGTGGGAATCGTGCTAACTAATACCACTTTGCAACTGCTGAAGCGTCGAATCCAGCGTTGCTGGCAGCTTCTCTTGAATCAGATCCAGCTTCTTCTGCCCCAGCACCGTCAGCGTGAGGTACCGACGCCGCCGGTCCTTTGTTGCCACCCGCTGGCTCAGGTAACCGCGTTTGCACAGATCAACAACGAGATTTGATGTCCGCGTTGCCGAAAACCCTAGTCTCTGCGCCACTTGTGCTACCGATAACTCTTCACTGGCTACGTACGTCAGCAACTGGCACTGCGGTAAATTCAAACTTAGCTCCGTCAGCGGTTGGTTATAGCACTGCGTCACTAAGCCGTAGATCTCAGTTAACTTTTGTAATTGCTCATGCTTCACCATTTTCTCAACTCCAATTGCTGCATAATTGTATCCGCTTTCATTATATCATTAACTGTCTACTATGAAACAATCCAGCCGCATAATTAGTCCGCCATATATCCTAATTTGACCCCAAAAGATAGCCATTTTCACGAATCTCATATAAGTTGTTCGTACGACGACTACCGGAATAAATAAAAAGCAGGCTAGAAACATCTCCTAGCCCACTGATATCAGCCATACTCAGCAAAGTATTTGTCCCTCAGCACCCCGATTGACGAATTAAGAATCCTCGTCCAGTGGGTGCGTCCGGTTATTGAAGTCCAACGCAAAGAGCGACAACTCGTGATGGCGCAGCACCCGAATCAAGCGATCCAGATTTTCCCCGTAAGCCAACTCCTTGACCCAGTGAAAAGCCTCCAGGCGATTGCGCTGAGCGAATCCCGCCGCCAACGGATCGACACCGTAGATGACGAGGTAATTGTCCCGGTTCCGCGCATCGATCACCGTCTGATCCGTCAGCAGACTGAGGTGGACGACGCCACTCAATAGCCGATTGAAAATATCCGTGGTCACCCCGATCATATCGTAAGTTACCAGAATCTCAACCTTGGCTTCCGTCAGGCTCAGGCCATTCGTATATTTACTCAAATGTTTCTGCACCAGTCGGACATCCGCGGCTGCCACTTCACCGGGGTAGAGGCGCCCCATGCTCTTCGCTAACGCCACAGCGGCCGCCATCGACGACTCGGTCGGCTTATACAGGGCCGTGATTTCCGGTCGGAGCAAAGGATCCACTCGGAAGAGCAACATGAACTGGCAGAGCGAGAATAGCCAGTTGGCGAACCAATCGCGACCGGTCGCATAGTCTGACAACTCCCGCACGCCAGGGGCCAACTCGTAGCTGCCTAAACGTTGCTTGATACCAAGATAGATTCGCTGCATCGCTTGGGGTTGTAGAGCTCGGACAAAATACGGTGAGCTCGTCAACAGGTAATCCAGCGTGGCCAATTCCGTCAGCGCCTCCTGTGGCGTATCCCCCAGTCGCGTCTGTAAGGCCCCCGCTAATCCCCGCAGGTCGGTCAAATGCCCCAGTGGAAAACGCAGTGGCGCATAGCGATGGCCCTGGTCCAAACGTAACAGCGCCAACGTGACGAGCAGGTCTTTTCGCTGTGTCAAACTAATGGACTCCTGATAAATGGCCCCGTTGGCGTAGGTCGTCATGACCTGATCGTGGATGGGCCGCATGCGTGCCGACAACTTTGGCAGATCCGCCACTGGCGTCAGTGTCGTGCTAAACAGCATAAAATAAAGCAGTTGGATCAGGGCTTCGTTACCCACGACCCGCAGTGGATTGGCCGTCAGTTGCAAATCGTACTGGGCCAGCTGTTGCTTCATTTCCTTCATGCGCCGGTTGAAGGTGGACGTACTGATGCCCAGGTCAGCACAGAAGGTACTGGTCTGCTGGTAATCCTCCCGCAACGTCGCCAGCATCGCCTGATACGGAATGCTCTGCCGGTAGAGCCAACGACGATAGTCATCCATCGTGACACTCGTCACCAAGTCATCCTTGGTCAATAACGTTTGCCGGTCCAACACCTCCAGGTCCGCTCTGAGATTCAGCAAAACGTGGTAGGCCCGTGAATAGCTCACCTTAGTCATTTCAGCAAATTCTGTCAAACTAAAATGTCGTTTCTCATCATTGATAAAGGTCAACAGCCGAATCTTCAACGTCTCCTTGGCCGTCAACATCGCAAAGTCGATCTTCAATTCTCTCACTTCTCATTCACCTGGCATAAACGAAAGCCCCCTAACCACTAAAAAGTCAGGGAGTTTCTGCGCCATTAATATTTTCCATGCTCTATGGCCTGGGTCAACGTTCTAATCGATACTGGAAATGGTTACGTTACGGGCATCGAATTCCGTCAAAGTCTCCTTCAAGATAATCCGAGGATCGTCGTAGCGAATGCCAGGAAGTGCACTGCTGACGTAATTTCCCGTCAATCTACCTGCCGCCACCTCTGGTTGAATGAGGACATTTAACCCATCACTTGTGGTCAAGGTCACACTCTTACCAGCCGTCAACCGGTCAACTAGTGGTAAAATCGGCATCTTTTGCATCATTCTGATCACCCTCCTATACTGAGCTTCCATCTTCATTCTAACACGTCCACTCACGGACCTCCTGCTTCGTTACTCGCCAATTTAGACTGCGCACTGTCCCCGGCCTAACGTCAGATTTCCACTCTGAGCCTGCCTTAAGGATACCCAGCCAGCGCCTTTCTCCCAATACAAACACCCCACAAAGTTCAGTGTTGACCGTCAACTAACTTTGACGCCATTAACGCCCAGTGAAAATGGACCCGAAACGCCAAAAACACGGCAATTCAATCACTCC
The DNA here is from genome assembly GCF_044051715.1 of Levilactobacillus parabrevis. NCBI lineage: Bacteria > Bacillati > Bacillota > Bacilli > Lactobacillales > Lactobacillaceae > Levilactobacillus > Levilactobacillus parabrevis. The sequence goes on from NZ_CP168688.1 coordinate 2,242,116, forward strand.
CGTCATGAATTACCGTGTTAGTTTCTTCTATATTAATAGGTTTTCAGAATGTATCCGTTTCCCCATGCTGTTCTTATGAGGCTTTGGCTGGCGCCGCTACTCGAGTAAACCGCATACCGATGAAGTAGATTACGGCTGTGATGGCCATCGCAATGAAAGTTGCCCCAATTGTCGTGGCAATCACTGGCACCTGCTTCAAGCCCCAGTAGGCGGCAACTCCCAAGCCCCAGCTCGCTACGGCAATCCAGTTGACACCATGAGCGTACCAGTAGGCACCGTGAACCTTGGTGAATTCACTCAGCTTGTACTGCTTGCCTTTCAAGATAAAGTAATCCACCAGGAAGATGGCGATTTCCGGTCCCAGAAACATACCGATCCCGTCCAAAAACGTTTCGAAAACGTCTAGGAAGCTTGCGAGGTAGACCGGAATAAAGGTGACGGCCGTTGCTGCCAGCGTCACAATCCACAAGCTCACGTTCAGTGACAACCGGTGCGTCATGTTTGTCAGTGCGGACCCGGCCGACATCAGGTTGACTGCGTTAGCCGTGGTGCTGGTCAGCACGATGACCAGTAAGGCGATGATACCCAGCCCCAATTTAGCAGCCACCGTACTAGGGTCGGAGTTATTCGGGTCGAAATGGTTCAGTGAGACCGCCGTCCCAATCGTAGCAAATAACCCAATGAAGGCAAACCAGAACAGGCCGAAGTTGGCGCCCAGAAAACTGGCCTTGGTCGCCGCCGACTTCTTGTTGGTGAAACGGCTAAAGTCGGACGCTGCCGTGACCCACGCGAGGTTGAAAGCTGCCAACGTGTCGGCTGCCACCCCAGAGCTCATCCGCAGATTGTGGGGCGGTTGCCAGCCAACGATTTCACTAAAGGAAACCGTCCGGAATACAACTACCGATTCCCATAACACGAAGATCACGACGAGGATAATCCCGATTCGTTCAATCAATCGAACCGACCGTTCGCCCAACGAAATGCTCAATAAATGCAGGACACTCATGATAATAATTCCAACGATCAAGCCGAAGGTCCCACCGGGCTTGCCATACAATGGCCAACCGAAGAGCTCCCCGAAGATGTAGCTGATCGAAGTTGCTGCGATAAATGTATTGACCGCGGCCCACCCGATAAACTGAATCACGTTGATAACCGACGGAATGAAGCTCCCGCGTAACCCAAACGAAGCTCGGGTCAGCGCCATCGCCGGTAATCCTGTACGGTAGCCCATGTAACTGGCCACCGCCAGTAAGGCGTAAGAGATCAATCCCACAACGACTAACGTAGTCGACGCCGTCAGGAACCCACAGGCAGCAATGACCCCACCAATGTACCAGGTTCCGTTATTCGCGTTAGCGCCAATCCAGGTGGCGAACAAATCCCAATTGGACATCCGCCGGTGCTCACGAGGAATCGACTCGACTCTCCCGAATTCCTTAGGTGCTTTTGTTGCGGTTGCTTTAATCTCTTGTGCCATGCGTCCTCACCTTTCTCTTCTCGAATGCTGCGAACTGTTTTGACTTTGGAACTATTAAATTGTGATAACTGGTCGCCTGCGGCTGCCAAGGATTCCGCCTGCTGTGGGGACCGGTCCAAGCCAAAGTACGGTCTTGGACCTCGACTTGGAACCTCACAAAAATCGTGAGTTTCCAAGCTCGTCCCGTGATATCAGCTGGTGAATCATCAGCTAATATCACCGCCACAGCCGGCTCCATCCTTGACCTCCTCCGGCTTATGTTGCAAGAATGCCGTCAAAACTGTTAGCAGCTTCTCCGCCAGTCTCTGGCATTCACCAATTTTGGAAGATTATCCAGACGGCCTATGTACATCGCGATTGGCTTAATCACCAATCACGTTCAAGCTTTAATTTGACGCATCAAGATACTAGTCTTCTCTATCACGGGTTAACACCGTCTGAGCCGTAGGACCGGTGAAAATGAGCTCAGTTGCAGAAATCGACCTTGGCCGGTTCAGAGACATGCTATCACCCCATCAAACGGCTAGCTAAGTTACCTGGCTAAATCCGCTAGAATGGTCATCATCACATTTCAGCCGGAGGCAGCCTGGGATGGAGCCAGCCGTGGCGATGGCGTTGGTTGACGTTTTCCAGTCAACCTACACCATGGGACGCGTTTGAAGACACGTTTTCTGTGTCTTCAAACCGAGCCGTCAGACCGCCCTTTGGCTGACGGCGGTCCCCACAGCGGCGGAATCCCGGGCTGCCGCAGGCGGTAATCTTCACCCAACCGAAGACTAGAGGATTTGGCCGACGAACTCGCCGGCTGGGAGGGTGCTGAAGTCGTAAGTCTTGAAGTCATCGACGTTCTTGCTGTACCAGTGCATACTCTCGGTAACCATCAAGTTGACGGCTTCATCCTTTTCCTGCAGGGCAATGATTGGCTTGTTACTCATCGTAGCCACACCTAACTCGTAGGCCGTACCAGAATCCAGGTTCTTGGCCTCAAAGTCGATGACCGTAACGATTACATCAGCCGCCGCAATTTGATCCATATCGCGGTGGAAGATTTCCGTGGCCCATGGCTTGGTAAATTGTTCGTTGGCCGCATCTTGGTGAAGCCGTGGTGAATAGAAATCTTTAACCGTTGGATTGGCTTCCAGGGCAGCCTCTAGGCGCTTCACCCGGTCGACCTGTTCTGGACTAAAGAATGGACTCGCAACGTAAATCTGTGACATAACTAAATTCCTCCATCGATTCGATTTCAACCCTATCGGCATGAAAAAAGCGGCCGAATCCCGCAAGAATTCCAGCCGCTAGGTTCACTCGTGCCTAGGCGCACGAATGACTTCTACCGTACCTTTATCAGCCTCACGGGACTAAATTAAAAGGACTTATTTGGTTGTTGTAAAGTATTATACGGGCCGACTGTTCATCCGTCAAACCCCAAATCGTCGAAAATGATTGGGGTTAATCGGTAAACCACCCGCTGTGCCAGCGCTAACTAATTTTTCAATTAATTCCTGAACGTTGAAAATTGTCGCCTGCGGCTGCCAGAGATTCCGTCTGCTGTGGGGACCGCCTACAGCCGCAGTACGGGCTAACATCATCGTCACGGGTTAACACCATATGAGCCGCAGGGCTGGTGAAAATGGACTCAGCTGTGGGAATACGCTTAGCGGCGCCCTTTGCCGGTTAGCGTATTGGGAACTTTAAGACGTGGTTCTCACGGCTTGAAGTTCAGCCTAAAGACCGCTCTTTGGCTTTAGGCGTCCGCCCTCAGCATCACGGCCCATTTTCACCAGCCCGGAGGCGTAATTAGTTAACCCCCATGGTTGTCAAGGGATGGGGGACTTGCTACACTGGTTATATCAGGAGAGGAGTTTCACACATCTATGTCATCTGAAAATCATCACCTACCCAACCGCATCAAGCTCATCTGGGGAATCAGCGCGGTGGGTAGCTTTGCGGCCTTAGTAGTCATCACTGGTCTCATCTGGCTCACCTACCGCTACTGGAGCTGGCCCTTCTGGCTGGTCTCCACCTTTGCGGCAATTACTATTATCGAGCCCATCATCGAAGGGAGCCTCATCCCCTACCGCTACCGATTCACGCGCTACCAGATTTCCGCGGTCGCCGTTGAAATGCAGTCCGGATTTATCTTTAAAAAACGGGTCGCCATTCCGATTGCCCGGGTCCAAAACGTCACGCTCAACGCCGGTCCGCTACTGCAGTGGCAAAAATTGACCAAGGTGTCAATTGCCACCGCGTCTACTGATCACGGCATCGAAGGCCTGGAACTCGACGAAGCCGAAGCATTGCGCGATCAAATCATGCGGCTCGCGCGGGAGGCCCGCCATGATCAAGCCTAAACGCACCCATCCACTGGGCCTACTCCTGCATATTGCTAATTCAATCAAGGAATATTGGTTTCTCTTCATTCTGGTCCTCACCCTGTATAACCAGCCCCTTTGGTTTGCACTAAGCTGGGCTGGAATTGTCCTTGTCATAATCATTTGGCCCGCCACGCGCTGGGCCACGTTGAGCTACCGGGTTACCCCGACGGCCGTCGAAGTCAACTCTGGGGTGTTTGTTCGCCACCACGAGCATATTCCTTATTCACGAATTCAAACGGTTCAACGGAAGCAGTGGTTCTTCCTAGCCCCATTTAAGCTGGAAGAACTCTATATTGAAACCGCCAGCCATGATGATAACAAACCCGAAGCGCGGCTCGCTGCTGTTCCCACGACACTTGCCGATACCATCGACGGCTACCGTTTAGGCGCAACTGCCGCAGCGACAACCGATTCGACGGCCGCTACGGCAACTGCGGAGACTACAGAAACAGATCCGCTTCCACTGCCCGCAACCACGCCAGTGACCGCCCATTATCGGATCAACAACCGCACCCTGCTTAAGTTTGCGGTTACCTCGACGGGATTCATCCCCTTACTTTTGATTCTGTTAGCCATTTATAACAAGGTTCCGCGTAGTTGGACCGATTCACTGATTGCTGACGCCACGCATTTAGCATTAATCGTCTTGATCGGTGGTGCCGTAGCCGTGGTCGCTATTGCCTGGGTCGGTGCCTTTCTATGGACCTACATCCGCTACTTTCACTTCGACGTCGCGTTGCAGGGGGACCAGCTAAAGACGGCGAAGGGGCTATTCCAACGCAACACGATCACCGCGCCGCTCAAACGCATCCAGGCCATCCGGGTCAAACAAAACGTTTTCCGGCAATGGCTGCACATCCAAACGGTCCAAGTCCTGCTGGCCTCCAAGGCCGCTTCCAAGGACGACGATGACGACCTGGTGATTCTCCCGGCCGTACCCCAGTCACAACTCTATGACGTGGCGTCTCCATTTGTGGACTGGCTACCGGATCATACGCCAGACCTCAGTGATCTCAACGTTGCTGACCGCCGGCAGTGGTATCTCATCCGTAACGCCTTACTGATTGTTATTGCCCCAGTAGCCCTTGCCAGCTTCTTGCTACCGCACTGGATGTGGGCCTTTGCTCTGATTCTAGTCATCGCCTTCTTTCAAGGGCGCTTCGCCGCTCACCAAACGGGTGGTGGCTTGATCACCCCGCGGATGCTGGCGCTACAGACTGGCCACATGTGGACCAAGGAGACCTACTACCTCCCCGTTGACATGATCCAGTCGGTTCGGCTGAACCAGTCCATCTGGATGAAACGAACCGGTCTCATGCACCTCATCGTCAACGTGCGCCACGGTAACAAGAACCAAGCAATTGAACTCCGTTACCTGAAGTCAGCGCAGGCCCAGCGCGTCTACGACTGGTACCTGCAAACCGTCTGAAAGGAGTCCCACCATGACCACCCCTCGAATCTTCAAAATGAGTTTTGCGCGGGTCTATCCGCTGTACGTCCAGAAGGCCGAAAAGAAGGGACGCACTGCCGCCGAAGTCGATGAGATCATCACCTGGCTGACCGGTTACGATGCGCCTGCGCTACAGGCCCAGTTGGACGCAAATGTGGATTGTGCCACCTTTGTGACTAACGCCCCCCGCTTCAACCCCAATGCCACCAAAATTACCGGCGTCGTTTGTGGTGTTCGCGTTGAAGAGATTGCGGACCCCACCATGCAACGTCTGCGCTACCTCGACAAACTGATCGACGAATTGGCTCGAGGGAAGACCATGGCTAAAATCTTTCGAGACTGATGATAGCAGCATTCATTTTCGACATGCCGCACATTGTACTTGCGGTTCCGGGTTCCCCGGAACTAGGGCTCTTACTTATTACTAATGTCAAAAACGCCGAAATAGTCGCACGAATTTAACAAACCATAGAGATTCTTAAACTGTCCCAACAGCACAATTAAGGCCATTCCCCACTTAACCGGGAATGGCCTTTTTGACACGATTGCTGACAAAAAACGGGCACCCACAACCACAACAGTTGTCGGTGCCCGTTTCGTCTCGCCACAGCGTTCCCCAACGTTGTGACGCTCCCCTTGGTACTCACTGACCTCCCCAAGCCGTGGTGTACCGATACTACTTTCGTTAAATCCTACTCTCTAGCCGCGTTTACGTTCACGCCATTGATGCCACTGTTCTCCCAGTCGGGGACGCCATAACCAGGCGTAACCGAATAACAACGTAAACAGCAGGGACAGGACGAACGAGGTCCCGTCCGACGTCCAACTGAAGAAGAACGTGACGTAAATGACAAAGACGATGTATACCGGAACCCGCAAGTGCGGGAACATTAAGTACTCACCATTATGTTCCAGTGAAAGCCGTTGATATAGAGCCGATCCCCAGATAAGCAGTGCCAGTGCAAGAATGACCGCGAACGTCAAGACGCACCACATAATCTGCGTTTCCGTTAGCGAGGTCAACTTCCTCACTATATTACCACTGATTGCGCTATATCCGCCTAAAGAAAAGGTAAAGCCCGCGATGGTCACGACTAGGGGGCCTTCTTGACCAATGATCAAGGAAGCAAACCAACTAATGGCGAACAGGCCAAATGAGATCATCAGCCCAAACAACCAGGATGACAGGATACCCGGCCAACCAATATGCCAGGTGTAGCCGCTCGGCGTGCCGACCCAGTAGATCAGATACTGTACGGCAATCGTGACGCAATCAATAAATAAGATTGTCAGAAAGGCCACCTTGATTTTCGACCAGTAGATCTGTTGCCGACTGAAGCCACTGCTGAACAGAAACTGGTTAAAGTTATCCCGTAGATCAAGGTGCATCATTTCTAAGCCAGCCAACCAGGCAGCAATCATCAGCCAAACGGAAAACCCAGAGAAGTAGATGCCCCGGTACGGTGCCCACTGTTGCATGGTTACGGCGTTCACCAGGTTACGACTGTAATGATCATTAGTCACATCGTGGAGGGCAATCAGGGCGATCATCACAACGCCAAACAGGGCCATCGCCCCGACGGCAAAAAGCATTCTGCGATGGCGTTGCCAAATCAACTGGTCCAAACGATTCTTAAACATGTCTGTGTCTCCTCCCCTACTTCAACAGCTGGTAGCCCGTGTCGTGCGCCAAATTAGCACGGAACAGGTCTTCCAGGGTCAATGGTAATTCTTCAAATAAGACTGGCTTTAACGCCTTTAACTCTTGCTCGATGGCCGGCGTGTAGTTGGTAATAACCACAACTAATACCCGTCCAGAGACCCGGATCAACTGGCTGTTTTTCTTGAGCACATCCGGAATCACCTTGTCGTTGAGCACCAACTGAATCTTTTTGGCCCGTGAACGGACTTCTTCCAGATTATAGTCGTGAACCAGTTGACTGTCCTTCAACAACAGGACCCGGTCACTCAAACCGTCGAGTTCATTCAGGTCATGTGAGGAAATCAGGAAGCCCTTCTGCTGGTCGGCCACCTCATCAATGACCATTGTTGCGATATTCTCCCGCACGATGACATCCAGTCCGTCAAAGGGTTCATCCAAGATAATGTAAGTTGCATTCGAGGTCAACGCCAGAATCAGGTTGACTAACGCCCGCATCCCCTTGGAGAGCCGCCGGTACTGACTGTTCGGATCTAACTTGAACTGGGCGATTAGTTTAGTGAAACGTTTGCCATCAAAGTTGGGGTACACCGTCCCGAAGAACCGAGGCAGTTCCCACAACCGGTAAGTACTTAAAAAGTTATACTGCGTATCAATAAAGAAGAGCTGCTCCTGGCGACTGGGCACATCGAGGATGTCCTCGCCATCAATCGCTACGTGACCAGCTTCTGGCACGTATTGATTCATCATCGTCCGAAATAGGGTGGTTTTCCCCACACCATTTCGACCGACTAAACCGATGATTTCACCGGGTGCCCATTCAAAGTTAATGTCCTGAATGATTGCACGACCGCTAATTTGTTTGCTTAATCCTGAAACTTGTAACGTCATTGCTCTACCCCCTCATATGCCGCCTTGATCCAATCGACAACTTCGTCCAACGGTACACCGAGGTACCGAATCTCCGTCAACAATGTCAGGAGTTGTTTCTTCGTGGCAATCACCTGTGCCGAGTCGCCGGCCGGTGTGACTGCCTCGCGGACGTAAGTGCCCTTCCCGTGGACCGTGGTGATGACTTGTTGAGCTTCCAACTGCTTGTAAGCCTTGCTGACCGTGTTCGGGTTCAGTTGTTCCTGCCGCGCCATCTCTCTGACGGACGGTAACCGGTCACCCGGTCGCAAGATGCCCTGGACGATCTGTTGCTTAACGCGTAACACCAGCTGCTCGTAGTACGGCAGGCCGGATTGATCGTTTACTTGCATGTTTTTCACCCCTTGGTTTGGCTACGTGTTCTGTGTGTACTATTATACCTAGTACAGTTAAAATGGCAACCCCTTGTTTGAAAATTAATTGTGATTGCCGGTTTGACTGGCCTTATTGGCGCCTCCCGGGATGGTGAAAATGGACCGGGACTGCAGTAGGGAGGACACCATCGCCTTACCGGGCGGCGCAAATAGGCTGGAACGCTAGGGCGGACGCCGGGAGCCAAAGTGCGGTCTCCCAGCTTGACTTGGAACCTCTAAGGAACGAGTTTCCAAGTCACCAATTATCTAGGCAGTAAAGCTCGCTACCAAGATAATTCCCACGGCTGAGCCTATTTGCGCCACCCTCACGGCTAATATGGCTTCGAACCACCCGCATCCATTTTCACCATCCCTCCGGTAGACACTACTGTACCGTTCTAACACACCAACTTATCTCTCAATCCACTAACTCACTGCAGAGACACAAAAGGGCCAGCCAAGCCTTCGCTCGCTGGTCCTGATACAAGATATGTTTAAATTCCCCGAAATCAATGACGCAATAGTCCCCACTATTCCGTTAACCATATCACCACCGAACCTCACAGGTAGCCTAGTGATGATACTACTATAAATTAATAACGCCAACAGCAGCGCTCCTGAACATGACACCAACGATAGACCTTCTGCACGTAAACAGCTTTTACTCTGAAGGTACCGTCTAGACTTGCTCTGTAGCCGGAGGCAGTTGGGGTCTACGCAGTGACGGGGGTCTTTGCTAGCGTACCTAGCTAGCTTAGACCCCGGGACGATTGGTAGACTCGACTTTTGAGGCTTCCGATCGCCTCTAGAGACCGCCCTTTGGCTCTAGAGGTTGCCCCACAGCGTAGACCCCAACTGATGTAGGCGAAAGAACCTAAGCCACAGCGTCACGGCCGATCGCCAGCACCCGGCAAGGCGATGATTTACTCAACAGAATCGTCGTGATTGTCGCCAGCAACCGTTGCTTGCGGTTCGTCGTGGCGGACAACCAGTTGCGTAAAGAACTTCGCCCGTGCCATGTCATAGTAAGGTTGAACGAACAGGCCTGCTAAGCCAAACGTGATCATCACCAACAGGAACCAGCCGATGAAACTCAGGTCCATGATGAACAAGAACGCCTTGTTACCATTCATCATGTGTCGTGACTTGGTAATCGCCTGTAATGGTGAGAGTTCTTCGCCCTTGTCGATTGCGTCCCGGTACAGGAAGAATGCCTGCGAATAGGAATAAGACTTGATGAATCCCGGTACGATCAACAGCAAGCTCCACAGGAACGTGAAGATGGCGATCAGAATCCCGATGAAGATCCAGCCCAAGAAGTAACGGCCGTTATCAAATAACTTGAAGCTTCGTTGAATGGGATTATCCAACTTGGCAGTTCCCCGGTCAATATCAATCATGGTCAAACGGGTCCCCGCCCGCATCATTGATCCCGCAATAATCAATAACCAACCGAATGAAAAGAAACCACTGATGGTCGTTCCGCCATTAGTCGCCAAGGTTTGCGTGAAAATGTTGGCGCTACGTTCATAGACCATGCCACCGATCCAATTTAATGCGATCCATAGAATTGAGAGTAATATGTAAAATCCGATATGATCCAAGATTTGGCTCTTGGCCCCTAATTTAAAATTAATGCGATCTTGTGAATCCATGTAAACTCCTCCTCGTTTTCACTGCCTGTGATTGTTTTATTGTAACATAATTGTCACATTAGTTTTAGAGAAACGAACTTTTCTGCAATCCGCCTGAACTTCACATAATTTTCACAACTCTCTTATACTTCCATTACAATCGCCATTTATAATTTGTAAGCAGGTGTAAGTGGTTTCACCAGAACATTGTTACCACTTCACATCAAATACATAAAGAAAGTGGTGTCATTTTGAGAAAACACAGACGCTTTGGTTGGCTGATTCTGGTCAAGACTGAGGCGGCTACTAAGGTCACCCTGACCGTCCACGGGGATACGCCCACTACGACGATCACCAAGCACCTTAAGGGTTACAAGACCCAACACGCAGTTGGTGTGCTCGGCCTCTATGCCGACCGAACCAACCGCGTCACGTTGACCTTTACGCGTAAGAATGGAACGACCACGCGAACAACCTACACGATGAAGACAACGGCGGCACCCAAGGCAATTGGTAAGAATACGTTGAAGACCAGCAAACCTAAGCAAATGGCGCTGGGACACGGCAATACCAAATTAACCTTTGCCGTCAGCGGTCTCGGCTACACCTACGGATTGGACGCCAGGGGTCAGGTTCGTTGGTACTCGACTAAACCAATTTCCCACATATTCAAGCAGCTCGCCAACAAGCACCTGCTGCTCAACACCAAGGTGAAGGCCAGCGACTCTAAGTCGAACGCGCTTCAGGAGACCGACTTCTATGGGCGCGTTTACCACCAATACAACATGAACGGCCTCTTTCCAACCAAGGATGACCCATCCAAGCTGGCTAATAACACCGTGATTCACCATGACGCCATCGAGCTACCGAACCACAACTTCCTGTTGACGGTGGACGATGGGAGTAAGAAGTTCGTCGAGGATACCATGATCAAGGTTGACCGCAACACTGGGAAAATTAAGAAGGTCATTGACCTCAAACGCATTCTACCCAAGTCGGCCTACGAAAACTACAACGGGACCCACCGCGCCGATGGCAAAATCGACTGGTTCCACCAAAATTCTATGTACTATAACCGTAAGAACGGCGAGCTCATCATTTCCGGGCGCAATCAGGATATGATGTTGGCCATTAACTACAAGACCACCAAGCTCAAGTGGATCCTGGCTGCGCCGGAAAAGCTGCCGCAGAGTTATCACAAATACCTGTTGAAGCCCACGACCAAGCACTACCGCTACAACGGGGGCCAACACGCGGTCATGTTGATCAACACGGCTAAAAACACCGGCAGTAAGATCGACTTAGAGTTCTACGACAACAATGTCCCCGTCACTCGCGGCAAAACCAAGCAGTCTAAACAGTGGTCGGCCGGCGAAATTGTCAGCATCGATCAACTGAAGAAGACCGTCACCAAGACGTGGAGCTTCGGTCGGACGCTGGGCAAACGTAACTTCACCAACATTGTCGGCAATAGCTACGCTGTCGGTAAGGGCAACACCCTGATTGGTTTCGGTTACGCGGACAATGGCAAACGCAGTGAGTTCGTGGAAGTCAACCGCAAGACTAAGCAGATTGTCTTCGATGTCGACCGAACCGGCTTCCGTCACGGCGACTGGAGCTACCGGGCCCAACGGATGACGCTGTATCCGGGATCGGCTAACCTGAGTTTGCGAGACATTCAACCTAAATAAGTCGCACGGCTTGTTTGCCTGCACCAGACTGTACCAACTTATACGCAAATACCCTCTCCACTACAAAATCACCCTTCCAGAGTCAAAGCTGGAAGGGTGATTTTTTGAAATGACGCTGATTTAATTTACACGTATAGTACTAATTCAAATGATAGGCATCCCCATACATCCGCCAATGCAACGGCCGCTTAAGCTGATAATTGCCAGCCTCAATCAACTGTCGCTGGACCTTCACGCGGGAGAGATCCTTGTGCGCCTTCTCCTGCCGCATGACTTGGGTGCGGACCTTCAGAAAGGCACGCAGATATTTCGCTTGATTACCACCTTGCCGTGGCGTCTTGGCAAGGCGCAATGCGCGTTGCCGAATACCGCCAAAGCTACTGTTGTCGTTTCCCGGGCCGTGAACCACAATGGCATCGTAATAAATGTACTGTCCCAGTGGACTGAGATTATCCTGCTTCGCCGCACGCAGGACTGGACGCAGATATTGCCGGTCCAAAATCGCATTCTGAGCCCGCACCATCTGTGAATCCTTAGCAGCTACCCGCCAGGCCCGAACGAAGCGCGACCCTAACCCTGCGTGTGAGGCCGTACCGTTCACCCGTCGAAGTGCCGGCAAATAGCGTTTCAACCCATTATGCTGGGGCTTTAACTGACAATAACGCTGCACAACTTGCCGCAGATCCCCCGTTGCGGAGGTAAAGCCAATGATCCCGGCCGTATACCCCCGGTGATCACCAATATCTTCGATGTAACCGTACTGTTGCCGATAATTTGTCGTTGAATTCTCGGCACTAGCCACTAACGAAAAAGTCGTTGCACGCAGCTGACCGGACCCAATTGTATGCTCAGCTTGGTAGCCGGTCTGAGCCGTACAGCCACCGAGACTTAGTATCCCCACTGCCAAACAAAGACGCCACAGGATTTTTCCGAATTTCATACACCAATCTCCCCGATGTAAAGTCATCATTTCTCCACAAGTTCCAGCAATAACGCCTGGCGCCTAGGAAACATTTTCCACATGGGCCACATTCTTCTGGAGAGTTCGATACATCTTCTTCGTCTTCTTCGAATAACCGGCGTACGCCTTATATTTTTTCAGAATTTTTTTGCCTTGCCAGTATGCTTTGTCATCTTGCTGATTCAACACCAACAGATTCTTCCCCTGGTTAGCGGCGAGATCGGCGTGGTATTCCAAGCTATTGCGATTGAAGGCTATATCGGCCCGCATGGCGGCGCTCCCCATTAACTGTTGCGCAGTCGCCGTTACCACCTTATTATGTGGCGGCAAAATCTTGAGCGACCAGGTCTTCGTCTTTGACGCAATCATGTAAGTCTCATTCTGGTTGTTTTGGCTGACCAGGTCCTTGTAGTACTTGCCGCCGACGTGTCCCCAAAGAGATGACTTCCGTGACACGACCTTTTTTCCTTGATAGACGACCATATTCACCTTAACAGCGTTGCCAGCCGGCTGTTCGCCCGCGACAAATTCATAGCGCTTGCCGTCTTGCTTCTTAGTAAACGCCGCGACATAGATTTCGCCATTCTTAGGAACTCGAAGCAGGGATAACTTAAACCCCTGAGCTTTAAAAATTTTGTTGGTCGCCGCGCAATCCTTATGATCAATGACATTTTTCGCCTTCGCCTGGGCCGTGACCCCCGCACCCAAACTGACCAACCCAAACGCCATCACTGTTAATCCCAACTTCAAACATGCTCTTAACCACAACCTAAACACTCCCCGAAAATAATTATTTGGTTAACCACATGATGGCATTAACTAATCTCTTTTATAATCCGCTTCCGCTCGACCACTGTCAATGCTGAATCAGATCAACAAACGTCACGGTTTCTTTGCATAATGTCCACGCAAAAAGGACCCAGAATTTTTTCTGAGTCCTCTCAGTCTTCACATGCTTAAAATGTTCGTTAATTACTGCTTGAGCTACTTTGGGTTGGCATCCCACTAGGTTTGCCTGATGGGCGGCCTTTCATGCCCTTCGGCGCGTTCTTCAATTGCGTTGTTTGCGCCGATTTGGCCTGTTGTTGGCCGAGCATGTAGCCCGTACCGCCACCGCCGCCAAATAAAATGAATCCAGCAACGACGAGCGATAGCCAGTGTTTGGGTCCTTTACGCGTTGGTTGCATCTTAGAATCATCCTTTCTAAAAATAATCTGCAATCGTATAAGTAGCAGTATACGGGAGTTTTCTTAACCTTGGCTAAATCGTTCGGAATCTAAGGGTTGCGTTCCACTTTAAAAGTCGGTAGTATGTGAACTATGAATTTGAAAAAGATTAAATAATGTTCGGAAATGGAGAAGATACCCGATGCGTAATGTCTACTTTAACCACGATGGTGGCGTCGATGACTTAGTTTCCCTGTTGCTCTTGCTACAAATGCCAGATGTTCACCTAACCGGGGTCAGTGTCATTGGCGCCGACTGCTACCTGGAACCAGCCCTGGCCGCTAGCCGGAAGATTATCGATCGTTTTGGGCACGGCGCCCAACTCGATGTGGCCGCGTCCGATTCTCGGGGCGTCAATCCCTTTCCCAAGGAGTGGCGACTCGATGCCTTTAGCCTCGACGCCCTGCCCATCTTGAACGAAGCCGGGACGGTGACCACTCCCGTAGCTGCCAAGCCAGCCCACCTCGACCTGATCGATAAGGTTCAGGCTGAGGCCGGTCAGACCACGCTACTCATGACGGGCCCCCTGACCGACCTCGCTCGCGCCCTGGCAATTGATCCCAGCATCGTCACCAAGATTGATTGCCTCTACTGGATGGGCGGCACCTTCGACGGTCGAGGGAACGTCGCCGAACCCGAACAGGATGGCACGACGGAATGGAATGCCTTCTGGGATCCGGATGCTGTGAAGACCGTCTGGGACAGCCAGATTCCCATCCAAATGGTCGGTCTGGAAAGCACGCACCAGGTGCCGCTGACCCCTGCCATTCGGCAACACTGGGCCACCTTGCGTCAACATCCGGCGCTGGACTTCATCGGCCAGGGATACGCGTTGGTCCCCGCCCTACAGCACTTTGAGACCAACTCGACCTACTTCCTCTGGGACGTTCTGACCACGGTAGCCACTGAGACACCAGCTATCGTCACCACCAAGACTGTGACCAGCGATGTTCTCACGACTGGCCCCGGTCGCGGTCGCACCTTTGAAACGCCGAACGGTCGGCCCGTGACCCTGGTCACCCAGGTCGATCACGACGGATTCTTCCAGCGAATCGATGAACTGGCCATTCTAGCCGATAAATAAGTTATACTGGAGGAAGCGGCCGCAACGGTGCTTCCTTTTTTGACGCCATCAAGGCGGCCCTGCCTACATAAAATAATGACTTTACACATCCTAAAAATACATCGTACAAGGAGATAACGTTTATGCTTTCCATCACCATCGGCATTGCGATCGGTATCATCGTATCCTTCCAGACTGCCGTCAACTCGCGGTTGCGCAGCTTCATCGGCTCGCCCTATCAAGCCTCGTTTGTTTCATTTGCCATCGGGACCCTCTTTCTGGCAGTCATCACCCTGCTGGGCCACCAGTCGCTATGGGTCTCTGGCACCCTACTGGCGACCCAGCCTTGGTGGATCTGGATTGGTGGGCTACTCGGGGTCATTTTTCTAACCACCAATATTCTCCTGTTTCCCCACATCGGTGCCGTTCAAACGGCTATCATGCCGATCCTCGGGCAGGTCATCATGGGGTCGATCATCGACAACTTCGGCTGGTTCAGCGCGACCAAGCAGCCGCTGACCCTTATCAAAATCATCGGTCTCCTACTCGCACTGGCTGGCATTATCATCACGGTAGCCCTGCCGGGAATCCTGCAACGGCGCAACCAGCTACAGCGGCCAACACCCACTGGTAATCCACTACTCTGGCGCTTACTGGGCGTATTTATCGGGGCACTGGGTGCGACACAAACGACGATCAACGGTCGATTAGGACTCGTCCTGCACTCCGCTGTTCACGCGGCATTCATTTCCTTTTTGATTGGAACGCTGGGACTGCTGGTCATCGTCCTCATCGCTAATCACGGGCTAAAGGAAGTCCGCCGAGCAACCGGTCCGGGCAAGCCTTGGTGGCTGTGGATTGGCGGGTTACTGGGCGCCGTCTTCGTACTGGGAAACGCCTACCTGGCACCAATCCCCGGCACTGGCCAAACGGTGGTCTTCGCCTTACTGGGTCAAATTGCCGGAGGCCTGCTCGTCGATCAATTTGGTCTGCTGGGCGCAACTCGCAAGCCGGTCGTTCCGGTTCAACTGTTAGGCCTGGCAACACTGATTGCTGGGGTTGTCATGATTCGACTGTTTTAATTTGGAATTTTCAAGATCAATAAAAATCATTTTGTCTTGTCAAGAATTCTCCAAGACCTGCAAATACTTACAACATCTCTCAAAAAAATGAATTTACACGCTAGAAAAATATAATGTTATTAAAGATCGCATTGAGCTTTTGAGAAAAAGTTCAATGCTTTTTTCATTCTTCGGATTCGCATAAACACAAAGCAACGTAGCATTTTTGCAATTCATTCTTTATGATTAAATAAAATCTATGGGTTCATCAAAGTTTATATCAGTTAAAGCCGCAATTTCAGTCAAGAATGGTGCATCTATATTTATTTTAAAAATATTTTCTATTAATATTACAAAATTTATTACTACTTTATTTATCAATTCCAGGCTCCATCGACACGAACATAGGTTCCTTTATATATTGGCTTAAGAACACACGTTCGTATAATGGGGTTATATCAAGCGCTTGATATAAAAATAACTAGGAGGAATCTATTATGAGTACAAGTAGCACTCTACTTTCATTTATCAAATCACAAATGGATACAGCTAAGTTCCAATACGATGTCACATTGAATGAGACTGGTAATACTTTGCTAGGTCAGGTATCTAATCTTCCAAATGAAGATGATAAGATTTTCCCCCAGCATATCAATGTTGATCAATACTATTCTTCCAACTATTCCGGCATAATCTCAGGAACATGGTTCAACTTGTCTGACCCAACTAGTTATCAAGTCGAAGTTTATATCATTACCGATGATTATTACCTGCAAGAAAGCTGTGATCTTTCTAGCAACGGACGTTGGACAACCACAAAATCTATTGGCACAGGATTAAAAGAGATTCGACTCGTCCAAACTAATAGTGACAAATCAACTAGCTTTGTTGAATACCCTTATTCAACTTTCGTAAATTATAAGGCCCGTTTCTTTTCTTTAACCGATGCAGAGTATCTTAATGCTGAAGTTCCAATCTTTGATGTCGGCGCTGGTAATTATATTTTTTACACTAATAAGGTCTATCCAGGATTGAAGATTGCTAAAGTTTTACATCGTGTATGGCGTGCGAATTCCTACGAATACGATGTCGTTGGGCTAATTGGATCTGAAGCAAATGTTCACGACGGCCGACTCCCAAGCTCATTCCTAATTCCGGCAAATGACCCATCATACGATAAGGATGGAACTAAAGCCTTACGCAAGTACGGCTACATGTTGAATTCCCGTAGCTGGCTTTATGATATTGGATTAGCCCTTTTAGTATTCACAACTAGTGGTGATTACGATCTCTGCAAAGAAATTATGAATCGCTTAGCTGCCGAACAAAACTCAGATGGTTCGTTTGATTTTAGTTATGACAATTATATTGGCGCTCTTTTTGAACATTACGTTAGAACAGGAGCTGTTGGCTGGATTGTCTGGGGCATGTGTCACTACATGCTCAAAACTGGTGATAAAAATCATCTTGACGTAGCCGAAAAAGCGGGCAATTGGATTTTGAGTCAGATGGTTACAGATCCCAAAGATCCACGTTACGGCCTGCTTAAAGGTGGGAATGGTGAATATAGCAACAATTATGATTTTTCAGATACTGAAATCGCCTGGTGCTCCACTGAACACCAAGTCTCCAGTATGCAAGGACTGTATGGCTTGCTAAAAGTTACTGGAAACAAGAAATACCAACGCGCTCTGGATAAGATTCACAGCCATTTTGTCAATACTTTATATGATGCCAAGAATAAACGCTTTTATCAAGGTGTTTCAGCTGACGGAATCGACTCTTCCTGGGCCCTCGATTGTGTGACCTGGGCTGGTATGGCAGTTATCCAAGATAAGTCTTTTAACATCAATAGTGCTGACTTTTTGAAGACTGCACAAGATACTTTTCTTGTAAACAATGTAAAGGTGGTCGAAAGTACCGATGAAGCTCACTATAACGAAACTTACAGTTCCGAAGCTAGTCTCTCGGGATTCAAGCCATATAGTGACAGCGATGGCGGTTATTCCGGTTCCCCAGACATTATTTGGACGGAAGGAACCCTCGGGTATATAGCACTCTGCAAAAAACTGGGCAACACAGCTGAGGCTGACAAATATTTATCCCAAATGGAAAACCTCCAAACCATTAAGAATGCAACTGGTGGTATGGTTTACGCAACAGAGACCTATGCTGCACTGCCATGGGAATTTCACGTCTGGGAGAGTGTTGTCGGAAGCGCATGGTTATATCTAGTTATTAATGACATCGATGCTGTATTTCCAACGCTCTCATTTTCAACTGACCTCACGCAGAATACGCTTGACGCCGCAAACGATGACTTGGACTACTATCAAGATAATCTAGCCTTTCTAAAGGCTATTCCTGAATTAAACTTTACTGAAACGGCTACTACCTATACGTTTGCATCTCCAGCTGTAGACGTTGCCTGGCGCTTAGATGTAGGGGCCTCGATTTCTTCTCCAGAGAGTGATAACATTGTGGTGTATACGATTAAAGATGGTCAAATTACAAACAACCTTGACAGCATCCAGAAATTATTAGCTCAGAACGATACTTTTACCTTTGATGGTTTAAATCAAATCTTAGGCACGTTAGCCGTTAAACTAAAGAATGGTCGATTATGGATCGATGCTGCAGCAGGTGGTTCAGGATTCACGTTGCATCTTGAAAAGGATCACACTGAAGTTAACCAAGTCCAAGTTACCGAAAAGTATGAAATTTCTCTGACCATCAAATTCCACCAGATTACAGTGACAACACCGACTGAGACAGTGACAGACTACAATAACCAAATTAACAAGATTCAAAATTTAGATTGGGTAAAAGTTGAATCTCTTGCAACATTCGTACTAAAGATTTCTTTGATTGCTGCTACTGATTTAGCAATAATAGCAGCTACTGCCCTATTCATTATGTTCATTCCCGTAGGCGCTTAATAAGGTATAGGAGTGGTTCTTTGTCCACCAACAAATTAACAGTATTCTTTAGACTACTAAGATTTACTTTAACCCAGTGGCGATTTCTGCTGGCACAATGGAGATTCTTTTTGCTAGCCGATTTGGGCACTGTTATACCAATATGCCTCATTGCAATGACCTGGTATGATAATATGGCTATAAACGAGACAACACTGGAACAACTTCTAGTCGTTGTTTTGCTTATTTGGACTTTCTTCACGCTACTTATTGGTAACGCTCGATTCTGGGCCAAGTGGCTTACCTGGCGCAATCAAAAGAAAGTTAACCGCTTCTTTGCCACTGCCGACTGGGAAGACCAATTATCAAAAATGAGTCTAGCCCAGCTCTATGCCATTGGCCAAGTCCTGATACATCAGCGAACACAATTGGGTATTGAAAAACAATTGCGTAAATCCCCAAATGATATCCGCGAGCGGTTAATCGTCGTTATCCGGCAACACAAGAGGCACCTGGATGAGGAAAGAAAGTCCGACGACTAACACTGAATATTTTTTACTAACTCTAAATTACCCAGCAGATACAGGTGCTTGCCCAAAAAGCTAAGCACTTGTATCCACTGGGCTTTTGTCTTCGTCCGAATTTGCTTTTACTAAATCTGAGCAACCAAAAAGGGAGCCCCTACTGCGGCTCCCTCTGTTTACGATTAATTTAATTACTTGTCAGCGTACAGCTTCGCAACTTGATCCTGAACCTGTTGGTGGCCTAAGAATTCGTCATAAGTCGTGTCTGCCCGATCCACGATACCGTTAGGGCTAACTTCAATGATCCGGTTAGCAATCGTTTGAATGAACTCGTGGTCATGCGATGTGAAGAGGATGCTACCGGTGAACCCGACCAGGCTGTCGTTCAATGCCGTGATGGATTCCAGATCCAGGTGATTGGTTGGATCATCAAGCAACAGCACGTTAGCCTTGCTCAACATCATCTTGGACAGCATAGCCCGGACCTTCTCGCCCCCAGACATCACGTCGACTTCCCGGTTCACATCATCGCCAGAGAACAGCATCTTCCCGAGGAAGCCCCGTAAGAAGGTGTTGTCACTCTCCTCCTTGGATGCGAACTGCCGTAACCAGTCAATAACCGTCAACTCGTTGTTGGCAAAGTAGTCGTTGACGTTCTTTGGCAGGTAGGTCGTACTGGTCGTTTGACCCCAGACAACGTTTCCACTGTCCGGCTCCATTTCGCCAGCAATGATCTGCATCAAGATGGTAGTCGTCAAGTCATTACGACTGATGAACGCCGTCTTCTCATCGGGACGCAACGTGAAGCTGACGTCATCGAGAATCGTCACACCGTCGATGGCCTTGGAAAGGTGTTCTACGCGAACCAAGTCGTTCCCAAGTTCCCGTTCTGGCGTGAACTTGATGAAGGGGTACTTCCGTGAAGATGGCTTGATGTCATCCAGTGTGATCTTCTCCAATTGTTTCTTCCGAGACGTGGCCTGCTTAGACTTCGAAGCGTTGGCACTGAACCGCGCCACGAATTCTTGCAGTTGCTTGATCTGATCGGCCTTCTTGGCGTTGGCGTTAGCCTTCAGCTGTGCAGCCAATTCACTAGATTCCATCCAGAAGTCGTAGTTCCCGACAAACAGCGTGATCTTACCGAAGTCCACGTCACACATGTGCGTGCAGACCTGGTTCAAGAAATGCCGGTCATGGGAAACAACGATGACGGTATTTTCGTAGTCCGCCAGGAAGTTTTCCAACCAGCTGATGGATTGCACGTCCAGCCCGTTGGTCGGTTCGTCCAAGAGTAATACGTCGGGATGACCGAATAAGGCTTGGCCCAGTAAGACCTTCACCTTTTGGGGTTCCGTTAATTCACGCATTTGGACTTGGTGGAGAGATTCGTCAATCCCCAAGGCCTGCAACATCTGGCTCGCTTCGGCTTCGGCTTCCCAACCACCCATTTCACCAAATTCACCTTCGAGTTCAGCGGCGCGAATCCCATCTGCATCACTAAAATCGGCCTTCATGTAGATGGCGTTCTTTTCAGTCATGATATCGTAAAGCTTCTTGTGACCCTGGATCACCGTGTTCAAGACGATTTCATCTTCAAAGGCAAAGTGATCTTGGTTCAGGCTGGACATCCGTTCGTTGGGGCCCATGGAGACGGTCCCGGTCGTCGGCTTTAATTTGTTTTCGATAATCTTTAAGAAAGTGGACTTGCCGGCGCCGTTAGCGCCAATGACCCCGTAGCAATTCCCCGGGGTGAACTTGAGATTGACTTCGTCGTAGAGCTTCCGGTCGGAGAACTGCATACTGACATTATTGACGGTTAACATGAATGAACGATACCTCCTAGATTTTTGCGTAAAAAACCAACGTGTCAATTAACGGCAACGTTGGTTTCCACTCATATTCGTTGTGTTATGTTGGCCTAGTCTACCATAAATATCGTTCACAAGCAACGGTTATGCTACGACCAGGACCGTTGGGCGGCGTACCGCTCACGGTAAGACTTCGGCGTCATCAGGAAGTGTTGCTTGAAGGTCACGAAGAAATTCTTCTCCGTCCGAAAGCCCGTCTTGGTGGCAATCGTCTGGATGGAATCGTCCGAGGTCATTAGGAGCTCCGTGGCCCGTTCCAGCCGAATCTGCCCCAAATAGGCCTTCGGTGAGATCCCCATATATTCTTTGAAATATCGGGAAAAATAAACACTCGAGTAGTTCAGTTTCGTCGCTAAATCGGCAATTGACACGGGTTGCCCGTAGTTCTGCTGCAGCTCTCCGACGGCTTGGCGCAAGGGCTCC
Source organism: Levilactobacillus parabrevis (assembly GCF_044051715.1). NCBI lineage: Bacteria > Bacillati > Bacillota > Bacilli > Lactobacillales > Lactobacillaceae > Levilactobacillus > Levilactobacillus parabrevis. Next base: position 2,263,733 of record NZ_CP168688.1, read on the forward strand.
GGCAATGGCAACTGATCATTATCGACCTGCCCGTTGATCTTCAACTGCTTCAAAAGCTGCCCGACCAGCTGATACTCGGCACCCAGACTCGCTAGGTAATCTGCCTGGCTGTCACGTTCGTGAATGGCATTATCCACGAGCACGCCAGCCGCCTGACCAATTCCGCGGTAAGCGGCATCGTGCAAGTCCAGATCGACGGGACCCCAGATTGGAAGCTGCTCGTTATCGACCACATTTCGCAGCCAAGCCGCCGGCATCAGTAGCGTCATGATTTGATTATCCTCATCCAACATCGTCTCATAACTGTGGACCACTTCGGAATTAATCACGTAGATATGACCGGCAGCCATTTCAAAGGTTGAGCTCCCAATATGCACGGTCCCAGGATGCCCACAATACGGGTAGGCCAATTCAACCGCTTGGTGCCAATGTGGCAATACCAATTTCGGGCCGCCGGTGCCATGGCTAATGACGCGCAACGGCAATTGCATTGTAAAGTTTAAGCGTTCATGATACGGCCGAGGCATGTTCGTCCCCCCATTCTCGCAAATTCTTATTCAACAAAGTAAGCGGCTCCAATTTAATTACCCCCAAGTAGACCAATTGCAGCAAGTTGTTTTGTATTGTAGTATACCACGTTAACCACCTAGATGGTTAAAATAAGTAACGCAATCATTAAATTATGGGATTATGGAATTGCTAAATCCCCAGTACAATGTACTTGTAACATCCGATAGGGGCCACACAAATTAACAATTGTTCGTCCCTACTGTTACAGTCATTGCAAACCTCGTGAAAGTTTGTCCGTCAGCGCCGTTTCTCGCCGCTACTGGGGAGTGCCAGCGAGACCAGCCGCTAGTCGCACAAAGCGCCTAGCCCATCATCTTTTAGGATAATCGTACCGACCGCTTGGGGGAGTGGCCGATCAACCAACTACCGGTGGTTTCTCTTGGGGAAGAGATCACCCACCGTACTGTGAAGAAACAGAATAGGCTATGGCCATCAGAGGCTTTAGGGGGGACAGCTAGACCGGTTTATTGGGTCTGGTTGTTTTTGTTTAGAGAGTGGAGCAAGCCGTTTAGATTCTGAGCATTAACGAGAATAAGGCTTCTGGTCGGCAGCCGCCGGCCAGGAGTCTTATTTTTGTTAAGCGGAAGAATCTGGCTTGCGGAACTCGTTTCAGAAGCCGCATATTTCCGGATATCCCGGCGAAAGAAAGTCTAACGAACTACGCCAGAATAACCACTAACATACATATACCGAGCAGGAGTCCCTTATTTTTCTAAGCGGAAGAACCTGCCTTGCGGAACTCGTTTCATACCAGAGAGTGAAGTAAGGCGATTAGGTTTTGAGCATTAGGGAGCTAAGGGGCTTCTGTTCGGCCTTGCCGGACAGGAGTCACTTAGCTTTCTAAGCGGAAGAACCTGCCTTGCGGAACTCGTTTCAGAAGCCGCAAGTTCCCGGATATCCCGGCGAGAGAAAGTCTAACGAACTACGCCAGAATAACCACCAACATACATATACCGAGCAGGAATCACTTAACTTATTAAGCGCAAGAACCTACCCGACTGAACACGTTTCGAAACCCACATATTTCCAAATACCTTAGCAAGAGGTGCCTGCCACACCAAGGTCACCACTAGCTTCCTAAAAATCTCCGCAAAAAAGAGGAACCCCAGAATTCTCCATCTCAGGTTCCTCATATTTACATCGAAAATTATCGTTTCATCAGCTAGCCAGCCCTACTTTTCCGTAGCCGACTGTAATTGGTCCGGCCGCTTCAACAGAAAGGCCATCAGGTAAGAAACAATCAGAAAGACCGACACCACCAAGTATGGGTAGTGCGGATTCATATCGAGTAACATCCCCGACATGATTGGTCCCACGATATTCCCCACACTGGTCAGGGACATGTTTAACCCGTTGATTAGCCCCTGATTAGATTCGCTAGCCTTGGTCAGCAACGTCGTAATGGCTGGCCGCAACAGGTCGAAGGCCGAGAAGACAACCAGTGTAGCAATCATGACGGCAATCTTCCCGTGTGCCTGGGTAATCCAAACCACACAGATTGCGGCTAGGAAGAAGCAGGCCCGGATGACTCGCCGCTCACCCCACTTACTAACCAGGGTATCAAACATCGCCACTTGCAAGAATAACGAGATTAATCCGTTAAGCGTCAACACTAATGCAATGTTGCCCAAGCTAAAGTGGAAGACTTCGTTGACGTAGATACTATAGATACTTTCAAATCCTTGCAGACCAAAGGAAGAGACCAGAATCATGGTAAATAGGATGATGATCGGCACCGTCCAAAATTCCTTGGTCATTGGATGGGCAGAAGGCTTGGCAGCCGTAGACGTTGTTGCTTCCGCATCGCGAATCTTACTAGTCTCGGCATCACTTGGCAACAGACTGATCAGGACAATGGCACTGATCAGGCCCAATGCACCGGCGGCCCAGAACGGCGTCTTGTAACTGACTCCAGCTAAAATCCCCCCGATACCGGGACCCAGAATCAGGCCCCCACTAAAGGCGGCCGACAACCAGCCGATGACCCGCGCTCGTTGGCGTTTCGTCGTAATGTCAGCGGCTAAGGCCATCGCCGTAGGTACGACCATGGCAGCAGACAGCCCACCAATAACCCGCGAAATGTTGAAGACCATCAACTTGTTGGTCAAAGCGAACAGCACTTCGGAAGCCATAAACAGGAACAGTCCGGCCGTCAACACAGGCTTTCGCCCAATCTTATCCGACAACCGCCCAATCAGGGGTGACGCCACGAACTGTGCGAAGGCAAACAGGGCACTCATAATTCCCATGTCCGTTGCGGTCAGATGTAATTGATTCTTCAGGAACGGCATGACCGGGATCACTAAACTAATTCCCAAACACACTAAAAATTCACTAAACACTAAGATAAAAATGGCCCGTCTCGTTTTCTTCGTCACGATGGCTCACCCCTTCTCACTAATTTTTACAGCATTGAGATAAATATATCAATATTTAGGGGTGTTTGTCTAATCATCAGCTCATTTTCTCAGAAAATTTTAGTTTTTCCGTGACTTATCCCTTTTTCAAGGCCGCCGCCCACTGGCGATAATCATCTGCAAAATAACTATCACGGGGATAAACTAGATCCAAGTCATGCCGCAGCTGCCCCGCTTGCAGTGGAAGAACCGCCAGTTTTCCAGATTTTAAGGCCTCGGCGACCACGGAACGGTAGACAAAGCTAATCCCACTTCCCTGCAGCAAGACTTCCCGAATGGCGGTCGGATTATTTACCGTCACCACCTGAGGAAACTCCGCGAAGGTCACGTTGGCCGCATGCGCCAAGTTTTCTAAAATTTCCCGACTACCGGACCCCTCTTCCCGAACAATCAGCGGATAGGCGGTCAAGTCGGCCCAACTCACGGCTGACTGTTGGGCCAACGGGTGGTCAGCGGCGACCACCCCGACGAAGGGTTCCTGCCGCACCACCTCATAGCCGTAGCGTTGCTTGTCAAAATTCCCTTCAATCAAAGCAAAGTCGCTGTCTCCAGATTCAATCGCTGCTAAAGCAACGTGGGTATTCGTCACCCGACAATTAATTTCATGATAATGCTGGGCCTGTAGTAAGCCAATCAGCTGCGGCGCCAAGAATTCGCTGATCGATAGTGTTGTACTAAAGGTGACTTGCCGCGCCTTCTGGGGATGTTGGAGAGTCGCCACCACCGCATCCGCCTGAACCTGGACGCGTTGAACAAACGCCGCAAGTTCCACCCCAGCCGGCGTGATTGTCAGCTTGGGGCGTTCGTAGCGCACGAGCTCGACACCCAGTTCCGCCTCTAAGCTCTTGATTTGTTGAGACACTGCTGGCTGGCTGATGTATAGCTGACGGGCCGTCTGCGTATACGACTTGGTCGTGGCCAACACGAGAAACGTTTGATACCGGTGGTCAAGCATGGTCATAGCTCCCTTTCATAAGTGATACTTATATCATTATTATCCATTCCAATTTTATCTTATAACTGACTTCCGGTAAACTAGGTTTAGACATTTTTGAGGAGGAAATTCTTTTGGATATTCGCACAACTGTTGTGAGCCGCGGTTTCTGGCTGGCTTCACTCTTAACTTTAGTCTGCGCCGTTGCCGGTAGCTTTCTGGCACAACTGCCTTACTTAAACCTGGTCGGCGCCCTAGTCATCGCGCTACTGCTAGGCATGGCTTGTCAGATTCAGCCCCAGGTCATCAACGCCAACCGGGCTGGTATCGGCTTCATCAGCAATAAATTCTTGCGTCTTGGTATTATTCTCTTAGGATTCAAATTAAACTTGCTCCAACTGGCCCAAGCCGGCGTGAAGACTATCACTTTGGCCATCTTCGTGGTGACAGGGATGGTGCTTCTGACCTACAACCTCAGCCGTAAACTCGGCGTGGAGAAGGAATTGGCCATTTTGACCGCCACTGGGACTAGCATCTGTGGAGCCGCCGCCGTTATGGGTGTGTCGCCACAAATCAAGGTGCCTGACGACAAGGCCGAACGTCAACGGGAAAATGAAGTTCTGGCCGTCGCTATCGTCGCTATCTTGGGAACGGTCTTCACGCTGATTGAAATCGGCCTGAAGCCACTGCTCCACCTGACTGCCGTTCAATTCGGGGTACTGACTGGGGGCTCGCTTCACGAAATTGCCCACGCCGTTGCCGCCGGTAGTGCCGGTGGTCCCGTCAGCCTCGACACCGCCATCATTACCAAGCTCTCCCGGGTCCTACTGTTGGCCCCTGCAGCGCTGATCATTGGCTGGTGGTACCAACATCAATCCCGCAAGGCTAATCCTGAAGCAACTGCCAATGAAGGTCCAGCTAAGTTGCCAATTCCGTGGTTCATGGCCGGTTTCGTTCTAACCAGCATCATCGGGACCTTCCTGCCACTGGGCGATGTTGCTCTGGCTGGTCTGGTTAAATTAGCCTACATCTTCCTCGGCATGGCCATGGCCGCCCTGGGGATGAGCGTCAACTTTCGCGTGATCTTCCAGCGCGGGGGCAACGTCTTCCTGGCGGCCACCATTTCATCAGTTATCCTGATGACCTGCGTGACGATTGCCAGCAAGTTATTCTTCTAGACCCAATTCATGCCAAAATAGTGGTTCGTCAGCAATTGACGAGCTGAAGTGAACCCTTAAAGTTGGACACAGAATTTACGCTGCCTTCTGGATGGCGAGTTCCCGGTATTTTTCCGGGGACTTGCCATCCAGTTTTGTTTTGATCCGACGTTTATTGTAAAAGCTAATCCAGTCAGTCATAGCTTGAGTCAAGTCTTCCTTGTTCTCAAAATGCTCATCCATAACTTCGACCTTCATGATGTGGAAGAATGATTCAACTACCGCATTATCTAGACAAGTTGCTTTGCGTGACATGCTTTGAAATACGCGATGTTCTTTGAGTGTTTCTCGCCAGAATTTATGTTGATACTGGAATCCCTGATCCGTGTGGACTGTTGTTCGATAACCTAATTTTGGCAGTCCTTCCAATGCTTCTCTAAGCGGCTTTAGGGCAAATTCTACTGTTGGATGGTCACTGATGTTGAAGGCTAAGACTTCGCCTGAGAAGAGGTCAATCACTGGTTCTAAATAGACACGTTCACTTTGGCTCATACCACCGTATCGAAATTCACTGACATCTGTAACGAGTTTTTGATAGGGTCGGTCCGTTTTGAATCGTCGGTTCAACCGATTAGGCGCAATTTTACCAACGGATCCTTTGTATGAATTATATTTACGTTTTTGCCGATTGTACGCTAAACAAAGCCAATCATGCTCATGCATTAGACGCAAGACTCGTTTATGATTCACCGTGAATCCATGCTCCTGTAAAGCTTTAGTTAGTCGCCGGTAACCATACTTCTTGGTGTACTTAGAATCTTCCTGCCGGATCTCATCGATTGCCTGAATGATTGGAGAATCATCCAGCTTTTCACGCTGACGATGTGAGCGTGCGTAATAATACGTACTTCTTGGTACTTTGACGACCTTGAGTAGGAGCTTGATGGGCACTTGAAAGACCTGCCTTAACTCGGTCACTATTTGCGAGATTTCTTGTCTGCTGACTTCTTCTGAGCTAAGGCATCGAGTTTTTTTAGGTATTCATTCTCAATCTTTAACATCAAGTTTTCTTGTTTTAATTGCTTCAATTCATCGGCGGTACTGGAGTTATTGCGACTCTTTGAAGGCTTCGTTTGCTTATGTTTAGCCATGATTTTAGGCTTTCCTCGCTTCCGTTCAAGGCCAGCGATTCCTTGCTCCTCAAAGCGCTTCTCCCATTGCCAGATGGTGCTTGGCGAAGATAGATTGAAGTGCAGAGCCGTTACCGGAAGCGAGGCCTGATGTTGTTTTCTCCAGTTTAATACATCAACCTTGAACTGACTAGAATATTCTGGCTTCTGATCCTTCAGCTTCAATCCAGCTATACCGTATTTCCGGAAGCGACTAACCCAAAGAAGGATAGTTTCTTCCTTGCTGATACCATGTTTTCTGGCCAATGAGGTTGATCCAACTCCACTCAAATATTCAGTGACGACCTTAATTCTAAAATCTAAATCAAACTTAACCATAGTAAAACCCCCAAGGTTGGACTTTCTGTCCAACCTTGGGGGTTCACTTCAAGCCACTATTTTTTAGATCATTTTTCCTAAATGCTGAATCGTTCCGCTATCCCACAAAATATACAGCCCAATCAGTAGGTACACGGCAATGGTAATATAACGCCCCTGTTTCTCCAAAACTTCTGCCACTTTAGGCAAACAGGCCAGCCGATAGCCAATCTCCCAGAACAGGATGACCATGACCGCAAACGTCAGTAAAATCAACGGAATTGTCGCCGGTGCCACCGTGGTGAAGATTGGCACGTAAATCCCAATGTTATCCGCACCACAGGTCGCCACCGTAATCAAAGCCACGTTCCAGATGAGACTCTGCGGTTTCGCTACCTTGGCGGCAATCTCCCCGGCATCATCGTCATCCCCTTGAACCCACAACTTGATTCCCAAATAGATTGGAATCAATCCCAGCAGACCTAACAGCCACGGTGCCGGCACGAATCCCAGAAAAAAGGCCACAATCAGTGAGCTACCGACTAACACAGTTGTTCCCAAAAAATCCCCTACCAACACTAACCAGCGGTCTTGGTGCTTTACGCGGCCGAAGATTACCATTAGAATAATTAAGTAGTCGAGTCCGGTGGAAATATACGCCGTGACTCCCGTAAGAATCGTTTTTAACATGTTGCCATCTCCCCATGCATGTTATCTATAACATATGTTATCATCTACATATGAAAGGAGCAACCCTTTTATGCCGAATTCCGAAGAAAAAGTCACTTTGATTGAACCACGAATGGCCCAAGCTTCACAATTAATCTTTAAATTACTCAGTAACCCCACGCGTTTACAACTGCTCTACCTCTTGGAACAGCAGGAGCTCAACGTTAGTCAACTCAGCGAGCTATTGTCGGTAGAACAGTCGGTAATTTCCCACCAGCTGGCACTGTTAAAGAAGGAACAGTTGGTGGCGGTTCGCCGGGTGGGTAAGCAAAACTTCTATCGCCTAGATGACCCGCACATTCTCGATATCGTTAATGAAACCTTGGCCCACGTGGACCACGTGTTGCGGGGGAAGACCCATGGCCATTAAGGGACGTGGTGAACAAGCTGAAGACTCCGCTTCGACTGAGCCTGAAAATAACTTGGCGGGTAACTTTTCGTCTAGTCATGAAGCCTTAGCTGCTAAAACAGAAGTTGAAACTGATCAGCTCGAAACGTTTAATTCTCTTGAGAAGCTTTGGGCAGATTTGAATGATTGAAGACAGTTAACTTGCTAAGAATCTTGAATTTTCTTCAATAGCAAAACTGCAGATACTATCTGGATTTAACCAGATGGTATCTGCAGTTTTTTGATATTTAAATTGTATTTAAAGGATTGTTGCGGAGAAGCTGAACTGGATCAGAAATCTCAGTTCTTCTGTCCGGCGAAGCTTTTACTGGTAAGACTGGCTTAAAGAATTAGTCTTGCTCTCGCCTTGATGTTCGGAAACTTGCGGCCTCCGAAACGAATTCCTCAAGCCAGATTCTTCCGCTTAGCAAAATAAGAAACTCCTGCCCGGCATAGCCGAACAGAAGCCCCTTATTTCCCTAATGCTCAGAATCTAAACGGCTTGTTCCACTCTCTTACATCTTCATCCCCATCTTCTCATACGAACTCATTCCAGCGAGGTGGAGGTCTTTAACCGCAATCCCCCGCTCCTTGGCTACCGCGTTCATTAAGGTATCCATATCCATTAGTTTATACGTTTGTGGATGGTCTGGATCATAAGCTTCAATTTGTGCCATCATGCCGCCGTCTTCGTGCTCGATGATATGGCAGTGGTACATGTAGACCCCCGTGTGCTCGAACCGGACCTTGATACGGACCGTTTCTCCTGGGTTGACGCCGACCGTGTCCTTGAAGCCGTGCTCGTTGGGGTACGGGGCCTTACCATTCCGCGAGAGCACCAGGAATTGCGTCCCGTGCATGTGGAAGGGGTGAACCATGCCGCTCCCCATATCGTTGGTGTTGGTAACGTCCCAGAGCTCGACGTTGCCCACCTTTTGCTTCGCATCGATCCGTTGCATTTCAAATTTCTTACCGTCGATCATGACTTGCTCATCCATCCCGGACATCACGACCTTGCGTACCGGCGTATTCGGCGTAACTTCTGGATCGGGAATATCGACGAGGTGGTCGGGTAACTTAGTCGTATCCGGCTTAAACTCGTGAATGCGGAACCGAACCAACGGAACATCGTCGGAATACAACGTGACCGTTTCCCCCGGCTTGGCCTTGCCGAAGTCCACGATGACTTCAGCCCGTTCCGCACAGGTCAACATCAAGTGGGTAAATTCAACGGGTTCCGGCATCACGCCACCATCCGAAGCCACTTGTGTAAATGGCAGGTCATTGCTGAAGTGCAGCCGCCACTCGCGCCGGTTTGCCCCATCCAGAATGCGCAGGCGTAGCCGTTGCGTGGTGACATCGAAGTAAGGATTGATCGTCCCATTGATCATTGCCGTGGGACCTTGAACACCATCCGGATCATAATCAGCTTCGTAATCCCATTGATTATCCTCGTGGAAACGCCGGTCCTGTAAAACTAACGGAATATCATCGACCCCGTAGTTTCTTGGAAATGGCAACTTGGCTTCTTGCTCATCGGTGACCAGCGCCAAGCCCGCCAGGCCCTTCCAGACCTGTTCGGCCGTTGATGGACATGGATGGGCGTGTAACCACAACGTTGCGGCTGGTTGGTCGACTTTAAAATCAATGTGTCGCGTCTTGCCAGGATAAACTGGGGCGTGACACCCACCATCCGTGTATGGCCCAGGAACATTCAGTCCATGCCAGTGGAAAGTGGTCAATTCAGGTAACTTATTTTTTAGATCGATATGCATCGTCTTGCCCTTAGCAAAGACAAGGGTCTGACCGAGCAGACTCCCGTTATACCCCCAGGTCTTGGTCTTCTTGCCGGGCAACAATTGTGTCTCCCCAGCTTGGGCCTCGACCGTGTAGTAGGTATCCGTGGCGGTCTCCTTGTCAGGCTTTAAAAGTGGGGGAATCCGTAGCGGTTGTTGCGGCGTATCGGGTTCCTCCAACGGGACGTAACCCCCGTCATGCGTGTTAAAAGCCGGTTCATCAAAGAAATAATCGGTGTAGATTGATTTTGTCATCTTTCAGGCTCCTCTTCGATTTGATTTGGCAACACTGTACAAGTCCATAATACCGCATTCACCAATCTGGGGGAAATGAACGCGCAATTTTCAACCGCCCAGTCGATCAGTTCGATCCAACCCTTCCGGAACGTAAAAAGGCCGCCCGCAGGCAACCCGTTTGAAGTTTCATTTTCAAGTAAATAATAGCTACCGATCCGCCCGTGCCCGTAGCGCGTAGAGGATGGTGACCGTGTCCACAACTTCCTGGAAGACGGCCCCGATGATGGCTGGGATAACCCCAAAGCTGGCAATCACCATCAAGCCGGTGCAGATGAAGATACCAATCAACACGGCCTGCTTAGCCACGCGCATGGTGTCGTGAGCAATCTGGCGGGCCGTACTGACCCGAGTCAGATCATCCTTTAAGACGACCGCATCCGCCGATTCGCTAGCCGCCGTCGCCCCGTGCGCCCCCATGGCAATACCGACATCCGCAGTCGCCAGTGATGGTGCGTCATTAATTCCGTCCCCCACCATGGCCACCGGCCGCTGCTCAGCGGGGAGCTCAGCCAAGACCTTAATTTTGTCGGCAGGCAAACAATCCGCATGAACCTGATCAATACCGACCTCACTGGCAATCGTTTCGGCAATTGGCCGGCGATCCCCTGAGATCATCAGGAGGTGATTGGCCCCAGCCGCCCGCAGAGCCGCCATCGTTCGCCTAGCTTCTGGCCGCACCCGGTCGTTAAAACTGACGTACCCCTGGTAAATACCAGCAATTGAGATGTAGACCGCCGTCTGATTGGTTTTATCCACGGCTTCGTCCGTCACGAAACCACTCTTACCAACGCGAACTTTCTGACCGTCCACCATTGCCGCCACTCCTTGGGCCGTGGTCTCGTTGACCGCGGTTGCTGGCAGTAACGGCTCAGTTGTAGCCGCAACTAGCGACTGTGCCAGGACGTGACCCGAGTGCTGCTCGGTGCTGGCTGCCAACTGAAGCAACTTTTCCGCGGGCAACGCTGTAACGGGAACGACTTGGTCCACGACCAGCCGTCCCTGAGTAATCGTCCCGGTCTTATCAAACGCAAACGTCTTGACCTGCGCCAATTTTTCCAGCGTCGTCCCCGTCTTAACGATGATCCCATTTCGACTAGCCCGACTCATCCCCGAGATCAGGGCAATCGGCGCCGCCAAAATCAATGGGCACGGTGACGCCACGACCAGGACCTCTGCTAGCCGCACCGGGTCACCGGAGAAGAACCAAGCTAGGCCAGCGATGACGTAGGCCAGCAAGGTAAACGGCACCGCATACCGATCGGCCATCCGCACAAATTTGGCCGGTTGTGCCTCGGCCTGTTGAACCAAGCGGACAATGTTCTGGTACTGACTGTTGTCGGCAGTCTGGTCGGCTTGTAAGTAGACCGATGCCTCACCGTTGATGCTTCCGGACATGACGGTGTCACCGACCTGTTTCTCAATCGGTCGGGCCTCACCCGTCAGTGAAGCTTCATTGACTGTGGTGGGCCCAGTCGCTAGCGTGCCATCGACTGGCATGACTTCGCCCGGCTTGACCAGTAACCGATCGCCAACCGCCACCAAGCTCACGGCAACATCGCTCAGTCGGTCGCCCACGACCCGGTGCGCGGTCTGTGGTGAATTATTCAACAACTCTTGAAGCTCGCTGTTGGCCCGACTGGCCGCAAAGTCTTCCAGAGCATCGCCCCCGGTCAGCATTAGCAGAACAATCAGTGCCGCCCAATACTCACCCACGGCCAACGTGGCCAACACCGCCGTAATGGCCAGCAGGTCCACGCCGAATTTACCCGAGCGCAGCGTCCGGACCATTTCGATAAACATAATAATAGCAAGTAGCAAGCCCAGCCCGGTAATTAGGACCTGCGCCCACATTGCCTGATGATTAACAAATTGAAGCCACAACGCGATGGCTCCTAAGATAATGACGAACCAAAATTGGCGGTATTGCCGTAATTGTTGCATTATGGTCCCTCCCCTTAAATCGTAATTGTTACCTTGAGTATACCAAAGCTTGTGACTTTTACCACATGTGAACCGGCGTTTTGCGAAACAAAAAGAGCCCGACCGCGGTCGAACTCTCTACTAAATCAGCCTTAAGCCAAATATTATCGTCTATCAAATCAAAAACGGAACTCACTAAATACTCATAGTAAAAGATGGCTCAGCCGGAGGAGGCCAGAAACGTAGCCAGCTGTGACGACGGTGTTAGTCTGGGCGATTGGTTTTTCCCGGTCTTACACCGTGGGACGCGTTTGGAAACTCGCCTGAACTTGGCGAGGTTTCAAACCGAGCCGGAAGCCCGTTCTTCGGCTGAAGGCGTTCCCCATAGCAGGCGGAGTTTCTGGCAACCGCAGGCGACATTTTTACACTGAGTAATTTCTAGAAGTGACGACGAACAATCACGCCTGCACCTAGCGTCGCTAATACCAGAACGCCACCGAGCACGCCGGATAAGTTCCCCTGATCATTGGTCTGAGGTAACTTCGTGTTTGTGGTCTTCGTGGTGCCAGGATTCTCGGTTGCGGTTGCTTTAGCAACGGCAGCCTTCGCAGCGGCAGCTTTTGCGGCAGCGGCCTTGGCAGCTTGCTTCTTAGCAGCCTTCTTGGCAGCTTCCTTTTTAGCGGCTTGTTCGTTTTCTTTGTCTTCGCGTTCAGCCTCTTCTTCATCGGTTTCAGTTCCACCATCGGTATCGGTCGTCCCGGTCCCAGTATCGACATCGGGATCAACCCCAGGTTCTTCGGTTTCATGGGTGTCGCCACCACCAGAACCACTGTTACCGTTTGAAGAGGAAACTTTCCCATTTGCTTCTTCGGAATTCTTGTCCCCTGAAGTGCCCCCACCCCAAGTCATGACAGCGTTGTTTTTAAATTTGTAACCAGAATCAATCAACGACGGGTCGGTCACCTTAGTATAGTAATCGATGACCACAAGATTGCTGACGGTGTCGTTAAAGGACAGGTCAAACCCCTTGTCGTTGTATGTAACGTTGTAGTCGGTGCCTTCAGTCATTGCTGGCTTTTCGCGTTTGTAAGTCGTGGTACTTTCCCAATATCCGTTACTTACAGTCATGCCATGGATTAATTCTTGGTTGGCACCAATCGTGTCGGTAATGTCCAAGTTTTCCATGTCAATGGCTCGCCGATCAACTAAGATGGTCCACTTGATGGTCCCATCATCCTGCAGCGTCCCCTTCTTAGAAAGGTTGGCTTCATTTTCAACAATGTTGATCTGAGAAGTGCTACTCCCGTTGTTTTCGAGTGGGAAAACAACATCCTTCTCGCCAGAATCTTCGTAACGATACTTAGTCATCATGTTCAAAGTCAACTTGCTGTTGGTTTTACCCTCCAACGCATCGTTCATGGTGATGACAACACCCTTGTCGGATATGACCGCTTCACCAATCACCGTGCCATCGTCATCGTAAACTTTGAAAGTATCACCGGGGGTCTTCCCCTTCAAGTTCTCCGGAAAATCAAGCGTGATGGTATCGCCACTCTTAAGCGGCGTGTCACCAAAGTCCAAGTTATACTGGACATCAATCGTATCGGAATGCTTGAAATCCGGTCCGTTGGTCACACTGGCTGAGGTGGTAAAGTCTGCACCATTATGGTTGGTTGCGGCTTTGGCCGGTGTCGCCACTTGGCTGACAACTAATAAGAACACTAAACTAAAGAATCCAATCAGCAGTCGCCAAGATTTACTATTTATCTTCAAAAATATCCCCTCCCGAAACTTTTAGATACTCAAAGTATACGCGCCCGTGCAACCGCTTGGCAATAGTAGCGGGACAGGTTGTCAAAATTGAGTGAAGAACTTCCCAATCTGTCAGAGCATACCGACTAGTCTTCAAAATTTCGGTTCAATTTCGAAAAAAAAGCCTGGGACAAAATCCCAAGCTCGCTGGTTATGCTATTTTATATAGTCGAAACGTGCGCCACAGGGGAAGCCGGTTTCGTTCTTCCCAAACGCCTAGCAGATACGCGTACCCAACGTTTGCATTTCCTTCTTCAAATCTAACTTTGATTTTTCTTCAGCCGTATAGGTGATTAGCCCAACGGCACTGTCCAAGATGCCACTGTCATCTCGCAAGGAGAGTTGGTTAAAGACTCGGTCTAAAATCAGGCCATTACTCAAATACAATTCGGTATCGGCATTCGTCTTCAACGTCCACGCCGTGTTATTGGTGACGGTAATGGGATAGTCGGGATCATCATCGGTCAGAGCGACGAACTGGAATTTATCACCGATGGCACAGGTACCTCCCACCGTTGAGTACCGGTTAGATCCATCATCCGTAGTCAGTAGCAGGGTACTGCCCGGCTGAACATTTTCGGCTAAGTACGCCTTCGCTGCATCTTTAATCGTGATTTCCATGATTATTTCCCTCTTTCTTGCCAACCATCGTTCAATCAATTGTGCACAATTAACTATAACTTCATTCGGCTAATTTGTAAATCAACTCGACTTGGGGTGACCTTCTGAATCATTTTTCCCACCTTGAATCATAGTAAAAACATCCGCCTGCGGCTAGATCTTCTTTTCACCCTTTCAAACGTTGACGCCAACCTCACCCCACATTCTGGCTCAAGCAGCATTATGTCTCTGAGAAATACCGTGATGCGACATTAAAGTTTAGGCAGGTCGCCACTTAATCAGTCACCGAGGTAGCGAGATTACTCACGCTCTGTTAGCAGACGGAGTCTCTGCCCATCGCAGGCGTCACCTGTTCTCAACCGTCGAGAAACGCACAAAAGCCAGATGAAAGGCGCCAATAGCACGCCCTTCATCTGGCTCATTCAGCAAATTAGACTAGCCGGTCGGATCGTCCTCATAACCGCGTTTGATCAGCGCAATCAGCTCATCCTCTGACAGATTAAGCTTCTTGGCCTCACTGGTAAAACGACTAACGTAGCGGTCATAGAACTCCGCACGGCGTTTCTCCCGAATCGTCGTCTCAGCCGTGGCTGTGACAAACATCCCCACTCCGCGACGTTTCTCGATGATCCCCGCAGCAACTAGCCGGTTGATGCCCTTGAGCACCGTTGCCGGATTAATATGAAATTCTTTGGACATTTCCGTCGTGGACGGGACCTGTTCGCCCGCCCGATAGATTCCGGTGAAGATAGCTTCTTCAACTTGTTCGGCCACCTGCAGGTAGATTGGTTCCGGACTATCGAAATTAAATTTCATTGTCATTTCCCACATTCTTTGTGAACTCGTTCTGTCGACTAGTTCGTTGGCGCCTTGGGCAACACGATTCGCCAATAGAGGGTCAACGTAATCGCATAGTAAATGGCGTACAGGCCGATGAAGATGGCAAAGATACTGCCGATGCCCAGGTAAGGGCTCATCGGACTGGACATGATCGGCTTAAACATTTGCAGACCAAACAGAACATCGATTACTCCCATGATACCAGGAATCAGGAATAAAATCCCAATTTCTTTCGCAATCCCGTGACGCATCAGGTTTTGACGCACCCCAATCTTATACAGCATTTGGTAACGTTGCTTATCGCCAGGCGCTCCCGAGAGAATCTTAAACATCAGGCAGGAAGCTAACATTGCCAGGAAGGCGATCCCCAGGAAGTAACCCATGAATTCTAGACCACCAAAGATACCGCTCATCATCTCATAACTTTGATAGTTACCGACTGTGACCTGTTCGGGGAGGGCAAAGCGTTTCACCTCCATGTGATTCAGCTGCTTCAGAACTTTTTGATCCTGTACGAGGTCCTTGACCCGCACCGTTGTCACGGTCAGAGTGGTCCCTTTTTGCTTAGCAAATTGCTTAGCGTTGAGAATCTTCGGCGTGTAGAATCCCATGTCCTGACGCACGGCTAAACTTTGAAAATCAAAGTCTTGCACGCCACTCTTCTTGAACTTGGCGAGCGACTCCGTGTAGAACTTCGGGTGCTTCAGGCTCTTCGCTAACTGTGCACTCTTACTAAGCTCAAATGGCTGTTGTTGCAACTCACCGGCGTTGTAGTAGACAACCTTACCCTGCCGCTTCTGAGTGTACGTGGCTTGGTGCTCAACATTTAACTGGTCGATCAGTTTTTGTTCCTGAGCATTCTTGTTGTGAATGGCGACGGTGTACGTTCCGATGGAATTAGCCATCATTGGCAACTGCCGGTGATAGCCGGACCCCACGGTGATCGCACCCAGGGCCATCGCGAACAACAACGATACAATCGTTAACATTCGCGTGTAATTGTAGACCCGAAAGTTCAGCTGGCCCAGGAGGAAGCCATTTAAATGCCGCTTGGCCCACTTGGTTCGGCGTAATCCCTGAATAATGACCAGCAAGGTCGCACGGAACAACAGGTAAGTCCCGATTGTAATGGTGACTAGGGCGACCGGAATCGCCATCACTTGTAGCATCTTAATGGCTGCCAGTGCCCAGTAACCGATCCCCAGAAAGGCCACGCCCAAGACTGCGGCGACCATCTGCCGGAAGGGATGAATTTTAGGTTGGTTGGCTTGTTCATCCGTGTGAAGTAATTTCAACACGGTGGTCCGGGTCAACCGTACCATGTTAAACAATGAGGCTAAAATGAAGAGGCCCACGTAGAGAACCGCCGTTGCGATAATTGCCGGTAAGTAGACTGCGGATAGGTGGGCAAGATGTAGCCCCAGCATATCCAACAAGAGCCCTACTAAGAACTGGCTCATCAGTAACCCCAGTGCAATTCCAATGGCGGTCGCGATGGTCCCTAGGATCAACGTCTCTAGGAAGACTAATTCCCCGATACGCTTTCGAGTGGCTCCGAGCATCATGAACAGGCCGTAGTCGTGTTGACGCATACTCAATAGGAAACTGTTGGCGTACATGATATAGACGATGGTGATCAGAATCAGCAGAACCGCGCCAAAACCGAAGATAATGCTAGCCTGATTGACCATAGCGTTAGCCTTCAGAAAGGCCCGGTTGGTCGCCAGGTTGGCAAACATATAGAAGATGGCGGCCGACATGGTCAGTCCCGCCAATAAGACGAGGTAGTCTCGTCGCCGGTTCTTGATTCCGGCCAGTGCTAATTTTCCTAACATTATTGACTTCCCCTTACTCGTTAAACGTCCCCAGCTCATTTAAGATCTGCTGGTAAAAGGCACTCCGGTCTTGCTCGCCACGCTTGATCTCGGAACCAATCTGACCATCCTTGATAAACAGGATGCGTTGACAGAAGCTGGCAGAGAACGGATCATGGGTCACCAGTAGTACAGACATGTGCTGTTTCTGATTAATCGTCGTCAACAGGTCGAGTAACTCACGGGCGCTCGTGGAATCCAATGCCCCAGTCGGTTCGTCACCCATTAGGATTGAGGGGTGGTGGACGATGGCCCGGGCGGCAGCGACCCGTTGCTTTTGGCCTCCGGATAACTCAGCCGGGTACTTCTGTAAAAGATCAGCAATCGACAGCGTTGTGGCAACCTCATGGATGGCCTGGTCCATCACCCGAGATGGTGTCCCCTTCAGAGCCAGTGGTAGGCCGATATTTTCTTCGGCCGTCAAACTCTCTAATAAGTTAAAGTCTTGGAAAATAAAGCCAACTTCTTGCGCCCGAAAGTCAGCGAGCTGGTTGCCTCGCATCTTCGTGACATCGTGACCATTGACCACGACATCGCCCTTAGTAGGCACATCCAGCGTTGATAGCATGTTCAGTAGCGTAGTCTTCCCCGAACCAGAAGCCCCCATGATCCCGACAAATTCGCCGGCTTCCACCGTGAAGTCGAGCCCCTTCAACGCCTTGTACTGGCGTTCATTAGCCTTGCCGTAAGTCTTTTCTAGATTGTGGACGTTAACCACAGTATTTGTTGTCATTTTTAAAATCCCCCACTCTTTAGTCTATTGGTTAGTTACTTGTGTAATTAACTATAACGGTTGAGCTGGAATTGTCAATCATTATTTTTATCTCCCCAGATAACTTCTTCGCGGTTAGGTCCGTTAACTGCCCAGCACGTCAATGCCTTAGCGGGCCTTACCAGCGCCAGAAAAATTCACCAGTACCCAACCCAGTAATCGCTGACGACCAAACATCTCGCGCGACCTTTCCCCACTTTCGTTGTACAATTAAAATTGTAAGTTCCAAATCTGAAAATAAGGGAGTTCTTCTGATGAAACAACTGCAATTAGGTGGCAGTAACTGGCAAGCCTCCGCCGTCGCTTTAGGGATCATGCGGATGGGCGTTCTGAGTAAGGATGATGCCGTCAAGTCTCTGCAAGCAGCGCACGAAGCTGGCATTAATTACATTGACTCCGCTGATATTTACGTCAACGGTAATTCTGAAAGAATCTTTGGCGATGCCCTCAAAGTCTCCGGTCTCTCACGTGATGACTTTTACATCCAATCCAAGGGTGGCATTGTGCTCGACCCTAACCGGAGCCACGATGACTTGGTCTTTGGCCAACGCTACGATTACGGCAAGCAACATCTGATTGACGCCGTCGATGGGATTCTTTCCCGGATGGGAATCGACTACCTGGATGCCTTCCTCCTTCACCGGCCAGACCCACTGATGGAACCGGACGAAATTGCTGATGCCTTCAACACCCTGCAACGTGAAGGTAAAGTTCGTCACTTTGGGGTTTCCAACTTCAACGTACAACAATACCTGATGGTGCAAGACGCCGTTGACCAAAAGTTGATGTTCAACCAACTGCAATTCAGCGCAGCTCACGCCGGTATGATTACGGAAGGTCTTCACGTCAACATGGGCGACGTTCCAACACATAACGACTTTGGAATGATCGAGTTTGCCCGGCGGAATCACATCACCATTCAAGCCTGGTCGCCATTCCAATACGGCCTATTTGCGGGAATGTTCATCAATGATCCGAAGTACGCCGAGTTAAATAAGGTTTTACAAAAGTTAGCTGACAAGTATGGTGTTTCCAAGAACGGGATTGCCGTGGCTTGGATTCTTCGCCACCCCGCTAACATCCAAGTCTTGCTGGGTACGATGAATCCCGCCCACATCACGGACAGTGCGGCCGGTGCCGACGTTACACTGACTAAGCAGGAATGGTACGATATCTACCTGGCTGCTGGGAACGACTTACCTTAAAATCACAATAACTAATGTATCTCGAAACGTTCAGAAAACCTTCTGAACGTTTTTTATTTTCCAGTAAGTCGGCAAAAGCTGGCCCACCAGGCGTTTGGGAAAACGGTTCCAAATCCACCATAAACTTTTTTACTAAAGGGGTTGTACTTTTTTTAAACGGTGTTACACTGTAGTTGTAATCAAGGGCGAGTGATTACTCGCTCGATAACTAGAAAGGGGATTTTATCATGTTTACCACAACATTTTGGATTCTTGCTATTTGGTTAGTTATCAACGGAATTTGGACCTGCACCGCGACGACAAACCGGGAATTAATGAAGTGGTTCGGCTGGATCAACGTGGTTGCTATTATTGCCGGCTTCTGGGTATTCTACGGTGCCGCTGGCGTTGCTGGTCTGACAGGCTGGTTCACTGCAGTTAACTGGGTCAACGTTATCTTGGCAATCACACAGTTCTACTTTGCTTACAAGAAGACTGCTGCACAGGCACATTAATTCAAATAAAGATCTTTACTTAAAAACCGGGGATGACTGTGAGCATCCCCGATTTTTAATGACTCTCAAAGTTTTAACGTTTTCCACTTCCAACTGCTGAAAATTCCAGCTGGTGTGGAAACCACCTAGTCTGCTCTAGCACCTTAATTGGTATTTACTAAGGAAGCTGGTAAGATTAAGAAGACCCTTCCAAAACTTAAATAACCCTACTGATAACCGCACCGGCGTATCAGTAAATTTCAAATACAAAAAGGTGGTCGTGCCATGTCTGTTAATAAAATATTGGATCAGTTTCCCGCCACTATTCAAGCGACGAAGGAGCTCACGCAAAAGCAAAAAGACGTGCTGATTGCCAGCATTCAACTCTTTGCCAAGCAGGGGTACGCCAATACCAGTACCCACCAAATTGCAGTTGCCGCCCACCAATCTGAGGGCACCATGTTCAAGCATTTCAAGTCCAAGGCTAATATTCTTCGGGTCGCCTTGGAACCCGTCATCTTCCAAATTATTCCGGACGTTGCCGCTGAGCTGAAGAAAGATACACTGAGTAAGCCTTTCACGAACCTTCATGACTTTCTGATTATCTTCGTGCAGAACCGCATGGAATTCGCCGATGCCAATCAAGACGCCATCAAGGTTTTCTTCAGTGAACTGCTCTACAACGAGGATCTTCGTCAGGAATTCATCGACGTTGCTCGTAAGCAATTCATCGTGTCCTTTGAGGGTACGGTGACCAAGCTACAAAAACACAACTTGATTATCAACTGGCCATTCACCATGATTTTCCGTTACATTGCGTCGATCGTTGCTGGCTACATTCTTGACCGGTACGTGCTCTTCCCCAACCGGGATTGGGATGACGACAATGAAGCCAAGTACCTCGTCGCCGAACTCGAGAAAGTCTTACAACCAGAACAAGCCTAGACACACTGTCTAGACTTGTTTTTCTTATGGTGCATCCGTCAATTGCCACAGCAGTTCACCACTGTAATCACCGGCAACGGCATCACCATTGACCTCAATTAAGACACCATCGTTATCTTTCCATTTTTGAGCAACGTCAGTACATTCATCGTCTTCCTTAGTCGTTTGTTCTTCAATTACTGTCGGCTTGTCCCCAATAGTCAGCTTCTGGCGGGCTTTTCCATTACGGTAGACCACGTTTCCACTCAATTCACGACCATCCGTGGTGGTAAATTTCTTACTAACGTTTAGTTGAAGCTTCCAAGAACTCCCGGCACCTCGGCCATCACGTACCCGTAATTGCCAATCCTTGTCTCGACCAATCATCTGGTGTCTCCCGTTCAGCTCGCCTTTAAAATTACAGTTGCAAGGCATGGTATCAAACGCCAAGTCCCCTGAACGTTGGTTAACAGCGATTTTTAACGGTTGGGTTTCATCTTTGCGGTTCGATGCTTGGACCGAAATATTGTTCTTACCCGGTTTCAATAATCGGCTAGGCACCTTGAACTGGAATTTTCCGGATGTGCCTTCCCAGGATCCCTTGAGTTGACTCAGATTAAAAGTCAGGCCACCGACGTCGATTCGAACCTTGGTATCTGCTATGATGTCGTCATTAATATCTTTACCATTGTTGGAAAGTCGCGCATGAACTGTCGCGTCCTCCCCTTTTTCAACGCTCAGCGCCCCGTCGTCTAAGCTCTCCAGTTTTAAATTGAGCTTCCGTTTAACCGTATACCCCGCCGACTCTATCTCAACGTAATGATCCACTCCGGAAAAGATAACTTTACGTGGTGGCACATAGACATCATGATCCACTGGCTGGATTTCCGTCTTCAACCAAAATGCTAACGAGGGGGTCGCCGTAGAGAAGGCCCGACTCGCAATTCGGGCATCTACACGATCAGCTAATAACTCCTGATCATTTAACGGATGGAGGGCATGCATCCCATCATTCGTGAAGTGTCCCCGAATGCGTTTAACCGCGGATATCGCTGGTAACAGTGCCGTAGCTGTTGTCAATGTCCCTAATTGCGTTGGATGATCTGCCGTTGCATGCAGAACGTAGCGCAACGTCTCACCAGGGAAGACCGTGTCCCCTTCTTTAATCTTGCGTTTAACGGCCATATTTTGCATGATGTTTGTTTCCGCCAACTTTGAGAATTGTATCTGACGGGGTGTTTGATCCAGAACGACCAACTGATTAGCACTGTTGAACTTACCAGTGGACCCGGTAATTCCCCAGGCCACTTCATTGGCCGGTGTTTTCCCGTCAGCGGATAACTTCTTACGATCAATCGTAACGGTGTCCTGAACCTCTGGCTTCATCGGTTGACGCGTCTTAGGATCTTGATCGTTGAAGGCATAAGTCATCTGACTGCTCTGCACTTTCCAATCAATCGTCACGTGGCGCCATTGACCATCGGCAGGATTCGCCATCAACTTAGGCTGTTGATGTTTCAAAGAAAAATAATGTTTGTTTCGCTGACCATACTGTTTGTACATAGAAGCATCTGCTGGATAACCACTCGCAATATGTGGTCCCTGACTTGGGATACCCTCCGCATCGTAGTAATTTCCGGCACCAAGACTAGGCGTCTTATTGACCGTGGTATCAAACTCCAATGCCCAACTATGTTGAATCGCTATGGCGGCCAGGTCCGTACTCGAGGCTCGAGAATTAGCATCACTAGCCCAGGCCCCTAACGATTGCCCTTTTCCACCCTTGGCAATCGCATGGGTAGCCGCCGTATCATTTTGTAGGACAAAGGCCATTCCAGAACTCTGCTTAGCCTGCTTATTCCCAAAGTAGAGCCAAAATGACCAACTCGTATCGTGAGTCAGATTGACCTTGGCCCCGGTCTTACCGAGCCGCTGTGACCAGAGCGCGCCCACCTGTTCTGCTCGCGGTTCAATGTTATCATTGGTAATTTGGGCAATTGACTCCTTAGTAAACGTCCCATCTACTAATTGAGTAGCTGAGTAACTCACATCATTTGTATTAAATAGTGACGACAATGTCATCCCGTTTGGTGCCGTCTTAATGGCAGCTTGCATATCTTCATCCAAGGCGACTCCGGCAGCCTGGGCCTGCCGTTCACTTAGCAAACCAACTCCCAGGCATGTTATAATAATGATTAATAATCGGCGCATGTGTATTCCTCCCTGTAATCTCTATCGAATTAACACTCGCTTAGGGAGTATACAGGAGAAATGGCCATTTGACCGCAAAATTAAGTTGTTTTCATAAATAATTGTGTGAAATACAATTGTGTACAATCTAAAGTGCTGAATTGATAGGCTTTCCCTGCTGTTTGGGGTGGCCTATTTTTCGAAGGATGGCCGGTTAAAATTGACTATTTTCATTTTTCCCACAATGGTTGCGTGGCGTGACTATTTCTAACCCGCAGGCCTAGCCTAACCATTATTCAAGTCTGGCACATCCTCAAGCAACCACTGCAAGCTTCCGGAATAATCGCCAGCTATGGCATCTGCGGCGACTTCGAGTAAGATTCCCGTATTCGCTGCCCACGTCCGATCTACCCAAACCACCTCACCTTGGGTACGACTGGGCTTCTCAGCGACCGTTGTTACATTGTTATCCAACGGCTGATGGCCGTTAGCTGTCATTAACAATGGCTGGCCGCGCAATGGTTGCCCCTTCGTCGTCGTAAAGCCGTCGGTCATCTTAACCTGCAATCGCCAGTTCTTTTCCGGACCGCGCTCATCACGAATCCCGAGTTGCCAATCATCACGGCGTTTCAGCAACCGCTGTCGCCCATCTAAAACATGAGCTTCAAATGAGGCTACTTGCGGCACATGCTCAAAACTCAGAGTCCCCGGCGAACGAACCAGTGAAATGGCGATTTCATTCGAGGACAATTGATGACCCGTCGCTCTTAATCGCAACCTATTCTCTCCCTCTCGCAATAGGTTAGCGGGAATCTGAAACTGATACGTTCCCGGAGCGTCACCGGTAACTAGCCCACCCGCAAATTCTGATAAGGCGTGAGACTGTCCGTTTAGACTAAGCTGTAGCGGATATTGTGCAACTGTCGCTACATCCAGTGGCAGGTTTCCATTCTGTAAACGCACCTTTATCGTTGCCGTCTCATGCCGCTTGACTAGGTATACATCATCTCCAAGATTAGTCAGCTTTAGGTACAGGCCGCCCGCAACTTTGTAGGCCGGGGCAGTTAATGTCGTTTGATAGTTGCCGCCATAGAACTGGGCAACCGCCGCTGGACGTGTCACTGATTGCGTGACAGGTAAGGCTTTCCCTGTCACTTTGACGGTTGCATGGTGTCGTTGCTTCGATAATCCCTGCGACCACTTCACCTGGATCTGGTTTCCCTGTGACTTAGCAATCTTCTCGGTCTTTTGATCACTGTAGCTGATTTGACCGCCAGTCACGTCCAACCCTTCAGGCACCGGCATGGTCATCGTTAACGGCTGGAGTTCCTGCTCGCTGTCAGTCGGTTGATAATCAAATTCATAGCGATACGTCAACTGATCGCCGGCAGCTACCGTGGTCCTCGCTGTGACTGACTGCTTCGTTGTCTCATCATCGAGATAAGCGTTGGCCGCAACCTTTCCCAAGGATGAAGCATGGTCGATCATGACCAAATTATTCGCCTGATTATTGGGACCGGTAGCACCAGTAATCCCCCAATATGCCTTTTCTTGATCACTTCCGGTTGCCACATCCTCAGGTTTCACACGGAACGTATCAGAGTCAAAAATTTCTCGTTCGGCATTCGTCGCTGGGTCCCGATCATCATAGTAATAAGTTAAGTACCGCGAGTTCGGATCCCAAGACATCGTCAAATGGTGCCAAGAGCCATCCGCCCCATGACGCAACGGATTTGCATGGTAGTGGCGTAGCACATAATTTTTGTCCCATGATCCATTCACTAATTCCGGCGTCCACAAATAATAGCTCGGATCTGCCGGCGAAGCGTAAGCAATATGTGGGGTCCTACGCGTTGCGGTGGCCCCATCAAAGTAACCCGCCAACTCATGTATATCACCATTAACGTGGGTATCAAATTCCAGTGCCCAACTATTCTGAATAGCGGTCTGCGCAATCTGTTGCGACAACCCTTGATTGTTACTCGTCACGTGTCCCCAGACCCCTAACGATTGCCCACTAGCCGCCAATGCATGGTCCCCTTGTGGTGAATTCTGCACGACAAACGCCATACCTTCGCCGGCTGCCTCCCCACGATTACCAAAGTACAGCCAAAAACCCATCTCCATTTTCTGAGTTAAATTAAACTGATTTTGTTGATTACCAGCCGTCTCTCGCGACCAAATAGCCCCAATCTGATTGGGTTCTTCTGGCGTAATCTGTGCGATTGATTTAGGAATCGTCGGTGAATCCAATAACTTCGTCGATGATCCAGGGATATCGGTTGTAAATACCTGATCCAACGGCATTCCCGTCGGTGCCGTTACAATCGCATGTGCTAAATCGGCGTTTCTGCTCGTCGCCTGTACCTTCCGGCTAGACCAGACACTAACGACTATCCCCATTATGAAAAATATAACTAAAAACCTCTTCACTGTGCTCCCCCTAGTCTGTCCTTACTAAGGTCAAATTATACCGGAGGAAACTCGTTAACGGCGTATAAAACTCCCAATATAAATAATTAGGTATTTGCATTCTTGTGTTAGCGATTGCATTTAACGTAAAATAAAACGACAGCGAGTTTTACCTCCCTGCCGTGTCTTTTGTCTAATTATGATTAAATTTATTGATCAGGACCTTGGATGGCCGCGCCAGCCGGATCAAGCCGACCGTTAACACAATGCTCAACGCAACCATCAACGCTCCAAACAACGGCGTCCAGCCCAGCCCGAAGCGACTTGTCACCTGACCACCGATGCCTGAACCTAACGCAATTCCAACGTTAAAGGCCGAAATGTTCAATGCTGAGGCCATCGTGATATCAGCCGGCGTATACTTTTCTGCTAACTGCACGATGTACAATTGTAGGCCAGGGACGTTCATGAAGGCGAAGAATCCCATCACTAAGACTGTCAGTAAACCTAACCACTGGCTGTTTGCCGTTACCGTCAAGACTAATAACGTGGCAAAGAGACCGATAAACATTTTCAATAAAGCTGCCAGTGGCTTGGCATTCGCCCAGCGGCCACCCAACGTGTTACCGACAGCGACCATCAAACCATAGACGACCAGGATCACCACGACAGCACTACTAGACCAGCCCATCTGTTGTTCCAACAACGGAGATAGGTAGGTGTAAGCTACAAAGGTTCCCCCGTAACCCAAAGCCGTCACCAATAAGGCCACTAAGAGTTGTGGGTTCCCCAAAACACGCAAGATGCCCCGCGCTGTTGCCTTGCTGGGCAGCGGCAGATTCCGCGGAACCAGAATGTAATCGGCAATCAAACCGATTACGCCAATAACACTGATAAAAATAAATGACCAGCGCCAACCGCCTAATTGACCAATCATGGTTCCCAGAGGCACCCCAGTAACCGTAGCCACCGTCAGTCCCGTAAACATCACAGCGATTGCTGATGCCCGTTTGGAAGGCGCCACCACGTCAGCGGCAATCACGGATGCCACCGTCATGAAGATACCATGGGCCAAAGCGGCAATAACTCGTCCGGCTAAAAGAATCACGAAAGTTGGGGCAAAGGCAGCAACCAAGTTACCCGAAATAAATAGCAGCATGATCACCACCATCAGTGTGTGTCGGTTGATTTGCCCAGTCAGCAGTGTCATGACAGGCGCGCCGACCATGATACCCAAAGCGTAGACTGAGACCGTCAACCCCGCTTGAGCTAGGCTCACATGGAAGCTTTGAATCAATAGGGGAATCAGCCCCACACTAATAAATTCAGTTGATCCAATTGCAAAGGCACTAACGGCCAGTGCAAGTAGTGTAAATGTTGGTGAAAGTTTTTTTGTCATAATGACCTCCTTGAATTGCGAACTCGATAAATATTGATTATACTGGCTGAGAACTCAAGTACAAGAACCCACTTTAAAGTGCCCTACCCACCAAAAGGTAACTATCAGTCAGGAGGCCGTTTCATGCCCACAAAAACTTATCACATTGGTGTCGAAGCCACCATGGAGATCATCGGTGGCAAATGGAAATCGATCATTCTCTGTCACCTACGTCATCAAACCATGCGGACCGGTGAGCTTGCCCGCGCTATTCCGCAAATTTCTCAAAAGATGTTGACCCAACAACTCCGCGAATTGGAGGCCGCCAACATCGTCTCTCGCCACGTCTATCAGCAGGTTCCACCGCGTGTTGACTACAGTCTAACCGACTACGGCCAGTCACTGTCGGGAATCTTGCATGAACTCTGCGTCTGGGGCGAGGATAATATCGACCGGCGACAAAGTAACGGTGAGGCCATTACCCTGCTCAGTCGTGACGACGTTTAGGCTCTGACCATCAACCAACCAATAGCCAGTTCTCCTAATTGTCGTTAAGGGAGGCCGGCTATTTTTAACGCGACGCTTCAAGGTGTGACTTGCTAACCAAGGCAATTAGTTCTGACTATGAATAAAAACAATTATACGAAAAGTCAGACCAATTTCAGTTACCAACAGCTTGACCATATTGGGCCTACTAACCCTGTTTAGACCACTCAGCTATCCCTATTTTCCGTGAAGATAATGCTTGTCAGGCGTCTCAGCGAATGCTATGGTTTAGCTAATCCCATACCCTTAACAGGTTATCTCGATCAAGAACAGCGGTCTTTACCAATAGATTCATATTTACATGATTATTTTTGTACTACAATTCTGTTAAAGATGGGTTGTTGTTTCATCTTAAATACCGCCCCGTCCAGCCAAGTGAGAGGAGAATTCCATGAAACGTCCAAAAGTTGGCAACCCTCGCCATATCATTGGGTTATTTCTGACCGTTATCATCCTAGCTACCACGGTGATTTTACCGGCAACTAACATCTCTGCCTCTAAGATATCCGGTAAACAATCCCTGCGAACTGAAAGAAAAAACTTCATTAAGAAAAACCAGAAAGCACTCAAAGCGGCGACCCTAAACGCGAAGGGTCTCTCTATTGCCTGGAAGGATGTCCTCCAGCACAAAATCAAATTCCTCAACCGTTTGAAAAAGACCGTTGCCCAAGAAAAAGGCACCGTCTATTCTGCAAAGCAGGCCAAGACGCTGACCCGCAAGATCAACAAACTACATAAAAAATATGCGATCAAGTTAAAAAAGCTAAAGCGCCAAAGGCAATCCGCAAACATCGTCTACGGCTCCTACGTTGATGGTAACTACGTTTCGTTTATGAAGGAAAAAGTCAAACAAGTCGGTAACCGAACCTACGTCCTCTGGGGCATTCATGAACACAATGGGAAGTTTACCAATTATGGTGGTCACGGTGCCGGCTTTACAGTCGGCTAGTGATTGGTGATTATTGGGGCATCACTAATCATCAAGCAACCCCTCTTTAGTAAAACTAAGCACTCAGTCAGAAAACGCAGACCACTTCTACTAATTTAGTAGCCACCTGTAAGGCCAAATCGATTGCTCTACGGGTGGCTACTTGCGTATCTATATCGCCATCGCAGTTTTCCTCCAACAAATTCTTTTTCCCCTTAATCCACGATTTTATTAAAGTTTTTATCCGTTTCAAAATAGTTGGTGCATTGGCCTGCTAAACTCCGTATAATAGGTACGTTATAGCTTTGTCACGTTTTCATAATTAGCTACATACCTCATCGGAGAAGGGAAAAATAATGCACGTATTTGTTAATATTGTGCCGCAAAACCAGTTAGACTGGGCGTGCTTAAGCACACTCGTCGGGGAGTTGACCAGTCAACACTTTGCGGACGCCTCTTTTAATCTGCAATTACCAGCAGATCAGGCCCTCACGCCCGAACAACAAGACCAAGTTGTTGCCTGGGGGTTAACGGTCAATCAATTGCAACCGACTTTAACACCACACAACTATCTCATTAATTTAAGAGAAACTGACCACGTCCTTCCAGGTGCCTTTCACCAGTGGGCGCAAGTCATGGCAAAACACACTGGCAGCCCAATTAGTCTGGCGGCTTTTGATTCGTCAGAGGACTTGGATGCCCAGATTATGGCGTACGTTGCTGATCATCAAGAATCCGGTCTGCAACAAACCTATCGACAAGTCGCCACGGCCAGCATCGACGACCCAGATGAACGGCTCTTCACCCTCTGGAGCCTTCAAAGTTACAGCGTTCAGACGAACCTGCAGAACATTCGGCAGATGACCCAACGCATCCGGCCAACGGGCATTCTACTACCAACTGAACTGTTGATACCAACTCTGCCACTCGTATCGGCTGCCCAAGCTTTTGCCGTTTTGCGGCAAGGTACGGATATCGTGCGTCTCCACGTCCCAACAATTCAACGCTCAATGTGGGCTGAAGCTACGCCCATCGCTTGGCTTGATGAACTGACACAGGTTGACACAGCCCAACTGGATGTTATGTGGCAACCTGCATACACGGACTACGTACAACGCCAGCTTAATTTCTTGCTAACAACGGCTAGTCATAAACAACTATCCAAGCAGGCACACATAACCTTAATGACACGTATCAAACAACTGATCACTGGGCCTACCCATCGTTGGTCTCGCCTTGGACTTTTACAACTGATATCGCCTCGTCTGGCACATCAGTTGTTCTACTAGGAGGCCCTCATGAAATTTAGCATAATCACGCCCTGCCAACCTGCAGAGCTATCTCAGTTACTAGAACTTCGCCAAAACCTAGTCAATCAAACCACGCATGATTTCGAATGGCTAATTGCCCTAAATACACCACTCGATTTAACCACCCCCGACTGGCAGTTGCCCTTTGCTGTACATCAAGTCAGCTTTGATGGCTCGACTCTTGGCGCTGCACGCAATGCCGCCATGGCCACCGCAGTCGGCGATTGGTTGGTCTTTGTCGATAGCGATGACTACCTGACAGTTAGCGCCTTAGCTGAAATTTCAGCTATCCAACCACTCTCTGCCGACACGCTGGCTGACCTGTATCAATATCCCACTTATGAACCTCACACGTCCTTCGTGGCGAGTCAAGAGCAGGCACCCATCGCGGACAGTCTTCCTAAATGGGGCGGTCCTAAGCGGCGGCAGCTCAAGAACCGCGCCGTCAATCTGAATGAGGCGATGCTTAGCCAGCTTTCGTCTGATCAACAGCTGGCACCCGTCGCTGCTAATTGGCTACAGCACAAGTACGTTCGCTGCACCGGTGATGACCGGTGGGCCCAATTCAACCGCCAACTGAAAATCACTGGAAAGGTGATCGACCGCCGCTTGGTTCAAGATAATCAATTGGTGTTCGACACTTCCAATGCCCTTTACCCAGATTATGCTTTCCTGACGCAAGTTATGGCCCGGACTAGCAGCTATCTTCGCTTGGCCGACCCAACCTACATCCGCGTAAAGCACAACGATCCGATCAACCAGCCTTCTGTTCACCAACTTGAAGCACCTGACCGCTGGCAACAACGACTGGCGGCTTGGCACACCAGCTTGGCTAACATTAGTGACGAAGGTCTCCATCTGGCCTTTAGTCGCTATTGTCTGAACCGAATTCACCGGTACCTATACATGGCTTTAGCTACCGGGGCCACGGTCGATGACGATGACACGTCGACTATCTCTAACGTTCCACAGCTGATTACACAGCTTCATGATTTTCTACAACTGGTCGATGAGGAAGCGCTTGGCGAAATTTCAATGTTGAGTCGTCACATTCTCAACAAAATTCGGCGTCAACCGGTCTACCCACATCACGCCATCAACCGCATCGTACATTTACGCCAGTTAGGCCGTGTGATCAAGCATCGTGGCCGCGGTATCACACGCCTCTCCTACATGTGGTGGTTCACCAAGCTCCCAATTAAGCCCAAGACAATTCTCTATGAATCCTTCCTGGGTCGAAATTTCTCAGACAGCCCCAAGGCCGTTTATAACTACCTGCAAGCCAACTATCCTGGTCAGTTCAAACACGTTTGGATCTCCAATCCCGGCGTGACCGGTATGCCGGATAAGCGTCCCAACACAATCGTGGTAAAACGATTCGGCTGGCGGTACATGTATTATTTGGCTACCGCTAAGTTCCAAGTCATCAACATGCGCCAACCCAAGTGGTTCGTCAAACGACCCGGCACCAAATTTCTGGCGACTTGGCATGGGACGCCACTAAAGCACTTAGTTTTTGATATGGATAACGTGGCCAGTGCCAATCCGCTCTACAAGCAGATTTTCTTCCAGCAGTCTCGTCAATGGGACTATCTGGTCACGGCCAATCAGTTCTCCGTGGATGTTTTCGAGCACGCCTTCATGTATCCGGTCGAAAAGATGCTGAAGTCCGGCTATCCACGTAACGATATTCTGAGTGTCCCGGACCGCGACGCGCGGGCCCGTCAGATCAAGGAACAGTTAGGCATTCCACAGGATAAGAAGATCATCCTTTACGCACCAACTTGGCGTGACGACGATTACTACGGTGTCGGTGACTACAAGTTTACCTTGAAGCTCGACATCAACCGCCTGCGTCGTGAACTGGGTGATGAGTACGTACTGGTCTTACGGACCCACTACTTCATCACGGAACACTTGGATACGACTGGTTTTGGTGACTTCGTGTACAACGAATCTAGTTACGACGACATCGCCGAACTCTACTTGATCTCAGATGTCCTGATTACTGACTACTCCAGTGTGTTCTTCGACTATGCCATCCTGAAGCGCCCCATTCTCTACTTCGTTTACGACTACGAGAAGTACGGGAGCGTCCTACGAGGCTTTTACCTCGATATGGAAAAAGATTTACCTGGTCCCCTGTTGAAGACCAACGACGATGTCTTAGCGGCGCTGCACAACCTGCCGCAGGTCACTCGCGACTATGCGGCGGCCTACCGGACTTTCAGTCAGCGATTCAACGCTTGGGAAGATGGGCACGCCACCCAACGCGTGGTTGACGCCTTCTTCGATCAAGACGATTTAAAGTAAGCTTTCAGCAATTTCAAAACTCCCATGCCGGTAATTTCGCCAGCATGGGAGTTTTTGTGATCTATTCAATTCACTAATCATCGCGCTTTGAAACAGCTGACCCACTAGATACGGTTAGTCTCGCTATCCATCAGCAAAACTGTTACTCTCAAAGTAACCTAAGATCGCGTTTTCTGCTGTCGCCGTTGCCGAATATCCGCAATCAGGCTAGCTAGTGTGATAGTGGCCATCTGAGTTTCAGCCACTGTCTGCACCGTCGCATAGGCCTCGCGCAATGTATCCTGGATATTGCCACCCACGATACACTGTGGATTGGTCTTATCATCGATGTGCAAGAGATGATCATCCGTTTCGACCGCTCGATAAATATCCAAGAGTGAAATATCCGCTGGATCACGCGTAATTTCCGGCGTGGCCGTTCCCCGTTGTGTCGCAAGTAAACCCGCCGTTCGTAACGCGGCCATCAAACGCCGGACCAGCCCTGGATTGGATTCAACACTCTGAGCGATCGCCATGCTGGATAAATCATCGTCGTGGTAGATTTCAACATACGCCAGAATATGCACGGCATCACTAAGTTTATGGGAATATCGCATGGTCCACGACCTCCTTGATTACTTCGTTGTTGCTAAAGCCGTCGTTAAGAAGTCTGGTAGGCTCTGTGCGGGTTGGCCCATAATTTGACGGTAATCATCGGTCACCGTCGCCAACAGGCCACGCCCTCCGGCATCGTACATGGAAGCCAACATGTGACCTTCGCCGCCTTCGTTATACAGCGCCGCAAACTCGCTGAGTGTGACCGGCGCGTAACCAATGGCCTCATCCGAAACGTTGCTGAGGACCTTGGCAAGCGCTGGCATCGTGTATGAACGCTCCTGGGTCAGTGTGTACATGGGTTGTCGCCACAACGCTGGGGTAACAGCTACCTTGGCAAAGGCAGCTGCACTATCGGCCAAACTGATGAAGCTCAGTGACGCATCTCCCATGGGATAAATAACATTGTGGCGTTCGATCAATTCCGGCAAGTAAGGTACCAATGGATCAGCGTATAGTGCATTGCGTAAAATAGTGTAACTCAAGTTCGTGCCTGCCAATCTGCGCGGGACATAGCCGTAAAATGCAGAAAGGTCAAACGGATTGTTCGTCTGATCGGCAATGAAACCCATCACGATCAAATGCCCCACCTGTGCCTTTTCAGCCGCCGCAATTACGTTTTCAAATTCCGTCACGCGGCTAAAACTGTCGTGACTCTTGCTAGGAACATAAATAGCCACATCAGCAGCATCCAAGACGGTGGCCACCGTATCGGAATCGCGATAATCCAACGGCAGGACCGTCATCCCCTGGGCCGCAAATGTTGCGGCTTTTGCCGGCGTATGAACACCGAGCGTCATCTGCTGTGGCGCAACTAATTGGGCTAAGGCTTTAACAATTTGGGTACCCAAGTGACCGGCGGCACCCGTAACGACATATTTCATCATGAAGGACTCCTTTAGACTAGTTGTTACTTTAAAGATAACATCAAAACCTCTCCTCGTCCATCAACTCACCTCAGATTTTGACAAATTGCACTGCTTATTCGCCACAAACGACTATAATAAAGTTAAGATACATTAACCTAAAAATAGTTTTGATGAGGAGTGAGTAACGTGGTTCAACAATTAGCTAATAAAGTTGCAATCGTCACTGGTGCCGGTTCTGGTAAGGGCCAAGCCATTGCCGAGCTATTTGCCAAGCAAGGTGCCCAGGTCGTCGCTGCCGACAGTAACGCCGAAGCGCTGAATGCTGTGGTCGATGGCATCAATTCCGCTGGTGGAACTGCCATCGCAGCGGTCACCGACGTCACCAAAGACGCCGATGTTACGGCCATGGTCCAGCGTGCTGTTGACCAATTTGGCCACCTCGATATCTTGGTCAATAACGCCGGGATGCTCGATAAATTAGCACCCGCCGATACGCTGACCAACGAGCTGTGGGACAGAGTCATGACGGTCAACACGACCAGCGTGATGTTGGCCACGCGTGAAGCCCTCAAGCGATTCACCGCCCAAGACGCCGGGGTTATCCTCAACATTGCCGCGGTTGAAGGCGATACCAGTGACCGGGCCAGTGCGGCCTACGCTGCCTCCAAGCACGCGGTGGTCGGCCTGACAAAGAATACGGCCTTCATGTATCAAAACGCTGGGATTCGAACCAACGCCATCGCTCCCGGCAGTAAGGACGCCGAATCTCCACTGGGCATCACGGTTCCTACCACACCTAGCGGCAACAAGATTGCCCAAACGGCACTGTTCCTATGTTCCGATGCCGCCAGCTACGTCAACGGCGTCATCGTCCCAGTGAAATTCTAACTTTCAATCGAAATCAAAACTGGCATCGTAACGCAACAGATCATGTTGCGCCGCGATGCCAGTTTTTACTTCTATTCCCAATTGTTTTAACTACGCGCTACGCCAATTTGCCTGAGATACCGTTCAAGGCCGTCCCCACACCATCGGAGCCCTGGCCACAACAGAATAAATTGACGTCATCTCACCCGACTTGTACACTGGAAAGCAGTTGCTTTAGCGGGTAAGGAGATGTGTCATGCTATGACATGGTTAATTTTACTAATTACAGGATTTTTAGTTGGGCTACTGGTTATCTCAACCGGTGGCGGTGGAGCAGCCATTTATCTTGGCCTGCTCACGACCGTCTTTCATTTAGCTCCCGGTTCGGCAGCGGCCACCTCACTGTTCACAGCGTTTCCATCCCTCCTAGTCGGCGCTTACGGGCACTACCGCACCGGTCAGATCCATTTTAAAGTCGGCAATCAAATGCTGATTGCGGCCATTCCGGCAACTATCGTAGGTGCCCTGATTTCCCCCGACATCCCAATCAAGCTGTACACTTGGCTGGTCGCCATTATCTTATTCTTACTGGGGGTCCAGATCCTAGTCAAACGGTTCAGTCATCGCCAGAGCAAGCCCATCCACCATCAGGGCCTGCAAGCCGCCTGTTACGGTGTGCTCAGTGGTCTGATGGTCGGCGTTGCCGGTCTATCCGGTGGTGGCCCAATCATTGCCGGCCTGCTGGTTCTCGGTCTCGATATGATTCCAGCCGCAGCTACCTCGGCCTACGTGTTAGTTGGGACGACCCTGATTGGCCTGATCTTCCACATGTCGGCCAATAATGTCAACTGGAGCATCGGTGTTAGTCTGATGATTGGCGCAATGCTGGGAGCCTTCTGTGCGCCCCGCCTCCTGATGCACGCAGACCCGCAGAAGCTAAACGCCTACCTCAAGCCCTTTATGGGCGTACTGATCATCTTCATGGCCTTAAAAATGGTCTTCTAAAACTTAACCTAATCACGACTAAAAACGCCAACCAGCGAACGCTGATTGACGTTTTTTAATCCTTAGATTTAGTCGCGACGCTTCTTAATCATGACGGCGCCCAACGTTCCCAACAGACTAGCTAAGAGTGCTGCCCCAACGGCTGGTGCCCAGTTATTCTGGGCTTCAC
This sequence comes from Levilactobacillus parabrevis, assembly GCF_044051715.1. Taxonomy (NCBI): domain Bacteria; kingdom Bacillati; phylum Bacillota; class Bacilli; order Lactobacillales; family Lactobacillaceae; genus Levilactobacillus; species Levilactobacillus parabrevis. The sequence continues at coordinate 2,298,530 of NZ_CP168688.1, forward strand.
CCGTTTGTGGCAAGCCACCCAAGTCGGCCAGGATTCGGTTCTTCAGTGCCTGAAGCTGAGCAACTCGTTGTGCATTGCCTTGAGCCTTAGCCGCTACAATGGCTTGGTCAACCCGCTGTAACAGAGCTTCTTCACTCGCATGCGCTGCGGATGGTGTCTCTGCTTCATCGGCAATCAAATCGTCCCAGTAGTCCTCGACCACTTCATCCTCGGCGTAGTTTGGATGCTCATGTTCATAGGTCAGGTCCTCTTCGCCTTCCTCGCCCTCTTCACCAGGTTCTTCGGTATCGGGGTCAACAATGTTAGGTTCCTCAGTTCCTGGCGTTTCGGTATTTGGTTCCTCAACGTCTGGCCCTTCAATGTTTGGCAATTCCACATCGATACCGGGGTGAATTGGCTTTTCAAATTCTTCCTCTTCGTTATCACCGTTACCTTGCAGATCCCACCGGTGAGTTTCCGCCTTAACGATGACCTTGTCGGCAATGATGTTCCCATCAATGTTTTGGTTGGCGACAATCGTTGCGGACGGTGCCAACATACTACCTTGGAATGCCGCATTGACGTTGATTTCACCACCGTACTGCTTGTCACTAGCGGTGCTGTCGTAGAAGTTCCACAGTAAGTGATTGTCCCCGAAGTCTTCTGTTTCGTGGTTGTTCCGGTCACTACCATCGCTGTAGACGATCTTGATCTGCGAGTTGATGTCATAATCTGCCTGGCCACCCGTGTCCACGTTAATGATCACGGTATTCCCATCAGCGTCCGGTGATAAGCCCTTGATGGTCAGTGGCCGATCCTTTTGTAAAACATCTGGCGACAGGTTGATGACGATTTGACCGTTGGCATTTGGCGTCATATCACTGATGTCGATGACCCGGTTATTTTCATCCGCAAAGTCACTGTTGCTATAGCTAACCTCGCTAGCCTTATTTGCCAGAGATTCATTCAACGTCTTCAGCTTAGCAAATTCGGCATCGAAGTCGATATACGTCTGGCCATTCTGGTCTTGGTAAACTTCATCCGCCAAGAGGTGATCGATGTAGACACCGTTGACCATTGGTCGGTTGGGATTGCTGATATCAATGTTGATACCTTCCCCAAAGACCACTTTATTTTCACGGGTATTACCTTTAGAAACAAAGGAACTACCAGCAATATTGGTAAAGTTCTGTATGTAGGAAATATCCTTGTCGAGTAATTCTTCAATCACATTCGTCCCGAAGTTCACATTCCCAATCAGGTTTTGAACGGCAACGTTCCCGTTGGTATGGGCGTTCAATTCAGCTTCTCGGGCAAAAATATGGAAGACGGAAGAGACTCCTAACAGGTTATCCAAATCTGGATAGTCATCGTAGACGGTTCCACCGGCTTGAATTTCGGCTTCTGACAAAGGTTCAAGCGCCGTGGTCGTGGCTGGCAGATACTTGTCTTGAGCCTTTTCAACCAAAGCGTTGACCTTTTCACGTAGTTTGGCGTTAGCTAAATCCGTCGAAAGGCGCTCCTGAGAGGTCATCAGGCGTTTGTTAATGTCTGCTGTATTCGCCTTGTGCGCCATTTTATAAAGATTCTTTTTAGACGTTCTTACTTTCTTTGGATGCTTATTATTAGACGTCGTGGTTCCGGAAGCATTGTTGTCTCCCTGATGTTGACCATCAGTCTCAGTGGTCGTCTCAGCTGTGGAGACCAGTGTGCTTTCTGACTGGTTCTGCTTCGACCCACCATTATCGCTAGTGCTGTTGCTACTAGTGCTAATGCTTTCGCTGCTACTGTTACTGCTACTATTAGCACTACTATTACCGCTGACACCACTACTGCTACTCTCAGCAGACCCCACGATGCTAGAAGAGACTGAGCTACTACTGCTACTCTCGGTTGCCGAAGCGTTGGCCGTCACCATGCCGCCACCCCCAATGGCAAGCATCACTGCGCAGGCGAAGACCCACTTACGACCGTCTTTGTACATCTTAAAATGCGTTCGTTTCGTTTCCATATCGACAAAATCCCTACCTTTCACTATAAGACTCCATCCCTATTTTCGTCCTCTCCGGGGGAACATTCAACGTTATTTTGAAATTATTTTTTAATTTAACAAATTAACTCTTATGTAGTTTAACGAGATAATATTATCGTTAGATTGTTAGTTCGGCGAACCAGTCATACAGCATGGTTTCACAAAATTAACGGTTATTTTGAAATTTTGTGAGACCAAATCACCATTTTTTACATTGGTATTAGTAGTGGGCAACCTAAAACGGCCCCGACCGTTGGTTGTCGGAGCCGTTGGCTAACTATACTTTAAAAAGTTAAGTCCTTAATCGCGCCGCCGTCCAAAGCTAGTGCCGCCGCTTGCGATTCAAGACAAAACCGGTCAGTGCACCACCGAGCAGTAAGGCTAAGCCAGCCCATGGTGACATGGTAGCCTCGTCGGTCTGTGGCAAGGTAGCCGACACATCCGTAGCCACCTGTTGCTGAGTAGCTCGCTGAGTCGTTGCCGTTGTGGCCTTTGCATTCAGCTTCACCGCCCCAGCACGTTTGCTCGTCGACTTCTGAGCTTGCTTACCAGGGGCAATCCGATCAGCATCCCCACCAGTCACGGCATCACCTGCGTCATCAACTACTGGCGTGTCAGGATCGATAAGGTCCCCATCGCCCCCGGTGCTCACAGCCTGATAGGTGAAAGTGACGGTCTGCCCTGCCGCGGTGTAGGTGCCACTCGCGACGTCGTTACCGACCAATTGATAACCCGGCAACTTCTGGGCGTTGATGGTAAAAGCGTCGCCAACATTGCCAGATTGTTGCGTCTGGCTGATGACCTTCCCATCCTGATCGACATTGACGATAGTGACGGTTCCGGTGGTAACGCCCGGATCTGGTGTCCCCGGATTACCAGGATCAACTGGCTTTTCATTTTCAAGCTTGAAGGTAATGTAGGCACTGTACCCCCACAGCGCGCCATAACTCTGGTTAATGATGTGGACGGTATAGGTTCCGTCTGGCACATCATCCTTCGCGGTAAACATCAGCGCTACCTTGTTGCCAGAAATGCGTTGAACGCTGAACCAATCCGTGGCATCTTCAGCGGTGGTGGCCCAAGCTGCAATATCTTCGGTTGGCAGATTAGGGTCAAGGTCGCCATACGCAATGGTCACGCCACTAGCCAATGCGGCCGTCCAGGTTCCTTCGTTATCATCAATCTGACCGGTGCTCAGCCCGTACGACACGCAAAAACCGCCGCACCACTTTTCGTCGTGTGACGGTTCACCAGTAATTAGCACAAATTATTTCATCTTTCGTTTAATCCCCAGTAGGCTGTACAGTGTCGTCAACAGAGCAATTCCCCAGAGAGCTGAGGTCTGGCGCTCACCAGTCTGTGGCAACTCGGTGGCCGCGTTGTCACTACCACTTGCAGGGCTGGCTGCGTTTAAAGGACTAATACTCCCCGTAATTGGATTTGGTGTGGGCTGTGGACCAGCCTGACTCTCAACCAAGTTGCCCAGGCCACCTTGATTAATCACATCATTCTCCGGATGGATCAGGTCACCAGACCCACCACCTGAAATCACGGTGTCCCCAGTATCCGTATCGCCATCCCCAGGTGCAGTCGGCGCGGGCTGACCAGTTGTCCCACCATCACCGTCAGTCCCAGATTCAACGGCTTCATAAATATAAGTGACTGTCGTATCGCTATCCCCAAACTTACCGCTAGCATTGGCCGGCGTGACCACCAGTTTATAACCGGTAGGCGTGGCTGGCTGAGTCGTATAGCTTTCGCCAGGCTTACCCGTCAGTACTTGATCCGCAGCCACCTGCTTGCCCGACGCCGTCTGGTGATGAACCGTTACATTTGTCTGCTTTGTGGGCACTGTTGGTGGCGTTGTAGGTGGTGTTGTAGGTGGTGTTGTAGGTGGTGTTGTAGGTTCCGTTGGTGGCGTCACTACCGGTGGTTTAACCGGATCGCTCTTTTTGGCATAAACGTAAATAACGTCCGTAGGTTTCTCACCGTACTTACCCGTCGCATTTGCCGGCGTCTTCAACAGGGTGTAGCCGTCTATTTCCTTTGCCGTAGTGGTGTAATCTTCCCCAATCAGTTTCTCCGGTAAAACTTCGTCGTCAGCTAATGACTTACCGGCCTCATCTTGGAAATGGACTGTGACGCTGGCGGCCGACGTAGAAATCGCATAAGGCTGAATGACCGCAAAATTATAAATTCCCTTATCTGATAAATTGCTCCCCATGAGGTAATATTTATCAGGCAGAACATCAATACTCGTCCAATCATTAGGCGGATCTTGAACACCAGGCTTCTGATCATGAATCCCAGTAAAGTTAAGTCCCCCTTGACCATCAGGCGTACCAACGCCTCCGGTATAATAAAGACGATAAACTGGACCATTAGATGGACTATTAAACACCGGAACCGCTGTTCCTGGCCTAGTGGATAACGGGACCACCTTACCGTTAATATCGATACACTGAATCTGCAGATGGCCCTTCCTGTCTTCACTATTAACCATCACTGGATCGAGCATAATCAGTTGCCCCATAGACGTGAATGTTTCATAGTTTTTGCCCTTCAAAGGAGAAAAATCGCGAATGTGGTTAAACTCTAGCCGCATATCCGTAACCTTCTTTAAATTCGCTAATGGCGTCACATCTTCGATTCGATTATAATCGAGCGAGACTAATTGTAGATTTTGTAAATTCGCTAATGGCGTCACGTCTACAATGTCGCCATAAAACGCGCCAGGTTCATAATTCCGCGTAGCTCCCATCATAATGACGGTCAGATTAGTTGCATATTGCAGCCCTTCTAGAGAAAACTCGGTTTTACCGTCAATGTACGTATCGTATCCGTCTTCACCCAAAGCATAAAATTTTTTCAATAATTTCATATCTTCTTGCGTAATATCCGCTACACTATTCCATTTTTTACTATTATCCAGCTTTCTTAAGTGAATCAAAACCAACTTCTGTAGCGTCTTATTAGGCATCCACTGATCAATGGTGCCTGTGTCCTTAGTTGCCTTGAGCGTCTTAGCTTTCGTAACGTCACTCTTATCTCGTGCAAGCCTAGGCAACTTGTCACTCGCCCTCAGCTCAGTCCTTGCAGGGGCTTCAGTCGTTGTCGCCGCCTGAAGCGGTTGAGCAGTCGCGTCACCTTCTTCCTTGTGTGCTATCTTCCCACCGGATGACGCGGCGTTGCCAGCTAAAATTGGCTCAGCCACCGACTCCCCTACGATTGGCGTTGATACGCCTGATTCTTCTATTACTGCTGGAGCTTGCTGATCCTTTTGATTTTCCGAATACTTGGCGGTCGTCGTTGAAGCGACCTTCTGATTCAAAACCGTAGGCGCTTTCATTTTAACGTTTGATTCTAGCGTCTCGCGCGTTGCCCCCTGTTCATCTGCTTGGGCCGTCACACCACTGAGCGCAAACAACAGGGTGCCACTCATAATTCCGGCGATTACCCACGTCTTCCCCTTTTTGTACATCTTGTAATGCGTTTTGGTCTGCATGTGCTGGTTCATCACTCATCTCTCCTCTAACAAGCCAAGTATCGATTCGTTTGAAAACTTGATATGGAACGGGAACTGTTCATTCAAAATACCGTTTCCAACACAAATTAGTATAGTAAACCCAAGTACGCCATAGGCTCTTTACTTAAAATCCAAAGCTAATGCTTCCACTTGTGAATTTTCACAAAGTGATCCCTAATAAGATTCATTAGTGCACGTTAAAATTGGGCAAAATATAATTTTTCAAATAAAAAAAGCCAGTCATTTCTGACTAACTCTACGCTATACCTACGCCTATTCTTCCTGATCTTTCCGGCGCCGCCGATAGGCCAAGAAGAACCAAAGCCCAATGATCACACCAACGATGAGCCACCAGAACAACAGTGACTGCCAGATGTAATGCTTGTGAAATGCCGTATGTTTTGGCGTAACCACCTTAGCTGCAGCATCACCATGATGTTGTGCCTCGGCTGTCTGCTTCTGCCTGGAAACTTGCCGTTGGGATACGGACGACGGTCGGACTACTTTAGAGTCACAACCCGTTATTTTCCGAAAAAAAAAGAGGCCCTCACTTAGAGGCCTCTCCTTCAAACTTCATTACCGATCTTTCCGCCGAGACTTAAATCCTAGGAATCCAAGGACGCTTAGTAATAGCGCCACGCCCCAGGCCGGAGACACTGTCCGTTCATCAGTCTGCGGTAGGGTTGTCGCAGTTTGACCATCTGGTTTTACTGCTAGCTGTTGTGGCGATTGGCTAGCTGTTCCAGTCGGATGACCACTGATCTGGTCACCCTGACTACCTGTTGACGTATCCGGCCGATCAACAGTCACTTGGCCATCATCAGCATCTTCACCATCGGGCTCATCAACATCCGGCTCGGTCGTTATCCCGTCACCGTCACCAGAATCCTCGATTTCCGCATAGATATAAGTGACCGTATCATCACTGGTTCCAAACGTTCCGGAGGCATTACCTGGCGTTGATACAAGGACATACTTCGTTCCATCTACGGTAGCTGGTGAAGTCGTATAGGTCTCCCCAGTTTTCCCAGTCAGCAGCTGGTCAGCCGCTACTTTGACCCCATCAGCCGTTTGGAACTGAACGGTAATCGTGACAGTGACATCAGGCTGTGGATCAACTGGTGGCGTGACCGTACCGCCATCCTTCTTGTAGACGAAGGTCACCGTGATAGCCTTGTCGCCAAACGTCCCACTGGCATTGGTAGGCGTCTTAGTCAGCGTGTACCCTTCAAAACTTTCTGCCTCAGCCGCATAACTTTCACCAACCATACCGGTCAACGTCACCGGTGCCTTCAAGGCCGTTCCTTTCTCATCCACGTAATTTACTGTGACCGGTTCGGCTTCATCGGCCATCACGTATGGCGTAAACAGGTTGATTACCCGACCCGAGTTGCTATCAATATAGGTCGAAGTCAGGAAGTACGTGTACGCGTTAGGGTAAGCATCGTAGCCGGCAAACGGACTGGTCGTTGGTCCAGGCATTATCTGATCAACGATATTGGTGTAAACCAGTTGGTCACCCACCGGCTTTGAAGTCCCACCATTGTAGTAGACCTTGGCCTGCGGGTGATCATGGATTCCTATCGGAAAGATCGGAATTCCGGTCCGATCACCACCCACGCTTGCCGTCAAGGTAACCCCTTGGGGCGCCTTCATCGGATTGGTCATCGTATAAGTCCGGGTCTTTTTATTCACGTAGACCACTGATTGTTCGACGACCTGAGCATCGTAATTAAAGGTTTTTGTGTATTGTGACGCCTTCAGCGAAGATAAATCGGCAATACAGTTATTCCCAATTTGCAACTTGTTAACCTTAGTCAAACCAGCAATGGGACTAATATCGGAAATTCGATTATTTCCCAACTGAATTGAAACTAGGTTTTCCAAATGCCGCAACGGACTAATATCCACAATGTCGCCACGAAAAGCGTTGTTATGAATATTCAAACTGTTATAGAGGTCTAAATCAACTAGATTTGTCGCATATTGCAGCCCCGCCAATGAAAATTCAGTCTTCCCATCAATATAGAGGGACACACCAAATGCCTGCGCACTCAGCGATTTCAGCAGCAACATGTCTTCCTGAGTCACGTCCTTCGCGCTGGCCCAGGTGCGATCCTTATTGTCCCGCTTTAATTGTTGCCACACCAAATCCTGCAGCGTCTCGTTAGGCATCCACTGATCAATATCCGCCTTGACTTGCGGTGTCGCCTTAACCGTCAAAGCGACTGGCGCTGCAGCTCGGGCGGATTTAGGCAACGCTTGAGCCGTATCCGCTGGTGGTGGCGTAATCGCTGGCGTCTCCGTGATTTCAGCTGGTGCTGCCGGCGGTGACGTTGGTTCACTAGTTGCCGGGTTTACTGATCCGTTTGTGTTAGCGTTTTCATTTCCAGGCACTTCAACTATGCTATCCTCGATATCTTCAGTCCCTGTAGTCGTAACGTCCGTGACCGGTTCTACCGGCACATCGGGGGTTACTTCGGTTGTCATTGGCTGGTCGTTGGCCGTGGTTCTTAGTGTTACCTCCTGTGATTGAGGGTTTGCCTCAGTTGTTGCTAGACGACTCGCGTCCGTGTCAGTAGCTGTATCCGCATGGGCAGCCACTGATTGCGTCCCCAGTAAACCCAATCCCAGACTGGCTGTGATCACACCAGTGTAGAGCCAAGTTTTACCGTGTTGGGGGGTATGCCGTGAGTTAGTCATTGTTGCTCCTCCTTAATGATTGCTCAGCTAAAGTATCCCGCATTCATCTTCAATTTTAGATTTACACATCCCACCAGAAGTACGACCCCTTTGGTACCCTCATTATAACCAGAATTATCAGAAATAGCTAGGATATACACGTGAAAGTTCACAGGTAGATATATTGCTTGATTTGTCTAATGTTATTCTTCATCCCTAAGAGTTTTCCTTTTATAGCAAGTGATAAGCCGTTCTGCATCTCCATAATCATATGTTATCTCATCAAAAATACTAAAGTTACATAATTTCAAATGTGGAAAAGTCATCACAAAAAAATACTACCAGCTACGGTAGTATTCTTCAAAATTAAATTGCTAAAACGCTACTTGATCCAAGCCTGCAACCCAGCAGCTAGTAAGCCCCCTAAGAGTGGCCCAAACATCGGTACCCACGCATAATTCCATTCAGCGGAACTCTTGTTAGGAACGGGTAAGATGGTGTAAGCCAGACGCGGACTCCAGTCACGCGCGGGGTTGATGGCGAATCCAGTGGTACTCCCCAAACCCATCCCAATGGTCATAATCAGAATCCCAACGATGAACGGCTTGAGTCCCTGCGTAAAGTCGCCCATATTCAAAAGGATAAAGATGAACGCCCACGTTGCCACAACTTCGGAGATGAAATTAAACAAGGGATTCTTGATGGCTGGCCGAGTCGCGAAGATACCGACGCTGTTCCCGGCCGCTTCATCTGGCGTTGCTTTGAAATGCGGATAGAACTGAAGGATGGCAATGGCAGCGCCTACAAAAGCGCCCAAGAACTGCCCAGCTATGTATGGCAACACGTCTGCCCACGGGAAGAAACCAAACGCGGCAAAACCAATCGTGACCGCAGGATTCAAATGCCCATCGGAACCAAGCATCCCAGCCACGTAAACGCCCATGGTCACAGCCATCCCCCACGCAATACTAACAAATGTCCAGTCACTGCCCGTTGCGTAAGACTTTTTGAGGTTGATTCCGGCACCCGTCCCGGTCCCCAACAGGATCAGAATCAGGGTTCCGAAGAACTCGCCTATAAATCCATTCATAAAATGACACCCACCTTGTTATAATTTCGCAATAATTTTTCAGACTATTCATAGTCTACCATAACTCGGAAACAAAGGGGCGCTTGATTTGCAGCCCCCCAAGCCAATATTACTATTTCAATAAAATCATCCAACCCTTGTAATATTACATTAGTCGGCAAAAGCGTAATGCCAATAATATTGGGGCGTAACCATCCTGTAAAACTTCTAGGTTATCTTAGAAGGTGTACTTAAGCGATGACAATTTTACATAAGGGATGGATAACAATCATGCATATGAAACAAATTGGACTGGCAATTGCCTTTGCTGCTGCCCTGGTTCCCGCAATCAGTTTAGGCACGACAACGGCGCAAGCCAACAGCACGAACACAATCGTTAGCACTAGTAAAATGACCGATACGTCCTACGTTCGCAAGAGCGCGACCGGTTGGACTTACAACCTGGGTGGCACTGCCAGCAACATGACCTTCGGCAAGAAGACCCACTACCTAAAGAATTACCCCAACACAACTTGGCACGCCACCAAGAAGCGTTACATCATCAAGAAGAACGGCGTGAAGTACCTCTACTACTACGTCACGAATGGGCGTAAAACGGCGTCCGGTTGGATCTGGCACGGCTACCTGCAAAAGAAGAGTTACGCCCACACCACAACCGCCAACGCTGCAACGGCCGGTAACGGTACCTACGCTTCCATTTATAAGCAGGCCCGAAACTACTTGGGTAAGCCTTACGTATACGGTGCCAACGGTCCCAGCGCGTTTGACTGTTCCGGCTTCACAAAGTACGTCTACAGCAAGGCCATTGGCCAAACGCTTCCTCGTACGGCACAACAGCAATACGATGCCTACACCCACGTGAGCGCTAAGAATGCGCAACCTGGCGACCTGATTTTCTTCGGGACCAGTACCAACAACATCACGCACTGTGGGATCTACCTGGGTAACAATAAAATGATTGATGCCCAATTACGCGGTGTCGTGACTGAAGCCACCAACGTTTCCTGGTGGCACACGGTTGGCTACTCTCGCCCAGCAACGTTAAGTTAATGACAGTTTTGAAAGCCGCGATGTGAGTCGCGACTTTTTTGATTTTAAAAGACATCTCTCTTCATGCGCAAGTTCTTCTATTCTTTCAAAGATTAGAGTTGCTTTTTTAGACGTCCCCAATTTGTGATACCCATTATCACTCCGAAAAAGATTCCACCCAGAACGGAACCCTTGATGTTACCTAATGAAACTAATTGCTGGACAAAATTATCACCATCGAAGAACCAGTTGAGCAGAGCTTTTAAAAGGTACGTGAAGACTGCAAAGTAAATAGCTTGTCCCAAAGCTGATTTCAAAACGTGCCCCCACGCCATTGGCATGTCATTGGCGTCAACTTCATTGTCTGTAAGGTGCGCACGATGACAAGCTATTGCGAGATAGGGACAAACGACTACCCCGAAAAAAATTGAATTGAATAAGATGATACCGAGAAGTGCGTATTCAGGCGAAGTAGTTGCCCAAAAAATGGCGATGAGTGGTGGTAATAACAGCGCAGGTATGCACATCAATAGTGCATTAGTCCCAATACGATTAACTTCCTGACGTTTATATTCGTCAAAATCCCCCGAAATATTGAAAAAGTGTTTTACAACTCGATCACGTAACGTTATCCCTTTTTTCATAATAATCACTCCTCCCAAAACAAATGGTTCAAATCCGTATTAAGGGCCTTCGCTAACCGTATACATAGATCAAGTGACGGATTATATTTATCATTTTCGACTAAGTTAATGGTCTGACGGGCAACAGCCACCTGTTTGGCAAGTTGATACTGAGTTAAACCAGCAACTTTCCGAAATTCTCTGACACGATTCACGCAGGTCACCTCTTTTTAAATGTTAGATATATATGACATTTTTAGTATAGAAGCGTGTTATCCATATGTCAACTATATATGACTTTTTGCAAAAATCTAAAAACAACCCCTTACTAATTACGCGTGAGATGTAATCAATTCAGTAATTTCTCTGCCAGAACGTCATAACAAGCATATTCATGGCTGAATAAAGCCTTTGAAAACTGCACAAAAAAGCTGCCACTCAATTGAGTAGCAGCCTTTATTTACGCGTTCATTACTATGCTGGTGAGACATCCAGATTCTTGTTGCCACCGTTTAAGATTCTGAAGAAACTAGCCAGTTCCTTCTTCCGGTATGCAGCAGGAACAAATTCCCGGATGGTTTCCAAATCGAAGCCAGTCGCTAACTTATTGCGGTCAACGACAATCGGATTCTTTAAGATCCCTGGGTTCTTTTGCAAGAGGTCCACGAGCTCATTCATCCCCATGTCTTGCACGGAGTCGGGTAAAGCCTTGTAGGCCTTCGAACGGGTAGAGATCAGGTCGTCAGTCCCATCTTCGGTCAGGGACAACATGTATAGAATTTCATCACGTGTTAAAGGTTGTTTTTTAATGTCACGAGCAGTAAAGATGGCGTCGTGGTTAGCAAGCCACTTCATGGCCTTCGTTACCGCAGTAGTCTTAGCATGAAAGTACATTTTAATCATAGAATCGCCCTCCAATTATCTTCTCTTCGATGAGGTACCAGATTTAGCACTCTTTTGTTGGAGTGCTAATTTATATTTTCATTGTACACCACAATGAGAAATGATGAAACCCATTACCCTCAGCTAAGCTCACCTTTTAATAATTTCGCAAGAATCTTGCAAACCGGTGATTTACCAGCAATCCCATTACATCGGGCTTACAGTAACCTTACCAAGATAATCCAACCTTTTTAGGATAGAAAAATGAAATTTTTATGAATTTGTTAGGGCTTACATTTTTTGAGCCCTCATGAAAGCCTCACGCGTCCTTTTGGTCCAGATTTCTTAAAGGTTGGAAACAGTGTACCATTTTTCATTAATAAAAGTCCTTGATTTGAATCAAAAAAATAAAAAATCCCTCAAGCGGGTGATCGATCCAATCGACCACTAACTTGAAGGATTCATCGTCTATTCAGTTTTCAGATTGCTTCGTACTTTAACTAAAAGCCAGTGCTCGCGTCCATAGTCCATTATCCATTTGGTAATAAGTTGAGACATTACCATTTGAATCTGTCCGCTTCACACGGTGTGTAATCGTAATTGTCCGTTCAGAAAGGTCAGACGTTGTCCCCTTCTGTTTAGCCAACAGAGGATCATTATATGGTCGCGTATACACGGGATAAACTCTCGTCAACGTTACATCAGTATTGTACTTCTCAACCTTGAAGGTATCAAACTGCAGAGCACCTTTACGAATCCAGTACTTCTTAGCATTGGCGCTCTTGCTAAACCGGATTCGATACCATTTACCGGTATCCGCAGTTGCACGCATATCAATGTAGACCCGGCTCTTCTTATTCTTCTTCCAGTTGAACTTGAGAATGTTCCAGTTCTTATGACCACGAACATGGTTATAAACCGAGTAGTCCGTGTAATTCTTACTGAGTTGCGCGTGTTGCGTTGCTAACCCATTGTAATACTTTTCATTTTTGTTAGTCTGCTTACGCTTCTTCAGTTTTTGTGAAGTTGCGTTGCTAACACTAGCATTCGTAATGGTTTGTTGTGCAGTAACATTTTCCTTAATTGCTTTAGCTTTTTTAATCTTGTTTTGTGCAATGTTGATAGTATCCAAGTCCAACGCGAAGTTGCTATTCACAAATGGCACCTTAGTCTGTTGACTCGTCGCTTGATTACCAGTAATCGACACATCAGTCATTGGATTATCCTTATTGCTCGTATCAAGATAAACATACTGCTTCGTTGGATTAACATTGGTAAAGGTATTGTCTTCAATGTTCAAATTGGTCATCTTATAGTTTGGCTCTGCATTGTATAAGTAAATATAATTTCCAGAACCGAGAACCCGTTGATTAATAAACTTGTTCCCAGTAATCCATAAGTTTGACACATTCTTAAAATGAATTGTCGCCACACCATCTGCCATTAACGGCTTAGGATCGACCACAGTATTGTCGGTAAAATGAACGTCATGAATCACGCCTGCTTTACCATCGTTATAGATAGCATGTTCACCGATTGGGTTAGGGGCATAAGAAATAACACGCCCAGACGCCTTCGAAACAGGCAAGAATTGGTTGTTGTCAACGTTTACATCATACGTTGGGAGATTGTCGTACTGATCGCCAGGATTCTTATAAGACATTGCTTTGGCGTTCGAATAGTCGACTTGAATTGCTTCTTTAAAGTCCTTTGATCCATTGAAACCCGTGAAGACGGAGTTGGTGATGTCGATATCATGACTCCCGTCGAGGTCAATGTAGTGGCCAGTTGGTGACTCGGCGTTATCGAAGACACACTTGTCAAACGAAATATTTGTCGCGTGGTGGACACTCTGAGTGAAGACGCTTTGGCCCATTTCAGTATTGTCCCCTTGGAACGTGGCACCTTCCCACTTGACGTTACTGATTCCGCCATCGTAACCCGCTTCGGGACTTGGATAAACAAAGTTCACCCGGTTGCCTGAAGTGATCCGGAAGACGGCACCTTTGTCAAATTTGAACGTGATGTTTGAGTGTAATTTGATATTCCCCGCATCAAACACGTAGGTGCCCTTCGGCACATGCACCGTGAGATCATCGCTGTCCCACTTGTCTAACATATCTTGCAAAGCCTCATTGTTCGCCGTCTTGGCATCACCAATCATTCCTTGATGCTTGGCATTGATTGTCGTCGCCGCCTGGGCTACAACGGTATTGCTTACTTGTGGTGTTCCAGGAACACCGCCCAGTCCTAGGACGGTTGCCCCCATTGCAACCGTGGCCAGCAACCCGAGTTTTACCCGTAATTTCAAAAAATCCCCTCCAGTTCCAAATTCTTCCAACAGTTCCATTATAGCTAAGACATTAAAGCGTTGGGTCATCTTAACCAAATTGTCACACGATTGAAAGATTCTAGTCGTAAAGGGGATTTCTTTTTCAATTGTAAATTAAGTTAAATTTATTACATTAATTTGGCAATATCGTCATGCAAACCGTTCAGGCGTTTAACTACTTGGCCGCGAACAGACGTGTAGACCTTAACACCATCTGGGGTTAGTTTCAGATTGTGTTGACGACGGTCAACCGTTGAAGCGATACTTTCAATTAAACCAGCCCGTAATAACCGTGAGATTTGACCGGAGATCATTGACTTGGAAACACCGATTTGGCCAGCAAATCGCGTTGGGGTAAATTCTTCACGCTGAGTCGTGATAGCATGTAACAGGTTGAATTGTTCCAAGGAAATCGTGATTTCCTCCGTTTTAATCGTTGTTACTGGCCGCATAATCTTTTGGAGTTGGGAAAACCATTCCAAGGATTGGTTTAATTCGTTAGTTTGCGTCATTTTTTGCTTTCTTCCTTTCCAGTTGAGGGTTACCAAGTGTGCACGGTAAAAAAGATGTTACTATTCTTACCCGCTAACCATTTATTATAGCCCTCATTTTCAGCCTTTATGTTACCGATTCATTAATAGTTTATAGCATTACGAATGAAAAAACTAGTGATACGCCATCATTTTGTCATATTTCTTACAGATTAGAACATTGAATTCAGAAACAGAACCCCGTATGATTAAAGTTAAGAAAAAATAAACGAATGAGGAGCTTGGTATGACAAGAATTAAAATGATTGCGACCGACGTTGATGGAACCTTCTTAAATCAAGATCGGCACTACAACCAGCCCCGCTTTGCGCGCCAATTATCGGCACTCGAGGCCGCCGGTATCCACTTCGTTGTGGCTAGTGGCAACCACCTAGGCCACCTACACCGCGTCTTCGCGCCGACACCGGCCGTCCAGACATTTGTGGCCGAAAACGGCGGTTTGATTGTAGACCACGGGCAAACGCTGTTCGAAGATATTATCCCTACACCAACTGTTCATCAGATTGTGGCCGCCATTCTCGCCGACGACACGCTTCGTCCACAGGTTTTACGCCTATCCGGTGCGCACGGCACTTACATTAACCGGCGCGACCACCCGAGTGACCCCACGTCTCAGGCCTACTTCTTCAATAACATTGTCTTGGTTGACGACCTCACCCAGGTCGAAGATACCTTCTATAAGATCAATGGTGAGTGGCCAAACGACACGATTCAACACTTAGCGGATCGGCTGAATCACCGATTCCCTGGTCAAATCAATGCCATGGCTAGCGGCTTTGGTAGTATCGATATCGTGGCGGCTCACATGAATAAAGCCGTTGGGGTGACCCAACTGGCGAAGTCCTGGGGCATCACCCCGGCTGAGATTGCCGCATTCGGTGATAACGACAATGACCGCGACATGCTGGCTCACGTCGGTTTAGGCGTTGCCATGCAGAACGGGACGGACACCGTTAAAGCTGTGGCTGACCTCATTACGCCCGCTGACAATGATCACGATGGCGTTCTCGATGTCATCGATTCTATTTTAGCAGGTGAAGTTTAAAGTAAGCTGAACTTTTAACCGTTGACCTAAATCAGGTCGGCGGTTATTTTGGTATCTGGCCCCAAATCAGCCTGGCAATCAGCCGCCACATTCTCCGTGAAGCGTGCAATTGACCGTGACTCGTCTCTGGTACGTGTACTTCTCGGTAGGTCACTGCGCTATCCGCCAAAATTGGTCGTAATGCGGTCACCTGGTGTACGGGAACTGAGCCGTCCGTGAGACGGCCTGGAAGCGTCCCATAGACGTTAATCACAGTGCCATGACTCATTGACGGCAAATGATGCCGTGCGGCTCTCAGACGCTCATAGGCCGTGTCAACAGGACCGCCAACTTTTCCTTCATCAACTGGTGCCCCCAATAGAATCAATCGGCGTAGCTGTGGCAGGTCTGAACGGTCGCCGTGAAGCACTAGGCTGTGGACCGCGGCGCTACCGCCCCAGGAATGGGCCACGGCATTGTATGCCGTCACACCATAGCGGGCCTTCAGTGCTGCTAAGATTGTCGTAAGCCACCTGACCTGTGGTTGATAATCACGTGTCAGACTGTGATCAAACAACACCTGGATCAGTGGATTCGTCGCCGTGTCCGACCAGTCGCCAGCAAAATGGAGGTTCCCGCGCCAATCAACGCGAACCGTCAAGACTTTGTGGCCATACCCCTGGTCTGCTAACCAGCGCAATAAGCCATTATAAGTCCACGCGTGCCCACCCCACCCAGGAATCAGGAGGGTCGGTACGGCCGAATAGGTCACATCGGTTCGTCGCTGCGTCAGTGATTGTGGCGCAACGGCTAACCGACTCACCCAACGATAGCTGAGCCAACCGCCAACAACGATTGTTGGTAACCAATGCCATTTAAGAGTCAATGCGTTCCCCCCTAAACTAAACCATTATGCCAGTTATTTTAATTGCGTACAAGTTATATCTGTATCGATTAACATTTATTATGATAAAACGCAATTTCCAAAAATTATCCGCATAAAGTTGTTGGCGCTGAGATTACCGCAAATAAGGGCTTTGTCTCGTTGATGGTCAAAAAGGTTACCCGTTTATTGATTTTCGTCCCAACTATATTTGACAATTGTACGGATAAAAATATAGAATAGAGTCAGAAATGAAAACGCTTTAATCTATAGAAATCGAGGACTTGCTCATGAAAACTGCTACAACAAAATGGGATACTTACCAGAATCAGGCTGTCACCGAATATACGATTGAAAATAAGAACGGCGTCAAACTCGGCATTCTAAGCTGGGGGGCAACGCTACATACGTTATCCGTCCCAACTGATAAGGGTGACAAGAACTTGGTGTTATCTTACCATAAAATGGAAGACTACCTATCTAATCCGTTTTACGTCTGCATGGGAATTGGCCGGATCGGTGGTCGTTTAGGCGGCGGTACCTTCGAAATGGGTGGTAAGACTTACAAAGTTGACACCAACGAAGGCAAGGATACGAACCTTCACGGTGGCCCTCATGGCTTTAACACCGTTAACTGGGATGGCGAAATCGATGACTCCGATGAAAACGAAGCCAAGATTATCCTGAGCCACACCTTCAAATCGAGTGATGACTCTTTCCCTGGCGATATGACCGCCAAGATGATCTACTCTCTGGACAACAACGACCGCGTTAACTTGAAGTTTGAGTCCAACTCAACGGCTCTGACCCTCTTCAACCCAACGTTGCACGTTTACTTCAACCTGAGTGACGACCAATTGATCTCCGGCCAAACGTTGCAGATCAACGCCAAGGAACACTTGGAAGTTACTAGTGAAAAGATTCCTACGGGGAACTTCATCCAAAACGCTGGCACGCCATTCGACTTCAGTAAGGGTCAGAATTTAGGCGAAGCTATCCGCGGGATGCAAGGGACTAACGAAAAAGGGTTCGATGACTTGTTCCACGTTGAACCGGGCGAAGACAATAAGATTGCTGAATTAAGCGATCCACAATCCAAGCGCTCCGTGACCATCAAGTCTAGCCGGAATGGTCTGGTCGTCTTCACGGCCAACTCCTTCACCTCTGACATGAAGTTAGCCACTGGTGCCGGTCAACCTTACATGGGGGTTGCTCTGGAAGCACAAACCTTGTCCGATACGCCACACCATCCAAACTTTGGGGACGTGTCCGTACCTGCTGGTGAGACTAAGACTTACCAAATCTCATACGAAGTTAAGTACTAGAAGTGTTAGAAACGCCCCGCTACCCGTCGGTAGTGAGGCGTTTTTACGCTAGTCGTAGTGTACCATACCGCCACGAGCGCGAGAAGCACAATCGTTTTAGCGCCCAATGGGTTAATGAGCAAAATCGTTGACAGCCTCCGCGGCATCATGGTATGCTGGCAAAACGTAATCATTACTAATTAGATAGAAGGAGATTCCTTAATTCATGGCTAAAAAATCAAAGATTGCAAAAGAAAAAAAGATTGAAGCAACGGTCGCAAAGTACGCTGACCAACGTGCAGAATTAAAGGCTGCCGGTGACTACGCCGCATTGGCCTTACTCCCCCGGAATGCCTCACCAGTCCGGATTCACCACCGCGACCACTTAGATGGCCGGCCACACGCTTACATGCGGAAATTCGGGATGTCGCGGCTTAACTTCCGCCAACTCGCCCATGAAGGGAAGATTCCGGGCGTCAGGAAGGCTAGCTGGTAAGAGAGTGGAGCAAGCCGTTTAGATTCTGAGCATTAACGTCATTAAGTGCCCGCTCGGTGGAACCGAGCCGGTGCTTAATGGGGTTAAGCGCAGGAATCTGGCTTGCGGAACTCGTTTCGGAGGCTGCATATTTCCGGATATCAAGGCGAGTGAAAGTCCAATGAACTAAACCTGTCCAACGATCATAAACAATCGCCAGCAAGGCATTGTTTAACTTTCTACCTCCCAATCCCTTGCAGCCTCACCCAAACCCAAAACAAAAACACACAACCCACGTCAACCCCTGCCCGCGGCTTCGTTTGACGTGGGTTTTCGTATGCTCTAAACTGAAATCATCAAACACAACAAAGGAGTTTTTACCATGACAGAAGTCTTAACGGTCATCCGGGAGTTCGACGTGTTCGGCAACGCCGGCCAGACCCCCTACGGTATCGACACACCCAAAATCAACGCCCAATTCGTTGGTATCAGCCCAGCCATGGCTTTTGACGCCAACAATCAACCCAAGCTGGCCCGCACAAACGAACGCAAGCTCCGCGACATTGAGGACGGCCTACGCCGCGAGTTTCACGACAAAATGGCAGCCTTAGATGGCAATGATCTTGCACAGAATTTACAAGCCATCCAGGACCTGATCACCACTTTCAAATCACGCCTAGAACAAGATCTGCTCAGCGACAACCAGTTAGAGTTGGAGAGCTTGACCATGAATGGTGAATGGCTAACCTACTGGCAAGACAATGCCCCCCTCGCCAAAACCAAGGCCCAGCAACAAGAGAACCTCCCGCAGGACTTCTAAATAGTCTAAAAAATCACCATTTCTAGTGCTCACCGGCACTAAAAATGGTGATTTTTTGGAAGTTCAGATTTCAATTTAATAACATGAGGTGAGAACCTTGGAATCTGCCTTCGCAACTACTGATTTCGAGGCCACACAACGATCCGTGGGCTGGACGGCTTTCATGTGACTTCATCCATCAGCAGTTATTTTTAAAACTAGTCTGTCAGCCCAATCACGTTCCGACACGCTTGCCACGCAAAGGTTACATTGCAACCATATCAGGCGTTAACCAGCGACGGTAACTAATTTTTAAACTTATTTCACTTCCACTGATTTACCGGCCACGTCAATCGTCAACGGTTCACCGCTGAGTAACTTGAAGTGAGCACCCTGACCATCGACCGTAACCTCAACCAAGCGACCACGGAAGACTTGCCGGAAGGAATAACTCGTCCAGTTCTTTGGCAAGAATGGTGCATAGTGGAGTTGACCAGCACGAACACGCATGCCGGCGAAGCCTTGCACAACGGCAATCCAGCCACCGGTCATGGCCGTGATATGCAGGCCATCCGTAGTGTCATTGTTGTAGTTGTCCAAGTCCAACCGCGCCGTCCGTTCGTAGAGTTCGACCGCTTTATCTTCGTATCCCAGGTCGGCAGCCAACACAGCGTGAATGGCTGGAGACAGACTGGATTCGTGAACCGTCAATGGTTCATAGAAGTCAAAGTTAGCCTTCTTCTGTTCCGGTGTAAAGTCATCGATGAAGTCCCAGACACCTTGCAGCACATCCCCCTGCTTGATGTACGGTGACCGCAAGATCTTATCCCAAGACCAGTGTTGGTTGATCGGCCGTTGATCGGCTGGAATCGCGCTAACGGGCTCGATATCCTTATCGAGGAAGCCATCGTGTTGAACGAAAATGTTCAAGTCCTTATCGTAAGGCAAGTACATCCGGTCCACGATATCTTGCCACTGCTTCTTTTCGGCAGCGGAAACGTTGAGCTTCTTGGCCGTTGCGGCATCAACCTGATCCAAGACTTCCAGGGTATACTTCAACGTCCACTGTGCCAGGAGGTTGGTATCCCAGTTGTTGTCAACGTTGTTTTCATATTCATCGGCACCGGTGACCCCGTGGATCATGTACTGGCCGTTGCGCTTGCTGAAGTGAACCCGGTCGGCCCAGAAACGAGATATTTCAGAGAGGACCTTGGCCCCTTCGTGTAGGACGTAGGAGGTGTCGCCGGTGTAACGGGTGTAGTTGTAGATGGCAAAGGCAATGTCCCCGTTCCGGTGAATTTCTTCAAAGGTGATTTCCCATTCGTTATGACACTCGATCCCGTCGAACGTCACCATTGGGAATAAGGCTCCCTTGAGCCCCTGTTCCTGGGCGTTGATGTAGGCGCCATCGAGTTGCTTATAGCGGTACATCAGGAGGTTCCGGGTCACTTCAGGATTGGTGATCCCCAAGTAAACGGGAACAGCGAAGGCTTCGGTATCCCAGTAAGTCGCGCCACCGTACTTTTCACCAGTGAAGCCCTTAGGTCCAATATTCAAGCGAGAATCCTCACCATAGTAAGTGGAGAACAACTGGAACAGGTTGAAGCGAATCCCCTGTTGCGAGGCGTCATCCCCACTAATTTCAACGTCAGACTTTTCCCAGCGGTCGGCCCAGATCTTGGTGTGGGCGGCTAACAAGTCCGCGTAGCTTTCGCCAGCGACCTTGTCACTCAGGTCGTGCATGGCCTGGGTTAATTTTTCTTGCGAATCGTAGTCCCGTGAGGTCACAACGATCACGCGCTTTTCTAATTCTGCTGATGCATTGGGAACGAGGCTGCCCGTGTAGGCGGTCATGACTTCCTTATCGTTCGGTTGGGTCACGGCGACATTGTTAAGGGCCGTCACGACGCGCATTTCCATCCCAGAGGTAAACCGCGGCGTGCCAAATGGATTCGGCGTAGTCTTAGCGACGATACTCCCTCGGTCGGCCCGTTGGTCGGTGGCCAGGACGTCCCAGAAACGCTCGTCGTAATTGGCTTCTTCGTTCATTACATCGGCATCGATGCTGGGTTTCAAGGTGATGTCAACTGCCGTGGCCCCCAGGTTCTTCACCGTCACCTTTTGGGCGGAGAGTTCTTGTTGACTGACACTCAAGAACCGTTCGAATTTCAAAGCGACACGGACGTCGCCACGTTCAACCGTAAAGGAACGGGTCAACACGGAGCGGTGCAGGTCGAGATCGAGGGTAAAGTCAGAAATCGTGTCTTTCGCCAAATCGACCGCTTCCCCATTAAGTTCAACGGGAAGCTTGATGAAGTTGACGGCATTGACGACTTTCCCAAAGTACTTGGGATAGCCGTTCTTCCACCAGCCGACCCGGGTCTTGTCTGGATACCAGACACCACCCAAGTAGATTCCTTGAAGCGAATCGCCGCTGTAGCCTTCTTCAAAGTCGCCACGCATTCCCATGTAGCCATTTCCGATACTGGTCATGGATTCCTGGAGGCGTTTGTCTTTGGGGTCAAAGGTATGGGTGATGACGTTCCACGGTTGTACCTCAAAAATTCGTTTCATCGTGTCATTTCTCCTTTTATCATTTCGAGTTTGTTTCATCGTTATTTTATAGATTAAGTCTTAACTTTACAGAAATTGACGCTGACTTTCTAGCAAAACTAAGCGCGATAAGTTTCCTTGATGGTGAAGACGGACAAGGCACCAATGGCCATGATGATCCCTGCTAACAGGAACATGTTGGCCTGGGCGTGCCCAAACAATGGGAACAACGCGAAGCTGGCTAAGGAAGCCACGATTTGTGGCAAACAGATTGAACCGTTGAACAGGCCCAAGTAAGTCCCCATGTGCGCACCAGATAAGGCGTTGGTAACCATCGTCAGTGGGTAAGTGTTCATGGCCGCCCAAGCAATCCCCACGAGGATGAAGGAAATAATCAACGCGTACTGGTTGTGGACGAAGAAGACGGAAATGAACCCGAGGGCACCTAAACCTAAGCTCCCAGCATAACCTAACTTGTGAACACTGTTTGGTAACTTAGCTAAGACGTATGACCAGACAACGGCGGCAATGGATTGCACGGCGGCTAAAACCCCGTACCAGTTTCCGGCAGCTTGGTAACCAGCGGATGCAGCGTTGGTGGTGTGCCAAACGTTAGAAGCAATGGCCCCAGCAGAGTAAGTCCAGAGATATTGGAAGGCCACCCAGCAGAAGAATTGGACTAAGGTAACCGTCCAGAAAATCTTAGGAGCCGACTTCAATAGCGTCCACCAGTTCCCACCGGTTGCGTTATCTTCTTTGGAAATCCCATGGTACTTGGCGTAGGTATCTGGATCGTATTCTTTGACCCGGAAAATCGTGAATAGACTCGTGATGACTAACAGAATTGCCCCAACATAGAAGGCTACCGTAACCGTAGCAGGCACAACCCCTTTGGCAGCGGTATTGGCTAGGCCAATCGCCGCGAACAGGAAGGGTAAGATCGCAGCTAACACGGCACCCGTGTTGGATAAGAAACTTTGAATCCCGTAGGCATAACTCTTCTGGTCATCGTTGACCATATCCCCAACCATCATCTTGAATGGCTGCATGGCAACGTTAGAGGACAAGTCCAGGAAGGCCACGGTGATGGCCCCGAAGAGCAAGGCGGCTAATGACGCATATCCAAAGCCCATACTCCCGGAGTTCGGCAACAGACACATGACGATGACGGCCACGATGGTCCCTAACAAGAGATAAGGTAACCGCCGACCACCCAACTTAGGTGCCCAAGTTCTGTCGGAATAGTATCCGACAATCGGTTGCACGATCATCCCAGCTAATGGTGGTAAAATGAAGAACCACCCCAAACTATTCGGGTCGGCCCCAATCGTTTGGAATATCCGACTCATTTGAGAACTTTGCAAGGTGAAGGCGGTTTGTACCCCCAAGTATCCAAAGTTGATCATCCAAATGGTACTGGCTGATAATGTCGGTAAACCGTTATGTTTCTTGGCTTCTTCGGCCGATAATGATTCGTCTGCCATGATCCAAAAACCTCCTCAGGTTAATTTCAATTTTAATAATTGCTAAGTAATTACTTATCGCGTGAGTTCATTATGGCACCGCTTACATCTAAATGCAACCGTTTGCGCAAAAGTTTATTCGTGCACTTTTTCACACCTGACAGTTAAAAAAGGCCCGGTTGTGGGATTTTTCTCCCGCAAACCGGACCCTAATTTTTTATTTAATTTCATACGGAATTCTGATTTGTTTAGCGGCACTGGCATCCCCAGTCTGCCGATCGCCAAACAACAGGCTGACCGTAGCGGACCCCATCTTCTCGGGGAATAGATTGACGGAGTGCAGGTCGGCATCCGTCAGACCAGCTGGCAACGAATGGTTGTAACTGACCACCGGAAAATGACTGACAGCGACCTGTTCGCGCACCAAGCGGTAAAACTCGATGGCATTGAAGTCATCAGTTGCCATGATCCCATCAATTTCGGGGTGATGCTTAATAAACGACTGCGCGTACTCAATATCACTGAGCTTGCAGGTCAGCGGCTCCACGTTGAACTGAGCGGCTACCCGTTCGTAACCTTGGCGTCGTTGTCGTTCATAGCCCCAATCGTGCCCGGACTCGACGAACACAGGATGTTTCACAGCCAATTGGTCTAGGAGGTAGGCTGCCCCACCGATCCCCGCTTCCAAGTTGTCGTTATCCACGAAATAATCATGTGTGCCATCGACTGGTTCCCCAATGGTCACAAAATGGAGATGCTTGTCACGCAGGAAAGCCGCCACGGGGTCATTCTGGTCCACATAAAGCAACACGAACCGCTTGATCTTCCCTTGAGCCACCATGGATTTCACGTTCTCTAACAGCGCATCGGCCGTCTTGCTGATGGCCACGGACAGAACGTACTGGCGCTTCATCAGTTCGGTGTTGATTCCCCGTAAAATGTCGATATAGAACGGGTTATCCGTTGAGTTACGGTCGGACGTGGGAAACACGACGCCCACCGCATTAGCCTCGCCAGACGTGAGGTTCTTGGCATTATAATTGGGCCGGTAGCCCTCGGCTGCGGCTAACGCCTGAATCCGTTTCCGGGTAGCGGCGCTGATACGTGGATTGTTATTCAATGCCCGGGAGGCTGTGGAAACCGAAACGCCCGCCTTAGCGGCAATATCACGGATTGTTAACATCTCTTCAAAAGCTCCTTATGCGCTGACTTTAAAGTCCTATTGAATCAAATCTTACCATAGAAATGAGCCGATTAAAACAGTTCTACCCGCCAATCATCTAAAATTGGTCTATGTTTGTCGGTCGGAAGGCTAAGCTAGCTGCGGGCCCTCACACGAGAAAGCAGGCCCTACCCACTGACTGCATAGTTGGGCAAAAGCCAGCATCATTCGGATTAGATTCAAAAAATATCCTTTACCGCCAGTCGCACTTGATTACCGGTAAAAGATATTTTAATCACGCATTTCTATACGCATTCAAACGCAATCAGTTAAACCTGCTTCTCACGGTGACCACCCAACCCGACCGGCGGGTTCAGTGGCAAGGTCGTGATGAACCGGCTGCCCTGCGGATCGTTGGCCTTCACCGCAATGTTGCCGTGGTGCAGGTTTACAATCCAATGGGCAATTGATAGGCCCAACCCATTGCCACCAGTTTGGCGGCTCCGCGAGCTGTCGACGCGATAGAAGCGGTCAAAGATTCGTTTCCATTCAGTCTCATTGACCCCGATTCCTTGATCGGCAACAACCAACTGCCACTTGCGACCGACGACCTTCGCCGATAACGTAATCGTGCTGTCCTTGGGCGAATACTTCAGAGCGTTGTCGATTAAAATGTTTAACAATTGATGCACCAGGTTCTGATCTAACGTCGCATGAAAATCCGCGACCGGTGCTAAGACCAGGTTCTTTCCCTGGCTAGCCGCAATCTCCGTATAGGGTTCCACCGTTTGCTGCAAGAATGACGCTACGGGCGTCCTCTCAAAGTTTGTCTGCAGCGTATTGGAGTCCGACCGCGCCAAGGCCAATAAATCTTGCGTCAGCTTCTGTAGTCGCTGACTCTCACTATTGGCAATGGCAATATTTTCCGCCTGATCGATAATTTTATCGTTGGGCTTCGTCAGTAAAAGTTCTAATTTGTTCTGAATGATGGTCAGGGGCGTCCGCAATTCATGTGCCGCGTTGCCCACGAATTCCGTCTGCCGGCCCCACGACTTCAAGATTGGTCGCATAGTCAGGCGTGACATCCAGATACTCATCAAAATTGATAACAACCAGAAGATCCCCATTGTGATCAGCAGTACGCGGGTAAAATTACTCATCGCTGCCTTCTGTGGGTCGATATTTTCCATGAGCAACAGGTACTTTCCCGCGACTAATCTATCCGAATTGCGTTTGGGCACCTTAACCAATAGCGTCCGGAAATTATACTTACCGCCAACCTGAATCGTGTGTAACTGGCCGACCTGCGACTTATCCAGTGTGATATTTCTCAGTGTCTCATAGCGAGAACCCAGTTGATCGCGATTGGCGATTTCACCCTGATCATCGAAAATCAGCGTGGTCGTCATAAACGGATGAATCGCCTTGCTAGCCGGAACCCGACTGCCGGGCTGTTTGCCCTGAACCACTGTCTTCTTCGCTAACGGACCACCGTTCAATCGGGAGGACCGTTCGACGCGTAACGCTTGGTCGGTACTGGTCAGCATCGCGTTGCAAAATAGCACGAAAACAATGATTCCCAGTAGAACGAAGATAATGGTGAATCCAATAAAATTGCTGATAAATAACCGCCACTGTTGGGCGCGATTCACCTTATTGCTCATCGGGGGCCTCCACAATGTACCCCGCGTTACGGATCGTCCGTAACGACAGGTCACTGCCGGCATTCTTGAGCTCCTTTCGCAAGTTACTCATGTAGACCTCGACAACGGAGAGACTGGTCTCGGAATCGAAGCCCCATAACCGGTTAAAGATCTGTTCCTTCGTGATAATCGTGCCGGGGTTCGCCACCAAATAGGCCAACAGATCGAACTCACGGCCCTTCAGTGTCAGTGGCTCCCCTTTAAACGTGGCTAAGTGCTTGCTGGTGTTGATTTCCAGCTGACCGAGACTAATAACATTGGTGCTGTTCAGATAGCCTGTGCGCTTCAATAAGGCCTTCACTCGAGCCAACAGTTCTTCACGGTGAAACGGCTTGGTTACGTAGTCATCGGCCCCATCATTGAAGCCCCGCAACTTATCAGCAATCGTATCCTTAGCCGTCAAGATGAGCACGGGCGTCTTAATCTCCTGATTGCGGATGTGTAGTAAAAGATCCAGCCCACTCTCTCCAGGCAGCATTAAGTCTAAGATAATTGCGTCAAAGACCCCCTGGCTGGCCAAAAATTCACCCTGTTCACCATCAAATGCAGTGGTTGTTTCACAAATCGGTTTAATTAATTCGACAATGTCCGCGGATAATTCACGTTCATCTTCCACGACCAACACTTTAGCAGTAGTACTCAACGGGCATTCCTCCTTTAGTTTTTCAAAATTGGATAACATAATTAATTTAGTAATGTCTTGCCAGATGTGGCCCTCACGATGAAAAAGCAAACTGTCTCACCTAGCACTTAATGCTAATCTGGTCTAAGCGTACCATGAACTCATGGTCATCAAGACACATGCTGCTATTATTTAGCCTAACTTTTAAAATTCTAGTCAATTTCATTCAGAATCAGTTAACACTAGACCCTTAGTCAAGACTAACAATGGACACCTGCCTATCGCTGCTAACCTCACTGTCACGGTAAACCGCTATGTGAGCCGTGAGGGCGAGGCAAATCGACCAAGCCATGGGAATTCTCTAAGCGGTGTTCTTTACCGCTTAGAGAATTTGGTGTCTTTGAAACTCGAATTTTGAGGTTCAAAGTAAGCCTGGAGACCGCTCTGTGGCTCCGGGCGTCCGCCCATAGCGTCACGGTTGATTTGCATCACCCGGCAAGGCGATGATCCCCACAACAGGCGAAATCCATAATAGCCACAGGTAACACCCAACATTAACTAGAATCATAGTCTACTAAATTAACGATAACGCAACCTTAAGTCATTTTCCTTACCAAAGTCTAAGTTTATTCGAAGTTTAGCACGTTCTTTGCCGCAGTGCCCGGGATTTAAGGTAAACTTTTATCCGAGTACAGAGAATGTTATCCTATTAGGGTTAGACATTTTGATTGTCATCAACGGAGGGGTTTTTATGGAGCGACATCACAACACCTTGGCGCAGTTAAGAGCTAGCCGTTGGGTGTATTTGGGGGCATTTTTAATTCCGCTGGTCATCACATGTGTGGTCTTCTGGCAACTGAAGGTTACACCATTTGGCAAGCATAGTCTGTTGTTTAGCGACACGGGCGCACAGTACGTTCCGATCCTGGAGTATCTGCGCTCGACCGTGACGCACGGGCAGTTCCATCTATTTTCATTCGCATTGGGGACGGGTAGTAGTATGGTGCCATTATTGACCTACTACGTCATTAGTCCGTTTAATCTTTTGATTTTCTTCTTTCCAGCGGCGCAGTTACCGACTGCGATTGCTTGGATCGTCATTTTAAAAATTGGCACGATTGGCCTGACCATGGCGATTTTCCTGCGCCACGCATTTCTGCGTAGTGGTTGGTCACTCCTGCTGTTCTCAACGGCCTTTAGCCTGTGTGGCTTTGTGGCCATGTACTTCTACGATATCATGTGGTTGGACGCCCTGATTTGGTTGCCAATCGTGGCTTTAGGGCTTCACCGAATCGTTAGTTCACACCATTTTGGTCTCTACACTGCGAGTTTAACGCTGACCATTCTGTCCAATTATTACCTGGGTTACATGACCTGCCTGTTTTCGCTCATGTACTTCATCTACTTGACCGTGGAACACCAGCTGGTACCCACGCCTTTCAGGGAGACTTGGCGGATGCACTGGCCAGCGATTCGACAATTCATCTTCGGCTCGCTACTAGCCGGCATGATGTCGATGATTGTCCTGATTCCAACGGGCTTAGGCATGTTGCAAACGGGGAAGGGTAACTTCTTCGCGGACAACTATCTGCCTACACCACTGTTTGGACCGGAAGTGCTCGCCCAGTTTGGGGTGGGGACGACTGACTTCACATCACATCTCTATCACGCACCGAGCTTATTCATGGGGACCCTGATGTTTCTCTTGCTGATCGTCTACTTCGTGTCACCGAAGATCAAAGCGGTCGAAAAGACCCGGACGATGTGGCTACTGATTGCGATGGGCTTGAGCCTGTTCTTGACGGTGTTTAACACCATCTGGCACATGCTCCAGCAACCAGCCGGCTTCCCGTTCCGAAACGTCTACTTTTTCACCTTTTTAGCCATCGTCACGGCCTATCGCGCTTGGCAAACGCATCCCGATCAGACCATGAACGATCCACAGAAGATTCTTGCCCTATTGTGGGGCGCTGGATTGCTGACGATTGGCTTCGTGTCGGCCCAATTCATCCCCAAGCTGTGGGCGAAGATGTTCCCCAGCTATAACAACGACCTTTACCTCAACAGTCAACCTAATTTCCACTTACTATGGCTGGCTTTAGGCCTGTTATTGCTCAACACCATGCTGATCTTCGTGACTGAGTGGCGACCGATTCGAATCGGCCTGCTGGGTCTGATCATCTCCTGCGAGTTGGGTGGCAACCTCTACATCGCCACGCATGGGATGGATTTCGGGTCCGAGACGAAGTTCGAGAAGTATTTCAAAAAGGACTCTGCAATTCTTAACAAGATCGATGCGTCCTCGACCAAGTTCAATCTGCACCGAGTCGACTACCTGCATTCGACGATCGGTAAAGCCTACACTGGACCGTATAACCACTACAACGATCCGCTAATGTTCGACTATGCCGGACTGAGCTCGTACTCGTCTACACTGGACGAACAGTCACGGGTCTTCCAACACGACCTGGGCTACTTCAGTCCGAATGTGCGCCGGATCAGTGCGCAGGGCTACACGCACTTGACCGACACCCTGTTCAGTGTGAAGTATCGCCTGAACGCCGACAATAAGCATCCCGTAACGCGGTTGAACTCATATGCCGGTCTGGGATTTGCCGTACCTAGTAAGCTAGCCGACGTGCAGCTTCGCGACCAGACAGCGCTGTTCAATCAGCAGATGATTCTGGATGCCTTAGGTGCACAGCCGAATACGCTGGCCCGGGCAACGGTCATGGACGTTACTACACACAAGGCCACGGCTAAGGAAGCAGCCAGAGCCACAGCCAAACGCAACCGACATCAGGGACCGCGGTACGTACAAACGTTTAAGCTCCGGGTCAACGCAACCGGACTTGTGCACGCTTACTCCCCATCGGCCAACGTTATTTACTCTAGCCTGTTGGTCAACGGTAAGAAAGCTAAGCCACTGATCAACGCCGATGGTACGCGCTACGTCTTCAAGCTGGGGCAGCACACTAAGGGTGAGGTCATAACGGTCAGTTACGTCACCTCGCGTCCTCAAGCCGGTTACGGCAACGAATTCGTTTCGTTAGATCAAGCCAAGTACGTCAAACTAGCCCAGAGTCTGAAGCAGCAACGCTTCAAGCTGGACCGTAAGAGTGGCGTTACCTGGTTATCGGGCCACGTCACGGGTACGGCGCAACGGCGCTTGCTCTACGTGTCGATTCCTGATATGCCGGGCTGGCAAGCCACCGTCAACGGTAAACCGGTCAAGATTCGTTCGGCTATGCACGCCCAGTCGATCATCCCCGTAGTGAAGAACTACCGCGGGATGATTGGCGTGCCGATTCACGTGGGCAAAAACCACGTGATCCTGAAGTACACCACGCCGGGGCTGACAGTGGGCGCCCTACTGAGTGCTTTAGGGGCCGCCATCTTCATCTTCTTGTTGATTGCTGGGGAATGGTTACGACCATTACGACAGCGCAAGGCACAACGTGAAGAAGATCAATCTTAATTAAAATTTTGACAGAGGGTCAGCTCAGCTTGAGCTGACCCTCTTTTTTACCCGCTACTTACTACTAATGTCATTTTGGCAGAATCTGTCTCACTTTTTTGTGAAACATCGCTTTAGTCCAAAATTTCTCTTCATCACCACTGCTCAAAAACAGGACGGCCACGATTAGGCCGTCCCTTACTTCTCTTCCGATACTATTCTGATGGCCGTACCTTAGAGCGGTCAACCTCCCCGCGATGGGCCCGGTTCATCGTGACCCGCAACAGGAACGGTGCGACTAACGTAGCGATGATAATCGCTGCCACAATGGCTGAGTACCGCACCGGCGACATTAGCTTTGCCGTAAATCCAATCTGGGCAATGATCAGGGCCATTTCACCCCGTGAGACCATCCCGGCACCGACTGCTGTGGAACTATCCAACGAGAAGCCGGCCATCTTGGCACCCGCTCCGGCCCCGACCAACTTGGTCAGTACCGCGACGACGGTTAGTACCGCGATGAACCCAATCTGCTTACCCAACCCGTTGAAGTCCATGTTCAACCCAATGCTAACGAAGAAGACTGGGATGAACAGTGCGTAACCAATGGGCTCAATGTGGCGATCGACGGTGGATTTTGCACTCGTTTGCGAGATCGCGATTCCGGCAAAGAATGCCCCAACCACGTCACTCAAGCCCACCAATTCGGCCACATAGGCCATCCCAAAACACAGGATAATGGCCATCAGCGTCTGCCCCATCGGGATCATCAGGCGGTCACCGATTTTCGCCATGTATGGTGCGACCCAACGGACCACAAAGTAGATGGCCGCAAAGTAAACGACCTGTTCAATCGTCGTCAGCAGTAAACTCCCGGAAGCCGCAGCGGTATCGCCTACGGCCGTCCCGGTGGTGGAAACCAGCACACTCAGGATAATTACGGCCAACACGTCATCGACGACGGCGGCGCCAAGGATCGTGGTACCTTCCCGGCTGTTCAGCGCGTTCATTTCTTTCAAGACTTCCACCGAGATCGACACGGAAGTTGCCGCGAAGATCACACTGATGAAGAGACTCTCCGTGGTACCGAGGTGGTAGAGCATCCCCACCACATACGTCCCGATTACTGGAATCAGGACCCCCATCAACGCCACAAGCACACTGGGTTTCAGGTAACGTTTCAGGAGCTTCAGATCACTCTCCAGTCCCGCAATAAACATCAGAATAATGACACCCAGTTCGGCGTAGCTTTCAAGGACGTGCGTCAGGCTGATCCAGCCTAACATGGCCGGGCCAATGATGACCCCCACCAAGAGTTGTCCGATGACGGCTGGAATCCCGATGCGCGTACTGTAGTGCCCGACAATCGTTGTTGCTAATAGAATTAACGTTAAATTTCTTAAGAGTTCCACGAGTAGCCTCCTTTGGCTGACAAATATAGTTTAAATTCCTATTATGGCTGGTTTTTGTGTATCGATTTAGCCCCCAATAGCTGCCCATTTTACCCCAAGCAGCCAAAAAGCGACCGCTTCAAAACGGCTCTCCCAACCCAAGGAGAACACTATTCTTGAAAGCAGTCGCTTCAACCATCTTTAATTTAATTAGTTTACATTATACAGAACAACGGACCCCACCGCAACCCAACCGCACCAGGTCAGATACTTCAGCCCCACAACTAAGCCCTACACCCAAAATTATTACATTCCGACCGCCACCGCCAAATTTATAGCTACCCGCGACCCCAGAATCGTGTTAAACTAATAACGATTGTGAGGTGACGCGTGTGAAGTGGTTAGAATCTAACTTAGTCGTGATTTTTTGGGCGGTTATCTTTGGTGAGGTCATTGGCTACATCGTTGGTGCCTTGAAACAAGTAACCTACGATCCAACGTCAATTGGCATTACCATGGCAGTGGTAGCAGTTATCGCTGTCAACGGGATTATGCTACTTGGCCGGAGCGACGTCAAGTCTTCTGAAGGTAAATAAGCGTTCACAATAAGCATGACCGAAACAACCAGGACCTTTTGCAGAGAGTGGAGCAAGCCGCTTTGACTCTGAGCATTAGGGAAATAAGGAGCTTCTGTTCGGCTATGCCGGGCAGGAGTTCCTTATTTTTCTAAGCGGAGGAGTCTGGCTTGCGGAACTCGACCAGAGTGTGAAGGCGGGCGGTAGGTCCTGAGCATTAACGTAGCTAAGTGCCCGCTCGGTGGAACCGAGCCGGTGCTTAGCTGGGTTAAGCGCAGGGACCTGCCCGACTGAACACGTTTCAGAGGCCGCACATTTCCGGACATCTTGGCGAGAGAGAATCAAACGAACTAAACCAATCCAGTCACAAGCACTCACCTGTTTCCCTAAAACAACATGCCACATTAAAACAGGGCGCTACCTAGCAAGAAACAACTTCTGCCAGGTAGCGCCCTTTTCAATTACGGTTCTATGATATCTGGTGTTGATGGAGAAATCCATCAACACCATTTTTAGTCAAAAAAAGAGGCATGTCACCTCTATGCTACAATCAAGTCGACGAAAACCAATTGAAAGCGAGAATGATGACATGTCCCAAGAACAGTCTACAAGAAAACTACTGCAAATTAAAGACCAAAATATTACTAATTTTAGCGTACAAGATAATTCACGTGACGCTTTGCGAATCTATGCCGACCTGTCGTATACCGTAAATGTTTGCCCACGTTGTGGCAAACATGAAGTCGTTAGAAATGGCTTCAAAACAGTGAATATCAGGATTCCTAATATTAGCGAACGGACAGCTCTACTAATTTTACGCAAACAACGTTTTCTCTGCAAGAGCTGTGGTCACACACAAATTGCCCAAACACCTGTCGTAAAGAAAAAACATCAGATATCTCAAAGCATTAATCATAGCATTACAAAAGAGCTAACCACAGATCGAACTATGACCAGTATCGCTTCACAATACAACGTGTCGACTAACACAGTTAGTCGACAACTAGTAGCCCTTGGGAAGCAAACCAGGCCGGCATACAATGGTCTTCCCACTTCTTTGTGTATTGATGAGTTTCGTTCTACTGGCAATCAAATGAGCTTTATCGCTATTGATGCTAAAAAGCACGACCTTATCACCATCTTGCCAGGACGAAAGAACAAAGAAATTGGAGAATTTTTCCTAAATCACTATTCTCTAAAGAATAGGAAAAAAGTTACTCGTGTTGTCATGGACTTCAACGCACAATACCAATCCGTTATCCGTAAGATCTTCCCTAAAGCTGTAATAGTCGCCGACAATTTCCATCTGGTTCAAATGACCTTACGTTCACTGAACCAGACCCGCGTTCAGTTGATGAAACAATTCCCTAAAAATACTCGTGAATATCGTGTTCTTAAGTATTATTGGCGTCTCTACTTGAAGAACTATAAAGACCTTGAGAAGACCAAAACACACTGGTTTTCACACCTTAAAGACCATTTAACCCAAGAGCAAGTTGTACTGGAAGGTGTAGAACTAAATCAGCAATTCAAAAACACCTATTACTCTGCCCACGCTTTAACCGAAGCTATTCAAAAACGCGACTACTCCGCCTTTATCGAAGCTTTGGGTGAAGTTGAGAACGTTAGTCCTCAACTTCTAGAGACCGTCCACACCTTTATTCATAAGATACGGTTTATTGAAAATATGACACAGTGTTCTATCTCAAATGGCCCAATTGAAGGCGTTAACCGTAAAATTAAACAGATAAAGCGCACCGCCTATGGATACCGTAATTGGATCAACTTCAGTTATAGAATACAAATTGAATTCAAAATCAGGGTCCAAAAAAGAGGCCCAATTCGAAAATGAATTGAACCTCTTAAATTCCCCCTCATCAACACTCGTTGACAAAGAGCCTCAATTACTAACCACGAGCCGCCTAAAGCTGCCCGTCTTCGGCCCGAATCTCATTCTTAATTCCGTTCATGTCCTGGTCCAGCTGATGTACCAACTCTGCCTTAGCAATTAACTCTTTGCGGAGCTCAGCCTGATGCTGGACATTCTTTTTATAACTCAGTTCATGTTCCAGTGACGCCCAGAAATTCATGGCAATCGTTCTGATCTGAACTTCCACTTTCACTGGCTCGACCCCGGCATCCAGATATACGGGGACCGACAGGATCAAATGCAGACTGCGGTAACCGTTGGGCTTGGGATGCGTGATGTAATCCTTGCGCCTTAAAATCTGAATATCCGGCTGCTTCTCCAGGCGACTCTCCATCGCGAGGATATCATCTTCAAAGCGAACGATGATCCGGATACCGGCGATATCATGCATTTCTTCTGGTAATTTCTGTAAGTCAAAATCAAAGTGCTTACGTTGCACCTTTTCCAAAATGCTCTCTGGCGACTTGATTCGCGACTGTAGACTATCAACCAGTGTGTGGCCGTGTAAAATTTGATACTCCTGGTCGAGATACTCAATTTTAGTACGTACCACTTTCACGGCACTATTGTAGTCCAGCATCAACCGCCGAAAGTTATCAACCGCCGCCAGCGACGTTGGATCATTGGGAAACTGCGTTGGTAAATTCTCGTTAGCCATGTTAATCCTTCCTAGTTACGCGTTTTTTTGCCGAAAATGCCGTACTTCGGGGACGACCCACCATAACAGCAAGAAGTTCAGCAATAAAGTAATGGCGGTGAAAATAAACACCCCATTATAGTTGAAGATATTCGCTACGAGACCGCCAAACAGGGAACCAAACATACTCCCTGCCGCCTGGAACGACTGATTCCAGCTGAAGACGGTCCCGGTCAGTTCCTGGGGCGAATTCTTAGTCAACATCGTTTGGACTGCCGGGAACAACGCCCCGTCAGATACCCCAATCATAAACCGTAAGATTCCCAGAAGCCAGATACTTGTGACGAATCCTTGGGGGAAATACATCAGTACCGCGAAGACGTAGCCAAAGATAAGGACCCGACTAGTCCCCCGCCGATCGCCGTAATCCCCCAACTTGGGTGCCGCTAGCAGCGTGGAAATCCCAGGCAGGGCAGCAATAATTCCGGCCACCAACGTAATTGGCCCGACATTGTTCATCAACTGCTTAACGTACAGACTAATAATTGGCGTGATCGAGTTATTTCCCATTTGAATGATCATCGTGGATACCAATAATACGAGAATCAACTTAGGTCGTTTGACCCTATGTAACCAACTCCCCGACTGTTCCTGTTGATCGCGGGTGATCGGTGTAAAGTGTTCGTGAACCAACGTGGCACTCAGGATGAAGACGATAATCAGGAAGATCCCAGTCAGGATAAACGTCCAGCGAATGGAGAAGACCTGGGCCAGAATCCCACCGAGAACTGGGCCAATCAGGTTCCCACTGACGTATCCGGTCGTCAGGATTCCCAGTGCGCTCCCGCTCTTCCCCCGGGGCGTTTCCGCCGCAATCAGTGCCGTCGCGTTGGGAATGTACCCAGCAAAGAAGCCTTGCAAGAATCTTAACCCGATGAGTTGCCACACATTACTAACAAACCCCATCAGACCGATGACAATGGCCATCCCAAAGGACGAACGCAGCAACATGATTTTTCGCCCTTTAGTGTCAGCCAGCTTCCCCCACAGTGGTGAAACCAACGCAATCACGAAGAAGGTCACGGCGTAGGTCACCCCGCTGTACATGGTCAGCTGTCCCTTGGTAAACGTGCCCAGGTCATCGACATACAACGATAAAAATGGCATGACTTCACTAAATCCCATGCCCGCAATAAAAGTTCCCAACCATAAAACGGCCAAGTTTCGCCGCCATTGTTCAGGTTTTCGTGTACCCACGACGTCATCGCCTCTTAACTTTTCTAAAAATGCATTAATTACTAGTGTAGCATAAAACCCGTTATACCGCCGTTATGTTGACCTCTAAAAATTTTTGTAAATTTTTTTAATAAAAGGGTTGGAATTTTGATGGTTTTGTTTCATAATAGGTGACAAGCATGTGACGTAGTTCACTTATAATTTTGTTGATAGTCTTTTCAACCCTCACTTGCCATTAATTTTAGTCATTTGAGAATCAACAAGTATACATGACGCAGATCACACAAATATTTGGAGGTAATACACATGGCTCATCGTTTAGATGGAAAAGTTGCAATCGTTACTGGTGGTACTCTCGGAATTGGTTTGGCTGTTGCCGACAAGTTCGTTGAAGAAGGCGGTAAGGTTATGATCACTGGACGTCACAGTGACGTTGGTGAAAAAGCTGCTAAGAGTATTGGCGGCCCAGATGTTATTCAATTCTTCCAACACGATGCTACTGACGAAGCCGGCTGGTTGGCATTATTCGATGCTACTGAAAAAGCCTTTGGCCCAGTGACGACGATCGTTAACAACGCCGGTATGGCCGTTAACAAGAGTGTTGAAAACACGACGACTGAAGAATGGAAGAAGCAATTGGCCGTTAACTTGGACGGTGTCTTCTACGGTACCCGTTTAGGTATCCAACGGATGAAGAACAAGAACCTCGGCGCTTCAATCATCAACATTTCTTCTATTGAAGGTCTCGTTGGTGACCCTAACTTAGGTGCTTACAACGCTTCTAAGGGTGCCGTTCGGATCATGTCCAAGTCAGCTGCCGTTGACTGTGCTTTGAAGGACTACGATGTTCGGGTTAACACTGTTCACCCAGGTTACATCAAGACGCCATTAGTTGACGACCTTCCTGGTGCTGAAGCAGCTATGTCAGAACGTACGAAGACCCCAATGGGCCACATCGGTGAACCTAACGATATCGCCTGGATCTGTGTTTACTTAGCTTCTAACGAATCTAAGTTCGCTACTGGTGCAGAATTCGTTGTTGATGGTGGTTACACCGCTCAATAAAGATTAATCTCAGTAAAAATGAAAGAATCTGGGTCAAAAATCCCTGAGTTCCAGTAATTAAAAATTGATCCTAGAAATCACAAAATGATTTCTAGGATCAATTTTTTTGTTTCTATCTGACCGCCATTTTCCCACATTCCATTCACGATAGAATCAGTTTTAGCAATTACAACTTATTCTCGTCCATTTCCAGCAAACTTTTGCGATGGATAATGGCTTCGATTAAGCGTTTACGCTTTTGATCCATATTCTCTTTTTTTGCGACCTTTCTGAGCTTTCTAGAATAGCTGAAATCTAGTGTTCGAAAAATTTTATACAGATCTTGCGAATCTTTGGATTCTAACATGTGATTAACATTAGGTGTTTTCAAAATCTGTTGAACCGATTTTTGATATATGCAAATCGAAATCAGCCTTAAAAGGACTATGCTACTAACCAGTGATGCTAGCCAAACCCAAGCCAGTAATAAGATTGCAAACTCTAAAGGTGTTTCATTCATTGATAAGTTAATATACCATTCTATACCGATGATTGCTGTAGGCACGACTGCCATACAACTAGCTAGAATTCGAAATTTAAAATCATACAATTACAAACACTTACCTCTCTAATAAATTCTAAAAACCACCTAATCAACCAAAAATACCTTCAACACGCGCTCCGATTCCAGGAACAAGCTCAATTCCCAATACAAGTAAGCCGACAACGCCAGCCGCAACCAAGTTAAAATTCATGACCCATTCAACTTCAGCGTGCTCACATTCAATATGCATGGTAGTATCCTAAATCAGCATTATCGGCCTCAATTGTATTTCCCTGCAAGTAATTGGTAAATGAAATTTGAGGAAATACCGCTTCAACATCATTTAAGGCTAGATACAACCAGGATCTTGAATGGACAAAAGCAGGACGGAAATTTTCAAGAACCGAGAATTTTCGTCTTGTTTTTCTATAGAGAAGAGACCGAGTTACGTCCCCGTCCCTTTTTTCGTGCTTGCGTCCCACAACTGATTCGTGGTTAAAACAAAAATCCAGTTATTTTGCGAAAAAATGAGACTATTTTCGTAAAATTTACATTAGTAATAAGTACAGGACTTATTTTCCAGTCAACCCAATAGCCAATGCAATCATCAGGATGATCAGAACCGCCGTCGTGATGGCCACGTAAAGGTGGTCGCGTTCCTTGTAGAAGGCGTAAATGGACACCACGACCCGTAAGACTGGCGTCAAAATTAGGCAGTACATTCCCAGCATCATGATGGCGTACGACTTTAGCTGCCAACTACCGACCAGAATAGCGGCCATCGTTAACGGTACCATATGCCCCGCATAACCGGAATCACCGGTCGCCAGGAGAATCACTAAGCCAATCCCCATTACGATGGCGGAAAAGACAACCCCAATTTGCAGAATCCGACCAATAATCGTTTCGACCTGCGCCATTTCCGTCGCGGTTGCGCTCTGTTTTTCTTG
This sequence comes from Levilactobacillus parabrevis, assembly GCF_044051715.1. Classification (NCBI taxonomy): domain Bacteria; kingdom Bacillati; phylum Bacillota; class Bacilli; order Lactobacillales; family Lactobacillaceae; genus Levilactobacillus; species Levilactobacillus parabrevis. Next base: position 2,337,008 of record NZ_CP168688.1, read on the forward strand.
CATTAGAAGTGAACCCCCAATCCCTTACCCAGCATCTGAATCCCAATGTATAAGATGATGGGGATGAAAACAATCCGAATCCACCGTGCCGGTAGGACCTGCATGATCCGTGAACCAATCACAGCCCCTCCCAAGATACCGAGTGCCATGGGCACAGCGATGCCGGGAAGGATGGACCCGTTGAAGAAGTACACCGTGGCACTAGCCGCCGCCGTGACCCCCATCATCAGGTTCGATGTGGAACTGGACGGCTTGAGAGGCATCTTCATAAAGGTATCCATTGCCATCACCTTGAAGGCCCCGGAGCCAATGCCCAACAGGCCACTGGCCACACCGGCGCCGAACATGACGGAGAAGCCCGCCGGGACATTTTCAACCTGGTAGTCGATAGTCTTCATCTCAGCCTTGTCATAGTAACTGCCGTTGAGTTTGAGCTTGCTGGCAATCTTATCTGGTTCGACCCGTTGAAGGACTTCCTGGCCCCGCCGCAACTTGCGGTACATGTTCCACCCGGAGAAGACCAATAGGCAGCCGAACAACAGATACAGGTATTTCGGATCCAGGACCCCCGTTAACAGGGCCCCAACAATCGCACCGATGGTGGTCGCAATTTCCAGGAACATGGCGACCCGTAAGTTCAGGACGTTATCCCGCAAATAAGCGATGGTCGATCCCGAACTCGTGGCAATCACAGCAATGATGCTGGCACCAATTGCGTATTTAATATTTAACCCCATTCCCAGGGTCAGAATTGGCGTAATGATCATCCCACCGCCGATACCTAAAATTGCTCCGGCAATCCCAGCGAAGATGCCCACGCCAATCATGATTAAGGCTGTTTGAATCATCTGATGTTTCCTCCTCACAAATCAATCTACGTCCTTGATTATCAACTTTTCGGTAGCACAGGGCAAGTTAGATCCGGTAAACAACCATCGATATACGTTATTTTACGCACAAATAGAGGTAAACCACTACTATCCTTGTTGTTAAGCGCCTTAGCTATTGTCTTCAGTCACCTAGAACAAGTTATCTAACGTTGCTTCGTGCCCGTTTGCACAAAGCAACGATTCTTGAGTCCGGGCATTTATTTCTCAGTAGGCCCCCACAAAAGGTCGGCCTTCCGCTATAGGAACCGATTACACCGCAAAAAAGCCTTGCCATACTCTAAAAATATGGCAAGGCCTTCGAATTTGTATTCCACATATATTTAATAGCTATCAATAAACCGCTGCAAAAGCGGGCTGGGCGTAATTGTCGTGGGCCAAACCAGCTTCAGCGTTGTCCGCCACGGTTGGTAGCGAATCGCACGAATACTGGTTGCCACCCCACTCGTTTCCTCCGCGACCGTCCGCGGAACCACAGCCACACCCATCCGTGCATCGGCCCATTGCACGGCAGTTCGGGCGTCGTCACAAGTGCAAGCGATGAAGGGCTGCATCCCCTTTTGATCAAAAGTCGTCTGAAAGATCTGTTCAAACCGCCGGTAAATGATCAGCGGCACTTCCGCCAGATCTTCCACCCGCAATGTGGCCCCGGCAAAGTGATCATACTTGTGGGGCACCACTGCGACCATACTTTCCGTGGTGAGTTCCTTGCTGGCCAATCCTGGCGCCGAAAACGGTGTCCGCACAATCGCCACGTCGATCAGGTGCTTCTCTAACCGATCGATCAACCCGTAGGTATTGTCCTCGAACAGACGAATTTGCACCTTGGGATAATGGCGCGTCAACGTCCGGAGTTTCGCGTTGGGCGTCGCACCAATTGAAGAGGATACCACCCCTACCGACAAGACACCCGCGAGTCCCTGACCCAACGACCGCACCTGACTGTCAGCCCGTTCGCGCAGGTCGACTAACTGGCGAGCATAGTCTTGGAGCAGGCGTCCCGCTGGCGTCAGGGTCACCCCATTCGCAGATCGATTGAGCAGAGGGACTCCCAAGTCATTTTCCAATTGCTTGATCTGGTAACTCAGCGGCGGTTGCGCCATATGCAGTTGGTGGGCAGCAGCCGTAATCTGTCCGGCATCGGCCACCGCTAAAAAGTATTCCAATTGGCGAAAATTCATGTTGGGAACCTCCCACTACGCGTTTCCTTCATTATACCAGATATCAAGGGAGGTCCGTTTCGTCCGATTCTTTACTGCGCGTCTGTTTCGTTGTTGGCACGCGATCCTTAGTGGGCAAGACTTCCTTCAAGAGATACTGCCGAATCAATAAGACAATCTGCTTGTTCTGCGGCAAGTCCGAGTGCGTCGTGTCATCCCCGGTCACTGTAATTTGTGTATAGTGCGCGACTTGATTCTGGAAAACGTACTTTCCCTGGTTCACGCTGTTGGCGGGCACCGTCCCATCGCTAGAATAATTTTCGGTTCCGGCTACGGAGTACACCGTCAGCTTCTTAGGCAACTTGGACCGCCCCTTGATCAACTCGCGCAGGATGGCGGTTTGTTTGGTCGTACTGTCGGACTCCATATTGTACGGCGTGGCAATCGTCATTAAACGATCCGGCTTCACGTGCTTGGTCTGTGCCAAATATTTCTCCGTAAAGAGGCTCAGAATCAAGCCGCCATTCGAATGGCCCAACATGGAAAAATGGTTGAAGTGGTACGTCTTGACCAAATCCTTAAAGGCCAAATTCAACCACTTAGACTGCTTGTTAATATTGGCATAGCCGTCGCGATTATTTTCAAAAGCAATCACGATAAATGGGTGATTATCCCCCCGACGAATGTTGCCGGTATAACTAACGGCGCCACTCTCGGCAACCTTGATCTTCAACACACTGTGTGGCCGTTTGGTTTCCTTACGTAGCTGCGTGATCAATGTGTCAAAGCGATTCTGACTGGCACTCGACCCCGGTACCATAATCGTAGGCGCCAGGGGCGTTTTATAGCTCGATTTATATTTGGTGATGCGCTGCTTCAACCATACCTGGCTAGGAATGAACACAGCCAGAATGACTACGATCAGCAGCGCCCAGCGCCACCACCTACGCCGCATGGTCAGCACCCCCTTCCGCATTGAGTAACCGGACGAACGGTAAATAAATCAGGACGGATACCGTGAGACACAGCATGCTCAATAGCAAGGCCCGCCAGTCGCCACCCGTTCCCAGATAAGCCACGAGCGGCCCTGGGGTGGTCCGCGGCACGGGATACACAATGGGCGGCACTAATTTCAACGTAATCGCCGCCCACGCTAGCACCAGGTTCACGGCCGGGGCCAAAACAAATGGGAACAACAGAATGGGATTAAATAACACGGGCAGTCCCAGTAACGTCGACTCATTTAGATTGACAAGGTTTGGTAAGACTGTCTGCGTCGCGACTCGCCGGTAACTTGCCTGGCGCGAGCCAATCCAAATCGCAATCAACAGCGCCAAGGTCATTCCGGCGCCCCCAAAATTAGCGTAGGCATCCCCCAACGTATGAAGCGTAATAGGATGGGGCGCTCCCCATCCGGAACCGTGCTGAACGGCGTAGGCCAGGTTCTGCAATGACGTAACCGAACTATTACCGGCCACATCAACGGGCCCAATCAGTCCCAGCCACCATAAACCATTGCTTACAGCTGTCACCAGCAGGATTCGTAGCCCGTTGTGCCCGGGGTTCGTATTCAGCGTCTGTAACGCCAGGTAGACGAGATCGTTAATCCCACCATCGGTCAGCCAGCTTAAGCCATAACCAATGCTGACCGTCACGCCCAAAACGATGGTCAACGACCAGGCCACCCGTCCCGTCCAGGACAATGAAGAGTGTCGATGGTGCCGCCACCACGTTGCCAATCCCCGCATGAGATGACTTGCCAGCCAGCCAACACCTAATCCCACCAGAATCGCCAAGAAGATTCCCTGGGGCCCCAGATTGGGCATCCAGAACTGCGCAAGGTCATTGCCATGACTCGTCTGCCCAAAAGTATCATAGTTTACGTTCAAGGTCAGGAAGGCCAACGCACTCATCAACCCGACAGCTAGGGCATCCGCGTGATAGGTTCGCGCCATGTAGTGCCCCGTCGTAAAGGCAATCATGACTGCTACCAGGCCATTCACAACAACGCTGACCGCCTGCAGAATGTCGCGCCAAAACTCCAACCCGGGTAGCCAACTCCCGATATGATAAACCTGAAAAAAGAAGCCGCTCTTGGACAAACAGCCTTGCCCAACAACGTCAATTAAAGCCATCACTAAAATAAATGGATAGGCGACCCGCAGTGCCTCATGAACTGCCCGTAGCGCTCGCCATTGATCAACGCGCTGATTGGCGCCACAGTCCCCGAAATAAGCCAACCATTCTAACTCCCCCTACTTATGACTTCATTACTTTCATTATACGAAATTCCTTTGGAAGTGGTCGCTCAACGTCTTACAAATTTATTCATACTTAACAAGTTCACCAATTTTCAGAAAATAATTACATTTAGAATGATTCTTATGCCGCTATTGTATCAGCTTTCATTGCGTGCTACGATAGTTATGTAACAGTTTACATCATTTTCATAAAGCAAATGAAGCCGCTTCACTAGTGCCGAATTGGCTAAAATTTCGACCAAAATGGAATTAATTCTTGTATGCGTTTTCAAAAGGTGTTAGTATGTTGTGGTAAACAACCAACCAACTTAGATTGATTGGAAACTATCATATGAGGTGAGAGAAATGGATTCTGCATCTAAAGCGTTGGAAAAAACCGACGTTAAGCTTCCATGGCGTGAGAAATTCGGTTGGGCAACCGGGGATTTCGCGCAAAACTTGATTTATACCACTATTTCGACGTATTTGCTATTTTTCTACACGAACGTTTACGGCCTGCCCGCTGCCGACGCCGCAACCATGTTCCTGGTTGTTCGGCTGATCGATGCCATCAACGACCCTATCGTTGGAACGATTGTTGATAAGCACACGACCCGCTGGGGGAAGTACCGTGGCTGGTTACTCTACATGTCAATTCCACTAGCCGTACTGGCTATGCTCTGTTTCCACGTGCCAAACGTTGGCGCCATGGGCAAGTTAGTTTACGCCTACGTAACTTACGTTGGCCTGTCCGTTATCTACACGACCGTCAACATTCCTTACGGTTCCTTAAACGCCGCTATGACGCGGAACAACAAGGAATTAGTTTCCATGAGTTCCGTACGGATGCTCTTAGCTAACTTAGGATCATTGGCCGTTAGTTTCGGTGTTCCTATCTTTGTTAAGATGATCTCTGGTGGTCACTACTCCGGTGTTCAATCACAATCTGGTTGGTTCTGGACGATGGTGATCTACGGGATCGCCGGTGCCGCAATCTTAATCTTCTGTTTCAGCCAATCCGTTGAACGGATCAAGATGGCGCCAGAACAAGAATCAAGCGTTAAGGTTTCTGACCTGTACCACCAATTGGTTATCAACGGTCCCCTGCGGACGTTAGCTATCTTCTTCATTATCACCTTTGGTTTGATGTCCGTTGTGAACTCCGTTGGGGCCTACTACATGACCTACAACGCCGGCAACGCTGGCATGATGCAATGGTATAACCTACTGGGAACCTTACCAGCCTTCATCGTGGTTCCAATTACCCCATGGTTGAACCGGAAGATTGGGACCCAATGGTTGATGCAGGGTAGCCTTGGATTAGCTGTCATTGGTTTCTTGATTATGTATGCGGTTCCAGCTACTAACTTGACTTGGACCTTCATTGGCCGGACGATTGAAGCTGCCGGAATCATCCTTTCCACCGGGTTCCAATGGGCCCTGGTTCCCCAAGCAATCACTTACGGGGAATGGAAGTCTGGTAAGCGTGAAAACGGGATTATCAACGCCGTTATTGGGTTCTTCTTCAAGTTTGGGATGGCCCTTGGTGGGGTTGTACCCGGCTACGTCTTAGCTGCCTACGGTTTCGTGGCTAACCACCAACAAACCGCACGGAGTTTAGCAGGTATCCGGATGACCACGACGATTATTCCAATTATCGTGACCGTCCTTGCCATGGTTGTCTTCGCCTTCTACCGTTTGACCGACGAAAAGGTTGAAAAGATGAACGAAGAAATCGCAGCTCGTCACGCCGCTGAATAGACCATCGCAGATTAAAACTTAGAATTTAAAATTGGTATCCGGCTTGTTTGAGCTTGGTACCAATTTTAGAAATAGATTACTAAAATTATGAATAGGAAGTGGCTACTTTGAAGTTTACTAATGGTTATTGGTTAACTCGTAAAGAGTACGACGTTAACTCACCGGCTGAAGCATTCGAAGCCGAAAAGGATGGCAAGACCTTAAACGTCTATGCCCCTTACAAGCGAATCAACACACGGGGAGACGAATTAAACCTCGGGATGAGCACGATTAAGCTCACCTCCCCCGTCGAGAATGTTATCGGCGTAAAGCTGACGCATTTTGATCAAGATACCAAAGGCCCTTCATATGAGCTCAACAACTTAGACCCTGACGTCAACATTGACGTTACGGATAAGAAGGCTTCATTGACGAGTGGTGACCTGACCGTTTCTCTCCCACTCCGTCAACAATTTGATATGGAATTCACCGCCAATGGCAAAGTCATTACGGCTTCTCGCAACAAGGCCCAGGGTGAAATCTTAAACCATGACACCAACGTTCACTACATGCGCGAACAATTATCCGTTGGCGTTGAAGACAAGATTTACGGTTTAGGTGAACGCTTCGGAAACTTCATCAAAAACGGTCAAGAAGTTAAGATCACCAACCAAGATGGTGGGACGGCTTCCGAACAATCTTACAAGAACATTCCCTTCTACCTGACGGATGCCGGTTACGGGGTCTTCGTTGATGAACCTCAAACGGTTGATTTCGAAGTTACCTCTGAAAACGTTGACCGCGTTCAATTCAGTTCTGAAGGTGAATCCTTACAATACTACGTTATCTATGGCCCAACACCACAGGAAATCTTGCACCGTTACACCGAATTAACGGGTAGCATGCAATTACCACCTGCATGGTCATTCGGCCTCTGGCTGACGACTTCCTTCACCACTGATTACAGTGAAAAAACAGTGCTGAAGTTCATCGATGGCATGAAGGATCACAACATCCCATTGGATGTCTTTCACTTTGACTGCTTCTGGCAAAAGGGATTCGAATGGTCCAACATGGAATGGGACCGCGACGAATTCCCAGACCCAGAAGGCCTGATCAAGAAGATTCACGATCGGGGCATCAAGGTCTGTGTCTGGATCAACCCCTACATCGCCCAAAAAGGGAAGATGTTTGAAGAAGGCAAGAAGAACGGTTACTTCATCAAGCGTGAAAATGGTAACCTCTGGCAATGGGACCTTTGGCAAGCCGGTAACGCCTTCGTCAACTTTACCAACCCTGACGCCGTTAAGTGGTACAAGAGCAAGTTAAAGGCCCTGCTCGACATGGGTGTTGACTGCTTCAAGACCGACTTCGGTGAACGAATTCCCGTTGAGGATGCCGTCTTCTTTGACGGTTCAGATCCTAAGCGCGAACATAACTACTACACCCTGCAGTACAACAAGGCCGTCTTCGACACGATCGAAGAAAACAAAGGTAAGGGCGAGGCCGTTGTCTTTGCTCGCTCCGCTACCGTTGGGTCACAAAAGTACCCCTTACACTGGGGTGGTGACGCCTTGTCTAACTTCAAGAACATGGCTGACACCTTACATGGTGGGCTGTCCTTCCTGAGTTCTGGATTTGCCTTCTGGAGCCACGATATTGGTGGATTCGAAGATGGTCCCGACACGCCTACGCCAGACCTATACAAGCGCTGGACGCAGTTCGGTCTGTTATCTTCTCACAGCCGTTACCACGGTAGCAACGTTTACCGGGTACCATGGAACTTCGATGACGAAGCCGTGGACAACACGCGGAAGTTCGTTAACTTGAAGCTTTCCCTGATGCCATACCTGTACACCCAAGCCGCCCACGATACGGCTTACGGTAACCCCCTGATGCGGCCAATGTGGTTCAACTTCACGGAAGACCGGACGGCACACACGTTGGATAACCAATACATGTTTGGGACCCAACTCTTAGTTGCCCCCGTCTTCAATCCTGAAGGCCACGTGAACTTCTACCTGCCAGCTGGTAAGTGGACTAGCATCATCAATGACGATGAAACTTACAACGTCACTGATGGCAAGTGGATCAGCAAGGACTACGGTGAATTGGACTTGCCTGTATTGGCTCGCGATAACACGATCTTATTGCGGAATCCAAAGGCCGTTCACGCGGACTACGACTTCACCAAGGACCTGGATATCAATCTGTACGACATGCACGAAGGGTCAACTTCCGTTGCTGTCGTTGACCAAAAGGGTCAGGATGCTGGCAAGGTCACGGTTGACCGTAGCGGTAACCAATTGACCGTCACCACTTCTGGTTTGACTGGTTCTGCGACCATCTACGTCCATGAGAACGGGAAAGTTACCAAGGCTGCCTTAAACGGTACCGAAGCAACGATCACCCTGTAATCATCGCCGTTAATCTTTACATTCAAAGCGTCATTGCCAATTCAATTGGTGATGGCGCTTTTTGTCTGCCGTTTCACGGCACGCCAGACGGTACTGGTACTGACGCCGAACAGCTGGGCAATCTCCCGATAGGTCTTGCCGGTTGCTCTCAGTTGGCAGAAGATCGCGGGCGTAGGCACTAACATCTTGGGCTGTGATACCATTGGTTGCTGGTCATCTGCTGACTGGGGCACGTCCCCCACCCCTGCACCACTCGCCGAGTCCAACCGGATGCCTGCCTGGGGACGTGTCAAAACCAGGGGTTCCGTCTGTTGAATCTTAGCCAGGGCATTAACGACGCAGTGCGTGGTCTGCGCATCCCAGAGAGCATTGTGCTGGTGCGGATTGAAGATATTCAAGAGTCCCGCCACGCCATTCAATGGCAAATAATGATGGGTATCCTTCTTGCGATGATTACTGCGGTTAATGACCTGATTGGTGTAAATGCTGCCGTCAAACACCGCTAGTTTCATACCTAGGAGTGCCTGCTCCGCTGCTGAAAACGCGTCAAAGTTAACGGCCAACGTGTGCCGGAGCAAGCGCAGATCGTTGCTCTTGTCCCAAAAGACCAGTGGCAACTGGCGGGCCAGAACTTCATGGATAAAGGCCTTCAACACGGTCACCGGATCCGTTTGCCTGTCATATTCGGCCAAAGTCAATTGGGTCTCCTTGAGTCCCCTTAGTTTAATCTCAGCCGAGAAATTGGGATTGTCCAAATAACGGTTGAAAAATAGATCCAGTGCCTGATTACCCGCGTATCCCAGCACTGCCAACTGAAAAATCCCCGCCTTTTCACCATAAAACGTGGCCCGCCGCTGCACGATGCTGTCGCCCTGCCGCTGAGTTCTAAATAAGATTCCAAATTCACAATCGATCACCGCGTATTTCTCTGGAATCTCAGTCAATGTCTTGACCGTTGGGAAAACAGCCGCCAGTTGTGCCTTGAATTCATCGGTCAGTGGCTGCGCAGTCGTCACGGGCAGCCTATACCCATTCGTCTTTAGTAGTGCCGTCACGCCCATGTCTGCAACATCGGTATCGTAATTGACAATCTTCTTGGGTCCTAGTGTCAGTGAGTGCCCTGACGTTGAGTTAATCACAAACCGCTGGCGGGTATCGATCGTAATTTGCGTAATCTCACCCCAGCTGGCGTAGTTCTTCGCCACCAGCAACTGCCCCGAGCGATCGACCTGACAAATGGGATAATCGACAATGTAGACAAAGTGATTCTCCTGCGGGAGCTTGTCCAGCGCCCGTCGTTCCGCGAAAACAATCTTAGCCGTCACCATCATCCCCCGCTTCAGAATTTTGACTATTCCCAGCTTACCGGATTACTTTCTCAAAAGCTACCAAAGCGCTTTACAAAATTAATTATTAAAGCCGTTACATAAATTCATGCATAATCCAGCGTCAAAAAAAGTTCAGGGCACTTGACCCCGAACTCGCACACGACGATTATCGATGATTCTCTAAATATCTTACGGTGTCGCGGCCTAACCGGTTCATCGCGCGATACTGCTGTGCCTGATTGCCTTGCTGCGCCATGACCACAACGGTATAGGTGCCGTGTTTCGTTCTAAAGAGACTAGCATCGTTTTGCACGCCCTTAGCTGGAAATTCACCAGTCTTGTTGTAGACCGCGGCACGCTTCACTAACTTTGGTAATTTCGAATGGTTCTTGCAATGATGGAGTAAGGTCATCATCCGATCGTCATAGGTTTTTCCCAACAATTTACGCTGACTGACCAACGTTAAGAAACGCGTGAGATCGTTGACCGACGTGTAATTATCGTGTCCCCGCTGTAAGGCCCGCGTATCCATCATATAGCGACGCAGATGGGAGTGATTAAAGCCATAGGTCTTCATCGTCTGATTGACCCGCTTGAATCCTCCCAGCTGATGAATCAAGCGATTGGTCGCAGCATTGTCGGAATTGTGAATCATCCGTTTCAGATCCGTCTTGACCGTCTTCGTCAACTTCAAGTGGTGCGCCCGTGCGCGCTGAAAAATCGCTAACATGACGTAAACTTTGATCGTACTGGCTGACCGCTGTCCCTGGACCTTCTTGTTGCCCGTCGTCACCGCCAGCGGCCGTTGTCCGAGCCGCGTGACCTTGACGGACCAACGACCGTGAACGGGGCGCATGTCGCGTTTGACTATCTTCTTAATTGCTGTCTGCTCATGGTCAACCGTCGTTGCTTGCGCCGTTGTTCCCACAGCGCCAAATACACCGCAGCTAATCAATACCGCCAACATTATTTTCCAATACCGCATATGTCCCCCGCCTCGTTAACTATTTACTAACTTATATTTTACGCCTAATTAGCCAAAAGCAATAGGTCACAAAAAATCGCCACACCTCCGGCTCAGCCCAACCGGCTGATTTTCTGCGTGACGATCGCTTATTTTATTTTCTCCACAAACTACCAATCTAACGTGTTGCCCGCAAAAACTTCTGGCTGATGATTGCTCAACAGGTAAGCTTGTCCGTTCCCACCAAAACTTAGGCCTTCAAATTCTCGCTTAGAGGCGAAGTGAGTCCACTTCACATCCTGTCCGGTCAGGTGTCCGCTTCCAGTGAGCTTAGCCACTGGCAGGCTGGCAATCGACTCATCGGCAACCAGGTACAGGCGATCATTGTTGGGATTGAACGCCATGCTCTGTACACAGGTTCCAGGCCCGTGCCTCAGGACTTGACTAGTCAGCCGAAAATCAACGTGATGCCGCCCAACGCGGCCCTGGTAAATATACACGTCCGTGGCATTCGGTCGGGTCCAGAAGTAGGCGCGCCCCTGATGATCAAACGCCAGCACGTGGCCACCGGGAACCGCAAAGTCCCCCGCACGTAACCGGAAACGAATCCGCTGGACCGGTGTCAGCGTGCTAGCACTTAGTTGCTGAAGATAGCCGTACTGGCTAACAGGTACCCGTGGCGCGGATTCACGGTCGCACCACATGTAAAGCTGGTGGGTCTTCCAATCATAAGCCAACGACTGGCCGTGACCGGTCACGAAGGCCGGGCCTACCTTGATTGCCGTACGAATCTGCTTTTCCTTCGCCGACAGGTTAGCTGCAATCGTGTAGACCCGTTGAATCTGATGCGGCGTTGCCTTTAGACTAGATAATTTACGCATATTGAACCGCACGATGCGGCCACGGTTGTGCCAAGCCGTCGGGCAGTAGACGACATATAGGTAATGCCCCACCACGGCCATACTCTGCGGATCACCCCAGGCTTCCCCCTGATAACCTGGTGTGGGCAGGAGGTACTTCGTGGTAAACGTCACCGCTGATCCCCGATCACTGGCAATCGTGTTGGTCCCGTGAAGGTTGGCGGCTTGCGCATAACTGCTGGGTACCGTAACAAAATGGACTTGAGTATCATCGAGTGGACGTAACTTGTCCGGCGTTGCCAGAGCGGCCGCATGTTGATCCACAGTCGTCATCGCGTGAGCCGGTACGGTTGCAGTGACGCCCCAAATAAGACTTACGAGCAATGCTCCCCATAAATGAATTTTTCGCATAATCCATTACCCCCCAATCTTTTCAGCCAGTATAAGTCGGCCAGAAAAAACCGGGGTCTCAAATTATTTTCATTACTCACTCAACTTACTAGCTACCAACCGCGCCGATTGCCAGCCAAGATTTCCGGATTATGGTTGGTGAGCAGGTAGGCCTGACCATTGTGCGCAAACGCTAAGCCCTCAAACTCCCGCCGTGAAGCAAATTTATTCCAAGTCACATTATGCTTGGTGAGATGACCATTACCATTCAACTTTTTCGCCGGCAACTTGGCAATGGAATCATCGGCGACCAGGTAGAGTTGCCCCGTTCGCGGATTATACCCCATACTCTGAACCCGCGTCCCCGGACCGTGCTGGAGAACCTGATGGGTCAACCGAAATTTCACGTGATGCCGCGTGACCCGGCCCTTATAAATATAGACGTGATGGGTCGTCGGCCGCGTCCAGAAGTAAGCATTGCCGTATTTGTCAAACGTTAAGACATGGCCGCCTGCCACCGCAAAATGCCCGTGCTTCAACCGGAACCGCACCTGGTGAACAGGCTTCAGCTGGCTACCGTTAATCTGACTAATGTAACCATATTTATTGGCTGGCACCCGTGGCGCCTTTTCCTTGTCACACCACATATAGAGCTGATGATCATGCCAGTTATAAGCCAAGGATTGGCCGTGTCCTGTTACAAATGCAGGGCCCACCTTGATGGCGCGTCGAATAGCCTGCGACTGACTGCTTCCGCTGCGATAAGTCCGCTGAACTTGTTGTGGTGTCACGTGTAGCTTCCGCAAAGCCGCCACGTCATATCGCACGATGCGCCCCCGATTGTGCCAAGCCGTCGGGCAGTACACCACGTAGAGATAGCGCCCAGCCGCTGCGATGCTCTGTGGATTGCCCCAAGCCTGATGCCGATAACCGGGATACGGCAACAGATAGTTTGTCTTAAAGGTGATGTGGGCCCCTCGCGTTTGCTTGATCACGTTTGCCCGATGGAGGTTGGGCGCATGCCGATAACTCTTGGGCACCTGCACATAATGCACGGCACTGTCATTAATGGCTCGGAGTCGACCAACGCTTAACGCACTAGAACGCTGATGGATGACGTGATAGGCCGCCGCGGGCGTACTCGGCAACACCCCCAATACGCCTAAGAAAAGGCCTATGACAAAGAACAACGTAACGCGTTTCCAATTCAACATAAAAATCTCTTTTCCCCAAAATAAACGTCTGAAAATAATCAACTGCCTTAAGTATAAGGCATTCTTGCCAAAAGCTTCAGCATTTACGCCGAAAAAACACGTGCCCACCTAAAATGGTCACGTGCCTGTAAGGGTTGTAATTTAGTTAGCTTAGATAACTTCGCGTTTGAATGGGTCCTTAGAAATCCCCTTGTCGAGAATGTCCTTGCTCCATTCCTTAGCGGAGAAGAGGCTGTGGTCGCGGTAGTTCCCACAACTGTATTTATCAGTCCCCTGAACATCCTTCCATTCCGTATCAAATGCGATCCGGTGAAGAGCAGCCTTCAGTGCCTTGGCAACTTCTTCGGTAGATTGTTCACCCCAGGTAATCAAGTGGAACCCGGTCCGGCAACCAAATGGTGAGCAGTCAATGACGCCGTCCATTTCGTCACGGAGGTAGCCCGCTAACAAGTGTTCAATCGTATGTAGCCCGGCCGTTGGAATTGCATTGGTGTTGGGTTGAACTAACCGTAAATCAAAATTCGAGATAACGTCACCCTTCGTTCCCGTTTCACGGGTAATTAAACGAACGTAAGGTGCTTTAACAGCGGTGTGATCTAACGTAAAACTTTCAACTTTTGCCATTATTGTGCCAACTCCCTTGTTAAAAATATGTGTACGTCTTTACTGTACACCAACCGCCCCAGCAGTTGCCACTAATTACTTGTCGCCTGCGGCTGTCAGAAACTCCGCCTGCTGTGGGGACCGGTCCAAGCCTGAGGTTAGGTCTTGGACCTCGACTTGAAGCCGTCAAGGATCAGACGTCTCCAAGCTCGTCCCATGACCTAACCTGACAAGAATCGTCAGCTAAGGTCATCGTCACGGCTGGCTACATTTCTGACCTCCTCCGGCTTAAATAGCCTTCAATATCAGGAGACTTCCTGTATCTACCCGATAGCACTAACAACCCCAAAACGGCATCACTCAAGAAAACCAACCTACTATCCAATTTTTCTCACCAAACAACGCTATCCACTGGTTAAGTTTCTCTTGCAGTTTCCTAAAGTTACCTAAGAAAATATCAAAACTAGGCGTCCCCTTCGCCATCGCCGCTAAAGCTGGCTATACTGGGTTGCGGATTAAGAGATTTGGGGGAGGAATCATCATGCAAAATACACCATTACCACCACGTCGCCGGACCTTCACGCCTCGCCGTCACCACTTGCGACGATGGCTGCTTGCCCTCTGTAGCCTGCTCGTCATCGGTGGCGGCATCTATGGCTGGCGGGCCTGGCACGCGGCTCAGGCAACCTTTTCACAGACCTACCGTGCCGATGGCCTCAAACCAACAAACACCGCGCTGACCAGTGGTAAACCCTTCGCCATCCTATTATTAGGTACCGATACCGGTGCGCTAGGCCGCCATGACGTGGGCCGGACTGATACCATGATTGTCGCGACTATCAATCCCCAAAAACAGACGGCCAAGCTGACCAGCATCCCCCGCGATACGCTCGTCAACATCTATGGTAGCCAGCAGGACGAGGAGAAAATCAACGCTGCCTATCCCCTCTATGGCGCTAAGACGACCGTCAAGACCGTGGAACACCTCGTCAACATTCCCATTCACTACTACGTCCTGCTGAACATGGGTGGTCTAAAGAAAATGATCAACGCAGTGGGTGGGGTCACCGTCACCCCCTTGCTGACCTTCCACTACGAACAGGCTAACGTGGTCAAGGGTCACAAGATTCATCTGAACGGAGCCGGTGCCCTCGCCTACTCACGGATGCGCTACCAGGACCCGCTCGGTGACTACGGTCGGCAGGCACGCCAACGCCAGATCATCAAGGCCCTAGTCCTCAAGGAGGCCAGCATCAGCTCGCTGACCCGCTACCAGTCCGTGCTAGATTCACTGAGCAGTAACCTCCAGACCAACCTAACCTTCAACGACCTCATGTGGCTTCGCGCCAAGGACGGTCACACCAGCCGCCATATCAAGTCGCAAACACTTCAAGGCGAAAACGCCACGCTCAACGGCATCGACTACCAGATTGCCCCGCAGAGTGAAGTCGCCAAAGTTTCAACCGATCTTCGCCAGGCACTGGGTCTGCCAACAGCGAGTGACTTTCAAACAGACGCCCTCGATCCAGTCGGGTTCTAAACCCAAGCGCTCCTCTACCGGCTAGCTAACCTCACCGCTTCGTACAATCCACCCTGATTAGCTAAAATACGCTCCTGCAGGCATTTTCACAAATTCCCGTAGAAGCGTATTTCTTATACTTTATTATTTTGTCTACCGACACCTAAGCGTCTTCCGCCTTGTGTTGCCGCGCTTGCCAGATACGCCAGCCGATGATCAGAACACTCGCATCCCCTAGTAAGGTTCCTAACCCAATCAGCAAGTTGCCAGCACTCGTTACCATCAAGCCAGAAGTGGCCGGGAACCGTGCCAACAGCGCCAGCAATGTCGTGATCCACAGGCTCCCCAACACGGCAGGTAACCAGGCGTTCGGGTGCTGCCGATTCTGCCACCAGGCCAAACCGGTAATGATCACAGCGAAAACCAACAACGTAATACTAC
Organism: Levilactobacillus parabrevis; assembly: GCF_044051715.1. Lineage (NCBI taxonomy): Bacteria > Bacillati > Bacillota > Bacilli > Lactobacillales > Lactobacillaceae > Levilactobacillus > Levilactobacillus parabrevis. The sequence goes on from NZ_CP168688.1 coordinate 2,352,771, forward strand.
CGCCGACCCGCGTCAGATAGACGAGACCGTGTGCCGGAACCGTGCGCGCGGCGATCCCCATCGCAGCCAACAAGCCCACGATGATCACCAGCCACCCGATCAGTCGGCCCCGGATCGTAAATCGTTGCGTCAGCCAGAGTCCCAGTCCCATCGCCAGAATAAACAAACCATACTGCACGGCTACCAACAACAGTTGGAGCGGTACCGCCGGTAAGATCACACTCGGTAAAATTGTCCCCAGGGTAAAGACCAGCAACGGCACTAGGGCGTCCCAAGTTTGCCACCAGGGACGTTGCTCGACCAGCTTGCCCATGGCGATGGCCACGGTTGCCGGACCACCACTCAGATAGTCTTCGGCAGACTGACCGGCCTTTTGTGCAGCCAGAATCTCCGTTAAGAGATCCGCCAAGTCCCGTTGCAACAAGGTCTCATTCGCCGCATACTTCGGCTGTTCTCGTAAATGCTTGACGAGTTGACTCCAATAGGCCTGATTGACCGTATTCAATTGATCCCGCATCACGGCATTTCGTTTGATAATCGTTGCGATTCGCGCCACGATTGCCACTCCCTTCGAAAAAATACTCTGTTCCCATAATAGGGAAGTTTCCAACAAAACACCACTGATTTCTATATTTTAGCGAAAATGCAGGCCACACCAGAGCCCACTGGCAGCCAACAACAGCCCACCGCCGACACTCAGGACTAAATACCCTAATGCAGCGCCAAAACGCCGCTGATCGGCTAACATGACCAGCTCATGGCTAAAGGTCGAGAAGGTGGTAAAGCCACCGAGAATACCGGTTCCTAATAACACGGTCAGTGGCTGATCGAGTTGCCAACCGCTCAGGCCACCGAGTAAAAAGCAGCCCACCCAATTAATAGCCAAGGTCGCGACTGGCCAATGGTTGCCAGTCCACCGTTGAACGACTCGCGTTGTCCCGTAGCGCCCCAGAGCACCGATCGCCGCACCGAAGCCAGCCACCGCGGCCATCATGACTCTTCCTCCACGGGAAAGGCCCACCAGCGCCGAGCGCTCCAGACACCCAGCCAGCTGAGCAGCAGGCCACCAATCAAGGTAATTCCAACGTAGAGCCCCGCAACACCCCAGGCCTGGCGGTTCAGGAGTCGCTCCAGGTCCAAGCTAAACGTCGAAAAGGTTGTAAACGCGCCTAAACCGCCGACACCCAGCCCAACGCTCACCGCACTAGGCCACTGGGCCGTCACTCTTTCCGCGTGGGACAACCAGGCTAGCAGCCCACTCCCTAACAAGTTGACGAGGACCGTAGCCCAAGGAAAGCCAGCAGTAACGGGCAGCACAACCCCCAGCAAGTAACGGCTCCCACCACCGATAAATGCACACACTATAATTGCAAAAACATTGGCCATAGATCCGGGCCACCTCTCGAATAATATCTTTCGATTATACCAAAAAAGCCGCCATAATTGGCGACTTCCGGATCAATGTGTCTTAACAACTAAGTCTAAGGCATCCTGCAGTTCAGCTTGCTGATCCTCGTCGAGTTGATTCTCGGCAATACACTGTTTGACGTTCTCGGCGACAACAACTCCCATCATCCGCTCCACACCAGAACGAACGGCGGCCAATTGCGTCAGGATATCCTTGCACTCCCGTCCCTCATCGACCATCTTTAAGATTCCTTGGAGTTGCCCGTCGGCTCGCCGTAACCGGTTTTTGAGTTGGTTCGACGTCGTTTGCACCATTAGGCCGTCACCTCAGTTAACTTTTCATCAATGTACTTCTTCAGGACTGACTTGGGATGGAAACCGACAACCTTTTCCGTAGGCATTCCGTTCTTGAAGATGACCAATGACGGAATGCTCATGATGCCCAGGGACTGTGCAAGGTCTTGGTTCTTATCGACATCGAGGGAGGCGAACTTGACTTGGTCGCCATAATCCTTGTCGAGATCCTCGAGAACCGGCGTCTGCATCTTACATGGCCCACACCAGTCAGCCCAGAAGTCTACGACCGTCACCGCAGTGTCGTCACCAATGTGTTCGAAATCCTTACTTGTAATAGCTTGCATACTTAGCAACTCCTCATCAAAATTAATTAGTGGTCTCAGTATACCCCCATAGGTATCTTTTGACTAGTCTTTTGCCTGTCGGTTGCAGAATTGCCAGCTATCAGTGACTCCTGTAGCTACAAAAAAAGCTCAGCGCCCTCACGCCAAGCCTCATTAGAATCGTTTTCTACAGTTAAACGTTCTCTGAATCTTCGTCCATCCCAGCCGTCAGACGTGGATGGTTATTCCCACGCTTCGTTTCCTTTTCAACCGCCATCTGAGCCACAATGTTCAGGTAGTTGAATGGGGCATCGAAGTTCGGGTTGAACAGCATATCAATGAAAGCTAAATCATCGATCGTGTTGCGGTTCTGAATCGCAATTGAAATGGCGTTAGCTGACTGTGCAACTTCATGTTGACTCAGGAATTGAGCTCCCAAGACCCGCCGGTTTTCCCGGTTGTAGACCAAATTGATGGTCAAGTCATCAGTCGATGGCATGTAGTCTGGCCGCCAAGTTCCTTGGAAGGTCACTTGGTCAGCGTCAATGCCAGCTCGCAAGGCGTGGTCAATCGTCAACCCGGTAGAAGCTAACGTCCGGCCAAAGATTTGCATCGCTGACGTGGCTTGCGTTCCCATGTACTTCTGGATGTTACCGAAGATGTTGATCCCGGCCAGCATCCCTTGACGCACGGCATTCGTCGCAAGTGGCGTGTAGGCTGGTTTGCCAGTTGGATTGAAGTTAACGACACTAGCGTCCCCACAAGCAAAGATGTCTGGGTTGGACGTCTGAACGTAGTCATTGATGATGATTGCGCCGTGCCGGTCCATATCAACCTGGCCCCGTAACAATTCTGTATTGGGTACGAACCCAGTGCAGACAACGGCTAAGTCAGCCGTAAAGTCACCGTTCGTCGATTCAATGACCAGTTGGCCATTATCATCACCGGTAAAGGACGTGACCCGGCTATTCAGCATGACCTTAACCCCGTGGTCTTCCAAAATGCTAACAACGTGATCGGAGAATTCCTTGTCAACGTAGTGGTTCAAAATGATATCCCGTGACTGAATCAACTGAACATCGTGCCCGGTCCGCGCGTAACTTTCAGCAAGTTCCGTCCCGATATAACCGGCCCCGATAATGGCGATTCGCTTGTTGCCCTTGGCCGCTTTATCAATGGCGATCGCTTGATCGTAGTTCTTACACATTAAAACCTTTTCTTCATCGATGCCGAAGATTGGTGGCACGGTCACTGTCGACCCGGTTGCCATAATTAATTTATCATAAGTATCCGTGGAAACGTCCCCAGTGTCCATATCCACGATTTCAAGTGATTTAGTTTCTGAATCGATCTTAATCACGTTGCGGCGCGTCAAGACCTTTGCACCAGCTTCAACCAACGCTTCGGGTGAAGAATAGAACATATCCTCCAGGTGCTTAACTTGACCGTCAAGGAACAGTGAAATCCCGCAAGACAAGAATGAAACCGTCGTGTGCCGTTCGTAAATAGTCACATCAGTTTCCGGATGATCCCGTAAAATTTGTAGCGCTGCATTTGTGCCAGCGTGTGTACTACCAACAATGATGACTTTCATGTTTACCCTCCTACATGAAAAACGATTCTAACGATAGTCTACTTGAAAGTTAGCGAAAGATAAATGACTTCGTCTCGGAAAACAGGGAATATCCGGTCAAAGTCTCACATTTCAGAGATAATGACGGGTGAAAGTGCAATTTGCACATATCTTTTCACCGTTTTACTTATAGAATCATCATAATTTTCTATATAAGTAAGCGCTGTTTCGCAACGTTATGTAGGCCTATTGTCCATTTCTTCAATTTCACCCATTCGTTCGGCTTTTCCCATTCATCGACACCATAACTTATCTCGCCCCTTTTTAAAATGACCAGATTAAATCGCTTACCATCGAAATTAAAGGACAGCCCAAGCCCCTTATCACGCTATAAATAACGGCTTTGCTAGGATTCTTCCAACGACTAGCTACCGTTAAATTAAGACACCCTATTCATGGAATTCACAATTTTATAGCCACTTAATTTCAATCGTCACATTTTACTTGCGAACAACCTAACGAGCGCTTATGATGACTGTAGTTAGTTCGTGATACGTTCTGACCTTAAGCACTGTGATAGATGATAGGAATCACTGTCTATAGATGCACTCCCCCCAAAACAAGTGATTTATTAACAGATTCCTAAATAAGGTCCCGAGTAATCCGCATGTTACTCGGGACTTTTTCTATACAAAAAACGCGTGAGCCCTTAGCTCGCGCGTTTTGCTTTAATCAATTGAATGGCGCGTTGTCCCAGAAAGGGAATCGCCAGCAAGACAATGAATAACCAGGTGAAGTTATTTCTAACGAATGGCGTATTGCCGAAAAAGTAGCCCACCGCACAACAGCTCCCCACCCATAGAAGGCTCCCCATCAGGTTGTAGAGACGGAATTGCCGCCAGGTCATCTCAGCCGTGCCGGCCATGATCGGTACAAACAAGCCAACGAACGGGATAAATCGCCCCACCAGCATGGTCTGGTCCTGATTGCGGTTAAAGGCCGCTGTCGCCTCCGCCACCTTCTGGTCCGGTAACCGCTCGATCAGTTTATCCTGGGTATTGTGCCAGCGTAGCGTCGTCAGGTACTTAATCGCCGAACCCAGGGTGGCCGCCGTAGTAAACATCAAGACGAGCAGCCAAATATTTAACCGGGAATTCGGGTCGGCTGAGATCGACCCTACCATAAAGAGTAGCGACTGCCCCGGAATAAAGGAGAAGATTAACATCCCTGATTCCAGAAAGATCAAGAAGAACAGCACGGGGTAGATACCGGTTCCCAACTGATTGGTCAGCGGCACTAACACATTCAGCGGATGCCAGATCATATCCCAAATCTCTAATAAAAACGTCATGTGAAAGCCCCCTCTATCTTATTTTTATTCGAACACGACTCACTCGTGCCCCGTGAATTTCACGAAATTCAGTCACACTTGCGCCCTTACTTATCAGGCGAACAATCGGATTACCACCGTCTTAAGCGGCAAAGACCAGCCCTAACATCCGGACATTTACCAGCCAAATTAGCCCTAAAAGTAACGGAATGTCAGGCCAATTGTCAGCCAACTACCGTGATGACCGCCAGCGTCACAATGGCTAGCAACTTTAATAACTGCCGATTAGTGACGACACATTGTTGCCACCATTGCGATTGATATACGTGGCGTATAAATAATTAACGGGTGTACACCCCAAGAGTACTCCCAAAAATTCGGCATTTAGGAACAACCCGCTGGGACACGCCACTTCCCCGCCTTCTCGACTTACCCAGCCGCTCTGACCACGAAGTCTACTCAAACCAGTCAAAGTGTCGCCATCCAGTGTCGTTACTATTCGTTTCTCTATTATACGGATTATTCGCAGAAAGTCAGGCACTTTCGTCCAAAATAAAAAGCGACCCACTCAGTCATTGGGGTCGCAAAACGTTGTCGTCACCATCTTTAGCAGCATAAAATTGTTTTTGTTCACGACAATTGCTTCAGCTATTTAATTTTTCGTGCGCTGATCAGTAAACGGCCAAAAGTGTTGTGGCACAAGGGATAACCCTATTATTAGTAAATTTATGGAACCAATCAATTGCACCTGAGAGGTCAAGGCGTTACACTACAAGCAAGTTAGTAACTACGGATGTTACTAGCTGGGTTGTACCAAATTCTTATTACTCTTTTTTACGAGCAGCAAGTAGCACTCCCCCAAAGTATCTATATTCTGCTCGTATCCCCCCTCAAGCCGCGATAGCCTTAATATCGTGGCTTTTTTTGCGCGTGTTTAACCCTGACGCTGTGACGGCCGGCCAAAGAACGGCCTGACCTAGTCCAGCACCTGTACGCCGACGCCAATTAAGCCCGGACCGGTATGAACACCCAGCGCCGGTGACACGTCGCCAGCATACCATTCCAAAACGTTGGGATGGGCCGCTTTTAATTTTCCAAGGACGGATACGCGCAGCTCCGGGTTCACCCCATCACAGACGGCGACGTTGACCCGCTTAGCATCACCAATGGCGTCATTGACCAGCGCCAGTAACTTGGTAATCGTCCGCTTCTCACCACGCACCTTGGCGATTGGGTAGTAGATTCCCTCTGCATCACAGGAAATAATGGGCTTCACGTTCAGTAAGGTTCCGGCCATCCCGGCAACCTTGCCGATCCGACCACCCGCCTGCAGATATTTGAGGGATGGCACGTAAAAGAATACTTTGGTCTGCGCCGTCACCCGTTCCACCTCGTCCACGATCTCTTGGAATGACTTCCCGGCAGACCGCAAAGCAGCGGCATAAATGGCCGCAAAACCACTGCCGATCCCCACACTTCGAGTATTGACCACGTGGACCGTCAAATCCGTGTCAGCGGCCAGCAATTGCGTTTCCTGATAGGTTCCAGAGAGTTCCGCTGAAATGCAGACAGCGATGACGTGAGTGTAGCCGGACGCTTGAATTCGTTCCAGAGCTTCCATAATGTGCTTCCCCGTGGGACTCGCCGTCGTCGCCCGTTCGGTTGCTTGCCGCCGGTAAAATTCTGCCGGGGTAATCGTGACCCGGTCCTCGTAGGCACGATCCCGAAAAATAACGTTCATTGGCATCAGGGCCATGTCTGCCGCTTCCAGAACAGCCGCCGGAACGTCAGAACATGAGTCCACTAAAATTGCAATTTTCTCTTGTGGCATGGGTGTTACCTCGTTTCTCCTAGTATCGTTCTTGGATAATAATCGTTATTATAACGCAATTATCTAGTTTTGGGAACTAGGTCATCTGCCGTTAGTTCCATATGTACCCTTACTAAGCTGGACACTTGCATCCATTAAGCCAGCAGAAAAGTTGATTTACGTGTAACCTAAATGTAGCCGAAAAAAATTTTTTTCTGTTAAAACTAAGCCGGAACTAATTCTGGCATTAGCCCTGCATATGCGACTCACCCCGGCTCCGACAGACACCGCCACTTTGAATAACACTTCACACAGTCAATCACTGCAACCATGAAACCGGCACCACACTGTTGTGTCCTCTCCCAAGCAAGCCCTGCTAGTCCGTTTTTACGCTGACAAGAAAAAGGCTTCTACTTATACAAATATTTTTTTGGAGAACCAAAACTTCAGCCTGGTAAGGTTGACATTGCGGCTAGATAGCCTATACTTACGTTTGGAAATGAAGTGAGTGATCGACATCAGTTTTCCGATTTTGCTCTTATTTGCACCATCTATTACTGGTTCCGACCACGTACTTACCAGGAAAGACAGAAGTCACTTGACTACCTGAATTTCTAAGCCAATAGAAAAGAGGGATTTTATGAAAAATCATGAAACCGACCCAAAGTCCAAGCACCATATGATTGGATCCACTGACTCTAACCAGAAGAGTCTCGATGAAGTCAACGGTACCGTTGAAGTACCGCAAAACGCAGGCTTCTGGAGAACCCTAATGGCCTATACAGGCCCCGGCGCGTTAATTGCCGTGGGGTATATGGATCCCGGGAACTGGATCACTTCAATTGCCGGTGGTGCGCAATACAAGTACGCACTGCTAACCGTTGTTCTGCTATCCAGTTTGGTTGCCATGTTGCTACAAGCCATGTCGGCGCGGTTGGGGATTGTTACGGGTAAGGATCTCGCGCAACTGACGCGAGAACGTACCGGTAAGAAGACCGGACTGTTCCTCTGGATTGTCACTGAATTAGCCATTATGGCCACGGATATTGCCGAAATTATCGGGTCCGCGATTGCTTTAAAGTTATTATTCGGTTTCCCATTAATTGTCGGCCTGATCATCACCGCCGCTGACGTCTTAATTCTCTTAATCCTGATGAAGTTGGGCTTCCGTAAGATTGAAGCCATCGTCGCTACTCTGGTTGCCGTCATCCTCTTCGTATTCTTGTATGAAGTGATTCTCGCCAAGCCAGAAGTCACCCAGATGTTAGAGGGTTACATTCCTTCCAGCGCTATCGTGACTAATCACGGCATGCTCTACCTGACCTTAGGGATTGTCGGTGCAACGGTCATGCCCCATGATTTGTACCTGGGCTCATCAATCTCACAAACGCGGAACTTCGACCGGAGCGACCGGAAGAGTGTGGCCAAGGCCATCAAGTTCACCACGATTGACTCCAACATTCAGTTAACGATTGCGTTCGTTGTAAACAGTCTGTTACTGATTCTGGGGGCTGCCCTGTTCTTCGGTACCAACAGTGATCTGGGTCGCTTCGTTGACCTGTTCAACGCCCTCAGCGATAACCAAGTCGTCGGCGCCATTGCCAGTCCACTCCTCAGTATGCTCTTCGCCTTAGCCCTGTTGGCTTCCGGGCAAAGTTCAACCATTACCGGGACGCTGGCTGGACAGATTATCATGGAAGGGTTCATCAACCTAAAGATGCCACTCTGGGCACAACGGCTGCTGACTCGGTTACTCTCCGTGACACCAGTTATCATCTTCGCCGTCATCTACCACGGTAATGAAGCGAAGATCGAAGACTTGCTGACATCCTCGCAGGTCTTCCTGAGTATCGCGTTACCATTCGCCATGATCCCGCTGGTGCTGTTCACCAGTAACAAGGACCTGATGGGTGAATTCGTCAACAAGACTTGGTCTAAGGTCTTGGGATGGATCATCGCCGTCATTCTGATTATCCTGAATATTTACTTGATTCTAAATACACTGGGCATTACCGCCTAGAACCAACACTCGACTTGCAAAGGTCGGGTGTTTTTTTGACTTCTGAGATAGCAACAGGTATAACTAAATCTATAATTGGTGATTTTAACAATCTACGTAGCCACCTAATCTCTTGAAGTGCGAGGTGTTTCCCGTGAAAGCCAACTTCCTAACAACCCTGCGGACCCATCTCATGACCCCCGTGGTCGCCGATGCGCCAGCTCTATACGCCCTGATCGATGCGGATCGTGAAAATTTGGCACGGTGGATGCCCCGCACGGCCAGCCTCAAATCAGTGGAAGACGAGGCGGCCTACCTGTTCCGTTCTCAGGAACGCATTGCCAACAACCAATTTTGGCTAGCGGTCATCTGGGTTGGCAATCGGCCGGCCGGAACGATCGACCTTCACAATTTCCAGAACGGTCATGCCGAGATTGGTTACTGGCTGGGCCGCGACTTCCGGGGCCGCGGTATCATGACGCACGTGTTGGGCATTGTCGAGGACGTGGCCTTCAGTCAGCTAGACCTTCATCAGCTAGAATTGATCATTGCCACGGCCAATACGGCCAGCCGTGCCGTCGCCCAGCGCCGCAGGTTCCATCAAGACGGTATTCTGCGAGAGCACCTGTTAACGGCTAGTGGCAACTATGATGACGCCGTCGTCTATACCAAGCTGGCTCGCGAATTTAAGTCAGCTTAGGCAAAATCAATTAACCCTATTCTTAAAAATAATCGAGGTTCTCTGTATGACACCCATCATTAATTTAGAAAATCCCCAGCTTAGCGACGCACCAGCACTCTTTGCCCAGATTGAGGCAGACCGTGAGCAACTCTTACAATGGTTGCCATGGGCCGCGACAACCCGTACAGTGGCGGACGAAGCTGCCTTTTTACAGTATTGTCAGCAGCGCATCGCGGACCATAAGCTATGGTTAGCCACGATTTGGGTCGCTAACCAGCCGGCTGGTCTGATTGATCTCCACGAATTCAAAGATGACCATGCCGCCGTGGGTTACTGGTTGGCAAGTTCCTTACGTGGTCAAGGTATCATGACCCGCTGTCTCGCGGCGGCAGAACAGATTGGATTCACCACTCTAGATCTTCACGTCATCAACCTTTTAGCCGCACCAGAAAATAAAGCCAGTCGTGCAGTTGCCGCGCATCGTCATTTTCATCAAGATGGTATCTTGCGTGATTATCTTCCGACAAGCGATGGTAGCTATCAGGACGCCGTAATCTACTCAAAATTAGCTGACGAATTCGAGGCTTAATTGCATTTTAAAAGGGAACTGCACACTGAAGCGCAGTTCCCTTTTTCAACTCTATTTCAGTTTATAATTTAAGCGCGTTGGCCACCATCGACCGTGAATTCTGCCCCGTTAGCGAAGCTAGATTCGTCGCTACCCAGGTAGACACAGACTTCACCAATGTCTTGTGGCTTACCTAAATGGCCAACCGGCACCGTCTTCACGATAGCATCGCGGGCAGCTTCAGGAATGATCGCCGTGTCAATCCAGCCAGGATGAACGGAGTTGACCCGGATGTCGATGCCACGTTGGGCCAGGTTCAGGGCCGTGGCATGACTTAACAACCGACTCCCACCCTTACTTGCGGAGTAGGCTGGGGCCAGTGGCAACCCAACCAGACCGGCAACGGAGGACACGTTGATGATGGACCCCTTAGCGTCGTTAGTCTTTTGCATGGCCTTGATGCCCGCCTTTTCACCCAAGAAGTTCGCCGTCAGGTTAATGTCGATAACCTTCTGCCAGTCTTCCAGTGACAGGTCTTCAATGGCACTGTTGACGCCACCAATTCCGGCGTTATTGACTAAGATATCCAACTTGCCAAATTTAGCAATTGTGGCATCGATAACCTTCTGCCAATCCGCTTCCTTGGCAACATCTTGTTGGACGAAGAGACTCACGTCGTCCCCAAACTTTTCAACGGCGGCGTGACCACCATCGACGTTATGGTTAGCGGTAACCACGACCTTGGCACCCTCCCGAACGTAGCATTCAGCGATACCTAATCCAATACCAGCGACCCCGCCGGTAATAATCGCAACTTTACCCTTTAAACGATCTGACATCTTAAATCATCCTTTCACCATTTACTATTGTTCAGAATATCACATTACGTAAACGGAAGAAAATAATTTGCCTGAATAATTGCGGTCCTTCATCTATTAACAAAAAAGAGCGGGTCGTTGGGACCCGCTCCAGTTTTAATTAAAATTTATGCGGTAAGACTAGCCCACCAAACTCGTTTTCGTTTGGCCGTTCACGCTTAACCACTAACTCTTGGTTAACGAAGCTTGAAATCCCGGTCTGTCCAAGTTCCCGACCGAAGCCAGACTTCTTCACCCCACCGAATTCTAACTCTGGTAGAGAGCTGAAGAAGGTGTTGACGAAGACCATCCCAGTCTCAATCTGCGAAGCTAATTCCGCACCGTATTCGGCGCTACCGGCAAAGACGATCCCACCCAAGCCGTAATCGGAGTCGTTGGCCAACGCCACAGCTTCGGCGTCATCCTTCACCTTGTAGACCTGGGCCACGGGGCCAAACATTTCCTTCCCATAGGCCGGATTATCTTTGGTGATACCCGTCAGAATAGTCGGCATAAAGAACTGACCCTCGTCGTCGATTGGTTCATGGACGTAGTACGCCGTTGCACCACCATCCAAAGCCATGTCGACCTGCGCTTGGAGGTGTTCTTTGGCCTTCTTGGAGTTCATAGGTGCCAGCGTAGTTGCTGGATCCATGGGATCACCCATCTTCACACTAGAGAAGGCATCCTTCAGCGCTGCCAAAAGCTCATCGTAATTGTTTTCCGTGACAATGAATCGCTTGGAAGACGTGCAGACTTGCCCGGCATTGTAGAGCCGTGCTCGCGGTGCAATCGCCGTCACATCAGCCATGTTGGCATCGTGCGCCACGATGAAGGCATCGGTTCCCCCGAGCTCCATCGTGTTCTTCTTCAAATATTTACCAGCAACTTCGGCAACTGCCACCCCGCCACGTTCCGAACCGGTCAGGGCCACCCCTTGAACCCGTTTGTCGGCGACCACCTGGGACACTTGATCGTAAGACAGGAAGAGGTTAGTCAGCGCACCATCAGGAGCCCCAGCCCGCCGCACAGCATCTTCAAAGGCCAACGCCGACGCTGGCGTGATTGCTGCGTGTTTGAAGACAATGGGATCACCGACCGCAAAGTTAGGCGCGAAGATCCGCATCATTTGGTAGTATGGAAAGTTCCACGGTTCCACCGCCATCAGGACGCCCAGCGGATGATCCTCGATTTGTGCGTCACCGGCAATCGTATTGATGGTCCGTGGCTGTAGGAATTCTTCGGCGTGGTCCGCATAGTATTCCGCAATCTGAGCACACAACAACACTTCACCCTGGGCTTCCACAAAGAGTTTACCCATATCGATCGTCAAAACTTTGGCCAGACTGTCCGTCTCATCTCTAAAGAGCTGCGCGAGTTTACGCAAAACAGGAATCCGGGTAGCTACGGGATCATTCCGCCACTTTTTATAGAGCGTTTGGGCCTTGGCGAGACTCTCTTCAACGTACTCTGGTGTTGCATCAGCATAGGTCTTTACAACTTCATTGGTATAGGGATTCGTCGTCTGATAAGCCATAATCATTGTCCTCCTAACGGGATCGTTCACATTCACAATGTAACCCTTTACAAAGCACACTATACCCGCATAAATCGTTAAATACCAGCATTTAGATTGTGATGTTTTCGACATGAAGGTTTGTGAATTATCGCATTTATTTTGTCACTTCACAATTGACAGTTTTTAAATTGGTCTAGGCACACCATGACGGCTAATCACCAAATTGGCCGAAAAAAAAACGGTTGACCCAGACTGACCGAATCCAGTCTGCATCATCCGTTTTGACCTTACACTTTAACTTAACTTCCAACGGTCTAGAATCCCGTTGAACAGACGGTTAGCCGTCGTCATCTGATCGAGGACCGTCCGGGGACTTGCGGTAAAGTTATCGTTCGCCCACTTATTAATAATTCCCAACGCGCCAGCAGCAATAAATTCCGCCGACGTGTCGATCACGTCTTCCTTTAAGTAACGATACTCGGGCATTGCGTGGAGCAAAATTGACAATCGTGAAGCCACAAACTCATTCATTGATTGACGCCAAACGCCATCATCATAGGGATAAGCGTTCAGGAAAATCTTAGAATTATCAGCGATCCGTTCCAACAATTGAATCGTTGCCGGTCGCCAGTTCTCTAAGGTCAGGGCTACGGGTTGTTCATGACGCGGTGCTTCAACGATAAAGTGTTGATAGACAAAGGTCAACAACTCGTATTTATCGGCAAAGTAGTAATAGAACGTCTTTCGGTGAACTTCCGCTTCGTCCGCAATCTCACGGACCGTAATCTTATCAAACGTATTGTGGTTCAACAACGAAGCCAAGGCCTCCGCAATTCGCTCCTTAGTTTCCGATGCAGCCATCGTGATACCTCCAATCATTCACACAACATTTTATTTATGTTTTGTGCGTTACTAGCATCCCCCCCTGGAAGCTAGTAACCTTAACTAACGTCCCAAGCTGACTAAAATTATACGCGTCTTCTAGTGAGAAGAAACCCTTTTCGCGAAAAAATGTCAGTTCATTGTTGAGTAGTTACACCTATCAACAATGCTATCAATTTAGTTTTTGGACAAAATTGATTATAGCATATCTACCGGTACATTGTACGATACTTTTGTGCACAATAGGTAAGAAATCCGTAAATTTTCTGGAAAATGCCTAATTTTTTTCGAGAACTACGCGCTCAGTCGTCATCGCCAGGCTTCCTTCGAGCCGCAACAGCGATTTCTTCCGAGTCAGTCCACCGGCGTAACCAACTAAATCTCCCATTTGCCCAACAACTCGATGGCACGGAATCACCAGACTAATCGGATTGTGACCGACAGCATTGCCCATGGCACGGGCTCCCGGGTTATGACCAATCATTGGGGTCACCAATGTTGCCAGTTCACCGTAAGTTCGAACTTCGCCATATGGAATTGTTCGTAACACTGACCAGACAACCTGACGAAGCGCCGTTCCGGCTGGTCGAACAGGGAAATCCACCGGCGGCTGTTGCCCGGCAAAGTAGGCCGTCAGCCACTCTGCCAACTGGTCAAAAACCGGTGCATCCCCCAGTGATGCCTCAGCTGATAGCGTGCTCCCATAGTGTTGCTGGTCGGTAAACCACAGACCCGTAAGCGCATCGCCATCACTAGCAGCTGTAATCGTTCCCAATGGCGTCATGAGTTGCTTCTGTCGCATCATTTATCACCCTTTTTGTTTATTTTAGCATTAAAAAAGCGGGTAGGCTAATATTGCCTACTCGCTTTTTGAAAGTTGTCCCGTTTTTAGTGGTATAGGTCGAACCGACCCTTGCTGAAGACCGTGCTCAAATGGGCACTCTCCAAGATGGAACGATCGGTAATGACCTTCTTCAAAGCAGACGCCGGATATCCCTTGACCTTCCGCTTATTGCTAAAGATTTCACCGATTCCATCCCGGTCACTCAATGAAGCAACCGTGCCGACTGACTTGTACACGAACGGTCGTGTCTCGTGGCCACGTAGTTGCAAGCCAATATTCTTAGCAGCCTGCGCCCCAGCGGCCAATGCAATCTGGGCAGTCGTTGGATAAGGCCGGTTGCTCTCAGCATCCATCACGGCCGCGACATCCCCGACAACGTAAACTTCGGGATGACCCTCGATTGACAGGTCGTCCTTAACCACGATCCGGTTCCGCCGTTGTTCAAAGCCAGAATCGGCAATGACGTGTGAGCCGCTGACCCCGACCGTCCAAACGATGGTGTTGGCTGGCTGCTCGTGTTCTTCATCGTTACTGTCAGTGTAAACGACGACCCCCGGCTTGATCTCTTTGATGTTTGACCCTAACTTCATTTCCACATTGTGCTTAGCCATGAAGCGCATCGCATACTCTGCCAGTGACTTGTCAAACATTGGCAGAATGGCTGGCGACCGTTCCAAGCAGACCAGCTTAATCTCCGGCGTATTGTAGCGTGTCTGGAGCTTTGGTAAGGATTGGGTCAATTCCCCTAACAACTCGATTCCGGTGAAACCAGCCCCACAGACGGCCACTGTCAGGTCGTTAGGGTCTTGCGTCTGGGCATAGCCTTTTACTGTATCCTCGATGTGCCGGTAAACGGCTTCGGACGTCTTCAGGTCATCCATTGGTAAGGCATTTTCTTCGGCACCCTTGAGGCCAAATGTTTCGGTCTGAAAGCCCAATGCCAAGATTAAATAATCATACGTGATGGGCTCATGGTCTTTCAGCGTTACTTGCTTCTGGTCAACATCAACGTTGGTCACACTGTCTTGAATAAAGTTAACCCGACTGCCGATCACATCGTTGATTTCATAGGTAATCCGCTCGGGCGCAATCGTCCCAGCCGCCACCTCATGAAGATTGGTTTTTTCTGCATGGGTTCCCGTCTTATCGACCAAGATAATCTCATCGTCACTTGGAACCTCGCGTTGTAAAAATTTAATAGCCCGCATGCCTGCATAGCCACCGCCTAGAACTAAAACCGTTGCCATTGTAAACGACCCCTTTTCTACTGTAGTTTCCCAATTCACGATTAGCTCGTTAACACTTCTACTGGTTAAACCGGTTACATTTTCAGCCAGCCATCACTCCCCCCGGAGGAATCGGTGGGTGAACTAACCAATTAGGGATGATTTACCTCTATTATACGAGTTATCAAGTGAAAAGCTATTGATAACGGTTAGCAATTTTCTTCACAATCTTCCCAGCACCCAGGCTGCCCCAAATTCATTTGATGAGTCGCTTTAGCTGAAACTTTTCCACAAAACCTTTATTGTAGAGGTTAGTTAAGTGAACGAAATTTAGGAGGTTTTTGCATGACAACATTGATTATTGGCGCTCACGGCCACGTGGGCCAACACATCGTGAAGCAACTCGCAGCAACAGGTGAAACGGTATACGCCGGCATCCGTTCCGCCACCCAGGCCGACAGCATCACCGCTTTAGGCGGCCAGCCCCGAATCGTTGATCTGATGGGCACTGCCGATGCTATGGTCCCCGCAATGGCTGGCGTTGACACGGTAGTCTTCTCTGCCGGTTCCGGTGGCAGTACCGGGGACGATATGACGCTGAATATCGACCTCGATGGGGCAATCAAGTCCATGATTGCCACCGAAAAGGCCGGCATCAAGCGATTCATCATCGTCAGTGCTATGGGCACCGACGACCGGACCTTCTGGGACAAATCCGGGATTCGGCCCTACTACGTTGCTAAGTACTATGCTGACCAGTGGTTACGCCATCGGACCAACTTAGACTACACGATCGTCCGGCCAGGAATCTTAACCAACGACGCACCAACGGGCAAGATCACTCTGGACACGGCTAACAGCGATATCAAATCCATCAGCCGTGAAGACGTGGCCGCAGCGGTTGTTGCTGTGGTTAAGCATCCCCTGCCTAAGCAGACGTTTGAATTAGTTAATGGCGATACGGCGATTGCTGACGCCGTGGCAGCTGTAAAGTAACATTTCCTTGCGTTAACCAAATCAGGTCGCCCCTAGATGTTCACACCGTTGTGAACGTTCAGGGGGCGGCCTTTAGTTTTACCTAAAAAGCCAGCGGCGCTCTCTGGCACCACTGACAATTTAGCTTCTATTTTGCTGATTCATATGCGGGCATTACACCCAAGGGATGGCGTCAATTTCATTTGGCGAAATTTAGATTGTCACTCTTTACTTTAATTGGTCGTCACTGTGCTTCTGGTCCAGGTTCAGGGCACTGGCATCAACCACCGTTTGGACTTGGCTAGCAATTCTTTTCGTGGTGACCCGCTTCAAGTGGATCTTCATGGGATGAATCGGCGCTGCAGGCCGTGAATCCAATTGCACCGTCGTTCGGACAGCCGGGGCCGCTGTGTTGGTCGTCGTCACCGTGGCGGCGGAGGCCCCCGCGGACGTTGCCAATAAAGTTGTTACGGTCATGGCACCCAGAATTACTTTAGTCATCATTGCTTTAATTTTAGTCATTTTAACCACTCCTCAGTTCGTTGTTTGGCTTATCGCTTTCGATGTATTAGTTATACCATCCGGACAGGCCATTAATCTTTAAGCTTCGTTAAGGTTAAAATATGAATTTCTTATTTTTGCCACGGCGTTGTGTGGTATCATGCCTGTAAACCACGTCACAGCAAGGAGTATCGCTTAAACATGAAAAATACAATTCTACTAGTTGAGGACGAAGAGGGCCTCGCCAGTTACGTTGCTAAGGAATTAACCTTTGAAGATTTTGACGTCCTGACCGCCGCCGATGGGGAAGCCGCCTGGGAGACTTATCAGGAAAAGAAAGACGATCTGCTCTTAGTTCTCCTGGACTGGATGTTACCAAAGATGGATGGCATGCAGGTGCTCCGCCGGATTCGAAAGCACGACGACCTACCCGTGATCATGATGACGGCCCGCGACTACCTCGGCGATAAAATTACGGGCCTCGACACTGGCGCTGACGATTACATCACGAAACCATTTGAGATCGAAGAGTTATTGGCACGTATCCGGGTGATTCAGCGACGGACTGCTCATCAGAGCGGTCGCGACCAGACCTATCACCTGCAAGACCTGACGTTGGTCACCAAGACCCGGCAAGTCGACCGCGGTGGCCAAGCTATTCAATTGACCCAGCGCGAATACGATCTGCTCCTTTTCCTATTACAACACCCGGGCCAAGTCTTTACCCGCGATGAACTCCTCGACAATGTCTGGGGCGTCGACTTTCTCGGCCAACAGAACGTGGTCGACGTTTACATCGGTTATTTACGCAATAAAATTGACGTTGGCGACGCTCCCCACCTGTTCCACACGATCCGGGGCGTCGGCTACAGTCTTAAAGAGGATGATGACGATGCCGGCTAAACAGCCTCGAACCTACGCGGATATTATCCGCCATTCCTTTACCAGCCTACTCACTACGATTGGCATTGTCATCGTACTGACCGTCAGTGTGACCCTGGTCGTGGATCAGTTACTGCGCGCACAGAATCAGGCCGAACAACTGAGTGCCAGCCTCCAAACTTCACAAGTCACGAACTTTCAAGATTGGCTGGCCATCAACCGCTCGAGCGGCCTCAATTCCCACAACACATTTGTTTTCATTAAGAACGCCAACGGCTCGACCACTTCGCTGCTGCCCCACGGCAACGCGTTGGCCAACGCTAGCACTTGGTCGGTCCCATTTACCCACCTGACCTACTTCAAGGGCTTGGGCCTCTTCTTCGCGGAAACGTTGAAGACTGGCGGTCGCACGTATCACCTCTACATCGGGATGCACGTGCTGATCGGTAACCTCCACGTATTGATTGCTGTGTTGATCATTGCCATCGGCCTCAGTCTCCTAATTGGGCTCTTCTTTGTGCGGCGACTGGCCGAACGTATCAGCGCGCCCACGATTCAACTCGCTCAAGCGGCCCAACAAGCTGCGGCCAACCCCGAGACGACTCAGACGGAACTTCCCCAACCACAGGAACCCGTCGAGATTTCCCAGCTGGCTAAGGACTTCAATCAGTTGTTAGCTTCTCAGAACGGTCGACTACAGCGTGAACGACAGTTTATTTCCGATGCCTCTCACGAATTACGGACTCCGATTGCGACGATCCGAGGGAATATTAAGTTGATTGAACGCCGCGGTGACAAGCATCCTGAGGTCATCCCCGAATCACTGGGCTTCATTGATCAGGAATCGCTACGCATGCAGCATTTAATCGAAAATCTTCTGCACCTGTCGCGAGCCGACCGGGCCGAGGTAACGCTACAGCCACTCGATATCGCGCAACTGACCCAGAGTGTTGTGACCCACTACCAACCACTGGTCACCCAACCACTGAGCTTCATTGGTCCCGGCGACCCGGTAATGGCTTTGGGCGATACTGACATGCTTCATCAGATCTTAACGGCACTCTTGGATAATGCTCACAAGTATTCGCCGGCAGACCAGCCCATAGCCGTGACCGTCGCACAAGGCGCTGGCCAGATTACCGTAACCGTTGCTGACCAAGGAACCGGAATTCCTATGGCCGACCGTGCCCACATCTTTGAGCGCTTCTACCGAGTCGACGCCTCTCGCTCCAGCAAGATTGAAGGGAGCGGGCTCGGTCTAGCCATCGTGTCGCAGTTGGTCCAACTGAATCATGGAACTATTACGGTGAGTGATAACGATCCCCGCGGTACCAAGTTCACCGTCATTCTTCAGGCCACCGATAAACTGGCTTAAACCATCATCTGTAGCTGTCAGAATCCCTGGCAGTCATAGGCAACCATCGCCCACCATCGGAAAACTAAGAAATTCTCAGACAAAACTTAACTTACATCAAAGACTTTCGCTACCTTTTCCAGGTATACTGGGTTCATCAAATGAAAGGAAGCGGACAATTATGCTGATAGATGACAACCCAAAGATTAAAACGATTACTCCCGCCCAGATTACGAAAGTGTTCTACCCTTACGTCATCGCCAAGACGGAAGCCGGGAGTTACGTCAACATTAAGTTAAGCGACCAGGAACGCAAGGACCCCCTCTTTTGGGAGTCAATTGCCAACATTGCGAAAGCCAAACTGTGGGTCCCAATTGGCGAGAAGTTCCACCAATTACTAGCCTACGACTGGACGTACTCGCCAGCCTACTAAAAACCCTAAAACTACTATCAAATGATGCGACTGCGTTTAACCGTTACAGCGAGAACGGAACCAGTCGTTTTTATTTCAGAAGATTTCGCTCATGCCCATACGCCTGATATGACTGACTTCTAAGCTTAAATGCCGACACAAAACACCCCCAGGTCGAACGTCCATTCGTTGACCTGGGGGTGTTCTTCTGTCAGAATCGGAAGACCGCTTCCGATTCAAATAGGACACTAAATTTTTCAGAGAAATAACCGTAAGCTTACCGTGGCATTGGCTTACGGAGAATCTCAGCTTTCTTCCGCAACTGGGCACGCGTCTGGCTGACTAAAATATCGGTTGGGTGGGCGATGCGACCGTCCAGAGAACCCCCAAAGCTTGCCACACAGAAACTCACAAATCCCCAAGCTGACGGTGACCAGTACCCAAAGTAGGGCGCCACCGCTGCCATCATGACGAAGAAACCGATGCTGATC
Organism: Levilactobacillus parabrevis; assembly: GCF_044051715.1. NCBI lineage: Bacteria > Bacillati > Bacillota > Bacilli > Lactobacillales > Lactobacillaceae > Levilactobacillus > Levilactobacillus parabrevis. The sequence goes on from NZ_CP168688.1 coordinate 2,372,703, forward strand.
AGGCCGCCAAATCCTTGGCGCCCAAACCGATTAAAATATGGATATTGCCGCGTAAAGAGATAGTCAACAAGTAGAACCGCAACCATCGTGCCCATCGCAATGTGTTTGACAGACACTTGATCGATAAAAATCACGGGACTCATCATCAGCATCAACATCATTAGAAACCAAAATGAATGAAAACCATACCGCCAGTCATACCGCATTCCGGTCGCCTCACTTTCAACCTACACAATCGCATCTTCATTAAGTGAAGTGTAGCATGGGGTTAATGAAATTAGGTTAGCTCGCGGTCGCTATGGTAAAGCCAATAGCAATACTAACGCGTGCGGGTTGGACGGGACAGCTTGAAAGCCATTAGCATACTCAACAGTGCTAAGGCCCCCGTGACAACCAGCACGAACAGGGCCCACTGCGACCCCACCGCCGTCTTCACAGCGGTACTTCCCTGACCACTCGCCTGACTGGCGGAGATAATCATGGAAACAACGGCGGTTCCCAGGGCACCTGCAAATTGCTGCATGGCGTTCATGAGCGCATTGCCATCGGCCTTCAGGTCACCCCGCAGTTGTTTCAGGCCAGCCGTCATGATATTCCCAAACGCCGTACCAATCCCAACCATGTAGGCAATGTAGAGACCCAAGACCGCCCAGACCGGTAACTGACGGGCAAAAACAGTCATTGCAAGTAACGTGACCGTCACAATGCTCAGTCCCAAAACAATTGGTTTCTTGGCGCCGAACCGATCGAGAATTTGACCCCCAATCGGTGAAAACGCAGCCCCAATCACAGCACCAGGCAAGACAACTAAACCGGCGATGAAAGCGGTTTGCTGATCAACTAATTGTAGATAATTGGGCAAGATAAAGGACAGGCCCAATGCCGTCGTTTGCAAGAGGAAGAACGCAGCTAAATGCCAAGCAAACGCGGAATTTTTCACCGTATCCAACTTGATCAGCGGGTGTTCCACGTGATTAGAGCGGAACACAAATCCCAGCAAGCCCAAGATTCCAACGATCCAAGCCCCCAGAACAGACCAACTCAACAGCGGCTGACTGCCCAGTGAACTGAACCCGTAGATCAGACCGCCAAAGGTTGCGATGACCGTCAACATACTCAACCCATCAAATTTTTCATGAACGATGGGTGAGACTTGTTGAATGGTTTTGAGTCCCACGAAGAATGACACAATCAGGAATGGTAGCAAGATCCAGAAAATATACCGCCAGTTCAGACTGGTCACGAGGATTCCCCCGTACGTCGGTCCGATTGCCGGGCCAATGGCGGTGATCAGCGTTCCCACCCCGGTCATCATGCCGATTCGACTCAGCGGTACCTGCTCTAGAATAATATTAAACATCAGTGGTAAGGCGATTCCCGTACCCACCGCTTGAATGGCTCGCCCAACCAACAACCAGACAAACGCGGGTGCCAACGCATCCACTAGCAATCCGGCAATAAAGAGTAAGTTCGCCGTCACGAAGAGCTGTTTCATTTTAAAGCGTCGTTTCAGAAATGATGAAACAGGTACGATGCAGGCGACAATCAGCAGATACAACGTCGTCATCCACTGGACAGTTCCAGTGGTCACGCCGAATTGTTTCATTAACGTTGGAAAAGTGATGTTCATCGCCGTTTCAATGATGACCCCACTCAGAGACATCAATCCCGTCGCCAGGACGGCCCCGATTACCCGTGGTTCAATTTTTTCAGTTACCATTTACTTACGTCCTTTCTTCGGGGCCTTGCCCCACCGTGTGACATTCTCTAGCGCGCGACGAAAAGCCACGGCCTCTTGCGCCGTTAATCCAGCCACCATGAGGGCATCCTGTTGTTCCAAATACGCCGTTACGATGGGCACCAGTTGTTGTCCCTGTGCGGTTAGCTTGAGCTGTCGCTTACGACTGTCGCCGGGGGCCACGACACGCGTCATCATTCCGTGTTCCACCATCCGCTTGATTAGGACGGAAGCCGTGGAACGCTTGACGTGAAATTCCCGTTCCACATCAACCTGAAAAGTATCAACGTCCCCACGACGACCGAAGAAGTCGATCACCGACATCTGCATCCCCGTCAACCCGTATGGTCGAGCGAATTCGTTTATTTCAAGGTTCATCTGGTGCTCGGCATCCCGGAGCCAAGCGCCCAATCTTCTTTCAGGCAATTTAAGTCATCCTCCCTTTGTTAGTCAGCTAACAATTCTAGACTGATTATCCACCAATTGCAAGTGTCATTTCAGAAAAAATCTTGCATGACAAAAAAGTCGTTCCAAATCAACAACTGACTTGGAACGACTCTTTTTTTAAAGTTTTAAATTAAAGGTTATCGCCCTTGGCACGCAGCAGTTCACCTAAAGCAGGTTGTTGCTGAACGTCAATGTGGTTCTCCTTGGCGTAAGCATCGACCGTCTCTTGACCGTAAAGCTTGGCGTCAAGTGGCATGAAGGCCGTCCCAATCGGGTCATCGTCCTTGATAACGGCGTTGACCACAATAGGCTTCTTGTTGCCCTTTGCCTGCAGATCCTTAATCTGATCGAAGACTTTTTCGACTTCGGCATTGTTGGTTACGGTAAAGCCGATACCACCCAAGCCTTCGGCGACCTTTGCCCAGTCGGCATCGGTCAGATCGACCCCGTACAAGTGCTGCTTCGTATCGACCTGTTCACGGTAAATGAATCCGAAACGCCGGTTGCTGAAGACCACGTTGATGACGGGCAATTCGTAACGCGCTTCCGTAATAATATCGGGAGCGACCATCGCAAAGCCACCATCGCCGGAGAACGACCACGCTTGGCCCTCTGGAACGCTCAAAGCTCCGGCCATTCCGGCTGGTAATCCGTAGCCCATCGTCGCAAATAGACCAGACAAGACGAACCGCTGTTGCTTGTCCATTGGTAAGCCCCGAACGGACCATTCCGAAACGTTTCCGGTATCGACCCCGTAAGTATCCTTAGGGCCCACCATGGAAGCGACCTTCTTCATCACGGCTTCGGGCGCTAAGCCATTGCTGTCATCATCGGCAAGCTGGGACAACCACTTGTTCCAGTTTTGCTTGTTGAGGCGATTGGCCTTGAGCCAGTCCGTTTCAGGCAACGTTTCACCCGTGGCGATCATGGCTTGCAGGTAACTCTTAGCATCGCTGATAACAGCGTAGTCAACGGGTACCATCTTCCCAATATCAAAGGAATTATCGTTAACTTGGATAATCTTGATGTTCTTTGGCCAGAACTGGGCAAATGGGAACTCGGACCCCAAAAACAGGATCAAGTCGGTGTGTTGGAGTGCTTCGAATCCAGACTTAGACCCCAGGCGCCCAAACGTCCCAATAGCGTTTGGATGGTCGGTTGGAATCACCCCGGTGGCCGGCACGGTATTGATCACGGGAACATTGAACTGTTCGCTAAATTTGACCAGCTCATCGCGAGCACCTAACAAGCCCCGGCCAGCATAGATCAAGGGATGCTTGGCGGCTTTCAACAGTTCTAAGGTCGCCGTTACAGCCTTGGGATCGATTGTTTGGGTAAACGTATTGGAGACCGTGTTTGGCGTCTTCACGGGTTCATAGTCGATTTCGGTCGATGACAAGTCTTCCGGAATGATGACTACAGCTGGTCCCTTTTGCCGGTATGCTTCCCGGATCGCCTGATTGACGACGTAAGGCAGCTGTTCCGCGGTCGTCGCCGTCCGATTGTAAACAGCAACGTCAGCGAACATCGGTGTTTCATCCATTTCTTGGAAGTAATTCGTGTTCATCGTCGCTGTCGGCACTTGACCAACCAACGCCAACATTGGCACGTGATCCATTTTAGCATCGTAAAGACCATTGAACAGGTGAGTCGCGCCGGGCCCAGCGGAACCAAAGGCAACACCGATCTTCCCAGTGTACTTGGCATCAGCCGCCGCAGCTAGCGCACCGACTTCTTCGTGCCGCACCTGAATGTATTGAACCTTATCCTTTTCCAGGTACAAGCCTTCAACGGTATGATTAATTGATCCCCCAGGAATCCCATACAGGTGGTCAACCCCCCATGCTTCTAAAACCTTTACCAATGCTTGACCCGCAATCATCTTTGTCATTTGAATCGCGCTCCTTTGATGGGGTGTCGCCAAATAAAAGCACCCCGAAATCATTGATTGGTAACATCATAGTCCGTTTCAGGATGAAATGCCAGTAATTCTGCTTACTTTTTGTTAGTGAAAATAATCACTTGAATCGTTGCCCAAACAAATGCCGATATTTCCCGCTACGACAACAAATAAAGCGCCTTCAAAAGATTACAAAACCATGAGATGCCACGAAAACTAACAAGCCAATTCGCGATAGCTTATTCCGCTCCGACAGTCACGAATGCCAATTTTAGGCAAAGAAAAGGCCCGGAACAAAATCCCAGGCCCTGTTGCTATTCACTCTTATATCGCTGAAGCGGGTGCCGAAAGCCAGCTAGTCCCTGCTCCACGTTTCATCATTATTTTTACCAGAAATGTCGGTGTTTCAGCATCAGTGCGACCCATACCATGACTCCCAGCATGATTGCCACCGTGATCAACCATGAGACACTGCCTTGATTAGCCAACGGTAGTTTGACATTCATACCGTAAAAACCAGTCACAATGGTTGGAATCGTTAAGACCAATGACCAAATCGTTAAGAACTTCATCGTGTCGTTCAGGTTATTATTCAGAACATTATTGAACGTACTTGAGATTCGGTCAACAACATCGGCTTCAATTGACGTCATTTCAGAGGCCTGACGTGCTTCGATCACCGCATCATCTAGCCGTTCCTGATTGGTGTCAGAAAGTTGCCGACCAAACGGCGTATTGCTGAGATTGACCGCCATCATGGCGTTGTTACGCGTGGCACTGACAAAGTAAGCCAGGCTCTGTTGCAGGTTGGACAGCGCAATTAAGTCCTTGTTATCCGGCGACTTATTGAGTTGCTTATCCAAACGATTCTGTTCCGCATTGATCTTGCGAATCGGCGCCAGAAATTGGTCGAATAGAATGAACATCCCAACCAGCAACAATTCATTTGTGTCGTAGATTTGATCCAGCTTCAATCGCTCATCCAACAGCGTATTCGCCCAGTGTGTATTCTTCGTGGTGATGGAAAAAATATTATTTCCCTTCAATAGAAACGTCACTGGTCGCGTGATGTAGCGCTGGGATACCTGATCTACGACCACCGGCACGTGCAACACAAATAATTGTGAATTTAAGAAATCGTCCCGGTCATAGTGGGACCGCTCGTTTTCATCGGTCACATACGTTAAAATCTCATCGGTTAGGCCATATTTAACCTTCAGGGTCTCTCGGTCAGCTTCTTCCTCAACCATAGTCATGACCCATACCAGGTCCTGATCTTTCGCCCCGATCTTCTTCTCAACTATCATGGTCTCCGCTCCCTCATACAAGCAATGCCCCTAGTGTACCACGTCCCCCGTACCCGCGCTGAAAAAAGTCAGTTTTGAAAAGACGGTCACGCATTCGACAAGCACAAAATCACCATAAAAGCCGTTGTTTCAAGCCCCACGCCTGAAACAACGGCCCAATCACTAAACCTTAACTTAGTTGGAACTCTCTAGACTGGCAGCGTACGCCGTCTCTTGCTTGATGATCCGCGCGCGTTCCTTCTTGTTGTACCAAGGTGAAACGGTGAAGGCCAACACGTCGTTGATCAGGTAGACGGAACTGTTGATAAACATCGCCAGCGTTGCAGAACCCTGCCGGAACGAAATGAACCACAGAACCATTTGAGCGAGACCTGAAGCAATCCACCAGACGTACTGGTTGTTGAAACGTAAGAAGCAAATGATGCCAGCCGTTAAACTGATGGCAAAGCTGATCGCATCGACCCAAGGCCGAGGATCGTCCGTAAAGGCGCCAATGGCCCACCCGGAGATTAGGTAAACGGCAACCGTGGAAACCAACGCAATGGCCCAGCTCTTACCGTCAAACTTCCGAATCTTAGAAGCCATGTTAACGTTCCAGCTTGCACTCAGCAGAACCGGAATATCCAGCGTGACCACGTAAGATAACTGTTCAAAAATACTTAAATAATTTTTAGCAGCGAAACCCGTAACGATGAAGCAAATCGCAGACAACACACCCAGCCAGCCGTTGACTGACTTGGCCGCGTTAATTGCCAGAACACACAGCACACCTAACGTGGTCCCAATAAACGTCAGCACCGTCAGTAGCGTTATCTGCTGGCCAACCAAGGTCATGACCTGGCACCCGAGGCTAAAGAAGAACAGATAATAATTCTGTTGTGGCCAGCCCTTCAGTTGGTGAGATAAAAATTGAATATAATGCTTCATGTTAATGCGCTCCCTCATGTTTTATTAACCACATATAGTATTAATCTCGCCGGCAAAGTGGCTACACTACACAATATATTGTGTCGCTCGTTTTGAGCAACAGGTATGATTATAGCACGCAATTTTCTCTGAAACTGGAAAAATTTCAAATTTGTTTCATGACGCCAAGGCTATCAGAAAACGGTTACTCTCCCGTCAGGTGTCCTGTGAAACAGGATTCTATAACATATCGGCATTGCACACTTTTTATAGTTTGAGGGGAAATGGCCAAATAAAAAGGATCAGTCGTGAACGACTGATCCGTCTAAAGAAAAATTTAAAAGTCCCTTACTCTTCTGGTGCTTCCGGCGTTAATTGTGCCGTAGCCGACGCAAGCATCTGTGTTAGCTTCACCCACCGTTAACTGACTCCCCTCTGCAGAAAGGGGGGTCTCACTCATGATCTTCGCTGACTTGACCAGCAGATCATGACACGTCATTTCTAGCTCTTCCCCACTCGTGGTTAACGACAGCGGCCGTACCCGGCGATCGGAAGACTGATAGCTCTGCAGCACGTAACCGCGCCGAATCAGCTGTGAAATCCCGCGTGAAACAGCTGCTCGGGAGATTCCCCGACTGTCAGCAACCGTGGCCGACGTCAACTTACCGGGATTCTCCAAAATATGATGCAGAATAGCATACTGATCCACCGAAATCCCCATTGCTCGTTGGAATCGCGTTGCTGATTTCTCTAATTCTCGCTTCAACTCCATGTAAGATTCGAAGAAACTCTCCGCATGTACGACCTTACTTTTTGCCATAGTATTCATCATATCCTTATCTTTTACTTACTAACCGCTAAGATAATTAACACGATTAGCAATACGCAAAATGGTTGACCCCATAGAAATATCTATACATTTAATAATAAAGAACAATCTCGTGAAATGCAAGTGGCTTTCACTAATTTGTCGAAAAGTTTATGGTTTAAACTACTCCGACTATAATTCTGGCTAATTATTAACAGCTAAAATACTCTTTCACAATCAAATGTATACAAAAGGCGGCCGCGTTTTCACCCGGACCGCCCCGCTTTCAATCTCACTCTAGTTTTCGTAAATGGTACAACCGGGCTTCCCACGGCTGAATCTGCGTTTCATCCGAAGCTGCATCTACCCGCATATTGGTGACAATCAGCTCGCTCGGATTTAAATCAAACTCCTGAGTGGTTGCAGCAGCATTGCTCATATTCACGACGATCAACCAATTATCGCCATTATAAGTTCGACGATAAACATATAATTGGTCATCTTTAGTATCAATCAATTCATAACGGCCCTTTTGTAGCGTCGGTACCGTCTTTTTCAACTGAATCAGCTGGCGATAGAACGTGAAAACCGAGTATGGATCATGACTTTCACGTTCCACGTTGATGCGTTCCACAACTTGTGTGGGTTGAATCCACGGCTGATGCTCGGAAAAACCACCATTCACTTCACCGTTCCACGGGAATGGCGTCCGCGCATTGTCCCGACTCTCGGCGGCCAGCTGTGCCAAAATCTTTGCCTCTGGAACACCCTTGGCCCGCTGACTCCGGTAATACAGGCGACTATCTAAGTCACGGTAATCATCAATACTATCAAACCGAGCGTTGGGTAACCCCAGCTCCTGGCCCTGATAGATAAACGGTGTGCCCTTCATCAACAAGTACCACAATCCCAAGGCCTTCGCGGAACGACGGCGATAGTCCACCGGGTTCCCATAGTAGGAAACGGCGCGGGGTAAATCATGATTTTCAATGAATAACGCGTTCCAGCCCTTGTCGGCCAGTGCCAACTGCCAGCGCGTCAGGTTCTGACGCAAGGCAGCAATCGGTAGCTTAGGTTCCGCATTCTCCCAGTAATGCACGTGGTCAAATTCCAACAACAGATCAAAGTACCCCGTATCAGGATCCAGCCAGCGTTGCGCCGTCGGCATATCGATGCCGCCCGCCTCACCAATAGTAAATAAATGATTGCGTTGCAGGACTGGTTTCAGGTCAGCCAAGTAGGTGGTGACCCCCGCAAAGTCTCGGTAATAATCCGTCCGGGGCGCGGCTACATCGGCAAAATCAGCTTGCTTCTTTAGATGGGTGACCCCATCCAAACGGAAACCATCAACGCCGCGATCCGCCCACCACTGAATGATGTCACTCATCTCATGGCGAACAGCTGGATTCTCCCAGTTCAGATCCGGCTGTTTCCGAGCAAAGGTATGGAGGTACGCCGCTTGACTTGCGGCATGGTAGGTCCACGCCGAGCCACCGAAGACGGACTCCCAATTATTCGGGGCCACGTCCGGTGGGGTCGGTTGCCAGATATAATAATCGTGATAGGCACTGGTGGGGTCGGCTAATGCCGCCTGAAACCACGGGTGTTCACTCGACGTATGGTTGAGTGCCAGGTCAATCACAATTTTAATATCGGCCGCATGGAGCGCCGCAACGAGCCGGTCGAAATCAGCCAGCGTCCCGAACTGTGGTGCCACACCACGGTATTTCACGACATCATAGCCGTTATCCACGTCACCTGACGGGTAGAATGAAGAGACCCAGACAAAGTCGACCCGCAAGGTTTTCAGGTAGTCGATCTGCTGTTGAATACCAGCAAGATCTCCGATACCATCGTTATTCGTATCTAAGAAACTCTGCGGATAAATCTGATATCCGACTGCGTGTTGCCACCACTGTGTGTCGCCCATGACTTTCTTCCTTCCATCCCTGAAGCTGTGCAACCGATTGTTATCGGGAAATACCAATCCTGCATTCGCTTTCATTGTAACAATAATTATCCGGTTTGTCGGCCTCTTTTGCAAGTTTTATGCCTATCTTTAAAAAAGTCCGGCCCCCGAACATTTTGCTCGGTGGCCGGACACAATTTTCTAGTTTAATTATGGGTGATCAGACGACCTTAATCAATCTTACGTTTGGGATTCAACAGGTTCATCGGATCAAAGAGTGTCTTGATCTGGTGTTGCAGCTGATCGACCGTTTCACCCAATTCAGGGTTGTTCCATTGATTTTTCAGCATCCCCACGGCGTGTTCCCCGGAGATTGTTCCTCCGAGTTCCAGCGTCTTCCAGAAGGTCTGCCGTAGCGCCTCAATGATGACCTCTGGCACCTCATCGACATCCTTGTCCCACACGAAGGTCGGGTGGACGTTACCATCCCCAGCATGACCCGCCGTGTAGATGGTAATGCCCAGCTTCTGCCCAAGCTCCTGCAGATAATCCATCATTGGCGCCAGCTTGGACAACGGCATCGCCATATCTTCCATCAGGTGATTTCGGCCAGCAAAGACGGCCGGTAAGATGTCCCGCCGTAGCTGTTCCAAATCGGCTTCTTCCTTTTCATCCGTGGTAACCGTCACATTCTGCCCGTGATATTTATCCAGTAAGTCACGCACGACCTGGACGTTCTCGGGACTGCCGCCTTCCAGCCGGAAGATCAGCATAGCACCGCTATTATCGGCATAGTGGGTCTTTTCGTATTTATCCAGTGCCACCACGGTATTGCCATCCAGGGCTTCCAGCATCGTGGGGTAGACCCCAGACATCCGAATAGCCGTGACGCCTTGTGCCAGCGCCGTCATATCGCTGAAGAAGGCCACGCCCATGACGGATTGTCCCAGCGGAATCGGCATTAACTTGACAGTGACTTCGTAGATGATCCCCAGAGTTCCCTCGGAACCAACGAAGAGCTGGGTCAAATCATACCCAAAGGCCTGTTTCAGTGTCCGGCCACCGAGCTTGACCACCCGACCATCGGCCAGCACCGCCTTCAAGCCCAGCACGTTGTCCTTGGTCGCCCCGTAGCGCACAGTGCTCATCCCACCAGCATTGGTAGAGACATTCCCACCAATCGATGAGAACGGCTTAGAGCCAGGATCTGGGGCGTAGAATAGCCCCTGCTTGCGAGCTTCTTTATCCAAATCGCCGTTGACGACCCCGGGTTCCACGACTGCCACGGAATCTTCCTTACTAATCTCCAGGATCTGATTCATCTTGCGCGTAGACAAGATAATTGCCCCCGTCAAGCCGTCGGACCCGATCACCGTGCTGCTAAAGGTGGTTTGGGGGATCACGGCGATGTGGAACTTCCGCGCTGTCCGCAAGACGCCTTGGATATCTTCAACATCGGCAACCTCGACAAACGCCCGCGCTAAGCCCGTTTCACCACCAGTTGCATTGGGATTGAAGGATTGCTTGCGCAACGTGGCTTCATCCGTAACAACTGTTCCCGTCTTTACCTGAGACTTCAAATAGTCCAGAATCTCCTCGTCGGAATAGGCACTAAACACTGTCATCACAAAGACCTCTTTTATTTTTTGAATTGCTCATTGGTCATTTTAACAGGAAATCAAGGCGATTACTTCACAAATAGCTTAGATTTTGTTGCAATTACAACCAAATCGTCGTATACTACTTTTTACCACGAAATGAGGTGAATCAGCTTGGCAGAAATTTTACGTCCGATAGGCACCGTTGCCCGGGCACTCGACAGCATTAGCAATATCGAATTCAAGGCGCTCGACCTGAATCGTGGCCAGTATCTCTACTTGGTTCGCGTGGCTGAAACGCCTGGAATTATTCTGGAACGGCTCGCCGTGATTGTCCGGGTCGACAAGACTACCGCGGCCCGGGCCATTCAGAAACTGGAGAAGAACGGCATTCTGGAACGCCGCCCCAGCCCCACTGATAAGAAACAGAAACAGATCTTTCTCACGGCAAAGGGCCAGGCCCTCTACCCCATCATCAAACGAGAAAACGCCTATTCCAATGCCACCGCACTCAAGGGATTTACTCCGGCCGAACGCGACCAACTCGCCGACTATCTGAAACGCGTGGAAGCCAATATCAATTCCGACTGGGTTAAAGTGAAACACGGCGAACACCGTAACTACTGAAAGGACACGTAATCAATGAAAGGACACGTAATCAATGAAAAATGTCACCATTACCCCCGTCACTCCCACTGATCTGGAACAACTCCGGAATGTCAGTGTTGAAACCTTTACCGCAACCTTTGGGGCCGTGAATACCCCGGAGAACCTAAAGGCTTACCTGGAACACGACCTCAGCCGCGAGCAACTCGGCCAGGAGCTCGTCGACTCAACCGCTACCTTCTACTTTCTTCAAGTCGACAGCCAACTCGCCGGCTACGGCAAACTCCTCCGCCACGCGGCTGACATAGAAATCCAACGAGTTTACGTGCGCGAAGGCTTTCAGCACCACGGCCTCGGTCGCCAATTCCTTAAGTTTACCGAGCAGGTGGCTCGTGAGGCTGGCCTTCCTAAGGTTATTCTGGGTGTCTGGGAACATAACGACAACGCCTTGGCTTTCTACAAATTCATGGGCTACCACCGCTACGGCGCCCACACCTTCAAGCTGGGGGATGATCCTCAGACCGACTACCTGATGGAAAAGGACCTGTAAGCTTGTTTCACTCTAGCGCAGACGAAAAGACCTGAAAAAAATTCCAGGTCTTTTTTCACATTTTCAAGCTTTTCAGTCGTCCTGGTAGAACCAGCCAAGTCGCGTTAATCCAACTGCACAAACTGCTTATTTTCCAAGCGATACTGGTGATCACACCGTGCCGCCACGTCGGGTTCATGGGTCACGATAATCACGCATTTTTGCTGATCGTGGGCAATCCGCTGAAACTGGTCGATGACCTCTCTCGTATTATCCTCGTCCAAGTTCCCAGTCGGCTCATCGGCCACGACAAGCTTGGCATCACAGCACATGGTTCGGGCAATGGCGACCCGTTGCTGCTGCCCACCGGAGAGCCGCTGAACGTTTCTAGTGAGGAGCTCATCCCCAATCCCTAGGTCGTTGAGCACCCGTTGCGCATAGCCTCGATCCCCAGCATGACTGGCGTTGGTGATTGCCATCGCCGTCAGGAGATTATTCAACGGAGACATGTAGTTAAACAGGTTGTACGCCTGAAATACGATAGCAACGTCGTGTCGCCGGTAGTTGGTCAGCCCAATCTGTTTCAGTGACCGGTCATTGAGGAAAATATCCCCTTCCCGCGGCTTATCTAGCCCGGCAATCAGTGAAAGAAACGTGGTCTTCCCGGTTCCACTGTGACCCAGAATCGCGTAGGATTGGCCTTCTCCAAATTCGAGATTGATATCTTGAAACAACGGTTGTTCTTTATCCTGGTACCAATAACCCAGGCCTTCAGTTCTTAACATCTGCGTCCCTCCTTAGGAAATCAGTACCTTCTTCGGCTCTAGTCTGAGAATGCCACCGGAGGCAATCATGATCGACAGGAAAGTAATGGCCAAACCAAAGCCACCCAGTTCCGCTAGGTCGACGGCGCTCACGGTAATTTCCAGATCAGGGTTCTTCGTCTTAGCGTTGCCGGTTGTGCTGCCAGGGCCACCGGCGGCCCCACCACCGTGCATACCACTACCGCCGCCCGGTTGACCACTGCCACCAAGCTGGCCGGACGTCCTGCTACTGGTCGTCTGCGTGGTGGTACTCTGTGAGACCAGTTGTGAGCCCAACTGATTCCCCACGAATTGACCACCAACGCCGGCAATTGCCAAAGCAATCACGATGACCATCAACATTTCTGTAAAGAACTGGGCCACAATCTTCCAGCGGGCTTCACCCAAAGATAGCAGCACGCCGATTTCAAACCGCCGTTCGCGAATCATCAGGATAACGATCAGGGCCAGAATAATCGTGCCGGCAATCGCCACCAACCAAACGATCTTGTTGGCAAAACCTTCCACGTTGTCCATCGAGGCCTTAATCACTTGGTAGCTGGAATCATCGGTACTCAGAGAGTATTTACTACTGATCAGCTTGTTGCCGGCCCTTTTGGTCGCACTTGCCTTGGCAGGATTCGTCACATTAAACGTCACGGAATCAGCCGTTCCCACATACTTACTCCCCTTAATCGTATTGGCCAGGGTGTATGAGGCGTAGATTGTATTGACAGGGTCAGTACTCATTGGACCCGCACTCGCTGAACTGGTCGAACTCGCCTTGTAAATGCCAACAACCTTCACCTTGCGGGTACTCTTGGACCCTGTCGTCTCCTTGACGGTCATGGTATCGCCGACCGTCAAGTTATTTTGACTTGCCAGTTCCTTTTCGATCACGACGTTGTTAGTTCCCTTGTCAGACGCCTTGATACCGCGCCCTTTGGTAATCTTGCTCTGACTGTCGGTGAAAGCCGTCGTCAGTGCCGTTGACGTGACCCCATCGATCTGGGTGTCCCCGGATGAGCTACTCGTGGACTTCATGCCACCAGGGCCACCACTACTGTTGCCACCCATCCCCGTACTGGTCGAGACCGTATCGTAGGATTTCGCATTCACCGTAGTACTGCTGGTCACGTTGTAGCTCTTGATATTGCTGAGTTTTGCAATATTCTTGGCATCACTCAACCTAACCGGCGTCAGTGTCAGCTTGGGCCGACTGGATGTCGGGGAGCTACTGGAACGACTACGCTGCATCTTCTTAAATGCCGCCTGCCGGTTGGCCGACAGCGTCATCGTTGCGCCAGCGTCCGCCTTGGCCGTCTCCGTTGCCTTGACCGCCGCACTTCTAATCAGTAGGCCTGCTAACACAAACATGAGAATGGCGGACGAGACCAGGATCAGTAAGACTGACCGGCCCTTCTTCGCCCACACATTTAACCAGGCCCGTTTGAAAAAGTTCATTCGAGTCGCCTCCATTTCATAACATGTCCTGATTATGGCAAAGCTGGCTTATCGCAAACCTAAAGTGCTGGGCTTTACAGCATTAACCGACAGCGCTCGGTCCAACAAAAAATGGCGGCATCCCGCAGGACACCGCCGCTTGTAACTGATTCATTTGTTAATCATGATGTTAATAAACCGTTAAGGCTCACCCAGCTTATCTTCCGGTGGAAAGACGTCCGGGTAAAGCGCGGAGTACTCCTGATACCACTGAAAGGCAGTCGTCACCAGAACCTTTAGCACGGCGAATCCCGGCACCCCAAAGATCACACCGACTAAGCCAAACATCTTCCCGGCGGCTAGTAACACGAAGACGATGGTAATTGGATGCATCGCCAGGCTGTTTCCCATGATCAGGGGAGACAGGACCTGCGTTTCCAAGACCCATTCAATCAGATAGACGATGACGACCCCTAGCAGCATCGACGGGCTCGTAATGGCCCCGATAATTAGCGCTGGGATCAACGCGATGGCCGACCCAAAGTAGGGAATCAAGTTGAGCGGCCCCGCTAGCAGCCCGATCAACAGGGCATAGCGCAAGCCAATGATGGAATAACCCGTGGTGAAGATAATCAGGACACACAGTGCCACGGTCAATTGCCCACGGACGTAGGAACTAACCTTGACGTTCATCTGGTCTAACATCACTACAAACCGTTCCCGGTAAGCCGTGGGCACGACCTGACTCACGTAATGCGGAAAACGCGTGCCATCCTTCAACATGAAGAATAGGACCAGCGGCGCCGTGATAATCGTGATGACCCAGTCGCTAACGGTCGTCACGACGTTGCCAATCGACGTCAGTGTCCCGGTCAACAGGTTCAGTCCCCGCTTAGAGAAGTAAGTGGTAACACGTTGATTGACCTGATCCAAGTTATTCGTAGAGATCCAGTGATGGACCTGATTAAGATGATTTAGCTTTGCAAGCATATCATTGGCAAACTGGGGCAACGTGCTCACGGCCCCGGCCGCCTGCTTAGCGAGAAATGGAATCAAATTGAGGAAAACCAGAATAATGGCGCCAACCGCCACCAACATGGCAATCGCAATCGCTAATCCCTGACGAATATGTAGTCGGCGCTCCATCAAGTGAACAAACGGATCCAACACATAAAACAGGATTCCCGCCACCACGATGGCTGGCATGGTAATGCTGGCAAACTTCCAAATCGGATCCAAAAGCCCAGCGTTTTGAACAATTTCGTTAACAACTAACAATAAAAGAAAAATATTTAATAGCAAAATCGTGATGTGATTATTCAAGAAACGCTGGTAGAACCAGGAAAATCCCGATTCCGGTTGACGCAAATTTTTCAAGCTGACCCCTCCCTGCTGTAGCTTCTCTCCTAGTGTACGGCGGAACCGCCCCGTTGACTAGTCCGGACGCTCGGGTTTTGGTAAAAGTCGCGGTTCGGCGCTTTCCATTTGCTTGCGGCCATCAGGGATTTCGCCTGCTGTGGGGACCGGTCCAAGCCTAAGGAACGGTCTTGGACCTCGACTTGAAGCCGCCAGAACCCGCGTCTCCAAGCTCGTCCCATGACCTAACCTGACAAGAATCGTCAGCTAAGGTCATCGTCACGGCCGGCTGCATCTCTGACTGCCTCCAGCTACATACTAGCGTTCGCCATAATCTTTACCAAACCTAGCTGCCTTCTGACTGGTCACAAGACAAAAGATTGCCTCCCCTTCACCTTACTCTGAAAGGGAGACAACCTTTTTCAAATCTAATTGTACCAACTCGTGTAAAAATCAACTGGATATGCGAACTAAACCGACGTTAGCTGTGAGGGCAGTGCAAATAAACTCAGCCGTGGGAATTCTCTTGGCGGCTTGCCGCTTAAAGAATTGGTGACTTTGAAACACGACCTTTGTGGTTCAAAGCAAGCTCGGAGACCGCCTTTTGGCTCCGGGCGTCCGCCCACAGCGCTCCGGTTTATTTGCACTGCCCGGTAAGGCGAACGGTTTATTCGCTAGTCCGTGTCTTGGGCTAATTTGACGGTGCTGGCAGCCGTCTTGCCGCTGACCGTGTAGAGTTGCTTACCCTTCTGCCAGCTGACCGAATTGGCCTGTTGCTTTTCGGTGCCGCTGTAAACGGTAATGGCGCCGGTGTCGGCCGACTTAGGCAAACTGGACGACGTAATCTGCTGGTTAACTTGCTTGGCAAATTGCGTTGGTGTTCCCGTTTCGTCGGCATTGCTGGCAACCGCCGTGACCGACCAGTCGCCCTTGTTCCAGTGAACATAGGTGTGACCCATGACACCTTGGACCACAGCGGTCGTGCGCCCATTCAGCTTGACTTTGGCACCCTCGGTATTAGTACCCACGTAATCCACTTGGCTTCCAGCCCGATTGCTGGACCCGTACGTCTTCTTCTGCAGGGTCGCGGATTGGTCGCCGGTATTCTTATCGGTATATTTAACCGTGTAGTTTTGCTTCGTACCACTGGCACTATCGGCGGTCAATTTTGCACTATCGGCGTGCACCGTACTGGGTGCCGTCGTCTGACTCACGCTACTGACATCATTGGCGGCGTGCATCTCGAGGACCGTCCCAGACCCCAACGTGATGACTGCCAGCGCTGCCGTAACCGCGGTAATGATCTTTGTTTTCCGTTGCATATTTATTCAGCCTCTTTCGTGATTTATTCCGTAACGTAGCTCTTCAACGCCGTGACATATTTGCCATTACTCAAGACAAAGTACCGTGACCCAGTAGACCGCTTTTTAACGGCAGTCACCTTCAGCTTGGTCCCCTTGGTAACGGCCTTCGAGCGACTAGACTTAGCAAACGAAGACTTCTTGTATTCGTAAACTTTCTTCTTGGTCTTAATCGTCTTGGTGCTGCTCAAAGATTCATAGTAAGCCGGCGTCATAAATTTAACGTTAGCGGATAGGTATCCCAGACTCGTCTTGACCCGATACGACTTCCCGCTCGGCGCCTTGACCAGCTTTCCCGCGACGGTATCACCGGATACGTAATAACTCCCGGTTTTCTTGGTGAGGCTAGAATCCGAATAAAGATTCAATTTATGCTTCAGCGTATAGGAGCCATGCTGCCCCACAAAATAACCCGTGCCATCTTGCGAAAGGACCCACTTTCCTAGATCACTGATGTATAAAGCCTGCTTGGACCTTGATTGCGTTAGATTCTTAACCTTAGAGATCCTGTAAAACTTCTGCCGGTCAGACTTAGCAATCTTGGTGCCATCCGCATATTTGGATGCATTATTATGTAAGTAAATATGCTGTCCCACCTTATATCCACTGTACGCATAGGTCACACTCGACAAGGCTGTGGCCACACTATCCGTCCACCAACTGATGGGGTGAACCGAGGTGACCGCCTTACTATTATCGGTGTATTCACTCAGCGCCGAGAGGTAATTGTGATCAGTGTATTGCCACAGCGCAAACGAAATCGTTGGCGTATAGGAATAGTTGGCGATCCACTGCGCATCAAAGTTTTGCCGCGCCGTATTGGCATATGAAGTGGCGAAGCTTTGATAAGAATAAAAGACTAAGTTCTTACTCGTCAACGAGCGCATCTCATCGTACCACGCCTTAACTGCGGCATTGGTGGTGCCTGAGGTGACGTCATTTTCCTCAAAATCCAAAGCATAGAATGATGCGTTCTTATTCGAGCGATTATAGAAATCCTTGGCTTCCTGTCTGGCACTGGCGGCACTGGTAAATCGGGCATAATCGTACTCGCCAAACGGAATACCATATTTCACGTACAATGCCGTATTATTGGCGGCGTAAAGGTCCTGATAGGCGGACCCGTATTGCCGCCGGTTAATCACGAAGGAGACCTGACTCTTCAAATTTGAAACCTGACTCGCAGTTAGTTTCCCTTGCCACTCGGAAATATCCGGAATGGCTAGCGTGCTCGCGCTGGCAACGGCCTGCTCGCCCCACGCAATCCCAATCATGGCACTGGCGGCCACAACCAATTGTGCTAACCGTTTGGCCCAACGATGCTTGTTCGACATACTTGGCACTTCCCTACTTAAAATTTGGTGTGCCCTACCCCACTAGAATCCGGCGTTTGATTCCCCGCACCGACGCTCCCCTTCGCTAACTGCTCACCACCTCATTTTGGGGTCTTACTAAACAGTACCCGAAGAAAATGTGCATTCAATAACAATGGGATTGCAGTTTGATTACTGGATTTTACAATTATATTTATTACAGGAACGCCGGTAAATCAACGATAGTCAACACTTATTTATTGTAAAATCATTGGTGTTCTCAACCGCTACATTCGATAAACCCCTCGTTTGTGAATGCATTTGACAACGTCTAAAGCGGGAAAGTTACTTGGCTCATCTCGCAACAGTCATTTTCTGGTTAAAGTTCGGTTTTTACAATTAGATTAATATTTAGATTATCATTCATTGTTTAGCAAAATAGGGTTGCCAATTAACGCTTAATGGTAGAATTAGCATCGAACAATTACCATTATCTGATGAATTGAGTTTTCCGGTTAAAACCATAATATGCGAATATTTATATTTTGTTCCCGTTGATTGTTCACGAAAAATCACGTATGATAGGACTAACTTAAATTACTCTAGGAGGTCTCGCTTATGCGCCGTGCTTTGCTTAGTGTTTCCGATAAAACGGGAATTGTCGAATTTGCCCAAGACTTGATTGCTCACCACTTTGAAATTGTCTCCACCGGTGGCACCCAGACTGCGCTGAACGCGGCTGGCATCGCCGTCACACCGATCGAAGATGTGACGCATTTCCCTGAAATGCTAAACGGGCGAGTCAAAACGTTGAATCCACGGGTCTTCGGCGGTATTCTTGCGCGGCGTGAAGACCCCGACCACCTACAAACACTCGCTGAGCACGACATTACACCGATTGATCTCGTTTGCGTAAATCTTTATCCCTTCGCCGAGACCATTAGTGACCCCGAAGTTACCTTGGCGGACGCCGTTGAGCAGATTGACATTGGTGGTCCCTCTTTGATTCGGGCAGCAGCCAAGAATTACCGCGACGTCCTAGTTGTCTGTGACGTGGCCGACTACGACCAAGTTAGCTTGGCACTCGACACTCCCGACGATGACATGCGGTTCCGCAAGCATTTGGCAGCTAAAGTCTTCCACCATACGGCCCACTACGATGCCGTCATTGCCAACTACCTGACCGATGAGGCCAAACCAGACACCCTGACCCTGACCTATCAACGCAAGCAAGCCCTTCGTTATGGGGAAAACCCTCAGCAGACGGCAACTTTTTACGCGGACTACCAACCCGCACCATTTTCAATTGCCGCTGCCAAGCAACTCCACGGCAAGCCGCTCTCCTTCAATAACATCAAGGACGCTGACGCCGCGCTGGGCTTAATCCGTGAGTTTCCCACCCAACCGACCGTGGTCGCACTCAAACACATGAATCCGTGTGGTATCGGTTCTGACGCCATTCTCGAACACGCTTGGGATAAATGTTACGCGGCTGACTCCATGTCGATCTTTGGTGGCATCATTGTCCTGAATCGTCCGGTCGACCTCGCCACCGCCACCAAGATGCACCAACTCTTCTTGGAAATCATCATCGCTCCCGGCTTTGACGACGACGCGTACGACCTGTTAGCCAAAAAGAAAAATCTTCGCCTAATGACGGTAGACTTTACCACCGCTCAGGCTCCAGAGGCCGACGAAATCATCAGTATCCGCGGTGGCTTATTACGTCAGGAACGCGATGACGTTCGCGATGACCCGACTAATTTCCAAACCGTCAGTCACGCACAACCGACGCCCGAACAACTCACAGCAATTGCCTTTGGTCTCAAAGCCATTAAGTTCGTCAAAAGTAATGCTATCTTGGTCAATACCAGTGATCAAACGCTGGGCGTTGGCCCCGGGCAAATGAACCGGATTGATGCCGTGAAAATCGCGGTCGGTAAGGCCGAAAATAAGCCGAACTTCGACCAGGCTGTCTTAGTCTCCGATGCCTTCTTCCCGATGGATGACTGCGTCAAATATGCCGCTGAGCACGGAATCAAGGTCATCGCCGAGCCTGGTGGTAGTATCCGTGACAAGGAATCCATCGCCATGGCTGATGCCCTGGGCGTGGCCCTCGTCTTCACCGGGAATCGTCACTTCAGACACTAAGCCTAACGTTAAAATTAAAACCCGACACCACTAGAATGGCCGTCGCAGTCACCAATTGGTTCCCTGCGGCGGCCATTTTGCGACCTGCGTTATAGTTAATCACCCGAAAAAAGTCGTTTGATTTAAATACCAATAGCCCCATAATGGAGTTATCCGGTTTATCATCAAACTCAGAAATAACTATCAATCTCTGGGGGAGTGATTGTTTATGAAAAGTTCCGTGATTCCACGTCTCACTATCGTTGTGCCGTGCTACAACGAGGAACCCGTCTTACCGACCAGTGCACCCATTCTGCGGCGCATTCTGCAACGGCTAATGGATCACCAACAAGTGACACCTGACAGTAAGATTCTCTTCGTTGACGATGGCAGTCAGGATCGCACTTGGGCCTTAATTACTGAGTTACGCCAACAGGACGCCTGTTACACGGGCCTGAAGTTCAGTCGTAACTATGGTCAAGAAGCGGCCCTCATGGCTGGCATGCAGATTGCTCAGCCTTACGCTGACCTCATCGTCACGATTGATGCCGACTTACAGGACGACCCACAACTCATCTTTGGTATGCTTGAACAGGCACGCGAGGGCTTCGATATCGTGTACGGTGTCCGCAACGATCGATCGACCGATACCTGGTTCAAGCGGACGACGGCCCAAGGCTTTTACTGGTTTATGGGCAAGTTGGGGGTGGACCTCATCCCCAATCACTCCGATTTTCGACTCATGAGTCAACGGGCTGTGACCGCCCTCATGAGCTGTCAGGAATCCCATCCCTTTATTCGGGGGATCATCCCACAACTTGGTTTTCCAGCAACCAAGCTGTATTACAAACGTCAGCCGCGTAAGGCCGGCGTTTCCAAATACCCCTTACGCAAGATGATTCGCTTCGCCCTCGATGGCATTCTATCTTTTTCCATCGCGCCCATTCGCGCGGTGCTCTACGCTGGATTACTCATCTGCGGCGGGGCACTGTTGGTCTTACTCTGGATCTTGATTCAGCACATTCGGGGCGCCGTCGTCACCGGGTGGAGTTCCATTATGGCTTCTCTGTGGTTTCTCGGCGGTTTTCAACTGGTCGCTACCAGCATTATCGGTGAATACGTTGGCCGAACTTTCACCGAAGTTAAGCACCGACCACGTTTCATCATTCAATCCGACACCTATTCTTCAGCATTTACACCTGCACAACCCGTGGTCCCGTTGGCACGTGACCACTCATCTCGTTAGATAAGGAAGTCTTATTATGGCAATCCGGCAGCATCTCACCACTGGCCTCAGCGGTCTCATCAGTTTAATGTTCCTATTGACTGGCGTCCTAGCTGGCCTGGTACCCGTGACCTTTCGGATCGACCACGACTGGCTTTCACCCCTCATCATTATCCTGGGTGCCGGTATCTACCTGGGCGGCGTGGGTCTGGCCTTCCGCTGGTTCCATCGACTCAGCAAACATCAGCATCGCTATCTCAGTCTCGGCCTCTGGGCCCTCTTACTGGCCATTCAACTTTGGGTCGCTGTCAATTGGATTTCTGCTCCGCGGGCCGATTTATACTTCGTCCACCAACAAGCCGTTTCCCTATTAGAGGGGAGTGCTCACTGGAACCGCTACTTCTACACCTATCCTAACAATGTGAGCTTCACCATACTCCTGAGTGGTCTCCTGAAAGTCGGCCACTGGCTGGGCTTTAGTTCTGGTGTTTGGCTGAATCTCGTTCAATTTGCCTGGCTCGACTGCGGACTGGTCACGGTCTGGTACGTCCTAACCAAGAAGAATCCGGCTCGTGGTCACCTCTTCTTAGGCATTATTTTAGGAACGGTCCCCCTGTATGCCTACGCCCTCAACACCTACAATGACACTTATGTCCTGCCCACGGGACTCTTCGCTGTCGTCCTTGTACGTGGTCTTCTACGGTCCACCAACTGGCGGCAGGCCGTGCCTCGTGCGCTGGGACTCGGAATCATCCTAACGTTGACCTACCTATTAAAAGCCAACTTCATCGTCCTCATTATCGCCACTATTCTGATACTCTGGCTGCTGCCAAACGCCACGACTCACCCCTTCCTAACTCGCAGTTGGGTTACCCTTCTTCTGTTAGCACTATTAGCCGGCGGTACAATCGGTAACCGAACCGCCCAGCAGGCAGCTGGATTTCAGTCTAATCCCGACCAAGCGCTACCCGCGACCAGTTGGATTGCCATGAGCTGGAATCCGGCATATTACGGCCAATACAACCGCCACGATGTCGGCCGGATTATGGCCCAACCCACGGCCGCCGCTAAACAGACCCAGGCGAAGACCAACTTCAAAGACTACCTGCATCAGCTCGGCCCTAGCGGCATCATCCACCACCTCTACCGCAAAGCCAAACTATTTCTCGCAACGGGCACCTTTGATAGCTTTCAGATCTCCCCGGCCTATGATCGCGCACCCAACTGGTACCGTCAGCATCGCAACACCATCGACTGGCTGCTTGCCAACTGGTGTCAGATGAACTACCTAGCCCTCCTCATTGTCAACTGTGGTTGGGGTATTCAGCAGATTCGCCGTCGCAAATTCAGTACGGGCTATCTGCTGGGCGGCCTCTTCATTATTGGTCTGACCTGCTTCCACGTAATCTTCTGGGAATCCGAAGAACGTTACGCACTGCCACTACTCCCGTTACTCATCGCTGGTACCGCTGCTGGTTACCGCCAACCCCTGAACCTCCTGCGCTGGTCGCAACGCTCACGTTGGTTGCCTCTCGGTCTAGCTATTGGGTTCACCGCAGCCTTAGGAATCGGCGCCTGGCAAAACTACGGTTTGGTCACCCGATCTCGTAGTCACCCAGTCAGCGTGGTCAGCCAAAATGAGGGCCGTTACTACCAGAATCACAAAGTACGGCTTCAGCAAAATCAACGACTGACGCAACCCTTCACGGCGCCGTTGCCCTTCAATCACGTATTGATCAACAACGGCGAATCCTTTACCGGCAACGTTACCCTGCGAACAGCAAGCGGCAAGTTGGCCTGGCAGTCCCGGGGCAAGCCACTCAGCTTAACGCAAACTCTGCCGCGCCCACTACCAGCCGGCCATTACACGTTGACCCTTACGGCTACCCGGTACGACCCACAAAAAATCGTCACGGCCCCCGCCAACTATCCCCTGTTGGCCCAGCCACTCACCACGCACCCTCACCAGTACCTGCGTTTCTTCATTGATCAACGCAGCGTGAGCCCCATCCTAACGCCCAGCAAGCTCTGGCTGATTATTGGCACACTCTGGCTCGGCGGACTGATCATCATCGACCGTTTTTACTGGTATCGCCGCCACATTTAAAAAAATTACCAAACGACTTGCCTTCGAGTGGCTCTAAGGTACTAGAATGGAACCATGGGTAAATTTACGAACTCAAATTCCAGCAAACGTATTTTTAAAAGGAGCCAAAAACTTGAAAGAAATCAACCAACAAACTTTAACTGGCGAACGTGCTCTGTTTCAAGGGCATGATCTCCACATTACAAACAGTACCTTTGTCGACGGTGAATCGCCGTTGAAGCACGCCAAAAACGTTGCCATCGACCACACCATCTTCAAATGGAAATACCCGCTGTGGTACACCAATCACGCTAGCTTAGACCATACGACTTGGCAACCAGACGCCCACGCCGGCATCTGGTACACCCAGGACCTGACCATGAAGCACAGTGTCGTCCGGGCCACCAAGACCTTCCGGCACGCACAAGACATCCACTTAGATGATGTAACCTTCGCCAACGCCGGCGAGACACTCTGGTGGTGCCAAGACATTACGCTCGATAACGTCACTGCAACCGGCGACTACTTCGGCATGAACAGCGAGAATGTCGTGGCCCATAACCTAACGATCAACGGTAACTACGCCTTCGATGGCAGTAAAAATGTGGAGGTCCACAACTCGACCTTCATCACCCACGATGCCTTCTGGAACTGCGACAACGTGACGATTTATGATTCCACCATCATTGGCGAATATTTAGCCTGGAACACCAAGAATATTACCTTCGTCAACTGTTGGTTGGAAAGTGATCAAGGTCTCTGCTACGTCGACCACTTGACCCTGCGTAACTGTTCACTGATCAATACGGACCTCTCCTTTGAGTACTGTTCTGACATCGATGCCACCATCAACACGGCAATCGATAGCGTGAAGAACCCTATTAATGGTAAAATTACAGCACCGGCAATCGGCCAGGTTATCTTTGACGACCCCGCCATTGACCCGACACAGACCATTATTTCAACTACTCAGGAGGCTTCCGCATAATGAGTTATAATTTTTCAGAAATGATTGACCGTCGGCACACGAATTCCGTCAAATGGGACGTGGCCGCAAATGAGCTCCCCATGTGGGTGGCGGATATGGACTTCCGAACCGCGCCTGGAATCGTCGATGCTATCAAGCGTAAGGCTGACACTGGGATCTTCGGTTACGAAGAAGTGCCTGACGCTTACTTTGAAGCGGTTCAACACTGGTACGCGACCGAACACAACTGGGCACCCAACACCGATTGGATGCGCTTCGTAACCGGCGTAGTGCCAGCCATTTCATCCGCCGTTCGCCGCGTCAGTCACGTTGGTGACAATGTGTTGGTCCAGGCACCAGTCTACAATATCTTTTACAATTCAATCGTTAACAACGGCCGCCACGTCCTTTCAAGTGACCTCCAATATCACGATGGCCAGTACACCATTGATTGGGACGACCTCGCTGCTAAGATGGCCGAACCACTCACCACGATGATGATCCTCTGCAATCCGCACAATCCGGTCGGTAAGATCTGGACGGCTGCCGAACTGAAGCGCATCGGGGAATTGGCCGCTGCCAATCACGTGGTCGTTTTTGCCGATGAAATCCACGGCGACATTACCGAAACGGGCTACGGCTACACGCCATTTGCTGCCGCTGGCGACGTTTGCGCGAACAACAGCATTACCGCCGTTTCCCCTAGCAAGACCTTCAACGTGGCCGCCCTCCACGCCGCCACGCTGATCATCCCCAACGAAAATCTGCGGAATATCGTGGACCGCGGCATTAACACTGACGAGCTAGCCGAACCCAACGCCTTCGCCATTGACGGGAGCATCGCAGCCTACACAACTGGTGCGGAATGGGTTCACGAACTCAACGCCCAGATTACCGCGAACAAGCTGGCCTTAACCAAGCTGATTGCAAAGAAATTACCACAGTTACACGTCATTACCGGTCACGCGACCTACCTCGTGTGGATCGACTGTACCGAAGTCACCACCGACTCTACGGCACTGTGTGACTTCATCCGCAAGAACACCGGCCTCTTCATTACGGCCGGCGCCGTCTACGGTGGTGATGGTCACGACTTCGTCCGCATCAACGTCGCCTGCCCAGCTGAACGACTCCAAGATGGTTTGGATCGGTTAGTCGCTGGGGTAAAGGATTTTCAAAAGGCGTAACGTAAACGGGTGACGGGTTGCGGTCAACTCACCATCACGTAAAACACAGCTTACCTACATTACACACGTTCAAAACGAGTCCGGGATTTTCCCCGAACTCGTTTTTTATGCCAGTCAACTTTCACCAAACTTCACAAGACCCCGCCGACTGGTTTTCTCGTTATCCTTGCTATACTGGTTGTAATGATCGTACCAACTACAGCGAGGAGGATGACCCATGACAACTATTAATCCCAGTGCCGCCCAAGATGTCTACCGCGATGCCGGTGAAAACATTCAATTCACAACTTACTTAATCGACCGTGAAGATATCGCTAAAGACCGCGATGGCTTAGCCGAATTCGCCGATCGACTCGCGGCTATCGAACGTAGCATGGCTATTCGCTACCCTGACGCCCAACTCAAAGTCGCCTTTGGTCTCGGCGCCACGGCCTGGCGACTCCTCTTTCCCACAGCGAGTCAGCCGAAAGAACTCGTCGACTTCACGCCAATCAAAGGCCCCCGTTACACGGCACCAGCAACCGCGGGCGACTTGTTCATGCACGTCCGGGCTAAAGAAATGGCCGTGGTCTTCGAAGTCATGGACCAAGCCCGGGAATTCTTACGCGACTGGACGACCGTGATCGATGAGACCCACGGCTTCCGCTACTTCGAAGGGCGGGCAATCATTGGCTTTATCGACGGAACGGAAAATCCAGCCGGCAACGACGCCGCTGAGTATGCGTTGATTGGCGACGAAGACCCAGAATTTGCCAACGGTTCCTACGCCTTCGCTCAGAAATACACGCACAACATGGATGCCTGGAATGCCCTGCACACCGAAGATCAGGAGAAAGCCATCGGCCGCCACAAATTTACCGATCGCGAACTCGACGATGACGAAAAGCTGGCTAACGCCCACAACCTGGCTTCTCAGGACAACACGGACGGCATCGAACACAAGATTGTTCGCATGAACGTCCCCTATGCCAAGCCCGGTGAAGGCATCGCCGG
Organism: Levilactobacillus parabrevis; assembly: GCF_044051715.1. Lineage (NCBI taxonomy): Bacteria > Bacillati > Bacillota > Bacilli > Lactobacillales > Lactobacillaceae > Levilactobacillus > Levilactobacillus parabrevis. The sequence continues at coordinate 2,399,315 of NZ_CP168688.1, forward strand.
CACCTACTTCATTGGTTACGCCCGCCACTTCACGGTGACCCAGCGGATGCTGGAGAATATGTTCACCCAGAGTGATCGGCTCCTCGACTTTAGTACTCCCATCACCGGTAACGCCTTTTTCATCCCCTCCCGACCGCTGCTAGAACGCATTGCGGCAGGGGACTTGTTCCCAGTCGAATAAGGGCGCAGCTGACACTTACGGCGGCCAGAAAATCTCCCGCGTTTCTATTTTCGTCAATCCTCTAATAATCACAAAGCATCTCCCTCGGCCCCTTTCGGCACGAGGGATTTTTTAGTAAAAGCATCGCCCACGCCGGGTCACTGCCAATTCTTGACTAACTTTCTGACAGGCGCTAAATATTTTAAAATTCCGGCTACCGCATGGTACGAAACCATTGCGAGCGCATACAAATAAGCGCCCTTCGTTGACCTTTCGGCTCTAAGAGGGTATGTTAGTGGGGTTGTCATCAAGAATTTAATGTCGATTGGTTTGCGTTACCTAGGGTAATCTCACCAATCAATCTAGACACTGAGGAGTTGACTCATCTTGGACGAGGCTGAAAGAGAACAGGGGCCATGGCGCCGTAATCTTCGTGTTCTCTGGTTCTGTACGTTCGTAGCCGGCATGGCTTTTAGTGAGATCATGCCGTTTTTATCGTTATATATTAGTAGTTTGGGTAATTACACCAAATCACAGGTCACCATGTATAGTGGGCTCGTCTACGCCGCCGACTTCTTTGTCAGCGCAATTGCCTCCCCACTCTGGGGTATGGTGGCCGATCGCAAGGGACGCAAATTAATGCTGCTGCGGTCATCCCTCGGGATGGCGGTGGCCATGAGCCTGATGGGCTTTGCCACTAGCGTTTGGCAGTTAGTTGCCCTGCGTGCCCTGCAAGGGGTCTTCGCCGGGTTCATTTCCAACGCCCAAGCCCTCGTGGCTTCACAGACGCCGCGGAAACATTCCGGAGCTTCCCTCAGCACCTTAATGACCGGGGTCACTAGTGGGATGTTGCTGGGACCCGTTATCGGTGGGGTCTTGGCGCAGATTTTTTCAATTCGGCTGACCTTCTTTATTACCGGGGGACTGCTCCTACTGACCTTCTTCATGAGTTGGATCTTCGTGGAAGAACAGTTCAAGCCGGTCGTTCGCGATCCCAACCAAAAGCGGCTGCACAATCCGCTGGCGGCCTTCCCTAATCCCAAGTTGATCTTGGTTTTACTGTCCTCGACGCTGATCGTTCAGTTCGGGAACATTTCGATTTCTCCTATTATTAGTCTGTACGTCAAGGAACTCATGCACAATGTCGGGCCGATTACCGTGGTCGCCGGCATCATCGCCGCGCTACCGGGGATTTCCAACATTATCGCTGCTCCTCGGTTAGGGCGCTACGGCGACCAACACGGGTCTGGGAAAGTCCTGCTGTTCGGCTATATCTTCGCGACGGTCATGTACGTCCCACAAGGCTTTGTCACCAGCGTGTGGATGCTCGGGATCTTACGGTTCATGATCGGGATCTCCGATGGCGCCCTCTTTCCCGAAATTCAGACGCTACTGACCAAGAACTCACCGGTCGAACTGACCTCGACCGTCTTCAGTTGGAACCAATCCTTCCAGTCGATTGGGAACATGATGGGGTCATTACTCGGCGGCTGGATTGCCGGGGTCTTCAACTACAACGCCGTCTTCATTTCCACCGCGGCGCTCATGCTGATTAATCTCGCGCTCGTCTGGTGGCTGGTGCCGGAAATCCGGAAACCACAGATCCAAGTGGCCAACGACTAAAATTTTTAAATTAATGACGCTCAAAACGACCAGAATCCAACTCTGGTCGTTTTTTATTGGCTCCTTAGCGATAATTGCTCTATTCCGTGCGTGCGCAAAAAAGTTGCCCACATGCATTGACCATTCGCGGTTTGCGCGGTATGTTAATGACATGTTCGCAACTTTTTGCGTTAAGGAGCTGACCCATTGTGGGTGAAACTGATGCGGACCATGAACTTTGGCGGCGAAACCTCCACATTCTGTGGTTCTGTTCGTTCATCGTTGGCATGGCCTTCAGTGAAATTATGCCATTTTTATCGTTATACGTTAGCAGCCTGGGTAACTATACCAAGGCCCAAGTCACCATGTACAGTGGACTCGTCTACGCCGCCGACTTCTTCGTCGGGGCCATCGCTGCCCCTCTCTGGGGGATGGTTGCTGACCGCAAAGGCCGCAAGCTCATGTTGCTGCGGACCTCGCTGGGAATCGCCGTGGCCATGGGCCTCATGGGCTTGGCCACCAACGTCTGGCAACTGGTCGCCCTGCGCTCCCTGCAAGGCATCTTCGCCGGCTACATTCCTAACGCTCAAGCACTGATTGCCGCTCAGACACCGCGGAAATACTCCGGTGCCGCGCTCAGCACCCTCACGACCGGAGGAACCAGCGGCAATCTGCTGGGCCCCATCATCGGGGGTGTCCTGGCACAGATTTTCTCCATTCGCATGACCTTCTTCGTGACGGCCAGCCTACTCCTGATCACTTTTGTTCTGAGCTGGGTACTGGTCAAGGAGGACTTCAAGCCAGTGCCGCGGCAACCCAAGCAGACTCAGCGTCACAGCCGCTTAGCCATGGTACCCAACCTTAAATTAATCATCGTATTACTCTGCTCGACCATGTTCGTTCAGTTCGGCAACACCTCTATCTCGCCAATCATCAGTCTCTACGTCAAGGAGCTCATGCACAACGTGGGGCCCATCACCGTGGTCGCCGGCATCATCGCCGCGCTGCCCGGAATCTCCAACATCATTGCCGCCCCGCGACTCGGCCGTTACGGCGACCACCACGGGTCTGGAAAAGTCTTGATTTTCGGCTACATCTTTGCCACGCTCATGTATTTCCCACAAGGCTTCGTGACCAGCGTCTGGATGCTGGGAATTCTACGCTTCATGATCGGTATTTCCGACGGCGCGCTCTTCCCTGAAATCCAGGTCCTCTTGACGAAAAATACACCCGTCACACTTACCTCGACCGTCTTCAGCTGGAATCAGTCGTTTCAATCGATCGGCAACATGCTGGGTGCACTCCTCGGTGGCTGGCTCGCCGGGATCTTCAACTACAACGCCGTCTTCTTCTCGACCGCCCTGCTGATGCTGGTTAACCTGGCGCTACTGTGGTGGTTCGCACCAGAGATTCGGCAGCGGTCATCACAAACGTCTATGGAATAGTCAAAACCCCGTCCACTTCATGGTGAACGGGGTTCTTTGTGTTTATCACATTCGTGTGAAATGTCGACTGCGGTTGCCAATACCGTTGTGGGGACCGCCTACAGCCAAAGGACGGGCTTTCGGCTCGGTTTGAAACCTCGCGAAGTTCAGGCAATCCCCACAGCAGCCGGAATCACTGGCAGCCGCAGGTGGAGTAGACGGTGGCTAGCCAGCGAAGCGTTGTTCATCCAAAAGTGGCACCGCTTCGGCGGGGACTGGCGTCACGCCCAACATGGCACTCACGCTACCCAAACCTTCGAGCAGGTCGGCGGCGATACCGGATGTCATTAACGTTCGTTGGGCCGCGCGAAGTTCACCCGGTAAGTCCTCGATGTCATCGGTCCGGCTGACCAACACGCGGGGCACCGCCACCGCTTGGGCTGCCGTGATTACGGTTTGGACGATTTCCGTCAAATGAATGGTGGGCGCTAATGCCACGACCATGTCCTGATCGAGCATGACGGCACTCAGACCACCTTCGTCCAGGCTTTCTCCCGTGAAGCCGGTAATCCCTGCTGGCAGGGCCACGTCACTAGGGGTATAAACCGTTAAGTCAAGCACTGTATTTTTGCTGAGTTGGCGGACAAACGCCTGACTGGTAGCGTCTAGGGGCCCAGCAATCAAGATTCGTTTCAAGTTCGTAACTCCCTTTCCAATTAACTGATAAGTAAGATTATAAGGGGTTAGAGTAGGTCTAAGGCAAGTCTTTTTCACAAAAATTTTAGGTGGACTTTGCACCCGTTTCCACCGGTTCAATAAGGCGTCTCTTATAAAAAAGCGCGTTAGGTATGTTATGATTGAATTGGGTAGTGGTTGAAAAAAAGCCGAAATAGCGGTATTTATGCGCTATAACGCTAACGTAAGCTGTTTCATACCCGCCGATTATCAACACTAAAAATTGTTATCTTTTGGAAAACGTTAAGGTTTCGTGTACAATGGCTATATTCACAAGAGCCTATCGTTTCAAATACGACCGGTCCCGGGTTGCTTCGCTTTGCGCGCACCACTGGACGTACCGATCGTTATTTCTATGTTTCCGGCTCTTTACCGGAAGTGTTACACCATTACACAGGAGGTTAATCTATGCTACTTTCAATGGAACATCTACGTAAGGAATATCCTAACGGGAAAATTGCCGTCGACGACTTCAACCTTGAAGTCGATCGTGGTGAATTTATTTCGTTCATCGGAACGTCTGGCTCAGGGAAGACCACGACCATGCGGATGATCAATCGCATGTTGCACCAGACTTCGGGGACCATCAAGATTGATGGTAAGGATATTTCAAAGATGGATCCAGTTAAGCTGCGGCGTTCCATCGGCTATGTTATTCAAAACATCGGTCTGATGCCGCACATGACGATTCAAGAAAACATTGAAATCGTCCCGAAATTGCTCGGCTGGTCCAAAGAAAAACGGGCAGAACAAGCGAAAAAGATGATTGATCTGGCACAATTGCCAGCAGAAATGTTAAATCGCTACCCCGGCGAACTCTCCGGTGGGCAGCAACAACGGATCGGGGTCGTTCGGGCCCTGGCCGCCGATCAAGAAATTATCTTGATGGATGAACCCTTTGGAGCCTTGGACCCCATCACGCGGGAATCCCTGCAAGACTTGGTCAAACATTTACAAGAAGACCTCGGGAAGACCTTCATCTTCGTGACCCATGATATGGATGAAGCCCTCCACCTGTCGACGCGTGTGGTCATCATGAGCCACGGGAAACAAGTCCAGGTCGACACGCCCGAAAATATTCTGCGGCACCCCGCTGACGAATTTGTCACCAACTTAATCGGTGAAGAACGGCTGATCAGAGCGCAACCAAACATTCTTTCCGTTAGTCAAATCATGTTAAAGAACCCGGCCGCCATCACGCCTGACAAGACGCTGGATGACGCCATCGACCTGATGCATGACCGGCGGGTTGATACGCTACTGGTTACCGATGCGGATGGCGTGCTTCAAGGCTACGTTGACTTGGACGACATTAACCGGATCACCGACGCCACCACGCCCGTTAGCCGTTTCACCAACAAGGAAGTCTTCTACGTTCAGGCCAACGCCCTCATTGGAGACACCGTTGATCGTATCCTAAAACAGGGGGTTAAAAACGTTCCCGTTGTCGATGCCAAGAAGCAACTGGTCGGTATCGTTACTAGAACCGCACTGGTCGATATCGTTTACGATGCCTTGCGCGGGGCTCCCGCCAACAACGAGCAGCCAGCGTCACCAATCAACGCTGATATTCACGCTGCCGCTACCCACGAAGGAGGCGAATCATCACAATGATTCACTTCTTACAGGTTTATGGCATGCAACTGATCGACAAGACCGGCCAACATCTCTACATTTCCGCGGCCGCCCTTCTCTTGGGGATCGTTGTCGCCGTGCCACTCGGGATCTTATTGACCCGCATGAAGCACGGGGCCAACGCGGTCATCACACTGGCCGGGGTCTTACAGACCATCCCTGCCATGGCATTATTAGCCATGATGATTCCCATCTTCGGGATCGGGTCTACCCCAGCCATCGTTGCCCTGTTCATTTACTCCCTGCTCCCCATCCTACGCAACACCTACCTCGGGATGGAAGGCGTCTCACCAGCTGTGCGTGACGCCGCTAAGGGAATGGGCATGACCTGGTGGCAATCGATGATTCGCGCCGAGATTCCGCTAGCCGCGCCCGTGATCATGTCCGGGATTCGGCTGTCCGCGACCTACGTCATCGCGTGGGCCACACTGGCATCCTACATTGGTGCCGGTGGTCTGGGTGACTTTATCTTTAACGGGTTGAACCTCTACCGTTCCGACTTAATCTTGGGCGGCTCAATTCCCGTTATTTTACTAGCCCTACTCGTGGACTATTTGTTAGGTAAGTTAGAAAACACCGTGACACCACGGCAATTACGATAGGAGGTCCGTCATGCGAAAACATTTACGTCAATGGCTAGCCGGACTTCTGGTAGCGATCGTCCTCTTACCACTCGGCGGGTGCAGCTTGCCCGGTCTGAGTGGTTCCGGCGACAATACCGTTCGGATTGCCTCACAGAACACGACTGAACAGCAGATTATGGCCTACATGATTCAAGGCATGATCGGCCACTACACGAATTTAGATTCAACCATCGTCAACAACCTGGGGTCCGGGAATGTTAGTTTTAACGCCCTAAAGAACGACAACGCTGACATCTCCTCAATTCGGTTCAACGGGACCGACCTGACGACCGTCCTGAACGAAAAATTCGAACGGGATCCCGCCAAGGTCAAGTCAACCGTCACCAACGAATTCCAGAGTCGCTACCACATGACTTATTTCGAGTCATACGGGTTCGCCGATACCTACGCTTGGATGGTCAAGAAGAGTTACGCCAAGAAGTACCATTTGAAGACGGTCAGTGATCTGAAACGACTCGCCCCTAAGATGCGTGTCGGGATCGACCAAATCTGGCAGAACCGGCAGGGTGACGGCTATCCTGCTTTCCAAAAGGATTACGGCTTCAGCTTTGGCACGGTCTACCCGATGCAAGTTGGGCTACTTTACGATGCCTTGGAAGCTAACAAGATGGATGCCATTCTGGGATACTCCACCGATGGCCGGGTCGGTAGTTACGACCTGACCCTGTTGAAGGATGACAAGAACTTCTTCCCACCATACGACGGGAGTCCGGTTGCGACGAATGCTATCTTGAAGAAACATCCTGAACTCAAACCGGTCCTGAATCGTTTGGTCGGCAAGATCTCACTGAAGACCATGCAAGACTTGAACTACAAGGTCGACGATCAACTGGAAGAACCCCAGACGGTCGCCAACGAATTTCTGAAACAACACCACTACTTTGAAGGGGGGAACTAGGCATGAAAGACATGGGCTTACTCAGTCAGTTAATCTATTACTTCTCGCACAACGGGATGTACGTCCTCAGTCAATTTAACCAAACGTTCCTCGTCTCCATCTATGGGGTGCTGTTCGGTGCCATCGTGGGGATTCCCATTGGGATCTGGATCTCACAGAACCGGAAGCTCTCCCCTGTCATCATTGGGATCGCCAACGTGATTCAGACGATTCCTTCCCTGGCGATGCTGTCCATCTTGATGCTGGGCCTGGGACTCGGGCAGAATACGGTGATTGCGACCGTCTTCCTCTACTCCCTGTTACCAATCGTCAAGAACACCTACACCGGGATGCTCAGCGTCGACCCCGACGTTTTGGATGCCGGTAAGGGAATGGGGATGACCCGTTTCCAAATCATGAAGACCATTCGGATTCCGCTGTCACTTTCCGTGATTATCGCCGGGATTCGAAACGCCTTAGTCCTAGGAATTGGAATTACCGTTATCGGGTCCTTCATTGGGTCCGGTGGTCTGGGGGACATCATTGTCCGCGGGACCAACGCCACGAACGGGGGCGCAATTATCCTCGCCGGGGCATTGCCGACCGCGTTGATGGCGATCATCACCGATCTGGTCCTCTCCTTCATCGAAAAGCGCCTCACGCCAAAGACATCCTCTGAAAATTAGGTTACGTGTTCAAATTGCCTCCGGGCCGGTGAAAATTGGACCGTGACGCTGAGGGCCAAATTACAGCATATTTTCCAACCACGGACACAATGACGTTTCTCTGAATAATGTCTTTAGCGCACACGCTTCAAGGTGTGGAAGTGCTTATCGGTCTAAATCAAATTTACCATTTCCGTAGGGTCGACAGTTCGCTGTTGGCCCTATTTATTTTGACCTAAGCGTAAGCTCCAGATAAACCAAACGTGCGTATAACAACGACTACAAATGTTGGTCACGCCTTGATACGGGCTAAATCTGTGTTAGCCGTGAGGGTGGGGGAAATAGGCTCACCCTCAAGCCCGGAGACCGATCTGTGGCTCCGGGCGTCCGCCCACAGCGCCACGGCCTATTTTTCCCGCCCTGGAGGCATACCATGGCGTTATTTAGTCCCAACCAAACGCGTGGCGCTAACATTGTGGAGAAATTTGGTATACTGGAGCAAAATTCAAACGAAAGAGGGATTCCTTCCCGTGACCCGACTCAAACAAAGTGGCATCGACTTCTCCGTAGGCACGCTAAACTTTCTGGCAAATATCGGTATCATCCTGCCCTACGTCCTCATTCTGGCCAAGTGGCAACAGACCCAGAGCGAGACGTACCTGATCGCCCTCGTGGCCTTCTACATCTCCCGGGCGGCCAGTATCTTCTACACCAAACGCCTGAACCTGCGGGCGAGCACCTACCTGATTCTCAGCCTGACCCTCGGTGCGGCCGGTAGCCTGATCTTCGCCGTCACCGCCCACCTCGGCTGGCTGATTATCGGTAGCCTGTTGTGGGGCTACAGCGCCGCCACCATCTGGCCATATTTTTTGACCGTCAAGTTACACCTGACGCACACTGCCGACTTTAAAATGAAACGCCTCTACTGGTTGATTTTCGCCGGCTTGGCCCTGATCATCGGCGCCGATGTGCTGGCCAAATTCAACTACACACTGACCTTCACGCTGTTGGGGATTCTCTATCTGGTGGCGCTGCCCGGCGGACTCCTGCTAAATAACTTCACCAGCGACTTCTACCAGGAATCACCGCGCCACGTTCACGGCCTCTCACAGTCCTGGCGTTGGGTGCTCTCCGTGGTCTTCTTCGGCGTCATCGCCGTCCTGACCACGCTGCGTAAAGCGGTCGTCAACATTCCCAGCTGGCTGATTCTGACCATCATTGGGGTCGCACTGGCGATTCTAATCGTCGAACTAATTGCCGACTGGCACGTCCTGCCGCGCTATAAAATGCGGCTCCTCAACCGGGGCTTTCTGGTCAGCATGGTCTTGCTATTCAACAGTTTCTTTGCCTATTTCTACCTGGGAAAGGCTGGGATGTACGCCGTCTTTGCCGTGTACCTGCTGGGATTCGAAACGGGCTTCACGCTCTTCAACCTGCTCGGTCACCACGACCCTCGCCGCGCCCGTCATTACAGCTTAATCAGTCTAATGGTCGGCCAAGTTCTCCTGTTGATTCCATGGGTCGGCAGCTACCTGCTGGGTCTACTCCTGATCACCCTCTATGTGGGCTACGACAACCCCACGCTCAATGAGACACTCTACGACCTCGACAGCATCGACACCGACAGCGCCATCATCCACAAGTACCGCTTCTCCACTTACGGCGGCCTACTCTGCCAATTGGCCATGTTTGGCCTGCTCGTGGCCGTCAGTGCCGTGACCGGTCTATCGCTCCTCGACTTCTTTAAGCCGAACGACACCGGCAACTTTGCCCTGTATTTCTACAGCCTGAGTTGGCCACTGGTCATCGTTTCCCTCATCATCTCCGTGGGCAATCTGCGGTCGAAATCACCCGTCACAGCGAAAACCCAGTCTGACTAAGGCTGGGCTTTTTGGTACCCCCACTGCTAAATAGTCCCTCTATTACTACTAATGTAAAAATACCGAATTTTGTCTCACTATTTTGCTAAATCCCCAAGATTTTCGTTTTAACTGCTCATGGATGAACCCTCAAAACTGTGATGATCACTCGTCAGTCTACTAAAAAAGTCAGGCCCCTCACCATAACGAGGAGCCTGACTATTGTCTTCTATTTCGCTGATAACGCTAAATTAATTGGGTGTCGTTTCGACCCATTTTTTCAGAATAAAGATGTTCAGGACGGCTTCAACTGCGGCCACAACCAGGACGCCTAAAATGTTAATCAGGAAGTGGGTGGTCCCGCCGCCGTCGATCAGTTGGCCAAAGTTATTGAATTCGTAGAATAGGAAGCCAATGACCCGTACGACCAAGTAGATCACAATGATGTAGAGAACCACGTTGATCAACCGCCGACTCGCGTTTGGCAGGAAGTTATTGGTCGCGCTGATGACCAGGTGAACCAGCGAAATCGTCGTCCATCCCAGGACCACTAGCGACAAGCCCATGATCAACATCCCCACACAGATCTTAGCAGCCTCCATCGTGGTGTAACTGGGGCCACTCATAATCCGCAACATCCCCGTCAGATAGGTGTTATCCACGGCTTCCGTAATCAGGTAGATAATCAGTTGGACAATCCCAAAGTAGATGAACATCGCAAACGATGAGAACAGGTTCGTCAGATAGAGCTTGGTGTCGCCCAGCGGCAAGAGCCGGTATGTATCGCGCGTGTAGACCCGTTCAATCCGGACGGACAACAGGACAAAGGCGATGGCGAAGGCCACCATGGACCAGACCAAAGCCACGCCGAAGGTTTCCCCTGGTTGGATCCCCTGCCGCACAAAACTCCAAAGTAAGGTGGCGGCCACGACGGCAATGTCTGCCACGATTAGCCAGTTAATTAAGCGGAAACGGTCGCGGCTCATCACCTTCAACAATGCTGTAAATTTAGTCACGGTCCGCACTCCCTTCTGCGTACAAGCTCTCGTAGTAGCCTTCGATGCTCAGACCAAGTTCCTCACGAATCGCGTCACTCTCCTTATGCGCGTAAACGGTCTGGTCCTTCACGATGACGACCTCGTCTAAAATCGGCGCGATCTCGGAAACGTAGTGGTCACTGATGACCATCGTGGCATCGGCCGGTTTCCATTTCAAAATACTACTGATGATCCGCTTGCGACTCATACTGTCGATGCCGCTGAACGGTTCGTCCAACAGGTACAGGTTGACCTGCCGCGCGAGGGTCAAGGCGATGATCACCTTTTCCTTCATCCCCTTGGACAGGGCCGCCAGCTTCAGACTGGTATCGATCTGTAGAAAGGTCACCATCTCTTCAAAACGGGCGCCGTCGAAGTCCGGGTAGACCGTGCGGTAGAAATCCGCCACGCGATCCACCCGCGTACTGGCCGCAAAGCCTCTGAGTTGTTCGGTGAAGCTGACGTGGCTCTTGTGGTGGGCGGTGGATGTGTCGCCACAAACGGCGATGGTTCCAGAACCCTTGGCACTCCCCGTGATCAAGCGCATCAACGTTGTCTTCCCGGCCCCGTTTTCACCCAGCAGGCCAATGATCTTCCCGGTCTCAAGGGTCAGGTCAACGTCGTGTAGAATCGTCTTAAAGTTGTGTTTATAACCGACTTGATTAATTGCTAAAACATTAGTCATCCTGTTGCCCCCTTTGCGCAATATATTGTTTCAGACTCGCAATGATTTCTTCATCCGATAAATTCAAGGCGTGTAACTGCTCATAGGCCCGTTCCAATTGATCCATGATTAAGTGCTCCTTTAACTGTGTAATGCGTGGCGTCTCCGTCGTGACGAAGTTGCCTTTCCCCCGCTGGGACGTGATAATCCCCTCCGTGATCATTTCCCCGAGTGCGCGCTGAACGGTGTTGACGTTGACCGTCAAGTCCACTGCCAACTGACGAACCGCTGGCAATTTCTCCCCTGGTGCCAGCTGACCGGTCATCATTTCGTGATACAGGTGATTCTTAATCTGATAGTAAATGGGGACCTTATCGTCAAACTTCACGTTCGGCCACCTCCCTAGTGTTATATTTTACTAGTACACTGTAACATTAAAACTGGGACTTGGCAAGTCCTGGTGGCGGTAAGCGACTCATTGTGGGTGTGAGGATGCCCACTAAACGCCGCCAAGGCACGCTTAGACCCGCAATTTTTCGTCAAAAAAAGTCGTCAGAATCCGGTTGGGATTTCTGACGGCACATCACGTTATTCTTGAATTAGAGTAATCTGGCGACCATCGATTTGTAATAGACCGTCTGCCACCAACTGTTTGAGTTGCCGGCTCAAAGTTTCCGGCGTGATACCCAAGAAGCTGGCGAGTTCCTTCTTCTTTTCCGGCAGCGTGAACTGGGTGGCGTGTTGCGCCTGACCAACCTGTTGGAGGTACGCCAACACACGGTTCTTGGCTTTCAAGTTACCAGTGAGCGCACTGACGGACTCCAACGCTGTCAGCCGATCCCCCAGAATATTCAGAAGATTGAAGGCCACGGTCGGTACTCGGTGAAGTAGCGCCTGGAAATCCGCCCGACCAATCGAACAGATTTTGGTGTCCGCAACGGCCTCGGCGTAGTTAAAATGTGGGCGTTGGGTAAAGAGCGCGGCCTCGCTGTCGATTGCCCCGTCGCGTAGCATGTAGAGGACCTTCTCCTTGCCATTCTCGTTAAGCTGATAGACCTTAACACGGCCCTCATCAATAATCAGCATGCGCTCTAACGGCTGAGTTGGATCGTAGAGGACACTCCCCCGCTTGAAGACCTGTTGGTGAACGGATATCTTGGCGAGCTCCGCAATGTCAGCATCGGCCAGTCCTTTGAAGATGGGCGCGTTCTGAACACATTTAAACGGATCGTGAGGCATCTTTTTCTCCTTTTCTTGATAATTATCAATTTTTTATTTTGCCTTTTATTATACACTAAACCCATCACTTCGAGGAGGTCATTACATCATGAAAATCTATCAAGCAAACATCGTGCCACTTAACGAACAGGCCATTGGCACGGCGGCCCACGGGTCGGCCCTCTTCACCATCAACGGTGACCAGTTGACCATCAATATTGAAATGTTCGATACGCCCGCTAATCTTCAGCACTGGGAACACTTCCACGGCTTCCCAGACGGCAAGGACGCAGCGATTGCTACGAGTGCTCAGGATGTCAACCACGATGGTTTCGTTGACCTTCCCGAGACCGGTGCTGTCTCCGGCACAACCATGGTGCCCTTCGATGCGGCACCACACGAGATGAACATCCCCAACGACAACTACCCCGTTTCGGACGCCAACGGCTATTTTGCCTACACTAAGGTCGTACCGCTAGCTGCCCTCGATGCCCAATTCAAGGCAACCTTTGACGACAGCGAGCTGGCCCTCGACAAGCGGGTCATCTACATCCACGGCGTGACGGACGACGTTGACCTGCCAGATACGGTGGCTGGTGCGGTCGGCCACTACTCCACCCACGTGACGTTACCCATCGCCGTGGGAAAGATCGTCGCCCTATAATGTGGCACAAATATTGGCGCATATTTGCCGTCGTCTTCTACCTGATTGTATTGTTACTAGTCGTCTTTCATCAGGATATGTTAGCAATGTACGGTATGGCGGTGGGCATGTTATTAGAAGCCATTATGACTCTGCCGTCTAAAACCTAAGTCTTACTCAATTTGCAATATAGATATGCAAGCGGAACTACCTGCGGGCGGTTCCGCTTTTTGCATTCATCTTGCAAAAAAACGGCGTCACCCGAAGGCAACACCGTTATGGTCAAAAATCAATTTTATTTATTCTCACGGAGCAGCCGTGCTTGCCACCGAACGACGGCCAACAACGTGATTGCAATCAACAGGAACAAGCCAAAGACGCTGGCTAAGAACACCTGTGATTCACCAGTTTGTGGCAACCGTCCCGCAACGAGATCAGCTGTACCGGAATGAACGACACTTGCAACGGCCCCAGCCGGTTTGTTGGCTGAGTTATGGCCGCTGGTGACACTGGTCGTGGGATTGTGACCGCTAGGGATATCTTCGTTAACTGCATCCCCATCGCCACCGTTAGTAACAGCTGGCTTCTTACCTGGATTGTTTGGATCCACAGCATCACCATCGCCACCACTATCCGTGTCAGTACTAGTGTTTCCACCAGAACCGCCAGAACCACCACCGGTCGGATTGTTATTCACAATCGTAATTCCGATGCCAGTACTGCCCATGTTCCCACTGCCTGTAGACTCGGCAAACGCCGTGGTTCCAAAACCAAGACCTAGCGCTACCGCAACCACTGCCACTAGTCGCATAATGATCTTCTTCATGACCGCCGCCTCCCTTCGAGACTGCCTATTGCTACTCTTCCTCTTCTTCATCCTTACGTCGCTTACGCCGAATCAGGTAAATAATCAGCAGAATCAGGAGTACCAAGATGAGCATTCCTAAGGCACCCAATGCGACTAACAACCAAATATTAATTCCAGAATTATCTACGGAATTCTTATTATACTTATCGGCCTGTGCCTTGGTAATTCTAAAGTTGCGGTCAAAGACCCACTCATGGCTTGTATTTTTGACAACCATGTGCAGATGGTAGTAACCTGCCTTTAATGCCGTCTTACCATATAGCATTGGGTAACTATACGTTGTGTTAGGTGCCATCTGGACATTTTCTTGTTTGGCCTTCTGAACAACCTTACCTCCATCACGGTTCGTAATGGTTGTATTGGTCTTGAGGTTAGGAATGATCACAGCAGTTGTATTACGAATATCCGCAATAACCCCTCTGTGATAATTACTTAACCCCGCACCAACTCTACCCAAACTCATTGATGGATTCGGGACTTGCCCCAACGTATACTTCATCCCAATGACATAGGAATACTGACTGCGCATATTACCTGCACCCTTAACCGTACCGGTAACTTTACTGTCCGCTCTCTGGAAATACCAACTCCCAAGAATGACACCATTAAAGTTAGTCTTAGGAATCTTAACCGTGGCACTAACAACCCTTGAGCTCTTGGCTGGAATTGTTAGCGTCTTATTTCCCTGAATCTTCGAAATGTCACTCATTTTGTAACGTAGTGAAGAATCATATGATTTCGTTGGGTTAACGTACTCAATTGATCCAGCCGAGTTTGTCCAGGCTGTATGAATTGCCGTCTTAACCTTAATTTCTTCATTCGTTACGTTAAAAACTTTAACTTGAAGCTTCTGCGTCTTATTAGAATTCATCCTTAAATCAAAGAAGGAATTCTGTCTATCAATCTGATTACTTGGTAGCTTAGCTGATACGTTGTACCCAACATTATTTGTAGCAGCTTGCGCCTTATCCCCTAATGAGAATAATCCCCCACAGATAATGCCGACAACGGTTAACAAAACTAATTGAACCCGCTTAAATCCTAACATCCTTACACCTCTGCCTTACCCTAGTTAATGCAAATCCTGTAATATCTTTATAATACTACATTCATAAACAAAAAGGTGTTCATTCGCACAGAATGGACACCTTTAAATCGCATTTTGATTATTTTGCTGGGGTGTCAGCTAAGGTCCAGTTTAAAGTACCCGTGTAAGTACCAGCTGTAACGTTAGCTGGAACACTCAATACAACATTTGAAGGATCCAATTGCATTGCAGTAGAACCGGCACCATGACCAGTAGCAGCCGTGTAGATAGTGTGCGTCGTAGTCCCATCAGCAGCGATACCAGTTGTCCCATTAGCATTCGTTGTGTTCGTATCTTCACCGGTGATTCCATCTTTAGAAGCAGAGTTAGTAATCGTTGCCGTTGACCCCTTCAAATTGAAGGCAGCACCATCAAGGTTACCAATTGCAGTACCATCAGCAGCTTTACCAGTTAATACAGAACTTCCAACGCTGACTACCCAACCATGGTTAGTCCCACGAGTGTCAGAAACTTCAGTAAGTAAGGTCTTGTTGGTGTTGATACCCTTGTTCACAACGCTAACAGTGTTTGCTGGTAAGGCAGTACCTGTAGAATCTTTCCCATTATCACTACCATTGAATACGTTTTGAACACCAGTGGTTTGTGATTGAATTGGATTATCCTTTGAACCAAAGGCAACACTGTCAGAAACGTACAGGAAGGTTAAAGGACCACTTGGGTTAGTCCCACCGTTTGGATCGTCTGGATCAGTTGGCTTAACTGGCTTCGTTGGGTCAGTTGGATCAACTGGTGTAGTTACATCAGATGGCTTAGCAAAAGTTACCGTACTGTTAGTCGTACCACTAAACCCATCACCATCAGTGTTGGCACTTGCCGTAACTGGTGCAATGGCCCCCAATAATAATGCACTTGCTAATAAAATACTGCTTACTGTCTTCTTCATAATTAAGCACCCCTCATTTGTGTTTAAATCCCTCAAAGTCTCAACAATAGATATTTAATAAGTTCCGATGCCCCTTAACCACTAGTCACCGCAAAGACTGGCTTCACTTAGTTAATGGGGAATCATTTCGTAACCGCCTCCTAGTCGGTAGTTACGCTTTACTAAATATGTAACAAGTTCATTATAGCGTGGGAAGGTCTGCCTGTAAATAGTTTTTTTGATAAAAAGTGAAACTTTTTTAAAAAAATCGCAATTTCGCTATAAAAACCGTTATATCGGGGCATGTAACCGCTAACTAGTTAGTTAGGGAAACTTATTTTATCGTCAATTTGTCAGCATTTTAATCAATGTGGCTAAAAGTTAGTCAGGTGATAAGGCATGTCGCCCCATCGTCATTTACCTGTCTAATAATTTAGAAAAATTCACACAAAAAAGGCCCCATCGCTGGGGCCTTTACCACTTAATCCTGTGATTTTAAAAGTTGGTCAACTAGCCGTCGGGTCGCATTAGACCGGCCTTCCCGCTGATCTTTCATTCGTAGATAATACTGATGGAGCGCTGACAGCGTCACCGCCTCAGTCGCCACCGGTAAGGCATATAGTCGATGATAAGCAGTTGTAATCGTTTTCAAGTCATCACCCCCGTGTACGAGTTGGCGTAATTGCCGCGGCGTCACGTGATTCTTCCGTGCGGGCACCCAACCAGTAGCTGGCTGCCGGGCGAGGCGCTGTTGGAACGCCTTGACCAGCATCGTCGGCCACCCTGCAGGCAAAGACTGTCCAGTCGTCAATTGCTCTTTGAGGGTCAATAGTTGCGGATAGACCGTGGCTGGCAGCTGTCGGCCTTCCCACGTCTGCTGCAGATGCGCCAATCGTTCTTGCCGCTCCGCCACGGTCAGATCGAAGCCCACCGCTGCGTTGAAAACATCATCGTCCCAATCTCGTTGGCGTTGCGCTGCCAGTCGGCGGGCGATCCGGTTCAGGTCCGCCACCAGATATCGGGGAACAATCTGTAACCGGGCCGCCTTGATCTGTCCGGTTCGAGCAAATTCCGTGGCCATCACGCCCAACTGGTAGGAATTGACCAGTTGGCGCAGTGCTACCGGCATCTTAATCGCCGCTAACGCCTGCTTGAAGACGGCCAAAGCCAGGTGCTGCGTCAGAAGTCCCGCAACCGCCGTCAAATACTGGCGATAGTCCGCAGAGTCTCGCAGTTGGCGCTCCGCCGTGGACTGTGCGGCATTGGCCGCCTCCCAGGCCGCCTGTTCTTCCTGAGCCGCGAGATCTTGTTCCCGCTGTCGCCTGGCTTGTGCCTGTACTGCCACAGCCGCTGCGGCATCCCGATTCGCCGTTTGCAGCTGATCGTACTCGGTCAGATACGGTGCTAGTTGCGCGTCTGGCAGCGTCTGCGACTGATGACGTAAGTAACCCGTAACCGTGGATTTCGTCCCGTTATGGACCCACCGTTGCCGTCTGCGGTGTTGTTGCGGCAGGTTAGGCAAGGCATCCTTGGTCCACAGAATCTCCGGCACCACCGGATAATGGTCTGTGAGCGCATCATACTGGGCTACCGCGTGGAAGTTATCCTCGGTGGTGATCGCCATCAGATACTGCATTTCATCACTCATAAATTTCTTCACGCACTCCGAGCCGACCAAAATTTCATGATCAGTCGCTCGCAATACCACGTGGTATTCGTAGCGGACCGGCTTGTGGCACAGCGCGCAGTGGTGCCAGTCAGTCCGATTCTCACTGGGATTGATGGCGTAGGGTAATCGCGCCAAGAGTTTCCACGCCAGACTGCCCGTCACCAGCCAATCTACCCGCTGTTCAACGATGACTTCGCGCGCCGACCGCGTCAAAAAATCACTGGTATCTTTAACCGTGGGATGCTCACGTAATAATGGAAGAACACGCGTCAATTCTGGTAAGGCCAGCGCGGGCTGGGTCAATTGGAGAAACCGATTCTGTGCCGGTGTGAGGAGCGTGGTTGCCATGAAAAAACATATCCCTTCTACATTAAAAGTCGTTTCATAATCATAGCATATTTTGCCGAAATGGGGAACGTACGTTTTGAAAGCAGAGCACTTTTTACCACCTGAGACGATATTTTTATCAAAAAGAGCGTCTCAGGTGGTAAAAATCATCGTCAAAAAAGGATGAGCACCAGCCCACCCTTTCGCTTGATTTCCAATGACTTTCATCTAAATGTGGACCATCATCACGGCGCCACCAATCAAAACCGCTAGTCCAATCGTCTTAGGCACCAACTGCTTCACGTTGGCCTCCTTCAGAACGACCACACCGAGCAGTGTCGCAACCACTACGTTCAGTTGGGTCAGGACGAAGCCGTTGACCAGTCCATTCAGGCTCAACGACATCAGATAAGTCCCCGCCGCCACGGCGAAGATGAACCCAGAAGTGATGTTGCGCAGACCCCAGGGATCTTGCCCCGGAATCCGTTTACGACCCACAACGTAGATCGTCAAAGCCCCGGCCATCATCCCTAACGTTTGCGGGAGGAACCCATTAAGCCCCTTAGCTACCGCATAGTGTGGAAACCCAGAATATCCCCAGTAGCCAACACAGGTGATCACCAGCATGGCATAGGCGCCAAGGTCCTTGCGCGACACGTGAATCACACCGTTACTGATCATGACCCCGGCCAGAATAATCAGGAGAGCAATCACACCCAGCACGCTGTCGTGCCAGCCGACCCATTCGCCGAAGACCCAGCCCCCAATCAGGGAATTCCCGATGATCTGAAGTGCCGTGGAAAATGGCACCGCGTTATTGACCCCCAGCGCGCCGTAACCCCAGTACTGACCGCCTTGCCCAATACTCCAGCAGATGCCGGAGACAAAGTACAGTAGGAAATCCGTGAGGCTATAGTCGTAGTGAAAAATGAGCTGTAAAACAATGGCGCTGATCACGCCCCCCACGCTAGTTCCCAACAGTTGTTCCGTCCAATTGCCGCCGGTTTTCCCCTGCATCCAAATGGGGAGAATTCCCCAAAATAACGCGGGCATCAGACCAATAACGATGTTCATCCCGATCACCTGATTTCTAACCTTAATAAGGTTAATCGTACGCCATTCATGAAAGCGCTGTCAATAATGATTCCATAAGTTTTTTAGTGAATCTTTTGTTTGCCGTATGACATCGTCCAAACTCTCATAATCTTAAGTGCCATTAATCACTAAATACTCTCCAAACATGCGCAGTCACATGCATCGTTCTTCTATAGTAAAAGGCAGATCTGCTGTCTAACTTACGGACAACAGGTCTGCCTTCCAACTTACCTAAATTTTTTGAATGATAGTTACCTTAAAAATTGGACACAACTGCCAGTATGCGACAACATCTATTCAATCATCTATTCTATCGACCCACTCATAAAAATCGGTCAGCGTTTCAGCAATCTTCACTTGGCCAGTCTCAGCTTCTCCTTTGGATTCAATGGCTTCCGGCAAGTCTAAGAAACTCATGATGTGCACATCGTTATTCGCAGCTTTGATCAATGATAACCGAATATATTCAGAAACAGTCAGTCCTTGCTTTGCTAAGTTGTTCTTAGCACACTCATAAATATCAGTTGTCACACATAACGAAACGGTTTTGTCATCTGTACGATTCACACTCATTTTTTATCGCTCCTAGCCTCTTCCGTCCCTGTCACCTAATTCTCACCCAGCCAAGCCTTCAACGCCACCCCAGTCCGGGAATCCGCGTGCGTAGTGGCTTCCCGTGGCGTACCACTGTACTGGATGTGGCCGCCGTAACGCCCGGCGTCTGGACCCACGTCGATCAACCAGTCCGCCTGACTGATCACTGCCAAGTTGTGCTCAATGATAATCAGGGAGTTGCCCGCCGCGACCAAGTCGTTGAACAACTTCATCAGTCGTGCCGTATCCTTCAGGTGCAAGCCAGCCGTGGGTTCATCCAGCAGGTAGACGGTCCCTTGCTTGCCCAATTCAACGGCTAATTTCAGCCGCTGGAGTTCACCACCCGATAACGTCGTCAGGGGTTGGGCCAGCGTCAAGTAACCCAGACCCACACGGTCCAAGTTTCCCAGCTGACGCGCCAACTTCGGTGTGTCTTGGAAAAAGTCCGCAGCCGCCGTCACCGACAGCTGGAGCACCTCAGCAATCGTTTTATCTTGATAGTGATACTGCAGGGCTTCCTCACTGTAGCGCTTGCCATGGCAGAGCTCACAGGTCTGCACGACCGGGTCCATGAACGCCATGTTGGTGATGGTGACACCCTTCCCCTTACACCGCGGGCAGGCGCCCTTACCGTTATAACTGAACATACTGGTGCCGACACGACCGTTGGCCTGGCTAAAGAGCTTCCGAATCTCGTCTAAAATCCCTAGATAGGTTGCCGGTGTCGAACGAATATTGATGCCGACCGGCGTCTGGGCCAAGTCAATGTAGTCTTCCTTTAAGTGCTGTTTGAGTGCCGTGACCAGCGATGATTTCCCGGAACCCGCAACGCCGGAGATGACCGTCATCACGCCCAGTGGCACGTCCACGCTCACGTCCTGCAAGTTATTCTCAGTGATGTGGCGCAGAGCCAAATGTTGCTTTACCGGTCGTTCGGGGCCCCATTCGTGCGGCCGCCGCAACCAGTTTCCCGTCAGCGTGTCCGAGTCCAGCAGTTCCTGATAAGTTCCGGTAAACGTGACCGTTCCACCGCCTTGACCGGCCTGTGGGCCCATTTCGACCACGTAGTCGGCAAATGAGATCATCGCCGGATTGTGTTCGACGACCAGCACGGTATTGCCCTTCTCCTTTAATTTCGTCAGTGCTTGCTTGATCAACTGAATGTCGTGCGGATGCAGGCCGACGCTGGGTTCATCCAGAATGTAGACCATGTTGACCAGTGCACTGGTCAGGTACTTGGCAATCTTGATCCGTTGCGCTTCCCCGCCAGACAGCGTGCTGGTGCCCCGGTCGAGCGTCAAATAGCCCAGGCCGATATCGACCAACGATTGAATCTTGGTGGTCAGTTCCCGCACCACGTCGGTCGCCAGCGGCTCAGTAATCGCCTGCAAAAAGGCCAGCACGTGGCGTAAGTCCATCGCGGACACCTCAGCAATATTTCGACCGTTGATGTGATTCGTCAGAACTTCCGGCCGCAACCGCGTGCCATGGCAGACGGGACACGGTTTGCGGGTAACGATGGCCGCAATGGCTTCACGGTGGTGTTCGGCTTCCTTTTTGCCGATGACCGACCGTCGAATCCGCGGCACGACCCCTTCGTACAGCGCCGTCCGGGGAAAGCCTTCGCCCGGATGCTTCAACGTCTGTTGCGGCGCGTGCATCAGTAGCTCGTATTCTTCGGCCGTGTAATCCTTGATGGGCTTGTCATCATCAAACAGCCCACTCGTCGCGTAACGCCGCCAACGCCAGGTGTCTGGCCCGAAGCTGACGAAGGTAATCGCCCCTTGATTGAGCGACTTTTCCGGGTCAATCAGTTTGCTTTCATCGATGTCGTCGACGTAACCCAGGCCCTGACAGGCTGGACACATCCCCTGTGGCAGGTTAAACGAAAAGCTGTCGGAATACCCGATGAACGGCTTGCCGATTCGCGAGAATAGTAACCGCAACAACGAGTAGATCCCAGTATAGGTCGCCAAAGTGGACCGTGCATTCTTGCCCAGTCGCTGCTGAGCAATGACGATGGCCACCGGCAGATGGTCGATGTGCCCCACGTGTGGCTGCCCGTATTTCGGTAAATATTGTTGGGTGAAACTGGGAAACGTCTCGTTCAGTTCTCGCCGCGATGCCGCCGCAATCGTGTCGAATACCAGCGAGGACTTGCCGGACCCCGATAGCCCAACAAACACCGTTGTCTGGTACTTGGGCACCCGCAGACTCACGTGGTGCAGATTGTTTTGGGTGGCATCCTGAATATCGATATAGCCTTGTTCAAATGTTGGTTGCATACCCGAACTCCTTTCGTCTTATGCCGTTTCTTTTTAAATTCCTAGTGATCATTTCCTGTAAGTGCTATCGGTTCTATTGAAATACCTACTTGTGATACATCCAAATTAATGGGAATCTACTTATCAATTGCATATAAATGATATGATAAAATTAAGTAGCTATTGGCGTTGCATCAAAACCTAATATAGGGGCGGAAATGATGGATAATAAACCGGTGTTTGATGGGGATCAGTTCGGTTGTGTCGCGTTGATTATTTTAATTCCACTATGTTACTTCTTAATTAAGTTGTGGCTGGGACTATTCTCACAATTCTAAAAGTGTTAGCTGAGGCTAGCACTTTTTTATTTTAATTCCCCATTAGCGACACACTTTAGGCAATAACTGCCATGAAATCTCACCGTTTACGCCCCTACCCAACTACCTTACCACACTCTAAAATTGCACCAAAGTTCAGCGACTCGCAAGCAAATTTTCACAAACTCTGGGCTAAAACGCTTATACTCAAACTTGTGATTACAATTACCAAGGAGGAATTCTAATGTCCTTATTTAAGAAACATCCACTCGATTTACCCGCCGCTGTGATCGCTGGTGGCGCTGCTGGGATTGTTTCCGGTCTCGTCAAGCTTGGCTGGGAAAACGTCTTACCACCCCGCACTGAGGAACGCGACGCGACTAATCCCCCACAGACGTTGCTGGAACAATTCGGCGTGCCTGCCAAAGTGACCCACGCCACCTACACTTACGCCGGCCACAAGTTGCCATGGGTCAGCTACGTGATTCACTTTGGTTTCTCCACGACCTTTGCCGTGCTCTACCAAATCGTCGGTGAAAAGTTACCCCTTATCAAGAAGGACGCCGGCACCTGGTTCGGTCTGACCATCTGGATCGCCTTTCACGTCGGCCTGATGCCAGCGATGGGAACCGTCCCCGCTGCCAAGGACCAACCAACGGAAGAACACGTCTCAGAAGCCCTCGGCCACATCGCGTGGATGGTCACCAACGACCTCGTCGGTGCGGAAGTCTACCGGCGTTTGGTGGCGGAGAAGCATAAATAAAACGCAGACTTATTCTCTAATCGACTTGGTGACTTGCCACAACCATAATGTCAATTCTAGCGGGGGAATTTCTGTGGTCACTACACGCTTGAAATTGTGGCCACCACCCTCCCACCTAAATTGTTTTACGTACAACGTGTAAGCCGTGAGGGTGGCGGAAATAGCCTCAGCCGTGGGAAGGTTCTTAGCGGTGGTTTTCTGCCGCTTAGAACCTTGGTGCTTTTAAGACTCGACTCGCAGAGGCTTAAAAGCAAGTTCAGAGACCGCTCTTCGGCTCTGGACGTCCGCCCCAGCGTTCCAGGCTATTTCCACCACCCGGCAAGGCGCTGGCAACATGCATCATCAAACACCCATAACCAATTTTATACGGAGGTGTCGCCACGGATGAAACCTTGGCAAACAAAATGGCCGGAACGTCTGAGCTACGGCCTCAGCGATGCGGCCGATAATCTGGTCTTCCAGATGATGACCACCTACCTGTTGTTCTTCTACACCGACGTCTACGGCTTATCCGCCAGTGCCGCCGCGATTCTATTTGTGGTCGCACGACTGGCAGATGTTGTGGAAAGCCTGATCATTGGTTTAATGATCGACCGGACCCATTCGAAGTGGGGTAAGAGTCGGCCCTTCTTTCTCTGGTATGCCTTACCCTACGTCCTGTTCGCCGTACTGACCTTCGTCACGCCGCCCTTTAGTGGGACTGGCAAACTCATCTGGGCCTACGTCACCTACCTTGGACTGGGTTTCTTCTACACGGCGGTTAACCTGCCGATCACCTCGATTCTACCGACTCTGACGCAAAATGACCGCGAGCAAACAATTCTGGGCGTAATTCGGCAATTCTGCGGTAGTTCCGTGCAAATCATCGTGGCCGTCTTCACGCTGCCCCTGGTGGCATTATTTGGTCACGGCAACGAGCGGCAAGGGTTCCTGCTAACCATCATCCTGTTCGGCGTCATCTCGCTGGCACTGATTTGGAATACTTTTTTCCACGTGTACGAGCGCTTCACCAATCCTGAACAGTCTCACCAATCGTGGCGCGCTGTGGGCAAAATGTTGCGGCAGAACAAGCCCTGGCTGGTGATCTCGGTCGTCATTCTGCTCTATTGGCTGACCACGTCTATCAAGAACCAGACGACGATTTACTATTTCAAATACATTCAGCACAGTGAGAATCTCGTGCCCTACGCCAACGGCTTCACGTTTGCAGCCCTGATTGGCGTGCTGCTGATCGTTAACTCGGCTCAGCAGTGGGGCAAGAAGCGGACCATGTTGAGTGGGATTGCAATTGCGGCGGCTGGCCAACTGATTCTAAGTGGCGGGGTCGTCAGCAATCTCTTGCCCGTGATTTTCGCCGGTATCCTGGTAAATTCAGTGGGTAACGGTCTGATCATTGGGCTGGTCTCCATCATGATTGCCGATACAATTCGTTACGGCATGGCGATGGGCATCCAAGCTGAGGGAATTCTGGCCTCCACCGACGACTTTGGCGTCAATGTGGGGCTCGGTTTGGGCGGCTTGATTACGGCGGGCCTCTTCCACCTCTCGGGCTATGCGGCCAACCACGCGCAGAATGTGGCGACTCAGCACATGATCACGTTGAACTACGCTTGGCTGCCTTTACTGCTCTACGTGGCGATGTTCGTCGTGCTTCTGCTCTACAATGAACGGGAATTACAGGCGAAGATCACCCCCGTCGACCGCGACGCGTAGGTTGTTTTTGGCGGCGAGGTCTGCTAATGACATTAGAAATCAGCACGGCTGATTTTCCCTATACTTATTACTAACGTAAAAATTCCTCGATTTAAAATTGAAGTGCAACACCTGCTCTACTAGACCAGTTCTTTATTCAGACTAGTCAAAAAGGCCATGAAGACCTATTCTTAATTCACCACAAACAAGAAAGAGGTATCTTCATGACCCGAATTAAGAATATCATATCTAATCAGTATCACCAACTCAATTTAGCTGAACGTGGTCGAATTGAAGCCCTAAGGGGCTTAGATTGGTCCATCCGCCGGATTGCCAAGGCTCTTCATCGTAATCCCAGTACGATTTCGCGTGAATTAAGACGGGGGACAACAACACAGATTAACGCTAATACTCGTATCTTCGAACAGTCATATCTGGCGGAAACTGGCGAAGCAGTTTATCGTAAGCACCGGCTAAACAGCTGTTATCGTGGACTCTTTGATCACTGTCAAACCTTCTGTAATGCTTTGGTTACAGCTTTAAAAGCTCGCCCCAGAATGCATAGTGTGGATACTTTTGTTCACCAATTCAAGACTAATTACCCAGGAGTTGTCTGTCCCTCAACACCGACGGTGTATCGATACATTGATGACCAGCGTTTAACTATCCGTAATTCAGACCTACCAGCTAAACTCCGTCGCCGAGTCAAACGTCCCGGAACAAAGCATCACCGAATCAATAAGAAGAATCTGGGCCATTCAATCGAAGAGCGTCCCACTGTGGTTCAAGCACGTCAAGAGCTTGGACACTGGGAAGGTGACTTGGTCAAAGGTAAACGAGTTGAATCTGAGCCAGCATTAATGACTTTGACTGAACGTGTTAGTCGTTTAGAAATCATCGTTAAACTTCCCAATTATCATGCCGACACTTGCTTGAAAGCCCTCCAGAACACCTTATATGACTATGGAACTGAGTACTTTAAAACCATTACTTTTGATAACGGTGCCGAGTTCTCAAGCTTGAGCCAAGTGGTGGGAACGGACATCTACTTTGCCCATCCTTATTCACCATGGGAACGCGGAACCAATGAGAACACTAACGGCCTTTTGCGCGAGTTCTTCCCGAAGGGTAGATCCTTGGTTTTGGCCTCACTCATTGATATTCAGCTGGCTCAGGATACCTTAAACAACCGGCTGCGGCGGTCATTAAACTATCGTTGCCCAGCCGATCTAATGCCTGAACTAGCTTAGCAACTAGACCACTTCTAAGAATAGATTCTTAGTGTTGCACTTGATTTGACAATTGAGGTAACGTAAAAATTGGAGAATCTGTCTCATTATTTTTGACAATAATTTTAAAAATCCACCCATCACTTAGCGGAAAACGTTGCTAGTGGTGGGTGGATTTAATTGTAAGGAAAGCTTACTAACTGGATGAATCGCTTAACGTATTGAGATGGGTATTTTAGATGCGTTGCTTGGCGTTGCGTTTGGTGCTTAACTGGATTAACTAGTTTGACTTTTGGGGGAGAATTGGATTGCGGACCATGATCTACCGTTTAAACTCCACCCTGCATGAGTTATTAGTGGTTGCTCTGACTCAGAGATACAAACTTGCTCTCGGCGAGATACTGGGGAAACTTGCGGCCTCGGAAACGAGTTCCGCAAGGCAGGTTCTTCCGCTTAGAAAGCTAAGTCCTCCTGTCCGGCAAGGCCGAACAGAAGACCTTAGCTCCCTAATGCTCGGAACCTAGACGCCTTGCTCCACTCTCTACACAAAAAAGACAGCACGACCCAGGCACCTTGCCCGCTTCGTACTGTCTATTCGTTTGCATTAAAATTAGTCACTAGTTCTGCCGCCGTGTGTCCGGCCGCGGTTTGAGTTGCGACGCTTGTCATGTAAGCTGTCAAAGCCTACAAAACCTGCAGCAACCGCACGGTCATTTGCTTGGTGTAAGACCTTGATGAAGTGTTCCGCTTCATCCTTACCGAAAAAGCCTAACCAGCGGTGGAACCGTTCGTCAGTGGCTTGGGCCAAGTTCCGTTGAACCCGACTCCCAGCAGCCGTTAACGTGATGTATTTTACCCGACGGTCATTAGGATCTACTTTTTGCATAACGTAGTTTTCCTTCAGCAATACGTTGACCTGGCGAGCGATAGCGCTCTTGGAGACGCCTTCTAATTTGGCAAGTTCAACCAGCGTTTGCCCATTCTTACTCCGGGCAACGTTTTCCATCACCATGAAGGCTTCAAAGGTCAGATTGTACTTTTGCGTCGGAATTGAAACGAAATCCCCGATATACTTGAAGATGTGCATGTATAGATCGTCAAACTCTTTCTTCAATTCTGCTTCCGTTACGTTGTCATTCGTCGTCTCTGTCATTATAAATCCATTACTCCTTCTAGTTTCAGCGCCGGGCGCTGCCTATTAACGTCCTAATTTGCGTACAGCCCACGGGTCTTAATTTTAGTCGAAAATTATAGTCCCGTCACCGGTCAATATGAAAAAAGTGGATAACCCTACTTATATTTCACTATCAAACCATCTTATCCAATAAAATTATTTTTAGAGGTTCCCAAAATCGAACACACGTTCTATAATAGAACTAATCATTTAATCAAGGACGTGATGACCATGCTTAGCCAGGCGCATCAGCAAATTAAGCAACTACTCCAAACTGCTTACCAAAGAAACCAAATTACTACAATCAACGTTCATAACATTACTTATACGGGAACCGTCGATTTCATTTCACCGGCGACCGTCTATTTGGGACTGGCCGCTGGCCGTTCCCGCGAGATTCCCCTAACTCAGATCAGTCAGGTCAAACTACACCAATTTCAATCTTGGTGGTATCTCTATGATTCTACCGCACAGTAACTCCCTCTAGTATCGCCTCTCTCGACTAAAAAATAAACCTTTTTTTAATAAATTGTTGGGATTTTGTTTACAATTTGTCGAAAACGCTGTCTTTTCTGCTTTTAACCGGCTTTTTCGCTACTTTTTAAAACCTAAATTACGGCAAAATTCACCGTAGAACCCCCTTGATTATACCGCGCAATCATCATTTAATTGTGCACCACTTTAATCTGGCTGGTCACATTTTTAATTTTGCATACTTTGATTCATTGATGGGGTTCAACCGCCTCAACCCAAAAATATTACCCTAAAACATAAAGTCCCCCTATACCATTAGCAGTCGCCGATGGTATAGGGGGATTCTTTTAGTTATTTTGATTGCGAACAGTCGTCACAGAACGATCTGTTAGCACCGTCTCTGCCGAACGCTACCGCCGGAATGACGTGCTATTCCACGCGAACGCTACCGTGAACCGTATCAACTTTAACCGTTGCGGTCGGTGCTTCACCAACTGCGCCAATCTTATGGTGACTGTCATCCAGTGTCAGTTGGGCTACGCGAGGAACCCGCACCGTCCCGTCATCATTGCGCACGTCGAAGTTGTAGGCCTCATTGGCCAGTTCAATCTCGGCGCTACCATTTCCGGTAATTTCCAAATCGCTAGTCAGGTCACTGACCTGCACACTGACCCGCCCGTTACCGGAGCTCAGGCGACCACCGCCAGATAGGTTCTGAACACGAATGGCCCCGTTGCGGCTGCGGCTTGCCAGTTTCCCAGTAAAGCCGCTAACCTTAATCGCCCCGTTGCGGGAGTTCAGGGTCGCATCCCCCGCGTGGTTCGTCAGGCGAATCGCCCCGTTTGTCGACTCGATTTTCCCAGTTCCCTGGGCATCATCGACCGTGACTGACCCGTTCGTGCTAACGATGCGGTAGTCGAGCGCCGCCATCTGATTAAGCCGGACCGAACCATTCGTCGCCTGCACGTCAAAGTTCATAACTTGATTGTTAAATGCGCGAATGGCCCCATTAGTCGCATGAATCTCAAAATCGGCGTTCGACCGCAGATCACTGACCTCCAGGCTACCATTGCCAGCATGAACCCGGACACTGCCCTTCAGCGTGCTAGGAATAAAGATCTCCGTCCGCACGTGCAGTGGCCATAACCGTGGCCGGTCACCCTGACGCAATTCCAATTGAGAACCGTACTGCTTACTGCGCAGGAAGAACCGTTCGCTGTCTCGGCTCATGTACTCGTTGACCACGATTTCGGAAGCACTCGCCTGGCCAATCTTGACCGCGGCATCGGGATAGTCAATCACCACTTCCGACACATCGGTCACCGCAAAGGACTGTGTATTGACGAGCTTGAGTGACCCCACGTAGGCCCGCTGTGGTCGCTCACCGTTAATTTTGACATCGTCGCCATCCACGTCAATGAAGCCATTGCCGACTGAAACGTGGTCCCCATCGACTTGAACCAATTTGCCCAAATCAACCTTGTCACCACCATCGACGACCACGTGATCACCCCAGGTCACCTGGTCATCGGTGATGTGGAGCTTGCCAATCTGCACGTGCGAGTGACTATGTTCACCCGTCTTAGCGTTGGCATCCGCGCCTGCATCATCCGTGGCCGTGTCATCCTGCTGGGAATCGTCCGCCTGATCATCAGCTTGCGCGGCATTCTCAGCAGCGACTTCCTTGAGAAGACTGTCGATATCACCGAGTTGGCTCATAGCTTCATCAATGGCTTTGGTCGCCGTCATGCCTTGGTTGATCTTGTCGGTGACGGCTTCGGTCAAGTCGCCGACTAGTTCCTCTTTTAATTCCGTTAATGCGCGGGATGGTTGGTATTGGCTGAACAGCTGATCCAACCGCGTGCGAATCTCCATTGTAATATCGTCCATGTTTAGACCTCCTCGGTAATCTGACCCGTAATCAATTCATCAATAATTGGCTTAGCGAACTGCCAAGCGATTTTCTTCTCTGCCAGCATCTCTTGGCCGGTCGTCGTGACGTGATAGTATTTTCGCCGCGACCCCTGCGTTTCATCGCCCCAGTAATCGGTCAGCGCACCATTCTTCTCCAGCCGACGGAACACCGTATAGAGCGTAGCCTCATTCAATTCGTAATGGCCCTGACTGAGTTCACGCACCCGTTTGGCCACCTGATACCCGTAACTATCACCTTGCTGCAAAATATTCAGAACAATCGTATCCGTATGGCCCCGGATTAAATCTTTGGAGATCACCTCAGCCATGTTGCCACTTCCTTTCGCGTTTTCTTGATTGGGTCTAATGTATCACACACTACTATGCGTGTCAAAGTAATTTATCTAAAATAGTAGTGTGGCTACCCGCTTTAACAACCACCATTCTCAAGAATTCCGCGTGCTACCAGGGATTGTCGCCACTCAAAACTACAATGCCTGCCCCCATACAAACTCACCGGTAACCCAAAAAGGGCTGAGATTTTTCATCCCAGCCCGTATGTAACAAAACGTTTTACTACTTCAACTCTAGAAAGGCCCCTGGTAAGAGTCCCGCTACCGTTGTTTCGGCTAAGGACCCCTTCTGATTGGTCAGGTAGATCACAGCGTCCTGATCAAAGAACTCACTAATCACTTGTCGGCATGAACCACACGGCGCAATCGGACCCTCGGTATTGCCAGTAACCAATAGCGCGGTGAACCGCTTCTCCCCAGCAGCAATCCCTGAGAAAATAGCCGTCCGTTCGGCACAATTCGTTGCACCGTACGCCGCATTTTCAATATTACAACCACCGTAAACCTTACCGCTGGCACCAACCGCTGCAGCCCCTACCTGAAAATGAGAATATGGGGTGTAGGCACGATCCAACATGTCGGTAGCCACTTGCAATAATTCTTCTAGCTCTGCCATAGTGTTTCCTCCTTAGCATGTGTCTATTGATGCCTCTTAATTGTTGCATAGTTTCAAAGAAAGCGCTACCATTTGAACGAAATTTCTAGGGAATTCTTTAACTTTTGACTAAATTGGCAATAGATGCGGTGACTCATGGTAGACTAGAATCATTAAACTTATCTAGGAGAGCCGACTGTCAAAATGAAAATGTTACGTAATATCTTAAGCTGGGTCGTCCCTATCGTGGTCGCCGCAGTCCTGGTTCTGCTCGTGCGGACCTATGGCGTCGAAGTGGTCAAGGTCTCCGGCGGTTCCATGGAACCCAACCTGGCCGACACGGAGCGGATGATTGTGGTCAAGCCCCTCAGCGTCAAGCGATTGAGCGTCATCGTCTTTGATGCTTACGGGGAAGATCCTAACGCCGCCAAGAATACCAACTACGTCAAACGGGTCATCGGGATGCCGGGTGACAAGGTCGTAAGCAAGAACGGCTACATCTACGTGAACAATAAGAAGGTCAATCAGTCCTTCATCAGCAAGGCTGAGCGGACGACCGGAACCGGAAACTGGACGCTAAGTAGTCTAGCCAAGGCACACAACTGGTCCTACAAGGGGAATGCGGTGCCTAAGGGCCACTACTTCGTGTTGGGTGACCACCGGAGTATCTCTGAGGACGGCCGTGCCTGGGGCTATGTCGATGCCGATAAGATCATGGGTGTCGTCAAAGTACCTTTCTGGCAAGGAACTAAGGAACATCGGGTCAACGTGAACGGAATGGCAAGTTAGTTATCTCGTAAGTCTAATTATGAGGTGCCACCAAGAAAAATTGGTGACACCTTTTTTTGTGCTGAAGAACCGTTACAACAGCATTGTCGAGGGTCTGCCATCACACCGGAAGCCCGCCCGTTGATTGAAGACTTCCCGGCAGACTCTCTAGCAGCCATAGGCGATAATTTCTAACATTTCAGGCTAAAAGAAAAGCGAGCCCACAGCTCGCCTTTCTCAACTATTCATTTCAAAACCCTAGCTAAACATCCGCTTAGTCGCCTTCAACAAGGTCTTCGGATCTTTGTCATAGCGTGGTGTATCAACCAAGTTATCCATTGGCACACCAGCGAAGTGGAAGGCCGCAATTTCACCGGAACGAGTAGCACTCTGTTCCGTGAAGATCATCTGGTAAGGCTGTTCAACGAATTCACCAGTGAAGGCTAAGTTCGTAGAATGTGCCGGAATGACTTCAGGCCGGTCGCTCTTAGCCCGGTTGTTGAACAAAGCTGAAGCGTATGGCATGTAGACTGGAATATTGTTGATGATACTATCCAGAATTTCAGCTTCATGGTTCTTGATGTTGTTTGGACCAGGATCGACCTTGGACAATTGCCCAATCAATTCCTGAGCCATTTCCTTACCGGTCATTTTGATGTATTGCTTGTGGACAAATTCACCCTGACGCCGTGGATACAGGAAGTAGCCCCAGATAACGGATTCGTTTGGTTTCTGAGTCGTAAAGTGTGGTTGGTGATGAACCACAATTGACATGTTGACGTCCTTTTGCCCGAGCGGCGTGATTGGCGTCGTTGACAGGAAGGAGTTCAGCGCGTTCCCAGGAACCTGCGTGGTGATCCGGGTAATTTCGTTCAACAACAGGTGGTTCTTCGTGGTCAACGTGAAGCTGACCCACTCAGAGTTCTTCCGGTCGTCGAAGAATTTATCTGGCGTCCCTAAGTTGTAGAAGCGGTTCGTGGCCTTCTTCCACAGTGCGGCACTGATCCCGTATTCCATGTTTTCACGGGCCGGCGTGTTGTAGTCCCCCATCGTGGCGGAATCGGTAATCGACCCGTTGGTGAAGATGACTGCCGTGTCGTCGTCAATCGTGACCAGTTCTTCGGAATCATCTTCCACGTTCTTGACGTGCAAGCCGGTGACCGTGATTTCATCCTGCATCGCACTGTCGGCAAATTCCCAATCGGTGACGATCCGGTTCGAAATGAAGGTAACCCCCTCATCCTTTAAGTAATTGATCAGAGGCAACATCATACTTTCAAATTGGTTGTAACGGGTCCGGTTGACCCCAACCAAATGTTCAATTTGCGTAAATTCATAGATCATTTGGTGCATGTAACGCCGGAGTTCTTGAACGGAGCTCTGAATCCGGAATGCGAACGTGGTTTCCCACATGAACCAGAAGTTGGTCTGGAACATGTGTGGATCATCCTTGAAGAACTCAGCAATCGTCACATTATCCAGCTTAGTTTCTTCTTCATCCGGCATCAATACTAATTTCGACAACAGCACGCGGTCCTTGTTGTTCAGGCCCAGCTTACCACCATCGATAATGCCCTTGCCGCCTTCCATCAAACGCGCGATATCGTACGTTCTGTGGTGTGCGTCAAAGTCGCGGGTATCTTCGGCCGCGGTCATGCCCTCTTCAGTCGCCGATGGAATCCGGTCCAGCAAGTCCATTAAATCAACGTACGTCCGGTAATTCAGCATCCGACCACCACGGGCAACGTACCCCGTATGGTTGTCTAACGGGTGTTCTTTGTTCCAATATTCATCACTGAAATCGGTCGTTTCGCCACCATCGTTAGCCCCATGCATATCAGCACCGTAAAAAGTGATATTCTCACCGCGCCAATGGCCTTCTTGAATCAGGTAAACCGCTGCGGCCATGTTAGATAAACCGGCACCGATCATTACTGCTTTTGTTTTAACCATCAAAAACACCTCCGTAGATTCTTTGAGCCCTTTACGTCTTCATTATGCTTGCTTTGTCATGTATTGTAAAGCGTTTACATGAACTAATTAGCAACTTCTAAGAAACGCTAGGAAACCTTAATCTACCGGCCATTGTAACAGGGCGTGTTGCAATTGTAATTCTGTGGATGACAATATAAATGGTTAAAACCTGAAGTGAATTATGTGGTCGTAACTGTGGTCAAAAACAGCCTGTATTTCTGCAAATTTTCTCACTGTCTGCTGGTTATGCTGTCTCAGCATAACACGTGATTGGCGGACAACCTAGAACTATCGTTTTAAGGTCGCAATGGTCATGCTGCGCAATAATTAGTCGAAATTGCCTCACAATTAACGCTTATTTATATAACAAAACTTGTAAGCCGTCTCGAACAAATAAATCATGGCGCTCTGGTATGCTGGCACAAGTAGAAGTTGAGGGAACGGTAGCTGTTTTGCTTTGACGGGAGGTGGGTCTTCGACTAAATCCAACCAAAGGAGTTCACAGCATTGGCAGCTTGGTACGGTGTCGCAGTATCGGTAATTGCGCTAGTCTACACCATTTACAAAGACCAACGAGATCATAATCAAAAAAAATAACCTTCCCTAGATTGTTCACAACTTTGGCGAGTTGAAAGGGTAAGATTATTTTACTTCAGTAACGCTTGCTACCGTGTTCCGCAACGGCTACCAGAAAGGGAGGTCACGTGAGAATGTGGCAGCCCTTTTTGTCTGGCTTCATTGTATCACGACGACACATTGTTAGTGCCATTCACGTCTCAAAACATGCTTATTCATCCCCGAATCGCCGGTTCACTCCCCCGCAGATAGGCCAGTGGCGTCATCCCAGCATAGCGTTTGAACATCCGGTTAAAGTACGTCACGTTGTTGAAGCCCACGTGAAAAGCCACGTCGGTCACGGATTCCGGCCGGTGACGAAGGTACTGCTGGGCCATTTGCACGCGGTAACGGTTGATAAATTCAAAGATGGTCTCACCGGTCTCCTGCTTGAACAATCGTGACAAATAGGTCGGTGCCGCTCCAGCCGCAGCAGCTACGTTGGCCAAGCTTAGGTCCTCCTGATAGTGGCGGTAGATGAACTGCAACGCCTGATTGACCTTGCTGCTGTAATGATTGTCCCGCCGCGCAGCCACAATTTCACAGTACTGGGTCGCCATCTCCGTAGTCAGTCGTTGATAATATTTCAGGGAGGGTAACTGTTCAATGGTCATGGCGTAGTGACTCGACACACGGTCCAGCGTGACTGGACTGACGTTGCCACGCTCGGCCGCCAGTCGGCACATCGTGTTGAAGACGTACAGAATATTCTTGGCCGAGCGAAGGCGCCGGTTGGGCACCCGCGAGAAGAAAATTTCGATATCGCGTACCGACACGGCCGCCGTAATCGCCGCTGGGAGTTGCTCGGTGTCCCCCTGCGTGATCAGTTGCATCAGGCGGTTCTGCTTCACATATCGCTCAGTAATTGCCGCGTCATCATCACTATCCGTTGCTGCCAGGTCCACCGTCAGCGGTGGCACCTTGATGTGGTCGTCGTGTATCGTGGCTGTCTGTTGAGCACCGACCAGACTGGCGACTAGAATCTGGGCCAGGCTACCACTCTCCGATTCGCAGGGGCCGGCGATCAGATAACCCGTGAGCGTGGCCGCCGTAAAAATACCTACAGCCAGAAAGTCCCCCTGCGTCGTAATCGCCCGCTCGACCTGAGTTGGCTGGGTCGGCAACGTCCGAAAGACTGGTAACGCCGCATCATCCCCACTCAGCGAAACTGTTACTAACTGGGAATCACACACCCGCATGCTGACCCCACTGATACGCGCCAGATTAGCACTTAATTGACTGATCTCGGTTAGCGCCACCGCAATCACTACTCCTTTCGCAAATAAAAATAATTTCGAGCAACGTTAAGATAGTGTTTAAAACCGCAATATTGTTTAAGCACATCCTTCAATTCTAGTTTATTCTTTTTGTAAGCGATTGCAATAATGATCGAAAATAAATTTAGGAGTGATTCGAATGCTATATCCTTTGATGACTGAAACCCGTTCCGTTTTGAGTTTAAATGGTATCTGGTCCTTTAAGATGCAAGCCGACGGTGAACGTCACGACCCAGTTGCCCCCTTACAAACGACCGAGGTCATGGCCGTACCCGCTTCCTTCAACGACCAGACGGCCAACCCGGAACTCCGCCAACACAGTGGTTACTTCTGGTACGAGCGTGATTTTACCGTCCCCGCCGCATTAATGGATCAACGACTGAGCCTACGCTTTGGTTCGGCGACTCACGAAGCCTGGGCCTTCGTTAACGGTACCGCCGTCGGCCATCACAAGGGGGGCTTCACGCCATTTGAACTGCCGATCAACGATGCCGTTCAGGCCGGCACCAACCGGTTGACCGTCAAGATCAGTAATCTGCTAGACCACTCGACCCTACCAGTTGGCAACTACACGGAAACTAAGGACGCCAACGGCAACACCGTGGCACACGTCGACGAAAATTTTGACTTCTTCAACTACGCCGGACTCCATCGCAACGTGAACCTGCTGTCAACGCCATGGAATCGGGTGGAAGACATCACCGTGACGCCACACATCGACCTGGCCACGACTAGTGCCGACATCGATGTCGCCGTGAAGACCACCGCGGCCGCGACGGTTAAGGTCACCCTGCTGGACGAAGAAGGAACAGTTGTTGCCACCGCCAACGGCGCCGATAGCACGCTTCATTTGGACAACATCCACCTCTGGCAACCGTTGAATGCTTATCTGTACCAGGCCCGCGTTGAGATTCTGGATGACGATACTGTGGTCGACAGTTATACGGAACCATTTGGCCTGCGGACCATCGGAATCAAGTCTGGGAAGTTCCTGATCAACGGCGAACCCTTCTACTTCAAAGGCTTTGGCAAACATGAGGATTCCTACGTCAACGGTCGTGGGATGAATGAAGCCGTCAACGTGCTCGACCTGAACCTCTTGAAGAAGATTGGGGCCAACTCGTTCCGGACCTCCCACTACCCTTACTCCGAAGAAATGATGCGGCTCTGTGACCGTGAAGGAATCGTAGTCATCGATGAAGTCCCCGCAGTTGGCCTGATGCCTGACTTCAACTTTGACGTTTCCAGCGCCTTCAAGAATACCGAAAATCCTTTCTGGTCCACGATTAAAACGCAAGCCGCTCATGAACAGGCCCTAAAGGAAATGATTGGCCGGGATAAGAACCACGCCTCCGTTGTGATCTGGTCCATTGCCAACGAACCGGCAACCTTCCTACCCGGCGCTCACGATTACTTCGAACCCCTCTTCAAGTTGGCCCGCAGTCTGGATACCCAGAATCGGCCATGTACCTACATCAATATCATGATGTCCACACCGGACCGCGACACCTGTTCCGACCTCGCCGACCTGTTGACGCTGAACCGCTACTACGGCTGGTACCTCCAAACGGGAGACCTCAAGGCTGCGGCCGCCGCTGAAGGAACTGAACTGCGCACTTGGCAGGAAAAGTGGCCGGATAAGCCAATCATGTTCACGGAATTTGGCGCCGACACGGTGGCTGGCGTACACAGTGCCTACAACGAACCATTCTCTGAAGAATATCAGGTCAACTACTACGACATGAACGCCAAGATCTTCGATAAGATCGATAACTTTGTCGGCGAGCAACTTTGGAACTTCGCCGACTTCCAGACCAAGTTCGGCATCAACCGGGTCCAAGGGAATAAGAAGGGCATTTTCACTCGTTCCCGCGAACCTAAGGCGGCCGCCATTTGGCTGAGTCACCGTTGGAATAATATTCCTAACTTTAACTACAAGAAATAATTTAAAAGTTTCCCACCTCTTCCACAGCCGGCAGAACCCCTGGCAGCCGCAAGCGACACACAACATTTACACTTAAAAAGCAAAAAAAAAACGGATGGCCCGCAAGCCATCCGTTTTAAATATACTGGAGTATTTAAACTAATCGGCTGCCATGAACTTGCCGGCAGTCAGTTGAGATGCTAAGACCCAGCCCTTCGTCTTGCCGCTGGTTACGTAGTCGTAAGCCACGTTCTTCTTAGCTTTCTTAATGGTAATTGTCTTGGTAGCGTAGAAGGTCTTGCTTTGTGGCAATACACCCTTCTTGGTTAACGTTACCTTTGCCTTGTCAGCGGCGAATTTGCCGGTGTAGACTGCTGGTTGGTTGCCCTTAAAGTGGAAAGCGCTCTTCTTGATGCTCTTAGCACTAACCAGCGTGTAGGTCTTCCCTGCAATCTTGTCGGCTGCCTTCTTGGCGTCGGCGTTTCCGTCAGCGGCCATGAACTTGCCAGCCGTCAACTTAGAAAGTGCAACCCAGCCCTTCACCTTGCCGTTGGACGTCTTGATGTAGGCGTAAGTGACTTTCTTGGCCTTGGTCGTCTTGGTAGCCTTGACTTTAACCACAATCTTCTTGGTTGCGTAGTAGGTCTTGCCGCCTGCTAAGGTCCCCTTCTTGGTCATGCCGACCTTTGCTTGATCAGCTGCAAACACTGCACTATACAGAGCTGGCTTGCCACTCTTAACGTGGAATGCTGCTTTCTTGATAGCTTTTGCACTGATTAAAGTGTGGGTAACTTTTTTAGCTGCTGGTTTAGCAGCCGCAAAAGCAGTGACCTCGTTGTTTGCGGGAGCAATGGCGCCAATCCCCAATGGTAATACCATAGCTGCAGCCGCTGCGATCATTGCAACTTTTTTCATCATAACAATTACCCCCCAGTAAATTTTCGAATTCATCCCTGAACTCAATTGGTATCATAACACGGTCCTTTTTTTCGGGCAGAAATGATCACCCAATTTCACTCAAAAATCGCTAAAAATCCCGCCCCACCGGTAAATTAATGGAACTAACGTTACGGGGCGTTATCGGTGTTTCCAGCGAAAAGTCGGGAACGGCAAATCAGTAGCGTTCACGACATTTTGGCGGGTAATGGACCTCCTAGTAACCACACTTATCGGTTGAATCGAACATTCCGCTGATACGCCGCATGGCTTTCAACCTCCAACCACTGGATTAGCTGGACGGAATCGGCCAATTGGTTTTGTCCGCTAACGAATCGTGTGTGGTGGCTGTTTCGGCACTGCTTCGTGACACCGACTTTTCCAACAAATGCCGCCGTGATTACCCTCACGGCGGCATTTGTTTACTGACATCTTAATCCATAACGCTCCCAATCAATTCGATACTAAAACGATTTTTACTCTTATCTTGCAAAAACATGCGACAGAATCCTCAAACTTTACATTAGTAATAAGTAAGGAGGTAGTTCCAACCAGAACTGCCTCCTCATAAATAAGCGCTTAGATTTAATGTTGACCCATTACAGGTTATCTGGCTTGAATGCCCGTGTCGCCTTCACTGCTTGTTTCCACCCCGCATAGAGGTGTTCGCGCCGATCTGGCAACATATTCGGCGTAAATAAGCGACCATCCGTCCGAATCTGTTTGATTTCATCCAGACTCTTCCAGTAACCCACGGCCAGGCCCGCCGTAATGGCTGCGCCCATCGCCGTGGTCTCCTCATCGGCTGCTCGGTGAACCGGCGTGTCGAGAATATCGGCCTGGAACTGCATCAGATAGCGGTTTCGCGAAGCCCCACCATCGGCCATCAACTCGGAAATGTCGATGCCGGTATCCTGCTTCATGGTCCGCAAAACATCACGGGTCTGGTAGGCAATCGACTGGAGCGTGGCTTTCACGAAGTCGTTACGGTTCGTCCCCCGCGACAGGCCAAAGACGGCCCCCTTAGCATCGGGATCCCAGTATGGCGCACCCAGGCCGTTAAAGGCGGGCACCACGTATACTTCATCCTCATCGGTCGAGGCCATCGCGGCTTGGCGTGATTCGGGAACGTTGTCGATGATCTTCATACTTTCGTGAAGCCAAGCTAAAGCGGTACCGGCCACTAAGATCGACCCTTCGAGCGCGTAGGTCACCTTACCGTCTAGCTTATACGCAATCGTCGTCAACAAATTATGCTCGGACGTCTGTGGTTCATCCCCGGTGTTCATCATGACGAAGGCCCCATCACCGTACGTGTTCTTGACAGTCCCGGGTTCTAAGGCCAGTTGCCCCAACAAGGCGGCCGATTGGTCCCCGATTAGGCCGGCAATGGGCACTTCCACCCCGTAGAATTGGAAATTCTGCGTGACCCCATAGACTTCGGAACTCGACTTCACTTCGGGCAACATCGCAGCAGGAATGTTGAGCCAGTTCAAAATGTCCTGATCCCATTCAAGCTCGTGAATGTTAAAGAGCATGGTCCGACTCGCGTTACTGTAGTCGGTCACGTGAATCTTCCCCCCGGAGAGCTTCCAGGCCAGCCAACTGTCAACCGTCCCAAACAGCAGGTCGCCATTCTCGGCGCGTTCCTGCGCTCCCGGCACGTGATCCAAAATCCAGCGAATCTTGGTGGCACTGAAGTAAGCATCTAGCACCAGTCCGGTCTTGTCTTTGATGGCCTTGGCACGACCGTCCGCAGCCAGCTTCTTCGCCAGACTCGCCGTTTGTTGACTTTGCCAACCGATGGCGTGATAAATCGGTTCGCCGGTAATTTTATCCCACACGATGGTGGTTTCCCGTTGGCTACTAATGCCAATGGCTTGAATGTTTTCTGGATGAATTGAGGCGTCGATGAGCGCACTGGCGATCACCGAGAGCACACTGTTCCAAATCTCATTGGCGTCGGATTCAACCCAGCCCGCATGCGGATAATACTGGGGAACCTCCTTATAGCCCTCGATGACCTTGCGCCCGGTACGATCAAAAATCATGGCCCGGGTACTACTGGTCCCTTGGTCGACCGCCAAAATATAATCTTCCGGTTGTTTAAGTGCCATATGTATTTACTCCCTCCATAACTGCTTTCGAATCGGAAGCGGTTCCAATTTCACTTCACTTATCATAGCACGACCCCAGTTGAAAACACCAGATTTTGTATCGGGTGCCCGCTGGTTTGGTAATTCCTTAAGGTTTTAAATCCATGTACGCTGCGCCTTGCCTTCGGGTCGGTGAAAATGAACCGTGACGCTGAGGGCGGACGCCTAAAGTCAAAGGCCGGTCTTTAGGCTTGGGTTGAAACCTCTGAGAACCGAATTTTCAACCCACCAATTGCCTAAGCGGCCAAGACCGCCACTAAGGCAATTCCCACAGCTGAGTCCATTTTCACCGGCCCTACGGCTTTACATGGATTTAAAACTAAGTGTCCAAATATTTTACTCAGCTCTGTGGTCTCCACACGGACACAACTCGCTGGCTCTCCTACCAACTCTGATGTGACGCCGACCGTAACTCACAGCAGACAGAATTCTAAGTAGTCACAAGCAGAAATTTCAATTCTAAATGGTCAGCTGTTTCCCCGCCAGAAACGATTGGGCAAAATCGGTATCATTTTTGATCTGCTTACCGAACTCGTCGATCAGAGCATGAAACTCCTGATAGTCGGCCAAGGCGAAGTCGAGTTGACCCATGACCTTCTTCTGGAATGCTGGATACGTCTTGGGCATGGTTGCACCCAGCCAACCGAATAACCGTCGCGCATAGGTGTCGACCATGAAGGTACCGTGATCCAGCGTGTACATCAGGATGTAATCGGCGGTCTCGTTGCCGATACCCGTAATACTGAGCAGCTCTTCGCGGAGACTGGCCCCACCGCGCTGTTTCAACGCAGCTAAGTCATCGTTAGCCTCGCCCAACCAAGTTGCTAGCGCCAGAATCGCTTCACTCTTTCGTTGGTAGAATCCACTGCTGCGAATCACGGGAATCAGCGTATCCGGCGTGTATTCCCGCAATTTGGCTGGATTGAATCCCGTCTGTGCCTTGAGGGCGATCAGTGACGGCTCCACGTTACGCCAATTGGTGTTCTGGACCAGAATCGCGCCCAGCATGATTTCGACCGGCGTCTCGGCCCACGGCGTACCGGGCTTCAACCAGGGTTGCGGCCCCATCTCCTTCGCCATCGTGCGATACAGTTCTTCTAGCGTCACGTTGCCTGCCTCCAATTCTGTCAAATCAATCCTATCCATTTTACCGAAACCAACCGCAATCTGCCAGCGAACACCCTTTTAATGGCATTAAAAAGAGCTTGAGGTCAGCCCCCAAGCTCCGGTAAGTCTAAAATTTGTTGCGACCTATTCACTACCATAACCGCGAATATGTAAAGATCAAACCCGTTTGATGACTAAGCGGATATCGCCTTCGCCTTCAGGATTCAACTCTTCTTTGTACTGGAAGTTAGCGCTTTCGAAATACTTCTTGATTTCGTCGTTTAACTCCTCAATGGGCCGAACATCCTTATCTTGACGTTGCAGTAAAAGCGTGTATTCCTTTGAATCCTCATCGACGTTTTCAAAGCTGTAAAGAACAGCTTCAGAATTCAAAATCTCTTGAATCACTTGTCGTTCTGTCATCATGTTTACCTCGCTTTATTTTTTTGTCTACTATTCCATTGTAGGGTTATTCAAAATAATTGTGAATTATTTTGTCAAAAAATTTTACGGGTTGGGTAGCGTTTCCAAATCAATTACATTAAGGTTTTCAATGCCCAGCCGACGACCGCAAACGACTCGTCAAATGACACCGTCAACACCCGATTGACTCACCAATTTCAACATAACTATGCCCCAACTTAGCCAGAATCCGCAAATCGCCAAATAAGCGTGACAAAGCCTCAGCACCACGGGTATACTGGGCAAGTATTATCATATTAGATTTCCATGAGATATGACCAATTATCAGAGATTCATTGCAGGTTAACACCGTATGAGTCGTAGGGTTGGTTAAAATGGACTCAGCTGTGGGAATTGTCTTAGTGGCGGTCTTTGCCGCTTAGACAATTGGTGGCACTAAGACACGGTTCTAGTGGCTTAGTCCCAAGCCTGAAGACCGCTCTTGGGCTTTAGGCGTCCGCCCTCAGCGACCCAGTCCATTTTAACCGACCCGGAGACGCTGTAAGGCGACGGAATCAACCCGCAATGAAGAAATTGAAAGGAAGCGACGCTATGCGCCCACGCATTGCTTTACCCGCCGATACCCTCGACGAAGCCACCAATATTATTAACGAACGGAACGCTGCCTTTGCGCCGCGCCCCGCAGTGGAGGCCATCGTCAAAGCTGGTGGCCTGCCAATCATTCTGCCGAGCGTCGATCCGGCTGACGTTGCCGAGTACCTGCCTCTCTTTGACGGGGTACTCTTCCTCGGTGGCGCCGATGTCGACCCCACCTTTTTTAATGAAGAACCCCACATTCGGTTGGGCAAAACCTATCGCAAACGCGACCTATTCGAAGTTGAACTCCTAAAACAAGCCGTCGCCAACAACAAGGCGATTCTCGGCATCTGCCGCGGCTTACAGCTGATCAACGTTGGGCTAGGCGGCACCTTGTACCAGGATCTCAGTGAGGACAAGGCCGCCTATATCAAACACAGTCAGGCCGCCATGGGTAACCAGCCCAGTCACCACATCACGGTTGCACCCAACAGTATGTTGAGCACGTTGGTCGGCCCCCGGCCCTACGTCAATTCACGGCACCACCAAGCTGTTAAAGACATTGCACCCAGTTTACAGGTGACCGCAACGGCTGATGACCAAGTCGTCGAAGCCTTGGAGTCACCAGACAGCGACCAAATTCTGGCCGTCCAGTGGCACCCGGAGAACATGTATAAGCATCACGAAGAGTCGCGCCAGATCTTCGCCAACTTTGTCCAACGGGCAGCTAAGCGCACACCGACTTTGTGAAAAGACTTCCCATTACAGGAAAAGTAAACTAC
The DNA here is from genome assembly GCF_044051715.1 of Levilactobacillus parabrevis. NCBI lineage: Bacteria > Bacillati > Bacillota > Bacilli > Lactobacillales > Lactobacillaceae > Levilactobacillus > Levilactobacillus parabrevis. Next base: position 2,442,314 of record NZ_CP168688.1, read on the forward strand.
ACTAAAGGGTATACGAGAGAAAGCAGGGTGACGGAAAGTGGCGAAAATGCAAGACTTTGGACAACGCATGCGTTTTTTGGTGTTCTCCATCTTTTTAAACTCCGCCGCTAACGCCTTAACCATTTCGACCAACCTTGGGAGTGCCGTTTGGACTGGTTCATCCGTCAACCTGGCGAATTGGATTCACGTGCCCCTAGGGACCACATTGTTTGGCTACGGGATCGTGGTCACCATCATGAATCAACTGTTTCTGGGACACTTTGACCGTAAACGATTCGTCTCCAACATCCTCTACATCATCCCCTTCAGTTACCTAGTCGAATGGATCGGCTACTTCTGGAACTGGATTGGGGTCAACACGCTGAATCTGACTGGCCGCGTGATCGTCGATATCATCGGCCTCTTCGGGGTGGCAGCCGCCGTGTCCATCTATCAGCGGTGCAATATCATCATGCATCCTAACGATGACTTGGCTTACATTCTGCGGTTCCGTTTCCTAAAGGGGTCCGCCGTCATTGCCCAGTGGACGAGCTACATCCCACCGGTTACCATTATCGTGCTGTCCTACATCTTTACGGGCCAACTGCACGCTATCGGCTTTGGGACGGTGCTGGCACTGGTTGCGCAAGGCGCCGTCATGGGCTGGTCAGACTACCACGTCTTCCCACGATTGAAACACCACGTAGATGTTTAGTATATTTTACAAATAAAAAATTTTTTGAAGCATTTTGAGGTTAAGACCCTACCGTCCTAACCTCTTTTTAATAGAAAAAAATGAGGTTGACCAATCTTCGCTCGCAATACAAGCCATTCCCCCCTGAAACCATTTCTATGTGTGAGCAATCGTGGCAAAATTACTTGATATACCAAGCTTTTAACATGAATTTTCTTTTAAAACGGCCAACGCATGAACGATTTCCAGTTTATTAATCAGTCGATTACCACTTTTTAGTTGCTTTGTGCAACTAACGTTTTAACTTTTATTCTTCTCATTATATTTTCAAATAATCCGTTTTCATTACTATTACAAAGCCACTTTAGCACTTATATTACAACTATAATTATGGTATACTGCTTTCCAATGAGGAAGCAAAAAGTATACGGGGTGATCTAAATGTTCAAAATGACTAGAAAAATTACAATTGCCGGCTTAGCACTGATTCTCTTTGGGGGAGTCATCAGTCCCAGCGTCGTTCACGCTGATAGCACCGGAACAACAGATAATGCGACCGCAACCACGACTAAGGCTAGCGATCCCGCAGAAACCACAATTAAGGTGGGCTCAATTGGAATGCCATATACCGTGGTTAGTGATAAAGATGGTAATACAAATTATTACACCTATCCGAATGCACCTACTGTACTAACCGCAGCAGAAATCAACAACGATGATTATATGAAAGAATTGGCTACTAACATTCCTAACATGACTATTGACCAAAGTGCTCTTCAACAAATGTTGAAAACACCCATTACCCTTGATTTAAATGAATCCTATCTCGATTACATGTATGATGCCTATGGCGCGGCAGAAGGGCTTACAAAAGATGGGATGCTCGATGGGTTAACTCTACAACCATACGCGGTAGCATGGCTTGCTAGTCACGTTGCGCAGAAAAATAAAGGAAAAATCACCTTTGATCAGCTCCAATCCGACTACCAAAATTCACTTCGAAAGAAATTGGTAGCTTCACCAGTTGGTGCGGGACTCTTATCGCTCACAGATAAAATGTTCCAAAGTGAAGACATCTATGACACTGTTGGGGGTACCCTTTATGACAGCTTACTCATTAATACCCCCCTCAGTAACTACTCAGATGATAAACTCGCTACGCTTGACCCCGATGCCTCTTATCGTCAAATGGCCTCACTGATCAGCAAGCCAATGTCCAACTACTATATCAAACAAGCAGACGGTACCTACCAAATGAGTGGTTTACTCATAAGTGGTATACAGGCCTACAGCTTCTGGTTTGAAGAAAAGCCATCTATTCCCGACCCAACACCAACGCCCAGCGCCAGCCAACCTGTCACCGTCCACTACGTCGATGACCAAGGTAACACGTTGAAACCAGACAAGACGCTAACGGGTAAGCTCGGGGACAGCTACAAGACCGAACCCCTCGACATCGATGGCTACGGTTTGACCAACACCACCGGTGACGAGACGGGAACCTTTGGCAGTACTGCTAAATCCGTGACCTACACGTACGCTCCGGTTATTACCAGCGGTGGGGACGGCGATACCATTGCACCTGAAGGCACCGTCATTTACGCCACGAAGAAGATTGGGCTCTACAAGCATGCCACCTTCACCAACAAGGCTCGCAAGCAGTGGTACGCTAAGAAAGCGCGGATCAACCGGCCAATGTTCGTCGTAACCGGCTACGCCAAGTCCAAGAACGGCGTCAAGCGTTACCAAGTTAAGGACGTCAATCACCACAGCAAGACCAACGGCAAGACTGGTTACGTCACGGCCAACGCCAAGTACACCAGCCGTGTTTACTACGCAACGAAGCACAAGACGATTACCGTGATTAATCCTAAAGGAGTCAATGCCTACAGCAAGAAGACTCTGACCAACAAGAAGGCCCACTACAAGCAAGGCCAAGTTCTAAAAGTCAAGAAAATCGTGAACCAGAACTTAACGACCCGTTTCGTCTTAAGCAACGGTCGTTACATTACCGCCAACAAGATGCTCGTTCAGTCCGGTAAACAAACGATGCCTAAGCGCGTTCAAACCAAGACCGCGCTGAACCGTTACAGCACGGCTAACCTGACGAAGCAGAACAAGCATGTCTCCGCTCACGCTGTCCTCAAAGTGACTGGTTGGACTTACTCCAACGCCAATAACTTTAGTAAGAGTGACACGTTGCGTTACCAAGTTGCCGGTGGCTACATCACTGGAAAAAAGCAGTTAGTTCGCGTGTTTAAATAGAAGTTTAAATATGAAGAACCGCCTCCCGAATGGATTGGGAGGCGGTTCTTTTTTGGTTTGGTTTAATTGGATTTGTCTTGGGAAATTGCGACTTGTTCTCTGTGGGTATTTGCTTGGCATTTATATTGTAGAGAGATTACGACCGCTTAGGGACTTTCGCACACATTTCATATTGTTAAAACGTGATTCAATCTCAACAAGAGCAAAAATCCATATTTATTCCATTCCAGTTGTTCAAAGATTTCCGCTAATTTCACATTGCCAAAACGTGCTCCACAAGGCAGACTCCTGCGCTTAACCCCAATAAGAACAAAAGCCAGGCCCGGGCTTTTATCCTTATTGACGTTAGTGCTCAGAGTCTAAGCGCCTTGTTCCGCACTCTATTTATACTCTCTTGCCAACTTCCCAAAATCAACCGTCCCCAACCCAGCGGCTTGATTGTACGTCTTACCGGGTTGGCCAACATAATAGAGATTGCCATTGTTGGTTGCGGCATCTAGCGTGGTGAATGGGGTTTTCGACGTCTGGGCTAGCTTGTAGATCTGTGGATTCCATAATCCCATGCGCTTGCTTCGGTTACTGTTGATGACCGCTGTCATAGCCGCGAACTGTGGTGCGACCACGCTGGTGCCACCAATGACGTTCCAACCATCGGTACGTGTGTAAGAATCGTAACCCGTCAGTGGGTCGGCATCCGCGACGACATCCGGATAATTTCGACCGCTCGCCTTACCTCGAATCAAGCTGGTATTCAGGTTAGGTAGACCACTCGCCGTCAGGTATTGCCGCGCATTGTAGGTGTTTACCCCGGAGACGCCCTTTTGGTATTTCGGCGTACCGTAGAGTGTGGAAATTCCACCACCACTGCCGGCTTGGAGCATCCCCATCAGCTCGTCATTTTTCGTAAAGAACGTCTTGTCCTTCTGATAAGCATCAAAGAGATAATCGCCACCCCAGGTTCGTTCCTGATTGATCTTGACCGTGATACCATTGGCCAACGTTCCTTCAACGGGAAGTGTCGTCCCACCAGTCGCGGTGACCCACGGATTATTTGCTGGGAAGTTGGCGTAAATGCCTTCGGTCGTCGAACCGTCACGTTTTAAGCTTTCACCGTAGGCTCCGGTATCCCCGGACGCCGCAAAGGTTGAAATTCCCTGAGTCGCCCCCTGTGCGAGTAGCGTACTCATAATGGTGCCGTAGAGCGGCGTCAGGAGATGGTACTTGTTCAGGCTCTGAAGCACCCCTTCCGACAAGCCCCAGCTCAACGATAACGAACTGGCCTTGTTCTCCGCAAAAGCGCTGGCAAAGGAATTGATCCAGCCAACATCACTCAAAGATGCCGTATACACGCGGATCTTAGCTTTCGGTGCAATCGATCCCGCCTGCTCAACGTCTAACGCGGTCTCATCGTTGCCAGGATCTACATCGACCCAGATATGATCGCCACCAGTTGCTTTCACACTGATCCGTGACGCTGAGGACGACACACCCTCGGCCGACCAGAAGTGGGTAATGTCCGACTTGACTACCTTACTAAAGCTAATGATACCAATAGTCTGGCCCTTCCCCTTGTTCCCCCGGGTGGCCTTAGTTGTCGCGTTGTATTGCGTCAAGAAATTCTGCGGTGCGCCATCACTCGTAGGCCCATCAGAACTCGTCGATGACGTATCCGCTAAACTGCTAAGCTTGACCATGTTGGTAATTCCAACGACCGCCTTGATGGGCTTGGCCACATTCTTGGGTAATTTGGGTATCTTCTTGGAATACTGAATCTTCTCACCGTGGTAGCGCGCCGTCTTCAGCTTAGTCGCAAACGTCTTGTTCACGGCGGAAGCAGACCCCTTCAGTTGCATGATCAGTCCGTTGTTGTAGGTCGTCACCTTTAAATGGTGGGCCTTGAAGTAAGTGGCTAGCCGCTTCGTTGTGGTCGTTGACTGCCCGAATTTTTGCCGGAATTGCTTGGGCGTCAGGTACTTCTTAAATTGCTTATTGCCTTTGGTATTGACCGCCAGCGCCGTCGACGTCAGCTTACTCCCGTTGCGGGTCTTCAAGACCAAGTCCAAAGTGATGGTTTTACCGGCCGACACCTGCTTGGCTTGTTTCAAATTGCTTAATTCACTCTCGCGGTAAGGTGTTGCCACCGTGGTGGTTTCGGCCGCTTGGGCCTGCACCCCACCATAACCGGCCAGCCCTACTAACAAGCTGGCTAAAATCAATCGTCCCTTCATCTAATCCCTCCTACTGCTATATATATCGTCTAATAACTGGGTGGTTAAAAATTGTCGCCCGCGGCTAAGCTAATTGTTAACCACGATATTAGCCAAGACATAAGTTTCCACTCCTTCTGCCAACAAAATTCCAACTCTTTAGTTATCTGCAATTAGGCTTATTATACCCCGCTACAATGCATGTTACGGGGTCAGATAACAGTGATTGACACAATTAGTTACCCTATCAAACAGAGTGCCTATCCTCTTTTTTCGGGATAAGCAAACGGGTAGTCGCAACCATTTCACGTTGTGACTACCCGTTTTGATAGCTATTCTAGTTCACCGGTTAAGATAAACTGTTTAATTTCTTTGAAAGTCTTTTTTGATTCCGGCAATTCTGGCCACAGGATGTAGTCATGCAACATCGACTTCATCACGTGGGCCGTGAACGGTGTCCCGCTAGCGGTCTCCAACTTCTGGAGCAGGCGCTGATCATCGGCCCACAACAATTCATTGGTGCCATAGTACAGCATGATTGGTCCCAAGTCGTCAAAGTTTCCATAGATGGGACTGACGATGGGGTCCGTGACCGGATGATTGCCGGCGTACTGGAAGCCAATCTTCTTCAACGTTGCCAAGGTGAGAAACGGATCGTGCTTGGCGGCCACGTTGAGGTCGGGATTCATCATACTGAGATCGGTCCACGGTGAGACGAGGATGGTCCCGGCTGGCATCGGCTCTTGGTGCTCCTGCAATTGTTGGAGTACGGTCAGCGCCAAGCCACCACCAGCGGAATCCCCCATTAAGAAGAATTGGTCGTCTGGGTACTGTGCCCGCAAATATTCATAGGCATTCATTGCAAACGTCACCGTTTGATCGACGGTGGCTTCGGGAACTAACGGGTAATCAACATAGGATACACGCAGATTGGCTTGCTGAATCATGGTCACCATTAGCTTCCGGTGACCCGTCGTCCCTTGCATGGTGTAGGCCCCGCCGTGAAATAAAATCACGTGCTGGGGCAGCGGCGCACCGGAACCCGCGGTGAGAATCCGACCGCCAAAGACTTCGCGTTCTTTGGTGACGATGGATTCTGGAAATTTTTGGGGTACCACGGCGCGGTTCTGCCGACTGGGTTGTAAAAATGCTTGCTGCATCTGCTGCTTGAGCTGACTATGCTGGGTCTTGAAGAGTAACCATTTCCCACGCAAACTCACGACTATCACCCTATCTTTTTGCCTTCTTCATTCTCTTTGCCCTTATGCCAGTATACAGCGTTTCGCGAAAAAGCGCTTCCCCCAGAAGCAATTACTAGGTAATTTTTGCAAAAACCGTTAAAATAGAACGCGTAGCAACTGATAGGAAAGGGTGGAAATAGTAATGACAAACAACCGAATTATCGCCGTGACTGGGGGCCTCAACTTCAGAGAATTAGGGGGTTATCCCACGATCGACGGGCACACAGTCAAATGGCATAAATTGATTCGGACTGCTGGCCTGGCTGACCTCACCCCCGCCGATCAACAGCACCTCACTGATTACGGTGTCGTGGCTGATGTGGATTTTCGTTCCAAGGACGAACAGCTTCAGTCACCCGACAAGGTGCCCACTGGCGTGAACTATCATTTTCTCCCCGTCTTCCCTGCCGATGACGAGACGGATGCCTCCGCTTCACAGGAACAATTGGAAGAACGCTTCTCAACTGATGACCAATCCGGCCACAATCACATGCTGGACGTCTACCGGCAAATGATGACGCTGCGCTCTGCCCAGGTCGCCTATCACGACTTCTTTGAAACGTTACTGGCAAACGACCAACCGGATAAGGCTGTGCTGTTCCACTGTACGGCTGGTAAAGACCGAACTGGGATGGGGGCCTACTTTGATGCGCAAGATTAAAGAAACTTCACACGTTTAGAATTCCTTTAACAAATTGTCAAAAAGTCGTCACAGGTTTCCCCCGTTTCTATTCACAAACTCCGGGTATAGTAATAACCATAGTAATTAGCCAGTAACTGTTACTAGTCAAATTCTATTTACCCCAATCCCTTTAAGATTCTCTCCCCCTTAAGAGAATCGTATTCTGGTTAGGTTCCCTCAAACCTAACCAACTCCTCTAAACTGAGTGTCACTCCCCCTAAGTGACCTCACTCCTCATAAAAAAGAACCGCACTGTTCTCTCCCCGAGACGGTGCGGTTCTTTTCGTTTGTGTCACCTTATAGTCGCCCCCACGCCCGGTAGAAATCCTGACGGTGGTGCAGTTCATCCTCTGGTTCTTGACCGGCAAGTTGCCGTTGAATGGCCGTCCAACGCGCCTCACTCAGGAGAACGGCGCCCTGTTGCTTGCCCGCCGTGGTTTCAATCTTAACGGGCGTCCCTGTGCTGGCTGCCTGCATGAGTGCTGGCAAATTCTGCTGTGCGTCAGTCACTGAATAAGTCGTCTTCATGGTATCCGTTCCCCCTAGAATGTGCGCTAGTCTAAGCCTAAACGGTGGAAAATATAGTCCACCCGACGTAAGTGATAGTGATAGTCAAAGGCATCTTCGATTTGATCCGGCGTTAAGCGCGCCGTAATTTCGGAATTAGCTTCTACCAATGGTCGGAACTGAATCTGTTGGTCCCAAGCCTGTGCCGTTAGCGGCTGCACCAGATCGTAGGCGTCTTCTCGACTGAGTCCTGATTCAATCAACTTTAACAGTAACCGTTGGCTATAAATCAGGCCGTACGTCCGGTTCATGTTCGCCTTCATCGTTTCCGGGAAGATATCCAGATTGCTTAAAATCCGGTTGATTCGGTGCAACATGTAATCCAGCAACGTCGTACTTTCTGGTAAAATCATCCGTTCGGCCGAAGAGTGGGAAATATCCCGTTCGTGCCACAAACTGACGTCTTCGTACGCCGTAACCATCGTCCCGCGCAAGACTCGCGCCAACCCGGTCACATTCTCCGAACCAATTGGGTTTCGCTTGTGTGGCATTGCCGAAGACCCTTTCTGCCCGGGATTAAAGTGTTCTTCGACTTCATGAATTTCCGAACGCTGTAACCCGCGAATCTCGGTAGCAATATTTTCCACACTGGTGCCAATCAAGGCTAGTGTCGCCACATAGTTCGCATGTAGATCTCGCGGAAGCACCTGCGTTGCGATGGGCTGTGGCGTGATGCCAAGTTGGTCGCACACGAATGCTTCTACCTCGGGCGGCACGTTGGCAAAGGTTCCAACGGCCCCACTGATTTTCCCCGTTTCAACTTCGGCCGCAGCTTGGTCAAAACGCTTCAGGTTACGTTGCATCTCTTCATAGAAGCGGGCCATCTTCAGTCCAAATGTGGTGGGCTCAGCCTGAACCCCGTGAGTCCGACCAATCATGACGGTCGTCTTATATTGCAGCGCCAGGGTCTTCAATGTCGCAATCAAGTCGGTTAGGCTTTGGCGAATCACGACATTGGCCTGCTTGAGTCGGTAGCCCTGTGCTGTGTCCACTACGTCAGTACTCGTCACGCCAAAGTGAATCCATTTCCGTTCGGAACCGAGTGATTCCGAGACGTTTCGCGTAAAAGCGACCATGTCGTGATGGGTCACTGCTTCAATCTCGGCAATGCGGTCCACGTCAAAGGTCGCGTTGGCCCGAATCTTCCGGGCGTCTTCTTCTGGGACCTCGCCCAGTTGCGCCCAAGCTTCGTCAATGGCAATCTCGACTGCCAGCCAGGATTTATACTGATTTTCCAATGACCAGATCTGACCCATTTCTGGTCGGGTATAACGTTCTAACATGCGTTTCCTCCTATAAATACGGACTAAAACCCGAACATTATTTCATTAATAGCTCATGATGCTCCAGTAGTAATGATACCATAGATTATCCCATTTTAGCTAGTTATTTCGAATGGAACTACGGGATAATTAGTTTTATATCGAAATAAATAGAACTTTATTGGATATAAATATAAAAATAGTTCGCTTTTCGGTTGCTTTTTAATTCCGAACTTGTTACACTTATTCTTGCTGGGTGTTCGGCCTAGCAAAATAAAGTAATGAGGTGTTGTTATGTCATCAACAGTAGTAGTTGGTAGCCAATGGGGCGACGAAGGTAAAGGAAAGATCACGGATTTTCTAAGTGAGAAGGCTGATGTCATTGCCCGCTACCAAGGTGGTGACAACGCCGGTCATACGATTGTTTTCAATGGTCAAACGTTTAAACTGCGGCTGATTCCCTCAGGAATCTTCTACGCCGACAAGACCAGTGTTATTGGTAACGGTGTTGTTTTGAACCCCCAATCACTGGTTCAAGAACTCGAATACCTGCACGAAAACGGCGTATCTACGGATAATCTCCGGATTTCCGACCGAGCTCACGTGATTCTGCCTTACCACATCTTGCTGGATCAAGCGCAAGAGAAGATGAAGGAAAATAAAATTGGGACGACCAACAAGGGTATCGGCCCTGCCTACATGGATAAGGCCGAACGTATCGGTATCCGGGTGGCTGACCTGCTCGATCACGATATCTTCGCCGACAAGCTCCGCCAAAACTTAATTGAAAAGAACAACGTCTTAACGAAACTCTATAATGAAGAACCGTTAGACTTTAATGAAATTTTTGAAAAATATTATGCTCTCGGTCAACAAATCAAAGGCCACGTGACCGATACGTCCGTTGTCATCAACGACGCGTTAGACGCCGGCAAGAACGTGCTGTTTGAAGGCGCTCAAGGGGTCATGTTAGATATCGATCACGGAACGTATCCCTTCGTCACGTCTTCAAACCCAGTTGCTGGTGGGGTAACCATCGGTGCTGGTGTGGGCCCAACCAAGATCGACCACGTTGTCGGTGTCTGCAAGGCTTACACATCTCGGGTCGGCGATGGCCCATTCCCAACTGAATTATTTGATGAGATTGGTGATACCATCCGCGAAACCGGCCACGAATACGGGACTGTGACCAAGCGTCCTCGTCGAATTGGCTGGTTCGACAGCGTTGTTCTTCGCCACGCCAAGCGTGTTTCCGGTCTGACTAGTCTGTCCTTGAACTGCCTGGACGTCCTGACTGGCTTGAAGACTGTCAAAATTTGCAAGGCCTATGAACTCAACGGCGAAACTATCTATCATTACCCAGCTAGTCTGGTTGATCTGGACGCTTGCCAACCCATTTACGATAAACTTCCAGGATGGACCGAAGACATCACCAATTGCCATTCCGTAGAAGACCTGCCCGTTAACGCACAGAACTACGTCAAGCGCTTGGCTGAATTGGTCGGCGTTGACATTGCGACCCTTTCCGTCGGTCCCGACCGCGAACAAACGAATATTTTACAAGACGTCTGGAACGCCTAATTCACGAACAAGGAGTGACCTTACATGCATCCTGCCGAAGTATTTGATTACGAAGATATCCAATTAATTCCCAACAAATGTATTATTGAAAGCCGTCACGAGGCCGATACCAGTATTGAATTTGGCCCCCACCGCTTCAAGATTCCCGTGGTCCCTGCCAACATGGAAACCGTCATTAACGAACCACTAGCCATTTGGCTTGCGCAAAACGACTACTTCTACGTCATGCACCGTTTCCAACCCCAGGAACGCCGGGGGTTCGTCGAACGGATGCACGAAAAATCACTGTTTGCTTCCATTAGTGTCGGCGTCAAGGCTGATGAACACGCCTTTATCGACGAACTGGCGGCTGCTGATTTAGTGCCCGAATACATCACAATCGATATTGCCCACGGTCACAGTGACGCCGTCATTCGGATGATCAAGCAGATCAAGGACAAGCTCCCTGATAGCTTCGTTATTGCCGGCAACGTGGGGACGCCCGAAGCCGTCCGTGAACTCGAGAATGCTGGTGCTGATGCTACCAAGGTCGGCATCGGTCCCGGTAAGGCCTGCATCACCAAGCTCAAGACTGGCTTTGGGACCGGGGGCTGGCAACTAGCCGCCCTTCGGCTCTGTGCCAAGGCTGCTCGGAAGCCGATCATTGCTGATGGCGGAATTCGTTACAACGGTGATATCGCCAAGTCCGTTCGTTTCGGCGCTAGCATGGTCATGATTGGTTCAATGCTCGCCGGACACCAACAATCACCTGGTAGCCTGCTGACCATCGACGGTCGGACCTTCAAACAATACTGGGGTTCCGCATCCGAAAAGCAAAAGGGTGCCTACCGAAACGTCGAAGGCAAGCAGATGTTAGTCCCATTCCGTGGCGACATCGCTGACACACTTAATGCGATGCAAGAAGACCTCCAGTCCTCAATCTCCTACGCCGGTGGCCGTAACTTACTGGACATTCGGACCGTGGACTACGTCATCGTCAAGAGTTCCATCATGAACGGCGATAGCTACTAGTCATCGTCGTGTCTCACTTAACCCAGTGCCCCATTGAAATACTCTAAAATCACACACAAAGCTACCCCTGAAGACCAGCATCTAACTGATTTTCAGGGGTAGCGTTTATAGTAGCCATTGTTGTTATTGACGATACATTACAATCCTCATGACCATCAGCGACAAATGCTAGCCGAAGGCGGCCAGAGATGGAACCAGCCGTGCAAATGGTGTTAGGGCGGGTGCTTGGTTCTTCCCGTTCTTACACTATGGGACGCGCTTGGAAACTCGCGATTTTGGCGAAGTTTCAAGTCGAGGTTCAAGACCGCTCTTTGGCTTGGACCGGTCCCCACAGCAGGTGGAATCTCTGGCAGCCATAGGCGGCACTTTTAGCCAATTGGATCGCAGGTGGTAAGTCTATCGAACCACTAATACTGATACCGGCGAGTACTTCGCCATGTAAGCCGCTTGGCTACCGAAGTGGCGACTGACACCCTTCTTTGCCAACGACCCCACAATCAACAGGTCCGGGTCCACCGCCGGAATTACATCCTTAACGATGGTCTCGCCGGGTTCACCCTCAGCCACCATCATGCGGACGTCCGCGACACCAGCCTCCCGCGCCTGCTTCTTGTATTCCCGCACATGTTCTTCCAGGTCAGCATACTCACCATGGATAAAGTCCGTGTCCAACGTCTGATAAATATTCATCTGTTGGTTCTCCAATACCGAGACAATCACCAATTCCGCGTCATCGCGTTTTGCTAAATAAATGGCGTAATCAAATGCTAACAGCGCGTCCTTGGAATCATCGACACCAACTAGAATTCGTTTAAACGTGGTTGCCATCAGCCATCCCTCCCTCAAATCAATTTCACGACTAACTCTCTTATCGCCGCTAGTGTACGCGCATTTACCATTAAGTGACTCATTTTAGGGATATCGTTGCGGGGCATCATCACCACTAGTCATGAAAAAAGCCGCTATACCGGGTGTTACCGGTATAGCGACTTCGATAATTCAACTTATTAGCGGATCACTAACACTGAGATTGGCGCGTATTTTGCCATATAGGCGGCCTGACTCCCAAAATGACGCCGGACGCCCTTCTTGGACTCGGACCCCACAATTAACAGATCCGGCTTCACGTGAGGAATCACGTCCTTGACGATGGTTTCACCGGGATCACCCTCGGCGACGACCATTCGTACCCGGGCGACGCCAGCATCGAAAGCCCGCTGTTGATACGTGGCAACGTGTTCTTCCAATTCACGGTGCTCACCATGAACATAATCGGAGTCCAATGCCTGATAGACATTCATATCGTCACTTTCCAATACGGAAACGATGATCAATTCCGCATCGTCTCGCTTCGCCTGATGCGTCGCATAGTTAAAGGCTAACAGCGCATCTGCGGAGTCATCGACCCCAACTAAAATCCGTTCAAACGTTTTTGCCATGAGTTAGTCCTCCTTGTGTAGTGGCTGAGCATCGGTAGCGGCTTCAAGGGCCATCCGCTTGGCACTGCGATGTAGCTCCCAAACGGTCCAAGCCAGCAATGCAATGATTGCCAGGTTCAGCGCCCAAGCAATCACATTGGCCATAGTCGTCTGACTAGCAGATGGCGTATTGCCAAAGAAAGCCACGATTGAAGCGGGCATGTTGTACAGGTTTAAGCCGGTCAGCAAAAGTACTGAGAACCAGCCCAGTCCCTTGATCCACCAGGAGTTCTTGAACCGCTTACCCATTTCCAACTTACTATCCGTCATCATCAACAACGGGAGCATTGAGAATGGCAAGGCAAACGCCAGGAAGACTTGCGAATTGTTCATCAAGTCATTAAGTGCCGTGTGTTCGTCAATGGCACTCTTGCCACTGGTCAACATGACACAGATCAACACTGGAATAACGGAAATCAACCGGGTAACCAGTCGCCGTAACCACAGTGGCATCCGCATGTGGACGAACCCTTCCATGATAACTTGACCGGTTAAGGTCCCGGTAATCGTGGAGTTTTGCCCAGAAGCCAGTAAAGCAACCGCAAACAAAGTGGAAAGCACACCCGTCTTGGCAACACCAGCCAGCAAACCATTACTCATGGTGTTAGTGTCAGACAATGCTTGGAACAGCCCGAAGAAGGAAGGATCCTTGACGGCACCGCTCTTGAAGACGGCAACCCCCATGATTAGGAGTAAAGCGTTGACGAAGAAAGCCAGTGTCAGTTGAATGTTAGAATCCAAGCTGGCGAACTTCACTGTCCGAGCAACGTCATTTTCATCCTTGTGGTTGATCTGCCGCGTTTGTGAAATCGCGGAGTGCAGGTAGAGGTTATGTGGCATAACCGTCGCCCCAATGATACCCAAGGCCCCACTAATTGGCGTTTGACCACCAACTGTTGGTGAGGATGAAATCGTCTTAACGTTAGGAACTAACCCAGCAAAGACCCCCGCCCAGTCAGGCTTGGATAAAGCCACTTGATAGGCGAAGACTAACAGAATCACCAGAATCAAGCACACAACAATTGCTTCGATTTTCCGAAATCCAATCTTGGTCAACAACAATAATAGCAAGACATCAAATACGGTGATAAACACTGAAATGACCAATGGAATGTGGAATAACAGGTACAAGGCAATCGCTGCCCCGATGACTTCGGCAATATCCGTCGCCATGATAGCAAACTCGGTCATGATCCAGAGCACGATTCCGAGTGATTTACTCGTACGTGCCCGAATCGCCTGCGCCAAGTCCATTTGACTCACGATACCAAGTTTAGCCGCCATGTATTGTAATAACATCGCGATCAAACTTGAGATCAAGATGATGGACATCAGCAGGTATTGGAAGTTTTGCCCACCGGTAATCGACGTGGACCAGTTTCCGGGATCCATGTATCCCACCGCAACCAGTGCGCCAGGCCCCGAATACATGAACAACGCCTTCCAAAAACTAATATTCTTAGGAACAGCCACAGTACCGTTTATTTCTTCCAATGAACGGCCGTTGGCATATTCGATCAACTTGTGCTTTTTAACAGTGTCACTCATGTTAAAAGCCTCCTCCTTAAAATTTCCAACGGGTTCATTGTAACGTAAAAGTTAACCTTTGCAAATACTTTTTTAGGTCACCTTAACTTTAATATAAAGATATATTAAGATAATAGTATGGTTATTAAGCGGTTTCATTCCCAGTCAGTCCCCATTTTCCAGATTCACAAGTTAACCTAATCGTTCAACAAATATTTTTTGGGCGTCCCAAACAACGCACCACTTAAATGCCCATTATCCGGCGTTTTGTCTATAAAATAAAGTGAACTTTCATTACCCATTTGTCATGACGACTAGAAAAAGTTGCGTCCACACCACAGAAGCCTTAAAATTTTATTTGGAGAATATATTTTTTAGGGATACTTAACTATTTTAACTTTACCAGGGAGCTGATTGGATGTTGAACCATCGAAATACCTACATAAAGATCATTGCCGAGTGTAACTTTGCCCGGCCACGTGTCAGCAATAAACAAATCATTCACTTTGCCAACGTCTCACCCGCCACCGTGACCGAAATGACCCGTTCACTAGAACACGCCGGTCTCGTCAACCGGCGGCGCTATACCGGCGTCACCCTCACGCCAACTGGTGAACAGCTTGCTTGCCAGCTTCTACGCCATTACCGGCTCTGTGAGACCTTTCTGGTACAAAAGCTTCATCTACCACTGATTGCGGTCCCAGGTCAGGCTTGGGGCATGGCGGCCGACTTGACCGCTGAGACGGCGCTGGCCCTCAATCACTACTTGGGCGCGCCACAGCACAGTCCATTTGGCGGTAGCCTCAACCCTACTCAGATACTTGATGATTCCCCCATCACGCGGCTAAGCGCCGTCAGCGTGCCAACAATCGTGGTTCTCACCAGCTACTTGGAGTCAGCCGCGCTGGTCGACTACCTGCAGCATCTGGGCCTTCCCTTTGGCGTACCCCTTCAGGTCACCAAGGTCGATGCCAGCCTCAACCTGCTTTACTTAGAAGATGCTCAACAGCAAGAATACACGCTCAACGACCAGGCCGCGGACTACATCTACACGAAAAAGGCGTGAGCTAACTTGCTCACGCCTTCCAGAGGATACGATTCAATTATTATTGACGCATTGCCTACCCGCGACGTCTAGTCGTTCACGGGTGGCCCACACATGTGGCAACACGTTAATGATACAATTTACTTAAAATTCAAATAACACCGACCTGATACGACAGGATTGACTACTACCAGTACCACTATCATCGACTATTAGATGACCAGATGAGAACGCCAAGTGAGTCTTCGTAACCAACCAAGTGTTCAAGTTGCGCTACTATCTCAGCCGGAGGATGGCAGGGATGGCGCCAACCGTGACGACGTTGTTAGACCGGGCGCTTGGTTCTCCCCGGACTTACAGCGTGGGACGTGTTTGGAAACTCACCCGCAATTTGGTGAGGTTTCAAACCGAGCCGGAAGCCAGTTTTTCGGCTGCAGGCGGTCCCCACAGTGGCAGAATCCCTGACAGCCGCAGGCGACCATAGCGCAACTTGTCGCTTAGGCACCTTGGCCTTCGCGTGCTTGCGTCGCAACGGTTGCGGCAGTGGCGCTGCTGTCATCAGATGATGGCAGACGCTTCAACCCAACACCAGTGAACCCACTGAGGATGGAGAAGACGGGTGATAGAAGACTGAAGAAACAGAATGGCAGGTATGCCAGCGTGGAAACACCCAGCGTGTTAGCGGCGAAGACGGCGGCAACCCCCCATGGAACCAAGTAGTTGATCACAGTCCCACCATCTTCAAGAACCCGGCTCAAGGCCAAGTTGTCCAAGCCACGGTCGTTAAAGGTTTGCTTGAAGGCTTTCCCAGGTAAGATAACAGAGAGGTACTGTTCCCCAACGAACACGTTCACACCGATTCCGGAAAGGATAGCGGCGGTGACCACGGAGCCCGTATTCTTCAGGCGTTGAGCCAATGGCACCATTACCGTTTGAATGATGTTAAACTTCATCAACAGACCACCTAAGGTCAGTGTCAAGATAATCAGTGAAACCGTAGACATCATGGCGCTAATCCCACCACGAGAGAGTAAAGCGTCAACACTGGCATTACCAGTCTTAGAAACGAAACCAGATTCGATCATCGTGGCAACACTGCTCAATGACGTTGATGGCTTTTCGATGAATAACATGACGATCCCTAGCCCAACATTTAACAGTAACGTGGCAATCGCTGGGACCTTCCGCCATGCGCAGACGAACATGACAACGATTGGTAAAGCAGCCCACCAAGTGATAGAAAAGTTAGCGCTCAAAGTTGCAATAGTCTTGTTAATCTTGCCCATTGCGTTAGCATCGGATGAACCCGTCCCTAAGATGAAGTACAGCACCAAGGAAACCAGGAAGGCAGGAATCGTGGACCACATTAAGTTCTTGATATGAGCGAACAATTCGGATTCGGCAATGGCAGAAGCCAAGTTGGTCGAGTCGGACAGTGGTGACGTCTTATCACCGAAGATCGCACCGGAGATGATGGCCCCAGCAACTAATGCGGGGTTAAAGCCCATCGTGGTTCCCATCCCGAACAGGGCAATCCCAATCGTGGAGATAATGGTAAAGGCACTCCCGATGGACGTCCCAACAATAGCACAAACTAAGAAAACGGATGGTACAAACCACTGTGCTGAAATCAAATGGAACCCGAAGACCATCATGGATGGAATAATCCCAGCGGCGATCCAAACACTGATCAACGCCCCAATCAGGATGAAAATAAAGATTGGAATAATCCCGGTCTTAATACCTTCGATAATTCCGTTATGAATATCATCCCATTCGGCCCCACGAATCTTGGCCCACAGGATAACTAAGGCGATAACCAGTAACACCGGCGTCATTGGTGATAAGCCAAATTTGATAACGCCTAAACCCATAATCAGTAACATTGCTAACAGAATAATCATTGCTTCGCCAAAACTAACTGGCTTCCATGCTCGCTTGTTTTGTTCTTTCATAGAAATCGCTCCTCTTTGTTTATGCCTAGTTTATGTATAAAAAAATCGCCCCCGCTGCAATCAACATTGCAACAGGGACGATTTAGACTTCAACCGTGGTACCACCCAGCTTGAGCCACTGGTTCTAGACCCAGTAACTCCACTCACTAGATGGTAACGGCTCTAGTTATTATCCGCCTGCCGGAGCAGGACATTCCACTGTATTTCGTCGTAATCACCCTGATCGGTTCGCAGCAACCACCGACTTTCTGACACACAGATGACACGCTACTTGGTAATGGAAATTAGCGTTCGTTGTTTGATTGATTTGATAATAGCACGATGAGAAAGTGTCGTCAACCTCTAATCAAAAATTTATTTTAGTGAGGTTGGGTATTCCAACATCCCGCCAACATGAGCTAACGCCCCAGCCGTCAACGGTTTGATAAGGTGACTGCCCATCGGTACTGCCAAACTATTATGAATTGAAAAATCTTCTGCCATCACATAGCCACGGCCACCAAAGAAGTTCATATCCCCTACCACGCTGACGGCCGCAAAGCCAGCCAGCCGAGCGCGAGCTTCCAATTCACTTAAGAGTTGACTACCAATAGCTTGGCCCTGCCACTCCGGCGCAACGACCAGTGAAGCCAGCCCAAGAATCGTAGTCGTGTGGCGGTTACCACGAATCGTCACGGGGCTCAATAGACCGTGGCCCACGACCGTGTCAATCTCTGGCTTAGCCACAACTTCTAGGCTTGGTTGATAATCGTAGGTCGTCCGTAGCCGGTGAATCAGATTTCCCTCGGTACCGGCACTGGCTTGAGCGGGTGTGAACGCCGCCGCAACCAATTGGTCTACCTGTTTAAAATCTTCCGGTTGAATGGTTTCAAAACTCAAATTCAATTCGTCTACCTCTCATTTCCAAAGCGGTCTGCAACAATACTGTGTTATTATACACGACTCACCATTAAATGCGAAATTTTCGTTTGGTATTGATGGTTTTGTTTACTGAAATTTAACTAACCTGGTTAGGAGCATGTGCCTGCGGCTGCCAGGGATTCCACCTGCTGTGGGGACGACCTCCTCCGGCTAAGTATGCTCTTAACCAAGTTATGAATTTCAATCACTCGCTCTCAAGTATCTCTCCACTTTGAAAAGCCTTGCGAGAACTATTTTCTATATAACAGTCATCTAAATACCTACTAGTGAAGCTAGCTGTTTGAACTCTCACTAACTTATCACCGAAAATAACTTGAAATCTATCCCATAACCCCGTAAACTAAACGCAATCATTCAAGAATCGAGCTGAATCTTATGACGTCCAAACAGCGTTGGGCTGGCCTCTCCGTATTAATCTACGTAGCTTTTGTCCTCATCGCGATCTTTACCGGCTTCATCGCTCCTAGTCAGGTTGGCCTGGAGTGGACGATCTTCTGGTACTTTACCGTGGCCGGGCTTTGTTATTACTTTTACTTTAAAAACGTCAGTTACCGTGAAGTTATTTATTACGCCAAAAAACTAGGCTATCACAAGGATGACCTAGTCTCGATGGTATCTAAATTAAAGGAAACTCAGGATGTGCCCGATCCGGACCATCCCCGTATCTTCAGTCCCTTTGCGAAAGTCCCCCTCACCGTCGTCAACCAGTTGACTGACCAGCTAGAGGTGCTCGCTAAGGATCAGAACATTCCACCCTACCGTTAATTACTTACGGCTAGAGTACGTCTGCGATTTCTTGAGCCAGGCTTCATCGGCTGGATCTGGACCCACGCGTTTGCCGGCATCCAGGTCGCTAATCGCCCGCATCTCATCCTCATCCAGGCCAAAGGCAAAGACATCGCGGTTCTGTTGAATCCGTGCCTCATGAATGGACTTAGGAATCACAATCTCTTCGCGTTGAATGTGCCAGCGCAAAATGATCTGGGCGGCGCTCACATCGTGGGCCGCGGCCAATTCATTGATAACGGGGTCAGTCAACGCATTGTTGTTGCCCCCACCCAATGGACTCCAGGCTTCGTGCAGGATACCTTGCGTTTCCAGGTAGGCGTGCAGATCATCTTCCTGGAAGTACGGGTGCGTTTCAATCTGGTCGACGACAGGCTTGACTGTGGCCGTTTCCATTAACTTCTCAAGTTGTGCTTGATTAAAGTTGGAAACCCCGATGTTCTTGATCTTGCCAGCCTTGTACAGGTCTTCCATGGCCCGCCAACTTTCAGCGTAGCCGGGAGCTGGCCAGTGAATCAGGAACATGTCGAGATAGTCGAATCCCAACTTGTCCAACGTCTCCTGGAAGGCCTGCTTCGTTTCGTCGTAGCCACGGACGCTGTTCCAAAGTTTGGAAGTGACGAAAATATCCTCACGCTTCACATCACTCTCGCGAATCGCTGCGCCGACCCACTGCTCGTTACCGTAGTAAGCCGCCGTATCAATGTGCCGGTAGCCGGCTGCCAAGGCCCACTTGACCGCGTTCTTCGTGTCTTCGGCGTTGTCGACTTGGAAAACACCCAGGCCGAGTTGAGGAATCCGGTTGCCATTATTTAGAGGTAATTCAGGAATGTCATTATGCAAAATAAAAACCACCTTTCAAACTTAGTTCCACTACCATCATACAATATGCTGGCAGTTTTCGCGGTAAGAAAGCTGGATAAAAAGTAAAATTTAGGGCTAAAATTTTCTTCTGCGCCCGTTTTGCGTTACTATGGAAGGTGTGGTAGTTTGTCGTTACGGCGGCAAACTTGTTTTTTCACACCGTTTCTGACATGGAGGTTTTTCAGTTGAACAACCAAGAACCAAAATCACGCGTACAACGGTATAATTTTAATCAAGATCCTAATCGCCCCATGCGTCAACGGCCTCGTAAGCCGCGGCGCTGGTGGCCCTGGGTTATGACGTTATTAACGTTGGCCATCGCTATCCTGTTGGTCTTAGGTATCACTCACCATAACAATTCCGCATCCAATACCGTCTCGTCATCGAGCAACAGTGCCTCACTCGTAGCTAAGGCATCGTCCGTTTCCGAGCAGTCCGCCTACGAAAGTTTCAAAGACAAGTACGATGGCTACAATGATAACGGTCTTACCGTTTCGCAAAAACAAAAGCTACAAAATGTTATCAACGATGAATCGAATAGTGCCGTCCAAGCACGCGAACAAAAACTGCTCAACCAAGCGCAGACTAAGTCGTCTAACGCTAGCAACACGAGCACGTCGAGTTCATCAGCAAGTAACCAGAACCCGACATCGTTTGATTCCGTGCACACCTTCTCTTCCGTTGCGGACGCCCAAAGTTGGGCCCAAGCTTCTAAGAACCAATGGTTGCAGGCGGGCTACACGACCTATACGATTACATCAGACGGTCAGGGAAACTACAATTTACAGTTTGTCCGTTAAACGCGGCGCTCACAGGAGCGTTCGCGTTTTTTTGTGCCTACAATCGCGGGTTCTAACTCGCATGACAGTGGTCTAGCGCTGCTTGTGGCGTGACGTTGTGTCAAGTTGGTGCTGTAAGTCATCGACCTTAGTCGTCAACGCCTCAATCTTTAGCAACAACTGGTCGAGATCGGCTTGTTCGTGGTTCTCCTGACTGGCCGCCACTTGCTGGCCCCTAGTCGTGAAGAACCCGCTAATGGTACTGGTCAGTAACCCGATGAACCCGACCCCGCCAATCATCAAGACGCTAGCAATGATTTTGCCAATGGCCGTGTGGGGCGTCTCATCCCCATACCCCACCGTGGTAGCCGTTGTGATGGCCCACCACAGGGCATTGGCCAGGCTTTGTTTCTCCGTCAGCGAGAAGAGAAAGGCACTAACGACGATAATGGTCACACTGAAGGAAAACAAATAAATGAAGCCGGTCTTATAAATAAACTGATGATAGGCCCGTGTCCATTTGCTATTGAGTCTTAGTCGCCAGAACAAGTGGTGGTAACGAATCAGCCGGACTAATCGACCCAATCGAAAGAACGCAAACACCGGGTGAAGGGGAATGATGCCCAGCAGATCAAATGCCGACTGGATGAGAAAGATTTTACGATTCTTAGCCAGCACTAGCCGGGCAACATAGTCAACGGCAAACACCACCAACAGGCCATTAATGATTGCTATCTCAATGGTGACTTTACCCACGCCCATTAACAGCAGGAGGACCGTCCCAACTGAAATCATCGTCAACAGCGTGACCCCCACGTGATAAGCGATTAGTTGTGGTTTTCGTTTGGCCATACCTTTCCCCTCCCCATTACAATTACAATTACAGACTAATATAGGCGCTTCTTCTAGAATTACCAGCCACACGAACGAGATTTAACTAGTTTGCTAGTTTCTATATGCAACCTTAATAATTGGTCACCTGCATGTTCTACGATTGTCACCACGCAAAAAATGGCGATCACCCTGATTTAGCGGTAATCACCATCTCCAATTTTGCGCAATTATTCAGTGATACTCTCTGGTTCTTGCACTTGTTGCAAGAAGGCTGGCACCAAGGCTTCATAGAAGTCGATGGCCTGCAAGTACTCCTTGATGGAAATGTACTCGTCAATCTGATGGGACGTGTTGCTCCCAGGACCAATTTCAATACTGGTAAAATCGGCCTTGGCCCGCAAAAATTCAGCCCCATCGTTGGCGCCACCGGAACCGACGACCTGCGTATCGTGACCGCAAACTTTATCGCTAATCTGCTTGGCCAGTTGAACTAGCGGTGCCTGAGGATCGCCTGGAATTGCCTCTTCTGGGAAGCTATAGCTGAGGTCGAGTTGTACGCCTTCCTCTGCATTCAACTGTGCAATCAGTCCCGCCAGCTCATCGTAGATGACTTGGTTGGGATAAGCAGGAATCGTCCGCATGTTTGCCATCAATTCCGCATGAGCGGGAATCGAGTTAATTTGCTCGCCCCCGGAGATCAGGTCCACATTGTGTAAGAGGCCACCCAAGACGGAATCAGTCTGGGTGTGCTTGGCCATCAGTGGGCCCACAGCATTGTAAAATTTCATCAAATTATCAATGGCGTTGATGCCATTCTCCGGTTGCGCACTGTGGACCCCTTTCCCGGTAGAAACAACCTTGTAGTCAATGACGCCCCGCGCCGTGTAAACCACGTTGTCTAAGCCGCTGGGTTCGGCAATGACCAGTCCGGCCAGGTGGTCTGCGTAGCCTTCATCCGTCAGCTGGGCCGCGCCATACTCACCCGTCTCTTCGCCGACCGTAGCCAACAGCCGAATACTCCCAGGAAGCTGCGTCCCCTGCTCCAAGAACTCCAGCATGGTAATCACAATTGCCGCAAGCCCACTCTTCATGTCGGAAGCACCCCGGCCAAAGAGCTGGTCGCCTACCACTTCACCGGCAAATGGCGCGTGCGTCCATGCGGATTCGTCTCCGGCAGCAACGACGTCCATGTGCCCGGAAAGTCCCAATTGGGGCCCCTCGTGACCGATAGTGACGACCAGATTGTCGCGACCGTTGGCGTAAGTTACTTTCTCGATCTTCGCTTGGGGATACGGTGCAAACAGGCTCGCGATATAGTCTGCTACCTGGGCCTCGTAGTTGTTTACTGAAGGAATCTGAATCAAATGCTGTAAAATGGCAATCTTTGCTTGAGGAGTCATCCGCGTCAATCCTTTCGTCGTTTCGTTAAGTTGTTATTAGCATACGCCCTTTCGTGCAAAAATTAAGCTATTTTTGCAATTATATTAGTTATATTCTATTTATTCGTATTTTTATACATTATTCATGAATATTCGCGACTGACGTATGACTGCGGTATAATGAAGAGTGTTAGATATATCTAGGAGGGATTTCATGCGAATCGTTGTGCCAACCGAAGAAAATGGCTACTTAGCCGATGAATTTAGTAAGTACGCCACGGGAGATGACGTCTATGGCGGGCAACCCGTCAAATCATTCCCCATCAAGCTTCATAAGATACCGAAGAAGACTCAAACGCTAGCGCTGAACCTCATTGATTTCGATGCCGTTCCCGTTAGTGGCTTCCCCTGGATTCACTGGGTCGCCGCTAACTTCCCTGGAACGACACGCGAGATTCCAATGGACGTCTCCCGGACCAACGCCATTCCTCACGTTCACGGTCGTAACAGTAATGGCGGGTCCTTAGTTGGAAACACTGATCCCGCCATCTATCAGAATTACACGGGGCCGTTTCCACCAAATGAGGATCATGACTACAGTCTGACCGTCTACGCATTAAATACCAAACTCGACTTGGCCGATGGCTTCTGGTTAAATGACCTCCTCCATCAAATCAATGGCCACGTCCTCGACACCGCCACTATCACCTTACGTGGTCGCGTCTAGACAACTCAGTTCAAAGAAGAAGGCTAATTATGGGACAACAATACCAACAGATCTTAGTGCCCGTGGACGGCTCCATTCAAGCGGAACTGGCCCTAAAAAAGGCAGTGACCGTGGCCCAACGCAACCACGCCCACATTGATCTGCTCAACGTCTTGCGGATCAACCACTATGGCTTCTACGCCAGCGGTTCCATGCCGGGCAGCGTGATTCATGAATTGGCAACGGACGCGACCTCTTACCTGACTTCGCTGGTCGAAACGACCAAAGCCGC
Source organism: Levilactobacillus parabrevis (assembly GCF_044051715.1). Taxonomy (NCBI): domain Bacteria; kingdom Bacillati; phylum Bacillota; class Bacilli; order Lactobacillales; family Lactobacillaceae; genus Levilactobacillus; species Levilactobacillus parabrevis. Next base: position 2,466,369 of record NZ_CP168688.1, read on the forward strand.
TACCGGCTTTACCGACCTCGACATTCACGTACGGTTCGGTAATCCCAAGACCGTCATCGCTCATGAATTTATCCGCGATCACCAGAATGACTTGATCATGCTGGGGGCCACCGGGATGAGTGCCGTGGCCCGGATGGTTGAAGGGTCCGTGACCGCTTACGTCAGCCGGATGGCCGATGTAGATGTCATGGTCATTCGGACCGATGAGGCGGGCAACCCCGTTGATACCAAGCAGGTTGCCGTTAAGAACCAAGATCAGCCGAAACTCTAATTGCATATTTTACAAATGATTGTATAAAAGGATGGTGCCTCCCCAAATTTTTTTGGAGAGACACCATCCTTTTTGCATCACTATCTTTCAATTTGCATTTTATAGGTGTTTTCGATACCACAACGCCCCATAGCTCACTGCACAGACAACGCTGGCTGCTAATCCAATCCAACCACCTGGTACGTGATAGCTGATCACGACTCGGTTCTGCCCCGGCGTCAGCGGTACCGCCATCATGTCACCGAATACGGTGCGTGGTTTGACCGCCCGCTCATTCACGGTGATCCGCCACCCACGTTCCTGTGGCAGACTCAGGTAGCCCCAGCGCTTGTTAGGCGTGGCCGCGATGGTTCCTTGGTAGTTGGTCCGTAAATGCCCACGGTGCTGCCGTAGCCGCAGTGCATGGGTACTAACGGCCTGATGGACCGCTGCCATGCGACTTGCCGGCAAAGTTGCCACCGCTAGGACCTTCGGCGTTGGTCGATTGCTGGCGTATTTAATCGTCAGCGCCTCGCCTTGCCGGTACTCACCTAAATTAATCATGCTGGTGTTCCCGTTCGTCTGCATCTTCGGTGCTACATTATGGTCGTTGACACTCATCGTGGAATACTTGCTGGCACTAGTCGGATCAAAGAGATAGATCCGGCCGGTGGCTTGGGGGGTCACGTGCCAAACATGATTATAGACGAAATTGGTGGGATGATTGTTGATTCGCCAAATGGCCTTGACCTGATCATGACCAGCCGTCACCGGCACAAAGTAAGCGTGCTGACTTGGCCGCAGTGCCTGCAGAATACTCTCCTGATTGGTCAGCGCATTGGCCGTCAGCTTCACCTTGAGCAGCTGTGAACTCACCGCAAAACCCATTCCGCTGTAACTGCCCACACGAACATTATCGTTTTTCGTTAACTTATTTCGCACACCGAAGAGCATCTCGGTAACCGGGGTGAAGCCCTGATTACTGAGGCGTCGGGCATCTCGTGTGTAGAGCCCGAGTTGTTTGGCCATGGTCATTGTGTTGGCCGGGGTCGTCGAACTGTACGCACCGGTCCCATTGTACCCCAGCCACATCGCATCATTATAAGGATTGTAATGGTGCTGAAATCCCGGTGCCACGGTCGGCGCATCGTTACGAATACGATATAGCTTCGATGTCGCAGTCACTGGTTGGAGGCGCTGGACGGATTGATTGTAAGCCTTGGCGTAGCGCTGTTGACTCCCGTAATCGATACCAACCAGCGCAAAGCTAAAGTTGACAAACAGTTCAATAACGACAACCACGCCCAACCAGACAGGCGGCACGGCTTTCAACCATAAGAGTCCGGCTGTCACTGCTAAAATAGCGAGGCTCGTCCATACAGCCGCCCAATTAATTGGCTGAAGACTAGCGTAATAACCAGACTGCGTCCACGTTTGCATCAGTGGAATCATCCAGCTCCCCAGTAACATCAGGATTCCTAGAATCAACGGTGTGGCCCACCGCCAGCGACGAGACAACTGTGATAACCCCGCCTGCCAAGCACTGCTGGCAATCAGAATCAGGACGAAGCTAAAGAAGAAGCTATTCCGAAACGGATAGCCGGAGGGGGGCGTCATCAAGTGCCAGACCGTGTTGAACCCCCGCAACCACATACCTAGAAATAGGAATAAAAGGAGCACGGCCGCCCGAACCTTAGCGCGCGTTTTAATTTGTGGCAAACCGAAGTACGCAATCGCTAGCAAGATCACTAACGACGATGAGAAAATCGCCGGGCCATGGCTCAGCCGTTGCAGGTAGTCACCCGCGCCCACACCTAGTTGATTAAAGAATTCGAGCCCAAACATCGGAACTAAGTGAAAGTTGCCAGCTTGACCCTGTGTTTTGGGCGTCGCTAGCATCCCGAGAACAGTTGGCAGAAGAATCACTAACGTCGTCCCGACACTCAGCAAGGATGCCCCAATGAAGCGATAACAAATACGGCGTTTCGCCTGGAGCCATTCCCATACCGACTGACCAGCCGGCCACTCTGCGGTCAACATGTACACGAAGTACGCCACGATAAACAGGCAGGTCATGTACCCCAGATAGTAGTCCGTCAGAACGCTAACCAACAGCCACCCAAAGTAGCCGCCAGTACGTCCGGTAATCACGAGGCGGTCAATCCCCCAAGCAACCAGTGGCAGAAAGATTAAGGCGTCCAACCACATTAGGTTAAAAAAGTTCAGGGCAACAAATCCGCTGAATGCAAATGCCAACCCAAAAGCACCGGTAAAGAGCTGCTGCGTTCGCCAGTGTTCCTGTAAGTAAAACGTCATAGTCCCAGCGATTGTCGCAATCTTTAGCATGATAATCACGGCCATAGCAATCGGAATCTGACTCGCCTTAAAGAAGACCAGCATTAGATTGAATGGACTTAATAAATAGTACGCAATCGTTGGCACCCAACTAGTTCCTAGGGCCTGATGAAAGTTAAATAGGTCCCAGGCGTGACCATGAATCAATCGTGTAAAGTCCGTAAAAAAAGGAATGTACTGCGTTCCCAAATCGCCAATCAACAGGTTGCAATCACCAAAAGGCGTCACCCCACGAATCGCAAACAAACTGGCCACTAAAATCAGCGCAATGATCCCGGTCAAAACGGGATTGCGCCAGTGGTTAAACCGCAATCTTTCTCGTCGCATTTTTCTAAGATCTCCCCGAATTCAAACTACGCCGTCGCAAGCCCTGCTAAAGCTGTCCCCTGATAACCTGTACTGGGCTCGCTTGCATCGTATCCGCTACCCAAATCCAACCGGGTAGCTGTCTTAATTTTCATTGTACCATTTACCAGTTAATAATTGGGCCCTCCAAAATGTAAATTTCGCTTGCAAAATTAAATTAATATCACACAAGAATGGATCAAGCATCCCCTTAAGGACGCTTGATCCACAGTCATCTATTTACGCCAAAAGGTCTCGCAATCAGCCTTGTCAGCAATGTTAAAGGCAATAATCTGGTGGAGCAAGTCATAGTCGACCGGTTGCGTCCACTTGATGCGGCCAAATTTCTTGCCGGGATTATAGTGGGCGGCAGCAATCTGATCAGCGAACTGTGTCATGACCGGTCCCTCTGGCGCGAAGGCCATGTGCGACTTGGCAACGCTAAACCCAATAATGAACGTGCCGTGGTCAGTAAACATCGGCTGATTCCACGCATACCGCTGTTCCAGCTGTGGGAAGGACGTCTGTACCCAGTTCAAAACCTCACGGACGCGGGCCTGGTGTTCAGCGTCCTCAATTTTAGCGAGATAGTCTTCAAATTCTGCAATCATCATGTCACCCCTAATTGGTTTGATTATGTCTCAATCAGTATAGCATTTTTTAACGATTGGCGGCGGTTCTCCCCATTGCTTCGCTATTGTGAAAATTATATTGACCTTTACACAACCTGTACAGAATCACTATCAAAACAATATCCGTGTCCGGTAGACTTAACTCACTTGGATAAATAAAAAGAGGGTGCCCTCTCAGGAACACCCTCATTTTAAACGTGATTTAATTATTTCGTAGCGTGTGCGGTTTCTGGTTCACCAGCCTTGGCACGTAACGTAGCTTCGATCTCTTCCAGGGAACGGTTCCGCGTTTCGAAGACCTTGGCGTGAACAAACCAGATAGCGAACAAGCAAAGCACACCGTAACCGATGAACAAGCTCCCAGTACCGAAGAAGTCCAGTAAGGATGGGAACGTCAAGGAAACGACCATGTTAGCACCCCAGTTGATAACACTGGAGAAGGAGTTCCCTAACCCACGAATGTTCAATGGGAAGACTTCACCAATCATAACCCACATAACAGGACCCCAAGTTGCGGAGAAGAAGGCAATGTAGATAGTCAAGGCGATAACGGAGATGATGGCAGCGGCATGAGACCCACCGGAGAACTTCATCCCGAAACTCATAACGAACAGTGAAACAGCCATCCCAATGGCCCCGTAGATCAACATCTTCTTACGGTCAACTTTATCCATGATCATAACGGCCACGGCAGTAACGATAACGTTGAAGATCCCAATCCCAATGTGGGCAAGTAAGGCAGCGTTGACCCCGAAACCAACATCAGTAAAGATGGTTGGTGCGTAGTACAACACGGTGTTGCAACCCATAACTTGTTGGAAAATAGCTAAGCCTAACCCAATGATGAGTGAAGGACGAACCATCTTACTAAAGAGTTCGGTCCAGCCACCACTGACGATTTTGGCTTGTTCTTGAATTTGCGTAAGTTCTCTGTCAACGGCCTTGGTATCATGCTTGTTCATGGTATCCAAGACTTCACGAGCGGTGTCAATATGACCCATCTTGACTAAGAAACGTGGACTTTCTGGTAAGACCAACCCACCTAAGAACAACAGTGCGGCTGGAATAGCAGCGAACCCTAACATCCAACGCCAGCCAGTGTACATGCCAGCGAAGGAGTAGTTGGTGATGTAGGCAAACAGGATACCAGTCATAACCATCAACTGGAACAGACTGGACATAGTCCCCCGCTTATCGGCAGGTGACAATTCAGCCAAGTACGTTGGAATCAAAGCAGAGGCAGCACCAACGGCCATCCCTAAGATGATCCGTGAAACAATCAGCGTCCAGAACTCTGGTGAGAACGCAGACCCTAAAGCCCCAACGAAGAAGATAATAGCAGATAGCAGTAAGAGCTTCCGCCGACCAAAACGGTCAGAAGATGGTCCAATGATTGCGGCACCCAACACGGCACCCAACAGTACGGCACTTACAACCCAGCCTTGTTGCCAAGAACCCAAGTGCATTTGTTTCTGAATAAAGAGAATAGCTCCTGAAATTACCCCGGTATCATACCCAAAGAGAAGTCCCCCAAGGGCACCGAAGAAGTAAACGAAACCAGTCGAAACCTTTCGCATTAATATTACTTCCTTTTCACGGTTTCCGCCGCCAGAATTATGCAATATGTAAGTTGGTAGTTTGCTCGTTGGTTGATTGCGGCAACCAACTACGTTACCTATGATAGCACTTACATTATATTTTTGAAAGCGTTTACCGGAAAAATCTAAATTATTTACACTCACCGCCAGTCACCGTGAAAATCACTGTGCAGTTTCCATTTCACTGGTTAAACGATTCATTCCCTATCACCCACTGTGCTCGATTGCCCATCAGCCAACGATTAGCCTAACAATTCAGGCCTTTACAAGTCCTGTACACAATGGTTGTTAAAAATACACACAGGTCGGTTAAGCTAATCCTAACGCTTCAACGAAAAAGAAAGCTCCCCCATTCAAAAGAGAAGCTTTCTCACCTTTCACCATCGCCTTTAGCCTGCTGATTTCAAACCTTAGCGTGCCACAATCAATGAACTTTCTTGATCATCAGGATCATCCCAGCACCGACTAAACACATCACACCGGCCATTGGGAAGATCATCCGGTAACCAGAGAATCCGATTACCATGGAAGCCATAATTGGACCGAAGACCTGACCCAATGAGTTCGCCAAGTTAACGATACCCAAGTCCTTCGCAGCACTATTGGGGTTCGGCAGCACCGTGACGTTCAGCGCCTGGTCAACCGAGTTGTACATCCCCATCGCAGCCCCACTTAGGCCCGCGTAGACGAACATGGTCCAAGGTGCCGGATCGATGGCTGGGATCGCAACCCCAATCCCCATGGCAACCGTCGACAGGGCTACCAACAACTTCAAGCTGTGGAACTTATCGGCCAGTGGTCCCCCAATTACCGCGAAGGATACCCCCGCAACCAAGAGGATCATCGACATGATCGACAAGTTACTCGTGGCACTTGCCGAAGAGAGTTTCATGTAATCGGTAAAAATGTACAGTTGATACCCGGTGATGATAAATTGCGCCGAAACGAACAGCAATTTACCAACAACCGCTAAGTAAAAGTCGCGCACATCCCCGTGAATCGGGAAGGAGAATGCTTCGACGAGTTCGGACCCATGTAGCTTGGGTACCCGCTCGCCTTTGTTACTGCCGTCACCAACTAACAACAGGCCAATAATCGTAAAGATGATTTCGAAGACCATGAAGATGTAAATCCCACTGTTAACGTTGGTAATATAGTGCGATGCAATCATCGTCCCTACTGGTGTCCCGATGTTCATCCCCACACCGTAGAAGGCGGAGATGGACCCCCGGTACTTCTTTGGTGCTTTATCCGCGATAAACGCGACCAATGGTGCCACCATCATATTCAAGGCGACTTGGAACAGCGACCAGTTGATAATGATTCCCGGCACCGTTGTGACCTTCGTCAAGAAGTAAAAACAGATCAGCGTACTGAGCATCCCGAGGAAGATCCACGGATTCCGTTTCCCCCAGCGACTGACCGTTCTGTCGGACAACGCCCCTTCAATGATATTGGCAATCGTGGCGACAATCATCGCAATCGTTGCCAGCAAGGCCACAATCTGAACCTTTTCGTTTGGTGCAATCTGCTGAATCTTAGCTGGTAGTAAGGTCGAGTTGACCCCTAAGTAAGGAACCAGCCACCCTAACAGTCCGAATAGAATCCCAAAACCCAAGCGATATGGGAATTTGCCTTTAGGCGCCACTTGCTTTTCGTTTTCCATGATAATCCTCCTCATAAGGAAAATGCCATGTATCCAACCGTAATTTGCGTATACAAAAAGATTCTTACTAGAAATATCATCTCAAATTGCCCTTCCTAGTAAGAATCCACGTCACAACACCCGATTCGTGTCGTTTTAGAATATGAATACTCGAATTATTCTATTCTCGGTTTATTCTTGCCACAGCGCTGCATCCGCATCTTTACCTGATACGAATGGTCCTGGAACAGTTGAAACCCCACGATGGTTACCAAAGTAATCCTCGTTGAAGATGATGTCATCACCGTTTGGCTTTTCATAGCGTTGCTCTGGCTCGAAGGCCTCACCCAAGGTGTCGGTCGTAATCACACCCTCGTAGTAGTCGCCAATCAGGTCATACAGGTTCGTCTTCAGGGCAACCTTGTCACCATCTTCGACCAATTCAACAGAAACTTTGTCGCTGGTATTAACCAGGTTATCAGTTTCCTTCTTCCAAGCCTTAGCACCGTTGAAGTAAACATTTCCGGCAGCCCAGACTGGTAAATGACCATAATGTGCACTCATCAAGTCATTCATGTCAGTTTCCTTGGCAAACGTCCCGTTGACATTCTTGAATTGCGCATACCATTCATCGTAGGTTGGATACTCATCGAAACCATTGGTCCCCACTTGTTCCGTATCTTCATGTTCACGATCAACAACCGTTTCCTCTTCTGGCTTTTCAACTGGCCAGTTCTGAACGAAGATGTTGTTGTAGAAACGGTCGTCCCCATGGAGAATCGTCATGAACCCAGCAACTTCAGTCCGGTGTTGAATGTGATAAGGCGTAAACCGCGGTTGGTTCTTGCCGTCTACAGTGAAGTCCGTGTTGGCCCCAATAGAGGTGATTGACCCCAACATCAGGTTGTGCACGCAGGCGACACCCTGTGTTGCCAGCCGCAATGATGCCTTAGACAACAGCAAGTTATTATCGATCAAAGTTGGCCCATGACCAACTTCAACGAAGATGTCTTGGCTTTGCATGGCCCCGACAATCCGTTCCGCTGTGCCAGTTGGTGCATAGTTGTGATCCAACAGGTTTTGGGTGATTCGGGTTCCTTGTGCTTCCCAGTCGGTCCAAATACCCATCGTGCAATCGTTGATGTGGTTGCGACGGATAATGACGTCGATAGCAGCGTGCATCTTGATTCCGGCGATTTCAGCACCAGCTAATTCTTGCATGTTGTTGATGTCGTGAATGTGGTTGTCTTCAATAATACTGAAGACCCCACCCTGACGACCGACGATTCCGTCTTGTTCACAGTGGTGAATGTTGTTACGACGGATAATGTGATGCCCAATATTTTCCTTTAACCACCCATGGTATTGACCGCGGCAAACCGCGTCCCGTTCCATTTGAGTTGGGCTCTTCACATGTTTGTAAGTGAAGTATTGATTATTAACTGGATCTTCGTACTTCCCTAAGGAAATGCCGGCACACCGACTGTGGCTGATGTCACAGTCTTCAATGATCCAGCCACGAGACCAGTGTGGGCCAATCATCCCATCTTGATAAGATGCAGGCGGCGCCCAAGTCGTGGCCGCTTTATTAACGTTAAAGCCGCTAACCGTAATGTTATTGATTCCCGTCTCTTGTGGCATGAAGACTTCACGCCGAACGTTGATTTCAACCGTTTCTTTGTTAGGATTCTTGCCTTGGAAGTTGGCATAGATGACCGTTTCATTCCGGCCGGTATCCTGTTCGGTATACCACTTGTAAACGGAGTTCTTCCGTTCCCAGGAGCGGCCATAAACCTTCGCTTCAATACAATCTTCCAACGATGTCGTTTCGTAGAATTGACGATCATTCATGTAGACCGCACCGGTATGCTTGTTCACCGGTCCGAAATACCAGTCACCCATAACGAATTCAGTATACGGATTATACGAACCGAATAGCCCGTTGTTGATCCGTGCGACCCAAACGTTGCCTTGGTATTGTTGCCAATTCTTTACGGCTTCAGCACCAGTGATGATGGCCTTTAAGGGTTCAACACTACGGTAGGTGATCCGGTCATCATCGATCCCCCCATTCTTAGGGTTAACGTATTCCCGATAGGTTCCGGGGAAGACGAGCACCTTATCACCGGGTTGAGCAACCTGAGCGGCGTCATTAATTTGCTTGAACGGCGCTTTCTTGGTCCCGTTACCATCATGGACTGCCTTTGCATCAACATAAATTTTCACGATTGAATGCCTCCTCAATATTAAGTATGTACATGGACATCAATAATATCTATCACGCAATTAGTTGCTGGCCAGCTGTCTAAATTGCGTTTAAGTGAAGCGCTTACATTTATTAGTGTAGTCGCCTTAGGTCCAAACCGTTTGAAGAAATATCCGATTTTTTGGACAATCGTTATCGAATGACTGGTTAAATCACCTGGAAAACCCCGCCCAGTCGGCCTTTATGACTGGCCCAAATTCAGTCATATTTTTCTGAAAGATTTATCCGAAACCAGCAAAAAAGGAACCACCCTCACCGGAATGGCTCCTCAGTTAAATGACTTATTTAGCAGAACTCAAATCTTTTGCACCAGTACCCGCTTTTGCCCGTAAAGTTGCTTCGATTTCTTCCAGCGAACGATTCCGCGTTTCGAAGACCTTAACCTTAACGAACCAGATGGCCAGGAAGCAAAGAACACCGTAACCGATGAACAGGCTCCCAGTCCCAAAGAAGTTCAGTAATGCTGGGAACGTCAGGGAAACAACCATGTTGGCGGACCAGTTAATCACACTGGAGAAGGAGTTCCCCAGTCCACGAATGTTCAATGGGAAGACTTCCCCGATCATCACCCACATAACGGGACCCCAAGTTGCGGAGAAGAAGGCAATGTAGATGGTCAAGGCGATTACCGAGATAATAGCAGCGGTATGGGACCCACCGGAGAACTTCATCCCGAAGCTCATAACGAACAGGGAAACCCCCATCCCGATGGCCCCGCCAATCAGCATCTTCTTTCGATCGATCTTATCCATGATCATCACGGCCACGGCCGTCACAATAACGTTAAAGATCCCAATCCCAATGTGGGCCAGTAAAGCGGCGTTAACCCCGAAACCAACATCGGTAAAGATGGTTGGTGCGTAGTACAGCACCGTGTTACATCCCATGACTTGTTGGAAAATAGCTAAGCCTAAACCAATGATGAGTGACGGACGAACCATCTTACCGAAGAGTTCGCTCCAACCACCATTCTTCATCTTGGCTTGTTCTTCAATCTGAGACAGTTCCTTATCAACGACCGGCGTGTTGTGCTTGTTCATGGTATCCAGAACTTCACGCGCTTGGTCGGAGTGCCCCATCTTCACTAAGAACCGGGGACTTTCGGGAAGGATTAACCCACCCAAGAACAGCAGTGCGGCAGGAATTGCAGCGAACCCTAACATCCAACGCCATCCAGTGTAAACACCGGCCCAGGCGTAGTTGGTGATGTAGGCAAACAGAATCCCCGTCATAACCATCAGTTGGAACAGACTGGACATCTTCCCCCGTTGATCGGCGGGTGACAATTCAGCCAGGTACGTTGGGATCAAGGCGGAAGCGGCACCAACGGCCATCCCCAAGATCACCCGTGAGATAATCAGGGTCCAGAATCCCGCAGCAAACCCGGAACCTAACGCCCCAACGAAGAAAATAATTGCAGATAATAACAGTAACTTCCGCCGACCATACCGGTCAGACGATGGCCCAATGATGGCGGCCCCCAGGATAGCTCCCAAGAGCACGGCGCTCACGACCCAACCCTGTTGCCAAGAACCCAGGTGCATTTGTTTCTGGATGAACAGAATGGCCCCGGAAATAACCCCGGTATCATACCCAAACAGCAATCCACCTAATGCACCGAAAAAGTAAACAAATCCGGTCGAAACTTTTCGCATAGATATCGCTCCTTAGTACGGCAAACGCCGTAATGTCAGCAGTGGCAGTATGTAGAGAAAGTATAGCTGAAAAAATGTAAGTTGGTTGACACCAGTTGGTTGATAACCCCAACCAACCATGAACCTATCATAGCACGCTGTTTATCAAAATGAAAGCGTTTTCTAGACAAATGATTAAATTAGGGTATGTTTTAGTAATCACCTGGTTTCCCCGACTGATTGTTTAGTAAACGGCCAGCGGTTCTCATTCACATTTACTATTTTGAAAGCTCAGCGAACCAGCCAATTCTATGGTGAAACTTACGCTTAGTAGGCAATCCGCCAAAAAGTGAGATAATCTACTTGCATCATCAGATAAAAAAAGGCGCAGGATTTCTCCCACACCTTCTCGCTATCTAGCTTAGAGTTCTTGACGCCGGTAGTCCAACAGTTGCGCACTGATACTCTTCGTTTGTTGGTAAACCTGCTTGTAAATTTTGTGCATTTTGGCATATTTAGCCGCGTTCTCTGGGTTTGGTTCGTAAGCCTTGCCGAAATGAACGAAGGTTTCAGCACAGTCCTGTAAGGAATCGAACCAGCCCAGACCAGTGGCAGCAATCATCGCTGCCCCCATACCAGGCCCCTGTTCGTTCTTCAGGCTGACAACTTTACGGTTGAAGATGTCGGCTTGGATCTGTAGCCAGAGTGGGCTCTTAGCCCCACCACCGATGGAAACGACCGTATCGAAGTCCCCACCGTTTTCTTCATAGATATCGAACAAGTCTCTGAAGGAGAAGACGATGCCTTCCAGAACAGCCCGAACGAAGTCGTAGCGCTTGTGCGTACCATCGACTCCGGTAAAGCTCCCCCGGATGTCAGCGTCGGCGTATGGTGCCCGTTCACCCACAATGTAAGGGGTGTAGAGCAACCCATTTGCCCCAACCGTTGACTTAGCAGCACTTGACACGAAGTCCGTGAAGTCTTCACTCGGTGCGAAGGTCTTCTTGAACCAGCTGAGTGAATACCCAGCGGCCAGTGTAACCCCCATGGAGTAATACTTGTCAGGAATAGCGTGGTCTTCGAATTGAACGACACCATGATAGTTAACGTCAGGCGTGTCTTCGTACTTCAGGACAACACCAGACGTCCCGATACTGGATAAGACCATGTTCGGGTGTAAAATCCCGGCACCAACGGCCCCAGCAGCGTTGTCGGCAGCCCCACCAAAGACCTTGGTATCCGTGGTTAAACCGGAGAATTCAGCATAGGCCGGCGTAACCGTCCCAGCAAAATCAACGGACTTGATCAACGGTGGGCACATGCTCAAAGGAATATCGAAGGTCTCGCAGATCTTCTTGCTCCATTCGCCCTTAGCAACGTCGAGCAGAACGGTCCCAGTGGCATCGGAATAATCCATCGCCAGGTTGCCAGTCATGCGGTAACGCACGTAATCCTTAGGCAGGACAAAGTATTTGGCCTGAGCCCAGATATCTGGTTCGTTTTCCTTAACCCACAGCAGTTTAGTTAACGTGAAACCTTCCAGTGGTTGATTCCGCGTAATATCAACGAATTCGTCGCCCATTTTGGCTTCGATTTCTTCACGTTGTGGCGTGCTCCGCGTATCGTTCCACAGAATTGATGGCCGTAGAACCTTCTTGTCCTTGTCCAGCAGAACCAACCCGTGCATTTGCCCAGAGAAGCTCAGACCTTCAATGTCGCTGGCGCTCAGATGGTCGTTTAAAATCAACCGAACAATCGCAACGGTCGTGCCAGAAACCCAGTCCTCTGGATTCTGTTCGTTATAGCCGGGCTTCTTCTGAATCAAATCATAATCAAAACTCTCTTGGGCGACAATCTGCCCACTGTGATCTAGTGCGGAAACCTTAACGGCACTCGTTCCTAGGTCAACACCGAGAACGTACTTCCCCATCGGTCATTCCTCCTAATTGTCGTTTCGTCTATTTTATTAATGTCATACTATCAGCAAGCCAATTGATCAAGTGACTGTTGATTAAGCCATACCAATCAGACTTGACTAACCAACGGATTTCGCATGGGCGACCTGTGTTAGCCGTGAGGGTGGTGAAAATAAGCTCAGCCGTGAGAATTCTCTTAGTAGCGTTATTTTGCTGCTTAGAGAATTGGTGTCTTTGAAACTCGGTTCTCAGAGGTTCAAAGCAAGCCTGGAGACCGCTCTTTGGCTCCAGGCGTCCGCCCCAGCATTCCGGCTTATTTTCGCCACCCGGTAAGGCGGCTAGATTCAAGCCCTATCAAACCCGTTGGTTATAAAAATGGCGGACGAACACACCGTCCGTCCGCCATTCTATTGATATTTTATTTCGCAGAACGCGAGATTACTTGCTCAAAGTGTCAATGATGTAATGGTTGATCGTATCCTTGACTTCTTCCAAGTGATCTGAGTGCGTAGCAGCAATCAACTTAGATTGTGGCATGTCGATAGCGTACTTTTCAAGGGACTTGAAGTCAGCCTTGCCGCTTTCGATATCAGCACCGATACCTGATTCGTATGAGCTGTAACGGTTCTTACGTAAGTTGTCCAAGAAGCCGTCTTCCTTCATAGCAACGGCAACACGTAAGCCGGCAGCAAAGCTATCCATACCTACAATGTGACCGTAGAAGAGGTCTTCTGGGGCGAATGATGAACGACGAGGCTTAGCATCGAAGTTCAAACCACCGCGAGGGCCGATACTCCCGTTATCAACAACTTCTGACATAGCAGCAGTCGTTTCGTACAAGTTAGATGGGTATTCATCAATATCCCAGCCGATCAACTTGTCACCTTGGTTAGCATCCAATGAACCTAACAAGCCTGCTTCACGAGCAACACGGATTTCGTGTTGGTAAGTGTGGCCAGCCAAGTTAGCATGGTTACCTTCCAAGTTCAACTTGAAGTCTTTGTCCAAACCGTATTCCTTCATGAATGCGATAGTGGTTGCGGCATCGAAGTCGTATTGGTGAGTCGTTGGTTCCTTTGGCTTTGGTTCGAGCAACATTTGTGCATCGAAACCAATTTCGTTAGCGTAGTCTTTAGCCATGTGGAAGAACTTAGCAGCATGTTCTTGTTCTTCCTTCATGTTAGTGTTCCAGAGTGATTCGTAACCTTCACGGCCACCCCAGAAGACATAGTTTTCAGAACCGACACGCTTACCAATTTCCAAGCTGTGCTTCAATTGAGCGGCACAGTATGCAAAGACGTCAGCGTATGGTGAGGTTGCAGCACCTTCAACAAACCGAGGGTTGGTGAACATGTTTGACGTGTTCCACAGAACCTTCATGCCGCTCGTCTTTTGGTATTCAACGATCTTGTCAACAACTTTGTCCAGGTTAGCGTTGGTTTCACGTAAAGTGTCGCCTTCTGGAGCTAAGTCACGATCGTGGAAGCAAAGGTAATCTACACCTAATTTGTCGTAAAATTCGAATGCAGCATCAACCTTGGCTAAAGCCAAGTCCATAGGATCAGTGTACTTGTCGTAAGGACGTTGAGCAGTACCATCACCAAATGGGTCAACTAAGCGTTGATCGAAAGTGTGCCAGTAAGCTACGGCAAACCGTAACCAATCGCGCATCTTCTTGCCACCAATAACTTCATCTGGATTGTAGTACTGGAAGCCTAAACCTGATTTTTTATCTGAATGACCGACGTATTGAATCTTGTCGATACCTTTCCAATATTCTTCTGCCATAATTTATAAAAACCCTCCTAGTTAGTTCGTTGCGACAACCAACTTACAAATTCAATTATACAAGGTTTCTGTGTTAATGCAAGCGTTTTCGAGAAAAAGATTTAAAAAATTGTTAGCGATTTCTAAAGGCGGTAATCGGGGCTTTCGGGAAATGCTTACGGGGCGTAACGATTTGGACGGATCTGTTTCTTTTCCTTTATATAAGGACCGAAATTACTAACTTTTTAATACCGTGGTCTTTTAACATAAGTCAGTAATTCTTCAACAATACAGTTAGGTCACACACACTTACTGTTGGTCCGTCTTCAATGAAACCACCCGTCCCAGCTTCAGAAAGAAGCCATCCGCATGTGACTGAAAATTTGCCGTAATATTTAAGTAATAGTCAAATTATCCACAATTTTATTTATGAGAAAATATTTTTTAGTCTTTATTTGCTTCATTTCAGCTCAATTATCCTTCTCAGATTCCTTGACATATAAGCATTTCAGTCGAATTTCAGCTGACATTCCCCTGTAGTTAGGACCCTAAATATTATGAGGTATCTTATAGACTATTCTAGCTAAACCTCCTATACTGAGGTTAATAATTAAGTACTCATAATGCTAGTAAGGAACCGCGCCAAAGGAGGAGCCTCATGTCAAAGTCAACTAACGTCACATTACGCTACAAAATGTATAAGAGTGGGAAATCCTGGGTTTTCGCCGGTATCGTTTCGGCTGGTTTAGTCTTCGCCTTCGGTGGAACCGTTGCCCAAGCGGACACGACAAACACGGCCACTGATCCCACCACGACTACTGAAGAAAAAGCGCCAACCCCAGTAGCGCCGACTGTACCCACACCAGCTGCACCAGTTGCTCCAAATACACCAACTGCACCTAAACCAGTACCCGCGGACGGGCCGACAGAACCAACGACTCCCCCTGCACCAACTAATCAACCGACAGATCCCAAGTCACCAGAAGCGCCTATCAAGTCAACTGGTGTCCCTTCGGAAACGGAAAAACCCATTGTACATACCAAACGTCTCCAGGCACCAGCGCCACAGCCAACACCACCTACCAATCCAGCACCAACCACACCTGCTGCTCCTGCACCTACTGCACCAGTAGCTCCGGTTGCCGCCGCAGCACGGCTCTCGGCTCCGGCAAATGAGTCAATTGACGTTTGGATGCCTAACAAGACTCTTCAAAAGATGGTTGCCAAGGCGATGGGTATCGACGTTTCCCAAATTACCAAGGACAATATCGCAACGGGTCTGACAAGTCTCGCCACTGCCCATACCATTGGTAGCACCGTTTATATCGATGGACAATCGCCATTTTCTCTCGAAGGCTTGCAGTACGCGACTGGCCTGACCTCGCTCGATCTTTCCTATGACAACAGCCTAGATTATATGAACTTGCAAACTTTGCCGACTGGATCTGGGGCCTACGGAGACATCGTTGATTTGACGCCCCTGGCCAGTCTCACAAACTTAACGACCTTAAACGTTTCCCGCAACAAAATTGTCAACCTCAAACCACTTGAAGGCCTTAAAAAGCTGACGACCTTGAACGTCATGTATAACTGGATCGGCGATTTCTCAATGCTTGACGCTAAGCAGATCACATCGCTTAAAATCAGTCACCAAAACTTCATCGTCGACTACGCTCAACAGAAATTTGTTGACCCAACGACACATACCCTAACGGTCGCCCCATTGATTCAGTTACCGCAAAATTACAATGCCACTTTGGACAAACCATTTTTAATTAACTCCGAAAATTTTAAACTTGTTGAAACGCAGCTCCAGCAAATCCACGTAAACGGTAACCCATTTCAAGGTCATCAAATCTTCTCACTCTATTATTCTGGAATGGGAGAAGATGATTACACCGTCAACACTGATGGTAGTATTCAATTCACCAACATTAAGCTACAAAGACCCTATTACTACGGCGGCACTTATGGAAAATACGCCGATTCAGTGGGGGTCGCCACGCCGGGCAATCACAAGTATTACCTGCGTGCCGACCTGTGGAGTAGTAAGATGGACAATTTCACCATTCTCATCCCCTACGCTAACGCAGAAAAAGCGGCGGCCATTACCGTTCAATACCGGGATGAAGCCGACGACACCGCCACGATCAAACCTGACCTAACTTTCGGCGCTGACAAAATGACCGGTGACCCCTACACGCTGACACCGGACCAATTGGCCGTTGACGGTTACACCTACGATGACGTCCGCAATCAAAGCGCCGCCATCACGGGAACCCTCTCCAATCAGGCTCAGACCATCACCTTGTATTACACGAAGAATGCCACCAAACCGGTGACGCCACCGGTTGTAACACCACCCGTGACCCCAACCAGTACGGTAACCGTCACCGTCCACTACCAAGACAACCAAGGTAATTCCTTATTGCCAGACGCACAATTAACTGGTCAGTCGGGAACCACTTATCAGGTAAAGACGCCGGTCATCAAGGGTTATCAATTGGACTCAGCCAGCAACCCGTCTGGTACATTTGGTCCGGCCGACCAAACCGTCACCGTAACCTACCACAAAGTCACTTCAGGTGGTGATGGCGCAACGATTACGCCAGGCATCAACAAAGTTAAGCAACAACCCGACATGGTCACACCAGCTAAGCCAACACAACAAGACTTAACGACACACAGTGGTAACGCCGCAAAAGTTGCAACAGTGGCGAGCCATCCCCAACGCCTGACTACACCAGTAAGAACCTCAAACCGTGTCGCTACTAATCAAGCAACAACGTTAGACAAGCAAGCCAAGACTGTTCTTCCCCAAACCAATGAGCACCGCACATCACCGCTGATTGGTCTGGGACTCCTGCTGGCTAGTCTCATCGGGATTACTCCCCGTTTCCGCAAACGGAACTAATTTCATAACAACGCAAAAAACAATGGTCAACGCGAAATTCATCGTGTCGGCCATTGTTTTTCTTGTACGTTATTTACAATTTAAATTTCAGTATCTTTTGCCTTCGGCCGGTCAAAATTCAACTCGTAACCGTTCAGGTTCAACACACGGTGGGTAATCAGGGAACACCCGCCCAAAACCGTAGCCAGTCGCGCATTGTTGGTCAGCTCGATACCCCGGTCATCGTTTTCGGACAATTTCCGGTAAGCGATCCGAATATCATCTAAGATTCCAGGCAACTCTTCAATTAGCGGCGAGTTGATAAAGAAGGCATCGGGATCCAGCGTCCGCATCGTGTTGTAGATCAGACCGGCAATTCCGGTCACGAAAGTCTTCAGAATTCGAGTCGTTTCCGAATCACCGTCTTTGTACAGGCGAACGATGTCATCTCGGTCAAGATCACGCAATTGCTTGTGCTCCTCGACCTGTTGAATGATGGCATCTTCCGAGCAGATATCTTCGGCGTGAATTGGCCGGGCGTTACCCGCATCGTCAAATTGCAAACTGGCAACCGTGCGCCCAATTTCACCGGCATCCCCGTGTTCACCACGGAAGAGGTCCCGGTGCAAGATGACCCCGGCCCCAATCCCACGGTGAATACTGATGGTAACGGCACTGTTCAGATTCCGGGCGCCGTTAAAGTCACGTTCATAGACGGCAGACAGGTTGGCTTCGTTTTCCAAAACCACGGGCACCTGGTATGCGTCCGTGAAGACCTGTTCCAGGTCAACGCCATCCATCTTAATGAAGGGTGACGTGACGACTTTATTATTCATAACGATCCCGTGAATGGAGAAGCAGATACCCAGCAAACCGTTACTACTGGTATCCGCGGCCTGCGTGTCCGCAATATATTGCTGAATACGCGTGACCATTTCATGGATCGATTGATCCTTGGTTTCAATCCGGTCATACTGCCAAACGTGGCCGTCTAAACGTGTTGCCAGCGCATGTAAGTGCCGATACCCCAAATCAAACGTCAACGTGTACCCATAATTCTGGTTAATTTCAACTAACGTTGGCTTACGCCCACCTGCAGTGGAAGCCTCCCCCAGGCCTAATTCTGTCAAGTAACCTTCGGCCATCAGGGTGTTATACAGAGATGAGACCGTTGACTTATTTAGGTGAAGCTGGTGAGAAATTTCGATCCGCGAGGTGGGATGGTTATTAAAAATCTGCTGCAGAACGAACTTCAAGTTCTGATCATGCAACTGATTACGATTCATACTACGACGAACCATCCAATCCCTCCTTAGGTCGTTCTTGCACCACTTCTCAAGTCGTTACTGTTAGTGCAGCAATAATACCAACTAACTGTGATATCGAGCTGACTCATTGATAATTCGATTGGAAGCGATAACAGAAACTAACATCATGGTTCAGTGAACCAACTAACCCCAGTATCGCCCACCCCTTGTGAAATTTCAACTGTTTGTTGTCAATTTGTTCATATTTTTTCTGATTAGTGGCGTGATTAGGTTACTGGGGGAAGTATCTCCGCCTTAAAAATAAAAATCATGGTTAGGTCTTCTCTCACACCTAACCACGACGCAATCACTTAACTTCACCATTTTAGCAACAACGATAGACTTAGCTTAGTGTCTGAATCAATTCTTTAACTCGACCCTCAATGTCATCTCGAACCTGCCGGAAAACAGCGAGAACTTCTTCATCGGTCCCGGTCGCTTGAGCGGGGTCCGGTAACGGCCAGTGGCGCTTGGCAACTGTTGGCGGGGTCATTGGACATTTGTCGCGGGCATCCCCACACAGTGTCACGACCATATCGCTGTGCTGTAAATAATCATTATCGATCAGTTTGGAGAGATGCTGACTGATGTCGACACCCCGTTCCGCCATGACCTTAACGGCTAGCGGATTTAGGCCGTGCTGTTCGACGCCGGCACTGGCGATTTGCCAATCTTGCGGGGCCATTTGGCGGGCAAACCCTTCTGCCATTTGGCTACGACACGAGTTCCCGGTACAGAGAAAATAGAGTTGAGTCATGGGTGAAACCTCCCTTTATGCTGATATTAATATCGGTAAAAGTATACCATGCCAGCCGCTGGACAGATATCGAATGTCTTCACGAAATGCCCCTACACTTACTACTAATGTAAAATCCCCCATAATTGTCTCACTTTTTTCGCAGTCTTTAGGAAAACTAAAAACATCGCACCGGAAATTAATCCGTGCGATGTCTAAATCTTCATTTACACTAACTACTTTTCAACCACCGTAGACTGTTCGTTCGCCCAGCGGAGATGGCCCCAGACAATACCCAGCACGAAGCCGACAAACGTTGGCACCAACCAGCCAAGTCCTAGACTAGCAAATGGCACGACCTGATGATAGAAGTTCAAGACACTGGTAACTGGACCGAAGCTGGTCACCACCTGTGGTGAATTGGCCAACATATCCAACACGGCCGGTACCACCGTAAAGGCAATCGTCAGCTTGTAAACGATCCCGGCATACGGCCGCTTAGCAACGGTCAACGACGCGAGGATCAATGCCAAAGACAGCGGGTATAACAACATCAATACGGGTAATGACCAGGCAATGATGGTATTCAACCCCGCATTAGCAACCAAGAAGGAAACAAACGTGGTTACTCGCAACCAATTGAGGTAGCTGACTTTCGGAAATAGTTTGTGGAAGTCTTGGGCAAAGGACGTAACCAAGCCTAACGCCGTGGTGAAGACCCCTAACGTGACCAGGACACCTAGGAAGGCCGTCCCGAACCGCGTGAAGTAGTGACCGACAATTTGTGAGAGGGCCACCGCACCGTTGGCGGATAGCGTTAATTTGCTCAAACTGAACGCCCCTAGCAAAACTAAACCGAAGTAGATTAAGATTTCCAAAACGATACTCAATGTCCCAGCCTTCGCTGTTAACTTGGTCAGCTCACGATCGTGATACCCCAAGCCACGGACGGCATGGACAAACGTAACACTCAAAGCCAACAATGCCACGGCATCCACCGTGTTGTAGCCTTCCAAGAACCCACTGATTGTCGCATTACTCTGGTAAGCCGTCGTGGCCGCATGATCCAAACCACCCATCGGATCGATGAACGCGACCACAAAAATGATCGCCAACATTGTTAGGAAGCCGGCATTCAGATACTTGCCGACAACCTTGACCAGATTATTTTGGTGCGTCGCTAGTAAGTAAGCCGCACCGAAGAACAAGCCGGTAAAGACTAACATTCCCACCGTGTCGAACCGCTTAGGCAAGAATGGTTGTAATGCCATTTCATACGCCGTAGCGGCCGTCCGGGGCGTTCCGAAGAAGGGGCCGATGGTCAGGTGAACCAAAATCAAGAACAGCGCGGCGTAGTGCCGGCCCACCGGCTTGGCCAAATCGTAGAGCCCGTCACTCTTGGTGACCACGACTGCCAGAATTGCTAACAACGGGAATAACGACCCAGAGATGGCGAACCCCAGGGCTGCGGTGAACCAATGGCCCCCTGCCATTTGCCCCAGGTGCACTGGGAAGATTAAGTTGCCGGAACCAAAGAACATCCCAAAAATCAGGGAACTCACCACTAATAGTTGCCCAATATTTCTGCGCGGTTTGCTAGTTACTGTCTTATCCATATTGATTCCTCCACAACCTAATTTTAGTTTTAAACGTCAAAAGAGCCCTTCTCCCACTACGGGAAAAGGGCTCTACAAGTAGAACGGTACCACCTTTTTGTGACGGTTACCCGCCACACTCCTCGCGGACTAACATCCGCTAGCCAAATAATGGTGGCTACCACGATTACCTACATATCAGCATCGAACTCGGAAATGATTTTCGTCCCCGCTTGATGGTCACTTTCCACTGGCCGTGACTCACTGCGCATCGCTACGAGAACTACTTTTTTCCTCAACGTTTTTTAAGTATTGATTGTATTATAGGTGGGTGGAAATGAAAATGCAATGGTAATTTTAATTATTTTCTCATTTTATTTTTGAGAACGTTTACTTGCACTTGAAAACTACTAGCGAGGTTCCATTCTAATTTAAAAAAATGGCGATATTTGAATAAATAGCACACAGAATGGCATTATTTATTCAAATATCGCCTAATTTTCAATAAACAGCTCGTAAAGTAGCGTTGTTTATTCAAATATCGCTTAATTTTCAATAAACAGCTCGTAAAGTGGCGCTGTTTATTCAAATATCACTTAGATTTCAATAAACAGCATTTACCAGCTAGTTTACTTTTCCCCATCATCCGCATGCTCACGCCGCCACTGCTTCACGTAGTCTAAGCGCTTCTTGAACAAGTCTTCTCGGCCCTGATCCGTGGGCTGGTAGTATTCGTGCCCCACCAGCGCGTCCGGCAACGTCTGCATCGTGGTCAACTTATCCTTGGTATCGTGGGCGTACTGGTAATCCTTCCCATAGTCCAGGTCCTTCATCAGCTTGGTCGGGGCATTGCGAATCTGTAGCGGCACCGGTTCATCGCGCGTCTCCTTGACGTCCCGCTTAGCCGCTTGCCGAGCCTTGTAAATGGCGTTAGACTTCGGCGCCAGCGCGAGATAGGTCACGGCTTCCGTCAGATGCACGTCACACTCCGGCATCCCTAAGAACTGGCACGCCTGAAAGACGTTGACTGCCACATTCAGGGCATTCGTATCGGCCAGACCAATGTCTTCACTAGCGAACCGCACCAACCGGCGCGCAATGTACAACGGGTCCTCGCCACCCTCTAGCATCCGCGACAGCCAGTAAATGGCGGCGTCCGGATCACTGTTGCGCATGGATTTATGCAGCGCGGAAATAATATTGTAGTGCTCCTCGCCAGTCTTGTCGTAAAGCACGAACTTCTGTGAAATCAACTGCTTCAGATCCGCCATGTTGACGGTCACCTGGTCGCCCTGCTTATTGCCATTGAGCACCGCCATTTCCAGCGTATTCAGGGCACTTCGCGCATCACCGTTAGCAAATTCGGCAATCGCTCGCAGCTCATCATCACCAATTTTAACGTTACCTTTGAACCCATCCGGACTTGCCAGCGCATTGGTCAGAAGCTGTTTGATATTCTTGGTTTCCAACGCCTTGAGCACGAAAACCTTGCAACGAGACAGAAGCGCCGAGTTAATTTCAAACGAAGGATTTTCAGTTGTCGCCCCGATCAATACAATACTGCCGCGTTCCACGTACGGGAGGAAGGCGTCCTGTTGAGCCTTGTTGAAGCGGTGGATTTCATCGACAAACACGATGGTCTTCTCGCCGATCGCCATGTCACTTGCCGCCTGCTTCATGATTTTCTTGATCTGACTAATGCTACTGTCGACGGCACTGAACCGCAGAAACTTCGCCTGCGTTTGCCGCGCAATAATCTCTGCCAGCGTGGTCTTCCCGACACCGGGTGGTCCCCAGAAAATCATCGACGAAACCTCATCATTTTCAATCAGCTCGCGAAGAATCTTGCCGGGTCCCAGTAAATGTGCCTGACCCACGAAATCCGCAAGAGACCGTGGCCGCACCCGACTGGCCAACGGTCTATTCTGTTGATTGGCAAATAACGACTCCTGCTCCACGAGAATCACCACCCTTTTAAGTCAATCATACCGCCAAAATCATTTAGAAATCAAAATCATTCAAATCTGCAATATCCATTGTAAACGGCGTTTCCGTCTTCTCACCATTATTCATATTTTCAATAACCAAGTAATAGTTCTTCTGCTTATCATAATCGTGATCTGCTAAAACGACCTGCACATTTTGCATCCGATCCTTCACAGAAACTGATCGGCTATTGGCATTAACCATCGTCTGGCCAGAGATCTGTTGATCTTGGTCATTGATAAAGTACAGCTTGAATTCGGCTGGAATAACCGTTGAACTGATGGCCGCGGATTGGCGAACAACCAGGGGGACCGTCAGCGAGGTGATCTGGCGATTCATACTGAATAACTCCAACTCAACATCATGAGCAGCGGAGCGACTAGATGTCGTTCTCACTTCTAACAAAGGCACTAACATTTCTTGCAAAGAGGCACCACCGTGAACGTAGTTAAATGAACCGACAGCCTTAAAAATATTAGCCGTCTTCGGATAGTACACATTTTTAGAATCATCATTGGCAAGAATTGTACTTAACTTCTGATGGCCAATACCTGGCGTCTCAAATTTTCGAGATGAGATTAAATATCGTTGCGACTTCTCATCCCCATCTTCCTTGGAGATTTCAATTTTATCCGTCTCTTTAAGCTGGTCATTTCTATAAATATAACCATGGTCAGCCGTAACGTAGATTTGAACAATCCCTTGTGTCCGCAAACGTGTAATCAACTGTTGAATCTCATCAATTGCTTCCTCTGTTGCCTTAAAAACGTCATCTTCTGTCTTTTTGTTATCACCAATTGCATCAACCTGATTGTGGTAAATATAGACGACTTCCTGTCCCGTAAACTTGGCACGAATACCTTTAGCAGTTTCACCCTTTAACTCGTCTAAAGCATATGCGGCACTCTTTGGGTTATGATGCTTCAGGATTTCTTGACGATGTTCCAAACTGTCGGCTAATTGCCCATCAACTGTCATTTTTTTATTCTTACTATCCAAACTCAATTTACGATTTGGTAGCAACAATGGCATTCCAAGATAAGTTACCGATGGTAATCCGGTAATCATATAATCCATATCTAACCCCGTTACCTGGTCTTCATGGCTCAGTCTCTTTTCGAGTTCTTTAGCAGCCTCAAACCGAAATGCATCGGAAATAATCACGACAACCCGATTCTTTTCTGGCGAAACATGGAATCGATAAAAGTTCCGTTGCAACTGCTTAGGCTTAATTTCAGAATAATCTAGTTCCTGATTCCAAGCATAGATGGAATTATCAAGATAATTGTTAACGTAGATGGACTCAATCAACTTTTTGGTTTGCGCAAACTGCTCTGGCATCCCCGCCTGTTGGTAATAGTACGTAAACTTCCGATAGTCCGTATCCATCTTATAACCCGACTTGATATAGTCATCAATCATGCCTTGGAGGTTATCTTTGGGCTGTTGATGGGCATTGCGGACAATATACCAGGCCTTGCGCATCATTCGGTAGAGCCGCGCAAAACGTGGCTTACTGCCGTAGTGTGTTTCTAGCCGCTGATGCGTCGTTTCGACCACTGTCTTGCCATTTAGACGACTATCCAAGTCCTCAATTTGCAATCTCTCTTGAATCCACAGTAGAATCCGCTGATCAAACCGGGGGAAAACATCAGACTTCGCCAAATCATCAATTTTTGTATTCCTGAACAACCGATCACCATCGACGTCACGCCAAACTACATCGGCGATACTATCAAAGCTATCTTCGCCCTGAGCCGTGGTACTCTCTCTCCGGTTACTAAACTGTTGCACTAAGGTCCGCACGTTCGCGCCATGCGCGCTCAAATCATACTGCGTGAGACTCTTTGGCAGTGGCTTGTCCATCTGTTGGTACACTACTGTTAAATACATGCTCGTCATCAGTTCTTCAAGCTGTGGCTGCTGACTAATGTATCCAAAACGTTCAGCGATTTCTGACCAGAATACCTGTAAAACACCGAATTTTTCAAAGTCTGCCAGCACCGAATTGTCCTTAACCCCTTTAGCTAACAATTCCTGTAGCAAGTCAAAAAAGTTAACGATGGGTTGATCTAGGTGAACTAGGACGGCCATAATGGCTAGCTCTGGTTTCTTTTGATAACTTGTAACGTCATACCGGCTAAAGCTCTTTCGACGGCGACTGTTGGCAAAGAAGTTAGTATATTGCTTGATAAATGGCTTCAAGTCATCTGGCAAGCCAAGCTCTTTACGTAAAATTTCTTTAGAATCAGCACTAAACGTCCCCGAGTACCAGACGATACTTCGAAGATGATCCTCTTCAAGTGCAGGTTCAGCAGTTGGCGAATAGATCAAGGCTTTCTCATGGCGCGGTAACGTCAGTAAGTGTTGCTTCGTTGCCAACTGTTGACCGGGCTCCATCACCACAACTTCGGCGATATCCGCCAATGCCGCCTGAATCTCCGTAATGCTGTCGGCAAAGTCGCCATTGTCGTCATACCAAAAGACAAATTGATTCTGTGCGGTAAACCGCTTTTTAAGTGTGGTAATGATTTGATTGATATCCACGTCTGCCATGGTTTCTGCTCCCTTTATAATCCGTTTTAATGTCTAGGTTAATCATAACGTAAACTGCTACGACCTGCAGTATAATTTGTGAAATTTATTGTTCACTCCAAGCTATCACGATGGGGTTATTCAGCATTTAATTACCGACGTTAGCGAGGATGATTTCAATGTTGCTGTTGGTGGTCAGGTCGAGATTATTGGGTGGCTGTATCAGTACTATAATACGGAACCACATGATCAAGTTGTGAATATTACTGGTGGCCCTGTCAAAAAGAATGACATTCCAGCCGCTACCCAATTGTTCACCACGGATTGGGTTGTTAAATACATGGTAGATAATTCGTTGGGAAAGTATTGGCTAGAGCGACACTCCGAGAGCAATCTTAAAGATAAGCTGGAATTTCTACTTCCCAGCGATATTGAAGTGATTAGTGACGACGAATCAGTTGAAGATCTAAAAATCATTGATAATGCCATGGGATCAGGCCATATTCTAGTATATGCCTTTGATGTTTTGATGGAGATCTATCAAGAACAAGGTTACTCTGTCAGAGATGCCGCTACTCTAATTATCAAGAATAATTTATTTGGACTGGAAATTGACCAGCGGGCGTATCAACTATCGTATTTTGCGTTGATGATGAAGGCTCGTCAATTTAATCGTCGCGCACTGCGTAAGGGCAGCTTTGAACCGAACGTTTTTGTTTTTGAAGATACCGACGATATTCCAGAAGAATTCATGACGCGGATACCTGAGGAGTCTCAAGCTGATTTGGCGGACATTATTGACAGATTCAGTAATGCACGTGAACTAGGATCAATTATCGATTTTGATAATAAAGACTATAATTTTGAAGCTTTGCGGGATACTATCAAATCGGTAGAGGTCGAGGGACTGGATGTTTTTGGTCTACAAGAGACGAAAGATAAGCTATTACGAGTTCTATCGATTGCTGAAATTTTGACTAATCGTTATGAAGTGGTCGTAACGAATCCACCTTATATGAACAAAATGGATGCAGCACTGAAAAAGTACGTCAAAAAGCACTATGCAGATTATTCTGGTGATCTATTTTCGGTATTTATTTTCAATAACAGTAATTTAGCTAAAGTGGGTGGCTATTCCGCCTTCATGACGCCATTCGTTTGGATGTTCATCAAGACTTATGAAAAGCTGCGAAAGTACTTAATTGAAACGAAGAAGATTGATAGTCTCATTCAGATGGAATATTCTGCATTTGAAGAAGCAACAGTGCCGATCAATACGTTTGTGATGAAGAATGTGACAAATGAGGCTGTAGGTACTTACGTGAAGCTTTCAGCGTTCAAGGGTGGCATGGATGTCCAGAAGGATAAGGTTCTTGAGGCGATAGCGAACTCTGATACTAGCTACCTTTATCGAACTAACCAAGCGAACTTTGCTAAGATTCCGGGGATGCCGATTGCTTATTGGGCTAGTGCTAACTTGATTCATGACTTTGAAGTTGGTACACGGATGGATGAATTGGTTGATGCTCGACAAGGGCTAGCAACTGCGAATAATAATCGGTTCTTACGTTTATGGTATGAAGTTGGCAACACTAATATCAGTTTTCATTCAGTTTCTATTCCAGATTCTATAGAATCACAGAAGATGTGGTTTCCTTGTAATAAAGGTGGTGCTTACCGAAAGTGGTTTGGAAACTACGATTATGTCGTGAACTGGAAGAATAATGGACATGATATTCGTAACTTTACCGATTCAAATGGTAAAGTTCGTTCACGTCCGCAAAATACTAATTATTACTTTCGTGAAGCGATAACTTGGCCCAAAATAACTTCAGGTCAATTTAGTGTACTGTATAGGGAAAATGGTTCTATACCGGAAACAGCTGGAAATGAGGCTTTCTCCACAGATAAGAATCAGCTGCTGTATATTCTCGCGTTTTTAGGCACGAAAGTAACGAATAAAATTATGCGTACGTTAAACCCAACAATAAACTCTCAAGTCGGTGACTTCAATAACGTTCCTGTTCTTTTAAGTAATGGTCTGAAGCCCATACGCATAGTAAAAGAACTTATTAACATTGCAAAAGATGATTGGGATTGCTTTGAAATCTCCTGGGACTTCACCAGCCATCCGCTCCTAACCCACATCGCTGACGATAACCTATCACACTGTCGTTCTCCCGTTGGCTAATTAGTCAATCTGTGACAAAATTGTGCCAATAGACACGTAATGGAGGGAAAAACATGGTAAGTTATCGTAAACGTGGTAATGCTTGGCAGTATGAAATCTCCTATAAGGACCAAAATGGGAAGTACAAGAAGCTTCGTAAATCAGGATTTCTGCTCAAATCTGAAGCTATTCTAGCTGCCAGTAAAGTTCAAACAGAACATCCCAACCTCACAACGGTTCAGTCTGGCAGTGAATCCTTAGTTTCCTACTATCGGCGCTGGATTCAAGTTTACAAACAAAACGCCGTAACACCAATTACCTATAACAAATATCAAAATACTGCCAAGCATGCCAACGAGCTTTTTGGCGACCTCAAATTGAAGGATTTAACCAAACTTATCTACCAAGAACAGCTAAATAAATTTGCCGAAAGTCATGCCAAAAGAACCGTCTCGTGTTTCCACAAACAGCTTCGTGCCTGCATTCTAGAAGCCTTAGACGAAAAAATAATTACCACTGACCCGACCAGAAAGGCTGTGATTACAGGCTGCGAACGACCTAAAGTCGCTAAGACTCTGAATTACGATGATTGGAAAAAACTACTACTCAATCTCGATACATCACAAATCGGCGAAATGATTGTGTATTTAGCTGCTGTCACTGGCATGCGTTATGGTGAAATCGTAGGGCTCACGCCAAGCGATATCGATCAAAAAAACAATCTAATTGCTGTGAACAAAGCTTGGGATTACAAGTATAAGACCGGTTTTATGAAGACCAAGACCCAGTCCTCGGTTCGAGATATTGCCATTGATCAACAAACTAGTCAGAAGCTTCGAAAATTTCTTGATCTGCACTTTCTGAGTTCAAATCGTCCCATTTTCATGAACGCAACCGGTCATATCTTGGTTAGTGCCGAAATTAATAAGATCCTGACAGAAAAGCTAGAGCAGCTCAACATTCCCCGAATCACTTTTCACGGTCTACGACATACACACGCTTCAATCCTACTCTACAAAGGGGTTAGCGTCTTATCAGTCTCTCGTAGATTGGGACACAGCAACATCACAACTACACAATCAACATACCTACACATCATCAAAGAACTTGAATCTCAGGATCAAGACAAGATCATTTCAATCCTGAATAATATCTCAAAATAGTTGGCACATAACTTGGCACAAAGGGGGCTTCTCATCGGTTTGAGAAGTCCCCTTTGGCTTATTTTAACTTAGACAAAATGGTGCTACCGTCTTGGAGCTTGTCGTAATTCACAACAACTCCATCATCTAAATCAAGTTCAATTTTCTGGTTAGCAATATGCTGAATCAGTGGATCGTACTTAATAATTTCGGCTAATTGCTGATTTAAATGCTTGAGTTCTTTCTCGTCACGTTTCTTTTGACTCGCCACCGTTTCATTACTTGCTAGCTGAGTCAGTTGATCAATTCGTAATTCGTATTTCCCCTGCAACGGATGCAGATAGTTTGTCCGAATCATGGCCAATTCATCAGAATCGTAGCGATGGAGGTACATCAATGCCTTGAACCCATTGTTCTTGCCACTGCTATACTCCCAATATATTGGCCGCTTTTGATAGATCTTCTTGTGATCCTTAAAGAAGTCTTCCACAAAGTAACGACGAATGGCCGCTTCATCTGAATCAGCCTTTTTTCCAATTACAGAGGCGATATAAGTAATATTCTCATCAACCGTTTCTGACCCAAAAGTAGCCGTTAAAAATTCCTTCAAACGATAAATAATATCACGTGAATCGCCAAAGTAGTCGGCATCGTTTAGCATCAATAGATTATCTTCGCTTGGCACAAATGACCGGTACTTGCTCGAATCCCATTCACCACCTGCAAAGGCCACCCCTTCAACATCTAATGAATAGCGACCAAGCACAACACCCACGAAATACGACAGGAAAGACTTAATATCGCGTTCTTCATCAGCCAGCCTTACAGAAACGTCCTTATCAGCTACCTCCGGCGTTAACTCATCATTCAATCCATATAGATCAATAAAGATTCGGTTTAACTCTTCTTCGTTGGACTTGAGCTGATCAAACCGATCTTGAGCTTCATTTTGCCATAAACTAAACGCATTTTTAAGCTTACCGCTCACTTCATTTCGCTTATCGTCAGCGATGTGGGTTAGGAGCGGATGGCTGGTGAAGTCCCAGGAAGTTTCGAAAGTATTCCAATCTTCTTTGCAATACTGAACCAATTTTCGGGATATATTGAAACTTTTATCTTCTATTGTCTTGTTTTTTATGACAGGAAACGACTTGAAATTACCAACCTCTAATGACACGGTTGGATTAAGTATTTTAAAAATATGATCCCCAACCGGTGTGTTTAAAATTGCCAATATCATAATTAATAACTCGTGATCTTTAGAAAATGCAGACATTCCTTTATGATCATGAATACTTCCGGGTTCTCTGTACCTCAGAGAAAAGGATCCGCTCGTAATATCAGACCAAGTTATCGCTTCACGAAAGTAATAACTTGGGTTCCGAACTACGGATCGTTGTTTCCCATTGGGCCAATTGAAGTTTTTAATCTCATGGCCATCATTCTTCCAATTAATTACATAATCGTAGTTTCCAAACCACTTTCGGTAAGCGCCACCTTTATTACAAGGAAACCATTTTTTTTGAGATTTAACTGATTCAGATAGATTAACAGATCTGAAGCTTATTTTCTTATTATCTACTTCATACCAAATCCGTAAAAACTTACTATTATCACCCGTCTGAAGACCAACTTTGGCATCCACCAATTCATCCATCCGCGTACCAACTTCAAAGTCATGAATCAAGTTAGCGCTAGCCCAATAAGCAATCGGCATCCCCGGAATCTTAGCGAAGTTCGCTTGGTTAGTTCGATAAAGGTAGTCAACATCGGTATTTTTGACTGCCGCTAAATAAGCCTGCTCCTTTTTCTGCTGCGAATCAAAGTTGACCAGTCGTTCGTAAGTCCCAATGTAATTAGCAATGGTCTGGTGTTTGAATACGAATGTTGTGGATTGAACGACCTCCCCGCCAATTTCTTCAAACGCGCGTGTTCCCAAATGTGCCATATTAATCAATGTATCTGCCTTCAGAACTGAGCGTAATTTTTCAAAACTCGACAGAAACATCCAAGCGTGTTGCGTAATCATAGCATAATAACCATTCGTATCAGTTAAACTTCGTAGGCGTTCCATGAATACCGCGAAGAGATCCGACTTACTATTTGGAAAATGCTTTTTAACGTATTTTCCAAGGATCGAATCCATCTTACCAGAACCCATATAGGGCGGGTTCATCGCGCCAATAGTGAACTGTCGTGACAGTATTTTCCCAACAGCACAGATTTCACGCAATTTATCTTGGCTCTCTGTCAGTACGATAGAACTCAACGATAGCTGGCCTTCATCTAGTTCTTGGTTGCTAATCCGCGTTATCATTGACCAATCTACAGACTTGTCCAACTGGATTAAAGATCCATACTCGTTTCCATAACGAAATTGATCCAGCAAATAGTCTAACTGTTTTGCCTCGTCTTCAGACTGGAGTAATTCCTGGAAGTCTGCACTCGTTAATTCGCCGGATTCAGGAACATCAAACACATTTGGTCGAATATCCAAAGTTAGAAAACGACGATTAGCGCCACGAGCCTTCATCATTAACGAAAAGTAAGCTAATTGGAAGGCACGGGTATCGATGTCTAGTCCATAGATGTTCTTCTGAACGATTAACTTTGCTGCATCTCTGCGAGAATAGCCTTCTCGCTCGTAAATCTGCATAAAGACTTCGAAGGCATAAATTAAGATATGTCCTGATCCCATAGCCGCATCAATCAAAGTCACATCTTCAATGTCCGCCTGTGAGAGACTGTCAGCATTAGTCTGTACACTAATTTGATCCGACTGTTCAGCTTCAGGCATAAAGTATTGCCAGCCAAAATCTTCAGCAATTTCCCTGCTAGAACGTGGATCTTCTTTAGCTTGCAGCACATCGATCCAATAACGTCCCAAGGAATTCTCAACCATGTATTTAACAATCCAGTCGGGCGTAAATAATTGGGTAACAGCTGGAATATCAGATTCGAGATATTTCTTCTTCTTGAATGCCCGATCTTTCGGTTCCGTATTATAGTACTGATACAGCCACCCAATAATCTCGACCTGACCGCCCACGGCCACATTGAAATCATCCTCGCTGACGTCGGTAATTAAATGCTGAATAACCCCATCGTGATAGCTTGGAGTGAACAATAATTCTGCATAATCATTCGTTGTTTCGAATAAATAAGGCAGATTCTTGTGTAAAGCGTTCGCCTGTTTGATGAATAACATCTGGTACTCTGCGTCCATGTCGCTCGGTTTTTCCGTGTCCATTGCCCGATCAATTAATGCATGTTCTTTGGATGTAAATCCACCCAAATCCTCTTCGGCATCCCCTGTATTTACCATAATATCTGGAACATTACGGTTCTCGGTGCTTGATAACACCCGGATACCACTAGGCAAATAGTCGTTAACTTCCATAAAGCGAATGGCAATGATTCGGTTGAACCACGTGTAGGCGACCTCTTCGACCAAATCATTGAATGCTGTGGCAAAGTCATTCTTACGTGCACGTTGATTCAGCTCGTCAACAAGCTTTTGACGTTTCACGATATCATGCCCTGTGATTCCGTGTTGATCATCTACGTAATATTCAATTTCTGATGTCGAGACCGAAAGCTTGTCACTAGCACCCTCTTCAGTAATCCCTAGCGTTGCCGCCTTCAATCGGATACTTTCGATGAGTGAATTACGTGCCGCAACCGCAAACTTTTTAATTGCTGTTTTATCCATATACTTTTCCTTCACTCCATCTCAAATCTTGACTACAGTTCAAAATCAATTTTGTCATTATCCTTCAGCTGCTGTTTGAGGATTGTTCTCAGTTGCTCAACCTTGACGTCAACGTCCTGAGAGTTACTCAAGCGCCAGGTCTGATCCATCGGCAAGGTCTTGGCGCTGACAGTCTTCGGTGTCACTACCTGAACAATTGGATCTGGACTTACTTCCGCATCCGAATGTTGGTCAACTATTCCGTCACCATCATCCGAATCTTTGCCACGGTCTTCTCTTTCACGACGTAACCGTTCGGCCTCTTCTTCTGCCCGCTTAGCCAACAACCGATCCATTTCCTTGGTCAACGCTTCCCGACGTTTCTGCGCTTGTTGTGGCACGACAAAGAGTTCATTTAAAGTGGTCGCATCCCGTGCGTTTTCCAACAGGTGCATAAAGTCTTGCTTAATCCTGCTTTCAAATTCACGCGTTAGCTGGTGCTCCTCCGCATAACTCTCCGTGGCAGCCTGTTCATCCTCAATTTTACTCTGAGTGTCACCCAAGCCTGCATCGAATTCGGTACTAAATGCTGTCCGAAAGGCTTCTACCAAGTCGTTAAGCTTTTTAGTTTTACCCTGTGGCCGTTGACGCATAATCTTATCAATTTGCGCAATCAAGTCTTTGACCTGTGGACTAGTGACAAATTCTTTGGAATGCGCGAAAACATTCTGTTGGAAATGCGCATCCTGCCAAATTTTCTGTTGCGTTGCACTGTGATAGAATTCATTGATACCATCGTCTTCCATCTCGTCATGCCAGTACAGCAGGTCTTCTCGTCTTTGGCTAATCAGATCATAGAACTTATCGGTATCATGCTGTACCAACAATTTGTTCATCAGATCAATTCCGTCTTGCAAAACATCGTGACCTGGATAGAATCCATCCTTATTGGCATAAACTGCCACAGCATCACGTTCATGAGTCACCGCATCCTGCAACTCGTGCATCAAAGTGTCATCCTCGGCATCGCTAAACGACTCCTTGCCAAAGACCTCCTTTGCCACCTTTCGTAGATCTTTCTTCTTCTGTTCGCTAATCGCTTGGCGTGGTTCCACTTGAACAGCATCAATATACTGCCGCTTAAGGAAGTATTTGGCCAACTCGTTGGCCGACGATTCTGCACGTAGACTGAGTGCTTCACCGTTCACATAAACTTTTAGCTTAGCATCAGCGAAAAGTCTTGCAACTAACCATTTGGTATCAATCTCACGATATCCATAAGGCACTTTACTGAATCGTTCTAAAATGGACTTGTAGGAGATCTTATTATGGCCCGAATACTCGCGGTTAATCCGTTCCAAGACGGCTTGAACGGCCCGCGCATTTTCATCGGTCTTGACTAATTCATTGGTGTCTTTGAAGAGCGCGACAACGTCACTTTCTTGCTTAACCACACTAATGTAGTCTAAGTTACGATAGATTTCGTTAATCAACTGCTCCTGCGCCTGTGCTAACCGGGCAAAGAAATCCTTTGTCCCAGCGTCAATTCGCTCACCTTGCACGTAAATGTCCGCGCGTTGGAGCACCTCCAAGAGTTCCTGAGCCACAGTAGCCTTCAACGAAGATAACTCTGTCTTCTTTAAGTCCACGATTCGTTGTGAACGGGCATCCTGCGACTGCTCCTGGGGATTTAAAATGAACTTCTGAATCCGCAATACTTGCTGCTGGTCATCGGCATATTGTCGTTCCTGTGGCAGATCGATAATAATCTGCGGCTGTTCTGGCGAACTCGATTGCCGTCGTAATTCGATATCCTCATGATTATCTACATTTTCAACTGTAGAAATCTTCAGGTTAATATCTTGATTAGTCTGACCAACTGGACGATCATCCACCCACTGATTAAAGACGAAGGTATACTGCTGCTTCAGCTTTGGATAGGTGTAGCGCTTTGAAATTGCAGCACTGCTGAAGAGGTACTCCCCAATCGCCTGCGAGATATCTCCAGAATCCACGTTTTGCCGTTGAATCTGCTTACTGATGTCCTGTTCCGCATCGGTTAAGAACTCATAGCCCTTACTGGTCTTTTCAACAATATTTTGTTCTTGCAGTACCTGCAAGGCTTGTTTAACCTTGGTTTCCAATTCAATCCGGTCCGTATCGATCGAATCAATCATCAGCGTCACCAAATTATTCAAAGTGGCGTCAAAGTCTTGAACGTACTTTACCATGAACAAAGTTTCCAGAACCTGAACAGCGAAGGGATTATCTTCCCCCGTTGGATTGATCAATTCATTGTTCTGTGCCCGCTGAATCACAATCATATGGGTATGATCCAAGAAGTGACTCAGTCCCTGGAAGAAAATGCTAAATGGAACTAAAGCTTTTGTATCGCGATTCTCTAAACGTCGTGCCGATTCCTGGAACACAGCCAGCATTGATCGTTCACCGTTGGCCAAATGCTTTCCATCAGACCCATTCTCCCGAATCGCCGTCAATGTATCTTGCAGTAGGAAGATTTGGTAAGGGACAAACGGATAAAGATCAGCAAACATCTTCGCGTTGTCGTAACGCTTCCGTTCTTCTTTGCCATCAAAGCTGATTAAGTTATTAATGACGTGCTGATTGTCTCCAAAGGTGGCTTCCAACAACCGCTCGCTACTGTCCGTCTTTGCAAGCAGTCGCTTTTGAATCACCTCATCAACGTTTGCCGAAGACATAGCAATCCGCGTCTTGAACCGGCCCTGAATCTTGGAGAAATCTTGACCATTAATGTTGGTGGTCACCTTATCAATCGCCTGTTGACTGGTGACAATGACCCACGCCTTACCGTGCGTGTAAGTCCCTAGATCTTCAACAATACTCTGCAGATTAAGCATCCGCTGTTGACTAGATCCGATGTATTGTCCAACTTCATCTACTAGAAAAACCATGTGATAGTTAGGCTCTTGCTTTTCAATGTATTGATTGACTAATTTGGCAAAGCTCTCCACGCTAACCGGATATTCCTTCTTCAGTTGGTCGATAAAACCATTGGCATCATCCGTCGACATAAAGCCAATACCAACCAACGTATCACGAATGGTTCCCTTCAAGAAGGCATAGGCATTACGTGCGTCCTTCCACTCGCGATGTTGCCGATCCAATTCCTGAAATTTCGCTTGAAATTCGTCATATTTTCCTTGTGCAATCAGATCACGTTCCAAATCAGCAATCCAAAAGTCAGCGCCAAACAAGCCCAACTGTTCGTTAAAAACCTGGAGGAAAACATTAAGGATGGCATCCTTTTGCGACTTATTACCATTCTTGGCCTTGGAATCAATGTTGAACAGCATGACCTCGTTCGGCACCGTGGTCGCCAACTTCATGTCAGCTAAGGTTCCTTGATCGTGAATCTTCTGATCATCAACGAAGTAATCGAGGGCCTTCTTCCCAGCAACTTCTCGGTTTTCCAATAAATAAGCTAGAATTTTTAAGAAATGAGATTTCCCAGATCCAAAGAACCCGGAGATCCAGACACCCATATTAGTCGTATCGTGGTGAATGCCCTCCGCATAGGCCGCGAAGAAGTCCTTGAAGTGGTTATCCAGTTCCTTGGTCACCACGTATTCTTCTAATTCCTGTTTAACGTTTGCATCTTGCTCATCGCCAATCGTAATGACCCCTTTAATATCTCGGTCAATCGATTTGGCAAAAATATCTTTAATTTTCATTGCGGCTCTCCCCTAATTGATCTGGAATGCTCGGTAGTAGTTATCCTCTTTGGACTCACCAAACATACTGAGACTTAAACTATCATACGTCCCGGGATAAAAGAAGACTACCGGGACGCTATTTACGATCTGATGCATGGTGTTAAGCACCTTGTGTGCGCGGATTAATGGGAAGATTTCGCCAATTCCAGTGACAAACACAATCACCGGATCCTTAGGTAAGTGTCGCTGCATGTATTGAACGAACAGATTATCAGAACTTGTCATTTCCAGCGCGTTATTCAATTGCTCTGTTAGATAATCAATCCCATCAGACGCTTCCATCGCTATGACATCTTCGCGAATGCCCATATCATCTAACAATTCCCACATGATGTTGTATAAATTAAACTCAACAATGTCCATGCCAATCGTTTCCCGATTCAATTGCTGTTCCATGCTGTGAATCTCTTCGGTTACCAATGGCTGATCCTGTGGTGCAAAAGCTAAAATATAGTAGGAAACTTCATTGGATAGTCCCCGACTTTGCTGAAAATCGGGATCCGCAACCTTTTCACGTAAATGCTTCAATTTTTCTGTCGTATTTGTCATACTATCTCCCCAAAAGAGCTGCCAGTTGCCGAGTAGCTCCCTTTGTTTGCAATAAAAATTCTAATCGTGTATCCAACAACGGTCGTTTTACCAAGTCATAGTCCCCCTGGTCCTCGAGTAAATCAGCCTCACGGAGAAAAGTCTTAAACGTCCCAGACAAGCGCCGAACAGTCTGCTCTGTCCAAGCTGCAATTTGCAGACTATCAACTTGCTTCTGATTAAAAAAAGCTTCTACTTCATAACTATGTAACTTAGCATCCCCCAGGAGCAATTCACTCCGGTAGACCTCATACATGAAGTCGTCAAATAGCTGGTTACACTTCACACTAGCGACGAGATTAACCAGTTTCTGATTGGCCATATCCAATGATGGAAAAAGATCAAAATAATCATCATCCAATGTATCCACACGTTGTTTAACGACCCGCACCATGTCCAAAGACCGTGCCTTAGATTGTTGTTGAAAGTAGTTCTCATCAACGCTCATCTCGCGAATATCATCATCACTGATGCCTTGCTCACGAAGTTCTAGGTACTGGGAAAATTCGTTAAACCAGAACGAATGCGTAATCATTGAAGCACTGTATTGTGCCATTATTTATACCAGCTTTCTATCATCGGAATGCTTGTCCTTATCACGTTCTAAGTATATAAGATAATCGCAGTCAGCGCGAGACTTTCAGTAGAATTAGCCGACCGTTGCTCCAATCTATTATAAATTCACTTATTGATAAGTATAGCAATCGCCGGTGAGTTCAAAAAGGACCTACACTTACTACTAATGTAAAAATAACGAAATTTGTCGCATTAATTTTAATTAGACGTCAAAAAGGCAAACAATTTCTTCGGAAAATGATTTAAAATAACACACCCTGTCGTCCATCACGCCCCACCAGCACTTCCAAATCCACTACCGTCCCACACCTCCTAATCGGGCAACCATATTACCCAATAAGGCCATAGTGAATTGTCTAGTATTTCTTAACTTTATACCGTATGATGGAGAAAATGTCCAGTCCGAATCTGCTAACTGTGGGTTACATTTGCTGGCCAATCAAAGGAGCCTCACAACTATGGAAGACTACGTTGCAATCGATGTCGAAACGGCGAACGCCTCGCGCGCCTCAATCTGTGCCATCGGGATCGCCCAATTCAAACGCGGTGAGCTGACCAATAGTTTCTACAGCCTCATCAACCCACACGAACCGTTTGCCGACCGTAACACCGCCATTCATGGAATCGACGCCAACCTAGTCGCCACCGCACCGACCTTTAGCGATCTGTTGCCACTCCTCCACCGCTGGCTCGATCATCAACTGATCGTCTCCCACACTAATTTTGACATCTCGGCGTTACGCCAAACGTTAGCGAAACACGGCCAGCCGCAGCTTCCTTTTAAATACTTCGATAGTTATATTGTCTGCCAACAACTCATCGCCTATCCCCATCACCGTCTGGCCGACATGGCCGCCTACTTCGGCATCCACAGCGCCCACGAACATCACGCCCTCAGCGACGCGCAAACCTGCGGCCACATTATCGCGTCCCTGGTTGCGCAACTCGAAGTCCCCACGCTCAACAGTCTCCTCAACGCGGCCGGCTTTCATCAGCTGGGAGTCTCCTCACAACTAGAACAGAAAAAATTTCAAAAGACCAGCGTACTCGACCTGATGGATATCTCGCACGATGTAAAAACGGCAACTTTTGAAAAATTCACGCCCGCCGCACTCTTCTACCAACGCAACGTGGTACTCACTGGTAACTTGCAGCTCATGACGCGTGCTACTGCCTTTCAAAAAATCACCGCAGTCGGCGGCACCCCACAACACACCTTGACGGCAACGACCAATTTTCTTGTAGTCGGCCACACCAATCCACAGGTTGTTGGCAATGACGGCAAATCACCCAAGATTCGCAAGGCTGAGGAGCTTAACCGCATCTTTCCGGTCATCACCATCATCGGCGAATCCGATTTTCTCAAAGCCATCGCCCAATAAATTTAGTCACTAAAACAGAGTCTGGCGGCAAATTCCAGGCTCTGTTGTTATCCAATCTTATATGGTAGAGACATGTGCCAAAAGGCAGTCAGTTCCGTTTAAACCTGATAACTAAACCATCCAAAACCAGGACTATTCGGTCATCAGCCTTAACGCTCACCGGCTAACCGCCCCTTATCCCACATTTTAACGATTGCTCTCAGGCAGCGTCCCGCGTTGGCCGCCCCAGCGCAAACGGCCCCAGATGATCCCGATGGTGAAGCCAATCAGCGTTGGTGCCAACCACCCCAGGCCCAGACTCGCAAACGGAACTGCCGTGTGATACAGCGTCAGCAGGCGTTGGATGGGCGCCAAACCAGAGATGGTGGCCGGTGTATTGGCCAACATATCCAAGATTGCCGGTAAGATGGTGAATGCAATCGTGACCTTGTAGACGGTACCAGCGTAAGGTCGTTGCGAAACAGTCAGTGACAACAGAATCAGCGCCAAGGCCAACGGGTACATCAGCATCAGAACGGGTAACGACCAGGAAATGATGGTGTCGAGGCCCGCGTTGGCCACCAGGAAGGACAGGATCGTCGTCGTTCGTAATCAGGCCCGGTAGCTGACCTTTGGGAATAACTTGTGGAAATCCTGGGCAAACGAACAAACTAAACCGATGGCAGTCGTCAACACGCCCAACGTGACCAGAGCCCCCAGCAACAGCGTTCCCACGCTGCTAAAGTAATGCCCCACGATTTGAGAAAGCGCGATCCCCCCATTTGCGGAAAGTTTAAACTGATTCATGCTCAATGCGCCCAACATGACCAATCCAAAGTAAATCAAGACTTCTAGCGAGATGCTGATTAGTCCAGCCTTGGCCGTCAGTTTCGTCAACGCCCGGCCCCGGTAACCCAGGCCACGAATGGCATGAATCAGCGTGACACTCAGCGCCAACAAAGCGACGGCGTCCAATGTATTGTAGCCTTCCAGCAACCCACCAATCGTGGCATTTGCCTGGTAGGTAGCGGTCGGCGTCTGACTGAGGTTACCCATTGGTTTGATAAAAGCCACTAGGAAGACGATGGCCAATAACGTTAGAAAACCGGCGTTCAGGTACTTACCCACAATCTTCAATAAACTGTTCTGATGGGTCGCAGCCAGGTAGGTCACCGCAAAGAATAAACCGGTAAAGAGCAACATGCCCAGTGTCGAAAAATGCTTGGGAATAAAGGGTGCCACCGCCATTTGATACGCCGTAGCGGCCGTCCGCGGCGTAGCGAAAAACGGCCCAATCGTCAAGTGAACCAGTACGAGGAAAATAGCCGCAAAGTGCCGTCCCAATGGTCGCGCGAAGTCGAGTAGACCGTCGCTCTTGGTCACAACAACGGCGAGAATTGCCAGCAACGGGAACAGCGACCCGGAAATCGCAAAGCCCAACGCCGCTAAAAACCAATTCGATCCAGCCATCTGACCCAAGTGAACGGGAAAAATCAAGTTCCCAGAACCAAAGAACATCCCAAAGATCAACGAACTGACGACTAACAATTGCCCCAAATTTTTCCGTGGTGTTGCGTTAATTTCTTCCATCTTCAATTCCTCCTGAACTTAATTTTTTACCCGTAAACGCGAAAAAGAGCCCTCTCCCATACGGGAAAAGGGCTCTACAAGTAGAACGGTACCACCTTTTTGCGGCAGTCACCCACCACACTCATCGCGGACAAACATCCGCTAGCCAGGTAATGGTGGCGACCACGACAGCCTTAGCAACTGCCGAACTCAGAATTAACCTTCACGAACGCGTGGCGGTCACTTTCCACTTCACGTGACTCCCTAGGCACCAACGGATTCGTTACTACTTTCTTCAACGTTTTATAAGTATTGTTGTGTATTATAGACTGCCAATCATTAGAAATCAATGGGTAAATTAAAAAAAGATGAGAGAACTTAAACCTAACGGATTGCCTTTAGACGTGGTAAGCTCAGTCCAGTTACATAAGGTATCTATAATTGGAGGGCTCACTCATGAAATACCGATATGCTGCACTCTTTTCACAAAATTCAAACGGGCAAGTAGAAGTTACTTTTCCCGACTTGGCACCCCACGCTGCCACATTTGGCAAAGATATGCCCAACGCCCTACACATGGCAAACGACGCACTCACAGGTTACTTGCTCACAGCTGAGGAAAACCGTGAAAGATTGCCCCAACCTTCAGACCCGGGTAGCATTGCCCATACGCCACAGCAACTGGTCATCCTCCTTACAGTTGACCTAAAGATTGCTCGCGAATAAAACGGTCCACCATTGAATCGCAATAATCGCCGGGCTTCTCCAAATCGCTAATTCCAGCCCCATCCCCACTCACTGTCCCCACACCCCATCAACATTGTCCCCGCCATTTTATGAATTTATTTATTAATCAGTGAAACCGTTACCCCCATTTATGGTATGCTTATCTGTGTACTTTAGAATCGTAATATAAGCGGGTGAAACAGTGTACCTCTTTGAAAATTTTCTTCACGACATCTTTGATATAAAGTCAATTATTATGGCCCTGATCACCGTTGGCCTTATCGCCATTATGATGGTCATGACTTACTTTCTCGCACAGCGGATAGCCCGGCTGTCACGGACCGCTACCATCATTCTAGATTTAATTGAGGCCGCCATCGTCATTGCCAGCGTCATCATTCTCCGACAAACCTTCTGGGTCCTAAATAATGGCAACGTCTTAAGCTGGGGCTACGCCATTGCGCAGTTAATGATTCTGTTATTCAGTCTCTATTCAATGCAAAACTTCGCGGTAGCTCTGGTCAACCTGATCATGCCACTATTCTTCTATGGTCAGGCCCTCTACATCGGCGCCAGCCTCCAATACTGGTGGGTCTCCGCCATCGCATTAGTCATTTTGATTAGTGTCATCCTTTACATCAGCCATCATCAGGCACTGGCGTTGGACTCTGAGTGGCGTTTCTTACTCTTACAACTCCTATATGGCTTCGCCTGGTGCATGGTCATCTGGTCCGTACGACCATTTCATCTCATCTACACGGTCAACGTCCTCGTGGTCTTTATCATTTACATGTGGATCATTCGGTTCTTCGTCACGCGGGTTAATCGCGTCATCAGTCACTTTGCACGGTTAGATCAAGAAGCTAACTACGATGAACTGACGGGTGTGCGCAACCGCGCCAACTTTGATACGACCACAGTTGGGGTCTTCGGCGTTTACCGGCAGCACCCCACGACACCGATTACCATGGCGATGTTCGACATCGACCACTTCAAACAATTCAACGATAAATATGGCCACTTGACTGGTGATGCCGTACTCAAGCACGTAGCCCACCACTTCAACGAAGAATTGGCCCAGCAAACGAATAACGGTGAAATCTTCCGTTACGGTGGCGAGGAGTTTGTCATCATCTTTAAAGATACCGCCCCCACAGATGCCCAGCGTATCGTCACATCGATTCGCGATACGCTCCAACAACATCCGGTAAAGATCAACGGCCAACAACTCGTCGTGACTGTCTCCATTGGTATCTCCGCCTTACAACCGGATGATGCCGACTTCAACAGCTGGTTCAAACGGGTCGATCACTACCTCTACCTCGCAAAGGAGGCTGGTCGTGACCGAATTACCGTTGAGGGTGAAACCCAAGAATTTCAATAAATAACTTTTTATGCTAAATACAGGTAGGTCCCGATTTTACGGACCTACCTGTATTTTAGAAAAAAGAAAAGACGCCACGTAATCATAGCGTCTCACACAATCTGATTGATACGATGCGTCCCCGGGGAGTCGAACCCCGATCGAAAGGACCGAAATCTCTCGTGCTATCCATTACACTAAGGACGCTTAACATCCTTAGTGTAGTCCAAAACTAGTTATAACACCAAATAATTTAGCGCGCCCCCGATGCTCGAACCGCCTCTTGTTCCAAATGTAATTCGAGCTTTTCGGCACTCTCCCGGAAGTCAGCACCGAAGCTGGCTCCTTGCGCGGTTACCGTAGCCGTTTGTACGCCATCGATATCCGTCACGATCAGTGTTTCACCCTGCCAACTGGCAGTGTCATAGTGACCGTCCTCCACTTGGTCTAGGAATCCCTGAAAAATGTCCAAGACGGCTTGATTAATAATTTCATCCTCGGTCTTGTCTTCACCGTGCTGTTTTA
Source organism: Levilactobacillus parabrevis (assembly GCF_044051715.1). Classification (NCBI taxonomy): domain Bacteria; kingdom Bacillati; phylum Bacillota; class Bacilli; order Lactobacillales; family Lactobacillaceae; genus Levilactobacillus; species Levilactobacillus parabrevis. The sequence goes on from NZ_CP168688.1 coordinate 2,509,295, forward strand.
ATTGTAACTGGCGCAACTGCACCTCGTCCATATCGGTTGGTATCTGAATAAACATTGGAATGCCTCCCATAATTAGTTTTACTGCTATTCTAGCACTTCCTGACAAAGAAACGAGTGCGAATGTTATCCTCTATTCAAATCTGGTGTAAACTAGGGGTATGCAAACATTCTGACTACCTAGGAGGTGGCTCATGGAAGACTCGATACTAGACTTTACTACGAACCTGGCCATTCTCCACCGGCAATTTCAGCGGGCAATGAATCAGATTCTTGAAGCCGATGAAATGCCGGTAAACATCACTGAATTTTATTTGTTAGTGCTGGTCTCTGAGACCAGCCACCTGAACCAGCGGAAAGCTGCCTGGACGATGGCCGTAGATGAAGGTCTCATGGCGCGGATGGTACAGCACCTGGTTAAGCTGTCCCTATTGCAAAAGGAAACGGATCCCCGTGATCGTCGTAACCGCCGTTTGAAGTTAACCACCGACGGTAAACGTTTGGTAAAACAAGCCATTGAGGTCCTCCACGATTGGTGGCAACAAGCCACGCCGACCGATGCCGACTTCGACTACGCCAGTATCACCGCCCAACTACAATTACTTTCTAGCAGCGTCCTGCAGGATCAGCAAACGGAACATTCATAATTAACCTTGTTTTTCCCCACCTAAGGAGGGATTCATGATGAGTAAAGCCATTACCATTGCCGAAGCCCAACGTTATGACGCGCATACCATCAACGAGATCGGTATTCCCGCATTAGTTCTCATGGAGCGCGCCGCCTTGGCAACGTTTAATAACCTGTTAAATGATGATTTTGATTTGAGCCGTGTCGTGGTCGTGGCTGCGACCGGCAACAACGGTGGCGATGGGATTGCCGTCGCCCGGTTGCTGCACATTCGCGGCATCGACGTTGAAGTCTACCTGTTGGGCGATCCAGCTAAGGCCACCCCGCAGACGACGCAACAACTTAAGATTGCCAACTACTATCACATTCCGTTCACGACCGACCTCAATCACGTGGTCAACGCCACACTGATTGTCGATGCCATCTTCGGTGTGGGTCTATCGCGGGACATCACCGGTAAATTCGCCGATGCCATTAACGCGATTAACGCGGCCGACGCGAAGACAGTTGCCATCGACGTCCCATCCGGCATCAACGCCGACACCGGTGAGGTCATGGGTGTTGCGGTCGTTGCCGACAGCACGACCACCATGGCCTACAACAAGATTGGTCTTCTGACGATCACTGGCAAGCAACACAGCGGGACCGTCCACGTAGCCGACATCGGTATCTACGCGCAAGATCATCTCGAGCACGCCCGTTAAGCGTGGTGACCGAACCAACCATACCATCTCGCTACAACCCGCGCCCCATCAAAGCGTAAACTAAAAGGCGCGAAAGCTAGAGTGACTTTCGTGTTTCTTGACTGCGACCAGAACCCCTCCTGAGGCTCTGGTCGTTTTTTGTAAAAAGAGTGCGGAACAAGGCGGTCAGACTCTGAGCATTAACGTCAATAAGGATAAAAGCCCGGGCTTGGCTTTTTCCTTATTGGGGTTAAGCGCAGGAGTCTGCCTTGTGGAGCACATTTCAGAAAAGAGTGCGGAACAAAGCGATTAGGTCCTGAGCATTAACGTCATTAAGTCAAAAGCCCGGGCCTGGCTTTTGGGCTTAATGGAGTTAAACGCAGGGACCTGCTTTGTGGAGCACGTTTCGGCTATATAAAAGTCAAAGAGCGCCCCAAACCAAAAAAAGAATCCAAGGCTTAGCCCCATCCATAATTTATGCTTAACCTCACTCAGCTGCCCCATAGACAACGTTTCCGCCACATAATTAGAAAAAGGCCCAAACCATCCCCACCCCCTCAAGCCACTTCACAAGCTTTCTCCCCACAAACCCGGTATACTAGCACTAACTATAATTGGGAGGTGCCCCACATGTCACAACTAGAAACTGGCTTCACCAACGTCCAAGCGCTGGACCCCAGCATTATTGTCGACCTGCGCTACGCCACCACGGATAATTTTACGCATCAAGTTATTTACGATTTTGCCACTGCCATCGCCCGAACGGGAACCGCGAAGAAGTTAGCCAAAGCGAGCGAACTACTACGGTCACAGGGCTATCGGCTGAAAGTCTGGGATGCCTACCGCCCCGTCTCCGCACAAGAACGGCTCTACGATGTCTACCCCGATCCCTCGTTCGTCGCCAAACCCAACCCGAACTTCTCCCACCAAAAGGGCGTTACCTTCGATGTCACGCTGTGTGACGCCGCTGGCAGGGAATTAGAAATGCAGACGGAATTCGACGACTTCTCAGTGGCCGCTCACCGGGACTTTACGCGGACACCGCTTCAGGAAAAACATTACCAAATTCTCGATGAAGCCATGCAGTCAGCCGGATTCTTCGGCTACGAGAACGAGTGGTGGGACTACCGCGACACCCAAATGGATGATTATCCACCAGCAACGGCCGACCCTAACGATTTTCAAATTGCTGAACACGCATAAATTAAAAATGGAACTGACTTGCTGAGCGAGTCGGTTCCATTTTTTAATTTACGAGATTTTACCTAAAAAAGAGGCCCCCAGCATCCGCTCAGAACCCCTTATAAACTTCTCAATTAATTGGTGTAACCCGAATCCTTCAACATAAAGGAATGATCCGGAATCCGAATCAACGTGAAGCGGTTCGCCAGTCGACCGGCGTGTAACCCGAGACCGTTGACGAATGACTTCTTATAGGTGGTTTCGATGACGCCGACCCACGCCTTTTGATGGCGCTGGTCATACTTGGCGACCTTTTTTTCATCCCACTTATAGGCCGAAGCCGGCAAGTTGATGGGTTTCTTGCCATCCGAAACGGTGGCGTCCGTGCTGCTGACCTGGTACTTCTCGCCTTCAGTCAAGTACGTATAGTGTTGCACAGGCTTCTTGCCATCACTGTTGTCGACTTCAACATAGTAAGCTGATCCGGACGACGCGCCCGTATTGATGACCAGTGGTTCATAGCGAGTCGTTTGACTGATCCGATTGCTCCCTAACTGATTCACGTTTTGGAAGAAGGTCGTGTAACTCATCCCACCAAAGAACAGTAGCCACACCACCAACTCAATCGTTGAGAGCGTCAAGTTCTGCCACGAAAAGCTGCGGTGTTCCTTCACGATCAACCGAATGCGCCGGACCCGCATGTCGTGGACCATCCACACGAGTGTCACGAGGACGACCAACCATAGGCCCATCCCCACTAAGTTCCATGCTGATTTCATAGTTCCCAATTCCCTTCCAAGAAACAAACCTCTTACGGGTATTTCTGTTCTCTATTAGCTTACGAGATTCACGCCGGGAATACAAGCGCTACTTCCTGAAAATTCTGACGTTAACGCTGCGGCACACCACCACCAACTCACGGATTGTTGCCGCCATTTTCATCGTGCGCGGGTTTAACTCTCCTCAGACCTAAGCTATACTAAAATTAATTCTTTTATATGAGGAGGACTATCTCGTGTGTACTAGTCTAACCTATACGTCAGCCGCTGAACACCACTTCTTCGCCCGCACCATGGACTTTCCTACGACCACGTCCTGGCGGCCCGTCTTCTTACCCCGCAACTATCACTGGCAAACCGCGCTCCACACCCCACGAACGACCCGCTATGCCTTTCTCGGTGGGGGCCGGCCAGCCGCGGACTTTTCAACCTATCTCATGGCAGATGGCATCAACGAGGGCGGCATCACCTGCGCCGAACTCTACCTACCCGGCGTCGTCAGCTATGCCAGTGATCCCGTTGCCGACAGCATTAACCTCACACCCCAGGACTTTATCAACTGGGTTCTAGGCGAACACGCGACGTTGGCCGAGGTTGTGGCCGATCTTCCTCAAGTCACGCTGGTGGCCCGTCGTTGGGGGAATGACCCCTACGTCTACCCCTTTCACTGGATTCTCAGTGACCGTAGCGGGCAGACCTTGGTAATTGAACCTACCGGTGGTCCGCTGAAAGCTCAGTTAAATCCAGTTGGCGTCCTGACGAACACTCCAATTCTAGCCACGCATTTGCAGAACTTGAATGATTTTCTGAAAATCCCCGGGTCAGAGTTCACGGGCCGAACAGTCACAGCCGCACGCGACTATCTTCAGAGTGGCGCACCGCTACCCACCGGAACCATCCCTACAACCCGCTTCATTCACATGGCATTGCGGCGTTGGGGCACTCGGCCGATGACTACGACAGCTGCCAGTTTGCATCAAATCTTCCACTGGTTAGCCGAAGTTAGCCTCCCCTACGACCCTAGTCAACGTGCCGAATTGAACCATAATTACACCCATTACCGGGCTATCATCGATATTTCCACGGCAACTTACAATTTTATTTCACGAAAATCTGGCCGTTTGCAACAAATGACATTAACGCCGGAAATGGCGGCCCACCGGCATTATCCACATGCATATGCCCCTGAATAATTCGGAATGTTGCAAACGACAATCTCACCTTTAATCCGATTGATATTCGTTTGAGACATTTCTGTAACAACTCCCTGATAGTATTAATCATGTTGAATCGAACGAAAGAACATTTAATACTAAAAAATAATTGAAATTAAAGGAGTTTGTTTACATTTATGAAGAAGACGTTGACTAAAATTGTATTATCATTAATCGCTATGGTGGCTTTCACGGTTGCCGGCATCGCCGTTAACCAACCCGTCAGTGCATCCGCTGCTAAGACGGTTTCCTACAGCAAGTTACATAAGGTCGCAAAGGCCCAATTAGGTAAGCCTTACGGTTGGGGTTCTACTGGTCCTTCCCGTTTTGACTGCTCTGGCTTTACCGGTTACGTTTACAAGAAGGGTGCTTCTAAGAAGATCCCTCGTACCGCTCAAGCACAATACAACAAGTACAAGCACGTTAGCTACAAGCACATCAAGAAGGGTGACTTGGTCTTCTTCGGTGGGTCTAAGCGTTCTATCTCCCACGTTGGTATGTACGTTGGTCATGGTCGGATGATCGATTCCCAGAACCGTGGGGTCGTTACTGAAGCCGTCCACGCACCTTGGTGGCACGCCGTTGGTTACGCACGGGTCGCAAACGTTAAGTAACATCTCGTCTAACCTTCATAAATGAAATGAATTCTAACCCCCGCTGTTACGTCGCAGCGAGGGTTTTTGTTTTGCACTAAGGCTTTGATGTAGACGAATTGGCATGCACTATCGCCACTAGACTAAGTTAATATTCGCACTACGGCTGCCAGGGATTCCACCTGCTGTGGGGACGCTTCAGCCTGAGAAACGGGCTTCCGACTCAATTTGAAGCCACGAAAAAACCGTGTCTTAAAAACTGCCCGTGCTGTAAACTGGCCCAAAACACCAGTTAACACCACTTTCACGGCCGGCTCCGTCCCTGGCCTCCTCCGGCTAAAATTGTTATCCCCCATTTCAAATATTGAATCCCACAAACTTCTACCTTTTCAGTTAAGTGCGCCCTGCAAAGCCCTCGTTACCGGCCTATCAGAATTTGTAGTCACATAAAGCGGTCGCCTCACGACGAAGATGAGGCGACCGCTTCACAATTATTTACATTTTAACTTAATCAGTCTGACAATCAAATTAATGTTGAAACATCCCAACAACCCAGCTGAGCGCAACCAGTAGCGGAAAAATCATCCACCAATTCTTCGAAAGGAACTCCCAGCCATTCATCGGTCGTTGTCCCTCTGGCAAAGTCTTGACTGCCTTGTAAGACTGTTCTTTAGCCTCTGCTGCTTGGCCCCCGACCAGTTCATTCAGATCCACCTGTAAGAGATTGGCAAGCTTCACAACCGTGTCCAAATCCGGTGACGTCTCACCCTGCTCCCACTTTGAAATCGACTGCCGCGACACAAATAGCTCGTGAGCGAGTTGTTCCTGTGACAAATTCTGCCGACGCCGCAATTTTACCAACTGCTGACTAAACACATTCTCCATGCTCTCATCCCCTTTGATTAAATTTATCATACCCGATGTGTCCCGGGCTTCCTAGCGAACAAAGTCGAACATCACGCACTTTGCCCGGGCTAGTTGCGCCCGCCATGGTTGCACAATAGGTTGCGAACGCCCAGGCGTCAAGCGTTAGTCCTACATAGCTAATCATTCTGAAGATTTATTTTCAAAATAAAAAGCCCAGGCAATTTGCCTAGACCTATTCTTAAAACGCAACCTAAATAAGCGCCATTTTTCTAATGTTGCCTGTGTTTTCTATCAAAATAGAGAATTCCAACAACGCCTAAAATAGCGTATATTACGACAAACCACTTAGGTACCGAAAACGCCATGAAAACAACAAATCCGCCAAAAAAGCAAAGATAAAACAGATTTTCAAATCGCATCCAATCCCCCATTTTTCCTCTCCAGAACTCTTCTGATAACTCCTTAGGTTAACTTCTTTTATCATAAACTAAGCAGAAAACCAGCGATTTTAATCGCGGGATGAATGCCAGAGTTCAGCATTTTTTGAAACATACGTTCCCCTTAAGCCTTAAACATGGTATACTTAACCCAATCTACAGGGGAGGTATCCATTGGTTAAATCAGGACGAACAATCAAGCTGAGACTCTATCCGAACACTGATCAAGCAGACCAATTTCTAGCGATGAGTCAGGAATACCAACGATTAGCTAATATTGTTAGTCAGTGGATTTTTGACCATGGGTTTCAGTTAAGTTGGTTAAAAATCAATCACCGTCTGTACAAATTATTTAGACAAGAGTCAGAACTCAATAGCCAGATGATTCAGTCTGTCTTTCGAACAGTCTCAGCCCACTACAAGACCGTCCGAAAACAAATGAAACAACATACTTATGCCTATAAGAACGAAGAAAACAAATGGATTCGAGTTCCTAGAGACCTGACCTGGTTGGTGAAACCTATCCAATTTCGTCGGCCACAAGCAGATTTGGTTCGTCAGAGTAATTACTCTTTTGTGGACAAGATGCAACAGGTTTCGATGACTACCCTTGGTAAGCGGATTAAGTTGGGTTTTACCAACAAAGGATTCGAGAAATATTTTATTGATGATTGGAAGCTCGGTACTGCTAAGTTGGTTCACAATCGGGGCAAGTGGTTTCTGCATATTGGCATCACGAAAGAAGTTAGTGATTTCGATACTAAGGATAATCCTCAAATTGTAGGTATTGACCGTGGATTGCGCTTCCTAGCAACCGCCTTTGATAATGAAGGAAAGACATTATTTTTTGATGGCAAAAAGATTTTACGTAAGCGGGAAAAGTTTTTAGATATTCGTCAACAATTACAAAGCAAAGGTACCAGATCTGCCCAAAAAAGGCTGAAACAACTGGCTCAACGAGAGAACCGCTGGATGTCCGATGTGAATCACCGGATAGCTAAGACACTCGTTGCACTGTATGGCTCGCATACGCTCTTCGTTTTGGAAGATTTAACTAATGTGACGTTCAACACGGATGACTTACCCAAATCATTACGTAATAGTCATCGCTCCTGGGCGTTCTTCCAGTTAGAATCTTTCCTAACATATAAGGCACAGGCTATTCAAAGCATTGTTGTGAAAGTGAATCCAGCGTTTACCTCGCAGAGATGCCCGAGGTGTGGCCTGGTTGAGAAGACTAATCGCCATCATGATACTCACGAGTATTGGTGTAAAAAGTGTCAGTATCGTTGTAATGATGACCGATTAGGAGCAATGAATATTAAAATGTTGGGGCAAGACTGGTTGCGTGGTATTAAACGACCAAAGATTAAGAAGCTAATAACTGTTGGGTAAACCTGGCAGCTAAACGGGTAGCTGTCAATTACCCGATGATGTTGCCACTACGAGTAGGAGTGCCTTAACGGGGATGTTGGACTACTGTGTCGTAAGACACGTGAGCGACAAGCCTCTGAATTCATTCAGGGGCAATTGACTTCCTATAGCTAGTTATCCCCTAATACCTACCAAGTCTAACAAAAATAAAAAGCCCAGGCAATTTGCCTAGACTTCAATACCTTAACGCCGAATTTCTAATTTAAGTGGTCGTTTGAAGATCAACTGGGCCACGCCTAATCGATTAGCCAACCAAACGTATAGGCCGACTGCAATCAACCCAAGAACGGCTGCGTAACCCATCGTAAGCAGTTTCCCCGTGAAAAAGGCACTCCCGAAGAGCCACTGACAGCCATCTACCAGAACCGTTGCTAGTACCGCAAAGACCAGATTCAGCCGGATAATTGGCCGAATGCCACCCAGAGCTACCGCATAACTCCGGCGGATCAGACGCCAGCTAACGATGGTAATCCAGCCAAAGGCAATCCCCGTGGTCAACAGCGCCCCATAACCTTGGAACAAGTAGACCAACGGCAATTGCAGCACTAGTTTAATCCCTAACCCAGTCAACAGGTACGTCGTGGCCTTCTTACTCATCCGTAACGCCTGGAGCACCGTCAATAAGTCCAGCGCCAGTGCCAGAATCAAGCTTTGCCAGACGTTGGCCACCAGATAGGTTGCCCCAGCCCCGTCAAAGTTGAAGAAGATCCCGTAGATGGGGTAGGCAAAGGTGCTCACCAACACCACCAGCGGTAAGAGAACAAACGTCAGTAGCTGAACGTTGTTGGTCAACAGTGCGCCAATCTCTTGACGATTCTTTTTGATGTCGGCTAGCTTCCCCGCCAACAATGGCAGCGACGTCTCTGCCACCGCCATCGCTAACGACACGATCACCGTGGTAATCTTGTTAGGATTGGCCGAGAAGATTGTGAAGACATACTGTGTGGCCTCTGCCGACTGATGCAAGAGGCCCTGCATGATCTGCTTGAAGAAGAGCTGGTCAATCAGCTGACTCAGGGTAATTCCTGAGCCCACAATGACAAACGGAATCGACTCATAGCCGATCATCCGCAGGAGCTTACCCGCGGCATGTTGCTTACCCGTCTGGCTCTTGGCCGTCATTTGACGATAAACGCCGCGCTGACGCCATAAATGGCCCAATAAGTAGAGGTAACTGGCCACGGCACCAACAAAGGCCGCCGCGACACTTACGAAGACTGCCTGTACATAGCCTTGGTGACTAATTTCAATCAACCAGTAGGTCCCACCAAGAATCACAATGATCCGGATAAACTGTTCCCAAAGTTGGGAAATCCCAAACGGTTTGAGGTCCCCATTTCCCTGAAACCAGCCCCGCAGAATGCTCATCGATGGCAGGATTACGATGGCCGGAACCAGGCAACGAATGGCAAACGTGGCGTTGGCCACCGAGCTAACGGGACTGTTAGCGGCCAAGATTGGCGCAAGCCCATAGAGTAAAGCCCCACAGATCACGCCGGACACCAGCATGAAACCAAAACCCGCATACGCAATGTGTTTAGAGTTAATGAAGCTATCTTCCCCGTTAAAGAACGCCACCCGCCGAGCAATCGCGGACGGAAAGCCTGCCGTCCCGAGCGCAATGAACAACGCATACGGCGTGTAGGCTGTATTAAACAGCGCCTGCGCCACGGTCTGATGCTGGGGCGAACCAATCATCGCCAACCACGGAATCAGGTAAACGACGCCTAAGATTCGTGAAAAAATGCTCCCAAACGAGAGCCAAAATGATCCTGAAATAATTTTTTTATCCATTAAATTTACACACACCAATTTAGTCTAGTGCCAAAGCACCACTCGCAAGGATACTCCTCTGCTAGGCCGCTGTACATGGGCAATGCGGCAACACCGAGGGATTCCAACCTATTATTTAGCCTCCCAACAAACAGGACAGATCCCTGCCATATCGCGTACGCATCCCCCTCACTAAAAAGGTCGACGCCCTTACGGACCCCGACCCTCTCAACTAAGGTTAAATTTTTCTTACATCGTCTAATCTGAGACTTTCAACGGAACTAATCCCGTTTCACTGAAGGATGTGCCGTGAACCATTCCGTCATGTCATCGATCCGCTGAATACGTAAGCTAGGTAACCCGTTCCGCGAAACACCGTGGAAACTCTGTGGGTAGCGAATAAAGTCCGCGTCGACCCCGTTACGTTTAACAGCTGTAAAGAATTCCTCCGACTGACTGATTGGACAGCGCATATCCCACTCCCCGTGGAGCAGACGAATCGGTGTCGTCACGTTCTGGGCATAAGCCAACGGCGACTGTTTCCAGTAGGATTCGACCCCACCGTCTGCAAACAAGTCGATGGCCAGTTCTTCCGGATTGAAGTAGAAACCAATATCACTGATACCAAAGAGGCTGATCCAGTTCGTCACCGACCGCTGTGAGACAGCCGCCGCAAACCGCTTCGTGTGGCCAACCGCCCACGTAGTCATGAAGCCACCATACGAGCCACCGGCAATGTACTGACGGTCCGCATCAAGCTGAGGGAATTTGGCTAACGCCACGTCCAACCCCGTCATGACGTCATCGTAGTCATCCTCACCGTAGTGCCCGTTCACGTTGCTTTCAAAGGCCTGACCGTAACTGGTTGAACCTCGCGGATTGAAGAAGACCACCCCGTAACCACGACTCGCGTGGACCTGGAATTCATAGAAGAAGGCCTCGCCATAGTTGGCGTGTGGTCCCCCGTGAACGTAGAGCAAGACTGGCTGCTTCGGCGCGTTGGTTTGCGCTGGCAAGTACCAGCCCTCTAGCGCTTGACCGTCCGCTGACGTGTAGTCAAAACGTTGGGGATGGGCAAATTCGTGGGTACTCTCGTAGGCCGCGTTAGGATCATAACTGATGGTTTCAGCGCCGTTGGCCACCTTGAATGCCCGCAACTGACTCGGCTGATCCTGATAGGAAACACTTAGCGCTAGTGTCTCGGCATCCACCACGTCAAAGTCCACGATTTGACGAGCCGTATCGTCGATTAACGTAATTCCTCGAGCATCGCCCACGTAGAGTTGGCTGTGCCCGTGAAAGGCCGTGACAAAGACGACTCGGTCGGCATCCAACCAGCGCACGAGTTTACTCCCAGCCTGCTGCACAAAGTCCCCAGCAAATTCGGGATTCGGGTCGGCATCTAAGTCATCAGTCAGACTGGTCAGATCACCACCAGTTGCAGCGACGAGGTAGACGTTGGCCACAGTGTGGCGGCCAGCCGCGCCGTTGTCCCCAACTAACGCAACCTGTTGGCCATCGGGTGACAGCGTGGCATCCGCAAAATGGCCGTGGATCAGGTTCGCCGTCAAATCTACCATCTGTCCCGTTTGGGTGTCCAGGCAATACGCACCGTGAGCAAAATTACGTTCGTCATCGGGATGATCATCCTGAAGAATGGTGACGTAGCGCCCGTCCTGGCTAACCGAGGTCAAACTGAAGTCGGCACCCTGTTGACAGATTTCCTCTACGACTCCGTTTGCCGGTAAGTAGCGTCGTAACCGATACGTCACGTCCTGCGGTAGCCAACCGTAGCCATCGGCCTTATTGACTAACCGAGTGACGTGCCGGGTCTTAGGAAACTTTTCTTGGTTAGGTAACTTGGGGAGCTCGGCAGTCTCGGTCGTCTTGAAATAAACGCTTTGACCATCGGCTGCAGCCATCACCGTATTCACAGCTTCATTCGGTGTCGTCGTGGTTATCAGCGTCGGTTCACCACCACTTACGGCCACCGTAAATAGTTGTGGCTTTGCTGTACCAACTTTAGCTGCATAAAATAATTGGTCGCCGGCAACGGCGGGTTGTAAGTTCAGCTGGCCATTGACCGCCACATCTTGTGTGTGACCAGCTTGGTCGACGCGCTTAATGCGGGCCAAATACTGATTGTTAGCCTCATCAATACTATTTTCGACGAAGAAAACCTGCTGATTCGCCGCTGACGCTTGGGACACAGATTTTAATCGATAAAGATCTTGTGCACTGACCCCTTGGGACATACCGCATCGCTCCTAGCTATTTATAAATTTTCTCATTATTTTCTCATCAAATAATTATTTTTAATGTTAAGCCAGCTCCGGTGCGATGTCAATTATCAACCCCCACATTACGCCACTTCCACTGAAACCTGCTACACTGGGAGTAACGCAGACAGAAGGAGTGAGCTTGAAATGAAAATTGCAATTGCCGGTGCGGGTGCCATGGGTAGCCGCTTTGGCGTAAAGCTTCAATCAGCTGGTAACCAGGTCACCTTGATCGATAACTGGGACGAGCATGTCACGACCATTCAACAGCAAGGCCTGACTGTCACGACCGATGATGGCACTGACCACGTCTACCACATGACGGCTAAGCGGCCTGAAGAGGTCACTGAACAGTTTGACCTCGTCATCCTCTTTACTAAAGCCATGCAGATGGATCAGATGCTCCAACAACTCAGCGGTGTGCTGGGCAATCAGCCAGCTGTGTTGACGCTAGCCAACGGCATCGGTAACGTCGAGACCATCGAACGCCACGTGCCCAAGGATCACGTCGTCGCTGGGACCACGGTCTGGTCTTCTAGCCTCACGGGACCCGGCCACATCACGGTCACGGGAACCGGGAGTATTTCCCTACAGGCCATTGTCCCCGAAAAGTTCCCAGACTTGCCCGGACTAATTGCGACCTTAAATGGAGCTGGTCTCAACGCTAGCCCGGCCGAAAATGTCCTGGCCGCCATCTGGAAAAAGGCTGGTCTGAATAGCGTCCTCAACACCTACTGCACCCTGTTCGACTGCAACATCGCCGAATTCGGTAGTCTCCCTAACTGGCGAACATTGAACGATGCCGTCCTCAACGAGTTCGAAGCCGTCGCCACCGCAGCTAAGATTCAATTCAGTGCGGCCGACGTAACGGCCCTGATTGCCGCACAGTTCGACCCTAGTAAAAATGGGGGACACTACCCGTCGATGCACCAAGATATGGCTAAGAAGCGGCCAACCGAAATTGACTTTCTTAACGGCTACGTTGCCAAACTTGGCGCTAAGCTCAACGTTCCTGCCCCAACCAATGCGTTGCTCGCCCAATTGATTCACAGTCAAGAAAGTCTAAAGGGAATCAAGTAACAGAAAATTTGATACACCACACTCTGTGGTTTTACTACCATATGTAGAAAAGTCTCACATATTCGTACTATATCTAGTTGTATTTTTCTGAAATTCATCGTAACATAGACCTATACTCATTTTGACCGGTCGTTAGTATTTTCGTTTAACGGGTTCGGCAAACCTAGGAGGGCTAGAGACGATGGACGTTTTAAGAAGATCACAGACTACGATGTATCCGGGTGGCCTAACCGTGGAAAATTTGGCTGGGGAGCACGTTCCGTTCAATTCCCGTCAGATCCATGCAGCACTAACGGCACTGACCAACGATCCCACCGTTGTCCACCGCGTAGAAAGCCTCATTGTGGCCCAATTAGCCGGCTTTGACGTCGTTGCAACTGGAACGATTGAGGCCACCGTGGTTGATACCCTGGAACAGCTCGGTTACGCCAACATGGCGCAAAGCTACCGGAAGCAGCAACACGCTTAGGTAGCTGAAACCTGGTTACTGGTATCACTAATTCTTAAATCTACTGTATTTGAAAAAGTACTGAGCAGATGGCCCAGTACTTTTTTTATCTTCGGCAAGAGGACTATGCTAAAATTGAAAACAACAGAAAGGGGGGATTTTCCTCATGGATACTGAACTCAATCAACTTTTAGAGCAAGCTAGTCAGTTAAAAACTAAGATGGCTGCTTATCGACCGCTATCCGAAGCTGCAGTCGCTCAGCTCGAAAAAAGTATCCGAATTGAACACGTCTGGTCATCCAATGCCATCGAGGGAAATACACTCAATCGCTATGAAACTGCGTCAATTCTAGATACTGGAATGACCATTCACAACGTCCCCATCAAGGATGTCCTGGAGACGTTGGATCTTAACGCCGCTTATGAACATATGACCACTCTAGCTACGGAGCACATTCCTCTAAGCACCACCATTATTCGAGACCTCAACCGGATCGTCACGTTAAAAACAGCAAATGACGTCAGCGAAGCCGGGACTTACCGGACGATTGATGTGTGGCCCTACGGCTCTGAACATCGTCCTTATACCAGTCCCTTAGATATCCAGCCAGCGGTTGACGCCCTGATTTCTTGGGCAAACCAGGCCCAGGCGATGCAACATCCCATTATCTATGCGGCCGATCTTCACCAAAGATTTGTCACGATTCATCCTTTTCTAGACGGCAACGGCCGAACCGCACGACTACTCATGAATATGGCCTTAACGCAAGCAAGCTATCCCGTTATCAATGTGCAACCCGACAAAGCAGCTCGCCAGGCCTATATGACCGCTCTCGAGGCCTCTCAAGAGGCTCAGGGCACCCGATTGGTTTTTGAAAAACTGATTACGAACTATACCATTGCTGAACTCAAACGACGCATTCAGACGTTGGCGCTTAATGAACAGAATCAAAAGGACGCCGCGAATGATATCAGCCCCAAACTGCGAAAGTTATTGGATCAGAACAATTCTGACCAATCCAGTTAATCACGAAAAAAGCGATCACCCTTTCAACTCAAAAGTTGATCTGGCAATCGCTTTATTTATTCGTTTATATTTAGTGTTCCCCACAAAAAACCGATCAGCACTCCCCCGAGAACTGATCGATCCGGTCTATGAGCTTAATTGTGATTCTAAGTGGTGTAATTCGGCTGTCCGCACTTCACGTGGTAAGAACCGACGAATTTCCTCTTCGTTGTAACCCACTTCAAGTCGCTTGTCATCAAAGATGATGGGCCGCTTAATTAAGTCTGGGTACTTAACAACTAAGTCAACAAGTTGGCTAACTGAGAGACTATCTAAATCAACGTGCAATTCCTTAAATACATTGGACCGCGTTGAGATGATGTCCTCACTGCCATTCTCCGTTAAGCGTAGAATCTGCTTAACTTCGGCGGCATTTAATGGCTTGGACTTGATATTCCGTTCGTTAAACGCAATGTCGTGATCCTTCAGCCATGCCCGTGCCTTCCGACTGGATGCGCTACTTGGCGCAATATACAAATTGATCATATCTAAGCACTTCCTTATCGTTGGATTGAGTAACGATAGAAAAAACAACTGACTTGTTCTGGTTCCCCCCGAATATTTCACTGAACTATCTAGTAGAACCAACTTATATATTACCACAATTGAATGAATAATCAACCCTTTTTGGAAACTTTCTAAATAACGGTCAACATTTTTTGGTGGGTTGGTTGTCTTTCCCAACTATTTTCGCAATCATTTATCCACTTGTGATAACTCGCAAAAATCCTTGAAAGCATCGCCACTCAAGCTTCCACAAAGTTAGGGCAGTTAGTCAACTATCTCATGATATGACCTAAATTTATAACTAAAAACGGTCCCGGCGTCTCTTTTTATCTAGAATGCATTAATATTCATATTAAACGTTTTAATATTCATTTAGATTTTCCTTTAGTTCATAAAAGCGCTTACTCAAACTAACCAAAATGGCTAAACCTTTTCTTTGACAAGCGATTTTTCCCCACATTTATTTCCTAGAAGCGTAAAATAGGGACATCATAAATTACGTTTTTGTCGGGAGGAACCCGTTTTGTTAGCCTTTTACGCTGTTGTCTTACTAATTGTTGCGACCATCGTTGCCAATACAATCTATCCCTATTTTCCGTTAATTCCGAAAGCCTTCTATCAAATCTTTGCTGGTGCCATTCTTTCTCTGGTGCCGATGTACCACCACTTCGTCCTTGAACCCGAGATGTTTATGCTCATCATCATTGCGCCCCTCATGTTCTATGACGGACAAAACGCGAACGGTCACGAGCTCCGTCAAAACGTTGGCTCAATCATCTCGATGGCCATTATCTTAGCGGTGCTGACCGTCATTGGCATGGGCTACCTGAGCCACGCTGTTCTCGCTGGCATTCCACTGGCCTTAGCGTTTGCATTAGCTGCCATTGTCACGCCGACCGACGCCGTGGCAGTCTCCTCAATCACAAGTAACATGGCGGTACCAGAACGCGTCATGGGTATGCTGGAGCGAGAATCTCTTTTCAACGATGCTTCGGGGCTAGTTGCCTTTAACCTTGCCCTCGCCGCCTTTACTACCGGTCAATTCTCCGTAGGCGATGGGGTTAAACATTTCTTCGTCGTTTTCCTAGGTGGCCTCTTAATTGGTGTGATTCTAGGGATTGCGGCCGTCATGGTCCGCGTCTACCTGGTTCAGAGTGGTAAAGACTCCTCCAGCGTGATTGTCCCTTACGACCTAATCATGCCCTTTCTCATCTATTTAGCCGCTGAACACCTCGAATTATCTGGTATCCTAGCGGTCGTGGCCGCTGGCCTGATTTACAGTGCCTCCAGCAATCAACTGCGCCTATCCAGTACGCAATTACAATTGGTCTCCCGCTCTACGTGGGGCATTTTCACCAATATTTTAAATGGATTTGTCTTTGTCCTTCTGGGGGTCTCGCTCCCAACCGTGTGGGTAAATATTCAACGAGATGGTACGAAATCACTACCGAGCTTCTTTACGCTGGCTGTGATCCTTTACCTGGTCATGCTGGCCCTCCGTTACTTATGGATTCGCCTCGACTGGGCCTTGATTCACTCTGAGAAAAAGGAACGACCTTTGAACGCTCTGATTGGCGCCCTCTCCGGTGTCCACGGAACGATTACCTTAGCCATGGCCTTCTCACTGCCTTTGACGCTAAACGGTTCAGCCTTCCCTTTCCGAAACACCATGATCTTTGTGGCAGCCGTTGTCATCATTCTCAGTCTCCTCGTTCCCACTATCGTCTTACCTTTCATTTTACCCAAGAAGACCGTTGCCGTGGATCCCGCAACCGTTGCTCAAGAACGTAAAGCGTTGGTGGCCTACGCGACTGAACGCCTCGTCCAGGAAAATCCAGATGATCCCGCTGCTGCACAATCTGTGATCGAAACACTAAATAGCCAAGCAACTGGCGCACGACCCGACCGAAAGAAGATTCGCGTCTTACTCAATCAGGCCACCGAAATTGAAGTTAAGAGCGTCCAGAAACTAGCCGATGATGGTGTCATCCCCAACAACTTCGCGAACCGTTACGTTCGGATGTTGGTGATTAAATCTCAGATGAGTCATCAGAACCCCTTCCAGAATATTTCTTTATGGTTCCGCTTCGTTAGTCACCGAATCACCTTCATGTTCAGCCGTAAATGGCGACGTGGTAAACGCATTGCCAAACAGCGCCAACTTTTACAAGAAATGCCGCACACCCCAGAACAAGAACAACTGCAGGAGCAACGTATTCAGCAAGAAAGTAAGAAACTGAAGCGTCGTCCTCGCCGCGATCCCAGAGCCGAGAAACGTCAACGTGAAAACTTCTTACGGATTGAAGAAGAAATCTATACGAATATCATCAAATTTCTCACGGATATTTCCACAGTAGATAACCAAGCGGAAGTCAACACGGTTCGAAATTACTACAACGCACGGCACCGACGCTTTGTGACCAACAAGTCCACGGACCAACAAAATGAATTATTTATTCAAGCCTTTCAGTACGAATACACCTATATTCAACAGCAAAGAACGGCCGGCATCATCTCCACGGAACTGGCGGACGAACTGTATCAACAAGTCTCGACTGATCAGATGCTCTACACCCAAGAAATCGCGGGTGCTGACTAGATTATTTTCCCACCGTCATATTTTCTTCACAATTACCTGTTATAGTTGTCCTCATAACTTACGAATTTACGAACGAATAAGTTAATAATTTTACTCCTCCAAAGTAAAAATTACGGTCGACCCGCTATGGTATCGACCAACTCCAAACGTAATAAACGTTTTTTCTTCAAGCAGCGATGCGGACAATTTGGTCCGGTCGCTGTTTTTTTGTTAAAGAGAGTGAAGGAGGGCGGTAGGTCCTGAGCATTAACGTAGATAAGTGCCAGCTTGGCGGAGCCGAGCCGGTGCTTATCTGGGTTAAGCGCAGGGACCTGCCCGACTGAACTCGTTTCAAAGGCCGCATATTTTCCCAGTGTTCTGGCGAGAGAAAATCTAACGAACCAAACTAAAGTAGCCACTAACAATCTTCGCCGATCAGAAATCACTTAGCTTTCTAAGTAGAAGAGTCTGCCTCGCACAACCCGATTCTGCGGACACACATTTCCCTAGTTTCCGGGCGAGAGAAAATTTAAAATTCTAATCCAAAGTAACCAGCCAAAACCCGCCCCAACCCACATCTCCTAAAAATCATATATTTCCAAAATTACCCTAACAACAGAATCCCCCGCACCCCACCAAAAACTACCTTATCTCCAAACTTTCCAACAAAAAGCACCCCCAAACAAATACTCACAGCCAAATGAAACCGCTTCCCACTCCCTTTCCCCACCTAATTGTGAGAAAACTCCTCATAATTTAAGAGAATTTGCCATCGTAAATTTACACTCGGTACAAACTAGCTTATAATTTCTTTAACACGTTATAGATTCGGCGGCTGTTCGCTAGTGATCTGTTAGACGTTATTGGAGGGTGAGATCTAATGAAGCTGACAATTTTATCGACAAGCGATACCCACGGGTACGTCTTCCCCACGAACTACGTGAAGAAGGGGACCCAGCTGGGCTTCGGACTGGCCCGCGCGGCCACGGTCATTGCCCAAGAGCAAGCCGCCGCCAAGGAACAAGGTCCGGTCGTCACCATTGAGAATGGGGATTTTCTCGAGGGATCACCCCTCGCCTATTACGTAGCTCGGGTGAATCCCGACCGCGATCCTCAACCCTTGATGAACATTTATAACCAAATCGATTACGACTGTGGGATTCTCGGTAACCACGAATTTAACTACGGTCAAAAGTACTTACAAGCTGCGATTCGCGACGCCAAGCGAACCATTTTGTGTGCCAACATTTTAGATAGTAATGGGGACCCCGAATACGGCCAACCTTACCGGATTATCGAAAAGGCAGGCATCAAGATCGGCGTGCTGGGGCTCACCACCCAAGCCGTCTACAAGTGGGAAAAGGCCACCAACATCAGTGGCTTACAATTCGAATCGGCCTACATTGCTGCTAAAAAATATGTGCCCATCATTCGTGAACAAGCCGACATCGTCGTTGTGTGCTATCACGGTGGCTTTGAGCGCGATTTAACCACGGGTAAGCCTAACGACATTCACGTCGGCGAAAACGAAGCCTACC
The DNA here is from genome assembly GCF_044051715.1 of Levilactobacillus parabrevis. Taxonomy (NCBI): domain Bacteria; kingdom Bacillati; phylum Bacillota; class Bacilli; order Lactobacillales; family Lactobacillaceae; genus Levilactobacillus; species Levilactobacillus parabrevis. The sequence continues at coordinate 2,528,378 of NZ_CP168688.1, forward strand.
ACATCTTAGAGGCCATTCCCGGCATCGACGCTCTGGTCACCGGCCACCAACACCGGCAACTGGCGACAGACGTCTTTGACATTCCGACCACGCAACCCGGTTTCCGAGGCCAAGCCATCGGGAAGATTACGTTGGACCTCGACCGGGACGCCAACGGCAAGGTCATCGTCGTCAACCACGGCTCTGAATTGGTCTCCGCAGCCGAAGCCCCACTGGACGAAAAAGTTTTGAAAGCCGCAAATGGTTTAAACGATGAGGTCGGCCACTGGCTAGATCAACCGTTAGGCCACATCAAGGGTGACATGACCTTCACCGATCCCTTCGCAGCTCGCATCGACGAGACACCTTACATCGAATTTATTCAAAAAGTTCAAATGGCCACGATGGGCGCGGACATCTCCGCAACGGCGTTATTTAACGATGAAGCCCGTGGATTTGAAAACCCCATCACCATGCGAAATATTATGACCAACTACGTCTACCCAAACGGCTTATCCCTCTTAAACATTACCGGGGCAGATCTGAAGGGCGCGCTGGAAGTAACCGCCCGCTACTTCAGCTCCCAAGACGGCGAAATCATTGTCAATCCGGCATTTATTCACCCCAAGCGTCGTCAATACAATTACGACATGTATGAGGGTGTTGACTACCGAATCAACGTGGCCAAGCCGATGGGCCAACGCATCGAGAACCTTACCTATCACGGTCAGCCAATCGAAGACGATCAACGGCTCCGCATTGCACTGAACCAGTATCGTGCGGTCGGTGGTGGCCACTACCCGATGTACAGCGCCGACAAGATTCGCGCTGAAAGTCAGGGTGCCATGAGTGAAATCATTGCGGATTACCTGCAAGAACACCCGACTATCGATGCCACTGCGAATAAGAACTTTACCGTGGTTTACGATCCTGGATAATTTTTGCGTTGCGTAAAGAGCAGTTATCACTGTTATCTCCTTTCCCGAGATACTAGTGATAACTGCTTTTTTTGAATTTATTCCATTGCCTTCGGGATGGTGAAAATGGGCCGGGACACTGAGGGCGGACGCTTAAAGCCATAGGACGGTCTTTAGGCTTGCGGGTGAACCTCTGAGGACCGAGTTTCACCCGCACCAATTATCTAAGCGGCGTAACCCACCGCTAAGATAATTCCCACAGCTGGGCCCATTTTCACCATCCCTACGGCTTTACATTAATCTAGCCCACCAGCATTATCACACCTCACATTTAATCTGCATGCCTCTTTCTCCGCAACCAGCAATTTCATTCTCAAATTGTCCAACACAAATAATAAACATCCATCAAAAAAGGTAGCCACTCCGGATCACTACCGGTTGGCTACCTTCAATTCACCCGTAACACTCTAAGCGTTAGCGGCTTTTTTCTTTTTGTGCTTCTTCTTTTTCTTTTCATCGCCAACGTATTCGACCGCCGTGGACGTCCGAATCGTGGTGACCTTGATCTTACCGGGATACGTCAGCTTGGCTTCAACCTGCTTGGCCACTTCTTGAGTCAGCTTAGCCGAAGCGCTGTCATCCAGTTCCTGTGGCTTGACGATGATCCGTAATTCCCGACCAGCTTGGATGGCGTAACTTTCCGAGACCCCAGACTGCTCGTTGGCAATCTGTTCCAGCGCGCGTAGCCGGTTGATGTAATCTTCAACCGATTCGCTCCGGGCACCAGGCCGGGCACCAGAAATGGCATCGGCTGCGGCAACTAGGTCGGATAGTGGTGACGTCTTCTCAACGTCGCCATGGTGGGCCGCAATCGCATTGATCACGACGTCCTCTTCGCCATACTTCTGGGCAAATTCCGTTCCGATTTCCACGTGGGTCCCCTCGACTTCGTGGTCGATGGCCTTCCCCAAGTCATGGAGTAAGCCGGCACGGCGAGCCAATCGCGTGTTGTATCCCAAGCGTGCGGCCATGGCACCGGTCAACTGCGCCACTTCAATCGAGTGAAGCAACACGTTTTGACCATAACTGGTCCGGTACTTGAGACGCCCAATCAGCTTCATCAGATCGGGATGCATCCAGCCCACGTGGAGCAGGCTAACGGTCTGTTCCCCGGTCTCCCACAGGCTGTGGTTGACGTCACGCTGGGCATTTTCGACCTGTGTTTCAATCTGCGTTGCGGAGATCCGCCGACTAGCGACCAGATTGGTCAGAGCCACCCGGGCCACTTCACGGCGAATCGGATCGTGCGTGCTGATGAATAACGTGGTGTTATCGTCCGGCACGAAAATCAAATCAGTCCCGGTCAACGTCTCGAGAAGGCGAATGTGCTGGCCCTCGCGACCGATGATCTTACTACGAATCTCACCATTAGGGACGGTGACGGTGTGTTCCAAATGTTCTTTCGGCAAATCCTGCGGACCACTCTCGGTGGCGGAAAGCACCACGTCCTTGGCCCAGCGTTCGGCACTCGCCACGGCGTTGTCGTTCAGCGCCTTGACTTCAACGTCACGATCACGCTTTAATTCCAACTCGGTGTTTTGGACCACCGTGTCTTGCGCGGCCTTTACGTCCATCCCCGCCTGTTCGGCCAGCGTTTCCTCACGCTTCTCACGCAATTCTCCTGCCTGGTCGCGGCGCAAATGAATCGCTTGCCGTTGATCCCGGTTAGCCTGGCTACGCTCATCCAGCATGGCCGTCTGGTCGTCTAAGCGGACGGCCATCTGCCCCATAAGCTGTTCACGTTGTTGACGCCGTTGTTCTCTTACCTGAATGTCACTCTGCTGTTCGGTCAGTTCATCTTTTACGGATTGTTGATAGGCCAAGGTATCGCGCCGGCTCTTTTGGTTAAGCTGGTCCACCTTTGCTTTGGTCTGCTCGGTCGCCTGGGCAATAATCTCGCGGGCTTCTGCTTGCACCGCCATTAATTCTGCGCGGTGTTGTCGCCGTCTGATGAGGTAGCCGAGCACCAGCCCGATCAACAACAGACCGATAATTAGTCCTGTTATTAACAATATGCTGTGCTCCTTAGTTTTCAGTCCCGAAAGGCTCTCGGGTGGGTTGGTCACTTATCTCGTTAATTATACGCTATTTACGGCCACAACCCAACCGTTCACGTGCGCGGTTTTTCCATAGCCATCGGCACAAACAGCCAGCACAGTAGCGCCAGCTTGAAACCACTCGCTACCCATAAAACATCGAGCGCCGCTAAATTGGCGAGTCCAACGCCCACAGCACACCCTAATAGGAAGGTGACCAGGACTAGGATGAAGCGGAAGAAGCGGTTGCGAGCGACCCGATTACCATCGATCAATGCCTGGTAGGCACTCGTTGCCATATTTTTCGTATTCCCGGTCATGATGCCATTGTTGATGGCAATCCCGCCAACTTGCCGAAAGATCGTCAGCTCAAAGCCGGCCATGATCCCAAGGAAAAACAACAGCCACTGCTCCGGCAGACTACGCTGTAGCCCCGCCAGCGCGGCGTAAGCCACCACATCAATCAGCATTAGCCACCGCATTTGCCGGCGATGATTATGCTCACCCACGTGTTCGCTCAGCCCCTGTGCCACAAAGCAACCCAGAAAGTAGCCGACCCACACGAATCCGTTGACCCACGCAGCCTGCCAGCCACTCGTGACCAGTTTGACCACGCCCACGATCAAGTTTCCCGTCTGCGCGCTGACCAGAACTTCGCCGTGTTTGAGAAAGGTGTCGGCATCGATGGCCCCCATCAAAAGGGTCGCACCCAGGCCCAGCACCGTATCGGTCACCGGCCGAAATTGCCGCGTCGTCTCCGTTTCCATGTAAATCACCTACCTCCCAACCAACTTTAATTACTTCACATATTCCGCTAAAAAGGCCTTAACCTTACGTTCGTACAAAGCTGGGCTATGAGATAGCGCCGCAGCATGCTTAGCGCCCGGCACGATCAACAGTTGCTTAGGGCCGTTGTCGGCGCGGTAAACTTGGTAGACCATCCGCGTTGGCACGAAGGTATCTGCCCCACCGTGAATGAACAGCATCGGCTTATGATTCTTCTTGACTGCGGCTACGGCGTTGGCATCCTTGAAATGGAAGCCGGCTTTGACCCGTGCTACCGTGCTGGTTAACGGCACCAACGGCCAATAAGGAATGTTGTACATCTGCTTGGCCTGGTAGGTGATTTCCGCCTGGGCATCGGTGTATCCACAGTCTTCAATATAGGCTTTCAGCTGACTCGGCGTCTTCAAGCCGCTGGTCATCATCGTCGTGGCGCCCCCCATGGAGACCCCAAATAAGACGACCTGCGACTGTTTCCCTTGCTTGGCGATGACCTGATTGACCCATTTCAAATAATCCTTGCTCTCATAGTAACCATAACTGATGACTTTCCCCTGACTCTGCCCCTGACCACGGGTATCCGGAATCAGCGTGTTGTAGCCCTGTTGATGGAACATGGCGACATAGCCGCCCATAGCTTCCTTATTGGAGCCGAAGCCGTGGACCAGTACCACCGTCTTCTTGGTAGATTTTGCCGCTGGAATGTAGTCCGCGACTAATTTCAAATTGGCCCCGGCAGCCTTTTCCGTCCACCGTTGCTTCTTCACATTCTGATACCACTTCTTCTGGCTATACATCGGGTCACTCTTCTTCAGGGTTGTCCCACTCGCGACAAAGTCTTTCTTACCGCTAGCCACCGTCATGTTGTAGAAGTACAGGCTCGCACCCAGCAAGCCCCCTGCAATCAGCACGACGATCACGCCGAGACTGATCAGTCCCCATTTCTTTCGTTTACTCACGATTGTTGCCTCCCAATTCTCCGCGCCCGCCGCGATGGGCCTGCGCACAATTTCTCTCTTCCGTTAGTATACGGAGTTCTTTCTTCCAGCGCAATCGATACGAAATTTGCTATAATAGGCACAACATGCGCCGTCAACATGCGATTTCACCGGGTTACACCCGCTTCATTCAAGTTAAAACACTGCCTAGGAGGGCCTGCTTATGAAATATTCTTTGAATTGGGATCTCGATTCACTCTTTAGTGGCGGCATCAACTCCGCCCAATTGAAAACGAAATTGGCACAGACCAAGACTGCCATTGCGGCCCTCGGCGATCTCCTGGACCGCTGGGATGCGGCCAGTGACGCCCCACAGTATCAGCAATTTTTAAAACTGATCACCCAACTTCAGGCCATCAACAACGCCATCGGCCAGGCGGGTATCTTCATCACTGCCGTGGGTTCCGCGGATGTTAATAATCCCGACGTGGCCCCGATGGAAGCCCAACTACGGGACCTTGGCACCCAGGCCGACAACGTGAGTGGTAAGCTCAAGAAAGTTCTAGTTCAGGTTCCCGACGTTAACTTTGCCGAGATGTTGGCCCAACCCGACCTCAAACCCATCGCCTTCAATTTGAAGGAAATGCGCGAGGATGGCAAGGAATTACTGGACGACAAGACCGAAGCCCTCATCAGCCGGCTCAACCTCGATGGCAAGGCCGCTTGGAGTTCTCACTACGACTCCCTAGTTGCCACGGTCACCGTGCCCTTCCACGATGCGGACGGTAACCCCGCCACGCTATCTGCCGGACAAGCCGACAACAATCTGCTGGGAAACGCCGATCCGCAGTACCGGGCCGACCTCTTACCCGCGTGGGAACAGGCTTGGACGGACAAGGAACAACTCTTTGCCGACACGTTGAACCATTTGGCCGGCTTCCGATTGACCGAGTACGCTGCTCATGGAACGACTGATTTTCTGCGTGAACCTTTAAAGGACAACCGGTTAAGCGCCGAAACCCTGAACACCATTTGGCAAGTGGTCGACAATAACAAGCAATTTCTGCTCGACTACCTCGACCGTAAGGCGGCACTTTTAGGTAAGAAACACGCCGGCTGGCAGGACGTGGAAGCGCCCCTGAATTTGCCAGGTAGCCAGCTCCACCACTTCACTTACGACGAGGCCGCAGCCTTCATTATCAAGCACTACGGTGAATTCTCTCCGAAGATGGCCGCCCTCGCACAACGGGCCTTTGAAAATCGCTGGATCGAAGCCGAAGATCGGGCGGGCAAAGCACCGGGTGGCTGGATGGAAAGTGCTCCGGAGACCAATGAATCTCGGATCTTCATGACCTTTACCGGCTCGCCAAACGATGTCTCCACGCTGGCACATGAGTTGGGCCACGCCTTTCACTCCAGTGTCATGGAGGACTTACCTCAGTTGCGGCAAGATTACGCCATGAACGTAGCGGAAACGGCCTCAACCTTTGGCGAATTGATCGTGGCGGATGCCAACGTGAAAGCCGCTAAGACCGATGCGGAGAAGATCACGCTGATCAACGCCAAGATGGATAATCCACTGGCAATGTTCCTGAACATCCGCGCGCGGTTCCTCTTTGAAACGCATTTCTACCAACTCCGGCAGAAGAAGCTGGTCACCCCAGCTGAACTGAACGAGCTGATGTTAAACGCCCAGAAGGAAGCCTTCGGTCACGACCTGTCGACCTACTCGCCTCATCTGTGGGCTAGCAAGCTGCATTTCTACATCGACGAACCCGCTTTCTACAACTTCCCTTACGTCTTCGGTTACCTGTTCAGTCTGGGGATCTACGCCAAGGCCCAGCAGGAGGGTGACTTTGAGGATAGCTACATCGCCTTACTTCGAGACACGGCAAACATGTCCACCGAGGAACTGGCGCAGAAGCACCTCGGGGTCAACCTGACCAAGCCGGACTTCTGGTTGGCTGGTGTCAAACTGATCAAGCAGGACGTCGCAGAATTTATGCGACTAACCGATTCACTGGTGAAATAGTCAACTTTCGGTTAAAAACAACGCTAAGTGGTATAATAAGCGTAAAGACTATCGAAAGAAACGGGTGAGTTGAATGTTTTCTGAACGACTTCGGGCTTTACGGCGCGGTCAACACATTACATTGGAACAACTGGCAACGGCCTTAAACGAACAACAGTCCGTGGGGCCGGACGATCATTCCAAAAATACGGCTTCACAGATTGGAAACTGGGAACGGGGTATCCGGACGCCTTCATTCGTTGAAGTTCGTAAGCTCGCGGAATACTTCGACGTCACCATGGACTACCTCACTGGGAAGGCCGAACGCGATGAGTACGACCTCGGACGGTTGTTCCTCTCTGGTAAGCAGCTTAGCTTCAACCGGGAACTGTTGAGCGGTCGCGATCGTTACGAAATCTACCAACTGATCGATGGCTACCTGCACGGCCGGGAAAACCGGGCTACGCCGCAAGATACCAACCAGCAGGAAGAATTGGATCTGCATTTAGACGACCATTAATACGATGAGTCGGCCGGTTCTCGCCGGTCGACTTTTTATTGGTTCTGGGGTTAAAATTGTGTTTATAGTCCGCCTTACCCCGCCTGCGGCTGCCAGAATTCCACCTGCTGTGGGGTCGCTTCCAGCCAAAGTCCGGGCTTCCAGCTCGACTTGAAGCTGCGCCCAAGTCGCGCATCTCCAAGCTCGTCCCGTGCCGTAAGACCGGGGAAAACCTAACACCCGCTCTAACGCCACCGACACAGCTGGCTCCATCCTGGCCTCCTCCGGCTATGGTCTACCGTCAGTCAACTCCAGTGGCCACCCCCAGAATCAAAAAACAGGTCGCCACTAACTTCATCTTAAAGTTGATGTCCAGCCACTAAGATAATTCTCACGGCTAACACAGATTTAGCCCCATAGACCCAATTACAATCTTTTCTTATAGTTATTAAAACCTTGAATTAACATTATAAAAACTCAAATTCACTTTCGAAAGGACCCTCTCCCTTGAATCCTAAAAAACTCAAAAAGCTCAAGAAAAAGATTCGCCATCAACCCTTAAATCAGCGAAAAACCGCCTACATCGCGCGGATGACGGACTATTATCATCAGTTCAATGATTTTCCTGCCGTTAAGATTCTAATCAGTAATATCCTGCTGGCCGACCGGATGCTGGCTGCTGGCGACTTGCCACAACAAGTCCCGCTACTACAGCTACCTGATGACGTGCAGGATCAGATCTTTAAGAAGTTGGGCGAAAAGTACCCTGCCGGTGACGCCGTTGGAGATAAGCTCTGGAATGAGTTGACTGCCGCTCTGCCCGATTTAGACCACGACTTGCGGTCCTTCCGCGATTATTTGGAAACACACTATGGGATGTGGGCCTATACGTCCGCCCCATTTGTGACCGACCTCGCGAAATTCGTGGGTAACCGGGCCGTGCTGGAAGTAATGGCTGGTAACGGCTACATTTCTAAAGGCCTTCGTGACGCCCACAAGACGGTCTACGCCACGGATAGTCAGGCGTGGACCAGTGAAAACGAAACGGGTCGGCACCCGCTGACAGCCATCGAACCACTGGCCGCCGTCAACGCCTGGGAAAAGTATCAGGATGAGGTCGGCGTGGTCGTCATGTCCTGGTCTCCCGATGGCTTACCGCTGGATTGGGAATTGCTACAGGCTATCCGGACCGCTAACAAGGACGTGGACTTCGTCGTCATTGGCGAACCCCACGGTGCAACCGGCTCCGAGGACTTCTGGAATCACGCCGAGCTCTTGGAAAACAAAGATACCCGCGCGCTGAACCACCACTTCACGCCGATTGACTTGGTCAAGGACCACGTTTACCTCGTGAAGTAGCCCGTCAAATATTACAAATTAACAAACTAGCCGCTACCGGTTTACCCAATATTAACCTTTTGATATTATATTAGAGGTTAATCGACATAGGGAGGGCTCCATTTATGGTAGCACTGGGGAATATCTTATTTTACGGTCTGGGAACTTTGCTGGCCATCGCACTAGGTTACGCGGTGTTCGCAAGCTATCAGGCCCATCGTGATGAGTAACTAAAAGCAGGAATTTCAGACTTTCTCTATTGTGGAGAAACCTGAAATTCCTGTTTTATTGATGATTCACGGTTGCTTACAATACAATCTTACTGATATTCCGCCCAAACCAGAACCAGACTCAGCACGAACATCAGCCCAATGGCGATGGCGTGCCAGCGCTTATTGCCAACGAAAATGGCGATGTATTCGCGAATGATGGCGTTGGGTAGAAAGAACTTCGCCGTATGGGCGCCGATACCGTTGGCTTTCAGACCGGCCTTGCGGGCAATCATCCCCGCACGAAAGGTGTGGTAGCCGTTGGTCACAAAGGTTATCCGCGGTTGAACGGTGCCCCGGGCCGCGATGATCTTCTTGGAAAAGACCATGTTCTCATAGGTAGTCTTCGATTGATCTTCAGCAATCGCCTGTTCAGGCGGCAAGCCATGGTCAATAGCATACTGACGCATAGCCACCCCTTCCGACACCGTTTCGTCGGCACCCTGGCCTCCGGAGAAAATGATCACGGGGCCTTGGCCAATCTTACGCAGCTGCTTACGGTAAAATTTCAAGGCGCGATCGATCCGTTGGCCCAGTAATGGGGAAACCTCATCCCCATTTAACAGTCCAGCCCCCAAGACAATCAGGTAATCCTGCCGGTAACGGGGATGATTGAACTGATAAATCACCAGCATCGTTAAGTAGTTGTAGAACCAAAAGAGCACATAAAAAATAACCATGCCAGGAAATAGATTAATGAACGTGGCCAGCGGTAATGGCAGGTAAAGCGAGGTCAGCCGCATGATAAACGGTGCCAGTAGAATTGCAATACCTAGAAATAACGTCAGCATGTTGGCCAGTGTATGACTCTCGCGGCGCCAGACAATCCACGCATTCCACAGCAAGAGGAAGGCCTGGAGTGCGAACGCCATCCCAATCAGCAGGATCACCCCGATGAAGGCAATCAGACTAAAGCCAAACAGGAGCTTGTTGCCGTATCCCATAATCGAGATGGCCAGCATGACCATGGTGCTGTAGAAAAATAGTGAAAACCAGATGCCATTGCTCAGTCGCCGTTTCTCGATGGCATAACGGGTAAAGAAGATGGCGCCGAATAAGAGCGGCACCAACCAGCCCCAATAAACGACTGGCGGGATACTAAATAATTCATCTTGCATGAGACTCCTCCAAAACAATTGATAGGTTTAGGATACCACGTCCGGCCGGTTGCGCCAAAAAGGCCCATCTGCATGTTTTGATGGGTCTCTTTAACGTCTGCGAATTTCAAATAATGCATTTCAGTCTAACTCAATTCAATTTGGAAGCCTAGCCTCGTGCCTAATAATCTTGAGTCTCATCTTTAAACCACGTTTCAATTTGTCCACGACTCTCTAACTTCTGGACCGGAATACCTGTCAAAGCTTCATGCAGTCGACAATTTCTCCGTTGCTCTGGTGTTTGCTTTAAATCAAAGGGTAGTCCACCCTCCGCCACCACTTTTTTATAAAATACTGTCAGTGCAGTCGCTTGATTTAGCCCAATATCTTCAAAGATGGCTTCAGCATCATTGGCTAATTTTTTATCAATACTAATTTGAACTTTCTTGGTGACAGACTTTTTTGTGCCCATGAATTTCTTCCTCCCAGCGGCCTAATATTATCGACAAGGTGTACAACAACACGAAATAATAAGTCACCTTTCCAAAAATACAGTATTCAAATACCTAAAACAATTTATCACTATCTGCCGGTGTCAAAACGGCCATCAGCACCAACTCCGCCAAGGTGAAAACCAACGATATTGGTGGCCAGTAAAAGATGAGAGCAATCACACCCGCCCAGATCAGCCAGAACCAAACATTCGCGTGTAGTCGGTAAGCCGGCATTTTCCGAATTTTCTCGGCGATTTCTGGATGGTCCTTCCGGTTGGTTCGCATAACGGTATAGGACAATGCCGCGTAAGCCAAGGCCCACAGCGTGAAGATAAAGAAATAGAACAACTCCGGTTGGACATCGTTAATAAACCGTCCAGCCCAAGCCGTCGAGACCGGCAACATACTCATGGTCAGAATCCAGAGATTATTGACCCAATAGATTTTCTTCGTCACCCGTTTGGTCAGACTGAACATGTAGTGATGGTTGTACCAAGCCACACCGATAAATAGAAAACTAATCAAATACGCCACGAGATAGCTCCAGTTCGCCATTAGCGCCGTAAACGTTGGTTCCTCCGGTGTCTTAAACTCCAGCACCATGATGGTTAGTGCAATCGCGATCACCGCATCCGTGAAAGCCTCCACGCGTCCTTTGTTCATCCAAAATCCCCCTCAAAACATTATGATAGTTTTAGAATAGCATAACTGTTTATAGGCGGGGTAGATAAGGTCTCACATGGTGTTGGATAGCTACTAGCGGAACTTCTAGCTTGAAGAAATTCTTTTGAGAATTTGAAAGCCGGTAGCCCCGGTCGTGCACCGTCCTTTTATAAATCCCCTTATTTTAGGGGGCTAGCCAAACCTCCGGCAGTCCCGTATACTACGCAAACCATCTGAATTTGGCGCTAAGACTTGTGGCTTAAATTTACTTACTCTGGTCGCTACTCCCAACCATGCTAGTCTTCAATTTAACCACGCAAAAAAGGCCACCATGACGGCAGCCTTTTCACAAACATCACACAGGATCTACGGGGGTAAAGGGTCGATTATTTGCTGTGTGGTGCCTTAGGGTGGAGCACCGCGGCCTTTTGGGGGATTGTTTGGTCACGGCCAAGATACATCTGGTAGTACGGTGGTACGGCGTTGACGACCTTCAGGAGTTTCTCCGTCAGAGCGGGCAACTCTGCGGGGTCAACCTGTGGCAAGTCCGCCACCGTCACATCGCCATGGATACCTTGGAATCGCTTGAGCCGTTCCAAGAGGTACCGGATGTCGTAACGCGAGGGGTTGACTTCCAGTGGCTTCTTGTCGAAGTTCAGCAGTTGGTAAACGGCTTCTAACCCGGTCCGGACGGAAGTTTCTACCGTGAAGACCACGTCATCGTCAATTTCCACAAACTGCCCTAACAGGCCCAAGTTGGTGCATCCAGCTGGCACGCCCAGCGGACGATCGTCCGCCTTACGCGGCATGAACTGGCTGGTACAGTATGGCATCATCGCCGTCGACATGTAGGTGTGGGCGAGAACTTCATCCTTGATGTCGAGCATTCCCAGATGGTAGAGCAGTTCCGTCAGGATTTCATCCCCGGTACAGTCCCACATCCGTTTCTTGATGTAGTTTCCTTCGTTCTCACCATACAAGCCGTATCCCCAGCCAACTTCTTCATCGTCAGCTTGATATGGGAAGAATGGCTTATGATGGATTTCAAACGACATGTCCCAGTTGGAATCCTTGAACGTCATCAGACCACCCGTACCAGCCGGACTGCCAGACATCTCTTCGATCCGTTTGAAGAATTCGGGGTAATCCTTAACCGTTGGGAAGAATGAGATCCACTTGGTCTTGTCGATCTGACCTAAGAACTTTTCAGGATGGCCAAACTTCGCATCCTTCTTCGCTAAATTCTGCCAAATCGTGAAAGTTCCCATGTCCTCAGTATCGCGGTTCGTCGGTGCCACGGTGTGGTTGTCACCAAAAGTACTGTTTTCACTGATGGAACCGGTCGTGACGAAGACCAAGTCCTGCCGGTTCACATGAACATTGGCAGCGTTGCCGTCACGGGTTGCGATAATTTCATTGACCGTGTTGTTGGCATCGGAGAAGCCCAAGTCGGTCACGTTAAAGTTATTTTCAAAGTGGACACCCTGGTCGATCAACCAACGTTCGATCGGTAAGATGATGGCATCGTATTCGTTGTACTTCGTGTGCACGAAGCCTTCCAAGTATTCGTGCCGAGAAATGAAGGTGAACCGTTGCCAGTAACGCCGACATTCGATCGCACTGTGGTAGTGTTTGAAAGCCAATTGACTGTGGAAGCAAGTCCAGAAGTTGGTGCGGAAGAAGCCGGGGTCGAAGAATTCGTCCAACCGTTTGTCGGCCAACTCCTCTTCCGTCGAGTTCACGATCAGTTGCATGGTTGCCGCATATTCTGGCTTTAATTTGTAATCGTGGTAGTGACTGTCGATTTCACCTTGGTTGATGATGACCCGCGCTTCACTGTGAATGGGTTCATCACGGTTAAAGTCGACCACGTCATCCAACACTGTCCGCCCGAGATTCTCCAGTGATGGAATCTTACTGCAGAGGTACCACAGACATTCCATGTAGGGTTCCAGCTCACGTTCGGCCCGACACAGGTAACCTTGGCTATCCTTGGTTCCGTCCATCGAGCCCCCCATAACGGGCTTCTTCTCGAAAATCGTAATGTTACGCGCTGGCATCTGTGCGTCGTCAATCAGAAATACCGCAGTTGCCAGTCCAGCAATCCCACCACCAACAATATTGGCACGTCGATCGTCAATTCCAGCCGGTTTTAGCGGCCGATACATCGTTTGATAGATATTCATGGAGATGACCTTCTTCGTTTTGGATTTCTTGCTTGTCTCAACGATAAGGCCAGAAGAAAGCGGAAACAATTGACAGAAAAAGCGGGTTGTCAAGATTTTGACAGCTCGCTGGGAATGTAAAAATTCAGTTTAGTTTGTTCTTCACCAGATAAGTTGGCGGCAACGTGATTTTAAAGATTGAGTCCGACGCCTACTCCGCGTATTTATGTAATGCCTTTTTAAAGTCTCCCTGAATCAGCACGCCGGTCTGTTCAACGATGTCACTGGGATCCTCTTTGAGTCCGTCCTTGACCCACTCGAAGATCAACGCAATGAAGGCCAGACTATAGAAATGTGCAATAAAGTCCTTGTGCTTCTGCGCCACTTGCATGCCCACTGCTTGGCGCTCAACAACGGCTATGATGTACCGGTAAAGCACGGCGTAGATGTACTTCTCCAGCAGGTCACGGTACGCCGACTGGTAGGTATTCTCCACCAGATAACGATTGGCCTTGATGGTTACCATCACATTGTAGAAGCCGTGTTGCCAATTGTCATAATCCGCGACGTTCTTGAGTGATTCCGCCGTGGCCTCCTTAGCCGTCCACTCAACTAGCTCGTAGATGTCACTGAAATGATTATAAAAGGTCTGCCGTGTCAGGTCACAGGCATCAACGATCGATTTGATCGTAATCTTGTCGACCGGCGTCCGCTGTAACTGGGTCACGAGCGCCGCCGAAAGCCGTTGCTTGGTATTCTTTCCCATAGGTCATCGCCCCTCACAAGGCTAGTATATAATGATTAGCCAGTGGGAACAATGGCTGAACGGTGTTACCGACGGGTTTTCGTGGGCAATTGTGGGAAATCAAAAGCCACCATTGCTGGCAGCCTCCGGGGAAATCTATTGAATCGCCGTGACATATTTACTGTTGGCAGTAATGTAGCCACCAACCACCTTGTAGCGCTTGGTACCAGAAGCCGTGTGGGCATAGTCCCAGCCCTTAACCGTGAAGACCGTCCCCTGCTGGTAAGCCTGCACAACCTTCGTCAGGTTAACGTCTTCGTAGCGGCGAATCATGGTCTTCGCCCGAACGTATTTAATCGGCTTAGACTGTACCTGATAATCAAGCTGATTATCGGCAGGATTGGCCTGAGACGTTGTCCTAACATGGGTCATCTCACTGGTCTTGACGCGTTTCACCACAGCCGCCCTAACTGATGTACTCGGTGACAACGTGTTCTTTTGGTGGCTACTCATCGACCAAATGAGGTTCCAACCCACGCCAACGCTCAATACAACCGCTAAAGCCAAGAGTCCTTTATACCACTTCTTCATAAATTATTTTCCCCTTTATTTATCGCCTTCATTTATTAGTTTTTTCTATGTAAAAACTATAACATTAATTTAATGATAAAAGATACCACATATTTGTCAATATGGTCAATAGCCTTAATTTATATGGCTATTAAATTAGCCGATAACATAGAAGGGGAACTCTATCAAAGAGATTATATAATTTCGAAGTATTTCGTTAACACTATAAAATTAACCGCTTACAATTTGGAAAAACTAAAATCAAAGCGATTAGGTCCGCACCCATAAACTTATTTCTTACAAAATAACTACTGCCATGAGCGCAAAAAAAAACGCCCAATCGGCCAAAGGCCAATCAGACGTTTTTCACACAGCATTCGTCGAAACGAATGGATTTATCTCGGAATCCACATTCCCTCAAAATCAGACACGTCACAATACGGTGACATATGTGCCCTGCTGACAAATTCACCTAGCCGCTTGCGCGGACGCCCCTTGCAAGCAAGGAACGCGTGATTTCTCGACTCATCGCATAGAGACAATACTACCACAGCCATTGTCCCAACGCAAGGTTATTTCTTCTTTACATCAGTCTCTTCTTTATTGGTCGCAGCGGCTTGAAGCTTTTCAATCTGCAGACCTAACCAGTCATGCAGACTTTGATCAGCCGTAGCAGCCTGATCCACATAGGTCGCGGCCGGTGCCAATGCATCAATTCGCAGACCAGAAACGTTGATGTCTGGCGTTTCAATCACAGCATAGACGTTGAGCTCACGTTCTTCGTCCGTTTCCATGATCTTACCGATGGTCTTGGTATCCTGCAATGGCAAGTTAATCACGCTCAGTTCCAACCGCACGGAAACCTCCGTATCGGTCACGTTTAACTCAGCTTGCGCCAACTTGTCCGCACTGATCTGTTGCCGGATGAAATCCGCCAACGGAGCCATCACGCCATCTGGATCCGCAAAGAACTTCGCTTGCGTGGTCTCCGCTGTGAAATGTTCCAGTTTATCATCCGCTACCGCGTCAATAAACGTCTGTACTTCTCGCTTCATTTACCCACCTCGTTTTGATGCCGAAATCTTTCCCGGTCGTGTTTATCTCGCTCGCGCTTCCGTAACCGTAGCGCAAGAACTAACCAGTAGGCGTTGATCACCATCACGGCGATACTCCCCGCCGACATCAGCACCCGAATCATGAAGGTTGCCTTGTCGTAGCTCCACATCGTGATCAGCACGCTAATCAGAGACAGCGTGTAGAGCGCAATGACCAGCCCCATCAGGTAAAACGAAGGCTTCCAGTCCAATGCTGCCAACACAATGGTCACCGCATACAGGGCGATTGCCAAGAAGGTGGACCGCCAAAACTCACTCATGGACGTGGCCAAACCGACAAACGTCCGGGACATCAGAAAATTAATCACTAGGAAACCAAACATCGAGATGATGGCCCAGGAAATCACGTTACGATCTTTCATTTAGAATTAAACTCCTCAATAAGTGCTAAGTAATTAAAAGCGTGGCCCCAATCGACCACGCTTTCGTCAATTTCATTTTCTATTCTAACGTATCTAGCCTATAAAATCAGCAAATCCACTAATCTTAGACGATAATTAATCGACTAACAGGTCCAGCACGTCCTTGGTATCAATCCCGTTGAAGTACAACTGCGTGTTGACGCTGTTCAAGACAGCCCCCACATGTTCGCGGTCGTAGCGCACACCCTTGAGTTGATCTGCCAATTCCGTGGCATCACTTGGCCCAAAGAAGTCACCGTAGAATTTGATATTTTCAATCTTCCCATTGTCGACCAACAACCGTGCATCGATGGTCCCAGCCGTGAAGTGTTGCCGCTTCTTGACCGTAAATTCAGGAGAATTGCCGTAGACCCAATCCCAGTTAGCGTAGTACTCGTTAAAGATTTTATCGATAGCTGCCTTTTCGCTGTCGGCAATCTGAACTTCCTTGTCAGCAATCGCATCGAGACTGTCCACGTGGAACAATTCCTTCAGTAAGGTATCTCGGAATTCGGGTACCGTCAGATTTTGATATTCTGGTGCTAAGTAAGGCTTTAGGTTCGTGACCCGTGAACGAACGGACTTGATGCCCTTCGACTTCATCTTGTCTTCTGGCACATTCAGCGTGTGGGCAATCACATTTTGGTCCACGTCGAGCATCAACGTCCCATGAGAGAAGGTCTTACCGCTGTGTGAGTACATCGCGTTCCCCGAGAACTTCTTGCCATCAACTAAGATGTCATTCCGGCCGGAAACTTCCGCCGTTTTGGCCCCCATGGCGTGCAAGGCGTCCACGATGGGTTGAACAAAGGATTTGAAATCGCCAAATTCTTCACTGTCGCTATCAACCACGAAGCTAAAGCAAAGATTGCCGAGATCTTGATAGACCGCACCACCACCCGATAACCGACGGGTGACCGTGATGTCATTTTCCTCCACGTATTTTTGATTGATTTCTTCCAACGTGTTTTGATTCCGCCCAACGATGATGCAAGGTCCTTCGTAGTAGAACAAAACCAGTGGCTCATCGAACTTCTTATTGTTCATTAAGTACTGCTCGGTTGCTAAGTTGTGACGAATATCATGTGACTTCATGGCATACCAATACATAACTCAAAAACCCCTTTCGAATTAACCAACCGCCGGGTAACGACCCCGGCTACGATAAATGATAGCACGCATTGGAACCGATTACAATTTAGCGCCAATATAATGGAAAAGAGTGTGCAAACCGCCTCACTTTGATGCCGCGAAAACGGCTTAAGGACTGGGTAATACAGGGATTTATGAAGTTACTTATATTATGTAAAACTGCTGATTTTACTTTCATCGGAATTTGGATGGTAGGTTAACTTATCTCTGTGGAAACTTTTGCTGGTTCGGGGGTGCTTTATTTGAGTCGAGAAGCCAGGCTGCTATTTTTTACTGGTTCAGAACCTTTCTCTCCAACCTCACACTGCTGAAACGTGCTCCACAAGGCAGACTCCTGCGCTTAACCCCAATAAGGAAAAAGCCAGATTACTACTTTTCACTAGTTCGGCGCTTTTCCCTCTAATCTCACATTGCTGAAACGTGCTCCACAAAGCAGCTGGTTGCGCTTAACCCCACTAAGCCAAAAATCCAGGCCCGGGATTTTCAGCTTAGTGACGTTAATGCTCGCCAGCTAATCGCTTTGTTCCGCACTCTTTTACACAAAAAGATCCACACCCAACAGAGTGTGGATCCAGCCCCCGTCAGAGTTCACCCCTGGCGGTTATGACTGTTATTAATGGTGGCCTTAGTCACCATTCGAGTTTGTACCCTTATTATAACGCCGCTAACTAAAGTTTAGTAGCATTTAGCTCACAAACTAGTCGTTAATTAGACGCCGGAAATAACCGTGAGCGTGGAGGTCTTGTTTGAGGTCAGTCATCGTGAATTGATGATAGAACTTCCGGTAATCCTCATCGGCTAACGTGAACAGATCCGTCAGTGTTTGCGAAATATTGGCAGAAATATCGGTCGTGTCCGTGGCCTTCGTACCCTTAGAATCGCCTGTAATGAACCGTGCGTAGCTAATTGTCGGTGGAATCGTCAGGTCGTAAAGTTCCCCCACGTTGATTTCATCAAGGCTCCGAATTAATTGGTACCCGCCATTTTTCCCAACGGAACCCTCAATGTAGCCTTGCTTGTGCAACACGGAGAGAATATTGCGGATCATCACCGCATTTAATTGTAGTGACGTTGCTAGTTCGCGGCTCGCAATCTTCCGGGGACGATTTTCGTCCAGGTAGAGCAGGCTGTGCACGGCAACGGAAAAGTCTAATCTCATCGTCTAGCCATCGCTTTCAAAAAGTCTGTAATCAATACTGGTATCATACCACATTCCGTGACGTAACATCTCGTTCTCTGACAATCAATGAGCAAATTCTCATCTCGAATATACATGCATAACTTTTCAAAAGTTTGTATACATTAGCCCTGTTAATCATTGGTTCAGCAAGCAAATTACCCAACTTACACCATTTAAGTTAAATTTTTTATCATTTTATAAGTTATCTGAGAAGATTGATATAACAAAGTTTATGAGGATTTTATGAATAAATTATGACTACTTTTAAGAATTAAGGGGTTGTAAATGAGAATTTGATTAACTATAATCAAAAACAATTATTGTTCAGGAGCGAATTGAATACGCAAATGCGTTTATTCATCAGGCTTCATCTACAAATGAGAGGTAGATTAGAACATTGGGAGGGATTTCCGTGGAAACCGCATCAAACTTTCTAAACATTAAGGACGTCAGCACGGCTTTCAAAATTAATGGCCAGTACTACGACGCCATCTCCCACATTAACCTCCAGGTCCAACACGACGAAATTCTCGCCATCGTTGGTGAATCAGGTTGTGGTAAAAGTACCCTGGCCACTACCATCATGGGTCTCCATGATCCGGCAGAGACTAAAATTTCCGGCGAAGTAGACTTCGAAGGCACCGACCTCCTCAAGTTAGATGAAAAAGGTTATAACCAATTCCGAGGCGCTAAGATTGGAATGATCTTCCAAGATCCTCTGTCAGCCTTGAATCCATTGAAGCGAATTGAAGAACAAATCAGCGAAGTCATGGACTATCACACCGACTTATCCGCTGAAGACAAGCACAACCGCGTCATTGAACTGTTAAACCAGGTTGGGATCGTTAATCCTCAACGAACGGCGCGTCAATTCCCCCATGAACTTTCCGGTGGGATGCGCCAACGGGTCATCATCGCCATCGCGATTGCCTGCAAGCCAGACTTAATCATCGCCGATGAACCCACCACGGCACTGGATGTTACCATCCAAGCACAGATTCTGGATGTACTACGCGACATTCAAAAGGAAAACCACGCTGGTATCATTCTTATCACGCATGATTTGGGCGTCGTTGCTGAAACGGCCGACCGAGTTGCCGTCATGTACGCTGGCCAAATCGTCGAACAGGGGACAGCCGAACAGGTCTTCAACACGCCTGAACATCCCTACACGCGGTCCCTACTGCGGTCAATGCCACAACGGGACAACGAAAACGATGACCTCTACGTCATTAAGGGTAACGTCCCTTCCTTACAGAAGATGCCAGCCAAGGGTGACCGGTTCGCTCCCCGAATTCCCTGGGTCCCTGCCGAGGCTCACGAAGAAAATCCAACGATGCACGAGGTCGCACCGGGCCACGAAGTCCGCTGCACCTGCTACAAACATTTTCAATTTCCAGATGAGCAAGGGAGCGTGACGGTATGAGCTTAATCGAAATCAAAGATTTAAAAGTCCACTACCCCATTCGCTCCGGGTTCTGGAATCGGATCACCGATTCCGTCCGGGCTGTGGATGGTGTCAGCTTCAACATTGAAGCCGGCGAAACCTACGGACTGGTTGGCGAATCTGGTTCCGGCAAGTCCACTACGGGGAAATCCGTAGTCGGGCTGGAAAAGGTAACGAGCGGTTCCATTATGTACAAGGGCCTCGACATCACCCAAGCCGAGAACCGGCGTAAGTTGGATTACAACCACGATGTTCAAATGATTTTCCAAGATTCCCTATCCAGTTTGAATCCACGGAAACGAATCGAAGACATCATCGCCGAACCACTCCGCAACTTCGAGCATCTCAGCAAGGACGACGAAAAATTACGGGTTTTGCAATTATTAAACATTGTCGGGCTGGATGCCGATGCGCTCTATAAGTATCCTCACCAATTTTCCGGTGGACAGCGGCAACGGATCGGGGTCGCCCGCGCGGTGGCTACCAATCCTAAGCTAATTATCGCCGATGAACCCGTCTCTGCGCTGGACCTTTCCGTTCAAGCACAGGTGTTGAACTTCATGAAGAAGATTCAACGGGAATTCGGTATCTCCTATTTATTCATTTCCCACGATTTAGGGGTCGTGCGGCACATGTGTAACAACATTGCCATCATGAACCGCGGTCGGCTGGTCGAGATTGGCACCCGGGATGATATTTACAACCATCCCCTCCACATCTACACCAAGCGTCTCTTGGCTGCCATTCCTGAAACCGACGTCAACTCTCGTGAGGCCCACCGGGCTTCTCGGTTAGCCGTTGAACAGGTCTACCAAGACCAACAGAGTAAGTACTACGACGAGAACGGTGCGGCCTACCCTCTGGTGCAGGTCACCCCAACGCACGCCGTGGCCTTACCACAAACTATCGCGCAACAACTCGCTAGCCAGGAAGGGGAGGTGCAGGCCTAATGTGGAAAACGATTCTACGGCGTTTCTTAATCATGATTCCGGAAGTCATTATCCTAAGTATTCTGGTCTTCCTCTTGGCCAAGGCGATGCCCGGTGACCCGTTTACCGGCTCCATTAACCCAAAGGCGGACCCCGCACAGATTCATCATTTAATGAAAATCAATGGGTTGTACGACCCTTGGTACCAACAGTATTGGAATTGGGTCGTTCACTTGTTCCACGGAGACTTAGGGAACAGTTACCAATACCAGGAACCCGTTACTCGTCTGATCGGTGGCCGGGCCGGCAACACCTTATGGTTGGCCCTCTTCACCATGATCCTGACCTACGCTTTCGCCTTACCAATGGGTGTCTACGCCGGTCGGCATGAAGGTAAATTACCCGATACTATCATCCGAGTCTACACCTACGTCACTTACTGTATTCCCTTCTTCGTTATCTTAGTTATCGGAATCTGGATCTTTGGTTACGTTCTGGGTTGGTTCCCTACGACCGGATCAATATCGTCAGACGCAACTGGTTGGCTACATACCTTCGGGTCGCGTTTCTACCATATTCTATTACCTGGTCTTCTCGGAGCCTTGTTCGGGACCGTCAACATCGTCCAGTACTTACGTTCCGAAGTGATTGATTCCAAGCATTCCGACTATGTGCGGACGGCGCGTTCCAAGGGGGTCCCAAGCAAGGACATCTACCGTCACCATATCTTCCGGAACTCCTTGCTTCCAATTGCCGCTTTCGCTGGTTACTCGATCACCGGTTTGTTAAACGGATCGATCTTTACCGAAACGGTCTTCTCTTACCCCGGGATGGGTTTACTCTTTGTGAATTCCATCAGCTTCCGGGACTACACGGTTATTACCGCACTGGTCCTGATTTACGGGATTTTGAACCTGATTGGGACGTTACTTTCAGATATTATTCTCAGCATTGTCGATCCACGAATTCGAATCCAGTAAAGGAGGCTAAAACAGAATGGCAGAAAATTTCGAACAACACTCAGACATTTCCGCAGCTGATTTAGCCCGGCTGACGCAAGAGGCTCAGGCAGAAGCCACCCCTTCGACGGCTAAAATCATCTGGAGTGAATTCAAGGCGGACAAACCCGCCATGGCAGCACTCATTATTATCGTCGGTTTCATCCTCTTCGTGATGATTGGGGCCTTGTTCATCAACACCCCGAAAATGATGGAGACCAACATCATGGGTTATTTCAACCAACCCTTTACCGCGGACTTCTGGCTCGGGGCCGATTCCGCCGGTCGTTCGGTCGCTAAGCAATTGATCGTCGGCTCACGGAACTCAATTGGGATCGCCATTGGCTTGACGGTCATTTCATCCACCTTCGGGATCTGTTGGGGCCTGATTTCCGGGTACTTCAACGGTTACATCGACTGGGGGATGCAACGGATCTACGACTTCATGATGATGTTACCAATGACCATGATGATCATTGTTCTGGTTACCATCATCCCACACTACAACTCCGTCACCTTAACGTTCATCTTCTCCATCTTCTACTGGGAAGGAACATCACGGCTGATTCGATCACGGACCTTAGCCGAGTCGGAAAAGGATTACGTGGCCGCCTCTAAAGCTTCCGGGACCAGTCATTGGAAGATCATCTTTAGAGAAATCATGCCGAACATTTCGTCGTTGATCATCGTGGATTGTACCCTGTCCTTCGCCGAGAACATCGGGGTTGAAACTGGGCTTTCCTACCTGGGCTTCGGGCTACCAAGCCAGACGCCTTCCCTAGGGACCATGATTGCCAACGCCAACGACCCGAACAACATCACGCAGTACTGGTGGACGTGGTTACCGGCCGCACTCGAAATCATTATTCTTTGTTTATCAATTAGTTACGTTGGCCAAGTTCTGCGTCGTGCTGCGGATTCCTCACAACGGCAAGGTTCCGTCAACTAGTCTTAAAAATCATAGCCCATTTGAGGAGATGGTGGCCACTCAAACAGTAGCTTTTCAGCCTAGCGTAGTAATGACGAGTGATCCTGAGGAGAATTACCCGCCCGTCTCATAAGAGGATTTTTAAAATCAAGGGGGAAACATAGTATGGATAAGAAAAAGCTCGCATTGTCTGCGATGGCGGTCCTCGCAACCGTCAGTCTCGCAGCATGTTCCAGCAAAAGTTCATCCAGTTCTAAGAGCGGAACCAGTGGTGCTTCCGTTCAATTAAAGGCTGCCTACAAGAACACCAAGGCAACCGACAAGACTGCGACAAAGAACAGTACATTAAAGCTTGCCGAACCAAACGACGCGCCATTCCAAGGGATTGCTGATCCCGTTCTGTCGACCAACGCTGAAGATGCCGACGTCTTCTCACCTGGTGGTGACCAACCCGGCAACACCAACAGCCTGTTCCATACCGACAAGAACTTCAAGATTATCAAGGGTGGGTTAGCTAACGAAACCATCAACCGGAAGGCTAAGACCGTTACGATTACTTTGCGTAAAGATGCCAAGTGGTCAAACGGTTCCGCTGTAACCGCAAAGGATATTGAATATCCATACGAAGTTATTGCCAACAAGAACACGACTTCTCAACAATATTCTGCTGACTACAACGCCATCAAGGGGATGGCTGCTTACCATACTGGTAACGCCAAGACCATCTCTGGGATCACCTTCCCCGACGGTCAAAAGGGCCGGACTGCCGTTATTCACTTAACCAAGGTTACCCCTGCCATGAAGTACGTTGGTAACTCATTTATCTGGAGTTCTGTTGAACCTTATGAATACATCAAGAACGTGCCAATTGCTAAGTTAGCTTCATCCAAGCAAATTCGGAAGAACCCCCTCTTCACGGGTCCTTACAAGCTGGATAAGGTGGTCGAAGGTGAATCCACGACTTGGTCACCTAACAAGTACTACTATGGCAAGACACCACAAATCAAGCACATCTCGATCAACGTGGTTTCTTCCAACAACATCGACAAGGCTATCCAATCCAACAAGTACGACTTCACGGTGCCTAACAGTGTCATGCACGGAACCGACTACAAGCAATTGAAGAACGTCAAGAACTACAAGATTGTCGGTCAACCAGCCTTGGCATACGACTACTTTGGCTTTAACGTCGGTCACTACGACACCAAGACGCAAAAGAACGTCATGGACAAGAACAGCAAGATGGCCAACAAGAGCTTGCGTCAAGCTATGATGTACGCTTTGAACCTCGATGCTATCAGCAAGAAGTTCGGGAACGGGGTTACTTGGCGTGCCAACACCTTGATTCCACCAATCTTCGGCAAGTACTGGGATTCTTCAGCCAAGGGTTACCCTCTGAACATCAAGAAGGCTAACAAGTTACTGACTGACGCCGGCTACAAGAAGCGCGACGGTAGCAAGTGGCGTACTGATCCTAATGGTAAGAAGTTAACCATCTACTTCGGTGCCATGACTGGAACTTCCGCCCAAGCCGCTGAATACCAAGACTACCTGCAACAATGGCACAAGGTTGGCTTGAACGTTAAGTTTACTGGTGGTAAGACGATGGAAATGAACAGTTTCTACTCCACTCTGCAAGCACCAAAGCAAAGCAAGGTTGATGTCTACGCCGCTGCCTGGGGCTTATCATCCGAACCTACCCCTACGCAAATCTACGGTGAAAACGCTGTTTACAATATGGGTCACTTCGTATCCAAGAAGAATACGCAATTGATGGCTAACATGAACAACAGCAAGGCTTGGAACGATGCTTACCGTGCTAAGGCCTTCAAGCAATGGCAGAAGTACATGAACGAACAAGCTGCCGTTGCCCCAGGTTCCTTCAGTTACAACTGGGGTCCTGTCAACAAGCGGGTTAAGGGCTTTGACATGGGCGCTGCTAACAACAACTTCTGGACTAACCTGTCATTAACTTCTTCAAGCATGAAGTAAGCTGATGTAGCGTTAGGTTCACTGGAACCGTCGCTTCCTTCGGGAGGCGGCGGTTTTGTTGTCCTTACGGTTAAAAGCCTTTCGCCTGCGGCTGCCAAGGATTCCGTCTGCTGTGGGGGCCGCCTTCAGCCAAAGTACGGGCTTCCGGCTTGCCTTGAAGCCACGCAAAACCCACGTGTCTTCAAGGTCATCCCATGTTGTAAGACCGGGGAGAACCAATCGCCCGGCCTAACAACATCGCCACAGCTGACTGCATCCCCGGCCTCCTCCGGCTACGCTAGCTTTAAACCTAAGTAAGACAACAGCACCACACAGGCCACCTCTATCTCTATGCCGATACACTCCCTCTCAACCATCACAATCGCCATACCTGTCGTCACAACTACACTCTCCTCCTATCTCAGTTTCTGTATTCGCCACTATACGCGAATGCCTGACAAACACCAAGCATTGAATCCCCGCCACATCAGCCTTTATAAGCATTTTAATAACGCTGGAGGTCATGGGACACTAACCAGCAGGCCCAAAATTATCTCGCTGAAATACCACCCCGATATTTATTCTGTTATAGCACTTGCCATCGGTTAGCCCACCTCCCCAACCTAGTCGTTAGAATGGCACTAACCCCCGTTAGGCTCAATACTAGGGCTACTTTTAAATAGACAGGAGATGTTACCATGACCACTGCCAATCCCCATTGGGACCAAATTCAACACGCCGCCGTTGACCGTTTACGCCGCGCCCATCATCACCTCTGGGAAAACGTCAGCATTTACCTCGGCCTCTTCACCGTGGAGTTTTTCTGCGCACAAGTTGGCCACTCACAGGTACTCCAGGCCGACGCCTTCAATAACCTCTCCGGCATCTTTTCCACGGGTCTCCTCATGACTGGGCTGTACATTGCCGCCAAAACCAAGGACGATGACCTCTGGGGCGCGCCTATTTCCAAAGAGGAACAGGCCACCCTGGGGCCCCGCATCCAGCAATCCCGCTTTCGCTTTGAAACGATCTACACGCTGATTGCCGGCCTGGTTATGGTGATCATCGCCGCCGATATCATCTACAAGGCCCTGCTCGTCCTGATTCAACGGCCGACTTACCACCTGGAACAAGGCGTTGCCGTCGTTGGCGCCCTGATTTCCGGGATTCTGTTGACCGGGTTGTGGCTCTCCAACCGCCACTGGGCTAAGGTGCTCGCCAATACCGCGTTAACTGCGGCGGCGCGGGACTCCCTGACGGATGCGCTGACCAGTGCCGTTACCATCCTGACCATCATTAGTGTAGCGTGGTTGCGGGCAACTTGGCTCGATGGCCTGGCCAGTCTGATTCTAGGTTGCTACATTCTCTATACCGGGATCAAAATCTTTCGGACTAGCAGCCTAAACCTCGTCGATTACTTTGATCCCCAGCTGGAACACCGCTACCGCCAACAGATCGCCGCCTTCCCAGGAGTCCGCTCGGTAGTCTTCCTCAAAGCCTACTACGACGGTAACCTCATCATGGTCAGTGTCACTGTCGCCGTTGATCCGCAGATGACGGCCGCTACGATTTACGACCTGACCCGCCAGATCGACAGTGTCATGCAACACCGCTTCAACGTAGCCGCAACGGCCCTAATGGTCGTGCCACGCGACCGCGTCTAACTCTGTTATGAAAGAAGCTGTCCCGATGAAGATAAAACGTGCGTCAATTTTCACCACGCTCCTTGTATGGATCGGTATGCTAGGCTTCATGTTGCTTATGCGTCGAATCCTGGTATCCTACCACCTCAACACGAACCTCCAGAATGTTCTGGAGGATGGCCTCTCACTACTCGTATTGGCAGGCCTCCTTCAATTCTGGCTGGACACTCCTCTCTTCTGGCGACCACGGATATCCTTTCCCCGTCAGTTACGCGTCAGCCTCCTGCCGTTGTTCTACCTCGCTTTTTTAGCCCTTGCCGTCTCGCTCAGGGGACCCTTATCTCTACAACACACGCTGACGGGCCTCGCCGTTGCCCCAGTCGTGGCTCTTTTCGAGGAAACGCTCATTCGTGGTTACGTTCTGGAAAGTTTCCTTCGTCTGAGCAAATCCGGTAACGTCCTGCCCGCTGTCTTCTGGAGTAGCCTACTTTTTGGGCTCTCTCACCTGATGAATCTTGCCCGGCAAGATCTCCCCACCACGCTGTATCAAGTTGGCTTTACTTTTGCCCTCGGTGCCCTGTACGCAGCCATCTACTTACGGACGGGTAGCTTATGGTGGCCGATTGTCCTTCATTTTGCTAATGATTTCATCGTCATAGCTGGAACGGGCTCTGTTGTTCAGGCCGCACCCAACCTATTTACCATCAGTTTTAGTACCATCGAATTCCTCACTGAACTGGCTACCGTCTTCTGGCTATTACGGCCAAATCAGCGAAAAAGTATCGCCACGCATTTTCAATTGTGAGCGGCAGATTTTTTTACAATCCGTCAACCCCCTTAATTGCGGCTTTTTCACGTCCTTTCACTGCGGGGCGTGCAATTAAGTGCTTACACATTCGCCAATAAATGATATAGTATAGGTAAAGTATCAACATGTCTCGTGAAGGGGTGGCATTCTTTATGTTACAACAATACAAGAACATTCTGGTTCCCGTTGACGGTTCTAAGGCAACCCAACCAGTTTTAGAAAAAGCAATCGAAGTCGCTAAACGTAACCAAACACATCTTGATATCTTAAACGTCCTCGAAGTTAACCAATTCAGCGATACTTATGGTGGCGCTGTGAGCGGCGATGTCATTTACAAGCTCTCACAAGACGTTCAAGACCGGCTGGAAAGCTTGAAGCAACAAGCCATCAACGCCGGTGTTCCCGATGTCAGCATTCACGTGCGTTTCGGAAATCCTAAGCCAGTTATTGCGCGGGAATTTCCTGCGGACCACGGTTCAGAATTAATCGTGATCGGCTCAACTGGTCTGACCGCCGTTGAACGGTTAATGGTCGGCTCAGTTACCAACTACGTCAGCCGTTCCGCTATCTGCGACGTGCTGATTGTCAAACCAGAACTTACGAAATAACAGCTAATTTAAAATGACCCGCCGCTTTTGCGGTGGGTCATTTTGTCTGGTCAGATTGTATTTTCAAATCGACCCCTACTTTTTAGAAAGGAGCTTCCCATGGACTGGACTTACACCATCACTATTCCCAGCACTCAGGCACCGCTACCCCTGCGGCAACTTCTGAGCGCCTGGCTGATTCCCAAACACTTGATTCACGACTTGCGTATCAGTCAGCGCGTGCTGGTGAACGGTGCCTACCGCTCGATGAATCAACTCGTCATGGCTGGCAACACCGTTCACTTGACCTTTCTCCCGGCCGACTTCGCTGAACCCTTTCCCAATGTAGACCCGGACAGCGCGGCGACGGTCGCAGTGCTCTATGAGACGGCCGACCTGCTCATTATTAATAAGACTCGCGGCAGTAAAACCCACCCCAACCAGCCCGGCGAGCGCGGAACCACCCTGAATCACGTGGCCGCTTACCTGGGCGATGATCAGCCGGGGCCTTACATTCTGAGTCGATTGGACCAGGAGACCACTGGCGCGCTGATGATGACCAAGACGCCTGCCGTGGTTCCCATCATGGTCCGTAACATTGCTGAGAAGCGCGTGCAACGGACCTATCTGGCCTGGGTTCACGGTCAGCTCACTGGGAGTGGCACCTTTACCGACCCCATCGGCCGTGATCCTCAGGATAAACGCAAGCGCCAAGTGAACGGACTGAACGCCCAATCCGCCGTAACCCACTACGAAGCCGTCGATCACCAAGCCAACGCAACACTGGTCAAACTCTGGCTGGAGACCGGCCGCACGCACCAGCTGCGCGTCCACCTGGCGGCCGCGGGACATCCCTTGATTGGCGACCCGCTATACGCTTCCATCAGTCAGGACCGCTTACGGCTTCACTGTTGGCGTTTGACCTTCCCACAACCATTTACCGTGGATGGCCCTTTAACGACCGTGACGGCCCCTATACCGGCTGATTTCGGCGTGTTCTCAGAGAAGTAACCCTTCCTTAAATCGTCAAAATCGTAAACGTCAATTTTTCCACGATAAGGACGATTGTGGTTGTTAATCATTGAATCCAGCTATACTGTAGTCAGTTGATATGGCTAGGGGGGATTTGATGCGCTGGCAACAAAAACTAGCCCTAATCATTCTTGCGGGGATGTTGGCCATCTTATTGATTTGGGGAGTAGTCAACTTAAGTTAGTATTGTTTGATAAAGTTAAACATCGCGTAACTCCGGATGCGGCCGGGGTTACGCGATGTTTTTTGTCTAGAGATGTGTAAGCTGGTTGAGACTATTGGGAATGTTTAAGATTTTATTGGATTTGGCGGATTTGTGCGACTCATTTGGGGATTTTTACATTAGTAGTAAGTGTAGGGATGTTCTCCGTTAGCGGGAGTTGACACGTACAGCATGGATTTGACTTTGCGGATTGAAAATCCATTGACTGGTACGACTGAGATTACTGCCTATTTTGGTGTAACTACTAGTGATCACTCTGGTTTGGGTCGTGGGATTTGCTCTCGCCAAAATGTTCGAAAACTTGTGGCCTCCGAAACGTGTTCAGTCGGGCAGGTCCCTGCGCTTAACCCAGATAAGCACCGGCTCGGCTCCGCCAAGCGGGAACTTATCTACGTTAATGCTCAGAACCTACCGCCCTCTTTCACACTCTGATTGAAAACGAGTTCCGCAAGCCAGATTCTTCCGCTTAGCAAAATAAGGAACTCCTGCTCGGTACTAGCGTTGATGATTACTCTGGTTTAAGTCATCAGACTTTCTCTCGCCCTAACATCCGGAAATATGCGGCCTTGGAAACGAGTTCCGCAAGGCAGGTTCTTCCGCTTAGAAACCTAAGGTCTTCTGTCCGGCGAAGCCGAACAGAAGACCTTAGCTCCCTAATGCTCAGAACCTAGGCGCCTTGCTCCACTCTCTATACAAAAAAACCGGAGTAACCAACTCCGGTTCCCACTAGCATCATTGAGTTTTGCAACATCCTCGAGGTGTAGTCAGGAAAACGCTGTTCACTCAGCTTAGCCATAATCTCAATATGTAGTTATTGAGCAACCCGATTGGGCCAGTTTTGGGCACCAGCTCAGTCTGTAAAGGTAACTCTAATCCTTACGATAAGAGCCGCTTTCACAAAGTCGAGAACCCGTCAAACTGCCGAATTATTCGGGATTCTCTGAAAGATTGATTGGTATTACATGTCTCAGTATATCAGATGGCAGTAGAATTGCAAGCGTTTTCAGCGAGGGCCTTATTGCTAACATTACTTTTTAGTTAATTGCTTCATCAAACAAACTTTGTGAAACTTCCAATGGTTGAACTACCCCTTTGGTAACGCAATAATGAGCTGACCCCAATGCAACTTGGTTTTGAGTGTACTCGTTGCTGCCTGGGGTAACGAACGTTGGAGTTTGGAGAAATCTAGCATCCCCCGTTCAGCGACGACCCGGTTCTTGCCATCGACCTTGGCATCCAATGGGACTGGGAATGTCAGTGATAGGCGCAAGGCCTGGGTAGTCTCCGCCAGCTCTAATGTGATCATTGACGGGGTAATGTGGCTAATCGACGGCATAATCGGCGGCAACGTCTTGTCGATTGCCGCAGTCATTTCCTTGAGTGTTGCCACAGTGGCTGTCAGTGGCTCCGGAACCTTCACGAAAAGCTGGACACCCTGGTCACGCGCCATCAGATAATTGTGATACAACCCGTAACGCAGACCGGGGCTGGGAATATTAGTTAAATCATCGATCGTTAATTCAGCGGCATTACTGGTTTCCCAGCCGGAACGAATGTCGATGTAGAGCTGTCGAAACCCGTCGTAATCCTTATCCTCCAGGTAGCCGCCCAGTCCCAACAACATGTTTTGGTAGTCGTGACTGAATTTACGCACGGTAGCCAACTGCCGATTGAGTTCAGTCGTATACTGCTCCCGAAAAGCCTGTTGCTGCGTCTGAAGTTGCGTATGTTCCTCTTGCAAGTGGGTCTGCATCAGCATGTATGTACTCAGTGTTAACCCAATGAGCAACGTTCCAGAGATTCCTGCCAAAAAAATCAGGTACTGGTCGGAATCCGCTAGACTCTGTAGTGAATATTCGAAGAGAATGTATATTAGTCCTAAGACTGCCATGAAAATAAGGAAAAGGTACTCCGTAGTCCGCCCCAGCATGGACTGAATCAAA
Organism: Levilactobacillus parabrevis; assembly: GCF_044051715.1. Classification (NCBI taxonomy): domain Bacteria; kingdom Bacillati; phylum Bacillota; class Bacilli; order Lactobacillales; family Lactobacillaceae; genus Levilactobacillus; species Levilactobacillus parabrevis. Next base: position 2,559,299 of record NZ_CP168688.1, read on the forward strand.
TTTTCCATCGGTGCCCGCGTGAACCAGATGCCCATCGCAACCATCGCAAAAATCACACTGTCGATCGTCAACTCTGTAAGGGTTCCCCAGACGCTAGCCGCAAACCGGACACTGGTCAACCGAATCGTCCCAGCAATAACCAGCATATCCACGAATTCCGTCAGCAGATAGGCGAGAATCGACACGTCTATGAAGTCCGGTAAGAACTGCCAGTTATTTTGAAATGCCAGCAGTCCAATCTCTAGGCCCAGGAGCACGATAATCGGCATCATCCCGAGGAGCTTACTGGTCGCCGTGAAGGGATTCAACAGATCCAGCGCCATGAATCCCAGCCCAGCCAACGCACAGTAAAGCAAAAACTTGTTCTTAACGTGCAAACCTGGAAACCAGTAATATTGAAAGTAGACAAACCAAAAGACCAACGAAAAATCTGCCAAACCAAAACTAACCGCATTTACCGTAATCACATGCTCACCTCCCCGGCTTCGTCAAAATCACTGTGAAATACAAGCGACCGCGCTTAATCGCAATCTGTAGTGCGGCGTTCTCTGTATGGTCGACAATCTCGTGGACCGTACTCAATCCTAGACCGTGACTCCCGCCCTTAGTGGTGTAACCCGCCCGCATGAATTCGTTGATCTGAGGCGGGTTCTCTTGTGAAACCGGATTGGCAACGGCCAATTCGACGGCATCAGGATAGTCTAAAATGGCACAGTAAATCGTGGGGTTGTCGCCAACGGCTGGTGCTTCGATCGCGTTATCCAGTAGAATTCCCATGATTCGCAAGAGTTCCATGCTATTCATAGGCAATGTCTTGATCGGTGTTGGAATCTCCAGTCGAATATCACGATCTTTATTTTGCGCCGCCAATAATTTTTGAAATAAAAGACTCTTTAACGGCGGGTCGTTTAACTGTTGCAAGCCATCGGCTTCGATACCGACCAAGTGATGCGTCGCTGACCAGCGGGAACTCAGCGTTTCGTAGTAAGCGGCCAAGCCATCATAGTCTTCGGCATCTAGATAATCGCCGAGTCGCAGCATCTGTTTTTGATAGTTTTGCTTAAATTGCCGAATGGCGCGTACCTGATCGGACATGCGCCGATCGTAGCGCGTCCTGAGCAGACTTTCCTGGTAATTAGCCCGGACCCGCTGACGGTGAAAGAAACTTTGGAAAAAAGCAAATAAGCTGACCGTAATCAACAAGATCATCACCAATTCAATACTCAGGGAAAAGGTCAACATGGCATGTGTGATCTCCAGGTGGTGAATAATCAGTGAGGACATTTCTGCCAAGACGGCAAGGCTTCCCAACAGTGCCATGACGGTCCACTGCTCCTTACGGCTAAATTCCAGCGCGTCCAAGTTTCCGGGCTGAATCCGCATTCCCGAGACCCCGACCGAAATTAGCATGTAAATAAAAAATTGAAAAATCAGTCGAGCTGCTACACCAGAAACGCTATTGGTAAAGGTCAGACCCCACAGCTCAATAAAAACCTGACGACAGACATCGCTGATCAGCACCACCACGAGGAAGATTACGATGGTCGCATTGACGAAGATCAACGTTGACTTCCGTCGGTGACGAATCAGATACGTTAACGCACTGATCGGTGGAATCAGGAGGGCCCACGATTCCCCGATAAAGGCTGGAATCAGACCCCAACCGATCCACTTGAGTGGTAATTTCCAGTTCTGCGGCCGAATGACCCCGACCCACAGCGTGATAAACCACTGCATGGTCACGGCTAAGGCTAAGTTTACCCAGAAATGCCGACCAAATATTTGAAGTAAGTCCATCGTCATTTCGTTTGCACCCTCTTACGACTTTAAATGTTTTTGGACTAAGGTTTTGACCTCATGAAACCGGCGAGTGGCCACGTCGGTAGTGTCCCCATTGGGAAAAACCAACCGCCGCGTCGTCTCATCAATACCGCTGACATTGTCGAGATTGACAAGAAAGCTCTTGTCCGTTCGATACAGTTCCGGGTATTGATCGGCGATATCCTTCAAAAATCCCGGAAACTCAACGAGCTGGCTGGCCGCGTGCACCGTGACCTTGTGGGGCGTTTCCGCGGTCGCCACAAAGTAAACGTCACCCATGGGCAGGCTGAAGGTGCGTCCGCCAATATTATAACTAAATAGATTTTCAGTATTGCCTAAGTAATCGGTATAGCGTTGATACCCATAATCGACGTTTTCTCGTAATTTCTGATCAATCTGTGCGCGTCCCAAGTCCTTGACCACGAAGTCCATGGGTTCCACCTTCCGCTCGAAAGTTAGCAGCGCCATTTCGGAATGGGTTGTCACGAAGACGATCTCCGCAAATCCCAGTTGTCGCCGAATGGCAATGGCGGTTTCCAGCCCCGTCGTATCTTCAGCCGGAAATTCAATGTCGAGGAAGAACAAAGCATACTCCGGTGGATTATCCGTCAAATCTTTTAATAACGCCTGTGGACTGGGCGTAGCCAATCGAATTTCCATATCATAATCATTGATCATGATGTAACGCTTCACCACGTCCGTATAGTGCGCCAATTGTTCTTGATTATCTTCACAAAGATACACGGCTAACACCGAATCACGTCCTCTCATTAATTTCCCGCATCTGAGAAATTGTTACTATCTCAACTCAATTATACCGTAACCCTATCACTCATTAATGTACCTTGATTTCCGGACGGTTGCAATCGTTTTTGTCCATAAAAAAAGAACCATCCCCTCAGATGATTCTCCTTTAATTGGATTATTTAATTACCGGTGCTGGCTAAATTAGCACTCCCCCAAGTTCTAATTAAGTCGTGAAAGCCTTAGGTATTTCGAAATAACCCGTTTCGTGCACTTACTCTTCAGCCGATCGCTGAAATTCTTGCTACTAGTCGTCCTAAAGTTTCCGACCAATTCTATTCTGCCAAGCTGACCTCTTGATTAGATAATCTCGGGGTACGAATCCGGTTAAGGCCTCCCCCAAAGTGTGACCTTAACCACGCATACTTTAATTAGTTGATTCGCAACATCAGTCCTGTGAAAACTGACCCCTTCCAACTGTCATAACTTTAACATGATTTCGGTTTATCAGGCGTTAAGTCGCAAAAACGTCAATATTTGCACGTTAAAGCAGTAAAAATCAGCACAATTTAATTGTGTCGTAGCGAATAAGTGACGAACCCACCTAAAATCAGGGGGCCCACGAAGACCAGCACAACGTCAACCAAACCGCGCCAGTACCACTTTAGTGGCGCCTTGGGCGCGGCCTCGAGCCGCGGCTCGCGCTTCGGTTGCTGCATCTGCTCATACACGGAGGCCGTCTGATCAGCCGCCCGGCACTTCCGTTTCCGCCGAATCGTGGGTGCCTTGACGTCACGTTTGTCCTCCAAGGTCACCCATTTGGCGAACGGGAAACACAGCCAACTGAACAGGAAGTACCAGTCGGCTCCGGTCATCCCGGGTAGCAGGCGCCATTGTGTGTAATTTAAGTGACCGAACGTGGCGATGACTAGGGCAAAGACTAAGCCAATGCCCGCCTGCCGTAACCAGTACCGTACGGATAATTTCATGGGGAGAACTCCTTTTCTTTTTCGCAAAAATTGGTAAAATTGGGGGTAAATTCTAAGAGAACGAGGTGTTAAACCATGGCAGGAGATTTTAATCCCATCACGGCAGCGGGCTATCACGACTTACAAGCAAAGATTGCGGCATTAGAAGCCGACCGACCGGAGAAAATCGCAATTCTTGCGGAGGCCCGAGCCCACGGCGACCTTTCGGAAAACGCCGAATACTCGGCGGCCAAACGGGATCTGCGTCACTTGGAGAGCCAACTGCGTTTCTTCAATAAACAGTTGCAGTACGCCAAGGTCGTGGAACCCAGCAAGGACGACAAAGTTGAATTGGGAAAATGGGTCACCGTCAAGTTCATGGACGATGACGATCAGGTGAGCTACCAGCTGGTGGGGACCCAAGAGGCCGACTTGGATGCCGGCAAGATCACGCGAGTCTCGCCATTGGGTAAGGCCTTATTGGGCCATCGCCCCGGCGAAACGGTCACCATTCAGGCCCCCAATGCCAGCTATCAGGTGCAGCTCATCGCCGTTGCCCGCCACCAGCCTGAATAATATTAATCACATTATACCATTTAAAAAATGACTGCTTGGAATCGCCCAAAACGATTCTCAGCAGTCTTTTGGTGTGGTCAAAAACATTCACGGTTACTCCCCCGTTGACCGGAAGACGGGGAGCAAAATATCATCCACCATCTCATTACGTGCCGTCTGACTCAACTCTTGGCGGCTCACAACTTCATTGATGAGGAGAATCCCAACTAAATTAATGACCCGATCTGGCCAATCCGTCCGGGTAATCTCACCCCGTTTAGCCGCGCGATCGAGCATCGGCTGCATGATCCCACGGATAGCCGCGTTACCATTGGCTCGGGACATCAGCTTATCCAACTCCAAATGCTGCAGGCGTTCCGCTAGTAGTCCGCGGAAGGTCTCCCCCTTTAGTTTCTCAAGAAAGGCCGCAATCTGTCCCATAAGATCCAAGAGATCGGTTCGTAGGGCGCCGGTATCCGGCACCACGTAACCGGTAAAGTTATCGTACTTACTCAAAGCGGCCAACACTAAGTGCGCCTTGTCCGGCCAACGGCGGTACAGAACGGTCTTAGTCGTCGCGGCCGCCCGCGCTACGCCCTCAATGGTTAGCGCCTGATAGCCCTTAACCTGTAGCTGTTCCCACGTCGCCGCAAGAATTGCATCCACCAAAGCCTGTCCCCGCCGCCGGATCTTTTTTTCTGCCATTATTGTCAATCTCCTTGTTTTTCGCTGTGAGTGGGTGTAGTATTTTCGAATATAAGATACGGCCGTATCTAATTAAAGAACTCAGGTGATTTTATGTCCACTCAAAAATCAACGCAAAACATTATTCAAATCGCGCTGTTCCTGGTCGTCGGAGCCATTGCGCCCCTCCTAGATACCACCATGACCAACGTTGCCTTAGATACTATTATGAAGTCCCTGGGAGTTTCCGTCAACGCCGTTCAGTGGGTCACAACAAGTTATGTCTTAGCCTTAGGAATCGCCGTACCGGTTGCCGGTTGGGCCAGCAACTGGTTCGATGGCAAACACCTCTATCTGGGGGCACTGGTCGTCTTTCTTATCGGTTCAGTGCTGTCTGGCTGGGCATCAACGTTGCCCTTACTAGTCATCGGTCGGATCGTCCAAGGGGCCGCCGCTGGTGTGATTGTCCCCTTGATCACAACCCTAATCGTCCAAGTCGCCGGTAGCGGTGGTCTGGGAAAGTTAATGGCCGTGGTTGGCATGCCGGCCGTCCTCATCCCCGTCCTAGGCCCAACCATTGGCGGCTACTTGATTCAAGTACTCGACTGGCACTGGATTTTCTTCATCAATATTCCTCTAGTCCTGATTGCCTTAGTCTTATTGACCTGGAAAATGCCCGCCTTTCCTGCATCAAAGCGAGGAAAGCGACTCGATTTTCCCAGTCTGGCACTACTCGCCGGACTCTTCACTTTCGCCATCATCGGCATCACGCGTTTCAGTACCGGTGATGGTCTGACCTCAACCAAGGTGCTGACACCAGTGATTGTGGCGCTCACTTGCCTTGTAGTCTACGTTCTCTACGCCTACTATCGACCAACCAAGGCCCTGGTTAGCCTCCAACTATTCAAATCGCCAACGTTCGACGCCTCGGTCATTATCCTGATGCTTTCCGGAATTGCGGTTAACGGTGCCATGTTCCTGCTGCCCCTCTACTTGCAAAATAGTCGTGGGCTGAGCGTTGTTTGGTCCGGGACCTATCTCATTGCCCAAGGTGTTGGCTTGTTGGTTTCTCGAAGTCAAATTGGCAAGCTGACCGATAGCATCGGCGCCCGGTGGGTGGTCCTCGGTTCCATTGCGATTGCCGTGATCGGAACGGTGCCATTCGTCTACTTCACAGCCACGACCAACGTATGGTGGATTTTGATTGCCCTCTTTGTACGCGGAATTGGTCAAGGGGGACTGACCATTCCGGTTATGGCTGACAGCTATACGGGCGTCCCGAAGTCTTTGATTGCCGAAGCCACAACGGCCACCCGAATGCTTCAAAATATTGGCGGGGCCATGGGAACCGCCGTGCTCGCCACGATTATTCAACACGAGGCACCGCACGTCGGGATGAACGCCGCTTACCAAACCGCCTTTATGTGGTCGGTCGGATTCATCGTTGCTACTGCCATTCCGGCTTGGTTCCTAAGTCACGGCAAGGATCGTCACTAATCTCAAAATTTAATGTCGTGCTAATGCCTGTCGCACTGGTATTTACAGATAACAGCCAACTGCTAAATTAAAATTAGACTTGACATCTCATCTGATTTTAATTATTGTAGGACACATCAACTAAATCAAAACAAAACTTTTGAAAGCGAGGGATCTTCATGATGACAATGCAAACAGAACAACCAACCAAAATGATGACGACCCTCGCTATTCAAAACGCAGCCTTATTATTAACGAAGAAGGACCCGGTTACTTGACCTTGAGCTAACACTCAAAATTCAAGTTCTGAGCCCTTCTTTCCCGTGTGGTAATGAGGGCTCGGTACACGTGTAAGACCTCATTCACCCAGTGGATGAGGTCTTTTTGTTAGTTCGAAGGAGGATCGTTAGCAAGTGCGCACCATCAAAACACAATTTAGAAAGTGGGAATGACATATGATCAAATGGCAGAAAAACATGGTAAAAATCGGGGCCCTCGCAACAATCGTTCTGGCCCTCGCAGGTTGTAGCACAGCAAAGTCTAACGGTAGTGGTCAAGGCAACAATCCCGGCAAGACCATCAAGATTGGAGTCAACATGGAGCTCTCCGGCTCAGCTGCTGGCTATGGTCAACAGCAGAAACAAGGGATTCAATTAGCCGTTAATAAGATTAACAAGGCCGGTGGTATCAAGGTCGGTAACACCAAAAAGAAGATTCAATTGGTGGTCCGTGACAACAAGACATCCAACACCACTGCCGCATCAGTTGCCGCCCAATTGGTTAACAACGACAAGGTCGTCGCCGTGGTTGGCCCGGCAGCGACCAACGCCGGCACCGCATCGATTCCCAACATGACCAAGGCACAAGTGCCATCCGTCAGTCCCTCCGCAACCGATCCTGGCTATACGCTGCAGAAGAACGGCGCTGTCCAGAAATACATTTTCCGCGCTTGCTTCCAGAATAACTTTCAGGGTTCATCCGCAGCGAAGTTCATGACCAGCAATTTGAAGGCTAAGAACGTCGCCATTCTGACAGACAATTCTAGTGACTATGGTACCGGGCTGACCAAGGCATTCAAGCAGACCTACACCGGCAAAGTGGCTAGCAGCCAGACCTTCCAAGAGGGCGATAAGGACTTCAACGCTATCCTGACATCACTGAAGCATAAGAAAATCGACGCCATTTATGCTCCCGGTTACTACTCAGAATTGGGGTTGATCATCAAACAAGCACGCCAAGCCGGAATCAACGTTCCAATCGTCGGCAGTGACGGCATGGCCGATGCCAAGCTGGCCAAGATCGCTGGAAATTCAAATACCAACAACGTTTACTACACCACCCCATTCTCAACGAAGTCGGGTGAGACCAACACCCTTGCAGCCGCCTTTCTGAAGACGTATCAAGCTAAGTACCACACCACTGCCCCAACCTTCTCGGCACTCGCTTACGACTCCGTCTACATGATCAAGTCAGCGATTGAAAGTGAAAAGTCCGCTAACTCCGTGAAGATTACCGCTGGCTTGGCTAAGATCACCGACTTCAAGGGCGTTACGGGAACCATCACCATGAATAAGAACCACAATCCTGAAAAATCAATGACTATCGAAAAACTGACTGACGGGGCGGTCTCACAAGCATATACCGTCAAATAAACCAAGCAGATACGGAGGGATTTCATGCAGACATTAGGACAACAACTGATCAACGGTCTCTCGCTCGGTAGCATTTACGCATTGCTGGCACTGGGTTACACCATGGTCTATGGCATCATTAAGCTGATTAATTTCGCTCATGGTGACATCTACATGCTGGGCGCCTTCTGGGGCTACTTCGTGATCAACCAACTACACTTTAATTTTATTTGGGCTATGCTTTCCGCCATGGTTTTCTGTGCCTTACTCGGCGTCGTTATTGAGTACTTCGCCTACCGGCCACTCCGCCACTCCCCTCGAATCACCGCGCTCATTACGGCAATCGGCGTTTCCTTCCTATTGGAAAATGGCATGACTTACCTATTCACGGCCAATACCCGGAGTTTTCCGCAGGTCATCAAGACCGTGACCTATCACCTCGGCGGCCTTCGCATCTCCAATATTCAACTTCTGATTCTCGGGACCGCTTGCCTGTTAATGTTACTCCTCGAATTAATTATCAAACGTACCAAGATGGGCCGGGCCATGCGGGCAGTCTCCGTCGACCCCGAAGCCGCCCAATTAGTCGGGATTAATATCAACCACACGATTTCCTTCACGTTTGCCTTAGGGTCCGCAATGGCGGGTGCCGCCGGCGTTCTGATCGGACTGTACTACAATTCCATTGATCCATTAATGGGGATGACTCCCGGCATCAAAGCCTTCGTCGCCGCCGTTATTGGTGGTATCGGTTCGGTCCCAGGGGCGTCTGTTGGTGGTTTCTTAATTGGTCTGCTGGAGACCGGCGTTCAAGCTATTGGCTTATCCGCCTACAAGGATGCTGTGGTCTACTTCGTCCTGATTGTTATCTTATTGGTACTTCCAGCTGGGATATTCGGGAAAAAGACGAAAGAGAAAGTGTAGGTGATTCCTCATGAGAGCAAATCTTAAATACAACGTTTCCTGGCTGGCAGTCATGGTTATCGGCTTTGTGGCAATTGACGCCTGCGAATTTCTCGGCATCATCAACGCTTTCATCGAAAACATGCTGGTCACCATTGGCATCAACATTATTCTAGCAACCGGATTGAACTTAATTATTGGTTTCTCTGGACAATTCTCACTCGGCCACGCCGGATTTATGGCGATTGGGGCATATGCGACCGGAATCATAACCCAAACTATCGCCACACCGTTGGGCTTCTATCTTTCTATGATCGTCGGTATCGTCATCGCTATGATTGCCGCCCTAATCGTGGGGATTCCCACGTTACGCCTTCGTGGTGACTACCTAGCAATTGCCACCATGGGCGCTGCCGAAATCATTCGCATCCTGATCAATAACTTAAAGATCACGAACGGTGCGGCAGGACTCTTCAACATCCCCCCATTAGTCACTTGGGCAACCGTCTACGTTCTGATGTGCCTCACTACCATTGTAACGGTCAACTTCATTCACAGTCGCAACGGTCGCGCCATCATGTCAGTCCGTGAAGACGAGATTGCCGCCGAGGCCATGGGAATTAATCCTACGCGCTGGAAGTTAGCCGCCTTCGTCTTTGGCGCCGGCACCGCCGCGATCGGTGGTTCACTCCACGCCGCCTACATCCAAACGATTGCGCCCGGTGATTTCAATATCATGGCCTCCATCGCCATCCTGATCATCGTCGTCCTCGGTGGTGTGGGTAGTATCACGGGGACCTTCGTTGCCGCCATCGTTTTGGGTGCCCTCGATACCATTCTGCAGAACTTCGGTACCTTGCGAATGATCATCTATTCGCTAACCCTCATTCTAATTATGATCTTCAAACCTTCTGGCCTCTTAGGCAACTGGGAGCTGTCCTTCAAGCGTCTCGGCACGCATCAGCGAAAGGAGCAATCCATTCATGAGTAGTCCCTTACTAACCGCACAACAAATCGTGAAGAACTTCGGCGGTCTGACCGCCGTTGCCAATGTCTCAGTCCACTTCGACCAGAACGAGCTTATCGGTCTGATTGGACCCAATGGCGCGGGTAAAACGACCCTGTTCAATTTACTCACCGGCGTCACCCCTGTGACCTCCGGCGCCATCAGCCTCTACACCGATCAGGGCGTTCAATCCTTAAACGGCAAGCGCCCCGCCGAAATTGCTCAAGCCGGTCTCTCACGAACATTTCAAAACATTCGTTTATTCAAAGAACTCAGTGTCCTCGACAACGTACGCATTGCCATGACCAACCATTACCACGAAGGATTTCTCGCCAGTATCTTTCGCATCCCCAAGTTCTATCGCACTGAAGCCGACATGACGCTGGCTGCTCAGAAGCTACTCGCTATTTTTGACCTAACCAGCGTTGCTGACCAACCGGCCAAAAACCTACCTTATGGCATTCAACGGCGGCTAGAAATCGTCCGTGCCCTGGCAACCAAGCCCAAACTACTTTTCCTGGATGAACCGGCCGCCGGCATGAATCCGGAAGAAACCGCCGACTTAACCCGCTTGATTCGCCAGGTTCAGCGTGACTTTCACATCACGATTGTCCTGATCGAGCACGACATGTCCCTGGTCATGAACGTCGTCGAACGCCTCTACGTCTTAGAACACGGCGCACTGTTGGCCGAGGGGACCCCCAACGAAATCCAACACAATCCCGCCGTTATTAAGGCCTACTTAGGAGATGAAGCTTAATGCTGTCAGTCAAAAACCTCGTCGTTAACTACGGTGCCATTCAAGCCATCAAGAAGGTGAGCTTTGAGATTCACACCGGTGAAATCGTAACCCTGATCGGAGCGAACGGTGCCGGCAAATCCACGATTCTTCACACAATTTCCGGTATCATGCGCCCCGTCAGTGGTCAGGTCACCTACTTAGATCGTCAGATTCAAAAGGTTACAGCACCCAAGATCGTTCAAGCTGGTATCTCCCAGGTTCCCGAGGGCCGCCACATCTTCCCTGGACTTTCCGTACAGGAAAATCTACAGATGGGGGCTTTTCTCCGTAAAGATCGGCGCAGCATCGCGCAGGCCTACGAAGACGTCTACAACTACTTCCCGGTTCTCAAACAACGGCGCCATCAGGATGCCGCCACGCTCTCCGGTGGGGAACAACAGATGTTAGCCATGGGTCGTGCCCTAATGGCCGCACCGAAACTGATGTTACTCGATGAACCCTCAATGGGACTAGCTCCCATCTTCATCAACGAAATCTTCGACATCATCCGGGCCATCAACGCCGCTGGCACCACAGTTCTATTGATCGAACAAAATGCCAACAAAGCCCTTTCCATCGCCGACCGTGGTTACGTCCTCGCGTCCGGTGAAATTAAACTTAGTGGTACTGGTCAGGAATTGTTGGCCAATACGGCCGTACAACAGGCCTACTTAGGAGGTTAACTATGAGTGTAGCAGATTACATGAGTACCAAATTAGTCGTCATCACCCCGCAAACCACGGTTAGTGTTGCGGTTGAACTGATGAAAACTAACGAAATTCACCGACTCCCCGTTCTCGATGGCAACGCCTTAGTCGGTATCGTAACTCAAGGCATTATCGCCCGAGCCTTACCTTCACAAGCCACCAGCCTATCCGTGTATGAGACCAACTACTTACTGACTAAGACGACCGTTGCCGACATCATGGAACGCCACGTTCAGACCATCCCCGCTTCCGCCCAGTTAGAGGATGCCATTTATCAAATGCGCCAACACAAAATTGGTGTACTCCCCGTAATCCAAGCCGAACAGGTGGTAGGCATCATCACCAACAACGACATTCTCGATGCCTTTCTCAATATTTCGGGTTACGGGGAACCCGGCATCGTCAGTCGCATTAAGGTCGACCACGACCACACGGGTGTCATCTTCCGTATCGGCCAAGTCTTAGCCGAACACGACCTCAGTATTCAAACGTTAATGGTTGTTCGCGAACAGCAGGAGCGGGTCATTGAGCTCCACATTGATAGTGACCAGGCAACGACTGTGAATCAGGTATTAGCAGCTGCCGGCTTCGATGTTATTTAGCAACTCCACGCTTCGCTTTCTTTTGACCCATACTACAGGAAACGACTACCGATTACCTTAGTTTTCGAAAAATCGGCAGAAGTATCGTATCTACCCGGTAAGTAGTCACTGGCCGCAACAAGTATTTTAATAACCACGCACCACTCATAAAAGGGGTCGTCTCTGATGGGAGAAGGCCCCTTTTTGCATCACAAAAAGAGCGCCAATCCAACTCTAATGAGTCAGATTGGCGCTCCAGTTTAATTCGGATTAATCACCGATTAAAGTAATCTAGGATTACTTCAATGGCTTCCATTGCCAAGCGTTAACTTCTGGCAAGTCAGTCCCAACTTCACGGATGTAAGCATTGTGCTTAGCAACCATGTCGTCCATCCGTTGTGCGAAGTATGCGCCCTTAACAGCGTATGCATCGATATCATCAACGGCTTCCTTAGCCAAGTGGTAACGGTCCAAGTGGTTCAGGACACGCATGTCAAATGGCGTGGTGATATCACCGTTTTCACGGTAACCATGAACGTGTAAGTTGTGGTTGTGACGGTCGAAGAATAAGTCCTTAACTAAGCCTTCAAAACCATGGAAGGCAAAGATAACTGGCTTGTCCGTCGTAAAGAGACGGTCAAACTCGTCATCGGAGATACCACGAGGGTCCAACTTAGGAGAACGCAACTTCAACAGGTCAACCACGTTGATGAAGCGAATCTTCATTTCTGGGAATTCGTCGTGCAATAATGAAATTGCGGCTAATGATTCCCAAGTTGGTTCAGTACCAGCGGCAGCGAAGACAACGTCAGGTTCTTGACCTTGGTCAGTAGATGCCCAGTCGATGTAGCCCAAACCATTGTGAACCAGGTTAGTGGCTTCATCAATGGAGAACCATTGTGGACGTGGGTGCTTAGACGTAACAATCAAGTTGATCTTTTCGCGACTCCGGAATGCAACGTCACCAACGGCTAACAAGGTGTTAGCATCGGCTGGTAAGTATTCACGGATGAATGCTGGCTTCTTTTCAGCCAAGTGGGTCAACATCCCAGGATCTTGGTGGGTGTAACCGTTATGGTCTTGCTGGAAGACAGTTGACGTGTCAACGAAGTTCAAGGATGGGTAGTCATGACGCCATTCTTGTTCAGCAGCCTTACGTAACCACTTGAAGTGTTGCGTCAACATGGAATCCACGACCCGACCAAATGATTCGTAAGTTGCGAAGTAACCATGACGACCAGTCAGAACGTAACCTTCCAACCAACCTTCAGCTTGGTGTTCTGAAAGTTGAGAATCGATGATCCGGCCTTCGTGAGCCATGTTTTCATCGTTAGGTTCCTTGATACCTTCCATCCATTGACGCTTACCATAATCCAAGGCAGCGTACAGACGGTTAGACTTCGTTTCGTCAGGACCAAAGCCACGGAATGTTTCTGGGTTCAACTTCATGACATCAGCCAGGTAGTCGGACCATACCAACATATCTTGAGCAATCGTCTTGCCGTGTTCAGTCGTGTCAACGGCGTACTTCTTGTAGTCAGGCAACTTCAATGGTTGTGGCTTGATTCCACCATTAGTGATAGGGTTCATCGCCATCCGTTGTTCACCCTTAGGTGCCATGTTACGGACTTCTTGCTTAACAGAGCCATCTTCGTTAAATAATTCTTCTGGCTTGTAAGACTTCAACCAGTTGACCAACATGTCAGCGTGTTCCATGTCGCCAGCAGCAACAGGAATTGGCACTTGGTGAGCACGGAATGAGCCTTCAATAGGGTTACCATCTAAGTCAGCCTTTGGACCAGTCCAGCCCTTAGGTGAACGGAAGATGATCATTGGCCACTTAGGCAACGTTTCGTCATTGTTTTCGCGGGCATTCTTTTGAATAGCCTTGATCTTACCAATGACTTCGTCCATCGTCTTAGCCATGTCTTCGTGAACACGCATGAAGTCAGTGTCACCGGCTTCAATTTCAACGAAGTGAGGATCCCAGCCCATACCTTCGAAGTACTTCGTTAAGTCTTCGTCGGACATCCGTGACAGGATAGTTGGGTTAGAAATCTTGAACCCGTTCATGTTGATGATTGGTAAAACAGCACCATCTTTGATTGGGTTAATAAACTTGTCAGAGAACCATGAAGCAGCCAGTGGGCCAGTTTCAGATTCCCCATCACCAATTTCAACAGCGGCAATAACATCTGGGTTATCTAAGATCGCACCAGTACCGTGTGAAAGGCTGTAACCAAGTTCCCCACCTTCGTGGATGGAACCTGGCGTTTCAGGTGCGGCATGGGATGCAACACCACCTGGGAAGGAGAACTGCTTGAATAAACGCTTCAAGCCTTCTTCGTCTTGGGAGATGTTAGGATAAATTTCACTATAGCTACCATCAAGATATGAGTTAGAAACCATAACTTGGCCACCGTGACCTGAACCTTCAATATAGAACATGTTCAAGTCATACTTCAAGATAGCCCGGTTTAAGTGGGCATAAATGAAGTTTTGAGAAACAATAGTTCCCCAGTGACCAATAGGCTTAATCTTAACATCGTCAGAGGTTAAGTCACGCTTCAATAATGGGTTGTCACGCAAGAATAACTGACCAACTGACAGGTAATTTGCTGCACGCCAGTACTTGTCAACGCCTTCCAAGTATGCCTTGGAGTCGAAGTCTGCATTTGCCATGTAATTAACACTCCTTCTTTGAATTCGTAACTGCACAATCTAGTTGATAGAAAATGTTGTAAAATTTACCTCGTAATGAATACCGGGATGATTTTTACAGTTCTATCATAACGTTTTTTATAAAAAAGTCAACCTTTTTATAAATTGGACCGTATCAATTATTTTAAAAGCAGGACCTCATCAACAATCCTTGCTATCAAGCGAATTCTATCGTTTCTAAACCCCGAAAGTCATCTCAATTTTTGCGGTTTTTAGTGGTATAAATTATAGCAACATAAGCAAACGTAATGGCATTGTTCGTGTTTTCAGATTTCTGCATAAAAAAAGGTGACCCCCCTTACAACAGGCGTCATCTAAAGTTCTTTATTCTTCATCTAGGGAAACAAAGGTGTTATAGTTCAAATACTGATAGTGTAAGCGCATGTTAGAGACTTCAAATGGCGTCCCATCATCTAGGAAGAAGACTCCTTCCATGATACCAACCGGCTCTACGGGTTTCAGATGCAAAAGCTTCTGATCATCCGCCGTTGAGGGCTGGGTCCGAATGGACATGAAGGATTTGGTGACAACCTTACCCTGCGATTCCAAATAATTAAAGATGGAGTCAGCAACGGTCTTCTGTGATAAGTTTGGCGCGATTTTGATGGGGATATAACCCGTTTCGATCATAAAGGGTTTATCCTCAAACAATCTTAGCCGCTTAATCTCATAAACGAAGTCGCCTTCAGCTAAGAAAAGATCCTGCTGGATTTCCTTACTGGCTGGAATAACATCGAATTTGAGCAAACGAATGCCCGGCGTCGTCCCGGCTGACTTCATACTGTCAGTAATTCCTAAATTTGAGCCCTCATATTGAAAAATTGATTGGTTTTTCATATATAATGGGTTAATAAAGGTTCCTGAACCACGCTTTTTAAAAATAATCCCCTGGTTGGCGAGCACACTGAGGGCCCGCTTAACTGAGCTGCGACTAACCCCATACGCTTCGCTCAAGCTCCGTTCATCTGGCAGCCGCTTATTGGGAAATTCATTTTGATGGATGCGTTGTTTTAGATCCCGCATTACCTGTCGATAAACTAAATCTGCCATGATATCTCCTCATAACTCTTCAACTTGACTTCTACTGTGATAGAGTATAACAGGTTTTGGCGGCGGTGTCTGCTTTTTATCAGGAAACAACCGTTCCATTTATTTTTAAAGTGCGGTCCAATTATTAATTTTGATGTTGAAAGGTGAGTTAAATGGCTAAGAAAAAGAAAGGCAAACGGCTTCACAAAACCCTGGTCGAACAAATTTTAGATAAGAACAAGGTTGCTTATAAACAGTTTGAATTTGCAACTCACGTTAAAGGTGATGTTGCCCAAATGGACGTTGACCATGCGGATGTTGATGAACATCATATCTACAAAACGTTGGTGTTGAGCGGTCCGACGACTGGTCCCGTTGTTGGGGTTCTGCCCATCGATGAACACCTGAACGAGAAAAAATTGGCGAAAGCTTCCGGCAATAAGAAAGTGGATATGGTTCCCCTCAAAGACTTGGTAAAGACCACGGGTTACGAGCATGGGGCCAACACCCCAGTCGGTATTTGGGAAAAGAATCATTTTCCAATTTATTTTGACAATACCGCCAAAGAACAAGGGACAATTCTCGTTTCATCCGGGCAAATCGGCCGTTCAGTTGAATTAGATGCTACGGACCTGGCTAATTTGGTCCACGGTACCTTTACCGACCTACTGGAGTAGGTGATGAATACTAACCTCACCCTGATTTTTAAGAATCTCGGGATCGTGGGTTTGGATCTCTTGGTGATTCCCTTTATCTTTGTGACCCTGCTGACTTACCTGAATCGCGACACTAAAAAGTATTTGGCGAATGGCCTTGGCCTAAACAGTGAGCTCTATTTAGGTTTTATCGGTATTTTTCTCCACGAGCTCAGTCACTTACTGACGGCGATTCTCTTTGGCCACCGCATCTCGCAGGTTCGTTTACTTAAACGGCCCCATCCCGATCGGCTAGGTGCAGATGGGAAGCCAGATTTGACTTTAGGTTACGTCAATCACACTTGGAATCAACGTAATTGGTACCAGACGACTGGAAACTTATTTATTGGTGTTGCCCCGATCTTTGGCTGTGCCTTGGTTTTGCTGGCGCTGACTGCCCTCTTGGTACCCAGTCTTTTCGACGGCATGTTAGCCTTGGTTGCAGACCCGTTCAATCTCGACTGGAATGGCTTCGTTGCAGCCTTGGGTGGTGACAACTATCCGTGGATTCGTTGGGGCATTATGATTTTACTATCCCTCAATATCAGTATTGGTGGCTTTGATCTCAGTTCAGCCGACTTTGCCAATTCACGAATTGGCCTGATTGGCTTTGTTATCGTCGTCGTTGCCCTAACCGTACTCCTAACCATGGGTGACATCGCCGCTGGCTACTTGCGCGTAATTACCGCGGCCGTGATTCTATTGGCCCTGATTTTAGGATACGCACTCTTGATTTCTCTATTAACCAACCTAGTCGTCCGACTAGCCTTCCAAATCAAGGAACACTAGCCGATTACGCTTGTCAGCACCTAACTTTCCGTTGGGTGCTGGCTTTTTTATTGAAAGATTTATTTAAATTGTGCTTCCGCTAGTGAACATCCGGGATGGGACACCATCAAAATTTCAATACGAACATTTGTTCTTTTTATTTTCCAGCAGACCTGCTATACTACGATTACTGCCTAAGTCATGCCACTTTCAGCCTGGAGGAACTCAATGAAAACTTACCCCTTTACGCAACTCCACACCGACCCTAAACGCCTTTTCACTCAGGTCATTCAAACCAATCACACCTTGGAAGTTACCATCCGCCCCCATCAAAGCGTCATCATCCTCAGCAAACAACGTTACGAGCAATTGCTAGAACTTAACTATCTTTGGTCCGCTGGAACACTTGCCCCAATTCTATCGCAGCTAAATCACTCTAAATAAAAAGGGTCCGTCGATATCGACGAAACCCGCTACTTATCAGTCTTTTGGTAATGGAACACAATAAAGTAAAGGCCGAAATTGATGACACTTAATGCTAGAATCAGCCCAAACGCTAACCGACTCCCAATCGCAGTCTCCTGAGCATAGGACATGCCGTGAACTTTGACTGAAGACATCAATGCCGCCAAAATCGTCGTCCCAACTGACCCCGCAAACTGCTGACCCGTATTATAGATGGCATTGGCATCAGCCCGTTGACTGAAATCAACTTCCTTCAGCCCATTAGTCATGGTATTTCCAAACGCCATCGAACGACCGATACTGAAGACCACGTACAGTGCAGCAATAATAATGACCGTTAGTCGTTGTCCAATCACGGTAAAGCACAGCGCCGCAATAAAGAACAAACTACTCCCTAACAGGATTGGCAAACGCGCACCATGTTCGTCCAGTAGATGGCCGAACCAAGGCTGTAAGAGCGCCGTGACCAAGCTCCCCGGGAACAACATCAACCCACCGAACAAGGAACTCGCACCGACAACGATTTGCGCATAATTTGGTAAAGCAAAGTTGATCCCAATATTACAAAACTGCAAAATCACGTACGCCATAAAACTAAACGTAAAGACTGGATTCCGAAAAATCTCGAGTTTTAATAACTGATTTTTACTACGCTTTGACACTAGAATATAGCCGGTCAACGTGAGTGCCGCCAGAATCAGGCCACCCAAGAATTGCCAGCTCAGCCACCCCGCTGTCGTCAAACTGTTTAGCCCCATCGTGAAGCTCACAAAGGATACCGCCAGAAGGGCAAATTGCCCCCAGACAAACGAAACTTTTCTGACTGGTGAAAACTGCTTCATCACACCAAAGCCCAAAAGTAAAATAATCGCTTCTACTGGTAAGGTGGACCAGAAAATCAACCGCCAATTACCTAGCGATGCCATGATTCCCCCAAAGGTTGGCCCACTAGCTGGGGCAATCATCAGAATCAGACCAGCCATCCCCATGTAAAAACCAAGGCGAGAACGTGGCACGCTTTCCAAGACAACGTTAAACATCAATGGAATAGCAATACCAGCACAACCGGCCTGAACCAGCCGCCCAAACAGTAACACGGGAAAAACTGGTGCTAGCGCACAGATCAGGTCTCCGAGAATAAATAGTGACGCTCCGGCTACAAAGAGTTGCCGATTCGTAAATCGCTGCTTCAGGAAAGCCGATGTAATCATCAGTAATGCCACCGTCAGTAAGTATCCCGTCGTAATCCACTGAACCGTACTCAACGAAACATGCATCGTTGCCATCAGTGTCGGAAAAGTAACATTCATAGAAGTCTCCACTAGGATTCCTAGGAAGGCCATCAAGGCGACCGCGAAAATGGCAATTAAGTTCTGCCGTGAAATTTTATCCGGGTCATTTTGTACCTGCGTCATTTGAACATCCCACTTTCATTGAACTTCTATGTTCTATCATACTCACTTTCAAAAGTATTTTCATGGGGAAAATGCCATTAAATCGGTTACAGAACCCTTTAATTCTCGCTCTTTGACAAAAAAATAAAAAAGTTTTCAATGAAAACCATTACATTGAGTTTCAGCCCTTGACTCAGCTTTCAGAAAATTATACTATGTTCACGTGAACAAAAGAGAAGAGAAAAAGAAAGAGGTACTTATATAATGCATGTATTCAATCGAGTTTTAGCTGTTGTCGCTGCTGTTGCCGTATTCGGTTCAGGCGTCTTCGCTACCCAAGCCATTGCTTCTACCACGTCAAACCCTGACGGTGTTGCAACGCACCAAACCCTAACGAGTGCTTACCAACAATTAATCCAAAAGCAAACTGAACCCCTTAAGTAGTTCGGTTTTATGAAAAAGCTCCCCCGAAGTTTTCGGGAGAGCTTTTCTTTTACAATCCACTTTATAAATTAGCTAATAACCGTGGCCCCAATCACCGCTTCAGCAATGAAGTCCTTGATGCGTGAAATCATGTCATGAATGACGACACGACCAACCTGAACCTCATCAGTTGTCCCAATCATGTTAAACCCAAGGTTCAGTTGTCCTTTGAACGTGCTGCAAGCCACCTGGAACATTGGTGCATAACGGAAAGACCCCGTCAGTAAGCAGTCCGTTAACGGTGTCCCTTCAAAGACCAACCGTGAGTCATCAATGATGCCAAAGTTCGTGAAGGCAATGGCCCGGACGTGGTAATTGTCCTCCACAATCTGTTGCAATTTCTCAATCGGCTCTGACTTGTACTGTGCCATCAGTGACCGTACTGAGTCTAGGAATTGGTCTTGATCCTTCAGTCGCTGCATCTCAACATGCATCTTGGCCACGGCCGTGGCAATTGGCTCGTCCTGTGGGGAGTGAATGGCCGGATTAAATCGTGCCGTGTGATTAGCGATTCGTAATGCTGCATGTGCCTTGCTAATCTTCTGCCGCATGTCAGTCGGACACGGAATAGCCAGTTCATCCCCACCGCGATCATAGGCCTGGACGGCTTTCCCAAAGGTCGTCAGGCAAACATCGTTGACCGTAACGCCCTGGCTATGCGTTGCCTGAATCAACGCTGCTGTCAGCTCCGGCGTCAAGCGCCACCCGCTAACATTATGCCGCGGTTGTTCATCAGTCTCATTCGTTAATTGTGGTAAAGCTAATGGTTTAGCCGGATGATCCACGTCGCCATGTTTGACTGCGGCTGGATGGGACTTTAACAGGTCCTCCAACCAGTCCAGATTAACCACATTTTCAACGCCTGCAATGGCCGCTGCGCCACGGTTATAGCAGTCACTGAGTAAGTAGAGGTACTGCTTAAACCCGCTGCCATCAGTTAAAATATGGCTCATGGTGATGGTCATCTTGTTTCCACGACCATCGGCCTGAATATCAAACCGGATCTGTGCATTTTTCTCCCAATCCGGCGTGGTATCAACATCCGCATCAGCATCAACTGTTTCAATCACCTCGCTGGCGTCCTTAACTGCTGGTTGCCAGCTATTGTCACGCATTTCATAGCGACAGAATAGTTCTGGTACAACCTGCGCGGTCAAGTTTACGGCCTTGATGAGCCGGTCACTATCGATCGGCGTTGCAAACTTTAACTGGCAACGAATCATCGGATAGAGTTGATCAAAGCCAATCGTGTGTAGAATATTTAACGGATTTTCATTCATACTCTCAGGATCCTCTCGTAAAATCAAACACTTATTTTTATCATAGATGGTCATCATGACTTAAACAAGGAATTTTAGAAACAAAAAGCCCCGCAGGACTCCCATACGGAAGTTCATGCGAGACTCTTTCATTCACCTAGTTATTAACGGTTAACTTACCGAAAATCTCATCTGGTGTCTTGTCTGGGAAGAATTTGAAGAAGTTGTAAGCATTGTTGTAGCAAATGTTTTGTACAACCTTACCCAACATTTCTTCGTCATCCGGTACCCGACCTTGTTCTACCAAGTTCCCGTAGAAGTTGCAGAGAACCCGACGGAAGTATTCGTGACGTGGGTATGACAGGAAGCTCCGTGAGTCAGTCAACATCCCAACAAAGTTAGGCAACAGACTTTCTTCGGCGAAGACCCGCAATTGTTCGTTCATACCTTCGGCAGTATCGTTGAACCACCAGCCGGCACCAAGTTGTAAGCGTTGTTTGCCACCCTCTTGGAAGGCACCCATCATCGTAGCCAATTGCATCCAGTCATTGTCATTCAAGGAGTAGAAGATTGTCTTTGGAATGTCATGAGTAATCTGCATCTTAGTGTAGAGTTTAGCAATTTGATCAGCGATATCAGGTTGTGTCCCAACGGCATCATAACCGGTATCAGGACCTAATTTGTCGAACATTGGCCGGTTAAGGTCACGGATTGAGTTGATATGGAACTGCATCGTCCAATCAAATTCCTTGTTCAACTTCATTAAGTTTTCCAATAAGGCGGTCAAGTATTGGTCGACTTCCTTAGGTGATAATTCTTCGTTGTTAACACCTTTATCAAAGATAGCATTCAGCTCGCTGTCTGAAGCTTCGATGAAGTGGTACGTCAACAGAGAATGGTCAGATAAACGGCCACCCATTTCATTAAAGAATTCAAACCGTTGCTTAACAGCATCGATCATCGTCTTAAATGAAGTGATCTTAACACCAGAGATGTCACCCAATTCCTTCAGGTAGTCGGCGAAACCATCACGATCGACTTGGATCAACTTGTCAGGCCGCATAGCTGGTAAGGTCCGGAAGCCGTTTTCAGCTTCTGTTTCCTTCAACAGTTTGTGGTAGTGCAAGTCAGAGGCAGGGTCATCGGTAGTGCAGACAGCCTTAACGTTGGAGTTCTTGATTAAATTCCGTGGCTTGAAGGCATCAGTTTGGAGTTCAGCATTAGCTTTCTTCCAAATGTCTGGTGCGGTCTTCCGGCTCAATACTTCATCGATGTGGAAGAAACGCTTGAGTTCCAGGTGAGTCCATTCGTAGAGTGGGTTCCCCAAAGCACTTTCAATTGTTTCAGCCCAGGCCAAGAATTTCTGATATTCATCGCCGTCACCAGTGATCAATTCTTCAGGAACCCCGTTGGTCCGTTCTTGACGCCACTTGTAGTGGTCGCCGTAAACGCCTTCGTTTAACCAAATTCGCGTAATGTTAGGGTAGTTCTTGTTTTCATAGATTTCCTTTGGGTTCAAGTGACAATGGAAGTCGATGATTGGCATACCCTTGGCATAGTCATTGAAAAGCTTCTTGGCCATGTCGTTGCCGAGTAAGAAATTGTCGTCCAATAAAGCCATCAGGATATTCCTCCTTATGAGAGTTAGTGCTAATTAAGCAGTTTCGCTTAGATTAGTCTTCGTTGATCTTTGGTTCGTACTTAGCTTGAACTTCAGCCTTGGACTTAGCCAAACCTTGAAGTAAGTCGAGATGTTCTGCAATGTGAATGTTCAAGTACTTGTCATAAAGGTCTTGGTTTTCCTTCAAGATCTTGAAGAACTTGTCACGGTATACGTACTTGTAGCTCTTTTGAGCGTTCAAGAGTGAACCATACATCGTGTGAAGAACTTGCCGTGAGTCATCACCATCAAGCAAACTCATAACGTTGGATTCGTTGATCGTTTCTGGCTTTGGAGCAGTCCCATCGGTTTGAGCGTTGAATACGTAGAATGATGCAACATCATCCAAGTTTTCGTAAGCAAACTTGTAAAGTTGAACCATAAACTTAGGATCGACATGGGCAATAACACGGAGAGCTTCCAACCAGTTAGTCCCAGCGGTCTTAACGTGCCAGCCATGTTGCTTGGAGATCCGGCCAATGATTTCGTATACAGAAAGCTTATCGGAACCAGAGTGAATACTCAACTTGTAACCGAACTTTTCAGCAATAGCTTCATGTACAACGTATTCACGTTCGAAGCGCTTTACATCACCGATGTAGTCAATAGCCTTCTGGAATTCACCATAGAACTTAGGTGCAATGGTTTCAGGAGTGATACCTTCGCGATGTAATTCGTTAGCAAAGAAGTAGTGGTTTGCAGGCGTCGTAGGAACAATCGTTTCATCCATAGAAATTTCGAAGTCCAAGTTGTAAGGTACGATGAACTTGTGGTAGATGAAGATAGCGTACTTAACAGCTCCATAGAAGATCAGAACTGATTCTTCAACGTCACGCTTGGAGAAGTGAACGGAAGCATCGTCGCTGATTTGGAACGTCTTGTCCAAGTAAGTCTTGTTGAAGCGTTCTACTAAATCGTCATCCAAAGCGTTGAACTTAGTGTCCAATTCTTCGTCAGAGAACTTAGCAACTTCGTTATGAATCTTTTCAGTAGCATCCAAAGTAATCATGGTGCAACCGGCCTTAACGGCGTAGTCAACTTCATGAGGATTCTTAACGTGGTCACCATCGTCAACCCAGCCATCAGTGTAACCTTCTTCAAAGACAGCCCAGCCGGCATCCAATAAGACATCGGTTTCGGTACGGTTCATCAATAGTAATTCACGAATTGATTGTTGTGCTAAGACTGGGACAATGCCACGGCCTTTGAACAAACGTAAGTGAGCGTTAGAAGCGTTCCCTAAACGGTCACCTAAACCAAAGGTGTACTTGTAACCATGACGTGAAGTAGGCTTGATCCAAGCAAAGCTCTTAGCAAGTGCACGCCAGTTGGTTTCGTTTAAATCACCAGTAATTAAAGTCTTGTTGTGGTCAACAATGCTTTCCTTGGCGTCAAAGTCTTTGACGTCATCGCGATCTTCGTAAACAACCAAAGTCTTGGCAGTTTGCTTGTTAACGGTTTCATGCAAGATGAAGTAGACGTTGCGGCGATCCACTTGAATTGAAGGTGCATAAACTTCTTTATCTGATAAGCTGTCGTAGTTGCCTTGGGCAGCAATAATCTCATAGACATCTGAAACTAACTTTTGTAAGTCCATTGATATAACCCTCCATAATGTAAGTTTGATAAAGTTTTTAAAAACCGTGATCCCAAATTATTTAGTATGACGATTAGTTCTTATCCTTGTCGGTAGCTTTGCTTTCACCAATCTTGCCGCCTTCCCAACGACCATGGTCAAGGTCATTGGCAATTTCACCAAAGCGCTTGTCATCCAGTTTGTATAAGAAACCGATTACAACTGCAGCAATGATTAAGCAAAGGCCAGGATACAACGTCATAGCGGCCTTGATACCATTTAAGGCACGAGGAGTTTGCGTTGCGTTGGCAACGTAACCCGTTAAGGCCAAGACACCGGCACTAACTAAAGCAGCCAGTGATTGTGCGATCTTCCGTGAGAAGTTAAATGCAGCGTATGTAATAGCTTCCTTACGGACACCTGAACGCCATTCACCGAAGTCGATAGCGTTGGAAACCATGGCCCAAGTAATCCCGTTGGGAATAGCTAAAGCCGTGTAACCAATGGTAACTAAGACAACGAATGTAATCACGTTTGAAGGCAAGAAGTA
The DNA here is from genome assembly GCF_044051715.1 of Levilactobacillus parabrevis. NCBI lineage: Bacteria > Bacillati > Bacillota > Bacilli > Lactobacillales > Lactobacillaceae > Levilactobacillus > Levilactobacillus parabrevis. The sequence continues at coordinate 2,583,756 of NZ_CP168688.1, forward strand.
GTTCAACAGGTTAGCCACGGCACCAACAACGAAACTCCACATTGCGGTACGCTTTTGACCAAAGTGCTTAGTTAACGTAGGAATCATGAAGACCCCGACGATTGAGCAACCCATCATAACGGCGTTGATGATTGGCTGAAGACCAATGTTACCTAAGTTGTATTGTGCGTAGAACACCATCATTTGGTTGTTCGTGTTCATGGCAGAAATGGTAAACAAGGTCATCAGAATCAAGGCACCCAAAGGACCGTTCTTGAAGATAACTTTGATGTAATCTTTGAAACCTTCCTTTTTGGCTGCTTCACCAGTAGCACGGTGGACCTTAACGTTTTCCTTAGTACCTAAGTAACATACGGCAAACATTGCGATCCCAATGACAGCGAAGACTGCGGCTGCCCAGAAGTAACCGTGTTCTTCTTTGACACCAGTGTTCCCGTTAGCAATCAAACCCATCAAAGGAATAAATGCAACCCCGGCGATGAATTGTGCACCGACAGAACCAACTTGACGAGAAGTTGCCATGAAGCTCCGGTCTTGCGAATTCCGGGACATAACGGAAGCTAAAGAACCGTACGGGTCATTGGTAAATGAATAAACCAGGCCCCAGATCATGTATGCAGCATATGCGTAGATAATCTTTTGAACCCCAGTAAGACCAGATGGCATCGTAAACGTTACGACGGTCATAATCCCTAAAATGATGGCTGAAATCATCATGACCGGACGGAACTTACCACGTTTACCGATATTCTTCCGGTTATCAATTACTGAACCGGCGATAGGATCCATAAACGCATCGAAAATCTTGGTGAAGGCGAAAATACCAGCGACAGCTCCGGCACCGATACCACAAGCATCGATCCAGAACTTAGTCAGGTACGCCTGCCCAAGGTCAAACATGAAGCCGTTACCAAAGTCCCCAAACCCATAAGCAATTTTTTCATGGGTAGGAATCCGCTTAGATGAGTCATTCATCATTTCCCCATCTTTTACAGCGGGTTTTGGACTTGTTGCTGCCTCTTCACTCATTCGAGCACCTCCTTGAATCTGCTACGAACCATTAAGAGAAATCGCTTACAATTTTGATACACACGTTAACACAATTATCAGTGTGTCTTCGCTACTGCTCGCTGACTTCTGAATTATTTGTTAAACGTCAGGGCCTAAGCTATGCACTAGTAAGCGCTTTCCTTTAACAATGTCTATACTATCACAAACTCATGCACACGTTAACAATTTTTTAATAAAAAAAGGATTATTTTCTCAAATCCTTCACGGAATCCCGTACTATCAACGTTGGGACAATCACTTTTTTTATTGGATCTGTCATCGATCCATCCAATAATTTCGTCAAAGCATCGATACCTTCTTGGACAATATCATCAGTTGGTTTACGTACCGTCGTCAACCGCGGCACCAAATATTTCGCGTAACTCATGTCATCGTAGCCAATAATCGAGACATCATCGGGCACAGAATATCCGAGATCTTGGCAGGCCCGGACAGCGCCCGCTGCCATATCGTCATTCGAGGCAAAGACGCAGGTTGGTGTCTCAATTGCCCCAAGAATGTTTCGCATACCCTCGTAGCCGCTGTCTGGCAAGTAGGTCCCTTGCTGAACCCACTCCGGCTTAACAGTGGCGTCACTAGCTGTTGTGACGTCCACAAAGGCTTGTTGCCGGTCCTGCGTCGATACAAAGTCAGTGGCCCCTTTAATCAGGCCAAACTTCTTGTGGCCCATTCGGACGGCATATTCCATTAACTTCCGGGCACCCAAGTAATCATCCGTCGTAAAGTTCGACACATCTTCCCGGGCAATCTTTCGGTTCAGAACAACCACGGGTAGACCCCGTTCAATCATCATATTGATAAACGCATCATCGTTAACACTTTGACTGACCACAATAGCCCCATCGTATTGGTGGCGGCTCACTGCGGTAGTTCCATCGAGAGCTTCGATACTGTCAATAGAAATCGAATACCCCTCTGGCAAGGCTTCCTTTGACCGATTGATAACATCTACCAAGAAACTAGGTGAAGTCCCAGTATCTAGCTCAGAAAAGAAGATGCCGATAATGAAGGAGCGCTTCTCCACCAGCCCCTTGGCATTAATATTTGGCACGTAGCCCAAGTCGTCCGCAATCTTGCGAATCTTCCGTTTCGTTTCCTCTTTGACTAAGGGACTATCGTTCAACGCACGAGAAACCGTGGTGTGTGAGACGTTAGCACGCTTAGCAATCGTCAAAATCGTTACTTCTTCCAATGTAGTTGCCTCCTGTTACGATCATCAATTGCTCGACTCTCTATTTTTGCAGTTAAACGGGCTAACTTAAGTACGCCTTGCGACTTTCTAAGGTGTTAACGTTATCTATCTAGACTGCTCGCTAAACCTACTATAACAAAATCGCCAACCAAATACAGTGTTTTGGCCGACGATTTTGTTTAATTTATGCAAGAGCATGATCCTTATAAAATTGGTCTAGTTGTGGTCTGGTTGGGTAACCATCGTTATCACCTGGACTCTGAACCGCCAAGGCGCCGATCACGTTAGCGCGTTGCAACGCGCCTGGAAGCGGTTGTCCTTCCAGCAAGCTAGAGATCAAGCCAACCGCAAATCCATCCCCCGCTCCCACAGTATCGATCACCCGTGGTACGGTGAATCCAGGAACCGAAAATTTTCGGCCATCCGCCAGTTTGGCAAATGCGCCCGCCGCTCCCAGCTTGATGACCACCGCCTTCGTCGTGACACCGCGTTGCAAGTAAAAGTCTGCGATCTCCTCGGGAGACTGCTTACCGGTCAGCGTTCGACCTTCACTAAGCCCAGGCATGACAATCGTCCCGTAGCGCGCCAAGTCATTGGTCACCCGCACCATCTCAGCTTGGGAATCCCATAGCGTTGGCCGTAGATTAGGATCAAACGTCACCGGAATCCGGTTATACACCAAATCAGCGTTCAACTGGCGGTAGGCCGCCAAACAGTTTGGTGAAAGCGCCGCAAAGATCCCCGAGAGATGGGCAAAACGAACCCCCGTCAGGCTCACCGTCTGGAGGTCTTCTGGCTGGTAATTAGCCGCTGCCGACCCCTGGCGGAAGTACGCCACCGCTGGATCGCCATGACTGACCCGTTGCTTCAAGTAAAAGCCCGTGGGTAGTCCTGGCTTCGTTAGCAGCGCCGCATCCGCTACGCCATCCGTTCGCAAAACGTGCCGTAAATACACGCCAAACGGGTCATCGCCGACCGCTGAAACATAGTCAACTGGGTGCCCGAGACGGGCCATGCCAATGGCAACGTTAAGTTCAGCACCGGCAGAAAACTTTTGAAACTTCTGTGCCTTAGCCAGATCAACATCGCTCTCTTGCGCTTCGAAAACCACCATTGGTTCTCCAATCGTTAGGACCTCTCCCATCTCGTCACCTTCCCTCTAGGACTTGCTGATTGCTTCCCATAGCCCATTCAGATACGTCAGTCCCAGTGCGCGGTCGTATAGTCCGTACCCCGGACGACCAGCCTCACCCCAGATATCTCGACCATGGTCGGGACGGATGACGCCATCAAAACCGGTATCATGAAGAGCTTTCATGATTTCATACATATCTAGTGATCCCTCGCTAGAGAGATGAGCCGCCTCACGGAAGTCGTGACCATGCCCAGCATACTTGATGTTTCGAGCGTGGACAAACGGCACACGTCCCTGCGCTACGAATTCACGAATAATCGCGGGAATATCGTTATCCGGATTTTCACCCAGACTACCCGTACAGATCGTAAACCCATTAGCCAGCGATGGATTCATTGCGACAATCGCCCGCATATCGGCCGCATTCTTGAAGATCCGTGGCAGGCCAAATAATGGCATTGGCGGATCATCGGGATGGATGGCCATCTGAATGTGGCATTCCTCGCAAACCGGAAGAATCGCATCCAAAAAGTATTTGAGATTAGCCGCCAGCCGGGTCGCATCAACATCGGCGTAAGCCTTGAAGAGCTGTTGAACCTTAGCCAACCGTTCGGGTTCCCACCCTGGCAAGCTAAAGCCATTGTCCCCCTGCTGAATCTGCTGAATCAAAACTTGTGGATCTTCCGCCGTGTAACGTTCTTGGAACGCCAACGCCTTAGAACCATCATCCAGCTTGAAATGCAGGTCGGTCCGAATCCAATCAAAGATCGGCATGAAATTGTAGCAAATCGTTTTGACCCCAACTTGTGCGAGGTTCCGAATGGTCTGTTGGTAATTTTCAATGTATCGATCACGCGTCGGCAATCCAATTTTAATGTCATCGTGAATGTTGACGGATTCGACAATCGTAAATTTCAACCCAGCAGCTTCTATCTGGGCCTTCAGTGCCTTGATCTTAGCCAGTGGCCATACTTCACCGACCGGCACATCAAAGAGCGCCCCGACGACCTGCTTAGCGCCCGGAATCTGCCGAATATCTTGGAGCTTAACGGCGTCCTCATCAGGCCCGTACCAGCGAAATCCCATTTCCATCTCTTAGTCTCTCCTTTAATTGCGGTAATTAACGCAGATCACCCATGGCAACTTGATCCATGTCATCGTAAGTCTGGTTTTCACCACACATTGCCCAGATGAAAGCGTAGTTCGTTGTCCCTACCCCACAGTGAATGGAGTAACTTGGGTTTACAACGGCTTGATCCTGCTTCATCCAGATATGCTTCGTATTTTCTGGGGTCCCCATAAAGTGCGAAACCCGCGTATCAGCAGCGCCAAATTCACAGTACAGGTACGTTTCCATCCGCCGTGCATGGGTATGTGCTGGCATGGTGTTCCAGGAGTTGCCTGGTTCCAAAACCGTGTAGCCCATCTGTAACTGACACGTCTGCATGGTCGAAGCATCAATATACTTGTGAATGACGCGCTTGTTCATGTGTTCTTGATCGCCCTTAGGCATGGCAATGGCGTCCTTGTAGACCAGCTTCTTATTCGGATAGGTCTTATGTGCTGGCGTTGAAACGACGTAGAACTTAGCCGGATTGTCTGGGTCGATGGAGTTGAAGACCACATGCTGCGTCCCCATGCCGATGTAGAACCCATCGTGAGGTGCAATCGCACTCTCTTCACCATCAATCGTGACTGTCCCAGCACCACCAATATTGATGAAGCCTAATTCGCGGCGTTCCAGGAAGAAATTCACGCCAAGTTCCTTATCAAGCTTAATTTCCAACGGTGCGTGCACGGGCGTGACCCCACCAAAGATCATCCGGTCATTGTAGGTGTAAGTCAATAAAATATCATCCGGACTGAAAATCTTTTCCATTAAGAACTGTTCGCGCATCTGATCCGTATTGTAATGGTCAATATCCTCAGGACTGTGTGCGTACTGCGTAGTCATATTGAATGCCATGATATTACCTCCATATGTAATTTATTAACCTACTAATGAATCCGTTTCTCTCAATCTGTATGTCTTGCGTTCCCAGCTACCAGTTTAGCACATGCTGAGGGAAATTCCCCTTCATATATCACTGGTTTAGGCAGCCGCCAAGCCTAATTCTAACTGGCTTGTAATAACTTTCACGTTCAAAGTAAAAAATGAAGGTCATTGAAAGTCCAACAAACCCTTTACCTATCACGTTTACGGGATACGTGTGCCTACTGGGTTGGAACCGCATTCATTAATAAATGTTAACGTGTTCATTATAATGAATTTCGGCTCCTTTTGCCAGTCACGCCTTATCCCCCTGCACTAAAAAACGCCGGCACCACTGATGAGTCTCTCACCAACACCGACGATTCTATCCTGTTAAATATCCAGATCTGTTTTATCACTTGGGCTAACGTTCATGAAGTAGCCTGGGAACTTATCCAACAAGTACTTGCGCTCCTGTAGCATCAACCTTAAATGGGCTGTCGTTTGGAAGCGTACATCTTCCAGATCACGCCGATACACGACGTCCAGCAAGCTTTCGTGTTGCTGCAAAATCGTTTGCCAATTCAACCCATTGACCTTCAGACGAATCCACCGGAACCGGTTCAGTTGCATGTTGACCGTCTGTAACCAATCCCAAATATTATCGCGATCGGCAATCGTATAAAAGCGATGATGGAAGGCCTCATCGAGATCAAAGAAGGTATCTGGATCCTCCTTTTGAATCGCAACCGCCTGTTCACGCAAGTTTACCTTCTGCTCCCGATACGCCGCTTCCGTCATCTTTGCTGTAGCTTCCAGCATGATTTCAACTTCGACATTCTGTCGTACAAACCGCGCATCCTTGGCCTTTTCCATGTCAATTTGGGAAATATACGTCCCGCTTTGCGGAATCACGTCAATCAGGCCATCCCGCTCGATTCGAATAATAGCTTCCCGAACCGGTGTCCGACCAATCCCCAACTCTTCAGAAATAGTCTTCTCGGAAATTTTCTGACCGGGAATAAACTTATTATGCATAATCCGATAGCGAAGCTCAGAGTACGCCTCATTCCGCATATTCTTCGTCATTTGTTGCATCTCAACTACACCTCCTTGTTTGCCTCTCATTTACTTGTATATTAGTTTAACACAGGTTCACCCGCATTTCTCTTGATTTTTAAGCGACCATTTTGCCGAAATTGTTAGGTAAAACGATTAACTCGTCTAGATAATGCGCTTTCATTTTGCTATTCATTTAGTAAAAAATATTTAATTCGCGTGATTTTACTAACATATTAATGTTTCAGTTCACCTTTCTAAATTAGTTAAGACCTACTAAACAATTTGCCTGTTTTTGCGCAATACTTCCCAAATCCGACGCAAAAGGTGCCTTCACATTCTGCATGAAGGCACCCATTTTTAAGTATTTATGCAATTAAAAGACCTGTTTATACAATACGGCAGCCGCAATCGCACCGGCAGTGGGGGCAACGATTGGCACCCAACTGTAATTAAATTGCGAACTTCCCTTATGTGGAAATGGCCAAACAGCATGGAGCAACCGTGGCCCAATATCTCTGGCAGGATTCAGCGCCGGACCCGTTGGCCCCCCGAAAGAAATCACCAAACACATGACCAGGAATCCTAACCCAATGAAGTCAGCACGGGGATCGATCTTATCCGCCGTCATACTAACAGCTCCCAATACCAACAGGAACGTCCCTACAAATTCGTTAATAAACCCGTTCAATTGGCTATTCGCAGCATCAATGGTGGAGAACGTCCCCAGGATGGCCTCCGTGTCCGTTGTCCGGTCATAGTACGGCTTGTAAGCCAGAACGATGACTAACTGACCAATGATAGCCCCCACCGTTTGAGCCAGAAGATACGGCCCAACCTCCTGCCAAGGAAAACTCCCAGTCACCGCCATGGCGACTGTCATAGCAGGGTTGATCTGTGCCCCTGAAATGGTAGCAAACATCAGTGCTGGGATCATCACCCCAATACCATACCCAAAACCAATTAGGATCCAGCCACCGTGATACCCCTTGGTGCCCTTCAATTCAACGTTGGCAACCGAACCGTTACCCAGGGCCACCATGACGGCTGTCCCAATCAATTCGGCCATACACCGAACGAATAAAGAATAATGCATGAATTCATACCTCACTAATAATATTTTCTTTTTTATCCTGCCGAAAATGTTCGCGCTCATCCTCAATGCAATCAACGCTCAGAAAACAGCAGCATTAATATCATACCCCTATTGCGGCCCGCTTTCAGTAGTATTTTCATGATTTAGGCCCATAATTTGAAAATTATCTTAAAATTAGTCTTCAATTAAGTTGCCACCCCGCCTTAAGACTGCAAATGCCGAACTATTTTTTCATTGTTCGGCATTTGCTTTCATCATGCCAACACTTTCTGAAAGCAAAAAACGTGGTGCTCTTTCCCAAAGGAAAGGACACCACGTCCAAACAATCTTGTTTATTTACTTTAACCCTAGTCCTTCTTGTCGAAGAAACCAAAGTAATCGTGAGCGTTGTTGTAAGAAATATCTTCAACAATCTTGCCCAGGTAATCGTAGTCTTCTGGCACTTGACCAGTCGTGACCCATTCACCGATCAAGTTGCAAAGAACCCGCCGGAAGTACTCGTGCCGCGTGTAGGAAAGGAAGCTCCGAGAATCAGTCAGCATCCCCACGAAGTTTGGTAACAGGCTTTGTTGGGCCAGAATGTTCAGCTGATCATGCATCCCATCACGGGTGTCGTTGAACCACCATGCACAGCCCAATTGCAGCTTTTGCACGCCGTCGCCTTGGAAGCTTTGCATCCCAGTAGCCAATTCCATCCAGTCGTTAGGGTTCGTGGAGTAGAAGATCGTCTTAGGAATCCCGTCTTCTTCAGACATGGCACTCATCAACTTCATCATTTCACCAGCAATACCTGGTTGTGAACCCATGGAGTCCCAGCCAGTGTCGGCACCTAACTTACGGAACATTGGGCCGTTAGCGTTACGCAGGACGTTCATGTGGTACTGCATCGTCCAGCCAAACTTTTGGTTCAAGCGCATTAAGACCTTCAGCAACTTCGTTTGGTACTTGTTAATTTCGTCATCAGTCAATTGTGAGTTATCCTGACGTGCCTTGGCCATGATGGCATTAAATTCGTCATCGGTCGCATCGGCATAGTGATACGTGTTCAGGCCATGGTCAGACAGACTCCCACCCATTGAGGCGAAGAAGGTAAAGCGTTGTTCGAGGGCCTTGGTCAAGGAAGCCAGGTCACTGATTTTAACGCCAGAGACATCGCTCAGCTTGTCCATGTATTCACCGTAATTACCTTGGTTGATCCGTACCAGGTTATCTGGCCGCATCGCTGGTAAGACCTTGAACCCATTTTCCTTTTCTTCGGCCTTTAACAGCTTGTGGTAGTGCAGGTCAGAAGCGGGGTCATCCGTTGTGCAAACTACCTTAACGTTGGCGTTTCTGATCAAGCTCCGTGGCTTGAAGTCGTCGGTTTGCAGTAAGGCGTTGGCCTTCTTCCAGATGGCTGGCGCACTCTTTTCATTGAAGACTTCGTCGATACCGAAGAAGCGCTTCAGTTCCAGGTGGGTCCATTCGTAGAGTGGGTTCCCAATGGCCCGGTCGATTGTCTTAGCCCAAGCCAAGAACTTCTGGTATTCGTCACCGTCACCAGTAATCAATTCTTCGGGAACACCGTTAGCCCGTTCCAGACGCCACTTGTAGTGGTCACCGGCGTTGCCATCGTTCAACCAGATCCGAGTGATGTTAGGATAGTTCTTGTTTTCATAGATATCCTTTGGGTCTAGATGACAGTGATAGTCAATAATTGGCATCTTTTCTGCGTGTTCGTGGAATAATTTCTTAGCTGGTTCGTTCGTGAGTAAAAAGTCTTCGTTCAATAAAGCCATTTCAAAAGTCTCCTTTAATTTTTTAAAAATTATTGGTCATTACTTCTGATTACAATTGTTCTCTTGTAGTCATTGAGAAACATTAGTTCTTAGAATTCTTTTCCCGTAAAATTGCCGCGTTACTTTCAACCCGCTTCTTGTTCAGCGGGTAGAAGAACAGCATCACCAGAGCGGCCAATCCACAGCAGACAGCCGGAATACCGGAAGCCAAGTAGTAGATTCGGTCAATCACTTGTTGGGATTGTTCGGCCCCACCGGAAGTGGAGGAAACGTAACCGATCATGGTCAACATGAAGGCCCCAAAACTGCCACCTAAGGCTTGAGCGACTTTCCGGGCGAAGGAATTCACCCCATAGATCGTCCCGTCTTCACGAATCCCGGTCGTTACCTGTTGGTTATCGATAACGTCGGTGATGAAGGCCCAGACCATCAGGTTAAACATCGCTGCCCCTAAGCTTCCAAAGAATAGAAAGACCAGGTAAACCATAGCGCTACTGGTGTGGATAAAGACCAAGGCCCCGTACACGATGCTGGCAAAGAACAGGGAAACCACCGTCACTTCCTTACGACCAAACTTCTTCGTAAAGTATTGGGCGAATGGCGCGAGCAACAGCACCGTCGCAAAGTTGAAAATCAACGCGATCGACATGGCACTACTGTTCTTAAAGTAGTCGTTAAACAGGTAAGAGATATTAGTCCCAGACAGGTTCTGGTTGATTACCAGAATGATATCCAAGACGACCAGGATAACCAGCGCCCGGTCCGTAAACATATCCTTCATGACCGTTCCCAGAGGAACCGATTCGCTCCGTTGGGTCCGTACCCGTTCCGTTGGTAGCTTACTGGTCAAGATGTAGCAGCCAAACCCTAAGATTGCCATGACGGAGGCCACTAACCAGAAACGCACGCCGTCAATTCTCTGCGTAGCGCCGACGTACATGAAGATTGGCACCACAAAACTAACGATGGCACTCCCCGTTGCGGACCCTAAACTCCGCCAAGTAGACAGTGAAGTCTTGTCGTTAGGCGAGTCGCTTAACGCGGACGCCATGGAGCCGTAAGGAATGTTAACAGTGGAGTAGAAAATCCCCCAGAGTAAGTAAGTGATAAAGACATAAGTTATCTTGATTGGAAACGCCAAATCTTTAACGAATGGCACAAAAACCAAGATGGTCGCGATGAGTAGTGGGTACTTGAAGCGGGCAATCCACGGAATGAATCGACCACTCTTGTGGAGCTTACTACTATCGACCAACCGACCAACAGTGATATCAGCAATGGCATCAATAAACCGGGCAATCAGGAACAGGAGTCCCACGGTCACCCCTGATAATCCCAACACGTTGGTGTAGAAGATCATCAAGAAGGTATTCACAACAGCGAATGAGAAGTTGTTCCCAACATCTCCGAGGGCGTAACCAAAACGGTCAGCCCAACCAAACGGCTTTGAACGATCAATACTTGTTTTTTGTGTATCCATTTTTCCAACCTCCGGCGAGTCGCCTAGATAATTTTTAAAGTGAGATTCCGCAAATTTAGCAAATGATTAGATTGAGATTAAGTCCTTAACACTAGACTCAACGCTCAGCTCAATGTCTGAATCGCTTACATTATTAAATTTAATGATAACTTGACGCTTTTCGCCATCGAAGAACCAGCCTTCAGTGGCGGCATTGAACTTGTCAAACTTAAGGAATTGCGCCAACGGTTTGCCTTGAAGTTCAATCGTTAATGGAGCGATGTCTGGGCAACAAACACGGAACGTGTAACTCTTCAGCTTGGAATCGTAAGTTCCTTGCTTATGCAAGTTAATTAACGTTTGGTGCTTGCTTGGCTTGACCGCAATATCAGTAGTCAAGAAGTCCCCTTGCTTGTAGCTCATCGTCTTCCCATCATCTTCATACAACTGGAAGTCGCTCGCCGTTGTCGGCTCAACTAAGACATCCAAGTTCTCAACCGTATCATTGTGAATATTCATGAGGCCTTTGCTTTCAGGAATAATACTCCCGGTCCGCAAGAACATTGGAATACTCCCAAGGTCGACGGGAACTTCGATGGTTTGACCCCCATTGTAGTAGTGATACGTCGTTAAATCATACCAATCGGCACCCTTTGGTAGGTAAACTTCCTTGGTCGTTTGTCCCTTATCCACCACGTTTGCAACCAGTAATGATGACCCCAACATGAACTCAAAACTCTCTTCGAAAGTCTTCGGGTCATTTTGGAACTCATAAACTAACGGCCGCATGATCGGTGCTCCGGTCACTGAAGCTTCGTGCAACAGTGAGTAGAAGTAAGGAATCAGTTGGTAACGCAACTGAATGGCATCGCGAATGTACTTCGTGTAGCTTGGGTACATCCACGGTTCCGTGACCGTGTTGTCGTCATTCGATGAGTGAATCGAGAACCGTGGCTGGAAGATCCCGTTTTGGACCCACCGGACGAACAGTTCTGGTTCTGGCGCTGGGCCATCGAATCCGCCAATATCACAGCCCTGGTTGGCGACCCCGGAGAGTCCCATCCCCAGAATCGTTGGGATATTGTATTTCACATTGGTCCAACTCGTCCGGTTATCACCGGCCCAGGTCTGTGCATACCGTTGGATCCCGGCAAAACCAGCCCGGTTGATCAGGTATGGTCGGACGTTAGGATCGTAATCGGCAATCGCCTTTTGGGCCGTCTTGGCCATCATCGTTGGCATGATTGGTTTCACTTCACCGATAGTTGCGTGAACGCCATCTGCATCAACTTTGGCGGCGGTTTCATTAATTTCATATTCGTTGTTATCGTTCCAGATACTGGTGATCCCTAACGACAACAGTTGTTTCGTCATAAATTTCGACCACGTTGCCCGACCGCTCTCACTGGTGAAGTCAACGAAGTGCGCTGCACCACCCCAGTATTGGTCTTCTTGGTCGGCCTGACCATCCGGCGTCTTGATGTAAGCGTCAGCATCGGCAAAGTCCTGAGCAAGCGGGTGCGTCACCAGCATACCTGGCTTAACGTTTGGCGCTAACAGAACACCCTTTTCCTTCAACTTGTTGACAAAGTCTTGGGGATCAGGGAACCGGTCCTTATTCCAGTTAAAGACGTACCGTTTGCCATCGTCACCCGTCGTGTAGCCAGATGACATGAAGAAGCCGTCACAAGGAATATCATTCTTCTTGCAGGTATCGACGAAGTCCAAAATAGCTTGGTCGGCGTCCTTATCCAGTTCCGTGTAGTACATGGTCGAGCCCATGTAACCCAGCGAAGCCTTAGGCATCATCGCCGTCTTCCCGGTCAAGTCCGTGTAGTGTTTAACCACGTCCTTAATGGTTGGTCCAGCAATGAAGAAGACATCCAGGTCGCCACCGTCACATTCAAAGTAACTGTAACGGTGCCAGTAGTTACTGTGCTCACTGTCCATATCGAACGTGGAGTCATTAGAATTGTTGTAATAGAGCCCCGAAGCAATGTCCATTTCGCTATCAAAATTGATATAGAACGGAATCATCTTGTAGAGGGGATCAGATTTAGCAGCATTCCAACCTAAGGAATCCGTGTTGTGCATCCGCATCCGACGCTTAAACTTGTTGAGTTCCCCGGACTTTTCACCAAATCCGTAGAAGAAGTTGTGGTCACCCATCGTACTGTAGTGGTACGACCGGCCCAAGTCATCTTGAAGGAAGGAACGCTTTGGCAAATCTTTATGTAAGACATTGCCCGCCTTATCGATGACTTCAAATCCAAACGGATCCCGGTTGATCTTTAAGGTTAAGTTCGCCGTCGAGACTGAATAGCTGTCCGCGTCTTCCTCAAGATCGAGTGGTAACGGCTTAACACGCTGCCGCTCACCCGCCATTAATCCATCCGTCTTATCTGCCCACGCAGTCTTGACTAGAGCATATGACGCTTCTGGAGCAAATTCATCCTTGAAAGTCCCCCGCATCCGGATAATATCGTTATCCAGCAGGTAGACCTGGAACTGGGCGCCATTGGTCTTGATAGCCAAATAGTCGCCGCAGTTTTCCACGGATTGAATCTTGCTGCTTAACTTCATTAATCTCACTCCTTGTCTAAAAAAGCTGTCTTGTGCCCGATATATCCCGCCAATTCTCAGTAATGGGACCTAACAATTGAAATAGTAATATATCAGTTCCGCCAACACCCATATCTTACTAGTTAGTGAAAGCGCTGTCAACGGATGTTTGTCGTTCTTTACTGGCCATTCTGAACCACCCTCCGTGCAAAGCCCGTCACTTCAACATTTCTAAAATAATGGCCATTCATTATTTTAGAAAAATAAATTAATTTAGAACCTGAAATTACGTGAAAATATGACCTGACCCCTGAACTTTTACAGCTAATATTCGTTCATTAATCTAAAAAATATGAAACTAATTGGTTCCAATTCGCTAGACTTAAATACCAGTTTTACCGTTCCTTTACCAATTCGTGCTTTCACAGTGGACCACCTCGTTCCAAGGCGTTCCCTGGCAACCTTACGTATAATCACAATTGTCCTAGACCACTACAAAAAAGCTCAGGAATTTTCATCCTGAGCTTCTGGTTTTCACCATTTAAAATTTTAAGTTATTTGATCTTGTCGACCGCGTGGCCACCAAAACCATTCCGCAAAGCTGAAACAACTTTACCCGTAAAGGTATCGTTTTCCATCGAACGGTAACGCATCATCAACGCTAAGCTGATAACGGGAACAGGAACTTCTTGGTTAAGGGCTTCTTGTAACGTCCACTTACCTTCACCAGAACTGTGCATCGTCCCACGAATTTCTTCAAGGTTGGCATCCTTGGAGAAGGCTTCTTGAGCCAATTCCATGAGCCATGACCGTACAACAGAACCGGAGTTCCAAAGTTGGGCAACGGCTTCGTTATCGTAGTTGAAGTCACTGTGTTCCAGGACATCAAACCCTTCACCGATAGCTTCCATCATCCCATATTCAATACCATTGTGCACCATCTTCAAGTAGTGACCTGAGCCAGCAGCGCCAGTGTACAGGTAACCATTCTTTTGAGCGATACCTTCGAAGATCGGCTTCAACGTTTCAAAGGCTTCGGCGCTGGTCCCACCGATCATAAAGTTCCCATCGTGACGGGCACCAGATTGACCACCGGACGTTCCACAATCGAAGAAGTTGATTCCCTTGGCTTCAGCCTTCTTGGCATCTTCAACGGAATTCTGCCAGAATGAGTTCCCACCATCAACGATGTAGTCGCCAGCACTTAATACCTCAGTCAACGTTGCAACAGTTGATTCAGTTGGCTTGCCAGCTGGCAACATCAACCAAACAATCTTAGGAGAAGGCAACTTGCTAAGCAAGTCTTCCAGTGACGTAGCTGCTTCTGCGCCAAACCCAGCAACTGCTTTAACAAAATCTTTGTTCAAATCAAATCCAACAACTTCGTGACCGTTGTCCATCATATTTTGAGCTAAGTTGCTACCCATCTTACCTAATCCAACTAATCCAATCTTCATGGTATAAGTTCCTCTCTGCTTGAAAAAAGTAATATATCAGTTAACGACTCCCATTATATGAAAAACTTTTACAAATTTCAAGCTGTTTTTGTAAATAAATCATCAAAACTAACAATTTATTCCTTTGGTGCGCGTTTCCGTTGATATTCTGCGATACTGTTGTACTCAGTTTGTAACTTCCGACCTAGGCGAATGTAAATTGGCATGATTTCGCGGTAGTTTTCGAAAGTTTCAGGGTTTGGTTCGTAAGTGTTCATCTTCCCGATAAACTTCTTAACGACTGACAGGTCATCGGCTAAGCCTAAACTGATCTGTGCAATCACCATGGCACCCAGGCAACCACTTTCGAAGGCTTCTGGAATTGTTACGGGTTCTTCGAAGATGTCGGCCAACATTTGACGCCATAGTGGTGAGCGGGCAAAGCCCCCAGCAGCCAAGATAGCAGTTGGTTCCATGGCCTCCTTCAAAGCCAATTCAACCGTGTAGAGGTTGTAAACAATCCCTTCCAGTGCGGCCCGGACCATGTGTGACCGGTTGTGTTGCCGGGTCAAACCGAAGTAAGATGCCCGTGCGTTACCATCCCAGATTGGAGCCCGTTCGCCACCTAAGAATGGGTGGAAGATCAAACCATCGGAACCGGCTGGCACCTTGCTAGCAATCTCAGTCAGCAAGTCGTATGGATCCTTACCTTCCTTTTTGGCCTGTTCCTTTTCAGGAGCAAAGAGGTTATCCCGAACCCAACGGAAGACGATCCCCCCGTTGTTCACTGGACCACCAATGATCCACTTACCCTGCATAACTGGGTAGCAGTAAATCCGGCCTTTAGGATCGATTTGAGGCTTGTCAACGAACGTCCGAACGGCGCCAGAGGTACCGATCGTAACCGCTACTTCACCCTTGTTAATCGCGCCTAACCCAATTTCAGAGAGCGCACCGTCAGTTCCACCCATGATGAATGGCGTGTCAGCAGAAAAACCAATCTTCTTGGCAATTTCTGGATGCAGACCTTTCATCTGGTAAGTGGTATCAACGAGTTCTGGCAATTGATCACGAGTAATCCCCGTCAGCTTCATGGATTCTTCGTCCCAATCCATTGTATGGATGTTGAAGAGCCCCGTGGTAGAAGCCATGTTGGTTTCTTCCTTGAGTTGACCAAAGTACCGGTACAACAGGTATTCCTTCAAGCCAACCCAGTATTGGGTCTTCTTGTAGGTATCTGGGTGTTGTTCCTTGATCCAGAGTAACTTGTAAACGACACCCATTGGATGGGTTGGCAGACCAGTCCGCTTGTAAAGTTCCAGACCACTGCCGTCAGCAGCCATCCGTGAGGCAACCTTTTCAGAACGGTTGTCGGCCCACGTAATAGCCCGCGTCGTTGGCTTGTAATCGGCATCCATCCCCACCAAACTGTGTTGTTGGGTTGACCAGGAAACTCCTAAGATCTTACCTTCCTTAGGGTCGGCCTTGGCCGTAACTTCCTTCAAGGCTTCAACGGAGGCGTCAAAGATAACGTCGGGGTCTTCTTCGGCCATGTCGGGGTTATCTTGAATCAGGGGGTAAAGCTTGTTGGCATAGCCAAAGATTTCCCCATCAGTGTTGTATAGTACGGCCTTGGTACTCGTGGTACCAACGTCAATTCCGATTAAATAATCCATAATTTTCAACTTCCTTTTATTTTGACGATTTTTGGATTTCACAATATTTTCGGTTGCCTGGTCGTCTCAACCGTTTGGGAACGGCCGATAACCAGCACACAGTGTATAACTTCAGGATATAAACAGGGCCACGTGCCCTCTGATTAGCAGCACATGGTCCCGTTCCGCCCGTTTACTAGGCTAAAGTACTCGTTAATTCACGAACCAACGGCTTGTTGGCAACAATATTCTTCACATCACTAACACACTTTTCACCCATCCCATGAAGGCATTCGTAGGTGTAAGCGGAGGTATGTGGCGTCAATAAGACACGGTCGTTTTGCAGTAATGGTGAGGTTGCCCGAACAGGTTCAACTTCAACAGCATCAGCAGCGTAACCAGCAACTTTACCAGACTTGATTCCGTCTAAGAGGGCCGTTTCGTCGATGAGGGCACCACGCGCGTTGTTGCACAGGTAAACACCCTTCTTCATCTTGGCGATCTTCTTAGCATCGATCAAATGGTAGTTACCATCGTTCAGAGAAGCATTCAAAGAAATGTAGTCAGCCTTTTCCAACAGCGTATCTAAGTCAACGCGTTCTACGTTGTGGCTCTTCAACCAGCCAGCTGGGGCCTTTGGATCTGGGTCGTTAACCAGAATAGGACCACCAAAGACACTGAATAATTCAGCAACCCGGCTACCAATGTTCCCACAGCCGATAACCCCGAAGGTCTTGCCAGATAATTCATTACCCATGAATTCAGCACGGTCTTCGTAACGGTCATCACGTTCGCGTTCTGCGGATTGTACCGTCCGACGAACTAAAGTCATCAAGTTAGCCAATTCGTTTTCGGCAACGGAGTCACGTTCAACCAATTGTGGCACGATAGCAACCTTAGTCCCATGTTCCTTAGCAGCCTTGATATCAACGTTGTTGAAACCAATACCGTGACGGGAAATCAATAAGGTCTCGTCCTTGTTGTCGAAGAATTCCTTGTTAAACATTGGCGTAACGGAAGCAATGATAATGTTATAGCCGTTGAGTTCCTTAGCTAATGACTTACCATCGATATCGGTTGGGAGCATGAAACGCTTAACTTCACCGATTTCTTCGATTTGTTGCCAGTGTTCCTTGAAGACTTGTCCAAAACTACTTGAGTTAACCACCGCAATTTTATATTGTGCCATTTTCCAAAAACCTCCAAAATAATTAAATTCAAATTCAATCTTACACCTGTAGCTTCCAAAGATGCGTATAATGTTGATAGACATCTGCTAGGAGGCTAATTATGAAAACCATCACCATCGACTTCGTTCGCCACGGTCAAACCATCTTCAACACCATGGATAAACTCCAAGGCTGGGCTGATTCACCGCTTACGGCGGACGGTATCGCAACTGCCGATCAAGTCGGTCAATTATTGCAAGATACCAAGTATCAAAGCTACCATTCGTCCGACCTCAAACGTGCCATTGATACGGCTAAACATATTATTCAGCCCAATCATTTTCTTCAGGAAGAACCCGAACAACACGAAGATTTCCGCGAAGTGTTCTTTGGTTCTTACGAAGGCTTGGATTATCACCAAGCCTGGATTGCGGTCGGCAAAGACCAACAGTTAGGCTGCAAGACCCAAGCCGAAATCATCCAGAAATACTCGTTTGACGTTGCCCGGAATGCCATGCACGCCGCAGACCCTCGTCATCTTTCAGAAGACGGCACCACGTTCAGTAGTCGTGTCGACCGTGGGATTCAGGAGTTACTCACTGAAGCTCACGACGGCGACCGCCTCCTCGTAGTGACCCATGGCACCTTGATTCGCTCGCTGGTGCTACGGTACGGTCCGGACTTTGACGCTCTGGGAAACTATCCAGCCAATGGTGGGATTACCACCTTAGTGGCGCAGGGAACGGATGCCGGCTTTACCGGCAAGGTCACTGCCTACAACCGCGTCAACTAAGCCTTGATATGCATGGTGTACGCCATGGTTGCCGTTTCACCAGCAGCCACGTGATGGTTGCCTTCCTTACTCTTCAGCTCACGTAAGTCCCCTGAGACATCTGGCAAACCATTGAATGGTTCAACACAGAGGAATGGTGCGTTGGCACCTTCCTTGGTCCAGAGCGTCACGTAGTCAAAGTCTTGGACATCCAAGGTAATGGATTGGCCGCTGACCTTAGACCGTAACGTCACGTGTTCCAGGCCTGGTGCGTTCAGGATAATCAAGCCGGCATCAAACATCGGATAGGTCAAATCAATCACGCCATCTTCATTCTTGAACGGTAAACTCTTGCCGCTCCGGAATGGATTTGGCGTTTTTACGATCTCGAAGTTGGTTAAGTCTTTAGGTGCTGGCGTTAACGCAACTTGGTAGTCCGTAAACTTCTCGCCATCTGCGAATGGAACGTTGAATGCTGGGTGAGAACCGAGTGAGAAGGACAGGTCCTTCGAATCATGGTTCTTGACGTCGAACTTCAAGTGCAAGCCATCGGCCGTTAAGCTAAAGGTCACTTGTAGTTCAAAATCAAAGGGATACATTTTTTTCGTTTCGTCGGTTGCCCGGGCTGACAGGGTCACAGCCGAGTCAGTTTGGTTCAGAACGGCGAAAGTCAAGCCACTAACGAACCCATGCTGAGGCATTTCGAACTTCTTGCCATCAATCAAGTAGCTATCTTCGTTTGAACGACCAATTGCCGGGAATAGTACCGGCGCATGTTTTGGCCAGAGATCGTTGTTCCACATTAAATCACGACCTGTAGTCTGATCTACAAAATGGGTTAACTCGGCTCCAACTTCATTAATCGCAACCCGAAAGCGACTGTTTTGAATGGTGATCATAAAAATTCACTCCTCATGTGTTCTATGTGTGGCGATCATTAATTAACTATTATTTAGCGTGCTTTGCTAAGGCATCTTCGATGGTCTTAACGATAGCACCCTTACCAGCGATCATTTGGCTGAAGTAGTTTTCAACCTTTTCACCCAAACCAACGGCGTAAAGATCTTGACCGAAGATGGAGGTGTTGGTCAAAACATCCTTCAAGTGGGCGTGAACGTCAGTAGTTTCGCCTAACTTGATGTCACCAACGTACTTCTTCAAGTCATCCATCATAGGATCTGGACTTGGTTCGAAGGCTTCACCTTCATCGTTGACAGCCATCAGGTAACGGAACCAGCCGGCAATCGTCAATGGAATGAATTCCAAGGTCGAAGGATCAAAGCCGTCGCGGTCAACGTATTGCTTGATAGTTACCCCGTAACGAACTGGGATCTTCTGCGACGTATCGGTAGCGATCCGTTGTGGCGTATCAGGAATGTAAGGGTTAGGCAAACGCTTCGTAACCAATTGGTCGATGAATTCCTTAGGATTGATAACCTTAGGATCCGTAACAACTGGCAAGCCTTCAACGTAACCAATTTGCTTGATAACACCAACCAGGTCCTTGTTTTGTAATTCGTCAGAGATTGACTTGAATTGCAGAACACTACCAAAGATAGCTAAGGACGTGTGCAGTGGGTTCAGGCAGGTCGTAACTTTCATTTCGTCAGCTTCGCCAACCGTCTTACGATCAGTTAAGATCACACCGGCGTCTTCAAACTTTGGCCGACCATTAGGGAAGTTGTCTTCAACAACTAAGTAGTGAACTTCTTCAGTGTTGGTGAATGGTGCAATGTTGGTGTGCTTTGGCGTGTGGATGATCTTGTAGTCATCGAAGCCAGATTCCTTCAACTTAGCACTAACCGTTTCAGATGGGTTTGGCGTGATCCGGTCGATCATGGAAAGTGGGAAGCTAATCTTCTTGCTGTCTTGTAAGTAGTCTAAGAAGTCTTGGCCCACGAAGCCATTTTCTTTCCAGCCCTTGGCAATCGTCAAGACACTGTCCTTTAACTTGTCCCCGTTGTTGGAGAAGTTATCGGTACTCATCAGAGTTAATGGCGTTGCGCCGTTTTGGAAACGACCTAACAGTAAGGCAACTAAGCCAGCCATGTTCCCCTTAGGTGCTGCTGGACCAGCGGCCAAATCAGCTTTGGTGAGGTCATTCAAGTCACCAGCAACCGTCTTTAAGTTGTAACCCTTTTCAGTAATAGAGAAGGAAACCACTTGCAGTGAAGGTGCCTTGAAGATTTCTTGCATCCGCTTCCAGTCAGATTCACGCGCTGGCGTAGCGAACAGTGATTCAGTAACTGAAGCAAACAATTCCTTGTCAAAGTTACCATCAGCCTTGGTAACGACCCGTAAGATCCGATCGTTGAATGGCTTGTAAACATTATCGACAACTGAGTTATCGTAGGTATCGGCTACAATAACACCAGAATCCAATTCGCCTTTTTCAATTAAAGTGTTGGCAATGGATGCGTGGAATGCCCGGAACAAGTTACCCCCACCAAAGTGAACCCAACGTGGGTGTTCGTTTGTTGCCGTCCGTAATTTGTCTTGATCATAAGTAGGAACCGTAATCCCGGCTGCCGTAAAAGCCGCCTTGTTGTTTAAGTAATCATCCGTTAATTTAACCATCTGAAACCGCCCTTTCATTTGTCAAAGTCTCGAACTGTCAAATTCAACTAATGGTCGAACCCATCAGCGCTGTCCAACTAATATACTAGTATGACAGTGTAACCGATTTCATAATACAATATTCTCAGGAATTGTCAACTATTTCAATTTAACTAAACCGGGGTTAACCTTGTTGCACCGCATCTTTAGGAAAAATTGTAAAGTTTACGTCTTGAAAATATTTCTTTGGCACGAAAATATCTAGTACATTAGTTATGTACGACGTTTAAGTTAGCGCTACCAATTCAATAACCATCGAAATGTTAACGTGAACATTACGTACAGTCATAGTATATCACTTGATATAGAATCTTTAAATCCCTAACTTTGACTTCCCGGCAAATAAAAACGCGAAAGCCTATGCCTCCGCGTTCCATTCCGCTTTATACTCTGCCAAAAAGTCTAACATCACCTGCTGACGATGTTCAGCGACATCTTTAGCCGCTGACGTGTTCATCAGGTCTTTTAGCGTGAGTAGCTTTTCGTAAAAATGATTAATAATTGTCTCGTTATTTAGATTACGATATTCGGCGTGCGTCATCTCAGTCCGTGGCTTAACGGCTGGGTCATAAATCTTTTCGCCAAAATGGCCACCAAAGTAGATAGCACGGGAAATTCCGATCGCCCCGATGGCATCTAATCGGTCGGCGTCCTGCACGATTTGACCTTCGATTGGCAGTGGCTTGGCTGTGCCATCTAATGTTTTGTGGTAGGACATGTTATCCATAATCAAGAAAATCATATCGCTTTGAGCAGCCGTAAATCCCTGTTGAGCCAAGAAATACCGCACTTCTTGACTGGCTTGAGCCGTATCGGCCACCAGCTTTTCATCGATAACATCGTGAAGGTAAGCCGCTGTCACCGTCAACACCCGATTGGCTTCGGGATAGTGTTTTACCAGTCGATCTGCTAGTCCCACAACGCGTTGGATATGATCGAAACCGTGGCCGGTCTCATCGTCCCCCATTTTGGCTTGCGAAAACTTTTTTACTTCGTTTAAAATTTTTTCTTCTGTCATATCAGTTTGTCTGCTCCTTTGTAGGTTCATCGTCATTGGCAGGTGGATCGCCAATAAAGCCATAGAAGAACAAGTGCATGAGTTGATCCGCATATTTCTTGTATTCCGTGGCACTACCGACCAGTGGATGGCTGGCTGGGGAACTAAAGTATTGCACGTACATATCCAAATACATAATCAGAGCCTTATCGGTAAGTGACGGCGCAATCATCCCTGCCGCACGACCACGGGCGATGACGCTGTCCCAAAACCGCTCTTTACCATCTTGATAGGCCTGATAGGCTTCATCGTTACCTAACCGACCACCCATGTCGTCTGCGACAAATTGATAAAAGTCATCGCTCATCTCACCAGCGTAGGTGGTCTTCGTGGTAATCATGAGCTGAATCAATTCCCGAAAAGATCGTGAATGATCATCAACCATCCGTTGATAATCGGCATACCCCGTCTCAATAAGTGCCAAGACGACCTGATGCCCCAAAGTCAATTTACTGTCAAAATACTTATACAACGTTACCTGAGAAACCTGCGCCTCGGTCGCCACATCTTTAATGTGGGTCACTTTAAAGCCGTCCCGCATAAATAACTTTTCAGCCGCCCTCAAAATATTCTGCCGCTGCTGTTCTCGTCGTTGTTGATTCGTCGCCACATTTTTCACCACCCTTTTAAAAACATTTACCGCTGTTAATTTTAGCATACCTCATTTCGGAAGAGTTTTTAATTTTAGTGAACTATTTTGGAAAAATAGTTCACTTTTCTATTGACTTCCAGGGGGTGGGGGCTTACGATGATAGCGATTTAGAAACCGTGAGGAGGGATCTATATGACGAACGAACCAGTCTTACAAATTAATCATCTTCAAAAAAAGTTTGGCCACTTTGAGGCCTTGAAAAATATTACCTTCAATGTTCATGCCGGCGAGGTCTTTGGCTTTATCGGACCAAACGGTGCTGGTAAATCAACGACAATTCGGGTTTTACTCGGCCTCATTCGGGCAACTGACGGGAACGCCACGATCTTCGGTCAAGACGTTTGGACAAACAGCGTCGACATTCATCGCCGTTTAGCATACGTTCCTGGAGACGTCTATCTCTGGCCCAATCTTACTGGTGGGGAAATTATTGACCTGCTGCTAAAGATGAATGGCACACAGCATTCTTCCCGAACCGATGAGCTGATCAAGCAATTCGGCTTGGACCCGACCAAGAAGGCCCGGACCTACTCCAAAGGAAATCGTCAAAAGGTCGCGTTGATTGCCGCCTTCTCTCAGGACGCAGACTTCTACATTTTCGATGAACCCACGTCTGGCCTCGATCCCCTGAATGAACGGCAATTTCAAATGGCCGTTCTTAATCTGAAGCAACAGGGTAAGGCGGTCCTCCTATCCAGTCATATCCTTTCAGAAGTTGAACGCATGTGTGACCGTATCGCCATTATTCGTGAGGGCACGATCATTGAAACGGGTAGCCTTGCTGAAATGCGGCACCTGACGCGAACCGTGATCAACGTCACGTTAAAGACGCCACTCGATTTGACTCAGCTCGCAGGCGTTCACAACGCCGAAGCTGGTCAGCATCCGAACGAATGGCAATTCTCAGTCGAAGCTAAGTCCCTTCCTGCGGTCATGACGGCATTAACAGATCACCATATTATGGCTCTACAAAGTACACCACCAACCCTAGAAGATCTTTTCATGCACTACTACACGACGGAAAAGGAGTGAGGGTTATGATATCTCATTTTTCTCGTACCGGTCGTCTAACCGGACTTGCCTTACGCCGCGATCGCTTTAAAATTTTGATCTGGATTCTGATTCTTGCCGGACTGATGGTGGGTGTGGCTTACAAATTTACCGACATTTTCGGCACACAACATGAAATTGCGGCGATTAAGGATACCCTGAAGAGTCCTGCTATGGTGGCCCTATTGGGTGCATTTAAGTTCACAAACAATCCATCGACAGCACAGATATTTTCTACCGAAATGGTCGTCTTCATGGCGATTACGCAAATCATCATGAACATCATGCTTGGCATTCACGCAACACGGGGCGAAGAAGACCAAGGCATCACCGAGTTGGTTCGCTCACGAGCTGTGGGTCAATTGGCACCACTGAGTGCGGCAGCCTTAGAATTGGTCATCGTAAACGCCATTATTGCGGTCATCTATGGTGCTGGACTAGGACTGTCTGGGATGCATGGTATGACGACTGCTGGAAATTGGGCTGTAGGTCTTGGACTATCTGCTATCAGTCTCGTCTTTGGCCTACTAGGACTGGTCGCCGCGCAACTCGCTGATCATTCTGCTAGTGCCACGGGACTGACTTACGGCCTATTCGGTGTAGCCTACATCGTACGGATGATGACCGATGTTCAGAATCCCGACTACACCTGGTGGTCACCACTGGGCTGGGTGGAAAAAATATCGCCTTACTATCATCTCAATTGGTTGCCTATCGTCTTATCTCTGGTAACTGCCATTATCCTCTTCATTCTCGCAGCAAGCATCCACCTGCACCGTGACCTTAATGCCGGTGCTCTGGCCACCCGACCAGGTCGACGCACCGCATCTAGCTTTCTGCGCGGCCCCGCCTCACTGCTATGGCGGCGCGAACACAATGTCATTATTGGGTGGATTATTGGCATCGCCATTCTTGGCATGACCTATGGCAGTATCTACAATACCGTTGGCGATATGCTGAAAACCAATCCGACGATGCAGCAAGTCTTCGGTGCCAATGTTTTGCACGAAGCCAATCACGTAATGTTGGTTAATTTCACATCAACATTAGTCGTTCTAATGGCGGCAGTGGCGGCTATCCCTGGCATTCAACTTGTTTACAAACTCTACAGTGATGAAACGAACGGCTGGTTGGAATCCCTATACGCTCGGCCGCTCTCACGAACTCGCCTGTTCTTTAGCTACGTGATCACTGGCCTTCTGAGCAGCCTTGTTACCTTTGTTGGTGCCATCAGTAGCCTGATTTTCGTCGGAAATGCAACTCTTGATCATCCTAAAGATGGTTTGACGATCTTTGAATTCTGGCAGTCCATCTGGGGACAATTGCCAGCAATCTTGGTCTTTATCGGCATCGCTGCAGCCATTATTGGCTGGTGGCCACGGATTCGTTCCCTGAACTGGCTCTATCTGGGTCTTGGCTTCATTACGATTTACATGGGCGGCATGCTCAAACTTCCAAAATGGGCACAACACCTGTCCCCTCTCGGTTGGATGAATAAAGTCCCAACCCATGATGTAGAGTGGGCTAACTTCAGCTGGATGCTGGTGCTTAGCGTTGGGCTCATCTTACTCGGTTGGTGGGGCTACCGCCGGCGGGACTTGCACATGAGCTAATTACCTCAATTCAGTAAATTCAAGCGGAATCCTTACTTTTGGATTCCGCTTTTGTCTTGCCTGCCTTTTAGTAGACCAAGCATACGGGATTTCACGGCTAATAGCAAGGGTTAATTGTTAATCGTATTATTTATAATTTAATATCATAATACTTGTTGCGCTACCTGCCATTTTCACGCTATTTATATTCTAGGGTGCGTCATCTAAACCCCTAAATAGAATAGTCAAATTGTTGTCGTATTTTCATTGTCAATCAGTTATGCTAGGTCTATACCAGTCCACATAAAAAGCCCGCTGGTCAACGGGCGCACACTTACTAAGTCGTTAACCGTGTAACATCACGGACAATCATAAGTTCTTCATTTGTTGGTACCACGAGAACCTGAACTGGAGTCCCCGCTGGGCTAACAACACGCTCTTTACCGCGACAATCATTCTTAGTCGGATCGATTACAATGCCAAAGTAGGCCAATTTGTCTGCAATCGCCTGCCGCATCTCAATTCCATTCTCACCGGATCCGGCAGTAAAGACAATTGCATCTACCCCACCCAGTTCAGCAATATAGCTCCCCACGTACTGAACGACACGACTCACGAACATATCGAGAGCTAGTTTGGACTTGGGCCGGTCAGCTTGCGTTTGTTCCAAGTCACGTTGATCCGGCGACAGTTCTGATATACCCAACAAGCCAGATTTATTGTTCAGAATCGCAATCATTTCTGGCATTGTCTTCTGCAACTTCTCAGCTAAGAAGGCCACCAGTGACGCATCAATATCGCCCGAACGTGTCCCCATCATGACGCCTGCGAGCGGGGTAAAGCCCATCGACGTATCCAGAGCTTTACCATGGTCAAATGCCGTGATGGACGAACCAGAGCCTAAATGAAGCGTGATTAGCTTTAAGTCAGCCAACGGCTTGTCTAATAGCTCCGCCGTTCGCATTGCCACGTATCGGTGACTGGTTCCGTGAGCGCCATACTTTCGCGCTCCGAATTTTTCATAGTAACTATAGGGAATACTGTACATATAATTCACCGCCGGCATCTGCGCGTACAGCGAAGTATCAAAGACCGCCACTTGTTGGGCCCTCGGTAGCAACTGCGTAAACACTTCAATATAGTACGCCTGTACCGGGTTATGCAGTGGCGCATAATCCTTGAGCGCCTTGATTTGCCGCAACACAGTTGGCGTGATGACGGCAGAATCTTTAAAGATCTCACCACCTGCAACAATTCGGTGACCTACGCCGGTAATCTCGCTCAGATGCGACAAGATACCATATGATTTTAAGCGTGTTAACACCATTGCCGCAGCCAATTTATTGGTAATATTGTCCTGCGTTTCCGTGAATTTTTCACCGTTAGCTAGTTTAACTTTAAACAGTGAACCCGGTAGATTTAACCGGTCAACCATCCCCGAAGCAATCACTTGCTCCTCGGGCATCGAAAATAGTTTCCATTTCAGCGTGGAACTCCCCGCATTAATTGCCAATACTTTTGCCATGAGCCGCCTCCCAAGCGTTATTTCTGTCTTAACACTCACAGTTTAGCGAACCCTGTAATCGTTTACAACCGAAACGCTGCACAACTTTCACTTAGTCATTATCCGTTCCGTGCATCAGCTGTTGGGGTGACAACTGCCGTGTCCGAGTAAATAACGCGTAGGCCTCATCAGGTAACAGAATCGCTGGTTGGCCCAGCCAGTAGACAACGTAATCAAGCACCCCCTGCGCAACGAGTTCTTGAGCAAAATCCGTTGGAACTTCTCTATCCTGCACCGTGACTGGGCCGAGAACTTCCGTGATCAACTGTTTCACTTGCTGATCTAGTTGTGACGCGGGACTCTGAAATAGGATGATGACGAGCGTTCGTTGTCGATAGAGATATGCGAATAAGCGCTCAAAGGCATTCGGCCTCGGTTCAGTCACCATTCCCAGCGCCGGCTTCGGATATTGACTAAATATCGTCCGAATTTGCGCAACAATTTCATTTTCATAATGGGCTAATAGATCGAACTTGTCCACGTAATGTAGATAGAAGGTACCACGATTAATTTGGGCTTCTTGTGCCAGTAGTTGCACGGTCAGTCGCTCGAAGCCAACACGTGCCATCAATTTAATAAATGCCCGTTGTAGCTTAACTTCCGTTTCTAAACGCTTCGCGCTCGTTTCCACTTTCCATCACCTCAACAGTTTGTTGATTACCCTCCCATTAAAAAACTTTTTGACACAGACGACAATCAACACAACTCCTGATTCTGTCGCTAGTTATCTGAGTAACCTTAGTTTGGTATTTAGTGGCTTTTTCACAGTAGTTTTGACAGCCACCTCCCAACAGTTGTCATCAAACTGTCGATTGAATCACCCTTTATATCTCCGTATTATGAAGGCGTTCAATCAACAGGTTGTTGATAAAGGGGGAGATTTCAATGTTAACGAGTGAATGGCATTACCTACTACAACATAAAATGAACTTAGTGGTGCTCGTCATGATTGCCTTAATTCCGGCAATCTACTGTTACCTCTATCTATCGTCCATGTGGAATACCTACGGCCATACCGACGATATTCCAGTAGCCATCGTCAACCACGATCGTGCTGTCCATACTCACGGCCAAACAATTGCTATTGGGCAAAAACTGACTACCAGTTTGAAGCACACTAAAGATTTGGACTTCCACAAGCTTTCAGCTACTACCGCTCATAATCGCCTAAAGTCCGGCAAGCTCTACCTCGTCGTCACAGTTCCAGCTGATTTTTCATATAACGCAACGACCTTGCTCACACAACATCCCCAGCATATGCAATTACATTACAGTTTCAATTCCGGTCAAAACTTTATTGTATCCAAGATGACCACTGGTATAGCGACTGCAATCACTGCCAAAGTTAACCGTGACGTTGTCCGCCTGAATAGCCAAATTTTACTCACGGCGCTTCACAATACTAACGTTGGTATGCGTCATGCCGCACAAGGAAATGCACAGTTGGTTCAAGGAACGCAACAGCTCCAGCAAGGTAACCAAAGATTACAAGCCGCAACGACACCCATTTCCAACGTTCCCTTAACAAGAAGTTTGGCTACTACAGGTACTGGCCTCAATCGTCTCCAACTGGGCGCCGCCAACTTAGCAACCAACTTAAACCGCGGGAGTACCCATTTACAGTCAATCCATACGTCCGTTACGAACGCCAATGCCATTGCCCAACCGGTCACGACCACTAATCATGATATTGCTAAGGTTCCCAACAATGGAACTGGTATGGCACCATTCGCCATCGCCATTGGTCTCTACGTCGGTGGGATCGCGCTTGGTACAATGTACGATGCTGGCGAATGGCACTGCAAACCACAGCTGGCTATCACTTGGTGGGGGAGTAAAGCTGCGATTATTGGGGGCGTCTCTTTGATCCAAAGTAGCCTCTTGTTTGGTACGCTACGTTTAGCCAACAACTTAACGGTTCAATCGCAGGCTGGTCTGTTTTGCACCATCCTCCTAGGATCACTACTCTTCCTGTCGCTAATCTTTTGCCTTCGAATTCTATTGGGCGGATTCGGCACCTGGCTGATTTCAATCGTACTCGTTCTCCAATTGGCTAGTTCTGGCGGCCTGTATCCCACATCACTCGTGAGTCCCCTAGCGCAGCATCTCAATCCGTGGCTCCCTATGACCTATCTCATTGATCTGCTTCGCTCTGCCATCTCTACCAATGTCGGTACCAACACAGCTTGGGGGCTGATTCTCATCATGATTATCGGCTTCAATTTGCTCATCATCCTAAAGTTCCATCTGTTACTCAAACGCGATCCATTAGCTAATTAGTTTCTCAAAAGTCCTCCACTATCAGCTCCAACCAGCCAACAGTGAGGACTCTGCTGTCAAATCATCACTAACTAAAAAGAGTTCCTTGACCTTATCAGTCAAAGAACCCCTACATATTTACGATTTAATTAGAACCAGCCCCAGGATAACCAGTGCCGCTTAGCATGCTTCCACGTCCCATAACGACTGTGTGCATAACGGTCAGCAGTTTTCTCTTGGTTAGCCTTACTGTAATCACCCTTCAAGTATGAGCGGGTCAATTGGTACTTCCCGTAATACCGGCCATTGCTGGCACGGTAGTTACCACCGGATTCCTTGTTGGCAATCCAAGCCTTAGCCTTCTTTTCGCTCTTAGACAGGGTACAAACGTACTTCACGCTAGCTTCTGCCGTAGTGGTCGTGCTAGCAACCGAGGTCACGCTAGGCAGAACCATTGAAACAACCATTAACATAACCATAAATAGTGACTTAAGTTTCAATGTGGTCCCTCCTAGCGAATTTGTTAAGACCAGCATAACGTTGTTAAGTTACAGGAAAGTTGTCCGAATGTTACGAAACAGTAACAGCGACCCCCATTTTCACCAGACTGGGGTAAAAATCCCTAATTTATGCGCTTTTGGGGACGCAAAAACGACGGTCCACCTTTTAGGTTTTACCGTCGTTTCTTATTTTAGTTGCTTAACTGACTAAATTTAGTGACGCACGGCCCAGTTTAGTACCAGCCGTTTGCTTGCCAGAAGGACTTTGCAGCTGCCCATGAACCATAACGGGAGGATACGTAGTTGTTCGCAACTTTTTCTTGGTTAGCGGCAGAGTAATCACCATTCAAGTAAGACTTACTCAATTGGTATTTACCGTAGTAGTTCCCGTTAGAAGCCGTGTATGAGCCACCAGATTCCTTGTTGGCAATCCAAGACTTGGCAGAAGAACTGTTAGATGTTGATGAACTCGTCGTGCTCGTTGCAGCTGAGTTCGTTGTCCCAGTGGATGCCGTTGACGTGCTACTGTAGTTGTTAGTCCCAGTCGTAGCATGCGTCATTGACGTGCTTGGCGTCGTGGCTTGGCTAGTCGTAGCCGTTGCGGTCGTTGAGCCAGGAACCACTAAGGATTCACCCACGTAAATTAAATTGACGTTCTTTAAGTTGTTTGCTTGTTCGATTGAAGAAACACTTGAACTGTATTGGTTAGCGATCTTTGCGACAGTGTCTCCCGACTTCACCGTTACCCGGACGTCGGCGTTAGCGGAAGTGGTGCCTGCGAATAAACCTGCACCTAAGACTGCGGCAGTACCTAAAGTAGTAACTAAAGCTTTTTTGATATTCATAGAAATGAATGTCCTCCTTTGATTTAAGTGAAGCGGTTGTCTATCAATTACTTAACGAGACCTATCATAACCTGTGGAGGTTACACCGCGATTGTTCCTGAGTTACACCCGCGTTAAGAAAAACCTGGTTAAATGACAAACTGTAACATGGTTAACGGTGCCGAAACATTAAGCCGGTTTTCGAGTGCTTCTTTGCTGGGATGTGACGATTTTAACCAAATCCACGAATTATTTGCGTAAAAAAATTAGGTTTAAAATCTCAAAAATTAAGGAAATACGTCTTAATTTGACGAAAACATGCCGCAGTCTTGTGGAAACCACGGTCCGTGTTCTCCGTGTCACGTCCGATCGTGACTAAAATCCTGTGACCAGGCGGCTCTCTCAGCCACATTTTATTTGTTTTCCATGTAGTAGTGGACAGATGATCCTCTAGCCGGCTTCACCCCATACTTTTCCTCTCACTCTCCAATGCATTTTATTAAAAAACGCAAAAAAGCCCCCACGGACCTGCATCCGTGGAGACTTACTTGATTTAAACGATTAGATTAGCTGAGTTTTAGTACCAGCCGTTTGCTTGCCAGAATGATTGCGCAGCAGACCATGAACCGTAACGGGAGGCAACGTAAGAGTTAGCCACCTTTTCTTGGTTGGCAGCTGAGTAGTCACCATTCAAGTAGGAAGCACTCAATTGGTACTTACCTACGTATTGGCCGTTACGAGCTGAGTATGAACCACCGGATTCCTTACCCGCAATCCAAGACTTGGCACTGGCTTCGGAGCCAGAAACACCAGTAGAAGCAGACGTGTTGCTGCTAGTAGCCGCTTGGTTAGAGTAAGAAGTGGTTGCTTGGCTAGTCGTGGATTGACTAGCTTGCGTAGAAGCGTTATTGCTGTAGTTTTGGCTAGCAACGTTAGCAGCAGTCGTTGACGTCGTCGTGCTCGTAGGCACGTTCAGCGTTTGACCCACATAGATCAGGTTGCTGTTAGCAAGGCTGTTGGCCTTTTCAATGGCGTTAACGGACGTCTTGTACGTGTTAGCTAATGACCAAACAGAATCCCCCTGCTTGACCGTAACAGTATCGGCGTTAGCCGTTTCAGTAGTAGCGAAGAAACCGGCACCGACAATAGCGGCCGTTCCTAAAGTAGTAACTAAAGCTTTTTTGATATTCATAAGAAATGAATGTCCTCCTTTGTTTGCTTAACGGATATTAGAATAACTGATAGGTATTACATTCAAATTGATGTTAGATTACGCGGAGGTTAAGAAAAATATTACATTATGACATTCCGTAATATTTGTAATGGTAGTGTAATATAAAACGCTTTAATCAGCTAATTTTTACCCATTTCAGCTAAAACGAGGGCCGTTTTTAAGTGCGTTTTGCACTGAAAAATCAGACTTTTTTATTATATTTAATGATAATTCGATGAAAATACGCCATTTTTCCGAATGTTTTTGAAAATTTTCGGAAATCATGTCTAAATTAGGGACCTAAAAAGCGGCAAATTTCACTGAAATTATCCACTTCAGCAAAACTTACCGCTAACAATACGCATTCTTTATAAGGGAAAATCATCCTTCAAACCGGTCGCAATCTCATCCGGCGTATTCGCCGTAAAGCTATCTTGAATCTTAAAGTTCCCAGCTTCCGCCCACTCCTTCAGGTACGGCAAACTCTCGGTTACCCGGCTACTAGCACTCGTCACAAACGGAACCACCGTCTTACCAGCCAGCTGAGTGGTCGTCAAGAAGTTCTGAATGAGACGTGGTGGCTGATGGTACCAGGTTGGGAAGCCTAAATAAAGCGTCTCAACTTGACTCACATCGACGGGGTCAAAATCAGGTAACTTACGCTGCTCATTCTCAGCATCGGTCCGCGCGACCAACTGCTGGAAGCCTGTCGTAGGGTACGGATCCCTAGCTTTTAGCCGAACCGGGGTAAGCTGCAGGTATCGCCCCACCGCTTCGGCGGCCGTCTGGGTCCGTCCTGATACAGAGAAGTACACAACTGCTGTTTTTGTTTGTGGCATAATGATTCCTCCTCAGATTAATTTGACACCCTAAGCATAACGCTGTTTAGGGACTAACGGTAATGATTATTGCTATATTATAGTAGAAACGCACCAATTAAAGCGCAAATTTACAGCAGATTGCTCCCCAATTTTCCTTTAGATAGCACAAAAACGGCCACTCCATTCAGAGTGACCGTTCCCGGCTAAACCTTATTTTTCGACGTTCTTACCGTCGTATTCATCAATCATGATTTGCTTTAATTCAGAAACTAATGGTTCCTTAGGGTTAGCAGTCGTGCATTGGTCACCGAAGGCCAATTCTGCTAAGTGGTCAACGACCTTATCAAAGTGGGCTTTGTCCACGCCGTTAGCCTTCAAGCTCAAGGTAACGCCAACTGAGTGCGCCAAGTCGATAACTTTCTTGACTAAGGCTTCCTTCAGTTCTTCCTTGGTGTTCCCTGGCAAGCCCAGGTAACGAGCGATTTGGGCGTAGTCTTCGTCAGCACGGAAGTACTCGTACTTCGGCCACATAGCCAGCTTCGTTGGTTCCTTGAAGTTGTAACGAATAACGTGTGGCAAGGTGATGGCGATAGCCAAACCATGAGGTAAGCCGAATTCCCCGCCTAACTTATGGGCAATCGAGTGATCCACCCCGAGGAAGGCGTTGGCAAAGGCCATCCCGGCAAGTGTCGAAGCGTTATGCATTTCTTCACGCGCCGTCACATCACCATTGTAGGAGTTGGTCAGGTTTTCCATAACCAACTTGATGGCTTGTAATGACCATGGCCGTGTGTAATCGGAAGCCATTGCGGAAACGTAGGATTCGATGGCGTGAGTTAACACGTCTAATCCGGAGTAAGCCACCGTCTTCTTTGGTACCGTTTGGATAAATTGTGAATCCACGATCGCCACGTCAGGCGTCAAAGCGTAGTCAGCCAGTGGGTATTTCACGTGCGTCTTGGAATCCGTGATAACGGAGAATGGCGTTACTTCTGAACCAGTCCCAGACGTCGTTGGAATTGCAACGAATTGTGCCTTGTGAGGCTTGTGGAACTTGTAAGTCCGCTTCCGAATGTCCAAGAACTTCTGCTTAGCACCGAAGAAGCTAGCGTTAGGATCTTCGTAGAATAACCACATGTTCTTAGCAGCATCGATTGGTGACCCACCACCTAAGGCGATGATCGTATCTGGCTTAAATGTCCGCATCTGAGCGACCCCACGTTCAACCGTGTCAGTCGTTGGATCTGGTTCAACGTCGGAGAACAGGGAGTATTCGATACCACCTGGTTGACGCTTCAATTCATTTAAGACAGTGTCGATGTAACCCAGTTCAACCATGGATGGGCTGGTTACCAGGAAGACCCGCTTGATGCCAGGCATATCGTCGAGGTAACGGACAGACGTCTTTTCAAAGTAAACTCGAGGTAATTTAATCCATTGCATATTATTTCGCCGCTTTGCAATCGTTTTGATGTTCAACAGGTCAAATGAGGAAACGTTATGGGATACGGAGTTCTTACCCCACGAACCAGTCCCCAACGTTAATGAAGGAATCATTTCGTTGTAGAGGTTCCCAATACCACCGATAGCGGATGGCGTGTTGACCAGCACCCGGCTAGCCTTCATCTTAATCCCAAAGTCAGTAGCTAAGTCGTCATCCATCGTGTGAATGCCGGCCGTGTGACCTAAACCACCGAAATGGAGAAGTTCATCACAAAGTCTGAACGCATCTTCGTGGCTCTTGGCCTTGTAAACAGAAAGTACTGGAGATAGCTTTTCTTGTGAAAGTGGGAACTTAGGCCCAACACCCTTCAACTCAGCAGCCAGAACCTTCGTTGTAGCTGGAACTTTGATACCAGCAATTTCAGCAATCTTCTGTGCGGACATCCCTGCGATAGGTCCTTTGACCCCGCCTTCTGGCCGGAACATTGCATCAGCTAAGGCCTTTTCGTCACTCTTCTTAATGAAGAAGACGCCACGATCTTCCATTTCCTTCTTAACGGTGTCGTAGATTTCTTGATCAATCACGGCACTGTTTTCAGAAGCACAGACCATCCCGTTATCAAACGTCTTGGAGAGCACAATGTCGTAGACAGAACGCTTGATGTTGGCCGTCTTTTCAATGTAAGCTGGACCGTTACCAGGACCAACCCCTAAGGCTGGCTTCCCAGTTGAGTAAGCGGCCTTAACCATGCCGGGACCCCCGGTAGCCAAGACACTAGCAACCTTTGGATGGTTCATCAATGCCGTCGTGGCTTCCAGACTAGGCTTGTCGATCCACTGGATAACACCTTCTGGAGCACCAGCAGCAATCGCAGCGTCGCGGACAACCTTAGCAGCCATTACGGAAGACTTCTGTGCTTGTGGGTGGAAGGCAAAGATGATTGGGTTCCGCGTCTTAACGGCGATCAATGACTTGAACATTGCCGTTGACGTTGGGTTGGTGACAGGCGTTACCCCGGCCAAGATTCCCAGAGGTTCAGCAACCGTAATCAATTGGCGTTCACGGTCATCTTTGATGATACCGACCGTCTTATCGTTCTTGATGGAGTGCCAGATTTCTTCAGTGGCAAACATGTTCTTAACGGCCTTGTCTTCCATCACCCCACGGCCAGTTTCTTCAAAGGCCGCCTTGGCTAATTCCATATGGTGGTCCAACCCAGCGATCGCCATTTGGTGAACGATGTGGTCAACTTTTTCTTGGGTAAAGTCATCCATGGCGCACAGCGCGTCGTGGGCTTTAGCGGTCAACCGGTCGATCATTTGATCAACGGTTTCCGCACTTTCTTCTTTTTTTACTTTTGGATTTTCTTTCACGTCTTTTAACATTTTTATGCCTCCATTTGAAAACATCTTGTTAAGTTCTTCACGAGTTAAATCATATCACCTTTTTAAAATTCTGCAAGAGGTTTATGTTAAAAAAATCACAACTAGTTGGACTGACAAACAAACCCGCCGCCAGCAAGGCTTACAGCGATACAGAATGTAAGCGCATACACAATTTTTAAAAAACTTTTCAGAAATTTTTTGATGTATTTTAAATCACAACCCATCACTTTTCTTTCATAATTCTGGCAGTTGCGCCACTGAACTCTTGTGTTCGCCAAGTTTTTTCCACCAACTGGGCAGTTTCCATACCGGCGGTGCAACGATTATGCTACAGTTAAGACATGAAAAATCTCTAGTTCGGCCACTGCGCACGGTGAAAGCACGCCATGCCAGCTAGCCGTAAATCGTAAATAAATTTGAAAGCGTGATTTCTATGCGACCCTTAGCTTTCTGGCGTGACGCGAACAGCCACTTTTTCCATCATTGGGGTAGTTACGTCACCCTAGTCTTTCTAACCAACCTGGTTGTCAGCTACATTGCGGTGCCTACCTTTACCTGGTTGACTGCTGCTTTGATGCGCTGGCAACACGTACCTTACGTCTCCTATACCAATATTGGCGCCCTATTGATCCATCATCCCCTAGCCATCCTAGGGCTGATCGTCATTCTGCTCGCCATTACGACCTTGATCTATTGGCAGTTTGCCTACCTACTTCTGGGAATAACCAACATCCGTCACGGTCGGCCCCAAACCATGCTGGGCGTTTTAGGCGATACCATTCGTAGCATCGCCGGGGCCTCGCCTAGTACTTTTCTCTTCTTTATTGGCTACTTCATCGTGATCATGCCCTTTGGGAGCGAACTTTTTACGACCCCACTGCTCAATAAGGCTAAGATTCCAGCATTTATTATCAGCTACCTCATGGCCAACAACGCTTTTGCCATCCTCCTGGGTATCTTCTACGTTGGCGCGGCTTATCTGGGAATTCGATTGATTGCCGTCCTCCCTTTGATGATGATCGACCACTATCACAGCCGTGATGCCATTCGCCTCAGCTGGCAACGCACTCGCGGTCACTTCTGGAACTATTTTCTCAAAATTATCGTGACCCTAGTCATCGTCAGCATCGTTGTCGCCGCTATCTACATGACCATCTATGTAGGCCAAGTTCTCTTTGATAAGACGGGAATTGCCCTAGTCACCGCGACCATCAATCTCTTCTTAATGGAGGTGATTACGGAATTCATCGTCTGCTACGCCACCGTGATTTTTATGATGGTGATTCTCAGTAGTCATGACGCGCATCAACCCGCGCCATCCATTCTGTTCAGCTTTCGTGAGCCCGCCAAGACCCGGCTACGAACGCGTCTCTTGATTATCACTGGTCTAGCGGCCATTAGCGCCGCCCTAGTCGGATTCAACCTGATCTACCTGAATGGGTTGACCATGAGTAGACCACTGACGATTGCCCACCGTGGCGTGGACAACGGCAACGGCGTCCAAAATACAATTCCCGCCATGGTTAAGACCAGCCAGGAACGGCCGGATTACGTTGAAATGGATATTCGAATGACGAAGGACCATCAGTTTGTCGTCATGCACGATGCTAATTTAAAAAATCTCGCCAATCTCAAACGCAAAGTCTCGACTATGACCCTCAAGCAATTGACTAACGTCACGGTCACCGAAAATGGTTACCAGGCAAAGATTCCCAGTTTCAATGATTACCTCAACACGGCAATCAAGCACCATCAAAAATTACTAATTGAAATTAAAACTGGCGGTGCCGACACCAAGGACCTCCCCGAACGGTTTTACCGGCAATTCGGTGCTCGTATCCTCGCCAATCACGAGCAGGTTCACACCCTAAGTTACTCCATTATGAACCGGCTGAAGACGGAGCATCCTGACCTCTTTGTCAGCTATATCATGCCGTATAACCTGACCTTTCCTCACACACGGGCCAACGCTTACACCATGGAGGCAACCACGCTTAACGACACCTTCATTGAGCAGGCTAACCGCGAACATAAGAAGGTTTACGCCTGGGATATCGATGATATTACCAGCATGGATCAGATGATGTTTATTGGGGCTAACGGCGTCATCACCAATAACCTCCACCTGATTCAGCAGGAAATTAAGGACAACACGGATCATCCGAGCTACGCCAACCTCCTGTTAACATTTATGAACGACTTAACGTTAGAGACACAGACGCAGTAAGCTCTAACCAGTCGTATAGAAAAAAGATGCCCGATGAAGTGAACCCCCAAGGTTGGACAGAAAGTCCAACCTTGGGGGTTTTACTATGGTTAAGTTTGATTTAGATTTTAGAATTAAGGTCGTCACTGAATATTTGAGTGGAGTTGGATCAACCTCATTGGCCAGAAAACATGGTATCAGCAAGGAAGAAACTATCCTTCTTTGGGTTAGTCGCTTCCGGAAATACGGTATAGCTGGATTGAAGCTGAAGGATCAGAAGCCAGAATATTCTAGTCAGTTCAAGGTTGATGTATTAAACTGGAGAAAACAACATCAGGCCTCGCTTCCGGTAACGGCTCTGCACTTCAATCTATCTTCGCCAAGCACCATCTGGCAATGGGAGAAGCGCTTTGAGGAGCAAGGAATCGCTGGCCTTGAACGGAAGCGAGGAAAGCCTAAAATCATGGCTAAACATAAGCAAACGAAGCCTTCAAAGAGTCGCAATAACTCCAGTACCGCCGATGAATTGAAGCAATTAAAACAAGAAAACTTGATGTTAAAGATTGAGAATGAATACCTAAAAAAACTCGATGCCTTAGCTCAGAAGAAGTCAGCAGACAAGAAATCTCGCAAATAGTGACCGAGTTAAGGCAGGTCTTTCAAGTGCCCATCAAGCTCCTACTCAAGGTCGTCAAAGTACCAAGAAGTACGTATTATTACGCACGCTCACATCGTCAGCGTGAAAAGCTGGATGATTCTCCAATCATTCAGGCAATCGATGAGATCCGGCAGGAAGATTCTAAGTACACCAAGAAGTATGGTTACCGGCGACTAACTAAAGCTTTACAGGAGCATGGATTCACGGTGAATCATAAACGAGTCTTGCGTCTAATGCATGAGCATGATTGGCTTTGTTTAGCGTACAATCGGCAAAAACGTAAATATAATTCATACAAAGGATCCGTTGGTAAAATTGCGCCTAATCGGTTGAACCGACGATTCAAAACGGACCGACCCTATCAAAAACTCGTTACAGATGTCAGTGAATTTCGATACGGTGGTATGAGCCAAAGTGAACGTGTCTATTTAGAACCAGTGATTGACCTCTTCTCAGGCGAAGTCTTAGCCTTCAACATCAGTGACCATCCAACAGTAGAATTTGCCCTAAAGCCGCTTAGAGAAGCATTGGAAGGACTGCCAAAATTAGGTTATCGAACAACAGTCCACACGGATCAGGGATTCCAGTATCAACATAAATTCTGGCGAGAAACACTCAAAGAACATCGCGTATTTCAAAGCATGTCACGCAAAGCAACTTGTCTAGATAATGCGGTAGTTGAATCATTCTTCCACATCATGAAGGTCGAAGTTATGGATGAGCATTTTGAGAACAAGGAAGACTTGACTCAAGCTATGACTGACTGGATTAGCTTTTACAATAAACGTCGGATCAAAACAAAACTGGATGGCAAGTCCCCGGAAAAATACCGGGAACTCGCCATCCAGAAGGCAGCGTAAATTCTGTGTCCAACTTTAAGGGTTCACTTCACGACTATAACTAGTCAGGCATCTTTTTTACGTTAAAGCTTATTTACTTTTTTCGATCTTTCGGAGCGGACGTTTAATCAAGTGCAGTAGTTTTTCCGACTGCAGCCGGGCTACTACGGCATCGACCGCAACCTGCATCAACTTTTCGTTTAAGTCCTTGGCAGCGGGTTGAACCTGTTCCTCACCTAAATGGTGCAAGCGGTCTTCCAACTGGCCAATGAAGTTATCATAGGCTTGCTTGGGGTAATCTCCGGCCGTGATCTGGTCAATCCCGGAGCGCACCGTATCCGTTTGGAACATGGGTTTAAGGAGGCTGATCATCAAGATATCCGTCAACTGCATCGTCTGATACTTCTTCTTGACGGGCGCTAGGATTACGTGATGTTTCACATAATTATTGATCATTGCCGGCGTGATGGTATCGATACCTAATGGTCCCAGAATATCGTTGATCAAGGCCGTCACCTGGTCCATGTAGAGGTCAAACTTTGGTAAATCATCCCATCGTGGCAACTTCGCTTTGTGCATCTGGTTTTCCCAACGGGTATATTGATTATAATCAGCCATATTTCTTCCCTGCCCTTCTATTTCTTGATTTCATTATAGCATATTACCTAGTTCTAGTGACTAGATATAACTAGATTAAGTTATTTCAGCTAGCGTTAAGACGAAAACGCGGCCAGTGGACGAGTTGTGCACTGACCGCGTTACTTTTGTAGTTAGGTTTATCAGCTTTAGAGTGGCCAACATCCGTGCTTTGGGATAATCTCATTGCACCAATAATCAACCTTTACCGCCACCGAATACGACTCAAGATCCGTTTGCCTAAGCCTTCTTGAACTACGATGAAGACTGGGTACACGCTGATCATCAGTGGTAAGTAAATCAGAGCCAGTTTCCAATTCAACAGGCTAACCAGCGAGAAGATCGGACCAAACAGTAGGAAGACGACGGCGAAGAGTCCCGCCATGAGGGCAATCAGCCCGATCTTAAACCGGTTCAGCGGCCGGGCCACCATAATCAAGGCGTTTAGGCTGATCAGCCCCGTCATCAGGACACTCAGCGTAGAGGTCGTGGCGAAGCTCAGACCAAACTGCGTGCCCAATGCCAAAATGACCAGAATGTAGCCCACTACACAGACGGCTGCCGGCGCGGCAACCTCCATGACTTGCTTCATGAAACGGCCAGCGATTCGCGCGTAGTTTGGCTGTAGCGCTAGGAAGAATGTTGGAATTCCAACCATCAGTGAAGAGATTGGTGTTAGCTGAATCGGCTCAAACGGATAGCTACGGCTCATGAAGATAAAGATCAGCGTCAACACCACGGAATACATGGTCTTGATCAGGTAGAGTGAGGCCACCCGCTCGATGTTATTAATAACCCGGCGCCCTTCATTCAGGACGTTGATCATCGCATCAAAGTTAGAGTCGACCAGCACGAAATCCGCCAGACTCTTCGTGGCCTCACTCCCCGAGGCCATCGCAATACTACAATCCGACTGGCGCAGCGCCAACAGGTCGTTGACTCCATCCCCAGTCATGGCAACGGTATGCCCGGCCGTTTGGTAGGCCTTGATCAGTCCCTGCTTCTGCTGCGGCGTGACCCGACCGAAGACGTTGTAGTCCGCAACCAGTCGATCATAGTCGGGTTCTGCCCCGACCTGACTCATGTCGACCAACTGATCAGCGCCGTCAATTCCGGCCCGACCAGCGATACTGGCAACCGTCACCGGATTGTCCCCGGAGATGACCTTCAGCGCCACATCCTGATTGGCAAAGAAGCTAAAGGTATCCTTGGCCCGCGGCCGCAATTCATCGGTAATCAAAATCAGACCAATTGCCTCCGGATTAGTGGGCTTGGGTGCCGTTAATGCCGTGACTTCAGCCAGCAACAGGACCCGATAGCCTTGCGCGGCGAGCGTTTGGATTCGTTGCTTCACATCAGCTGGCACGTTATCAAAAATAAACTCCGGCGCCCCCATGACGTAAGCCCCAGTGGCCAACCGAGCTCCACTCCACTTACGTCCAGAGGAGAACGGCAAGACTTCTGGTGACGTGACGGTTGGTGTTCCCAGCGCGTTCTTGATTGCCGTCGCTGTTTCGTTGTCATCCCCCGTTGCCGACACCAGTTGCGCCAGCGTTTCACCCAGTTCATCCGTTGACCGACTACCAATGGCTTCAACCTTGTCCAATTCCAACTTACCATTGGTGATCGTCCCAGTCTTATCCAAACATAGCACATCGACTCGCGCCAATGCTTCAATGGCAGGGAGTTCCCGAACCAAAACGTGCCGACGACCCAGGGTAAAGGCCCCCGCAGCCAATGCCACCGACGTCAACAGGACTAACCCCTCTGGAATCATACCGACCATCGAAGCAACTGTCCCCAGAATGGCGCGGTTTTGGTCCTGCCCCCGCATCAACGCGGAGACGAACAGCGCCGCTCCCAAAGGAATAATGGCAAAGGTCAACACTTTAATAATCCGGTTAATAATGATCAGAAGTTGGCTGGCGGAACGGCGTTTTTGCTTAGCCGAATGAGCCAGCTGTTTGACGAAGCTGCCACTGCCGACCTTGGTGGCTTGGACGATGGCCTTTCCACCGAGAATGACGCTCCCCGAAACCAGCTGATCATTGGTATTCTTTATGATTGGCGTCGATTCCCCAGTAATCTGGGATTCGTCGACTTCCATCCCGGCTGTCTCACGGACTAATCCATCGACAGGCAGCTGATCCCCACGACCAATCGCGAGCAGGTCATCCTGGACGATTTTATCCTGATGCATCGCCGTGAGCTCGCCATCTCGCAACACATTGATCTGGGCCTCCGAAAGTAGCGCGAGTTTATCGACTTGCCGTTTTGACCGAATTTCTTGAAAGATTCCAATCCCGGTGTTAAAAATCACGACACCTAAAAACAGCAAATTTTTATAGCTGCCAGTGAACAGCACGAGGCCGCCCAGCAGAATGTTGATTAAATTAAATAGCGTTAATAAATTATCTCTAAATATTTGTTTTACACTCCGCGTTAACGGTGGTAATGGGTCATTCTTTAACCCGTCAGCCACCCGTTGTTTCACTTCGACCGCAGTTAAACCCTGGTCGAGTGGTGGCAGGTAACGTTCTGTCATTTAGGCGTCCTCCTTTACCGATTCGTTACCCATATTGTACTCGATAATGCGCTTTCACGCCGACTAATCTGTTGCTTTTTTCGGATTCTTAAGCGAAACGCTAGCTGTTAACAGGACTCGTCAAGAGTGGTTAAATGGAGATGGATTCAATTATACGAGGGAGGAATTACCATGAATCATAAATCATCGGCAGTTATTTTATTTATCCTCTACATTATCTTGCTCGGCTGCATGCTGGCACATCAAGAGATGCTAGCCATGTGGCTGATGACTTTCGGCATGCTGACGGAGGCCGCGATTAATCTCTACGACCAATTCAAAGCGAAAAAGTAAGCGTTGCCAATCCCGTCAAATTAGCTTAACATATTATTTATAACCGTATTTAGACGCTGGCCGCCAAACTTCGGGTAAGCCTGAAGTGGCCTAACAACATTTCGATCAACGACCTTAATGCCAAGGAGGAAAAATAATGACACTTACCAACATTGCAGATACGATCAAACTCGCCGATGGCAACGAGATTCCCGGTTTTGGTTTCGGAACCTATCTCATCAGCGACCAAGAAAGCATGGATACCACCATTAAAACCGCATGGGACGAAGGCTATCGGCTATTTGATACGGCGATGCTTTACCGCAACGAGGATATCTTAGGGGAAACGCTGCACCGCCTCGAAATCCCTCGTCAGGAACTGTATTTGACGAGTAAAGTTGCTGAAGAAGTTCAGGGCTACGACCAAACGTTAAAGTCTGTCGAAGGGTCTCTCAAGCGACTGCAAACGGATTACTTGGACCTATTACTGATTCACTGGCCTGTGCGCGAACATTTCTTCGACACGTGGCGCGCCTTTGAACAATTGAAGGCGGATGGCAAGGTCAAGTCTATCGGGGTTTCCAACTACACCGCGGCACATTTGGACTTATTGGCAACCAAGGCTAAAGAAATGCCGGTCGTTGACCAAGTGGAATACCACCCCTACTTGAATCAGTTGGCACTGCTGGACTACAACAAGCAACACAACATCGTGACGGAAGCGTGGAGTCCACTGGGCCGGCGCGCTGTTCTGGGCGACCCAATGATCGCTAAGATTGGGAAGCACCACGACAAGTCCGTCGCTCAAGTTATCCTGCGCTGGGAACTCCAAC
The DNA here is from genome assembly GCF_044051715.1 of Levilactobacillus parabrevis. Classification (NCBI taxonomy): domain Bacteria; kingdom Bacillati; phylum Bacillota; class Bacilli; order Lactobacillales; family Lactobacillaceae; genus Levilactobacillus; species Levilactobacillus parabrevis. The sequence goes on from NZ_CP168688.1 coordinate 2,627,118, forward strand.
ACGGCATCCTACCGATTCCCAAGTCCCAACATCCAGAACGGATCGTCGAAAACACGAAGGTCTTTGACTTCACGTTGGATGAAGACGAAATGTCCACGATTGACCTGCTAAACAAGTACCAACGGACCGGGAACGAACCGGAAATCGTTTATGAAACGGGTAAACAATACTAATGATTAGAAAAGACCTGATGGCGGGTGAGAAATTCACTGCCAAGCAGGTCTTTTATTTTCCCTAAAAGAAAAGGCACGTATTCCGATCTCTCCAGAATGCGTGCCTTCACTCGTCTTTAGCGACTAGTCAATACTGATTTTATGGTTGTCTTCAACTTCGGTTTGCTTTGGCAGGGTCAACGTCAAGACACCATCGGTAAAGCTTGCCTTGACCTGCTTCAAGTCAATGTTTGGCAGATAGAAGGAACGGGCAACATTTTGGCTGTGACGTTCCTGCCGTAAGATCCGTCCGTCATCGTCCTTAGCGGATTGATTGACTTCAGACTTACCGGAGATCCGCAACGTCTCATCGCGGTAATCCACGTGGATATCATCCTTCTTGAACCCTGGCAATTCAGCCGTAACCACATAGTCTTTGTCATGTTCAACAACGTCGGTCTTCATATCACTCTCACCACTAAACATATCGTGACCCAAGTTACCCACTTCGTTAAAGAAATTCATTGGATCAAAGAAATCAAAGTTTCGGTTCATTACATCATTAGCCATAATCAATTAACCCCTTTCTGCTTTGTTTGATTACATTTTCTATAATAGTCAGCATTGGTCAGAATTGCAAATAATTAGCACTCATTTTTTAGAGTGCTAATTTCAGTAGACAATTGCCGATATAGAAGCATTCTATTTTCTGATAGATTAAATCTTTAGTTTTCAAAGGTCAAAGATATTGGTTAAAGGTCAAAGATCATTTAATCCCTCTATACTTATACCAATGTAAAAAAAGTGTTTTAAGTCTCATGCTTTAGCGCGACTTAATCAAATCTTTAGTAATCCAGACAACTCGAAAAAGGTCTCCTCTTGAACATCGCTAATTTTAGCTACCAAAAAAGCACCCAACATCTCTGTCAGGTGCTCCACCGCAAGTAACGCGATTAGCTTTTAGTAAGTTTCTTGGTCGTTATCCTTAGGAACAACAATCTTTTCGCCCAAGGCGTCGGCTAAGTCTTGCAAAGCCGCTTCACGGGTTGGCACAACGTCCATGTTAAAGAGAATGGAGTCGATGTCCCCACCAGCAAAGTCAAATTGTTCAAAGTAAACGTAAGGATCGTGATCGTCATCATTTTCCAAGAAGTGCTTCGTCACTGCCTCAGAGAGAGCCGTTGCCCAAGCTAGGTCCTTCATCTTTGGTAAGTCCTTCTTCGTTACAAATCCTGGCGTCAAAATTAATTCTGCCGCCTTTTCGACGTCGGCCGTTGGAATTTCAATGGTTGGCGCAATTTCTTCGTCCTTTGGTGTTTCTGCCATAATCAAAATCTCCTTTGATGTTACTAGTTTTAGTCTAGTCCTTTTTGACGAAAACGTTAAGTATCTCATTTCTCAAAGTTAATCCAATTATTTTGTCTTGTTCGGTTGCCAGGCGAACGCTTTGAGAGTAGAATTTGGTTCAATCTACTCACTACAAAATGGCGTGCAGACGCGCTATAATAAAGAGATAGAATTAATGAAATGAGGAATGATGTGTGGATAGCGGTCAGATAGTTGTGAACCTAATTATTATTTTAATTACCTTCTTCTTTGCAGCTTTCTTTGTTGCTTGTGAATTTGCCTTAGTACAGACCCGGCCTAGTGCTTTGGAGGAAAAGATTGCCGAACGAGACAAGCCGTCGGTCAAGCTCAACCGGGCCATGAAAATGGTAACCAACTTAAATGAATATTTATCAACGACTCAAGTGGGGGTCTCACTTGCCGGAATCATCTTAGGGTGGATCGGTGAAACCTTCTTCGTTGACCTTTTGCTGGACGGCATGGCGCCAGCGCACCTCAACACGGCAACGACCCACACCATCAGTGTGATCGTCGGGGTGCTCCTGTTGACCTACTTAGAAGTGGTCTTCACGGAAATTGTCCCTAAGAACATCTCAATCGACATGCCCATGAAGGTTTTAATGTTGATTGTGACGCCGTTGCACTACTGCCACATTATGTTCTACCCGTTCGTCTGGTTACTCAACACCAGTGCGTCCGGTGTCGTTCGGTTAATGGGGCTGAAGGTCGCCAATGAAAGTGACGAAGTCTTCTCACAAGCTGAAATTTTAAACCTATCACGGAGTGCCGTGGAAGGTGGCCAACTGGAAAAGAACGACTTGGTCTACATGCAACGGGCCTTCGAGTTAAACGACAAGGTTGCCAAGGATATCATGATCGACCGGACGCAGCTAGAAGTCATCGACATCACGTCGAGTGTCAAAGAGGCGTTGAACGTCTACCTGCAGGAACGATTCAGCCGTCTACCAGTCGTTGCCGATGGCGATAAAGATAAGGTCCTCGGTTACGTCTACAACTACGACTTGATTCGTCAGCAACAGGTTGACTCCTCCGTGCGCGTGGATAAATTGATTCGTGATATTTCCACGACGCCCGAGACGACGCCCATCACCGAAGTCCTACAACAAATGATCAAGAAGCGAACCCCAATCGTCGTCGTTGTTGACGAATATGGAGGAACCTCTGGGATCATTACCGATAAGGATATTTACGAAGAGTTGTTCGGGACCGTCCGCGATGAAATCGATGACGCCAACGACCAGTACATCTTCAAACAACCTAATGGCACCTTCCAAGTTAACGGTAAGATGACAACCTACGACTTCGAGCGGTACTTCAACACCGATATTAAAGGCTTTGAAACTACCGAAACCGTCACGATGGCCGGGTTTATCATTGATAATTACCCGAACGTCAAGGTTAATGATGTCATTCAGCTAAAGAACTTCGACTTGAAGGTTCTGGATTACGAAAATTCATTTATCAATTGGTTAGAGGTCACGGTCAATCCGCCACAGAAGCAGATTGCCACGACTGAAGCTAGCGATGATGATAGCGACAAATAACAAGGATTCATCAAAAAACCGCCGCCCAATTGGGTGACGGTTTTTTTGGCGCTTATAAAGCAACTCATGATGGCTTTCACTTACGCGTCAGCATCCCCGCTACCAGATAGCCGGCACCACCGATCAAGCAGGCCAGTGAGACCCACCAGAAGACACTCGTTAGGCTCACTGAGATTACGTTGGGCAGCATGAGGCCAATGACAACAAGTCCACTCCAGAAGCGCACAGAGCGATAAAATTTGCGATTAAAGCGCATAGTCTGATCAGCCTCTCTTTCTTTTCCCATTGTAAGCCCCGTGACGATCAAAATCACGGTCGAGTTTGACAGCCACCACCAACTGCTCCCATAATGGAGCGTTATGTTTTTCAGAAAGGAAGTCCCATGCCATGAACATGGCCCAACTAACCACGCAAATTCTCCTGATGTTCCTATTGATGGGCATCGGCCTGCTAACCAATAAGCTTGGCTTCATGCACGGCCAGACGGCGACGGATCTGACCAATATTCTTCTGTATATCGTCTCCCCCTGCCTGATTGTGAACGCCTTTGAACAGGACTTTTCGACCAGTCGGCTGCAAAGTCTTGGCCTGGTTCTCTTGGGAATTCTGCTGACCTATGGCCTCATGGTGTTGATCACCAACCTCGCCTTCAAACGTGTCGCCGATTCCAACCTGCGGCGTATCATGCGTTTTGGGGCGGTCTACTCCAACGCCGGCTTCATGGGGGTTCCCCTGGCCAGCGCGTTGTTCGGCAGTACCGGCGTCTTCTTTGCTGTCGCCTCCCTGGCTGCCTTCAATATTTTCTGTTGGACGCACGGTATCGCACTATTTACACCGCGTGAAAAGGGTGAACCCATCAACTGGCGACAGATCCTACTTAACCCCAACATTATCGCCATCGTCGTGGGCCTGGCCATCTTCATCAGTGGCTTTCACCTGCCGAGTCTCCTGAATCATGCGGTAACCGACGTGAGCTCCATCAACACACCCTTATCGATGATTGTCATTGGGAACAGCCTAGCCGCGGTCAAATTCAATCGTGAGTCCCTCAACCAACGCCTCTGGTGGCCGTTGCTCTGCTGGAATCTCCTGTTTCCAGTTATCGATATCGTTATCTTGCGGGTCTTTGGTATCAGTGGGATTCCCCTCTATACGACGGTGCTGATGGCCGCCTGTCCCGTTGCTGGTAACGTTGTGTTGTTCACGCTTAAAGCCCACGGGGACACGAGCCCCGCCGTAACGTTGATGAGTATTTCGACAATTTTTAGCGTTGCCACGATTCCCGTGGTCTTTGCATTAAGTAATCTCTAAGGTCTGGCGACTGCTGCAATGGTGGTCACGGCCTTTTTTCATGAGCGACGAATTTACAATTGATGTGCAACAGTAGCTTAAGAAAATAAAAGAAGACTCATAGCCTGAGACCTCGTAAAATGGAATCACCACAACACCACTTACAAGGAGAACTTAGACTATGAGCCTATACAGACACCTTACCTTAAAAGACTGTGAAATCATACTCGTTGGCATAAATTTAAAACAGACGCTTCAAGAGATGACAACCCTGATTGGCTATTCAAAAGCCACTGTTTCAAGAGAAATCAGGCGTAATGACCATTATGAAAATTATTCAGCGGTACAAGCACAAGAAAAATATCAGAAACGGCGGTTGGAGAGTTGCCGTTCAAGGATTTTAAGCAATTCAGATCTACAAGACTTCCTAGTTAAAAAACTCGTCAAGCTTCACTGGTTACCTGAACAAATTTCAGGGCGATTGGTTCACGAGAATAGCCATTGGACGATCAGCTACAACACCACCTACTGTGGCATTGAACAAGATAGGTGTTCCGTTAAAGAGTCGTAACGCCCGTGGGTTCGCTCGGAAGCTGCGCCATCGTGGAAAAAAAGGGGACTGTCAAAGAACGACGAGGACGGTTTAACGATGCCCCCTCAATCCATGAACGCCCAACCTCAGATGAGGACCGTAATCAATTTGGACATTGGGAAGGTGATACTGTTCGTGGTAAAACCGGTTGCTCGGCGTTAGCGACTATAGTTGATCGTAAATCTAGGTTTCTCCTATCCCAAGGCGCCCCGAAAGCTGCTTCGCAATTCGTTTTTCAAGCTATTCTCAACTTTTTCGCCGAAGCCACACCTAAGCGAGTTAGATCGTTTACACCAGCCCGAGGAAGTGAATTTTCGAAGTATCATGAGTTGATGAAAGAGCTCGAGATTCCAGTATTTTTTCTAGATCCTCACGCTCGTCAACAACAAGGAACTAACTCGTGAGGACTTTCCTAAAGGACAGATTTGGACGAACTCAATGATTGTCCACGCAAAGTCTTAGACTGAAAGACGTCAGCTGAAGTTTTCTTTGGGCAAACGTTGCACTTGATTTGACAATTCGTCGCTCATTCAAAAGTTCCCCGAATCGTGATGACTTTTCCCGGTGGCGACTGGTATACTAGTTGAAATTGAAACCGCTAACAAATAGGAGGAACGCAATGGCACCCTTAAAATTAACCGAAGGCCGCCCCATCAAACAGATTATTCTCTTTTCACTACCCTTGATTGGCGGTTCTCTCTTTCAACAACTTTATAACTTTATTGATACGCTCATCGTCGGCCGGCTAATCGGCGTTGATGCTGTGGCTGCGATCGGAGCCTACTATCCGCTGAGTTTTCTAATCATGGGCTTCGTACAGGGGACCTGTATCGGCTACAGTATTCCCCTCTCTCACAGCGTGGGTGAGGAGAATCATTCGGCAGTTCGGCAATACCTGACTAACGCCGTGTGGCTCTGCTTGGTGCTCGCCGTGATTCTGACACCACTGATGGTCGCCTTGACGCCAACCCTACTGACCGCCCTACATACGCCAAACCAGATTCTTCATCTGACCATCATCTTCACGGCCATCTCGTTTCTGGGAATTCCGGCCAATATCCTCTTTAATTATTCAGCGGACGCCCTGCGATCCTTTGGTGACGCGGTCCACCCGCTCTACTTTCTGATTGCATCGCTGGTGGTCAACGTGATTCTGGACCTGGTATTTATCCTGGGCTTCCACTGGGGAATTGCCGGCGCCGCCATCGCCACCGTCATCAGTGAATTCATCGGTGGCCTACTCAACCTGACTGTCTTTCCAAAGTTCAACCTGGGCTTGACCCACAAGGATTGGGCGGTAAATTGGGCCCGGATTAAGAAGATGAATCTGATTGGCCTACCAATGGGCTTTGAATACTCCGTCTCCGCCATTGGAGCCATCGTGATGCAGGATGCCATTAACCTTCTGGGAACCAGCATCATTGCCGCACAATCTGCGGCCGAAAAGATCCGTCAACTCTTTACGTTACCAATGGAAAGTGTCGGGGCGGCGATGGCTACCTACCAGGCCCAGAACTTTGGGGCCAAGCAACGCGGCCGAATGAAACGTGGCATCATCGACGGGGTCTGGATTCAAGTGATCTACTCCGCTGCAGCCTTTATCATTATCAATCTGGCCAAAACGCCGCTAGTGACCGCCATCATTGGTCCGGGGCACCCAGACATTGTCCGCGAGGCCAACTACTACATTATCATCATTAGCTGCTACTTCCCGGTTCATGGGATTCTGATGATCTTCAGAAACACCTTACAGGGTTGGGGCCACAGCTTCTACGCCATCTTCTCTGGCATGGGTGAATTGATTGGGCGGACCGCTGCCGGTTGGCTGTCCATCGCTGGCTTGGGTTTCACCGCGATTGCCTACGCTAACCCGCTAGCCTGGGGACTCGCACTAGCTTATTGTATCTTTATGGTCATCCGGGTCTTTCGTCGAAAGAACTTCTTGGACGATTAGCTGGTTTTGCTGTCTTGTGGGACACGTTTCAACCATGGCGAATTTGCACATAAAAAATGGGCCTGAGATGTAAAAGTCCCAGGTCCATTAGTATTTATCATTTAAATTTCACATAAAACAGCTTACCGGTTAGCCTTGGGAATCCGCAGCGCTAACAGGAACCCAACGATAGCCAACGCAAACGTGAAGAAGAAGCCATAGTGGGCCCCGTTGACGAATGCACCGGCAGCGTGGTTCGCGCCGTTAGCCATGTAGGCTGCTTGGCCGATTCCCAACAGACTGGTGGCAATCGCCGTCGCAATCGCCCCCACAATCTGTTGTAAGGTGTTCATAATGGCACTCCCATCGGCCGCAATTGGACCGGTCAGGGAGTTCAACCCATACGTCTGTGATGGCGACATCGCTAGCGGTGCCCCAATCATCAAGATAATGTGAGCCATGATAACGTACCAGATGGCGCTGTGCGTACTGGTAAATGCCAACATCAATGCCCCAACCATCGAGATGATAAAGCCGATACGGGCAGGCACTTGCGCCCCCACTCGGTCATACATCCGGCCAGCAACGGCTGAAATAACCGCGTTCATAATCCCACCGGGGAACATGATGATCCCGGTCAAGGCAACGGGAACTAACAGTCCCTTTTGGATATACATAGGCAACAGGTACATTGCAGATAAAATAATCCCGAAGTTGATCATGACCAAGCTAGCCCCGATTCGGAATCCAGGAATTCCAAAGGCCCGCAGGTTCAGGATTGGCTTGTCCATCGTCAATTGACGATGCGTGTACCATGCTAGGACCGCTAATCCGACAACTAAGGACCCAATCACGGCAGCTGAGCCCCAGCCCCGGTCACTGGCCAAGCTGACTCCGAGCACTAAACTCCCGAAACCAACTGTTGACAGTAGAATTGATAAGAAATCAACCTTAGGCCGCGTCACTTCAGCAATATTTTTCAGTGATAATACCGCGAAGATTAAGGCAATGACCAAGAATGGCACGAACAGCCAGAAAATCCACCGCCAAGAAGCAACCCCCAACACAATACCCGCTAAGGTAGGGCCAACGGCTGGTGCGAACATAATAACCAGTCCGACCATCCCCATGGCAGCTCCCAACTTGTAAGGTGGAAAGATCTGCATAGCAACGGTAAACATCAGTGGTAAGATCAGTCCAGTCGCAATCCCCTGAATCATCCGACCAAACAGTAGAACACCAAAGCCCGGTGCAGACGCAGAGATGACCGCTCCAACAATAAAGTCAATCAAGGCAAACAGGATCACTTGCCGCGTGGTAAACCATTTCGTAATAATACTGGATAATGGCAGGACAATCCCGACCATTAACATATAACCCGTAACCAACCACTGAATCGTGGCGGTCGTTACGCCTAATTGTGCCATTAACTGTGGCAATGCAATATTTAAGGACGTTTCGGAAAACATCCCGACAAAGCCCCCGATGAGCATCCCCATCATGGCTAGCATTGGGTGGGCAACTTGTACTCGCGCTTTTTTAGCCACGTTCTCTTGGCTACTTTGTACAGAATCCATTTTGTTTTCACACTCGCTTTCATTTTAAACACAATGGATTACTCTACCAGAAAAAAGCAGTCTTCGTAAGCACAAATTTTGAAAACATTAAAGGTAACCGGTTTCATCGTCAATTTCTTATTCGTTTATTAGTTTCTACGACTTTAAAGCCGCAATTTGAGCTCGTATCTCTTTGAGCCGCTGGGTATCCAATTCAGGGGCCATCATTAATTGATCGTATTCAAATTGTAACCGTGGTAAGTCGGTTGCTGGCGTTCCTTGTGCCGTCTGTTCCGGATCAATCAGCTTTTGGTCGGTCAATTCTAGCACCCGCGTTGCCACCTTTTCTCGAAAGGTCTGATCGTGGGCGACAAACAGGACCGTTCCCGGATAGCCGACTAAGAAATCTTCGAGCGCTTGCAACGCCGGCAGGTCCAGATAGTTGGTCGGTTCATCGAGAATCAACAGATTGCTGGCGCTGACCAGAATCGTCAGCAGTTGGAGCTTGACCTGCTCGCCCCCGCTGAGGTCGCCAATCAGTCGATCGTAAAAGCTAGCGGTCAAGCCAAAAGCGCCCATCACCTGTCGCGTCCGATTTTCATCCAACGCCGTCGCTCGCCGCAAGACGTACCATACCGTCTGGTCAGTCGGCAATTGCGTCATGTCCTGATGGAAATAGCCTACCCGCGCGCTGGGAGCCAACCGCGTCCCCGACGTTTGATCCAAAATAGCCGTGATCAACGTCGACTTGCCACTACCATTGGGCCCGGCCAAGGCAACTCGTTCACCCGGACGAATCCGCAACTTCACGTGGTGAAGCAGGTCATGTTTACCCCGCTTCAGGTGAAGATCCGCTACCGTAATGAGGTACTTCCCCGTGACGGGTGGTAGATCGGTAGCGACGATCTTCAATGGCGCCGACTCATGCGGCTTCACAGCCGTGGTCTGACGGTCCGCCCGTTCCCGTAAGGCCCGCGCACCACGCTCCATCTTACCGGCATTCTGTTCCCGTATCTTCTTAGAATTCGACCGTTCAGCGGCGCTCATGCTTCGACTCCCCTTACGAATCCGAGCAGCTTTTTCATGACGGGCCTGGACGGCTTGCTGCAATTCTTTTCTTTCGCGCTGTTCGTTTTGGTACCGATCCAGCGCGTTATGCCGCTGTTGCTCTCGCAAAGCCGTGAACTCAGCGAAGCCACCGTTGTACTGCGTATACGTCCGCTCCGTCAGCGACCAGATCTGCGTGGCGACCGTCGTCAATAAGTCACGGTCATGTGAGATCAGCAGCAACAACCCATTGAAGTGCAGGAGCTGTTGCGCCAACCACCGTTGATGCTCGTCGTCGAGATTGGCGGAGGGTTCATCTAAAATCAAAATAGCTGGCCGTTGCGCCAGGGCGACTCGCACCCGGTCCAACATGCTCTGCCCACCGGAGCGCCCTCGTGTGGGGGCAATCTGTGGAACCAGCGTGACATCATCAGTCACGGTTCGTTGGCCGTCAAAATCAGTATCGATGCCAGCAATGATCCGTGCCAGCGTCGTCTTTCCCGTACCGTTGGCCCCCACAATACCGATTCGTTCACCGGTGTGCGCCGTCAGTTGCGCCACGCTAAACAGCGTTTCGCCAGCAATTGTTTTCGTGATATTTTTTAAAGTAATTTGTGTCAAAGAGTCGTCCCCCTTTTAAAAGCAGGGATCGATGGCTGGCAAATAAAAAAAGTGGCCGCATTTCCCGTTCGGAAATGGCACCCACTGATTGCGTTTGGCAATTCAGTCGGCGAAACCATCAATCCCAATTGCAGGCCCACTCCACCCCTCTAAACGGTGGTGAAGCTGACAAACATTTGAGAGTGATTAGTTACGCATCGGCTGAATACCTCGTTCTTTCTTAAAGTACGAATAGAATAGCATACCCTAACGGCTTTGACAAGCCGTCGCCATTTTTCTGCCCAAAATATGCGTTAAAACTTAAGAGCATTCCCAGTGAATTTCGAGTACACTAGGGATAAACGAACAGCCGAAATCGGAGGGAAACTTTATGCAACCATTACGTATTTTATTCATCTCTATTGAAGGCAACACCCGCAACTTCGTCACTAATTTAACGACCTATGCCGCCAAACAGCACGCGCAAGATCCCGAACTGCCTGAAATCACGGCGACCGAGATCAGTGAAACGAGTGACCTTGTGGCCGAAACCCAGCCCTACTTCTGTTTTGTCCCCACCTATCTCGACGGGGGCAACGGCATCGACAACGGTGTCAAAGAACTCATGACCAACGTCTTAGGCGAATATATCGGCTATGCCAACAACGCGCAACACTTAATCGGCGTTGTCGGTAGCGGCAATCGCAACTTTAACGAACAATATTGCCTCACCGCTAAACGCTACGCCAAGAAATTCGACGCACCCTTTATTGCAAACTACGAACTCCGTGGCGTCCCGCGCGACGAGACCCGCGTTTACGACGCCTTAGTTGCCCGAATGAAAGAAGTATCTAACCATGACTAACCCAACACTAACAACCCTATTGAATCATCGCAGTATCCGTAAATTCACCACAGAAAAATTAACCACGGCGGAAATTACAACCTTAGTCGATGCCGCCCAACACACGCCAACCAGTACCTTTTCTCAACAGTACAGTATTATCAGTGTCACCGACCCTCAAAAGTTGGCGGCCCTCGGCGACATTACGGATCACCACTGGCTCGAAAAATCGGGTCATTTCTTCCTATTTCTCGCCGATCAATACCGCAATTCACAACTGGTCACAGCTACACCGGCAACCATCGCCAACCTGCACAGTACTGACAAGTTTTTGGCAGGAATCTTCGATGCGAGCATCGCTGTCGAGGCCATGGTCGTTGCTGGCGAGAGTCTGGGTCTGGGCAGCACCATCATGGGAAGTATCTTGAATGATGTGCCCCGCCTGATCGACCTGTTTCACCTGCCAGAGCTGACCTTCCCCGTCTTTGGGCTCGCCGTGGGTCACCCGGCGGAGACGCCAGAACGCAAACCCCGCATGCCGCAGGAGCTGATGCACTTCACCAATGACTATCAGCCCCTAACGGCCGACAATGCAACCTTGGCGGCTTACAACCGGGTCATCACGGATTACTACCAGGCACGGGGCAGTCACCAACGCACCGAAACTTTTACTCACCACATCGCGACCGAGCTTGCACGGGACCCACAACAACGCGCAAAGCTAAATCAAGCGCTAGAGTACCAGGGATTTTTACAACACCATTAGCTTTTCAGCAGGATGTCTTGCAGGTGCAGGACATCCTTTTTTGACCCGCTATAAGTTTGGGTCAAATGCCGCCATTAAGTCACCTGGATCGACCGTCGGCATTGCACCAAAACGACCACTCAGATAATCCTTCAGCCAGCCTTCTGCTGGGACATCAATAAAATCAAAGAGGGACACTAACTGGCTCTCCCCTCGATAATCCTTCTCCGCTAAGTAGATTTGATCAACGCGCAGGTGTTGGCTCATTAATACGGGTTGATTCGTCGTCAGGATGACCTGGCTCGTATTTGCCACCGAGTTAAACAGGGCTAGGAGCGCCGCTAGAGTCGCCGGATGAATGGCGTCCAGTCGGCTGTCGGTCAAAATTGTCTGCGGACGCTCGGCATGCTGAGCAGTAATCAGCGCCAATCCCAACACGACCAACTGCTGCATCCCCACCGATGTGCTGGTCAGTGGCAACTCCTCTCGACCAATGACGGCCCCTTCCTCGTCGTACTTCTCATAGACCAGGTACAGGTCGGGGCGGGTAAACGCGGACCCATCCAGAAATTGAACGGCCACCTTGCGCTGTGTAATCCCGGCTACTTCACTGCCCACGGCCCTCAGAAATTGGGCCATCTGACTGTGGACCCACTCGCTGTCTAACGCGTGGCCACTAGGATGTTCGCTTAAAATAATCAGGTCGTTATTGAACCACTCGAAGACGGTGATGGCCGGTCGATAGTTCCAGTCCTGGAAGGCGTAGAGCATCAATGCATTGGGCCGAACACGCTGCGTCACCGGTAACAAGCCCTCCGGCACCACGGTCATCGTTTCCTTCTCTCGTGCAAATAACACCTCGTAGTCATCCCCGGTCGCGACACTCAGCACCTCATTGACGATTTGCGTTGCCGTGTAGCTGAATGCATAGCGATATTGCTGGTCGTCACGGATAAAGTTCACCATGAACGTGGTCCGTTTGCTCGCAGACTCCCGATCAAACTGGAAGGGCTCATAGGGCAGATTATCCGTAATCTGTTCCGTGGGCCCCACGACCATCTGCCGCATCCGTTCCAATCCAGCCAACACGGCACTCTTACCCGCGCCATTAGCACCAAAGATGGCCGCACTCTTCAGAAGGCTTAATTCAGGTGTAATCGGCACTGTATTTTCATGGGCCCACTGCTGGACGCCACCCCCAGTCTCCATTGAAAGTGTGGCGGAATCCTTGAACGAACGAAAATTACCTAACGTGAAGTCGATTAACATGGCAAAGCCTCCCCTTTTCTTAGCATATTACGCCTGTTCACGTGATAAGCAATTACTTTCGGCGTGTTCAGCTAAATCCGCTATTACAGAGTTTATAAAAGCGTTGCCTATCCCGCCATATCAAGGTTGGTCGCCATACCCATTTATTAGTTGATGAACTAATCTAGTTGGACGAAAAAAGGACAACTTCACGAAGAAATTGTCCCTTAAAGTAACGAGCTAATTCATTATATTTGGCCTACTTTAGTCGTGCTTGGTTCAGCCGGTTGCGAACCATAACCGCTACTAGTGCCAACAGCATCAGCAACGTCACTGACCCAAACAGGTCGCGATAACTACCATACTCGATCAGGAGGCCCCCATACAACGGCCCAATTGCGCGACCAAAGGAAATCGCCATGTTATAGATTCCCTGGAATTTCCCTTTATCGTTGTCGCCGGCCAGCTTATCGATCCAGGCTGGAATACCCGGAAACCCAATCATTTCCCCAATAGTCAAAATCACCATCGTCAGAACAAACATTGCGTAGGTCCTGGCAAAGACCAGAATCAGGAAGGACAGGATAAAAATCAACGACCCGACCGCAATCTGCGAACTCATCTTAAAGTAACCACCCAGACGATTGGCAATGGGTTGGCCGAAGACGATCATCAAGCCATTCAGCGTCCACAGCAAGCTATAGTGCTCGAACGAGATCCCCAGATTGGTCATGTGAACGGAAATCACACTTTCCCACAACGTATAGCTCATGTACAGGCAGAACACCATGACCGCAATCAGCCAAATCAGATTCAACTGTGCCGGTTTGGCGGCCTTTTGTTGGTGATGCTGGGTCTTGGTGGTAATCTTCATCCGGAAGTCCGCCAAAATAATCAGTAGAAGCGCCGTGTAACAGATACTAGCGGCGATAAAGACCAGTTGGACACCGTGGTCCATCAGGTAGCCGACCATCAACGTGCCGACAACGACCCCCAGGTTCATCCCAATATATAAGTAATTAAATACTCGGCGACTACTGATGGTCGTGACGTTGGCCGCAAACGAGTTGACCACGGTCATCACGACCCCATCACCCAAGCCAATAAATAGGAGCATGATGCCAAAGATTGGCCAACCGTGAAAGAAGATCAAGATTAACATGGGAATAAAGGAACACAGCGTTCCCAAAATTGCCGATTTGAACGGTGACCAGTTATCGAAGAGCCAGCCACCCAACCAATTTCCTAAAATCATACACAGCGACATCCCCAGCAGGGCAATGCCGGCTAACGTCAGCGTCTGATGTAACTCATTGTGCATATAGACCGTTGTTAACGGCCACATACACGCTGCCGCTGCATTAAGCAGGAGCGTTGCCGAAAGAATCCCGACCAGACTGACTTCCTTGTTGCTTTTCCACATTTAAGATACCTCACTTGTTTGAATTCCGCTCTCCATTGTCGCATATTTTTTAAGGAAAGAAAACAACAACGCTCATCGGGCCTATTAAAGCAAGTTTTTAAATTCAATTTTATTCATTTTATGTATATTGCAAAAAAAGATTTGCCAACTTGATTTGAGTCAAGTTTTTTCCGAGTACCTGCCCGTATACTAAGTTATGTAATCAAGACAAACGAAATAGCCGAAGGAGGTTTTCACGATGCGTAAGGTAACAATGAAATTAGACGACTTGACCTGCCCGTCTTGCATGACCAAGATTGAAGGCGCGCTGAGTAAGAAGAATGGCGTGGAAAACGTCAAGGTCCTCTTCAATGCCAGCAAGGTTAAAGCCGAATTCGATGATGCAACCGTCTCCGCTGAGGATCTTGCAACCGTCGTCACCGACTTAGGCTATGCCGTTCAAAGCAGTAAAGTTAAGCAACTTTAGTTAAAACACAATACAGGAGGTTTTTGATTATGAGTAAAGTAACGATGAAGTTAGATGCACTGACCTGCCCATCTTGCATGACCAAGATCGAAGGCGCGTTGAGCAAGAAGGATGGCGTGGAAAACGTCAAAGTCCTCTTCAATGCCAGCAAGATCAAGGCTGAATTCGACGACAGTCAAGTAACCGCCGAAAGCCTAGCAGACACGGTAACCGATCTCGGTTACGTCGTTCAGAGTTCTAAAGTAAAGGCTCTCTAATCCCCCACCCACATTTGAAAGGAAGTTTACCTATGACAAACACCACAATGACCGTTGAAGACCGCTACGCTGCCGAACAAGCCCAAACGGAACACGACCACCACGTCCCAACTGCAGGCGCTATGACGAACCATATCCTGTCAAACCTGCACATCTCCATTGTCAAATTTCATCAAGTTCGTTGGTCCGTCAAAGGCCCACTGGCATTGAGCGTCCGTACCCTGCTCAGTGACTACATCGACACCTACCGCAAGCAATTCGACGCTCTGGGTGAACTGCTCCTGGATGAGGGCGAAATCGTCTCAACCACGACCAAGGAATTCCATGACTACAACATGCTCCAAGAAAGTGGCGCCAAGAAGTACCTGACCGCCGAAGAACAAGTCAACGAGCTGGTTCACGACGCAGATACCCACAACCTCTTCATCGACCGGGCCATCAAGCTTGCCGAAAAGGAAGAACGCCCCGCACTGGCCAGCTTCCTGACCACGTTACGCGGCACTAATAATCACATCATCCGTGAGCTTCAGGCCGTACTGGGCAACGATGCCCGTGATGGTCTGGACGAAGAAGACGATGATGACGACGAAGACTAGTCGGGATTAATGCTGTTGCCTGCGGTTACCAGGGATTGTGCCGGCTAAACTAGCCGCTAAACCCATGTACTAGCTCAGTCACCAGCACGTGTCATTTTTCCAGTCAACTCTGTAATACGAAAGCCGTGAAGCCACACTGCGAGGTGACTTCACGGCTTTTAATTTACATAAAACCAATCATCATTGGGCCCCAACCGTCTCAATTTCACAGAAGAACTGCTAGCTAGTGCCGTTCAATGATAGCGCTAACTAGCAATTTTTGTGCATAAACATTTTTTCTGGAAATTAGCCCTATTTCTGAACAGCTACGCTTGCCCGCTCCGTAATCACGACCGGGATAAAATCTTCCGCCGGCTGTCCCATAACTTTATTGACGCTCTGACTACCGATGCGGTAGAAATCCTGCGTCACACTGGTCAGCGCTGGCGTCGTAATCTGACAGATAATCGTGCCATCAATGCTCATGATGGAAAGGTCTCGGGGAATCGTCAACCCCTGCTGCTGGGCCGCTGTCAGGAGGCCAGCCGCCACCATATCGCTGGCCGCGATTACCGCCGTCACTCCCTGGTCGCGGACCTGCTGGAGAAGTTTCACGCCGGACTCATAGCTGTAATCGCCAGAGAGAATGTCCGCGGCTGTCAGTTGATTGGCCGCCATGGCATCACGGTAACCGGCTTGACGCTGGCTCCCAGTATGGTAACCATCGATTCCGACCAGACTGATCCGCGTGTGACCCCGGTCAATCAGATACTCCGTAGCCTGATAGGCGAGATCCCGGTTGTCCGAACTGACGGCGAGAATATCCCGGGTCCCCAAGTAGAGTGAGACAAAACAATAGGGAATCCGTGACGCCTTCAACAACGCCAGATCCTGCTCATCAGGCTCGATTGCCGCCAACAAGATCCCCGTCACGGACCGCTCCAATGCGGTGATGATGGCCTTATGCTGGAGCTCATTGTCCCGATTTCCCGCGTAGAGGATAATAACGCCCTGTCCCAATTCACTGGCGCGCTGCTGAATACCGTCGATAATCTGCGTGGAAAAGTTGGTTGGCGTGGCATTAATGATCAAGGCAATCACGTCAGAACGCTTCTTAACCAGGTCCACGGCCACCGAGTTCTTGCGGTAGCCGAGTTCCTTAGCAACTTTTAAAATTTTAATTTGCGTTTTTTCGCTATACGAGCCGGTCTTATTCCCCAAAACCCGCGAGACAGTGGCAATCGAGAATCCTGACTTCGCTGCAATATCTTTAATCGTTGGCTTCATAACGACCTCCACCTGACTTTCGTTTACAATACTCCCTAATTATAGTCTTAATCGGCCCATTTTCACAGCAAATTACGTAAACGTTTACCTTGCCGTAGAACAGCCATTGTAAACGTTTACGTAAAGTGATAGGATGTAGGCGTTGAAAGGTAACTGTTTTAAATTAATCAAGGGGATGTCACACCATGAATCAACCAACAGCACACGCAGCTGGAGCCGCTAAACCGACTGGAACTGCTGCCAAGAAACCGGCACGGATCTCAAATTCCCTGCCAAACTTACCATTGAAGACATTATTCGCGATTACATTTGGATTCTGTGGGGTCAACATGGCCTTCTCACTGCAGTCATCACAAATGAGCCGGATCTTCCAAACGATTGGCGCCGACCCGACCAACCTGGGACTCTTCTTCATTCTGCCCCCGCTTGCCGGATTGATTGTCCAGCCACTGGTCGGGAAGTATTCCGACCGGACCTGGTCACCACGCTTTGGCCGGCGGATGCCGTACCTGTTGTTCAGTGCCCCTATCGCCGCACTGGTTATGATTCTGTTGCCTAATGCCGGGTCATTTGGCTTCGGTTACGCCTCACTTGCCGCCTTACTATTCGGGGCCATTGCTATTTTGCTGATGGACCTCTCCAGCAACGTCTGCATGCAACCCTTCCGGATGATCATCGGTGACATGGTCAACGAAAATCAAAAGGATAAAGCTTGGTCTTGGCAACAAGCCTTCAGTAACTTAGGCGGGGTGCTCGCCACTTTACTCCCCTTCGTGCTGACCTACTTCGGGGTTGCCAACACTGCTAAGAAGGGTGTTGTACCCCTCTCCGTCCGCTTAGCCTTCTACATCGGAGCCGCGATTCTGTTAGGCATTTCCGCTTACACCATCCACTCCGTTAAGGAATACGATCCAGAAACTTACGCTGACTATCACCAGATTGATCCGCAAGCCCACAAGAACCACAAGTCCATCTGGCAACTGATCAAGGAAGCCCCTAAGGCCTTATGGGAAGTCGCCATCGTGCAAATGTTCGCTTGGATTGGGATTCAATACATGTGGACCTACACGACCGGGGCCATTGCCCAAAACGTTTGGAACACGACCAATGCCACGTCCGCCGGCTACCAAGCCGCTGGGAACTGGTACGGGATTCTGACCTTTATTCAGTCCATGGCTGCCGTGCTCTATGGCTTCCTGATTCTGTCACACACTAACCCCTTCAAGCGGAAATTCTGGTACCGCTTCGGGATTACCTGCTTCGCTATCGGCTTGATCTGGGTCTTCTTCATCCACAACCAGTACCTGCTGATCTTGCCATTCTGTTTAATCGGGATTGGCTTCTTCACGGTCCACGTTGAACCCTTCAACATTTTCACGTCATCATTGAATGGATCCAACGAAGGGTCCTACATTGGGATCTTTAACGGGACAATCTGTTTACCACAGATCATCGCCTCCGTTGCCAGCTTCCTGGTCTTCCGTCTGGTCGGCAAGTCCATGCCTGGCATGATGCTGGTCGCTGGGATTTCCATGCTGATTGCGGTCTTAGCCATCAGCGTGCTCAAACAAGATAAGCCACAGAAAGATTTATCTGAAGATGTACAATAGTTTTAGCTTCTGATTGAGGAGAGAATTCGTATGACAACTTTACCAAAATACACGCAAACTAAACAAACGGTGACACTGGATTATCCGCAGCATCCCCTGCAGCTCACCGTTGTGACCCCCGCTATCATCCGGGTCTTTGAAAATCGCGGTGACAACGGCCAATCCTACGCCATCGAAGGCAACAAGGAACAACCGACCGACTACACCCTTACCGACGCCGGCGATCACTATGAATTAAAGACCAGCGCTCTGACACTGAAATTAGATGCTGACCGCCACGTGGACGCTTACGACGCCAACGGCAACGCCCTCGTTACCGACTACCGCGGCGAACGGCAGCTCCTCGACAAGGGCATCGACAAGGTGCACCAACGGCTGGTTGAAGCCGAAGGTCACAGTGTCACGAAGTCAACGGTTAAGTCCGATACCGGCTACTACGAAGTCGTCAAGGCCCTCGCCCCCGACGAACACCTCTATGGTCTGGGTGACAAGACCGGCTACCTCGACAAGCGGGGCTTTGAATACGACAACTGGAATGTGGACAACCCCGCTCCCCAACTCGAAAACTTTCCGAACCTCTACAAGTCGATTCCCGTTATGCTGGGCTTGAAGAACGGCCATCCCTATGGTCTATTCTTCGACAACACTTACAAGAGTCACTTCGACATGGGTAAGGAAGACACCCACTACTACTTCTACTCTGCCGTTCAAGGCAACCTAGACTACTACATCATTGGCGGTCAAACATTGAAGGACGTTGTGACCAACTACACCTACCTCACCGGTCGCGTGCCATTGCCGCAGAAGTGGACGCTGGGTTATCAACAATCTCGTTGGGGCTACAGTGCCAGCCAGGCGGAAGTCCAAGCGATTGTGGACGGCCTGAAGAAGTACGATCTCCCCTGCGATGCGATTCACTTTGACGTCGATTACATGGAAGGCTACCGGGTTTTCACCTGGGACAAGGATAAATTCGAGGGTGACCCCAAGGCCTTCGTGGCCAAACTCAAGCAAAACGGGATCAAAGTTATTCCAATTATCGATCCCGGCGTTAAACAGGACCCGGACTATCACACCTACGCAGAAGGCCTCAAACAGGATTACTTCGTCAAGACACCGGATAACAAGGTCTACATCAACAAAGTTTGGCCCGGCGACTCCGCCTTCCCCGACTTTGGTCGGCCAGCGGTTCGCAAGTGGTGGGCAAACAACAATAAATTCCTAACGGACAACGGTGTTGGTGGGGTCTGGATCGACATGAACGAACCCGCAACGTTTGAAGGCAACATCCCGGACAATGTGGTCTTCAGCGACCAGGACACGCCGTCGACTCACGCCAAGATGCACAACGTTTACGGTCACAACATGGCCAAGGCCACCTATGAAGGCCTGAAGAGCCAACAGGGACGGCGGCCATACGTCATCACCCGGGCAGCCTACGCCGGGACTCAGAAGTACTCGACCGTTTGGACCGGGGATAACCGGAGTATCTGGCCACACATTCAAATGATGATTCCTCAGCTCTGCAACTTAGGACTGAGTGGCTTCAGCTTTGTCGGCACCGACATCGGGGGCTTTGCTTCCGATACCAACGCTGAACTGCTGACCCGGTGGATCGAAGCCGCTATCTTCAGTCCCCTACTGCGGAACCACGCGGCGATGGGCACGCGGCGGCAGGAACCCTGGGCCTTCGGTGAACCGACACTGTCGATCTACCGCAAGTACTTGAAGCTCCGTTACCGCTTCATCCCCTACCTGTACGATCTGTTCGCGCAGGAAAGTCAGACTGGGCTTCCGATCATGCGGCCACTGGTTCTGAACTACGAGGATGACCCACGGACTCGCGACTTAAACGATGAATACATGGTCGGTGACGATGTGTTAGTCGCGCCAGTCGTTCAGAAGTCTCAAACTAAACGGCTTGTTTACCTGCCAGCTGGTAAGTGGATTGACTTCTGGAACAACCGTGAATACACGGGTAACCAGGACATTGTCGCCGATGCACCACTGGCTAAGCTGCCTCTATTTATCAAGAAAGACACCCTCTTACCATGGGGCGCACCGGTCAGCCATATCAGCGAGGAACCCGATACGACCATGACCTTCAAGCTCTTCGGCAATGCCGGCACCTACACCCACTACCAAGATGACGGTCTCGACTTCAATTATCAAAACGGCGAATTCAACCGCTATGAAATCACCGTCAAGGATGGCCAGGTGGCCGTTGACCTGTTACACCACGGTTACGATCCCGCCTACCAGACGATTACGGTCGATCTGCCAGACAGCAGCGTAACGTTGACCTACGACCGCGCCAGCGACGGTTACCGGTTAAAATAACGACTGAATTCAGCTGTTACCAGTCGCCTGCGGCTGCCAGAGATTCCGTCTGCTATGGGGATCACCTCCAGCCAAAGGGCGGGCTTCCGGCTCGGTTTGAAACCTCGCCAGGATCATGCGAGTTTCCAAACACGTCCCGCGGTGTAAGACCGGGAAAAAGCAATCGCCCGGTCCAACACCGCTGTCACAGCTGACTGCATCCCTGGCCTCCTTCGGCTCATAATAGTTGCTAATTAAAGAATTATTGAAACCGGCGACATTCAATTCTATCAATCACAAAAATCCATCTACAATGTCAAAACGACACTGCAGGTGGATTTTTAATATCTTACAAGCTTTACCGCTCAGTATCACAACCAACAACCAAAGCAATTAGTGACAGAGCTTCTAGTAGTCACAGACAATAATTCTCACTTTATTTGAAATAAATCAGCCAACTTGATTCGCATCAAGTTAATGTCCGCCATTCCCAGGCATAATGAGTACATAAACAAGGAACGTAAAAACCTTAAATAACTTAGACAAAGAAAGGATCGTTATCTTATGGCATTCCAACGTTATATTTATTCTCACACTAATCCTATTACCTTCTGGTCCGCCGGCTTGATTATCGTCGGCTTCCTCAACGCCTGGTTCACCAAAGTGCCCTATGTCACCGACACTGCCTGGATCATCGCTTCCGTTATCGCCGCAGCTCCCATCGTTCTGCGGGCCATCAGTGCTTTGAAGGCCAAAGTCTTCAGTATTGAATTACTGGTCGGTATCGCCGTTATCGGGGCGTTTGCCATCGGTGAATTTGAAGAATCAGCCATTGTAACATTCCTATTTCTCTTCGGTTCCTATCTGGAACAAAAGACGTTGGCCAAGACGCGGGGCGCAATTCAATCCCTGACTGAAATGGCCCCAACCACGGCACTGCTAGTCGGTGACGATGGTGAGACTGAAGAAGTCGATGTCGATGACCTGGAGGAAGGCAACATTGTCCTCGTCAAAGCCGGTGGCCAAGTCCCCGTCGATGGCAAGGTCGTCAGCGGTACTGGCTACGTCAACGAATCCTCCATTACTGGTGAATCTCGGCCCGTCAACAAGGCTGATGGCGATGGTGTTTACTCCGGTGCCATGGTCGAAAGTGGTACCCTGCAGATTGAAGCCACCCAGGTTGGGGATGAAACGACCTTCTCCAAGATTATTGAATTGGTCGAAGAGGCCCAAGACACCAAGTCTCCCGCTGAAAAGTTTATCGACAAATTTGCCCAATACTATACGCCAGCCGTTCTGGTCATTGCCATTCTAGTCTTCGTCTTCTCACAAGATCTCCGGTTGGCCATCACGGTCCTCGTCCTTGGTTGCCCTGGGGCCCTGGTTATCGGTGCACCAGTCTCCAACGTGGCTGGGATCGGTAACGGTGCCAAAAACGGCATTCTTATCAAGGGTGGCGATGTGGTTGAAAGTCTCGCCAAAGTCGACACGATTGTCTTTGATAAAACTGGGACGTTAACAACGGGTAAAATGGACGTCGCTGGCATGAAACAATACACAGGCGATTCCGACTTATTAGGTGCCATCGCTCAGGTCGAACAAACCTCCGATCACCCATTAGCAACAGCCATTACGAGTCATCTCGTTGCCCACATGCCAGCGGATGCGGCCACCATGACTACCGAAACCATCAAGGGTCGCGGCATGATCGGTCAGTGGCACGATGAACCCCTCTACGTCGGCAATGCTGCCCTGTTGAAAGACAACGGCATTACGTTAACCGATACGCAATTAACTGATTTACACGAGATGCAAGACGACGGCCAATCCACGGTATTGGTCGGCTACCAAGGTCAATTAGCTTTCATCCTCGGCGTCGCTGACACGGTACGGACAGAAGTTCCCGCCGCACTCGCTGCGCTGAAACGCCAAGGCATCAAGCACCTGGTTATGTTGACGGGTGACAACCAAGCCACCGCCCAAGCCGTTGCTGAATCCTTAGGCATCGACGAGGTCCACGCTGACCTGTTACCAGCCGACAAGGTCACCTTTGTCAAGAAGTTCCAAGACGCGGGTCGCAACGTGGCCTTCGTTGGGGACGGTATCAACGACAGTCCTTCCTTAGCCACCGCTAGCGTCGGTATTGCCATGGGTGGTGGGACCGATGTCGCCATTGAAACGGCGGATGTCGTCCTGATGCAATCTAGTTTCAACGCCCTGAACCACGCGGTTGGTTTGGCCAAGAAGACCTCTGCCAACACCAAGGAAAACATCACGATTGCCATCGCTACGGTCTTGTTCTTACTGATTGGCCTGGTCTATGGTTACATCTACATGGCCAGTGGGATGTTCGTCCACGAAGCCTCAATCCTCGTCGTTATCTTCAACGCGATGCGCTTAATCGGCTACCATCCCCATGTCAATAAGCCCACGAAACAACCCGTTCAGCAATTAGCCACGAACTAACACAGTCGAATAGAAGCGACAAAAATCCGATTACCCAGAAAATTAGGGTAATCGGATTTTTAAAATACAAATTTTAATGTTTCTGGAAGCAGTTACGCTTAACCAAAGTCATTAATGATGCCAGAGAAGTAAGGCTTGCCATTGACCGTATAATTATTCCACGTGCCACCATAATAGTCATCTTCGAAGGATTTACTCCCTTTGGTCTTAAGGTCGGTAATCTTAATCTGGTAGGTGTGTGCACTAATTTTCTTGCCGGGTAGGCCTTTGATGTACTTGTTATATTGTACCGTTGTCGTGTTGCCCTTGACCGTGGTCTTGGTCATCTTGGCAGAGGCGGTCGGCTTGTAAACTTCCATGCTATTGCCATAGTTGACTGACATAACGCCACCATTATCATATTTATTCATCGCGGCCTGATTATAATACTGAATATAGTTGTCAAGCGTCAGGTAAAACATGGGCGAGGCAAATCCATTCTTCTTGGTATCCTTGAACCCATTTCCTTGACGCAGGATCGTTCCGCGAATCGGTGCCTTAAGGGTGACCTTCTTAAAGTTTGCCTTCGTCAGTGGTACTGAATCTGTCATCGTAAAGGCCAAATTTTTCAGGCGATTATAGTGCACCGCCCCAGAAGTGAAGGACGACTTGACCACTGAGCTCCCAAATTTTTGGGTGGAGCTGGTTACGAAGAGCAAGGACCCTTTCTTCTTTAGCAATGGCTTGTATGTATGCCCGTGACGTTGCGAAATACCAACGTATACATCACGTTTGGCCCGGACGTAACTCCCATATTGCCCCGTCAAATACTTGCTTGACGCCTGCGCCGTTGCTGGTGCTGCAAGCATCCCCATGCTCACGACCGCACCAGCCAGCAGTAAACCAGCCGTCAATTTTCCTTTAAAGTTTAGCAATCTAACTACCCCCTAGATATATGTGATACACAATTATTATACTGCAAAACTAGGATTCGGTTACGACTGCTTTCACCTATTTTCCTGGCAAAAATTTGCGACAATTCACCCACTGGCATCACAAATACCGAACAAAAACCGCCACTTCGCAAAATTACGAAATGGCGGTTTTAATTAACTAATTTATAGAAACAAGCTTACTTCGTGAAAGTCCACTTAGCAGCTGGCGCAACGCCGGCCTTAACGGCAACGACTTGGTCCTTGCTGTTAACGATCTTGAACTTCTTAGCAGAAGTGAAGCGTAAGTAGAAGGTCTTAGACGTCTTAGAACCCTTAGGCGTGTAATTAATCTTCCAGAACGTAGGGGTCTTAGCCTTAACACTGTACTTAGCGTAAGAAACTAAAGTCTTAACCTTCTTACCATTCTTGTAGAGGTATTGGTTGAAACCAGTCTTTTGACTGAAGACGATCTTCTGAGAATACTTGTTAGCCGTGTTGGACTTCCAAGTGCCAGTAGGCGTCTTAACCGTAAAGCTAGCAGCCTTCTTGGTTGAAGCAGTCTTCTTAGCAGTGGTCTTCTTAGCAGTGGTCTTCTTCGTTGCTACCTTTTTGGCAGTCGTCTTCTTAGGGGTTACCTTCTTAGTCGTTGCCTTCTTCGTAACAGCGGCTTGAACCCGGATAATCCGGTAGAAAGACGTCTTCGTCTTCGGATTAGTAGCGTAAACGTAGACGTTAGCGTTCTTCTTTAACTTCTTGGCTAACTTAACCGTGTACTTACCCGTCTTCTTAGAAGCCGTTGCAGTTCCCAAGCTCTTCTTAGCATTCTTCGTGCTCTTAACCGCAATCTTAGAGCCCTTCGTAGCCGTCCCCGTGATTGACTTGGAATTGTTGTAAATTGCCTTAACGCTCAAGCTAGGTCCAACGTGCGTAGCAGCATGTGCAGTCGTCGTGGCAGTCCCAGTCACAGCTGGTACTGTGGCACCAATTGTAAATAAAGTAACCAAACCAGTCATTGCAACCATAAATTTCTTCATTGTTTTCCTGACCCCTTATATTGAGTTTGACCGACAAATTTTGCCGACAAAGTATTTTTCTAACCGCCTAGTAGTATAACAGATTTTTTGCAAATTAGTGACAAATTTATAACCAGGTTGGGCCTTCTTTAACAACACTTAAAACAAATTAATCTGTTATCCATTCTTTACCCGCACGCTGGGCGTCAGTTCCCGCGATAGCAACCTTAGGCGTAGATTGGTCCGTTGACGTGGCACCGCTTTCAAATTATGTTAAGCTGGGGATGAAACGACCACCTACTCCCCCCAAGTCACGTCTATTTTTCACCTGTGCAATCTGATAGAAATGGAGCGTAAATTTATGCAGAATATCAATATTCTTGATCTAGCCATCGAAGACGACATCACAACCAATGCGACCCTGACGATTCAGACTGCCATTGATCGTTGCGCAGCCAATAACGGTGGCACAGTGACCATCCCCAACGGCACCTACGTCATTGACGGCCTTCAGTTGAAGAGCAACGTCAACCTCCACCTAGAGGCCGATGCCATTCTCCAAGCCAGCGGCGATGAAACCAAGTATACTCACCGTCCCGGTCCCTTTGAACTGAATCGCAACCCCACGCCAATTTCGGCACTTATTTACGCCAAGGGACAGCGTAATATCGCCATTACGGGTGAAGGCCACATCGACGGCAACTATACTGCCTTCATTTATCCCAATCAGGATACTGAAGTTCATTTGAAATTCTACAATTATCCCCGCCCCATGACGATTTACCTAGAGGATTGTACGAACATCACACTGGATCACATCACCGTGGAGAACGCCCCCTTCTGGACAGTTCATCTGGTCGGTTGTCACAATACGGAAATCGGTCACATCGCCATTCACAACGAAGTCCGGATGCCCAATACTGATGGCATCGATGTCGATCGCAGTAAAAATACCCATATCCATGACTGTGAAATCATTACCGGTGACGATGCCATCTGTCCCAAATGTACTGAAGAGTCCGCGTCCTACGGGGACTGCACCAACCTTCTCGTGGAGAACTGTTACCTGAAGACGCAGAGTGCCGCCGTAAAATTCGGGAGTAGTAGCTTTGGCAATTTTGAGAATTGTAAATTTCGTCACCTGACGATCAAGGATACCAATCGGGGGCTAGCCTTTCAGTTACGAGATCCCGGTAGTGCGGAAAATATTAGCTTTGAAGATATTACCATCGACACCAAGCCCTACAGTGCGGACTGGTGGGGCTCAGGCGAACCCATCTTCATCAGCCTACTTCCCCGTGACGCCGCGACTGACCTTACTGGCCAGACCATCCGCCACGTGTCATTCAAACATATCACCAGCAACACGGAAAACGGAATTCTTGTGGCGGCTGAATCTGCAGAAGCTATTCACGACATTACCTTTGAAGACGTTGACCTCACATTGCGGCAGGCGAACGAGACGCCGGTCACCTTTGATTTACGTCCTTGGCAGGGAACGGCTAAGGTTCAGCGGCCATTGCAGTTGGTCACCAACCTCGCGGGTAGTGAACTTCACTTTCGGCATGTTCGGGGACATTTCCCTAATCGGTTAACCGTAACGCTTTAAAAACAAGTCATTCACTATGGCTATCACCCTCACCCCAGCCAACTCTAAAATTCTGGAGGACTGGACTAAATCATACATTGGTCGTTCACCAAACATACTTGCCAGCGGTTCTGCCCCTTGGTCACTGTGCCACTTAATTATCTTTCATGAAAATAGTTTCAGTAATCCAACTCGTCTGACGTTACTTCGGCGAGTTTTTTTGTTAGACTACGGGTGATAGCGATTTCATAGTTTTCTAGTGGGCACGGCGTTTCCACTGCATTTCAGCAAGAGACGTTCTGCTTTCATGAAAACGGAGAAATCGTGTAATCGTTGTTTTCACAGGATTGCAACCGGTTGTCTAAATTTTAAATTCTTGGTTTAAAAAGGTCGCGTTTCATCAGAAAGAAGCGTATAATAACTTCCGAAGTGGTCTAGACATACTTTTTCTAGGCAACTCGCGGGTTCCCGGATGGTTGCCCCCATCCGTGGATAACCGATAGCAACCTTCAATGTTTTTTGATTCGTAGACACTGCTCATATAACGATTTTAAATTTAAGGAGTGACGATCTCGTGGCAACTGAACGTAAAGCTGTATTCTTATTCTTCGGTGGTACTGGTGACTTAGCTTACCGGAAACTCTACCCAAGCCTTTTCAATCTCTATCGTAAAGGTAACTTGCGGTCCCATTTCGCCGTTATCGGGACTTCCCGTGCAAAAATGGACGATGACAAGTTCCGCGCTGCTATCAAGAAGTCTTTAGCAGACAGTGGTAACCGGACGGACTCTAAGGAAGCAAGCGACTTTGTTTCCCATTTCTACTACCAAGACCATGACGTTACCGACACGGCACACTACGCCGTCTTGAAGGAACTGATGGACAAGTTAGATAAGAAATACAAGGCAGAAGGCCACCGAATCTTCTACCTCTCAATGGCCCCTCAATTCTTCGGCACAATTGCTCAAGACTTGAAGACGCAAGGCTTGTTGTCTGAAGGTAAGGATGTCTTCAACCGTCTGGTCATTGAAAAGCCATTCGGCCGGGATTACGATTCCGCTAAATTATTAAACGATGCCTTAAGCAAGTCCTTCGATGAAGATCAAATCTTCCGGATCGACCACTACTTAGGTAAGGAAATGATCCAAAATATCGAAGCCCTGCGTTTCGGGAACACCTTGGTTGAATCTCTGTGGAACAACCGTTACATCGACAACATCCAAGTCACGTTATCCGAAAAACTCGGGGTTGAAGAACGGGCTTCCTACTATGACAACAGTGGGGCTTTGCGGGACATGGTCCAAAACCATATCATGCAAATCGTCTCTCTGTTAGCTATGGAACAACCTGTAGCCTTCACCGATACCGATATCCGGGCTGAAAAAGTTAAGGCCTTACGGAGCCTGCGTGTTTACAACGTTGCCGACGCCGCAACCAACTTTGTTCGTGGCCAATATGGCTCAATCAACGAACAAGCTGACTACCGTCACGAAGATAACGTCCCTCACGATTCAACGACTGAAACGTTTGTTGCTGGGAAGTTGTTATTCGACAATTACCGTTGGTCTGGCACCCCATTCTACATTCGGACTGGGAAGATGTTAGCCGACAAGTTCACGCGAGTTGACGTCGTCTTCAAGCGGCCATTAGTGGACATCTTTGCCTTTCCACAAAGTCAAAACACCCCACTGGCTGCCAACGTCTTGACGATCTTCGTTGAACCACACGCTGGATTCTCTCTGCAATTAAACGCCAAGACCAACGACACTGGCTTCTCAACGGAACCCATCAAGTTGGACTACCTGGTCGATGCTCAGAAGTCCAAGGATACGCCAGAACCTTACGAACGTCTGTTGCATGACGTCTTGAAGGGTGACGGGACTAACTTCTCCAGTTGGCCAGAAGTTTCCTACGCTTGGAAGTTCGTGGACCAAATCCGGCGCGTTTGGGACTTACAAGAACCACAATTCCCTAACTACACGCCACATTCCATGGGACCTGCCGCCGCTGAAGAATTGATTCAACGCGACCACCGTGAATGGGTCTACCGCTTAAACAACTAAATTAGACGAAAACGCCGATCACCCGCTAGTGGGTAATCGGCGTTTTTTTAGTTACAGAAGATATTGCTCGCAGCACTGAAGCCGGTGGGACGTCAACTACCACTTACTCTGCCATTCGCAGCGCCGCCTTATCCATTCGAATGTGCGGCGAGCCATTGAAATCAAAGACGGCACCTAGTGCGTGATAGCCAAACTTTTCGTAAAAGCCTCGTTTGTCGATCTGCGCCTCAATACTGATTGATTCACCGGCGTAGTGGCGCTGAATCTCCGCTTCAATATGGCCCATGAGTTGCCGGCCAACACCTTGTCCCCTGACTTCTGGAATCGTCAGCACACGACCAAACGTGGTATGGCCATTTTCCCGAAAAATTCGCGCATACGCCACCAGTCGGTCACCTTGAAAGCCCAGTATGTGGCAAGCAACGGGATCAATCGCATCAATTTCCTGGTAAGGTCGGTTCTGAGCGACTACGAACGTCCGAATACGTTCATATGCAACCTTGTATAACTCTTTGCCGGATAAATCATCGAACGTTCCAATATGCCATTTAATCATCAAATCATTCTTTCTTCGTGTTATAATATGTCTATTAGTATCGCGCGTTTTAATTTCAAATGCAACAAAAAGGAGAAAATATGGCAAATTCTTTTCGGAGTATTGGTCTGATCGCCCGGTCGACCTCAGTTATTGGGAACCAACTTTTTCAGCGTGATGATCTTCAAAACAATCAATTCATCTATTTAATGCGCATCTTCGAGAATCCTGGAATCACCCAGACCGAGTTGGCCAATCAGCTCCACGTGGACCGGTCAACGTGCCTGAGGACTGTGCGCAAGCTGATTGAGCATCATTACGTGGCCCGTCAGTCGGACACCGCTAACAAGAAACTACGCCCCCTGGTCGCCACCGACAAGGGCCGCGCAATTTATCCTGAGCTAGAGGCTTACGAGCAGCACATTTTAGCTATTGGAACGCACGGTCTCTCCGCGGGTGAACAGCTCATTCTGGAGGAATTGCTGGGGAAAGTTGCGGCCAATGTTCAGGACTATCAGCTGACACAGGACTAGTTGCACCCGCTCCAACGAAATTTTTTTACAAAAATCTAAATTATTTTGAAAAAAAGCAGTCAAATGAGTTCCCTTTTAAATTGTTCAATGCTACACTAGGAGTTGGTAAAACCGAAATCAATCTTAACAAAGTAAAGGAAGGTTTCTAATGGCAGAAAAAGCTAATATTGGTGTTGTTGGTATGGCTGTCATGGGCAAGAACTTAGCCCTGAACATCGAAAGTCGCGGGTACACGGTTGGTATTTACAACCGTTCCTCCAACAAGACGGAACAAGTTATGAAAGACCACAGCGAAAAGAAGTTAGTTCCAAGTTACACGGTGGAAGACTTCGTTAAGTCTTTGGAAACGCCACGGCGGATCCTTTTGATGGTTAAGGCTGGTAAGCCAACTGACGCCGTTATCCACGAATTGCTTCCTCTGTTGGACAAGCATGATGTCCTCATCGATGGTGGGAACACGAACTTCCACGACACGATGGCTCGTAACGCCGAACTGGACAAGTCCGGTATCAACTTCATCGGTATGGGTGTTTCCGGTGGTGAACTGGGTGCCTTACAAGGTCCTTCCTTAATGCCAGGTGGCCAAAAGGAAGCTTACGACTTAGTTGCCCCAATCTTAGAAAAGATTGCTGCTAAGGCTGACCAAGACGGCAAGCCATGTGTATCTTACATCGGACCTAACGGTGCTGGTCACTACGTTAAGATGGTCCACAACGGTATCGAATACGGTGATGAAGAGCTGATCGATGAAAGCTACAACATCATGCGTAACGTTGCTGGAATCTCCATTGACAAGATGGCTGACATCTTCAAAGAATGGAACAAGGGTGAACTTGACAGTTACTTGGTCGAAATCACTGCTGACATCCTGACTCGTAAGGATGACTTAGGCGATGACAAGAACTTATCCATTTTGGATGCTATCTTGGACCGTGGTAACAACAAGGGTACTGGTAAGTGGAGTTCTGAAGACGCCTTAGACGTTCAAGTTCCTCAATCAGTTATCACTGAAGCTGTTTACGCACGTTACATCTCAATGCTTAAAGACGAACGTGTTAAGGCTTCTAAAGTCTTGGCACCTGCTGAAAAGCAAGGCAAGGTTGACACCGGTGACGAAACTGAATTCGTTGAAAAGGTTCGCCAAGCCCTCTTCTTTGGTAAGTTAATGAGTTACGCTCAAGGTTTCGAACAACTCCGGTTTGCTTCTGAAAAGAACAACTGGGACTTGAAGTTCGGTGAATTAGCACAAATCTGGCGTGCCGGTTGCATTATCCGGGCCCAATTCCTGCAAAAGATTACCGATGCCTTCGACAAGGAACCTGACTTAACCAACTTACTCTTTGATGACTACTTCAAAGAAGTTGCTGCTAAGTACCAACAATCAACGCGTGACGTTGTCGCAATGGCCGTTCAAGCTGGTATTCCTGTACCTAGCCTGTCAGCTGCTATCACTTACTACGACAGCTACCGTGCTGAAGTCTTGCCAGCTAACTTGCTGCAAGCACAACGGGACTACTTCGGTGCTCACACTTACGAACGTCGTGACCGCCCTGGTGACTTCCACTACTCATGGTACGAAGAACAATAAATCATTAAAACCGATTGAAAAAGACGCCGTTATGGCGTCTTTTTTTCGCGCTCATCCCCACAATATAGAAAAAGATCCCCGCCTAAGCGAGGATCTTAGTATCATCATATCCAATAGCCCTTATTGCCGCGTATGGCCACGAGAAGTTGTCCCGGCAAGACTATCAGTCAATGCCATTTGCAAGGCATGCAGGCTCTCCCAGTGGTCAATTTCAGCGGCTAAGCCCGCTTCCCACTCTGCCTTTTGACGACTCTTTTCAATAAACCGTTCCCAATCACCATCAGCAGTGGTCCGGTCAGCGGTCTGCCGCCAATGGGCCCACTCATTGAGGTGGTCAGTCAGAACTTCAGCTTCGGATGGAGCAATCAGTAACTTTTCAGTCATGGTCGTCGCCTCCTTTGGCAAAATCAAACGGATAGGTTATTTTTCTATGGTTTGATTATAGCATATACAGTAAACCATTACTAGTATTGGTTTTTAAATACGCGCTAGGACTTCAGCAATCGGAGTGCTTCCTTGCAGCAAGGGAATCGTCTTCCCTACCGCCTGCGGTGCATGTAAGGCCGCCACCATAAAGGCCGCGAGATCTGCTCGGGGAATGCTACCAACGGCCAATGGATCACTCTTGACCCGCCCAGTTCCGGGATGAAACGACAGTGCGCCGGGCTGAACGATCGTATAAGCCAAATTGGTCTGATGGACCAGCCAGTTATCCGCGTAAAACTTCGCGGCGTAGAGGGGCTTCAGTGGTTCCGCCCAACGATTGCGATCCTCGGCAAAGAGCATACTGATCATCAAGAAACGGCGCACACCAGCAATCTCAGCCGCCTGCATCGTCTTGACCGCCCCATCTAAATCAATCAATAGAGTCATGTCATCCTTGGTTCGGCCGCCAGATCCGGCAGCAAACATGACGGCATCACACCCCATCAGAGCACTCGCAATCCTTTCTGGTTTGGCTAACAGGTCAATTCGGCGAACTGTAATCCCCTGATCTTCCCAGTCCTCACCATCTTCATCAGGGCCTAAACCCGCAACGGGATCATCCCCTCGCGCCCGTAATTGCGTGACCAATCGACGCCCCGTTTGACCATTGGCTCCCACCACAAATACCCGCATGCGCTACAGCTCCCTTCACTATTTTCTTAGTCATTATTATACACTAGTCCTATGATAGCGTTTTATTTCATTCACACTGAAAAAATTTGGACCAGTTTCCTTTACGAACGGTCAAAGTGTGCCATAATAAAAAAGGGGCACCGATCGACAGACGACCGATACTCACGGCAACACAGAATTTGAGGAGGTCTCCACTTTGCAAAACCAAGATTTAACGATTACCGACCTGGACGAACACGCCCAATTAACCGCGTTAACCGACTTCGTTCACTTCTATCTCGAGCATTACCGGACCAACGATCTCGAAATTTTATCACAGTTCAAGGTTGACTACGCCATGAACGATATCAACATGTACATCTACGCAAACCGGAACTTTGGCCCTGACCAATTGGCTGCCGGCGTGCTGGAATACAAGAAGAATTTATTCGTAGAAATTCTGCAAACAATCAACCTACCATTTAACGAAAACGGCTCCCTCAAGGAAAATACCTGGGACGGTTGGTACCAACAAGAATACGCTAAAATTCCCCAAGGGAAATAATCACCGCAGGAGTCAACGCTCCCCACGAAACGCGACAAGTACCGCTGGTGCTCGGCGCGTTTTTATGTGGCAATTTATGAATTCGTTTTCATTTTTATCGTAAGACCCGTATACTTAAAGATAGCACCTTACATATTGGAGGTAGTTACATGTATTTAGCAGATGAACACCGCTACGACGCCATGCAATACCGGCGTAGCGGCAACAGTGGCCTCAAGCTCTCAGCAATCGGTCTGGGCTTCTGGCATAATTTCGGTAGTGTCGATCCTTTTGATAATCAACGGGCCATCGTCCACACGGCTTTTGACGCCGGCATTACCTACTTTGACCTAGCCAACAACTACGGCCCAGAACCAGGAAGTGCCGAGACTAACTTCGGTCGGATCATGGCTCGCGATATGCGGCCCTACCGAGACGAAATGGTCATTACATCCAAGGCCGGTTACCTGATGTGGCCCGGACCTTACGGTGAATGGGGCTCTCGGAAGAATATCATCGCCAGTGCCAACCAGAGCCTGAAGCGGCTACAACTGGATTACGTGGATATCTTCTACTCTCACCGGCCAGACCCGAACACGCCGCTGGAAGAAACTGCCTTAGCGTTGGACCAACTGGTGCGGCAAGGTAAGGCGCTGTACATCGGGATTTCCAACTACGACCCGCAACAAACTAAGGCCATCAAAGCCATCTTTGACGACCTGCACACGCCGTATATTGTCCATCAAAGCCGCTACAGTCTGTTCGATCGGCACATCGATCGTAATGGCCTGCTGCAGACGTTGGCCGACGAGCAGACGGGACTAGTCACCTTCAGTCCACTGGCCCAGGGGCTTCTGACCGATCGTTACCTCAACGGGATTCCCGCCGATTCACGGGCCCACAAATCCACGAGTCCCTTCCTACATGA
This sequence comes from Levilactobacillus parabrevis, assembly GCF_044051715.1. Classification (NCBI taxonomy): domain Bacteria; kingdom Bacillati; phylum Bacillota; class Bacilli; order Lactobacillales; family Lactobacillaceae; genus Levilactobacillus; species Levilactobacillus parabrevis. The sequence continues at coordinate 2,661,243 of NZ_CP168688.1, forward strand.
GGATAACGTGGAACACACGCTGAGCACGGTCAAAGCTCTCAATGAGCTGGCCCAGCAACGTGGCCAATCACTCGCTCAGATGGCGATTGCCTGGCTCCTTCATCAGCCTGTCGTCAGCTGTGTGCTGGTCGGCGCCAGTCGCCCTAGTCAGTTGCAGGACAACCTGAAGGCGTTTGCCAACACCGACTTCAGCACTGACGAAATCAATCAGATTAATGCCTTGCTGGCGAAAATGCCCCAAGCCTAAAAGAAGCGTGATCACCTCAACCAGGGGGTGACCACGCTTTTCAATTGCATTTTATATTGAGAACCAGTTAAATCTTACCAACCAAGTCTGTCCCTGGCTTCAATGTCTGTTCGCCGGGATGCCAATTAGCAGGACAAACGCGGTCGCCGTGTTCAGCAACGAACTGTGCGGCGGTTAGTGTTCGAAGAATCTCCGTGGCGTTGCGGCCAATCCCCATATCGTTGATCGTGTATGACCGGACCTTTCCTGCAGGGTCGAGAATAAAGACACCCCGATAGGCTTGACCGGCATCCGTATCTAAGACTTCATAGTGCCGGGCCAAGATACCAGCAGGATCGGCAATCATGGGATAAGCCACCTGCCCCACTTCCTGACTCTGTTCGTGCCAAGCTTGATGAACAAACTCGGTGTCCTCGGAAATGCTATAAATTTCAGCATTACTTTGTTTGAATTCTGAATAGTGAGCGGCTAAATCACCTAACTCAGTCGGACAAACAAAGGAGAAGTCTGCTGGATAGAAAAACAAAACTGACCAGTGGCCTAATAGGTCGGCCGTTGATAATGCCTTAACTTCGCCATTCTGAAAGGCATTTACAGTAAAATCGGGTAACTCGGAACCAATAAAATTCATGATAACTACTCCCCTCATTTAGTAAGCTTCGATACCCCCTAAGCATAACCGTTCGCAAGAATTAAATCAAGAATGATTCTAAACTAGGTAGAGATATAAGTGCTGTTATAAATTTATTAATAGTTCGTTATTATAATTATTATTCGATTTTCCTGAGGCCTTTTGATTGCTTTTCCTGACTGAGTAGGATAAAATGAACTATAGAATAAATTAGAAGCTGTTAGGTGAGGCTCCTATACGGAAAATGCTACTGCTCAGAAACGTCGAGAAACGCCAATGAGTCAGCTGTTCAGGTCAAATTAAGGCCTGTTCTAATGTAGCTGTTAATGAAACAACTAACTACGCCGTATAGTGCTAAAACTCAACGACTGGCCGTTCGTACACAAATGTTTTTTATTGTGCGCTTAGCTAGTCGTGGCTAAGCGCTTTTAATTTACTCACAGTTGTCACTGTCGATTAGATTAGAGGAGGTGAGTGAACATGACAACACAACGTATAGATGATCCCGGAGCGTGTTATCACTCGCCGGTGGGAAAGTTGCAGTCAGTTCACGCCTCTAGGTTGACGCTTTGAGGAAAACTGTTCTCTAGCTTTCCCTTTCCCGGACCCCGTAGCTTGATGCGGAGGTTCGACTGGTAGATTTTAGACTGAATCGATTGGCCACTTTAACTCAGCCGCTGTCGGTGTTGTAACCGACTGAATCACGGCTGACCTTCCCGAATTCGTTCGTGTGCCGGTTGGATTCAAACCACTTAATGGAAAACGCAAGCTAGAGTTACCCAGTTTTTCTCGGCCCTATGACAACCATAATGCATTGACGTGCTAGTTCACATAGCCGCTTCACCGTTGGGGGAACCCAGTGGGGAGGAAGACACTTGTAACTGACGCTGATTCAACTAGGCTGGTTTTTAATCTCTAATAGTCGATACGAAATTAACACAAATCCTACAACTTAATCCTGATTATCGCGTGTCCTGCCAGTACCCATGGGCTGATGGGAATCACCCCGCAAGGCTGGCTGCACACCGTTGATCTGGTTTCTGCAATTATAAAAAACGCCCGTAATTCGCGAAGAATTACGGGCGTTTTTGTATCGTATTTATTTTACTTTAGCTGTACGAAGCTCCTCGAGATAATTCTGACTCTTTTCCTCGCTGAACTCGTGCTCCGAGCGACCGATGACCACCGTTGCGAGGGAGTTCCCCACAACGTTGACGGCCGTCCGCCCCATGTCGACTAACCGGTCGATTCCGGCGATAAACGTCAGACCACTCATCGGAACCCCAATCGTGGAGACCGTTGCCAGCAAGACAACGAAGGACGCGCCAGGAACCCCAGCCATCCCTTTACTCGTGATCATCAGAACCACCAGTAAGGTGATCTGCTGTCCCAGGCTCAGGTTAATATGGTAGGCCTGCGCCAGGAACAACGCAGCCAATGACTGGTAGATAGCGGAGCCATCCAGGTTAAACGTGTACCCGGTCGGGATCACGAAGGAAACGATCCCTTGGCTGACCCCAAACTTGTCCATCTTGTCGATCAACCGTGGTAGGGTTGCTTCGGAACTTGCCGTCGAGAAGGCCAATACGGCTTCGTCTTTGATAACAAAGAGTAGATCCTTCAGCCGGAATTTAAACATCCGCGCAACGAGCCCCATGAAGACCACGATGAAGATCGCCATGGTGCCGTAAGCCAAGAGGATGAAATACCCCAATGGAGCTAAGGCTGAAATCCCCATTTGCGCGATGGTGACCCCAATCAGCGCACAGACCCCAATTGGCGCCGTATGCATAACCCAGTTGGTGACCCGGAACATCACCTGTGATACAGCGTCTAAGAAGTCGATAATGATTTTCCCTTGCTTACCAATAGCGGCCGTTCCTAATCCGAAGAAGACGGAGAAGAAGATAACGGGCATCATATCGCCCTCACCTAACGACTTGAAGAAGTTGGTGGGAATAATCCCCAGCAAAGTGGCCCAGATGCCTGAATCCTTAGCTGATTTGGCCGAGGAGACGTATTGACTGATATCTGAACTATGTAGTTGATGGATGTCGATAAAGCTCCCAGGATGGAAAATATTCCCAACCAGAAGCCCTAGGGCGATAGCGATGGTCGTCATGACCTCAAAGTAAATGATGGTCTTCCCACCGATACGGCCTAACTTCTTAATATCCCCCATGTTGGCAATCCCAACGGTCAAACAGGAGACCACAATCGGCAACACGATCATTTGAATCAAGCTGATGAACATGTTCCCAATATTTTGCATGGCCGTGATTGCCAACTTGTTTTGGTAAAAGACGACCCCTAGAATAATCCCTAAGACCAGACCAATTAAGATCTGCCACCCTAAACTCAGGCGATAACTACGGTATTTTTTCATAATTACTTTCCACCTATTTTCTAAAGATAACTCACTTGTCCCATTCTAAATAGTAGTTCTCTCATCTCTTGTGGCTAGTCCACAACACTAACTATGATAGCACAAGCCGGGAACGTAACCAAGAGACGAACAGCAAAGATATTCGAACGTATCTCTTCATTTAACTGATAACGTTCGTTTAAGCTTTGTGACGTTCAAAGACGCACACGGCGTCTAGCACCGACAGCGTGGGCTTATCCTTGTTATACCAAGCTTTATCGCACCTATATGAATGTACGCATTAAGCGCTTAGTTGTTCACAATTCAGTTTGAAGCGCCCTAAAATCTTTGTATAAAAAAA